>NZ_CADFEB010000006.1 GCF_902833085.1 Burkholderia ubonensis
CTGGACGTTCGCGGCTTCGGCGCCGAACAGTTCCTTCACGCGGTCGATCGCGAGCTGCTCGACGACGTCGACGTATTCGCAGCCGCCGTAGTAGCGCTTGCCCGGGTAGCCTTCGGCGTACTTGTTGGTGAGCTGCGAGCCCTGCGCGGCCATCACGGCCGGGCTCGTGTAGTTTTCCGACGCGATCAGCTCGATGTGATCTTCCTGGCGGCGGTTTTCCTGCTCGATCGCTGCAAAGACTTCGGGATCGATGTTTTCGACGGTACTGGCGGCTCGATTGAACATGTCGTTTTCCAATGACGAGTGAAGAGAGATCGCGAGACGCCATCATTTGAAAAGACCGGCGACGCTTCCGCTAGAACGATTGCGACAAATCAGTGGGACGTTGTGTGTCCGGCCGCGTTGAAATGCGCGGCTTCCTCGGGACTTTCCCCTAAAGCGCGCTTTCCGGCCGATATCACCGTTCGCGCCGCAGACGGCCGCGCGGCGTCGCGTCTTTCGTCGCAGCGCCGCGCCGGCATTGGCTTTGCGCGTCGGACGCCATGCTGCCAGATGCCGGGGCAAGCGCCGCGCGCATCGCATGCATTACCAAAGGTATGGGAAAGGGCGCAGAAAATGTAGCTGGATGCCGCAATTTGGCTTGATACGCTGCAATCCATGCATTAACCACCTGACGGAGACGAATATCAGCTCGAATATTCCAATCATCGAGCGACAGGCGGTGATTCGTGCGATCTCGTGGCCGGCATGGCCTGATTTCGACGCAAGCTTCCACGAAAACCTCCGATACCGCGGAAGCCGCGCGCTTCAATTTCCTGAACAGCCAGTTGGGATGACCGAATGACCCCGAATCTGACCTACGCGCCGGGCAACGTATTGCCGCAACGCGCAATCGACACGGACGCCGCGCCGTCGTCGGCCCGGCCCGTTGCCGTGTCCGGAACCGACATTCTGACGGTCCGGAACCTGTCGAAGATCTTCGGCCCGAAACCCGAGCGCGCAGTCGAGCTGATGAAGCAGGGGCTCGGGCGCAACGAGATTTTCGCCGAGACCGGCAACATGGTCGCGGTCAACGACGTGAGCCTGAGCGTCAAGGCGGGCGAAATCTTCGTCATCATGGGGCTGTCGGGCTCGGGGAAATCGACGCTGGTTCGTCTGCTCAATCGGCTGATCGAACCGTCGTCCGGTCAGGTCATCCTCGAAGGCCGCGATATCGCGCCGATGTCGACGCCGGAGCTGCGCGACGTTCGCCGGCAGAAGATGGCGATGGTGTTCCAGTCGTTCGCACTGCTGCCGAACCGCACCGTGCTGGACAACATCGCGTACGGGCTCGAGGTGGCCGGCGTGAAGAAGGCGCAGCGCTACGACATCGCGCGCGCCGCGTTGACGCGGGTCGGCCTGGGCTCGTACGAGAAGCTGCTGCCGAGCGAGCTGTCCGGCGGCATGCAGCAGCGGGTGGGCCTGGCCCGTGCGCTGGCCGTGAATCCGTCCGTGCTGCTGATGGACGAAGCTTTTTCGGCGCTGGACCCGCTGATTCGCTTCGAAATGCAGAACGAACTGCTGCGCCTGCAAAAGGAAGAGCAGCGGACGATCGTCTTCATCTCCCACGACATCGAAGAGGCCGTCAAGATCGGCGGCCGGATCGGCATCATGAAGGACGGTTGCCTGATTCAGGTCGGCACGCCTGCCGAACTCATCCAGTCGCCCGCGGACGAGTACGTGCGGGACTTCTTCCGCAATGTCGACGTGTCGCGCTTCCTCAAGGCGTCGAGCCTGCTGACCAGGGTCGAGCGCGGGCTGATTTCGTGCGATGCCGGCGCGCCGTCCGAGCGCTACCTCGACCAGCTCATCGATAGCGGCGCGGAATGCGGCTACGTGTGCGACGAAGCCGGCCGGTATCTGGGCTGCGTCACGGCGGCGACGCTGCACAAATGCGGGAGCCGTCCGATCCGGGAGGCCTTCCTTCATGACGTCGACAGGGTGTCGATGGAAACGGACCTGCATGAGCTGGCGGCCATCGCGCTGAACCAGCAGCATGACGTGCCCGTCACCGATGCGGCCGACCGGTTCGCCGGCGTGGTGTCGTGCCGGGCAATACTCAAACAGATGATGGAACGGAGGGCGGCATGAACGCGTCGGTCATCGGGAAGTTCGCGGAGAGCGTCGTCAACTTCCTGTTTCAACATTTTCGTGGTGGATTCGATGCGTTCTCGGCCGGGCTGGGCACGGTGGTGAAGCTGCTCGAAGACGGGCTCGCGGCGATTCCGTTCACCGCGATGCTCGTCATCCTGGTCGGGCTCGCATTGTGGCGCCGCGGCGTCGTGTTTTCGGTGTTCGTCGGTCTGGCGCTTCTCGTCATCCATTACATGGGTTTGTGGACGCAGACCGTCTCCACGCTGGCGCTCGTCACGGCCGCGACGGTCTTCAGCCTGGTGATCGGCGTGCCGCTGGGCATCTGGGGCGCCCGGAACAACCGGGTCGGCGTGGTGCTGCGATCGCTGCTCGACTTCATGCAGACGATGCCCGCGTTCGTCTACCTGATTCCGGCCGTCATTCTGTTCGGGCTGGGCCGGGTGCCGGCCGTGATTGCCACGATCGTGTTCGCGATGCCGCCCGTCGTGCGCCTGACGACGCTGGGGATCCGGCAGGTGCGCGAGGAACTGATGGAGGCCGGGCGCTCGTTCGGCAGCACCGATTGGCAACTGCTGTGGAAGATCCAGTTGCCGAACGCGTTGCCGTCGATCATGGCGGGCGTGAACCAGACGATCATGATGGCGCTGTCGATGGTGGTGGTCGCATCGATGATCGGCGCAGGCGGCCTGGGCGAGTACGTGCTGAGCGGCATCCAGCGCCTCGATATCGGGATCGGGTTCGAAGGCGGCCTCGGCGTCGTGTTGCTCGCCATCGTGCTGGACCGTCTGACGGAGAGCTTCGGCGTGAAGGCGAAAAAGTCCCGGCTGGCCGGGCGGGTGAAGAAGTCGAGCGCAGGCGGCGCGGTGCGAACCTGATCGATCCTGCTGGTGAGGTCGCGAGCATTCTCGGTGAATCGGTTGATTAAGAAGGAGTACTGTATGAAAAGCAATGCATTCCAGTCGCTTGTTGCGAAACTGATGGTGTCGGCGGTCGTTGCGTTCGGCGTCGGCAGCGGGCCGGCCGCGGCGGCCGAGCCGATCAAGGTGGCGGTGACGAATTGGGCGGATGTGCTGGCAGTCGCCAACGTGGCCAAGTACGTGCTGGAGACGAAGCTCAAGCAGCCCGTCCAGTTCGTGCAGGCCGATATCGGCATCCAGTATCAGGGCGTGGCGCGCGGCGACCTGGACATCATGGTGGGCGGCTGGCTGCCGGTGACCCACGCGACCTACTACGCGAAGTACAAGAACGACATGGATGACGTCGGCGTCATCTATACGGGAGGCAAGAACGGCTGGGCGGTGCCGAAGTACATTCCCGAATCCGAGCTTGCGTCGATTTCCGACCTCGGCAAGCCGGAAGTCAAGAGCAGGCTGAATGGAACCGTGCAGGGCATCGAGCCGGGCGGCGGCCTGATGCAGGCGTCCGAAAAGACCATCAAGGCCTACAACCTGGACGGATACAACCTCCAGGCTTCGAGCGAGGCCGGCATGCTGGCGGGGGTGTCGCGCGCCTATCAGTCGAAGCAGTGGATCGTGGCGACGGTCTGGAGCCCGCACTGGCTGTTCCAGAAGTGGCAGATGCGCTATCTCAAGGACCCGAAGGGCGCGCTGGGCGGTGAAGAGCAGGTGCACGCGTTCGCGTCGAAGCAGTTCGCCGGCAAGTTTCCGCGCGCCGACGTGTTCTTCAAGCACTTCAAGCTGACGCTCGCCGACGTCGAGGCGATCGAGTTCGAAGGAAACAGCACGAACGACTATGCAACCGCGGCGAAGAAGTTCGTCGATGCGCATCCGGACAAGGTGAACGCCTGGCTGCAGCAGTAACACGGCATCGGCAGTGTTGCAGGACATGCCCGACATGACGACCCGCCCGGCGGAGTGACCCCGTGAACGAGAACGCACGCTTTTTTTCCGAAACGCTGCAGAGCCGCGATCCCGTCATCGCATCGGAGATCGCACTGGAATTGCGTCGCCAGCAAACCCGGATCGAACTGATCGCGTCCGAAAACATCGCGTCGGCCGCGGTCATGGAAGCGCAAGGCACCGTGCTGGCCAACAAGTACGCGGACGGATATCCGTCGAGGCGCCATGACGGCGGCTGCGATCACGTCGACCGGATCGAGGCGCTTGCGATCGACCGCGCGCGGGCGCTGTTCGAAGCGGAATACGTGAATGTGCAGCCTCATTCGGGGGCGCAGGCGAACGGCGCCGTCATGTTCGCGCTGCTCAATCCCGGCGATACGGTGATGGGGATGTCCGTCGACGCGGGCGGGCATCCGACGCACGGCGAGCATGCGGCGCTCTCGGGGAAATGGTTCAACGCCGTGCAGTACGGCGTGAGCGAGGCGACGCTGCGCATCGATTACGACCAGGTGCGCCGGCTGGCCGCGCAGCATCGCCCGAAGCTCATCATCGCGGGCTGTTCCGCGTATCCGCGCGCGCTCGATTTTGCGGCGTTCCGCGCCATCGCCGACAGCGTCGGTGCGCTGCTGATGGTGGACATGGCGCACATCGCGGGAATCGTCGCGGCCGGCAGGCATCCGAATCCGGTCGGGGTTGCGGACATCGTGACGTCCACCACGCACAAGACGCTGCGCGGACCGCGCGGCGGCTTCATTCTCACGAACCGCGGCGACATGGCGAAGAAAGTCGACGCGGCGGTGTTTCCCGGCCTGCAGGGCGGGCCGCTGATGCACGTGATCGCGGTCAAGGCCGTTGCCTTCGGCGAAGCGCTTCGCCCCGAATTCACCGCCTATATCGATCAGGTGCTGCGCAACGCACAGACGCTCGCCAACGTGCTGAAGGACGGCGGGCTCAGCCTGGTTACGGGCGGCACCGACAACCACCTGCTGCTGGTCGACCTGCGCGCGACGCACGTCGCCGGCACGCTGGCGGAAAAGGCACTGGAGCGCGCGGGCATCACGTGCAGCAAGAACGGCAATCCGTTCGACGCAGAAAACCCGGCCGTCACGTCCGGCATCCGGCTCGGAACGCCGGCCGGCACGACGCGCGGGTTCGGCGCCGCGCAGTTCGAGCAGATCGGCGAGATGATTCTCGAGGTCCTTTCGTCAGTCGAACGCGATCCGAACGGCGACGAGAAAGTCGAGCGGGCGGTGCGAAGCCGCGTGCGCGACCTGTGCAGCCAGTTTCCGATCCATGCGCACGGGGAGGCATATGCTTAAGTCACAGTGCCGAGCGGATTTTTAGGTATCCCATTTGTCAGTCGAACTGTCAGTCCTTCGCGTCCCGCCCCGCGCCGCACAAGGTACGGGCGGGTGAACAGAGGCGCTGACGCACTTATTGAAGAGAGGAATCGAAATGAGCTTCGAGGGCGTGCATACCCCGCTGGTCACACCTTTTCAGGCGGACGGCGAGATCGATCACGAATTGCTCGGCCGCCACGCGGCCGACCTCGCGGGCCGCGTGTCCGGTCTCGGCATCGGCGGCACCACGGGCGAATACTATGCGCTGAGTTTCGACGAGCGGGTCCGGACGTTCAATACCGTTGCCGAAGCGGCAGGGGGCAAGACGTTCCTGACGGCCGGCATCAACGCGACCACCACCAACGAAGTGATCCGCCTGGGCCAGGAGGCCAAGCGTGCGGGGCTGTCGGCATTGCTGGTCGCCGCGCCGTATTACGCGCAGCCGACCCAGGACGAGCTGCTGGCCCATCTTCTGAAGGTCGACGACGCGCTCGACATGCCGATCATGCTGTACAACTTCCCGGCTCGCACGGGAACGGCAATCGGCGACGGCGTGCTCGCCGCGGTGCTCGAGCGGCCCAACTTCGTCGCGATGAAGGAAAGCACGGGGGACATCGGCCACCTGCACCATCTCGCCACGCATTTCCGCGACAAGCTGGTGCTCAGCTGCGGGATGGACGACCAGGCGCTCGAGTTCTTCGTATGGGGAGCGAAAAGCTGGGTGGCGGGCGCGTCGAATTTCCTGCCCGAAGCGCATACCGCGCTTTACGACGCATGCGTGAAACGCGGCGATTTCGAAACGGGGCGCCAGTTGATGGCGCAGCTTCTGCCGGTGCTCGAGCTGCTCGAGCGCAGCGGCAAGTTCATTCAATACGTGCGATGCGGCTGCGAGCTGGCAGGGATGCCGGTCGGCGCGGCGCGCGCGCCGCTCGGCACGCTGTCGGACGACGAGCGCCGCGCGTTCGCCGAGCTCGTGAAGCCGCTGTTCCGCCACGTTCAGTAACGCACCAACGCACCATGGCCTCGAATCTGGAATTCGCGCGGTTTCCCGCGCCTGACGGCGTCAACGGCTGGTGGGAAAGCCTGCCGCCGCCCATGCCCGCCGAAACGGTGTCGTCCGAGCGCCGCTACGACTGGGTCGTCGTGGGCGGCGGCATTACCGGACTGTGCGCCGCCCGGCGGCTGGCCGAGCTCGCGCCCGACGCGTCGATCGCACTCGTCGAGGCGGACCGCATCGGACGCACGACGGCCGGACGGAATTCCGGATTCTTCGTCGACTTGCCGCACGACATCAGCAGCGAAAGCTATTCGCGCAGCGTCGAGGAGGACCAGGCCGACGTGCGGTTCCAGCGCCACGGGATCGACTACGTGCGCGCGATCGTGCGCCGGCACGGCATCGATTGCGATTGGCGGGACGACGGCAAGTTTCATGCGTCGGTCAACCGCAAGGGTGAGGCGACGCTCGAACATTTCGCGGACGGCCTGGCCAGGATCGGCGAAGCATTCGAATGGCTCGACGGTGCGGCGATCCGCGCGGTGACCGGCACCGATTTCTATCGCGGCGCGCTGTTCACGCCGGGCTGCAGCACGGTACAGCCGGCCGCGCTGATGCGTGGCCTCGCGGCGGCGCTGCCGGAAAACGTGCGGGTGTTCGAACTGAGCGCCGTGACGGAAATCGAGCATCGCGGCGACACCAAGGTGCTGCATTTCGCGCGCGGCAAGCTCGTCGCGAAGCAGGTGGTGCTTTGCACGAATGCTTACGCGGCGACGTTCGGAATGCATCCGAACGGCCTGTTGCCCGTTTATACGTTCGCGTCGATGACTCGCGTGATGAACGCGGACGAAGTCAGGCGGCTGGGCGGCACGCGATCGTGGTCGCTGATCCCCGCGGACCCGATGGGCACGACCGTGCGTCGTCTGGCGACGGACCGCATCTGCGTGCGCAACCATTTCGCGTTCCGGCCGGGGCTGGAGGTGTCGCCGGCCGATCTGGCGAAGGCGAAGAGCCTGCATCAGCGCTCGTTCGACCGGCGATTTCCGATGCTGAAAGGGGTGGAGCTCGAATACACGTGGGGCGGGCCGCTGTGCCTGTCCGCGAACAACGGCGCGCTGTTCGGGCGCCGGGACGACGGCGTCTTCGAAGCGGTCGGATGCAACGGCCTCGGCCTGAGCCGGGGATCGTCGTCCGGCAAGCTCATCGCCGAGTACGCGCTGGGCCAGTCGAGCGAACTCGTGCGGCAACGGCTGAACCAGCCGCACCCGCGTTCGCTGCCGGTCCGGCCGATCGTCGACGTGGCGGTATCGGCCGCGATCTGGGCGAAGGAATTCTCGGCTGGGGCCGAGCTTTGAATCGTAAGGAAAGCAAATGACGACTCATCAGGAATGGAAACAGAAGGCGGAAGCATTGGTCCTCGACGGCAGGGCGTTCATCGCCGGGCAGCGGTGCGCGGCCGCGTCGAACGAGACGTTCCGCACCCTCAACCCGGCGTCGGGCAAGGTGCTGGCCGACGTGGCCCGCTGCGACGAAAAGGACGTGGATCGCGCGGTCGCGGCTGCCCGGAACGCATTCGAATCCGGCGTGTGGTCGAAGGCCGCACCGGCTCATCGGAAAGCGGTGCTGCTTCGGCTGGCGCAGCTGATCGACGCGCACGCGGACGAACTGGCGCTTCTCGAAGCGCTGGAGGCGGGCAAGCCGATCAGCGAATGTCTCGGGCTCGACATTCCCGAGTCGGCGGCCTGCATCCGCTGGCACGCCGAAGTGACCGACAAGCGCTACGACGCGCTGTCGCCGTCGGGATCGGGCGTCGTCAGCATGATTACCCGCGAACCGATCGGCGTCGTCGGCGCAGTGCTGCCGTGGAATTTCCCGGCGCTGATGCTGGCGTGGAAGATCGGCCCGGCGCTGTCCGTCGGCAACAGCGTGATCGTGAAGCCGGCCGAGCAGACGTCGCTGTCGACCTTGCGCATCGCCGATCTCGCCGTCGAGGCCGGCGTGCCCGCGGGCGTGCTGAGCGTCGTCACCGGCTTCGGCGACGGCGCGGGGCAGGCGCTGGGGCGCCATCCGGACGTCGACCTCGTCGCGTTCACCGGTTCGACCGCCACCGGCAAGCGCTTTCTGCACTATTCGGCCGACACGAACCTGAAGCGCGTGGTGCTCGAGTGCGGCGGCAAGAATCCGCAGGTCATTCTTCCCGATGTCGCGAATCTCGATGCGGTGGCCGAGCAGGCGGTGGCGGCCGCGTTCTGGAACATGGGGGAGAACTGCAGCGCCGGGTCGCGGATCCTGGTTCCGTCGCACCGGAAGGCGGAACTGCTGGAAAAGGTCCTGGGGGTGCTCGCCGGCTGGAAGACGGGCGACCCGCTCGACCCGGACGTGAAGCTCGGCGCGCTGATCGAGCAGAAGCACTTCGAAAAGGTGCTCGCCCATATCGAGCAGGCGAAGGCGGAGGGCGCGCGCGTCGTATGCGGCGGATGCGCGACGCTCGCGGAAACCGGCGGGTGGTTCGTCGAGCCCACGATCTTCGACCAGGTGACGCCCGACATGCGCATCGCGCGCGACGAGGTGTTCGGGCCGGTCGTCTGCTTCATCGAATACGAGGACGTCGAGGACGCCGTTCGCATTGCCAACGACACGTGCTACGGGCTTGCCGCGTCGCTGTGGACGGATAACGTCAACAGCGCGCACAAGATCGCGGCCCGCATTCGCGCGGGCACCGTGACGGTGAACTGCTTCGGCGAGGGGGATCTCACCACGCCGTTCGGCGGTTTCAAGCAGTCGGGATTCGGCGGGCGCGACAAGTCCGTCTATGCGCACGACCAGTATTGCGAGTTGAAGACCACCTGGCTGAAGCTCGATTGACGGCGGCAGTGCATGCGCCCTGGTGCGGCTCGTGGCACGATAGCGGGATGTTTCCCGGCAGCGCCGGAGCGTGTCGACGGACAGCGTTCCGGCCTGCGTCGCGAGTATCCGTTTTGAGAGTGACAGCCATGTCGAAGAAGCAATTATTTACAGACCGACTCCTCGCGCAGATGCCGTCGCTCCGGGCGCTGAGGTGCTTCGTGACGGCGGCGCGCTACGAGAGCTTCACTCAGGCCGCCGAAGTGCTGTGCGTGACCCAGGCGGCGATCAGCAGACAAATCAAGGAGCTCGAGGATTCCCTCGACGTCGCCCTATTCGAGCGCACTGGCCGGCATATCGCGCTGACCGACGCCGGGCGCATCCTCTACAACGCGTCGTATCTGTCGATCATGAACATCGCCGAGGCGGCGGAGGCCGTGCGTCGCACGGACAAGCACGCGCTGACGCTCTGCGTGTCGCATACGTTTTCCGCGCTGTGGCTGTCGTCCCGGCTCCCGGCGTTCCGCGAGCGATTTCCGGAGATCCGCCTGCACGTGATGGTGACGGAGCATTTCATGGAGCTGGACGAGCTCGTGGAACCCGACGTCATCATCACCAAGAACCCGCCGCGCGAACCGGAGTTCGAGGTCGAGCCGCTGTTCCATGACATCGTCTATCCGGTTTGCAGCCCGTCGTTTCACGAGCGGCATTTTCGCGGGAGGACGCTGAAGCCGCTGGACCTGCTGGCGCCCCCGACGCTGAACCTCTCGTTGCTCGGGCGTGCGCAGGTTTGCGAGCACGTGGACTGGCGCGTGTGGCGCAACTGGTTTCAGCAGGGCGACGGCACCGACACGATCGTCGAGAACAAGCATCTGGAGAGCAACGACTACCGGCTGCTCGTCGCGCAGGCCGAAGCGGGCGAGGGCACGCTGCTGGGCTGGCATCACCTCGTGCATCGGCAGGTCGAGCAGGGGCGCCTGCTGCGGCCGGTGCCGGATGTGCTCGTGTTCCGCGACCGTCATCACTATCTGATCACCCACAAGAACGCACGGCTGCGCGCGGAGTATCAGCAGTTTCGCGACTGGCTCGACGAGGAAGTCGGCGCGATGATGCGCGAATGGCTCGACGCCGGCATCGAAGTCGCCCCGAAGTCGCCCGATAGCGAGCGATGAAGCCGGATCGTCGACGCAGGCAGTCACATGGTTAGCCACCCGATCGCCACCCAGGCCGCGGCTTCACGACCCCTGCGCTTCGGCATCGTGCTGCTGCCCAATTTCACGTTGACGGCCTTCTCGGGCTTCGTCGACCTGCTCAGGCTCGCGAGCGATGAAGGCGACCTGAGCAGGCCGGTTCGATGCGCGTGGACCATCGTCGGAGAAAACCTCGTTCCGGTGCGCGCCAGCTGCGGCATCCAGATCACGCCGTGGACGACGTTCGACGATGCGCAGGCATTCGATTACGTCGTCATCGTGGGCGGGCTCCTGCACTCGGGGCCCTCGGCGAGCGACGCGACATTGGCGTTCATTCGCGCGATGGGCAACACGTCGGCCACGCTCGTGGGCATCTGCACGGGTGCGTTTGCGCTCGCGCGGGCCGGCGTGATGGACGGCTATCGCATCTGCGTGAGCTGGTTTCATTACTGGGACTTCGTCGAGCGCTTCCCGAACATCGACGAGCGCAACCTCGTCGCCGACCGGCTGTTCGTCGTGGACCGGCGGCGCATCACCTGCTCCGGCGGGCGCGCGTCGATCGACGTCGCGGCCGCCATCCTGCTGCGGCACGTGGAAGCCACGATCGTCCGGAAGGCGCTCCGCATCCTGCTGGTGGACGATGCGCAAAAAGGGCATGCGCCGCAGCCGCATCCTCCGGGGCTCGCGCCCGCGACCCATCCGAAAGTCAGGCGCGCCATCCTGTTGATGGAGCAGCACGTCGGCCAGCCGTTGAGCCAGCCCGAGCTTGCAGGGCGGCTCGACGTGTCGGTGCGGCAGCTCGAACGTCTGTTTGCGACGGAAACGGGGCAATCGCCGCGTGCGTATGCGAGACAGATTCGAATCCGGATGGCGTCGTGGCTGCTGACGAGTTCCGATCGCACGGTGGCCGATATCGCGACGTCCTGCGGGTTTTCGGATGCGTCGCACCTCGGTCGCGAGTTCCGGAAGGAATTCGGGGAGTCGCCGAACGCGTATCGCGCGGCGCGACCGCCGCATGATGCGGAAACGGCGCTTGCCGACTAGCCTCGCTCCGCGCGCCTAAGCCACCTCGCCGCCGCC
Organism: Burkholderia ubonensis; assembly: GCF_902833085.1. Lineage (GTDB taxonomy): Bacteria > Pseudomonadota > Gammaproteobacteria > Burkholderiales > Burkholderiaceae > Burkholderia > Burkholderia ubonensis. Next base: position 11,441 of record NZ_CADFEB010000006.1, read on the forward strand.
GCGCACGACCGCCGCGGGCTGCATCTGCGCGAGATGGCGCAGCAGCTTCGCGACCATCGCGACGACCGTGAGCGCGAGGATCACGAAGAACACCGCGAGCGGCGTCAGCACCTGCACCGACACGAAGCCGGCGAGCCCCATCATCGCCGACGACACCAGCAGCAGCGCGCAACCGAGGATCGCGCTCGTCAGGCCCGCGATGTGCGGGAACAGCGAATTGCCCTTCGCCATCAGCGTCGGATACATCGCGCCGGCGCAGAACCCCATCACGAGCACGGGCGTCGCGAGCGTCCATACGCGCAGGCCGACCGTCAGCGCCAGCACGAGCATCGCGATCGCGGCGCCGGCCATCACGCGCGCGCCGAGCTGCAGCCGCCGCTCGGCGCTCGGCAGACGCGGGCCGTGCACGCGGTTCGACAGCCCGCCGAGGAAATACATCATCCCGATGCCGAGCGCGAGATAGCCGAAAAAGGTCGGCGGCTTGTGAAGCGTGGTCTGCACCATGAACGGCCCGACGATGTTGAACACGAGCAGGATGCTGTAGCACAGCCCCTGCGCGAGGAAGCAGCTGTGGAACACCGGGCTCGACAGCACCTTGCCGGCGTTCGCCATCAGCGTGCGCGGCGCGAGGGGCACGCGGCGCGGCAGCGTCTCGCGATAGCCCCACAGCAGCGCCCACATCACGAGCGAGTACGCGAGCAGGAACACCAGGCAAGCCTGCCAGCCGAACCACGTCTGCAGGTGCGCGCCGATCACCGGCGCGACGATCGGCGCGAGCCCCCATGCGATCGACATGTAGGTGAACGCATGCATCAGCGCCTGCCCGGTGAACGAATCGGTAATGATCGTTTTCGCGAGCAGGTTGGTGGTCGCGATGCCGAAGCCCTGCAGGCAGCGTGCGAGGATGAACGTTTCCAGGTTCGTCGCGCCGAGCGACAGCAGGCAGCCGATCGTGTAGACGACGAGCCCGAACGCGAGCACGCGCTTGCGCCCGAAGGCGTCGGCGACCGGCCCGAACACGAGCTGGCTGAACGCGTAGGCGGCCAGGTAGCCGGACACGCTCGACTGGATCGCCTGCGGCGACGTCGCGAAATAGCGGGCCATCGCGGGCAGCGCGGGCACGTAGATGTCGATCGCGAGCTGTCCGGCGGACGCGAACAGGCAGATCAGCAGCAACAGGAAACGCGGTGAATTCGTTGCGCGCGCGGGTGCGGCGGCGCGGTCGAGGCTTGAGTCGGTCATGACAGCGGGGAAGGAGCGGATTCCGGCAGCGCGCCGTCACGCGGTTCGAACGTCGAACGCTGGTGCGTAGGCGGCACTAATGCCCCGTATTGTGCCTGCTGCCGCGCACATCGACGGGATTCCCATGGAGCGGGAAAGGTTGAACGCCGCCGGCATGGTGCCGGTTCGCCTCGACGACAAGCGCTCCGAGCGCGAGTCGTGTGGCACAAAGGCCGGGCCTGCCCGCTTCGTTCACGCCCGCTCCAGCACCGCCATCTCCCGCACGATCACGAGCAGCACCGCGAGGCTCGCGCCGCCCGTCGCGCGCAGGTCGGCGAGCAGATGCGCATAGCGTTCGAGCGCGGCCTCGCGCCGTGCGCGCCACGCGTCGACGATCGCCTCGGGCATCGACGTTTCGTCGGCTTCGCCGAGCGCGCTCGTCGTCAGTGCGCGCTTGAGGCGCGCGACGTCCGCGAGCGCTGCCGCGCGCGCCATCATGTCCCAGTGCGTGGGCGTCGGCAGTGCCGCCGCGCGCTCGCTGATCCAGCCGTAGTTGAGCTGCGTGCCGAGCGCGAAGTACACGCCCGCGACGAGCTCCAGGCTGCGGTTGCAGGTTGCGGCCACCTCGGCGATGTCGAGCAGCGCGGCCGAGATGTCGCCGCTCGCGACCCGCGCCGCGAGCGCGCTGTCGACGCCCGCGTCGACCAGCACGCGCTGCCGCTCGGACAGCGCGTCGAGATCCGCGGCCGGCAGCAGCGCCGGCAGTTGCGGCGCGAGCCGCTCGGCGGCGTCGCGGCAGCGCGCGAGCAGCTCGCCGACGCCGCCGTCGCCGATCGCACCCGCCTGCAGGTGCCGCAGGAACCACAGCGCCGCGCGTTCGAGCAGCCGCGCGACGTCGACGAACATGCGCGCCTGCACGTCGTCGGCGACGCGGTTGTCGAGCGCATCGATGTCGCGCCAGACCGCGTCGAGATCGAACACGTCGCGCGCCATGATGCACGCGCGCACGATGTCGCCGGGTTGCGCGTCGGTTTCCTCCATCAGCCGGTGCACGAACGCGCAGCCGACCCGGTTGACGAGCGCGTTCGTCAGGTGGGTCGCGAGAATCTCGCGGCGCAGCGGATGGCGGCGCATCGGCTCGCTGAAGCGCTGCTGCAGCGGCTTCGGGAAATAGTCGACCAGCATGCCGGCCACGAGCGGGTCTTCCGGCACGTCGGATTCGAGCAGCGCGTCGTACAGCCACATCTTGCTGTACGCGAGCAGCACCGCGCGCTCCGGCGACGTGAGGCCGAGCTTCGCGGCCTGGCGCTCGGCGACGTCGTCGTCGGTCGGCAGGAACTCGATCACGCGGTTCAGGCGGCCCGCGCGTTCGAGCCAGCGCATCAGGCGCGTCTCGGCGTCGAGCAGCTCGACCGTGTAGCGGCCCGCGATCGACAGCGCCTGGGTCTGGTAGTAGTTGTCGCGCAGCACGAGCAGCCCGACCTCGTCGGTCATTTCGGCGAGCAGCGCGTTGCGCTGCTTTTCGGTCATCTCGCCGTCGGTGACGACCAGCCCGAGCAGGATCTTGATGTTGACTTCGTGGTCCGAACAGTCGACGCCGGCCGAGTTGTCGATCGCGTCGGTGTTGACGCGTCCGCCGCGCTGCGCGAACTCGATGCGCCCGAACTGCGTGAAGCCGAGGTTGCCGCCTTCGCCGACGACTTTGCAGCGCAGGTCCGAGCCGTTCACGCGCACCGCGTCGTTCGCGCGGTCGCCGACCTGCGCGTTGGTCTCGCGGGCCGCCTTCACGTAGGTGCCGATCCCGCCGTTGTACAGCAGGTCGACCGGCGCCTGCAGGATCGCGCGGATCAGCTCGTTCGGCGCGAGCGCGGCCGCGTCGATGCCGAGCGCGGCCTGCACCGCGGCAGACAGCGGGATCGTCTTCGCGGTGCGCGGATAGACGCCGCCGCCCGCGGAGATCGCCGCCGCGTCGTAGTCGGCCCAGCTCGACCGCTCGAGCGCGAACAGCCGCGCGCGCTCCGCGAAGCTCGCGGCCGGATCGGGGTTCGGGTCGAGGAACACGTGCCGGTGGTCGAACGCCGCGACGAGCCGGATGTGCGGCGACAGCAGCATGCCGTTGCCGAACACGTCGCCCGACATGTCGCCGACGCCGACCACCGTGAAGTCGGTCGTCTGCGTATCGACGCCCATCTCGCGGAAATGCCGCTTGACCGACTCCCACGCGCCGCGCGCGGTGATCGCCATCTTCTTGTGGTCGTAGCCGACCGAGCCGCCCGACGCGAACGCATCGTCGAGCCAGAAGCCGTATTCGTGCGAGATCGCGTTCGCGTAGTCGGAGAAGGTGGCCGTGCCCTTGTCGGCCGCGACGACGAGATACGGATCGTCGGGATCGTGCCGCACGACGTCGGGCGGCGGCTCGACCGCATTGCCGGCGAGGTTGTCGGTCAGGTCGAGCAGGCCGCGCAGGAACGTCTGGTAGCACGCGACGCCTTCGCGCATCCACGCTTCGCGGTCGCTCGGCGGCGGCGGGTTCTTCACGACGAAGCCGCCTTTCGAGCCGACCGGCACGATCACGACGTTCTTCACCATCTGCGCCTTCATCAGGCCGAGCACCTCGGTGCGGAAATCCTCGCGGCGGTCGGACCAGCGCAGGCCGCCGCGCGCGACGCGACCGCCGCGCAGGTGCACGCCCTCGACGCGCGGCGAATACACCCAGATCTCGAACATCGGCTTCGGCTCGGGCAGGCCGGGCACTTTCGCCGGATCGAACTTGAACGACAGGTACGGCTTGGGCTCGCCGTCGGCGTCGTGCCGGTAGTAGTTGGTGCGCTCGGTCGCGTTGATCACGCCGAGGAACTGGCGCAGGATCCGGTCCTCGTCGAGATTCGGCACCTGGTCGAGCGCGGTCTCGATCGCCTTCAGCAGCCGCTCGGCCTGTGCGTCGCGCGGGTTGCCGATGCGCGGATCGAAACGCACGACGAACAGCTCGACGAGCTGCCGCGCGATCGCCGGATTGCCGGTCAGCGCTCGCTCGATGTACGCATCGCTGAACGTCGAGCCGACCTGCCGCAAGTACTTCGCATACGCGCGCAGGATCGTGACTTCGCGCGCGCTCAGGTGCGCGCGCAGCACGAGCCGGTTGAAATCGTCGTTCTCGATCCGGCCGCTCCAGATCCGGTCGAACGCGTCCTCGAACAGCCCCTTCACGCGCTCGATGTCGAACTCGGTGTCGTCCACCATTTCGAGGCCGAAGTCGTGCACCCACGCGGGCGTGCCGTCCTGCGCCTGGATCCGGTACGGCCGTTCCTCGTCGACGCGCACGCCGAGGTGTTCGAGCATCGGCAGGCTGCGCGACAGCGCGATCGGGTCGCCGGAGCGGTAGACCTTGAAGCGGAACGCGCGCGCTTCGGCCTCGATCGGCCGGTACAGGTTCATCGCGAGGCGCTCGGTGCCGTTCACGCGCTCGATCAGCTCGATGTCGCGCACCGCGGTGCGCGCCGGATAGTCGTCGCGGTAGCCGGCCGGGAACGAATCGGCATAGCGCTGCAGCAGGCGGTTGCCTTGCTCCTCGCCGAACGCGTCGAGCAGCGCGTCCGACAGGTCGTCCTGCCAGCGGCGCGAGACCTGCACGAGGCGCTGCTCGAGCTCGCGCGTATCGACGTCGGGCATCGTGCCCGGCTCCGCATGCACGACGAAATGGATCCGCGCGATCGCGGATTCCGACAGCAGCGGCGTGAATTCGACGTTGATGCCCTTGAACGCGTCGACGAGCAGCCGCGCGATGCGCCGGCGCAGGTCGGTGTTGTACTTGTCGCGCGGCACGTACGCGAGACACGACACGAAGCGGTCGAAGCGGTCGCGCCGCACGAACAGGCGCGTGCGCTGATGCTCCTGCAGCCGCAGCACGCCGAGCGCGATGTCGTAAAGCTGGTCTTCGTCGGCCTGGAACAGCTCGTCGCGCGGATAGGTTTCGAGCACCGTCACGAGCGTCTTGCCGAGATGGCCTTTCGGCAAGAAGCCCGCGCGCCGCACGATGTTCGCGCACTTGCGGCGCACGATCGGGATTTCCGAGCAGGAAACGAAATACGCGGTCGACGTGTAGAGCCCGATGAAGCGCCGCTCGCCGCAGACCTTGCCGTCGGGGCCGACCAGCTTGACGCCGACGTAGTCGAGATAGCCGGGGCGGTGCACGGTCGCGCGCGAGTTCGCCTTGGTCAGGAAGATCGGCCAGGCGCCGTGGATGATTTCCGCGGCGGCGGGCGGCAGCGGCGTCAGGTCCGGCGTGCCGGGTGCGCGCAGCGCTTCGCGCAGGATGCCGAAGCCCGAGCCTTCGATGCCGCGCAGCGCGAAGCCGGCGCCGTGCGACACGAGCGCGTAGTCGCGCTGCCCGAGAAACGTGAAATGGTCGGCCACCATCCATTCGAGGAACGCGCGCGCCTCGATGTCTTCGGCGCTCGTCTCGCGCGCCTTCATTTCCTTGATCGTGTGGCGTGCGATGTCGACGATCTTCGGCCAGTCCTCGACCGATGCGCGCACGTCGCCGAGCACGCGCGCGATGTCGTTGCGCAGCGATTCGAGCATCGCCGCGTCGCCGCACCGGTCGACCTCGAAATGAATGAACGATGCGAGCTGCGAGTGCCCGTCGTCGGTCGCGAGGCCGCCCACGTCGGCGCGCTCGATATTGCCGTTCTTGCCGCGCCAGATCCGGAACACGGGGTGCATCGCCGAGTGCAGCGCGAGGCCGAGGCGGTTGACGGCCATCGACACCGAATCGACGAGGAACGGCATGTCGTCGTTGACGATCTCGATCACCGTGTGGTCGGAGTGCCAGCCGTGCTGTTCGAGGATCGGGTTGTACACGCGCAGCCGCTCGCTGCCGGGCACGAATTTCTGGGCGGTTTGCCAGTGCGCCATCGCGGCGCCGTATAGATCGGCGATGCCGCGGCTTTGCAGGTCGTCGGCGTCGACGAAGTCGTAGTAATGGCGGAGGAAGGGTTCGACGATCCGGAACGTCGCCTCGGGCAAGCGCTCGCGCGCGAATTCGACGACGTCGGAGAGCAGGTGTGCGACGACTTCTTCGTTCTTCGCTTCCATGGCGCGTTCTCCTCTCGGGTGGCCATCGACTGCTTCGTCAGTGGGCCATTATGCGCCGAATGCGTGACAGCGCCATGTGCGGGTGCACATCATCGGGAAGACACGGAAGGCGGCGCCGGAGCAACGGTAAGACATGCTTAAGTCAGCGGAAAGGCCGCGGCGCGCGGCCGTCGCGGAGCGCTCAGCCCTCGTCGCTCCAAAGCCTGCCGCCCGTCGCCCAGTTCTCCTTCTTCACGTCGGTCAGGATGATGTCGACCGAGCCCGGCTCGCAGCCGAGCGTCTCGCAGGTGACGCGCGTGATCGCCTCGACGAACCGGCGCTTCTGCTCGACGGTGCGGCCTTCGAACAGCTGGATGTTGAATGTCGGCATGGGTTTCTCCTGTCAGGTCGGGAAGGTCGGAAAGTTCTGAACAATTCAATCGCGATACGACGGATCGATCCGGTCGACGCGGCGCAGCAGCGCGGGCCACTCCAGTTCACCTTCGATCGCGCCGCCGTCGCGCAGCTGCGCGGCGGTGCGCGCGGCAACGGCCGGCTCGGGCAGCACGAGCGGCCCGCCGCCTGCCTGCGCGCGCACCTGGATGTCGCACGCCTTGATCAGCGTGTCCATCAGCACGTAGGCCTCGGCGACCGTGCGGCCGACCGTCAGCGTGCCGTGGTTGCGCAGCAGCATCGCGGATTTCGCGCCGAGGCTCGCGGTCAGCCGCGCGCCCTCGGCCGGCGAGAACGCCAGCGCCTCGTAGTCGTGATACGCGAGATCGCCGTAAAAGCGCAGCGCATGCTGCGATGCGGGCAGCAGCCCGTCGCGCTGGATCGACACCGCGATGCCGGCCGTATTGTGCAGGTGCATCACGCATACCGCGTCCGGCCGCGCCGCATGCACGGCCGCGTGCAGCGCGAAGCCGGTCACGTTGACCGGGTGCTCGCCGCCGCCGATCCGGTTGCCGGCGAGGTCGATCTTCACGAGGTTCGACGCGCACACCTCGTCGAACGTCAGCCCGAACGGATTGATCAGGAAGCGGCCGGGCTCGCCCGGCACGGTCGCGGAAAGATGCGTGTAGATCAGGTCGTCCCAGCCGTTCAGCGCGACGAGCCGGTACGCGGCGGCGAGATCGACGCGCAGCCGGCGTTCGGCGTCCGAGATCGGGCCGCCGGGCGCGACGGCGTCAGGACGGTGAGCGAATGACGACATCGGCGTCTCCCAGGGTGAAGCGGCGCATGACCCGTACGGTGAGCCACGACGCCAGCACGAACGGCGCGGTGAGGGCGGTGACGCCCGCGCGCATCGCGAGCGCCTGCAGCAGCGCGGCGAGCACCGCGGCCGCCAACGCGGCGCGCGCGCCGCGCGGCATCAGCGCAAGTGCGGCCAGCGCGCCGTTGAAGCCCAGCAGGCCGTCCGCGAGCGTCGCGGCTTCGGCGCCGAGCGCGATCAGCAGCGCGGACGACACGGCCGCGCCGCCGAGCGCGAACGCAGCCGCGCGGCGCGACGCGGCCGCGAGCCCGGCGACGATCAGCGCACCGGCCCATGCGCCTTGCGCGAAGGTGGTCTGCGCGACGCCGGCGAGCAGCGCCGGTGCGAACGCCGGCAGTGTCAACGATACGCCGGCCGCGCTTGCGCCCGCATGCTGCGTCGCGACAAACGGCAGCCACAGCGCGGTGACGGCGAGGCACGGGCTCGAATACGGGCACTGGCGCCATTTCTCGAGCGGCCGGCGCAGCGCGCGCTGCACGAGCGCCGCACCTGCCGCGGCGAGCGGCGCGAGTGCGACGGCCGCGAGCGGCTGCGGCGCGAACGTGACGGCGGCCAGCGCGGCGAGCGCGCCGTTGAAGCCGGCCAGCCCCGCTTCGACGTCGCGGCGCGCGGCGCCGGTCAGCACGGCGACCATGCTGGCCGCCGCTGCGCCGAGCAGCGCCGCGCACGCGAGCCGCGCGTCGGTCAGCGCCAGCGCGGCGAGCAGCAGTGCGCCCGTCAGCGCATTCGCCTGCAGCACGATCTGCCCGAGGCTGCGCAGCAGGATGCGCAGGTCGATCGACGGTGTGGCAGGCTGGGCGGTAGACATGACGGCGGCAGTGCAGGATGAGCCGCGAGGATAGGGCAGATCGGCCGGGTGCGGCATAGGCGCAACTGGATAGTGGGAATTTGCCGTCATGCGTTCGATCGTCGGGTTCGACCGCAACGCAATCGCGAGCATGTGCGAAATCTTGTCGAAAGCAACCTGACGTTTTTCCTAGGTCAAGCTTACGCGACCATGAAGCGCTGAGTACAATACCGGACCACGCAACATGGCGGCGGCGCTCGCGCGCGCGAAGACACCTGCGGCGCACCGCGCGACCTGCGCGCATCGGTGCGGCACGACCGGTCCTCAACGGTTCTCGATGGGTCATACATGAGTCAAGAAAAGGCAAGGCACCCATTCCTCGTCTGGCTGCTGATCGTCGGCACCGGCTTCGTCGTGATGGCGCGCGCGATGAGCTTGCCGTTTCTTGCGATCTACCTGCACGAACGGATGGGGCTCGACGCAGCGACGATCGGCCTGCTGCTGGGGACGGGCGCGCTCGCCGGCACGTTCGGCGGCTTCTTCGGCGGTCATCTGTCCGACGTGCTCGGCCGGCGCAAGGTGCTGACCGGCTGCCTGCTCGTATCGAGCCTGTCGTTCGCCGCGCTTCATTTCGCGGCCAGCGCGTGGCAGGTCTTCATCGTCAACCTCTTCATCAATCTCGCGAGCTCGTTCTACGATCCGGTGTCGAAGGCCGCCATCAGCGACAATCTCCCGCCCGAACAGCGGCTGCGCGCATTCGCGCGGCGCTACGTGGCAATCAACATCGGCTTCTCGATCGGGCCGCTCCTCGGCGCTTCGCTCGGCCTGCTCGACAAATCCCCCGTGTTCCTCATCACGGGCGCCGTCTACCTGCTGTTCTCGATCGCGATCTACGCGATCACGGCACGGCTCGCGTTCGGCCGCGCGCAGCACGAAGCGGCCGCGTCCGACCTGCCGCTCTTCGCGAAACTTCGCATCATCGGCACCGACCGGCGCCTCGTCCTCTTCACCGCGGGCAGCATGCTCGCGATCGCCGTGCACGGCGAAATGTCGGTCACGTTCTCGCAGTACCTGATCGGCGCGTTCGACGACGGGCTCAGGATGTTCGCCTGGCTGATGAGCACGAACGCGATCACGGTCGTCTTGAGCCAGCCGTTGCTGAACCGCATCGGCGAGCGGCGCGGACCGTTCGCGTCGCTCACGCTCGGCGCGATCCTGCTCGCGATCGGCGCGGCCGGTTTCGCGAATTCGCCGAACATGACCGCGCTCGTTGCGTCGATGGTCGTCTTCACGTGGGGCGAAGTGCTGCTCATCCCGTCGGAATACGCGGTCCTCGACAGCATCACGCCCGAGCCGCTGCGCGGCATCTATTACGGCGCGCATTCGCTCAGCAACGTCGGCAACCTGCTCGGACCCTGGCTTGGCGGCCTCGTGCTGCTGCACTACGGCGGCGCCGCGATGTTCTACGGCATGGGCTTCGTCGCGCTGCTCAGCCTGCTCACGTTCGCCGTCGGCTCGCAGATCGAGCCCGCGCCGGCGGGCCGGCTCGAAGTCCAGAACCGCTGACGGTCCCATCCGCCGGCGCGTCGCGCCTCGAGCGCATGTCCGCGGCTTCGCACGCTCCTCGGCGGTATCGAGTCGGATGAGTCGCCCCGGATGCGGCTAGGTGGATCGACGTGCTTTCGTTGCAAGGGGCTGCCTGCCTGTCGTATCGGCGGGTCTGGCGCACGAGTTTTTTGTCGAGATCCTGGTTGCCGGTCAATACTCCCGCGTGATGAATTTGTGCGACGATGCCCGGCATTCGACAACGAGCAAGGAGGCAGGACGATGCGTGAAGTGCGTTGGGCGTCGCTCGAAGGCGACGGGATCGAACATCTGGCGTTCGACCGCAGCAACGGCGGGATCATCGTGGAAAGCGTGGTGGTCGGCCAGCGGTACGGCAAGTCCTACGGGCTCGCGTACCGGGTGGTCTGCGACGCGCAATGGCGCGCGACCTACGCGGTGCTCAAGGTGATGGGCGGCGGCACGCTCGAGCTTCACGGCGACGGCCTCGGCCATTGGCGCGACGGCTCCGGGCGGGCGCTGCCGGAACTGGACGGCTGCATCGACATCGACATCGCGGCGACGCCGTACACGAACTCGCTGCCGATCGGCCGCCTCGGGCTTGCGCGCGGCGAGCGGCGGCCGATCGACGTCGTCTACGTATCGACGCCGGACCTGAAGGCGACCCGGGTCCAGCAGGCATACGCATGCATCGAGCCGGGCCGGCGCTACCGCTACGAAGGCATCTTCCGCGATTTCACCGCCGAGATGGACATCGACGACGACGGCCTCGTGATCGACTACGAGACGTTGTTCAGGCGCTTGCCGGCAATCCGCTGAACGGGCGCGGCCGTCTTCTTCTCGTGCGCGGCGGCGAAGCGGTCGATCCGCGCCGCGATCAGGTCGGGGTCGCGCAACACGATCCAGTGCGCGCCGTCGATTTCCTCGCGCACGTGCTCGCCGAGCCAGCGGCCGAGGTCGGCCGACATCTCCGGCGTCACGTAGCGGTCGCGCACCGGCACGAGGATCTGCACCGGCGCCTGCGCGTGACGCTCGCGCGGCCGCCGGGCCCGCGCGATGAAGTTCGCGCGATACATCTGCATGCCGTTCAGCGCGTTCTTCAATTGCGCGGGGTCGCGCTCGGGGCGAACCCGTTCGGTGAGCTGCAGCCAGCGCGGCCATAGCGCCGCGCCGCCGAGCCGCCACACCAGCGACGGCACGAGCGGCAGGTGGAAGAACGCGATGTACCACGACTTCAGGCTCTGCCTGAGCCGCATCCTCGCGCGGAACACATGGTCGAGGCACGGCCCGGAGATCGACGTGTACGACGCGATGCGCTCGCGCCACGCCGGATCGGTCACGGCTTCCCAGCACTGGATCGACCCCCAGTCGTGACCGACGAGGTGGAACGGCCGGCCGCCGCAGGTGGCGTCGGCGACGGCCTTCAGGTCGTCGGCGAGCCGCGCGAGCGTATAGTCGGCGCGGCGGCGCGGCGCGTCGGAGGCGCCCGCGCCGCGCACGTCGTACGCGATCACGCGGTAGCGTTTCGCGAGCCGCGCGCGGACCGGCTCCCACACCCTCGCCGAATCGGGGTAGCCGTGCACGAGGATCACCGGCGGCGCGCGGCGCGAGCCGCTCGCGTAGACGGCGAGCTTCACGTCGCCGGACTGGACGGTCAGCATCTCGCTTGCGCGCGTCATCGCGTCACGCCTGCGGGACCGGATGCAGCGGCACGCGGCGCGGCGCGGCCTGCGCGGCGTAGCGCGCGTTGGTCGCGTCGATGTTCGCGAGCAGCGTGTCGAGCCCCTGCAGGTACTGGTGGTTGTCGTGGTCCCACGGATGGAAGCCCGGCCGGAAATAGTCGAGCCATTCTCGCGCAATGCTCGGGAACACGCCATGCTTCGGGCCGTACAGGTACTTCACGAGCCGCCACATGCCGCCGAATTTCCCGTGACGGCGCCGATGCGCGAGCATCAGGCGCACGTGGAAGTCGAACACGATCGTCCAGAACATCAAGGTCGTCGTCAGCATCGTGCCGGTGCGCAGCAGGTAGCTGCCGAGGCCCGGCTTCATCACGGCGTTCCACACGTCGTACGACACGGCCTTGTGCTCGGTCTCTTCCATCGCGTGCCACATCCACATCTGCTGGTAGCCCTCGACGGAGCCGTCGATCCGGTGCTCGTGGCCCGACAGCAGCTGGTTCGCGAGAATCGCCGTGTAGTGTTCGAGCGCGATCGTGATCGCGAGCTGCATCGAATGCGGCAGCACCTTCTTGAACCAGCCGAGGATCGCCCACAGGCGCTTGTCGAGCTTGTGCGCGGGCAGCCCCGACGCCTGCAGCAGGTCGTTGTACTCGATGTGCTCGCGCGTGTGCATCGCCTCCTGGCCGATGAAGCCCATCACCTGCTTCTTCAGTTCCGGGTCGTCGATCCGGTCGCGGTAGTTGCGCACCGAGTCCATGAAGAACCGTTCGCCCGCCGGAAACAGCAGCGACAGCGCGTTCATGAAGTGGGTGACGGGCACGCCCTGGACATGCCAGTCGCGCGCGCGCTCCGGAGGCAGCGCGAAACGGATGTCGCGCCGCACGGGCATCATCTGCGGGGTCGTCATGACTGTTCTCCTCCCTGATTGCCAGCGTTGTTGTACGTTGCATGGGCCGGTGCGGCCGGCGCGCGCGCGGCGCGGCGGCGCGCTTTTGCGGCCTCGTGCCTGGTTGCGAACACAACCAGTGCCTGATACGCGGCGGGCAGGATGCGCGCGAGCCAGTCGGCGCCGCGCGCGTCGCGGCCGATCAGCACGCGGCGCTTGTTCCGGCGCACGCCGGCGAGGATCGTGCGCGCGGCGTCGTCGGCGGTCGTGATGAAGAATTTCTCGAACTGGTCCTTGCCCTGTTGCTCGCTCTCGACCATGAAGCCGACCATGTTCTTCGCGACGCGGCTCGACTGCGCGATATTGGTGCGGATGCCGCCCGGGTGCACGCAGGTCGCCGACACGCCGCAGTTCATCATGTCGAGCTCCTGGCGCAGCGATTCGGTGAAGCCGCGCACCGCGTACTTGGTCGCGTTGTAGCCGCTCATGCCCGGCTGCGCGAAGATTCCGAAGATGCTCGACGTGTTGATCACGTGACCGTCGCCGGACGCCTTCAAGTGCGGCAGGAACGCCTTCGTGCCGTGCACGACGCCCCAGAAGTTGATGTTCACGATCCATTCGAGATCGCTGTATTCCATCCCGTCGATCGTGCTCGACAGCGCGACGCCCGCGTTGTTGAAGATCAGGTTGATCTTGCCGTGTTCCTGCGCGGTGTCGTCGGCCCAAGCGAACATCGCGGCGCGGTCGCCGACGTCCAGCACGCGCGTCGTCACGCGCACGGCCGGCGCGACCGTGCGGACGATCCGCTCGGTTTCGGCGAGGCCGACCGCGTTCTTGTCGGCGAGCGCGACGTGGCAGCCGGCCTGCGCGAGCTGCACCGCGAGCGCGCGGCCCATGCCCGAGCCCGCGCCGGTGATCGCGGCGACCTTGTTGGCGAAATCTCTCATGTCTGTTGGCTCCTGTACGAGGCTCAGGCCGCTTCGGCGGAAGCGGAAGCGGCGGAAGCGGGCGCGGCGATCGGCCGCGCGGCCGTGTCGTGCTGCGGGACGCCGTACGCGTGGTAGTCGGCCATCGAGAAGCGCGCGGTCGCCTGCCGGAAGCGCCACGTGAAGCCCGGCCACAGCGTCGTGTTCTTGCCGGTGCGCGGATCGAGATACCAGCTCTTGCAGCCGCCCGTCGACCAGATCGCCTTCTTCAGCCGGCCCTGCAGGTCGTGGTTGAATCGCGCCTCGACGAGCGGGCGCACCTCGATCGCGTCCGCGCGCTCGCGTCGCATCGCCTGCAGCGCGCCGAGGATGTACTCGATCTGCGACTCGATCATGAACACCATCGAGTTGTGGCCGAGGCCCGTGTTCGGGCCGACGATCATGAACAAGTTCGGATAGCCGGGCAGCGTCGTGCCGAGATACGCATGCGCGCCGTCGCGCCACGCATCGACGATGTCGAGACCGCCGCGGCCGACGATCGCGCCGCGCGGAAACGGATCGGCGACCTGGAAGCCGGTGCCGTAGATCAGGCAGTCGACTTCGTGGCGCTTGCCGTCGGTCGTGACGACCGCGTTTGCCTCGATCCGCTCGATGCCGGTCGTGATCACGTCGACGTTCTTGCGCGACAGCGCCGGGTAGTAGTCGTTCGAGATCAGCACGCGCTTGCAGCCGAGCGTGTAGTCCGGCGTCACGGCGCGGCGCAGGTCCGGATCGGGAATCTGCTTCCTGATATGGCGCAGCGCGAGCTTCTGCACGTTCCTCATCAGCGACGGATGGATCGCGAAGCCGACCACGCGCGATTCGAGCATCCAGTAGATGCCGCTCCTCACGGCCTTCTGCGTGAACGGCAGCGTGCGGAACAGCCACTGCTCGAGCTTCGTCACGTTGCGATCCGGCTTCGGCATGATCCACGGCGGCGTGCGCTGGAACAGCGCAAGTTCCTTCACGCGCGGCGCGATCTGCGGGACGAACTGGATCGCGCTCGCGCCGGTGCCGATCACCGCGACGCGCTTGCCGTCGAGCGAGTAGTCGTGGTCCCACTGCTGCGAGTGGAACGCGCGGCCCTTGAAGGTCTCGACGCCCGGGATCGCCGGCAGCGCCGCGCGCGACAGGCCGCCCATCCCCGACACCAGCACGCGCGCTGACAGCCGCTTGCCGCTCGCGAACGCGAGGCGCCAGCGCTGCGCGGTCTCGTCGTACTCGGCGCGCTGCAGTTCGTGGTTCAGGCGCAGGTGCGCGCCGATCCCGAAGCGCTGCACGCAGTCTTCGAGATACGCGCGGATCTCCGGCTGCGGCGCGAACATGCGCGTCCAGCGCGGGTTCGGCGCGAACGAGAACGAGTAGACGTGCGATTGCACGTCGCATGCACACCCGGGGTAATGGTTGTCGCGCCACGTGCCGCCGACCGACGCCGCCTTCTCGAGCACGACGAAATCGGTCACGCCCGTCTGCCGCAGGCGAATGGCCATCCCGAGACCGGCAAAGCCGGTGCCGATGATGGCGATGTCGACGGTTTCGTCGGGGCCGTCGTGACCAGGGGGGCCGAAAGGCAACGTGCGAGCATTCATCCGGGTGTCTCCGTTATGGCTCATTTTTGAATGTTACATTGTTTGATGTAACGATAGTGGGTGAACCTGGAAACCGCAAGGGGCTAGATGGTGGGCTCTAATGGACGGAAGCCTTGTGGGAAAAGGCGGAGACGGGTTTGGAACGGTATGGCGGCGAGGCCGTTGGCGGGGCGGCGAGGCCCGTGGAACACGGGTTGGCGGGGGGCTGCTCAGACCGCCGGCGCGCGGCGGTCTGTTTGAAATCGAATCAGGGGCGGATCGAACGGCTGGCCGTCTCATGGAAAACCCCGGCGACGATCGTGACCTGCGCGAGCGCGTACAGCGCCCAGATCAGGTAGTCGATGCCGGCGAATCCGCCGAGGAAGCGGCCGACGCCGATCAGCGTGTCGGAGCCGACGAAGATCAGGCTGCCGAGCGCGACGAGCGGGCCGCGGGTGCGCGCGGCGAGCGCGAAGCTCGCCATCGCGCACAGCACGAGCATATAGACGGCGACCGGCGCGGCCAGCTCGCCGAGATGCGGGAAGAACGCGGCGTAGAAGGCGGGGGCCGCGACCCACAGCGCGATCAGCGCGGCGACGCGCCAGCCGTGCGGGCGCGCGCGCCAGCGCAGGAAGATCGCGCAATAGCCCAGATGCGTGAGCAGGAACGCGCCGAGCCCGCCGACGAACGACGGCGGCCAGCCGGGCAGCGCGAGCAGCACGTCACCGAGCACGGCGGTCGCGAGCGCCGCGCACAGCCACGCGCGTTCGCGCGGCGCGTCGCACGCACAGGCCGCCGCGAGCAGCAGCATGCCCATCGCGGCCTTCGCGGCGGCTTGGCCGGGATAGGGCGCGGCGGCGAGCGACAGGCCGTACGCGAGCGCGGCGGCGACGGCGAGCGGCCAGAGGCGGCAATAGGCGGCGGGAAGTGTGGCGGTCACGGCGGGCGTCTCCGGGAGTCTTGTTGTCATTGTCATGGTCGGGCGCGCGGGGGGCGGCCGCCGGTCATTATGGAGAAGAAAGGCCGCACGAAAACCGGCGAACCTCTCTAGTCGCGGTGCGGGCCGTCCGCCGCGCATCCGGTTCGCCGTGCGCGGCAGCCCTGGCTTAGGGCACGATTGCACGGTCTGTCCTGTCGGTTGGCCGGTGCCCGCTTGTCGGCGCTTCCCGATGCATTTACCGTAGTACGAGGCGGCAATCCTTGGAGCCGCGACTGGGACGAACCATGGATCAAAGCGGAGACTTTATCGTGCGCACCATGTCGGCCGGCGAGGTGGCCATGTCGGTCGAATGGGCGGCTGCAGAAGGGTGGAATCCCGGTCGGCATGACCCGCACTGTTTCAGGGAAGCGGACCCGGCCGGTTTCTTCGTCGGCGTTTGGCGCGGCGAACCGGTCGCGTGCCTCGCCGCCATCGCCTATGACGAACGCTTTGGCTTCATCGGGCTATACATCGTGAAACCCGGGTTTCGCGGCAAGGGCTTCGGGATGCGAATCTGGCGGCATGGCATGCGTTATCTCGGAGACCGCAACGTCGGTCTCGATGGTGTCGTCGCCCAGCAGGCGAACTATCGGAAATCCGGGTTCCGGCTCGCGTACCGCAACATCCGCTATCAGGGGCGCGTGGAAGGCATCGGGTGCGCGCAGGTAGCGGCAGCGGCCGATGTGCCGTTCGAGCAGTTGCTTGCCTACGATCGCCAGTGTTTTCCCGCGGCGCGCGAGCGTTTCGTCTCCGCCTGGATCGCGCAGCCGGATGCCGTTGCGCTCGCGACGGTCGACGCCGGCCGTGTCGCGGGATACGGCGTCGTGCGCCGCTGCAACGCGGGCTGCAAGATCGGCCCGCTCTTCGCCGATGACGCGGGCGTCGCCACCGGACTGTTTCGCGCGCTGGCGGCGAGCATGCCCGGCGAGGTCATCGTGCTCGACGTGCCGGAAACGAATCCTGCGGCCGTCGCGCTGGCGGAGAGGCACGGCATGACGAGCGTCTTCGAAACCGCGCGGATGTACACGAAAGACGCACCCGCGATCGCGATCGATCACGTGTTCGGGGTGACGTCGTTTGAGCTGGGGTGATGGGGGCGGGGCTGAGTGTTTGTCGCGGATCGGCCCGCGAGCGCCGTTCGGCAGCGATACGGTTCGATGATGCCGACTCGATCGTCACTCGGCTTCGGCATGCCCGCGATACGGCTCGCAATCATCCCGATGTGTTTCTGATGGCCCGCCGCGTGGGCTATCCAGCCAGCCGACGTAGAAATTGGTATAGCTGTAATGGCACAGCAGCGTTGGCTTGCCAGGCACGGTCTTGCTATCCACTGTCAAGGTATCCAGTTTGACTGGCACCGTAGGAAACATGACATCGGCCAGCCCGATCTGGTGGGCGTCATGTTTGATCTTGTAATAATCAACCCACCATTCCGCTGCTTTTCCGGACACGACGCGATAACCACGAGAAGGCATCTTGGGTCCGGAGTAATATAATGCCATTGGTTGGTTCAGTCGTGCATCATCGCCAGTCTCAAGGCGAAAAAGCTTGCTGGGGACAAATAGATCGGTGGGATTGTCCGTTCTATCTGAATTGTATTTTGGCTGGTTGACAAAAACCCACTGATGATCATCGTCATAAATCACCAGCTTTACATTCAGATTCTGGGGGTGGGCGAGAGTATTGATGTCGTCGATCTCTATATTGCGAATTCCATGTGCTGCTCCGTCGGGGTTTGTGTTTTTGATCAGAATTTCTGGATTTAAGAAAACGATTTCAGGGTAAAGGTCAAATGAACCCATTAAGCGATATTTCGTGCCAGGCACATAGGCGGAGAGCGGGCGACGCATGGGCGAATTCTCGAACCGGACTCTCACGCTGACCGCAAGCGCTTCATCAAGAAGGTTTTTCCAGTCAGGACGTGTTCCGCTCTTAAGGGCAACCAGGTTTTGCCGGTAACACCCTTCCTGAGCGTGATCACATTTCTGATACATATAAAGGCTGACGCCGTCGTTTTCCAGTGCCAGCCACGGATGCGGGTCGGCAGGAAAGCTGTAAACTTGGATGTATCTTTGCGTCTTGAAGTGCGGGGAAATCATGGGTGGGCAGCCTGCAAGTAATGCACTTATCGGCGCTAGTGCAAGCCATTTTGCTATTGGTAAATATTTTGATTTGAAGGTTGCATATTTATTTTTCATCATATCTTGATGTTATTGGGCTGGCACTATTGAATGATTTTGTTTTGAATATATCAAATATTTATTTTATAAACAAGTTTCGCCAAATGCTGCAGATTGCGGCAGCCGGGGTTTCGCGACATTCGAGAAGAGCAAAAAAAGGCCGACGGGCAGGGTGCCCATCGGCCTTCTTTGGGGGAATGCAGGCGCGCTGCGCCGCGCGTTACTTCGCAGCGAGCGCAGTCGCCACGCGCTTGTCCGTCCACGCGTTGTCGCCGACGACGAGCTTCTGCGGAATCAGCTTTGCGTCGTAAAACGCATCCGCGACGCCCTGCTGGGTCGCGACGATCCGTTCGTCGATCGGCACCGCGCCGAACGGCACGCGCTTGATCCACGCTTCGACGAGCGGCTGCGGCAGGCCGACCTTCGGCGCGAGCAGCGCGGCGGTCTCGGCCGGATGCCCGTTGACCCACAGGCCCGTCTCGCGCGCCTGCTTCAGGATCGCGCCGACCACGTCCGGATGTTGCTGCGCGAAATCCCGCGTCGCCTCGTAGAAGTTGTTCGCGGGCGTGAGGCCCGTGTAGTCGGACAGCGTGCGGACCTTCAGCGCGTTCTGCGCGGCCGCGTAGTACGGATCCCAGACGGCCCATGCGTCGACGTTGCCGCTCTCGAAGGCGGCGCGCGCGTCGGCGGGCGGCAGGTACACGGGGCGGATCTCGTCGTAGCGCACGCCGGCCTTCTTCAGCGCCTCGAGCAACAGGTAGTTCGCGCTCGAGCCCTTCTGCAGCGCCACCTTCTTGCCGCGCAGGTCGGCAAGCGAGCGGACCGGCGAATCGGCCTTCACGAATACGGCTTCGTTGTGCGGCGACGGCGGCTCCGCGCCGACGTATACGAAGCGCACGCCGGCCGCCTGCGCGAACACGGGCGGCGGCGCACCCGTGTAGCCGAAGTCGATGCTGTTCGCGTTGAGTGCTTCGAGCAGTTGCGGGCCTGCGGGGAATTCGAACCACTGGACGCGGTAGCCGAGCGGCTTGAGCCGCGTCTCGAGCGCGCCTTGCGCCTTGACGACCGACAGCAGCCCGGCCTTCTGGTAGCCGATGCGCACGACCTGATCGGCGCCGCCTTGCGCGAACGCCGACGCCGAGCAAACCGCGACGAGCGTAGCGGCGGCGGTGCGGGTGATCCAGCGGGTGAATCGAATCATCTTGCGGACTCCATGCGAAACGTCTTCGGGCGAGCGGCGGGCGTGCCGCTCGGTTGGAAGAATCGTCGCACGGGCGATATCGGCGACCAACGAAGCATTGCCGATATCAATATGACGCCGGCGCGCCTATGCTTTGTCGCCGTCGCCTTGCAGATCGGGTGCGCCGGCCTGCCGCGCGGCCTCGTCGCTGAGCTTCCTGTCGAGGATGGTCGCGACGCGGCCGCCGAGGTACGCGCTCGCCGCGGTTTCGAGCGCGCGATTCATCTCGCCTTCGACGAACACGGCCGCGAGCGGGCGCAGCCGCCAGATCGCGTCGACGAGTGCGGGCACCTCGGTCGGCGGCGGCAGCGCGCCGGCGTCGTAGCGGTCGAGCCGCTTCACGACGAGGTCGACCAGCAGCCGCGCGATCGCGTCGAAGTGCGGGCGCGCGACGCCGATCATGTCGAGCAGCTCGCGCGGCGGAATGCCTTCCTTCGCCATCGCGGCCGCCGCCTCGAGCAGCGCGGGGCTCTTCGCGACGAACGACAGGCCGTGCCGCTCGAGCAGGCCGAGCTCGGTCACGCGCGCGAGCTGCGCGGGCGTTTGCGGGCCGAACATCTGCGCGAGCGCGGCGAGCGAGTACGTCTTCGGCCGCTCGTGCGACCAGCGGCCGCCGATCGCGTTTTCCAGGCCGAGGATCGAGCGCAGGTCGTGGCCCTCGTCGATCGCCATGATCAGGTCCTGGATGTTCGACAGCGTGTAGCCGCGCGCCAGCAGATGGTTGATGACCTTCAGGCGGGCGACGTGCGTGTCGTCGTAGATGCCGACGCGGCCGCGCTTCTCGGGCGGCGCGAGCAGGCCGCGATCCTGGTACGCGCGGACGTTGCGCACGGTCGTGTCGGACACGCGCGCGAGCTCGTCGACCGTGTACTCGTTGCGGGTCTCCGCGACGGCCTCGTCAGGTGTGGTGTGAGTCGGTTTTGGCATGCGGCCATTCTAGCGCGACGGGGCAGGCGCGGGCGAGGCGGGGAGCGTGCGCGCGCCGTCGCCGAGCGGGCGCTGCAGCAGCGCGGTGTCGATCCAGCGGCCGTGCTTGAAGCCGACCGCCTTCAGCGTGCCGGCCGGCTCGAAGCCGAACGCGCGATGCAGCGACGTCGAGCCGCCCGTGCCGCCGTCGGCGATCACCGCGACCATCTGCCGCCACGGGCCGGCCTCGCAGCGCGCGATCAGGGCCGCGACGACGCGACGCTGTGGCGGACGTGATGCGCGTAGATCGCGTGGATGGCGTCGAGGTCGGCGTCGGTGGCGTCGCGGATGGCGCAGGCGGCTGGCTTGGCGGGCATGGTGAGGGGGCGACGGAGTGGCGATTCGGGGAAGCCGCTACTATGCGGGCGATTGCTGGACCCGTAAAGCGGCGGCCGCGCGTGCGGCGTCGCGGCGTTCAGGTTGGCGGCCGCTTCTTCTGCGTGTCGCGAGGCAACTCGCTGAAGCGGGCGAAATAGTAGGCGGAAAAGCGGCCGAGGTGCCCGAAGCCGAACGTCAGCGCCGTATCGGTGATGCTGGCCATCGGGTCGGTCAGCAACTGCACGCGGGCGGCGTCCAGCCGGATGTTGCGCAGCAGCTCCATCGGGGTCGCGCCGTGGTAGCGGCGACACAGCACGTTCAGCGTCCGAAAGCTGACGCCGGCCGCCCTGGCGAGGTCTTCGAGCGAGATCGGCGCGCAGAGCCGCGCGTGGATGAATTCGAGCAGCGCGTCCATCTGCCTGATGCCGCTTCGTGATCCGGATTCCGCCGGCGCGCCGCGCGATTCCGGCGCCGGGCCGGCACGCGCCGTAGCGGGCGTCGGCGGGCGATGCACGAGCAGGAACAGCGCGAGGCTTCGTTCGAAGTGGTCGCGCCATTCGGCCCGGATGCCGCCGTCGTCGGCAACGGCGAGGACGTTGAGCAGCGACTGCGCAATCAGGTCCCATTGCGACGCAAGCGCCCTCGGCAGCAGGAATCCCGGCGCGAGGCCGGGCGCGGCATCGTCGGGCGACCGGCCGGAGACCGCGCGCATCAGCGAATCGGGCACCTTGACGATCAGCTGCCGGGTGCCGGGTCGCCAGCGGAGGCGGACGTGCGTCCTGGGCGCCAGCACGGCGGTGCGGCCCTCGGACACGCCCATCACGTGCCCGTCGCACTCTATTTCGGCGCCGCCCGCGAGCGACGTATGGACGAGCGAAAAGCCGTCGAACGGGCGCGGCGCGACCTCGACTTCGGCGCCGTACTGCAGCGCGTAGACGGTCAGGTGATTCAGTTGCCCCTTGAAAAGTGCCGCGTCGGGCACGCCCCGCTGCCAGCGCAGCGCATGCTCGGCCAGCTCCGCGGAGACCTGCTCGTGCGCATCCATGCGCACTCCGGACCGGAACAGGCAATTCCGATACAGCGCGGACAGCACTTCCGCATTTGGGGTGAGGGGCATGGGGCGTCTCCTGTGTGGCGTTTCCGTGCTGCGCATCCGGCTGGCCGCGGATGCGCGTCGTGCCACATCGGTTTCTCTTGTGTACGAGATATCCTGAAAGGATGATATTGATCTTTGTCAGGCTTGTCTAAAGTATTGCAAGAATCGGATAGTCCCGTTCCTGCCGAGTAAAAATTCGGATAGCGCGCGGCGTGTGGAAAAGCGGATCAAATTCGCGAGCCGCCTGCAATTTCCGGATAGTGAGAATCTTTGTGGCTTCCTACACTGCGCCGGAAGCTGGGCGGAAACCGGTGCATTTCACGACAACATTTCGTACAACTACGAAATAGATGGGCTGAGCGATAGCTTTGCCCGAGTGTCGCGCGACGGTTGCCGTCGGACCTGAGTCCCATCTGAAAAAAGGAAGGAAGTTCCATGCGTCAAATCAACCTGCAGGCGCTTTCGAACGACGCACGGCTCGGCACGCTGCACGGCGTCGTGCTGTTCTGGTGCGCACTGATTATCGTGTTCGACGGCTACGATCTGGCGGTGGCCGGCATCGCGCTGCCGGCGATCATGAAGGAGATGGGCGTCAACCCCGCGCAGGCCGGCTTCATGGTCAGCTCGGCGTTGTTCGGCATGATGTTCGGCAACATCTTGTTCGGGACCGTCGCCGAGCGGATCGGGCGCCGCTGGGCCATCGCGGCCTGCCTGACGCTGTTCAGCGTGTTTACGGCGGCGGCCGGACTGGCCCCGACGCCCGCGCTGTTCGGCGCCGCCCGCTTTCTGGCGGGCATCGGCATCGGCGGCGTGATGCCGAACGTGATCGCCCAGATGACCGAGTACGCGCCGCGGCGCGTGCGCAGCACGCTGGTGACGCTCATGTTCAGCGGCTATTCGGCCGGCGGCATGCTGGCGGCCGTGATGGGCAAGGGGATGATCGAGGCGTACGGATGGCAGTCCGTGTTCGTCGCCGCGGGCGCGCCGGTGCTGCTCGTCCCGCTGCTCGTGAAATGGATGCCGGAGTCGCTGCCGTTCCTGATCCGGCGCGGCAGGACGGACGAACTCGCGCGCATCGCGCGCCGGCTCGATCCGACGTACCGGCCTCGAGCGGGCGACTGTTATGTCGTTCCGCGCGAGGACAAGGCGGGCAACGCGCCGGTTCGCCAGCTGTTCGACGACGGTCGCGGATTCAGCACGGTCATGTTCTGGATCGCCTGCTTCATGTGCCTGTTCATGGTGTATGCGCTCAGCTCGTGGCTGACCCGGCTGATGGCGGGCGCGGGCTACAGCCTCGGCTCCACGTTGACGTTCGTGCTGGTGTTGAACGCCGGCGCGATGGTTGGCGCAATCGGCGGCGGCTGGATGGCCGATCGCTTTCCGGTCAAGACGGTGCTGGTGTCGATGTATCTGCTTGCCGCGGTGTCGATCACGCTGCTCGGCTACAAGATGCCGACCGCGCTGCTGTTCATGCTGGTCGGCCTCGCCGGCGCGTCGACCATCGGCACGCAGATCGTCAACTGCGCGTATGCGGGGCAGTTCTATCCGATGGCGATCCGTTCGACCGGCGTCGGCTGGACGCTGGGCGTCGGCCGCAGCGGCGCGATCCTGGCGCCGATCGTCATCGGCGCGCTGGTGGGCATCGATCTGCCGCTGGAACAGAACTTCATCGCGATCGGGCTGCCTGCGCTGGCGGCGGCCGTCGCGGTCGGACTGATCGATCATCGGCGCTCGGCTTCGCATCATGGCCGCCCGGCGTCCGGCGGCGAGGAACAGGTGTCGCATGCCCGGTAATCCTGGGTGGCGCATCGGCGGGGCGTCGGCGCGAGGCCGGCGACCGATCGCGCGTGGAAACGCTGTGTCGTTTGTCTCATGGAAAAGCTTAGTCATGCATATCGATTCGGGGATGTTTAAGGCGATGGCGAAGGGAAGTGCGCTCGCATGGGCGCTGATGGCGGCAGCGGGCATCGCGCATGCGCAAGGCAGTGTGACGCTGTACGGCATCGTCGATACAGGCGTTTCGTATTACAACCATGCGGCGAAGGGCGGATCGGCGATGGGCATGCCGCATCTGACCGGCGAAATGCCGTCGAGGTGGGGCATGAGGGGCGTTGAAGACCTGGGCGGCGGCTACCGGGCGTTCTTCGTGCTCGAAAACGGCTTCCAGCCCGGCACGGGCGGGTTCAATTACGGCGGGCGGCTGTTCGGCCGGCAGGCGAACGTGGGACTGGGCAGCGATATCGGAACGCTCACGCTCGGCAGGCAGTTGAACATGACGGCCTATGCGCTGGCAAACGTCGACGTGATCGGGCCGTCCATTCATTCGCCGAGCAACTTCGACGCCTATCTGCCGCATGCACGCAGCGACAACGCGATCGGCTACCTGGGCAAGTTCCGCTGGCTCACGATCGGCGGCACCTACAGCTTCGGCCGCGACGCCGCCGGGCCGGCCGGACCGTCGGCCACCGGCTGCGCGGGGCAGGTGCCGGGCAATCTGCTCGCGTGCCGGCAATATACGGTGCTGGTCGCATACGATGAGACACGCTTCGGCGTCGCGGCGTCCTACGACGTGAAGCGCGGCGGGGCGGGCGCATCGGCGCCGCTCGACAGCAGCGCCCATACGAGCACGCACAGCGTCGTCGGCGGATACGCGCTGCTGGGGCGCGCGAAGCTCGGCGCGGGATGGATACGGAACAACATCGCGGCGGCTACCCATTTGCAGACCGACATCTTCTTCGCCGGCGTCACCTATACGCTGACGCCGGCGGTGTCGTTCGACGCGCAAGGCACGCGCTACCTGCAACGCGGGCCGGCGCGCAATGCGGACGCGAACGCGACCCTGCTGGTCGGGAGGGCGAACCATCAAGTGTCCAAGCGGACGCGCGTCTATGCGTCGGTCGGCTACATGCTGAACGGCGCGACGGCGGCCAAGGCGGTCGCTGCCGGCGGAACGGTCGACATGGGGCGGAACCAGCTCGGGATCATGGCCGGTTTGCAGCAGCGGTTTTGACCGGGCCGCGGCGTCAGAGCAGCCCGTGCGCCGTGCTCACCGCGTCCGCGATCGCATCCGCAACGCGCTGGACGCGCGGCGACCGGCGCACGTCGGGATGCACGACGAGCCAGATCTCGCGCTCGATGTCGCAGCGCGGCGCGGAGGCGAGTTCGACGAGCGGCGCGGGCGCGGAATCGATCGCCGGATCATCGACCAGAAACCGCGGCAGCAGCGCAATGCCCGCGCCGGCCAGGCACGCGCGGTGCAGCGTCGCCAGATCGTTCGACACGAACGCGAAGCGGCGTCCGGCCGCGAACCGTTCGAGCCATTGCTGCTGCGGCGTCTGCGCGAGCGCGTCGTCGTAGCCGAGGAACTGCCACGTGTCGGGCGGGGCGGCCGCCCAATCGGGCGTCGCGCACAGCGCGAAGCGCATCGTGCCGAGCCGGCGTGCGGCGAGCCCCGGCTCCTGCGGGCGCGACAGGCGCACCGCGAGGTCGGCTTCGCGCGCGTACAGGTTGGCCGCGTGCATCTCGCCGATCAGGTCGATCCGCAGCCGGGGCCACGCGCGCTGCGCCCGCGCGAGCCGCGGCGCGAGGAAGTGGCTCGCGAAGACCGGCGACGCCGACACGCGCACGACGCCGTCCAGGTCCGCCGCGCCCTGCGCCGCGCGCGCGAACGCATGCGCGTCCGCTTCGAGGCGCGCGGCGTGCGCGGCCAGATGCAGGCCTTCGTCGGTCGGCGGCCAGCCGCGCGGCAGCCGATCGAACAGCCGGATGCCGAGCGCGTGCTCCAGCGCGTCGATGCGCCGCGCGACCGTCGAATGCTGCACCCGCAGCGCCCGCGCGGCGGCCGACAGGCTGCCGCCGCGCATCACCGCGAGGAAATAGCGGATGTCGTCCCAGCTCATCCCGGGCGGCGAAGCCGCCGCGTCATCTGTCGAATTTTGCACAGTAGCTGCTTGCGATTCGTGAATTCCGCTCGATTATGCACGATGGGATCATCGCGTCACTTCATTCGATTGCGAGGAACACCATGAACGTGAATGTCATCACCGCTTGTCAGATCGGGATCGACCGCCATGGCGACGCCGGCGTGCTGCGCCGCGTGGAGGCGCCGGTTGCGCCGCCCGGCGCGGGCGAGGTGCGGATTCGCCAGACCGCGGTCGGCGTGAATTTCGTCGATATCTATTTCCGCAGCGGCGCGCATCCGCTGCCGGCGTTGCCGGGCGTGCTGGGTGTCGAGGCGGCGGGCGTGATCGATGCCATCGGCCCCGGCGTGACCGGCCTCGAACCCGGCCAGCGCGTCGCATACGCGGGCTTGCCGACCGGCAGCTACGCGACGGCGCGCACGCTGCCGGCCGCGCGCGTGCTGCCGATTCCGGACGGCGTGAGCGACGACGCGGCCGCGGCCGGGCTGCTGAAAGGGATCACCGCGTACATGCTGCTCCACAAGGTGCGGACGGTGGGCGCCGGCGACAGCGTGCTCGTCCATGCGGCGGCCGGCGGCGTCGGGCTGCTGGTCACGCAGTGGGCGAGCGCGCTCGGCGCGCGCGTGATCGGCACGGTCGGATCGGCGGCCAAGGCCGCGCTCGTGCGCGCGCGCGGCGCGGAAGCGGTGGTGGCGTATCGCGACGACGATTTCGTCGCGGCGGCGCGCGCGTTCGGCGGCGGCGCCGGCGTCGATTACGCGATCGACGGGATCGGCGGCGACGTGCTGACCCGCACGCTCGGCGCGGTCAGGCCGTTCGGGATGGTCGCGAGCATCGGGCAGGTTGCCGCGGTCGGCGCGCGCCAGACGATCGATCTCGACGAACTCGGGCCGGCGCGCTCGATTGCGCTGGCACGGCCGAGCGTGCTCGGCTTCATCGCGCGCGACGTCGACGGCTACCGGGACGCCGCGCGCGTGACGCTCGAGCGGCTGGCGGGCGGGATGCACGTCGAGATCGGCGCGCGGCTGCCGCTCGGGCAGGCGGCCGATGCGCACCGGATGCTGGAGGCGCGGGCGACGACGGGGGCGGTGGTGCTGGTGCCGTGACGGGGCATGGGCCGGCCGCCGGCCTGCTCCCCCCGGTCACGCGCGCTTGCGCAGCGGCGCATCCTCGACGAACCACGCGAGCACGAACGCGATCGCGATCACGGCCGCCGCCGCGAGATACACGACGTGCAGCGACCCCGCGAACGCGTGCAGGTACGCGTCGCGCACCGCGTCCGGCAGCTGGTGCACGGCGGCCGGGCCGAGCGACGGCGGCAGTTCGGCGCCGGCCGGCAGTGTGTTCGCGAGCCGCGTCTGCAGCCCGTTCGAGAACAGCGCGCCGAATGCCGCGACGCCGAGCGAGCCGCCGATCGAGCGGAACAGCGTGACGCCCGACGTCGCGACGCCCATGTGGCGGAAATCGATCGTGTTCTGCACCGCGAGCACGAGCACCGGCATCACCATCCCGAGCCCGATGCCGAGCAGCGCCATGTAGCCGTACATCGTGCTCAGCGGCGTGGCGAGCGACAGCGTGGACAGCAGCGCCATCGCGACGCCGCCGACCAGCGTTCCCGCGATCGGAAACGCGCGGTACCGGCCGAACCGCGAGATCAGGCGGCCGCTCGCCACCGACATCGCGAGCATCCCGCCCATCATCGGCAGCAGCTGCATCCCGGCCTGCGACGGCGTCGAGCCTTTCACGACCTGCAGGTACAGCGGAATGAACGTGACCGAGCCGAACAGCGCGATGCCGACGACGAAGCCGATCAGGCTGCACAGCACGAAGGTGCGATGGCGGAACAGCGCGAGCGGCATGATCGGCTCCGCGGCGAGCCGCTCCTCATAGACGAACCCGCCGATCGCGACGACGCCGAGCACGAGCGTCATCCACAGCTGCGGCGACGACCACGGCAGCAGCGAGCCGCCTTCGCTCGTAAACAGGATGACGCAGGTGAGGGCGGTCGCGAGGAACGCGGCGCCCAGGTAGTCGATCCGGTGCTTCACGTGCGCGGCGTGCGGCTTGAACGCGACGCCGATCACCGCGAGCGCGACGAAGCCGAGCGGCAGGTTGATGTAGAAGATCCAGCGCCACGACAGGTGCTCGACGAGGAAGCCGCCGAGCAGCGGCCCGATGATCGTCGCGAGGCCGTACACGCCGCCGAACATGCCCTGGTAGCGGCCGCGCTCGTCGGGCGGGATCAGGTCGCCGATCGCGGCCATCGTGACGACCATCAGGCCGCCGCCGCCGAGCCCCTGCAGCGCGCGCAGCAGGATCAGCTGCGTCATGTCCTGCGCGACGCCGCAGAGCACCGAGCCGGCGAGGAACAGCACGATCGCCGCCTGCAGCACGATCTTGCGGCCGTACAGGTCGCCGAGCTTGCCGTACAGCGGCAGCACGACCGTGGACGACAGCAGGTACGCGGTCACGACCCACGACAGCTGATCGAGCCCGCCGAGCTCGCCGACGATCGTCGGCAGCGCGGTGGACACGATGGTCTGGTCGAGCGCGGACAGCAGCATCACGAGCAGCAGCGCGGCGATGATCAGCCCGACGGGCGCGTCGCGGCGGGCTGCGTCGGCGGTCGGCGAGTGCGGGACGGTTTCGGTTTGCATGGGGGATATCTGCCATGGCAGTGAATTGTTCGGAAATATAGGGGCTAAAGGTTGCCTGGTCAATTTCTGCTTATCCCGTAATTGTTTCAGGTGTAACAGGAAGACGCTGCGCGACGCCGAATTTGATGTAAATCACGGAACGAAAGGGGGCCGGGGCTCAAGTTTTCTGCAGGCAATCCGTAATACAAAATGCTGCGCACCGATCGCCGCGAGACTTTTTTACCGCCCACGTTCCGTCATGAACCTGAACGCCCTGTTTTCCCGATTCACGATCCGGACCCGGATCTTCTCCACGCTTGGCCTGGTTGCGGGCCTGCTCGTCATTTCCGGGCTGATCGGCCTTGCCGGCATGCAAAGCTCGAACCGCGCGCTCGATGAGGCGTATACCGGCCAGCTGGCCTCGAAGACGGCGCTTTCCGCGGCGACCCTGAACCTGACGATCGTGCGCACGACGCTCGACCGCGCGATGCTGCATCCCGAGGCGCCCGAAGTGCCGGATCTGCTGTCGAAGGCGGACAACTACCTGTCGAAGGCGGACGCCGCGTGGCGCACCTATGCGGCAATGCCGCACGACGGCGACGAGAGCGCGCTGGCCGGCCGCATGGACGCCGCGCGCCAGGCGCTGATCGGGCAGGCGCTCAAGCCGATGTCCGATGCGATTCGGGCCGGCCGCCGCGACGAGGCCGACCGGCTGCTGATGACGGTCGCGCCGCCGCTGTCGGTCGCGCTCACGCAGGCGACCGATGCGCTCGACGCATTCCAGGTGGCGCGCGGCAAGGAGGTGTTCGACACCGCGCAGACGTATTACGAATGGCTGCGCATCGGCGCGGTCGCCGGCATCGCGTTCGGCCTCGCGGCATGCCTCGGCTGCGCGATCGGCCTGCATTTCGCGATCTCGCAGCCGCTCGCGCGGCTGCTGGCGCACTTCCGCCGCCTGTCGGACGGCGACCTGACCTCCGAGGTGCGCTGGGCGTCGCGCGACGAGATGGCCGAACTGGTCAAGGGCGTGCAGGGCATGCAGTCCAGCCTGGCCGACACCGTGCGCCAGGTCACGCGGGGTTCCGAGGCGATCGTCACCGCGACGCACCAGATTGCCGCCGGCAACACCGACCTGTCGCAACGCACCGAGGAGCAGGCCGCCGCGCTCGAGGAGACGGCCGCGAGCATGGAGCAGCTGACGGCGACGGTGAAGCAGAACGCCGACAACGCGGCCGAGGCGCAGGCGTGCGCGGACAGCGCGTCCGAGATCGCGTCGAAGGGGGCGACGGTCGTCGGCGAGGTGATCGGCACGATGAACGAGATCGACCAGAGCTCGCAGAAGGTCGCCGACATCATCGGCACGATCGAAGGGATTGCGTTCCAGACCAACATCCTCGCGCTGAATGCCGCCGTGGAAGCGGCGCGCGCGGGCGAGCAGGGCCGCGGCTTCGCGGTGGTCGCGGGCGAGGTGCGCACGCTCGCGCAGCGCTCGGCCACCGCGGCGAAGGAGATCCGCACGCTGATCGGCGAATCGGTCGAGCGTGTCGCGAACGGCTCGCGGCTCGTCGGTGTGGCCGGCACGACGATGCAGGACATCCAGCAGGCGATCGCGCGCGTGACCAGCATCATGTCCGAGATCGCGGCGGCGTCGAACGAGCAGCGCGACGGGATCGAGCAGGTGAACCTCGCGGTGTCGCAGATGGATCAGGTGTCGCAGCAGAACGCGGCGCTCGTCGAAGAGGCGGCGGCGGCGGCCGCGTCGCTCGAAGAGCAGGCCGATGGCCTGCAACGCGCGGTCGGCGCGTTCCGGGTCGCGTAAGCGGGTTTGGTCAGCCCAGTCCGGGCGACCACCCTTACACCCCCGTGAGCTGCGCAGCCGCGCGCGCCGATGCGACGAGCAGCAGCTTCATCGTCGCGCGGGTCGCGCCGACGAACAGCTTGCGGGCCGCGCGCGCGTCGAGCGTGTCGAAGTCGATCTCGGTGAGGATCACGCACGGCGCCGACTGTCCCTTGAAACGATAGATCGAATCGAGCAGCACGTCGCCGTCGTGGTATTCGGGGTTGCCGAACAGATCGTACTTGCCGGTGAAGCGCTTGACCTGGTGCGGCCCGAGCTGGTCGAGCGCCGCGAGCGCCGAGCCTTCGCGCCCGCGGTACGACAGCACTGCGATGTCCTGCTTGCGGAACCCGAGCGACAGCGCCTGCGTGATCGCGCGCTTGGTCGCGTCGATGCACGCGTCGGCGAGCGCGGCGGGTGACGCGTTCGCATCGCCGTAGGCGGACACGACGAGATCTGAGCCGTCGAACGGGCTGCCCGAGCGCAGCTCGGCCGCCAGCGGCTCGACGCGGCCGACGACGTCGCGCACGAAATCGAGCAGGTCGCGCGGGCTGCGGTAGTTGGTGAGCGCCTTCAGCGAGACCCAGCCCGGCAGCGCGACCGGCTCGCGCATGTAGAGGTTCTGCAACGGATCCTCGAGCCACCACCACGCGCCGTCCGGCGCGAGCAGCCGCTCCAGCGCGCTCGCCCATGACGGATGGAAATCCTGCCCCTCGTCGACGATCAGCACGTCGAAGCGCCAGCGCTCGGGCACCGGCGTTTCCGCGAAGCGGGCCTCGAGCCGCCCGAACGCGTCGGGCGCGTCGAAATCCGGCGTGTAGCCGCCGTCGCGCGCGACCCAGTCGCACAGCTGGTGGTAGTTCGCGATCTTCGCGCCGGGCGGCGCGATGCGCGCGATGTAGTCGGCGAGCGGCCGGTTGAAGCAGACGTAGAGCACGCGCCGGCCCGCGGCGATCGAGTCGCGCATCGCCTGCACCGCGAGCTGCGTCTTGCCCGAGCCCGCGGTGCCGATGACGCGCAGCCGGAACGGCGTGAACTCGAGCTGGCGCGCCCACGAGGCGAGGCCGCCGGACAGCCGCGTGACGAGCGTGCCGGCCTGCCCGACGAGCGCACTCGTATCGGGCGTGAGCGCCAGCTCGTCCGCGAGGAAGTGATGGATCTTCGGTGCGTTCGCGACGCGCGGCTCGTCGGCGGGCAGGATCTGCTGAATGACCTGCGCGAGCTGCGCCTTGCGCGTCGAGTCGACGATGCGCTCGGACGGGACGCCCGCGATCGCGGCCTGCCGGATCGTGTAGTCCGGGCAGTAGAGCAATGCCTCCACGCCGTAGACGCCCGCGCCGAGCGAGGCGGTCAGGCGGCGGTGCAGCGTCTCCTGCGTGCGCGCGAGCTGGATCGGCACGTTGCGCTCGGTCTGCAGGTAGACCTTGACGAGCCCCTTCGGCGTCTCGCGCAAAAAGCCCGCCTTCTGCTCGATCAGCAGGACGCGCCCGGCCGGGCTGACGACGACGAACGCCGCTTCGCCGAACACCGAGAAGCCCTGTTCGGCGCGGGTCCAGTGCACGCCGTGGTACACGGTGTAGCTGTCCGGCAGCGCGTGTTCGAGTGCGGCGAGCGTCTCGCGCTCGCGTTCCGCCGCGCCGGTCGCGGCGAGGCTTTTCCAGTCGTCGGGGATCAGGCGGGCCATGAGGTCGGACGCGGCGGTTGCCGGCGTGGGCGTGAACGGGTGCGGCTATTGTACTGAGGAACCCGCTCGCCGCCGCGGTACGGCGCGTGCGCCGGCCATCCGGCCGATGGGGGCGGGCTGGGCGCTCAGCTCCGCGCGAGCCGTTTCGCGAGATCCGCGCTGAGGATCGCCATGCGCGCGGGTTTTTCGTAGCAGACCACGTCGAATGCGCGGATCACTTCGCTGATGTCCGCCTCGCTCGCTCGGCCGGTGAGCAGGTCGCCCGTCAGCACGAAAATCGGCGCGCCGGGATTGTCGGACGTGCGCACCGCCTTGATCCCGGTCGCCGCCGTGCAGTCGTCGAACAGCCATTCGGTGACGACCGCGTCGAACGCCTGGCCCTGCAGCGCATCGACGAATGCGGTGAGGCCGTCGAACGTAGCCGTCGCGAAGCCTTGCCGTTCGAGATAGCGGCACAGTTCGGTCGCGCTGACGCGATCGGGGTCGATCACGGCGACGAGCAGCTTGTCGCTCTCCGCGCGGCGCGGATAGATTTCGATCTTGTGCACGTCGTACGCGTTCTGATAGAGCACGCCGCTATGGCGCAGCACGCGCCAGTGGCCGTTCTGCTCGTACGCGACGAACTCGGGCCGCGCGCCGGCTTCGAGCGGCGCGCCGATCCACGCGGTGCACGGAATCTCGGCCACGCCCGCGTACAGCACGGCTTCCTGCGAATACGCGCCGACCATGCCGGGGTCGAGCGTCTGCGCGCCGAACAGTTGCGCGGCGGGCTCGCCGTAGGCTTCGGCGACTTTCTTGATCTGCGCGAGTGTCCACGGGCTGCTGCCGCGCAGTTTGCGGTGGCCCTGGGAAAAGCTGAGGTCGAGGATGCGGCACAGCTCGGTGGTCTGCTGCCGCTTGCCGATGCCGTTGCGGGTCATCAGCTCGCGCACGCGCTCGGCGACCGCGAGGGAATCCGTGGTTATTGCTTCAGTGGTCATGCTACGGGAGCGGATCGGTTCAAGACGACGCCTTGCGGCGGAACTCGTCGGACAATCTCGGGGAGGTTCAGTAGCGAGCCGACCGGCCACGCGCGGAAAAGATAACTTTACCGCAAAATGGCATCGGTTCCTCGTAGTAAAACACGTGATTGTGTGAAAGGTGTTTCCCAACGTTACACAGGATGTGCGTCTGTCCTGCCCGGGCAGCGAAGATTTAAATCCATTCAAAACGTCAGGGTGTCGATCCTGACTCGCATCGGCTCGATTGCGCTCGGATTGGCGCATAATCGGGCCGCCGTTGCGCTCAGGACGTGCGAACCACGCGCGATGCGCGGGGTGCTTGTCATTCAAAGCGGAGGTTGAGATGTCGGAGCATGCGGTTGTCGATGAAAACGGCTATCGGTGTTTCTGCGAGGCTTATGAGGAGCCTCCGGGCGTGTGGCGTGCACTGGTGCGATTCGAACGAAAGAGTGACCACGCCGCGATGCAGGCGCACATCCCTGGCATGACGCACAAAATCGACGAGACGTTCGCGACTCATCATGAAGCGATGGGCGCTGCGAAAGCGTATGCCAGGTACAAGGCGTCTCAGGATGAGACGGGCCTGTAGCCTGTAGAAATCGGGGTTTGACGTCGCTGCTATCGGGTCGGATTGCAATATCGGCGTTATTGCGTGTTCAATCTGACTGCTGCATTTTCAAACACGCCCGGCGCGCTACCGACGATCAGGAAACAATGACGACGACCTATCCGCTTCACGCCAACCTGACCCGCGCCGACGCGGCATTTCCGACCGATGCCGACGTGGTGATCGCGGGCGCCGGCATCATGGGCTGCGCGGCCGCGTACTACCTGGGCTTGCGCGGCCTGAAGGCCGTCGTGCTCGACAAGTCCCGGCTCGCCGGGCAGCAATCCGCGCGCGCATGGGGCTTCGTGCGCCAGCAGGGGCGCGAAGCGCCCGAAGTGCCGCTGATGATGGCCGGCATGCGGATCTGGGAAGGACTGGAGGCCGAGCTCGGTTTCGATCTCGAATGGCGGCAGGGCGGCTGTCTCTATATTGCGGACAACGAAACGGCCTGGGCGTCGTTCCAGGCGTGGCTGGGCGTCGCTCGCGACCACGGGCTCGACACGCGCACGCTGACGCGCGCGCAGATCGACGAGCACGTCAGCGGCCTCGCCGTACCCGCGCTCGGCGGCCTCTATACCGCGAGCGACGGCCAGGCCGAGCCGCGGCGCGTGGCCGCCGCGTTTGCCGCGCGCGCGGCCGAGGCCGGTGCGCGCTTCTTCGAAGGCTGCGGCGTGACCGCCATCGAGACGGCGGGCGGCGTGGTCGTCGGCGTCGCGACCGAGCGCGGCACGATCCGCACGTCGCGCGTGATCTGCGCGGCCGGCGCGATGAGCTTCCGGCTGCTCGACGGCGTCGGCATCCGGCTGCCGCAGCAGGCCGTGCGCGGCACCTGCATGCGCACCAACGTGCTGCCGCCCGTTTCCGCGTCGACGCTCTGGGGGCACGGCCTCGGCATCCGCCAGCGCAGCAACGGCGCGATCAATCTCGCCGACGATATGCAGGCGGACGTCGACCTGACGCTCGGCCACCTGCGCGGGCTGAGCCTGTTCTGGCCGGCGTTCTGGTCGCAGCGGGAGAAATTCCGGCTCCGCCTGAACGGCGCCGCGTGGCGCGACCTGGCCGCGCGGGTCAACGGCGGACCCGGGCCGATCGAGCCGCGCGATCCGCAGCCGCAGCCGAATCCCGCGCATGCGCCGCGCGCGCTCGCGAAGCTGAAGGCGATCTTTCCGGCGCTGAAGGACGCGCAGGTCGTCGAGGCATGGGCCGGCCTGATCGACGTGCTGCCCGACGGCATCCCGGTGATCGATGCGCCCGGCAACCCGGCGGGGCTCGCGATCGCGACCGGCTTCTGCGGTCACGGGTTCGCGATGGGGCCGATCGTCGGCCGGCTGCTCGCCGAATGGGTCGACACCGGCGCGCCGTCGCTCGATCTCGCCGCGTTCCGCGCGCGGCGTTTCGCCGACGGCACGATGGTGCGGCCGCGCAGCGTGCTTTGACGGGGGCGGGCAGGCGACGCGCGCCCGTGGTACTCGTCCCATCGTAGAATCGACCCCCTATCTTTCAGGAGATCGCTCCGTTGGCTTCGCCCACCGCCCAGCGCCGGTCGTTGCGCTCCCGCTTGCGCCGCGCCCGCAACCCGTGGCAGGCGCCGCGCGCGCGTACGCTGTTCACGCGCCCCGCGACGTCGCCGCATCGCACGCTGCTGTTCCGTCTCGCCCTCGTCGTGTTCCTGTGCGCGCTCGCGTTCCTCGTGCTGTATCTCGATCGCGACGGCCTGCGCGATTCGACGAAGAGTACGCCGATGGGCATCGCCGACCTCGTCTATTTCACGATGGTCACGGTCGCGACGGTCGGCTACGGCGACATCGTGCCCGTCACCGCGCGGGCGCGCCTGATCGATGCCTTCTTCATCGTGCCGATCCGCATCGGCATCTGGTTCATCTTCCTGGGCACGGCCTATCAGTTCGTGATCCAGCGCGTCGTCGAGGAATTCCGCATGAAACGCCTGCAAAAGCAACTGACCGATCACATCGTCGTGTGCGGCTACGGCCTGTCCGGCTCGATCGCCGTGCGCGAGCTGCTCGAAAGCGGCGTCGATCCGGCGACGGTGATCGTGATCGACTCGCAGCAGCAGGCGCTCGAGGCCGCGACCTCGCTCGGTGTGGCCGGGCTGCTCGGCGATCCCGCGCACGAGGACCTGCTGCAGCAGGCGCAGGTGCGCGCCGCGAAGGCGGTGATCATCTCGGTGACCGACGATCCGACCGCGATCCTGCTGACGCTGTCGGTGCGCAGCATCGCGCCCGACACGAAGATCGTCGTGCGCATCCAGGAGAACCTGTACCAGCGGCAGCTGCGGCAGGCGGGGGCGGACGTGATCGTGTCGTCGACGAAGATCGGTGCGCTGCTGCTCGCGGATGCGGTGCAGAGCCGCTATATCGTGCCGTTCGTCAACGACATGCTGTCGACCCGCGGCCGCGCGACGCTGGTCGAACGGCCGGCGATGAAGCACGAGATCGGCTGCATGACGAACGTGGTGCCGGGCGCGATCGTCGTCGGGCTCGACCGCGGCGGCAAGATCCAGTCGTTCTATGAAGACCCGCCGTGCCGGATCCAGGCCGGCGACACGCTCGTCGTGATTCAGTCGGCGCGGATTCCGGATCCGGATGTGTGATGGTGGAGTGAGAAATAAAATCTATATATTTCAATAACATATTTTTAAATTTCTTTCCGGAATTTTGGCCGATTTCCAATGTGTAGGCGCCATATAGGCGTTTCAGGTCTGCATCGAGCCGCACCTGACGCGCGTGTCGCTGCAACTGATCAAGCAGGTGGCCGGGCAATGGGCGGTCGCTTTGCCGCAGGCCGAGCACCCGGTCGGCCGCTGGTTCCGATCGATCGTCGCGGAGCGGCTGATGGAGGAGGGAATCCGCACGCTCGGCGAGCTCGTTGCGCTGGTGTACCGCCGTGGCAGCCAGTGGTGGCGCTCGGTGTCGCGCGCCGGCGCCGGCCGGGCGCGCGTGCTGGTCGCGTGGCTGCGCCGACACGCCGACACGATCGATCCGCTGGTGGCGCCGGGCCCGGTCATCGGGCCGCTGCGCGGCCAGCTGGTGCTGCTTGAGCGGCTCGCTATGCCGCATCCGCTGTCCGGCGCGCAGGGCGGGAACTGCGCGCCGGCGTTCCCGTACGTCGCCGCACAGCACGACCTCGCGGCGGTGCGCGCGTACCTGCACCGCTACGACGATCGGCCGGCCACACAGCGGGCGCATCACTCGAGCTGGAGCGCCTGGTGTTGTGGTGCGCGCCAGCGCGGGTCGACGACTGCGAGGCGTACAAGGCGTTCCAGGCCACGCCGGCCGACGCATTCTGCGGGCCGCCGGCGTCGGGAGCGTCGGGCCGCTCGCGCCCGTTCGCGTGTCCGCGGTGCGCGCGCCGCGCGCGGCATTCGAGCGGCTGGTCAAGATGCGCGGCCTGGCCGGCAACCCGTGGGCCGCCGTCACCGAGCCATACTGGCCATCAGCACCAGGGGAATTGCGCGGTACTCGATCGCAGTTTAACTATTGCTGATACTTCTGCCGGACAGATCATCCTACGTACATGCGCGAATTGCCATATGATCTGAGTTTGTCTTTTCCGACGAAGCGATTCGAATCACGACTCACGCGCAACGATTTAATTGGCACGCGAAGCGCAAAGGTGGTGAAGAATATGTAACCAATTCGTCGCATTGTTTAATAATTGCGGTCGCGGTTCTGAGAGGGCAATACCGGCCGAGATTGCTTACCATGGGATGTCAGCATGAGCGGCGAAGTCTTGCTGAAGGCGCTGCGCGGCGGGCACGCGCAGTTCGAACGCATCGTCAAACTCGATACGCCGCTCGGCGACGACTGGCTCGTGCCGCTGTACGTCAAGATTCAAGCGCGGCTCGGGCGGAATTTCGAGGTAGTCGTCGACGCGTCATCGGTCGTCGGCGACAAGATCAAGCTCAACGCGCTGATGCTGCAACCCGTCACGCTCTGGATTCGCCAGACGGACGGTGGGTATCTGCCGATTCACGGCTACGTGCAGCAGGTTCGGCGTCTGGGAAGTGACGGATCGCTCTCATATTTTCAGCTCCGCTTCGCGTCCTGGTTGAGCTTCCTCAAACTGAGCAGCGATCGGCGAGATTGGCAGGAAACCGCAGGCTGGCAGATCCTGACCGACGTGTTCGATAAGCATCCGCAGGCGAATGGCCACTACGGGCTCGAGCTGCGCAGTGCGATCCCCTCGTATTCGCACCGCGTGCAGTGGGAAACCGACTGGAACTTCGTGCACCGAAGCCTGGAAGAGATCGGTGTGTTTCCGCGCTTCGATTTCGCGAAGGACGGCAAGTCGCATAAGGTCGTCATGATGGACGACCTCTATTTCGGGCCGTCGCTGCCGAACCCGGAGATGAGGTTCAGTCATGCGGGCACCGACGAGGATTTCGATGGGCTCACCCAACTGAGTGAACAGCAAGACGCACAAAGCGCGACGCTGACGCTCGGCACAGCCGACTACAAGCGGCCGGATCTCGACAAACAGGTCGGCATGCCGGCGGCCGACCTCGAGGATTTGCCAGGTCAAGGTGAGGACTATCTCTATACTGGCTCGCAGACTTGGGAAGCATCCGACGTCGGCGAGCAGCAAGCTCGCATTCGCACCGAGGAATGGGCGTCCCGGTCGAAGCGCTATTTCGCAATCGGTAGCCCGCGGTACGCGCTTCCCGGCTACTGGTTCAAGGTGTCGGGGCATCCCGTTCTCGACACGCAGCCGGAGGACGAGCGCGAGCTGTCGATTATCGCGAGCGACTGGCTGATTCAAAACAACCTGCCGGGCGTGGACGCGCTCAGGCGGTTTCCGCGCAGCCTGCGCAGTGAAATCGAACAGGTCCAGGCGGCCGGGACCAGCGCGACCGTGCGTCATCGCGACGGCGGCGTCGGATTTTTCCACGTCGAGATCGAGGCGCAACGCCGCAAGACGCCGTTCCGCAGTCCGTTCGAGCACGAGAAGCCGGAGATGCACCTGCAAACGGCGATCGTCGTGACGGATAGCGACGACGAAATCCTTACCGACGATGGCAACCGCGTGCGGGTCCGCACATCGAACAGCCGGAACGATCGCAATACAAAGTCGACGACGTGGATTCGCGCCGCAATGCCGGACGCCGGCGCGAAGCGCGGCGGCTACTTCCCGCTGCGCAAGGATGACCAGGTGCTCCTGGGATTCGTGAACGGCGATTGCGACCGGCCGGTGATCATCTCGAGACTGCATGGGGGTGCGACGATGCCCGTATGGCATACGCACGGCCTGCTGTCCGGCTTCCGGTCTCGCGAATACGGTGGCGATGGTTTCAACCAGCTCGTCATGGACGACTCGAGCGGTCAGAATCGGGCTCACCTTTACTCGTCAAGCTACAGCTCTCACCTTCATCTGGGTTACTTGATCGAGCAGTCCGACAACACGCGCGGCGCGTTCGTCGGCAGCGGCTTCGATCTCAAGTCGGAGGCGCACGGTGCGATTCGGGCGGTACGAGGCCTGTCGATCTCGACCCATCCGGCCGCAGTACAGCCGATGAACGTGTCGGCCGCGACTGACAGCTCGCGGCTGCGGAAGCCGTGTTCGAGACAGTCTCGCAGGCGAGCGAAACGAACCGGGCCGAGAGCCTGAAGGACGGCAGCGATGCGCTGAAGGCGTTTACCGAGATGACGCAGAGCAGCGTTCCGGGCGTCACGAAAGGTGGTCGCACGGCAGGGGGAGGAACAGGAAGTGCCAACGGCTTTGCGAAGCCGGCCATGCTGCTGTCGAGTCCGGCAGGTGTCGGGATCTCCAGCCAGCAGTCGCTTCATGCCGCGGCGAATCAACAGGTCAACCTGGTGTCGGGAAGGAACGTCAACGTTGCGGCCGGGAAGTCGCTTCTCGCAAGCGTCATGGACAAGATCAGCCTGTACGCTCAAAACCTCGGGATCAAAATCTTCGCGACCAAAGGCCCTGTCGAGATCCAGGCTCAGAGTGATGCGCTGACGATGCTCGCGCAGCAGGACATCATGATCGAGAGCGCGTCCGGACGGATGGTTCTGCGCGCGGAAAAGGAGCTGATTCTGAACGTCGGTGGTTCGTATATCAAGATCACGCCGAACATGATCGAGAACGGGACGTCAGGTCAGATTCTCGAGAAATGCGCATCGTGGGACAAGCCCGGTGCGTCGACCATGACGTTGCGCGATCCGTTGAACGGCACGCCCGTGTCGAAGCACGGCGGTTACGCGGACGATTTTTCCGGTTGATCCGGATTCGCCCCGTACGAGAAGCACGATAACGACTTGCGATTCTAATTGCCATGACGGACAAGCACCCTCCCAAACAACCACCGAAGAAACCTGAGCCCGAAGCAAAGCCCGCGTATACGCCTCTTGCATGGAGCTATCCGTTTTCGCCCGCGACCAAGGAGGGCGCGGCGCCGGACGCCACGGATCCCTTGACCTATATGAAGGTGCTTGCGACCGCTGAGGATGGTTTTTATCCGCTGGGCGCCAGCGGCATCTGGCATGGCGGCATTCACTTCGGTCAGAAGACCGGCGAGGCACTGAAACAGGACGAGGGCGTATGCGCGATCGCCACCGGGGAGATCGTCGCTTACCGGCTCGACAACGAGTGCCCCACGTTGACGTACCAGGACAAGCGCAACGCGTTGTATTCGCGGGGCTTTGTGCTGATTCGCCATACTCTGCAATTGCCGCCCGTACCGAAAAAGCCGGACCCGGCTCCTGCACCCTCGAATGCGCCACCCACATCGCCCGCGTCGGGCGCCAATGGGACACCGCCGGCACCGGCCTCTGCGCCAGCCCCGGCGCAGGCCCCGGCGCCGTCGAGTCCGCCTCCCGATGAAACGCTGACGTTCTTCAGTTTGTACATGCATACGCTCGACTGGAAAACGTATAAGGCGGCGCTTGATCAGCCCAAAACCGAAAACGCGGATCCCAAGGCGCCGCGGCTCAAACCTCTTCCGTACTGGGAAGCCGACCGCTCGTATCGAGCGTTGAAGCCGAACAAGCAGGACCTTCCCAAACCCAAGCCGATCAATCCCGACGCGCTCGGCGACGATCCGTCGCAGCAGCAAGGTGCGGATGATGCGCTGCCGGAGCCTGTATCGGGTGTTCGGGTTCGTATTACCCCGAACGGTAAGCTCCTCGGTTTGCTACCCGAGGGAACGGAACTCACCGTGAACGAGGCCGATAACGGCGGCCGCAAGGGGTGGGTAAAGATCACGAAGATTATTAAAGGCGATCCGGTGGGCCCAGTTGTAGGTCAACCACCGGATGTGCAGTTGAAGTACAGCTACGTGTTTCTTTCGGAACTGGAGCCGATTCCTCAGTCCGGCCCCGTCGATAAGGTGGTCGTGCTCAAGAAGCCCTACCCCGTCAACGCGGGAGACGTTGTCGCACATTTCGGGCAATACCAGCGCTATAGGGAAGCAAAGCTCACTCCTCCGGTACCGAGTCGGCCGTTGCTGCATCTCGAAGTCTTTGCCGGCTCCGATCTTCCGGCGTTCATCGCCAAGAGTCAGGCACGCGCGAAAGAACTGCCGGATAAAGACAAGCCGTTTCTGGAGGTTCTGGCGGGCGCAAAACTCGTGACGAAAGTTCCGGATTCGGATTACACCCTCGAGCAGACGGGTTTGAAGCTGGTACCTGTCGGCGATCCGAAATCGCGATGGGTCAAGGTGCAGCCCAAGACCGTAAAAATGCCTGCCGCGCAGCCGGAGCCAGCCGGGCCGGCCGGCAAGGGGAAGAAGCACAAGGAGAAGCCACCGAAAAAGCAGGCGCCGATCGAGACGCCGACCGGCAGTCCGTTCTGGATCGACAGCAGCCTGGGCTTGGTCAATCAAATGACGACGGCACCAGTCAAGGGCTGGAAAAACTTTCCGCTGAAGGTCAGCCAGGCGGACGGGCCCGGAACCGACTTCCGCAACGTGTTCCGGGTGGTCGATCTCGACAAGAAGGGTCCGCAAAGCTTGGCACGAGAAGACAAGGACACGAGCGGAAATACGAAACGCTGGTGGAACGTGATAGTCGGCACGAAAGAGGGCGGAACCCGTCAAGGCTGGGTGCGCGAGCAGGATCATCCGAAAGTGAAGCTGTGCAGCCCGTGGGACTGGCCTGGGTTCGATCTCGTCGACAACAGTTCGACCAAAATGGTCGACATGTTCAAGCGGTATCTGTTCGTCGCGGGCCTGGCCATGGGAGACGATCAAGACAACTTCAAGCCGAGTGCGGACGCGTTGGCCACCAGCGACCTCATCCAGAAACTCGAAATGGCCATTGACGCTAACCACGATGGCAAGGTAACCGCAGCGGAATTGGCGGATGCGCAGACAACGCAATGGCTGGCCGAGGCGATCTCGCACATGGTCGTGAAGAGCGAGAGCGAGTGGGGCGGTAACATGGGGAAGTGGGAGGACATCACGCCTCATATGAAGCTCGTGCCGTGGAAATGGCAGAACGAGATGGAGCGGATCAAGAAGCTGCAGTGGTGGGAAGAGGTTCAGGGGATTGACGCGAAGATTCTTCCGAAAGAGCCAAAGCCATGGCATTTTCACCCGATCGGGTTGATTGCGAATTTCATGGCTGGTTGTAGCGACAAATGCAAAACTGACGTGCTGGATTTTTCCACTACAGAGGGAATGTACTATACATCAGTAGAGGGGTTTCACCTTATCCTCGACTCGGAAGGATTTGGTGAAGTTCCTTACGTGCCAGGGAGCAAAAAAGATCAATCTAGCGGTGTAACAATTGGCTACGGTTATGATTTGGGGCAACAACCCGAAGCGACGGCTCGCGGCGATTTGAATGGTTTTTTTGCGGAGGCAGAGATCACTCGGTTCTTAACTGCGATCGGAAAACATGGGGATGGGGCGCGCGCCGTTGTTTCATCCTTTAGTGATATAAAAATATCCGAGCCAAAGGCGCTTGAGATGGCTAAGAAGGTTAAGCGCCGCTACGCTCAGTTTACCGTTGACGCATTTCCTGGTATTACGAAATTGCATCCGCATTGTCAAGGAGCGCTGCTCAGCTTGGTCTATAACCGTGGATCTCAATTAGAAGATAAGCCCGGTCAAAGATCGCGGGTTCACATGAGAAATATTAAGTCTGCCATTCAGAATAATAATTTACCTGAAGTTGCGGCGCAGTTACGTGCCATGAAAGTATTGTGGGAAGGAACCGGGAACGATGGCCTACTCAAACGACGAGAGAAAGAGGCTGTCCTGTTCGAGAAAGGTATGACTTGTGACTGCTGGAGATAGACTGTGACGAAGAATATTGTCTTTTGTGTCCTTATGCTTGTTTCCGGTGCCGCCTTTTCGAAGGTGGCTTGCAATGGCCAAACCAACGCGGAATTGACCAATTGTGCGCAAACAAATTACGAGGCTGCAGATAAAATTTTAAATAAAAGCTACAATGATTTTCTGATGAAAATGACCGCATCGGATAAGCAAAATCTCATTGCAACTCAGAGGGCGTGGGTTGTGTATAAGGAGAAATATTGCGGCGCGGCTTTTGATGCTACCGCCCCGGGGGCGGAGGCAGCTATTGATAAATTGACTTGTTTGACGTCAGTGACGGAGGCGAGAACGGATGAAATTCGCTATTTGGGGGCAGCGGTCGGAATGGATGTATTCAGGCGGTCGATTGCTGTAATGGCGAATTTGTATGAAAATGGAGATACTGGCAAGGTGATAACGAAGTTGATAAAAAATACCTCCGATGGAGATAATCCGAATTGGGTTAAATATGTAACCCTGAACTGCAAGATGACGGCCGCGAAGCTACAAGAAGAGCGCGACGCCTGCACGGCCAGGCTCAATTTCTTTAAAAATTGGTGACATTGATCTTCATTTCCCGTTAACGGAGAGCAGATGATCGATTTGATTCGCATCGGTGACGGCACTGACCACGGTGGTAAGGTCGAAACAGGCTCAACAACCATGCGCTTCGACGGGCGATACGTTGCGCGCAAGGGGGACCGCGTGTCTTGTCCGCAGCATCCCGATCTATCGCCCAACGTGATCGAGGAGGGCGATTCCTCGATGACGGACGACGGCATACCGATTGCACGGCACGGGCATCGGGCGACATGCGGTTGTCACCTCATCTCTAGCCTTATCTAAAAGAGCCGCGTAGTTGGGGCGATCTTGTGTGCGACGAACGCGCACGAGATCGTCATCTTGCGACTGCCGCGCGGCCAGCTCGGGTTAGGTAGTGAGACGTCGCCACACCGGCACGATCTCA
This sequence comes from Burkholderia ubonensis, assembly GCF_902833085.1. Taxonomy (GTDB): domain Bacteria; phylum Pseudomonadota; class Gammaproteobacteria; order Burkholderiales; family Burkholderiaceae; genus Burkholderia; species Burkholderia ubonensis. The sequence continues at coordinate 55,167 of NZ_CADFEB010000006.1, forward strand.
CCTACGATGGGGATCGAGGCGCCGGCGGAGGCCGGCGAACCCAGCGCTTGAACTGGTCAGCTCGACAGCTCGTGCTGCCCTTCGAGATCACGAGGGGTGTTAGGCTCGGATTCCGTCACCAACTCGCGATGTAGCTTGACGGCCGCCACGGGCGAGTCGACGACGGCATGGAGCGACGTTCCATCCCACAGCTCGACCGTCCACTTATCGCGCACGCGGCAGACACCGATCGTCCAGCCGCTGCGATGCGAATAGCCGAAATCGCTGACCACTGTCCAGCCAAGCGCAACCATCGCTTCGCGCAGCTCGAGCATCGGCGCCGTAGTCATGCTCGATTCCCGGGTATACATGCCAGGTGCGCGCGCATGCCGGCGTGCTCATACATCGGCTGCGCGAAGGCACCGCAATCGCGAACGTCGACCACTCGAATCAGGTGTCCACTCCGTTCTCGGCACCGTCCGGCGGCCATTGCGGCCGAAATACTGTACATATCAGGGGTTGGGCGGTACGCAAGATCCGGCCGGACATCGCATCAGCGGCATCAACCGAGCCCGGATCCGATCCCTCCGCGCCGCGCTGGCGGCCGATCGTACGATCGGCCGGCGCGTATCGGGGTATGCGGACTTTTCATGGGAAATGTGGCAGTTTCAGGGTGCCTTGCCTCCTGCGGCAAGGCTTTGCCGGCATTGGGATTTCACGCGAGAGGTCCGATCGCAAGCCCTTGATCTTTTGTCTTTTTTTCAGCACCAACCGCCATTTCCCGCACGAAAAGGACGATAGCCCCCTCGGGCATTGCTAGAACTCGCACAAGTACCGGATAATCGCCGCATTATCCCGACGCCTATCACGCGGATGCCCCGGATGTCTGAAGAATTCGAAGTTCATGGCCCTCACGACCATGCGGTGGAACATCACGCGGCTCACGGTGGTGATCAAGGTACGTCGCGCATCGCGGTGCTGACGGCCGTGCTTGCCTGCTTCGGCGCGATATCTGCCTATCAGAGTGGTGCTGACGAGAGCCTCGCGCTGCTGTACAAGAATGACGCTGCGATCCGGAAAACCGAGGCTGCGAACCAATGGGCCTACTATCAGGCGAAGGGCAATAAGCAGAACCTCGCCGAACTCGGTGCAGCGTTGAGCCCGGACACGTCGCCGCAGCGGAAGCGGTTCGAGGCGGACGCCGCGCGATACCGCGCCGACAAGGAACCGATCCGGGCACGTGCCGAGGCGCTCGAAAAGGAAGTCGAAAAGAACAACGCGGCGAGCGAGGAGCGGATGCACCGACACCATCGATGGTCGCAGGCGACGACCGTCATCCAGATCTCGATCGCACTTGCGGCGATCACGATTCTCACGCGGCGGTCATGGATGCAGGGTCTGTCGATCGGCGTGGCCGCGATTGGCATCGTGATGGCGGGGTTGGCATTCTTTGGAGTTTGATTGATGGCGAGGCCGTCGCAGTCCTGTCGTATCGCGCCCGTGTATGCGCGAGGTCACGCGCGCGTCAGGGCTGATCGCGGAGCATTTGCACGCGATAGGGGTCTGGGAAGTATCTGTCGTAGATCGTAGCTAGAGGTCGCGGAGCATGCGCGACCAACGATTTCCGCCGAGGGCTCGGGACTAAAATTCCGCAAAATGCGGACACTGATGTTTCCGGAATATGGCTGCTCGATTTGCCCGTCGAGTCAACCAGACCGTTGGAACTGACCGCGAATCTTACAGAACTCGTCGACCATCACAATCCGGTATTCGTCAAACTCAGCACCTCACATATGGAGGCCGCCGGGGTCTGTGTCTATTCGGCGTGGTCGTCCGGAGCAAGCATTTGCATCAACGAGGTTCATCCGATCATGGAGCGGGTCTGGTTGCCGTCTTCGCCTTTCATCTTGCGACGTCGTTCGGTACCTTCGACAAGAATGTCAAAGGGGAAAGAGGCCGTGTGCAGTCGCGCACGCAATTTGCCGAGGCGCGTTTCAGGGAGAGCTTGCGGCAATATCGTGCCGAAGCGGTGCCGGTGGACGCAATCGCGCGCATCCTGGGCGCAACCTGCGCGCGGCAGCAACGGACATTACCGCTATCCGTCCGCCGGCGGGCTATATGGCGTCCGGCTTTGGGCCGTCAATCCGGCCGCACGTCTCGTGCTCGCTCCGCAGATTGACGGAACGTACGTGCACGCTCCGATTAGTCTGGGGCGGGAGCGCATTGACGACGCCTTTCTCGGGCAGCTTCAAGGTTCGGTGTGGGAGGCGCGTTCGACGACGACGCCTGCACGTCGTTGGTCTTTGATCCCGACCATCAGCTGGCCGTCATTTATTGCCTTTTCGTCGGTGGATTGGCCCATGCCTGATTGGACACGCGGTCGTGCTCGGATTGTCCGCTGCCCGAATGAAATCGTCGATCGAAAAACCTCGATTGTCGGCGCCGGCTCACCTGTGATACAAGGTAGCCGCACGTCCGGCGCGCGCCGACGGCGTTATCTAAACAGCTTTTCCGTGGAACATTAAGAACATGGCAACCGGTACCGTCAAGTGGTTTAACGATACGAAGGGTTTTGGGTTCATCACGCCGGACGACGGCGGCGATGACCTGTTCGCGCACTTCTCCGAGGTTCAGGGAAGCGGCTTCAAGTCCCTTCAAGAGGGTCAGAAGGTCAGTTTTGACGTCAAGCAGGGCCCGAAAGGGAAGCAGGCAGCGAACATCAAGCCGCTGTAAGACTTCCGCGCCGCGACCGCGGCGCGGCGGCGCAGCGATCAGGCCGAAGCGTGATCGCTGCGCGATCGAGCGCGGCGCGTCCAAGGGCGGACGCGCCGCTGCTCTTGCTCATCGCTCGAGGAAGGGCCTCAGCTTGTCCGCGCGACTGGGGTGCATCAGCTTGCGCATCGCCTTGCTCTCGATCTGACGGATCCGCTCACGGGTCACGTCGAACTGCTTGCCGACCTCTTCGAGCGTGTGATCGGAGGTCGTATCGAGCCCGAATCGCATCCGCAGAACCTTGGCCTCGCGCGGCGACAGCCCGTCGAGCGCCTCATCGATCGCGGCGCGCATATTCGCGTGAATCGCGGCCTCGGCCGGCGAACTCGCGGAGACATCCTCGATCATGTCGCCGAGCGTCGCGTCCGCATCGTCGCCCACCGGGGTCTCGAGGGAGACCGGCTGCTTGGCGATCTTGAGGATGCTGCGCACCTTCTCCTCGGACATCTCCATGCGCTTCGCGAGGACGGCCGGATGCGCTTCCTGCCCGGTCTGCTGCAGGATTTCGCGTGAAATCCGGTTCAGCTTGTTGATCGTCTCGATCATGTGGACCGGCACGCGAATGGTCCGCGCCTGATCGGCCAGCGCGCGCGTGACAGCCTGCCGGACCCACCAGGTGGCGTACGTCGAGAACTTCCAGCCGCGCCGGTATTCGAACTTGTCCACCGCCTTCATCAGGCCGATATTGCCTTCCTGGATCAGATCCAGGAACTGCATCCCGCGGTTCACGTACTTCTTCGCGATCGAAATGACGAGGCGAAGGTTCGCCTCGATCATCTGTCGCTTGGCCTGCCGCATTTTCGACTCCGCGGCACTCATCTGGCGGTTGATCTGCTTGAGCTGCTGGAGCGGCAGCGAGACCCGCGACTCGATGTCGATGAGTTTCTGCTGCCCGGCCTGGATGGCCGGCAGGTGCCGCTCGAGCGCGGCGCCAAACTGCTTCGAAGTCGCCGCCGTGCGGCTGGTCCATTCAAGGTCGGTCTCGTGGCCCGGGAACGACTCGACGAACGCGTCACGCGGCATGCCGCAACGGTCGACGGCGATTTCCAGGATGCTGCGCTCGATCGCACGAACCTCGGTCACCTGGTCATGCACGCTGGCGCACAGGCGATCGATCGTTTTGGCGGTGAAGCGGATCGGCGCGAGCTCGTGCTGGATCTCCGAGCGCACTTGCACGGCGGCCGCGGAACGCGCCTTGTCGGTAGCGGGCGCGTCCGGCAACTGTTCGAACAGCGCACGCACGCGCGCGAAAATCGCGAGGCTGTTGCTCGTGAGCTCTTCGAGGCGGGCGGCGTTCGCTTTCTCCGAATCGCCGGCGTCCGCTTCGTCGTCGTCGTCGCTGTCCGGATCATCGTCGGAGGCGTCGGCTTCCACTTCGACTTCATCGGATTCGAGCGTCATTTCGCTTTCATCCGCGTCGTCGCTGATGCCATCGACCAGTTCGTCGATGCGCAGTTCGCCGGCGGCGATGCGGTCCGCGTCGGCAAGAATCGTGGACACGACCGTCGGGCATGCGGCGATCGCCTGAATCATGTCCTGCAGGCCGCCTTCGATGCGCTTTGCGATCTCGATTTCGCCGGCGCGGGTCAGCAGTTCGCTGGCGCCCATTTCACGCATGTACATCCGGACCGGATCGGTCGTGCGGCCGAATTCGGAATCGACGGTCGACAGGGCGGCTTCCGCTTCCTCGTCCGCCTGATCGTCGGATGCAACGGCAGCCGTGGCGTCGTTCAGCAGGAGCGTCTCCGCGTCCGGTGCCTGTTCGTATACGGCCACGCCCATATCGCTGAACGTGCTGACGATCGTTTCCATCGCAGCAGTTTGCGCAAAATTGTCGGGCAGGTGATCGTTGATGTCAGCGTGGGTGAGATAGCCGCGCTCGCGGCCGAGCGCGATCAGCGCACGCATCTGGCGTTGGCGCTCCTCGTCCTGGCGCGCGGTCGACGCGATGTCCACCGGTGTGGCGACGCCCTGGGTCTTTCCCTTCGGGGCGCGGCGGCTGGTCTTCGACGTGACCGGGATCACGCGGGATGCTGAATCGTCGCGAACTGGATTTGCCAATACATTCTCCTCCGCAGGTTGGCCGACGATCGTTGCGGATATGACAGGCTGGTCGAGCCCGTCGAGGTGCGAACGAAATCGTGGGATGGCGCGCGGACAGTCGAGGCCGGTATGCCTCTTCGCGGATTCTGGTGCGCGCTAAATGGGGAACCCTAAATTATACCGGACGATGTTGTGCGACGCAACACATGATGGGCAGGTGGCCGCGACGCGCCCGCTTGGGGTTGAGCGCAGAAGGGTTCTATCGGGATCTGATTGGACCCGGCCACCGAATCTCGGGTCACAGGCCACCTCCTGAAACAAGAGGTGGCTTCAAGCTGCGAACCGGCGAGTCAGGCCGTCCGCCGAGTCGCCAGCCGATTCCAGAGCAATCCGGCGCGATTTCCGCTTCGGCAATAGGCGAGAACGGGCTTCGGCAATGCGTCGACCATCGCGCCGAAGGCATCGACTTCCGCGTCGCCGATGTGATCGGACCTGACGGGGAGGTATCGCGCGTCGAGCCCCAGTTCGCGAGCCGCGGCGGCAATCTCGTCAAAGGCCGGCTGATCGGCGCTTTCCCCGTCGGGCCGGTTGCAGATCACCGAGCGGAAGCCCGCGTCGCGAATGGCTTTCAGGTCATCCGGCATGATCTGGCGCGACGCGGCAAACCCGTTTGCCGCGGTGGACCGGCATTGCTCGATGGCTTGCCGGAAACAGGCGATCGCGAAGTCGATGTCCTGCTCCGTCGTGAAGCGTCCGACGCTGATGCGAACGGTGCGGCCGGCCGCATCCGCGTCCAGGCCGATGGCCGTCAGGACATGGGACGGCGTGCCGGCAGCCGAATTGCACGCGGAGGTGGACGACACGGCGAGCGCGTCGCCCAGCATGAACGGGAAGAAACCGGGCGCGTTCACGGTCAGGCTCAAGGTATGCGGGATGCGTCGCGCCGCGGCCGCGTTCTGCTCGACGTCTCCGATCGCGAGCACCGCATCCCTCAAGCGCGTGCTGAGCGCGGAAATCCGTGCGCTGTCGGTCTCGAGTTCATCGGCCGCCAGCTCGCACGCGGTCCCCATGCCGACGATCTGATGGGTGGCGAGCGTACCCGAGCGCAGGCCCCGCTCGTGTCCGCCGCCGTGCATTTGAGGCGCGATTCTGTCCGCAATGTCCCGACGGACGAACAGCGCACCGATCCCTTTGGGCCCATAGACCTTGTGCGCCGACATCGACATCAGGTCGATTCCGAGCGCGCGGACGTCAATCGGGGTCTTGCCGAGCGCCTGCGCGGCATCGACGTGGAGCAGGGCGCCGGCGGCGTGCACGACTCGCGCGATCTCGCCGATGTTCGTGAGCGTGCCGATCTCGTTGTTCACGAGCATGAGCGACACGAGGCCGGTCTCGGGGCCGATCGCCGCCGCCACGGCGTCGGCCGTGATTTCGCCGTCGCGCGTCGGCGTGAGGTAGGAGACCGACAAGCCGTGCCTTGAAAGGCTGGCCATCGTGTCGAGAATGGCCTTGTGCTCGATGCGGCTCGTGATCAGGTGGCGTTTTTCGCGTGCGGCATCCGCGTAGCCTTTGAGCGCCAGGTTGTTGGATTCGGTGGCGCCCGACGTCCAGACGATTTCGTCCGCATCCGCGCCGATGAGCGCGGCAACCTGCTCGCGCGCCCGTTCCACCTTTGCGCGCGCCAGCCTGCCCGCCCGATGTGAACTCGACGCCGGGTTGCCGAATACGCCGTCGACGCCGAGACAGGCGGCCATCGATTCGATCACGCGCGGATCGGCAGGCGTCGTCGCCGCGTAGTCGAGGTAATGCAATGTGTTGTTCTCGCTCATTTCTTTCAGTTGCTGCGCTGGAATGCAGCAAATGATACGGGGTGCAACCGGGAAAAAGGATCCAAATTCCGTCGGGAATTGCACCTTTAGGGGAATATTTTTCTACCGTTCGGCGCTGCTCCAGGTGCCGTTTGCGGTTGTGCCGGTGACGTCGGCAGGCCCGGCCGTGCACACGATTATTCTTGCCGTGATCGCGACTCACGCATGTCTGTAAATCGCCGGAGTTTTCAGTTGATTTAAACAATTTCGGTGCTTCTCAAATAATCAATCAAATCGTTTCGGCGTCTCCCAAATATTTCTTTCATTTTCCAATCGTTTTTACTTCAGAAGTCTTGTATTTCTGGGTGGGTTATATAAGCTGATCGTAAGCAACGTTGCTTCATGTATTTCTTCTCAACCAACAGGAAGATTTCCCATGACGCGTATGTACATCACTGCCGCACCCACCGGGGCCGTGCCGAAATGGCTCAATCCGCTCGAGCCGACTTTTATTCCGTCCTGTCTCGTTCATCAGCTATTCAATTCCGCGCAAGCCGAGAAAATCGTCGGCCGGTTGAAATCCGACGGCTGGGAAAACGTTCCGGCTGGCGGATGGTTAATCGAATTGGGACATGGTTTTTCTATTTCCGATGATTTTTTAGCACAACTATTCAACCAGCCTGCCGCTCGTCTGGCATTGGAGGAAATGGGATGGACGCATCGGGATGGAGCCTGGCATGCGCCGCCCGCGCGGGCTTCCGGCAGCGCCGCAATCCCGCGTGAATGGCTGGCGGGCCTGTCGTCGGTCGAGCTGGCGAGGCGGATCGTGCTGCAATTGACGACCTATGGGTGGGTGGCCGACGACCGCGGCGATCTCGTCTGGGATCACGCGAAGCTGCACAGCTATTTCCCGCCTGCGCTGATCGATTCGATTCGCGAAGACGCTCCGGCGCTGCTGGCGAAGCTGGAAAAATCCGGCTGGAAAGCGTGCGGCGCCGGTTACTGGCAAGCGGGCAAGGGGCGCTCCCCGGTTCTGCCGATCACGCCGGATGCGATCGTGGACGAAACCGTCCGCTCGATCCGGGAAGGGGCGGCGGTCGTGCATTTGCATACGCGTGAACTCGGCGACCGTGCGCAGCTCGAGATCCCCGGACTGGGCGCCGTCACGGTCGGGACGCAGCGCAACCAGATCGTCGTCGATCATTACGACGCGATCGTACCGGCCGTGAGGCGCGCCGATACGACGGCGATCCTGAACCTGTCGACGAGCGTGCGGGGCGACCGTCAAGGCTCGCGCAGCACGTTGCGGCGCGCCCATCTGAAATCCTACGGCGAGGCGGCGGTGCCCGAAGTCGCGTCGCTGAGCCCGGGCGCCGTGATTTTCCAGGGCGGCGGCGGTTACGACAACGCGCCGGATTTCCTGGCAGAGCAGTTCGCGCATTTTCAGCGCGTCGGCACGCGCCCGGAAGTGGAGGTATTCAATCACACGATCATCGACAACGCGACGACGCTGTACCGGGCGTTCCTCGAAGCGACCGGCCAGCCCGTGCTGTTCATGCTGGTAGCGGCCGTCGATCAATATCGTCGCGATCCGGTCAGCGGGGAAGTGGAGGACGATTCGCTGATCGCGCCTGCCGTCAGGCAGGAAATCACCCGCTGCGTGGCGACCGGCGACGCACAGGACAGACAGCGTGCGATCGATCTCGCGGTCGAACAGCTGAAGCCGGTTGTCGCACGGCTGCGCGACAGCTTTCCGTCATCGCTCGTGTCGTTGCTGCTGCCGGGGCCGTTGCAGGCGCTATTGGCGGATCTCGCGCACGCGTTGCGGCTGGACGGGGTGCGCATCGGCCTGGAGGACGGCCTGAACGTGCCGGACAGCCGTGTTCCCGGGGGCGTTCGCAAGGCGCGCGGCACATGGGAGCAGGTGCGCATGCTGCGCGAGGACCTGCTCGCCAGGGGCGTCGCCGTGCAAACCGCGGCCGAGGTGCGGGACATGCTCGGCCTGCCGGCCGGCAAGTCGCGCCAACCGCAACTGAAGCGCGCATGACGGAGCGAACGTTCGATGACTCTCTATCGATTGGGCGACCGAGTGCCCACCGTCCATGCGAGTGCGTTCGTGGCGGACACGGCGACGATTGTCGGTGACGTCCGGCTGGGCGCGGATTCGAGCGTCTGGTTCGGTGCGATATTGCGTGGCGATACCGAGCCGATCGTCGTCGGGGCCGGGACCAACATCCAGGACGGGGCCGTGCTGCACACCGATGCAGGGTGCCCTTTGACGATCGCCGCGCATGTGACGGTCGGCCATCAGGCCGTGCTGCACGGCTGCACGATCGACGAGGGCTCGCTGATCGGCATCCAGGCCGTGGTGCTCGACGGCGCGGTGATCGGTCGTCAGTGCCTGGTCGGCGCCGGCGCCGTCGTCACGGCGGGCAAGGCGTTTCCCGAGCGCTCGCTGATACTCGGCGCACCCGCCAAGGTCGTGCGAACCCTGACCGACGAGGACGTGGCCAGGCTGCGGACCAATATCGGCTTCTACGCCGAGGTGCGCAGGCCGATGTACAAGGCGGCGTTGCACCGCATGGATCAGGCGTGACCTGATCCGGGAAGCGGTTCCGTCAGGCAGCAAAAGCGCCGGCCGGCTCGTCGTCGGGCCGGCCGGCGCAACCCGCTCAGGCGCGCAAGGTCGCGCCGTGCGTGCCTGCCGCCGTTCTTACTTGACGCACTCGAGCGTGTACCTGAGCGCCGGCGCGATCAGGCCGCGCCACACGTCCCATGTGTGGCCGCCGTCGACGATGCGCAGCTCGGCCGGGTTCTGCGCGCGGCGCAACTGCGTATACAGCACGCTCGATTCGGCCTGGATCGTCAGGTCGTCGTCGCCGGCGGCGATGAACATCGGCACGCGCCAGCTCCGCGCGAAATAGCCGCGCAGCAGCGCCGGGTAATTCAGCTCGTGCCAGACGCGCGAGTCGAACTGCTTGTCGCCGAACACGCCCACATAGCGGGCCGCCGAGTTCAGCGGCGGTTCGTTCGCATAGATGGCCGGGCTCAGCAGCATCGCGCCGCAGAACAGGCCCGGCTCGAGCAGCGTGAAGCGCAGCGCGCCGAAGCCCCCCATCGACACGCCGCCGATCGCGCGGCCCGCACGCTGGTTCGACACCGCGAAGTGCGCCTCGACGTCCGGCAGCAGGTCGTTGAGGAACGCGCTCTGCATCCGCTCCTTGCGGTCGACGTACCAGTCGGTGCCGCCTTGCGGCATCACGATCACGACCGGCGGGATGTCGTGCCGCTCGATCAGTGTGTCCGCGGTGGCCTGCAGCCGGCCCTGCGTGATCCAGTCGTTCGCGTTGCCCGCGTTGCCGTGCAGCAGGTACAGCACCGGGTAGCGCGCGCCTTCCGGGTTGTAGCGGGGCGGCAGGTAGATCGTGTACGACCAGTCGCGCTGCAGCGACGCCGAACGGAACGTGCGCATCACGACACTGCTGTCGTCGTTGATCGTGGCGGCCTGGGCCGCCTGGGCGGAAGGGGTGGCTTCGGCGGAGTCGGCGAAGCCGATGGTCAGCGCGGCGGCAAGCAGAAGGAGAAATCGGCGCATGTCGAGCGGGTTCAGGAGTGTCGCCGCCTATCGTAGCAGCGGCGGATGACGGCCGTTCTCGTGGCAACCCCAAATTAAAAAATTCATTCCAGGGGAATGCCCGAAATCGCATGTGCGTTCCGTATGTAAACAGACCCTAACGCCGCGCGCGGAACGGCAGCCGCGACGTCAGTGGCGCATAGAGCTTGGCGACGAGATAGAGCAGGCCCATCGCGACCACGTCGGCGGTCAGCCCGAGCGGCACGTCGAGGTAGCCGTCGGTCGCATCGTACAGCAGCGAATCGACCGCGAGCGAGATGGCGGTGCCGGCGACGAAGCACAGCAGGCCCTGGCGGCCGATCGTGCCGATCCACGGCATCGCGTGTGCGACCTTCTTCATCCAGCCGAGGTGCACGAGCTTGGCCGCGAGCCACGCGATCGCGAGGAAGTTCACGAGCCGCAGCACGCCGAGGTTCTGCTTGATCGACGGATCGGTCGGGAACGGCTCGATGCGCAGCCGGTAATAGGCGCCTGCGGCAACGATCGCGAGCGCCGCGGCCGTCAGCAGCCAGCCCTGCGGTTTCGGCGCGAGCGTCTGGTAGACCGGCTGGCAGCGCGAGATCACGCCGAGCACGAACAGGAACTGCCACGCGAACGGATTGAAGTCCCACGGCGTGCCTTCGACGGTCGGCAGGTAGCCCGCGGCGTGCGGCGCGGCGAACCACAGCGACGTGCTGAACGCGAGCAGCAGCCACGGCTGGGTGCGCGCGAGCGGCAGCGCGAGCGGGGCGAGCAGCGCGAAGAACGCATACATCGGCAGCACCGACGCCAGGTACGGCTGGCGCCGGAACAGCAGGATGTCGCGCAGCGCGGCGAGCGGCTTCTGGATCAGCCCGTCGAGATCGTTGGTCGGCATGTTCGGGCCGTCGATCGCCAGCGCGCTCAGTGCGGCGGTGATCAGCAGCATCAGGCCGGCCGTGACGAGGAACGCGCGATAGATCTCGAACGCGCGCCGGATGAAGCGCTGGCGCGCGGCGGCCTCGTCGTGGCGCTCGGCGAGCGAGTTGTACGCGATCGCGGTCGCGAAGCCGCCGAGGAACACGAAGACCTCGGCGGCATCGCACAGCGCGTACGCGTGCAGCGTGACGCGCGACAGGATGCTGCCGCCGATGTGGTCGATGACGATGACGAGCAGGACGAGGCCGCGGAAGAAATCGAGTTCGGCGTAGCGGCCGGGCTTGGCGGCGGCGCTCATCGGCCCGGCTCCCGGCGCCCGCCGCGTGCGCGGCAGGCACACGCCGCGCATGAATCGGGGTCAAGCATGTATTCGTGAGGAAATGTGACAAACAGATGCGCATTGTGCCATCGATGCGACGTTTTTCGGGTTTACGCGAATGGCATGTTCGCCGCCCGCGCCCGGCAAGGCTTGCCCGGCAATCGGCGCAATGGGGTCAGTTGGAAGGGCGCAACGCTTGGCGAAGCGGAGCTGCTCCCGGTAGACGATTGGTTTCCGACGTGACACCATTTTGGACATTGCGCGGCGTGCCACCCCGCGCCGCCCGCCGAGCGGGCCATACAAGACTCACGCCGGAGCGCCTCGAGGGTGTGCCCGGCCATCCGGTTCTGGAGATTCGCCATGAAGAAGCACGTCATTTCCGCGGCCGCGCTCGCCGCCTTTGCCGCGTCAACTGCGCCGGCGTTCGCGCAGAACAGCGTGACGCTGTACGGCCTGATCGACGAGGGCTTCAACTATACGAACAATGTGCGAGTGAACGGCGTCGGCAAGACCAACTACCAGCTCGCGAGCGGCTATGCGCAGGGCAGCCGCTGGGGGCTGCGCGGCTCGGAAGACCTGGGCGGCGGGCTGAAGGCGGTCTTCGTGCTGGAAAGCGGCTTCGACGTGAACAACGGCCGGCTCGGCCAGGGCAACCGCATGTTCGGCCGCCAGGCATACGTGGGCCTGTCCGAGTCGCGCTTCGGCACGCTGACGTTCGGCCGCCAGTACGATGCGCTCGTCGACTATCTCGCGCCGCTGACCGCGAACGGCAACTGGGGCGGCACGCTGTTCTCGCATCCGTTCGACAACGACAACACCGACAACTCGTTCCGCGTCAACAACACGGTGAAGTACGCGAGCCCGGACTGGAACGGCCTGCAGGTCGGCGGCACCTACAGTTTCAGCAACAGCACCGGCTTCTCGACCAACCGCCAGTACAGCATCGGCGCACAGTATTCGCTGGCCGGCCTGCAGGTCGCCGCGGCCTATCTGCAGGCGAACAGCCCCGGCAACGGCAATGCGGGCGCGATCGCGGCCGACGACGCGAACTTCGTCGCCGACCGCCTGCGCATCTTCGGCGGCGGCATCAACTACACGTTCGGCCCGGCGACGGTCGGCTTCGTCTACACGAATACCGACGTGAAGAACCCGGTGTCGACCGTCTATCTGCCGACGGCGACGTTCTCGGGCCTCGGCCTGAGCGCGACCAAGTTCCAGAACTTCGAGATCAACGGCAAGTACCAGCTGACGCCCGATTTCTTCCTGGGCGCGCAGTACGTGTACACGGACGGCAAGTTCGACGCCGCGACCGGCTCGATCAAGCCGAAGTACCACACCGTGGGCCTGATGGCCGACTACAGCCTGTCGAAGCGCACCGACGTGTATCTGCAGGGCGCGTGGCAGAAGGTCGCCGGCGACCGGACCGGCACGGCCGCCGACGGCGGCTACGTGGTCGGCACCGACGGCCCGTCGTCGTCGTCGAACCAGTTCGCCGTGCGCGCGGCGATTCGCCACAAGTTCTGACGGGCGTGGCCGGTGCGCGTGCGCAACCGGCCTGACGCGGCCTGAATCCGCTGCGGCGCTGTTCAGCCGGCCTCTGCCGGCCGGCTGAGCGCGTCCGCGAGCCAGTCGACGAAGATCCGCACGCGCGGCGCGAGGTGCCGGCCGTGCGGAAACACCACCGATACCGGCAGCGGCGCCGCGTTCCATTCCGGCAGCACTTCGACGAGCGTGCCGTGCGCGAGCGGCGCGTCGAGGCCGTCGCGCGGCGCCTGGATCAGCCCGAGCCCCGCCACGCAGCAGGCCAGGTACGCCTGCGAGCTGTTGACCGACACGATGCTGCGCATTTTCACCGCATGCATCTCGCCGGTATCCATGTCCGCATATTCCCAGTCCAGCTCGCGGCCCGTGCGGCTCGAGAAATAGCCGACCGCGACGTGCTCCGGCAGGTCGTCGGGCGAGCGGGGCATGCCGTGGCGCGCGAGATAGGCCGGTGACGCGCAGTTGACCTGCGCCAGCTCGCCGATGCGCCGCGCGACGAGCGACGTGTCGGAAAGCGCGCCGACCCGCACCGCGCAATCGATCCCGTCGGCGATCAGGTCGACGAAGCGGTCGGTGGTGCTCATCACGATGCGCAGGTCCGGATACCGCGCGTGAAACGACGGAATCGCCGGAATCACCTTGTCCAGCGCGAAACGCTCGGGCAGGTCGACGCGGATCACGCCGCGCGGCGACGCGCCTGCGTCCTCGAACTGCGTTTCGACGTCGTCGAGATCGGCGAGCAGCCGCGCGCAGCGTTCGTAGTAGGTCGCGCCTTCGGCGGTCAGCGCGACGCGCCGGGTCGTGCGCTGCAGCAGGCGGATCTTCAGATGTTTCTCGAGGTACTGGACGGCATTGCTGACCGTCGGGCGCGGTAGCTGCATTTGTTCGGCCGCTTTGGTGAAGCTGCCGAGATGGGCGACGCGCGCAAAGATGCGCATAGCGTGCAGATGGTCCATGCGGGGCGGGAGATCTGGCGGATGAGGACAGGCTCCATTGTTAATCAGCGTCGAATAGATTGGTGGATTCTTTCGCGTTTATCGCGCGCCGGGATCCCGCCAGAATCCGCTCCATCCACTCAACATTGCGAGGAACGGGACATGAAACTGCGTCAACTGGGCCGCACAGGCCCGCGGGTGTCTGCGATCGGGCTCGGCTGCATGGGCATGTCGGACATGTACGGGCCGGCCGATCGCGCGGAGAGCATCGCGACGCTGCACGCGGCGCTCGACCACGGCGTCACGCTGCTCGACACCGGCGATTTCTACGGGATGGGCGACAACGAGATGCTGATCCGCGACGCGTTGCGCGGCCGCGCGCGCGAGCAGGTCGTGATCAGCGTGAAGTTCGGCGCGCTGCGCGATCCGGCGGGCGCGTTCGTCGGCTACGACGCACGGCCGGAGGCGATCCGGAATTTCGTCGCGTATTCGCTGAAGCGGCTCGGCACCGACTACATCGACATCTACCGGCCGGCGCGCGTCGATCCGGCGGTGCCGATCGAGGAGACGGTCGGCGCGATCGCCGATCTCGTCAAGGCAGGGTACGTGCGGCACATCGGGCTGTCGGAAGCCGGCGCGGACACGGTGCGCCGCGCGGCGGCCGTCGCGCCGATCGCCGACCTGCAGATCGAATATTCGCTGCTGTCGCGGGACATCGAGGCGCAGATCCTGCCCGCCTGCCGCGAACTCGGGATCGGTGTGACCGCGTACGGCGTGCTGTCGCGCGGGCTGCTGAGCGGGCGCTGGTCGGCGGCGCGGGAAGTAGGGCGCGATTTCCGTGCGGCGAGCCCGCGGTTCCAGGGCGAGAACCTGACGCGCAATCTCGTGCTCGTCGACGCGCTGCGGGCGGTCGCGGACGAGAAGGGCAGCAATCCGGCGCAGGTCGCGATCGCGTGGGCGCTCACGCGCGGCGACGACATCGTGCCGCTGATCGGCGCGCGCAAGCGCACGCAGCTGCAGGACGCACTGACGGCGCTTAAGATGCAACTAACGGTCGATGATCTCGCGCGCATCGAAGCGGCGGTGCCCGCCGGGGCGGCTGCCGGCGACCGTTATCCGGCCGCGCAGATGGCGCACCTCGACAGCGAGCAGGGGCGGGGGGCTTCCCGCAAGGGTTGAGGGGCTGCGGCCGAACCGCCGAACCGTCGAACCGCCCGCCGCGCGCGCCCGAGGCAGCCTCAGGCAAAACCAGATGGCGCGCGGCGGGCTGCCGGTTCACCATCGCGCCTTCCCCATCATCACGGAGCGCGCGCATGCAGCCCGAAACGATGACGATCAGAGCGAGCAGGCGTTCCGGCGGTGTTTCTTTGTCGGCACGGTGGCGCTTGGCGGATATATGGCGGCTTCGGTGCTGCGTTGAACCGTGAGCGCATGCGCCGCCCGGCGTCGAACGCCGGCCAAGGTCGGCGCGGCGGCATCGGCTGCGCGCGACCGGTTGCGGCCGGCCCGTGGATTCAGTCGACGATGAACAGCTTGGCGCCCGTCCTGGTGTAGGACTGATGCGGCTCCGCGTTGTCGCCGACCTGGTAGCTCGTGCCGGGCGTCAGGACGAACTTGCGTCCGTCTTCGAGCGTCGTCTCCAGTTCGCCTTCGATGCAGAACAGGACGTGTCCTTTCCGGCACCAGTGATCCGCGAGGTATCCGGGGGTGTATTCGACCATCCGCACGCGGATCTGATCCGGCTCCTTGCCGAAGTATCGTGTGCGCCAGTAAGCCGTTCCGGTTTCTCCGCGATGTTCGGTCTTTTCGACGTTCGCCCAGTCGACCGTGCTGAATGGAAAGGCGTCCATTTTCATCTTGTTGTCGCTCCTTTTCGAATTGCGATGCAGCCCCGGCGGGGCTCGGCCTGGCGCCGCCCGTCAATGTATCACTGCGCCCCGCGCGCCTGTCGCCCGGCAACCCGGATTGCGGCCGCGTCGCGTTTCGGGCAGAGTGGGCACTTGACGAGGCATCCCCCGACGATCCTCGTCATCCGGTTCACGCGCGCCAGCGCGGCCATGCGATCCTCCGCTACCGAACGGAAACCACGCAGACAACCATCCATCATGGATTTTTCGAGCCATTTCGTGCAACGACCTCCGATGCCCGCCACGGCGGCCGGAGTCTGCTCGAGTGCTCGAATTGCGCGCCGCAAAGGCTGAACGCCTGCGCGCAGCACGAGATTCGACGTTCCGGACGCCCGTTGCGGGCGTTTTTTCATTTCAGGCCTGTTTTTTCGCGCGGATGCCGAGTTGATCGCATGCCGGCAGCGCGTGGTGGTCAGCAGGAAGGCGATCGCATCCGGGCGCTTCGAATGGATGGATCGGCGCACGCTGGCGTGCGAAAGCGTGTCCGCGGAGGACCTTGCCGGGCATTGCGCTCGACGGCACTGACCGCGCGCGGCTCGTGTGCGGTTCGCGTTCGGCTGCCGGCGTCCGCTTCGGGCGAATGGTTCGAAGCGGGCGCCGGGATCGCGCGCGGTATTACTTGCACGCGGGCTCGCCCGCCAGAAACCCGACGAACTCCCGCGTGTACTTCGGCAACGCATCGAACGACCGCGCGCACAGCGTGAGCTTCCGATGGCTCCACGCATCGGACAGCTCGACCATCCGCACATCCATCGTCTGCATCGTCCTTGACGCCGCATGCCGTGACACGATCCCGATCCCCACGCCGCTCTCGATCACCCGGCAGATCGCATCGAAGCTCTTCAACTGCACGCGGTAGCGGATCCGCTTGCCGAGCGCCCTGGCTTGATCGGCGAGATGCACCTGCAACGCGCTGCCGTCGGTGAGGCCGATGAAATCCGCATCGACGATCTCGTCGAACGCGACCTTGTCGCGCGCGGCGAGCGGATGGCCGGCCGGCACGACGGCGATCAGCCAGTCCTCGCGAAACGGCTTCTGCTCGAGCCCGCCGAGGCCGACCGAATCGGCGACGATGCCGACGTCCGCCGTCCTGTTGCGGATCGCGTGCACGATGTCCTGGCTCGACCGCTCCTCGACGCTGATCGACAGCTTCGGATGACGCGGCAGATACTCGGCCAGCGCGTCCGGCAGGTACTCGCTGAGCGACGCGGTGTTGCACAGCAGCCGGATATGGCCGCGCAGCCCCCGGCCGTATTGCTGCAGCTCGCCGCGCATGTGGTCGATCTGCTGCAGCACGGTGCGCGCATGATGCTCGAGCGCGCGTCCGGCGTCGGTGACCTGCGTGCCCGACTTGGTCCGGTGCAGCAGCGGCACGCCGAGCTCGTCCTCCATACCGCGGATGCGCTCGCTCGCGGCCTGCAGCGTGATGTGCGTGCGTTCCGCGCCGCCCGTGATGCTGCCCGCCTCGCAGATGTGCAGAAAAAGCCGCAGGTCGGTCAGGTCGAAGCGCATGATGGGGACGGATGTCGTTGGGTTCGCCGATAAGGTAGCAGGATCCGCGGGCGCGGGCTCAGGCATTGCCTGAGGCCTGCTTCGCCGGTTCCGCATTTTCGGGGCGCGAACATTGCCGGATCATGCCCGCACACCAACCCGAGGAGACCCGTCATGCATGTCGAACCGTCGTGGGGCATGGCGTTCAAGATCGCGCTGCACCTGTTCTTTCTGTGCGTCGGCGTCGCGCTCGCCTGTTCCGACCTGGCCGAATGGCTGAGGTGACACCGGAATTTTTTGCGCAAATCCTGTCGCCAGGCGTCAAGTTTTTCCCGATTTGACCGTATTACCGGTATCGAGTCTGCGTCGCCGCTCGCTCCGTGATCGTTTGTCATCATTGTTTGCAACCGGTTACACGTCGGCCGCGCCGTTTTTGAGATGCTTGAAAGATTGTCGAATCGGAGTTGTGGCGACCATGAAACAGCGCGAGATCAACGTCAGGACGGCATGGCTGTCGGCCCTGGGCGCCGTCTTCGTCATGGCCGGCTGCGCCAGCACGCCGCCGGTGCCGCCGAGCGATACGCTCGCGGGCGCGTCGGCGCAGGACGCGGCCCCGGCGGATGCCGCCGCCGCGTCCGCGCCGCCGCCAGCCCCGATCCTGGTCGCGCATCGCTATATCGTCAAACGCGGCGACACACTGTCGCGCATCGCGTCGGCGAACGGCTGCAGCGTGGCCGACCTGCGCACGTGGAACAGGCTCGGCGCGCACAGCCGGTTGCGGGCAGGGCAGGCGCTGCGCATCGTGAAGCAGCAAGCGCCGCAGGCGCCGGCCGCGACGGCGCCGCAGGCGGCTGCGACGGGCGCCGCGAGCGGGGCGGCGTCGAGCCCGCCGGCCGCGCTGTCGGCGAATGATCGCCAGGTCGTCAAGGACATGAAACGGCATGCGAGCGGCGTCGCGCTGTCGTGGCCCGCGCGCGGCAGCGTCATCGAATCGTTCAGGCCCGGCCAGAACCGCGGGATTCAGATCGCCGGCCAGCCCGGCGACCCGGTGCGCGCGGCCGCCGCCGGCCGCGTGATGTATGCCGGCGTCGGCCTGAACGGCTACGGCAGCCTGATCATCGTCCAGCACAACGCGGACTTCCTGACCGCCTATGCGCACAACCGCAAGCTGTTCGTGAAGACGGGCGACGTCGTTCGCCAGGGCGACGAGATTGCCGAGATGGGCGATCTCGACAATTCGCGCGTCGCGCTGCTGTTCGAGGTGCGGCGCGACGGCAAGCCGGTCAACCCGCTGCCGTACCTGCCGTCGACGCAAGGCTGAGCGCGGCGGCACGGCTGCCGCTGGAATACGCGCGCGGTCGCTGCTACGCTTGTCGCCAACGCACGAGCACGCGCGCGCGGCCGTTCGCGCAAGCGTGAATGCTCGCCCCGACAGGCCGCCACCGACAAGCAGTCGACCCGCCATCCATGGATCACTCTCCGTCACGCCGCTCGCTGCTGCTTGCCGCCGTCGCCGCGCCGTTCGTCGCCGCGTGCGCGCCGGCCCCCGTCGCCGATCATGAGCGACTGCGTGCCGCGCAGTCGCAGCTCGACGCGCTCGAGCAAGCGTCGAACGGCCGGCTCGGCGTTGCCGCGCTGGACACCGCGACCGGCGCGCGGATCGCGCACCGGTCGCGCGAACGCTTCCCGCTGTGCGGCACCTTCGCGGTCGTTGCCGCCGCCGCGATGCTCGCGCGCGGCGCGCTCGACGAATCGCTGCTGCCGCGTCGCATCCTGTATCGGCGTTATGAGCTCGTGCCGGGCTCGCCCGTCACGGAGCGACGTGCGGATACCGGCATGACGATCGGGCAGCTGTGCGAAGCGATGCTGCAGTTCGGCGACAAGTCGGCCGCGAACCTGCTGATGAGCGTGCTCGGCGGCCCGCAGACGGTCACGGAGTTCGCACACGCCAGCGGCGATACGCTGTTCCGCCTCGACCGCTGGGAGCCCGAGCTGAACACCGCGCGGCCCGACGACGAGCGCGACACGTCGACGCCGCTGGCGATGGCCGAAACGATGCGCCGGCTGCTGCTCGGCGATACGCTCGGCGCACCGGGGCGCGCGCAACTGACGAAGTGGCTGCTCGGCAGTGCGAACGGCGTCGCGGGCATCCGAGCGGGCGTGCCGTCCGACTGGCGCGTGGCCGCCAAGGCCGGGACGGGCGGCTACGGCACGATGACCGACGTCGCCGTGCTGTGGCCGCCGTCGCATGCGCCGCTCGTCATCGCGGCATCGTTTACGCAGCCGGGCGCCGATGCGGCGCCGCGCGCGGACGTCATCGCCGAGGCCGCGCGCATCGCCGCCGCCGCGCTTGCCGCCGCCTGATTGCACCGCCGCCCGATTCACCGATATCCGACGGTCAAGTGCGTGCCAGGTGCGCCGCCTCGCGCGAAACCGGCGTTTCGCTTATCGTGTCGGTCTGCGCGCGCCGAAGGCGGCGCGCATTCCGTCCGCTCACTTCGCCTCGCCATGCGCCGACTTCCGCCCTTGCACGCGCTGCAGATCTTCTCGACCGTCGCTCGTCATCGCAGCTTCACGCGCGCGGCCGAGCAGCTTTGCATCACGCAGGGCGCGGTGAGCCGGCAGATCCAGACGCTCGAGGCGCATTACGGCTTTCCGCTGTTCAAGCGGCATGCGAAGGGCTTGACGCTGACGGCGGAAGGCGAGCAGCTGCTGCCGGTCGTCAACGAGAGCTTTGCGCGAATCGAGGACATCTCGATGAAGCTCACGCGGCAGCGCACCGATCTCGCGTTGAAGGTGCCGACCTGCGTGATGCGCTGGATGCTCCCGCGCATCATGCGCTTCCAGGGCGAGCATCCCGACCTGCACGTGCAGATCACGACCGCGTGGCAGCATGACGTCGACTTTGCGACCGAGCCGTTCGATGCGGCGATCGTCTACGGCACGTCGCCGGGCGCGGACGTTTGCGCGCTGCCGCTGTTCGACGAGCGGCTCACGCCCGTCTGCGCGCCCGGGCTGCGGCAAACGGCGCCGCTCGCCGAGATCGGCGATCTCGCGCGCCACACGCTGCTGCATCCGACGCGCGACCATCGCGACTGGCGCGCGTGGCTCGACCACGCCGGCGTGCGCACGGTCGACGCCGATCGCGGGCCGAGCTTCGACACGCTCGATCTCGCGACGAACGCGGCGATGGAGGGCTTCGGCGTCGCGATCGGCGACGTGACGCTCGTCGACGACGACGTCAGCGCACGCCGGCTCGAACGGCCGTTCGACGTCGTGCTCGAAACCGGCGCGCGTTACTTCTTCGTCTATCCCGAGAGCGCCGGCAGCCAGCAGAAAATCCGCGCGTTCAGCGACTGGATCGCGCGCCATCGCGACTGACGCGCGACCGCGCCGAAGGCACGCGCAACCCGCTGCGCACCACGCGGGCAGCCGGCGTTACTGGTACGTCACGACCGCGATCATCGGCGCACGATTGTTGTCCGGACGCTTAGGTAAAACGATTGCGCGCGAAGCCTGAGTAAAGATCGTGGTCTTGACTGCCTGGTGGCTCGCCGCGTCGACGAACGCGATTTGCCCGGCCGCGGGACGCGGGCAGTCCGGGCGCACGCGCGCGGGTGCGGCGTCGGGTGTATCGAGTGAGAACGAGCAGGGCGGCTCGACGATCATGCCGCTGAAGTGAATGACGCCGGACGCCCCGCCGGCAAAGGACGGGGACGAGGCCAGAAGCGGGGCAGCCAACAGCAACGAGGCGGCAATCAAGCGGGGCTTCATGACAGGCTCCAGGGTAGAAGCGCGTCGCAGCGAGGCCGCTCGAATGGCAGTCCGTCAACGCTGCGAAGCTGAGTGTGTAAACGGCAAGTTCATCGAACCTCTTGAGGGGAAGTCAGGGAAACCACGGAAATAGTCAAATGAATTCGTATCTGTACGATTGAATATATGCGGTAACTGCGTTAGCGCAAGTCAGGGTAATACCGGGCGCATTACGATCGTCGGTTGGACGAAGCGCTTGCAACTCGCTTCGCATTGCCGCACCCCGAATGCAAAACGGCCGCTCGAAACGAGCGGCCGTTCGGTGACGCGACGCGGCGTGCGTTCAGCCGGCGCGCTTGCGGACCGCGCCGACGATCACCAGCAGCACGATCGCGCCGATGATCGACGCGATCCAGCCGGCGCCTTGCCCGGGCGCATACCAGCCGGCCAGGTGGCCGACGTAGCCGGCGACCAGCGAGCCGACGACGCCGACGACGGTCGTCATCACGACGCCCATCCTGTCGTTGCCCGGCTTGAGCGCGCGGGCGAGCAGGCCGATGATGAATCCGACCACCAGGGTTTCGACGAATTGCAGCATGTGTACCTCCGGATCTTTGCATTGACGAATGCGGAATGGACCCGCGCGACGCGCAGGGGTTCCCGCGCGCACATGCCGCGCCGGTCCGGTGTTACGCGGCGCTCGCGTCGATTGCCGGATCGATCCGGCGATAGCCCTCGGTCGCGCGCAGCAGCGTGCGCGTGTAGTCGCGCGTGACCTGCCCGGCGCGTATGTGCTCGACCGACAGTTGCTCGACGATCTCGCCGTGCTGCATCACCGCGACGCGCTGGCACAGGAAGCCGACCACCGCGAGGTTGTGGCTGACGAGGATCATCGTGAGGCGCCGCTCGCGATGCAGGCGGCGCAGCAGGTTCAGGATCTCGGCCTGCACCGACACGTCGAGCGCGGACGTCGGTTCGTCGAGCAGCAGCACGCGCGGCTCGACGATCAGCGCACGGGCGATCGCGACGCGCTGCCGCTGGCCGCCCGACAGTTGATGCGGGTAGCGGAAGCGGAACGCGGGCCCGAGCCCGACTTCGGCGAGCGCGCGCGCGATCCGCGCATCGGCGTCGCCGATCCCATGGATCGACAGCGGCTCGCGCAGCGTCTGGTCGACCGTGAAGCGCGGATGCAGCGACGCGTACGGGTCCTGGAACACCATCTGCACCTGGCGGCGGAATGCGCGGTCGAGCTTGCCGCCGACCGGCCGGCCGTCGATCGACAGGCTGCCGGACGCCACCGGCACGAGGCCCGTCAGCGCACGCAGCAGCGTCGACTTGCCGGAGCCGGATTCTCCGACGAGCCCGAACACCTCGCCTTCGCGCACCGCGAAGCTCGCGTCGCGCACGGCGTCGACGTGACCCGTGCGGGTCGGGAAACGGATTGATGCGTGATCGACGTCGATCATCGGGCAGCCTCAGTGAGCCAGGCCGGGTCGCGCTGCAGCACCGGCAGTTCGTCGGGCGGGTTCGCGAGCGGCGGGGTCGCCGCGAGCAGGCCGCGCGTATACGGATGCGTCGCGTGGCGCAGCTCGCGCGCCGCGCAGGTCTCGACGACGCGCCCCGCGTACATCACCGCGACGCGATCGCAGAACGACATCACGAGCGGCAGGTCGTGGCTGATGAACATCAGGCCGGTGCCGTGCCGCGCGATCATCGCGTCGAGCACCGCGAGCACCTGCATCGACACGGCGACGTCGAGCGCCGAGGTCGGCTCGTCGGCGATCAGGAGGCGCGGGCCGGTCGACACCATCATCGCAATCATCACGCGCTGCCCCATGCCGCCCGACAGCTCGTGCGGATACGCATCGGCCACGCGCGCCGGATCGCGGATCTGCACGGCCGCGAGCGCATCGACGATCCGTTCGCGCAACGTGCGGCCGCGCAGCCCCGGCTCGTGCAGCCGGAACGCCTCGCCCATCTGCTTCGCGACCGTCATCACCGGGTTCAGCGAATACTTCGGATCCTGAAGGATCATCCCCATCTGGCTGCCGCACAGCCGCCGGCGTTCGCGCGGCGCCATCGCGAGCAGGTCGTGGCCCGCGAAGCGCAGCGTGCGCGCCGAGCAGCGCGCGGCTTCGGGCAGCAGGCCGAGCAGCGCGCGGCCCGTCAGCGACTTGCCGGAACCCGATTCGCCGACGATGCCGAGCCGTTCGCCCGGCGCGAGCGTCAGCGACAGGTCGCGCACGGCGTCGGTGACGGCGCCGTCGTGGCCGCGAAAGCCGATCCGCAGCCCGTCGATTTCGCACAGCGGCGTGGAGTCGAGATTCGTCGTCATGTCACGCTCCATGTCGCGGATCGAAGACGTCGCGCAGCCCGTCGCCGAGCAGGTTGAACGCGAGGCTGACGAGCAGGATCGCCGCGCCGGGCAGCGTCGCGACCCACCATGCGTCGAGCAGCACGTTGCGCCCCGACGCGACCATGAAGCCCCATTCCGGGCTCGGCGGCTGCGCGCCGAGGCCGAGGAAGCCGAGGCCCGCGACGGTCAGGATGATGCCCGCCATGTCGAGCGTCGCGCGCACGATCACCGACGACATGCACATCGGCACGATATAGCGCAGCAGGATGCGCGGGCCGGACGCGCCCTGCAGCCGCGCGGCATGGATGTAGTCGGCCTGAGCGATGCGGATCGTCTCGGCGCGCGCGAGCCGCGCATACGCGGGCCACGCGGTGATCGAGATCGCGACGACCGCGTTGATCACGCCGGGCCCGAGCGCGGCCGCGAATGCGAGCGCGAGCACGATCTTCGGGAACGCGAGCGCGACGTCGGTGATGCGCATCAGCACGCTGTCGACGAAACCGCCGACATAGCCGGCCGTGGTGCCGATCGCGAGGCCGATCGGCACCACGATCGCGACGACCAGCAGCGCGATGCCGAGCGTCAGGCGCGACCCGCCGATCAGCCGCGAGAGGATGTCGCGGCCGAGCTGGTCGGTGCCGAGCCAGTGCGACGGCGAGCCGGGCGGCAGCAGCCGGTCGGCGAGCACCTGGCGCAGCGGGTCGTGCGGCGCGATCAGCGGGGCGACGATTGCGACGGCGAGCAGCGCGACGAGGATCGCGAGCCCGAACAGGTTGAGCGGATTCGCGGCGAAGCGGCGCCAGCGGCGGTACGCGAGGCCGAGCGCGGCCTGCGAGCGCGAGGCCGGCGCGTCGGAGAGCAGCCACGCGCGCAGCGTGACGCGTGCGGCGTTCATCGGCGGCCTCCGGTCGGCGCGGATTGCATGAAAGGCGCGGAAAGCATGAGAACGACGAGCAGTGAAGCGGTCATGAGGTAACGGTCCTCAACGCGCGCGCGGATCGAACACGCGGTACAGCGCGTCGGTCAGCAGGTTGACGGTGATGAACATCGCGCCGATCACGAGCGTCGCGCCGAGCACGGCGTTCATGTCGGCGTTGAGCAGCGCGCCGGTCAGGTACGAGCCGAGCCCCGGCCACGCGAACACGATCTCGGTCAGCACCGAGCCTTCGAGCAGGTTGCTGTAGGTGAGCGCGATCACGGTCAGGAGCGGCACCGCGATGTTGCCGAACGCGTGGCGCCAGATCACGCGGGCTTCCGACAGCCCTTTCGCGCGCGCGGTGACGATGTATTCCTGGCCGAGCTGGTCGAGCATGAACGAGCGCGTCATCCGGCTCAGGTAGGCGACCGAGTAATAGCCGAGGATCGCCGCCGGCAGCGCGATGTGCGACAGCGCGTTGCGGAACACGTCCCATTCGCCGGCGAGCGCCGCATCGATCAGCAGGCTGCCGGTGCGCGTGTCGACCATCCCGTCGAACACCGGGTCGAGCCGGCCGGGCCCCGCGACCCAGTGCAGCCGCGCGTAGAACAGCAGCAGGCCCATCAGACCGAGCCAGAACACCGGCACCGAGCTGCCGATCAGCCCGACGAAGCGCGCGACGTGATCGATCGGCCGGTTGTGCTTCACCGCGGCCGCGACGCCGAGCGGCACGCCGATCGCGATGCCGATCAGCGTCGCGAGCGTCGCGAGTTCGAGCGTGGCCGGAAACACGCGCTTGATGTCGTCGAGCACGGGGTTCGCCGTCAGCAGCGACATGCCGAGATTGCCGTGCAGCACGTCGCGCGCGTAGATCAGGAATTGCGTCGCGAGCGGCTTGTCGAGCCCGAGCGCGATGCGTTCGGCCGCGTACGCTTCGGCCGACGCGCGATCGCCGAGGATCGCGAGCACGGGGTCGATCGGCACCTTGCGGCCGATCACGAAAGTCAGCGCGAGCAGCCCCGCGAACGTGACGGCGAGCGTGAGCGCCCAGCGCAGCACGCGCAGCGCCCAGCGCACGCCGGGGCGCCGCGCGGGGAGCGTGCGGAGGGCTTCCAGGGAGGAGAGGGGGGGCGACATGAGGTGAATCTTATCGCTTCTTTATGAAGCGGCGCCACACAGCATCCACATATTCGAAGCCCGCTGGGGCCCGCAGTGCAACCCGCATTTGAACCGGATCAGCCGATGCAGCCCGAAGCGGAAAGCGAAAGCAGTACGAAAAAAGATCATCGTGTTCGCGTCGGCACGATGATCGAATGTGCTGAAGCTGGTGTATCCATTCGGACGTTGATGTTGCGCACTCCGGGAAATCAAATGTTCACTTTGGTTAACGATTTTGCCAAGGAATACAGATGCATTGCGTCGGAAATTGATTTTTCACGTTGCTGCTACTGAGCTACTGCGCTAAAAGTTGCTGGTGCAACGGTATTGCATCGTTTCGTTCAACAGGATGGGGATGACGCATGAATGCTGTGACGAAAACCCTTGTGGATGCACTGCGCCATCCGAGCGCACGCCTTAGCCAGCATCTTGGAATATGGATCGGCACGCTCGACGTCGGGCTCGACGTGCTCGACTTCAGGGTGCGCGCGGGGTTCTGCAAGGACTACAAGGTCGATATCACGGTCACCTCTCCGCATCTCGATATCGACGGCAAGCGGTGCGTCGGGCGGCGTGCGGGCCTGCAGATTGACGAGCGGGTGGCCGTCCCGTCCGTGAACTACATCGATCCCGTCGACCATGCCGCAGCCACCTTCAATGGCATCGTCACACGCTGGAAGCGTATCCGTACGAGCCGCGACGAGGCGGCTTACCAGTTGCGCATCGAGCCCAGGTTTGCCGCTCTGCTCAAGCGCGTGCATGGCTCGCGGGTATTTCGCGACAAGAGCCTGCAGGAGATCATCACCGAGCTGGTCGTCGATCGGCAGAACTTCGACGCGTTCGATATCGAATTCAACCTGGAAGGGGCGCAGGAGAAGCTTGAGCAGGTGGTCATGTACGAGGAGTCCGTCTGGAACTTCATCGCACGTCATTGCCGCCGCAAAGGCATTTTCTGGTTCTACAAACAGGGGCGCGGCAAGCAGGGCCAGCTCGACACTGTCGTATTTGCGGACAATCCGCGCGCCTATGTGCGTTCGATCGAAGTGCCGCTGATGCCGGATTCCGGCCTCACGGGCAACTGGCACGAGGCGGCGCTTTCACTGAATGGCGAACGTACGCTGGTGCCGGCCACGATCGAGGTATGGGAGCGCAACTATCGTACGCCGGACGATCCGCTGCGAGCGACGGCGACAGTCTCCGGCGAGGACGGCGACCGATCGATGTTCGGCCGGATCAACCGTAGCGCGGAATTCCATCTGACGCAGCAAGCGGGCGAGGCGTTGGTGCAGATGCGGCGCGACGAGCAGATTGCCCGTCAGGTCACTCTGTCCGGCACCAGCAACGTGAAGGGCCTCATGCCAGGTGTGGTGGTGAAACTCGGCAACAAGAAGATGCCCGGCGCCGAGTACGGGTTCGTGACCACTTCGATGGAGATGAAGGGCAGCCGTATCAAGCCGGCGCACAACAGCTTCAAGGCGATGCCCGGACATCTCGCTTACCGGCCGAAATTCGACTACGAAGAGCATTGGCGTTTTCTGGAAGGGCCCGTCGCCGGCCTTGTAACGACGTTTGACAGCGCGCCCTATGCGTGTCTCGACGAGCACGGGCGCTATCCCGTCCTACCCAAGTTCCTGCAGGGATCGGATAGCGCCGACAAGCAATTGCTGAATCTGCGCCTTGTGCGTCCGTCATCGTCGTATCAGGGCGGTTTCCATTCACCGTTGCTGCCGCAGACGGAAGTGCTGCTGCAAGGGGAGCACAACGACGTCGATCGTTTGCATATATCGGGCGCATTGCACGACTATTCGCACCCGGACCTGGTGCATGGCGCGCAGGCGATGTTCAGCTACGCGATCTGGCGCTCGCCGCTGCGCGGCGCAGAGATCGTGTTCAACGACCTGCGAGAGAAGGAAAGCGCGCGCATCGCCACGGTCTACGGCAAGTCGGCGATGAATCTGGGCCATCTGCTCGACAGCAAGAAATTGAAGCGCGGAGAGGGGATCGACATCACGACTCGCGCGTGGGGCACGATGCGCGCGGAGAAGGGGCTGTATTTTTCCGCGGACTCGGCGGGGGGCGCCGACACGCCGCACCTCGACATGCCAGCCGCCATCCAGCTACTGAAGGCAGCGCTGCAGCGCGTGACAGAGCTGGCCGATGCCACGCGGCAGGCGAAGGCCGAACCTGCCGACCGGGCCACGCAGGCGGCGCTGATGGACGGATTGAACCAGCTTCGTGACGCGGGGCTGCTCGCGAGCGCTCCCGGCGGCATGGCGTTCGTGACGCCGAAATCGGCCCAGCACTCGGCGGGCGAGAACGTGATCGTCACGGCGGGCAATCACATGGACGTCAGCATCACCAAGCGGTTGCGGATGATGGCCGGCGAGTTGATCTCGCTGTGCGCGCACAAGCTCGGCATCAATCTGACCGCCGCAAAGGGAAAATTGACGGCTGCGGCGCTGACGGACGGGATGGACCTGTTCGCGCAGAAACAGTTGCGTGTCGCGAGCGAGAGTGCGGATGTCCAGTTGGCGGCGAAGTCGAAAATCACGCTCAACAGCGGCGGGGCGTCGCTGGTCATCGAAAACGGCAACATGACGTTCCACTGCCCCGGCGCATTCGTTATCAAGGCGGCGTCGTTCACCTTCGAAGGGCCGGACAACGTTGCCGTGCCGTTGCCGGTCCTGCCGAAAAGCGGTCTGAAAATTTCCGACCAGTACTCGTCGTCTCATTGAAGCCATGATCATCAGCCCTCCCTTTCTGCCCGCATCCGGCCTGACGTCCAACGATGCGTCGAGGCCGGACTCCATGATGGACGCCGTCGATCAGTTAGAGATCGGCCATCACGGGGTCTACCCGGTCGCTTTCGATCGGCGTTTTCACGGTGGCATTCATTTGGCGCCGAACGAGCAGAACGAACCCGTGCGCGCGGTTGCCGACGGTGATGTGGTGGCCTATCGGGTCTGCAAGAACGCCCTGTCCGATGGCAGGTTCGATTCGACGACCGGGCAGCCGGAACTGAACTCGAATGCCGGCTTCGTCTTGCTCAGGCACACGACCGACACGGGTGACGGGCGCACGATCACGTATTACTCGCTCTACATGCACCTGCTGGACATGACCGAGCAGGAAGATATCGCGCCCCAACCGAACGATCCGGCAGCGACCGGATCAGCGAACGCCCTGCCCAAATGGCTGCTCGATACGGCAGAGGGCAAGGATGGCGTGGTTCAGCCGGGCGGCACGAAAAAGGTGTACCGCAAGGACATGCTTGGTTATGTCGGCCGGCATCAGGGCGTCCGGCATCTGCACTTTGAAATTTTCATGGCAGACGATGATTTCACGGCCTGGTTCGAGCAGGACGGCCACAAGGTTCAGCTAGGTGAAAAGAACCCCGTTCAGCCTACGTCGGGCGACTATTGGGGGCATACGTATTTTGTCATTCCCGGCCCGAAGGATTTCGTGCCGCAGCCGGCGGGCATGAGTGACGCCTGGTTTCCTCGAGTGCCGGGCGGTTCGATTGATGAAAACGACACGCTCTATGTCGAGGCCTGGTTCAACAAGGGGCGGCGCTATACGCGGGCGTGGATCGATCGCGGCAACAGTGGCAGCGTCACCTTGCTCACGCCTGACCCGGTCGCTGATCCGTACGACAACGACACGAAGCAATACGAGTACGACCTGTATCAGCGTTCGATGGCGCTCTATTCCGATTGCCCGAGCGATGGCTACGAGATGCTCCGGTTTGGGCGCATTCTCTCGGACAATCCAACGCTCTCAGGTGCGGCTTGTGATACTTGGGTCGCGGTGCCAGTCGACGAGAACGGAAATCAGGGGTATGTCAACATCGCCTCGGAGGCGATCATCAAGCTGTCTGACGCGGACTTTCCGTTCTTCAAGGATTGGCAAAAGGTCGATGAGGACAATACGCCGTTCAATCACGATGGACTCTGCGGGTACGATGAGCTCTGCCGTCTGACTGGCGTCGCGGACCCGCAAGCCACGTCAGGCACGATCTCGCCGCTCGAATACGACAAGAACAACGACGATAGTGCCAACCTGCAACTCGCAGGCTACGTGCGGAACGCAGAGGGCGCGCGCGAAAAGCTTAGGGGATTGGTGTGCAAGGCACGCAGCGAGTGGGACCCGTCCGACAACGACGAGCGGTATCAGGGATTGAACGACCCGGATGGCTTCTTCGGCAAACAGAAAGATACCAACCCGGATGGGTACGCCAAGTTCATTGAATTCTTGGGCAAGTTCCAGTTTCTGGATAAGACGCCGCTTGCTGGACAAAAGGTCTGGTTTTTTCATCCGTTAGAATTTATTCGGCAATTCAGGAAGTGTGGTTGGTTGAGTCAAAAAGAGCTCCAGCAGATGCTTCCAAGAAATGTCGTGCAAAAGGCGACTCCATGGAAGTGGCAAAAGGTGAGTCTTCATGGAGCAGCTTCCATGCTTGCAGTGGATAGTCAAAATGCTATTCGTCGGCGACTGGAGCTTAACAATGCGATCCGTAAGTACGGGATTCAATCATCCGTACGTATGGCGTGCTTCTTTGGAAATGCAGCAGAGGAGACCCAATGGTTTCAAAAATACCATGAGAGGTCACCATTTTGGTACGCGCCGTGGGACGGACGCGGGATGCTTCAGCTTACACATTCTAAAAACTACATAAAGTATTGGAAATTCAAGGGAATTTATGTGGGTGCGGACGTAGAAGTTGCCTTGGATAAGCATACCAAGATGGCTGATGGCAAGAGAAAGCTGCCAAATGGAAAAAAGGGAATGTATGATCCAACTCGTTCGCTAAGCGATGCGTCAACGCAAATTCCTTCTGAAATTATACAAAGAAGAGATGCGACAGTGAATCCATTTGAGGCGGCAGATAGCGCCGGTTGCTATTGGATTTGGTCCGGAGCGGCAGGTTGCGCGGACGAGTATTGGAGTCATCAAACTAGTGAATATAAGCCGCTCTTCACGGATCATGGAACCAAGTACTACTATGAAAATAGGGCATTTGGGAAAGTTGCTGCCACAATAAACACTGGCAAGCCAAATGGCAACTTCACTTCGGTGTGGGACATACAATCTCGATTTCTCGCATTTGCTAACGCTCAAGTAATTTTGCTTGACATTACCAGCTTTCCGCAGCCTAACGAAAGTGTGTCTACCTATCCCGTCGATTTTGGGCGAGTGGAGGAATCATGAAGCATTACGCGATGGTAATTTTCACGAGCTGGCTCATGATCATATCGGTCGTCAATGATGTATTGGCCGATGAAAGTGCGAAAACGCTTGGATCTGGTGCCAGCATATTCAAGGTCGATGGACCGGCGTCAGTGCAAGTAAGGATGGGCGATTGCAATTTTTCTATCAGCCTAAAAGACGGTGAGCACGTTAAATACAACGATCCGGATCTTGTATTTTATCGCGCATTTGATTCCGTGTCTGATTATGACCTTCCATATCTTAAGCAGGCTGAGATGTATGCTGGGTATGACTGGTGGTTTGAGAAGAATGGTGCTGCACATATACCGTGGATTGGCTTTATGTGCGAAAACACTTCCGACTTCAAGTGGTCGTCTAATCCTGAGATCGCCGACATTACTCAAGCGTTGCAGGATGTTATGGATTCAAATTCCTTAAGATGTCCGGCGGATTTTGACGGTGGAAAATGGATTCCCGCGTCAAAGGAATTTGACGGTCATTTTACAACGCTAGATGTTGATGGCGCTCAGGGGTTTGTTGTTGATGAGCCATTTGAACGCCACAATCGGAGTTTAGGTGGATCGAGATTTTGTTTTGTTAGCGGCGATAGTGTATTGGTTGGCGTTTCTGGAGATGGTTTGATGTTGCCGAAAAGGGGTGATGTTTCGATCAATTCAATTTTGGAGATTTTAAAGACATTTAAATTTCCATCTATGGGTGGGGGTAGATAATACAAAGCATAATTGAAAATCTTGACTGATTGAGGGGTGATCGAGTTCTCGGGGTTCTTGATGGAATTTAAATCATTGATTTGTGGCAGGAAACTCCTGAAAAATCCAATGGCAACAGTAAGTTTAAGTTTGCCGTTGATGTGTCGGTGAATTTAGGCCTGGTGATGTGCTGGTGAATCAACTAAAGTCATACTCAAATAGATAGCCAATATATGCAATCTCCTGTCCGCAAAGGTGGCAAACTGGAACCTGGTGGCGAAGTTACTGGTGGTTCCAAATGGGCCATTTTCATGGGTGAACCGTTTGACCGCGATGACATTAGACAAATATTCACGCAATCGTTCCTGTCTCTTCCAGTTCGCAAAGCTCTGCTTGTCCTTTGGTTTTGCTTCACCTCATTTCATTCTGCGTTATGCATGGCCGAGGAAAATGCAGGTGTCGAGCTCACCTACTGGAGCCGATCATTCAGCGGTACGATTGCTGGTAAACGCGTTAGGGCTGATCTGGAAGCCGTGGGAGGTCACGTCAGCGGTAGTTATTGCTACGAACCCTGCGGCAAAAGTGGCCTGTCCCGAATACAGCTTGAGGGCCGACAGCAGATGGATCACGTCGATCTGTCGGAAACGGCATACAACAAAAAATCGGAACAGATAGTCAGTGGCAAATGGGCGCTGGTCTTGCAGCGTACCAGCGGCCAAGGCATCTGGTCATCGCCGGATGGCAAGAAAAGCTGGTCGATCACGCTCATTGAAACAAACAGCGGCAAATATCCATTTCCCTTTGAGATCCGCCTACTGGCCAGTGCTGAACCGACATACGGAGACAGCCGCTGTTCGGATCCTCCGCTAATCTCCGAAATCCGGCTCTACAAGAATAGCCGGCTCGTTCAAACCCTGCCTACGTCCTCGCAAGGTACATGCAGCATGTTCCTGCCAGAGATCGTCGATATCAATTTTGATGGGTACCCGGATCTGATGTTGGCGCAGTTCCTGCCCGCCGGGCCGAACATTCCCTACGACTACTGGGCTTACGATCCGGTCCAAGGAAAAATGGTCTCGGTTTCCGATGAGATGGTCAGCGTCACGTCGCCTAATTTCGATCCCGTGAACAAAATCATTTCCGTTTCATGGCGTGCCAGTTGCTGCGAACATGGGGTCACCACGTACCGATGGAAGGGCAAGCATCTCGTCGAGATTGATACGGCATCCAGCTATTTCCAGCCAGAAATAATTGATGGCAAGCTGGCAATCTGTTACATCATGCCGGCCTACCTGCGCAATGGCCGAATCGAGTATCCGGATGCCGTTTATCAGCATGGCGCGACCCTGCGTACGACGCCGCGAAAGCTCTCGGACTGCAGCGACGTGTCACCCAATGACCTATCAGGCCTTCAAGGCAGGGTTGAGATTCAAGTCTGGAGCGGCGAGTCGTCGCCGGCGAAGCTAGTCCGAACGGAGCGATTGCGCTGGAAGAAAACCCCAGTCGCGGGCGGCAAGACAATGTATTGCCCGGATATCCCCGTCTTCAATCATGGCGCAATCAAGCGGCACCTTTTGAAGGCCCCGGATCAGTGCAGCGACACCTCCATTGAATGAATATCGCACGACACGCCCGAAGGGCAAATAGATTGCACGTGTAGAGCCTGTCCAAGGGTGTGGAATTCAGGGCAATCGACGTGTCGCGACGACGTATGACACACGTGCGGTCTTGCTAAATAACCCGGAAATGGCGTTCCCAAAATGAAATCTCCCATCCGCAAAGGCGACAAACTCGAAAACGGTGGCGAAGTCACCAGCGGCTCCCCGTGGACCGTATTCATGAGCAGGCCGCTTGCCCGCAAGGGCGACGACGCAATTTGCGACCAGCACGGACCGACCACCATTGACGAAGGCTACGAGCGGTTTCCCGATCGTGACGGCAAATTCGTCGCCATGCATCACCACCGCTGTGCCTGCGGGTGCCGGCTGATTTCGTCGCTGCAGAACGTCAATATTGCCTGATGCCGGTCGACCTTTCTCCCGCCGGGCGCCCCAGCGCGTACCCTCGTCGAATGCGTTTCTGGCCATGGGCATGTACGTGGCTCGTCTGCAACGTATTCGGCCCGGTGATTGTGTTGCTTGCATGGCCGAAAGGCGAGCCAGCGAGCGGCCTCAAGTTCTGGAGCTGGATTGTTGGGGGGCCGAACGGACTGTTCCTGGTGCTGCTCGGCTTTAGTCGCGCTGGCTACGAAGTGCTGTGGTATCGCGCATACTGGCGCAACCACCATCGTGATCGCTGGCTCGCGGAGAAAATCAGATTCGCACAGCGCCCGCTGCACGTACTCGGCGCAGGCTATTGCTTGCCGCTGGCGGGCAAATCCTTGTCCGAAATTCTGGAAGCGAAAAAGCCGATCCTGAAGAAGCAGGCCCCTCGGCACGGCTCGGGAAAGGTTTTGTGCAATCGCTTTGCGGACGACGATCCGTTACTGGTTGCCGTATTCGCGACGAATGAAGAGGACGATCAGACAGATGATCCACCTGTATCGGTAAAGATCGCACCCGCCGTTCAAATGATCCGTTTGGCGCTCGAACCGTTGATCGAGAGTATCCGCGCGTTGACCCGATACGAAGCGACCTATTGGCCCCAAGTGCGCGTACTGGTCGAACCGAAAGTGGCGGACCAGCATCTCGCTCAGGTTTGCGACGCGATGCGTCTGGCAGGGCTTCCCCCGCTGGCGGTTCAGCCGGCGTCAGCTAGCGACGGATTGCTGGTGGCCGATGCATGGCTTGATGCACAC
Organism: Burkholderia ubonensis; assembly: GCF_902833085.1. Lineage (GTDB taxonomy): Bacteria > Pseudomonadota > Gammaproteobacteria > Burkholderiales > Burkholderiaceae > Burkholderia > Burkholderia ubonensis. Next base: position 89,392 of record NZ_CADFEB010000006.1, read on the forward strand.
GAGCGCCGTCCGCTTCTCGTCATTGCGGCAGCGTGGTACGACGATGGCATCGACGAAGGCTTCGCCGAGGGATGTGCCGCCGTATTGCTCGATGCCGGTTATTTCAAGCTTCCGTCGGAAGTCAGCCGGAAAGCGAAGCTGTGCCGGCCCATCGCCGGCGATGCCGTTGAACCCGAATACGGTTTCGCCGATGCCGCAATCTGCGGCAAGACTGATGCGGCGGTGGTGAAGAGGGCGTGGATCACCCGTCCGATTGAAAAGTGCGACGAGGCTTTGCGTGCCGCCGGATTCCTGGCTGCCGCAAAAGATGCCGCGCAGCGCCGGCTGGATCGTATTGTCGGCGATGCCTGCGCGGCCAATGGCTTGTTGGCGATTGCCGCTGCCATCGAAGCTCGTGCCGATGACGGACCGCAACTTGTCATCGATGGTCTGCAGTCGGCCATTCTCCATGTCATATCCGAAGATCAAACGGTTTCCGCGCATGTCGATATCCAAAAATAACCTGCAGCACATCGAGCGCCACGTTGCCGCCGACAACGCGACGCCGAGCCGCGTGGCGATCTGGGGCTTGCCTCTCGCCGCGTTGGTGCTTGCCGTCGTTGCGCTCTGGCTGGTCTGGTTTTATGGCGATCATCTCGGCATTGCAGACGGCACGCATCGTATGCAGATAATGATCGGCATTCCGGTGTTACTCGTCGCTGTCGTGATCGCTCATCTGTATTCGATCTCGACGGGCGCCTATGCGAACGCTGCCCGATTGTTTCGTCTTGAAACGGGTGAGACGGGGACAACATCCACGACGCCCAAGCTGCCCAAGCGCGACGCACGGCTGCAGCGTCTTTACGAGGAACTACGCGTCGCGCACGGCTGGTTCTGGCGCCGTCGCCTGCGCTGGCTATTGGTGAACGGCACGGATGAGCGTGTCGATCAGGTCGCGCCCGGTCTCAAGCAGGCGGGCGTCATGCACGTGGACGAAACGGTGCTGGTTCATGCGTCGCCGGACGGGATCGAGTCAGCGAAGTGGCTCGGTCAGATTCGACAGTTGCGCCGCCGCTGCCCGGTCGACGGCTTGGTACAGGCGGTCTGCGCAAACGATTCCGATCCCGATCTGCCTCGCACGCTTTCGGCAATTTCCATCGCTTTGGGCTGGGCCGCTCCGATCACCTTTCTACATCCGGTCGAGGCTAAAAGCGGCAACTTACCCGAACGGTTCGCGCCGGTTGGAACATACGTGCCAAGCAGTTCGCGCAAGGAGAGGCAAGCCGCCGGAGCCTTGCTGCTGAGCAGATTGCATGACCTCGAATACACGACTGCGGACGCTGGCGTACGCAGGGGCGGCCAGCCGCACTGGTACACGTGGCTGCTGGAGATCTCGGAATACATCGGTGACCAACGCGAGCGGATGATCGAAGGCTGGCAAGCACTCGCCGCATCGAAGTGGCTGCGCGCGCCGCTGACGGGGATCATGTTCGTACCGGTCTTTCCCGGGGTATCCACCACCCCGGTGCCGATCCCTGAAGTCGACGCGGCACAAGATTCGTCCACCCCGGCGATACCGGTGGAAGTGGTCACACGCGAACAGCCGGTTGCACTGCTGCCGGTCTGGCGGGAGATTGCCGCTGGTGTGCCCCGTTATCGGGGCCGCCGCACGAAGCTTTACTGGCCGAACGTGTTGGCGGCGTGCGCGCTGTTCGGGGCGATCGCGTGGTCGGCGATGCTGGTGATATCCGGCATCGGCAACCGTGTACTGGTTCGCGAAGGGCAAACGGCGGCCGACGTGGCGCTGGCCGCTCCGCCCGGCACGCCGCAGGCGTTGCGCGCGCAACTCGCGCTGCAGAAGCAGATCAACCTGCTCGAATACCGCCAGCAGCATGGGGTGCCGTGGTACCTGCGCGCGGGCTTGTCGCGCAACGATGAATTGCTCGACGCGCTGTGGTCGCCGTATCGGACGATCGCCGCACGCAACCTGCGGCAACAGGTTGTGCAGGCGCTGGAAGGCCAGCTTGCCCAGCTCTCGCAGGTTCGCGACGACGAACAGCAGAGCCGCGACGCGCAGACGCGCGCGTATAACCGCCTCAAGGCCTATCTGATGCTGGCCGATCCGTCGCGCACCGACGCGCCTTTCCTCAAGACCCAACTGCTCGACGTATGGCCCGCGCCCGCCGGCATGCTCGCGGGAGAGTGGCTCGATACGTCGCAGCAGTTGGCTGGGTTTTGGGCCATACACATCAAGGCACACCCGGCTTGGCGGATCAACGCATCGATGCCACTTATCACGCAGATGCGCTCGACGCTCGTCAACCAGATCGGGCTGGCAGGCAGCGACGACGTGCTATATCAGGGCATCCTCGATGCGGCGCGCGGCAAGTACGCGGATGCGTCGCTGGCGACGCTGCTCGCCGGTGCGGATGCACATGCTCTTTTTACGACCGCGCAGACGGTGCCGGGCATCTATACGCGTGCTGCGTGGGACGGCATGATCGCAGCGTCGATCGACAAGGCGTCGAGCGAACGTCGCGTGAGCGGTGATTGGGTGTTGACCGGTGCACAGTCGGCGCAGACTATCGGCAACGCGCTTTCGGTGGGCACCATCAAGACGGCAGCGGCAATCGATGAGAAGCGCGTGGCCGAGGAGTTGAAGCAACGCCTGACTGCGCGCTATTTCGCCGAGTACGCGGCTGCGTGGCAGCACATGCTCAACAGCATCCAGTGGCAACCGGCGGCGAATCTGAATGGCGCGATCGAGCAGTTGTCCCGACTCGCGGATGCGCAGACCTCGCCGCTGATCGCGCTGATGAAGGCGGTGCAAGATCAGGCGCAGGCGGGCCGCCCGTCGCAGGCGTTGACCGACACGTTGGTGCGCAAGGCGCAAAGCCTGATCGGCAGCGACGAGCAGTCGGACACGCCGGCCGTCAATCCTCTCGACAAGCCATTCGGCCCGCTGCTTGCGCTGATGGGGGACGTCGGCACCGCACCAGCCGGCGGCAACGGCAAGGGAAACGCGCCCGCCAATATCGCGCTGAACGGCGTGAGTCTGTCGCGCTATCTGACGGCCGTGACGACGATGCGCCTGAAGCTGCAGCAGATTGCGGGCAGCGCCGACGCGCAAACGATGGCCCGCTCGCTCGCGCAGGCGGTATTCCAGGGCAAGCTGTCAGACCTCTCGCAGGCACGCGACGATGCGGCGCTCACGGCTGCAAGCCTCGGCGCTGCATGGTCGGGCTTCGGCAGCGCTGTATTCGCTCAGCCGCTCGAGGGAGCGTGGCAGACCATCCTGCAGCCGGCCGCAGCGAGCCTGAACGGGGCGTGGCGCGCAGGCGTCGCCGTACCGTTCAACGCGGCCATGAACGGCCGGTATCCGTTCTTCGATACGAACGCCGATGCGTCGTTTGCCGAACTCGGGCGCTACGTACGGCCCGACACCGGCCTGATCGCACGCTTCGTCTCGACGCAACTGGCTGGCGTGCTGACGATGGAGGGCGACCACTGGGTGCCGAACGAACTGGCGCCGCAGGCGCTGCAGTTCGATCCGAAGTTCCTCTCCGGCCTGCGCCAGTTGTCGACCGTGGGTGCCCATTTGTATCTGCAAGGCGATGCGGGCGAGCGCTTCGAGATGATGGCGCTGCCGACGCCAAACGTGACGCGCTCGGAACTGTCGGTGGACGGCAAGCAGATCGTCTACTTCAACCAGCAGGAAAGCTGGACGCCGCTCACATGGCCCGGCAATGGCCTGAACGGGCACGCGGGACTGACGTGGCAGACGGTTGATGCGGGATTGCGGCAGGCATTCGATTCGACAGGCGACTGGGCATTCCTGCGCTTGTTGGGCAAGGCCGAAGTGAAGCCGCTCGACAGCACTCGCTATCAACTCACGTGGAACGCGCCAAACGACGAACCGCTGCGCTATGTGCTGCGAGCACAGGTCGGTGCCGGACCGCTGGATCTGCTGAAGCTGCGGGGCTTCCGGATGCCGGAGCGGATCTTCGTCGTCGGCAAGGCCGGCATCCAGCCGGCATTCCTGTCCCCGCCACCTTTGCCGCCGGAGATACAACCATGAATGCTCCGTGGAAACGATCCCCCCATGAGCACGAGAATCCGTTCCTCAAGTATTTCGATGCGGAAATGCGTTACCTGCGTGCGGCGGCTGATGAATTTGCCCGAGCTCATCCCGAAGTCGCGCGCCGCCTCGGCATGCGCTACGGTGAAGTGGATGAGCGTGTTCGCGCGACCTTCGAAGGGTTCGCGCTGCTCGCGGGACGTCTGCGCATGAAGCTCGACGACGGCATGCCCGAAATCACCGAGCCGCTGATCGACAACCTGTACGAACATGCGGCACGACCAATTCCATCACTGTCGATCATCGAATGCACACCAGTCGGCAGTGCGGCCTCAACAGGCGCACAGGTTCCCGCTGGGGCGGTGGTGCGCTCGGCACCCGTCGGCCCGGATCAGGTGCGGTGCCTCTACCGGACGACGCAAGCGGTTCAATTGCTTCCGCTCGCGGTGGAGGATGCGGTTGCTGCGGTACGTGCCGACGGCCGCACGGTCATCCGTCTTGCATTCAGGCTCGGGCTGGCCGAGCAGCGGGAACGCGTGGACCTGTCGCGTATCCGACTGTACCTGCACGGCGACCGGCCAGTCGCCGCCGCGCTGTACGCGGCGTTGACGCATCAAGTCGCATCGATCGGCCTGCGCCTGCCGTCGGTGCGCAATGGCGAGCTGCAACCGCTCGATGACGTGCGCTTCGAAGCGGCAGGCTTCGGACCGTCGACGCGGCTGTGGCCGGTCGCCGATCCCGAGCGTGACCGGGGTCTGGACCGTGAGCAGACGCTGTTGGAGTATTTCGTGTTTCCACAGAAATTCCACTTCGTCGACCTGTGCGGCTTCGATGCGGCCACGCTGCCGGCAGGTGAGTCACGGATGACCTTCGAGATCGAACTGGACGGACGGGTGCAAGGGGATATTCCGGTCAGCCGCGAGAGCTTCCGCCTGTTCTGCACGCCCGTAATCAATCTGTTCGAGGCGGACGCGCTGCCGCTTCAGCCCGCGGACTGGCATGACCGGGAGCACTGCATCTGCGTGCCGCCCGACGCAGCCGGTCATGTCGAGCCGTATGACGTGCTTGCGGTGACCGCCGCCGATCCGGAAGACAGCGTCCGCCATGCGTACCGCGCGTTCACGACTTTCCGGCATCGCGGCTGGATGTTGCGCTACGAGAAGCCCGAACGATATTTCCATACCGCGACCCGCTTCGGCGCAACGGGGCGGGAGCTCTGGGTAACGCTCTCGGGCCAGTTGTGGAATCGGTGCGGACGGGATGACGATGCTATGGAGGAACGGTGGGGCGAGCCGGATCGGTATCTGACGGTGCGTGCGCTCGCGAATAACGGACATCTGCCGCGCATGGCACTGACCGAGGCGACGATTACCGAGGCGGTATCGGGTTTTACCGGTATCGCATCGGTGCGCAACCTGACGGCACCGACCTTGCCGCTCTATCCGCCGCGCCACCATCCCGAGTACGACGTACGTGTACTCGGGCACTTTACGGCCGGCGGGGCAAACGAGTTGGTCACGATCCGAGAGGGCGGCGCACCGGCCCTGCGCGCGGTGCTGATGCTCTACGACTGGTCGGACGACGACGGGATCATGCGGCGCATCGAAGCGATCGAGGATGTACGGCTTACCGAACATCAGGAGCTGGAACGGGCATATATACATCGCGAAATCCGCATGCATGTCCGGTTCGATGCGAAGGCATTCGACGGGCCTGGCGACGCAGCGCTTTTCGGCGAGGTATTGAGCCGGTTCGTGGGCCACTACGCGAGCTTCCACTATTCGATGCGGCTGGTGCTGTCCATGGACGGTAGGGAAATTCTCTATCCACGCATGAAACACGAGGGGGCGCCCTTCTGATGGCAGCATGGATCATTCGATGCACGGCGGCTGGCGTCGCACTGGCCGTTTCTGCGTGCGGGACGTGGCAGTCGGTGAAAGACACGACAGTGGGCGCGACGCGGGCGGTATTCGTCGCGAAAGTGAAGCAGATGAACTTGATGCTTGAAAGCCGCGCGATGCTCAACCAGAACGGTCAGGGACAGTCGTTGCCGGTCGTGATCAGGATATACCAGTTGAAGGATGCAAAAGCCTTTGCGGAGGCGAGCTACGCGCAGTTGCTCAACGACGACCGCGCGCTGCTGAAGGCCGATCTGCTAGACAGTATGGAAGCGACGCTCGCGCCGGGCGCAACGGTCAAGCTATCGGCACCGATGCCGGATGACGCGCAATCCGTCGGGGTGGTTGGTTTTTTTCGGGATCAGAGCGGTGCCGAGTGGCAGTTGGTCATCCCGAAGGCGCAATGGAAGAAGACCGATCCGGTGAGGCTCGTCGTGAATGGAAACCGGCTTGAATTGGATGGGGGCCGCTGAGCCATATGGACCGGTGACACGAAGACGCATCTCGAGTGGGAATGCGCGCAGGGCCGGCGTTCGCCGCGGCGCACATTCTCCCAATGTTCATTGCTTCTTCAGGTTGCGGTACGACACGAGATCGTTGATCGGCCCGACCTCGAGCCCGCTGACGCCCGGCCGCGTCGCGACCTGCGCGACCTTCTCGAACAGGATCACGAACGGCGCGCGCGCGAGCAGGTCCTTCTGCATCGCCTGGTAGCGCTGCGCGCGTTTCGCGGCGGACGGCTCGGCCAGCGCGGCGTCGGTGTCCTTCGTGAGCTGCGGAATGTCCCAGCCGTTGCGCCAGGCCAGCATTTTATAGCTCGACCTGTCGGAATTGTCGGGATTCCACGCGAAACCCTGCGCGTTGCTGTGCGGATCGATGTAGTCGGCCGACCATTCGCCGATGTAGATGTCGTGCTGGCGCGCGCGGTATTTCGCGAGCGTCTGCTTGTTGTCGTCCGGAATCAGCTGCACCTTGACGCCCGCCTGCGCGAAATTCGCCTGGATCGCCTGCGCGATCTCGGTGTACGGATAGTCGTTGCGCACGTCCATCGTGATCGCAAAGCCGTTCGGCACGCCGGCCTTCGCGAGCAGCGCCTTCGCCTTAGCGACGTCGAGCCGGTACGGGTTCGCATCGAGCGTGCCGATGAAGCCGTCCGGCATGAAGGTCTGGTGGACCTTGTAGGTCGTCTTCACGACATGGCCCTGGATGCCCGCATAGTCGACGAGCCATTTCAGCGCTTCCTGCACGTCGGGCTTCGCGAGCGTCGGGTTCTTCGTGTTCAGGCCGAGATACAGCAGCGTCGCCTGCGGCGACGGCGCGACTTTCGCGCTGCCGGATTTCGCGACCGCCGCGAGGTCGTCGGGGCTCAGGTCGCGCGCCGCGTCGACGTCGCCGTTTTCGAGCAGCAGGCGCTGGCTGGCCGCTTCGGGCACGTGGCGCAGCACGATGCGCTTCATCGCGAGCGGCAGCCGGTAGCCGTCGAAGCGCTGCAGCACGAGGCTGTCGCCGGCCGTCCACTTGACGAGCCTGTAGGCGCCGGAACCGGCTTCGTTGGTCTTCAGCCAGCCGTTGCCGAAGTCGCTGCCTTGCTGGTGCGACAGCAGCAGCTTCTTGTCGACCACCGACGCGGGCCATGCGCCGAGCACGTTCAGCACGAAGGTCGGCGCGTATTTGCGGTCGGTCGTGACCGACACGGTCAGGTCGTCGAGCTTCTTCACGTTCGCGACCACGTTCGCCTTCGTGAGGCCGATGCCGGCCAGCACCGCGGCCGCGCCCTTGTCGAGCAGCACCGTGCGCTGGATCGACCACGCGACGTCGTCGGCCGTCAGCGGGTTGCCCGAATGGAACCCGAGGCCGGGGCGCAGCCGGAACGTGAAGGTCAGCCCGTCCGGGCTCACGGTCCACGATTGCGCGACGTCGCCGTTGAATTTCGACGGGTCGCGCAGGTCGACGCGCACCAGGCGGTCGTAGGTGTTCGCGACGTATTCCTCCGGCACCAGTTCGTAGATCTCGCCCGGATCGAGCGTCGTGAATTCGTCCAGCAGCGTGGCCATCACGAACAGGTCCTTCGGCGTTGCCGCGCATGCGGCGGACAGCGGGGCGGCGGTGAGGACGGATGCGGCGGCCAGGGTTGCCAGGGTGGCAGTGAGCCGGGATGTCAGCGGTTTCATGCGGGCTCCATCGGTTGGTGTTCAGGGGGTATGGACATTCATCTAACGAATCCAAAAAAATCGCGCCAGATGGTAAAAGCTATGGGATGCACATGAATGATAGGCGGGAAGCCGTAAGTGATTTTGCCGTGCCTCGGCGATTGTTTATTTGGTATCCAAATTGATATTCATGTTGTTCTATTCAAATAATTTAAATTCTGATGTATTTATTTTAGAGTTATGGAATTTACAAATTAATGGTTTTTAATTCGATTTATACGTGGATAATCGAATGCGCCGATCGATCGGTGATTTTCGACCGGGTCGGCAGGTGAACGAAGCGGCGGATCGCCGGTGCGCGGCCCGCCGCCTGGGGCGTGCGCATCGGTACGATCGGGATTCGCGCGGGGCGCACGTCGATCGTGTGACTCACAAGAAGGAGCAAGCGCTCATGCTGAATCCGGAAGTGATTCGACAACTGCGGCGGACGTCGGTCGACGACGCGTCCGCGATGCCCGACCTGTCGGGCCGGAAGATTCTGATGGGGTTCTGGCACAACTGGCCATCCGACGCGGGCCAGGGATACCAGGGCGGCCGGTTTGCGGAGATTGCGTTGACCGACATTCCCGAGGCCTACAACGTCGTCGCGGTCGCGTTCATGAAGGGCCACGGGATTCCGACGTTCCGGCCGTACAACGTGTCGGACGAGGAGTTTCGCCGCCAGGTCGGCGTACTGAACGCGCAGCAGCGCGCGGTGCTGATTTCGCTGGGCGGCGCGGACGCGCACATCGAGTTGCATGCCGGCCAGGAAGACGCACTCGCCGCCGAGATCATCCGCCTCGTCGAGGTGTACGGCTTCGACGGGCTCGACATCGACCTCGAGCAATCGGCGATCACCTTTGCGGATAACCAGAAGGTCATTCCGGCGGCATTGCGAATGGTCCGGGATCATTACGCGAAGGAGGGCAAGCATTTCATCATTTCGATGGCGCCGGAATTCCCGTATTTGCGGCAAAACCGCGAATATATCGCCTACCTGGATGCGCTCGACGGCTATTACGATTTTGTTGCGCCCCAGTTTTACAATCAGGGCGGCGACGGCGTCGATGTCGAGGGCGTTGGCTGGCTCGCCCAGAACAACGACGCGCGCAAAGAGGATTTTCTCTACTACCTCACCGAAAGCATCGTGTCGGGCACGCGCGGATTTGCGCGAATCCCTCACGACCGGTTCGCGATCGGCCTGCCCGCGAACCCGGACGCCGCGGCGACCGGCTACGTGATCGACGCGCAGGCGGCGATCGGCGCGTTGAAGCGGCTGGACGCGGCCGGACTCGCGATTCGCGGGCTGATGACCTGGTCCGCGAACTGGGACGACGGCGTTGACCGGGACGGCCGGCGCTACAACTGGCAATTCGCCCGTCGCTACGGTTTCCTGACGGAAGGCGGCGACCCCGGCGAACGGCCGTCCGCGCCGACCGGGCTGCGCTCGCCGGAGCAGACGCAAAACAGCGTGTCGCTCGCGTGGAATGCCGCGTCGGGCCCGCAGCCGATCGTGCGCTACACGGTCTATCGGAACGACGACCGGATCGGCGAGACGGCGACGAGAAACTACGTCGATACCGGGCTGCACGCCGGTGCCACCTATCGCTACCAGGTCAGCGCGACCGATGCGCGGGGCGAGACGTCGGAGCGCAGCGCCGTGCTGGCGGTCACGACCGAATCGGGTGAAGGACCCGGCGATTTTCCGTCGTGGCGCGAAGCGTCCTGGTACGAGCGCGGCGACGGCGTGACCTACGACGGCGCTCGGTACGTCTGCATCCAGGAGCACACGTCGAACCGGTTCTGGCTGCCGCCACTCGCTGACATGCTGTGGCTGGCGCAACCGGCTACGCGATGACGAGCGCGATTCCGCTCGCCCATGCCAACCCAATGGAGCATTCCGATATGGCCAAGTTTCGCAGCAGGCAAGTGCGTCATGGACACGTCTTTTCCCCGGAATCGCGCGCGACGTTCGCCTATCTCGACGGCAAGCTGGGGTATTACGACGTGAACAGCCTCGAAGCGGGCAAGTTCTTTCCCGCTTCGGCAGCCAATCTGACCGACCCGGTCGCGCTCACCGACATCGTCAACAACACGCCGCCCGCCGACGGTCAGCTCGCAAGCGGCGGCTTTCCCGCCGCGCTGTTTCTCGACGAGCCCGGCACGCACTGGCAGAAGCATCCGGTCAGCGCCGGCGACGTGATCGAGTTCTCGTGGAACTATTCGGCCCGCCATGCGGCGCGGCGCTGGAACTACTTCATCACGAAGCGTGACTGGGATCCGCAGCGCAAGCTCAGCCGCGACCAGTTCGAAGCGGAGCCGTTCCACCGGGCCGAGTATCTGCTTCAACCGTATTGGGAGCACGAAGACGGCCTGTGGCCTCCGGCGCCCACGACGCACGAAGTGGTGCTGCCCGAGCGCGAGGGATATCACGTCGTGCTGGCGGTGTGGGAGGTCGCCAATACGGGCAATGCGTTCTATCAGGTCGTCGACTTCGAATTCGGCGCCGGCGGCGGGCAGCGCCCGACGCCGCCGACCGGCCTGCACGCCAGCGAAATCACGACGTCGTCGATCGAATTGAGCTGGCAGCCATCGAGCGGTACGCTGCCGATCGATTTCTATTCGATCTATCGCGGTGACCGGCTGCTCGCCAAGGTCGATGCGGAGTTCACACGCTTCGTCGATCGCTCGCTCGATCCCGATACCGAATACGCGTACCACGTGCGCGCGACCGACATCGAGGGCGGGCAATCGGGCCGAAGCGAGACGCTTGCCGTTCGCACGCTGGGCGACGGCGTGGAACGCCCGCCGAAGGCGCCGACGCATCTGCATTCGATGGGCGAGACCGCGCATTCGGTGCACCTGATGTGGGGCGAATCGACGGGCAGCCATCCGATCAAGCTGTATCGCGTCTACCGCAACGGCGTGCCGGTCGGGGAGACGGCGCCGTCGCGGCTCGAACTCGTCGATACGGGCCTGACGGCGAACACCGAGTATCGCTACTTCGTCGCGGCGGTGGATTCGCGCGACTGGCTTTCGCTGCCGAGCAACGTGCTGATCGCGCGCACGACGGACGACTCCGGTGCGAGGCCCGCATGGGAGAACGGGGTGCGCTACGAGGTCGGCGACGAGGTCAGCTATCAGGCCAGCGCGTACCGGTGCCTGCAGGCGCACACGTCGAACCCCGCGTGGACGCCGGTCGAGACGATCAACGTGCTTTGGGTCGAGATTCCTGCGCGTCGTGCTGCCGTGAATTCGGCGCGTTGACGCTTCGTTGAAAGGCGACGCCCACGGCCGGCGGCATCGGGCGCGGGCGTCGCTCGACCGGCTTTTCTGTCGGTCCGGTAACGAAAGGCGGCGATCTCCGTCTGACCTCCCGAAAATGGTGCGACCACACATATTCCTGAGAGTAATATTTTCGTTATATTTCTCTTGGGAATAATTTACCTTTATGCCTGAGGGGAATATACTGGATTTATTTGCCTCGGGAATTCGCTGTGAACATCATCGTCAATACCCCCGCCCAGTTGGGCGAGATCCTGTCGTCCGCGCGCCAGGCCAAGGGCATGACGCAAGCCGAAGCAGCCGCCCGCATCGGCATCGGCCAACCGCGCCTGTCGCTGCTCGAAACCACACGCACGGCCAGCTTGTCGCTGAGCCAGCTCCTCGCGCTGACCGCGCTATACGACCTCGAGCTCGACATTCGCGCAAAGGGTGAGTGTCGCGCGGCCGACACCGAGTGGTAGCGATGGGCCGCAAGTCGCACGCACGCGCGCTGTCGATCTGGGCCAACGGACTGCGAGTCGGCGTCTGGCGCATTCCCGCGCGCGGTGACATGGAGCTGCTGTATGACGCAGGCTGGAAGCAATCGGCGGCGGGGCGGCCGTTGTCACTGTCGCTGCCGTTCGGCATCGGCGATGCGCCGCTGCGCGGCGAGCGCGTCAATCACTACTTCGACAACCTGCTGCCCGACAGCGAGGCGATCCGCCGCCGGCTCGCGACGCATTTCGGCGTGCCGACGCTCGAGCCGTTCGACCTGCTCGCGGCGCTCGGGCGCGATTGTGTCGGCGCGGTGCAACTGCTCGGCGAAGACGAGACGCCGAACGGCGTCGAGCGCATCGACGGCGCCGCATTGTCGGACGACGACGTCGCGCGACTGCTCGATCAGGCGAGCGGCGCGGCGGTCGGCGTGTGGAATGACGACGATTTTCGTCTGTCGCTCGCCGGCGTGCAGGAAAAGACCGCGCTGCTTCGTCATGACGGCAAATGGATGCGCCCGCACGGCGCGACGCCGACCACACACATCCTGAAGTTGCCGCTTGGTCTCGTCGGCAACAAGCGCGCCGACCTGACGACATCGGTCGAGAACGAATGGCTGTGCCTTGCGATCCTGCGCGCGTTCGGGCTGCCGGTGCCGGACGCGGAGATCCTGACGTTCGGCCGGCACAAGGTGCTATCGGTCACGCGCTTCGACCGGGCGCTGCATCGCGACGGGCACTGGCTGCTGCGCTTGCCGCAGGAGGATTTCTGCCAGGCGCTCGGCGTGCCGCCGCACCTGAAATACGAGGCACATGGCGGCCCCGGCGTGCCGGACCTGGTCGGCATCCTGCGGCGATCCGAAACGGCGCGCGAGGATCTCGACACGCTGTTCGCCGCATTGATCTTGTTCTGGATGCTGGCCGCGCCGGACGGCCATGCGAAGAATTTCAGCCTGCGGCTCTTGCCGGCGGGCCGCTTCCGGCTCACGCCGCTCTACGATGTGATGTCGATCTGGCCGGTTGAGGGCGATGGCGCGAACCAGTGGTCGTGGCACAAGGCGAAGCTCGCGATGGCGGTGCACGGCAAGCGCAAGCATTACGCGATGCGGGACATCACGCGACGCCATTTCAGCGCGATGGCCGAGCATTGCCTGCTCGGCGATCTTGCGACGCCGATCGTCGAGCGGCTGATCGCCGCGACGCCAAGTGTGATCGATACGGTGGGCGCGACGCTGCCGCGCAGGTTTCCGGCGAAGATCGCGGACCGCATTCTCGATGGAGTGCGGCAAGCAGCGGAGCGGCTCGACGCGATGCCGTCCGAATGACGCTTGCGCATCATCCGAATTCACGCACGCGTGACTCCACGCTCTCCGATCTCTCCATTCTCGTCATTCCCTGCGCCCGTCCGAGAAATCGGCCGGGCGACTGGGCGCACATTTGCCGCGCCGATGTATTCATTACAAACTTAAAGGTATTATTTTAAATCATGAATCAATCTTAATTATTCATTTAATTTTTTCCTCGATTTGCATTTAACTTGTGTCGCTGGCTGATCAATTCATTCGTTAATCTAAAAACGAATGATCGCCCCGTGCCGGCAATTCGATTAATTGCAGAAATGAAGAGGAAATCATGACGAATCTGTCCCGACGCAAGATGCTTGCGAATACGGCCGGCGCGGTTGCCGCGGCCGGCCTGGCCGTGACCGCGAAGGCCGCCTCGTTCGGCAATCCGGACAGCCCGCCGGAAGGCGCGGTCAATGCGCGCAATCGCCAGAGCCTGACCGATCCGGGGCCGAAAAATCCGGCATTGGCGAATCAGTTTCCGTCGTTTCAGGATCCGCCCGCGACCGATATCAACGGCATGCCGTTATTCTGGGCGTCGTTCAATAATGCGCACAAGCGCATTCAGAACGGCGGCTGGGCGCGCGAAGTCACGCAGGACGATTTCGCGATTTCGGAAACCATTTCAGGCGTCAATATGCGGCTGACGCGCGGCGGCATTCGCGAGATGCACTGGCATCAGCAGGCCGAATGGGCATTCATGCTCGACGGCCGCTGCCGGATCACCGTGCTCGACGAACAGGGGCGGCCGTCGGTGCAGGACGTGAAGACGGGCGACCTGTGGTATTTCCCGCCCGGCCTGCCGCATTCGCTGCAGGGGCTCGGCAGCGACGGCGCGGAATTCCTGCTCGCATTCGATAACGGCCGCGCGTCCGAATTCAACACGCTGCTGCTGACCGACTGGATCGCGCATACGCCGCCCGACGTGCTCGCGCGCAACTTCGGCGTGCCGGCCGACGCATTCCGGAACATTCCGCTCGACAACCTGTGGATCTTCCAGGGCGACGATCCCGGCCCGCTCGCGCAGGCGCAGCGCGCGGCCGCGTCGTCGCGCGGCGCGCCGCCGCAGCCGTTCATCTTCTCGCTCGGCGACCTGAAGCCCGTCGTGAAGACGCGCGGCGGCGAAGTGCGGATCGCGGACAGCAGCAACTTCAACGTATCGAAGACCGTCTCGGCGGCGCTCGTCACCGTGCATCCGGGCGGGATGCGCGAGCTGCACTGGCACCCGAACGCGGACGAGTGGCAGTACTACATCCAGGGCGACGCGCGCATGACGGTGTTCGACACGGGCCCGAAGGCGCAGACCGCCGATTTCCGCGCGGGCGACGTCGGCTACGTGAAGAAGAGCCTCGGGCACTACGTGCAGAACACGGGTAGCACCGATCTCGTGTTCCTGGAGATCTTCAAGTCCGAGCGCTATGCGGAAGTGTCGCTGTCCGACTGGCTCGCGCATACGCCGCCGCAGCTCGTCGAGGCGCACCTGAATCTCGCGCCCGACGTGATCGCGCAGATTCCGCGCAACCGCCCGGACGTCGTGCCCGTGTGAGCCGGCGCGGCCGGCAAGCGGCGCGCCGGTCGCCTTCGCCATCGTCAGCCTCCTTCTTTCGAATCGAACCCGACCATGCTTCCCATTTCGAGCAAACCCGCCGGCAGCCTCGCACTGCCGGGCCCGTCCACCGAACGGATCGAGCACGCGGCGCGCGCCGCCCTGGAAGGGCGCCGCACCGGCGCCGCCGCGCTGCTGCCGTTCGTCGGTCCCGCCGTGATCGCGTCGATCGGCTACATGGACCCCGGCAACTTCGCGACCAACATCCAGGCTGGCGCCGCGTACGGCTACCGGCTGCTGTGGGTCGTGCTCGCCGCGAACGCGATCGCGATGCTGTTCCAGGCGATGTCGGCGAAGCTCGGCATCGTGACCGGGCGCAATCTCGCCGAGCTGTGCCGCGAACACTTTCCGGCGCCGGTCGTATGGGGGATGTGGATCGCGTCGGAGATCGCCGCGATGGCGACCGATCTCGCCGAATTCCTCGGCGGCGCGCTTGCGTTCGGGCTGCTGTGCCATCTGTCGCTGCTCGCGGGGATGGTCGCGACCGGGTTCGCGACGGGCGCGATCCTCGCGCTGGAGAAGCGCGGGTTCCGGCCGCTGGAAGCCGCGATCGCGACGCTCGTCGGCGTGATCGGCGCCTGCTATCTGGGCGAGCTGCTGATCGCGCCGCAGGACTGGCCGGCGGCGGCGTTCCATCTCGTCGTGCCGCAGCTTCCGGATCACGCGGCGCTGACGATCGCGGTCGGCATCATCGGCGCGACGATCATGCCGCACACGCTGTACCTGCATTCCGGGCTGACGCAGGGCCGCACCGCGCCGCGCAACGACGCCGAGCGCCGCCGGCTCGTGCGCTTCTCGAATCGCGAGGTGGTCGTCGCGCTCGGCCTGGCGGGCGTCGTGAACCTCGCGATGGTGATGATGGCGGCGTCGGCGTTCCACCGGAGCGCACCGGGCATGACCGACATCGGCGATGCGTATCACACGCTGGTTCCGGTGCTCGGGCCGGCGGCGGGCGCGCTGTTCCTCGTCGCGCTGCTGACGTCGGGCGTGTCGAGCTCGGTCGTCGGGACAATGGCGGGGCAGGTCGTGATGCAGGGCTTCATCCGGCGCCGGATGCCGGTGTGGGTGCGGCGTGCGGTGACGGTCGCGCCGGCGTTCGTCGTGGTCGCGCTGGGGTGCGACGTCACGCACGCGATGGTGCTGAGCCAGGTCGTGCTGAGCTTCGTGCTGCCGATGCCGATGATCGCGCTGCTGATGCTGTCCGCGCGCGGCGACGTGATGGGCGCGCACGCGATGCGTGCGCCGCTGCGGGTGACGGCGGGCGCGGCGACGGTCGTGATCGTCGCGCTGAACGCGTATCTGGTGTGGGCGGCGCTCAATTGAGCGCGCCGCGCGCGCCGGCGTCGCCGGGCGCGCGGCGATGGGGCTTACTTCTTCAGCGTCCGGTACGACACGAGATCGTTGATCGGCCCGATTTCCGGGCCGGTGACGCCCGGCCGCGTCGCGACCTGCACGACCTTCTCGAACATGATGATGAACGGCGAGCGCGCGAGCACCGCCTTCTGCAGCGCCTCGTAGCGCTGCGCGCGCTTGGGCGGCGACGGCTCGGCCAGCGCGGCCTCGGTGTCCTTCGTCAGCTGCGGGATGTCCCAGCTGTTGCGCCACGCGAGCATCTTGGTCGTCGACTGGTCCGAATTGTCAGGATTCCACGCGAAGCCGCGCGCGTTGCTGTTCGGGTCCATGTAGTCCGGCGACCATTCGCCGATGAAGATGTCGTGCTGGCGCGCGCGATACTTGCCGATCGCCTGCTTCGCGTCGCCCGGGATCAGCTTCACCTGGATGCCGGCCTGCGCGAAGTTCGCCTGCAGCGCCTGCGCGATCTCGAGGAACGGGTAGTCGTTCGGCATGTCCATCGACACCGTGAAGCCGTTCGGCAGCCCGGCCTTCGCGAGCAGCGCCTTCGCCTTCGCGACGTCCTGCCTGTACGGGCGCGCGTTCGACGCGCCGAGAAAGCCTTCCGGCAGGAAGGTCTGGTGAACCTTGTAGCTGGCGCTGACGATGTTGCGCTGGATGCCGTCGTAGTCGACGAGCCACTTCATCGCCTCCTGCACCTCGGGCTTCGCGAGGTTCGGGTTCTTCGTGTTCAGGCTCAGGTACAGCAGCGCGGACACCGGCCACGCGGCGACCTTGATCTTGCCGGCCTTCGACAGCGCGGCGAGGCTGTCGGGGCTCAGGTTGCGCGCCGCGTCGGCGTCGCCGTTCTCGAGCAGCAGGCGCTGCGCGGACGCCTCGGGCACATGGCGCAGCACGACGCGCTGCATCGGATACGGCGTGCGGTACGCGTCGAAGCGCTGCAGCACGATGCTCTCGTTCGGCGTCCACTTGACGAGCTTGTACGGGCCGGAGCCGGCGTCGTTGGTGCGCAGCCAGCCGCTGCCGAGATCGTTGCCCTGCTGGTGCGACAGCAGCAGTTTCTTGTCGAACACGGATGCCGGGCACGCGCTCAGCACGTTGAGCACGAAGCTCGGCGCGTACTTGCGGTCGGTTTCGAGCACGACGGTCTGCGGATCGAGCGCGCGGACCTTCTGCGCGACGTTCGCCTTCGTGAGGCCGAGATCGCCGAGCACGCCCGCCGGGCCCTTGTCGAGCAGCACGGTGCGCTGCAGCGACCACGCGACGTCGTCGGCGGTCAGCGGATTGCCGGAATGGAACGTGAGGCCGGGGCGCAGCTTGAACGTGTAGGTGACGCCGTCCGCGCCGACGCTCCACGACTGCGCGATCTGCCCGTCGAAGCGCGTCGGGTCCTTCAGGTCGACGCGCACGAGCCGTTCGTAGGTGTTCGCCGCATACTCGGACGGCACGAGCTCGTAGATCACGCTCGGGTCGAGCGACGTGAACTCGGCGAGCTGCGTCGCGACGACGAAGATGCCGGGCGGCGTCGCCGCATGGGCCGGCGCCGTCGGCGCGAGCGTGATGAATGCGGTGAGCGTGGCGCTGACGAACAGCCTGGACAGCAGATGCTTCATGCGGGCTCCATCGGAAAGAGATCGTGGTGCGATTCTCTCATCGACGGACGCCCGGGTAAAAATATTCGGTGCGCGCGCGGATCGGGCGATCGCGCGCGGGTGCGGTGGATCAGATCGCGCAGCGTGCGATCGCGAAGCGCATCGCTTCCTCGGGCGGCTCGCTCGCGGTGCCGCGCACGACCTTGATGACCGAGCCGGAGCCGGACGGCGTGAGCGTGACGAAGTACGAGCGCGAGCCGACCGTGATGTCGGTCACGCCGCCGTGGTGCGAGCGCTGCACGTCCGACAGCCGGCTGTCGAGGCAGTTGGCGATCGCGTCGGCGGGGCGCTGCGACGACACGTAGATCATCGCCCCGGCGCCGGAATCGGCCGAGCCGGACGAATCGGACGTCGGCGCGGAACCGCAGGCGGCGAGCACGGCGGCGGCGGGGAGGAGTAGCAGGAATCGTTTCATGGCGGGTCGTCGGGTCTCTCGTGTCGAGGCTGGAACGCGGGGCAGGCGAAACGCGAAGCTTCGCAACGAAACCGCCCGGCATCGCGCTGCGGGGGCAGCGGATGCGGGAGGCGGTTGACGGCGAAGTATACCCGCAGGGCGCGACGCGCATGACGCGCTGAAACGATTCGAAACAACAAGCGCCCGCTGCCGCAGCGCGGCAGCGGGCGTCCGAAGTTCACCGAGGCCGGGCGCTTATTGGCCGATCTTGTTGCTGACCGCGTTTTCCTGCTGGTTCAGCACGCGCTGTTCCGGCTTGGTGAGGTGACCGCCGTTCTGGGCCGCCATGTCCCGCTCTTCCTGGCGGATCTTGTGGTCGTCGCGGTGCAGGCGCGTGGCCTGCGCGTGCGACATCTCGCCTTCCTTGACTTCGTGGTGGATGCGGCGGTTCTGGTTCGCGAGGCGCTGGTTCACCTCTTCACGGCGCGGGTGCGCTTTCTGCCACGGCGTGTCGGCGAACGCGCTGCCGGTCAGGACCGACATCAGGGTGGCGGCGATCGCGAGGTGGCGGGTGAGGGCTCGCATGGTGTGTTCTCCTGTCGTTGCGCGGAGGAATTTCCGGCGCTTGACCCAAGAACGGGCCGTGCACCATGCATGTTGACGGCCAGTTTGTATCCTTTGTGAGGGTTTATTACGCGCGCGTCAGGGGAGACGGTAGTACTTGCCCGGCGTCACTTCGTCCGGCAGCGGTTCGCCGTTCAGCTCCAGCAGCGTGCGCTCGATCTGCCGCGTGATCGCGTCGAGCGCGAGATGGTTCGGGCCGGCGCCGAACGGCTCGGCGATCGCATGGGCGATCGCGTCGAGCGCAATCAGCGTGTACGCGACGAACACCGTGACGAACGGCGTGGCGGCGCCGATCGAATCGACGAGCCCGAACGGCAGCAGCATGCAATACGCGTAGATGGTCCGGTGCAGCAGCACGTCGTACGAGAACGGGATCGGCGTCGACGCGATGCGCTCGCAGCCGCTCACCATCGCGACCAGCTCGTCGAGCCGCGCGTCGAGCATCCACAGGCGGGTGTCCGCGAGGCGGCCGGCGTCGGCGCGCGCGGCGAGCGTCGTGCGCAGCCCATGCAGGATCGCGATCGGGCGGAACTTCAGCGGCTCGACTTGCGCGTAGGTCGCGTCGTCGAGGCGCGAGCGCAGGTCGGCCGCGGCGTCGGTGCCGCGCAGCTGATGCTTGAGCGCGTACACGAACGCGACCAGCGCGAGCATGAACGCGCGGCGTTCGCCATCGGTGTCGAACACGCGGTAGGCGAGCGTCTGCGACGCGAGCGTGCGTGCGGCGGTCAGCACGCCGCCCCACAGATGCCGCGCCTCGCGATAGCGGTCGTAGCTCGCGTTGTTGCGGAACGCGGCGAAGATCGCCAGCGTGAGGCCGATCAGCGTGAACGGCGTCGGGTTCAGCGGCACCTTCTCGCCCATCACGCGACCGCCGGTCCACAGTGCGACGATGCTGATCGCCAGCGTCAGCGCGAGCTGCGGCAGGATCGTCTGCAGCACCGAGCCGTTCCAGACGAACAGCATCCGCAGCCAGTGCTCGCGGGGACGGACGATCATCGCGCGTTCTCCTTCAGGCGGCCTGCACGGCCGGCGCGGCGGCGCGGTGCAGCAGCACCGGCAGCGATTTCGACGTCGGCGTGTTGCAGACGTCGCCGACGCTGTCGAGCGGCACGAGCGGGTTCGTCTCCGGATAATACGCGCCGATGCAGCCGCGCGGAATATCGTAGGCGACGAGCAGGAAGCCGTCGGCACGCCGCTCGATGCCGTCGTGCCACACCGTCTCCATGTCGACCCATTCGCCGGCCTTCAGGCCGAGCATCGCGAGATCGTCCGGGTTGACGAACACGACGCGGCGCTGGCCGAACACGCCGCGATAGCGGTCGTCGAGCCCGTACACGGTGGTGTTGTACTGGTCGTGGGAGCGGGTCGTCATCAGCGTCATCAGGCGCTCGCCGTGCAGCGCGCGGGCGCGCTGGATCGGCGTGTCGGACGGCAGCGCGTGCGCGATGAAGTTCGCCTTGGCCGTCGGCGTCAGCCACTCGCGGTCGCGCGACGCGACGCGCAGATGGAAGCCGCCCGGCTTCGCGATGCGCGCGTTGTAGTCGTAGAAGCCGTCGAGGGTTGCCTCGATCGCGTCGCGCACCTTCGCGTAGTCATCCTTGTAGGCGAGCCAGTCGATCTTGCCGCTGCCGAACAGCGCATGGCCGATGTGCGCGACGATCGCCGTCTCCGACATCAGGAGCGGCGACGCCGGCTTGTTCATCCCGTACGACACGTGCACCATGCTCATCGAATCCTCGACGGTCACGCCTTGCGGCACGTTGTCCTGCAGGTCGATCTCGGTGCGGCCGAGCGTCGGCAGGATCAGCGCGTCGCGGCCGTGGACCAGATGGCTGCGGTTCAGCTTCGTCGTGATGTGCACGGTCAGGTCGCAGCGGCGCAGCCCCTCCCACGTGCGCGGCGTGTCGGGCGTCGCCATCGCGAAGTTGCCGCCGAGGCCGATGAACACCTTCAGGTGGCCTTCGAGCATCGCCTCGATCGTCTCGACGACGTCGTAGCCGTGCCGGCGCGGCGGCTCGAAATCGAACACCTCACCGAGCCGGTCGAGGAACGCCTGCGACGGCTTTTCCTCGATGCCGACCGTGCGGTTGCCCTGCACGTTCGAATGGCCGCGCACCGGGCACAGGCCCGCGCCGGGGCGGCCGATGTTGCCGCGCATCAGCATCAGGTTCGTCAGCATCTGCACGGTCGCGACCGAATGCTTGTGCTGCGTGAGGCCCATCCCCCACGTCGCGATCACGCGTTCGCTGCGTGCATAGAGCTGCGCGAGGCCGTCGATCTGCTCGTACGGCACGCCGCTCTCGGCGGTGAGCGCCGACCAGCTTTCCGCGCGTAGGTCGGCGGCGAACGCGTCGAAGCCGGCCGCGTGCTCCGCGATGAACGCGGTGTCGAGCACGCGCGCCGCGCCGTTCTTGCGCGCTGCGTCGTCGAGTTCGAGCACGCGCTTCGCGATGCCCTTGATCAGCGCGAAATCGCCGCCGATCGTCGGCTGGATGAACGTCGACGCGATGTCGGTGCCCGACATCGTCAGCATCTCGAGCGGGCTTTGCGGGTCCGCGAAGCGCTCCAGGCCGCGCTCCTTCAGCGGGTTGATCGACACGATCGTCGCGCCGCGCTTCGCGCATTCGCGCAGCTCGCCCATCATCCGCGGATGGTTCGTCGCCGGGTTCTGCCCGAAGATCAGCAGCGTGTCGGCCAGCTCGAAGTCGTCGAGCGTGACCGTGCCCTTGCCGACGCCGACCGACGGCGGCAGCCCCCGGCTCGTCGCCTCGTGGCACATGTTCGAGCAGTCGGGGAAGTTGTTCGTGCCGTACCGGCGCACCAGCAGCTGATACAGGAACGCCGCCTCGTTGCTCGCGCGGCCGGACGTGTAGAACGCGGCCTGGTTCGGGTCGGGCAGCGCGCGCAGATGACGGGCGATCAGCTCGAACGCGTCGTCCCACGCGACCGGCACGTAGCGGTCGGTGCGCGCGTCGTAGATCATCGGCTCGGTGAGCCGCCCGTGCTGTTCGAGCTCGTAGTCGGTCTGCTCGAGCAGCGCGGTGACCGTGTGCGCGGCGAAGAACGCCCGCGTCACGCGCTTGCCGGTCGCCTCGGCCGCGACGGCTTTCACGCCGTTCTCGCAGAACTCGAAGGTCGACGCATGCTTGCGGTCCGGCCACGCGCACCCGGGGCAGTCGAAGCCGTCCGGCTGGTTCTGGCGGAACAGCGTGCGGTAGTTGCCGCCGGCGACCTTTTCCTTGATCAGGTTGATCGTGACGGCCTTCAGCGCACCCCAGCCGGCGGCGGGATGGGTGTACGGCTCGATGCGTGGGTTGGCGGGCTTCTTTTTCATGATGCGGTGTGTCGGGGGGGAAGCGATGGACGCAGGTTACGCGCGGCCCGCCGCCTGCTGCGTGTACACCTTTTCATTCCAAAAAAGAGTACAGTTGCGGCAATCTGACGCAATGCGGTACAGAACTGTACGTGTGAAGGCAATTTGAAAGAAACCCGCGTGAAGCGCTACGACAAACTGGCCGACGATCTCGAGGCGCAGATCGACAACGGCGTCTACCGGCCGGGCGAGCGGATTCCGTCGGTGCGCCAGGCGAGCCGTCAGCACCGGCTCAGCATCACGACCGTGCTGCGCGCGTACCTGGTGCTCGAAAGCCGCGGGCTGATCGAGAGCCGCCCGCAGTCCGGCTATTTCGTGAAGGCGCGCATGGCGCAGGCGGCCGTCGCGGAGCTGCATGCGTCCACGCCGACGGCCGCGCCGTCGTCGGTGGACGTGAGCCGGCTCGTGCTGTCGACGCTGCGCTCGATCTCGCGCGACGACGCGGTGCCGCTCGGCTCGCCGTATCCGGACGCGGCGCAGTTTCCGGTGCAGCGGCTCGCGCGGCACGCGCAGACGATCGCGCGCCGGCGCACGCGCTGGGGCGTGATCGACGACCTGCCGCCCGGCAACCAGGAGCTGATCCGGCAGATCGCGCGGCGCTACCTGGAGAGCGGGATCGCGGTTGAGCGCGACGAGATCATCGTGACGATCGGCGCGACGGAAGCGATCAACCTGTGCCTGCAGGCGGTCGCGAAGCCGGGCGATACGATCGCGGTGGAATCGCCGACGTTCTACGCGATGCTGCACGCGATCGAGCGGATGGGCATGCGCGCGATCGAGGTGGCGACGCATCCGGGCGACGGGATCGATATCGATGCGCTGGCGCGGATACTCGAACGCGAGCCGATCGCCGCGTGCATGGTGATGCCGAATTTCCAGAATCCGCTCGGCTTCCTGATGCCGGATGCGCGCAAGCGCGCGCTCGTCGAGCTGCTCGCGAAGCACCGGGTGCCGGTGATCGAGAACGACGTCTATCAGGAGCTGTACTACGGCGACGCGCGGCCGAGCGCGCTGAAGTCGTTCGACCAGGACGGGCTCGTGCTGCACTGCGCGTCGTTCTCGAAGAGCCTGTCGCCCGGCTACCGGATCGGCTGGGCGATGCCGGGCCGGTATCGCGATCAGGTCGAGAAGCTGAAATTCCTGAACACGCTCGCGACGCCGGTGACCGAGCAGCTGGCGATCGCCGAATACCTGAAGCACGACGGATACGACTTCCACCTGAGGCGGATCCGCAAGCAGTACGCGCAGCAGGCGAACCTGATGAGCGCGATGGTGCGGCGCTTCTTTCCGGAGGGCACGCGGCTGTCGCAGCCGCAGGGCGGCTACGTGCTGTGGGTCGAGCTGCCGCCGCAGGTCGACGCGATGCGCCTGTACCAGCTGGCGCTCGCGCAGCGGATCACCGTCGGGCCCGGGCACATGTTCTCGACCAGCGGCGACTACCGGCACTTCATCCGCCTGAACTACAGCTATCCGTGGTCGGCGCAGATCGAGCAGGCGCTGAAGGTGCTCGGGCGGCTGGCCGGGGAGTGCGCGAAAGCGTGAGCGCGCGCCGGCCGGGTTCGGCCGGCGCGGCGCGGGCGTCAGGCGGCCGGCGCGGCGTCCCGCTGCATCTGCGCGCCGGCCGCGCGCGGCGAGGCCGCCGTCATCTGCCGCATGTCGAACCCCGACGGGTGCTGGTACACGCGCAGCCCGAACTCCGGCAGCACCGCGATCAGGTGATCGAACAGGTCTGACTGGATCGACTCGTAATCGACCCAAGTCGTCGTGTCGGTGAAGCAGTACAGCTCGAGCGGAATGCCTTCGGCGGTCAGCGGCAGCTGCCGCGCCATGCAGGTCATGTCGCGACGGATGCGCGGATGCCGCGCGAGATAGCTCGCCACATACGCGCGGAACGTGCCGAGGTTCGTCAGCTGGCGGCGGTTCGCCGCGCATGCGCCGTCCGCGCCGAGCGCGCCGTTCCATTGCGCGAGCGTGTCGGCCTTTTCCCCGAGATAGTCCTTCAGCAGCGTCAGGCGTTCGAGCCGCGCGATCTCGCCGGCGTCGAGGAAGCGCACGCTCGTCGCGTCGATGAACAGCGCGCGCTTGACGCGGCGCCCGCCGGCCTCGGTCATCCCGCGCCAGTTCTGGTAGCTCTCGTTGATCAGCTTCCAGGTCGGCACCGTGATGATCGTGTGATCGAAGTTCGCGATCTTGACGGTGTTGAGCGTGATGTCGATCACCGTGCCGTCCGCGCCGGCGGACGGCATCGTGATCCAGTCGCCGATCCGCAGCATGTCGTTCGACGACAGCTGCACGCCCGCGACGAGGCCGAGCAGCGTGTCCTTGAAGATCAGCATCAGCACGGCCGACATCGCGCCGATCCCCGACAGCAGCAGGCCGATCTGCTTGCCGGTCGCTTCGCCGATCACGACGAGCGCGGCGGTGATGAACATCACGAGCTTGACGAGCTGCATCGCGCCCTTCAGCGACAGGCGCGGCTGGTCGCGCCGGCTCGACCGATACGTGTGCTCGAGCGCGGACAGCGTCGCGCTGATCGTCATCGTGACGAGGAACGCGATCAGCGCGAACAGCACCTTGTCGACGATCAGCGTGACCGTCGCCGGCACGCCGGGCACCATGCCGAGGCCGAACTTGATCACGACGAACGGGACGATGCGGGCGAGCCATTTGAACGCGCCGAACTCGAACAGCGCGTCGTCGACGCGGGTGGCGGAGAGCCGGGCGAGCCGCGCGACCACGCGGAACAGCAGGAAATGGACGGCGGCCGCAGCCGCGCAGGATACGGTCAGCAGGACGAGGGAGCCGACGAGCGGCGCATACCAGAGGTCATTCACGGTCATGGGGTGGGGCAGGTTCCTTTCAAGCGTTGATTCGACGCCGCGTCGCGGCGTGCGCCCGGATTGTAGGGCACCTGTAAGGGACAGCTTTCGTGCGGCGGGGTTCCTGAACGGGGGCGCGCCGTTGGTTGCGCGCGCACTTGCCAGCGGCTGCCCGCCCGGGGCACGATGCGCTGAAGACCCGGCACGGACACGATTCAACGCATGAGCGATTCAAACGGCAGTTCGTCGTCAGGCGTAAGCCTGCTCAAAGGCATTCTCCCGATCAAGCGCGGCGCGGCGATCCGTGACGTGCTCGGCGGCATCTCGCTGGCATTCATGGATATCCCGCAGGTGCTCGGCTATGCGCGCATCGCCGGGATGCCCGCGGTGACGGGCCTGTATACGGTGTTCCTGCCGCTCGTCGCGTTCGCGATCTTCGGCGCGTCGCGTCACCTGGTGGTCGCCGCCGATTCCGCCACCGCGACCATTTTCGCGAGCCGCGTGTCGGCGATGGCGCCGCTCGGCAGCGCCGAATACGTGACGCTGGCGGCGATGGTCGCGCTGCTGACCGCCGCGATGCTGCTGCTCGCGCGCATCTTCAGGCTCGGGTTTCTCGCCGATTTCCTGTCGCGCACCGTGCTGGTCGGCTTCCTGGCCGGCGTCGGCGTGCAGTTGTCGATCGCGATGCTCGGCGACATGCTCGGCATGGCCGTGCCGGCGCCGTCGTCGCGCAGCGTCGCCCAGCTGGAGTACGTCGTCACGCATCTTGCGCGCACGCATTTGCCGACGCTCGCGCTCGCGGCGCTGGTGGCCGGCGCGATACTCGGCTGCAAGCGGGTGCTGCCGCGCGTACCGATGCCGATGATCACGGTGGCGGGCAGCATCGCGGCGAGCCGCGCGTTCGACTTCTCCGCGCACGGCGTGGCGGTGCTCGGGCCGGTCGCGGGCGGCTTGCCGGCGCTGCGCGTTCCGGCCGTCACGTGGCAGCAGCTGCTCGATCTCGTGCCGGTGGCGGCCTCGTGCTTCGTGATGATCATCGCGCAAAGCGCGGCGGCGGCGCGCGTGTTCGCGCAGCAGTATCGCGAGGCGGTCGACACCGACGCCGACATCCTCGGCCTCGCCGCGGCGAATGCGGCCGCCGCGTTCAGCGGCGCGTTCGTGGTGAACGGCAGCCCGACGCAGACGGCGATGGCCGACGGCGCGGGCACGCGCAGCCAGGTCGGGCAGCTCGCGTTCGCCGCGGTGGTGGTCGTGGTGCTGCTGTTCCTGAGCCCGCTGCTGCAGTACCTGCCGCACGGCGTGCTGGCGGCCATCGTGTTTACGATCGCGCTCGGGCTGATCAACGTGCAGAGCCTGCGCGCGATCCGCCGCGAGAGCCCGGGCGAATTCGCGCTCGCGCTCGTGACGGCCGCGGCGGTCGTGATGATCGGCGTCGAGCAGGGCATCCTGCTGGCCGTTGCGCTGTCGCTGATGCGGCACGTGCGGCACAGCTACCGGCCACATACGATGGTGCTGGAGCCGGCGGCCGGCGACGGGCGGTGGCTGCCCGTGCCGGCCCGGCCGGGCGCGATGACGGCGCCGGGGCTGATCGTCTACCGCTTCGGCTCGGACCTGTTCTACGCGAACGATCACCGGTTTGCCGAGGAAGTGGCCGCGCTCGTCGACGCGGCGCCGGTCGCGCCGCGCTGGTTCATCATCGATGCGGGGGCGATTACCGATGTCGACTATTCGGCGGCGCGCACGGTGAGCGACCTGGTCCGGAGCCTGCGCGCGCGCGGGATCGGCGTGATCTTCGGCCGGGTGAACCGCTATCTGCGCGCGGACATGGAGCGGCACGGGATCGCGGCGATCGTCGGCGCGTCATGCATCTTCGCGACGCTGCACGAGGCGCTCGCGGCCGCGGGCGTGCAGCCGGAAGCGCACGAGCCGGGGAGTCTGTAGCCGCGCGGCGCCGGCTTACTCCGGATATTCGTCGACGATCCTGATGTTCGCGAGCCGGAAGATCGTGCGCAGCGTCTGCGGATGGATGTCCCGGCGCGCCGCGAGCGACGACAGGATGAAGTCCAGCACCTTCGCATACCTGAGCAGCACGAGACTGTTCTCGAGATTGGCCTGGCCGTCGCGCATGCGCTCGGCGATCTGCAGCATCTGGGTCGACAGCGCGAGCGCCATGTCGAGCTCCATCCACTGCTTTTCGGTCCAGCCGGGTTTCGGTTGCTCGAGCAACCGGTTCAGGAACGCCTGGAATTGAGCGTCTGACTGGTTCGGCAACGCATCCATGATTGACCCCGTTTTGCGGTTCGGCGAGCGTGTCCCTGGACAGGCCCGGCGGTTTTCACTTATCCGCGCCGATCGGCGGCGCGGTGCTCGTTCTCGTGTCGGACGGGATGCAGAATCCGTACCAGCGCCGAAAGGAGCGCATGCGAAGCGTCGCGGCCGAGCATCGGCGACGGCCGCCGAAGCTTGCCGGCCGGTGGATCGGGCGGCGATGCGGCGCGCACCCCGGCGCGCGCCGGCATCGTGCCGCCGCGGCCCGCATGCCGGGGCGACGGCGAAATCGTTCATGGATGTAACGTAACGGCGGGAACATCGCGCGCGGCTTCCGGTGAGGTGAGCTTGCGCACGCCTCTTTGCCGGACCATTCGCCGCGCCCAGTCTCTTTTCTCATCCGGACCGGACCGAACACGGGCGGCGCTTTCCGGCTGCGCGCGCGTCGGGAGCAGGGTGTTCGCGCCTGTCGGGGCGGTGCAGGAAAACGGGGCGGCCGCAAGCGCTGAGCCGTGACCGGACGAGCAAAAGGTTTCAGTCCTGAACGCTTTTCCGGCGCGATGCCGGCAACGGCGGCGCCGCACCGTCCGGAACGACGCGCGGCAAAAACTGTCTATCAATCTTATTGCCCTTGGTCCGAGGGGATGCAAAATGGCTGCCATGCAATCCGGGGCAACGCCCCTCTCCGACGAGGAGTCCCGGCGCCAATTGCGCCGCGCGGTCATCGCCAGCACGGTCGGCACGACGATCGAATGGTATGACTTCTTCCTCTACAGCACGGTGACCGGCCTGGTCTTCGCGAAGCTGTACTTCCCCCAATCGCACCCGCTCGTCGGCACGCTGCAGGCGTTCCTGATCTACGCGGTCGGCTTCGTCGCACGGCCGGTCGGCGCGGCGATCTTCGGCCACTACGGCGACCGCATCGGACGCAAGGCCACGCTGATCGTCACGCTGCTGCTGATGGGGCTCGCCACCTTCGCCGTGGCCTTCGTGCCGACCTATGCGGTGATCGGCATCTGGGGCGCCATCGCGCTCACGGTGCTGCGTTTCATTCAAGGCGTGGGCGTCGGCGGCGAGTGGGGCGGCTCGGTGCTGATGTCGATGGAATGGGCGCGCACCAACGCGCATCGCGGCTTCGTCGCCGCGTGGCCGCAGTTCGGCGTGCCGGCGGGGCTGTTCCTCGCGAATCTCGCCGTGCTGGCGATGAGCTGGATTTCCGGCAGCGCGTTCCTCACGTGGGGCTGGCGCGTGCCGTTCCTCCTCAGCATCGTGCTGGTCGCGATCGGCCTCTACATCCGCCTGAACATTCTCGAGACGCCGATCTTCGCGCGGCTCCTGTCCGAGAACCGCATCGAGAAGGCGCCGATGCTCGAGGTGCTGCGCCGGCAGCCGAAGGACATCCTGCTGTCGGCGTTCGCCCGCATGGCCGAACAGGCGCCGTTCTACATCTTCACGGCCTTCGTGTTCACCTACGGCGTGTCGACGCTCGGCGCGTCGCGCAACCTGCTGCTGATCGCGGTGCTGGCGGCGTCCGTGCTGGAGTTCGTCACGATCCCGCTGTTCGGGCACGTGTCCGACCTGATCGGCCGGCGGAAGATGTACGTGATCGGGGCCGCGGTCGCCGGTGTGTTCGGCTTCGTTTACTTCGCGATGGTCGATACGAAGAACTCCGTGCTGATCTTTGCGGCCATCGTGCTGTCGCTGGTGCCGCATTCGATGATGTACGGTCCGCAGGCCGCGCTGATCGCCGAGTCGTTCACCGGGCGGCTGCGCTACAGCGGCGCGTCGATGGGCTACCAGCTCGCATCGGTCATCGCCGGCGGACCGGCGCCGCTGATCGCGACCGCGCTGTTCGCCTATTACCACTCGGGCTATGCGATCGCGGCGTATGTGCTGGCGTGCGCGGTGATCAGCGTGATCGCGGCGTCGCGGCTCGGGGATTACACGAACAAGGACATCTCGCGGGAATACGACGACGCGGGCGGCATCGGCGACCATGGGCACGCGCCGCCGGTGACGTGACGCTGCTTGTCGCCCGGCGCGGCGCAGGAAAGCTCCTATGCTTTGAACACCCCATGCGGGGTTTCAATCACGGAGGTGACCATGCGCATGCTTCTCAACATACGAATTCCCCACGAGCCGTTCAATGGTCTGGTGCGAAACGGCAGCGTCGGCGAAGTGATTGCGCGAATCCTCGAGGAGACCAAACCGGAGGCTGCTTACTTCACCGAGCAGGACGGCACGCGCGGCGCCGTGCTGATCGTCGATCTCGACGACCCGTCACGGATTCCGGCGCTCGCGGAGCCGTGGTTCCTGATGTTCAACGCGGATTGCGAGTTTCGCGTGGTGATGCTCCCGGCCGACCTCGACCGGGCAGGGCTCGCGAGCCTCGGCTCGAAGTGGAAGTAACGAACGGTGCGGGTCGCGCCGGCCCGCACGATCGCGGCCGAACGTTCAGCGCGATTCGGCCGGCGCGCTTGCGGCCGCGTGCCGGCCGGCAGCGTCGGACCATAGCGGCAAGCGGAGCGACATCACGAAGGTCAGTGCGTGCAGCGCGCACAACAGCGCGAACGCCGATGCATACGCAAGCGCGCCGGCGTCGCCGGCAGGCGTCGACTGCAGCCGCCATGCGAGAAACAGCGAGCACAGCGTCGTGAACACCGGGCCGCCGAGACGCTGGACGATGTTGAGCGACGTCGTCGCCATCGGCAGGTCGCGCCGGTCGATCGACGCGTACGCCGCGGTCAGCGAAGGCGTGCCGACCGCGCTCTGGCCCATGCCGCGCAGGAACAGCGCGGGTATCAGCACGGCCGGGTCGAGCCCGCGAACGGCGAGCCACACGAACGGCAGCGTGGCGAGCAGCGCCAGCAACGCACCGCCGGCGGACACGCGGCGCACGCCGAACCGGCTCGTCAACGCGCCCATCGACGGATACGTGACCAGCATGCCGAGGCCGAGCGGCGCGAGCAGCCAGCCCATCTCGCCCGGCGAACGTCCGCATGCGTCGATCAGGAACACGGGAATCAGCATCTGGCCGGCGTACAGCGCGCCGTTCGACACGAACTGCGTGCCGGCGGCGGCGCTGAACACCTTGCCGCGAAACAGCTGCAGGTCGATCAGCGCATGCGCGCCCTTGCGCCGCTGCACGCGGAGAAACGCCGCGAGCAGCGCGACCGACGCGGCGATCGCCGCGACGCCGACGCCAACGCCAACGCCGATCCGCTCGGCGCCGTACAGGAACAGCACGAGCCCCGGCGACAGCAGCGCGAGACCGAGCCAGTCCAGCTCGCGCCGCAGCGTGTCGTCCCGATCGCTCGGCAGGAAACGCGCGGCGAGCACGAGCGCCAGCGCACCGACCGGCAGGTTCACGAGAAAGAGCCAGCGCCACGACGCATGCTGCAGGAGCGCGCCGGCGATGACCGGCCCGAGGATCGGCGCGATCAGCACCGGCACGGCGGCGTAGCCGACGACGCGCGCCATCTGCTTGCCCGCGACGCGCGCGATCATCATCTGCGCCATCGGCGCGAGCAATCCGCCGCTCACGCCCTGCAGCACGCGAAACGCGATCAGCGACGGCGCCGACCACGCGAATGCGCATAGTGCCGACGACAGCGTGAACGCGGAAAAGCACCACAGATAAAGCGCCTTCGCGCCGATGCGGTCGACCAGCCAGCCGTTCAGCGGCAGGACCAGCGTGAGGGCGAGCAGATAGCCGCTCGTTACCCACTGGATCACGGATAGCGGCGCATGCAGGTCCGTCGCGAGACTGGACAGCGAGACGTTGACGATCGTCGCGTCGAGCTGCGCGAGGAGCGAGCCCAGCACCGCGACCGCGCTGACCTTCCAGACCGACGGATCGAGCCGGTCGGCGGCGCGCGCGCCGCCGCCGTTCAACCCCGTGCCGCGTTCACGCATCGAGCACGCCGAGCAGGGCGATGACTTCCTGCGTGGACGCGGTCTCGCCGAGCCGCGGAAAAATCCGTGTGATGCTGTTGGCATGCGCATCGGCGTTCAGGTCCGTCATCGCATCGACGGCGAGCGTCACGTTGTAGCCGAGCTCGAACGCCTGGCGTGCGGTGGATTCGACGCCGATGCTCGTCGCGATGCCGGCCACCACGACCTGCGTCACGCCGGCGGCCTTCAGGTGCGCGTCGAGACCGGTGCCGGTAAACGCGCCCCAGGTCCGCTTCGTCACGACGTGATCGTGCGGCTGCGGTTGCAGCTCAGGCACGAGCTCGGTCCAGTCCGGCGGCAGCGGCCCCTTGGGGCCGGGCTGCGCGGTGCGGCCCGGCGCGCCGCCGGCCACGTTCACGAGCACGACCGGCAGGCCGCGCCGGCGAAACGCGTCGGCCAGATCGGCGGCGCGCCGGATCACGCCGGCGCTCGGGTGTGCGGTGGGGAGGGCGGCGATCCCTTTCTGCAGGTCGATGACGATCAGTGCGGATTTCGGATCGAGGACGGTGGCGCTCATGAGGACTCCCATTGGTTCGAAGGAAACATCGCGGAACGCGCAGGCAACGGGCGCGCCGGATGCCGGATTCACGCGTCGCCGAGCCGCCTGATGAGCGGGATCGCGGCGACGAGCGTCTGCATGTCTTCCGGATCGAGTTTCGCGAGCGCGGCCTGGAGCCACGCGTGTTTGGCGACGGTGCGCTGCCGTCGCGTATCGACGCCGGCGCGGGTCAGCTGGAACAGGATCTGGCGTCCGTCGGTCGGATGCGGCTTGCGCGACACGAGCCGTTCTTCTTCGAGGCTCGCGAGGATGGCCTTCATCGACTGCGGCTTCATCGATTCGGTGCGGGCAAGCTCGGCGGTCGTCATCGGCCCGTTCTGCTCGAGTCGCGCGAGCGCGCTGATCTGCGACAGATTGAGCCCGCTCGAATCGACTTCCGAACGCAGCCGGCGGATGAGTTGGCCGACGGCCAGCGTCAGGTCGGCGACGACGGTTTCGGCGGCGGCGCCGGGTTTGCGTGAGCTTGTCATGGAGCGGATCATAGAAGAAGACAGTTTAACTTGCAAGTTAAACTGTCTAATTGAATCGGGCGAAATGCCGGAGTGAGCGGCGACGCGAGCCCGCGCCGGCCGGGAAAGCGCGGTGCGATCACATCAGCGAGCAGGCCAGCCAGCGGCGGATTTTGAGCGCGTCGCTCGTCACGCCGTCGCGCGTCGGCGAGCCGAGCAGCACGATGGTTTGCGGCCGGCCACGCACGAGCGCGCGCATCACGACGCCGTGGCCCGCTTCATTGATGAAGCCGGTTTTCTGCAGCTGGATCGGCCACTGGCCGTAGCGCACCAGCGGATCGGAGTTCACGTAGTGCAGCTTGCCGTCGCCGGGATGGACGGTGCCCGACCTGGTGGTCGAGAAGCGTCGGATCAGCGGGTCGCGCGCCGCGGCATCGACGAGCAGCGCGAGCTCCTCGGCCGTCGACACGTTGCGCGGCGACAGGCCCGTCGGCTCCCGGAAGCGGGTGTGGCGCATGCCGAGCCGCCGCGCTTCGCGATTCATCGCGGCCACGAACGCGGGGCGCCCGCCCGGATAGTCGCGGCTCAATGCGGCCGCCGCGCGGTTCTCCGACGACATCAGCGCGATGCGAACCATGTCGCGGCGCGACAGCGTCGAGCCGACCGACAGCCGTGAATGCGTGAACTTGATCGCGTCGCGATCGTGCGAGCTCACGCGCAGCATGCCGTCCAGCGGGCGGTCCGCGTCGCGGGCGACGACCGCCGTCATCAGCTTCGAGATCGATGCGATCGGCCGCACGGTGCGCGCGTTGCGGGCCAGCAGCGGTGTGCCGGTGCGGACGTCGAGCACGTAGGCGGCGCGTGAATGCAGCGCGTTGGCCGCGCGCGGGCTGTAGCCGCAGCTCGCCAGCAGGCGGGGTTTTGATGTCGGGCGAGGGCGTGCCGAGGCGGCGCGTTTCGCGCGACGATGTTGCGGGGCCGGCGCGGCGTGGTGCTTGACCGCGTGATGTCGCGCGCGGGGGCGGGGGTGTCGGCCAAGCTTGCGGTGCGTCGGCGGTTTCTTGAGCTTGGCGGGTGTCGCATGCCCCTGCGCGGGACGGTGCGTCGCGCGATGGGCGGACGCGTTCGACATGAACGCGCACAACAGAAGCGACGCGATGATCAACAGAAAGGTCCGGGCGCGGGGGGCGCGCACGATGATGCCAGTCAAGCGGCAATCTCCTTTTTCACGCGGGATGGGCCGGCGCAATGCGCGAGCGGCAAAGAGGTGCGGGAGATTATAAGGGCGATCACGGCGCGCGACGAGCCGGGAACCCGCCGTGGCGGCGCGTGCAGCGCGTCATGCGCCTTTCATCGCCGCCCGCACGAACGACACGAAGCGCGACGTCACGGGATCGTCGCGCGTCGACGGCCACGCGAGCCCGACGCGCCACTTCGCGTGCTTGCCGGGCAGCGGCAGCACCGTCGCGTCCCGCAGCAGGTGCTGCGCGCGCGAAGGAATGAATGCGACTCCCACGCCCGCGGCGACCGACGTGAGCACCGACTGGACGTCTTCGGCCTGCTGCGTCACGTTCGGCACGAAGCCGCGTTCGATGCACCACCGGTCGACCTGCGCGGCGAGGCCGGCGCCGCGCGCACGCTGCAACGCGATGAAGCCGATTTCATTGAGCGCGTCGAGATCGGCCGGCACGCGCGTATGCCGAAGCTGCGGCGGCAGGGCCAGCGCGAGCGCTTCGTCGACCACCTTGAACGACGACAGCCCGTCCCCGGGCGGCAGGCGCATGAAGCCCGCATCCAGCTTGCCGGCCAGCATGCGGCGCGCCTGCTCGGCGGAAGACAGGTCGCTCAGCGTGACGGCGACGTCCGGATGCTGACGGCGAAACTCGGCGATGAGCCGCGGCACGATCGTCAGCACCGACAGGCAGATGCCGATGCGCAGGTGCCCGCGCCGGCCGCTGCTGGCTTCCCGCGCGCGCGACAGGATCTCGTCCGCGTCGCGCACGAGCGCTTGCGCATCCGACAGGAAGCGCTCGCCGAACGGCGTGAGCGCCGCGCCGTGCCGCCCCCGTTCGAACAGCCTGCCGCCGAGGCTCGCTTCCAGCGCGCCGATCTGCTTGCTGAGTGCCGGCTGGCTCATGTGCAGCGCGTCCGCCGCGCGGCTGAAGTGACGCAGGTCGGTCACCGTCAGGAACGTCCTGAGGAGTTTCAGTTCCATTCCGGAAAAGAATCATATCGGTCAAAACATTCATTTTACTGATCGATCGGCAGCGCGTTCAATACGGGCATGTCTTTTCCGAAATCGTCCTCCATGCCTGTTGGCCCCTCGATGCAGCGCCCGATTGCCGAGGCCGTTGAACCTGCCGCCGTGAACGCCTGTGCCGCCGATGACAAGCGTGACGCGGCGCCGGTTCGTGCTCCCGACCCACGCGGCGGGCGCGGCCGCCGCGTCCGCTTCGGCGACGCGATACCCGACGCACCCGCCCGCGCAGCGACAGGCGCGATCGCGATCAGCTTCGCCGTCGTGTCGCGCAAGCATTGGCCCCGCTGAGCGCCGGCGCGTCGCATCCGTTCGTGACGGAAGCGGTATAGTGTGTCGGCCGTCGCCGTTTGCTCCAGAGCAAACGCATTGTGATGGCCGGCAGGAGGCAGCACTGTGCTCCTGACGCGAGCCTCGTTTACGACCTCTGCCGCACGAAACCGATGACCACCGCATCACACGAAGACGACCTCGATCCCGCCCTTGTCGCGACCCTCGCGACGCTGCACGAAGCCGCCAACGATCCGGCCGGCAAGCCGTGGTCGCTGCCGAAGCTCGCGAAGCGCGCGCAGTTGCCGATGAGCACGCTGCGCCGCATGCTGACGCAGCTCGATGCCGGTGGCCTGACCACGACCACCTTGCGTGAAGACGGCACGGGCAGCGCGGCGCTGACCGACGAAGGGCGCGCGCTGTGCGCGCAGCTCTTCGATGCGACGTAAAAAAGGCGGGCCGCCCAAGCAGCCCGCCTTCGGTTGCCGCGAATCCGCGGCGCCTTACCACCGTGCCGTGATCCCGCCCATCACCGAATGGTCGTAAGTCTGGTCGTTCAAGCCGCGGCGATACCCGACGTCGAGATCGAGCCAGCGTTTCGGCGAATAGATCGCGCCCGCGATCACGAACGCCGGATTCGCGCCGGCGCCGGCCTCGGCATTGCGTGACATCCCGACGTCGGCGACCAGCTGCAGCTTGTCCGTCGCGCGGTAGATCGCCGCGCCGGAAACCTGCCAGATCGACGTCAGCTGGTCCTGCCGGTTCGGCTGGTACGCGATCCCCGCATTCGCCAGGAACGACACCTTCGCGACGTCGGCCTGCGCGAGCAGCGTCGCGCCGGCGCCGACGCGTCCGGTCCCGAGCCCGCGCCGGTCGTTGCCGGTCGGCATCGTCACCCTGGGCTTGAGCGCGACACTGAACGGTCCGTGCTCGACAAACCGCCATTTCATCCCGATCTCGACGTCGCCGAACCCCGCCCCGTTCTCGTCCGACCGCGTCTGCACGTGCGTATAGGGCGCGTTGACGTACAGGTCGACGTGCTCGCCGAAGCCGCGCGTCAGCGTCGCGTTCCACAGCCCGTGCCGCCCGGTCTCTTCCTGTTTCGACGTTTCCTCGGCGTTCAGTTCCAGTTGCCAGTTCGCGTCGCCCTGCGTGCCCGTATCGTCGCTGACGAGCGGATGGGTCGCGTATGCGCCGGACGGCGCGAAGAGGGCGCTCGCGACCGCGAGCGGAAGCATTCTTTTCATCACATCTCCTGGAATGCGTTGCGCGCGGCGGACCCGCGCATAGCGTGCGGGTCCGCCGATGTTCAAGCGCAAGGAATCAGAACCACTGCTTGTAGCGGCGCACGTAGATCGTCTTGACCGTCTGCGCGAGCAGGATGTAGCCGACCATCGTGGCCGCGAGCCACAGCCAGTAGCTGCCGGGCAGATGCATGAAGCCGAGCGCGTCCGCGAACGGCGAGAACGGCAGCCAGCAGCCGATCGCGATCGCGGTGATCGTCGACAGCAGCACCGGCAGCGCGGCCGTGCTCTGCAGGAACGGAATCTTCTGCGTGCGCAGCAGGTGCACGACGAGCGTCTGCGACACGAGGCTCTCGATGAACCAGCCGGAATTCATCACGATCTGGCCGCTCGTGCCGCCATGCAGGTGATACAGCGCGCCCGCGCCGAACACGGTCCACATCAGCAGGTACGTGGTGATGTCGAACACCGACGACGTCGGCCCGACCCACAGCATGAAGCGCTTGATGTTGCCGGCTTCCCACTTGCGCGGCTTCTTCAGGAACTCGGGGTCCATCCTGTCCCACGGCAGCAGCATCTGCGACGTGTCGTAGACGAGGTTCAGCACCAGCAGCTGGGTCGCGAGCATCGGCTCCCATGGCAGGAACGCGCTGGCGACGAGCACCGAGAACACGTTGCCGAAGTTCGAGCTGGCCGTCATGTTCAGGTACTTGAGAATGTTGCCGAACGTTTCGCGGCCCTTGATCACGCCTTCCTCGAGCACCATCAGGCTCTTCTCGAGCAGGATGATGTCGGCGGTTTCCTTCGCGATGTCCGCGCCGCTGTCGACCGAGATGCCGACGTCGGCATCTCGCAGCGCGGGCGCGTCGTTGATGCCGTCGCCGAGGAAGCCGACGGTGTGGCCGTTCGCCTGCAGCGCCGTGACGATGCGCGCCTTCTGCAGCGGCGTGAGCTTCGCGAACACGGTCGTGCGTTCGACGACCTGCGCGAGCGTCGCGTCGTCGAGCGCGTCGACCTCGGTGCCGAGCACCGGCTTGCCGGGTTCGAGGCCGACCTGGCGGCAGACCTTCATCGTGACGGTCGGGTTGTCGCCGGTCAGCACCTTCACGGCAACGCCGTTCTCGCGCAGCGCGGCGAGCGCGGGCGCGGCCGATTCCTTCGGCGGATCGAGGAAGGTCAGGAAGCCGCGCACGACGAGGTCGCGCTCGTCGGCGGTGCGGTATTGCTCGCGCTCGTCGCCGCGCGGGATCGCGCGGGTGGCCAGCACCAGCACGCGGAAACCGTCCTCGTTGTACGCGTTCGCCTGTTCGAGCAGCCGCTTGCGGGCGACGAAGTCGAGCGGCCGCACGCCGTCCTCATCCTGCACGTGGGTCGACACGGCGAGCATTTCCTCGACGGCGCCCTTGCAGATCAGCGTGTGCGTGCCGCGCGTGTCCTCGA
This sequence comes from Burkholderia ubonensis, assembly GCF_902833085.1. GTDB lineage: Bacteria > Pseudomonadota > Gammaproteobacteria > Burkholderiales > Burkholderiaceae > Burkholderia > Burkholderia ubonensis. The sequence goes on from NZ_CADFEB010000006.1 coordinate 126,899, forward strand.
CGACGACCGACAGGCGGCGCCGCACGAAATCGAACGGCAGCTCGTCGATCTTCTTGTAGCCCTGCGGCTTCACGCGCTCGCCGATCTCGTTCGCGCGATTGACGACGGCGATGTCGATCAGGTTCTTCTGGCCGCTCTGGTGGAAGCTGTTCAGCCAGCCGAGCCGCAGGATCTCCTCGTTCTTGTGGCCGGACAGGTCGAGATGGTGCTCGAGGATGATCTTGTCCTGCGTGAGCGTGCCGGTCTTGTCGGTGCAGAGCACGTCCATCGCGCCGAAGTTCTGCACGGAGTTCAGGCGCTTGACGACGACCTTGCGGCGCGCCATCGCGACCGCGCCGCGCGCGAGGTTCGCGCTGACGATCATCGGCAGCATTTCGGGCGTCAGGCCGACGGCCACCGCGAGCGCGAAGGTGAGGGCGCTCAGCCAGTCGCCCTTGGTGAGCCCGTTGATCATGAACACGATCGGCACCATCACGAACATGAACTTGATCAGCAGCCAGCTCACGCTCGCGACGCCGCGGTCGAAGCTGGTTTCGATGCGCTTGTGGCTGACGACGTTGCGCGCGAGCGACCCGAAGTAGGTGTCCTCGCCGGTCGCGACGACGACCGCCGTCGCGGTGCCGCTCACGACGTTGGTGCCCATGAAGCAGACGTTGCCAAGGTCGAGCAGCGACTGCGATGCGTCGTTCGCGGCGGCGTGGCCCGCTTCGGCCGACTTGCCGGCGACCGCGCCGAGCGTGTCGTATTTCTCGACGGGCAGCGCTTCGCCGGTCAGCACGGCCTGGCTGATGAACAGGTCGCGGGACGTGATCAGGCGCACGTCGGCCGGGATCATGTCGCCGGCCGACAGGTGCACGATGTCGCCGACTACGACCTCGCGCATCGGAATGTCGCGCCGCGCAGGCTCGCTGGTGTCGGTCACCGCGCGCTGCACGGTCGCGGTCGTGCGCACCATCGCCTTCAGCTTCTCGGCGGCGCGCAGCGAGCGGAATTCCTGCACGAAGCGCAGCAGCGCGCTGATCGTCACCATCGTCAGCAGGATCGTCATGCCGACGTAGTCGCGATCGTCGGGCGCCGCGAACCAGACGTCGGTGCAGAAGCTGATCGCGGCGAGCACCAGCAGCACGTAGACGAAGGGATTGTGGAAGGACATCAGCAGCTGGCGGGTCCAGTGCGGCGGCTTGTCGTGCGCGATCTCGTTCGCGCCGTCGAGTTGCAGGCGGTCGGCGGCCTGGTCGTAGGTGAGGCCGCGTGTGCTGGTGCGCAGTGCCTTCAGCGTGTCCTCGAGCGGGCGGGCCGCTTCCTGCGCGGCGCGCATGATTCGCGGTTCGGCCGTCCGGCCGGCGCCGCCGGTCTTGATGAAACCGCGTTGTTTCTTGTGTGATGGGTTGCGTTGCGTCATGTGTCGCTCCTTGCGCACGAGGCGGCGGGCGGGGAGCGCACGTTATCGACGAACGAACGCTCCCCGCCGCGTCGCGTCAGGCGCGATCGGCTGTTGATCGGTGATGAGGGAGCCGCTCGCCGGCGCGCGATGCGCGATCGGACCTGCCGCGCGCATGGCCGCACCGGCGAGCGGTAATCGACTACTGTCGTCGGAATTCATCTGCACTCCTGTCGGTTGGCGGTCGGCGGCGCGGGCGGTCGATGGCGGTGCGTGCGTGACGGCACGCACGCCGGACGGCGCGCGAACGGAATGCGCACGCAGCAGCGCTGCGCGCGGGACGAGCGTGCGCGACCACGCGAGCGGTCACGTATCGTTCAAAAAAATTCGGCGGGAATCTGGCCGGTCAGGCCGGAAGGACGCCGCATCCTGCTTCCCGGGATGCGGCAGAAGACGAGGCTCTGCGCAGTTTCCTCAGGCGGCAGTCATGTTGGTCAAGGACCAACTACAACTCGCATCGGTGTTCACAGAACACTCCATGTGTTTAGACGGGGGCGATGGTAAAGGGCCGCAGTGCGAAGCGTCAACCCTTTCGTAGGACTTTTTTTCCGCCCGCGTCGGCTTCGCGTCATGCGTCGGCGGCCGGATCGTAAGGCTGCACCGTTTCCTGCTCGCCGGGCGCGTTGCGCGCGATGACCGCGCGCACGGCGGTCGTGTCGCTCAGGTTGAACGCCTGATGCGGGACGCCAGGCGGTATGAACAGGAACTCGCCGGCCCCGGTGACGATCGAGCGGCGCAGCCCCGGGCCATAGCGTGTTTCGACGCGTCCTTCGAGCACGTAGACGGCGGTCTCGAAGCCGACGTGCGTATGCGCGGTCGCGTGTCCGCCGGGCGGGATCACGACGATGTGCATCGACAGCCCGGTCGCGCCCGCGGTTTGCGCGGAAATGCCGACGAAATAGGGCAGGCGCTGGGCCGTGTCGATCTTCCGGTCGGGGCGGACCGCGACGAGCGGCGCATCCGCGTGATGGCTGGCTGGGGACATGGGCGCTCCTTCGAATGGCCCGAACGCTGCGCCGGCGACGAAACCGCGACGCGCCTGGCGGCGCGCACGGCGTTACGCGGCGCGTCAGATCGATTCTAGGTCACGCGGCGCGCGCCGGAAACGAAACGGGCCTTCGGCATGCCGCCGAAGGCCCGCCCACGGCCGCGTCGCCGACGAAGCGCGTTACAGCGCCGCCGCCGCTACCGCGGCGCCCGCATCGAGGATGCCCGAACCGGCGGGCATCGCCGAGCACGACGTGCCGGCCGCGAATTTCGCCGCACGCGCGCCGCCTTGCAGCTTCTGCTGGATCTGGGCCGGCGTGAGGTTGCCGTTCACGGAGAGCATCAGCGCTGCGACGCCCGCCACCTGCGGCGCCGCGAGGCTCGTGCCGTCCGCGAGGCCGTAGGTGTCCGTGTCGGGCGTGGTCTTGCCGCTGTTCGACGTCGACAGGATGTTGACGCCGGGCGCGCTCAGCGCGACGTCGCTGCCGAAGTTGCTGAAGGACGCCCGCCGGCCGGTCGCGTCGGTCGCGGCGACGGCGATCACGCCGCGGCAGTTCGCGGGCTGGTCGAACGCCGTCGAGAGCCCGTCGTTGCCGGCCGCGACGACGACGGTCACGCCCCGCGCGGTCACGTCGTCGATCGCCTGCTGGAACGTCTGGCTGCACGCGCCGGTGCCGCCGAGGCTCAGGTTGATGACCTTCGCCGGGTTCGTGTTCGTCGGTACGCCGCTGACCGAAATGCCGGCCGCCCAGCGCATCGCGTCCGCGATGTCGCTCGTCACGCCGCCGCACTTGCCGAGCACGCGCACCGGCAGGACCTTGCCGAGCCACGACACGCCGGCGATGCCCGTGCTGTTGTTTGCGACGGCGCCGATCAGGCCCGCGACGCGGGTGCCGTGCCAACTGCTGTCGCTCGGGCTGCTCGCGCAGTGATAGAACGGGCCGCTTGCGTTGTCGAGCTCCTGCTGCGTGACCCAGTCGCCCGGATCGGTCGCGTCCGGGCTGCGCCCCTGGCCGTTGTTGCTCGTGTTGACGTTGGTGATGAAGTTGTAGCCCCCCACCAGGTTGGACGCGAGATCCCCGTGCGGACGGTAGCCGGTGTCGAGCACGGCGGTCACGACGGTCGGCGAGCCCTTGGTGCGGGTCCAGGCGGCGGGCAGGTTGATGCCGGCCGTCGGATCGGTGGCATACCACTGCTGGCTGAATAGCGGATCGGTCGGCGTGTCGCGCACGCCCATCCGGCTGTCCGGCTCCGCGTAGTCGACGTCGGCATCGGCGGCGAAGACCTGCGCGAGCGCCGCCGCGTCGGCGGCGCTGACGGACTGACCGAGCGACAGCACGGCCGCGCCGCTCGCCATCGCCCGCTCGACCTGCACGTTCAGCTGCGAGTGGCCGGTCGTGCTCGCGAACGCGCGCGCGCTGCCGGTCGGCGCGACCCATTGGGTCATCGCCCGCTGGATCACGGCGTCGAACCGCGACGCGGCGTTGGTGGCCGCCATCGCGCGTGTGGCGGTCGACGCTTTCAGCTTGACGATCAGGTGGTCGACCGGCGGCGCGTTCGCCGCGATTGCCTGTTGCACCATCTGCGTGGACGCCTGCTGCGCGGCGCATGCGGCGTTGTTGGGCGACGACGGCGCGGGCGCCGGGGCGGGAGCCGGCGCGGCCGCGGAAGGCGCCGGGCTGCTGTCGCCGCCGCCGCCGCAACCGGCGAGCGGCAGCAGGGCCGCCGCGGACAGCATGCCGGCGAGGGCGCGTGCGTGCGTGAATCGGGCCACGGCGGGAGTGAAACGTTTGGCTCTCATGTTGGTTGTTCCTCTTTGGTAGCCGGTGTGCCGACAGTGGCGGTCGGCCGGTGGCTGCCCGGTCGCCGCCGCGTTTTCGCGGCGGCGTTCGGCAAACAGCCGGCCTTTCTCGTTGTTCTTGGGGCGGCCAGCGAGGGTTGCTGCGGCGCGCCACGCATTGGGTAACGGCCGGCGTGGGCGCTTCTTGAGCGGTTTCAAAAGAAAACATGACGGTCGCGCAAACGATAGCGTTGCTGCGCACCCGCACGAACGGGCGTTTCGAACGGGTGATCGTGCGCGACGGCCGGCGGCGGTGTCAGGCTGCGCGCAGCGGGGTCGGCACCCGGCATGCCGGCGCGGTGGTGCGGCGCTGCAGCAAGCCGGACGCATGGCCGCTGCGACGGTCCGGAAAAGGGGCCGGGCCGCGCTGTGCGCGATGGCCGGCCACCTTACGCTTTCCCTGATGCGGCGCGATTTTGTCGGGCGTACGATCGCAGTTCGTTCAACGATCCGTCAGGAGAACAGGCATGGACCGTCGCTACCGCTGGTTGGCTGTCGCGCTGTCGTACACGCTGGCGGGCGCCGCGCACGCGCAGGCGCTCACGGGCACGCTGAAGAAGATCAAGGACACGGGCGTCGTGTCGCTCGGCATCCGCGAATCGTCGGTGCCGTTTTCGTACTCGGACAACCAGCAGAAGAACATCGGCTATTCGCGGGACATCGCGTCGCGCATCGTCGAGCAGTTGAAGACGGAGCTGAACCTGTCCGGCCTCGCGGTGAAGGAGATTCCGATCACGTCGCAGAACCGGATTCCGCTCTTGCAGAACGGCACGATCGATTTCGAATGCGGATCGACGACGAACACGCTCGAACGGCAGAAGCAGGCGGCGTTCTCCAACAGCATCTTTCTCTACGGCATCCGCTTCAGCACGCGCAAGGATTCGGGTGTGAAGGACTTTCCGGACCTGGCGGGCAAGACGGTCGCGACGACGGCCGGCACGTCGGACGAGCGCCTGCTGCGCAAGCTGAACGAAGAGAAGGGCATGAGCATGACGATCATCAGCGCGAAGGATCACGCGGAAGCGTTCATGAACGTCACGACCGGGCGCGCGGTCGCGTTCGTGATGGACGAGCCGCTGCTCTACGGCGAGCTCGCGAAGGACCGGAATCCGGGCGCGTATACGGTCACGGGCACGCCGCTCGTCCACGAGAACTACGCGTGCATGATGCGCAGGGACGATCCGGCGTTCAAGCGCGTCGTCGACGGCGTGATCGCGAAGATGCAGACCTCCGGCGACGCGGAGAAGCTCTACGACCGCTGGTTCACGCAGCCGATTCCGCCGAAGGGGATGAACCTGAACTATCCGCTGTCGGCCGAGATGCGGCAGCTGTTCAGGAATCCGACGGACCAGGCTCAGTATTGACTTGAGCGGGGCGGGCGGGATCGTTGTGCGCGCAACCTGGCGTGCGCCAGATCACGCCCGGCATCTTCAATTCCTGATACCGGCTATTTGCCGCCAGCCATGTTGTTCGGCTCCGCCGTGCCGATAACCCGTGCTGGCAACAAACGAGCACATATCGAGGAATTCCCCCATGCACTTCTGGCGCAAGCTTTCCATTCAGCGCAAGCTGGTTCTCAGCATGACGAGCTGTCTGCTGGTCTTCGTGGCGATCTCGAGCGTGCTGAGCGTCCGCCTGATCGGCAGCGCGGTGCGCGAGCGCGTCGTGCACGACGAACTGCCGACGGCGTTGAACAGCATCCGCGCCGACGTGCAGCGCCAGCTCGCCGGACCGGTCGCGGCGTCGCGGCTGCTGGCCGGCGACGCGTTCCTGCTGCAATGGGAGGCCGAAGGCGAGCCCGACGCCGGCACGCGCAACTGGGTGCGCCTCGCGGAGAACGTGAAGGCGGCGCAGAAGGCGGCGTCCGTGCAGTGGGTGTCGACGACGAGCGGCAACTACTTCACCGAGGCGGGGCTGCAGCGCAAGCTCGGCGACAACGATCGGTGGCTGACGGCGTTCCTTTCCTCCGGCAAGCCGTTCGAGGTCAACATGGACCGCGACGTGACGCTGGGCGGCTACATGATGTTCATCAATGCGCGCGTGGAGCGCGACGGCAACCCGATCGGCGCGGCCGGCATGAGCCTGTCGGTGGACGCGCTGGCCCGGAACATCGCGGCCTACCGGATCGGCGAGACCGGCTTTGCGTACCTCGTGCGCCCGGACGGCGCGATCATGATGCATCGCGATACGGCGCTGATCGACGGCAAGCACTTCATGAAGGACGAACCCGGGCTGCCCGGCGACGCATCGGCCGTGCTGCTGGCCGGCAAGCCCTACGCTTACGTCAGCTATGCGGGGCAGGACGGCGCGCGCTTCATCGCGACGTCGTTCATTCCGGAGGTGAACGCCTATGTCGTGGTCCAGGTCCCGGAGGCGGAGCTGCTCGGGCCCGTGACCCGTGCGATCCGCAACGCGACGCTGGTGGCGACCGTCGCCGGGCTGGGCGTCGCGCTGGCGGTCATCCTGCTGGTGGGCCGGGCGATCGCCGCGCCGCTGCGGCGCGCGGCAACCCTGCTGGCCGAGATCGCCAGCGGGCAGGGCGACCTCACCCGCCGCATGACGGTCGAGAGCCAGGACGAGATCGGGCAGCTGTCGGACGCGTTCAACCGCTTCGTGTCGTCGCTCTCGACGCTGGTCCATCGCGTGCGGGCGGCGTCCGCGTCGATCGCGACGGGCTCCTCGCAGATCGCGACGGGCAACGCGGATCTCAGCGCGCGCACCGAAGGGCAGTCGAGCAACCTGGAGCGGACCGCGTCGTCGATGGAGGAGATCACCGCCGTCGTGAAGAACAACACGGAAACCGCCCGCACCGCGGCGCGGATGGTCAACGGCGCGTCCGAAACCGCCGTGCGCGGCGGACAGGTGGTCGGGGAAGTGGTGAGCACGATGGAGCAGATCAGCAACGCGTCGATCCGGATCTCCGAGATCATCGGGCTGATCGACAGCATTTCGTTCCAGACCAACATCCTCGCGCTCAATGCGGCCGTGGAAGCGGCGCGGGCGGGCGAGCAGGGCCGCGGGTTCGCGGTGGTGGCCTCGGAAGTGCGCAGCCTCGCGCAGCGCAGCGCGCAGGCGGCGAAGGAGATCAAGGTGCTGATCGAGCACAGCGCCGGGACGGTGAGCGTCGGCTCGCGGCTCGTCGGCGAGGCCGGCGAGGTGATCCGCGACGTCGTTTCGCAGGTGCAGGGCGTCAGTGCGCTGATGAACGAGATCGCCGAGGCGAGCCTCGAGCAAAGCGCGGGCATCGACCAGATCGGGGACGCGGTGCAGTCGCTCGACCAGATGACGCAGCAGAACGCGGCGCTGGTCGAACAGAGCGCGGCGGCGGCGGAGAGCCTCAACCAGCAGGCCGCGGAGCTGTCGCGGCTGATGGCGGCGTTCAAGGTCGACGGCTGACCCGACGGCCGACGCGGGGCGTTGATCGAGGTCAAGCACGCCGGCCGGGTTGGCGCGACCATTTGAATTGACGGGTCCGAACGCCCCGGCCGCGGCGCTTCACGCGCGGCGCAGGCGGCGTCTGACCGACACCGGTACGTTGCCGTGCCGAACGCACGGCGGGAGGTGAGTGAAATGCCAGCCCCACAGCCAAGGAGCGCGGTACAGGTCATTCTCAGGGAGCATCGGCAGCTGTCGACCGTCATCGCGGGCATGCAGCACTTCGTCGAGCGGCTCGCCGCCGGCGGGACGATGCCGGGGCTGATGGTGTTCCGGGCCATGCTGTATTACATCCGCGAGTACCCGGAGCAGATCCATCACCCGAACGAGGATCGGTATCTGTTTGCACGCCTGCGCCGCCGCACCCAGGCGCTGGACGAAGTCATCGACGAACTCGAGGCGCAACACGTGCAGGGCGAAGCGCTGCTGCGGAACATCGAGCATGAGCTGACGCGTTGCGAACAGGTCGGCGAATCGGCCTATCCGCAATTGCGCGCGGCGGTCGACGAATATGCCGCGTTCTACCTGAAGCACATGCACGTCGAAGAAGAGGTCATCCTGCCCGCGGCACGGCAATGGCTGACGGTGGAGGACTGGATCGAGCTCGACGACGCATTCGGCGCGAACCGGGATCCGTTCGAAGGCGAAAAGTTCGACGAGGATTTCGAGCGCCTGTATGCGCTGATCGTGCAGGTGATCCCGGAAGCGCAGGCGTGAGCGGCGGCGCGCGCCGCCCGCTCACGGCCGGCGCGCCCCCGGCTTCGCGAACGCGCCCCGCACCTCGAACCCGATCGCATCGGCGACGTTGCCGCGCGCATCGACGAGTTCGAGCCGATGCCGTCCCGGCCACGGCATCCACGCGACGCGGTCCGCGCGCCCGATCACCTTGTCGTCGAGCCGCCACGAAAACTTCGCCGCGTGGCCCGCGGTGCGCTCGAACCAGATCCGCTGGTTCTTCGGCGGAATGTCCGGATCGATCGCGAAGATCGTCCCGTCGGTCGGCGCGCCGATCGTCAGCGGCGCGCGCGGCCCGTCCTTGCCGGCCATGACGGGCGCGGCGAGCCGGATCGCATCGACCGCGGTGCCGGCGAGAAACCATTCGCCGCGCGCCGGCTCGAGATCGCGTTCGAACGTGATGCGGCGCTGCTCGACGCCGGCGGGCGGGCGCGGCGCGCGGCTCGCGAGATCGCGATGCAGGTAGCCGACGACCGCCGACCAGACCGGGGCCGCGCCGGTCACGCCCGAGATGTCCCACATCGGCGAGCCGTCCGCGTTGCCGACCCAGACGCCGACCGTGTAGCGCGACGTATACCCGACCGCCCAGTTGTCGCGCATGTCCTTGCTGGTGCCGGTCTTGACCGCCGAGAAGAAGCGCGTCGCGAGCGGGTTGTCGAAGCCGAACGTGCGCACGCGCGCGTTGTTGTCGGCGAGGATGTCGGTGACGACGAAGCTCGCCGCTTCGCTGAACACGCGCGTGCCGTCGGGTGCGCGCGCCGGCGTCGACGCCGAAGCCGACGAGGCCGGCGCCGTCAGGTCGACGGCCTTGCGCGCGACGCCGCCGTTCGCGAGCGCGCGATACGCGTTGGTCAGCGACAGCAGCGTGACGTCCGCGCTGCCGAGCGCGAGGCTGAAGCCGTAGTAGTCGCCTTCCTGCGCGAGCGGCAGCCCGAGCGCGGTCAGCGTGCGCGCGAAGCGGTGCGGCGTCACGAGCACGAGCGTGCGCACGGCCGGCACGTTGAGCGAGCCGCCGAGCGCGCTGCGCACGCTCACCCAGCCCTTGAAATCCTTGTCGTAGTTCTGCGGGATGTACAGGCCGCCGCCCGTGGCGAGGTTGATCGGCGCGTCGTCGAGCAGCGACGCGGCGGTCAGCCGCTTCTCGTCGATCGCCTGCGCATACAGGAACGGCTTGAGCGTCGAGCCGGCCTGGCGCGGCGCGAGCACGGCGTCGACGTCGCGCGCGCCCGACAGCGCGCCGGACGAGCCGACCCACGCGCGGATCTCGCCGCTCGCGTTGTCGATCACGACCACCGCGCCGTCCTGCACGTTGCGTCGGTGGGCAGGGGCGTTGAGCTCGGTCAGCGCGCGGGTCAGCGTGTCGCGCGCGAAGCGCTGCAGCGGTGCGTCGAGCGTCGAGCGGACCTGCGCGCCCGCGCCCGGCTTCACCTCGGCCGCGATGCGCCGCGCGAAATGCGGCGCGAGCGCCGCGCCGTCGTCGCGCGCGGTGCTCGCCGGGCGCGCGGTCACGAGCTGCACGTAGCCGTCGAGCGACGCGCACTGCTGCGCGGCGCGCATGTCGCGCAGGATGCGGCACGCGCGCTCGGCGACCCTCGCGGCGTTCGCGTTGGGCGCGCGCACCAGTGCGGCGGCGACCGCGGACTCGCGCACGTCGAGCCCGGACGGCGCCTTGCCGAACAGCACGCGCGACATCGCGTCGAGCCCGATCGTCTCGCCGCGGAACGGCACGAGGTTCAGGTAGGCCTCGAGGATCTGGTCCTTGCGCCAGCCGCGTTCGAGCAGCAGCGCGTTCATCGCCTGGGTGGCCTTCTGCGGCAGCGAGCGCTGGCCCGAGCGGCGCGGCGAATCGCCGAGCAGGCCGGCGAGCTGCATCGTCACGGTCGACGCGCCGCGCGTGCGCTCGTTCCACAGGTTGCCCCAGGCGGCGCCCGCGATGCCGCGCCAGTCGACGCCGCTATGTTCGTAGAAGCGCCGGTCCTCGGACACGACGATCGCCTCGCGGAACGCGGGCGACACGTCGCCGAGCGCGACCCAGTCGCCGCGCCGTTCGGCGAGGTCGACGCGGGTGCGCTGCAGCGGCGTGCCGTCGCGCGCGAGCAGCACCCAGTCGGAACTGCGCCAGCGGTGGCGCACGTCGTCGTAGGACGGCAGCGCGTGCGCGACGAGCGGGGCCGCGAGCAGCGCGGCGATGAAGAGGCGGCCGGCAGCACCGGTAATCTGCGACGGCCGCGGTGAAGCGAATCCCTTCATCGCGCGTTCACGGCTTGCCGGCGTCGGCCGGCTTGACCGTCATCGGCGGATTCGGCCACAGCCCGTACACCGACGGCGCGTACAGCGCCTCGACGCGCGTCGGCGGCAGCCCGAACGTGCCGACGTTGTTCAGCCGCACCGTGTATTCGACCGACAGCTTGCCCTTCGGCAGATAGTCGTAATACGCGCGATAGCCGTCGAAGTCGCGTTCGATGAAGGCGGGCCACGCGCCGTCGGCCGTCTTCTCGCCCTGCGTCGCCGCTTCGGAGTCGCGGCCGAGGCCGGAGCCGAGGATCGTCGCGCCGGCCGGAACCGGATCGTTGACGACCACCCACGTCATGTCGCTCTGCGCGTCGATGTCGAGGTGCACCCGCACCACGTCGCCGCGCGTCAGCACGCCCTTGACCGCAGGGGACACGGGCGTGACCGTCTTCGTGATCCGGTAGCCGGCCGCGAACGGCGCGCGCAGCGGCACCGCGGCGAGGCTTTCGATCGTCGCCCACGGGCGGCCCGTGCCGTTCTGCACGACGCTGAGCGTGCCCGGCTGGGCCGCGCGCGGCCACGGCAGCATCACGCTGCGCGCGGCGGCGGCACGCGTCGCCGGGGTCGCCGACGCCGGCGCGGTCGATGCGGCCGGAGCTGCCGATGCAGCCGGCGACGACGACCACGCGATCGACCGCTCGTCGCCGCCGAGCGTCACCTTCGTCGTGCCGCTGACGGGCGTGCTTTCGTAGACGCGCGAGAAACGCTCGACCGCGAGCAGGCCGAGCGCGTTCGACGTCGTCGTCTGCCATGCGCCGCGCTGCTGCAGCGCGAGCAGGCCGGACGTCACGCGCGGCATCTCGTCCTTCCAGGCCGGGTCGCCCGCGAATTCCAGCGCGAGCCGCGCGGCGTTGGTCTCGTTGCTCGTCATCAGCCACCACAGGTCGTCGTCGCGCGCGGTCGAGAACACGAGCTGCGTGCCCTGGTAGGTGAGCCGCGCGCGCAGGATCTGCTCGACCTGCGCACGTTTCTCGTCGCGCTGCGGGATGTCCTTCACGCGCGTCAGGATCGCGTGATAGTCGATCACCGCCGACGTCGGCCACTGGTTCGGCGCGATTTCGATCGAGCCGAGCATCCGGCCCTGCGCCGCGCCGTAGCGCGACAGCGCCTCGATCGCGGCGAGCTTGCGCAGGTCGCGGTCCTGGCGGGGCGCCCACGTGTCGCGCTGGATGCGGCCTTCGACGAAGCGCCCGAGCCCGGCTTCGAGCTGCGCGCGCACGTCTTCGGGCAGCGCGAAGCGCGGGTCGAGACGGCTCGCTTCATCCGACAGTACGAGCAGGTACGACGTGAGCGTCGGGCTGCCGTAGTGCGAATCGTCGGATCGCGGCGGGAAATAGCTCGCGAGCCCGTCGCTGTCCAGATAAACCGGCATGCGCGCGGTCAGCGCCTGCCATTGCGCGGCGTCGCGCAGCCCGATCGCGCGCGACGCCTGCTGTTCGAGGCAGCGGTACGGGTAGCGCTCGAACCAGCGCCGCACGCCCGGCAGGCCGTCGGCCAGCTTCGACTGCAGCGACACGGCGATGCCGCCGCGCGGCGCGCCTTGCGCATTCGTCGCCGCGCCGGCCGGCGCGGCGACGGGCAGCGCGAGCGTGCCGTCGACCTGCGCGAGCGTCGCCTGCTGCACGGTGACCGGCAGCGCGGGCACGACCTTCTGCACGACCGCGAGCGCGTCGGCCGCGCGTGCGCCGCCTTGCTCGGTGGCCTCGATGCGCCAGTTCAGCGCGCCGGCCGCGTCGAGCGCCTGCTCGGGCACGGTGATCGTCCACGCAGCTTCGCCGGCGCTGTTCGGTGCGAGGGAAAGGGTTTGCGGCGCAACGTCGAGGCCCGTTACGCGAGGCGTGACGACGACCCGCATCGTGCGCTCGGTCGTATTGCGCAGCGTGACCTGCGCGCGGAACGCATCGCCTTCGCGCACCAGCGGCGGCAGGCCGGAGATGAGCTGCAGGTCCTGCGTGCTGCGGATCGACGTGCTGCCGGTGCCGAAGCGGTCGGGGCCGACCGCCGCGATCGCGACGATCCGGAAGCGGGTCAGCGCATCGTTGAGCGGCACCTCGACGCTCGCGCTGCCGTTCGCGTCGAGCGTCACGCGCGGGTTCCACAGCAGCAGCGTGTCGAACAGCTCGCGGGTCGGCGCGCTGCCGCCGCCGCCGCCCGCCGGCACGGCCTTGCGGCCGAAGTGGCGGCGGCCGACGATCTCCATCTGCGCGGTGGCGGTCTCGACGCCGTACGCGCGCCGCCGCAGCATCGCGTCGAGCAGGTCCCAGCTGTTGTTGGGCATCAGTTCCAGCAGCGCCTCGTCGACGGCCGCGATCGCGACCTGCGTGCCGGCCGGCGCGGGCCGGCCGCCCGGCAGCGTGACCTTCACGTGCGCCTGCGCCTTGCCGCGCACGGTGTAGCGGGTCGCGTCGGTCGTGACCGTCACGCCGAGCCGGTGCGCGCCCGTGCCGACCTTGATCTCGCCGAGGCCGTAGCGGAACGCGGGTTTCGACAGGTCGACGAACGCGGTCGGCGCTTCATAGTGACGGCCTTCGCGCCAGAATGCGCGCGCCCATTCGAGCGGCGCCTTCCAGCCCCACGTGAAGAACGAGTACCACGGTACCTCGCGGATCCGGCCGCGCAGCGCGAGCACCGACACATAGACGTTCGGCCCCCACGTGTCGCCGACCTTCAGGTCGACGGTCGGGTTCTTGCCGTTCAGCTCGACGATGTGCGTCTCCATCACGCCGCCGCGCTCGACCGCGACGAGCGCGGTCGCATAGCGGAACGGCATGCGCACCTGAAAGCGGGCGGTTTCGCCCGGTTCGTACGAAGTCTTCTCCGGAATCACGTCGATCCGGTCGGTGTTGTCGCCGCCGAACCAGAGCTCGTCCTCGCGCGTGACCCACACCGACGTCGACGCGTTCGACGTGCGGCCGTCGCCGTCCTTCGCGACCGCGATCAGCTGCACGTTGCCGGCCTGTTCGAGCGTCGCGTCGCACGACATGCGGCCCTTGTCGTCGGTCTTGCCCGAGCACAGCACGCCGAGGTCGCGCGTGTCGCTCTGGTTGTCGTACGCGTAGAAGCCGCCGACCATGCGCTTGCGCGACGTGGTCGTGATGCGCGCGACGCCCTTGATCTCGATCGGCACCGACGCGCGCGGCTTGCCCTGCAGGTCGACCGCGAGCGCCTGCACGGGCACCCGCTGGCCGACCGACACCCAGCGGCCCGCCTTGATGCCGGCGACCACCGCGGCCGGCCACAGCATCGCGTCGCCGCGGATCGTCTGGACCTCGCCGTTCGGATCGGCGAAGGTCGCCTCGAGCGCGATGCGCTTCGGCGCATCGACGGCCGGCAGCCCCTTGAGCGTGACCGAGCCCGCGCCGTTGTGGTCGAGCGTCAGCGGCAGCTTGTCGGCGATCAGCTTGCTCGCGTCGGGGTCGCTGCTCGCGCTGCCCGATGCGTTGTCGCCGTCCTGCTCGTCGTCGGCGGCCGTTTCGCCGCCGGTCTCGGGGCGGTACGGCGAGAAGCTGAACTCGGAATAGGTCTCGGCGAACGGCGGCGACGCCCATTTCATCAGCGCCGACACCTGCACCGGCAGGTTCGACGCGCCGCCGCCCGACACGTAGTCGATCTGCACCGCGAGCGGCGCTTCCTTCGCGGCGATGAGCGGGCTCTTCTGCGCGTCGCGCGCGCCGATCGTGCCCTTGAGGACGGGCAGGCGGAACGCCTCGACCCGGAAGCTGCCGCTGTAGTAGCTGGCGGTCGGCTCATCCTCGGGGCCGCCTTCGAGCGCGACGCTGTATTCGCCGAGCTTCGCGGCGGCCGGCAGCGTGAAGCGGGTGTCGGCGCTATGGTCGGCGGCCCAGGTGAGCGGCAGCTTGTACGTCTGCCCGGAGCCGAGATGGCGGATCGTCACGCGGGTCGGGTATTGCGACGGGAACGCGAGGCTCTGCAGCGTCTCCCGGCGCAGGAAGTGCTTCATCGACACGGTTTCGCCCGCGCGCAGCAGCGTGCGGTCGAACACGGTGTGCGCGCGCAGGGTCGGCTCGCTGCCCGTGTCGGTCGGCACGTTGAAGCGCCACGCCTCGATGCCGCGGTTCCAGTTCGAGCTGACGAACGCCATGTCGGGGCCGGTCTTCGGATCGTCGACGCGGGCCGACACGAAGTAGTCGTCGAAGCGCTCCGACGTCCGGCATTCGTGCTTCGGCTCGAACTGCCCGTCGATCTTCAGCAGGCCCTGCGCGTCGGTCTTGCCGGCGGCGATCTCGTCGCCGTTGCAGTCGGACACGCGCACCTGCGCGTTCGGCACCGGCTTGCCCTTGTCGAGCGTGGTGACCCACACGAGGCTGTTCTCGCGGCCCTGCTTCAGGTGCACGCCGAGATTGGTGACGAGCACCGCGGTGCGCACGTACATGCTCGACGGCTTCGCGAGCAGCGAGCGGCCGAGCGCCGGCGACGCGAGTTCGAGCACGTAGAAGCCGGGCTTGTCGATCGGCACGCCGACGGTCTCGAACGGGCGCAGCGTCTTCGGATCGGCCTTCGGCAGCGTCATCGTCTGGACGCCGGACTCGCCCTTGAGCAGCGACAGCGAACGCACGTCGATGCGGCGGTCCTTCGGCGCGGGCTGGCGCTCGCCGGCCGCGAGCGGCACGTAGACGGGATGCTGCCCGCGGCGCCGGAGCAGGCCGGGAACCTGCTCGTCGATCCCCTCGACGCTCATCGACCAGTTGTCGAAACGCTCGACGAGCCGAATCCACTGGCGGATCGACGTGTCGTTCTCGACCTTCAGGTTCGCGAACTGCGCGCCGCCGGCGTTGAGCCCCGCGATGTGCAGGTCGGCTTCGACGTTGCGCAGCGTGACCGGCACGAGCGCCGGCATGCCGGGCTCGGCGAAGCGCTCGACGATGCCGAAGGTGCCCGACGAGAATTTCGCGAGCGGCGGCATCGGCGCGGTGCGCGTCGCGAGCGGGAACAGGTCGGCGTTGCTCAGCGTGCGCGCGGTGACGTCGCGCAGGCCCGACGGCAGCTCGATCGTCAGCGCGGCTTGCTCGGGCAGCGGCGGGTTGAACGTGACGGTCGTCACTTCCTCGCTCTTGTCGTCCGCCGCGAAGTTCGGCGCCTGCGAGCCGTCGGGGCCGCGCAGCCGGATCGCCTCGGCGTGCTTGCGCGAGATCGGTGCATTGAACGACAGGGTGAGCGGCCGCAGCGGCGTGCACGGCGCCTTCGCGTTTTCGCGTTCGCACGAGAAGCTCGCGGCGAACGGCGCGCGCACGGTGAAATCGAAGCGCCGCTCGGTGTCGTTCGCGATGCCGCTCGGGCTGGCGACGCCCTTGCCGTAGACGAGCTGCATCTTCGCGCTCGACGGCAGCGCCTGCGCGCACGACAGCGTGAGCACCCGCGCGGCGTCCTGCTTCAGGTCGAAGTGATCGAGCAGCGCGCGGCGCGTGTCCGCATCGGCGTTCGCGACGGGGATGCGGTTGCCGATGCCGGCCGCCTCGCACCAGATATTCGCGAGCGCCGAGCGCGCTTCGGCGGGGCCGTTCAGCTTGATCACGAACACCTGCCGCTCCTCGATCTCGCGCGAGCCGGGCCGCACCGACACCGGGAACGGGCCGCCCGTCTGGAACGTGAAGCGGCGCGGGCCGCTGGCCGCGTTGCCGGCGACCGAGCGCAGCCCGTCGTTGAGCGCGACCGCGCAGCGCACGCCGGGCGGCAGGTCGTTCTCGAAGTCGTAGACCCAGGTCTTGTCGTCGAGCCAGCGGCCCGTGCCGCGCCCCGCGACGGAATCGTTGCAGGTCATGCGCGCGGGATTCGGCGCGGACGCCGAGCCGAACGCGACCATCGGTTCGTCGAACTTGACGACGGCCTGCCGCACCTCGGCGACGGTGCCTTGCGGCGACACGCTCACCGTGCGCGCGGCGCCGGCCTGCAGTGACAGCGCCGCGGCGGCCCCGAGTGCCGCGACGGCGCCGGTGCGCCAGAGCCATCGCGTGATGGTTTGAAAGGTTGGTTTGTGCTTGTTGTCGTCGCGCTGCTTCATCGCTCGATTGCCCTCGGAGGGAAGCTTTCTGTTTGATCGGACGCGATTCTAACCGACCGGCATGACCATCCCTCCGTCCGACGGATGTCGCCGTCGCGCGACGCGAGGCGAGGGCATCGCGGATTTGTCGCGCCGTCGACACAAAAATCCAGCGAAATTTCGATTGCGTCGGAATGCGGAATATTTAATGGACTATAAAAAGATTGTCCGATCCGATTTGTGCGCGTACATTTCAGGCCCGCGCCAAAGTTTGAGAAATATCAAGACTGGTTTTCCCGAATCTGGCGTCAGAGAGAAGAAAGCATGCACAACGACAACACCCCCCACTCGCGTCGCGCAGGCGACGCCGCCGCCGGCCTTACGCGGCGCCAATGGCTGCAGGGCGCGCTCGCGCTGACTGCCGCGGGCCTCGCCGGCTCGCTCGCGCTGAAGGCGCTGGCCGACAACCCGGCCGCCGCGCCGCTCGACACCTTCATGACGCTGTCCGAATCGCTGACCGGCAAGCCACGCCTGAATCGCGTGATCGGCGAGCGCCTGCTGCAGGCGCTGCAGAAGGGCTCGTTCAAGACGGCCGACAGCCTGCCGCAACTTGCCGGCGCGCTGTCCGCGGGCACGCTGAGCCCCGAGCAGGAGAAGCTCGCGCTCGCGATTCTCGAAGCGTGGTATCTCGGCGTCGTCGACAACGTCGTGATTACTTACGAAGAAGCACTAATGTTCGGCGTTGTGTCGGATACGCTCGTGATCCGCTCGTATTGCCCCAACAAACCCGGCTTCTGGGCCGACAAACCGATCGAGAGGCAAGCCTGATGGCCGATACACAACAAGCCGACGTCGTGGTCGTCGGGTCGGGCGTCGCGGGCGCGATCGTCGCGCACCAGCTCGCGATGGCGGGCAAGTCGGTGATCCTGCTGGAAGCCGGCCCGCGCATGCCGCGCTGGGAAATCGTCGAGCGCTTCCGCAACCAGGCGGACAAGATGGACTTCATGGCGCCGTACCCGTCGAGCTCGTGGGCGCCGCATCCGGAATACGGCCCGCCGAACGACTACCTGATCCTGAAGGGCGAGCACAAGTTCAACTCGCAGTACATCCGCGCGGTGGGCGGCACGACGTGGCACTGGGCCGCGTCCGCGTGGCGCTTCATCCCGAACGACTTCAAGATGAAGACCGTGTACGGCGTCGGCCGCGACTGGCCGATCCAGTACGACGATCTCGAGCACTACTACCAGCGCGCCGAGGAAGAGCTCGGCGTGTGGGGCCCGGGCCCCGAGGAAGAC
This sequence comes from Burkholderia ubonensis, assembly GCF_902833085.1. GTDB lineage: Bacteria > Pseudomonadota > Gammaproteobacteria > Burkholderiales > Burkholderiaceae > Burkholderia > Burkholderia ubonensis. The sequence continues at coordinate 144,922 of NZ_CADFEB010000006.1, forward strand.
CTGTACTCGCCGCGCAAGGCGCCGTATCCGATGCCGCCGCTGCCGCTGTCGTACAACGAGAAGACGATCAAGACCGCGCTCAACAACCACGATCCGAAATTCCACGTGGTGACCGAGCCGGTCGCGCGCAACAGCCGCCCGTACGACGGCCGGCCGACCTGTTGCGGCAACAACAACTGCATGCCGATCTGCCCGATCGGCGCGATGTACAACGGCATCGTGCACGTCGAGAAGGCCGAGCAGGCCGGCGCGAAGCTGATCGAGAACGCGGTCGTCTACAAGCTGGAAACCGGCGCGAACAAGCGCATCACGGCGGCGATCTACAAGGACAAGACGGGCGCCGACCACCGCGTCGAAGGCAAATACTTCGTGATCGCGGCGAACGGCATCGAGACGCCGAAGATCCTGCTGATGTCCGCGAACCGCGATTTCCCGAACGGCGTCGCGAACAGCTCCGACATGGTCGGCCGCAACCTGATGGACCACCCGGGCACGGGCGTGTCGTTCTATGCGAGCGAGAAGCTGTGGCCGGGCCGCGGCCCGCAGGAAATGACGTCGCTGATCGGCTTCCGCGACGGCCCGTTCCGCGCGACCGAGGCGGCGAAGAAGATCCACCTGTCGAACATTTCGCGGGTCGACCAGGAAACGCAGAAGATCTTCAAGGCCGGCAAGCTGCTGAAGCACGACGAGCTCGATGCGCAGATCCGCGACCGCTCCGCGCGCTACGTGCAGTTCGACTGCTTCCACGAGATCCTGCCGCAGCCGGAGAACCGCATCGTGCCGAGCAAGACGGCCACCGACGCGATCGGCATCCCGCGCCCCGAGATCACCTATGCGATCGACGACTACGTGAAGCGCGGCGCCGTGCATACGCGCGAGGTCTACGCGACCGCCGCGCAGGTGCTGGGCGGTACGGACGTCGTGTTCAACGACGAATTCGCGCCGAACAACCACATCACCGGCGCGACGATCATGGGCGCGGATGCGCGCGACTCGGTCGTCGACAAGGACTGCCGCACGTTCGACCATCCGAACCTGTTCATTTCGAGCAGTGCAACGATGCCGACCGTCGGCACGGTGAACGTGACGCTGACGATCGCGGCGCTCGCGCTGCGGATGTCCGACCAGCTGAAGAAGGAAGTCTGACCGTGCTGAAACAATCTCTCTCCTTCCTCCTGGCCGGCTGCCTCGCGTTGCCCGGCCTGGCCCGCGCGGCCGACGCCGCCGACGCGGCGCTCGTCAAGCGCGGCGAATACCTCGCGGTCGCGGGCGACTGCATGGCCTGCCATACCACGAAGGGCGGCAAGCCGTTCGCGGGCGGCCTCGGGATGCCGGTGCCGCTGCTCGGCAAGATCTACACGAGCAACATCACGCCCGACGCGGACACCGGCATCGGCAGCTGGAGCTACGACGACTTCGAGCGCGCGGTGCGCCGCGGCGTGTCGAAGAACGGCGACAACCTGTATCCGGCGATGCCGTACGTGTCGTACGCGAAGGTCAGCGACGACGACGTGAAGGCGCTGTACGCGTACTTCATGCACGGCGTGGAACCCGTCAAGCAGGCGCCGCCGAAGAACGAGATCCCCGCGCTGCTCAGCATGCGCTGGCCGCTGAAGATCTGGAACTGGCTGTTCCTGAAGGACGGCGCGTACCAGCCGAAGCCGTCGCAGAGCGTCGAATGGAACCGCGGCGCGTATCTCGTGCAGGGCCTCGCGCACTGCAGCACGTGCCACACGCCGCGCGGCATCGCGATGCAGGAGAAGTCGCTCGACGAGACGGGCGGCAGCTTCCTGTCGGGCTCGGTGCTGGCGGGCTGGGACGGCTACAACATCACGTCGGACCAGAACGCGGGGATCGGCGGCTGGACGCAGGAGCAGCTCGTCCGGTACCTGCGCACCGGCAGCGTGCCGGGCGTCGCGCAGGCGGCCGGCCCGATGGCCGAGGCGGTCGAGCACAGCTTCTCGAAGATGACCGACGCGGACGTCGGTGCGATCGCGACGTACATCCGCACCGTGCCGGCGGTGGCCGACAGCGGCGCCAAGCAGCCGCGTTACACGTGGGGCAAGCCCGCCGAGGACGGCCTGCGCCTGCGCGGCGTCGCGCTCGCGTCGTCGGGCATCGACCCGGCGCGCCTGTATCTCGGCAACTGCGCGAGTTGCCACCAGATGCAGGGCAAGGGCACGCCGGACGGCTACTATCCGTCGCTGTTCCACAACTCGACGGTGGGCGCGCCGAATCCGACCAACCTCGTGCAGGTGATCCTGGACGGCGTGCAGCGCAAGGCCGGCAGCGAGGACGTCGGGATGCCCGCGTTCCGCCACGAGCTGTCGGATGCGCAGATCGCCGCGCTCGCGAACTACCTGACCGGGCAGTTCGGCAATCCGGCCGCGAAAGTGACCGAGCAGGACGTCGCGAAGGCGCGCTGAGCGGCGCGCGACGGCCGCACCAGCACTATCTCGAGAGGAGGGCGCGCAGCGCATCGGGCGGCGGCTCGATGCAAGGTGGTTGCAGATCGGGACGGGCGGTGCGCGTCGCCGCCCGTCCTGGTTCATTGACACGCCGATGCGCGCGCCGCGCATCGCATTCGTTGAATTCGTTGATCGACACCATGACATCGAGACAATCCTTTCTCGCGTCCCAGCGCGATGCGCTGCTGTTGCTTGCCCGCATCCTGATCGTTATCCTGTTCATCCTGTTCGGCTGGCCGAAGCTCGTGCATTTTTCCGGCACGATCGCGTACATGGGCAGCGCGGGCGCCCCGGCGCCGATCATCTCGGCGGCGATTGCCGTCGTGATGGAGCTGCTCGTCGGCATCGCGCTGCTCGTCGGCTTCTACACGCGTCCGCTCGCGCTGCTGCTGGCGCTCTATACGGTCGGCACCGCGTTCATCGGCCATCACTACTGGACGATGACGGGCGGCGAACAGATGGACAACATGATTCATTTCTACAAGAACATCGCGATCACCGGCGGTTTGCTCGCGCTTTGCGCGGCCGGCCCCGGGCGTTTTTCGATCGATCGCGGCTGACCGGGTGCGCGCATGGGGCGCGCGTCGTCGGGTCGAGATTCCGAGGGGGCAATATCTTGCAATTCAAACACATCGCATTGCTGATGGCGGCGGCCGTGCCCGCCGCCGTGAGCGCGCAGACGAGCGTGACGCTGTACGGCCGCGTCGACGGCGGCGTCGAATACCTGAACCACATCGCGACGCCGAACGGCAGCAAGTCGCGCTTCAGCGCCGAGGGCGGCGACTGGGGCACCAGCATGTTCGGCCTGAAGGGCGTCGAGGATCTCGGCGGCGGGCTGTCGACGGTCTTCAACCTGGAGACCGCATTCCAGGTGATGAACGGCACGACGGGCGGCGGGCGGATGTGGTCGCGGCGCGCGTACGTCGGCCTGAAGAGCAATACGTGGGGCCAGCTGCAGGCCGGCCGCAACCTGTTCATCGACAGCGACGGCGTGTGGGAATTCGATCCGTTCGTCCAGCAGGCGTTTTCGTCGGCATCGCTCGTGCGCGGCCGCAACTGGCAGCAGACCAGCAACAACATCGAATATCACAGCCCGGTGATCGGCGGTTTCGACGTGCAGGCGCAGTACGCGTTCGGCAACCAGTCGCGCGGCTTCAACTACGGTGCGCCGGGCGACTTCGGCCGCTCCGACGGGATCATGATCTCGTACCACTCGCCGCTGCTCGACGTGCGCGGGATGTATGACGAACTGCGCGACAGCAACGGCAAGTTCAGCAACATCTTCTCGAGCTCGCGCGAATATTTCGTCGGCGCGAACGTGAAGGTGTCGCAGTTCAAGATCCAGGGCGCGTATACGCATTACCAGGCGCCGGACAGCCCCGCGGGCGTCCCCGATCGCGCCGATCACTACTGGCTCGGCGCGACCTGGACCGCGAATCCGCAATGGGCGGTGACGGGCGGCGGCTACTACGTGAAGGTCGGCGACGGCAATAGCGATGCGTCGCACGATCCGTCGGGCCACGCGATGATGTACGTGCTCGGCACGACGTACAACCTGTCGAAGCGCACGTTCCTGTACGGCACCGTCGCCTATGTGCGCAACGGCGGCAATTCGAACTTCTCGCTGCTGGCGACGCCGCGCGACGCGACGCCGAACACGAGCCCGATGGCGGGCGAGTCGCAGACGGGCGCGTATGTCGGGATGATGCATACGTTCTGAGCGGCACAATCCGACGAACGACGCCCGTCTGATGCAGGGTGTCGTTCCCGTTGCATGCGAAAGAACTAGTGCGAAAACCCGGAGGCCGTTTCGCTGAGGCGCTTGCCCTTGGTTTCGGGGGCGAGCCATTGCGACACGCCGGCACCGACAGCGGCGATGCCTGCGGCTATCAGTATGGTCACCGAGGGGCCGAGATTGACCATGGACCACGGCATCAGGAACGTACCGAGGCCGGCCCCGATCCGGCTGAAGGCGGCGGCGAAACCCGTCCCGATCCCGCGGATCTCGGTCGGAAATACCTCGCCCGGGTAGATGCAGGTCAGCGTGCCGCAGCCTGCGTTGAAGAACGAGAACGCGAGGAACAGGCCCAGCACGACCATTCCGGGCGCATCCGCCCATATGCCCAGAATCGCGAGGATCACGGTGATGATCCACTGCGGCGGCACCGTCAGCACACGGCGGCCGGCCTTGTCGATCAGCAGGACCGTGGCCACACTTCCGGCCAAAGCAACGGCGGACAGTCCGACGCCTCCGGCGAGGCCGCCGCCGAGACCGAATTTCTGCAGCACACTATCGGCGAACGTGGCGATCGCGAAGTACGGCGTGACGACACAGAAAAAGAACAGTGACACGAACAGCGTGGCTCGCCAGTACTGACGGGAGAACAGCATCGCGAAGCCGGCGCCCGAATGGGCGCCTTCCTGCTCCACGTCGGCCATGTCGGAGGCGCTTTCCATATACTGATGCGCGATGGCGCGCGCCTGATCGGTGCGGCGTTTGCTCCACAGCCAGCGAGGCGATTCAGGCATGCCAAGCCGGCCGAGGAACAACGCCACCGCGAGGAAGGTGCTGGTGCCGAGGATGTTCCGCCAGCCGAGGTCCGTATACCGATCCAGCAGGTAGCCCACGACGAAGGCGACCATGAAGCCCGCATACCACGCGATGAGGGTAAGGCCCATCAGCCGCCCACGGATCCGGGATGGAGAGAATTCCGACAGCAGCGGCCAACCGACGGAGTATTCCGCGCCGATCGCGATGCCCATCAGCAGCCGTACCACGAACAGTTGCAGCGGTGCCGTGATGAAGAGCTGCATGGAGCCGACGAAGAACTGCATGGCCGATGCGATCACGAACAGCCCCATGTCGAGCATGAACAGCGGTTTGCGGCCGAACTTGTCGCCAGCCCATCCGCCCAACGGCGAGCCGACCAGGATTCCGAACAGCGCGCCGGCCGCGATCAGGCCTTCCCAGACCGGCGATATGCCGAGCTCGGCGGTCATCTTGCCGGACACCGGGCCGACGATTCCGAGGATGTAACCGTCCAGAAACGTACCGCCGGTAAGAACGAGGATCATTCGAAGCATGAAGCGACGTTTGAACGATGAGGATTTCTTATCGCCAATCGCTACGGCGGAAACGGCAGCTTCGTTTTCTAACGAGGTCATGTGGATCTCCTTTTCGCCGCGACGATAGGTCGTCGAGTGCAGTTTCGGTTGATCGTGACGTCGGCCACGGAAACGTGCGGGTTCGCAGGCCGCTTTGTCGCGACGTTGTGCTGCCAATGTCTCAATTGACACCTCCTGAAATTGCGCGTTGTAACGGCAGATGGAAAAGCGAATTGATGCAGACGCGCGCCGCCCCGGCGCGGGACACCAGCAGGCACGGGGGCGCGGTAGTGCTGCGCATGTCGCAGGCGATGATCGAGACCGGCCGCGCGGCATTACGTCGAGTCTATGGATGGGATCGAAGCCGCATCATTCGTCATGCGCGCGGAAATTGGCCGTAAACGACCCCCGGGCGCGAACGTTCCATTTCCTGTCGGCAGGATGCAAGTGCGCGTCGCATTTCGTACCTTCGGCCGTGACGCCGGCATAACGCCAGGTCGCATTTATTTTTGTGATTTGGGTCGAAGCGGTGCGAAGGTGGTGCAGCAGCGGCGGGAGCAGGAATTCGGGGGCTGGACTTGGGCGACGCGCGCTTCAGCAGAGGGAGGGGGGAATCTGGTTGATGAAGCGCGTCGCATAGGCGCCCATCTCAAAAACAGGTGGACACCCATGCTCCCCGATCAGAGCGCCGTTGGGTAGAGAGTTTGTATGCAGGCGGGATGCTTGATTTCTACACGACAATCAATCAAGCGACTTCCCGGCCTTCTCATCCATGCACCGCAGTGCGAGCAGCGTCAGCACCCCGCAGCCGATCGCATACCACGCAGGCGCGTTCGGATCGCCGGTCGCCGCGATCAGCCACGTGGCGAAGAACTGCGCGAAGCCGCCGAAGATCGCGACGCCGACGCTGTACACGAGCGCGCCGCCGGTCGCCCGCACCGCGCGCGGGAACAGTTCGCCGAGCATCGCGGCGGTCGCGCCGACGTTGATCGAATGCACGACGGACAGCGCCGCGATGATCGACAGCAGCGATGCGGCGCCCGGCCAGCGGTTCAGCGCGACGAACGCGGGATAGATCGCGAGCATCAACGCGATGCGGGTCCACCAGGTGATCCGGTTGCGCCCGAACACGTCCGACAGATAGCCGCCGAGCGGCGTCACGACCATCATGATCGCGCCCGCGACGCAGCCGGCCGTCATCGACAGCCAGCTCGGCAGGTGCAGCACCCGTACGCCGTAGATCGCCATGTAGAACACGATGATGTAGTGGATCGACGTGCCGCCGATCGTCACGCCGAGCCCCGCGAACACGGCCTTGCCGTGATGGCGCAGCACGTCCGCGAGCGGCAGCGACGCGATTTTTTCCTTCGGCGCGCTCGCCGCTGCCGGCACTTCCTCGACGGTGCGGCGCAGCCAGTAGCCGATCGGCACGAACAGCGTGCCGATCACGAACGGCACGCGCCAGCCCCAGCTTTCGAGCTGCGCGGCGGAGAGCATCGACGTCAGCGCGACGCCGGTCAGCGCACCCGCGAGCGCGGCGAGGCCCTGGCTCGAGAACTGGAACGACGCGTAGAACCCGCGGCGGTGCTGCGGCGCCTGTTCGAGCAGCAGCGTCGTCGACGCGCCGACCTCGCCGCCCGACGCGAAACCCTGCAGCAGGCGTGCGGCCACGAGCAGCAAGGGCGCGGCGATGCCGATCTGCGCGTAGGTCGGCGCGACCGCGATCGTCGCGGTGCCGAGCGCCATCAGCAGCAGCGTCGCGATCATCGCCTTCTTGCGGCCGACGCGATCCGCGTACATGCCGATCACGAGGCCGCCGAGCGGGCGCGTGACGAAGCCGACGCCGAAGCTCGCCACCGCGAGCATCAGCTGGCCGAACGACGATTGCACCGGAAAGAACAGCTTGCCGATCAGGATCGCGAAGAAGCTGTAGACGGTGAAGTCGTAGAACTCGAGCGCATTGCCGACCGCGGCGGCGGCGATCAGGCGGCGCTTTTGCGCGGCGGCGCGCGCGTCGGCCGGCGCGCCGGCGAGAGAAAGAGCGGACGTTTCCATGCAATTCCCCGATGTGAGCGAGAGCGCGTGATGAAGGGCAGTCAGGCCGCGAGCCAGGCTTCGGCCAGGTGGACCCAGTAGCTCGCGCCGATCGCGAGGATGTCGTCGTTGAAGTCGTAGCCGGGGTTGTGCACCATGCAGCCGCCCTTGCTGCCGGTGCCGTTGCCGATGAACGCGTAGCAGCCGGGGCGCGCTTCGAGCATGTACGCGAAATCCTCGCTGCCCATCAGCGGCGCCGTGTCGGCGTCGACGCGTTCCGCGCCGAGCATCCGGCGCGCGACGTCGGTCGCGAACGCGGTCGGTTCCGGATGATTGACGAGCACCGGGTAGCCGTAGCTGTAGTCGACCTCGGCCGTCACGCCGAAACTCTCGGCCTGGCCCTTCGCGAGTGCGTTGATGCGGCGCGCGAGCAGCGCGCGCACGTCCGCGTCCAGCGCGCGCACCGACAGTTTCATCACGACCGTCTCGGGAATGACGTTGAACGTCTCGCCGGCCTGCACGCTGCCGACCGTGATCACGGCCGCCTGCTGCGCGTCGATCTCGCGCGCGACGATCGTCTGCAGCGCGACCATGATGCTGCCCGCCGCCGACATCGGGTCGCGCGCGAAGTGCGGCATCGCGCCGTGGCCGCCGACGCCGCGCAGCGTGATCGTCACGCGGTCGGCGGACGCCATCGCCGCGCCCGTGCGGAACGCCATGTCGCCTGCAGGGCGGCCCGGCATGTTGTGGATCGCGAAGATCGCGTCGCACGGGAAGCGGTCGAACAGGCCGTCGTCCATCATCGCCTGCGCGCCGCCGAAGTTCTCCTCGGCCGGCTGGAAGATCAGGTTCAGCGTGCCGGAAAACCGGCGCGTCGCCGCGAGGTGCCGCGCCGCGCACAGCAGCATCGCGGTGTGGCCGTCGTGGCCGCACGCATGCATCTTGTTCGCGTGGCGGCTCGCGTACGGCAGGCCCGTCGTCTCGGCGATCGGCAGCGCGTCCATGTCGGCGCGCAGGCCGATCGTGCGCGTGCCTTGCCCTTCGCGCAGCACGCCGACGACGCCCGTCTTGCCGAGGCCGCGATGAACCTCGTAGCCCCAGCCGGCGAGCAGCTCGGCGACGAGATCGCTCGTCAGCGTTTCCTCGAACGCCAGCTCGGGATGGGCGTGGATGCGGCGGCGCACGTCGATCAGGTCGGGCGCGATCGCGGCGATGCCGGGGATGACGGGGTTCGCAGGCTGCATGGTGTCTCCGAAGGGGCGTTTGACGTACATATGACGTCGAAGCATATAAATTTCTGTCGCTTACCAGAAGCTGATAAATTGCTTCGGTGCTCACCGCAGGTTGCCGCTAGGGAACACCCTGAGATCGGGTGCCGGGCCCGGTGTCCGGGTTTCCACGGATCACGCATCACCATGAAATATCACCAGTTGAAAGCGTTCGTCACCGTCGCGGACGAGGGCAGCATCCGCGCGGCGGCGCGCCGCCTCAACGTGTCGCCGGCCGCGCTGACCAAGGCGGTCAAGGAGCTGGAGCATGCGCTCGGCGTGTCGCTCGTGGTGCGCACCGCGCGCGGCGTGCAGTTGACCGGCTTCGGCCAGCAGCTCCAGGTGCGTGCGCGGCTGATCGTCGCCGAGATGCAGCGGGCGCGCGACGACATCGAGCAGGCGCAGGGCGCGACGACGGGCTCGGTGGCGGCGGCCATCACGCCGGCCGCGGCGGTGACGATCCTGCCCGACGCGTTCCGCGCGTTCCGGCGGCGTTTTCCGGTCGCGCGCGTGAGTTTCATCGAAGGTTTCCCGGGCGTCGCGCTGCCGCGCCTGCACGACGGCTCGCTCGATTTTGCGGTGGCGGTGGTCGTGCCCGAGCTGCTGGCGGCGGAGTTCGATCACGCGGAGCTGTATGCGAGCCGCTCGCTGATCGTCGCGCGCAACGGGCATCCGCTCGCGTCGGCGACGTCGCTCGCCGAGCTCGTCGACGCCGACTGGCTGATGAACCCGTCGCCGGAAAGCTCCACGCAGGCGCTGTTCAACTGCTTCGTCGCGCACGGCTTGCCGGTGCCGTCGCGCATCGTCGAGTGCCCGAGCTTCGGGCTCGCGCACAGCCTGATGACGGGCTCCGACCTGCTCGCGTCGATGCCGGAGCAACTGCTCGATGCCGACTGGGCGCGCGACCGGCTCGTGGTGCTGCCGATCCGCGACCGGCTGCCTGCCGTGTCGGTGCAGGTGGTGACGCGCCGCGACAGCCCGCTCACGCCGGCCGCATCGATGCTGCTCGATTGCCTGCGCGATTCGGCGCGCAGGCAAGGGCTGCGGTGATCGGGACGTTCACGGGTCGAACGCGTTTTTGCAAGCTGTCCTGAGCATTGGGGCCGCGTGATGAACGGCGCAATTTCCGTGCGCGGCCGGCGAGCCGGTATCATAGCGGCCGGCCGGCGCAGCCGGCCGATCTCCAATCCATCGCCAACTTTCAGATTCAGCAACCAGAGGCGTTACATGACCAGTGCAACCCAATTCGACAACGTGTCGGTCGTCAAGCGTGCCAATGTCTACTTCGACGGCAAGTGCGTATCGCACACCGTGCTGTTTCCGGACGGCACGCGCAAGACGCTCGGCGTGATCCTGCCGTGCGCGCTCAACTTCGGCACGGACGCGCCCGAATTGATGGAAGTGCAGGCCGGCAAGTGCCGCGTGAAGCTCGACGGCAGCGACGCATGGCAGACCTACGGCGCGGGCGAGTCGTTCTCGGTGCCGGGCAAGAGCCGTTTCGACATCGAAGTGCTCGAAACGCTCGACTACGTCTGCAGCTATCTCTGACGACGTCGGCGCGCATGGCGCGCCGCCGGCCGTTCAACGAAAAAGCCCCGCGATTGCGGGGCTCGTCGTTTGGCGGGCCGGGCCGTGCGAGGCCGTTCGCCGGACGCGTTACAGGCAGGCGTTGATGTCGCCTGCGGCATCGGCGCCCGCACCGCTGCCGGCACGGAAGCCGACCCACGTCTTCGCGCCTGCGGTCTGGGCCGGTCGCACCAGCGCGGCGGCGCCGTTCGGCGGCTGCTGGCCCGGCGCGTAGACGTCGGTCGCGAGGCCGTTCGCGAGCACGTACTGCGAGACGACCTGTTGCTGGGATTTGTCTGCCCAGGTCTTCGCGATGCACGCCGAGACTTCCTGAGCGGGTTTCTGGCTTTGTCCCACGTTTTGCACGGCAGGCGACGGATCGGCCGCGTGAGCGGAAATTGCGATAGTCAGTGCGATGAGCGGTAAGTATTTCACGTTATCTCCCTCGGGTCGTGATTGATTGAGTGGGATGCGCAGCAGAACTGCATAAGTGAGATCGCGCCGCGCGGATCGGGTTCAAGCAATTCCGCAACAAGTTGTTAACGCGCTTGCCAAACGGATGATCCGGTGCGCCGCGTGGTCGTCTCGCTGCCCGAGCGTGGGATGGGTGAAGGGTCGCCGCGTGCGGCATTCGTGCGAATGCCGCGCGTCGACTCGTTATCGTGGGATGGATGGTGGTAGGCCCCGTCGCATGGAGCCCATGATGACAAACTTTCGCAGATCGAACTGTCAAGCAAGTTCAAATGCAACGGCTCAACCGGCCTTGCGCGCGTTGGCCGGCACGATCGGGCGGAAGCGCTCGCGCTTGTGTTCGTCGTCGAAGTGCTGGAGCGCCGGCTTGATCAGGTCGCTGCGCGACACGATGCCGGTCATGCGCAGCGATTGCGCGTCGTCGACGACCGGCAGCCGCTCGAGGCCGTGCACCGCGAGACGCGTCGCGACGAGGCGGCACGTTTCATGCGCGAGTGCGACCACGGGCGCGCGATCGGCCAGCACGTCCGCGATCGGCGTGCCGGGCGCGCGGCTCGCGCGCTGCGCGTCGAGCAGCGCGCGATCGACGACGCCGAGCAGGCGGCCGTCCTGCACGACCGGATACGCGCGGTGCGTCTGCCGCGTACCGAAGAACGTTGCATCGACCTCCGCGAGCGGCGTCGCAGCATCGATCGCGACGATCGCATCGGCGCGCGTCATCACTTCGGCGACGTCGTGCCGCTCGAGCGGATCGACGCCGTATTCGCGATAGATGTGATAGCCGCGGCGCGCGATCTTCTCGGTCATGATCGAACGCTTCATTACCACGGTCGCGAAGCCGTGCGCGACGAGCGTCGCCGCGAGCAGCGGCAGCAGCGCGTTGGCGTCGTGCGTGAGGCCGAACGCGAACACGATCGCCGTCAGCGGCGCGCCGAGCGTGGCGCCGAGCGTCGCGGCCATGCAGACGAGCGGCCACAGCGCCGGGTCGCCGCCCGGCAGCATCGGCGCGAGCACGGCGCCGAGCCCCGCGCCGAGCATCAGCAGCGGCGCGAGCACGCCGCCCGACGTGCCGGAGCCGAGCGCGATCACCCACATCACCGCCTTGACGACCAGCAGCGCGAGCGCGACCTGCAGCGCGATGTGCTGATGCAGCAGGTCGCCGATCACGTCGTAGCCGACGCCGAGCGCGCGCGGCTGCAGCCAGCCGCCGACGCCGGTCACGATCGCGCCGAGCGCGGGCCACCACATCCAGTGCACGGGCAGCTTCGCGAACGCGTCCTCGACGCGGTAGAGCGCGGCCGACAGCCCGCACGCGAGCATCCCGGACAGCAGGCCCGCGACCACGCACGACAGCAGCGCGACCGGCGACGGCGCGGCGGTCGTCAGCGGAAACAGCGGCTCGACGCCGAACAACACCGCGCGCGCGAAGCCGGCGACCGCGCACGCGAGCGCGACCGGCAGGAAGCTGCGCGGGCGCCATTCGAACAGCAGCAGCTCGACCGCGAGCAGCACCGCGGCGACCGGCGTGCCGAACACGGCGGTCATGCCGGCCGCCGCGCCTGCGACGAGCAGCGTCTTGCGCTCCGCGGCGGTGACCTTCACGCACTGCGCGATCAGCGAGCCGAGCGCGCCGCCCGTCATGATGATCGGCCCCTCGGCGCCGAACGGGCCGCCGCTGCCGATCACGACGCCGGACGACAGCGGCTTGAGCACCGCGACCTTCGGCGACATGCGGCTCTTGCCGAACAGGATCGCCTCGATCGCCTCGGGGATGCCGTGGCCGCGGATCTTTTCCGAACCGAAGCGCGCCATCATCCCGACGATCAGCCCGCCGATCACCGGCACCGCGATCACCCACGCGCCGAGCGTGTTGCCGGCCGGCGAATGGTCGGCGAACGAGAACCGCTGGAAGAAGAACAGGTTCGTGAACAGGTGGATCAGGCTCAACAGCACGAACGCCGCGAGCGTGCTGAGCACGCCGATCACGGCGGCGAGCAGCGCTATCCTGGGCAGGCGGTCGTTGGTCGCGAAATCGCGTTTGTGCGGGGCGTTCATCGTGTCGGGCGTCGAAGTCAGTAAGTCAGTAATCGAGTTGGGGAACCTGGAATGCGCCCTTGAGCGATTTCAGCTCGGTGCGGTGCATCGCCGCGAGGCGCGCGAGCAGGGTTTCGCCGGCGGCTTCGAGATGGACCTCGACCTGGCGGCGGTCGGTGTCGCTCGGCTTGCGCTTCACGAGCCCGAGCGCTTCGCAGCGCGACACGAGCGCGACGACGCCGTGATGCTGCGCCTGCAGGCGTTCCGCGAGCTCGCCGACGGTCGCCCATTCGCGCTGCGGATAGCCCTTGATGTGCAGCAGCAGCAGGTATTGCAGCGGCGTCACGCCTTCGCTTTGCGCGGCGCGCTCGGAGAAGCGCTCGAAGCGGCGCATCTGGTAGCGGAATTCGGAGAGCTGCTCGAAATCGGATTTGTGCAGCGCGCGTCGGGTGTCGGTCATCGTGATGGAGAAGGAAAAACGGTAGCGCGAATATATATCACAATATGATATAAACGTGCGAATTGTGCCAGCAGCGGCAGTGCGAAACGTGCCGCGCTGCGGCGTCGCCGGGTTATGCGGCTTCGAGCATCTGCGTCTGCTGGTACAGGCCCGTGACGAGGTCGGTCTGGGTAATGATGCCGGCGAGCCGGCGCGATGCGTCGACGACCGGAATGTGGTGGTGGCCCGAGTGCGTGAACAGCGGCACGAGCGCCGTGAGCGGCAGCGTCTGCGGCACCGACGCGACGTCGCGGCTCATCACCGTGTCGACGCTCGCCGGCTGGCCGCCGAACGATTCCGGCAGGCGCGCGGACAGGCGCTGCCACAGCGCGGTCGGGCGGCGCAGGTAGCGCGTCAGGTCGGCGCGGGTGACGATGCCGACCAGTCGGCGGTCCGCATCGACGACGGGCAGCGCCTTCACGCGATGGCGGTCGAGCAGCGTGAGCGCGGCCGTCACCGACGTCGACGGCGCGATGCTGATCGCATCCTTCGTCATCAGGTCGGCGCAGGTGAGCTGGCCGAACGTGCGCGCGTAGGCTTGAAGTTCGGTTTCGCGCAGCAGCGCCTCGAGGTCGTTCGGATCGACGTCGAGCCATTCGCCGCGGCGCTTGAGCACCGCGTCGAGATCCTCGCGCGTAAAGCCACCTCGGCCACCGCGTGCGCGCGCCGGCACGCCGCCCGCCTGCGGCTTCGCATCGGGCCGCACGGCGCCGTGCGGATAGCGGTGGCCCGTCAGCGCGTGGTAGACGAGCGCCGCCGACAGCAGGATCGCCGATTGCAGCGCGATCGGCTCGAGCACGAAGCCGAAGCCGAGCCGGTGGATCGCCGACCCGCCGAGCACGGCCGTCAGCGCGACCGCGCCCGACGGCGGGTGCACGCAGCGCAGCGCGAACATCCCGCCGATCGCGCACGCGACCGCCACCGCGGCGGCCGTGATCGGATCGGCGATCCACTGCGCGCACGCGACGCCGACCGTCGCCGCGACCAGGTTGCCGCCGATGATCGACCACGGCTGCGCGAGCGGGCTCGCGGGCACCGCGAACAGCAGCACCGCCGACGCGCCCATCGGCGCGACCAGCAGCGGCACGAGCCCGGGCACGCCGGGCACGACCTTCATCGTGAAGCCGACCGTCGCGATGCCGACCAGCGCGCCGGCGCACGAGCGCAGGCGCTCGCGCCAGCCGAGGGTCATCGGAAGAGGGGTGAAGCTGTGCAGCCATTGCCGCAGCGTGCGACGGGACGTGGAGGAGCCGGACGACATGGAACCTGTGAAGAAAGAAGCGGACGGTGCGCGCGTTTCGGGGTGCGGGGGTGCGGCATTATATCGCGTTGTGATATAAATTGCCGCGCCGCATCACGGTGTTGCAGGCACGCGACCGGCGTGGCTTTCGGGAAGCTTTCGCCGGATGAAAACTTCGGGCGCTGCAGCGCACGTTCGTCCGCAGCGGCGTACAATTCGGGCCACCAATTCCCCCCCGAACGTCCCGACCACGCATGCGATGCCCGCTCTCCCGCCTCTTCTCCGGCATGGGGAATCGCGTCGCCGTGGTTCCCGTCCGTGTTCCGTTCCCCACCTGACGCGAGCGCGGCCGACGCCTTCCCACTTACTTTCCCCCAAGCCAATTCAATGGACATGCTCGAAAACATGCGCCTGTTCGTGCGCGTCGTCGAAGCCGGCAGTTTCACCGCGGTCGCGAAGGAGATCGACGCGACCACCGCGCAGGTGTCGCGCGCCGTCTCGAACCTCGAGGCGCACGTGCAGACGCGCCTCCTGCATCGCACGACGCGCCACCTCGGCCTCACCGAGAGCGGCCAGCGCTATTTCGAGCGCGCGAAATCGATCCTCGAGGAAATCGACTATGCGAACGCGGAGGCGCGCAACGCGCTGCTGCGGCCGACCGGCAAGATGCGCATCCACGCGATGACGGGGCTCGGGCAGAGCCACGTCGTGTCGTCGATCGTCCGCTACCAGGAGGACAACCCGGACGTGTCGGTCGAGCTGACGCTCGCGCAGCGGATGCCGAACCTGGTCGAGGAAGGCTACGACGTGTCGATCGTCACCGCGTCGCAGCTGCCGGATTCGGGTTATGTCGCGCAGACCTGCGGCACGAGCTGCAGCGTGCTCGTCGCGTCGCGCGAATACCTCGCGCGGCACGGCACGCCGCAAACGCCGGAAGACCTGCCGAAGCACATCTGCCTGCGGCTCGACACGCCGGCGTCGCCGGCCAGCGAATGGCGGCTCGAGCACAAGGACGGCGACGAGCAGGTGTTCGAGCTGCCGCCCGCGCCGTTCCAGGTCAACGTGCCGGACGCGCTGTGCGTCGCCGTGCGCGCCGGGCGCGGGATCGCGTGCGTCGCGCTGTATACGGTGCTCGACGATATCCGCCAGGGGCGGCTGATCCGCGTGCTGCCGGAATACCGGCTGCAGACGCTGAGCGTCTACGCGGTGTACGCGACGCGCCGCTATCTCGACGCGAAGATCCGCACCTTCCTCGAACACCTGCGCACGACGCTCACGCCCGCGCTGGAAGAAGACCTGCGCGAGCTGGACCGGCTGACCGTCGAGCACGCGCCGGACGGCCTCAAGCGCGCGTGAGCGTGGCGCCGTCGGCGCGGTGCGGCGATGCCCGCGCATCACGAGCCAATCGATCGATCCGGCATCTGAATGATTGAATTGCACCAGCTCCGCTGCTTCGTCGCGGTCGCCGAGGAACTGCATTTCGGTCGCGCGGCGAAGCGGCTGTTCATGACGCAGCCGCCGCTCAGCCGGCAGATCCAGCTGCTCGAGCACGCGCTCGGCATCGCGCTGCTCGAGCGCAGCAGCCGGCAGGTGAGCCTGACCGCCGCCGGCGAGCGCTTCCTGCGCGACGCGCGGCACATCCTCGAGTTTTCCGCGCGGGCCGAGCAGGCCGCGCAGCGCGTCGCGCGCGGCGACGCGGGGCGCATCACGCTCGGGTTCACCGCGGTCAGCGCGTACCGGATGATCCCGATGCTGCTCGCGCACGCCGCGCATGCGCTGCCGGATGTCGACGTCGAGTTGCGCGAGATGGTGTCGACGGTGCAGATCGACGCGCTCGTGTCGCGGATGCTCGATGCGGGCTTCGTGCGGCAGCGCGCGGCCCGGCAGCCGCTCGAGTACCGGCTGGCGCTGCGCGAGCCGCTGCTGGTCGCGGTCGCGGAAGGCTCGGCGCTCGCCGCGCGCGAATCGATCGGCCCCGACGATCTCGACCGGCAGCCGTTCATCGCGTATTCGCCGAACGAGGGCAAGTACTTCCACGACGTGATCTCGGGCATGTTCGCGAGCGCCGGGCGGCTGCCGAACTATCTGCACTACGTCGGACAGACGCACACGATGCTCGGGCTCGTGCGCGCGGGGCTCGGCGCGGCGCTGGTGCCGGCGTCGGCGCGCGCGCTGCACGTCGGCGGCGTCGTGTTCCGGCCGCTCGCGAACGTCGACGTCGCGGCCGAGCTGTATCTCGCGTGGCGCACGGACAACGACAACCCCGCGTTGCCGCGCTTCAACGCGATGGTCGACGCGTTTCTCGCGGAGAGTGCGGAAGACGGGATGGTGTGACGCAGCGTGGTTGCATGGCACACTTCGGTCCGAAGCATTTCGAACCACCGAAGACGGAATCAGACGATGCTGATCGACGCCATCCGGAATTTCTGTGCCCGCTTGAAGCGGGAGATCGCGGCGGCCGCGACACCGCGACAAGGCGATGCGCCGCCGGCGACGCCGAAGCCACGACGAGCCGGCAAGAAGAAGCTGACCCGGCATCAAAAGGCGGCGGCGGATCTCGCACGGCGGCAGATGGCGAAGGGCGTCGTCGTGCCGCAACGGCGTGACGACGCGCGCGAGGGTTTCGACTTGATAGGCGCGCAGATGGACATGAAGAACGCGCGCCGGGAAAACCATGATCTGGACTGGATCGGGGATATCGTCGACGCCGTCGTCGACAAACCGGCGAACGATGCGTCGTCGAAATAAGACCAAAAACGAGGGCACGGATTGATCTGGTTGCTTTACCTGATTCCCGCCGCGATCGCGGCGTGGCTGGTGGTGCCGCGCTACGGCTTGCTGGCCGGCGGCGCGACGGCGGTCGCCGTGCTGGTCGCGCAGACCGCCATCCTGTTGAGGCTCGCGAAACGCGACGCGTCGGCCGAACCCCTCGTCGATCGCGACGCGGCGCAGTTCAAAAGACTGGCTGTACCAGGCGACGCCCGTCATCTGTTCGATGAACTCCGGCACGTGATCGAACAATACGTGCACGTCGACGCGGGAACCGACGGCTCGACCGCGACGGCGACGGGCGATGACGACGCGCTCGTCGTGTTTCGCTCGCCCGATCGCGCATGGTCCGGATTGCGTTGCGGCGGCGACAGCTTCCGGTTTCGCCACGGCGCGATCACCACCCTCGGAATCTTCGCGATCGATTCGATTCGAAAGCCCGGCACCGGCTCATGCCAGGGGCTGCTGTGGTTCGACGTGAAGCCGCGCAACCAGCCCCCCGAGGTCAACGATCCCTACATGAAGCGCGCGTTCTTCGCGCTCGGTCCGGACTGCCGCGACAGCCTCGAGCCGATGCGCGCATGGGCGCCCGTGCTCGAGGAAATCGCGACGATGCTCGGCGCGAAGTTCGACGTCGTCGTTCATTCGGACGTTTGACGACCCGCGGGCAGTCATGCCGTTTTTCAGGAGGACATCCGATGGCGCATCGCCTGTATCTGTACAACCTCGACGACGTCGGCCGGACCAGCGCGCCGTGCCTGGGCATGGTCGAATGGAACTACGACTTTCCGACCGTGCTGAGCCCGTTGCTGTCGTCGTCGCCGTTCCTGGCGCGCAACCGCTGCAACGACACCGGCGAGGCCGACGGCCTTTATGCCGACGCGGCGGGCGGCAAGGCGCTGATGGCGCGGCTCTATGCGTTCCTGGAGCGCCACGCCGAGCGCTTGATCGACGATCCCGACGCGTTCCGCGAAGCGAAGCGGAAGAGTCTCGCGTTCCTCGGCAACCGTGCCGTGCATCGCTACTTCCATCTCGACGCATGGGACGTGTTCAACCTGTCCGAAGAGACGCACGCGGACCAGGCGCAGGCGCTGCTGGCGCGCATCGAGCGCGACAACGCGCGGATTCGCGCCGCGATCGACGCGGACGATCCCGCGCTGCTCGACGCTTGCGAAGGGCTGACATGCGAGGACGTGACGAGCTTTCGCGAACTGATCAATCAGCCGCACTACGACTACGGCTGGGAGCCGCTGACGTCGATCATCTACGACGAAGCGCTGGTGTTCGAGCAGGACGGGCGGCACGGCGTGATGGCGGTGACCGGCGAGGTGCTCGCGCCGGCGCGCTATGACGAGATCGGCGAGTTCGATGCCTGGACGGACGTCGCGATCGTCAGGCAGGGCGACCGGTACGGCCACGTCGACACGACGGGGCGGGAGATCACGCCGTTGCAGTACGAGCAGGTGTGGGCGTTCTGGCATGGCGAGTTCGCGCGGGTCAAGCGGGACGGCAAGTTCGGCGTCGTCGATCGTCACGGCGTGGAGGTCGTGCCGTGCCGTTACGCGGAGTTGACGGTCTTGCTCCATTTCGGCGAATGCTGCTGGGCGGCGCGCGAGCAGGCGCTGTGGGGTGTCGTCGACCCCCGCGGGCAATGGCGGCTGCCGGCCGGATTCGACGCGATCGACCATTCGACCGGCGTGATCTTCGCGACGCCCGCCGGCAGGACCGTGCCGGACGTCTATACCCGTCGCCTGGTGCGGCTGGGGAGTGCGCCGCAGGAGCAGGTCGAGGTCGTCGAGGCGAGCGACGAAAACGGCGGCAAGACGTTTCGCTACCTGCTGCCGCAAGCCGGCGAAGACGGCGCGGCGCGCAGTGCGCTCGTCGACGAGAACGGCCACGCGCTGATCGCGCCCGGGGCGGCCGACGAGATCGCGACGTTCTCGATCGGGGTGCTGCTGCGCGTTCGGCGCGGCGGGTACTGGGGCATCGTCGATGTCGACGGCGTGGAGCAATGCGCTGCGCGTTACGAGAGCCTGAGCCGGACGGGCGTGCGGGACGGATGGCTGGCGATCGGCTTTCGCGACGGCGGCGCGTGGGCGGTGCGCGACGACGGCGGCGAGGTGCCGCTGCCGCCTGACATCGCGAGCGAGCTGGCCGGGTATGAGGACGCGAGCCTGTTCGACGACGCGCAGAGACGCGCATTGGCGCGCACGGCGTCTGACTGCGGCCGTTGAGTGTCGCGAACCCGCGTAGAGGAGATGTCACGCGCGCCGGGATTCAGTACACTGCCCCTTTTTGCGATAACGGGACATCGGCCGGTGGCCCGGAACGTGTCGCTGCGTGCGCCGTGACGAACCGGCGCAGCCATCACTCGAAGAAAGACAACATCATGAGAGAACGTCCGCGCCATCTGCGGGCACTGCGGCAGGGCTTGCGCGTGCTGGCCGTCGCTGCGCTTGCCTGGATCGCCGTCCTGCTGGCCGCGCAACCGGCCTTCGCCGACGCCTTCGACCGCGCCGCCGAAGCGCAGCGCTACCGCGCGTGGCTCGCGCAATTCGAGGCTGATTTCGCGACGCTGCAGCAACGCCAAGCGTCCGACGAGCCGATTACCGACGACGAGTTCGAGCGGATCTTCGCGAAATCGGTCGTGCCGAAGTCGCGCGCGGTGCCGCTGCTGAAAACCGTTGCCGAGCATGCGGGCATCAGCGCGGGCGCGGGCTTCGCGGTCGCGGGCACCGGCCGCATCTTCTTCGACGTGTTGCGCGAATCGGTGCCGGCGGGCGAAGGCGGAATCTATCCGGAGACCGATTCGAAGATCGCGGCGCGCGACCTGACCGTGTGGTACATGCACATCGGCACCGGCGGCGAGACCGCGGAGCGCTACTTCAGCGATCCGAAGCGATTCAGGCCATACCATCTGCCGCCGCCGGGGACGCTCGAACGGAACGCCTATCCGTTCCTGCTGATGGACGACCGGCACGGCGCGCTGCGGCTCGGCGGCGTCAGCGCCGAATTCTGGAACCTGATCGCGACGCTTCATGGCACACAATTCCAATAACGTTCGCCGGCGCCTGCGCGTCCATGCGTTCGCGCTCGCAGCCGGCCTCGCGGCCGCGCCGTTCGCCCACGCGGTGTGCGATCCGTCCGACGCCGCGCTGGCCGCGATGACGCCGGTAGCGGTGGATTTTCCGCTGGACGACGCCGGCGTGCTGCTCGGGCTGAATGGTTCGCGCGTCAAGTCGTCGGACCTCGACGATCCGCTGCGCGTCACGCTCGACGGGCGCGCGCGCCCGACGCTGTGGGCGGAGCAGGTCGACTGGTCCGTCTACCGCCTGCCGGGCAAGCGCGTCGGCCCGACCACGCTGTTTTTCGACCAGGCGGCGGACGGCACGCGCCATCTGTGCCGCGTCGAGCAAAACGGGTTCACCAACGCGTTCGAGGACAAGCGCGAAGCGCTGCTGACCCGCGAGGAAAGCGATCGCTACGCGTACGAGCGGCGGCGTGGCGGGGCCGGCAATCGCGCCGCCGACGCGCGCGCGGCGGAGCCGGGCGATTACCGGCTCGAACGCAAGCTCGTGCTGCATTACGACGGCGCCGGGCGGCTGGCCGGCTTCGACACCTTCGGCCGCGACCGCGACGCCGGCGAACGCACGCCGCCGGCGCAGACCGGCCGCGTGTGCCTGCGCTACGACGCGCACGGCTGGCTCGCGGCGTCGGGCGCCGACGTGTGCGACGGCCGCGCCGGCGATCAGGCCGGGCTCGTCTACGTGCATGACGCCGACGGCCGTCTGCTGCGCGTGATCCGGCGCGAAGACCGTGCCGTGCGGGTGCAAACTTTCGATGCGCAGGGCAAGCCGGGCGCGCTTTACCTCGCGTCGTCCGGGCAGAAGGCGCTGCCGCATCGGTTGCCGGAGATCCGCGACGCGTACGACCTGTCCGATCGCGAGCAGCGCACGCTGGTGCTCGAAGGCCCGAACTGGACGATTCCGCCCGTCGACTACGGGAATTACGACTGGCGTTTCCTGCTGTTGCCGGGCGACGAGTCGGCCGGCGGCATCATTGCGTTCCGGGACGACGAGCTGCAGCTGCTCGCGGCCGGCAAGAGCGGCCGGAACGGCGCGATCCGCCTGAGCGCGGCGCAGAAGCGCAGGATCTGGGAAGCCGCGCGCGACCGGCCGGGGCGTGTGATCTGGAACTACGCGCCGGGACAGGATCTCGTCGTGGTCGCGGCGATGCCGGACGCGGTGTGGCGGCAGTGCGCGGGGGCGTCCGACCGGACGCCGGATGCATGCGGGAAAGCGGGCGCCGCCGCGCGCAACCCGTGACGTGGGCGGGACGCGGCCTTCAGCGTCCTCGCCTGACCGGGCAGGCGGCTTTCAGTCCAGCGACCTGATCGCGCGCGCCGCGCAACAGCAGGCGAACGACATAGCCTTCGACGTCGATCCGGAGTTCCCGGTCGTCGTCGAACAGGCGATAGAACCGCGCGCGGTCCGTGATTTCCGTGACGGCGTACATGTCGAGATCGGACAGGGCGAAAGTGCCGCGGCTTGAAACGCGTGCGCTGTTCGACGCGAATGTCGCGCGCACGCGCTGGCCGTCATGCCGATCGGTGCCGTCTACCAGCACCGAGGCCCGAAGCCGCCCGGCTTCGCAGATCACGTAGAGCGGGTTGCCGTCGGTGTCCATGTCGCCGTAATACAGCAACGGATTGTCGAAATGCCAGCGTCCGATGACATCGTCCGGCGCGCTGACCGGCTGCGCGTGCGCCACCGGCAGGTGCAGCGCCAGCAGGATGCCGATCAGCCGGACGGGAAGGTTTCGCATCACGCTTGATCAGTGCGTGACCGACAGGAACAGATAGGCCGCGAACAGCGACAGGTGCACGACGCCGTGCAGCACGGTCGTGCGTCCGGCGCTGAGCGTCAGCGTGCTGACGAGCAGCGTCAGCGACAGCAGCACGGTTTCCATCGCGCCGATGCCGAGCGTGAGCGGCTGGCCGACCCAGATGAACACCGCGGCGACCGTCGGAATCGTGAGCCCGATGCTCGCGAGCGCCGAGCCGAGCGCGAGGTTCATGCTGGTCTGCAGGCGATTCGCGCGCGCCGCGGTGACGGCCGCGAGCCCTTCGGGCAGCAGCACGAGCGCGGCGATCACGATGCCGACCGCGGCTTCCGGCAGGCCGAGCCGCAGCACCGCGTGCTCGACGGCCGGCGACAGCAGCTTGGCGAGCAGCACGACCGCGACGAGGCTGACGAACAGCATCAGCAGGCTGACCAGCGCGGTGCGGCTGCTCGGTGGCGCCGCGTGGACGGATTCGTTCGCGCTGTCGTGGTCGGCGAGGAAGTAGTCGCGGTGGCGCACGGTCTGCACGAACACGAACACGCCGTACAGCACCAGCGACGACACGCCCGCGAACGCGAGCTGCGACCGTGAAAACAGCGGGCCCGGCGCGGCGCTCAGGTAGTTCGGCATCACGAGCGACAGCACCGACAGCGACGCGAGCACCGCGAGCGCCTTGCTCGCGCCGCGCCCCTGGAAGTCCTGCTCGCCGTGCCGCCAGGCGCCGACGAGCAGGCACAGGCCGACGATGCCGTTGCAGATGATCATCACCGCGGCGAACACGGTGTCGCGCGCGAGGCCGGATTTCTCGGGGCCCGCGCCGAGCATCACCGATACGATCAGCGCGACTTCGATGACGGTCACGGCGACGGCGAGCACGAGCGTGCCGAACGGTTCGCCGACGCGGTGCGCGACGACTTCGGCATGGTGGACCGCAGCGAACACGGAGCCGGCGAGCGCGGCCGCGAACAGTGCGATGACGAGACCATCGGCCGGCACGACGCGCGACAGCGCGAGTACCAGCCAGGCGGCAAGCGGGGCCCAGAGGGTCCAGCGCGGGAGCGGGTTGGACGACATCGGCATGGAGGGTTTTCCTTATTCGAGTGGCGGCGCACGACGCGCCGTCACGGGTTGGACGAAGCCCGGCCGGACAACCGCCGAACGAGAGCGATGGAACTGAAAGACGGCGGCGCGGACACGCGCCGGCCCGGGTTCGCCGTTGCGACGCGGCAGGTAGCGAGGGGGCCGGAGCCCGTCGCGCCGGCGCCGGTCGCATCGAACCGGTTCGATGCGGCGGGCCGCTGGAAGCAGGGCCGGATCGCCGCCCGGCAAGGCCGGCGGCTCTGGTCCGGCCCCGAAAGGGTGGCCGGCGATGCGCGGCAATGGCGGCGTGGCACGCGATTTCTCCCTGAAATCCTGCGGGTTGCGGGATTTTATCAGGCGGATGCGCACCGCTATCCGAAAATCGAACCCTTACGTTGACCTTTCGGTGCAAAAAAAGTGCCGGGCAATTTTCATTTTTTGTCTTTGCGGATTCGGTAACGGTCTTTTACGTGACGAATCCGGGCTCGCCCTGACATAAATCTACCGACCGGTCGGTTTATAATCGCCGGCATTCCCACTTCTTGACGGATCGCAAGCGATGGCTGTTTTCTCTGCACATTCGGTGAGCCCGGGCGCGCTGGCGCCGGCGGCGGTCGTCGGCGTGATCGGCGCGGGCGCGATGGGCGCGGGCATCGCGCAGGTCGCAGCGGCGGCCGGCCATCCGGTACGGCTGTACGACCTGAACGAAGCGGCCTGCGACAAGGCGCTCGCCGGGATTCGCGCGCAGTTCGCGCGTCTCGCGGAGAAGGGCCGGCTCGACCCGGCGCAGGCGCAAGCCGCGGCGAACCGCGTGAGCGCGGTGCGCGCGCTGGCCGACTTCGCGCCCGCCGCGCTCGTCGTCGAGGCGGCGGCCGAGCGGCTCGACGTGAAGCGCGAGATCTTCGCGACGCTCGAGCGCCATGTCGACGACGCGTGCCTGCTCGCGACCAACACGTCGTCGATCTCGATCACGGCGATCGCGGCCGGCCTGCGCGCGCCGCAGCGCGTCGCCGGCCTGCATTTCTTCAATCCCGCGCCGCTGATGGCGCTCGTCGAGGTGGTCAGCGGGCTCGCGACCGCGCCCGAGGTCGCGCAGGTGCTATACGACACCGCCGCCGCGTGGGGCAAGCGGCCGGTGCTGGCGAAGTCGACGCCGGGCTTCATCGTCAACCGCGTCGCGCGGCCGTACTACGCGGAGGCGCTGCGCGTGCTGAACGAGCAGGGCGGCGCGCCCGCGTCGATCGACGCGGTGATGCGCGAAGCGGGCGGATTCCGGATGGGGCCGTTCGAGCTGATGGACCTGATCGGCCACGACGTGAACTTCGCGGTGACCGAATCGGTGTTCCGCGCGTACTTCAACGATCCGCGCTTCACGCCGTCGCTGATCCAGCAGGAACTCGTCAACGCGGGCTTCCTCGGCCGCAAGTCCGGCCGCGGCTTCTATTCGTATGCGGACGGCGCGACGCCGCCGGCGCCGGACGTCGAGCCGCCGTGCGACGCGCCCGCGGCCGTCACGCTGTTCGCGCAGGACGGCCCGGCCGATGCGCTGCGCGCGCGCATCGCCGAGCGCGTGGCCGGCGCGCGGCACGCGCACGCCCATTCCGACGACCTGCTCGCGACGGCCGGCCGTGCGTCGATCGCGCTGACCGACGGCCGCACCGCGACCGAGCGCGCCGCGCAGACGGGCGTGGCCGACCTCGTGCTCGTCGACCTCGCACGCGACTACGCGCAGGCCGGGCTCGTCGCGCTGACCCGTGCGCTCCAGTGCAGCGACGCGGCCTATGCGGATGCGGTCGGCCTGTTCCAGCAGGCGGGCTTTCGCGTGGTCGGCCTGGCCGACGTGCCGGGCATGATCGTGATGCGCACCGTCGCGATGCTCGCGAACGAAGCGGCCGACACGGTGAACCAGGGCGTGTGCTCGCCCGCCGATCTCGATCTCGCGATGGAAAAGGGCGTCAACTATCCATGCGGCCCGCTCGCGTGGGCCGACGCGATCGGCATCGCACGCGTGCATCGCGTGCTGTCGCATCTGGCCGCGAGCTACGGCGAGGACCGCTACCGCGTGTCGCCGCGCCTCGCCGCACTGCGCGCGGCCGGTCGCGCGTTCCGGTCCTGACCGCCGCTTTCCCCCCGATCACGATAACGACATCACTCCACTGGAGGAGCTCCCCGATGACTGCCCCGACGCACCCGATGGCCGCGCTCGACCCGATCGAGACCGCGAGCCGTGACGAACTCCAGGCGCTGCAGCTGCAGCGGCTCAAGTGGTCGCTGCGCCACGCGTACGACAACGTCCCGCACTACCGCCGCTCGTTCGACGCGGCGGGCGTGCATCCGGACGACCTGGCGACGCTCGCCGATCTCGCGAAATTCCCGTTCACGACGAAAACCGACTTCCGCGACAACTACCCGTTCGGGCTGTTCGCGGTGCCGCGCCAGCAGGTGGTGCGCGTGCACGCGTCGAGCGGCACGACCGGCAAGCCGACCGTGGTCGGCTACACGGCGCGCGACATCGACACCTGGGCGAACGTGATCGCGCGCTCGATCCGCGCGGCAGGCGGCCGCCCCGGCGACACGCTGCACAACGCGTTCGGCTACGGGCTGTTCACGGGCGGCCTCGGCATCCATTACGGCGCGGAGCGGCTCGGCTGCATGGTCGTGCCGATGTCGGGCGGGCAGACCGAGAAGCAGGTGCAGTTGATCCGCGATTTCGAGCCGAGGATCATCCTCGTCACGCCGTCGTACATGCTGAACCTGATCGACGAGATGGTGCGGCAGGGGATGGACCCGGCCGAGTCGTCGCTGAAGATCGGCATCTTCGGCGCGGAGCCGTGGACGCAGGCGCTGCGCGAGGAAGTGCAGGCGCGCGCCGGCATCGACGCGCTCGACATCTACGGGCTGTCCGAAGTGATGGGGCCGGGCGTCGCGTGCGAATGCATCGAGACCAAGGACGGCCCGGTGGTCTGGGAAGACCATTTCTATCCCGAGATTATCGACCCGGTGACGGGCGAGGTGCTGCCGGACGGCAGCGAGGGCGAGCTCGTGTTCACGTCGCTGACGAAGGAAGCGATGCCGGTGATCCGCTACCGCACCCGCGACCTGACCGCGCTGCTGCCGCCGACCGCGCGCACGATGCGCCGCCTCGCGAAGATCACCGGCCGTTCGGACGACATGATGATCATCCGCGGCGTGAACGTGTTCCCGAGCCAGATCGAGGAACTGGTGGTCGCGCAGCCGAAGCTGTCCGGCCAGTATCAGCTGACGATCTCGCGCGACGGCCACATGGACCGGCTCGATCTCGCGGTCGAGCTGCGTTCGGAGGCGGGCGCCGGCGTGCCGGACGGCGAGCGCGCCGCGATCGCGCGCGAGCTGCAGCACCGGATCAAGACGATGGTCGGCGTGTCCGCGGGCGTCACGGTACTGCCGGCGGGCGGCATTCCGGCGACCGCGACCGGCAAGGCCAAGCGCGTGATCGACCGGCGGCATGCCGCCTGACCCCACTGCCTGACCGATTACCCGAGGAAACCTGTTCGATGGATGGAATGAAGACCCTGGCCGTCAGCGTCGATGCGCGCGGCATCGCGACCGTCGCGCTCGCGCGCGGCGACGTGCTCAACGCGTTCGACGAGACGATGATCGCCGAGCTGACCGATGCATTCACCGCGCTCGGCGCGCGCGACGACGTGCGCGCGATCGTGCTGCGCTCGGACGGCCGCGCGTTCTGCGCGGGCGCCGACCTGCAGTGGATGCAGCGCGCGAGCGCGAACGACGCGGCGGCGAACCTGCGCGACGCGGAGCGCTTCGCGGCGATGATGCGCGCGATCCGGCAGTGCCCGAAGCCGACCGTCGCGCGCGTGCAGGGGCACGCGTTCGGCGGCGGCGTCGGCCTGTGCGCCGCGTGCGACATCGTGATCGCGAGCGACCATGCGCGCTTCGCGGTCAGCGAGGCGCGCTTCGGCATCCTGCCGGCCGTGATCGGCCCGTATCTCGTCGAGGCGGTCGGCCAGCGCCAGGCGCGCCGGCTCGCGCTGACCGCGACGCAGTTGAGCGCGGGCGAGGCGGTCGCGATCGGCCTGATCCATCAGGCCGTGCCGGCCGACGCGCTCGACGATGCGCTTGGCAAGACCCTCGCCGAGCTGAGCCGCAACGGCCCGCACGCGCTGATGGAGATCAAGCGCTTCTTCGATGCGATCGGCGAGTATCCGCCGTCCGACGAACGCGCGGCGTTCACCGCGCAGACGATCTCGCGCGTGCGCGCGACGGACGAGGCGAAGGAAGGTTTCGCCGCGTTCTTCGCGAAGCGGGCGCCGGCCTGGGAGGCGGGCGGCGCGTAAGCTTGGACGCCCGGCGCGGCGGGCTGCCGACGCTCATCCGCCGCGCCGCAATCGGGGACGGTTGCTCTACAATGCGTGACCCGCGGCGCGCCGCCGAATCCGACCTGACCGATTCCCCCGTCCGATGATCGTCAACCGTCTTATCTCCGAGATCCTGTTCGGCTTCACCGGCCTGATGGGCATCATCAATCCGATCGGCATCGCCTTCCTGTTTCTCGAACGCACCGAGTCGCTGACCGAGCAGGAGCGCGACATGCTCGCGAAGAAGGTCGCGTTCAATTCGTTCGTCGTGCTGCTCGTCGCGTTCTTCGCCGGCACGCCGGTGCTGCATTTCTTCGGGATCTCGATGGAAGCGCTGCGCATCGGCGGCGGCTTCGCGGTCGCGGTGGCGGGCTGGCGGATGCTCAACGAGCCGGACGTGCCGGGCGGCGGCGACACGCCGGTCAGGCCGATCGACGTGTCCACCGTGATGAAGCGCGCGTTCTTCCCGCTCACCGTGCCGCTGACCACCGGCCCCGGCTCGATCGCCACTGCGATCGCGCTCAACGCGAACCGGACCCACAAGCTGTCGGAGTTCGCGCTGTCGAGCCTCGTGTCGATCGCGGTGTCCGCGCTCGTCGCGCTGGTGATCTGGCAGACCTACAGCCGCGCCGCGTTCCTCGCGCGCTACCTCGGCACCGAAGGCACCAAGGTCGCGATGCGCGTGTCGGCGTTCCTGCTGCTGTGCATCGGCGTGCAGATCATGCTGACCGGCTTCTCCGAGTTTCTGCGGCCGATCGCCGACCAGGTCAAGTAAGCATCCTTGGCGTAGGCAATCAAGCGCGCGAGGCGCTTAACGCGCGGCGGCCAGCATCGGATACGTGAACAGCCCGAAGTGGACGACGTTCAGCCCCGCGTGCGCGAGCGCGGCGGCGAACAGGCCGCCCCGGCGGTATGCGATGCCGTAGCCGACGCCGGCCACCGTGCCGAGCACGATCCATTGCCAGCCGGCCGCCGCGTGGGCCGCGCCGAACAGCGCGGCGCCCGCGGCCAGCGCGGCCCACGGTCCCCACGAGAACGCGCCGAGCGCGCGGGTCAGGCCGCCTTGCAGGTAGCCGCGGAACAGCGCTTCCTCGGCGAGCGTCACGAGCAGCACGTTGTTCGCGAGCCAGAGCCAGCCGGCCGCCGGCCATTTGGGCGCCCAGCCGACCATGCCGAACGCGGTCGCGCCGGCGAGGCACGCGGCGGCCGTCGCGAGCGCGGCGACGACGCCCACGCGCAGCGCGCGGGCCGGCGGCACGGCCGGATGGACCCACGGCAGCACCCACAGCAGCCACAGGCCGGCGAGCGGCTTGTCGAGATTCAGGTACATCGTGAACGGCACCGCGTCCGGTGTGAAGCGGGTCGGGTCGATCACGCGCGGATTGTGGAAGCCGGGCACCAGGTGCAGGCTCAGCGCGATCGCGAGCGCGACGAAGACGGCATGTGCGGCGAAGCGCACCGCGGCCGGACGCGCGGGCGCGACGCCCCACGCGGCGAGCGCGAGCAACGCCAGCGGCGCCAGCGCGAGCGGCGCGAGCTGGCCGAGCGCGAACGCACCGGCGTAGCCGGCGACGCCGAGGATCAGGCTGGGGACGCGCAGCGGGCGGCACCACGCGAGCGCCGCGGCGGCGAAGATGGCGATCCAGGTTGCGATGAACGGGACGGTCGATACGGACATGAGCGGCGGCATTCCTCCGATGAAATGCCGCGCATCATACAGGAGTGCGTATTGCGTCTACAAAAGCGCGTCTACAAAAGCGCGTCCGCCCAAGTGCACCCGCAGCAGGTGCGCCGGCCGGCCGTCAGCGGCCGGCGGGTTCGGTGAAGCCTTCGCGGGTCGGGATGTCGACGCTGCTGCGCGTGCGCATGCGCCGCCGGTACCAGAAGGTCCACATCAGCAGGCCGCCGAAGATCGAATAGCCGGCGATCGGCGACACGACCAGCACGCGCTCGACCGGCCAGTTCACGACCATCCAGCAGCGCAGCAGCATCTCGATGCTGAGCCCGGCGCCCCACGCGAAGGTCATCAGGCGCAGCGTTTGCCGCAGCACCGGCTGCTCGTCCCAGACCGCCTCGAAGCGCGCGGCGCCGCCCGCCATCTGGCGGGCTACGGTGGCGCGCGTGAGATAGAAGATCAGCGGCCGCTCGCGCGCGAGCGACAGCAGGAAGATGATGCCGATCGCCCCCGACGCGAACGATTCGCGCATCAGCAGCGCGCGCGGGCTGCCGCCGAGCGCCATCGCGACGATCGACAGCGCGATGCCGAACAGCACGACGGCGCTGACTGCGTCGACGCGGCGCGCGCGGACGAATTCGACGATCGACCAGACGACGGGCGGGATGGCCGACGCATAAAGCGCGCCGGTTTCGCCGAAATGGGGATGTGCGAAGTGGTAGGCGACCCAAGGCAACAACAAGTTGACGACGAGTTCGAGGGCCAGGCCGGCGCGCGCTTTCACGGTGGGATTCCAGATGATGGGTTCGGATGCCCGAACCGGATGGAATCCAGTATATCGAGATTCACGCGCCGTCTGCAGGTGGGGCGGGACCGGATAGGGAGGTTCCTCCCGGTGCGCGACGCGTTGCCGCCCGGGTGCGCGTTTCGCCGGGCGGCCGCCGCGCTCGCGTTACGCCAGGTCCTTCCGGTACTGGATGAAGCCCGCGTTGGTCGCGAGCCGGTCGTACAGCGCGCGCGCCGTCGTATTGGTCTCGTGCGTGAGCCAGTACACACGGCTCGCGCCGGCGTCGCGCGCCCGCGCATACACGGCCTCGATCAGCGCGCCGCCCGCGCCGCGCCCGCGCGCGTCGGCGGCCGTGTAGAGGTCCTGCAGATAGCAGTACGGCCCCTCCGTCCAGCACGAGCGGTGGAACAGCGCGTGCACGATGCCGACCAGCGCGCCCGCGTCGTCGAACGCGCCGAGCACGAACATCGGTTCGGCGGGATCCATCAGGCGCGCCCAGGTCATCGCGAGCACGGCGTTGCTCGACGCGGTGTCGTAGAACCGCCGATACGCGCACCACAGCGGCCGCCATGCGGCTTCGTCGGCGGCTTCGAGCGGCCGGACCGCGATGCGCGTCGCGCTGTCCGCGCGGCGGGCGGCGTCGCGCGCGTTCGCCTGCGCATGGCGGATCGCGGCGAGCGACGCGCGCTGCGCGCCTTCCCCGTCGAAGTTGGCGGGCGACAGCCACGCGTCGAACGCCGCCGCGAGCGCGGGCCATTCGCCGTCGACGATCGAGTACCACGCGGTGTCGCGATTGCGGCCCTTGTAGACGAGCGCCTGCCGGAAAGTGCCTTCGTAGCGGAAGCCGAGCCGCTCGGCCGCCTTGCGGGACGGCGCGTTCAGGCTGTCGCATTTCCATTCGTAGCGCCGGTAGCCGAGCGTGTCGAACACGTGCCGCATCAGCAGGTACTGCGCCTCGGTCGAAATCGGCGTGCGCTGCAGGGCCGGCGAGAACGTGACCGAGCCGACCTCGATCACGCCGTTGGCCGGATCGATCCGCATCAGCGCGAGCGTGCCGACCGCGCGGCCGCTCGCGACGTCGATCACCGCGAAATGCATCGGGTCGGTGCTGGCGGCGGCGGTGTGCGCATACGCGCGATAGCTGGCTTCGTCCGCATACGGCCCGTGCGCCAGATAGGTCCAGTTGCGGCCGTCGGGGGCAGAGGCGTACGCGGCGTACAGATCCGCCGCGTGACGCTCGGCGTCGAGCGGCTCGATGCGGCAATGACGCCCGTGGAGCGTGACGGGCTGCGGGCGGGGGCGGGCGGACCAGTCGGGCAGCGGCTGCCCGACTGGCTGTTGGTAGGCGTTGGTCGTGGACAAGGTCGATCTCGCTTCGTGGACACGGCCGGCGACGTACCGGCCTGAAGACGATCGTAGTGCTGGCGAGGTACCATGAAAAGCGCCAGCGACTCCACAATTTATGGTGCCACGCCTTTCATGACTCTCGCCTTGCCTTCCGACGACGTCCTCCCGCAGCTCGATGCGCCGCTGTCGCGTGCGCCGGGCGCGCCTTCGTTGCAGCGGCAACTGCTGCGCCGCTTGCGCGACGCGATCCTCGACGGCGCGATGCCGGCCGGCGCGCGGCTGCCCGGCACACGCGCGCTGGCCGACACGCTCGGCATCTCGCGCAACACGGTGACGGCCGTCTACGAGCAGCTCGTCGCCGAAGGCTTCCTGCAATCGGACCGTCGCGGCACGCGCGTCGTCGGCCTGGCGCGCCGGGCCGAGCCGCGCCGGCGCACGGCGCCGCCGGCCGTCGCGCAGCGGCTCGGCCGCATCCGCCCGACCCGCATCGACGGGGGCGGCGAATTCGACGGCTTCCGTCCGGGCGTGCCCGCGCTGTCGCATTTTCCGGTCGATGCGTGGCGCCACGCGATCGACCGCGCGCTGCGCCGCGCGGGGCGCGAGCAGCTCGGCTACGGCGATCCGCTCGGCGAGCCCGCGCTGCGCGAAGCGATCTCGCGGCATCTGGCGGTGACGCGGGGCGTGCGCTGCGATCCCGGGCAGATCGTGATGACCGAGGGCGCGCAAGCCGCGATCGCGCTGTGCGTGCAACTGCTGACCAACCCCGGCGACACCGTGTGGGTCGAGGAGCCCGGCTACCGCGGCGCGCGCACCGCGATGACGGCGGGCGACCTCGACGTGGCGCCGATGCCGGTCGACGCGGAAGGCTTGCGCGGGGAGGCCGACGACTGGCGCGACCGGACGCCGCGCCTCGTCTACACGACGCCGTCGAACCAGTTTCCGACCGGCGCGGTGCTGTCGATCTCGCGCCGGCTCGCGTTGCTCGACGCCGCGCGCCGGCATCGCGCGTGGATCATCGAGGACGACTACGACAGCGAATTCCGCCACACCGGCGAGCCGATCGGCGCGATGCAGGGGCTCGCGCAGGATTCGCCGGTCCTGTATGTCGGCTCGTTCAGCAAGACGATGTTTCCGGCGCTGCGCATCGGCTTCCTGGTGCTGCCGGAAGCGCTGCTGCCCGCGGTGCGGGCCGTGCTGCCGGAGCTGCTGCGCGGCGGGGCGCGCCATGTGCAGCTCGCGCTGGCCGACTTCATCGAGAGCGGCGAGTACGGGCGGCACCTTGGGCGCATGCGCCGGCTGTACCGCGATCGCCGCCTCGCGCTGCTGGCCGCGCTCGACAGCGCGCTGAGCATCCCGCATCACGTCGAGGGCGGGCCGTGCGGCCTGCATCTGACGCTGCGCCTGCCGACGCGCTACCCGGATCGCGCGCTCGTCGATGCGGCGCGCGCGCACGGCATCGTGCCGTATCCGCTGTCGGGTTTCTCGATGCGCGCGGAGACGGCGCTCAACGGGCTCGTGCTCGGCTTCGGCAACACGTCGGCGGATGCGTTCGAGCCGCTGTTGCGCACGCTGTCCGCGCTGGCGAAACGGATCGGCGGGCGCTGATCCGGCCGCCGCCGGCGGCGCTGGCGGTGTTTGCGGACCGTCGGAGTTGTGCGGATTGACGAAGCGGCCGGTTTGACCGGAACGAATGCCGCCGCCGTTTCGCGGCCGATGCGGGGCCGTTCGAGCCGTCGTCGATTCGTATGCTCTGGTGCGCGGCGTGGACTATAAATGGAGTCGTGTACTGGTGCTTGCCGGCCGCCTGCGCGTTTCGCGCATCGCGCGGCGCGGCGATTGGCCGGGGGAGGTGCACCGTGGTTCGCCTGACGCTTGTCCGCGCCGTGCTTCGCGCCGCGCTGATCGGGGGCGTGTTTGCCGTCTGCCTGGGCCTGCAGCCCGTGGCCGACGCGGCGAGCCCCGCGAAGGAACGACGCGCGGCGCCGCCCGCCGCGTCGCCCGCCGATCTTCCTGCGATCGTCGAACGCTACGGCCCGGCCGTCGTGTACATCAGTGCGGCTTCGGCGGAGCCGCAAGCGCCTGCGTCTGCGCCTGCCGCGCCGGGCGTCGCGGCGCTCGATCTCGACGATCCGCTCGCCGCCTTCTTCCGGCGCGGCGTGCCGCAGCCGCCGCCGACGCCGGAGACCGCGCCGCGCACGCTGTCCGGCAGCGGCTCCGGGTTCATCGTCAGCGCCGACGGCATGATCCTGACCTCCGCGCACGTCGTCGACCAGGCCACCGACGTGACGGTGCGGCTGACCGACCATCGCGAGTTCAAGGCGACGGTCCTGACCGTCGACGCGCAGAGCGACGTCGCGGTGCTGCGGATCGACGCGACCAAGCTGCCGATGGTGCGGCTCGGCGATTCGTCGAAGGTGCGCGTCGGCGAGACGGTGATCGCGGTCGGCTCGCCCGACGGCACGGGGAACACGGTCACCGCCGGCATCGTCAGCGCGACCGCGCATACGCTGCCGGACGGCAGCGCCTTCCCGTTCTTCCAGACCGACATCGCGGTCAATCCCGACAACTCGGGCGGGCCGGTGTTCAATCGCGCCGGCGAGGTGATCGGCATCGCGGTGCAGGTCTATACGGGTGCGGACCGCTATTCGAGCCTGACCTTCGCGATTCCGATCGGCCTGGCGGCCAAGGTGCGCGCGCAACTGCAGACGCAGATGCAGGCGCAGCGCAATCCGTCGGAGAATGCGCTCGGCGTCGACGTGCAGGACGTCGGCGCGGGGCTCGCGGCCGCGTTCGGCCTGCCGCGGCCGGCAGGCGCGCTTGTCAACGCGGTCGAGCCCGGGTCGCCGGCCGCCGCGGTCGGCGTGAAGCCCGGCGACGTGATCGTGCAGATCGGCAACCGGCCGATCGGTCACTCGGCCGAACTGAGCGACTATGCGGCCGCGCTGCCGCAGGGTGCGAAGGCGCCGCTCAGGCTGATCCGCAACCGCAAGGCGATCACGCTGACGGTGACGGCCGGCGCGGGCGGCTCGGCGGGGGCCGCCGGCGCGGCCGAAGCGGGCGCCGACATGGGCGGCGGCGCGCGATCGGCCGA
This sequence comes from Burkholderia ubonensis, assembly GCF_902833085.1. Lineage (GTDB taxonomy): Bacteria > Pseudomonadota > Gammaproteobacteria > Burkholderiales > Burkholderiaceae > Burkholderia > Burkholderia ubonensis. The sequence goes on from NZ_CADFEB010000006.1 coordinate 179,553, forward strand.
AGGCGGCGGCGATCGTCTCGGCCTGACGATGCACCCGCTGTCCGACGAAGAGCGCCGGTCGACAGGGCTCGCGGTCGGGATGATGGTGGACGGCGTGCGCGGCCCGGCGGCCGCCGCCGGCATCCAGCCGGGCGACGTCGTGCTGGAGCTCAACGACACGCTGCTCGAAACGCCGGACGATGTCGTGGCGCTCGAAGCGAAGGGCGGCAAGGTGATCGCGGTGCTGATCCAGCGCAACAACGCGCGCAAGTTCGTATCGGTGCGAATGCGGTAGCGGTTGTTGCGAAGGGATGCGAGGCGGCGGATGCGTCGTCGCGAGCCGGACCGTTTCAGGACGATCGCGGGTCCGTCGACGCGAGGTTCGCCCAAGCCTGCAGGCCGGACGCGATCGTCTCGAACGAAGGCCGGCTCTCGACGTCGTCATTCAGGCAGGCCGCCGCGAGCGCTTCGAGCTCGCGACGGGCGGGCAGCCTGGCGGCGTCGCAGCGCTCGATCAGTTCGTCGAGCAGGCAACCGAATGCGCGGACTTCGAGCCGCTGCAGCGCCGCGCCGAGTGCCGTGTCGTTGGCGTCGTAAAAGGACGCCGCGCCGAAATCGCCCAATAGCGCTTGCCCCGCGCCGCGATGCAGGATGTTGTGCGCGTACAGATCGCCATGCAGGATGCCGCGCTCATGCAGATGATGCGCCGCCGAAGCGATGCCGTGCGCGATACGCAATGCCGATGCGGGATCGAATCGCGCGTCGTCCGCATAGACGTCGCGAGTGCAGGACGCGAGGCTGGGCGGCGCGGCGAGGTTCACGAATGCGGGGTCGATCAGTTCCATCACGAGACCGTGCGCGTCTGCCGGATGGTCTTTAACCTTGCCGATCACCGGGATCAGGTTCGGGTGCTGTCCGGCGTGGATGCAGGCCGCCATCTCGCAGTCCGGCAGCCCGTCGCTCGTCATCGCGCCCTTGAACAGCTTGACGGCGACGTGCCGCGACGCGTCGGCTGCATCGGGAAGGTGGCGTGCCCGATGGATGACGCCGGACGCGCCTTCGCCGAGCTTTTGCTCCAGCGCCAGCATTTCCCACGGCACCTCGGGGAGGGTCGAATCGGCCGATGCCGCTGCTTCCAGCGCCGCGCCGAGCGGGTTGCCGGCATAGGCGAGCCATGCCAGCCGCGGCAAGCGCAGCAGCCAATCGGGCAACGCGCGCAACTGATTCGCGGACAAGCGCACGAGTTCGAGCCGCGAGCACGCGGACATCGATTCCGGCAGCGTGCGCAGGCGGTTGCCCGCGAGCATCAGTTTCTGCAGATGGGCGCAGTTGCCGATTTCCGGCGGCAGCGCGTCGACTTCGTTGTCGGTCAGGATCAGCCAGCGAAGCAGCGGCGGAAGCGATTTGCCGCTGACCGTGCGGATGCGGTTCGCCTTGAAGCCGATCATGCTCAACTGCGGGCACGCACCGAGTACTTCGGGCAATTCGGTGAAGCGGTTTTCCGACGCGAACAGGATGCGCAGTCTGCTCAGGCGCGGCAGGTCGTCCGGCAGCGTCGACAGCGCATTGCCGGTCAGGTCGAGGGTTTCCAGCGTGTCGGCCAGATCGAATATCTCGCGGGGGAATTCGGTCAGGCCGCAGGCGAGCTTGAGGTGGCGGGCGCCGGCGAGTTGGCCGGCGCGCAGTTGGGCGAGGGTGGTCGTCACGCGGGTCGAGGGGCAATTTGCTTGCCGGGGATTGTACGGGGAACCGCGTTGGGTCTGGCTGGATCGAGTTCGGTTCCCCAGCGGAACGTGCAATCCTACCGGCTATTCCTCGCTGTTCGACATGAACCGATCGATCAGTTGATAGTATCCCGGCAATACGCGGTTCAACTTGTTTCGCCCAGAGCGGGTCAGGCTGACGAGTTTCGCGCGAGCGTCTTCTTCACATGACTGATAGGCAAGCATGCCGTCGTCCACCATGCCCTGAATCGTGCGCGTCATGAGCGGGCGCGATACGTCGATGCGATCGGCCAGTTCGCTTGCTTTCAAACCATCCGGACCGTCTTCGCGATCGAGCACGACGAGAATCAGATATCGGAGGGTCGAGAGTTCGTGCTCCGCGAAGTAGTTGTCGAGTTCCCGCATCAGCTGGCTCGCACGGCGCAGCATATGCAGTGCGGCGTGGACCTTGTCCACGTTCATGGCTGGAAACCGCTCGCGGTAGGTCTCCAGTACTTTCAGGCTGGGCAATTCCTTCAGGAAGAACACGCGGGAATTTCTCCTTTCAGATGGCGCGTCAGCGTCGCGGTGTCGATTCCGGCGCCGAAATGATGGAGCACGTGCTCCACGACATGATCGTGCAGCGCTTCGGTGAACGCGGCACACGCATCTGTCACGATCCAGCAGTCGACGCCCAGGTCATGAGCCTCACGAAGTGTGGATTCCACGCAGATATGCGTCGCGAAACCCATCAGCACGAGGGTGTCGATGCGATTGTTTCGCAGGAACGGATCCAGCGTCGAATGCTTCAGCACGCTCGCGCCGGATCGGCCCTGCGTGACGAATTCATCTTGCCGGGGCACGAAGGGCGGCGAAAACTCGGCACCTTGCCCGATCCAGGTGCCGGCGCGAGGAATCGCCGAGCGCAGCCCGAGTACGTTGCTGCCGCCGGCGAACAGACGATAGTGCGGGTCATGCCGAAGATCCAGCCCGGCATGGGCAATGGTCCAGCCTTCCTCGCGCGCGGTCGTCAGGATTTGCTCCGCGTTCGAGACGGCTTTCCGGAACGGCGCCTTGTCCTGGACCAGATGCTGAAAGAGGACGCCATCCTCGCCGAGCCATTCGTTCTGGAATTCGATAAAGACGAGTGCTGCCCGATGTTTGTCGATGGAAACCGGATTCGCTACGATACGTTTCTCTCAATATGATTGCCATGGTAACTATATGGATGCCGATGAATTAATGCAAGGCATATCGGCGGACGGAAAGCGAAGGCGGGATGTGTTCCTGGACGAGATCGAGTGGTGCTACTGCTGCCAAGTGGTCGCGACGAACGACCGGGCGGCGTCGGACTCGACTATCCGTGTTTCTGTCTCTTCGATCGCGAAGGCTCTCAAATCGGTTGTTTGAGACCTGAAGAGGATGGTTGGACTATCCGCCGTTACGTGAAATGCGACTTGGTAACGGTGTTCCGTCTTCAAACGAACCCAGCTCTTCCCGCGCGAGTTGCACTAACTTTTCTACCAGTGGAAACGGCAACCCGTCAGAAAACAATGAAACCGTTAGCGAGTTGTCAGCGTCACATCTAAACACCTCGGCGAGCACATTCCCATCTGTGTCCGTCAACTCGACCCCCAAACCATCACGGAGGACATCCGAAGCCACGTGAAATTGATACTCCATCGTATTTTCCCATTAACGTCGGTTTCTGGCCGAACGCGGCCAGGGGCAAAGCGTGTTGTACATGCAACCAACAAGAAGTGCTTCGAACGAGGCCACTCGCTTGTCGCACAGGCGTTGACTGCCGGCGCGATACCACGCGTCACGCGCCGATTGCAGTACCGCTGCCCGTCGCACCGTCGATCGCAGCCAGCAGATCGTCGTTCCGAACCATCAACTCGCGGACCTGCCGCAGCATAGGGTACTGATGCAGCATGGCGCGCCATTGCGATTGCTCCAGTAGCGCATCCCATATCGCGCCGAGGCCGCGCGGGTCGGCATCCGTCCGTTGTTCCAACTCACTCGCATAGTCGATGCTGGCCTGCGCGGAGAGCAACTGCATCCGGCTCGCAGCGCTCAACAGACGGGGTGTCGCGTCCGCGGACGCATCGCAGCAGTAGAGCACTTCTCGTTGCAAGGTCGCGTCGTCGGTCGTCAGCGCGCAGAGCGACGCGCCGTGCAGGCGCACCGCGCCCTGGCGCGTCTCGAACGAATAAATCGTGTTCCTGTCGCTTTGGGCGAGCAGACTCAAGCCACGCAGCAACCTCGGCAAATCGGTGGTCGCGGCGTCCGCGGAGGCCTTCGCTTCCACGAGGAAGCGAACGTTCCAGGCAGGCGCGGGCTCATCGCCCCGCACGCGTTCGAGCAGGACCGCATCCCATTCGGTTTTCGCGCGGTCGTGCCGGCCGGGTATCGACGACGGCACACGCATGGAGGTGACCACGCGGTACATGCGCTGCTCATCCGCGGCATTGAGCCGCGCGGCCAGTGCTTCGAGCGCATGCGCGGCCGATGCTTCGACGGCCGCGCCCCGTTGTTGCGAACTGACGCCCTGCGCCGCGGCGAGCGAGCTGCCCGAGTGCGGACCGTGGCGTTTCCAGAGCGCCTGGTACTGACATACGTGCTCATCCGATGCCAGTGCGTCGAGACGCAGCAAGCGTTCGAGCGCGGGGTTGTCCGTCAATTTGGCGATGTCGCACTCGAAGGCGGCGTCGGTCGCCGTCTCCGGCAGCACGAGCAGGCGCTGCAACGTGGCGTGAAGCTCGGCCCACGAGGCGGTGTCCGCAGCAGCATGCAACTGGGCGAGCGCCTCGCGTCGCCACGCGTGCGCGTGACGTTCGCGCTTGGCCGGATGGGCGATCGCGTTGACGGCTGAACGCAGCGTCCGTCGGTCCTGTTCGGCGCGCGCGGACAACGATGCGTATTCGCGCACGCTCGCCGCATTGTGCCGAAGCACCACGGCCTGAAACGCGGGATCTCCGGATTGAGGGCTCATCGCGTCGCGGATCATGCGTGCGAGTGCGTCGATGAAGCGGCATCGCAGCTCCGCGCCGGGAGACTGGCCGCCGACCAGCGTCTTGCGGGCCTCTTCGATCACGATCGCAAGTGTGGTGGCCGGACCCGTGGCGTCGGACAGCGACGATGCGGGAACGAGCGGCGGCAGCCGGTAACGGCGATCGACGGTGCGCAGTACTTCGTCGAGCAATGCAGGAAACGGTGTCGGCGACATGGAACGTATTGGAGTGAAAACGTTTCACGCACTCGAGCCATGCGAGGCTGCGCTGAGTGCATTGGATCGGTGCGAGGTGCAACGTTATCATGCAGGCCCGGACTAACCTGTCCGCATGCTGATGCGTCAATCACCCATCCCGTCCTGCCGCCGCATAAACTAAAAAGCCGCTCCGGAGAGCGGCTTGGCGAACGGACGGACGGGCCCGAGGCCCGCCCCGAGCTTAATCGTCCAGCAGCGACAGATCGCGCACCGCGCCCTTGTCGGCCGACATCACCAGCTTCGCGTACGCCTTGAGCGCCGCGGACACCTTGCGCGGACGCGGCTTGGCCGGCTTCCACCCGCTGGCGTTCTGTTCCTCGCGACGGCGCGCCAGTTCCTCGTCGGACAGCAGCACGTCGATCGTGCGGTTCGGGATGTCGATGCGGATCCGGTCGCCGTCGCGCACGAGGCCGATCGCGCCGCCGGCCGCCGCTTCGGGCGAGCAGTGGCCGATCGACAGGCCCGACGTGCCGCCCGAGAAACGGCCGTCCGTCAGCAGCGCGCAGGCTTTGCCGAGGCCCTTGGACTTGATGTAGCTGGTCGGGTAGAGCATTTCCTGCATGCCGGGGCCGCCCTTCGGGCCTTCGTAGCGCACGATCACCACGTCGCCGGCCTTGACCTTGTCGTTGAGGATGTTCTCGACCGCCTCGTCCTGCGACTCGGTGACGTGGGCCGTGCCCTCGAACACGAGAATGCTCTCGTCGACGCCGGCGGTCTTCACCACGCAGCCGTCGAGCGCGATGTTGCCCGTCAGCACCGCGAGGCCGCCTTCCTTCGAGAACGCGTGCTCGTACGAGCGGATGCAGCCTTCGGCGCGGTCCAGGTCCAGGCTCGGCCAGCGCGTGTCCTGGCTGAACGCGACCTGCGTCGGAATGCCGGCCGGGCCGGCCAGGTAGAAGGTCTTGACGGCTTCGTCCCGGGTGCGGGTGATGTCCCACTGATCCAGCGCGTCCTTGAGCGACGCGGCGTGCACCGTGGGCACGTCGGTGTGCAGCTTGCCGGCGCGATCGAGCTCGCCGAGGATCGCCATGATGCCGCCCGCGCGGTGCACGTCCTCGATGTGGTACTTGTTGGTGTTGGGCGCGACCTTGCACAGCTGCGGCACGACGCGCGACAGGCGGTCGATGTCGGTCATCGTGAATTCGATGCCCGCTTCGCGCGCGATCGCCAGCAGGTGCAGGATCGTGTTGGTCGAGCCGCCCATCGCGATGTCGAGCGTCATCGCGTTCTCGAACGCCTTGAAGCCCACCGAGCGTGGCAGGATGCGTTCGTTTTCCTGTTCGTAGTATTCGCGGGTCAGCTCGACGATGCGGCGGCCGGCGCGCTTGAACAGCTGCTCGCGGTCCGCGTGCGTGGCTACGACCGTGCCGTTGCCCGGCAGCGACAGGCCGAGCGCCTCGGTCAGGCAGTTCATCGAGTTGGCCGTGAACATGCCCGAGCACGAGCCGCAGGTGGGGCAGGCGGAGCGCTCGACCTCGGCGACGTCGGCGTCGGAATAGGCCTGGTCGGCCGCGATCACCATCGCGTCGACCAGGTCGAGCTTCTTGAGCTCGACGGTCTTGGTGACGGGATTGGCGAGGCGCGTCTTGCCGGCTTCCATCGGGCCGCCGGACACGAAGATCACCGGGATGTTGAGGCGCATCGCGGCCATCAGCATGCCGGGGGTGATCTTGTCGCAGTTGGAGATGCACACCATCGCGTCGGCGCAGTGCGCGTTGACCATGTATTCGACCGAATCCGCGATGATGTCGCGGCTGGGCAGCGAATACAGCATGCCGTCGTGGCCCATCGCGATGCCGTCGTCGACTGCGATGGTGTTGAATTCCTTGGCGACGCCGCCCGCGGCCTCGATCTCGCGCGCGACGAGCTGGCCGAGGTCCTTCAGGTGCACGTGCCCGGGCACGAACTGGGTGAACGAGTTGACCACCGCGATGATCGGCTTCGAGAAATCGTCGTCTTTCATGCCGGTGGCGCGCCACAGGGAACGCGCGCCCGCCATGTTGCGGCCGGCGGTGGAGGTTTTGGAACGGTATGCGGGCATTGTGGTTGCTGTAGAGAAAAATCGATCGCAGAAAGGAAGCGGGCCTTGCGGGTAAGGGCCACTCGCGCCCGTGCGAACAACCTCTTGAGCTGCGCTGTGGGCAAACCGGGAGATTATCCCATAGCCGGTCGAGTGGGGGCGGCGCGGGGCATTCCGGTGATTGTCGGCAGGCCGCACGAGCAAGTGCGGCCACCCGGTGCGGCGCGATCTACGTCGACGGCGCCGCCGCCGGAACCCTCTGCATCCGTTCGATCAACGCCAGCACGTGCGGCCGGCTCTCTCCCTTCGCATGCACGAAGTAATAGCTGAGCGGCGAGGCGACCTCGTGGCGGCTTACGCGGACGAGGCCGCTACGCTCGAGATAGGCCGCGGCGAGCGGCCTGCGCGCCAGCGCCACGCCGAGCCCGGCCTCCGCGGCGGCCAGCACCACCGTATAGTCCTCGAAACGGCGATCCTGGGCGCGCGGCTTGAGCGGGATGTCCAGCGCACCGAACCACGCGCGCCAGCCGGTCGCATCGCCGTCGTGCAGCAGCGGCACGTCGAGTAGCGCGGCGTCGCCGCGTCGCTGGCGCTGCTTCGTCAACTGCGCGGCGAGCGCGCGATTCGCGACCGGATACAGCGTCTCCTGCATGAACGGCCTGACGTCGAGTTCGCGCCAGCTGCCGCGTCCGTAGCGAATCCCCAGATCCGCGTCGCCGCGGGCGATATCCGCGTTGCGATGCCCGATATCCAGCTCGATGCGCAGGGGCGGCGCTTCGCGCTCGAAAGCGGTCTGGCGCTCGAAGAACCACAGCTTGGCGAATGCGGGCACCACGCTCAGCTTGACCAGTTGCGGGCTGCGCGGCGAGCGCCACTGATCCGCGGCGCCGTCGATGATCGCGAACGCCTGCTCGATCCGGCCGACGAAGCGTTGCCCGTCGGGCGTCAGCCGCACGCCTCGCGCATGGCGTTCGAACAATGTCATGCCGAGCCAGTTTTCCACCGCCGCAACGCGCCGGCTGATCGCGCCGTGCGTGAGTCCGGCGACCTCGGCGGCCGCCAGGAAGGAGCCTTCACGCGCGACCGTGCAAACCGTCTCGAGGCTGGCGAGCGGCGGCCGCGCGCCGGGCGCAGGCAAAGAAGCAGGGGGCGGGGCGGACGCGGTGCCGGAAGACGACCCGGCCGCCGCGGGTTCGCGCGGCCCGCGTGTCGGCCGGCGGGCGGAGGTGTGAGCCATTTTCACATCACGACGTTCATCTATGCGCTAGCTTAGCATCTCGCGACACGGCACCATCGCTGCATGAACACACTGTCATCGACCCCATCGCGCGACGCCCGGCTGCCGCTCGTCGCCGCAGGCGCGGTTGCGTTCACGATTCTGTCGTGGGCATCCGCTTTCCCGTTCATCCGGATCGGCCTGCAGGGCTTGCCGCCGATACAGCTCGCGGCGGCACGTTTTGCCACCGCTGCCGTGCTGGTGATCGTCTGGCTCGCCTGGCGCCGGCCACGCTTGCCGGCATGGCGCGATGCGCTGCGGTTCCTGCTGTGCGGTTTTCTGGGCATTGCGCTTTACAACGCGCTGCTCAACACCGGCGAGACAACCGTGGCGCCGGGCGCGGCCAGTTTCATCGTCAATACGTTGCCGATTTTTACGGCGCTGCTGGCGTCCGTGTTTCTCGGAGAGCGCTTCAGCCGCTGGGGATGGTTCGGTTCGCTGATCAGTCTTGCCGGCATTGCCGTGATTGCGCGTGGTCAGCCGGGCGGCCTGACGCTTGGCGCGGGCAGCACGCTGATACTCGGCGCAGCGTGGTGTTCGGCGAGCTACTTCGTGTTGCAGCGGCGGCTGATTCCGTTGTACGGCGCGCTGACATGTACCGCGTACACGCTGCTGGCGGGCGCGCTGTGGCTCAGTCCATGGTTGCCCGGCGCGCTGGGATCACTCGGCAGCGCGTCGAGCGCGACGTTGACGGCGGTGGTGGTGCTCGGCGTGTTTCCCGCGGCTCTCGGTTACGCGACGTGGACCTTCGCGCTCGGTTACTTCGGTGCGGCGCGCGCGTCGAATTTCCTCTATCTGACGCCCGCGGTGGCGACCGTATTGTCGGCGGTGCTGACCGGGGAGCGTCCTGGCATCGCGACGTTGTGCGGCGGCCTGATGGCGATTGCCGGTGTGGTGGTCGTGGCGTTGCGGGGGCGCACGTAAGGTCGATTCGAAACTCGCGATGCATTTCGACTCGCGCCGATCGTCAATGGATCGGTGCGAGCGCGCTTCTTTCCGTCTTCCGGGCTACCTGGCCGCGATAGCCTGAATCTCGACCTGAAGATTTGGTGCCACCAGGCCGGCAACGATCACCAGGGTCGACGCGGGGGCATGGCCGGAATGTATAGCCAGCGCGCCGCAGTCGAAGCCGAGACGCCGTGACTGTAACGGGAGAACGGCGCGGCGATGCCGTCTGGATTATGAAATTGAATGGTCGTCGTCATTATTTCGCGGTCGGTATTCGATCCTGTCTGGCGGGGCTCGCAGGCAGTTAATGGGAAATTGATGAAGGGGCCGTCCAATTTACTCGGACCGCGTATATGCGCATATGCTGTGCATCTGTTCAGCAGCAGGACCGGCCTCGGAAATATACGTCACTGACGGCCTGCGCGAGGCGTCGTTAACGGATCGCATACGGAAGAAGACATGGAAACCGAAAGAAGTGTCTCGGATACGAATGGCGGACTCGCGAACATGCCCCCGGAGACTGGCTCGTGGCAAGTCGCCCTGGAAACGATAGTGCGCGGCGTGGAGGGCATTCAGATCCCCGCCTCGACGGATTGGCCCACGGCGAAGCTATCCCTTGCGGACAACAATGGGCAGTGGAAATTCTCTGCCGTCCTGGTGGCGATCGTGGCGCGGAGCGAGCCGACGATCTTGCTTACCAAGCGTTCGTCGGGGCTAAGTGAATATTCGTCGCACGTCAGTTTCCCGGGCGGACGTCCGGCGGAGTCCGACCACGATGTCGGGGCGACCGCACTGCGCGAAGCTTTCGAAGAAATCCGCCTCGAGCCCGGCGCGGTCCAACTTGTCGGGTGCTTGCCGCTTCACAAAACAAGAAAGCGCAATCATGCCATTTTCCCGGTTGTCGGCATCGTGTCGGATACGGCCGACTGGGAGGCGGCGCCTGCCGAAGTTGACGAGATATTCGAGTTTCCGTTTGCCTCGCTGCTGAATCCGGATCTGCCACGGCAGTACATCAACGGAGAGCGCGCTGGCTCCTGGTACTGGGCCGATCAAAGGCATGACATCTGGGGAGTCACAGCGGTCATCCTGAAGTCGCTGGCTGGTTTGGCGCTTGACTCTACGCGCAGCGAGCGTTTACGTCACGGCTAGATTCACGCATTTGATGCGTAAATAAATGTGTATTTAAAAATCATCGCGCAACGATGCCGCATGCCCGTTTTGGGCGTTCGACCTGTATGAAAAATCAGGGTGACGCCGGATGATCCGTGGTCTAATTTTATAAAAAATGACGAATCAGAATAAGCGCTCGCGAGCGAATTATTCCTGGATGACGCGAATGATCGAGGATAGAAAAATAACCATTCGCTCGGCTTGAAAAGAATGATTTAGTCGGCGCCGGAACGCATTGTTCCGCTTCTCGCGCCAATCCGGAAGGGTCACGGGGGACGCATGTCGAGCACAGCCGATTCCAGCTAGCCATTCAGCATCCTGTTCAGCCGCATCAGCCGCATCAGCCGCATCAGCCGCATCAGCCGCATCAGCCGCATCAGCCGCATCAGCCGCATCAGCCGCATCAGCCGCATCAGCGGCGGGCCGGTTGCTTCGCAGCGACTGCGGCCGGTGCCGGGGCGTGGCGAGGGCGTAAGGGACAAGCCATTGAAATAATTAGGTTAACGAAGCGAATGGCAGGCTGAGATGGCCGCATGTCTCGGTGGCCACGCTCGGGAAGATCCAGACGTCGAAGGCGGCAGCCGGGCGCCGCACGACGGTTGAAGCGCATTCGTCGCCCGCGCGAAGCGGGATTTTCTTTCCAGGAGAAACCATGACCACCGGAACCCAAGCTGTCCAGCAGCGCTGGGCGCGCGATTACGTATTCGACGCGATGCGCGACATCGGCATCCATTACATCTTCGGCGTGCCGGGCACCAACGAGATTCCGATCATCGACGGGACGTCCTACCCGGAGAACCAGGTCGAGTACATCGAGTGCCTGCACGAGAACATCGCGATCGGCGCCGCGATGGGCGCGGCGCGGATGACCAACAAGCCGGGCGTCGCGGTGGTGCATGTGACGCCGGGCATCGCGCATGCGGTCGGCAACCTGTTCAATGCTGCGCGCTCGCAAGTGCCGCTCGTGATCCTGTGCTGCCAGCAGCAGAACGAGCTGGTGACCCAGGAGCCGCTGCTCGCGTCCAACCTGGTCGAGATCGCGCGGCAATTCACGAAGTGGGCGCATGAGGTGCGCACGGCCGAAGAGCTGCCGCTCGTGCTGCAGCGCGCGTTCAAGGAGGCGATGTCGCCGCCCAACGGGCCCGTGTTCGTGTCGATTCCGTGGGAATTCACGATGCGCCGCATCGGCGACGAGGACCGCCTGCCCGGCATCACGCGGATCTCGCCGCACTTCACCGCCGACGCCGATGCGATTCGCGAAGCGGCGATGCTGCTGGCCCAGGCACGGAATCCGATCATCGTCGGCGGCGACGCGGTCGGCTACGCCGGCGCGTGGCACGAGCTGCAGCAACTGGCGGAGCTGATCGGCGCGCCGGTGCTGCTGCAATCGTTCAGCAGCCTCGCCAATTTCCCGAACGACGACTATCACTGGCAGGGCGAGTTGCCGGGCAAGCAGCAGGACGTCCAGCGGACCTTCGGCGCGCACGACGTCGCGTTTCTGGTCGGCTTCAGCAACCAGGCGCAGGTCGCCGTCTTCAAGTATTCGGACGGTCCGCTGATTCCGCCGGGCGTCAGGCAGGTCTACCTGAGCAACAACACCTGGGACATCGGCAAGAATTTCTATGGCGAGTCGGCCCTGTTCGGCGACATCAAGGCGACCTTGCCGCTCGTCAGCGACATCGTGCGCCAGCACCGTCCCGCCGGCGCGGACGCGCGCAACGACCGGCTGCGCGTGCTCGACGCCAGCCGGCGCGTCGCGTGGGATCAGTATCTCGCGAAGGCGATGACGCAGGACGAGATCTGGGCGGTGGTCGTCGCCGACGCGCTGCGCCGCGAAATCCAGGCGCGCGGCCTCGGCAGGAAGTTCGTCTACGTGCACGAGGCCGTGTCCGATTCCGCGCCGTTCCAGTACCTGCTGCCGCTCGGCACCGAGAGCGCGGCGCCGATCAGCTACTACTGCGTCGGCGGCGGCTCGCTCGGCTGGTCGATGCCGGCCTCGCTCGGCATCAAGCTCGAGCGGGACGGCTGGCAGAGCGTCGAGACGAGCCTCGTCGTCAACGCGGTCGGCGACGGCTCGTCGCTGTTCTATCCGCAGACCTGGTGGACCGCCGGCCATCACGACCTCGGGGTGCTCTACATCGTCACCAACAACCACGAGTACCACACGCTGCAGCTGGGGCTGCAGCAGGTGATCCAGGCGTACGGTTCGTCGCCCGGCTACGGCTGGAAGCCGAAGACGGACGATCCCGACTACCTGCGCATTCACCGGCCCGCGCCCGATTTCGTGTCGATCGCGAAGGCGCTGGGCGGCGCCGAGGGCGAAATCGTGCGGCTGCCGGAGAACGTGCGCGCCGCCGTGAAGCGCGGCATCGACCATGTGCTGCTGAAGCGCCAGCCGTACGTCCTCGACGTGCGCACCGCCGGCGACCCGCCGCCGACGCCGCCCACTGCCGCAGCGGCCCGCGCGAAAGCGATGCAGCGCTACCTCGAACAGCCGCCGCTCGACGTGTTCCACGAGGAGGCGGTGAGCGCGCTCGGCGCGAACGGCGAGGGCGCGCCGACGCCGAACCTGCGCGTGATCTTCTGACCGACGCGGCCGCCGTCCGACGGCGGCCGGATTTGCATCGAAGCAAGCGCATTCCGCGCGGAGAACCATCCACCCGTATCAGACAACAGGAGGAAGGAGATCATGGCTGACGAACTGATCGACATTGCGATCGTGGGCGCAGGGATATCGGGCGTATATAGCGCATGGCGCCTTCAGCAGGCCGATTCGCGGCGCAAGATCGTCGTATTCGAAGGCAGCGATCGCATCGGCGGCCGGCTGCTGTCGGTCAAGCCGCCGGGCATCGACAATATGGTGGCGGAGCTCGGGGGGATGCGCATCCTGCCGAAGGTGCAGCCGCTTATCGCGAAGCTGATCGACACGATCAATCCGATCCTGCCGCCGAGCCAGCATATCGATCTCTACAAGTTTCCGGTCGACGAGCCGGTCAACCTCGCGTATCTGCGCGGCGTCCATTTGCGGCTGTCGGATTTCACGCAGGAGCCGGCGAAGGTGCCGTACAAGTTGTCGTTCCTCGAGCGCGGGGAGACGGCGGGCGCCATCATCATCAATGCGATCGAGCAGATCGTGCCCGGCATCACCGCGAAGGGGCTGAACGAGGACCAGCGCCGGCAGATGGCCCAGCAGGCCAGCTTCGGCGGCGTACCGCTTTACAAGCAGGGCTTCTGGAACGTGCTGTTGCGCGTGATCGACGGCGAGGCGTACCAGCTCGGCGTCGACGCCGGCGGCTACAACACGACCCTGACCAACTGGAACGCGGCAGACGCGATTCCGTGGTTCCTGTCGGACTTCGGTGTCGGTGCGTCGTACATGGGCTTCAAGAAGGGTTTCCAGGAGGTGCCGAAGTCGGTCGCGGGGCTCTTCATGCAAGCCGGTGGGGACGTGCGGTTCGGGGCGACGGTAGCCGGCCTCGAATGGGTCGACGGCGCGTTCGAGTTCCACGCGCAGGGCAAGCGGATCCGCGCCCGCCAGGTGATTCTGGCGATGCCGCGGCGGGCGATCGACCTGCTCGCGCAAAGCAGCGCGATGCTCGGGGAAATCAGCGGATTGACGTCGAGCGTCACGCCGCGCCCGCTGTTCAAGCTGTTCACGACGTATGCGAATCCGTGGTGGCGCGCGTCGGGTTATACGCGGACGACGGCGACCGGCGAGTCGGAGTTCGTGCCCGTGGAGCTGGGCAGGTCGGTGACGGATTTGCCGGTGCGGCAGGTGTACTACTGGCCGAAATCGGATGGAACGGCCGCGACCGGCGGGCCGTCGATGCTGCTCGCTAGCTATGACGACGGCACCAACGTCGGGTTCTGGGACGGCTTGCGGCCGCAGCGCCGGCAAGCACGGCAAGGCGGCCGCGAAGTGGCGGAGGTGACGGATCCGTTCATCGGCGCGGATGCCGACCAGGCCGACGAATTGCCGTGGTTCCGGTATCACGCGCCGCGGCGGATGGTGGCCGAGGTGGCCCGGCAACTCGCGACGGTTCACGGGCTGGCGCATACGCCGGAAGTCAGGAACGCGGCGTTCCGGGACTGGGGCGATGATCCGTACGGCGGTGGATGGAACAGCTGGAATATCGGCGTGAAGAGCTGGGAGGTGAAGCACAAGATCGTCCAGCCGATCGACGGCAGGCCGCTGTTCATCTGCGGGGAAGCGTATTCGGATGCGCAGGGGTGGGTGGAGGGGGCGTTGCAGACTGCGGATTTTGTGTTGGAGAGGTTGGGGGTTGGGGGGCTGTGAGGGCTGGGTGAGCGGTGCGGCGGGGCGGACGCGCCCCGTCGCGTGTATGCCGCGTTTGGATCGACGCTCGCCGTGGATGGATGAGCCACAGCGCCGCGTGACCGGCGCGGGAGTAGCCTTGCGCAAGCCAGCAGGCGAGTGGTTGCGATGGGGCGATCCGCGTTGGCCGGAGACGGAGAGGAGTCTCTCTGATGATTTCCGGGCGGCTCAAACCGACCCACTGCCGGTCATCGTTGTGCAGTAGCGGTGACCGCTTGCAAGGTACAACGCCCCTTCTTTTAGGCGGGTAGTGAACCGTCGCTCACCAACTGAATCCAGACATCTACATATAGGGACGGCCGTCCATTGGAACAAAATTATGCGAGCCGACGGAATCCTGTGTGCAATCCCCGTCCACTAATCATCGCGTTGTACACTTTGGCCCGATCTAACACGGGAAGGCATACAGGATGGCACTACCAGCTCTGTGGTTTGCAAATAAAGGCCAGATCATTCAGACGGCCTCGGCAGGCGTATCGCTCGTAGCTTCGATCGGTACGGCCTTGGCCAAGGCACCGGGCTGGCTGACAGGTGGGCTGGTCGGCTTGGGCGTCGGTGCCGTCTGGGCGTTGCTCGGCACCCGTTCACCATCGGTGGCATCTGCGGCACCGACACCGCAGAGTGCGCTGACTCTAGTGAGCCATGAATTTGTGGTGGATGATCGTGAGCAGATCCATTACAAGCGCAAGGTCTACCTGACGTTCCTGAACTCCGCGGCGCAGGCGTTGGTCATTGGTCCGGAGACAACTTGGAAGAACGCGGACCTTCATGTAAGCACCACATCGGAGCATGTCTGGCAGGTGGAAGGGCCAAAAGGCTTTCGCAACAACGACTGGACCAAGGAGGCGACTGCGGTGATCGTCCCACCCGGCATGCGTGTGCGGACGTGGGTGGGGTTGCCGATCGGTGCTAGCAAGCTCGACGTCGACGCCTACCTGAGCCAGCGCCGAGCCGGCACGCTTGTCACCCAGGTCGCCTGGCAGAACAGGGCCGACCTCACACTCTGAAGCGAATATGCGCGGCGCCCAGTCCGGGCGCGCACTGGTCCCCAATCGTTGCCGCAATGAATCCTTCAGTCGTGATCTTTTAGTTCGACACTGTCAATATCGACGATATCTATCGATGCCTCGTCGATGAAATCGAAGTTTTCGAGATCCTTCAGTTTGTTTTTGATAACCGAGATTCCAACGGTCCCCTTTACGACGATCAAGAACTCATCCTCGGCCTCGTAATAGTGATCGTTGTGATCGGTAATCGACGGACCCCTTCTATTGCCGAAGTGTGCGTAATAATCGGCCTTAAAGATGTAGTAGTAGGCCTGTACGGTCATTTCGAGTGTGAACGGAATCCCAAATTCGCCGTCGCCGAAAAAGGCGAAATCAGACCACTCCAGCTCAAGATCTGTAACATCGCCATAGCCATTGATGGTTGCATGGCCTTCATCATCGAGTGGTGCCGCCCGGTCGATCTTCTTCCACATGATGTTCTCGCCGACCGTGCTTTCGACCACATGGCTTATAACGCCCGTCTCTTCTTCGAATTTTTGGATGGCCGTCTGAATTTGTGCCGAATTATCCAGCACGTCGAGATCGAGTAGTTTTGCCTGGATCAGCGGGGATTCGATGAACTGGCTGAGGTCTTCGTATGTGACGATAGATTTCTGTTTGAACGCCTCCCGGAGCTTCTTGTCATGCGCGACGAAATGTACCTCTTTGGCTATTGCAGCCACTCGTTCGACGGCGCGCGCGATGAAGCTGTCAGGAATGTCGTTCCGAACCTTCGCATCCTTGAATGGTGCCGTACCTTTGAAATAGGCTTCGAATGCCGAGATCGCCTGGTCGGCGGATAGAGAAAGGCGTTGCGCCCCGACTTTCTTAAACCACTCAACAATTTCTCCTTCGGCATCAGCCAATACCGCTGCCTGTGCATCATCGAGCTCCTTGGCCCAAGCCGGAATTTTTTGCAGCACTACGGGGATTGCGCCGGTCGGGAAATTGGATAGTTCCTTGAATCCCGCGAGAACGTCACGCAAAGCATCGCCGTATTTCTTTCTCTGCTGCGTCTGGAATTCCCGCTCGATGATGTACGGCACATGCAACGTGACGACTTTCTCGACAAGAAGACGTTCCAAGGCTTTGAAAGGCAGCTTTTGGCGTTTTGGATCGTCGCGGTAAATATTGGTGTCGAGAATTACGTGGATCACTTTGTCCTCTTGCGGCAGCGTTGGCCTTGTGCGATATAGTGAAAGGGAAGTGGAATTCTAAGATGTCTTGGCATCGAGCGCGATATCTTTGAACGCTTTTATGCAGTGCAGCTAGCTGAGTCGACTAAACCGGTCAGGGGGGAACTGAGATATTGTTCAATTCACAGTGATGTTGTTCGCATGAGCAGCCTAGCTCGACCTGACGATCGAGGATCGATTCTGCCACCCGGTAAGACCGAAGGAATGGTTCTGGTCCCATTGCAGGTGACGATCCATTACCGCCGGCGATGGCCGCCGACGCGACGGGGAGTCTCGGCGTTCATGTGACCGTTCACGAAGTCGAGCTGCCGACTGAATGTCCTAGCAATGTATCGAACGTACGTCCCTTCATGGCCGACTGTTGCCGCCGTGGTCGGCCGTACTCGACGCTGAGCCGCCGTTCGCCCAAAGACTGCCCTCACGGCGGCTTTCAGCTACAAACGGACGTACGCTGTCATGTCGGTGGTTGACACGTGGCGATGTTCGCTATCGGTTACCATGAGCGACGTAGCTAACCGGGGCCGGAGAACGAGCTATGCGCATTGAATTCATTGAGATCGCCAACTTTAGAAAACTATTATCAACCCGAGTAGGATTATCCTCCGAAAGGACCGTTTTCGTTGGGGCCAACAATAGCGGAAAGACGTCCGCCATTACGGCACTCCGTTATTTCCTCGTCGATCGAGAGCGATCAAACTTTTGCTTTAACGACTTCACGCTCTCCCATTGGCCGGCGATCAACGCGATGGGCGCTGCTTGGGAGGCGGAGCATATCGCGAACCAGCCGTTGCCAGAGCCTGAATGGGGTCGGGTGTTGCCGTTCCTCGATGTTTGGCTTCAAGTTGCCGACAACGAAGTTCACTACGTCCAGAAGATACTGCCCACCCTCGATTGGGATGGTGGGCGGTTAGGTGTGCGCATGCGCCTCGAACCGAAGGATGCCGCGCAACTGCAGCACGAATATATAACTGCACGGTCCCAGGCGTTGGCGCTACGGGCAGCCGGCGCCGCCTTGGCCGAGACGGAAGGCACGGCGGCAGCCGATTTTCAGGTCGCAATTTGGCCGCAAAACCTTGTCGAGTTCCTGCAGCGCCGGCTGGCTATGTTTTTCACGGTCAGGGCCTACGTGCTTGATCCGACCGGTTGTGTCGATCCGGAGTACGGCGTAGCTAAGCCGCAGGCGCTCAATGGAAGCGAGCCAATCGACGGTGATCCGTTTCGCGGTCTCATTCGTATCGACGAGATCAGTGCCCAGCGCGGCTTCGGTGTGGCAGGCGAAAATAATGATGATGAGGCAGCCGTCACCATCAGTGGGTCGCGGAAACTGTCAACCCAGCTTCGCCAGTACTATACCCGCCATCTCGATCCTTATGAGAATCCGGATGCGCAAGACCTCCTTGCACTCAAGGCGATCGAGGAAGCTCAGAGAGCCTTTAACCTGCGACTTAGCGACGGCTTCAAGAGCCCGCTCAGGGAAATGCACAAGCTTGGTTACCCGGGTGTCACGGATCCTAAGCTGAACATTTCGACGCGATTGCGTCCCGTTGAGGGTCTGAACCACGACGCTGCCGTACAGTTCGTCGTGCCGATCCATGACGGTGTAAACGCCATCGACTTATATTTGCCAGAGGACTCCAACGGGCTGGGCTACCAGAACCTCATCTCCATGGTCTTCCGTCTTATGTCTTTCCGAGACAGTTGGATGCGTGTCGGTAAGGCCAAGCACAAGGCTGCCGACGACACTATTATTCCGCCTTTGCATTTAGTGCTGATTGAAGAGCCCGAGGTGCATCTTCACACCCAGGTCCAGCAGGTTTTCATCCGCCAGGCGCACAAGATTTTGCGCAACCATGCCGATCTCGGTGAGAGCCAGAATTTCGTGACACAGATGGTGGTCAGCACTCATTCGAGTCATATAGCCCACGAGTGTGAGTTTGACTCCCTGCGCTATTTCCGCCGCTTACCGGGCGGCGAAAAGGCGATTCCGACCTCGTGTGTCGTCAACCTGGAAAACGCGTTCGGTGCGGATTCGGACACGAAGCGCTTCGTGACCCGTTACCTGCGTGTTACTCATTGCGACCTGTTCTTTGCCGATGCGGCGGTTTTGATCGAGGGGCCTGCCGAACGTATCCTCGTGCCCAATTTTGTAAATTGCCTCCCGGAGTTCGAGAAGCTTTCGGAGAGCTACATCACCTGGCTTGAAATCGGTGGCAGCCATGCCCACAAGCTACGCAGCCTGATCGAGAAAATCGGTCTTACCACACTGGTCATCACCGACATCGATTCCTGCAATGCGGCGGGCGCCAGTGCGCCGCCGGTACGTGGCGCGGGTTGCACGACCCGCAACACAACTCTGCGGACGTGGTGGCCCGTCATCAATGAACTGGACCCGCTGCTCGACAAGCCCGAGAATGAGAAGGTGAAAGTCTATGTAGAGGAGAACTTCTCGGTACGAGTTGCCTATCAGTCGCCCATCCAAGCGACGTTTAAAGGCACCACCGCCGAGGCACTTTCCTACACTCTTGAAGACGCGATAGTGATGGCGAATCTCGACCTGTTTGAGACATTGCCGGGAACCGGACTCATCGCCAAATTCCGCACTGCCATCACTGGCAGCGCCGACCTAAATGCTCTGAGTGAGGCACTCAAGATCGCGCTTGAAGGAGGCGGAAAGGCTGAATTCGCACTGGACCTGCTTGAGATCGAAGACCCGCTTTCGCTGAAACCTCCCGCTTACATCCGCGATGGCTTGCTGTGGTTGACAACCCGACTTGAGCACAAACAGATCGAGTTGGGGCTTACTCAGGTGGCAGGCGAAGAAGGTATCGAGGCGCCCACCGCACCTCAGGAGATAGCGGCATGAGCAACGTCGCCACTGCACCGTCGAACGTTACGCTTGACGATCATGTAGAAGATGAGTTGGCTAGGTTCCTGAGCCTAGAAAAACCCACGAGCTTCTTCCTGTTTGCCGGTGCCGGTTCGGGCAAAACTCGCTCACTTGTGAACGCGCTGAACTATTTGGCTAAGACCTACCGCGATACACTCCGTCTGCGCGGACGGCAGGTCGCAGTTATCACGTACACAAATGCAGCATGCGACGAGATAACGCGGCGCACCGAGTACGATCCGCTATTCGTCGTGAGTACCATTCACAGCTTTGCGTGGTCGCGCATACAGGGATTAAACAATGACATCCGCGCGTGGCTGAAAGACAATCTACGGCGCGAGATCGCCGATCTTCAAGCGGAAGAAAAGAAGGGCCGGGCAGGCACTAAGGCGTCGGCCGCGCGCCAGACCCAGATCGAGTCCAAGCAGCGCCGGTTAGACCGGCTTGCCGACATTAAAACCTTCACCTACAACCCCAATGGAGACAATCGGGAGCGCAACGCGCTGAATCACAGCGAGGTCGTCAAGATATTCTCAACGTTCCTACTCGAGAAGCCGCTCATGCAGCGCATCTTCGTCGAGAAGTTCCCGTTTTTGTTGATCGATGAGAGTCAGGACACTAGCCGCGCGCTCATTGACGCCCTGCTCGTAGTGCAGAAAGCGCATGCCGATCGTTTTTGCCTAGGCCTCATCGGTGACACGATGCAACGCATCTACCCGGACGGCAAAGAGCGGATTGAAAGCGAGATACCCCAGAACTGGGCGACGCCGGAGAAGAAACTAAACCACCGCTGCCCCCAGCGCATTGTGCGGCTCATAAATCATATTCGCGGGGGCGCCGACAATCACAAACAGGAGCCACGTGATGACCGGCCGGAGGGCTGGGTGCGGCTCTTTGTTTTTCCGGTCGGTACGCCGGAAAAACCCGCCTTGGAGCGGAGAGTCCAAGACTATATGGCGGCGCTCACGGGTGACCAGGATTGGGCCGACGCCAGCAAATGCAAAATATTGACCTTGGAGCATCATATGGCAGCCCGGCGAATGGGTTTCCTGCAGATGTTCGAGGCGCTGGCGTCCGTGGACGATTATCGGACAAGCTTTCTCGATGGTAGCTTTGCGCCGACGCGGTTCTTCACGCACTACGTCCTGCCGCTTGTCACGGCACAGCAGAAAGGGGATAAATTCGCGGCGACCAAGCTAGTACGGGAAAGCTCCCCATTGCTAAGTAAGGAAACGTTGAAGGGGAACGATAAGCCGATAGCACAACTCCGCGCCGCCCAGGCAGCCATTGACAGCCTGATGGCCCTCTGGGGCAATGGCGAACCCACCTGTGCTGCGATCGTCGCAAACATTGCCGAAACCAATCTCTTCGTGATCCCTGACGGTCTCAAAGCCGCTTTGGCGGCCGAGCAAACCAGGCCAGCGGAAACGCCCGACGATGAGGAGGCAGACCCTCTAGGCGATCATATAGCGGCGCTCGTTACGTTTCTCGACTGCGCGTTTTCGGAAATCGCACCGTATGCCGCCTATGTCGCGCACGAGGCTCCATTCGATACTCATCAGGGGGTGAAAGGGTTGGAGTTCGAGCGTGTCATGGTCCTCATGGACGACGGAGAGGCCCGAGGCTTCCTGTTCGGTTATGACAAGCTACTAGGCGCCAAAGCACCCACGGCCGTCGACCTCAAGAATGCCCAAGAGGGCAAGGAAACCTCTGTCGATCGCACACGACGCCTGTTCTATGTAACCTGCAGTCGCGCTCGATCGAGTTTAGCGCTCGTGGTCTATTCTCCCGAACCCGCTGCAGTGCGGGCGCACGTCATCGAAAATGAGTGGTTCGCAGCTGACGAGGTTCTATCCGAGTTGCCTTGATGGCCCCCTGACTAAGCTGGGCATAATCCCGTGCGTTCTCCGCTGGCGATTATTTCTATCGAAAGAGATCCACGTCGATAGGTGTCTTTTCCAAATGGTCGCATCTAGCACCCTCAGGTCGGCAACTGTTGCTGCCGTTGTTGCACGGGGTCGTAATGACCGCTTTCGAGGCAAAGCGGCTGTCGGCGCAAGGGCTTCTTGACTGCGGATGTCGACTTTTGACCGAACTCGGACAGATGCTCCCGCAGCATTGCTTGTACGGTGCAGCCCCACCGAATCACCTAAACTACAGAACCAACGGCCCGGCCACGCCCAAACGGCCACCCCGTCAGCTCCCCCATCATGGCGCACATCTTCTTCGCTGCCTCGATCCAACGACACATCGCAACGCCCGAGCGCGAGATCGACGCGCGCACGCTCGGCGCAGCGTTCGAAGCCGTCTTCGCCGAACAACCTCGACTGCGCGGCTACATCCTCGACGACCAGGGCGCGTTGCGCGCGCATCTCGCCGTGTTTGTCGACGGCCAGCGGATCCATGATCGACAACGTTTATCCGACGCGCTCGGCCAGGAAAGCCGGATCTACGTCGTACAGGCTCTGTCAGGCGGATAAGGGGAGCCATCGTTACCCGAAGACGAAGAGGCGCACAAATGAACGATCGATTGCTAGTCGCGACCCGCAAGGGGCTGTTCGTTCTACAGGCTGACGGCAAGGGCGGCTGGACGCTCGGCGAGCCGCATTTCGTCGGCGAGCCGGTGAGCATGGTGCTGGCTGATCCGCGCGACGGAACGCTGTACGCCGCGCTCAACCTCGGCCACTTCGGCGTGAAGCTGCATCGCCGGCGCGCGGGCGATGCAGATTGGGAGGAGTGCGCAGTCCCCGTATACCCGCCACAGCCTCCCGACGAAACGCGCACCGATGGCAATGCGAACGTAAGCACGAGCGCAAATGCGGACCCGGACAACGCAACAGGCGACCCTGCCCCCGTCCCCCCATCCCCCCCATGGACGCTCCAGCAAATCTGGTCGCTCGAACCCGGCGGCTCGGACGAACCGGGCGTTCTATGGGCCGGCACGATCCCCGGCGGGCTGTTCCGTTCCGACGACGGCGGCGACACGTGGACGCTCAACCGCGCGCTCTGGGATCGCCCGGAACGCCGCGAATGGTTCGGCGGCGGCTACGACGCGCCGGGCATCCATTCCGTGATGGTCGATCCGCGCGACAGCCGGCACGTGTCGATCGGCGTGTCGTGCGGCGGCGTCTGGCAGACCGAAGACGGCGGCGCAACCTGGCGCGTGAGTGCCGATGGCATGGAAGCCGACTACATGCCGCCGGAACGGCGCGGCGACGCCAACGTGCAGGACCCGCACCGCGTCGTGCAATGCGCGGCCAACCCCGACGTGCTATGGACGCAGCATCATTGCGCGATCTTCCGCTCGACCGACGGCGCAGCGCACTGGCAGCGCATCGAGGCGCAGCCGTCGAGCTTCGGCTTCGCGGTCGCCGTGCACCCGCGCGAGCCGGACACCGCATGGTTCGTGCCCGCCGTGAAAGACGCGTGCCGGATTCCGGTGAACGGCCAGCTCGTCGTCACGCGCACGCGCGACGGCGGTCGCACGTTCGAGCGTTTCTCGAACGGATTGCCTCCGGCGCCAGCGTATGACCTCGTGTATCGGCACGGGCTCGCGGTGGACGACTCGGGCACGCGACTCGCGATGGGATCGACGACCGGCGCGCTTTGGACATCCGGCGACGGCGGCGAAAGCTGGCAGTTGATTTCCGCGCATTTGCCGCCGGTTTATTGCGTCCGGTTCGGATGAGGGCGGGTGAGGGCGGATGAGCGCGTTGACGCCGTTGCCGTCCCCCACCTAACATCACACGAAACGATCAGGAGCATACGAACATGAGAGCGGCCCTTGTCATCGTAGTAGGCAGTCGGCGCATGGTCCGGTAGCGGCACCAGGCCGGTACCCCGTGCGCCCCCGACTCGGTCGGGGGTTTTTTTTGCCCGAAGCAACCTTGCTTACGATCGACGATGCCGACGACTCCCGAATCCTCGCCACCGAAGCTCGCCACCCTGATCCTGCTGTGCGCGGTATCGGTGCTGCCCGTGAGCCTGTTCCTGCCGTCGCTGCCGAACATCGCGCGCACGTTCGCGACCGACTACGCACTCGTCAGCCTGTCGCTCGCGGGATACGCGGTTGTTGCCGCCACGCTCGAGCTAATCATGGGGCCGCTGTCGGACCGCTTCGGACGGCGGCCGATCGTGCTGGCCGGCCTCGCGGTCTTCGTCGTCGGTTCGGTCGGCTGCGCGCTGGCCTCCGACATCCGGATCTTCCTGGCTTGCCGGGTGCTTCAGGCGGGCATTACGTCGGGCTATCCGATCTCGATGGCCGTGATCCGGGATACGGCGGGCAAGGCGCGGGCGGCGAGCCGGATCGGCTATGCGGCGATGGCGGCGGCGATCGCGCCGATGCTCGGTCCGATGGTGGGCGGCGCGCTGGACGAAGCGTGCGGCTGGCGCGCGAGCTTCTGGTTTCTCGCGGTGGCCGGCGCCGCGCTGTTCGCGTGGTGCCGGCGCGACCTCCGTGAGACCAACCTGAATCCGTCGGACACGTTGAGGCGGCAAATCCGTGCGTATCCGGCGCTGCTCCGCGCACGTCGCTTCTGGGCCTATGCGTCGTGCATGGCGTTCTCGACGGGCACCTTCTATGCGTTCCTGGCCGGTGCGCCGCTGGCCGCGAAAGCGGTATTCGGCATCCCGCCGGCAACGATCGGCTTCTACATGGGGAGCGTCACGGCCGGATTCATGTTCGGCAGTTTTGTATCCGGCCGGTACGCGGGGCGCTACTCGAGCGCGACGATCATCTTCACGGGGCGCATCATCGCGTGCGCCGGCCCGCTGATTGGTCTCGCGCTGTACTTCTGCGGCGTCCGGCACGTCTTCGCGTTGTTCGGACCGTGCATGCTGGTCGGCGTGGGCAACGGTCTGTCGAATCCGTGCGCGCATGCCGGCGTGCTGTCGGTGCGGTCCGACCTCGCGGGAAGTGCTTCCGGCCTCGCCGGCGCGATGACCATCGCGGGCGGCGCCGCGCTGTCGTCGATGACGGGCGCGGTGCTGACCGACGGCAATGCGGCTGGTGCGTCGCTCGGCATGATGCTGGCGTCGTCCTCGCTCGCGTTGCTGGCGGCGGCGTATGCGCGTTCACTGGACGCGCGCGATGGCCCTCGGTGATTCATGCCGATTCGCGCGCCCGCTCGGGTCGGCCGGTTTCGGCCCGGATTCGAGCGGGCGCATCGGCGCCCATTGCGCCTACGCCTTCGCCCCCACCACGAACTCGAACTGCGCAACCCCATCGACCCCGCCGGTCACGCGGTCCCCCGGCTGCAGCGCGCCGACGCCCGCCGGCGTGCCGGTGAAGATCAGGTCGCCAGCCTTCAGCTCGACCGAGCGCGACACCGCCGCGATGATGTCCGGCACCGGCCAGATCATGTCGGCGAGGTCGCCTTGCTGCCGGGTTTCGCCGTTGACCGCGAGCCAGATGCGGCCCGCCGCCGGATGGCCGGTGGCGGCGGCCGGCCGCAGCGCGGTCACCGGCCCCGACGCGTCGAAGCCCTTCGCCCAGTCCCACGGCCGGCTCAGCTTCTTCGCTTCGGCCTGCAGGTCGCGGCGCGTCAGGTCGACGCCGACGCCGTAGCCCCACACGTGCGACAGCGCGTCGGCGGGGGCGATCGCGCGTCCGCCGCGGCCGATCGCGACCACGAGCTCGATTTCATGGTGCAGGTCGTTCGTCAGCGGCGGATACGGGACGGCGCCGGCCGCGGGCACGATCGCATCGGCGGGCTTCGTGAAGAAGAACGGCGGCTCGCGGGTCGGATCGGCGCCCATCTCGCGCGCATGCTCGGCGTAGTTGCGGCCGACGCAGAACACGCGGCGCACCGGAAAGCGTGCGGACGACTGGTCGACTGCGACGGAAGGACGCTCGGGAGCGTCGATGACGTATTCGGACATCGGATGGCCTCGTTCGGGTTGAAGACGGAGCCGGCGCGCGCGTCGCGCGGCGTCCGGCATGCGTGAACGATACCCGACGCGCACCACGCCGGATGCGACGCAACTGCGTTTTTCCGGGACAAAACTACGCGTCGGCGTCCGGCAGCGCGGCGTTCGCGTCGCGATACGCCTTCGGCGACACGCCGACCCGCGCGCGGAACCGCCGCGCGAAATACCCCTCGTCGCGAAAACCGACCGCGCGCGCGATCTCGGCGATGCGCCGGCTGGTATGCGCGAGCAGCGACTGCGCGAGCGCGATGCGGCGCTCGGTCACGAGATCGGTGAACGTGCTGCCGGTCTCCTTGCGGATCAGGTGCGCGAGATAGTTCGGCGACAGGAACGCGGCCTCGGCGGTGGCGGCGAGTGTCAGGTCTTCGCGGGTCAGGTTCGCGCGCACGTGGCGCAGCACGCGGGCGAGCGCGTCGCGCCGGCCCGCGCGGTGCGCGCCGCGCTGCGCGAGCTTGTCGAGCGCGCCGGCGTACTGCGTGCAGACGATCCCGATCAGCTGCAGCAGGTAGCCGCGCAAGAGCGTCGTCGAGCCGAACGTGCGGGCGCGATCGGCGTCGATCATGCACAGCGCGAGACGGCGCGCCTCGTCGAACGCGTCGCCGGTGAGGATGAAATCCAGATGCTCCTGGAAGCGGAACGGCGTCAGCTCGGGAAAACGGTGCGCGGGCACGTCCTCGAGGTCGAGCGGATCGACGTCGAGATCGGCGCGCAGGAACGCCTGGCTGAAATTGATCACGATGAAGTGCGCGCCTTCCGGATGCGGAATCAGGTGCTCGCGGTACGGCAGCACGAACGCGAGCGCGCCGCGCGGAAACGGCCGCGTGACGCCGCCGATGCGCTGCTCGGTGTCGCCGCCGAGGTTGAACTGGATCTGGAAGTACGCGTGCCGGTGCGGCTCGGTGATCGCCTGGCGCGACGCCTGGTCGCGGATGTAGAAATCGAGCCGGTCGCTGCGTTCGGGCATCCCGTACAGGCGCGGCGGGGCGGAGGAGGACATGACGGATTCGGCGATTCGTGACGCAAATGAAGCCGCGATGGTACAGCGAACACGGCGCGGCCGGAACGGGCCGCGCCGGCGTGGCCCGTCACGCCGCGGCCGCGTCCGGGAAGAACCCGAGGTAGCGGAACGTCCGGGCGTCGTCGGCCGCGCTTGCCGTCAGCCCGGCCGCGGCGCCCGTCGATGCGAGCGCGTCCACCGTCGCCGCGCGATTGGACAGCAGCGTCCATTGCGCGCCCCCGTCGTCCGCCTCGACCATGGCCGGCGCGGCGCGCACGCCGTTCAGCGCGGCGAGCAGTGCGTCCGGCGGCGGCGCATGGATCACGAAGCCTTCGTTGGCCACCGCCGCCGTAGCGACGCCGAGCGCCGCGCACACCTGCGCGCGCAGCGGCGCCTCGGCCACGTTCGCCGCGCGCGAGCGCTCGATGTTGCGGCGCGTGTCGTCGTCGACGATCGCGCCGCCGCGCAGCAGCGGCGTCGTGTGCCACGCGTCGGGCGGACAGGCTTTGCCTTCGGGCGACAACTCGACGAACGGATTGATTTCCGCCGGATAGATCCGGCACACGAGCGGCCGTTCGTCGTAGATCCCGCAGCGCATGTCGGCGCGCAGGTTCGGGCAGGGTCCCGCGTAGGACGCGGTGAGCACGGTCGTCACGCGCACCGGCAGCGCGCCGCTGAGCGCGGGCGTCGAGCGGGCCCGCTTGTGTGCGGCGAACGCGTTGTCCGGTTCGGGTTCGACGGGCCACGGGATCGCGTCGCACAGCAGCTCCACGCGGCCGCCGCGATGCAGCCACGCGATCGCTTCGTCGACCGTCAGCGGGAGCCGCAGGTCATGGCAGCACTTGCCGCAGGCCGTGCACGCGAAATCGATGTCGTTCACTCAGGGTTCCTGGTCGGATTCGGGGTTGGGGTCAAGGCTCGACGAGCGCGGCAACCCGGCGGCGCAGTTCCGGCACGACGTCGGCGTCGAACCACGGATGGTGCTTGAACCATCCCGTGTTGCGCGGCGACGGATGCGGCAGCGGCAGCACCGCCGGGCCGTAGTCGCGCCACGCGTGCACGGTGTCCGTCAGCGTCGCCTTGCGGGTGTCGCGCAGGAAATGCCGCTGCGCGTACTGGCCGACCAGCAGCGTCAGGCGGATCGCCGGCAGTTCCGCGAGCAGGCGGTCGAGCCACAGCGGCGCGCATTCGGGGCGCGGCGGGTTGTCGCCGCTCGCGCCGCGGCCCGGATAGCAGAAGCCCATCGGCACGATCGCGAAGCGCGATGCGTCGTAGAACGTGTCGGCGTCGACGCCGAGCCAGTCGCGCAATCGCTTGCCGCTCGCGTCGTCCCACGGGATGCCGCTCGCGTGCACGCGCGCGCCGGGCGCCTGCCCGACGATCAGGATGCGGGCGTCGCGGTGCGCGCGCAGCACGGGGCGCGGGCCGAGCGGCAGCTCGGCTTCGCACACGCGGCACGCGCGGATTTCGGCAAGCAGCGCGTCGAGCGGCGCGTGCGGTCGGTTGGGCATCGGGGGTATGCGTTGCGGGGTGCGGTTTCGCGGCGAGTCGCGCGCGGATCGGATTTCAATGGGGAGCCGGGGCACGCACGCCGTTCATGGAACCCATTCGGGGGACCTACCCCGAACGCATGGCTCAGTCGGCGCGCGTCGCGCCCATTTCGGCGACGGCAGCATCATACATCGCGGTTTGCGCGACCGCAGCAATGCGCGCGCGGTCGTCGTCCTGCGAGTCGTCGCGCATGCCCCAGCGCCGGTACTGCGACAGGAACCACAGGCCGTCGTCGGCGCAAGGCCGGTTCACCGCGCCGTTTGCATGAAACGCGACCGGCAGCGGCGGCGCGGCGAACGGCCCCGCGCCGTAGTCGCCGAGCAGGCGCGGCGCGATCAGCGCGGCCGGCACGCCGATCGCGTCCGGCGACGCGAGCCAGTCCGCGGCCTCGCGGCGGTGCGCGGGGCTGTCGAGCCACGCGCACGCGTCGACGAGCGTGCGGATCAGCGCGCGCGCGGTATTCGGATACAGCTCGGTGAAATCGCGCCGGCACGCGAGCGCCTTTTCCGGATGATCGGGCCAGACCTCGCTCGTTACGGCGACGGTGCGGCCCGCGCGGCACGCCTCGGCAACCGCATGCCACGGCTCGCCCGCGCAAAAGCCGTCGAGCTCGCCTTGCGCGAGCGCGGCGACCATCTCGGGCGGCGGAATCACGACGCTGCGGATCTCGCGCAGCGGATCGACGCCGTGCGACGCGAGCCAGTGGTAGAGCCACATCGCGTGCGTGCCGGTCGGGAAGGTCTGCGCGAACACGGGCGGGCGGCCGAGCGTCGCGAGCGCGTCGCGCAGGTTGCCGCGCGCGCGGAACGCGTCGGCGAGCGGCCGGGAGAACGTGATCGCCTGGCCGTTGCGGTTCAGCACCATCAGCACGGCCATGTCGGCCTGCGGGCTGCCGATGCCGAGCTGCATCCCGCAGACGAGGCCGTACAGCGCATGCGCGGCGTCGAGCTCGCCGGACAGCAGCTTGTCGCGCACCGCGGCCCACGACGGCTGGCGGCTCAGTTCGAGCGTGAGGCCGTGGCGCGCGCCGAGGCCGAGGCGCTGCGCGACGATCAGCGGGGCGGCGTCGCTCAGCGCGACGAAGCCGAGACGGAGATGCGCGCGTTCCGGCGCGGCGGCGGTCGAAGAGTTCATGGCGGTGACGGTCATGGTTGCGGATCGGCCGCGAGCACCTGGCGCGCGGCGTCGACGATGCGGATGCCCTGGTCCATCGCGCGCTTGCGCAGCATCGCGTACGCATCGTGCTCGGACAGCTGGCGGCGGTCCATCAGCAGGCGTTTCGCGCGATCGATCACTTTGCGGTCGGCGAGTTCGCGCTCGACGTCGGCGAGCCGCTGGCGCAGCGCTTCGTCGTGCGAGAAGCGGGCGAGCGCGACTTCGAGGATCGGCGCGAGCCGCTCGGCGGACAGCCCTTCGACGAGATACGCGCTGACCCCCGCGCCGACCGCCGCGCGGATCAGCGTCTGGTTGGCGTCGTGGCTGAACATCAGCACCGGGCGGGGCGCGGTCGCGTTCATTACCGCGAGCTGTTCGAGCGTGTCGCGCGACGGCGATTCGGTGTCGATGATCACGACGTCGGGCCGCTGCGCCTCGACGGCGGCCGGCAGCCGCGCGGGCGTCGCGACTTCGTTCAGCATCTCGTAGCCGAGGCGCGCGAGCGCGTCGCGCAGGTCGCCGATCGGTTTCTGCGTATCGGTGACGAGCAGCACGCGCAGCCTGACGGGTGTAGCGGACGCACTCATGATGCAAGCCGATGAAACAGGTGAGCGGCGTCCCGGCGGGACTTCCGCCGGCCGCCGTGCAGGCGGCCGACGCTTTCAATATAGATCGGCGGCATGCGCCGCATTGCGCGCCGCATCCTACGCCGCGCGCCGGGTGGCGGGGTCGGCATCGACGTCGCTCGCGCCGGTCAATGCCGCGGCTTCGCCGATCGCTGCGCCGACCAGGATCACCGCCGGGCTGCCGAGCCCGGCCTGCGCGACGCCTTGGGCCAGCGCGCCGAGCGTGCCGGTCCAGCGGCGCTCGGCGGGCGTGCCGGCCCATTGCACGGCAGCGGCCGGCGTCGAAGCGGGCAGCGCGGTGAGCAGGCCGGCGGCGATGCGCTCGATGCGCGTCATGCCCATATAGATCGCGAGCGTGGTGCCGGTTGCCGCAAGGCGCGGCCAGTCGGGTTCGCCGTGGTCCTGCAGGTGCGCGGTGACGAACGTGACGCCCTGGCAGTGATCGCGATGCGTGAGTGACACGCCGAGGCTCGCGGCCGCCGCGAAGCCGGACGAGATGCCGTTGACGATCTCGACCGGAATCGCCGCGTCGCGCAGCGTCTTCAGCTCCTCGCCGGCGCGGCCGAACAGCAGCGCCTCGCCGCCCTTGACGCGCACGACGTGCGCGCCGCGCAGCGCGTAGCGGCGCATCAGCCGCTCGATGAACGCCTGCGGCGTCGAGCGGCAGCCGCCGCGCTTGCCGACGCGCACGACGCGCGCCCGGGGCGCGAGCGTGACGATTTCCGGGTTGACGAGATCGTCGAGCAGTAGCACGTCGGCGGCGGCGAGCGCCTTCACGGCCTTCAGTGTGAGCAAATCGAGATCGCCGGGGCCGGCGCCGAGCAGGGTGACCTTGCCAGTCGTCATGATGAATTCCATTGCCACGCGTGCGTGGCGGTCGATTGCGATGCGGGTCCCGGTGCGGTTGGCCGCAGGCGCGCGCCGAAGCGACAACGGCATCCGCCCGTGCGTTCGGCACGGAGGGACGCCGTTGTCCGGTGCGTCCCCGTCAGTGACGGCGGGCGCGCGTATTGCGAGTACCGCACATCGGCGCCGTTGCCGATGTCTCCTGAGCTTTCAGCAATATCCGGGCCAGCTTTTGAGCGCGGCGTGTGGCGCATCGCACCCCGCCGCGCATGGCCGCCGGACGCGCATGCCGGCCGCACGGATGCGCGCCGGTGCGATGCCGCAAGCGTGTGCGCCATTCACCAGAAGCGTGCACCGTGTCGCCGCACGGCGACAGTGCTGCATCGCACCACAACTGTGCCTCGCTGCATCGTGACGCGTCGCTGATCTGGCGCAAAGCGGGGCGTCGATCCGCTTGAACACGCCGCAAAGCGCCATACGATGGGATTCAGCCCGACATGGCACGGGCCTTGCGTTATCTCGATCGAGTCGATCAACGACGATTGGCTTGCAGCACCGATTACCGACATGCCCGGCAACGGGCTCCCTGGGCAACGGCGTCCTTCGCATCGGGTCTCGACACGAGACCGGGTTCGCAGGACGCCGTTTTCGTTTGGTGAATGAGATATGTCCGACAAGGCTACCCGCATCGATCTCTTCAGTTTCGGCAGCGCGCCGATGCGCGCGTTCCATCTGACGTGGATGGCGTTTTTCGTCTGCTTCTTCGCATGGTTCGCGTGTGCGCCGCTGATGCCGCTGATCGCGCGCGAATTCCACCTGAGCGCCACGCAGGTCGCGAACATCAACATCGCCGCGGTCGCCGCGACGATCGTCGTGCGGCTGGTCGTCGGCCCGTTGTGCGACCGCTTCGGCCCGCGCCGCGTCTATGCGGGGCTGCTCGCGATCGGCGCGCTTCCGGTGATCGCGGTCGCGTTCAGCCATGACTACCTGACGTTCCTGATCTGCCGGCTCGGCATCGGCGCGGTGGGCGCGAGCTTCGTCATTACGCAGTACCACACGTCGGTGATGTTCGCGCCGAACGTCGTCGGCACCGCGAACGCGACGTCGGCCGGCTGGGGCAACGCCGGCGCGGGCGCGGCGCAGGCGTGCCTGCCGCTGCTCGTCGCGGCCGCGATGCTGCTCGGCTTCGGCGACGCATCCGCATGGCGCGCCGCGCTCGTCGTGCCGGGCCTCGCGATGCTCGTGATGGCGTGGGTGTACGGGCGCTACACGCAGGACTGCCCGCAAGGCGACTTCATCGCACTGCGCAAGGAAGGCGTGACGATCGACAGCGGCAAGAAGGGCGGCTGGGCGAGTTTCATCGCGGCGTGCGCGAACTATCGCGTGTGGATGCTGTTCGTCACGTACGGCGCGTGCTTCGGCGTCGAGGTGTTCATCCACAACATCGCCGCGCTGTACTACGTCGATCACTTCCACCTGTCGCTGAAGGACGCGGGGCTCGCCGCCGGGCTGTTCGGCCTGCTCGCGCTGTTCGCCCGCGCGCTCGGCGGCTGGCTGTCGGACAAGGTCGCCGCGCGCCGCAGCCTCGACGTGCGCGCGACGCTGCTGTGCGCGCTGATCGTCGGCGAAGGGCTCGGCCTGGTCTGGTTCTCGCATGCGGACGGCGTCGGCATCGCGCTGGTCGCGATGCTGACCTTCGGCCTCTTCACGCACATGGCGTGCGGCGCGACCTACGCGCTCGTGCCGTTCATCGACCGCAAGGCGCTCGGCGGCGTCGCGGGCATCGTCGGCGCGGGCGGCAACGTGGGCGCGGTCGCGGCGGGCTTCCTGCTGAAGGGCGTCGGCGACGTGCAGCACACGCTGAGCCTGCTCGGGCTCGTCGTCACCGCGTCGGCGCTATGCGCGATGGCGGTGCGCTTCAGCGAAGAACACAAGGCCCGCGAGGCGGCGCTGCGCGAACGCGCGCTGGCCGCGAGCGGCGTCGCGAACTGATTGATCGTCCGAGGAGGAAAACCATCATGAAACTCATCGTCATCGGTCACGGCATGGTCGGTCACAAGCTGCTCGAGTGCGTCGCGGCGCAATCCGCCGGCGCGCTGCAGGTGACCGTGCTCGGCGAGGAGCCGCGCCCCGCGTACGATCGCGTGCACCTGTCGGAATTCTTCGCGGGCAAGTCGGCGGACGACCTGTCGCTCGTCGCGCCGGGCTTCTTCGAGCAGCACCCGCAGTTCGACCTGCGCCTGAACGCGCAGGTCGCGTCGATCGACCGCGACGCGCATACGGTCACGCTGGCGTCGGGCGAAACGCTCGCCTACGACAAGCTCGTGCTGGCGACCGGCTCGCGGCCGTTCGTGCCGCCGGTGCCGGGGCGCGAGCGCGCGGACTGCTTCGTGTACCGCACGATCGAGGACCTCGAAGCGATGCAGGCCTGCGGCGCGCACGCGAAGCGCGGCGTGGTGGTCGGCGGCGGGCTGCTCGGCCTCGAATGCGCGAAGGCGCTGCGCGACCTGGGGCTCGATACGCACGTCGTCGAATTCGCGCCGCGCCTGATGGCCGTGCAGGTCGACGACGGCGGCGGCCGGATGCTGCGCGCGAAGATCGAGGCGCTCGGCGTGACGGTGCACACCGGCAAGAACACGCTCGAGATCGTCGACGGCGAAGACGGCGCGCACCGGATGAAGTTCGCCGACGGCTCGCACCTCGACACCGACATGATCGTGTTCTCGGCCGGCATCCGTGCGCGCGACGAGCTGGCGCGCGCGTGCGGGCTCGACCTCGGCCCCCGTGGCGGCGTCGCGATCGACGACGGCTGCCGCACGAGCGACCCGGACATCTACGCGATCGGCGAATGCGCGGCGTGGAACGGCATGGTGTACGGCCTCGTCGCGCCGGGCTACGACATGGCGCGCGTGGTCGCGAAGCAATTGAGCGGTGAAGCCGCGGCGTTCGCCGGCGCGGACATGAGCACGAAGCTGAAGCTGATGGGCGTCGACGTCGCGAGCATCGGCGACGCGCACGGCGCGACGGCCGGCAGCCGCACCTACCAGTACGCCGACGAGCGCAAGCAGGTGTACAAGAAGCTCGTCGTGTCCGACTGCGGCAAGTTCCTGCAAGGCGCGGTGATGGTGGGCGACGCGGCCGAATACGGCACGCTGCTGCAGATGATGCTGAACCGCATCGAGCTGCCCGAGTCGCCCGAATTCCTGATCCTGCCGTCGTCGGACGGCGCGGCGAAGCCGGCGCTCGGCGTCGACGCGCTGCCGGCGCTCGCGCAGATCTGCTCGTGCAACAACGTGTCGAAGTCGCAGATCTGCGCGGCGGTCGGCGACGGCGCGACGAGCATCGCCGCGATGAAGTCGTGCACCGGCGCGGGCACGTCGTGCGGCGGCTGCGTGCCGCTCGTCACGCAGATCATGAAGGCCGAGATGAAGAAGAACGGCCTCGCGGTCAACAACCACATCTGCGAGCACTTCCCGTATTCGCGCCAGGAGCTGTTCCACCTGATCCGCGTCGAGCGCATCCAGACCTTCGGCGAACTGCTCGCGAAGCACGGCCACGGCCTCGGCTGCGACATCTGCAAGCCGGCGGTCGCGGGCATCCTCGCGTCGTGCTTCAACGAGTTCGTGCTGAAGAAGGAGCACGCGGCGCTGCAGGATTCGAACGACTACTACCTCGCGAACATCCAGCGCGACGGCACGTACTCCGTCGTGCCGCGCATGCCGGGCGGCGAGGTGACGCCGGAAGGGCTGATCGCGGTCGGCCAGGTCGCGAAGAAATACGGCCTCTACACGAAGATCACGGGCGGCCAGCGGGTCGACCTGTTCGGCGCGCGCGTCGAGCAGCTGCCGCCGATCTGGGAGGAGCTGATCGCCGCGGGCTTCGAGTCGGGGCATGCGTACGGCAAGTCGCTGCGCACCGTGAAGTCGTGCGTCGGCTCGACGTGGTGCCGCTACGGCGTCGACGATTCGGTCGGCCTCGCGATCGAGATCGAGAACCGCTACAAGGGCCTGCGCGCGCCGCACAAGCTGAAGTTCGGCGTGTCGGGCTGCACCCGCGAATGCGCGGAGGCGCAGGGCAAGGAC
Source organism: Burkholderia ubonensis (assembly GCF_902833085.1). GTDB lineage: Bacteria > Pseudomonadota > Gammaproteobacteria > Burkholderiales > Burkholderiaceae > Burkholderia > Burkholderia ubonensis. Next base: position 214,570 of record NZ_CADFEB010000006.1, read on the forward strand.
GTCGGCATCATCGCGACCGAGAAGGGCTGGAACCTGTACGTGTGCGGCAACGGCGGGATGAAGCCGCGCCACGCGGAACTGCTCGCGGCCGACCTCGACCGCGCGACGCTGGTGCGCTACGTCGACCGCTTCCTGATGTTCTACATCCGCACCGCGGACCGGCTGCAGCGCACGAGCGTGTGGCGCGACAACCTCGAAGGCGGGCTCGACTACTTGATCGACGTCGTCGTCAACGACAAGCTCGGGCTCGCGGCCGAACTCGAGGCCGACATGCAGCACGTGGTCGACACCTACGAATGCGAATGGAAGAAGGCCGTCACCGATCCGGATACGCGCAGGCGCTTCCGTCACTTCGTGAACAGCGACGCGCCGGACGCGAACATCGCCTTCGTCGAGACGCGCGGCCAGATCCGCCCCGCGACGCCCGACGAGCGCATGCGCGGCAAGCCCGTCGAGATTCCGGTGGTGGTCGATACCGAAACCGTTTGAGCCGTGTTCATCGTCAGCAAGGAGAACGCCATGAGCAACGATCGTATTCCCGTGTCCTGGACCCCCGTGTGCGCGCTCGACGAGATCGTGCCGAACACCGGCGTGTGCGCTCTCGTCAACGGCGAACAGGTTGCCGTGTTCCACGTCGCGCATGCGGACGGCGGCGTGTTCGCGATCGGCAACGTCGATCCGGCGTCGCACGCGGCGGTGATGTCGCGCGGGCTGATCGGCAATCTCGGCGAGCGGATCGTCGTCGCGTCGCCGCTGTACAAGCATCACTTCGACCTGCGCACCGGCGAGTGCCTCGAAGTGCCGGAGCAGTCGGTCAGCACCTATCCGTCGCGCGTCGAGGACGGCTTCGTGTGGGTCGCGGGCTGACGGACCCGGAGCGAACATGACCGCCACGAACGTGAAAAGCGTGTGCCCGTACTGCGGCGTCGGCTGCGGGATGGTGCTGCACGTCGAGGACGGCGAGGTCGTCAAGGTGTCCGGCGACCCCGACCACCCGACCAACTTCGGGCGGCTCTGCACGAAGGGTTCGTCGGCGCACGTCGCGCTGCGCCAGTCCGGGCGGCTCGAAGGCGCGTTCGTGCGCCGCGCGCGCGGGGACGACCTCGTGCCGCTGCCGGCGCGCGACGCGATCGGCGAAACCGGGCGCCGCCTGCGCGCGGTGCTCGATGCGCACGGCCCGGACGCGCTGTCGTTCTACGTGTCCGGCCAGATGTCGATCGAGGCGCAGTACCTGATCAACAAGCTCGCGAAGGGCTTCGTCGGCACCAACCAGATCGAGTCGAACTCGCGGCTGTGCATGGCGAGCGCGAGCAGCGGCTACAAGCTGTCGCTCGGCGCGGACGGCCCGCCCGGGTCGTACGACGATTTCGATCGCGCGAACCTGTTCTTCGTGATCGGCGCGAACATGGCGGATTGCCATCCGATCCTGTTCCTGCGGATGATGGACCGCGTGAAGGCCGGCGCGAAGCTGATCGTCGTCGATCCGCGCCGCACCGGCACCGCCGACAAGGCGGACCTGTACCTGCCGATCCGCGCCGGCACCGATCTCGCGCTGATGAACGGCCTGCTGCATCTGCTGCACGCGAACGGCAAGACCGACGCCGCGTTCATCGCCGAGTTCACCGAAGGATGGGACGCGATGCCGGCGTTTCTCGCCGACTACACGCCGGAGAAGGTCGCGGAGATCACCGGGCTGGCCGAAGCCGACATCCGGCTCGCCGCGCAGTGGATCGGCGACGCGCCGGAGTGGATGAGCTGCTGGACGATGGGGCTCAACCAGAGCACCCACGGCGTGTGGAACACCAATGCGATCTGCAACCTGCACCTCGCGACCGGCAAGCTGTGCCGGCCCGGCAGCGGGCCGTTCTCGCTGACCGGCCAGCCGAACGCGATGGGCGGGCGCGAGATGGGCTACATGGGCCCGGGGCTGCCGGGTCAGCGCTCGGTGCTGTCGGACGCGGACCGGCAGTTCGTCGAGGACCGGTGGCAGGTGCCGCGCGGCACGCTGCGCACCGAGACCGGCCACGGCACCGTCGACCTGTTCGAGCGGATGGCGGCCGGCGACGTCAAGGCGTGCTGGATCATCTGCACGAACCCCGTCGCGACGGTGCCGAACCGGCGCAACGCGATCGCCGGCCTGCAGGCGGCCGAGCTCGTGATCGCGCAGGACGCGTTCCTCGACACCGAAACCAACCGCTACGCGGACATCCTGCTGCCGGGCGCGCTGTGGGCCGAGGGCGAAGGGGTGATGGTCAACTCCGAGCGCAGCCTGACGCTGATGCGGCAGGCGATCGAGCCGCCCGGCGAGGCGCTGCCGGACTGGCGGATCGTCGCCGGGGTCGCGCGCGCGATGGGTTTCGGCGACGCGTTCGACTACGCATCGGCCGCCAACGTGTTCGACGAGATCGTCGGCTTCTCGAATCCGGCGACCGGCTACGACCTGCGCGGCGCGAGCCACGCGGCGCTCGCCGATGCGCCGCTGCAGTGGCCGTGCGCGCCCGGAGCGGCGCAGGACCGCAATCCGGTGCGCTACCTGAACGACGGCGTGAGCCAGACGCTGCGCACGGCGGCGGACGGCGGCGTGCCGCGCCTCGCGTTTCCGACCGCGTCGGGCAAGGCGCAGTTCTTCGCGCGGCCGCACGCCGCGCCGGCCGAGCTGCCCGGCCGCGAATTCCCGATCGTGCTGAACACCGGGCGGCTGCAGCACCAGTGGCACACGATGACGAAGACGGGCAAGGTCGCGATGCTCAACAAGCTGAACCCGCGCCCGTTCGTCGAGATTCATCCGGACGATGCGCGCACCCTCGGGATTGCCGCGCAAGACAGCGTCGAGATCCGCTCCCGGCGCGGTCGCGCGGTGCTGCCGGCGGTCGTCACGGACCGCGTGCAGCCCGGCAACTGCTTCGCGCCGATGCACTGGAACGACGTGTACGGCGACGACCTGTGCATCAATGCGGTCACGAGCGACGCGATCGACCCGGTTTCGCAGCAACCCGAACTGAAATACTGCGCGGTCGCGCTGAGCCGGGTCGCCGCGGCGAGCGCCGCGCACGCGGACGACGACACCCCGCAGCGCGGCACGGCCGATGCGCCCGCCCGGCCCGAGCCGGCCGACGCGCACGGCGCCCCTGCGTTCGAGGAACTCGACATGGCTGACATCGATACTTTCGCCGCCGCGCTCGGCATTGCCGACACGGCGCCGCCGGCGCTCTCCGATGCGGAGCGCCAGTACGTCGCGGGCTTCGTCAGCGGCATGCGCAGCGACGCGGGCCGCCGCGCGGGCGGCGTGCCCGTGCTGCCGGCGAGCGCGCCGCTCGCCGCGCCGACGCGCCGCTGGCTCGACGGGATGCTCGCCGGGTTGTTCAGCCGCGCGCTGCCCGCACAGGGCGAGCCGGCCGCGGCGCTCGCGGGCGCACGCGCCGACGCCGATGCGGCCGCGCAGGGCGGCGTGCGGATCGTGCGCACGCGGCCGAAGGTCGTGCTGCTGTGGGCGTCGCAGACCGGCAACATCGAATCGCTGACCGAGGATTACGCGACGCAGCTGATGAACGCGGGCTTCGAGATCCGCACGACCTGCATGTCCGACTACCCGCTCGCGTCGCTGGCGAAGGCGCAATACGTGCTGCTGATGACGAGCACCTTCGGCGACGGCGATCCGCCCGACAACGGCAGCGAGTTCTGGGACGCGCTGCGCGCCGAGGGAGCTGCGCGCCTCGACGGCGTGCACTTCGCGGTGCTCGCGTTCGGCGACCGCAACTACGACCGGTTCTGCGGCCACGGCCGCCGGCTCGACGCTCGGTTCGCCGAGCTGGGCGCGAAGCGGCTGTCGCCGCGCGTCGACTGCGACGTCGAATTCCAGGCCGACGCCGACCGCTGGCTCGAGCGCGTCGTCGCGCGCATCAAGGAGGAGGACGCGGTGCTGCACGCGGTGCCGGCGGAAGGCATGATTCCGTCGGGCGCGCTGCCGACCAAGGCGCATCCGGCGTCGTCGCGGCTCGTCGCGAACCTGCGGCTGAATCACGCGGGCGCGGCGAAGGACACGCGCTACGTGTCGCTGTCGACCGGGGGCGCGAACCTCGAATACGAAGCGGGCGACGCGCTCGGCGTGTGGCCGACCAACTGCCCGGCGCTGGTGGACGAGCTGCTCGACCTCACCGCGCTGAAGGCCGACACGCCGGTAACGGTCGGCGGCGTCGGCGAAGTGCGGCTCGGCGACGCGCTCGCGCGTCACTTCGACATTACGCGCCCGCATCCGGACACGCTCGCGTTCATCGCCGCGCGCAGCGCGAACGGTGCGCTCAACGCGCTGCTCGCCGACGAGCGCAAGGCCGACCTGAAGCACTGGCTGTGGGGGCAGCAGCTTGCCGACGTGCTGCACGAATACCCGGTCGAGCTGTCGGGCGCGGAGCTCGTCGGCATGCTCAAGCGCATGCAGCCGCGCCTGTACTCGATCGCGTCGAGCCCGAAGGCGCATCGCGACGAGATCCACCTGACGGTGTCCGCGGTGCGCTTCCACAACGGCCGGCGCGCGCGCAAGGGCGTCGCGTCGACGTTCCTCGCGGATCGCGCGGACGACGGCCGCGTGCCGGTGTTCGTGCAGAAGTCCGCGCATTTCCGGCCGCCGGCGAGCGGCGACGCGCCGATCGTGATGGTCGGCCCCGGCACCGGCATCGCGCCGTTCCGCGGCTTCCTGCACGAGCGCCAGGCGCGCGGCGCGCGCGGCCGCAACTGGCTGTTCTTCGGCGAGCAGCACGCGCAGACCGATTTCTATTACCGCGACGAGCTGATCGCGATGCGCGACAGCGGCTTCCTGACGCGGCTCGATCTCGCGTTCTCGCGCGACCAGGCGGAGAAGGTTTACGTGCAGGACCGGATGCGCGAACACGGCGCCGAACTGTTCGCGTGGCTGGAGGAGGGCGCGCACTTCTACGTGTGCGGCGACGCCGCGCGGATGGCGAAGGACGTCGACGCAGAGCTGAAGGCGGTGGTCGCCGCGCACGGCGGGATGTCGGACGACAAGGCGGGCGAGTATGTCGCGCGGCTCGCGAAGGAGCGGCGCTACGTGCGGGACGTGTACTGATTGCGGATTGCGCCGGACTGCGCCGAACGGGTCAATGGAAGAAGAGTTCCCGCATGCCGAAGGTGTGATGCGCTTCGGCGGCCATCAGCACCATCAGCACCAGCAGGCACAGGGGCGGTATCAGGATCGCGTACACCAGCGCCAGCCGCTCCCACATCATGTGCATGAAGATCGACACGATCAGCCCGGCCTTGGCGAGCATGAGCACGACGATCAGCGTCCAGCGCATCAGGCCCTGCACGCGGAAGTAGTCCACCAGGTACGACATCGTGCTCAGTACGAACAGCAGGCCCCAGATCTTCAGGTAGATGCCGATCGGATGCTGCTGGCCGTGCGCGGCGTCCGGGCGATCGGCGGGATCGGTGTGGTCCATGGCGTGCCTCACCACAAGTAGAACAGCGCAAAGATGAACACCCACACCAGGTCGACGAAGTGCCAGTACAGGCCGGCGATCTCGACGATCTGGAAGTTGCCGTGCTCGGTGAACCCCGGGCGCAGGATCTTGCGTGCGATCAGCAGCAGGTAGATCACGCCGCAGGTCACGTGAAAGCCGTGGAACCCGGTGATCATGAAGAAGCTCGCGCCGAACTGCGCCGCGCCCAAGGGGTTGCCCCACGGGCGGATGCCTTCATGGACGATCAGCTTGGTCCATTCGAGGGCCTGCATCGACACGAAGCTCGCGCCCAGCAGCGCGGTCGCCAGCAACAGCGCGGCGGCGCGCCGTGCGTTGCGCCGGTAGCCGAAGTTGACGGCCATCGCCATGGTGCCGCTGCTGGTGATCAGGATGAACGTCATGATGGCGATCAGCAGCAACGGCACGTCCACGCCGCCCACCGTGAGCCCGAACACCTTGGAAGGGTCGGGCCACGGCACCGTGGTCGAGATGCGCACCGTCATGTAGCCGATCAGGAAGCTGCTGAAGATGAAGGTGTCCGACAGCAGGAAGATCCACATCATCGCCTTGCCCCACGGCACCTTGAAGGCTTCGCGGTCGGCGGACCAGTCCGTGACGATGCCGCGCCAGCCGTCAGGGCCGGCGTCGGCGGGTGTGGCGGGCGTGGCGGCAGCAGGTTCGGTGGGGAGCGTGGGCGAGGTCATGGCGCGGCTCCATACAGCGGCCCGCAGATGGCGGCGACGATCTCGGGGGTGATCCACCACATCGCCGCCAGCAGCACGAGCCAGACAGCCAGCAGGAAATGCCAGTAGATCGCGCACAGTGCGATCGCGCGCTGGGACCGGAACGGGTCCGCGCGCCGCAGGTGCGCGATCGTCAAGGCCCAGGCCGCCAGCCCGCCCAGCACGTGCAAGCCGTGCAGGCCGGTGAGCAGGTAGAGGAAGCTGTTGGAAGGATTGACGGCGACGGTCTGGCCGGCCGCCGACAGCATGCGCCAGGCGGCCAGCTGCCCGATCACGAACACGGCCGCCAGCATGCCGCCGCACACCAGCCACGCCGCGCGGTGCAAGGTCAACTGCCGCGCGCGCTGCATCGCAACGCTTGCCAGCGCCAGCGCGCCGGTGTTCCACCACAGCAGCGCCGGATGCGGGATCGGCTGCCAGTCGGGCTCGCGCATGCGCATGCCATAGGCGAGCAGCAGCAGTGAAAACAAGGTCGCGGCGACCGCCATGAAGACGATCAGGCCGACCCGGCTCGCATTCGGCAGGACCGGCGGCGCGTCAGGGGCGAAGGGGCGGGGCAGGGTGGTCATTCGCGTGCCTCGCCGGGTTGAAGCGTCGGGTGCGCCGGGTGCGCGGGTTCGGGCGCCGTCGCAGGCGGCTGGTTTTGCGGGACGAAGTCTTCGTCGTGCCCCGGCGGGCTGTATTCGTACGCCCAGCGGTAGACGACGGGCGGCGCGGCGCCCCAGTTGCCGTGCACGGGCGGCGTTTGCGGCGTCTGCCATTCCAGCGTGGTGGCCCGCCACGGGTTGCCGTCGGCGCGCTTGCCGCGTACCAGGCTCCACGCCAGGTTGTACAGGAACAGCAACTGCGCCACCCCGACGATCAGCGCGACGATGGTGATGAACGTGTTGAGCGTCTGCGCCGAAGCCGGAATGAAGCTGTAGCCCTCGTACGCGTAATACCGCCGCGGCATGCCCAGGATGCCGAGATAGTGCATCGGGAAGTAGATTGCGTAAGTGCCGACGAAGGTGATCCAGAAGTGCGCGCGCCCGAGCGTGTCATTGAGCATGCGGCCCGTCACCTTCGGATACCAGTGGTAGATGCCGCCGAACACCACCAGGATCGGCGACACGGCCATCACCATATGGAAGTGCGCGACCACGAAGTACGTGTTCGACAGCGGAATGTCCACGCTCACGTTGCCGAGGTAGAGCCCGGTCAGCCCGCCCAGCACGAAGGTGCTGACGAAGCCGATGGCGAACAGCATCGGCACGGTCAGGTGGATGTCGCCGCGCCACAGCGTCAGCACCCAGTTGTAGACCTTGAGGGCGGTCGGGACGGCGATGACGAGCGTGGTGGTGGCAAAGAAGAAGCCGAAGTACGGATTCATGCCGGCGATGAACATGTGGTGCGCCCAGACCACGAAGCTCAGCACGCCGATGATGATGATGGCCCACACCATCATCCGGTAGCCGAAGATGTTCTTGCGCGCGTGCGTGCTGATGAGGTCCGACACGATGCCGAAGGCCGGCAGCGCGACGATGTAAACCTCCGGATGCCCGAAGAACCAGAACAGGTGCTGAAACAGCAGCGGGCTGCCGCCGGCCTGCTTGAGCGTCTGCCCCATCGACACCACGGCCGGCATGAAGAAGCTGGTGCCGAGCGTCTTGTCGAGCAGCATCATCACCGCCGACACGAACAGCGCCGGGAACGCCAGCAGCGCCATGATGGTCGCGATGAAGATGCCCCACACCGTGAGCGGCATGCGCATGAGCGTCATGCCGCGCGTGCGCGCCTGCAGCGTGGTGGTGACGTAGTTCAGGCCGCCCATCGTCGCCGCGATGATGAAGATCGCGAGCGACACCAGCATCAGCACGATGCCCCATTGCACGCCCGGCGTGCCCGGCAGGATAGCCTGCGGCGGATACAGCGTCCAGCCCGCGCCGGTCGGCCCGCCCGGCACGAAGAAGCTTGCCGTCAGCACCAGCACGGCCAGCAGGTAGACCCAGTAGCTCAGCATGTTGAGGAACGGGAACACCATGTCGCGCGCGCCCAGCATCAGCGGGATCAGGTAGTTGCCGAAGCCGCCCAGGAACAGCGCCGTCAGCAGGTAGATCACCATGATCATCCCGTGCATCGTGACGAACTGGTAGTAGTGGTTCGCGTCGATGAAGCTGAACTTGCCCGGAAAGCCGAGCTGCAAGCGCATCAGGTCCGACAGCACCAGGCCGACCAGGCCGATGGCGATGGCCGTCAGCGCATACTGCACCGCGATGACCTTGTGGTCCTGGCTCCAGACGTAGCGGGTCCAGAAGCTTTGCGGGACGTGGTCGGTGTGTGCGTAGGGCATTGCGTCTGCTCCGCTAGTTGGCTGCGCTGCCGGCGGCCGGGCCGCCTTGCGATTCGATGTAGGCCACCAGCGCGGTCAGCTCCTGCTCGCTCAGGTCGAAGTGCGGCATGATGGGCGCGAAGCCCTTCACGACGCGGGCCGTCGGGTCGCGAATGAATGCGCGCAGATAGGCTTCGTCCACCTTCGCGGTGCTGCCGTCGGCCATCGTTTCGGTCTTGCCGTACAGGCCCTTCCAGGTGGGACCCACGCGCGGACTGCCGTCCACGGTATGGCAGGCGACGCAGCCCTTGGCCGTTGCGAGCGTCCTGCCCTGGTCGGCAAGCGCCTGCGCGCTGCCGCCTGCGGTGCCTGCCGCGGCCTGCACCTTGGCCTGCTGCCGCTGCGCGAACGTGGTCTGCTGCGCGAGCCACCGCGAGAACGATGCCTCGTCTTCCACCACCACCACCCCGCGCATGTTGGAGTGCCCGATGCCGCAAAGCTGCGCGCACAGGATGTCGTAGCGCCCGGCCTTGGTCGGCGTGAACCAGAAGGTCGTCACCATGCCCGGCACCATGTTCATGCGCGCGCGGAACGGCGGCACGTAGAAGTCGTGCAGCACGTCGCGCGAGCGCGTCAGGACCTGGATCGGCCGGTTGAGCGGCAGGTGCACCTCGGGCGTCTCGATCAGGTAGTTGTCGCGGCCGTTCGGGTCGCCGGGGTTCAGGCCGAAGGGGTTGTCGTCGCTGATGTAGCGCACGTCCGTCGTGCCCAGCTTGCCGCCGGGGCCGGCAAAGCGGAAGCGCCATTGCCATTGCTGGCCGAGCACCTCCATCTGCAGCACGTTGCGCGGCGGCCGGATGTAGTCGGCGTAGACGAACAGCCCCGGCGCCAGCAACGCCGCCACGCCGACGGCGGTCAGGCCGATCAGCCACCATTCCAGCCGCCTGTTGTGCGGCTCGTAGGCTGCGCGATGCCCGCCGCGGTGGCGGTAGCGCACCAGTGCGATCACGATGAACAGGTTGATCGCGATGAAGAACGCGCCGGTAATGACGAGCGTGATCGTCAGCATGTCGTCCATGCGCACCCAGTTCGACGCGATCGGCGTGATCCACCACGGACTGGCAAAGTGGAACCCCACCGCCAATACGATGATCAGGAACAGGACAATCGCAAGCGCCATAGGTCGCCTCGCTGCGAGTCATTCGCTGGAGCCGCTTCGCTGCGTGTTGCGTGTTGTAAGCGGCTCTAGAGGAAAGGTAGTCTGCTCCCCCGCATCGTGCAAGGAAGCCCACGGGGGATGCGCGCCCCATATACGGATCGCGCGCAGGAGCCGCTGCTTGCTGCGACGCAATGCAGGACGGCAGCCTCCGGCACGGTTGCCGTGGCCGCCATGCCCCGAGGGAACCGGGTGTTCAGGGTCGGTTCACGTGCGCGACCTGCGCCGCTCCAGCATGCCGTAGACGATGGCGGTGACCACGCCGAACAGCAGGTTCGCCAGCAAGGGGCCGGAACCTCGCTCCGAGACGAACCACGGGAACACCGCCGTCATCACATAGAAGTTCCACACATACGCGACGATCCCGAAGGCCACGCCGACGACGGCCTCCATGCCCACACTCGAATCGAAGCGGAACGGCGCGATGATCGCCGCGAGAATCATCCCCATCACGGCACCGAGCACGTAGTGCAGCACCAGCGCCGTCGCCACGATGCCAAAGCTGAAGGTGGACATCTGTTCGAGCGCACTCCGGCCCATCACCATCGCAGCGATCTTGTGGGTCGGTTGCCACGGGCTTTCATACAGCACCATGGTCGACCAGAAGAATTCCAGCACGATCACCAGGGCGCCGCCGGCAAGACCGGCCACGGCGGCGGCGAGCCAGTCGGGCACGCGCCGTTCCCAATGGTGTGATTGAATGTGCAGTTCCATACGACCTCCTTGCTGGCGGTTCAACTTCAACACCCAAGTGCTCGCGTCTAGCCGACCGCGTCTAGCCGACCGCGTCAAAATTGTGTCCGTTGTCCGATTCAGAATGGCAGATATGCGTGCCAACGCAAGGAACAAAAACCCTGCGCACTGCATGGCGCCATCGCGTTTCCTCATTGGGCGAAAAGGCGAAATGCTTCAGGGAAGCGGGCCGGCCCGGAAGATTTCCCCCAATTGCATCGCCGGTCATTCATCCGACGAAAAAATCGCGCCGGTTCCCGGTATGATGCGCATCTCGCACCTGCCGGTCGCCTGATTTTGATATCGCGTTCCGACGAACGGCCTGTCCGGCGCGGCTCCATCCGATGCGAAAGAATTTGTAATAATGATTCTGTATACTTGTAATTTCTGAATCAGGCGCCGCCGATCGGCACATCGTCGGGCCGCCCACGCAGAACAACCAGATTCGCCGCCGTCCGGTCCACCCGGCGCCGCGGCACGCTACGCACCACCGCCAATAACTTATGTCTTCCCGCCACCCTGGCTCACCCAGCCGTGCCGCGGCAATGTTCGGCCGCGTCTCGGCACTGCTGCGCAACGAGCGCGTGCTGTCGCCGCTGCTTGCGCTCGGCATCGGGCTGCTGTTGATCGTGGTCTTCCAGCACCTGTCGGCGTCCGTCGATTACCGGTCGGTGATCCGCCAGCTGCGCCACATGTCGGCCGCCGAATGGGGCGCGTCGCTCGGCGCGACGGCCCTCAGCTATCTCGCGCTCGTCGCCCGCGACGCGGTCGGCCTGCGCTACATCGCGGCCAAGGTGCCGCGCGCGGCGCTGTGGACCGCCGCGATCGCCGGCTCGGCGCTCGGCAACGCGACCGGCTTCGGCGCGCTGACGGGCGGCGCGGTGCGCGCGCGCGTCTATGGCGCGTCCGGCGTCACGCCCGCCCAGATCGGCCGCATGACGGTGTTCACGAGCGGCACGCTCGCGCTCGCGCTGGTGCTGATGACCGCGGTCGGCATGGTCTGCGAGCCGCAGACGCTGGCCGCGATGCTGCACGTCGCACCCGGCGTGCTCACCTGGGGCGGCGCCGCGCTGCTCGCGGTGATGGCGGCAATGGTCGCCGCGTGCGGGCGCGTCGCGCGTCCGGTCCAGACCCGCTTCAAGTGGCTCGCGTTCGACGTCCCGGCGCGGCGCGATCTCGTCGCGCAGGTCGTCTACGCAGTGCTCGACGTGGTCGCGGCCGGCCTGACGCTGTGGGTGCTGCTGCCCGCCGCGCCGGTCGGCTTCGCGAGCTTCATCACGATTTACGCGGCCGCGCTGCTGCTCGGCATGATCGGCCATACGCCGGGCGGGATCGGCGTGTTCGAGGCGGCGATGGTCTTCACGCTCGGCCACGACGTGCCCGCACACGAGATGGTGGCCGCGCTGATCGCGTATCGCGCAATCTACTTCGGCGTGCCGTTCGTGCTGTCGGCCGGCCTGCTCGCCGGCTTCGAGGGCCGCGCGCTGCGCCGGCGCCTCGTGACGCGGCAGGCCGCGCGCGTGTCGCAGCTCGCGCCGCTGTTCCTCAGCCTCGTGACGTTCGCCACCGGCACGATGCTCGTGATCTCGGGCGCGACGCCGGCGTTCTGGCACCGGATCGCGATCCTGCGCGGCATCGTGCCGCTGTGGGTGCTCGAAGGCTCGCAGGTGATCTGCAGCGTGCTCGGCGTCGCGCTGCTGTTCGTCGCGCGCGGGCTGCTGCGCCGGCTCGACGCCGCATGGTGGATGACCTTCGCGCTGACGCTCGCGAGCCTCGCGCTGTCGCTCGCGAAGGGGCTCGCGTTCGTCGAGGCCGGCGTGCTCGGCACGCTGCTGGTGCTGCTGCTCGTCAGCCGCCGGCGCTTCAAGCGCCATTCGTCGCTGTTCGCGGAGCGCTTCACGATCGGCTGGTTCGTGTCGGTCGCGATGGTGCTGATGCTCGCGGTGTGGGTGCTGTGCTTCGCGTTCCGCGACGTGCCGTACACGCGCGAGCTGTGGTCGCATTTCTCGTTCGACGCGCGCGCGCCGCGGGCGCTGCGCGCGACGCTCGCCGCGGGCGTGTTCGTCGCGATGTTCGCGCTGTGGCAGATGCTGCGGCCGGCGGCGGGCCGTTTCGTGAAGCCGGCGCCGCAGGACCTGCTCGACGCCGAGCGGATCATCCGCGCGCAGGAATGCAGCGATGCCGGCCTTGCGCTGATGGGCGACAAGAGCTTCCTGTTCTCGGAGTCGCGCGAGGCGTTCCTGATGTACGCGAAGCACGGCCGCACGTGGGCCGCGCTGCACGACCCGGTCGGCCCGCGCAGCGAATGGCCGGCGCTGATCGGCAAGTTCATCGCGCTCGCGCACAAGCACGGCGGCCGCGCGGCGTTCTACCAGGTGCGCGCGAACGCGCTGCCGCTGTATCTCGACGCGGGGCTCACGCTGATGAAGCTCGGCGAGGAAGCGCACGTCGCGCTCGACGAATTCGACCTGAAGGGTTCGCACCGCTCGCACCTGCGCTATGCGCTGCGCCGCGGCGACAAGGATGCGCTCACCGTCGAAGTGATCGCGCCGAACGAGGTGCCGGCCGCGCTGCCCGCGCTGCGCGGGATTTCCGACGGCTGGCTCGACAGCCGCGACGCGCGCGAGAAGAGCTTCTCGGTCGCGGCGTTCCACGACGGCTATCTCGCGACGCAGTCGGTGATGCTGGTGCGCCAGGCCGACAAGCCGATCGCGTTCGTCACGTTCATGACGACCGACCTCAACACCGAGGCGACGGTCGGCGTGATGCGCCATCTGCCGGAAGCGTCGCCGTACGCGATGGAATACCTGTTCACGCAGCTCGCGCTGCACCTGAAGGAAGCGGGCTTCCGCAAGCTGAGCCTTGGCATCGCGCCGTTCTCGGGAATGGGCGCGGCGAAGATGCCGTCGCCGTGGCACCGGGTCGGGCTGATGGTGTGGCGCTTCGGCGGCCGTTTCTACAATTTCCGCGGCTTGCGCGCGTTCAAGAGCAAGTTCGAGCCGCATTGGGAGCCGCGTTATCTCGCGGCTTCGGGCTCGGTCGGCGTGTTCGTCACGCTGGCGGATCTGTCTTTGCTGGCTGGAGGTCGGCGTTCATGATGCTGAAGAAGGGAATCGCGCGGGCGGTGGTCGCCTGCGCGGGAATGATGCTGGCCGGCGGCGCGTTCGCCACGCAGCCGGCGGCGGTGAAAGTGCAGACCGTGTCCGGCGGACGCTATGGCCCCGTCACGGTGACGAAGCCGAATGGCGCGATGCGCGGCTTCGTCGTGATGTTCTCGCAAGGCAGCGGCTGGAGCGCGGCCGACCAGCAGGCCGCCGACGCGCTCGCGAAGGCCGGCGCGATGACGGTCGGCGTGGATGCCGAGCGGTACGCGGCGAACCTGGCCGCGACGCAGGAGACTTGCCACCATCTCGACGGCGACGCCGAGGCCGTCAGCCACCAGCTTGAACGGCTCGCGCAGTCGTCGCGGTATTACGCGCCGATCGTCGCGGGTGTCGGGCAGGGCGGCGCGATCGCGAAGCAGATCCTGTCGATGGCGCCGGAGAACACGATCGCCGGCATGGTGTCGGTCGAGCCGGCGCCGAAGCTCGATCCGCGCTTCAAGCCGTGCCCGCCCGATCCGACGATCGTGCGCCGCGCGATGCCGGGCTTCGTCGAAACCGCGGCGGCGGGCGATGCCGCGAAGCTCGTCGCGCTCGTGAAGCCGCATCTGCGCGACGGCACGGCCGACGAGCTCGACGTGTCGGACCTGCCGCTGATCGAGCTGCCGGCCAAGGGCGGCAGCAACCGGCTCGCGATCGTGATTTCCGGCGACGGCGGCTGGCGCGATCTCGACAAGACGATCGCCGAGGCGCTGCAGCGCGACGGCGTGTCGGTCGTCGGCATCGACGCGCTGCGCTATTTCTGGAGCGAGAAGCCGCCCGCGCAGACGAGCCGCGATCTCGCGCGCGTGATGCGCACCTACATGGCGCGCTGGAACGCGACGAGCGTCGCGCTGGTCGGCTACTCGTTCGGCGCGGACGTGATGCCGTTCGCGTACAACCGGCTGCCGGCCGCGCTGCGTGACAAGGTGTCGGTGATGTCGCTGCTCGGCTTCGCGCCGGCCGCCGATTTCCAGATTCGCGTGACGGGCTGGCTCGGGATGCCGGCGAGCGACAAGGCGTTGAAGGTCGCGCCGGAGATCGCGAAAGTGCCGCCGGGCATCGTGCAGTGCTTCTACGGCGAGCAGGAGAAGGAGACGATGTGCCCGGTGCTCGCGAACACCGGCATCCAGGTGATCAAGACGCAGGGCGAGCATCATTTCGGCCGCGATTATGTCGCGCTCGAGAAGCAGATTCTCGCGGCGTTCAAGAAGCAGGTGGCGGGCAACTAAGCGCTTGCGATGCCGGCGGGACGCGTGCGCGTCTCGCCGGACGTCGTTCGGGATCGGGGCACGCTAGAGCGCCTCGAGCGGCGTGATCTGGGCCAGCATCAACGTATATTCTTCCGCCGCGATCTGGCGGAATTTCATTTTTACGACGGCTTCCGCCTGGTCCTGCGGCAACGCAGGATCGGCTTTCGCATTGGCGAACAGGAGGGCGGCGGCCGCTGACACGACCTTATCGGGGTCATCGAGCCGTGGCGTTTTGGCGGGCACGTTCGGCGGCGGTATGGGCTGTTTTCCGGACTGCGATTTGCCGTCGAGCACCAGCACGAGCAGATAGATCGGCACGACGTCCGCCAGGCCGATCGGCAGCAAGTTCGACGCTTTGGGGCCGAAATGCCGGCGCACGATCGCTTGCGAGCCCAGCCGCAGCGTGAAGCGAAACGGAAATCCGGTGCGGATCGACAGCGTGACGGGATCGGCCGCGGCCATCTGCTCGATCGACGTGATGCCTTCCGCATGCAGCGACGCGGTCACGGACTTCGTGACGCCGTTCAGGTTGAGCAGTTCGTCCGGCGCGTCCTGCTTCGCTTCGAATTGGGTCAGGTTGAGCGCCCCGATCCGGCGAATCACCTTGATGATTTCATCGACCGGCAGGATCGCCAGCGTGAACGCGATCACGACGTGCGGTGTGCTGCCGGACGCCGGCGCATTGGCCGCGACGAGCGCGAGCGGTATCGCGAGGAAAAGACGGAGCGAATACCAGTGCACGTCGGACACGTTGAGTGCACGCCGCCGGATGCCCAGCACAGCATCGCTGACGACGTACATCATCGCGCCGGCAACCACCGAGACGATCAGCGGGCAGCTGAGCCCGAAAACGCATGTCGCCGTGTTCGACGAAGCGCAAGCGCTCTTCGTACAGAGCCACGTCGCGATCGCCGTGATCGCATACGTCACCACGAGCAGAATGAGGAACGGCGGCACGAACGCCCGCAGACCGTATTGCTCGTGATAGATGTTCGCGAACAGGCGATCGCCCAGTGTCGGCCAATGTTCCGAGAACGTGTCCAGACGCTTCGCGTCGCTGTCCAACATCGGGCCGCCGTGATGTTCGGCGAACTGGATGGTCTGCAGCAGCCATTTCGACCAGAAACGCTTCAGGTAGTTGTCGAGCGCGTCGTTCTTGAGGCTGTTCTGGAACTCGTCGTATCGCGCATACCAGCCGAGGCACAGGAAGGCGATGAGCGGTGCGCCCGCGAGCACGGTGGCGATTCCGCTGACCAGGATGACCGTCCAGGGCCACTGGATCGCGCAAAACCCTTTCCAAAAGCTGCTCTCGTGAATCGGTCGGTTGGTCGCGAGCGTGGCGATCGCAATGCCGGCCACGTTGACGAAAATCAGATAGCCGCTCAGCAAATACGCGCGGCAACGGGCCGTCCAGTGACTCATCCTCACCGGGTTCCGTGGCGGCGGCCGGACTGCAAACGGTTTCGAATTGTCCATATGCAAGCTCGCGAGTGATCGCGCCCGCGTTCCGCGCGCGGGCAAAAGTCACGCGCCGACGGCGATCGGCGGGACGCGTTGCTTTGCTTCGATGGAGCGAATCAGGAACGAGACAGCGGGATCAGCCCGGTGGGGCAAGCAGATGCATGCAGCGGTGTTCGATACGCCGAGAGACGATGACTTGTCCATGGCGAGTCCCCTGGTTGGAATGAATTTGTAAGACGAGTTGTGTTTTGACGGGCGTTCGCGCGATCGGCGTGTCGTTATGCGAACCGGCCTGGATTCGCCGCGCGTTTGATCCGTAGAGTCAAGCTAGGTCACGCACCTGAAATGTCAAGCAATGCAAGGATCTGGCGCGGGATTGCGCAGATATTGCCGGGTAATGAACGGGCTGGCCTGACGAATGCTTTCGTCGCGCGTCGGCTAATCGTCCGCTCTGCCGTTCCGGCGCGAATTCGGCGCTGCCGATCGCACATCCCGCTGATAGAACCCGGAAAATCGTTCGAGCTGACGCCGCGCATCTTCCGGATCGGCGTCCGCGCCCAGCACCGCGCTCGAGAAGCCGGTGCGCTCCATCAGCAGCAACTGGTCGATCAGCACGTCGCCGGTCGCGCGCAGGTCGCCCGCGAACCCGAAGCGCTTGCGCAGCAGATACGCCTGGCTGTATGCGCGGCCGTCGGTGAACGCCGGGAACTGCAGGTCGATGCGCGTCGCTTGCGCGATTTGCTCGGCATGCGGTTCGAGCTCGTCGTCGTTCGCGATCGTCAGCGCCGCGTCGCGCGTTTCGCCATCGTGTTCGGCAGGCGTCAGCAGCCGGATGCGCTGTGGAGCGTTCATTTGCCGTGTGTTCATCATGCGTTCGCGACGAGACGCCGCGCGTGGTTGGCGGCGGCCTTGAAGGGTTCGGGGCCGATGCGGCGCACCGTGTCGATGAACGGCTCGCTGCGGCCGCCGACGTCGCGCCGCGCGTCGAGATAGGTGGCGACGAGCGCGTCGACGACGTCGACGATCTCGTCCGCGGAGAACGACGGGCCGATCACCTTGCCCGGCTGCGCGGGGCCGCTCGCGGCCGAGCCGTCGGAGCCGCCGAGCGTCACCTGGTACCACTCGGCGCCGTCCTTGTCGACGCCGAGGATGCCGATGTGGCCGCTGTGGTGATGGCCGCACGAGTTGATGCAGCCGCTGATGTGCAGGTCGATGTCGCCGACGTCGTGCAGCTCGTCGAGATCCTGGAAGCGCTCGGCGATCGCGTCGGCGATCGGGATCGAGCGCGCGTTCGCGAGCGCGCAGAAGTCGCCGCCCGGGCACGCGATCATGTCGGTCAGCAGGCCGACGTTCGCGCTCGCGAGACCGGCCGCGCGCGCGTCTTCCCACAGCGGGAACAGGTCGTCGACGTGCACCCACGGCAGCACGGCGTTTTGCGCATGCGTGACGCGCGCCTCGCCGGCCGAGTAGCGCTCGGCGAGCTCGGCGAGCGCGTCGAGCTGTTCCGGCGACGCATCGCCGGGCGCCTGCAGGCGCCGCTTGAACGACAGCGTGACGATCCGCAGCGCCGGGTCACGGTGCGCGGCGACGTTGCGCGCGAGCCAGCGCGCGAAGGCCGGATGCCGGTGCGCGTGTGCAGCGACGCGTGCGTTCGCGTCGTGCAGGTCGACGCTGCGCGGCTCGCGCGACGGCGGCACGAAGCACGCGGCGATGCGGTCGAACTCGGCCTGCGGAATCGTATGCGGGCCGCCGTCGTGCTCGACGATCTGGCGAAACTCCGCTTCGACGTCGTCGATGTAGCGCTGCCCCTCGGTCTTCACGAGGATCTTGATGCGTGCCTTGTACTTGTTGTCGCGGCGGCCGTAGCGGTTGTACACGCGCACGATCGCCTCGATGTAGTTCATCACGTGCCGCCACGGCAGGAACGCGCGCACGAGCGTCGCGGTCATCGGCGTGCGGCCCATCCCGCCGCCGACGCTCACGCGAAAGCCCAGTTCCCCCGCATCGTCGCGCACGAGCTTCAGGCCGACGTCGTGCCAGTCGGTCGCCGCGCGATCCTCGGCCGCGCCGGTGATCGCGATCTTGAACTTGCGCGGCAGGAACGCGAACTCGGGATGCAGCGTCGTCCATTGCCGCATCACCTCGGCGAACGGGCGCGGATCGGCGATCTCGTCCGGCGCGACGCCCGCGCGCTCGTCGCACGAGATGTTGCGGATGCAGTTGCCGCTCGTCTGGATGCCGTGCATGTCGACGGTCGCGAGCAGGTCCATCACGTCGGCCGCTTTCGAGAGCGGAATCCAGTTGAACTGCACGTTGGTGCGGGTCGTGAAGTGTGCGTTGCGGGTCGGCAGGCGCGTCGTGCCGAGCAGGGCCTGCGCGTCGCAGGCGGCGCGGTAGGTCGCCGCGTCGGGCACGTCGTAGTCGCGCGCGATCCGGGCGAGCACGCGCAGCTGAGCGCTCGACAGCTCGCCGTAGGGCACGGCGGCACGCAGCATCGGCGCGTGGCGCTGCACGTACCAGCCGTTCTGCAGGCGCAGCGGCCGAAACGCGTCTTCGCTCAGCGCGCCGCGCTGCCAGCGTTCGAGCTGGTCGCGAAACTGGGCCGCGCGGCTGCGGACGAGCGCGCGGTCGAATACCGTATATCGATACATGACGTCGGATGCGTGGAAAGCGGCGACGCACGGGACGCTGGCCGCTCGTTGGGGAAGGCGCGACAGGCGTTGCGCCGAGGTAGGACAGGGTAGGGAAGGCGGGGCGGGCGAACAAGCAGCAGATGCGGGCGCAATCTGCGCAGCAGATGACGGCGGCGGCGCGCTCAACCCGCCTTGCGCACCGGCGGCTCCCCCACCAGCTCGCCGAGCACGCGGATCGCGCGCTCGATCTCGCGGCTCCACGGATGGCCGAAATTCACGCGCACGCAGCGCTCGAAGCCGTGCGCCGCGGAAAACAGCGGCCCCGGCGCGAAGCTGATCCCGCGCGCGATCGCCTGCCGATGCAGTTCCATCGCGTCGATCGCCTGCGGAAATTCGAGCCACAGAAAATACCCGCCGTCGGGCCGCACCCATTCGACGCCGGCGGGCAGCCAGCGTCGCAGCGCGTCGTCCATCCGCTCGAGCTGCCCTTGCAGCGCGCCGCGCAGCTTGCGCAGATGGCGGTCGTAGCCGCCGTGCTCGAGATAGTTCGCGATGCCGGCCTGCGCGGGAATGCTGGCCGACAGCGTCGTCATCAGCTTGAGCCGCTGCACCTTCTCCGCATAGCGGCCCGCGGCGGCCCAGCCGATCCGGTAGCCGGGCGCGAGCGTCTTCGAGAACGAGCTGCAGTGCATGACGAGGCCGTGCCTGTCGAACGCGCGCGCGGGCAGCGGATAGTCGGGGCCGAAGTGCAGCTCGCCGTAGACGTCGTCTTCGATCAGCGGCACGTCGCGCGCCGCGAGCAGCTCGACGAGCGCGCGCTTTTTCTCCGCCGTCAGCGTGACGCCGGTCGGATTCTGGAAATTCGTCATGAACCAGCAAGCGCGCACGTCGTGCCGGTCGAGCGCGTTCTCGAGCGCGACGAGGTCGAGACCGGTGCGCGGATCGACGGGAATCTCGACCGCCCGCAGGTCGAGCCGCTCGATCGCCTGCAGCGCCGCGTAGAAGCCCGGCGCTTCGACGGCCACCACGTCGCCGGGCCGCGTGACGGCCATCAGGCACAGGTTCAGCGCTTCGAGCGCGCCGTTCGTGACGACGATCTCGTCCACCGGCTGCGACACGCCCATCGCGAGATAGCGCAGCGCGATCTGCCGGCGCAACTGCTCGTTGCCGGGCGGCAGGTCGACCACGGTGCTCCACGGGCTGACGAGGCGCGTCGCCTGCGCGATCGACTTCGCGAGGCGCGGCAGCGGAAACAGCTGCGGCGCCGGAAACGCGGAGCCCAGCGGCACGATGCCGGGCTGCGTCGCGGCGTCGAGCACCGAGAACACGAGGTCGCTGATGTCGACCTTGCGCGTCGCGGCGGCGCGGGGCGCGCGCCGCTTCGTGCTCGGGCGGGCGCCCGGCGCGACGTAGTAGCCGGAGCGCTCGCGTGCGCGGATCAGCCCCCACTGTTCGAGCAGGTAATACGCGCGAAACACCGTCGACTGGCTGACGCCGTGCTGCGCGATGATCTGGCGCAGCGACGGCAGGCGCGTGCCGACCGCGAGGTTGCCGTTGCGGATCTCGTCGGCGATCGTGTGGGCGAGGGTTTCGTAGCGTTTCATCGAACAGGACAGGAGCCGCGTGCGGCAAGCGGGCTCATTGTCCAATGGCTGTCGGCAAAAGGAAAGCTTGTCGGGCTGTGCGCCGACGATGCAGCCGATCGCCGGTTTTATCTGCGCATCGCCGAATCCGCTGGTAATGCCGTGCTGCTGCACATGGTCACCGCGATGCGGACGCCGCGCGACAGATGCGCGCGCATCCGTCGCGCGTGATCGCCGAGTTCACGCAGGCGCCGCGATGAGTTTGGCGTGCGTGCGGAGAAGATTGCCTCGCAACGAGCGTCAATTCGCGCACGCGCTGCCGATTGATATGTTGATAAGAAGATTGCGATCCGCGTGAGTCCCGCACGCAATTGTCCCGGCCAATTGTGATTTGCTTGCGGGCACAACGAATCAGGATATCGAATTAAATCCGTATCGCGAATCATTCCATTTTCCATGAAATAAACCGTAAAAAATAAAGATGCATGCGGCGAGTGCTTATTGCGTGAGGATTCTTTTTATGGTCTTGTAGCAAGCTCAAGCTATCGCATCGACTAGAGAAAAAAGGACAGTCGAATGCAGCCAGGCGTTGCGGACACAGTCCGATTGTTCAGGGGAATCGGCGCGGGTTGGCGCGGGGTCAACGTAGCGTTGCGCACGATTCTCGTCACATTGACGTTGGGGTTGGGGTGCCCGGCGGGCTTTGCCGCGCCGGAGTCCGCAAACGAAAGCGTGTTGCGCGTGCTCGCGTGGCCGGGTTACGCGGACAACGACGTCGTCAGCGCATTCGAAACGCGCTTTCATGTTCGCGTCGAAGTGACGCTCGTCGATTCCGACGAAGCGTTATGGTCGCGCATGCACAGCGCGTCGCCGCCGCCTTATGACGTGCTCGCGGCGAACACCGCCGAGATCCAGCGCTATGCGAGCGACAACCTGCTCGCGCCGCTCGATCTGTCGCGGATCCCGAACCGGCGGCTGCAGCTGCCGAACTTCCAGCACGTCGCGAACATCGGCGGGCTCATGCGCGGCGCCGCGACATACGGGATTCCGTTCA
This sequence comes from Burkholderia ubonensis, assembly GCF_902833085.1. Classification (GTDB taxonomy): domain Bacteria; phylum Pseudomonadota; class Gammaproteobacteria; order Burkholderiales; family Burkholderiaceae; genus Burkholderia; species Burkholderia ubonensis. The sequence goes on from NZ_CADFEB010000006.1 coordinate 236,167, forward strand.
CGTATTCGTCGATGGGGCTGATCTACGACCGCAAGCAGATTCCGGTCGCACCGCATTCGATGCTCGAGCTGTGGAACCCGCGCTATCGCGGCAAGGTGCTCGACTTCAACAGCGCGCAGCACAATTTCTCGTTCACCGCGCTGGCGCTCGGCTATGCCGATCCGTTCCACCTGTCGCCGGCGCAGACGCGCATCGTCGCGCGCAAGCTGATCGACCTGCGCCGCAACCTGCTCACCTACTACACGCTGCCCGAGGAGGCGACCGCGCTGTTCGTCCTGCATCGCGCGGCGCTGATGTTCGGCAACTACGGCACGCAGCAGGTCGAACTGCTGCGCCGCGCCGGTGCGGACGTCGGCTACGTGATTCCGGACGAAGGCGCGCTCGCGTGGCTCGACTGCTGGGCGATGACGCGCGGCGTCGAGCATCCGGAGCTGGCGCTCGCGTGGATCAACTACATGCTCGAGCCGGCGATCGGCTCGCTGCTCACGCAGCGCCAGGGGCTCGCGAATACGCTCACGCCGCCGCCGGGCCTCGACGCGGGCCGGCAGCATCTGGTGTGGATCCAGCCGGTCGAGAACATCGCGCGCCGCGAAGCGCTGTGGAGCCGCATCGTGTCGGGCGACCGGCCGGAGCGTTTCGACAAATGATCAAGCTCGGCCTCACGTCGAAGCTGTCGGTGCTGCTTGCATGCATCGGCGTCGTCGCGTCCGGCGCGACCGGCTATTACACGTACCGCGCGAATCGCGCGATGCTCGTGCAGGAGGCGCAGCACAGCCTGCTGATGTCGACGCAGCTGCTGGGGCAGCGCTTTACCGCCGCGCTCGGCGACGTCGCCGACGACGCGCTGGTGCTCGCGACGATGCCGTCGTCGCCGGCCGTCGCAGTCGGCAGCGACGCGGGCGACGTGCATAAGGGCGCCATGCACAAGGGCGTCATGCAAGCGAGCGCCGCGCAGCGCCTGCGGCTCGAGCAGGTGTACTACAGTTTCATGACGCATCATCCGGAATACATGCAGATCCGCCTGATCGCGCGCGCGCACTACGGGATCGAAAGGATTCGCGTCGATCGCGATGCGCGCGGCGTCGTCGTGCTGCCGGGGAGCGCACTGCAGGAGAAAGGGCAGTTCTCCTATGTATTCGATACGCTGTCGACCGCGCCGGGCCACGTCTACCTGTCGCCGATCGCGATCAACCACGAGATCGGCTCGCACGCGGCCGAAGGGCAGCCGATCCTGCGCGTCGGCACGCCGGTCGTCGACGCGCTCGGCGAGACGGTCGGCGCGCTCGTGATCGACATCGACCTGACGCGTGTGTTTACGCGGCTCGAGCGCGACCTGCCGGAAAGCTATCTCGTTTATCTCGCGAACGAGTGGGGGGATTTTCTGGTCCATCCCGATCCCGCGCAGGCGTTCGGCTTCGACCGCGGGCGGCGCGTGCTGATGCAGGACAGCTTCCCGGTCACGCGTCCGCTGTTCGACGAGGCGCGCACGCATGCGACGATCAACGGCCTCGCGGATCCCGAGCAGGCAATCGGGCAGATGCTCGCGTTCGCGCGCACGCCGTTCAGCCGTGGCGAAGGCAACCGTTTCGTCGTGCTCGGGCTCGCCCGGCCGCTGTCGGAGGTGCTGGCGCCGGCCGGCATGCTCGGCGAGCGGATCGTGCGGATGGTGCTGATCTCGAGCGTGCTCGCGGTGATCCTGGCGATCCTGTTCGCGCGCGCGATCACGCGGCCGCTGCAGGTGCTCGCGCGTGCGGCGATGCACGTGTTCGACGACCCCGCGGCCGAGCGGCTGCCGGTCGGGCGCTCGGACGAGATCGGCATTCTCGCGCGCTGCTTCGACTGCATGCGCGTCGAGATCCGCACGCAGGTGACGATGCTGCGCGCGAAGCAGCAGGAGCTCACCCATCTGGCCGGGCACGACATGCTCACGGGCCTGCCGAACCGGATGCTGTTCATGGAGCGGCTCGACGGCGCGATCCGCCACGCGGCGTCGACGAACGAAGGGCTCGCGGTGATGTTCGTCGATCTCGACCGCTTCAAGCAGATCAACGATCAGCTCGGGCATTCGGCCGGCGACCGCACGCTCGTCGCGGTTGCGAAGCGCCTGAACCTGGTGCTGCGCAGCGGCGACATGGCCGCGCGGCTCGGCGGCGACGAGTTCATCGTGCTGATCGCCGGGGTGCGCGCGCCGGGGCTGATCGGCGACATCGCGTCGCGCATCCAGATCGTGATGGCCGAGGAGCTGGAGTTCGGCGAGCGGCGCATGGCGGTGGGCGCGAGCATCGGCGTGAGCGAGTATCCGGTCGACGGCGCGTCGGCCGAGGAACTGCTGGTCAAGGCGGATGCCGCGATGTACGCGGCGAAGGCGTCGGCGCGCTGCGAGTACGTGCGCTACCAGGATCTGGTCGCCGGCGCGTGCACGGACGGCGCGCGGCATGCGTCTTCGTAGGCGCCGCCCATGCGATGAGCCCGTCGTCGGACGGGCTCATCGTGGGAGCGGGGCTGCGCGCCGGGTGCGCAGCGGCGGACTTAGTGGCCGAAGTAGACCGAGTCGCGCGGGTTGCGTGCGTTGATCGCCGGGGCGCCGCCCTGGACGACCGGTGCGGCCTGCGCACCGTAGCCGGTGCTGTCGGCGCCCTGCACGCGGGCTTGCGCGGCCAGGATGTCGTCCGGGTAGTGCGGGCTCGCGACGCTCGGCTTGTAGCCGGCCTGCTCGAGCTGGACCAGTTCGTTGCGCACTTGCGCACGGGTCACGGTGCTTTGCGCGAATGCGCCGAACGAGGCGGACAGGGCGGTGGCGGCAACGACTGCGGCGATGAGCGATTTCATGATGACCTCCGATGTTTGTTTGGCTTTCCGCGTTTCGACACCATGTCGTAAGCGGTTGAATACATCGTAGGCGTCGGAGGATTCAGGGTAAACGTTGATTTGGATGAAAGATCATTGCGCCTGAGATAACAATTTCGAGAAAAATGCCGTCGGTCCCTAATGATTGCGGTGAGTCTTGTAATGGATCGGGGCAGGCGGCGCGCCCAAGTGACGCAGCGGGTCAGACGCTGTCGGCGTCGTCGATTTCCTTGCGCTCGCGGCGCTCCTCGTTGCCGCGGCGCGCCCGCAGGCGCTGGCGCGACAGCACGGCGATCACCTGCTGGGTGGGGGCGCCGGAAGGGAGTTCGTTGCGGATGCGGTCGGCCACCATCGGCAGGCCCGCGCGCTGCCGGCGCAGCGCCTTCGCGATTGCCCGGCGGCATTCGTCCCCGTGGCAGTCCCATTCGTCACGGATTCTCTGGCAATAACGGCATGTGTCCATGGCGGACAGTCTAACGCGTCCTGCATTGCCGCGACCCTGGCTAACGAAGGGTTGAGAATCCGCGACGTGTTCCGCTGAGCTCACGCTCCCAGCTCGGGCTGGCGCGTGTCCGGCGGCGCGGCGAGCGGGGCGGCGGCTGCTTGCGGCGCTTTCGCGTTTTCGCGCCTTTCGAGGAAATGCATCGCCAGCGCGGTGATCGTCAGCAACGCGAACGCGGCGGGGCCCGTCATCGCGGCATGGCTGATCTGCAGCAGATATCCCGCCACGGCGAGCATGATGCCGAGCACCACGGCGGCTCGCGTGCGCCGGCGCAGCCAGCGTTCGAGCCCGACGAACGCCGTCGCGAAAAACGCCGCCCAGGAGCCGGTCAGGCTGATGAACGACCCGACACCGCCCGTCCAGCGGTCGACCCAGAAGTTGTTCAGCAGCGTCGCGATGGCCGTGTGCTGGTCGGGCGTCATCTGCGCGGCGATCTGCAGCAAGCGGCCGAGCCCGATGCCGCCGACCGCGTCGAGCACCGTGTAGGCCACCAGGAAAACGAAGGTCGACAGGCGCGCGAGCCATGCGACCGGGCCCGGATCGTCGCCGACGAGCAGCCACAGCCCGATGCAGACGAGCACGACGCACGGCGTCTGGATCATGTGCAGCGCAAACCACCAGCCGGGGCCGAAATACGCAAGCGCTTCGTGATGGTGATCGTATTCGGGCTTCGACAGGTAATCGAACATGCCGGGTTCCTGCGTGAACCCGGCAGGATGAAACAGCTCGATCGTCGCCAGCACGAGCGGCGCGACGAAAAGGCACAGCCACCACAGCACGGCCCGGGTTGTTCGGTTCATGTTCGGCTCCTTCCTGAATGGCTCAAGAATCGCATCGACGACGAACCGCGCACGGCGCGCAGGCCGGCACGTATGCGATATTGGTTACGGAATTAAAATAATCGATTAAAAGATTTGGCGCGAATACTTGATCGAGCGGCACGCTCCATTCGCTCTCGATCAGCATAGGGCACGCCGGGTTGATAAGCCAGCGTACCCGGCGTGAAAATCTCATAACACTTTAAAATTGACTACTCTCGTTTCCGGTGCAATTGGAATGTTTGTGATGAGCGTCGCATGAGCGCTCCAATCTTCCCCAATGATGACGAAGGGATAGGATGCTCGCCATTCCCCATCGGCGTCGATCGTCACTTTCCATTCGCCATCCGTCACGATTTTCCCCGCCTTCTTGAGGCAAACATGAACCTGGTGCTCGACTGGGCCCGAGCCCCGGATGCGCAGTGGTCCTGGAGCAAGGATCTCGTTTTCCGCGGGATGTACGATTTCAAAAGGTTTGGACATTTTCGGCTCCTGTTTGGTTGTCCCCTGAATGGCTGGCCGGCCCCATATATTCGCCGCTAATGCAGTATTGTTTTAACGGAGGCTTTTGGCAAGCAGGCTGCCTGAGTTGACAGGTGTGCCGTTGTTTTTAATCGGAGATTTTGGAGGGAGGGAACGCGGTTTCCCTCCCGGCATCAGTTATTTATCGATACCTGCACGATCGAACGGCGTATTCGATGTTTTGCAATACACGCTGTTTCAGCCCCGGGATTGTCGCCCGTCATCCAATTGCCGGCGGGTTGCGTGCATGAAGCCGCGCAACCCGCTTGCCGCTTGCTTACCGTTCGCGGCGCTTCTTGCTCATCACGATCGTCTCGAACAGCTCGTACTGCGCGGTCGGCTGCTGGTCCGCGCCCGGCGCATGGTAGTAGCGCATCGTGATCGTCGTGTCGCCGCCCGGCGTGCCCGGATCGTGGTCGAACACCGCAATCCCGTAGCCGGTGCCCGTATCGCGGCGCGCGGACCAGATCGCGTCCTCGAGCGCGTCGGCGGGCTTGCGCACGAACGTATTCGGCGTCGTGCCCGGCACCGGCCGGTTCGGCTTGGTGAATACCTTCGCCTGCGCGAAGCCCGTTGCGGGGTTTTCGCCGTATACGTCGAGCGGCGCGCTGGTGCCGCCGCCGCCGAGGATCAGGTGGATCGTCCCGTGGCTCGTGTCGAACGTCGCGCGCGCCGGATCGGCCGTCACGACCGGACGCGGCTGCAGCGTGTCGACCACTTCGCCCGTCGCGGCGTCGACGCCCGCGCGGTGGTTGCAGCCGCGCACCGGGTAGCTGCGCTCGTAGTCGTGATCGTGGCCGCACAGCACGAGATCGACGCCGTAGCGGTCGAACAGCGGCAGCCACGCTTCGCGGATGCCCTTGTCCGAGCCGTTGCCGGTCTTCGACGAGCTCAGCGCGTCCTGGTGCATCTGCACGACGATCCAGTCGATGCCGTCGTCCTTCGACGCGTGGTGCAGCGTGCGTTCGAGCCAGCGGGTCTGCTCGCCGCGGCTGTAGCCGCGGATGTAGAACGACGTGCCCGGCTCGATCGGCGGATGGCCGGTGCTCGCCGCGGGCGCGAGCGGGTTCGGACCGGCGACGAACGCGCCCGCGTCCTGGTAGACCACGTCGTCCGCGTCGAGCGAGATGAACAGCACCGAGCTCACGCGGAAGCTGTACCAGCGGCCCGGAAAGTGCGTGCCGTTCCCGGGCAGCGCGTAGCGCGCGAGATACGAATCGAAACCCTGCGGGCCGTTGTTGAACTCGACTTCGTGGTTGCCGGGGCAGGGCATCCACGGGCGATTCGCGGCCGACGTCTGGTTGTTGTTGCCGAAGTCGCGCCACACCTCGGGCTGGTGCGCCGGGTTCAGGTTCGCGTAGCACAGGTCGCCGTTCAGCAGATGGAACAGCGGCTGGAATTGCTCGACCGCCTGCACCGCGAAGCGGCTTTGCGGCGACGACAGCACCCAGGCGCCGTTCGGCGTCGCGAGATCGCCGTAGCTCGTGAAGCGGAACGGCGCGCGGCCGCGCGGCGCGGTCGCGAAGCTCGCGGTAAACGGTTGCGCGGCGTTGCCGTCGTTGTCGGCCGTGAGCACGTACTGATAGCGGGTGCCCGGTTTGAGGCCGTGCACGCGCGCGTGATAGGTGAACACCGTCTCGCCGTTGAGGCCGTCCGTATACAGGCGCTGCACGCCGTGCACGACGTGCGGATGCTCGCCGTCGGCGCTGATCCGTGCGCGCGGATTGACCGCCGGCGCGAGCGACGCCCACGAGATCACGACTTCCGACGCCGGGTCGTCGCCCCACGTCAGGTGGATCTGCTCGGGCGTGCCGTCCGGGCTCGACGCGGCGGCCTTGCCGGCTGCCGCGAGGCCGCCCGCCGCGGTCGCGAGGCCGGACACGCCGGCGAGTTTCAGGAAGCCGCGGCGCGAGACGGCGGCGACCGGTTCGTTTTGTTGATCGGGGGCGTTGTCCTGGTTCGACATGGTCGGGATTCTCGGTGAAAGGAGCACGAGGACGCGAAGCGGCTCAGTCCGCGCAACACGGGCTGGCGCACGCGTGGGCCGGAAACGAGCGGGATCCCGGCGACACGCATTGTTGACGGGGAGTTTTGCCGGGTTGTGACAGTGGGGGCGGCGGCCCACGTGCTTGTCATGCCTCCAGCAGCCGAAAGCGCGTTTCGCATTGCGGAATCCACTTCGGATTCCCGCGTCCGTCGTCGTTTCATCGATTGAAAATATGTTTTGCATCGCAAAAACAGCTGCTTATCTCATTGAAAAGCAAGGGAAATTTATATCTTATGTCTTATATAAGACTTCGCCGCAATGCAGCGAAGCAGCGCTACTATTTGGTCATGCAGTTCGCTTCGACAGACGAGGCGGGCACGCTGAACCCTTTACTCAATTGCGCTTCGTTCCCAGGAGATAGACATGTCCCAATATCAAGACGACATCAAGGCAGTTGCTGGTTTGAAAGAGAACCACGGCAGCGCGTGGAATGCCATCAGCCCCGAGTATGCCGCCCGCATGCGTGCTCAGAACAAGTTCAAGACGGGCCTGGACATCGCAAGGTACACCGCGAAGATCATGCGCGCCGACATGGCCGCATACGACGCCGACCCGTCGAAGTACACGCAGTCGCTGGGCTGCTGGCACGGCTTCATCGGCCAGCAGAAGATGATCTCCATCAAGAAGCACTTCAACAGCACCGAGCGCCGCTATCTTTACCTGTCCGGCTGGATGGTGGCCGCGCTGCGCTCCGAGTTCGGCCCGCTGCCGGACCAGTCGATGCACGAAAAAACCTCCGTCAGCGCGCTGATCCGCGAGCTGTACACGTTCCTGCGCCAGGCCGACGCCCGTGAGCTGGGCGGCCTGTTCCGCGAGCTGGACGCGGCCGTTGGCCCTGCGAAGGCCGCGATCCAGGAAAAGATCGACAACCACGTCACCCACGTCGTGCCGATCATCGCCGACATCGACGCGGGCTTCGGCAACGCGGAAGCCACGTACCTGCTGGCCAAGCAGTTCATCGAAGCGGGCGCATGCTGCATCCAGATCGAAAACCAGGTGTCCGACGAGAAGCAGTGCGGCCACCAGGACGGCAAGGTCACCGTGCCGCACGAGGACTTCCTGGCCAAGATCCGCGCGATCCGCTACGCGTTCCTGGAACTGGGCGTGGACGACGGCATCATCGTCGCCCGTACCGACTCGCTGGGCGCCGGCCTGACCAAGCAGATCGCCGTGACCAACACGCCGGGCGACCTGGGCGACCAATACAACGCGTTCCTCGACTGCGAAGAACTGTCGGCCGACCAACTGGGCAACGGTGACGTCGTCATCAAGCGCGACGGCAAGCTGCTGCGTCCGAAGCGCCTGCCCAGCAACCTGTTCCAGTTCCGCGCCGGCACGGGCGAAGCGCGCTGCGTGCTGGATTGCATCACGTCGCTGCAAAACGGCGCCGACCTGCTGTGGATCGAAACCGAAAAGCCGCATATCGCGCAGATCGGCGGCATGGTCAGCGAGATCCGCAAGGTCATCCCGAACGCCAAGCTGGTGTACAACAACAGCCCGTCGTTCAACTGGACGCTGAATTTCCGCCAGCAGGCGTATGACGCGATGAAGGCCGCGGGCAAGGATGTGTCGGCATACGACCGTGCGCAACTGATGAGCGTGGAATACGACGAGTCCGAACTGGCGAAGCTCGCCGACGAAAAGATCCGCACCTTCCAGGCCGATGCATCGCGCGAAGCGGGCATCTTCCACCACCTGATCACGCTGCCGACGTACCACACCGCCGCGCTGTCGACCGACAACCTGGCCAAGGAATACTTCGGCGACCAGGGCATGCTGGGCTACGTGGCCGGCGTGCAGCGCAAGGAAATCCGTCAGGGCATCGCGTGCGTCAAGCACCAGAACATGTCCGGCTCGGACATCGGCGACGACCACAAGGAATACTTCAGCGGCGAAGCGGCGCTGAAGGCGGCGGGTAAGGACAACACGATGAATCAGTTCTGATGCCAGTCATACCCCAAGCAAAACGCCAACCCGTGCGGGTTGGCGTTTTTTTATTCGGCGAGACGGTCCCATGCATCGTCCTGTTCATTGGGGGAACGATATGTTCCGGAAATTTCTACTAGTAAGACGAATCAACTGGAGCGACAGAAACTGATTTTTATGAAGAGCCATTGCATCGATGGATTTTAAAAAATCGAAATTGAATGAAAGGTGTTTGCAGCCTGTATGCTGGACATCGACAAAGCGACACGGTAGCGGTCGGCGCAATAAAGATGTCAAATAGCCGCCTTCGATTTATCCGGGAAAGTACTGACGGAAATGCCAAAACTGTAGGCTAATCTTTACGCCATAGATGGCTGAAAGAATTAGAAACTTTAATTGGCCACTCGACATGACCACGGGGCTTCCACTCTCAGTTTCAATTTTTGCGACGCCGTTTGCGCTGCAAGGGACGTCTCCCTTGCGCGTCCGCGCCATTGCATTTGTGCGGATGTCGATTGCACGCTCCATTGTTCCGGACGCCGGGGGCGTATGGTCGTCGGCCGTCAACGATGCATACGGTCGTACACGCGCTTCAATGAGGCATTACGCGAGGTTATAAGAACGACCTCGACGACTGCATGAATTCCGAAAAGGACGATGCATTGGAGAGGCGTTTTTCGACATGCCCTTGTTTAGATCTGTTGTAGGTGTTGCTGTGCAACTCCCGGCTTCGTCGAAGGAAAGAACCTGACTCGGAGACGCGGATCCTCAAACTTGTTCGGAGAGGAGTCGATTATGCCAAGCTATGTACGGATACCCATCACCAACATCAACATGGACGGTGACTATACCGGTGTCGTCACGGTCGGCGTCGGCGAGAGCGCCAAATCTTTGAATTTGATTCTTGACACGGGTAGCAGCGCCTTGGCGGTAAGCGACAAGAAGTATTCGCCTGTACTCGGTGCCGGGACAGCAGCGACGAACCTCGGCCAGGTCGAATCCTACGGTGATGGAAGCAGCTTTGCGGGCGCGGTCCTGCGAGACACCGTCCAAATCGGCGATGTTACCGGTACGAATGTCCCGGTTGCGGTTGCCTACGACGCTACGGATTCCATGTTCCGCGGCGCGGATGGCATTCTGGGCTTGGCCTATCAGGGGCTCGACGATGCGTTTTTGCTACCTGGCCCCACGTGGCCGGAAAAGTACACGCCGTCCCAGATCGAGCACGGCAAGCGGACGACCGTTGTCCCGTGCCTGATGCAGTTGGCCAATGAGGGCTTGCTGCTGGAGAAGATGGCCTTTCGTACACGTCGCTCATTCGTGAAGGTCGGTCCCACTCCGGGCACTGATCCGTTGAACGAGGGGACCTTTATCCTTGGAGGAGGAGAGGAGGCGACCGATCTCTATACCGGGACTTTTCAAATTGCTGCGGTTCTGGCAGACGACTGGTACAGCACAAACCTCGTGTCGGTGGGCATTGGCGATCAGCAATTCCCTGTCTCATCGCGGCCCCAGACAGGTATGCCGACAAACTCGATTGTCGATAGCGGCACGAACACGCTCGTCCTCGGTCCGACGATCATCAACCGTATCCTGTCCGCTCTGCCAACTGCCCAGCAGGCGTTGCTCAAGAGATCGATGGGTGGGAAATTGATACCCAACTCCGATCTGGACCTTTCGGTGTGGCCGACGCTGTCTTTCACGCTCCAGGGGATAAGCGGCGGGCACGACGTAACACTGCAAGTGCCGCCGGAGAACTACTGGCAACTCGACGCCGGCCAAGCGGGACAAGCGATTGCCGCCATTTCGCCAGCGCAGGCGGATGGCGGGGCAATCCTTGGTTTGCCGCTCATGAACGGCTACTACACGATCTTCGACGCCACCGCGGGCTTGGGTGTTATCAAGTTTGCAACGCCCAAGTAGGCCGTTCAAGGCGGTTTGTCGCCTGCCACGCGAAGCGTCCCGACCGAAGATCCCTGCGCTCGCCCCTTCGGGGGCGGCGCAGGAAACCGACCTGTGCTCTGAGCCGTGTCGTATTCGGGAGGTTGGCCGGAACGCTTGCCATGCACGACTTGTGTTGGCTGGCAACGCTTAATGCGCTCCGCTCGAGATTCTGTCGATCATCGCCTTTACGGCTTTCATCTGATTTCCCGTCTTGGTGGCAAAGTTCGGATCGTCGTAAGCAAACCAGTCCCAGCAACCATTGGGATTGCTCAACGTTTCCGGGTCGCCTTGGCCGATGAACAGCTGCGGGTAGAGCACGATGATGTTGTTGGTATCCGCCCACTGGTTGTAGCCGGTATTCCTGACGTACGTCGTGCCGAAAGTGGCTTCGCCTTCCGAAAAGGCGGGGTACTGCAAGCACCCGTGGAATACGACGTGCAGCCGGCATGCTTGCCCATTGGCGCAATCGGCGGGCACGTAGATCCAGCCCGTGTCGGCCATGCTGTGCTGACGGGGGGTGCCGATGAACTCGCTCTGGTCGAACTCGATGAAGCGTTGATCGTCGAGGCTGCCGGTGTTCCTCGGATTCAGGGGGCCGTAGATCCACTTCAGCAACTCGCCCGATGCGTCGAAGTGGCAGTTGTTGATGAACGGATTGCCCTTGAAATCACAGGTGTTCCCGAAGAAATCCGTGGGCATCGCATGTTCGGCCGGGACATTTTTTACGTACTTGATGTTGGCGGTGCTGATGAAGTGCCGATAATAGGTCCGCAGGTCGTTCATTACGGACTGCATGACGACGGAATCCTGACTGCCCGAGAACATCCAGATCTTCTGGTTGGCCAGATTGGCGGTCGAATCGATCGCCTGACTGCGCGCATTTGCGTTCGTTATTTGAATCAGGGTGGGAATGTCGGTCGGCATGATGGCATCCATGCAGGCCGTCATGGCGATGACCAGACTTCCCTGGGAGCACGCGTAAGGGCCACCGGCGATGATGCCGGCGCCTTTCACGATCGACGAGTAGGCGACGTCGAATTGAACCGCCATGAATCCGCCCGAAGAGAGGCCCGAAACCGACGTTTGCTTGATATCGACGTTGAATGCGGGCAGTTTGGCAACTTGGGCGCCGAGCGGCGCGGACTGGGCCAAACCCGCGACCAGACCGCCTACACACAAGGCCCGCCGAAAGACTGTGCAATTCGACATGTCTCGCTTCCTTGGGTTATGTGACGCATCCACGCACGACGTGGACTGATTGGGCGTGACATCGCCTCAACACGTCACCGAGTGTTTGGCTCTTTCGCGGAAAACCGCGCGATCAACGGGCGCGCAAATTCACGGAGCGGGCACGCAAGAGGGGCGTCGCTCGACGAGCGAACGACGTCGCCTGAATGGGAACCGTGAGATGGCAGTTCAGTGGTCCAGTTAACGTCTCTTATTCTTGGAGTTGTGTGACTGGAATGAAGATTAGCGGCTGTATTTGGTCGATATGGTCGGTATTTTCCCGGGCGGGCCGAAAATGATTTTTGGCACATGTTTTGCGCATGATCGGAAATTGAAACATTTGCGATCTATATGTGCAGGTCCATCATTAATGGCGGCGTTGAAAGATGTCGCGCCATAAATAAGCAGGCCGCGAAAACCGACATTCTTGTTGCGTGCGCTTTTCAAGTTTCTGCCGCGCCGGCCAAACGGCTTCGGGGCTCAGGCGATAGCGCCGCTCACCACCCGATCCGGTGCTTCTCCTCGGTCTCCCGATGCCGCACGTCGTCGTCCGCGTGCAGGTACTGGCTCGTCGTGGTCAGCGACACGTGGCCGAGGTTGTCGCGCACGATGCGCAGGTCGAGCCGGCCGTCGGCCATGTGCGAGCCGGCGCTGTGCCGCAGCCAGTGCGCGGACGCCTGTTCGAGCACGCGCGCCTGCTGTTCGCCCGCGTCGCCTTGCGCGCGCAGCCGGTCCGCCGCGTGCCGGAACACGCTTTTCACGATCGTATGCAGCGCCGCGCGCGTGAGCGGCTTGCGCGCGTGGCCGACCGGCAGCACGAGCGGCGTGTCCTCGCCGGGGCCCGGCAATGCGGGCAACTGATGCGCGCGCCGGTAGCGCGCAAGCTCGGCCATCATCTCGTCGGTGGCCGGCACGAGCCGCTGCTTGCCGCCCTTGCCGGTCACGTCGAGCCACCAGCGGTCGCGTCCCTCGGCGTCGCGCCGGCAGAAGAACCCGCCCATCGTGTTGCCGGCGGCTTCGGTGATCCGCAGCCCGCCAAGATACAGCAGCGTAAACAGCCAGCGCGCGCGGTCGTAGTGAAAGCACGCGCGCGCATCGTCGCGCGGCATCGCGTCGATCGCGTCCTTGACCGACTGCCACAGCGCGGGCCCGAGATGGCGCGTGACGCGCGGCGCGGGCTTGCGCATGCGCTGCCGCGACAGCGACAACGGATTGCCGGCGAGGTAGCCGGCCTGCACGAGCCACGCGAACATCACGTTCAGGATCACCATCGCCTGCCGCTGGCTGGCCGGCGACAGCGGCCCGTAGAACGGCCGCCAGCGCGGATCGCCGCGCGGATGCTTGCGGCCGCCGCTCGCGCACCAGACGTCGGCCGGCGCGGGCGCGAGCAGGAACTGCCGGTAGACGAGCAGATCCTCGTGCGTGAGCGACGACAGCGGCTTGCCGCACGCGATCACGGCCCACAGCAGCAGGCGCTCGGCTTCCTTCCGGTAGTTCTGGAACGTGGCCGGCGTGTCGACGAAGCGGGCGAGCCACGCGCGCACCGCATCGAGATCGTTGGTCGCGGCGATCTGCGCGTGACCCGCGCGCGCGCGGTTGGCGCCGGCGCGTCCGTCGAGCGCGGCCGGCACGGTCAGCGCGTCGATCGGCAGCGGGCGCAGCGCGCAATCGCCGGGAGTGGGCGTGGTCATGGGAATCCGGTCTATTCCGCCGTCGTGCCGCCCGACAGCCGGCTCGCGCTCCCGCGCTGCGGCGCGGGCAGGCCGATCCGCCGGAACACGAACGCGGACAGCAGCGTGATCGCGCCGACGCACACGAAGGCCAGCATGAACCCGCTCGCGGCCGAGCCCGAGCGTGCGGCGAACAGGTTCACGAGCGCGCCGCCGATCGACACGCCGAGCCCCATCGCGAGCATCTGCATCATCGTGAACAGGCTGTTGCCGCTGGCGGCGTCCGCGTGCGACAGATCCTTGAGCGTCACGCTGTTCATCGCCGCGAACTGCATCGAATTGGCCGCGCCGAACACGACGAGCAGCGCGCCTTCCAGCAGCGGCGACGACTGGCCGGACACCAGCGCGAACCCGGCGATGGTCACGCCGATGATCACCGTGTTGACGACGAGGAACGCCGGGTAGCCGTAGCGCTTCACGAGCGGCGCGATCCGGTTCTTCGCGAGCACGCCCGCGATCGCGGCGGGCAGCAGCATCAGGCCCGAACGCGTCGGCGTGTAGCCGAGCTGCACCTGCATCAGCAGCGGCAGCATGAACGGCACCGCGCTCGAGCCGATCCGGCACAGCAGGTTGCCGAGCAGCCCCGCGCCGAAGTTAGGCTCGCGGAACAGCGCGAGCCTGAACAACGGCCGCGCGCGCCGGCGCGCGTACGGAACGTAGGCGAGCGCGGCGGCCACGCCGAGCGCCGCGCAGCCCGCCGGCCACAGCGCGTGGTGCACTTGCGCCGGCGGATCGACCGCGAGCGACAGCAGGATCATCGCGGCCGACAGCAGCGCGCAGCCGATGAAATCGAACGGCGGCGGCTGCGTCGCGTGATCGTGCCGCAGATAACGTTGCACGGCGACGAAGCCGACCGCGCCGACGGGCACGTTGATCAGGAAGATCCAGTGCCACGACACGGCTTCCGACAGCCAGCCGCCCAGCGTCGGCCCGAAGATCGGGCCGAGCTGTCCGCCGATCGACACGAACGCGAGCGCCGACACGTACCGTTCGCCGGGCACGCCGCGCAGCACCGACAGCCTGCCGATCGGCAGCAGCATCGAGCCGCCGACGCCCTGCAGCGCCCGCGCGACGACGAGCTGGTCGAGGCTGCGGGCGGCCGCGCAGCACACGGAGCCGAGCACGAACAGCACGATCGCGGCCGACAGCACGCGACGCGTGCCGAAGCGGTCGGCGAGCCAGCCGGATGCGGGCGTGAGCATCGCCATCGTCAGCGTATAGACGACCACCACCGGCTGCATCGCGAGCGGCGACGCGTGCAGGCTTTGCGCAATCGAAGGCAGGGCGGTATTGACGATCGTCGTGTCGAGCGTCTGCATGAAGAACGCGGACGCGACGATCCAGAGCAGGGCGGGGTGTGATGTGGTGCGGGTCATGACGGGGATTCTTCGACGCGCGGCCGCGCCGTCCGAAAGCGTTTTGTCAGCTTTTTGCGGCGTGGCCGGAAGAGCGTGCCACGAGCGATGTTAGCGGGTTGCAGGGTTGTCGTGAAGACGTCTGATGTTTGGTGCGCTCGATTCGCCGGGCGGCAAGCGGCAATTTCTCCGGACATACCCGGGCAAGTCGACGCGCGGTCGCAAGCTATCATTCGAGACGGAGGTCGTCGCCCAACGATGGCAGCGCGACGTCTTCACGTGGGCTTAAGTTTGCGTTTCCTAGAATTCGCTCGATCGCCGCTCTCCCTGACGCGCGACCCGTTCATCACAGAGGACTCCCATGAAAGTGACATTCATCGCGCTTGCTCTGGCCGTACCTGCTCGCATGGGCTCCGCAACGAAGATGAAGGTCAAGCCGACCAAGGACATCCGGTGATCTGGCCGAACGCATGGCGCGTGTCCGCGCTGTTCGTGCGCGAATGGGTCGACCGTCCCGCCGCGGTGGGGGCGCTGTGCCCCAGTTCGCCGCGTCTCGCTTGCGAGATCGCATCCGCGGTGCCGGCCGGCGAAGGGCTCGTGATCGAACTCGGCGGAGGAACCGGCGCGGTGACGCGCGCTTTGCTGGAGCACGGCATCGCCCCCGAGCGGCTCGTGGTGGTCGAGCGCTCGCACGTGTTCGCACGACATCTGCAGGCGCGGTTCCCAGGCGTGACGATCGCGCACGGCGACGCGGCGGAGCTCGATCGCCTGCTGCCGCCCGATGCGCGGGTCGACGCGATCGTGTCGTGCCTGCCGCTGCGCTCGTTGCCGCGACAGGTGGTGTCGACCATCGTCGGGCAATGCCACCGCGCGCTGTCCGGTGACGGCGTCATGATTCAGTTCACCTACGACTTGCGGTCGCCGGCTTACCGTCCATCCCGATACCCGGGTTTCGTGGTCACGCGGAGTCCTATCGTCTGGAGAAACATCCCGCCCGCGCGCATCGACGTGATGCACAAGCAAGACCGCTAGAACCGCACGGGAGCGCGACCCGGCGTAGGCCTCTCGCCCGGCTTGTGGCAGGTATCTTTCAACAATCCTTCTTTTTCTTCCAAATCGCATTCACGATCGCGTCACACTGGCTCCTTACCATCCTTTCATTCAGAAAGCATTCACGTAAGGGAAAGCCGAAAACATGAAGCGAACGAGACTGGCGGCGCTGCTGTGTGCAAGCGCCTTCGCGCTGGCGGGTTGCGGCAGCGACGACGGACCGACGCCCGGCACGACGGCCGCGCGCAACGTGATCTTCTTCCTTGGCGACGGCATGGGCCTCACGACGCTGACGGCCGCGCGGATCTATGCGGTCGGCGAGGACGGCGAGCTGACGCTCGATACGTTGCCCGAAACCGCGTTCGTGAAGACCTACTCGAACGATGCGCAGGTGACCGACAGCGCGCCGTCGATGTCCGCGTACATGACGGGCGTGAAGACCAACAACGAAGTGATCTCGATGACGCCCGATACGAAGGCGTTCGAGCCGACCGCGAATCTCACCGGCAACTGCGGCGCGAACAACGGCAAGCCGGCGCCGACGCTGCTCGAGATCGCGAAGGCCAAAGGCATGGCGACGGGCGTCGTGACGACGACGCGCGTCACCCACGCGACGCCTGCCGCGACCTACGCGCACGTCTGCCATCGTGACGCGGAAAACGACATCGCCGCGCAGCTCGTGCCGGGAGGCGTGGGCTACAACGCCGCGCTCGGCGACGGGGTCGACGTCGTGCTGGGCGGCGGTTCGCAATTCTTTGCGCCGAAGGACGGCGGCGGCAAGCGCAGCGACGGCCGCAATCTGGTCAATGAACTGAAGGCAAAGGGCTACGCGGTCGCGCAGAATCGCGAGGACCTGCTGGCCGCCGACGCGACGAAGCGCGGCAAGCTCGTCGGCCTGTTCGCGTCGAGTCACATGAGCTACGACCTCGATCGCAACGCGACGAAGGAGCCGAGCCTCGCCGACATGACGACGCGTGCGCTCGACGTGCTGCAGAAGAACGCGAACGGCTATTTCCTGATGGTCGAAGGCGGCCGCATCGACCACGCGCTGCACGACACCAACGCGAAGCGCGCGCTGCAGGACACGGTCGCGTTCGACAACGCGATCAAGGCGGCGCTCGACAAGGTGCGCAAGACCGACCCGGACCTGCGCAATACGTTGATCGTCGTGACGGCCGACCACGACCACACGCTGGTGCTGAACGGCTACGCGGCGCGCACCGGCAAGACCGAAGCGGGCAAGCCGGGCGTGCTCGGCGTGTTGCGCAGCTATCAGACGGGCTCGATCGCGAAGGACGCCGACGGCGCGCCTTACACGATCATCGGTTTCGGCAACGGCGAGAGCCGCGTGCAGGGCAGCCGCGCGGGAACGAACCTCACCGACGCGGTGACCGGCGCGGACGACTACCGCCAGGAAGCGGTCGTGCGGATGAACAAGGGCAGCGAAACCCATGGCGGCACCGACGTATTCCTCGGGGCGATCGGCCGGGGCGCCGACGGCTTTCACGGCGTGATCGAGAACAACAAGGTCTTCGAGCTGGTGCGCAGCGCGGTGCAACTGTAAGCGCGGTCTCTACAGGTACAGGGGAAAACAGGATGTCGACTATCAAGCGCATCGCAATGGCGACGCTTGCCGCTGCGGGTTTCGCGGGCGGCCCGCTGGGGCAGGCGGCGCACGCCGCCGGCCAGGCGCAGAACGTGATTTTCTTCCTCGGCGACGGCATGGGGCCGACGACCGTGACGGCGAGCCGGATCTACAAGGTCGGCGAGTCGGGGCAGCTGACGATGGAGAAACTCGCGCGCACGGCGCGCATCAAGACCTTTTCGAACGATGCGCAGACGACGGACAGCGCGCCGTCGATGGCCGCGTACATGACCGGCGTCAAGATGAACAACGAAGTGCTGTCGATGTCGTCCGGCACGCGCGCCGTCGCGCCGGGCACCGATGCGAACGGCAACCGTACGGTCAACAACTGCGCGCCGGGCAACGGCAAGGCGGTCGCCACGCTGCTGGAGCTGGCCAAGGCGCGCGGCAAGGCAGTCGGCGCGATCACGACGACCGAGCTCACGCACGCGACGCCCGCCGCAACCTATTCGCACATTTGCCATCGCGACGCACAGTACGACATCGCCGCGCAGGCGGCACCGGGCGGCGCCGGCTACAACGCGGCGCTCGGCGACGGCGTCGACGTGCTGATGGGCGGCGGCCGCAATCACTGGACGCCGTTCGATCCCGCCGCCAACAAGCGCGGCCGCGCGGACGGGCGCAATCTGCTCGACGAGATGAAGGCGAAAGGCTATACGGTCGCGGCAACGAAGGATCAGCTGGCGCAGGCCGGCGGCGGCAAGCTGATCGGCCTCTTCAGTTCGACGAGCCATCTCGAATACGAGCTCGATCGCGTCGCGGGCAAAGGCGAAGGCGCGACGCAACCGAGCCTGGCCGAGATGACGTCGAAGGCGATCGACCTGCTGTCGAAAAATTCCAACGGCTATTTCCTGATGGTCGAAGGCGGCCGCATCGACCATGCGCTGCACGGCACCAACGCGAAGCGCGCACTCGAGGACACGGCCGCATTCGATGACGCGATTCGCGTCGCGCTGTCGAAGGTCGATCTGTCGAACACGCTGATCGTCGTGACGGCCGACCATGACCATACGATGACGATCAACGGCTATTCGAAACGCGGCAATCCGATCCTCGACATCAGCCGCAGCTACCGCGACGGCCAGCCGAGCAAGGACGCGGACGGCAACACGTACACGACGCTCGTATTCGGCAACGGCGCGAACCGCCCGAACGTGCGCGCGCCGGTGGATTCGGCGACGGCGCTCGACAGCGCGTATCTGCAGGAAGTCGGCGTGCGGATGGGCAGCGCCGGCTCCGAGACGCACGGCGGCGGCGACGTGATGCTGTTCGCCGACGGTGCGGGCGCGAAGGCGTTCAAGGGCACGATCGACAATACGAAGGTGTTCGGTCTCGTGAGGTCCGCGTTCGGGTTCTGACCGACGCTTTTCATGGCAGACAGGGACGAGCGATGAAACGAAGCATCGGCGTGATCGCGTGCTGGCTCGCGGTGTCGCCCGCATTCGCGGCCGGCGAGCTCGACGCCGTGCTGCTGCACGAAAGCAGTACGGTGAGCGCAGACGGCGTGACCCGCACCGTGACGTATCGCGAACGGATGGTGCGGCGCGACGGGCATGTCTGGGTCGAGCGCGTGCGCCCCGTTGCAGCCGCAAGCGGCGGGCGCGATGGTGATCACGGCCACGATCCTGCTCACGTTCACCCGGATACGAGAGGCGGTGGCGTGCAGCAGGCCGCGACTCATGCCGGACACAAGCACTTCGACTTCCAGGCGGCGGCGCGGCACGTGACGTACGACGGGAAGACGGTGCGGATCGAGTATGTCGACGCGGCAGGCCGGACCGTCGTGCGGGTGCCGCCGGCGGAGTACGAAACCACGGGCTTCGACGGTTCATGGGACAACGCGTACTACATCACGCCGCCGTCGCAGCTGAAGCGGCTCGGTGCGGCGAGGTCCGGCAATGCGCCCGGTACCCGCTGGTACGAGCAGACGATCGATACGCCCGGTGCGCGCGGCGTGAACCGGATACTCTGGAGCGAGCGGCTGCAGGCCCCGCTCGCGGTCGAGTATCGAAGCGCCGACGGCCGTGTCGCGCGCAAGCTGACGTTGACGCAGGTTCCGGCCGAGCGCGGCGAGGGCCTGCCGTGGCACGCGCTCGAAACCTACGCGCACAAGGAGTACGCGGATTATCTGGATTGACGGATCGCGGCATATCGATAGGTGAATTGCTTGGTTCGGAATCGCCGTCGGCGGTCGTATCGTGTTCGAACGATCCGAACCAGGGAGCATGCAACGATGAGTCGAGATGTGCTGTTTCTGCTGGAGCCGGGCTTCAGCGATCCGACGCATCCGGGTGAGCGTTTCGTCTGTCCGCACGGGCTGTCGATCGAGGGGCTGCTCGCGAGCGACCCGGCGCGCGCCGCGTCGCTCGACGTGAGGCGCGTCGGCTTCGCGCGGCCGCGCCACGACGTGATCGCCGCGCTCGACGACGCGCATCAGGGCCTGCCGGCGCTGGTGCTCGGCAGCGACCAGCCGGCGCCGCCGGACGCGCTGGCGCTCGGCGAGGTCCGCTTCGTCACCGACCCGCGCCGCATTCTCGAACTGCTCGCGCAGCGGCACGGCTTTCCGAGGGTGCATTGAGGGCGGGCGCCGGCGTGGATGCCGGTGGCGGATCGGGCCAGGAGCGGGGGCATTCGGAACCGCGCCGGGCCAGGGCCCAGGGTAAACCGACCCTAAAGCTATGGGCATACCTGCCGTTATCACCGGCTATCGCAAACGTTTGATAGCGCCCGCCATTCTGTTCACATGAGACCGTTGAAGACCGCCGTTCGAACCAAGGGCGATCTGCTGCCCATCCCCGCCGCGGAACGGGACAGGATCGCGCTCGAATGCTATATGGCGTTGTGCACGCTCCGCTCCGGCCGGGGCGATTGCCATACGCTGACCGTGCTGACGCACGCGCTCGTCGCGACGCACTTCCTGCTGGAGGCGGGGGTGAGCGACGATCGCGAGCGCCGCGCGACGTTCGATGCGGCCCAGGAGGCAATCAACCGGTGCGATCCCGCCTCGGCCGTGGCCGGCGCCTGCGCGCCGGCGAGCGCCGCGGCATCGGACGCGATCGGCGGCCTGCTGGCGCTCTACGATCGCCAGTTGCGGCTTGCGCCGCGCGCGACGGTGGCGCAGGTGGCCGACCGGGTCGACGCGTATCTGGGCAGGTCGCGCGACGCCGCAGGCGAGACGGAGCAGTGCGCGGCGTAGCGTGAACACGCGCTAGATCCGCGCCAGCGTGCTGTGATCGGCTTCGCCGCCATAGTATTTTTCGAGCGCTTCGACGAACACCGCGTTGTCGGAGGTCGCATGCGCGAACAGCGTGACCGACGACCGGAATTTCAGATAGTCCGGATAGCCGAAGATCTCCTGGATCGAGCGGCCGTCGACGTGGTTGACGAGCCGCGTGCATTCGCGCAGCCGTTCGCCGAGCACCGGATGCCGAAGATACGCGTCGGCTTCGCTCAATGACGCGATCGCGTACCGCTGCGCCATGACGCTGTCGCCGAGCCCTTCGATCTGCGGAAAGACGAACCACATCCAGTGACTGCGCTTGCGCCCGCTGCGCAGTTCGTCGCAGACCTGCGCATACACCGGGTCCTGCGCATCGACGAAGCGCCGAAGGTCATAGGGATCGTCCATGTCTCCCTCCGTCCATTCCGCCGCGGCGAGCCGCGTGGACGTTCATTGTGATCCGGGTCCGGAGGGCATGCAATTGCGCGCCGCGCCGCGTGTCCCGCCCGATGGCCGCGCGCCGGCGACAGGCGTAGCATGAGGAATCCGGCCAGCCGCGATCCTGGCGGAGGAGCCGTGCACCACGGACCGGTCGCGGCCGGCCGAGCGTGACGGGCCGGCAAAGGAGCCTCGATGCGCCCGCAAGCGACTTCCGCGTCACGCGTCAGACGTTATGCGATCGCGGCCGCGATCGTCGTCGCCGGCCTGATCGCCGTCGGGCGCATCACCGGCGTGCTGGTCGACTGGCTGTGGTTTGCGTCGGTCGGCTACGCGGGCGTGTTCTGGACGATCCTGCTCACCCGGATGCTGCTGTTCGTCGTCGCGTTCGCCGCATCGGCGGCGACGATCGGCGCATCGGGCCTGCTCGCGCATCGTTACGCGACGCGCATCGAGATCTGGCAAGTGGAAGAGGCGTTGTCGACGCGCGCGGAGGAGGCCGTCAGGGCGCTGGCCGGGCAGGTCCTGGCGCGCATTCCGTGGCGCTTCGTGATCGCGGTCGCCGCGGCCGTGCTGGCGCTGGCGATCGCCGGCAACGAGATGTCGAACTGGCCGATCGCGCTGCGCTTCGTTCATCAGGTGCCGTTCGGCGAACGCGATCCGATCTTCGGCGAGGACATCGGCTTCTACCTGTTCTCGTTGCCGGCGTGGATCGCGATCAAAAACTGGCTGCTGCAGCTGCTCGTCTGCAGCGCGCTCGTCGCGGGCGCCGTCTACTGGCTGCGCGGCGACCTCGTGCTGCGGGCGCCGAAAGGGATGGCGTCAGCCGCCGCGATTCACGGTTCGGTGCTGCTGGCGCTCCTGTTCCTGCTGAAGGCGTGGTCGTGGTGGCTGGACCGTTTTCTGCTGCTCTACGACAACAACGACGTCGTGGTCGGCGCCGGCTATACCGACGTCCACGTCGTGCTGCCGGTGCTGTGGCTGCTCATCGGCGTGGCGATCGCGGCGGCCGCCGCGCTGGCGGTCAACCTGCGCCGGCCCGGCTATCGGCTGCCGGCCGCCGCCGCGCTGCTGGTATTCGGCGGCGGGTTCGTGCTCGGGATCGTCTATCCCGCGCTGTTCCAGCGCTTCTACGTGAAGCCGAGCGAACTGCAGCTGGAGACGCCGTATCTCGCGCACAACATCGCGCTCACGCGGCAGGCCTACGGTCTCACGCAGATCGCGGTCCAGCCTTTCGACGCGGGGCAGGGCCTGAATCCCGCGTCGCTCGAGGCCAATCGCGCGACCATCGACAACATCCGGCTGTGGGATGCGCAGCCGCTGATGGACACCTACGCGCAGCTGCAGGAGATTCGCACCTACTACAAGTTCTTCTCCGTCGATATCGACCGTTACGCGCTCGCGTCCGGCTACCGGCAGGTGATGCTGTCGGCGCGCGAACTGGAGCCGGCGATGCTCGCGGGGAACGCGCGTACCTGGGTGAACCTGCACCTGCTGTTCACGCACGGCAACGGCGTCGTGATGTCGCCGGTCACCGAGAAATCGACGGAAGGCCTGCCGTCGCTCTATCTGCGGGACATTCCGCCCGTCGCCGACGGCGGGCCGGCGATCAGCGAGCCGCGCGTCTATTTCGGCGAAGGCGAGCAGGGCTATGTGATCGTGAAGGGCAGCGTGCCCGAATTCGACTACCCGAAAGGGGACGGCAACGTCTACACGACGTACGGCGGGCGCGACGGCGTCGCGATCGGCGGCATCGCGCGGCGCAGCCTGTTCGCGTGGCAGTTCGACGATCCCAACATCCTGCTGACCCGCTACGTCACGCGCGACAGCCGGATCCTGTTTCATCGCAACATCCGCGACCGGATCGGCATGATCGCGCCGTTTCTGTCGCTCGACCATGATCCGTATCCGGTCGTGAGCAACGGACGCCTGTTCTGGATCCAGGACGCGTACACCACCAGCCGCTGGTTCCCGTATGCGCCGCCGGGCGTCGGCGACGGCGACAACTACATCCGCAACGCGGTCAAGGTGGTGGTCGACGCGTACAACGGCACGGTCGACTTCTATGTCAGCGATCCGGCCGACCCGCTCGTGCGGACCTACGCGCGCATCTTCCCGGGCATGTTCAAGCCGCTCGCGGCGATGCCGCAGGACCTTCGGCGGCATGTCCGTTACCCGGAGGACCTGTTCCTGATCCAGGCGAACCTGTACCGCGCCTATCACATGGATACGCCGGAAGTCTTCTACAACCGCGAGGATCTGTGGCAGTTCCCGCGCGAGCTGAGCGATATCGACGGCGGCGATGCCGCGGGCACGCGGATGGCGCCGTATTACACGATGATGCGCCTGCCGGGAGACGCAGGCGCCGAGTTCGTGCTGATGCTGCCGATGGTGCCGAGCCAGCGCGAGAACATGATCGCGTGGCTGGCGGCGCGTTGCGATCCGCCCGAGTACGGCAAGCTGATCGTCTACACGTTCCCGAAGGACAAGCTCGTGTACGGGCCGTTTCAGATCGAGGCGCGCATCCAGCAGAGCACCGAGATCTCGCAGCAGATCTCGCTGTGGAACCAGATGGGCTCGCGCGTGATCCGCGGCCATCTCGTCGTCGTGCCGATCGAGCACTCGATCCTCTACGTTTCGCCGCTCTATCTGCGCGCGGCGTCCGGACAACTGCCGGAGCTGAAGCGCGTGATCGCCGCGTACGGCGAGCGCGTCGTGATGGAGGACACGTTGAGCGCGGCGCTCGCGGCGCTGTTCAAGGAGACGACATCGGCGGGCGCGCCGCCTTCGGGGGCGACGGATGCGCGTGGCCGCGAGGCTCTCGCGCATTACGAGCGCGCGCTCGAACGGCTGAAGGCGGGCGACTGGGCCGGCTTCGGCGCCGAGCTCGACGCGCTGCGGCCGCTGCTCGAATCGATGGGGGGCGGCCGTGCCGGAACGCGCAAGTGAGCGGCACCGTCGAATGCGCGATTCCCGCGCCACGGCCGGCGTCGGCGGGACGGCCGCCGCTGTTCCTCGTTGCGGCGGCCGTCAGTTGCCTTTCGGCTTCACTTCGGCGGCACCACCTGACCGCGGATTTCACCGGCCGGGTGATCCTTGGTATGCACGTTGACGTACAGGTTGCCGGCCTGGAACGCCTGCGCGTCGGACGGCGACAGCGTCGCCTGGCCGGTGAGCGGACTCTCGGCCGACATCACGCCTTTCTGCGACAGCCAGACCACGGGCGACGCATTCTTGCCGACCGGAGCCGGGCCGTGGAAGTGCGCCATGATGGCGGGGCTCGACAGGCCGTTGAAGGTGACCGTCCACTTGACGACGCGGGTGTCCGGATCGTAGGTCAGGTCGGCCGTGCCCGTGCCCTGGGTCTGCACGGGCGGGACTTCCTGCGAGCCGGCCAGCGGCACGGAAAACGACATCGGCGCCGCCTGCGCGAGCGTCATCGATCCCGCGCACGCGAGCCCGGCGAGTACCACGTAGGCGCGCCGCGACATTGAAGTAGGCATCTGCTATCTCCGATCCGGTTCCGCCGGGCCGGACGGCGACCCTTCGTCGTCGTTCGACCGGGGCGCGAGCACCGGAAGCAAGAACACGTGGAAAGGGAAACGCAGGCTTTGCCGCGGCAACGGCACGACCGCGAGAAAGGGACAAAGCCCGAAAACCATTCTAGGTCAGCCGGTCCGGTTTGCCTGTGGTGCGATGACGAGTCGTTGCGTTTCCACCCAACGTGAGTCAGTCGTCGCTATCTGACGTGCTCCTGCAGCAACGCAATCATCCGTTGCGCCAGCGGCGACACGTAGGCATCCGTGCGGTGAATCGCGCCGATGCGCCTGCGCAATTCGAGCTCTCCGGGCCGCAAGTCGAGCGCGCGCACCCCCGCCAGCATGTCGAGCGCCTCGGTGCCGCCGACACACAGCAGTTGCGTGCCGCGCAATAGCTGGATCAGCGCCGTGCTGCCGAAATCCGTTTCGATGCGCAGGCGCGGCCCCGCGAGCTTGCGCGCGCGGAACGCGTCGTCGATCTGCCGGCGCACCGGAATCGTCGTTTCGGGCAGCAGCCATTCCTGTTCGGCAAGATCGGCGAGCGTGAGGCCACGCTTGCGCTGCAGCGGGTGCGCGTCGTCCGCGAGGACCGACAGCCGGTCGCGGAACAGCTCGACGACCGTGAGCGCGTCGCGCGTCTGTTGCGGTTCCGGCGCGACGACCAGATCGAGCTCGCCGGCCGCCAGCAGGTCGAGCAGATCGCGCGCGAGCCGCCGCCGCAGGCGCAGCCGGGCGGCCGGCCGCTCGCGGATCAGCTGCCGGCATGCGCCGAGCACGAGCCCGTTCGGCACCGTCGGCGAATAGCCGATCCGGACCAACCCCTGTTCGCCGCTGCTGATCGCGCGCATCTCTTTCATCGCGTCGTCGTACTCGAGCGCGATGCGGCGCGCGCGGGCGATGAACTGCGCGCCGGCCGGCGTCGGCTGCATCCCGTTCGCGGTGCGGTCGAACAGCGTCACGCCGATTTGCGCCTCCAGCCGCTGCATCGCCTTCGTCAGCGCGGGTTGGCTCAGGCCCAGTGCGTCGGCCGCCTTGCCGATGCTGCCGTGCCGCTCCACGGCCAGCAGGTATTCCAGGTCGCGCGTCTCCATCAGGGGATTCCTCTTGGTTATGCCTTTATAGCCATCACTGCATTGTGGTGATGCCTGCACATCTTACAGACTGGCGGCACTGTTGGACTACGGAGAACCCGATTGAGCTTTGCCTACTTCCTGCGGCGCGCGGCGCGCTATTGGGGCGACCAGCCCGCCGTCCTTCACCGCGACCGCGGCATCACCTACCGCCAGCTCGACGAGCGTTCGTCGCGGCTCGCGAACGCGTTGCGCGGGCTCGGCTTCGCGCCCGGCGCACGGATCGCCGTGCAGGCGCGCAATTGCATCGAACTCGTCGAGATCGAGTGCGCGCTGTACAAGGCGGGCCTCGTGAAGGCCGCGCTGAACCCGCGCTTCACGGCTGCCGAGGCGGCGGACGTCGTCGGCAACTGCACGCCGGTCGCGTTCATCGGCGGGCGCGGCTACACGCACTACACACCCGATTCGCCGGGCTTCCGGTCGGTCGAGCGGTTCGTGTCGCTCGACGATTCGGCTGACGGCTATCTCGACTATGAAACGCTGCTCGCGCAGGCGAGCGCCGCCACGCCCGATTACGCGCCCGCGCCCGACGATCTCGCGGTGCTGCATTTCTCGTCGGGCTCGACGGGCCGGATCAAGGCCGCGATGCAGAGCTACGGCAACCGGCTCGCGTCGCTGCGCAAGATCGTGCTCGGGATGGATCGCCCCGCGCAGCCCGGCGACCGGCTCGCGCTGATCGGACCGGTCACGCATGCGTCGGGGATGCTGATGCAGCCGTACCTGTTCTGCGGCGCGACGCTCGTGCTGTTCGACGCGTTCGACCCCGCGCATTTCCTTGCCGAGGTCGCGCGGCTGCGGATCACGCACGCGTTCATGGTGCCGGCGATGGTCAACATGGTGCTGAACGAGCCCGATCTCGTGAGCGCGGACCTGCGCAGCCTGAAGGTGCTCGGCTACGGGGCAGCGCCGATGGCGCCGGCGCGCATCGAGGAGGCGTGGTCGCGCATCGGCCCGGTGCTGTCGCAAGGCTATGGCGCGAGCGAATCGACGTCGGGCGTCACGCGCCTCGGCATCGCCGATCACGCGCATGCGCTGCTGCGCGACCGCGCGCGGCTCGCGTCATGCGGCCGGCCGCTCGGCGAGACCGAGGTCCGGGTCGTCGATGCGGAAGGCCGCGAGGTCGAAGGCGACGCGATCGGTGAGATCGTGATTCGCGGCGCGGACGTGTTCCAGGGGTACTGGAATGCGCCCGAGCTGACGCGCGACGTGCTGGTCGACGGCTGGCTGCATACCGGCGATCTCGCGCGCACCGACGGCGACGGCTTCATCTACCTCGTCGACCGCAAGAACGACATGATCATCTCGGGCGGCTTCAACGTGTACCCGACCGAAGTCGAGGCCACGCTGTACCAGCACGCGGACGTGCTCGAAGCGTGCGTCGTCGGCGTGCCCGACGACAAGTGGGGCGAGACGGTGAAGGCGGTCGTCGTGCTGAAGCCGGGCCGCGACGCACTGGCTGGCGATCTCGTCGCGCACTGCCGCGCGCGGCTTGCCGACTACAAGCTGCCGCGCTCCGTCGATTTCGTCGCGGACCTGCCGAAGAACGCGAGCGGCAAGATCGCCCGCAAGCTCGTGCGCGAACAGTACTGGCACGGCGTCGCACGACGCGTCAACTGAAGGGGATGCCCATGTTCGATCATCTGAATCGCCCGGAATTCGTGACGCTGCGCACCGACGTGCGCCGCTTCGTCGACGAGGAACTGCGGCCGATCGAGCGCGAGCTCGGCCTCGGCTCCGAGGACGCGTGGCCGCGCGATGTGCTGCGCCGCGTGTGGCGGCGCTCGGCCGAGCTCGGCTTCTATACGGCGAGCCTGCCGGTCGCGATCGGCGGCAAGGGCCTGTCGATCGTCGAGCTGTGCGCGCTGAAGGCGGACCTTGCCGCTTCGGGCGCGGCGCTCGCGCCGCACGTGCTCGGCGAGCTGGGCGGGCCGCCGCGCGTCGGCAACATGCTGAAGTACGCGACGCCCGCGCAGCTCAATCGCTACTTCAAGCCGGTGATGCGCGGCGACAAGTCGACCTGCTTCGCGCTGACCGAGCCGCATTCGGGCTCGGATGCGATGAGCATTCGCACGACTGCGGTCGAGGACGGCGACATGCTTGTCGTGAACGGCACGAAGCACTACATCAGCGGCGCGCCGTTCGCCGATTTCGCGATCGTGATGTGCGTGACCGACGCGTCGGCGACGCCGCCGCAGATCACCGCGGTGCTGGTCGATCTCGACCTGCCGGGCGTGACGGTCGAGCACGAGTACGTGCCGATGTCGGGCCAGCATATCGACGCGGACATCCGCTTCGACAACGTGCGCGTGCCGCGCGAGAACGTGTTCGGCGGTGTCGGCAACGGCTTCCGGCTCGGGATGTCGCGCATCAACGTGAACCGGCTGCTGCATTGCCCGACGATGCTCGGCCTCGCGATGTCGGCCTACGAAGCGTCGCTCGACTATGCGCGCACGCGCCGGCAGTTCGGCGGGCCGATCGCGCGCTTCCAGGCGATCCAGCACATGCTCGCCGACATGGCCGCCGCGCTGTGGGCGTGCGAAAGCATGATCGCGCATACCGCCGCGCTCGCCGACGCGGGTGCGGATCTGCGGATGACGGCCGCCGCGTGCAAGCTGTACGTGTCGGAGCGCTGCTTCGAAGTCGCGGACAAGGCCGTGCAGATTCACGGCAACGTCGGCGTGACGCGCCATCACCCGGTCGAGCAGACGTTCCGCAAGCTGCGGATGTTCCGGATCCTGACCGGCACGAGCGAGATCCAGCGCAACACGATCGCGAAGGCGATCCTCGAGCCGGCCGGCGCGGGAGCGTGACGCATGGCGGCCGCTCCGGAACGTGACGGCGCCGCTGCGCCGGGCGGCGGCAAGCCGTCGTGGTCGTGCCTGAACGGCGTGACGATCGTCGACGCCAGCCAGCTCCTGCCCGGCCCGCATGCGTGTGCGCTGCTTCGGCAGCTCGGCGCCGACGTCGTCAAGGTCGAGCCGCCTGGAACCGGCGATGCGTTGCGGCACTTCGGCGCAGACGCGTTCGCGCAGTTCAACCGCGGCAAGCGTTCGGTCGCGCTCGACCTGAAGACGGCGCCCGGCCGTGAACGCTTCCTCGCGCTCGCCCGCGACGCGGACGCGGTCGTCGAAGGGTTCCGGCCCGGTGTGATGGCGCGGCTCGGGCTCGGCTACGACGCGCTGGCGCGCATCAACCCGCGCATCGTGCTGTGCTCGATCTCGGGCTACGGGCAGGACGGCCCGTATGCGGCGCGCCCCGGCCACGACCTGAATTTCCTCGCGGAAGCGGGCTATTGGGCGATTCCGGCGCAGATCGACGATGCACTCGCGCGGCCGCGCGTGCGGCTCGCCGATTACGCGGCCGCGCTGCACGCCGCGCTCGCGCTGTCGGTCGCGGTGATGAGCGCGCGCGCGAACGGTCGCGGCCAGCATCTCGACGTGTCGATCCACGACGCGATGTGCGCGTGGACCGCGCCGGCGGCGTGGGCGATGCGCGGGCAGTGCGACGCGCCGGACGATGTTCGATGGGTCATGCCGGACAACGATCTGTTCGAGACCGCCGACGGCCGTCACGTGGCGCTCGCGACACTCGAAGACAAGTTCTGGAACACGCTGGCCGATGCGCTCGGCGACGCGTTTCGCGCGCTGCGCGATCCGCGCTTTGCCGCGCGCGCGGGCCGGCAGCGGCACAAGCGCGACGTGAGTGCGCTGCTGCGCGCAGTCTTCGCAACGCGCACGCAGGCCGACTGGATGCGCACGCTGCGTGCGCTCGATCTGCCGGTGTCGCCGTTGCACGATGCGGACGAACTGTTCGCCGATCCGCACGTGCGTGCGCGCGGCATCGCGCGCGAGATCGCCGGCGACGGCTCGCTCGCGGTGCGCTTCCCGGTGAAGTTCTCGCTCGGCCTGCCGGACGGAGACGATCACGTGCCGGCGCTCGGCGAACACGGCGGCTGACCGGCCGGCATCAAAGCCGGCGAAGAAAAGGACAACAGATGGAGACTCGGATGACGACAGACGGTGCGCAATACCGTCCGTGGCGGGCATGGTCGATCGCGACCCTGCTCGCGCTGATGATGCTGGTGAACTTCCTCGACAAGGTCGTGCTCGGGCTCGTGTCGGTGCCGATGATGCGCGACCTGCATCTGAGCCCGACGCAGTTCGGCCTGATCGGCGGCAGCCTCAACTGGCTGTTCGCGATCGCGGCCGTCGTGGGCGGCCTCGCCGCGAACCGCTGGCCCGCGAAATGGCTGCTGCTCGGGCTGGCGGCCGCGTGGTCGGTGCTGCAGCTTCCGATGCTCGTCGCCGGTTCGATCTGGGTCGTGATCGCATGCCGCGTGCTGCTCGGCATCGGCGAAGGCCCCGCATCGCCGGTCGCGGTGCATGCGCTCTACAAGTGGTTTCCGGACGCGCGGCGCAACCTGCCGGTCGCGCTGCTGCACCAGGGCAGCGCGCTCGGCCTGCTGATCGCCGGGCTCGCGATGCCGATCGTCACGACGCACTGGGGCTGGCGCGCGAACTTCGCACTCCTCGCGCTGCTCGGTGCGGCATGGTGCGTCGCATGGGCCGTGTTCGGCGCGGAAGGCACACATGTGCGCGCAGCACAACGGGCGGGCGGCGAGCGCGTGCGGTACGGCCTGCTGCTCACCGACCGCACCGTGATCGGCAATTTTCTCGGGCACTTCGCCGCGAACTGGATCCTCGCGATGACGCTCACGTGGATGCCGCGCTATCTGCAGCTCGGGCTCGGCTTCGGGCCGCATGAGGCGGGGCGGCTGTTCGCGCTGTTCGTCGCGACGACGTCGCCGCTGAGCCTCGCGTTCGCGTGGTGCTCGCAATACCTGCTCGCGCGCGGCGTGCCGTCGCGGCACGGGCGCGGCACGTTCGTCGCGGCGACGCTTGCCGTCGCCGGTCTGATGCTCGCGGCGATGGTGACGCCGGGCCTGCCGCCCGCGGTGAAGCTCGCGCTGCTGACGCTCGGCAGCGGGATGACGCTGACGATGTATTCGATCGGGCCGGCGATGCTCGCCGAAGTGACGCCCGATGCGCAGCGCGGCGGCGTGCTCGCGCTCAGCAACGGGTTTGCGTCGCTCGCCGGGCTGGGCGCGCCGGTCGTCACAGGGATGCTGATCGACGCGAGCGGCGCATCGACCGCGCGCGGTTTCGAGCAGGCGTGCGTCGTGTGCGGCGTCGTGCTCGTTGCGTGCGGACTGCTCTGCGCGCTGTGCCTCGATCCGCAGCGATCGCTGCGGCGCATGGCGCGCGAACCGCGATGTGCTTCCGCGGAGATGCGGATCTCTCGCGGCTAGGCAGGATCGCTCGCGCAAGTCCGGCCGATTCGAAGTAGACGGACAGGAAATCAGTCGTACGAAAAGAAGGATGGAGACAGGCAGTTCAACGAAAGAGAAGGAGGAGACGCATGAAGAAGGTGATGGTGGCGGCGCTGCTCGGCGCGCTGTCGGGGCTGCCGCAGGCAACGCACGCGCAGTCGAGCGTCACGCTGTTCGGCCGGATCGGCGGCGGCGTGCGCTGGGTGAACGGGCTGACGGGCGGCAGCCAGGTCGGTTTCAACAACAACGTCATTGCCGGCAACGAGTTCGGCCTGCACGGCAAGGAAGACCTGGGCGGCGGCATGCAGGCGCTGTTCGTGCTCGACGGCGCGTTCAACAGCGGCACCGGTGCGCTGAAGACCGCCGGCATGCTGTTCTCGCAGGCCGCCTATGCGGGCTTGTCCGGCGGTTTCGGCCGCATCACGCTCGGGCGCCAGTTCAACGCGGCGGAAGACCTCGGCATCGCGCTCGATCCGCTCGGCGGGCGCGGGCAGTCGCTCGCGGTCGAGCCCGGCGTGCTGTTCGACGGCAACTTCTTCACGCTCGATTCGCGCTTCAACAACACGGTCAAGTATCTCGGGCAGGCAGGCGGCCTGCGGTTCGGCGCGAGCTGGTCGCCGGGCGGCGTCGCGGGCAATGTGCGCGCCGGCACGAACTTCTCGGTGGCGGCGATGTATGCATTCCAGAACGTGCTCGGCGGAGCATCGTATGCGAAGACGTACAGCGCCGACGGCACGCAGTCCACGCAGACGATCCAGGCCGGCGGCACGCTGCAGCTCGGCCGCGCACGCTTCTACGCGAGCTACGCATCGCTCGCGGTCACCGCGCGCAAAGCCGGCGCGCCGACACGGCGCGACGACATCCCGTCGCTGGGCGTGGTCGTGCAGGCGACGCCGTTCCTGCAGATCACCGCTGCGGGTTACTACGACCGCGCGCGCGATCTCGGCAACGTCCCGGGTGCAGGTGGCCACAAGCTGACGACCTATGCGATCGCCGAGTATTTCCTGTCGAAGCGCACCGAGATATATGCCGAAGTCGATCGCAACGGGGTGACCGGCGCCTACATGCGCGACCCCGCGACGCTTGCCGCGCTGAGCCTGCGGCCCGGTGCGAGCGCGACGACCGG
The DNA here is from genome assembly GCF_902833085.1 of Burkholderia ubonensis. GTDB lineage: Bacteria > Pseudomonadota > Gammaproteobacteria > Burkholderiales > Burkholderiaceae > Burkholderia > Burkholderia ubonensis. The sequence goes on from NZ_CADFEB010000006.1 coordinate 268,562, forward strand.
CGTGTCGCTCGGCCTGATGACGCGCTTCTGAGTGGCGACCTTTCTTTCAACCATCGACCCGGAGTCCATCCCGATCATGCGAATCCGATTCACGCTTTTTTCACTCATGCTGGCCGGTGCGCTGGGTGGCGCTGCTACCTTCGCGCCCGTGCACGCGCAGCCCGGTGACGCCGGCCCGTCGGCATCCGCTGCGGAGGCGGCGTCCGCAAGCCTGACGCCGAAGCAGCGCAAGACGGCCGACCGCAAGCTGATGAGACAGGTCAGCGCGGCGTTGGGCCGCACCCGCGGACTGAACGCGACACGCATTCTCGTGCGGGTGCGCGACGGCAGCGTGACGCTCGCCGGCTCGGTCGCCGACACGAGCCAGGCGAACCTCGCGGCAGCCGTCGCGAAGCACGTAGACGGCGTCGTATCGGTGACGAGCCAGTTGCGCATCGACGACCAGCCTTTGTGACACCGACGCGGCCGCACGGCGTGCGGCCGTCGTCTTTACCGGACGACTCACTCATGCAGATCCATCGATTCCTTCGCGATCCGGCCGGCGCAAGCCGGATCGCCGTCCCGCTGATGCTGGCCGGCTGTCTCGCGTCCGGCGCGGCGTTCGCGCAGGCTGCAACCGGCCTGCGCGCCACGGACGTGATGCAGGGCTTTCCGCCGCCCGCCGACAAGGTGGTCGGCAAGGCGAACGTCTTCACGCCGACAAACCTGCGCTGGGCGCTGCGCAACACGCGCCTGCTCGTGCCGACCGACGGCATCCGCCACGCGGCGGCGCCGATGCCGCTGCCCGAGCGCGCGGTGCCGGATCTCGACGCATTGCCGGTCACGATCGGCGGCGCGACACTGACGCTCGACGACTATCTGCGCCATACCGCGACCGACGGCTTTATCGTCGTGCATCACGGCCGGATCGTCTATGAGCGGTATTTCGACGGCTTCCGGCCCGACCGGCCGCATGCGTGGGCATCGATGACGAAGTCCGTGACGGGGCTGCTCGCCGCGCGGCTGATCGAAGCGGGCGCGCTCGACGCCGGTGCGACGCTTGCACGTGACGTGCCGGAACTGGCCGCCACGCCGTTCGGCGCGGCGACGCTGCAGCAGAACCTCGACATGGAAGTGCCGATGACCTACGCGCCGGGGCTGCCGCCCGATCTCGGCCTGTTCGGCGCGGTCGGCCTGCTGCCGCGCCGCGCCGACGCGCCGGACAGCATCGTCGCGTTCCTGAAGACGGTGCAGCCGGCCGCGGACGCGGCGCCCGGCACGGTGTGGTTCTATCAGAACGGGTCGCCCGAAGCCGTGGCATGGGCGATGCAGCGCGCGACCGGCCAATCATGGAGCGCGCTGGTCGAACAGTGGTTGTGGCGCGATTTCGCGGAAGACGATGCGTATGTCGCGGTCGACCGCAACGGGATGGCGATGGCGAGCGGCGGCCTGCATACGACGCTGCGCGATGCGGCGCGCTTTGCCGAGCGCATGCGGATGGGGCTCGGCGGCGCGCAGGGCGTGCTCCCGGCGTCGACGATCCGCGCGGCGCTGCGGCCCGCGCAAAACACGGCGCTGTTCGCGAAGGGCAACGTCGTGCCGGGCAAGGACGGTTATGCGTATCGCGACTACTGGTATCAGCTCGGCGATGGCGACGGCTCGTTTGCTGCCGCAGGGCGCTTCGGGCAAGCGATCCTCGTCGATCCGAAGGCCGCGCTCACGATCGTGAAATTCTCGTCGTCGCCGGATTTTGCGCCCCGCGCGCGCGATGCGCAAAGCGGGATAGAGCGCGACCGCTCGCCGCTCGAACGCGGCGATGCGCTGAGCCTCGTGGCGAAGGCGCTGGTTGCGCGGTTGCAGTCGCCGCGATAACACCCGCGCCGAGCGGGCAGGATGCGGGCGTGACACCGTTCAGGCTGCCGCGCGTGCCGACGCATCGTCGTGGGCGCGAGCGGCCGGGCGCCTATGCGGATTCGTCGTCGCGGGCGCGGCCGCCGCGACGCGCGCGCTTGGCCACGGCCGCCTCCGCTTCCTCCGTGCCGCACCACTCGTAGAACATCGAAAACAGGCTCGATTGCGAGCCCACGCCGAGCTTCGCGTAGATGTGCTTCTTGTGCGTGCGGACGGTTTCGAACGAGATCGCCAGTTTGTCGGCGATCGCGCGCGACGAGTGCCCGCTGAGCGACAGCATCGTCACGTCGATTTCCCGCGCGGTCAGTCCGCCGTGTCCCACGTGTTCGGAAAATATCGTCAGGCGATCGCGAAGATCGGGCGCGCGCGCTTGCGCGGCGGGCAAACCGGACGCCGGCTTGCCGAAATCCTCGAAACGCAGGCGCTGCTGCATCAGCGCCAGCACCCATGGCGAAAACAGGGTCAGCAGTGACGTTTCGCGCTCGTCGTAACGCCGCTTCTTGCTGATCGAGAAACCCATCACATGATCCGAATCGACGACCAGGTTGAAATGGGCCTCGTCGCCGACGATGTTCCGTCGGAAGTAGCGTTGATAGTATTCGGTCGCCTTGAAGTTGTCGGGCGCGACGTCGGCGAGCAAGCAGAGGCCGGACGCGCGGCGCTCGAACGCGTCGAGATAGAACGGGTCGAGCTGATAGAACGCGGCGACGTACTCCTGGAACAGCAGGTCGACCTGGCCGTCGGGCAGCGCCTGCTCGGCGCAGACAAGCGGCGGCCCATGACGCGCGAAGCGCAACGTGACCCACGCATCCACCGCGACGTGGCGCTCCAGCACACGCGTGAGCCTTGCCCAGAAATGCGGCCCGTCCAGCGCGTCGATCAAGGTGCCGATCTCGCGGTGAAAAGCGAGATCCTGCCATTCGAGGTTCATGACGTCTCCATTGAGGTAACCCATCCGGGGCGTTACGGACAAAAACATTATGAAGATAATGCGTTGATCAAGTCAGGCGGCCCGCGACGAAGCGGCCAACCACTGCTGCATATTCAAAAGGAGCATCCGGATGCAAGTCGAACTCGCGCAGCTCACACTCGTCGACTGCGACGTCGAGCACAACACGCGCAAAGTGATCAACGCGATCGAGGCCGCCGACGTGGCCGGCGGCACTCAGCTCGTCGTCTTTCCCGAGACGACGTTGTCGGGCTTTCCGACGCGCGAGAACGTCTTTGACATCTCGCAGCCGATCGACGGTGCGGCATTGACCGCAGTCCGTGCGGCGGCCCGGCGTACGCGTGTGGCGGTCGTGGTCGGTCTCGCCGAGCGCGACGGTGGCGAATGCTACAACACCTCGGTGCTGATCGACGCAAGCGGCGAGATCGTGTTGCGCTATCGGAAGGTTCATTTGTGGGCGACGGATGTCGGCGTATTCACGCCGGGCGACCGTTACGAGACCTGCGCATGGAACGGAATGACCGTCGGCCTGCAGATCTGCTACGACATCGAATTCCCCGAAGGGGCGCGTGCGCTCGCGACGCTCGGCGCCGATCTGTTGATCGTCACCGACGGCAACATGGATCCGCTCGGCCCGGTGCACCGGCGAGCGATCGCCGCGCGGGCGATGGAGAACCAGGCGTTCGCGGTCATGGTGAATCGCTGCGGCGACGGCGACGACGACCTGACATTCCCCGGCGAATCGGCGCTCGTGGATCCGTTCGGCGAGGTCGTCGCGTTGGCGGGCGCCGGCGAAACCACCATCAAGGCGCGGATCGACCGCTCGCTGCTTGCGGCGAGCCGCAAGGACTATCGGTATCTGGACGATGCGCGGGTGTCGCTCGATCTGACGCGCAGCCCGGCGGCGGCAGACGGGGCGAACGCGCTGGTCATCCCGCGCAAGGCGCGGAGCGCCGCATAAGCGCACCGCTTGCTACGACAGGCCGCCGGCACGTATCCGGCGGCCGTTGACGACTTCATACAACGAGACAAGGCAGGAAGCGCGATGCGCGACACGGAGACACATTCACATCTGAAGCGGACGCTCGGCTTTTCGTCCGTCTTGCTGTTCGGGCTGGCCTACATGGCGCCGCTCATCGTATACGGCACGTATGGCGTGCTTGCGAAGGCCAGCGGCGATACGGCCGCGCTGTCCTATCTGATTGCGCTCGTCGCGATCGTGTTCACCGCAATGAGCTACGGCAAGCTCGCGCGACTTTATCCGATGGCGGGCTCCGCCTATACGTACACGCGCAAGGCATTCAATGCGAATCTCGGCTTCCTGATCGGCTGGGCGACGTTGCTCGATTATTTCTTTCTGCCGATGGTGATCTGGCTGATCGGCGCCGCGTATCTGGGGGCGGCGTTTCCGGCGATTCCTGCATGGGTGTGGATCGTGGCATTCATCGTGACGACGAGCGTGCTCAACATCGTCGGCATCGAAGTGGCGGCGCGATTCAACATCGTGCTGATGGCGATGCAGTTTGCGATCCTCGTGCTGTTCGTCGCATTGTGCTGGCACTATGCGTCGTCGGCGGCGGGCCCGGGCGGCATTGCGATGGCCGCGCCGTTCTTCAAGGCCGATGTGCCGGTGTCGTCGATGTTCGCGGGTGCGGCGATCGCGGCGTATTCGTATCTCGGATTCGACGCGGTGTCGACGTTGACCGAGGAGACGGTCGAGCCGGAAAAGAACATTCCGCGGGCGATCGTCGGAATTGCGCTGATCGGCGGGATCATTTTTATCGTCGCCGCGTATTCGATGCAGCTCGCGCATCCGGGCGTTCAATTCCATGACGCGGATTCGGCTGCGTTCGAAGTCGCGAAGAAGGTCGGCGGCGACGTGTTCGTCGGCGTATTTCTCGCGGGGTTGATCATTGCGCAGTTTGCGTCCGGGATTTCGGCCCAGGCGAGCGTCGGGCGGTTGCTGTATGCGATGGGGCGTGACGAGGTGCTGCCGAAGCGGGTGTTCGGGTTCATTCACCCGCGCTTCAAGACGCCGGTGTTCAATATCGCGATTGCGGGCACGATCGGGTTGCTTGCATTGAAGCTCGACGTGACGACATCGACGTCGTTTATCAATTTCGGCGCATTCCTCGCGTTCTCGATGGTGAACCTGTCGGTAGCGAAGATCCATCTGTCCGGCCGTCACGAAAACAGGCGCATGGGACTCGTTGGCGGACTGGTCTTCCCGATGATCGGTCTGGTTGCGGATATCTGGTTGCTCACGAGTCTCGAGCGGACGGCGATCGTGCTCGGGCTCGCGTGGTTCGCGATCGGGGTTGCCTATCTGGCGTGGATTACGCGATGGTTCAGGCAGCCGCCGCCGGAGGTGGCATTGTAAGGTCGCGCATTGCGAAGCTCGGACAGAAATGCGTGTTAGTGTTTCGAATCGAGATTCCCCATGTGAACGAGAGGTGAGTGATGGATCGGTCAGACAAGTCGGCAAAAGCACGCGCGGCACTTGACCAACTGTTTTCGGGCGTCCCGCCTGCGGACGCGAATCGCGCGCCACGTTCCGGCAGTCCGTTCGACGCGCCGGATGACGGCGCCGGCGTCGATCCGGGCGTTCGCGGCAGAGTCGAAGTCGCGCTGTCGACGAGAATCCAGTTGCGCGGCTACCCGAATGCGGACGCGTTCATGAAGCGCATGGCCGAAGCCTGGGGCCTGGAGTGGGGCGCATACGACAACGTTCAGGCCGTCGCAAAGCTGCCTGCCGGATGGCGATTCCGCCAGCTTCCGGGCGTCACGCAGATCGTCGACAGGCACGACGTATTGCGAGCGGAGAGCAGCTTGCAGGGCGGCGAGATGTCCTATCTGAAAGTGCATCCTCGATACCATATCGACGCACGCAAGGGGTTCGCCTGGGGACGATCATCGATGGCGGCCGATGATCCTGAGCTGGACGGCCCCGACTGGCAATGCTTCGTGATGGATCGGGAGAAATCCGGCGAAGTACATGAAATAACGAGTTCGTCGTTGAAAGCCGATCTGGACCGTGCGCGAACGACATTGCTGAAATGGCTTGACGAGAACTACCCCGATCATCGTGATCCCTTTGCGTATTGGACGGATTGCGAACCTGCGTCGTAATCCGCTCTCGATTTTCCGGGGTTCAGGATATTGTGTTTTTGCTGCTCGAAACCCGGTTTCTTCCCTCGCGTTTGGCGGCATACAGCGCCGAATCCGCGTGACTTGCCAACGCGTCGAGCGAAGCAGGCCATGAGTCGCGGGCGGTCGCACAGCCGATGCTGACGGTGAAAGGGGGCACGGCGTCAGGAAATCCGGACAGCCGATTGCGTTCGACTGCGTCGCGAATGGCTTCCGCAACCTTCGCGGCCCCGATTTCGTCGGTGTCCGGCAAGACGGCGACGAATTCCTCGCCGCCGTACCGCGCTGCGATATCGCAGCGCCGCCGCGTATGTTTCCGGATGCATTCGGCGAGATATCTCAAAGCCGTATCGCCTTGCGCATGTCCGTAACGGTCGTTGTATTGCTTGAAATGATCCGCGTCGATAAACAGCAGGGACAGCCTGCCGCTGCTGCTGCGACGGAGCCTTTCCCACTCGTCCGAGAGAGCCGCGTCGAGTGCGCGGCGATTTCGCAGGCCGGTCAGCGGATCGGTCCGGGTGAGATCCGTCAACAGGCTCTGCTTGCGAAGGTTGTCTCGCAATGCGAACGCCAGCAACCAGACCACCGCACAGAACAATGCCGCGATCAGGGAAGCGGAAATGCCGACTTTCCAGGACATGCGCGTGGTGTTGTCCAGCACGTCCCGCTCGGCCGGCGCAACGACGGCGATGAGCGGCGTACCCGGAACGCGCTGGAACGTATACAGCCGCACGATCCCGTCGATGGTCGAGCGGGCGGCATAGAACCCGGAATCGCGGCTGACCATGCGCGCGAATGCCTTCGAGTTGCGCAGCCGGATCAACTGGTGCTCGCTGAGAGGGGGATTTCTGGCCAGGACGGTGCCGTCCGCGCGCAGGATTGCGCTGATGCCGTGGGGCCCTACGTTCAGCCTGGAAAGGAGCCGGCCGAAGTAGTTCAGGTCGATGGCGACGACCGCTATGCCGTTGAATGAACCATCCGGCCGGTTGATTCGTCTGGACAGCGCAATGGACTCCTTGCCGTCGCGCGAACGCGCCCGATAGGCCTCCGATACGTAAAGACCGACGTCAGCCGACTCGCGATGGACGGTGAAATAGTCGCGATCGCTGAAATCCCAAATATGCGGCGTGCTGCAGCAGCCGTCGATCAGTTGGCCGTAGCGATCCGTTACGCCCATCCCGGTAACGTATTGCGCGGCGGTGCGCTCGAACAGCAAATCGTGCCGCAATAGAGGATCCATGCGCTGAACGGCGGGATTGCCGATTTCGGACGCGAGAACAAAGAGGGCGCTATTGGCCGTTTCCACGGTTCGCTCGATCTCGCTGACCAGGACGGCGGTGACGTTCCGGGACGTCTCGTGCGCATGCGCGACGACTTCGCTTCTCGCGGCCCAAAGCGTGATCATGCTGACGCCGACGGCAGCCAACGACATCAACGTGCCCAGCGCGCCGACGACGATGTGGTGTCGTCCCGCCCAGTCGGCAATTTTCTCGATTGAAATGGATGCGGACATGCTTGAACGGCTGTCGGGTGGTCGGTCTAGTTAGTCCGGACGGGGAGGCGAAAGCCGGGTTAACGGCAGGTCCTGCGGAAAATCGAGGCGCATGGTTGCGAGCCGGAAGAACAAATTGATGCAAAGGCTTTTTGCATGAATTCGGCCCACGAGTCACGCCGATCTCGTCGCATTACATTTAAAAAAAGTTCCAATTCGCGCATGAAGCTGGATTCGAACATCAAAACGAACAATCCATCTGGCATGCGAGATCCGGCCGGCCCCCGGTCCAGACGTCACGATCGCCCAATCCAGCAAGGCCTACAGGGGTTGGCCGGTACGCCGGCATGGTTTTCCCTGATGCCGGTCGAGTTTTCAAGTGATACGATGACCGACGTGGGATATCGATGCAATGTTCGAATTCGAGCATCGGACGAACGCCACGTCGCCGAGCGGGGCCGGCCGCAGTCCCGTATATGGATGGAGACAATCTTGCGAAAAATCATGGGCTTGCGCTGGTGGATCATCGCGCTCGTATGCGTTGGGACCATCGTCAATTACCTGTCGCGCAACGCGCTCGGCGTGATGGCGCCTGAATTGAAGACCCTGCTGCACATGAATACGCAGCAATACTCATATGTCGTCGGAGCATTCCAGGTCGGCTACACGATCATGCAGCCGGTGTGCGGACTGATCATCGACCTGATCGGCTTGCGCATCGGTTTTGCGGTGTTCGCATGTCTCTGGTCGCTGACGGGCGTGCTGCACGGTTTCGCGGGCGGCTGGCTGTCGCTCGCGGCGCTGCGCGGCCTAATGGGGCTGTCGGAGGCCGTCGCGATTCCCGCCGGGATGAAGGTCGTCGCCGAATGGTTTCCGAACCGCGAGAAGTCGGTCGCGGTCGGCTACTTCAACGCCGGCACCTCGCTCGGCTCGCTGCTTGCACCGCCGCTGGTCGTGTTCCTTTCGCTGCGCTACGGCTGGCAGAGCGCGTTCGCGGTCACGGGCGCGCTCGGGTTCGTCTGGGCCGCCATCTGGTATCTGTTCTACCGCTCGCCGACCGATCATGCGCGCATCAGCACGACGGAGCGCGACGCGATCGTCGGCGGCCAGACGCCGGCGGCGTCCGGTGCGCGCGACAAGCGCCGCGTGCGCGAAGTGCTGGGCACGCGCCGCTTCTGGGCGATCGCGCAGGCGCGCTTCTTCGCGGAGCCGGCGTGGCAGACGTTCAGTTTCTGGATTCCGCTGTATCTCGCGACCGAACGGCACATGGACCTGAAGCAGATCGCGCTGTTCGCGTGGCTGCCGTTCCTCGCGGCCGACCTCGGCGGGCTGTTCGGCGGCTACCTGTCGCCGTTCCTGATGAAGCGCTTCCGCATGCCGCTGATCTGGTCGCGGATCGCCGGCGTCGTGCTGGGCGCGTTCATGATGATCGGCCCGGCCTGCATCGGGCTCGTCGCGTCGCCGTACCAGGCGATCGCGCTGTTCTGCGTCGGCGGCTTCGCGCACCAGATGATTTCGGCGCTCGTGAACACGCTCGCGGCCGACGTCTTCGAGCCCGGCGAAGTCGGCACGGCCGCGGGCTTCGCGGGGATGGCGGCGTGGACCGGCGGGCTCGGTTTCTCGCTGCTCGTCGGCGCGCTGGCCGACAAGCTCGGCTACGGGCCGCTGTTCGGCGCGCTCGGCGCATTCGACCTGATCGGCGCGACGCTGCTCGTGCTCCTGATGCGCGGCGTGACGCGCGACGCGAGCCCGCAAAAGATCGACAACGGCGCGCATTCCGCCGCCTGACCTGACCTCGACATCCATCATGGCCACCTTGAAGAATCGACCGCGCTTCGCGTTGTCCGCCCGGCAGGGCAATCACCTCGTTCTGACGGCCGCGCACGGTTGCCGGATCGAACTGTTCGTCCTCGCCGACGACATCATCCGCGTTCTCGTGCTGCCCGACGGCGCGTTGCGCGGGCCGCGCACGTGGGCGATCGCGCCCGGCATGGAAGACGTGCCGCTCGAAGGGCGCGACCGGCGCGACATGAGCGGTTTCGACGCGGTGCCGTACGCGACGGCGGTCGATGCCGATCGCGTGACGATCGAAACCGCGCGCGTCCGGCTCACGGTCGCGCTCGACGGCGGCTTCTGCGCGTGGGACATCCTGCACGACGGCGCATGGCAGCGCGTGATGAACGATCGCAAGACCCAGGCATACAACTTCGGCTGGTGGGACGCGCGCGCGTATCACTACGTCGAGCGCCGCCCGGACGAGATGTATGTCGGCCTCGGCGAGCGTGCGGGCGCGCTGGATCGCGCGAACCAGCGCTTCGAGATGCGAAATATCGACGCGATGGGCTATAGCGCGCGCACGAGCGATCCGCTCTACAAGCACATCCCGTTCTACGTGACGTGGCACCCGCAGGCGGCGACAGGGTTCGGCCTGTTCTACGACACGCTCGCCGATTGCCGCTTCGACATGGGGCGCGAGCTGGACAACTATCACGGGCACTACCGCCATTTCGTCGCCGAGCACGGCGATCTCGACTATTACTTCATCGCGTCGCCGGGAACGCCGCTGCACGCGGTCCGGCGCTTCACGTGGCTGACGGGCCGGCCGGCGCTGATGCCGAAATGGGCGCTCGGCTATTCCGGCTCGACGATGAGCTACACCGATGCGCCCGACGCGCAGGAGCGGATGGGCGAATTCCTCGCGCGGTGCGGCGAGCACGACATCCTGTGCGACTCGTTTCACCTGTCGTCGGGCTACACGTCGATCGGCCCGAAGCGCTACGTATTCAACTGGAATCACGACAAATTCCCGGACGTCGACGGCTTCGTGCGGCGCTACCTCGATCACGGCGTGCGTCTGTGCGCGAACATCAAGCCGTGCCTGCTGCAGGACCATCCGGCTTTCGACGAGGTCGCCGAAGCGGGCCTGCTGATCGAAGCGCGCGACGGCGATCCCGCGTGGGTGCAGTTCTGGGACGAAGTGGGCGCCTATCTCGACTTCACGAATCGCGCGACGATCGACTGGTGGAAGGCGCGCGTGAAGGAAAGCCTGCTGCGTCACGGCATCGCCGCGACGTGGAACGACAACAACGAGTTCGAGATCTGGTCGCCCGAAGCGATCGCGCAGGGCTTCGGCCAGCCGTTCCCGGCGCGCGAGGCGAAGGTGCTGCAGACCCTGCTGATGATGCGCGCGTCGCGCGACGCGCAGCGCGAACATGCGCCGCAGCGGCGCCCGTTTCTCGTGTCGCGCTCGGGCGGCGTCGGCATGCATCGGTACGTGCAGACCTGGTCCGGCGACAACTACACGTCGTGGGAAACGCTGCGCTACAACCTGAAGATGGGGCTCGGCCTCGCGATGTCGGGCGTGTCGAACAGCGGCCACGACATCGGCGGCTTCGCCGGCCCGGCGCCCGAACCGGAACTGCTGCTGCGCTGGGTCGCGTTCGGCTGCTTCCTGCCGCGCTTCAGCATTCACTCGTGGAACGACGACGGCACCGTCAACGAGCCGTGGATGTATCCGGACGTGACCGGCCAGATCGCCGGGCTGATCAAGCTGCGCTATCGACTCATCCCTTATCTGTATGAGCTGCTGTGGCAGTCGCACAGCGCGTATGAGCCCGTGCTGCGGCCGACGTTCGCCGAGTTTCCGCACGATCCGCTGTGCCTCGTCGACGGCGACGACATGATGCTGGGCCCGTCGTTGCTCGTAGCGCCCGTGGTCGAGAAAGGGCAGCGCGAGCGTCAAGTGTATCTGCCGGCGGGCGCGCGCTGGGTGTCGTACTGGAGCGGCGACACGTTCGACGGGGGACGGACGGTCACCTTGCCGGCGCCGTTCGAGCAGCCCGTGATGCTGCTGCGCGAGGGCGCCGTGCTGCCGCTGAACGTCGCGGAACAGCACTTCAATCGCCCCGCGGACGAGCGCGCATTCGTCGTCGTGCCGCATGCGGGCAGCGGCGTCGCGATGGGCGGCTGTGTCGAGGACGACGGCGAAACCGAAGCATGGCGCGGCGGCGAGCAGGGGAGATGGAACGTCACCGTGGCGAGCGATGCGGCGACGTTGCGCATCTCGGTCGATCGCGCCGACCCGATGCGCAGCAACCAGACGCACGTGCGGGTGAGCGTGCCGTTAGCCGACCGGCGTGACGCCGTCTGCACGCACGGCGACATCGCCGACGAGCGCGTGGCCGACGGCTGGCGCCACCTGACCATTCCGCTTTCCCGTTGATAACAACATCGACCGGCGGATCGGCCGGCCGCATGACATTTTGGAGATCTTCGAACCATGAAAAAAACCGGATGCACGCGAGCGCGTGCGCTTGTCTTCTCGTGCCTGCCGCTGGCCGGTGCAGTGCTGTCGACGGGCGCATTCGCGCAAAGCAGCGTGACGCTGTACGGTGTCGTCGACAATGCCTTCGCCTATTCGAGCAACCAGCGCGGCCATTCGAATTTCTACATGAGCCAGGGCAACCTGCAGGCGAGCAAGTTCGGCCTGCTTGGCGAGGAAGATCTCGGCGGCGGCACGAAGGTCATTTTCCGGCTGGAAAGCGGTTTCAACTCGCTGACCGGCGCGCAGAGCAGCGCAGGCGTGATGTTCAACCGACAGGCCTATGTCGGCCTGAGCGACAACAGGTTCGGCACGGTGACGCTCGGCCGCCAGTACACGCCGTACTTCAATATGGTCGGCGCCTTGGGGCCGACAGGCGTGCTGACCGGCGCGACGGGCGCGCACCCGGGCGATGTCGACGCGCTCGATACGACGCTGCGGTTCAACAATTCGATCACCTACGTGTCGCCGGCCTTCGGCGGCCTGGTGTTCAGCGGCCAGTACGCGCTCGGCGGCGTGCCGGGCAGCGTCGCGAGCGGCAGCAATTTCAGCGCGGCGATGCGCTATGACTATCGGCCCTTTTCGGTGGCAGCCGGTTACGTGAAGCTGAAAGAAATTGCGACCAGTCAGGCGCTCGGCAGCTTCGCGGCCAATTCACCGGTCAACAACGGCTATGCAACGGCACGCGGCGTGCAGCTGATCGCCGCCGCGGCCCGCTACGAAATGAACAGCCTGATGGTCGGCGTGAACTATTCGAACGTGCAGTACGCGCCGGGCTCGAAGTCGCTGTTCGCGAACGAGGCCGTGTTCAACACGTACGGCGTGATCGCGACGTACCGCTTCACGCCCGCGATCACGGTCGGCGCGGGATACAGCTACACGATGGCGAGCAAGTCGAACGGGATCACCGACCCGGCGCGCTATCACCAGATTTCGCTCGAGCAGACCTATAGCCTGTCCAAGCGCACGACGATCTATGCGCTGGAAGCCTATCAACACGCACGCGGCAAGTCGCTGATCACGTCGGGCGCGGGTACCAGCATCGCGGACGCGGTGGCGGTCGTCGGCGACTCGCAGAATACGACGCCGTCGTCCGGGCCTTCGCAGTTCGTGGGCATGGTGGGGCTGCGCCACGCATTCTGAATCGCGCATGGCGCAGCGGGCTGGCCGGCGCAGTCACACGTGTCACGGCCGGGGCAGCGGACGACAATCGGCATTGCAAGTTCCAGGCCGGTCGTCGTGCAGGCCGATCGCGGCTACGACCACGACACATATCACAAGCCACTGCACGCTGCCGTATAGGCAGGCTTTCGCCCGAAGGCCTCGCTGGCCATGGCGACAAACTCCCGGCATGTCGGCCGGTCATCGCAGCACGGCAGATGCCAGGTCTGCCCGAACGCATCTGGCGTGTTGCCCAGGGTCGCGAGCGCACGGCTCGCGTCGGGCGTCCAGATGAGCGTTCGCCGTGCGTCGTCACGCAATGGCACCTTGGGTTGCTTGCCAGCCTTGAGCTGGTCGATGATCAGCGCATTCGTGAGGCTCTGCTGAGTGATAGATGGTCGCGGATTTTCATCTATATTTCGGCAAACTAAATTATTTGTATGCGGTTTGATGAAGCGCCCATGGTACGCGAGCTGACGCGATCCAAGCCACGGATGCTTCGTCGGTCTGCAGTCAGCCGGCACGTGCATCGAACCGCATCGACAACCCGGCAACATCGCTTCGATCAGTGATGGTGCGGATGGTCGAGAGCTACACGGTTGAGTGGCATGGCATCGATATGCATGGCGGTTGTGACGCAACGCTCCAATCACTTGACATTCAACTTAACTTCAATCCTAGGATTTCGTCTGCATCCTTTCGCGTCGTTGCTTCTGTGCGGTGCGATCTGGCTCATGACCCGACATCGCACCGACTCATATGAGGAATCGGAAATGTTTAAGCGTTGGTTTTTCAGGCACTGGCTCCTGGCCATCATTGCCTCCTTGTTGACGGGCGGATACGCCTATGCAGCCGATGTTGCGCGGAACGAGGGCGTGCAACAGCCAAACGGCAAGATTCTGGTCGTGATGACCAATCACTCCAAGTATCCGTCTCGATCGGATACGACCGGGCTTTGGTTCACCGAGTTGACGCATTTCTACGACGTCGCCCAGGCAGCTGGACTGCAAATGGATTTTGCGAGTCCGGAAGGTGGCGAAGTTCCGATTGACGAGCGCAGCCTGAAGTCTTTCTACCTGGACGATTCGGCACGCGCGCATTTGGCCGATCCTGCTTTCATGATGCGACTGAAGGCAACTTTGCCGGCTGCTGCCGTCAATTCCTCCAGCTACAAAGCGATCTACTTCACTGGTGGGCACGGCACGTTGTGGGACTTTCCCGATAACGCGGCACTGAAAGCCGTCAGTGAGCAGATTTATCGTCAGGGGGGCATTGTCTCGGCCGTTTGCCACGGCGTATCTGCGTTGTTGCCGCTCCAGGATGCCGAAGGCAAGTCTCTCCTCGCAGGCGTGCCGGTTACGGGATTCTCCGATATGGAGGAGACGCTGTCCGGAGTGAAGTCCCAGGTGCCGTTCCTTTTGCAGGATTCGCTTGTGAGCCGTGGTGCTCACTACAAGAAGGCGTTTCTTCCCTTTACGTCTTATGTCGTCAGTGATGATCGGATCATTACCGGACAAAACCCGCAATCGAGCAAGGAAATTGCCGAAGCAGTGGTCAAGCGGATCAGGGAAATGAATTGATTGGCTGCCGATACGGGCGGAGCAAGCAAGAGGAAACGGGGCGCGCTGTCATTGAGTTCGCGCAACGGGGGTACCGAGAGCGTGGTCGATCTCGGTCCGAGTATCCGGTGGTCAGGTGTAACCGCTTTTCGATTACCAAAGGAGGCTGTCATGAGCGGTAAGGGTGAAGTCGACGTCATCAGCAAATCTCGTCGCGAACTGATGATCGGAGCCGGTGCGGTAGCTGCTGCCTCAATGGCGCTGCCTCTGTTTTCCGCGAGTGGCACGGCCAGTGCCGCAACAACCAAGCATCCGATATATCCGTCGGCAGGAGATGCGGACCGGGGTAACAAGATCGTTACGAAGGACGGTGTCGAGATTTTCTACAAGGATTGGGGCAAAGGTCCGTCGATAGTCTTTAGTCACGGCTGGCCGCTGTCCGCGGATGACTGGGACGCTCAAATGCTGTTCTTCGTCGAGCATGGATATCGCGTGATCGCGCATGATCGCCGGGGACACGGGCGATCCACGCAAACAGCCAACGGTAATGACATGGATCACTACGCCGCCGACCTGGCGGCCCTGACCGAGGCGCTCGATATCAGAAACGCCATCCACATCGGGCACTCGACTGGCGGTGGTGAAGTCGCTGCCTACGTTGCGCGCCACGGCATGAAGCGAACCGCCAAGATTGTTTTGGTCAGTGCAGTGCCGCCGGTCATGGTGAAGAGCGCGCGCAATCCCGATGGAACACCGATCGAAGTCTTTGACGGTTTCAGGAAGCAGCTTGCCGCCAACAGGGCGCAGTTCTACCTCGATGTTCCGGCAGGACCGTTTTACGGTTTCAACCGGGCGGGCGCCAAAGTGTCCGAAGGCATCGTTCGCAATTGGTGGCGCCAGGGCATGATGGGTGGAATCAAAGCCCAGTACGACTGCATCAAGGCCTTCTCGGAAACGGATTTCACCGAGGACTTGAAGAAGATCACACAGCCGGCACTGGTCTTGCACGGCGATGACGATCAGGTCGTGCCGTACAAGGATGCCGGCGTGCTGTCCGCCAAGCTGCTTAAGCACGCTACGCTGAAGATCTATCCGGGCTACCCGCACGGGATGCTGACGACCAATGCGGATGTCATCAACGCGGACATCCTGAAGTTCATCAAGAGCTGAAAGTGAAGGCGGCCTCCCTGCGGAGGGACCGCCTCTCATGGGCACCATGGGTAGTCCCGCCAGTGCTCATTCTGGCGAATGACATCGCCGCATCGAACGCCTGCCTGCAAAACATCACGCGACCCGCAACGTGTCGTGGCGGGTCGCGTGACTTTCATCAGCCGGGAAACGAACGGGCAAGCTGCTTCGGCAGTTCGCCCGCATCCGCATTCCGGCGTCGTCGCTCAGGCAAGATCGAAGCGATCGAGGTTCATCACCTTGACCCACGCCGCGACGAAGTCGCGAATGAACTTATCCTCGCCGTCGGCGCTCGCATAGACTTCCGACAGCGCACGCAGCACGGCGTTCGAACCGAACACCAGATCGACGCGCGTACCTGTCCACTTCAGCTCGCCGGTTTGACGGTCGCGCCCTTCGAACACGTCAGCCGCCGAGACCGGCTTCCATTCCGTGCCCATGTCGAGCAGGTTGCGGAAGAAGTCGTTGGTCAGCGTTTCGGGCCGGCTGGTGAAAACGCCGTGTTCATTACCGGTGTGGACGTTCAGGACGCGCAGGCCACCGACGAGCACCGTCATCTCGGGGGCGGTCAGCGTCAGCAATTGCGCCTTGTCGACCAGCAGGGCTTCGGCCGGCACGGCGGACTTGCCCTTGAGGAAGTTGCGGAAGCCGTCGGCGGCCGGTTCGAGCACCGCGAAGGCATGCACATCGGTCTGTTCCAGCGAGGCGTCCGTCCGGCCGGGCGAGAACGGCACACGCACATCATGGCCTGCGAGCTTCGCCGCCTGCTCGATACCGGCGCCGCCGGCGAGCACGATCAGGTCGGCCAGCGAGATCTTCTTGCCACCGGATTGCGTGCCGTTGAACTCGCCCTGGATGCTTTCCAGCACTTTCAGCACCTTCGCCAGTTGCGCAGGTTCGTTGGCCGCCCAGCCCTTCTGCGGCGCGAGGCGGATGCGCGCGCCGTTGGCGCCGCCGCGCTTGTCGGAGCCGCGGAATGTCGAGGCCGAGGCCCACGCTGTGGACACCAGCTCGGCCACGGAAAGCCCCGAGGCCAGGATCTTTGCCTTGAGCGAGGCAACGTCATTTTCATCGACGAGCACATGGTCGATGGCCGGAACCGGGTCTTGCCAGATGAGTTCTTCCGCCGGCACGTCCGGCCCGAGGTAGCGGGCGCGCGGCCCCATGTCGCGGTGCGTGAGCTTGAACCACGCGCGTGCGAACGCATCGGCGAACACGTCGGGGTTGTCCATGAAGTGACGCGAAATCTTCTCGTATGCGGGATCGAAGCGCAGCGAGAGGTCGGTGGTCAGCATTGTCGGCAGCAGCTTCTTCGACGGATCGTGCGCGTGCGGAATCGTCGGCTGCGCATTTTTTGCCACCCACTGGTGCGCGCCCGCGGGGCTCTTCGTCAGTTCCCATTCGTAGCCGAACAGGTTCCTGAAAAAGCTCATGCCCCACTTCGTGGGCGTGTCGCTCCACGTGACTTCGAGGCCGCTCGTGATCGTATCCGCGCCTTTGCCGGTGCCAAGACTGTTCTTCCAGCCAAGCCCCTGCTGCTCGAGGCCGGCGGCCTCGGGTTCGGGACCGACGTTGTCGGCCGGACCGGCGCCGTGCGTCTTGCCGAACGCGTGGCCGCCGGCAATCAGCGCGACGGTTTCTTCGTCGTTCATCGCCATGCGCGCGAAGACCTCGCGGATGTCGTACGCCGCCGCGACGGGATCGGGATTGCCATCCGGACCTTCGGGGTTCACGTAGATGAGGCCCATCTGCACCGCGGCGAGCGGATTTTCTAGGTTGCGAGCGGGTTCGTTGCCGTGTTGCGGTTCGTCGGCCGCGCCCTTGCCGTAGCGCAGATCGCCGCCGAGCCAGGTTGTCTCGCTGCCCCAGTAGACGTCGCGATCCGGCTCCCATGTGTCCTCGCGGCCGCCGGCGTAGCCGAAGGTCTTGAATCCCATCGTCTCGAGCGCGACATTGCCGGTGAGAATCAGCAGGTCGGCCCACGAGATCTGCTGGCCATACTTCTGCTTGATCGGCCAGAGCAGGCGACGAGCCTTGTCGAGGCTCACGTTGTCCGGCCAGCTATTGAGCGGCGCGAAACGCTGCTGGCCGCGCCCGGCGCCGCCGCGGCCGTCGCCCATGCGGTAGGTGCCGGCGCTGTGCCAGGCCATGCGGATGAAGAGGGGGCCGTAGTGGCCGAAGTCGGCCGGCCACCAGTCCTGCGAGTCGGTCATCAGGGCCGCCAGATCCGCCTTCACCGCGGCGAGATCGAGGCGCTTGAAGGCCTCGGCGTAGTTGAAGCTCGAATCGAGCGGGCTGGATTTGCTCGAGTGCTGGCTGAGCAGATCCAGTCGCAATTCTCCTGGCCACCAGTCACGATTGGTCGTGCCGCCACCGGCAGCGTGGTTGAACGGGCACTGCCCTTCCTTCGACATAAGCACCTCTGTGTGAGGACGTGAAGATGTATCGTCACGCACGCAGGACTCGCCGGGGCCGATCATCACCCGTGCTGCGAGCCGCGCAAACGGACATTTGCACAACGCTTGAGCGTTTTTTCAGTATGGCTATTTGCCCCCCGCAGGGGGCAGGCGGGTGCCAGGAGGCTGTCCCCTTGACACCCGCGGCTTTCAGCTGCGGATAAACGCGAGCAGATCGGCGTTGATCGTTTCGGCGTTGGAGGTGGGCATGCCGTGCGGGAAGCCCTTGTAGGTCTTCAGCGTGCTGTTCCTGGCCAGCTTCGCAGACAGGAGGCCGGAGTCCGCATAAGGGACGATCTGGTCGTCGTCGCCATGCATCACGAGAACCGGGATCGTGGCGCTCTTCAGGTCTTCGGTGAAGTCGGTCTGCGAGAAGGCGACGATGCCGTCGTAGTGGGCCTTGGCGCTGCCCATCATGCCTTGCCGCCACCAGTTCCAGATGACGCCTTGCGACGGCGTCGCACCGGCGCGGTTGTAGCCGTAGAAGGGGCCTGCCGGAACGTCGTAATAGAACTGCGCCCGGTTCGCCGCGAGCTGGGCCTGGAGGTTGTCGAACACTTCCTTGGGAAGGCCGCCCGGGTTGCTCTCGGTCTTGACCATCAGCGGCGGGACCGCGCTGATCAGCACCGCCTTGGAGACGCGGTCCTCCCCATGACGGGCGACGTAATGGATGACTTCGCCTCCGCCCGTGGAATGGCCGACGTGGATGGCCTTCTGCACGCCGAGGTGCTTGACCACTGCCGCGACGTCGTCGGCATAGTGGTCCATGTCATGACCGTCCCAGACCTGGCTGGATCGCCCGTGGCCGCGACGGTCATGCGCAATGACCCGGTAGCCGTGCGACAGGAAAAAGAGCATCTGGGCATCCCAGTCGTCCGCACTGAGCGGCCAGCCGTGATGGAAGAAGATCACCTGCGCATCGCGCGGACCCCAGTCCTTGTAGAAGATCTCAACGCCATCCTTCGTTGTGACGTATCCCATGGTCTGTACTCCTGTTCAATATGTAAGTTGAAAATTCAGTGACGTGCTCGATGATCGTGGCTGCTCGGTAAGGTTCGGCTCCTTTCATGATGGTGACGATCGAGACGGCAACGTGGCTGGAGACATGTCTCCAGCCACGTTGCCGGTGATACGCAGGCCGGCGTCACCATTTGCTCAGGCCTGGTGGAGACGCATCATCCTCCCGGACCGGGCCAAGTCCGTGTTTACGATGCTCTCCTTCGGATAGGCTTTGTTGAGACAATTTGAAATGTTCGAGCGGTCAGGGAACGTTTGCTTGTCGAACAAATCCATTGTGTTGCCTCGCGTAGCCATGGGACAACTCTAGGATTAAAGTCAACGTTAATGTCAATGGTTTTTTGGGGTGTAGTGTGAGAATTGGAGAGTTGGCGAAGCTCAGCGGCCTGACGGCCTCCCGTATCCGTTTTTACGAGGCGGCCGGATTGATCAGGGTGGTGGAGCGCAAGGCGAATGGCTATCGCGAGTACCCTCCGGAGGCGGCGGCGATCCTGGGGATCATTTCCATCGCCCAGAATGCGGGGTTCACGCTCGAGCAGATCCGGCAACTGCTGCCGGTCGGGCCGGGCGCCTGGCATCATGACGCGCTGCTGGATGCCCTCAAGCAGAAGGTGGCCGAAATCGAGAACCTTCAAAAGCGCCTCGTGCAGAACCGGGCGCAACTGCTCGTCGCGATCGAGAGCATCGAGAACAGGCCTGACGGAATCAATTGCACCGATAACAAGAAGCGCGTGCTGGACCGCCTCCGCGAAGCAGCGGGCGCGTCGGCACTGGACAAGCTGGACGGCTCCGACCTCGGCTGATCGTCATGTCAGCCCGGAAAACCCGCTGGGCTGCGAGAACACCTGCATGCTCGATGCAGGCAGAACATCGACCGGGACATCCGTTCCCGGTTCTCCAATGATTCGGCTACAGGCCCTGTCTGACGCGCCCGGATTGTCCAATGCGGCCGAGGATGCGTGCACATGCCCGGCCGTAACGGAGGCCAACCGTACCGATTCGTATCAGAGTGCTTGACCTTAAAGTCATATTCAATCTTAGAGTGGTTGCTGCTGGCTGTTCATCGGCATGCCTTTGGGGGCTGCCCGCCGGTTCAATCACCGAGAAAGGTCAACGAATATGGATAAGCGGTTTACACAGGTCGAATTCGGGACACACAAGGTCGAAGTGCCTGCGGGCGGATACTACGACCGTTTCCGGATGAATCCGAACCTCGATGAGGTGGCACGGGATCCTGCCGCGGGCAATATCGATTTCTTCCGAAGGATTCCAAAGCAACTGGTGTCATCGAGAGTCGGCCCGACCTGGGCGCCGAACTTCTACTACCGCTCCAGCAATATTCAACTGCTGTTTCTTGCGCCTCTCGCCCGGTTGCGGGCGATGCTGCCGATGCCGCTCGAGCCGCTGCGCGCGTTTACGGGCTACGGGCTGGTGGCGCTGACCTTTTTCTCATATTCGGTTTGCGATAACGACCCCTACGACGAAGTGTCCGTTGCCGTGGTGATCCGTCGGCCGGGTGCACGGGGATCCCATACGCTGGAACTGCTCAATTCCATGCGACGCCGAAGCTTCTTCGCGCATGTGCTCGCGCTGCCCGTCACCACCGAAATCGCGCGGGTGCGTGGCGTGCATGGCTATCAGTTGCCGAAGTGGCGCACCGACATCGACGTGAACATCGGCGCCGACGTGAAGGCCAGCATCGCCGGCCCCGGCGGCAAGCCGGACTTGACCCTGAGTGCGCCGCTGCCGGCCTTGCGCAATGTCGCGCCCCAGTCCCATATGGGGACGACGACCATGATCAACCGGATCGACGGGGAATGGCACCAGACCTCGGTGCAGACCAACATGTTGTCGTTCGCCCAGCGCCTCTTTCCTCGAGACGTCAAGCTGTCGCGCCATGGCGGCCCGCTGAGTCAATTGCTCGACGGGCTGGGCGCTTCCACCATGGTCCGCCTGGACGTGGTCAAGGACGCGCAACTGGTCCTGAATCTGCCGACGCGGTTGAAGACTTTCGATTGTGCCGATGCGTGATCGAGGAACGCCGTCTGGCTGACGGCCATCGGTCGCGAGACGTAACGCAGGGTTCGACAAACGGGCTCGATGAATTTGAAAAAAAAAGCGGAATTGCCAGGATGTCGCTGGCGATACGCGGATATTGGAGAAGCCAAGCATGACAGTCATGGATCAAGGGGGAACGGTCCGCCCGGGCGAAGAGCTTGACGTAGAGGCTGTCGATCGATGGCTCAAGGCGCAGGACAGCAGCCTGTCCGGGCAGCCCAGGATCACCCAGTATTCTGGTGGCGCTTCGAACTGGACCTACCGGCTCGAGTACGGAAACCGCGACCTCGTGCTGCGGCGTCCGCCAGCAGGGACCAAGGCGGCAGGCGCGCACGACATGGCGCGCGAATACTCGATTCAGAAAAGTCTCAAGCCGGCATACCCAATGGTGCCTGACGCCGTTGCACTGTGTCAGGACCATTCAGTGATCGGCTGCGACTTCTATGTGATGGAGCGCGTCGCCGGGATCATCCCGCGCGCGAACCTGCCCCGAGAGCTCAATTTCACAGCGCCACGCGTGCGTGAACTGTGCCTGAACGTGCTGGACCAGCTAATCGCCCTTCACCAGACGGATTACCAGGCGGCCGGGCTCGGTTCGCTGGGCAAGGGGGCCGGCTACTGCAAGCGTCAAGTCGACGGATGGGATAGCCGCTACGAGAAAAGCCTGACCTGGAACGTACCGCGCTTTCGGAGCGTGCGTGCGTGGCTGAGGGCAAACACGCCGGAGGACAGTCGTACCTGCATCATCCATAACGACTGGCGCTTCGACAACGTCGTATTGTCCGCTCAGGAACCCACTCAGGTGATCGGCGTGCTGGATTGGGAGCTTGCCACGCTGGGCGATCCGCTCATGGACCTCGGCGCCATGCTGGCCTACTGGATACAAGCCGACGACAACTTCCTGATGCGTGCGGCGCGACGTCAACCGACCCATTTGCCGGGCATGCTGACGCGCAGGGAAGTGGTCGACTACTACTTCCGCAAGACCGGCCTCAGGGTCGACAACTGGGTGTTCTACGAAGTCTTCGGACTGTTCCGGCTGGCGGTCATCATTCAACAGATCTACTACCGCTATCACCACAAGCAAACGAACAATCCGGCATTCAAGCATTTCTGGCTGATGGTTCATGCACTCCATCGACGCTGTCGGCAACTGATCCGCCAGGGCAACGGAGCTCGATCATGACGCGCGTCATTCTGGTGCGTCATGGTCAGGCTTCTTTCGGCGCCGCCGACTACGACTGTCTCTCCGCCAAGGGACTCGAGCAGGCCGAGCATCTCGGCAAGGTACTGCGCGAGCGCGGCGAAACGATCGACGCGCTCTGGTCCGGAACGCTCCAACGTCACCGGCAAACTGCGGAAGGGTTGCTCAAGGGCGCCAATTGGGCGCCTGAGCAGCACTGTCTTGCAGGTTTCGACGAGTTCGACCACCAGCAGGTGATCGTCCGTTACGAGCCTCGCTATACCGACCACAAGGTGATGATGAGCGAGCTCGCCGCCGCAAATAACCCGCGAGATGCGTTTTTCAGCATGTTTGGCGCGGCGCTGGCGCGTTGGTACGGTGGCACTGCCGACGAAGACTACGACGAGCCGTGGTGCCGGTTCCAGTCGCGCTGCCTGGCCGCATTGGAGCAGGTGCTGAACCGGGCAGGGCCGGACGAGACGCATCTGGTGGTGACCTCGGGCGGGGTGATCGCGGTGATTGCTCAGGCAATGCTCGGCCTTGGCGATGCGGCCGCGATGCAGGTCAACTGGACGTTGGCCAATGCCGGCATGACGGCAATACAGGCGAGCGGTCAGCACAAACGCCGGCTCATGACCCTTAACGAGTATTCGCACTTTCACGGCGACTGTCAGCATCTGCTGACTTGGCGCTGAAGGACCGAACCGGACGAGATCGAAATGAAACAGCAATCCAAGACTGTCCTGATTACCGGTGCCAGTTCGGGGCTGGGAGCCGGCATGGCCCGGAAATTCGCCGCGCGCGGCTACAACCTTGCGCTCTGTGCGCGACGCACTGAACGACTTCAGGAACTGGAGGCGGAGCTATGCGGAACGTTCGGCGTACGCGTTGAGGTCAGGGCGCTCGACGTCAATGAGCACGACCAGGTGTTCGCCATATTCGACGAGTTCGCGCGGATGTTCGGTCGGCTCGACCGGATCGTCGTCAATGCCGGGATTGGTGAAGGGCGACGCATCGGCACCGGCCATTTCACCACCAACCTGCGAACCGCCGAAACCAACTTCATAGCGGCGCTTGCACAATGCGAAGCGGCGGTGGGGATTTTCCGAAAACAGAACAGCGGGCATCTGGTGGTCATCTCCTCCATGAGTGCAAAGCGCGGCCTGCCCAGGCACCTGACTACCTATGCGGCAAGCAAGGCAGCAGTGGCTCACCTTGCCGAAGGCATTCGCGCGGAGTTGCTGAATACCCCGATAAAGGTCAGCACGCTGTTTCCCGGTTATATCCGCACGGAACTCAACGCAGGGGCGAAGAAATTGCCTTTCGAGATCCGTGAGGATCTCGGCTGTCACTACATGGTAAAGACCATCGAGCGCGAACCGGACGAGGCCTGTGTTCCTGGCTTGCCGTGGGCATTCGTGGGCGTGCTGATGCAAACGCTGCCGTTACGCTGGGTGGCACGCTTCAACTAAGGGGTTTACGGCAAATCGAACGGACATCGAGAACATGAAGATAGGGGAACTGGCGGAGCGCACTGGCCTTACCCCTTCGCGCATCCGCTTCTACGAACGCATCGGCCTGTTGACGGTGGTCGAACGCCAGCCAAACGGCTATCGAATCTATCCGCCAGAAGCCGTGCTGGTGCTCGGACTGGTCGCGACGGCACAGAAGGCGGGCTTCAGCCTCGACGAGATCCGCATGCTGCTGCCGCCTGACCTCGCGCAGTGGCAGCATGGCCCGCTGCTCGAAACGCTCCGCCGCAAGGTGCGGGACATCGAGGAAATGGAGGCGCGGCTTGCGCAGAGCAAGGTGCACCTCGTGTCGCTGATGGCGGAGATCGAGGCCAAGCCGGAGAAAATCGACTGCGCCGCCAACGCGACCCGCGTGTTGTCGCGGATGAGGCGGGGGGCGAAGGACGACTCAGCCCCGGCGACCGGCGTCGTCAAGGGAGGCCGGCGCCGCTCGTAGGCAGTATGCATGCCGCAATGTAAAGGCTGGCCTGCCGTCATAGCAGCGCCGCGACCTGCTCGGCTGTCGCTTTCGCGGATTGCGGATTCTGGCCGGTCACCAGGCGGCCATCCGTAACGACCTTCGACGTGAACGGCAGCAACGCTTTCTCGTAGCGTGCGCCGCGTCGCACCATCTCCTGCTCCGCGTTGTAGGGCACCTTCTTTGCGACCCCGGCCAGCACTTCCTCCACCCACGAATAGCCGGTGACCCGGCGGCCGGCAACCAGCAGCGTGCCGTCGGTCAGCTTCGTGTTCAGCAGGCCGCAATAGCCGTGGCAGACGGACGACACGATCCCGCCGCGCTCGTAGATGTCGCGCGTGAGCCGTTGCAGCCCCGCGTCGTCGGGAAAGTCCCACATGACGGCGTGCCCGCCCGTGAAATAGATCGCGTCGAAGTCCGCCGGATCAATCTGGTCGGGCCGGGCAGTGGTCGCCAAGAGCTGCTGGCGGTCCTTGTCGTTCAGCCACTCCTTCACGGACGCATCGGCAAGCGGCCATTTCAGGGAGCGGGGTTCCAGGGGGGATGCGCCGCCCTTGGGACTGACGAGGCGCTGGTCATACCCCTTCCCGGCGAAGACGTGCCAGGCATGGGTCAACTCCGACAGCCACAGGCCGGTTGGCTCGGACTGGTCCGCATAATTGGCGACATTGCTGACGACGTGAAGTATGCGTTTGGTCATGTTGGACACCTCCTCTTCATCGGCCACGGGCGGCAGTCGTGGACATGCCGCCTTTTGTCTGATTGCGGAAAACATACCCATGGCCGCGATACGCTTGCCATGTCCAACCATAACCTTCAAGTGAAGTCCAAGGTCAAGGTCTTTTTACCTGCCTTTGCGTGGGCCGCGCCTCGTCCAGCACCAGCCCATCCAGCAGCGTCGTCAGCGCATCCTCGATAGCGTGATCACCCACCTTCGCCGGCACCAGCCGGCCGTCGATCGCGAGCATCGTCAGGCCGTGCAGATGCGCCCAGCAGGCGGTCGCCTGACCCAGCGCCGAGCGCCGGCGGATCGTGCCCTCGCTCTGGCCTCGCTCCAGGACGTCGATCACCAGCAGGAAGGGGGCCTGCGCGCGCGGATCGAGGTGGATGTCCGACGGCTCCCCGGCATCCGCCGCGAACATCAGGCGATACAGGTCCGGGCGCCTGGCGCCGAAGTCCAGGTGCGCATAAGCCAGTGCCATCAAGTTCACGGGCGCATCCAGCGCGGGATCGAGCGCCGCGTCCAGTTCGTCGCGCAGGCGGTCGAACCCGATCAGCGCCAGCTCGCGCAGCAATGCGGCCTTGTCCGGGAAATGCCGGTAGGGCGCCGAGTGGCTGACATTCGCCCGCCGGGCAATTTCGCGCAGCGTGAATTGCCAGCCCTGCTGCTCCTGCAACGTGTCGAGGGCCGTTTCGATGATCACGCGCCGCAAGTCGCCGTGGTGATACGGCTTCTGCTCGGCGAGCGCTTCCGACGTCATTTCATTTGCTCCCAATCGATGTTGACAGGGAACACATTGTGCTCCTATCATCGCCACGTATCAAGTTGACGGTGTCTACATTGCAATTACCTCATGAGGTGCAAGATGACCATTCCTGCCGAACCCGGCCACGTAATTGACGCAACGGCATTGCTGGCTCTCCAGCGCAGCGCTTTCCTCAGGGAGGGCCCGCCGAGCCTGCATCAGCGCAAGGCGCGGCTCGCCCGGCTGCGCGCCGCGGTTCTCGCTTGTCGCAGTGAAGTAGAGGAGGCGATCAGCGCCGATTTCGGGCATCGCTCGCACCATGAGACCGGCATCATGGAACTGGTCGGCGTGATCCAGTCGATCGACTACCTGACCCGGAACCTGCGCCGCTTCATGAAGCCCGAGCGCCGGCATGTCGGCATGTTCTACCGCGCCGGCCGTGCTCATGTGGAATACCAGCCGGTGGGCGTCGTGGGCGTGATGGCGCCGTGGAACTACCCGTTCTCCTTGACGATCATCCCGCTGGCGACCGCGCTCGCCGCCGGCAACCGCGCGATGCTGAAGCCGTCGGAACTGACGCCGCGCACCAGCGAGGTGATCCGGCGGATGCTCGCGGACAGCTTCCCGCCCGACGAAGTGGCTGTCGTGCTCGGCGGCCCGGAGGTCGGCGCCGCGTTCAGCGGCCTGCCGTTCGACCATCTGCTCTTCACCGGCAGCACCCAGGTGGGCCGCAAGGTCATGAAGGCTGCGAGCGACAACCTCGTGCCGGTGACGCTCGAGCTGGGCGGCAAGAGCCCCGCGATCGTCGCGCGCGGCCATGCCGACGCCCGGACGCTCGGCAGCATCGTCTTCGGCAAGCTGTCGAACGGCGGCCAGACCTGCGTCGCGCCCGACTACGCGCTGGTCCATGAAGATGACCTTGACACGTTCGTCAAGCAGTACGACGCGACGGTGGCCGGCTTCTATCCGGACGGGCCAACCAGCAAGGACTACACATCGATCGTGAGCGAACGGCATTTCGACCGCCTGAAAGGCTTGATCGAGGATGCCCGGCGCAAGGGGGCGCGGGTGATCGAGGCGGGCGTGAGTCCGGAGCGCGCCGCTGCCCGGCTGCGCACGCTGGCTCCGACGATGGTTGTCGGGGCCACCGACGACATGGCGATCATGCAGGAGGAGATCTTCGGTCCGATCCTGCCGGTGCGCACCTATCGCGCGATCGACGAGGTCATCGACTACGTGAACGAACGGCCGCGTCCGCTCGCGCTCTATTACTTCGGCGCCCGGGACGCCGACTGCGAGACGCTGCTGAAGCGGACCACCTCCGGCAATGTCGGCATCAACAACACGCTCATGCATGTTGCGCAGGACGATCTGCCGTTCGGGGGCGTCGGGCCGAGCGGGATGGGCGCGTACCACGGCGTCGAGGGCTTTCGCGCGATGAGCCACGCGAAAGGGGTGTTCGTCCAGGGGCGCTGGAACCTTCCGGGCCTGTTGCGCGCGCCGTTCGGCAAGTTCGTGGATCTGGCGCTCTCGTTCACGCTCGGGAAGCGTCACGGCCGGCCGGCAAGCTACCGGGCTCAGGCCGGACGCTGAGCGTGATCAGTCGCCGCTGCTGACCGGGGCGCGGCAGGGCTGGGGGCGGCCACGTTAGGCGGTTGCAAATCTACGCAAGCTTGCAGGTCAGAATTTCAACATTATAGAAATAATGTCAAATATATAAGGATGGTTGGTTGGATATATGACGGTTTACGTTATATTATTAACGAAATCCCCAGCCAATCCCGACCATGTCCGACCTCGCCCCCGACGAAACCCGCGTCGCCGCCGAAATCGAGCGCCTCAAGGCCGACTTCCCGAAAACCCGCGAGCTGTACCGCGAGGTGTGTGCCCTGCTGTTCTTCCGCTTCGGCATCACGCCGACCGCCAACCGGCTGTATCAGCTGGTGCGCAGGGGCAGCATGAGCACGCCGACGGCGGTGCTGGGCGAGTTCTGGGCCGAGCTGCGGGAAAAGAGCCGCGTGCGGATCGAGCATCCGGACTTGCCGGCCGACCTGCAGGCGGCGGCGGGCGAGCTGGTGGCGGCGTTGTGGAGCCGATCGGCGGCCGCGGCCACGACGTCGCTCGACGCGTTGCGCGCCGAGGTGGAAGCGGAGCGGGCCGCCGCGAGGAACGAGGTCGCCGCGTTGCAGGCCGAACTCGCGCGCACCGAGACGGCGCTCGAGCAGCGCACGGCCGCGCTGCTCGCGGCGCAGGTGCGGATTCAGGAACTCGAGCAGACCCGTGCTGCCGACAGCGCATCTCAGCGCGCGCTCACGGCCGAGATCGAGCGCGTGAAGGCCGACAACGCGGAAGGCGATCGTGCGCTCGCGCAGGCGCGCGCGGATTTCACAGCGCAGCTCGACCGGCTGCGCGACGACGCGAATCGTGCCGAAGAGCGCCTGCGCGCGTCGGAGAAGCGGGCGCTGCAGGAGATCGACCGCGAGCGTGTGGCGGCCGCGCGGCTGCAGAAGGAGCTCGACGCGCTGTCCGCGCGCGCCGAGCAGCGCGATATCCAGTATCGGAACGATCTGGCCGCGTTGCAGGCGCAGTTGGGCGATGCGCTGCATCGATGCGGCGTGCTTCAGGGGCAGCTCGACGGCGCGCAGGCGACGAGTGCGGTTTACGGGAGCGAACTCGACACGCTGAGGCGGGAGATCGCCGCGCTGGCGATGGCGAGCCGCACGCCGCCGGGGCGTGCCGCCAGGAAAACGTCCGCTGCGGCCCAGGGCGAGCGCAAGCCGCGTGCGAGGAAGCGCGCTGACGAGGCGTCGAGCTGACGGCGCGACTGCCGTCGGTTCAATGCGCGCGCATCGCGCGGCGGCGCGGCGGCGCGGTGGGGGGCACATTCCCGCCCATGAACGGAGCGGGGCATTGGGAACCTATCGGGGATCAGGTAAAGTGCGACTCAAAATGCCGGTTGCACATTGCTAGACGACCGGTCTAATCGTTGCTACCATACGCCATCATGAATGCATCTTCAGGCGCGGAAGTCCGCCAGCACATCCTGAATATCGCGAAGCCGATCATGCTCCACAAGGGGTTTTCGGCGGTCGGTCTGAACGAGATTCTCGCCGCGGCGGGCATCCCGAAGGGCTCGTTCTATCATTACTTCGGCTCGAAAGAGGCATTCGGGGAAGCGCTGCTCGAAGCGTACTTCGAAGGCTATCTCGATCATCTCGACAACCTGCTGGTCCGGCAGCCGGGCACGGGCGCCGCGCGCCTGATGAGCTACTGGAACAACTGGCTGCGCACGCAGTGCAACGACGATCCGGAAGGCAAGTGCCTCGCGGTGAAGCTCGGCGCCGAGGTGGCGGATCTGTCCGAAGCGATGCGCTCGGTCCTGCGGCGCGGCACCGGGCAGATCATCGAGCGGCTTGCGGCCGGCATCGAAACGGGGCTCGCCGACGGTTCGCTGCACGGGATCGACGATCCGTCTCACACCGCCGCGACGCTGTACGAGCTGTGGCTCGGCGCGACGCTGCTGGAGAAGATCCACCGCAACCGCAAGCCGCTCGAAACCGCGATGGTCGCGACGCTGCGGATGCTGAATCTGCCGCAGTCGGCCGGCAACGGAGCGTGGCAGTAAGCGAGGCGCGCATCGCGCGCCTTATTTTATGTCCCGATAATAGACGACTGGTCTACTTTATCTGAATCGGCAATGCCGCCGAGCGACGCGCGGACGTCGCCTGCCGTGTCGCCGGGTTCCTTTCCTGACCGGATCGTGCGAGAGCGCGCATCCCCATTGACGGAGATTTTCATGTCGCAAAGCAAGACCGCAAACCGCAGGATCGTCCTGAATTCGCGCCCGGTGGGCGCCCCGACGCCGGACAACTTCCGCACCGAAACCGTCGCGGTGCCGACGCCGGGGCCGGGCCAGGTCCTGCTGCGCACGATCTGGCTGTCGCTCGACCCGTACATGCGCGGCCGGATGAACGACGCGCCGTCCTATGCGCCGCCGGTGGCGCTCGGCGACGTGATGGTCGGCGGGACCGTCAGCCAGGTCGTGGCGTCGAACCTGCCGGCGTTCCGCGCGGGCGATCTCGTCGTCGACATGGGCGGCTGGCAGGACTACGCGCTGTCGGACGGCGCCGGCCTGTTCCCGCTCGGCCGCGATTTCGCGCACCCGTCGTACGCGCTCGGCGTGCTCGGGATGCCGGGCTTCACCGCGTATCACGGGCTGCTGAAGATCGGTGAGCCGAAGGCCGGCGAAACCGTGGTGGTCGCGGCGGCGAGCGGCGCGGTCGGCGCCGTCGTCGGGCAGATCGCGAAGCTGAAGGGCTGCCGCGTGGTCGGCATCGCCGGTGGCGCGGACAAGTGCGCGTACGTCACCGGGGCGCTCGGCTTCGACGCGTGCATCGATCACCGCGACGCGGATTTTGCGCGCAAACTGGCGGACGCATGCCCGGGCGGCATCGACGTCTATTTCGAGAACGTCGGCGGCGCGGTGTTCGAGGCGGTGCTGCCGCTGCTCAACA
The DNA here is from genome assembly GCF_902833085.1 of Burkholderia ubonensis. Classification (GTDB taxonomy): domain Bacteria; phylum Pseudomonadota; class Gammaproteobacteria; order Burkholderiales; family Burkholderiaceae; genus Burkholderia; species Burkholderia ubonensis. The sequence goes on from NZ_CADFEB010000006.1 coordinate 298,952, forward strand.
TCGGCGCGCGTGTGCCGGTGTGCGGGCTGATCGCGCATTACAACGACACCGCGCTGCCGGCGGGTCCGGATCGCCTGCCGCTGCTGACGTATGCGCTGCTCGCGAAGCGCATCCGGATGCAGGGCTTCATCATCCTCGATCATTTTGCGGAGGGCTATGCCGCGTTCCTGAAGGACATGGGCGAGTGGGTCGCCGCCGGCAAGGTGAAGGCGCGCGAGGACGTCGTCGACGGTCTGGCCGCCGCGCCGGACACGCTGATCGGCCTGCTCGCCGGCAAGAACTTCGGCAAGGTCGTCGTGCGCGTCGGCCCCGACGAGCTGGTCTGAGCCCACGTCCCATGTTCCACGCCGTGCGCCGGCTCCGGCGCGCGGCATCGTCCATCACGATTCAACGAAGGAAAGAAGGAATCAACATGCCTGTCTACGTCATCGCCAGCCTGATCCCGAAACCCGAACATGCGCAGACGGTCGAGACCGAATTGCGCGGCCTCGTCGCCGCGACGCGTACCGAGCCGGGCAACCTGCGCTACGACCTGTTCCGCCAGGCGGACGGTTCGCCGGGCTTCGACCTGTTCGAGGTCTATGAGGACGCGGCGGCGCTCGAAGCGCACCGCGCGAGCCCGCACTACAACGCGTATCGCGCGAAGGCCGGCGAGTGGCTCGCGCAGCCGCCCGTCGTGAAGGTGCTGACGGCGCTCGACGCCGCGCAGTCGTAAGCCGTCCGCCCCCCGGCGCGCGCGTCGCGCCGTCCCCACACTACGCCAGCCCGGAGGCTGAATGATCAATCTGAACATCAACGGTGCGGTCCATGCGGTCGACGCGCCCGCGGACATGCCGCTGCTCTGGGTGCTGCGCGATCTCGTCGGGCTGACCGGCACGAAATTCGGCTGCGGCATAGCGCAGTGCGGCGCGTGCACCGTGCATCTCGACGGCGTCGCGGCGCGCGCGTGCGTGCTGCCGGTCGCGGCGGTCGGCGAGCGCAGGATCACGACGATCGAGGCGGTCGGCGCGACGCCCGCCGGGCGCAAGGTGCAGCAGGCGTGGCGCGAGCTCGACGTCGTGCAGTGCGGCTATTGCCAGTCGGGCCAGGTGATGGCCGCCGCCGCGCTGATCGCATCGAACCCGCACCCGAGCGACGCCGACATCGACGCCGCGATGGCCGGCAACATCTGCCGCTGCGGCACCTACAACCGGGTTCGCGCGGCGATCAAGCAGGCCGCGAAGGAGGTTTGAGATGAAACGACCCCCACACTCGCTTTGCTCGTTGCCCCCCGAGGGGGCGGTCAGCCTTCTTGAGGCGGCTCTGCGGAGGCTGACATGTCGCGCGGACTGATCGAAGCAGGCCAGGCAGGCGCGGGCGTGTCGCGCCGCACGTTCCTCAAGTTCGGCATGACGCTCGGCGCGGCGGCGGGCGGCGGATTGCTGCTCGGCTTCAGCGTGCCGGCGGCGGGCGGCGACGCGCGCCGCTCGGTGGTCGACGGCAATGCGAACGAAGCGCCGCGCCCCGGCGTGTTCGCGCCGAATGCGTTCGTGCAGATCGACCGCAACGGGCAGGTCACGCTCGTGATGCCGAAGGTCGAGATGGGACAGGGCGTCTACACGTCGCTGCCGATGCTGATCGCCGAGGAGCTGGAAGTACCGCTGTCGAACGTGACGCTCGACCATGCGCCGCCCAACGAGAAGCTGTTCTTCGACCCGCTGCTCGGCGGCCAGCTCACGGGCGGCTCGACGTCGATCCGCTACGCGTGGGAGCCGATGCGCCAGGCGGGCGCGACCGCGCGCACGCTGCTCGTCGGTGCGGCGGCGAAACAGTGGGGCGTCGATCCGGCCGCCTGCCGCGCGGAGAACGGCGAGGTGCTGCACCCGCCGAGCGGACGGCGCGCGTCGTACGGCCAGCTCGCGGACGCCGCGGCGAAGCTGCCGGTGCCGAAGGACGTCGCGCTGAAGAAGCCCGCGGATTTCAAGCTGGTCGGCAAGCCGGTCAAGCGGCTCGATTCGCCGGAAAAGGTCGACGGCACCGCGCGGTTCGGGCTCGACGTGCGGCTGCCGGGCATGTTGGTTGCGGTGATCGTCAACAGCCCGGTGTTCGGCGGCACGGTCGCGAGCGTCGACGACACGGCGGCCAGGCAGATCCGCGGCGTGCGCCGGATCGTGCGCGCCGATAACGCGGTCGCGGTGGTCGGCGACCACACGTGGGCGGCCAAGCGCGGCGCGTCGGCGCTCGTCGTGAAATGGAACGAAGGCGCGGGCGCGAAGGTGTCGACGAAGGACATCGCGGCGGATCATGCGCGGGCGGCGGACAGCGGCAAGGGCGCCGTCGCGCGCAAGGACGGCGACGTCGACCGCGCATTCGCGAACGCGAAGACGCGCATCGACGCCGTCTACGAGCAGCCGTTGCTCGCGCACGCGACGATGGAGCCCGTCAACTGCACGGTGCACGTGCGCCCTGACGGCTGCGAGATCTGGGTCGGCACCCAGGTGCCGACGCGCGCGCTCGACGCCGTACAGCAGATCACCGGTTTCCCGCGCGAGAAGATCGTCGTGAACAACCATCTGCTCGGGGGCGGCTTCGGCCGCCGGCTCGAGATCGACATGGTCGCGCAGGCGGTGAAGATCGCGAAGCAGGTCAATGCGCCCGTGAAGGTCATGTGGACCCGCGAGGAAGACATCCAGCACGACATGTACCGGCCGTACTACTACGACCGGATCTCGGCCGGCCTCGACGCGAACGGCCGGCCGATCGCGTGGCGGCACCGGATCGTCGGCTCGTCGATCCTCGCGCGCTTCGCGCCGCCCGCAGTGAAGAACGGCGTCGATCCGGACGCGGTCGAGGTCGCGGCCGAGCTGCCGTACGACCTGCCGAACCAGCTCGTCGACTACGTGCGGCAGGAGCCGCGCCACGTGCCGACGGCGTTCTGGCGCGGTGTCGGGCCGACGCGCGGCACGTTCGTCGTCGAGAGCTTCATCGACGAACTCGCCGCGCAAGCGAAGACCGACCCGGTGCAGTACCGCCGCGCGCTGCTCGGCAAGTCGCCGCGTGCGCGCAACGTGCTCGACGTCGCTTCGAAGGCCGCGGGCTGGGGCACGCCGCTGCCGACGGGCCAGGGGCGCGGCGTGTCGGTGATGCACGCGTTCGGCAGCTTCTTCTCGATCGTCGTGGACGTCGCGGTGGACGACGGCGACGTGCAGGTCAAGCGCGTCGTATGCGCGGTCGACTGCGGGATGGCCGTGAATCCGGACACGATCGACGCGCAGGTGCAGGGCGGGATCATCTTCGGGATCACGGGCGCGCTGTACGGCGAGATCACGATCGAGAACGGCCGCGTCGCGCAAAGCAACTTCACCGACTACCGGATGCTGCGGATCAACGAGACGCCGCCGATCGACGTGCACATCGTGAAAAGCGGCGAAGCGCCGGGCGGGATCGGCGAGCCCGGCACTGCGGCGCTCGCGGCCGCGCTGGCGAACGCGATCTTCGCTGCGACCGGCAAGCGCGTGCGCAAGCTGCCGGTCGGCAACCAGCTGAAAACCGCCTGACATCGAGGACCCGGATGATTCGAATCACACCCCTGGCGCGCGCCTCGAAGGCGTTCACAGTCGCCGTCGCGCTGGCGGCCGCCACTGCCGCACAGGCAGCCAAGGCCGCGACGCCCGACGCGGCGCTCGTCGCGCGCGGCGCGTATCTGGCGAAGGCGGGCGACTGCGTGGCCTGCCACACCGCGCCGCACGACGGCGCGCCGTTCGCCGGCGGCCTGAAGATGGACACGCCGATGGGCGCGATCTACTCGACCAACATCACGCCCGACCCGGACACGGGCATCGGCGGCTACACCGAAGGCGACTTTGCGCGCGCGCTGCGCGCGGGCGTTGCGAAGGACGGCCATAACCTGTATCCGGCGATGCCGTATCCGTCGTACGCGAAGCTGAAGGACGACGACGTGAAGGCGCTCTATGCGTATTTCATGAATGGCGTCGAGCCCGTGAAGCAGCCGAACCGCGCGTCCGACATCCCGTGGCCGCTGAACCAGCGCTGGCCGCTCAAGCTGTGGAACGCGGTGTTCGTCGACACGGCCGCCTATGCCGACAAGCGGGGAAAGGACGCGATGTGGAATCGCGGCGCGTATCTCGTGCAGGGGCTCGGGCACTGCGGGTCATGCCATACGCCGCGCGGCGTCGGGTTCCAGGAGAAGGCGCTCGACGAGGGCGGCGCGGCGTTCCTGTCGGGCGCGTCGATCGACAACTGGTTCGCATCGAACCTGACGGGCGAGCACAATACGGGGCTCGGCCGCTGGAGCGAGGCGGACGTCGCGCAGTTCCTGAAGACCGGCGCGAACCGGCATGCGACCGCGTTCGGCTCGATGGTGAGCGTGATCAACCACAGCACGCAGGCGCTCACCGACGACGACCTGACGGCGATGGCCCGCTACCTGAAGTCGCTGCCGGCGGCGGGCGGCACGGGTGCGCCGCCTTACCGCGACGATCCGAAGGCGACGCAGGCGGTGCTGCTGCGGCCGGCGAATGACCCGGGCGCAAAGGTGTACACCGCGTACTGCATGCATTGCCACGGCACGGACGGCAAGGCGTTCGCGCCGCTGCTCGCGCCGCTCGCGGGCAATCCGAACGTGCTGGAGCGCGACGCGACGTCGCTGATCAACGTGACGCTGAACGGCAGCGAGACGCTGGTGATCGACGGCGTTCCGTCCGCGTATCCGATGCCCGCGTTCGCGGACCAGTTGAACGACCGGCAGATCGCCGACGTGCTGACGTTCATGCGCACCGGCTGGAACAATGGCGCGCCGGCCGTGCAGGCGGCGGAGGTTGCGAAGCTGCGCCGGGCGACGCAGGCGGCGCGCTGAGCGCGGCCCGGGTCGCGCATGAAAATCGAAAGGCGGGTATGCTGCCTGCCGACGAGGCTGCCGCTGCGCGCGTCGCGCGCTGGCGGCGATCCGGTTGACCGGTGCGCGCTCGTTCGCGAGGCGGCGTACCTTTTTTGACGCAACAGTAGGGGTGTCTGGATGGCTCACGTGACTTATACGGATACGCAACTCCTGATCAACGGCGAATGGGCGGATGCCGCGAGCGGCAAGACGATCGACGTCGTCAACCCGGCGACCGGCAAGGTGATCGGCAAGGTGGCCCACGCGGGCATCGCCGATCTCGACCGCGCGCTGGCCGCCGCGCAGCGCGGCTTCGAGCAGTGGCGCCGGGTGCCCGCGCACGAGCGCGCGGCGACGATGCGCAAGGCGGCCGCGCTGGTGCGCGAACGCGCGGACGCAATCGCGCAGCTGATGACGCAGGAGCAGGGCAAGCCGCTCGTCGAAGCGCGCCTCGAAGTGCTGGCGGCCGCGGACATCATCGAATGGTTCGCCGACGAAGGGCGGCGCGTGTACGGCCGCATCGTGCCGCCGCGCAACCTCGGCGCGCAGCAGACGGTCGTGAAGGAGCCGGTCGGCCCGGTCGCCGCGTTCACGCCGTGGAATTTCCCGGTCAACCAGGTCGTGCGCAAGCTGAGCGCCGCGCTCGCGACCGGCTGCTCGTTCCTCGTGAAGGCGCCGGAGGAAACGCCGGCGTCGCCCGCCGCGCTGCTGCGCGCGTTCGTCGACGCGGGCGTGCCGGCCGGCGTGATCGGCCTCGTGTACGGCGATCCGGCCGAGATCTCCGCGTACCTGATTCCGCATCCGGTGATCCGCAAGGTGACGTTTACCGGCTCGACGCCGGTCGGCAAGCACCTGGCCGGGCTCGCGGGCCAGCACATGAAGCGCGCGACGATGGAGCTCGGCGGGCATGCGCCGGTGATCGTCGCCGAGGATGCGGACGTCGCGCTCGCGGTGAAGGCCGCCGGCGGCGCGAAATTCCGCAACGCGGGGCAGGTGTGCATCTCGCCGACGCGCTTCCTGGTGCACAACAGCATCCGCGACGAATTCACGCGCGCGCTCGTCAAGCATGCGGAAGGGCTGAAGGTCGGCAACGGGCTCGAAGAGGGCACGACGCTCGGCGCGCTCGCGAACGCGCGCCGGATCGCCGCGATCACGTCGGTCGTCGAGAACGCGCGCGCGGTCGGCGCACGCGTCGAGACGGGCGGCGAGCGGATCGGCACGGAAGGCAACTTCTTCGCGCCGACGGTGCTGGCCGACGTGCCGCTCGAGGCGGACGTGTTCAACAACGAGCCGTTCGGGCCGGTCGCGGCGATTCGCGGCTTCGACTCGCTCGAGGACGCGATCGCGGAAGCGAACCGGCTGCCGTACGGGCTCGCCGGGTATGCGTTCACGCGGTCGTTCGCGAACGTGCACCTGCTCACGCAGCGTCTGGAGGTCGGGATGCTGTGGATCAACCAGCCGGCGACGCCGTGGCCGGAAATGCCGTTCGGCGGCGTGAAGGATTCGGGCTATGGGTCCGAAGGCGGGCCGGAGGCACTCGAGCCGTATCTCGTGACGAAGTCGGTGACGGTGATGGCGGTTTGACAACGGGGCGAGCGTAGTGAGGCCGCCGCTTCCGCGTATGGGGGCGGCGGCCTTTTCCTGGCGCGTTGACCGGCGGCGAATCTCAGCGGGCCGGCAGAATGCCCTCGAAGACGGCTCTCACTGCGCTCTGCTGGTCGGGGGTCAGATTTCCGTAGGTTGGCGGAACCGCGCCGCATTGGGCGACCTTCGCGCTCGTGGCCTTTCCTTTCGCGACCGCCCACTCGGACGACAGATTGCCTTCGAATGTCATGCCGAAGGGGCTATTGGCGCCTGCCCCCTGGCCCCAGCCGTTCACCATCATGGTTTCCTGGGCTCCGCCCCACGCGATCGGGTGCTTGCCGTTCTGCGACTCGCCGCGGTTCTGGCAGGACCCGGCATTCGGCACGCAGTGGCCCCCGATGATTTGCTCCGGCGTGGCCTTCTTCACGTCGGCCAGGTCCATCAGCATGTAGTTCTCGAGATTGACGAGATAGTCACGATTGCTTTCGGCGATCAGGATCGCCGCCATCGCGTTGCCGAGCGCCTGATCGTTCGCGGCGGTTCCGCTCAGGCCGCCCGAGTAAACCGTCTTCATCGCGTTGAGCAGGTCCGCCGGCTTCCTGTCTTTGGTGGCCTTGGCAAACATCGTCGGGTAGTCGCTGGCGAAACACGTGCTCGGGTTCCCGTTCGCGCGTCCCCAGAAGTGAATGTAGTTCGAGTATTGCCCGCCGCCGCACTGGCGATAATAAATGGCCTGGTTCATCGAGAAGAACTGACTTTGGCCGCCTGCTCCCGCGCATTGATAGGCCGCGAGACGCAGGAACTTCAACGGGCTCACGACATTGCCGAAGTAGTTGCGGGCGCCGGGCCCCTCCGCAGGAAGGCGATCGTTCGCCCCGTCGCAACGTTTCGGGTCGGGCGGGGGCGTGACCGGCGTCAACGGCATATTCACGGCGGCGGCGACTTGCGCGTTCGCGACCCTGAGCGCGGCATCGCGCAACACATCCGACGTCACGTAGAGCGGCCCTCCGCGCATGTCGACGGCATAGCAGGCGGTCGCCCCCTGCGCCTGCGTGGCGAAAGAAAGTGCGGCGGCAAACGAACATGCGGCGATCCCCAGGGTGCCGCCGATACGGTGACGATCGATATCCATGAACGGGCTCCAGTGATTTCGTGGATGGGAGAAGGCCCACGAGCGGGCATGCGTCAACGATAAGCAGGCGCACGCAGACGGCCTATGGGCCGAAAGCGCTGCCCGACGTCATGGGATGAAGGACACAGGAGGAAGGGACGCTCGGGGCGGGCTGTTGTGACCTGCGCGGGGAGCGGAGGGGGCTGCGTGTTAGTCACGCCCAGTCACGCCCGAGCGGTATTGCGGGCCGCCGGTCCATCGCCTATTCGCTGATCAATACGAATATCGGGAAATCGAGCTCACGGAGTGATCGTTGCCTCGTCTACGACGATCATGTAGCGACCGCCATCCGAGCAGGTTACGGCGATCGTGCGGGTATCGTGCTTGTCTTCCGGCACTCGGGCGCCAATGACATTCGTACACTTCTTCTTGCGCATGCGCAGGGTCTGAGCCGTGCCGGCGAACACTTTGGCTTGCAGGGCGGCAGCCGTTGCAGGCTCAGGAACGTCGAGGTCGGGGGCCTCCTCGATCTTGCCCGCCTTCAGATAGGCGCTCGTGATGAACATCGTCAGCTGCGTCAGAATCACGCCGGGTACTTCGCTCCCGCCTTGGGCCTGTGCGCCGTGGGAGGCAAACATGAGTGTGCCGCACGCTGCGGCGAGAATCGATCGATACCAAGTCATGCTGGAATTCCGTTCGGGGGCGCGCCTTCCACTGAAGGTCCAATAGACAGGAACCGAGTTACGCGATAACACCGCAGCGCGCTCAATGCATTGCGGTGATCTTCACCGCTCCACTCTTGCCGTTGTCGCCCGCGTCCTTGAGCATCACCAGCCCGGTCGCGGGGCAGAAATGATCGACGACGTGCTGCGTAGCGGCCGGCACGGTCGTCGCGTGGCCGAGCATGGTGATCTTGGCCGCTTGCTGCGTTTGGTCGTAGCTGATCGGCACACACACGAGCCGACCGGCAACCGTGTCGAGTTGCTCCGGTTTTCCAATGCGCTTTGCGGTGGTCGTCACGACCGCCTTCGGCAACGAGATGTGATTGACGTTCATGCCCATTGCCGACACCGTGCCCGCGAACGACACCTCGCTGCGTGTGGCAGGCAGCGTTGCGCCCTCGGTCAGGGATTCGCCGACGTAGCTGAGCAGGCCGGCCGCTTGCGCCGATACCGAGCCCGCCATCGACGCGTCGTTTGACGATGCGCGTATCGATCCATCGGAAGAGAGCGCCCCAAAGCGGGCGTGACCGTCAACGATCCGGAGCGCCATGTCGTTCTGGCTGCGCGAAGTGCGGCCCGCCACGTTCAGCGTCCCGTTCGCCCGTAACGTACCGCTGCAATTGCCGTCGAGGGTCTTTTTGAAATCAAGCATTTCGACCTCGAGGACGATGCCCGCCGGCAACACCGACATCGTGAAACCGCCACCTTTGTGCATCCAGGGCGCGTCGCACGCGAGCGCCGCATGCGCCGCGCCCGACATTCCCCAGGCCGAGCCGGCGAGCAGCAGCATCGCACAGTGCCGACGCAACCTGTGTCGCATGTGTCCATGCCGCTTCGCTGCCGGGATCAAGCTTTCCATTTACAACCTCCTCGTCACAGTTGTTCTCTACAACGTTTCAAATGCCCCAGGCCATGCGCGCCGACGCAACGACGTGCGACAGGGATCATTGCACCGCCACTTCGACGCGCCTGGTTTATTTATTCTGATACGATATTGACATTTATTTCAATAATAATCCTTTTAAATGATTGAGCGCCATCTCGATCTGGATGCCGTCAACGCTTTCGTCCGCAACCAATGTTCATCCAACACCTGTCTGAAGCACTTCCAGCCGATCTGTGCGCCGAGTTGCTCGAGTACGCGCGCCAGCGGGCTTTCGAAGCGGCGCCGGTCAACTTCTACGGCGAGATACAGCGCCGGGAATCCGTGCGGAACAACGACCGGCTCGAGTGGGACAATCCTGAACTCGCGACACGGCTTGAAGCCCATCTTTTTAAAGCGATGAGAGATGGCTTTCCTCGTTTGCTGGACGGGATGCGCTATGTGGCGACGGGGAGCCATTTTCGCTTTTACCGCTATCGGGAGGGGCAGTATTTCAAGCCCCATCGGGACGGGACGCAACAGGACGGGCAGAACGAAAGTCTCGTCACCGCGCTCTTCTATCTCAATGACGCCGATGGCGGGGAAACGGTACTGATGCCCTATGGTCCGCGTGAGCAGTGGGCCTATCGGCCGATTTCGCCACGCGCGGGGGATGCGCTCCTTTTCGAACATCGCGTATGGCACGAAGGCAGGTCGGTCAATTCGGGCGAGAAGTATGTGCTGCGCACGGACCTTTTTTACACCGAGCAGATCAACCGCATCGAAAACTAGCGGTGATCGCCGGGGTCCCTTTGTTTGCCGTGACGATCGACGTCCGCGCTGAAGTGAACCAGGGCCCGTCGATTGACTGACATTGCGAGGTGCGGGGCCATCGCCTATTCTCTGATCAATACGAATATCAGGACTTCACGGACGGCAAAGGCGCCTGTCAGAGAAGAACGGAAAATGCGCGATACGAAACGGGGATCATGCCGACAGAACGTGCGGCAATCACCGTGCTGCGCCGCCTGATAACGAAATAGAGCAGAGGGACGCAGTTCAGGCATTCACCACCACTACGGAGATATCGTCATGGCCAATTCGGTAGCGAATCAATTCGTCGATTGGGGGTTCTGAATTTCACAATCCTCCGTGGCAAGCGAACGACCGCATCGCGATCGCCCCCGGCGTGACAACCGTGTTCGATCTGCTGACGGCCGACGGCGTGTCGCCCGCCCTCAACGCGCAATGGCAGGGCTCAGGGGCGAGCCTGTTCATTACGGGCTTGGGTGGAGTAGAGGCGAACCAGGGCGGCAACGGCTACTGGTGGGTGTATTTCGTCAACGGCCAGATGCTCGAAGTCTCATGTGCGGTTTACACGCTGCAACCCGGCGATAGCGTGGCCTGGGACTACAAGCACTACTCGAGCGGCTTGAAGCAGGCGGTTCATCCGCCGCTGGTTTGACGTTCGTCGCGCGATCCATGCGACACGGCCGGCATCGCCCCCTCAATGCCGGCCGCTCCCCCGATAGCTCTCGACTTCCGCGTCGTAAGCCGCCAGAAACGCCTTCCCGAACACCGACGCGAAATCGTCCTCGATCGCGAACACCGTGTCGCGATGCGTCGCCGCGTAGCGGTCCCACATCCGCGCCTTGTACAGCACCGGCAGATGCTTCTCGTACCACGGCGGCGGCGTGTCGTCGCGCTCGCGCAGGCGCTGCGGCGAGAAGCGCGTCAGCAGGTCCATCAGCGCGGCGCGCATGCCGGCGACCATGCCGATCTGATGCGCGTGCAGATCCTGGAACGCATCGCTGACCGCGCTCTGCGGCGACATGAAGCCCGGCAGCGGCAGCCCGAACATCTGCCGCAGCACCGCGCCGCCGTCCGGCAGCAGCTTCAGCGGATTGTTCTCGCGGTCGAGCAGCATCGTCATGTGCGCCTTCACCTCGCGCTTCAGGATGCTGCGCGACGACAGCAGCTCGACCGTGCCGTTCGCGAACAGCGCGAGCAACTGGCCGGCGATGTACAACTGCTCGGCCGACCAACGATGCGGATCGGCGGCGTCGATCCCGGCGCCTTCGAAGAACGCGCGCAGCAGCGCGTCCGGCGTCGCGGGTTCCGGCGCGTGTGCTGCGGGCGGCGGGGCGTCGGCATCGGCATCGGGCGCTTCGGCGGCTGCGGCCGCCGGCTGCACGCGCACGTGCTGCGTCCATTCGGGCGCATGGTCGGCCTGCGTAAATGCGCTTTGCGAGCCTTCGGCCGCACGGTGCGCATCGTCGGGGCCGGCGTCCCCCGACGGTTGCGCGAACAGATCGAGCGGATCGGTCGACAACTGATGCAGGTCGCGCGGCGGCGTGGACGACGGCGCCGCGGCGGAGTGCACGGCAGGCTTGCCGTCCTGGCCGACAGGCGCACGCGGCGCGGCTTCGTCCGGCGTCTTGCCGCGCGCGAAGCGGTCGTGCAGCCGGCCCCACAGGCGGTTGCCGGTCACTTTCGCATCGTCGTGCGGCACCGCCGGATCGCGTGCGCCGCCGGTCATATCGACCGTGCGCGCCGGGGCCGCATCGTTGCGCCCGGCCGCATCCTCGCGCTCCGCGCGCAGCACGTAAGGCCCGATCCGCACGATGTCGCCGTCGTTGAGCGGCCGCTCCTGCGCATACGCGATCGGCACGCGGTTCACTTCGATGGTGGACACGCTGCTGAGGTTCTTCAGCAGGCACGCGTCGTCGCCGACCTGCAGCAGCGCCTGCAGCCGCGAGATCTGCCGCGTGTCGTCGCGCAGCACCAGATGATTGTCGCCGTCCCGGCCGATGGTGCCGCCCGGCGGGTGAAACACGACGGCGTCGAAGCGGTCGCTGCCGACCGGCTCGCCGGCATGTTCGATCACGATCAGTTGCATGTCAGACGTCGCTCGCTGAATGAAGCGCTCGCCGGGAAACCGGTTCGTTCAGGACGCCGACGCATGCTTGCGGCGCGCGGTCTCGAACGCCGGTCCCCAGATCGGATGCCCCTTCTCGGCGGGGGACAGCTCGAAGCGCGGATTGAGATCGAGAATCTTCGAGAACTCGGCCCGGCACGTCGCGACGCGGTTCGTCACGCAGTAGCTGAACGCGAGCAGCTTGTGCGCGGCGACCTGCGTGCCGACGTCGGCGCCGTCGATTTCGCGCGCATGGCCGAGGATCGCAATGGTGCGGCCGTAGTCGCCCGCGGCGTACGCGGCGCGCGCGCTGTCGACCGCGGCACGCGCGGCCGACTGGGTCGGCGATGTGCTCGTGGACGTGCTGCTGCAGCCGCTCATGCCCAGCAACACGAGGCCAAGGCAGACAACCAGCGACGAACGGCCTTTCATTCTTGTTTGGACGGTTTCCGGTGATTGGACGGGTGACGCGCGGTGCTGTTGGATTCTAGTGCCAATCATCGGAACCGGACAGGCTGTTACGTTTCGTTTCATCTTGAAACAATAATCCGGGGCGGGCGCCTTATTTGATTCGGAATGCGCCTTGTGAATCCGGAAAATCGAACCTATAGTTCGGTGTGCTTTTTGGTTTCGTCAGTTGTTTTGCAGCGCTCATCCCAGTGCGTAAAAGCGGGCCGTTTATTCCGGCGGCGTGAACAGCTTGGCACGTCACCCGAGTCGCATGCCGCCGCCGGCTTCCAGGCCGGAGGACGGCGCCGCGCGTCCGTCTGATGGGTGTCCGCGTACGAGATTCGTGCCGCGTCGGCAAGCCACGCATCCGGGAATCGGTCGGGAATCGATTCCAGTTGATTTCCGTTTTTCCGATTCAGGATTTTTCGGAAAGCAAGGATGATTCGACCCGGCTTTTAAATGAATAAATTGCCGAATTGGATCGTGATGAAAGGAAATCGGAATTACATAATTACCGAATGAAGCATTGCTCCTGATTCACCGATCGGGCCGGTTTTCGTCGTCGGGAAACCGGTGGAGACTGATTGCGCTGCGAGGATCGAATATGCGACGGCGGTCCGGTGGTTTCATCGTCCTGGGGTGCGTGCTGCTGCTCCCGGGATGCGGCGCGACGGAGCGCGCCGCTGCGGTGCCGTATGCGATCACGGTCGACGTCGCGCCCGACGTCAATCCGGACCTCAACCGCAAGCCGTCGCCGATCGTGCTGAAGGTGTTCCAGCTCAAGGCCGCGTCGGCATTCGAGAGTGCGGATTTCTTCTCGCTGCAGGACAAGCCGGAGGGCGTGCTCGGCGCGGACCTGCTCGGCGTCGACCGGATCATCCTGCGGCCGGGCGAGGCGCGCACGCTGCATTACCGCGGCAACGTGGAAGCGGGCGCGCTCGGCGTCGTCGCAGAATACCGCGTGCTCGAAAAGAACCGCTGGCGGCTCACCGTGCCGTTGCCGCGCGCGAAGCAGCTCAACGTCTACAAGTTCTGGCAGACCTCGCCGGGCGAGCTGAAGCTGTCGATCGCGGTGCGCAACGGCGGAATCGGGCTCGGCGGCGATGCACGGGGGCGCCCATGAACGAACCGTCATTGTCCGCGACGCCGGTCGCGGCCCTGCGTCAGCGCGTGGTATGGACCGAAGGGATGTTCCTGCGGCCGCAGCATTTCCAGCAGCTCGAACGGCACTGGGAACGCTATGTGAGCCTGCGCTGCCTGCCGCTGCTGGGGTTCGGCTGGGGGTTCGACGCGCTGGAGATCGATCGCGAGCTGCTCGCGCTCGGCAAGGTCGCGCTGCGCGCGGCGTCGGGCGTGATGCGCGACGGCACGCCGTTCGACCTCGCGCATCCGGACGACCTGCCCGAGCCGTTCGACGTGCCCGCCGACGCGAAGGACCAGCTCGTCGTGCTTGCGCTGCCGCACTGGCGCGGCGGCGCGGAGGAGGTGTCGTTCGGCGGCGAAGGCGACGCCGACGTCGCGCGCTACGTCGTGCGCGAATACGAGATCGCCGACGCGAACGCGGTCGCGCTCGGCCCCGCGCTGCTGCAAACGGGCCGCCTCAACGTGCGGCTGATGCTCGAAGCGGAACTGACGGGCGACTGGCACGCGCTCGGCGTCGCGCGGATCGTCGAGCGGCGCACCGACGGCCGGCTGCTCGTCGACGACGGCTACATCCCGCCGCGGCTCGTCGCGCAGCGAGACCCGGTGCTGCTGCGCCACACGCGCGAGCTGCACGGGCTGCTGACGCAGCGCAGCGAGGCGCTGGCCGAGCGGCTGTCGGAGCCGGGGCGCGGCGGCGTGTCGGAGGTCGCGGATTTCCTGCTGCTGCAGCTCGTCAACCGCTATCTGGCGCTCACCTGGCATGCGCAGCAGGACGTCGCCGCGCATCCGGAGACGCTGTTCTGCGACTGGCTGAAGCTCGCGTGCGACCTGAGCACGTTCACCGCGGCCGGCCGGCGGCCGCAGACGCTCGCGATCTACCGGCACGACGACTTGCGCGCGAGCTTCGGAGAACTGATGGTCGAGCTGCGCCGCTCGCTGTCGACGGTGCTCGAGCAGAACGCGATCCAGATCGAGCTGCGCGACGCGGGCAACGGGATGCGGGTCGCGACGCTCGCCGATCCGTCGCTGCGCGACACGGCGGGCTTCGTGCTCGCGGTGCGCGCGGACGTGCCGGCCGACAGCCTGCGCGCACGCTTTCCGGCGCAGGCGAAGCTCGGGCCCGTCGAGCGCATCCGCGATCTCGTGCAGCTGCAGCTGCCGGGGATCGCGATGCGCCAGCTGCCGGTCGCGCCGCGGCAGATTCCGTATCACGCGGGCCATACCTACTTCGAGATCGACAAGGGCGGCGACCTGTGGAAGCAGCTCGCGCGCTCCGGCGGTCTGGCGCTGCATCTGGCCGGCGAATTCCCGGGACTCTCGATGGAGTTCTGGGCGATTCGCGGATAAGGGCGGGAGGCGCGCGATGAACCCTTCTACCGATTCGTTCTCCACCGGCGCAGGCGGCTTCGTGCCGCCCAACCCGGGCGGCATGCACGCGGCTGCCGACGCGGCCGCGGCCGGCCCGGCCGGTGCGTCCGTCATGCAGCCGAGGCCGGGCCGCTGGGCGGCGAGCGGCACGAACCCGCTCGTCGCCGCCGCGAACCCGCTGCTCAACCTCGTGCCGCAGATCCGCTCGACGGTGCACCACCCGAACCCGGCGTGGCTGCGCGAGCATCTCGTCGTCGAGATCCGGCAGTTCGAGGCGCGCGCGCAGGAGGCGGGCGTCGCGTCCGAGGCGATCATCGGCGCGCGCTACTGCCTGTGCACGGCGCTCGACGAGGCCGCCGCGCTGACGCCGTGGGGCGGCAGCGTGTGGTCGTCGCACAGCCTGCTCGTGTCGTTCCACAACGAGACCTGGGGCGGCGAGAAGTTCTTCCACCTGCTCGAACGGCTGTCGCAGCAGCCGCGCCAGCATCTCGACCTGCTGGAGCTGCTGTATTTCTGTCTCGCGCTCGGCTTCGAAGGCCGCTATCGCGTGCTCGACAACGGCCACGCGCAGCTCGACGCGCTGCGCCGCCAGCTCGCGCAGACGATCCGCTCGGTGCGCGGCGAGTTCGATGCGGCGCTGTCTCCGCACTGGCGCGACGTCGTCACGCGCGACGTCACGCGGCGCTTCACGATGCCGCTGTGGGTGTGCGCGGCGCTCGCGCTGCTGCTCGGCTTCGGCGTGTTCGCGGGCCTGCGGATCGCGCTCGCCGGGCATTCGGACCGGCTGTTCGCGTCGATCGACGCGCTGCACGTGCCGAAGCTGCAGCCCGCGCAGCCGGCGCCGCGCCCCGCGCCGGCGCCGCGCATCGCGAAGTTCCTCGAACCGGAGATCGCGGCGGGGCTCGTGTCGGTGCGCGACGACGCGGACCGCAGCGTGATCGTGCTGCGCGGCGACGGGCTGTTCCAGTCGGGCTCGACGTCGGTGATCGACCGCTACCTGCCGGTGCTGGCGCGGGTCGCCGATGCGCTGAACAAGGTGCCCGGCAATGTGCGCGTGAGCGGCTATACCGACGACACGCCGGTGCACACCGCGCGCTTCGCATCGAACTGGGACCTGTCGCGCGAGCGTGCGGAAAGCGTGCGCAGCCTGCTCGCGGCGCGGCTCGACCGTCCGGAGCGGCTCGCGGCGGAAGGGCGCGGCACGCTCGACCCGGTCGCGCCGAACGATACGCCGGCCAATCGCGCGCGCAACCGGCGCGTCGAGATCACGCTGCTGCCCGCGCCGGGCGGCGACGCCGCAGCCGCCAGGGAGACGCGCTGACCATGAGCCAGGCCGTCGCACGCTTCGTCCGCCCATTGCCGTCGCGGGAAATCTGGACCTTCGCGGGGCTCGTCGTGCTCGCGTGCTTCGTCTGGCTCGCGGGCCCGCTGCTCGCGTTCGCCGAGGTTCGCCCGCTCGAAAGCGGCTGGGCGCGCGCGCTGACGATCGTCGTGCTGTTCGCCGCATGGGGCGGGCGCCTCGCGTGGCGCGGCTGGCGCGCGGGCCGGCTCAACGCGCAGCTGCTGAACCAGTTGCGCGACGCCGCGCCGCGCTCGGGCGGCCCCGACGATGCGGCGAAAGCCCAGCTCGACGAGCTGCGCAGCCGCTTCGACGAGGCCGCGACGCTGCTGAAGAAAGTCCGCTTCGGCCAGGCCGACGGCGGCGCGCGCAAGGGGCTGCCGCGCTGGCTGGAACGGATGTCGCGCCAGTACCTGTATCAGTTGCCGTGGTACGTGTTCATCGGCGCGCCGGGCTCGGGCAAGACGACGGCGCTCGTCAATTCGGGGCTCAGCTTTCCGCTGGCCGAGCAGTTCGGCCGCGCGGCGATCCGCGGCGTCGGCGGCACGCGGCACTGCGACTGGTGGTTCACGAACGACGCGGTGCTGATCGACACCGCCGGCCGCTATACGACGCACGAGGGAAACCGCGCGCTCGACGAGGCGGAGTGGAAAGGCTTCGTCGACCTGCTGAAGCGATACCGCGCGCGCCAGCCGCTGAACGGCGCGATGCTGACGATCAGCGTCGCCGACCTGCTCGGCGCGTCCGAAGCGGAGCGCACGCAGCACGCGATGGTGCTGCGCAAGCGGCTGCTCGAATTGCGCGCGCAGCTCGGCATCCGCTTCCCGGTGTACCTGCTCGTCACGAAGGCCGACCTGCTCGCGGGCTTCGCCGAGTATTTCGGCGGATATGGCCGCGCGGAGTGCGCGCAGGTGTGGGGCTTCACGTTCCCGCTCGCGCAGGCCGAGGCATCGGGCTTCGACCTGCGCGCGGCGTTCGACCGCGAATACCGGCTTCTGCACCGCCGGCTCAACGATGCGCTGCCCGAGCTGCTCGCGTCGCAGACCGATGCGCGCCAGCGCGAGATGAGCTATCTGCTGCCGCAGCAGATCGCCGATCTGCAGGACCTGCTCGGCCAGTTCGTCGCCGAAGTGTTCTCGGTGTCGAGCTTCGAGCCGATGCCGATGCTGCGCGGCGTCTACCTGACGAGCGGCACGCAGGAGGGCACCGCGTTCGATCGCGTGATGAGCGGCATCAAGCGCTTCCTGAAGATCGAGGGCGTGCCGCCCGTCGCGCAGTCGGGGGCGACGGGCAAGAGCTTCTTCCTGAAATCGCTGCTGCAGGACCACATCTTCCGCGAGGCCGCGCTCGCGGGCAGCAACCTGCGCTGGCATCAGCGGCGGCGCGTGCTGCAGCTCGCCGGCTACGTGGCGCTCGCGTTCCTGTGCATCGCGATGCTGGCCGCGTGGCTGAAGAGCTATTCGAACAACCGCGCGTATCTCGACCAGATCGCCGCGCGCGTGCCGGCCGTCGACGTGCAGATCGCCGGCGCGACGATCGCGGGCGCCGCCGACGTCGCCCGGCTGCTGCCGGTGCTCGATGCGCTGGGCAGCCTGTCGAATGCGGGCGGCGTCGATCTCGCGCATCCGCCGCTCGCGTATCGCTGGGGGCTGTTCCAGGGCGAGAAGATCGACGAGGCGGTCGACGCGATTTACCGGCGCGCGCTCGACGACGTGCTGCTGCCGATCGCCGCGAGCCGGATGGAAGCGGCGCTGCGCGAAGCGCGGCCGGACGACGTCGAATACGCGTACGCGGCGCTGAAGGCGTACCTGATGCTCTACGACGGCGCGCATTACGATCCCGCGTTCGTGCAGGCCGTCGTCGATCTCGAGATGGAGCGCGCGCTGCCCGCCGATTTCACGCCGTCGCAGCGCGCGGCGTTGCGCGCGCATCTGGCGGCGCTGTTCGGCAATCGCGTCGCGGTGTCGCCGTTCCCGATGAACGAGCGGCTCGTCGCCGACGTGCGCGATCGGCTGCGGCAGGTGCCGTTCTCGCAGCGGCTGTACCGGCAGCTCGCGCGCACGCTGCGGCCGGCCACCGCGTCGTTCGACTTCAGCGTCGCGCGCGCGGTCGGCCCCGACGCGTCGATGGTGTTCCGCCGCCAGAGCGGCAAGCCGCTCGCGGACGGCGTGCCGGGCCTCTACACGCGCAACGGCTATCGCAACGTGTTCGCGCCGCGCCTGGCCGGTGCGGTCGAGGCGTTCGGACGCGAGGAGGTGTGGGTGCTGAATCTCGGCGCGTCCGAGATGCCGGGCGCGAACGACGCGGCCGCGTGGGCGCGCGACGTCCGGCAGCTTTACCTGAATGACTACCTGAAGATCTGGGACGACTATCTCGGCGACGTCCGGCTGCAGCGCACGTCGTCGCTTGCGCAGAGCATCCAGGTCGCGCGCGCGCTGTCGTCGGCGGATTCGCCGCTGACCCGGCTGATGGTCGCGCTCGCGCGCGACACGGCGCTCGGCGATGCGCCCGGCGGCGCACGCAATCTCGCATCGCGCGCGCAGGACAAGGTCGACGAGGCGCGCAGCTCGCTCGCGCAGATCTTCGCGGGCCAGCCGGGCGGCGATGCGGATGCGGGGGCCGCCGCGCCCGCGAGCCCGGAACAGGTCGTCGACAGCCATTTCGCGGGCCTGCGCACGTTCGCGCCGGGCAGCGGCGACCAGGCCGCGTCGTTCGATTCGGTGCTGAAGGCGATCGACGTGCTGTACACGTACCTGACCGCGACCGACGACGCGTTGAGGAGCGGCGCGACGCCGCCTCCGTCCG
Source organism: Burkholderia ubonensis (assembly GCF_902833085.1). Taxonomy (GTDB): domain Bacteria; phylum Pseudomonadota; class Gammaproteobacteria; order Burkholderiales; family Burkholderiaceae; genus Burkholderia; species Burkholderia ubonensis. The sequence goes on from NZ_CADFEB010000006.1 coordinate 318,129, forward strand.
ACGCGCCGGCGCGGCTGCGCGCGCAGGCCGGCCGGCTGCCGACGCCGTTCCGCGAAGTGCTCGACGACCTGTCGAACGTCGCGAACGGCAGCGTCGCGACCGTCGAGCAGCGCAGCGTCGCGCAGCGCGCGGGCGCGAACGTCGGCGACTTCTGCCGGCAGGCGATCGACGGCCGCTATCCGTTTGCGCGCGGCTCGTCGCGCGACGTCGCGCCGTCGGACTTCGCGCAGCTGTTCGCGCCGGGCGGCCTGATGGACGACTTCTTCCAGAAGAACCTGCAGCCGATCGTCGACACGACGTCGCATCCGTGGCGCTTCGCGAACCGCAACGCGGACGCGGACCCGGCGGCGGCCGCGATGCTCGCGTCGTTCGAGAAGGCCGCGGTGATCCGCGACGTGTATTTCGGAGGCGGCGCGCGCACCGCGCAGTTGAAGGCGCAGATCCAGCCGCTCGAAATGGACCCGGCGATCGCCGAGATGGTGCTCGACGTCGACGGCCAGATCGTCCGCTACGCGCACGGGCCGCTCGTGCCGAGCGCGGTGCAGTGGCCGGGCCCGCGCGGCAGCAACCAGGTGCGGCTGCAGGCGACCGGCACGACGGGCGCGGCGGACGGCATCACGACCGACGGGCCGTGGGCGCTGCACCGGCTGTTCGACCGCGCGGCGCTGTCGGCCGGGCGCGGGTCCGAGCAGATGGTCGCGCGCTTCTCGGTCGACGGCAAACCGATCGTGCTGCTGGTGACCGCGAGCAGCGTCCGCAATCCGTTCAGGCTGGCCCAGATGGAGTCCTTCGCATGCCCTCCGAAGCCATGAGCACGACACCGGCGCACACGACCAGCGGCGCACCGCCGGCCTGGTACGGAAAGATTCCGGGCGCGGGGGACTTCGTGAACCGCCGGCTGCCGCACACGCTCGCCGGCTGGTGGGAGCGCTGGCTTCAGCAGGGCATGGCCGCGCTGCGCCAGCGCGGCGCGGACGAGATCGCGCGCCACTACACGGTCGCGCCGGTCTGGAATTTCCTGATTCCGGCGGGGGCCGGCGCGGCGTGCGTGCAGCCGGGCTGCGTCGCGCCGAGCTGCGATCGGGTGGGGCGCTATTACCCGGTGCTCGTCACGCTGCCGCTCAACACCGCCGATTACTGGAGCGGGCTGCCGGACTCAGCCGACGCGTTCTACTGGCAGATCGGCAGCGCGCTGCTCGACGCGATCCGGCATGCGCGCACGCCGGTCGATCTCGAGGATGTGCTGGAACAGGTGCGGCTCGCGCCCGACGGCGCAGGGCCGGCCGCGCGCGACGGCGACCCGGACGCGCCGTCGCCGCAGGCGTGGCCGGAGCGGCCCGAGCAGACGGTGGCGCCCGCATGGCCGGGGCTGTCCGGGTATTTCGATCCGCACGGCGCGACGAGCTTCTGGTGGACCAATCGCGCCGACGGATCGCCGCTGCGTACGCTCGCGCATACCGGCGCGCCGGACAGCCGGCTGTTCCTGCGGCTGTTCGGCGGCGACGCGTAGCGGCATCGAGAGGGTTGGACATGAAGGATTCAATCGCGAGAGACAACGGACAGGACACGGCGAGCCGCGGCGACGCGGCCGAAGTCACGGTGCGGCCGCTGCCGCTTGGTCACAGGCTCGGCGAATTGCAGCTCGACGAGGTGCTCGGCATCGGCGGCTTCGGGATCGTCTATCGGGCGTTCGACCGCACGCTGCGGCGCGCGGTCGCGATCAAGGAATACATGCCGTCGATGCTCGCGACGCGCGGCGGCGACTACACGGTGTCGCTGCGCTCGGAGCGCTTCGCGCCCGCGTTCGACGCGGGGCGCGGCGCGTTCCTCAACGAAGCGCGGCTGCTCGCGCAGTTCGATCATCCGGGGCTCGTCAAGGTCCTGCATTTCTGGGAGAGCCACGGCACCGCGTACATGGTGATGCCGTTCTACGAGGGGCGCACGCTCAAGCAACTGCTCGACGGCGGCGTGCAGATGAGCGAGACGCAGTTGCGCGACGTGGTCGCCGCGCTGCTCGGCGCGCTCGACACGCTGCATCGCGCGCAGTGCTTCCATCGCGACGTCGCGCTCGACAACGTGCTGATCCGTCCGGACGGCAACGCGATCCTGCTCGACTTCGGGGCGGCGCGCAAACAGATCGGCGACCTCGTCGACGACGGCGCGATGATGATCAAGCCCGGCTATGCGCCGATCGAGCAGTACACCGACGATCCCGCGTTCAGCCAGGGGCCGTGGACCGACCTGTATGCGCTCGGCGCGGTGATGCACGCGATGATCACCGGCGAGCTGCCGCCGGCCGCGGTCGTGCGCAGCATCAAGGATACGTACCGGCCGCTCGCGACGCGCGAGCTGCCGGCGCGCGAGCGGTACAGCCCGGGGTTTCTCGCGGCAGTCGATCACGCGCTGCAATTGCGGATCGCGGACCGGCCTGAATCGGTGGCCGCGTTCGCGGCGGAGCTGGGGCTGAGCGGGTTCGGTCGGGTGGGGTATGGGGCCGACGTGGCGGCCGCTTCGTCCGGCGATGCGCCGGCGTCCGCGCAAGCCTCGCCGGCGGCGGATGCCGAGCCGGCGCTGAAGCGTCAGGCGGCCGGGGCCGGGAATGCCGCGGCGGCTGCGTCGAACGAGGCGTCCAGCGCCGACAGTGCCGCAGCGCCTGCGTCGAGCGAGACGCCCGCGACGTCGACGCAACGCCAGCCCGCGCGTGATGAAAACGCCGTATCGGGTCAATCCGGCGCGGCATCTTCGACGCCCGGCGTGCAGCCTGTCGCCGACACGTCCAGCGTGTCCGCGAAGGCCGCCAACGCCGCGACAGCCGCCGCTCCGGCCAGCGGTCCGCAGAGAACGGACGCCCGGCGCCCCGCGCACACCCCGTGGCACGGCGGCCGCCGCGCGGGCGTCTACGTCGGCGGCGCGCTCGCCGTGCTGCTGGCGATCGGCATCGGCGCCGCCTATCTCGCGAAACCGGTGCGCACGGCCGACTCGCCGGCATCGGGTGCAAGCGTGCCGCAGGCAGCCGCGCCGGCGCCGGCGATGGCACCCGAACCGGGCCGCGACACCGGGCTCGCCGCCGCACAGCACGGCCCCACGCCGATCGTCATCCCGCCGTCGAGCCAACCGGCAGAGCCATCCGTGCAAGAGCCGACGCCGGCAGTCGCGACGGCGGTCGCGAGCGAACCCGCCGCGACACCGCCGCCACAGATCGCGAAGAACACCGCAAGCGCCGCCCCGGCCGCGCCCGGCTCGCGCATCGCGCCGGCCGCGAGCCTCGATGCGTCCGAGCGGGTCGTCACCGTGCCGCCGTCGGACGCCGCGGCGCCGCCGGCTTCGTCCGCCCCGCCGGCCCCGTCCGCCGCCGAGGCCGTCGCCGCCGCCCCGGACGAGCAGCGTCCGCCCGACCGGCCGGAAACCGTCGCGGTGCGCTTTCACGTGCGGCCGTGGGGCGACATCTACGTGAGCGGCGTGCGGCGCGGCGCGAGCCCGCCGCTGCGCTCGGTGTCGCTGGCGCCGGGCACCTACCAGATCGAGATCCGCAACGGCGCGCTGCCGCCGCTGCGGCGCACCGTGACGATCGACCCCGGCAGCAAGCCGATCAGCATCGACTATGCATTCGAATGACGCCAGCGAAACGGCGCGCGCCGCCGCCGCACCCGCCAACGGAGCCCGCATGCAGACGCCGCGCGCCGACCTGATCGACCGCCTGCTCGCCGGCCTCGCGCCCGACGCGCCGTGCGGCGCGAATCTCGAGTACGAGGCGGAGTTCCTGCAACTGCAGGAGCGCGCGACGCCGCGTCCGGAGCAGCAGTACGGCGACACCGTGATCCCGGCCGAAGCGCCGGACTGGAGCGCGGTCGAGCGGCTCGCGCTCGCGCTGTCGGCGCGCACGAAGGACTTGCGCATCGCCGCGCACCTCGCGCGCAGCTGGACCGAGCTGCACGGCGTGGCCGGCTACGCGGACGGGCTTGCCGTCGTCGCCGGCCTGCTCGACCGGTGGTGGGACGACGTGCATCCGCGCGTCGATGCGGACGGCGACCCCGACCCGACGCTGCGGATCAACGCGCTGGCCGACGTGGCGGGCGCACACGACTGCGCGCGCGCGGCGCGCCGCCAGCCGCTGTTCGACGGCGGGCCGAGCGTGCGCGACGCCGAGCGCGTGCTCGACGGCCGCGACGGCGACGCGGAGCGTGCGCCGGGCGCCCGCGAACGGCTGATCGCCGAACTCGCGCACGTACGCGGCGACGGCTCGCGGTCCATGCAGGCGGGCCTTGCCGTGCTGGACGCGCTCGACGCGATCCGTGCGCGCGTGACGGACAAGCTCGGCGGCGAATGGGCGCCCGACGAGAGCGACTTCGAGAAGGCGCTGCGGCGAATCGCGCTCGACGTGCTCACGGTGTCCGGCCCGCAGCCGGCGGCCCCGTCCGGCGAACCGGCCGACGCATCCGGAACCGCCGCGCCGCACGCGGCGGCCACCGCGCCGGCGCAGCCCGACGGCCGCGCCTGGCGCGACGCCGAGGTGACGAGCCGCGACGACGTGCGGATCGGCCTCGACAAGATCTGCCGGTACTTCGAGCTGCACGAGCCGAGCCATCCCGCGCCGCTGCTGTTGCGGCGCGCGCAGCGGCTGCTCGCGCTCGACTTCTACGAAATCATCCGGGATCTCGCTCCGGAAAGCCTGCCGAAGCTGGACCTGCTGAGCGGCCAGCGGAGCGAATGACACGATGCCGCGCGGGCGGCGGCGAACGGCGCAACTTGATGCGAAGGAGCAGACGATGACGGACAGAATCAAAGGGGCGGGCAGCGGACAGAAGTTCATCGCGCGCAACCGGGCGCCGCGCGTGCAGATCGAGTACGACGTCGAGACGTACGGCGCCGAGCGCAAGGTCCAGCTGCCGTTCGTGATGGGCGTGATCGCGGATCTCGCGGGCAAGCGCGCGGAGCCGCTGCCGGACCTGCCGGAGCGCAAGTTTCTCGAGATCGACGTCGACAACTTCGACGAGCGGATGAAGTCGGTCGCGCCGCGCGTCGCGTTCCAGGTGCCGAACACGCTGACCGGCGACGGGATGCTCAACGTCGACATGACGTTCGAGCGCATCGACGATTTCTCGCCGGCCGCGATCGCGCGCAACGTCGACGCGCTGCGCCGGCTGCTGGAGGCGCGCACCGAGCTGTCGAACCTGCTGTCGTACATGGACGGCAAGCACGGCGCCGAGCAGCTGATCGAGCAGGCGATCAACGATCCCGAGCTGCTGAAGTCGCTGTCGCGGCAGCCGAGCGCGGCAACAGCAGTAGCAAACGACGCGCCGGCCTTGCCGGACGGCACGACCCAACCGGAGGTGCGCGATGAATGAATCCGCCCAGACCCGACCCGACGCGCGCCCGGCCGCGCAGCCCGCCGTCGCGCGCGACGAGTTCGCCGCGCTGCTGCAGAAGGAGTTCAAGCCGAAGACCGCCGAGGCGCGCGAATCGGTCGAGCGGGCCGTGCGCACGCTCGCGCAGCAGGCGCTGGAAAACACGGTCGGGATGACGACCGATGCGTACGGCAGCGTCAAGCGGATCATCGCGGAGATCGACCGCAAGCTGTCCGAGCAGATCAACCTGATCCTGCATCACGGCGAGTTCCAGACGCTCGAAGGCGCGTGGCGCGGGCTGCATTACCTCGTCACGAACACCGAAACCGACGAGCTGCTGAAGATCAAGGCGCTGCCCGCGTCGCGCAACGAGCTCGCGCGCACGCTCAAGCGCTACAAGGGCGTCGCGTGGGACCAGAGCCCGCTGTTCCGCAAGGTCTACGAGGAGGAATACGGCCAGTTCGGCGGCGAGCCGTTCGGCTGCCTCGTCGGCGATTTCCATTTCAACCACAGTCCGCCCGACGTCGAGATGCTCGGCGAGCTGTCGAAGATCGCGGCGGCCGCGCATGCGCCGTTCATCGCGGGCGCGTCGCCCGAGCTGATGCAGATGGACTCGTGGCAGGAGCTGTCGAACCCGCGCGACCTGACCAAGATCTTCCAGAACACCGAGTACGCGGCGTGGCGCAGCCTGCGCCAGTCCGACGATTCGCGCTACGTCGGGCTCGCGATGCCGCGCTTCCTCGCGCGGCTGCCGTACGGCGCGCGCACCAATCCGGTCGACGAATTCGACTTCGAGGAGGACACCGGCGCGGCGAGCCACGATCGCTACACGTGGGCGAACTCCGCGTACGCGATGGCCGCCAACATCAACCGCTCGTTCAAGCTGTACGGCTGGTGCTCGTCGATCCGCGGCGTCGAGTCGGGCGGCGCGGTCGAGGGGCTGCCGTGCCACACGTTCCCGACCGACGACGGCGGCGTCGACCAGAAATGCCCGACCGAGATCGCGATCAGCGACCGCCGCGAGGCCGAGCTCGCGAAGAACGGCTTCATGCCGTTCGTGCACCGGAAGAACTCGGATTTCGCGGCGTTCATCGGCGCGCAGTCGCTGTACCAGCCGGCCGAATACCACGATCCCGACGCGACCGCGAACGCGCGGCTGTCCGGCCGCCTGCCGTACCTGTTCGCGTGCTGCCGGTTCGCGCATTACCTGAAGTGCATCGTGCGCGACAAGATCGGCTCGTTCCGCGAACGCGAGGACATGGAGCGCTGGCTGAACGACTGGATCATGAACTACGTCGACGGCGATCCGGCGAACTCGTCGCAGGAAACCAAGGCGCGCAAGCCGCTCGCGGCCGCGCAGGTCGTCGTCGACGAGATCGAGGACAACCCCGGGTATTACGCATCGAAGTTTTTCCTGCGGCCGCATTACCAGCTCGAAGGGCTCACCGTATCGCTGCGGCTCATCTCGAAGCTGCCGTCCGCGAAGGCGGCAGGCGAGTGAGCGGCGACCGGCATTCAACCAGACGGAGGCAGCAATGGGCGTGGCGATGTTTATGAAGGTGGACGGCGTCACCGGCGAATCGGCGGACGCCCAGCACAAGGGCTGGACCGACATCCAGACGTTTTCGTGGGGCGCGAGCCAGCCGGGCGCGATGGCGAGCGGCAGCGGCGGCAACGCGGGCAAGGCGAGCTTCAACGATCTCGTCGTGGCCGCTTACATGGACAAGGGCGCGCCCGCGATCATCAAGAACTGCGCGAGCGGCAAGCACCTGCCGTCGGTCGAGATCTCCGCGTGCAAGACCGGCGGCACGCAGGTCGAGTTCATGCGCGTGACGCTGCAGGAGGTGCTCGTCACGTCCGCGCAGGTCGCGGGCGTCGACCCCGGCGACGCCGCCGACCGGCTGCTGATGCACTACGGCTTCCAGGCCGCGAAGGTCAAGAAGCAGTACTGGCAGCAGAACGACAACGGCGGCAAGGGCGCCGAGGTGTCGGTCGGCTGGAACATCAAGGAAAACTCCGAGATGTAGCGGCGCGGAGGCCGAACCATGGACGACCTGCGCCCCGGCGACGACCGGGACGGCGGCATGCGCGACCGGCTGCAGCCCGCGCTGCTCGACCGGCTGACCGACACCGACCCGCAGCGCCGCGCGGAGCCGCCCGGCGCGCAGTGGATCGGCGCCGAGCGGCTGCGTGCGGCGGTGCTGCGCGATCTCGCGTGGCTGCTCAACACGCGCAACGCGGAGGACGGCTTCGTCGACTGGTCGGCGTTCGCGCACGCGCAGGCGTCGGTGCTCAACTACGGGATGCGGCCGCTCGTCGGCAAGCCGATGTCGGGCGTCGAGCGGATCGCGGTCGAGACGTCGATCCGCGATGCGATCGTCCGCTTCGAGCCGCGCATCGCGCCCGCCAGCGTCGAGGTGCGCAGCGTGCCCGATGCGCCCGGCGGCGCGGCCGGCGAGCGGCGGCACAACGTGCTGCTGTTCGAGATCCGGGGCACGCTGTGGTCGGTGCCGCATCCGGTCGAATTCGTGCTGCGCTCGGATCTCGATCTCGAGACCGGCGCGATGTCGCTGCAATCGGCGGCGGGAGCCTGAACCGATGGAGACGCGCCTGCTGGAGTACTACAACCGCGAACTCGCGTACCTGCGCGAGCTGGGCGCCGAGTTCGCGCAGCAGTTCCCGAAGGTTGCCGCGCGGCTGCGGCTGCCCGAGTCGGGGCCGCCCGATCCGTACGTCGAGCGGCTGCTCGAAGGCTTCAGCTTTCTCACCGCGCGCGTGCAGCTCAAGATGGACGCGGAGTTTCCGCGTTTCACGCACGCGCTGCTCGACGCGGTGTATCCGGGCTACGTCGCGCCGCTGCCGTCGATGGCGATCGTGCAGTTCGCGCCGGTGATGAACGAGGGCAGCCTCGCGCAGGGCTGGCGGCTGCCGGCCGGCACCGCGCTGCGCGCGCGGCCCGCCGCGGCCGAACAGCCGACCGCATGCGAATTCCGCACCGCGCACGACCTGACGCTGTGGCCGCTCGAACTGGCGGACGCGGCGGTGACGGGCGCGCCGGCCTCCCTGCCGCGCGGGATCGTGCCGGCCCGGCGCGACGTGCGCGGCGCGCTGCGGATCCGGCTGCGCGCGCGCGGCGGCGCGCATCTCGCGCAGTTGCCGCTCGACCGGCTGATGTTCCATCTCGCCGGCCCGGAGCGGGATGCGCTGCATCTGCTCGAACTGATCGCCGCGCATACGCTCGGCGTCGTCGTTCACGATCCCGGCCAGCCGCCGCGCTGGGCGCATGCGCTCGGCGCCGACGCGGTCGTCCACCAGGGCTTCGACGCCGAGCAGGCGATCCTGCCGGACGACGGCCGCAGCTTCCACGGCTACCGGCTGCTGCGCGAGTATTTCGCGTTTCCCGCGCGGTTCCTGTTCTTCAGCATCGACGGGCTGCGGCCCGCGCTCGCGCGCGCGACCGGCGACGAATGCGAGCTGACGCTGCTGTTCGATCGCCACGACGCGGCGCTCGAGGCTGCCGTCGACGCGCGGCATCTCGCGTTGAACTGCACGCCGGCCGTGAACCTGTTCAAGCGCCGCGGCGACCGCATCCCGGTGGCGCCCGGCGTGCGCGAGCATCACGTCGTCGTCGATCGCAGCCGGCCGCTCGACTACGAGGTCTATGCGGTGGAGCGGCTCGCGAGCGAGCCGCGCGATGACGGCCAGGTGCGCGGGCAGACGCGCGAATTCCGGCCGTTTCATGCGTCGTTCGCCGGCGACGACGGCAATTACGGCGCGTATTACACGGTGCGGCGCGAGCCGCGTCTCGTGTCCGCGCAGGTGCGCGCGAACGGCACGCGCACCGGCTACGTCGGCAGCGAGGTCTACGTGTCGCTGGTCGACAGCCAGTGCGCGCCGTACGACGAGTCGATGCGCTACCTGGCCGTCGACACGCTGTGCACGAACCGCGATCTCGTGCTGCTGCAGCCGCCCGGCGACGCGAACACGTTCACGCTGCGCGTGTCCGCGCCCGTCGAGCGCATCGTCGCGATCCGCGGGCCGTCGCGGCCGCGTCCGCCGATCGCCGACGCGCAGACCGCATGGCGGCTGATCCGCCATCTCGGGCTCGCGCGGCACACGCTGACCGATCTCGACGACGAGGAGGGCGCGCACGTGCTGCGGGAACTGCTCGGCCTGCACGCGGACCCGGCCGATGCCGCGATGCGCCGGCAGATCGACGGCGTGCGGCGGGTCGCGTTCGCGCCGGTGTTCCACCGCCTGCCCGCCGCCGGGCCGCTGATGTTCGGGCGCGGCGTGCAGGTCGACGTGACCGTCGACGATCACGCGTTTTCCGGCGACAGCCCGTTCCTGCTCGGCGCGGTGCTCGAACAGTTCTTCGCGCGGCACGTGTCGATCAATGCGTTCGCCGAATGCGTGCTGACGAGCGCGCAGCGCGGCAGGCTCGCGCACTGGCCGGCGCGCGTCGGCAGGCGGCCCGCGATATGACGCGCGCACCGGACCCGCGCGGCCCGTCGGCCGCAACGCATCCCGCCGCCGCTGCCGCCGACACCGCGGCGCGTCGTGACGCGTTCTGGGCGCGCCTGCGCGCCGCGCCGCAGGGGTACGACCTGTTCGACGCGCTGCGCTGGCTCGACGCGCTGTCGCCCGCGCATGCGCCGCTCGGCCGCGCCGCGCGAGCGCGCGACGAACCGGTGCGGCTCGGCCAGGCGCCGTCGCTCGCGTTCGCGGCGGCGATGCTGGCCGGCGTGGATGATGACGGCGGCGGCGTGCCGCGCATCGCCATCCACGGTTTCGGGCTGTTCGGGCCGAACGGGCCGCTGCCGTCGCACCTGACCGAATACGCGCACGAGCGCGCGAGCCAGCACGGCGATCGCGCGTTCGCCGCGTTCGCCGACCTGTTCCATCACCGGCTGATCCTGCTGTTCTATCGCGCATGGGCCGACGCGCAGCCGACCGTGAGCCTCGACCGGCCCGCGCGTGCGCGCTTCGACGGCTACGTCGCGAGCCTGATCGGGCGTGCGGGCGCGGCCGATGCCCCGGCGGCCCCGGCCGATGCGCTCGCGCCGCATGCGCGCTATTTCCACGCGGGCCATCTGGTGCGGCATACGCGCAACCCCGAAGGGCTCGTGCAGATCCTGCGCCGCCATTTCGGCGTCGCGGCGCGCATCGTCGAGCACGTGCCGCAATGGGTGGCGATCGACCGCGCGCAGCGTTGCGCGCTCCACGCGACGCGGCCGACCCAGCCGCTCGGCGGCGCGGTGCTCGGCCTCGCGGTGCGCGATGCGCAGTCGCGCTTCCGGATCGTGCTCGGCCCGCTGTCGCTCGACGCGTACCGGCGGTTCCTGCCCGGCGGCGCGTATGCGCGGCAGCTCGCGCAGTGGGTGCGCGAGTACGCCGGCGTCGAATTCGACTGGGACGTGCAGCTCGAACTCGCGCACGACGCGGTGCCGGCTCTCGCGCTCGGCGCGCCGCACGGGATCGGCCGCACCGCGTGGCTCGGGCGGCGGCTCGACCCGGGACCGGCGCGCGATCTGGTCATCCGCCAGGCCGCGCGTCATCGTGAACCTGCGTAAATCAACCAAGCCGGAGCCGCCATGTCCGATATCGGCCGCGTCACCCTGTTCGGAAAACTGAATCCGCTCCTCTACGAGACGCTGGAGCAGGCGACCGGCTTCTGCCGGCTGCGCGGCAACCCGTACGTCGAGCTCGCGCACTGGCTGAAGCAGATCCTGCAGCGGCCGGACGGCGACCTGCACCGCATCCTGCGCCGCTTCGAGGTCGACGCCGCCGCGCTCGATCGCGGGATCGTCGCCGCGCTCGACCGGCTGCCGCGCGGCGCGGGTTCGGTGTCGGACCTGTCCGCGCACATCGACGACGCCGTCGAGCGCGCATGGGTCTACGCGACGCTGAAATACGATGCGGCGCAGATCCGCGGCGCGACGCTGCTGCTCGCGATCCTGAAGACGCCGCAATTGCGCAGCGTGCTGTACGGGATCGCGCGCGAGTTCGAGCGCGTCGTGCCGGACGTGCTGGCCGACGCGCTCGAATCGATCGTCGACGGTTCGCCGGAAGCGCCGCCGCCGGCCGCGCGCGCCGCCGCGGGTGACGCGCGGGACGCTTCCGCCGGACCGGGCACGGCGCTCGCGCGTTTCGCGGTCGACCTGACGGCGCGCGCGCGGGCGGGCGAGATCGACCCCGTGGTCGGGCGCGACGGCGAGATCCGGCAGATCGTCGACATCCTGCTGCGGCGCCGGCAGAACAACCCGCTGCTGGTCGGCGAGGCCGGCGTCGGCAAGACCGCCGTCGCCGAGGGCTTCGCGCTGCGCATCGTCGCGGGCGACGTGCCGCCGCCGCTGCGCGACGTCGCGCTGTACCTGCTCGACCTCGGGCTGCTGCAGGCCGGCGCCGGCGTGAAGGGCGAGTTCGAGAGCCGCCTGCGCGGCGTGATCGACGAAGCGATGTCCGGCGAGCGGCCGGTGATCCTGTTCATCGACGAAGTGCATACGCTCGTCGGCGCGGGCGGCGCGGCCGGCACCGGCGACGCCGCGAACCTGCTGAAGCCGGCGCTCGCGCGCGGCCATCTGCGCACGATCGGCGCGACGACGTGGTCCGAATACAAGCAGCACATCGAGAAGGACCCGGCGCTGACGCGGCGCTTCCAGCTCGTGCAGGTGAGCGAGCCGGAGGAGGACGCCGCGCTCACGATGCTGCGCGGGCTCGCCGCGAAGCTCGAAGCGCATCACCGCGTGCTCGTGTTCGACGATGCATTGCAGGCGGCCGTCAACCTGTCGCATCGCTACATTCCGGCCCGCCAGCTTCCCGACAAGGCGATCAGCCTGCTCGACACCGCGTGCGCGCGCGTCGCGGTCAGCCAGCACGCAGTGCCGGCGCAGGTCGAGGATGCGCGCCGGCGCATCGACGGCCTGCGCGTCGAACGCGAGCGGATCGCGCGCGAGTGCGCGCTCGGCGCCGGCGATACGGCGCGGCTCGACGAGATCGACACGGCGCTCGCCGCCGCGCAGGCGGACCTCGACCGGCTCGACGCGCGCTGGCGGGCAGAGCGCGACGCGCTCGAGACGATCGTAGGCGCGCGCGCGGCGCTGCTGAATGACGAAACGCCGGACGCCTCGGCGCGCGCGGACCTGCAGGCGAAACTGGCCGGCGCACAGGCGGCACTTGCCGCGCTGCAGGGCGACGCGCCGCTCGTGCTGCCGGCGGTCGATGCGCACGCGGTGGCGGCCGTCGTCGCCGACTGGACCGGGATTCCGCTCGGCCGGATGGTGCGCGACGAGACGCAGGCGGTGCTGAACCTCGCCGATACGCTCGGCGAGCGCGTCGTCGGCCAGCGTCACGCGATCGAGCTGATCGCCGAGCGCATCCAGACCGCCCGCGCGCGGCTCGACGATCCCGCGAAGCCGCACGGCGTGTTCCTGCTGTGCGGCCCGTCCGGCGTCGGCAAGACCGAGACCGCGCTGGCGCTCGCCGACACGCTGTACGGCGGCGAGCACAACGCGATCACGATCAACATGAGCGAATTCCAGGAAGCGCACACCGTGTCGACGCTGAAGGGCGCGCCGCCCGGCTACGTCGGCTACGGGCAGGGCGGCGTGCTGACCGAGGCGGTGCGGCGCAGGCCGTACAGCGTCGTGCTGCTCGACGAGATCGAGAAGGCCCATCGCGACGTGCACGAGCTGTTCTTCCAGGTGTTCGACAAGGGCTGGATGGAGGACGGCGAAGGGCGTGCGATCGACTTCCGGCACACGGTGATCCTGCTCACGTCGAACGTCGGCTCCGAGCGCGTGATGCAGCTGTGCCGCGATCCGCAACAATTGCCCGATGCGCAGGCGCTCGCCGAGGCGCTGCGCGCGCCGCTCCTCGGCGTGTTTCCGGCTGCGCTGCTCGGCCGGCTGACCGTCGTGCCGTACTACCCGCTGACCGACGCGCTGCTCGCGCGCATCGTCGCGCTGCAGCTGCGGCGCATCGAGCGGCGGATCGACGCGCATCACGGCATCCGACTGCATTGCGCCGACCCGGCCACCGCGCTGATCGTCGAGCGTTGCCGGACGATCGAATCCGGCGGCCGGATGGTCGACGCGATCCTCACGCACACCGTGCTGCCGCGCATCAGCCAGGCGATCCTGCGCGCGACGCTCGACGGCCGCGCGCTCGCGGCGATCGACGTGAGCGCGGCCGACGGCCAGTTCGTTTATCGGTTTGTCGGCCAGTCCGGCGAGGAGGAGACGACGTGACCCGCGTGTTCACACTCGACAGCCCGAACGGCGACGACCTGAAATTCCACCGGCTCGACGGCGAGGAAGCGCTCGGTCGCCTGTTCGAATACCGGATCGAGGCGCTTGCCGACAGTCACAGCCTGTCGTTGAAGGACCTGCTCGGCAAGCCGGTCACGGTGCGGATCGCGCAGCAGGACGGCGCGACGCGCTACCTGAACGGGATCGTCGCGCGTGCGTCGCTGGCCGGCCGGCGCGCGGAGCGCTACTACGGCTACGCGCTGGTCGTGCGCCCGTGGCTGTGGCTCGCGACGCGCCGCTCGGACTGCCGGATCTTCCAGAGCAAGACCGTGCCCGAAATCGTGCAGGAGGTGCTCGCGCCCTATGGTTTTCCGATCGAGAGCCGGCTGACGGAGTCGTACGCGCCGCGCGACTACTGCGTGCAGTACAACGAGACCGACGAGGCGTTCGTGTCGCGGCTGATGGAGTTCGAGGGCATCTATTTTTATTTCAGGCACGCGGCGGACAGTCATACGCTCGTGCTGTGCGACGCGATGTCGTCGCATGCGGCGCTGCCCGGTTACGCGACGATTCCGTTCATCGCGCCCGACCGCACGGCGATCGCCGACGAGGAACATGTCGACAGCTGGCTGCCCGCGCAGGAGGTGAGCATCGGCAAGCACCAGACCAGCGACTACGACTACACGAAGCCGCGCGCGGATCTATCCGCGCAGCAGATCGATCCGCGCGGCCACGACCACGACGGCTTCGCGTCGTTCGAATGGCCGGGCGGCTATCGCGACGACGCGCCCGGCGTGCGCTACAGCCGCGTGCGTCTCGAGGAGCGGCAGGCGGAGCACGAGCGCGCGAGCGCGAGCACGGACGTACGCGGGATCGCGCCGGGGTGGCTGTTCACGCTCGCGCATTGCCCGCGCGCCGACCAGAACCGCGAATACCTGATCGTGGAATGCGCGTACCGGTTCCAGGAAAACGCGTACGCGACCGGCGGCGGCGCCGATGCGGTCGTGCATGCGTCGCAGGTGGTCGTGCAGCCGTCGAGCCTGCCGTACCGCTCGCCGCGCGTGACACCGCGGCCGCGTACCAGCGGCCCGCAGACCGCGACCGTCGTCGGGCCGCCGGGCGAGGAGATCTGGACCGACCAGTACGGCCGCGTGAAGCTGCAGTTCCGCTGGGATCGGTACGGTCAGAGCAACCAGGATTCGTCGTGCTGGGTGCGCGTGTCGAGCCCGTGGGCGGGCGGCGGCTTCGGCGGCGTGCAGATTCCGCGCATCGGCGACGAGGTGGTCGTCGATTTCCTGAACGGCGATCCCGACCAGCCGATCGTGACCGGGCGCGTATACAACGGCGAGCGGATGCCGCCGTGGGGGCTGCCCGGGAGCGCGACGCAAAGCGGGCTGCTGTCGAGGTCGTCGCCGGGCGGGACGACCGAGCATGCGAACGCGTTCCGGTTCGAGGACAAGAAGGGCGCGGAACAGCTATGGATGCATGCCGAGCGGAATTTCGACGCGGAGACGGAGGCCGATCATTCGCTGTCGGTCGGGCACGACCATACGCATACGGTCGGCAACGACGAGACGATGCAGGTGAAGAAAAACCGGCAACGCAGCGTCGGGCGGGACGAGACGGTGACGATCGGGCAGGACAGGGTCGCGCAGATCGTGAGGAACGAGACGCATGGGGTGGGGGGGAGCCGCAGCGTGTCCGTCGAAGGCGATAGTTCGCATACCGTTGCGAAAGGCAATCACAGCCTCGCGGTGGTGAGCGGAAAGCATGACGTGTTCGTCAAGGGGGACAGCACGCATGTCGTTGAAGCCGGCTCGTATGCCGCGCAAGTCAAGTCGGGAAATCATGCGGTCGACGTCAAGAAAATTGCGTCGACGGTCGCAGGCGATTGCATCGCGATGAGCGTCGAGAAGAGCTTTGTGGAAATCAACAAGGAAAAGGTCGGAGTGGTCATCGACGGGACCGGCGGCGACTCCGGTGTCAGTCTCTCAGGCCGCGTCGGCGGCGTGAGCATCGTCGGAGATGGCAAGGGCGTGGACATTGCCGGCTTTAAGCCAGGCGTCAAGATCTACGGCGAGGACGATCTCAAGCTTTCAGGCAAGGCGACGGCGAGTCTGCAGGCACCGAAGATCCATATCGACAACGGTACGGACAGTTGTGAAGTCAACGTCACGGCGACGAAGATCGTCCTCTCGACGAAAGGCGGCTCCGTCACGCTCGATGGTTCGGGCGTGACGATACAGGGGACGATCGCCCATATCAATTGATTTACACCGGCGCTTGCCGGTTGCCCGGTTGCATTCGAAGCATGGGAGGCATTCGATGGAAAACGAAGCGGATCAGATGACGATCGACGATGCGCTTGAAGCGGATACCGTCAGTGCATTGCGGCGGCTGTTCGAGAACGACATGCCGCCCGAACCTTCCCCTCCGGTCGAGCGCGCCGAATCGGCAACGTTGATCGGCGAGGTGACGGATACGCATCATCCCGACGCGATGGGGCGGGTTCGCGTGAAATGGTCGATGCAGGACGGCAATGCGTGCGAGCGCTGGCTCGAATGCGTGGACGGCGTGAAGCCCGGCATCGGCGATCGCGTGCTGCTGCAGTCGCCGGTGAACTGGCCTGAGTATCTGGTCTCCGGCCTGCTGAAGCGGGCCGGCCGCGGCGAGCCGGTCGAGCCGATCGTCGAGCCGGCCGTGGCGCTTGCGCTCGAACCGGACAAATGCGTGCAGGTGACGGATGCGTCGGGCTGCCCGCTGCTGCAGGTGCGTGCGTCGCCGGACGGGCCGGTCGTGACGTTGCTGAACCGGAACGTGAACATCGAAGTCGCCGGCAAGCTTCGGCTGAGCGCGCAGACGCTCGAACTCGAAGGTGGGCGCGGCGGCGTCGACATCCGAACCGAGGCGGACACGGTGGTGCGCAGCCGGTACGTCCGGTTGAACTGACAAGGAAGCGCGCCCTCATGCATCGTGAATTCGCCGCCATCGAATCGTCGATCGAAGCCTTCATCGAGCAGCCCGACGATCCGACGCTGTTGCTCGAAGCGACCGATAACGACGTCGTGCCTGTTCTCAAAATGATGCAATCGCTCGACGAGCGCGTCGGCGATGCGATTTTCCTGATCTTTCCGTTTCCATGCGACGCGGCCGGCGCGTATCTCCAGACGTGCATGGAGACGCTCGCCCGCCAGGTCGACGAAGAGAGCGCGGCGCGCGTCGAGCGTGGCGAAGCGGGCTGGCCGCCCTTGCCGCTGACGTGTACCGATCCGAGGCGCACACCCGCGGAACGGCTGCGCGATGCCGTCATGCATGTTCGCATGCTGGTGCCCGAAGGCGTGAAGGTCGTCTGGGCGTGGTTGCCGTCACCGGTCGGCGACGTCGGCGGCTTCGCGAAGATGCTGCTGCAATGCCTGGCGCTGAACGGCTTTGAGGACTGGATGGAGGGGCATCGGTTCTGCATTCGCGACGATCGGAATCATCCCTGCCTGATTCCGCTCGCTCGCGAGAAAAAAGCGGAGCATGTGTTGATCCTTCCGGTGGATTTCTCGTCCGAAAAGGCAACCCGCAACCTGGTCGCCACCGCGAACGATGCGGCGCAGCCGATCGAGCAGCGCATGGGAGCCTTGATGCAGATCGCGGCGATCGACCTTGCGCACGGCCGGTTGCCCGACGCACAGCGCAAGTATTACGCGCTTTTTGCGTTTCATGCGGAGCGCAAGGATGCGACAGGCTGCGCAGTGGCATTGCATGGCCTGGGCGACGTGGCGTTGCGCCACGGGTCGCCGCGCGATGCAAAGGACTGGTACGTGCGGGCGCTGCCGGCGGCGCTCGACGGCAGCAATCTGCTGGTCGTGCTCAATTCGCTGATGGCGGTAGGCAATTGCTGCAACGCGCTCGGCGAACATGCGAAGGCGGCTGTCTATTTCGATCTGGCGAGCGGCGCCGCCGGCAGGCTGATGCTCGTGCATACGAAAATCGAGGCGATGGAGAAGGCCGGCGTCGCGCTGCTCGCGTGCGGCAAGGCGGCGGAAGCCGCGAAGGGCTGGATCGATGCGAAGGGTCTGTGCGAGCAGTTCGGCTGCGAACGACAGCGCATCGGCATCCTCGATCGGCTCGTGTCGCTTTACGGGAACGCCGGACTGAAAACCGAGGCGAGGGCGTACGAACTGGAAAAGGATCCGCTTTACGTGGCTCGCCTGCGTGGCGCCGCGGCGCGGGTCACGCATGATCCGATGGCCGGATATGAACGGGCACGGCAATGAGTGAACCGGCAAACCGGTTGACGCGCGCATCCGAGCCGTCCGAGAGCCATGCGGCGCCATCGGAATCGAAGGCGGACACTGCGTGCGACTCGCTGCTCGATACGGTCAAGTCGACTTTCGATCCATTCAAGCAGACGTTCTCGTCGGACGGCAGCGCGCTCCATCATGTCAGCGAGGCCGTGAATGCGCTTGCATCCCTGCAAAGCGCGCCGTCGCAGTTGCTCAATACCGGCATCGCGCAGATCCCGCTGCTCGACAAGATGCCGGGGATGCCGGCGGCCACCATCGGCGTGCCGCACCTCGGCACGCCGCATGCGCACAGTCATCCGCCGAGCAGCGGTTTTCCGTTGCCGAGTATGGGTGCGACGATCGGCAGCGGTTGCTTGAGCGTGCTGATCGGCGGCATTCCTGCGGCCCGCGTGCTGGACATCGGCATTGCGCCTACCTGTGGCGGGCTGACGCCTTACTTCGATATTCAGACGGGATCGAGCAATACGTTCTTCGGCGGGATGCGTGCGGCGCGCATGGGCATCGACATGACGCGGCATTGCAATCCGATGGGGCATGCGGGGAAGTCCGGTGAGGAAGCGGGGAGCGCTGCGGAGAAAGGCGAGCAGGCTGCGAGCGAGGCCGCAGAGGTGTCGGGCCGGGCGCGCTGGATGGGACGCGCAGGCAAGGCATGGAAGGTCGGCAATGCGGCGGTTGGGCCTGCGTCGGGCGCAGCGGGTGCTGCCGCCGACGCAGCGCATGGCGAGGGACTGGCGGCCGCGATGATGGCCGCGCAGACGGTTGCGGATGCAGCGATGATGCTGCTTGGCAATCTGATGGGCAAGGATCCTGGCATCGAGCCGAGCATGGGTATGCTGCTCGCGGGCAATCCGACCGTGCTGGTCGGCGGGTTTCCGATGCCGGATGCGATGGCGGCGGCAATGGCTGGGTGGGGGCTGAGGAAGAATGTCAACCCTGGAAAGCGTAGGGCACGCACGCAACATCACGAGTGCGATGGAAGAGGTGAGCCGATCAATCCGGTAACGGGTGATGTCGAAAACCGGTTCATGGATTATGAAACCAACGAAACTGCACCGTTCGAATGGGGTCGTCACTACAGCAGCGCATGGCACGAGCGCGACGGGCTTCTCGGATGCGGGTTTCGACATACCTTCCAGCACGAGCTTCGGCTTTTGCGAACGCGAGCGATTTATACTGACCCGCGTGGCCGCGAATTCGAATTCGACAAGAATGCGGACGGAAGTTATGCCGGCTGCAGTGATGGCTATGAACTCGAGCAGCACGACGCTAACCAGTTCGTTCTCTGGCATGGCGCGCACGGACATCTGTTTTTCGAGCGGAGCCGTGAAACCACGTCGTTGGCCCGTTTCGTTTTTCATGATCGTAATGGTGTTCGGACAACCTTCCGCCGGAACATCGCGGGAGACATCGAGTGGATCGCGCAGGCTGACGAGAACGGCAACGTCCGGCGAACAATAGAATTTCAATACGATTCACGCGGACGAATAATTGAGGTCCTGCTGACCGACCCTGACGGGCAGACCATACGGATCGCACATTACGAATACGATACCGAAGGCTGTCTTGTCGAGCACCAAGATGCGATGGGCGCAACGTCAACGTACGCGTACGATTCCGGGCATCGCGTCATCCGTCTCACTGACCCGAGCGGATATTCATTCTTTTACCAGTACGACAGCGAAGGCCGTTGCGTCGAGAGCACCGGGCAAGACGGGATGTGGCGCGTCGCTTTCCAGTACCATCCTCGACGCACGATCGTTATCGAGGGCGACGGCGGTAAGTGGACAGTCCTGTACAACGAGGCCGGCACGATTACGCGGATAATAGATCCGTATGGCGGAGCTGAGGAGCGGGTGACGGGCTCAGATGGGCGCGTCATCGAGGAGGTCGATTCGAGCGGCCGTGTGTTGCGCTGGATCTATGACGAGCGCGGCCGCAACACGGCGCGCGTTGACCGCTGGGGGAACGGCTGGCCCACGAAGGATGAGGCGCCAGTCTTGCCCAATCCTTTCGCCCACCCCGAACCTGGATCGCCACTTGACTTGCAGTGGGGCAAGGGCGGGCGAATACGGCTTGCTGATACGGTATTGCTTCCGCCCGAAATAGCGAAGAAAGCCGCAACGATCTTCGCCCCAGACGCACCGGCGTCATCACCATCTGAACAGCGCGATGCGGCAGGGCGGGTCATCGCCCGTACCGACGAACATGGCCGGATTGAACGGCTGACATACGACGGGGCTGGAAATTTGCAGCAGCGTCGCGACAAGGACGGACGCGACTATTACTATAGCGTGACGTCTTGGAACCTGCGTGAGCGCGAAACCGATCCGCTGGGCAACACGGTCCGGTATCGGTATACGCCGAAGCGAAGGATTGCGGCGATCGTCGACGCAAACGGCAACGAAAGCGCGTACACCTATGACTTCAAGGATCGCGTGACCAGCGTGAGGCGCCATGGCGTGCTGCGGGAGACGTACGCTTACGACGCCGGCGATCGGGTTATCGAGAAGCGGGACGGCGCGGGAAATGTCCTGTTGCAGTTCGAAGTCGGCGACGATGGCCTGTACAGCAAGCGCATTTGCGCGAGCGGCGAGGTACACACCTACGCATATGACGCGCGCGCAAACTTGATAAAGGTCTCGACTGATGAGTTCGATGTCTCCATGTCTCGCGACGCCCTCAATCGCCGTACGGTCGACAAGCGCGATGGTCGTGGTGTCGAGCACGCCTATGCAGGAGGCCAGCTCGCGAGGACGACGTACCTCGATCGTTTCGAGGTGCATTACGAGGCGGTGGGCGACGGAGAAGTTCGGATTCATCCTCCCACAGGGGGCTCCCACAAGGTTTATCGTACGTGCGACGGGCGGATCTTGCTATGCCTCGGCAATGGAACCAATGCGCTATACGGTTTCGACGAGGCCGGACGTTGTGGCGGTCGCATCGTCTGGACAGGGGGCGGCGCAATGGATATCGGCTGGGTGCAGTATCGGTACAGCGCGACGGGTGACCTGCGGCGGGTAATCGATAGCGCGAAAGGCATGACCGAGTATCAGTACGATGCGGCGCATCGGCCGATTGAAGAAACTCGGGATGGGTGGCGTGTGCGACGCTACGAATATGACCCCGGCGGCAATCTGTTGTCGACTCCGGCACGCGAGTGGATGCGCTATGACGAGGGTAATCGTCTTGCGACGTCGTCTTTCAGCACGTTTCGTTACAACGACCGAAATCACCTTTGTGAAGAACTCGGCGGCAACGCTCGCACCGCCTGGCATTACAACAGTCTGGACCTGCTCGTAAAGGTGAGCTGGAGCGACCGCAACGAGGTATGGACTGCGAAGTACGATGGACTGTGCCGGCGAGTCAGCAAGACAATGGGCGCTGAACACACTGAATACTACTGGGACGGTGACCGCGTTGCCGCTGAAATTGCGCCAAACGGTGAGTTGCGGGTCTACGTGTACGTGAACGAGATTGCGCTCCTGCCTTTCATGTTTATCGACTATCCCTGTGTTCACGCGTCACCGGAGGCCGGCCGAGCGTACTTCGTTTTCTGCAATCAGGCTGGCCTGCCCGAGTGGATCGAAGACAGCGACCGCCAAGTGGTCTGGCGCGCGCAAGCAATTGACGCGTATGGGGCCGTACGGGTCGAAGCGGGAAACGCACTGGAGTACGACTTGCGATGGCCGGGGCATTGGCTCGAGCGAGAGATCGGGCTGCACTACAACCGGTTCCGATCATATAGCCCGGACCTTGGGCGGTATTTGCAGTCGGATCCCAAGGGACAAGCGGGCGGCGTCAATCTCTATGCTTATGTCCCCAATCCGCTTGTTTCGGTTGATCTGCGCGGGCTGCACAGCAACAAACAGGCAGCCGCTTCGTCGGAGGACGGTGCACAGCATCCCGATCTGGGGCCTTCGAAAGAGCAAGCCAAGGAAGGCAACAGTGACGTTCCGCACAAGCGGCCCACGCTGACGGCGGAGCAGGGGAATGAGATCGTGGCGGACATTCATCGGGCCGGATGGGACTACTACCATAGCGGGAAGGGGACGAACCCGGATGGACGCAACGTGACCGCCCTCACCGAACTGGAGGACGGGCGAATTGCGATCACATCAAACGGCACATTGAGTCCTGCACAGGTGGCGGTCGCGTTCGACCGGCTGGGAAATCACGGATTCGACATGGACAAAGACGTGATTATCCCGGGAAATCGGAAAAAGAGTCCGTTGGGCTATGGCGGAGGCGATACATACGCGTTCACGCCGAAAAACAAGGGTGAGACGGAGACAAGAACAAGGCCGTACACCGGGCTTGGCTATGATTCTCCCAATCCGAACTACAAGCCAGGCAGCGGTAATCTCGAACCTGAACACTTCGCCCCGGATCGTCCAGCACACGAAGGGCACCACCATGATGACAAGGTGCCCGGTTCGGCTTGTAACCACGCCGAAGCAAGAGGCATTCAGCGCGGCATAGACGAGGACAGCAGAGCCGTAAGGCAATGGACATACAGCGACGCGAACCATCAGGGGTATGCATGCCATGATTGCCACAGGCTTCAGGAGTATCACAAAGTGAAGAATGAAACGGGAGTGCAGTAATCCAGTCACTCGCAGGACCGTGCTCGACAGACCGTCGCGGCCGTGGGCCCCGGCGACCATTACACTGCGAGGTAACAGATTCATGAGCATCACCATACGCGCCGCCGTGGCCGAGGATGTGCCGTTCTTGCGCGAGCTTTTCCTGCGATCGCGCCGCGAAACCTTCGTCTGGCAACCGGGCGATGCGTTCCAGCTGGCCGACTTCGACGCGCAGACGGAAGGCGAGCGACTGCTGGTCGCAGAGGACGACGGCGGGCGACTGGCCGGCTTCGTGTCGGTCTGGGAGCCGGACCATTTCATCCATCACCTGTACGTGGACCGGTCGCATCACCGGCGCGGCATAGGCCGGGCGCTGCTGCGCGCGCTGCCGGGCTGGCCGGCGACGCGCTACCGGCTCAAGTGCCTGCGTGCCAACGCGCCGGCGCTGGCGTTCTATCGCGCGAGCCGCTTTACCGAGATCGGCGCCGGCGCCGCGGAAGACGGCGAGTACCTGCTGCTGGAGTCGAGCTGCGACGACGCAGAATGACCGTCATCGATCTATCTCCGCGAGCGTGCCATACGTGCCGTTTGCGTAGAGCAACGGCGCCACCGCCTGTCCGTTCGTGATCGTTCTCAATTGCCGACGAAGGCGCTTGTGAGTGCCATGCTCGAACACAGACGCGACGCGGCATACGAGGTTCGATTGCGCATCGGCGAGTAGGGAAGGTTATTCACGGCGAGCCGCCAGTCGCCGACGGCGAATTTGTCGGCGGGCTGGTCGACTTCGCGAACGAATGTCATCGATACCAGAGCGACAGTGGCTCCGCGCATAGCGACATCACGGCCGTCGCGCTCAGCGCGGTCCGGGTTTCTCGGCATTCAACGCCGCTGGCGTAGCGATTCGCAGGAACGGCACGATCAAAAGCAATGTAGCGACGGCGAATCCCGCAAACGCGACGCGCAAGCCGAAGAGTTCGGCGAGCACCCCGCCGAGCCCCGCGCCGACCGGCATCGCGCCCCAGCTGAACAGGCGCGCGGCGGCGTTATACCGTCCGAACAGCGCGCCGGGAACGAGCGCCTGGCTGATGGTGCGCGAGTTGACGCTCCACAGCGTGCCGCCCAGCCCGCCCGCGAACGCGCTTGCCGCCACCGCCCACAGATTGACGGTCGCTATCGGCATCGCCATCATCGCGAGCGTGCCGAGCAGGTCGACGAACATCACCGTACGCCGCCCGAGCCAGCAATTCAGCGTGGTCACGCTCAATGCGCCGACGAAGCCGCCGATGCCGAGCGCGCTCAGCATCACGCCGTAACCGCGCGCATCGAGGCCCATCACCTTCGTTGCGAACAACGGCATGATCGCGAGCCAGGCCCCCCAGCATGCGCACAGCACCGTGAGCGTGACCGCCATCAGATGCAGGATCGGTTCCCGCCACAGGTAGTGCAGCCCTTCTGCGATCTGCCGGTGTACCGGCTCGCGCGGCGCGTCCGGCGCGTGAACGACGCGAAAGCGTCCGACCAGGAAGCACAGCGCCAGCACGCCGATCAGGTATGCGCTTGCCACCGTGCCGAGCGCGAGCGCGGTGCCGGCGGCGACGAGCAGGCCGCCCACCAGCGGCCCGCAAAACTCGTTGCAGACCGTTTCCGCGCCGGCGACCCATGCATTCGCGCGCTCGCGCCCGGCGGGCGCCACCGCGTCGGGAACCAGCGCGGCGGCGGAGGTCAGGGCGATCACTTCCGCGATGCCGAGCGTGAGGCCGCCGATGTACAGCACCGGCAGCGTGATACCGTTCGACAGCGACAGCAGGACGAGCACCGCGATGGCGGCAAGCCGCATCCCGTTGGCGAGCCACAGCAGCACGCGGCGATCGGCGCGATCGACCAGCACGCCGACATGCAGGGCGACGAGCAGCCACGGCAACGTGAGCGTCAGCGACACGCCGGATACCTGGAGCGGCGACTGGGTCAGCGCGGTCGCCATCAGCGGCAGCGCGACCTTGGTCACGCCGTCCGCGAGATTCGTTAACGCGGTGAACACGACAAGCACCAAGGTGTTCCGTCCGCTTGCCGCGTCTAGTGCGAGGTCTGATCGGGTTGCCGTGTTCAAGCCTGTCTCCAGTGAGCGATCGTTTTGCTTTATTTATGGCGCTGCGGTCGTCCGGGTGGGGCACGCGCCAACGGCATGCTGCAGTTCCGCGAGCGCGATGTCGCATCGGCACTCGACGCCGCCGCGCAGAAGATGGCGCGTTGTCTTGGCCGGATGCGGGTGTCGCCGCAGGCCGCGCGAGATAACCTCGTCAGGTGCGAGCGCGAGGTCCGGGCGACGCGAGTCCAATATTACCTGCGATTAGTCGAGCATCGAACACGACGCCCAGGAATAGCCACGACGCAGCCAGTACATGACGCCTACTTCAACAGCGCTGATGCCGTCGCGCTCATCACCGCCTGCGCTCCTGCCGGCGTGAGATGCGACCCATCGAACGTCACGAGCGTGCCGCGTCCTTTCCCGGTGCGGGTAATGCATCCGTCGGCATCGCACATCGCGCCGTACGCAGACACGTATTCGATGCCCAGTTCCTCTGCCGTAGCCTTGCCCAGGCGATCGTATTCCGATGCCTTGGGATCGACGGCGAACCACGACCGTGCGGACAGAACCTCATGATGTTGACGCCAGTAGAGCCAATACAGCTTGGGAAGCGAGCTCTGCCAGGTCGCGACCTGCCCCAGCAGCACGATACGTTTCACCCCGGCATCACGGGCGGCCGCTACGGTCGTCTTGAGGGCGGCGAACGTATCGGGTCTCCAGTTCGCGGTCAGGATCAAGGTATGCGGCACAGCACGCTTTAGCGCGATCAGCACGCGCTTGCTGATTCGGCCGCAGTGATCGTTACCGCCGAGCAGCGGTGGGCAACCGGATGCGCTGAACTCTGCCACGCGCACCCCATAGTGGGCTTGTTCGTCGCGGAAAGCGGGGTACATCGCGGCTGCGTGCGAATCACCCCAGAGGAACACCATGGGCGCAGTGCCGCGCCCGACGCACTCGGGTGCAAAGGTTTCTTCGTCTGCTCCCTCGAGATAGCAAGATCCGCGGCGCCATTCACGGTCGCGGTCGAAACGCGCGCCGTCAGCAAACTGCGACGCAAGACGGGACATGCGGAACTCCATGCCGTTGCGGGCGTACGCGTTGTAGCCGCCGAATCCCGCGCCGAGGACCAGGATCAGGAGCGACAGGGCGAGGAGGTTGGGGCGCCGTACACGCCGAATCGGCCGTTCGACACAGCGATAGGTGAGCCATGCCAACGGAATGGCGATTGCGACTGCCGCTGCGCGGAGGTGCCAGGCTGGTACACCGGTGGACATTATCCGTAGGAAGGAGAGGATCGGCCAGTGGAAGAGGTAGAGTGGATAGCTGATCAGGCCGAGCAACAGGACCGGCTTGGTGCACACTCTGCGCATCAGCGCCGAATCGTGTCCGCCGCGAATCACGAGACAGGTGCCAAGCGTCGGGCCGATGGCCCACCATCCGGGAAACGTGAGATGCGAGTTCAGCAGCGCAATGGAAATCAGGAGCAGGAGGGCGCCGGCAACCACGCCACCTTCCGAAAATCCTATCGCGCGCTCGACGCGCTGGCGTTCTCGATATGCCAGCACACTGCCGGCCATCAATTCCCACGCGCGCGTGACTGGCAGGTAAAACGCGAATACCGGGTTCGTGCGTACGATGATGATGCACGATACGAATGACAGCGTGCCGAGGATGGCGATTGCCCACATCGGCGATCGTCTCGCGCGCGACAGGCCCCAAAGAATGATCGGCCAGAAGAGATAGAACTGCTCCTCCACGCCAAGCGACCAGAGGTGCAGCAGCGGTTTCTGGTCGGCGGCCGCATCGAAGTATCCCGCCTCGCGCCACAGGACGAGATTGGCGACCGACAATGCGCCGCCCGCGATGTGCTTGCCCAAAGCCTTGAATTCCTCGGGGAGGAGGTTGAACCACCCCACCAGGTAGGTGCCGACAAGTGTGATCAGCAGCGCGGGAAAAATGCGGCGGATGCGCCTGCCATAGAAGCTTCCGAACGAGAATGTCGACTCATCGAGTTCGCGCAGGATATGCGATGTGATCAGGTAGCCCGAGATTACGAAAAATACGTCGACTCCGACGAAGCCGCCTGGGAGCCAGTTCGGGAAGGCGTGAAATATGACGACGCTTACGACAGCGAGGGCGCGCAAGGCATCGATGTCGGGGCGATAGCCTGGCGCTTGGCGCGAGGCATGACTTTTCGTCTCGCCGCGCGGATCCGCGAAGGCGAGGACAGGGTTCTGGTCTACGGTGCTCATCAAGAAGCGGTGGTTCCGGCTGCTCGCCCGTGGGCACGGCAGCACAGTGTTTTGTAATTTGCCTTGGCGCCCCTCCAATCGGCCGTGTATGGTTCACGGCGTCAATGCAGGGCTCGGCTGTTATGGAAACTGCGGCGCAATTTTAATTCAACAATTAACCAATAATCGAGGCGATTTTTAATCAAATTTCGACCATGGGCGTTCCGCTGCAAGGCGATTGGAGCAGATCGGATGATCGCGGTCACACTTACCGGGGAACATGACGGACAATGCCCGCTTGAAACGGATTGCCAGAGCTCATGGCAGGCTTATCGATAGATGCGGTTCTGGGGCTTACACTGTTGCAGGTCACGACTGTGCAGTGGCTTTGATTGGATTTTAAGTTGACATAACGTGAATTATCACCAGATCGCATGTGGGAGCAAAGTTCTAATGTCGTATCTGGGCAAAGTTGAAATGTCGTAGTTGGCTGCTGGTTGGTTCATCCTGAGCGGCTCCTGATGGTCAACCAGGAGCCGCCCGTGGCCAACAACACCAACACCAACACGATCACCATGAGCATGCGCGAGCTGGATCGACTCAAAGTTGTCGAAGCAGTCGTCGAAGGACGGCTGATGCCGTGGCGAGCCGCGGAGCGACTCGATGTCAGTCGACGACAGGTCGAGCGGCACTAGCCAAACGACCCACACCTCACCAACTGTTCACCAGATTCGTCACATTGACCGTCCCGATGCCGGTCGCGAAATTCCAGCCGACACCGGCGCCAAAGGCTTTCCGGTAGCTGTTGCTCGTCGTCGACAGCACGCCGCTGACGCCGCCCGCTCGATAACAGTTGATCGAACCCGTACAGTCCACGTCCATGTCACCCTGCGTGACGTTATAGAAAATGCAGCTGCCGCCGACATTCCTGCCGTTGCTCGAATTACAGCTGCTGCTTCCGCCAGCCCCATATTCCGTTTTGGCGAGCCGGTAGAGAACAGGATTCGGATTCCCTTGACTCGCATTCATCTTCTCGTTGACGAGCGCCTGAAATCCGGCCCAGATCGGCGAGGCAAATGACGTCCCGCCCGCCCCCGCCCAGCCGCTCGGCTCGCCGGTGCAGGCTACGCCGCCATCCGCGGCGTCGGAGTCGCAGAACACATAGAAATGTCCCCACGCGCCGTCGGCGGCGAACAGCGAAACGTCGGGAAGATCGCGCACGAGGTCGGACGGATTGCCGACGAGCGACATCTGCCAGGACGGCTTGGCGTAGCCCTTGCACGTGCCGCCGACGATGCCCTGCTGGCGCGGGACACCCGTGGCGCAACCGCTCGGTCCTCCGCTGCCGCTTGCCGTGGTCTGGTAAAACAACAGGCCGTACAAGCTGTTGCAAAAGCCCGCGCGTCCGTATGTCGTCGAGTAGCCGTTTGCCGCGGCGAGCAGCGTGCTCGCGCAGGAATCGTTCCATGGAATTTCGTTGACGTACGACAGCGCCGAGCCGTAAGTGGAACTGTTGGTCGAACTCCAGTAGGTCGAGTTCGTCCCTGCGTAGGTGTCGCCGAAGTCGGTGCCGCCGACAGCGACGTTGTAGGGTGTCGATGCAAGGCCGTTGACGCCGATGCCGTGCGTGGCGCTCGTGACGTTCGGGTCGCAGCCGGCTGCCCCCTCGTCGCCGGCCGCCACGAACACGGAAACGCCCTGGCTGGCCGCCTGCTGATACGCGGCGTTGTAGGCCGCGTTGGCGGCCGCGCCATTTTCCGCCTCGCATTCGCTGTAGCTGATGCTGACGATAGCCGGCGCGCTCCCGCTGTTGAGCAGGTTCTGAAGTGCGATCAGCCCACCGAACGTGGTGCTGGTGTCCTTGCACGACGCGACCACGATGGCTGCGCCCGGGGCCGCCGCGCTGGCCCATTCGGCATCGAGTTCGGCTTCCATCTCGTTGCCGGCGACGACACCGGGGTCGGCGCAATTGCCGGGGTGGATCTGCGACAACGAGCCTGTCGCATAGCCGGACAAGCCGAAGGTCGAACGGAATGCGGTCCAGTCCGCAACGTCGTACATGTTGGTATTTTCGATGACGCCGATCGTCTGCCCCTTGCCGGTGATTCCGGCCGCGAACAGCGGCTGCAGATTGTAGATGGTCGCAAGATCGGCCGGGACGACGGCGTTGTACGTCGCGAACAGCGACGGGATCGTATAGGCCCGCCTTGGCTTGAAGCTCGCATGGGGGCGGAAGTCATGCAAGGACACGACGCCGCGCACGATACCGGCGAGCGCCTGCGGAACGCGCGGATTGCTCATGTTCGCGATGTGGGCAACGCCGTTGATATCGAGCTTGTGGATTTCGGTCAGAAACGTACGGCGAACCTGCTCGGCCGTTCCCGAGAAATCAATCACCATCGCGCTCTTTTGCACGTTGTTGACGGTAAAGCCATGCCGGCCCAGCCAATCCGTGACCGCCGACACGTCCTCCTTGGCGGGACCGAACTCGGCCCCAAACTGTTCCGGGGTGAGCCAGCGATGGGAATTGGCTGAATTCGGATCGTAGAGCTGATCGATGAAGCGATCGAGCGCGGCTTCGGTTTCCGCGGGACGATTGAGGAGCAGCTGCATGTGTTCCAGAACCAGGCTGTCGTCAACCCGGCCGCGATCGTTGCCGGCGCTTGCCTCCTGACGGATATTGCCGGGCAATTCCACGGTCTGGCGTTCATCGATGACCTGCGTGACGAGTCGCGAAGGCGAAACCGTCCTTGCCTGGGGCAAGCCAGGGGCGATGACCAGCAGAATGCCGAGAAGCGGTATCAGGATTTCCGATTTCAATTTCTTGAGCATGATCTTCTCCGGGAAGCCGACTGCCCCTCGTGTGCCTTCGTCGTTGAATGTCTCTGCCGGGCTGGCCGGAGCACGTCGAGTTCCGGCTCCGTCTGCGCGAGCACGCATCGTTCATGCCATACGCGGGTAACCGAATGATTTGATTGCGGTTCGCCGTATCCCCTGGCACATAAGGCCGAGAAAAAACACGGAAGCTGTTTCAGTTTCGAAACAAGCCATCGATGCCGGGAATCGAGCGTCAACGCCGTTTTCAGCCATCGGGCCGCCGATTAAATTAGAATGCCGGCACGACGCCGCCCGAGAGAACGGCGCTGCAGTTCAGGGCCATCCAACCAATATGCATAATGAATTTCTAAAGCCCGACCCCGGTGCGCGACGGAGCATTTCCCGATGACCGGAGGTCCCGCATGGTGACCGAGTCCCCGGTCTCGTCTGCCTCGTATCAGCCGCGCGATGTGGTCAACGCGCCGGACATCAAGGCGGCAATCGCGCGTCGCAGCGCTGAACGCGGCGACCCCGCCGACATCTCGGCCTGGCTGGCCAACCATTTCTTCCGCTGGGTCATCGGCGGCTTCGAGCAGGCACAGCCGCTGCATTCGCTGGCCGACTACCGCGCGGTCGCCGGCGCGGACCAGCCGGCCCCCGAATGGCTGGTGCGCCGGTTCATGCCGCGTCCGGCGTCAGGCGATGCACCGGGGGCCGATGCACCGGGGGCCGACGCCGTGGCATCGCGGGCACCGGCCTTGCCCAAGCCGCTCTACTTCATCGATCCCGAGCACCTGCTGCTGATCGATCGCGAGCGCGTGCTGGTCGAGTTCCTGCGCTCGCGCACGGGCACGCGGCTCGCGCAGAAGCTGCAGCGCATCACGTGTGCGATGGCCCTCGCGATGTGGGAGCGCGAACACCAGCGCATGCAGGCGCGACGCGACAAGGGCTGGGTGCCCAGCAGCGGCCTGGCACTGCACGAAGTGCTGCGCACCGCGAACGGGATGATCTTCGAATTCGTCGGCAGCCACGCTGCGCTGCGCGAGGAGATGGCCTACGAGTCGTATCACATGCAGCACTGCCTCGGCCAGTTTGCAGACCGGCGGCAATTGCGCGGCGGCTATGGCGAGCAGTATGCGGAGGCCGTCCGGGACGGGCGGCTGCGCCTGTTCACGCTGCGCGGCGCGGGCAATCAGCCGCACGTGACGATCAGCCTGTCGATGCGCGCCGACGGCCTGCGCATCGACCAGATCAAGGGCAAGCAGAACCGCCATCCGGTGCGCCGCTACACCGACGACGTGCGGCAGTTCCTGCGCGCACTCGCACCCAAGGGCGAACGCCATCCGGACTGCGAAGGCATGGGTCTGGTGTTCGAGCCGGAAGCGCCGGGCGCCGCGGTGGGCGAATGGACGTTCGTCACCGACGTGCGCTCCCCGGACTACCTGTTGAGCGTGATGAGCGCCAACTTCCATCTGATCGAGCACTTCGAGCAGCCGCCTGCCGTGCTGCAATGGCTGCTGTTGCGCAACGCGCCTCACGCGCTGGGCCGCCTTCGGCAAATCGATCCCGCGGTGGCGGCCGCCGCGCGGCAAACGCTGTCGGGCAACGCTGTGCCCGTCGCGCAGCACCCCGCTGCAACGCCGGCGGCGCCCGTTGCATTCGCAATCGAAGGCATCCCGATCGATCCGGCGCTCTGCGGCCCGCTCGTGCTCGATTCGGCCACGCACGGAGACGAGCCATGCTGAAGCTGCTGCTTTGCCTCGTCGGGCTGGTGCTGGCGTGGTACGTGCTGCGCACGTTCCGGATCGCGGCCCGCCTGGTGCGCGAGGTCGACGCCGAGCAGGCCGCCGGGACGGACCAGGCCGTGCCGGCGCGAGACAGCGCCGCGATGCGCTTCGCCCGGAGCCAGGCCGAACAGGCGCCGCCGAACCGCCGCCGCTGGGCGCTCGCGCTGGCCGACATCCTGCTGATCCGCAACGGTATGCGCTGCGATTGCGACGCGCTCGTCTATGCGCTGCCGGACGCGCAGCGCGAGCAGCTTGCCCGCCAGCTGTTGCGCGAACTGGATCTGCCGGCGGACCTGCCCGAGCCGCAGATCGCCGAGCGTGTGCAACACGTGCTGGCCGGATGGGTCGGCGGCGTCGGCCGCTCGCATGACGGCTTCTACGAGCAACTGGCCGCCGAGGGGCGCGTGCGCGACGCGCTCGCCTTCGATTGCGCCCGCACCGCCTTTCTGGTCCGCTGTCTTGCGCTGCTGGGCTGGGCGCCCGAGCCGCAGGCGTGGCTGGTGCTGCTGCTCAACGCCCAGCGCGCGCAGGACAGCTTCGACGGCTGGGAAGACTTCGGTCTCGCCTACGCCCGCGCCCGCCGGCAATGGCTGAGCGGCAGCGGCCAGGACGGCCCGGCTTCCTCTCGCGCCACGCAGGAAGTGCGCGAGCATCTGCGCAATCCGGCCGGCAACTGGGTCACGCTGCCCTGGAAGCGCTATCGCATCTTCGATCCCCAACCCGTTTCATCATGAACGCCGACACCGACATGTCCTCCGCCCCTCACGACCTGATCCCGCCAGCACCGTCGAAATGGTTCCTGTTCGACATCGACGCGTTGCTGCGCGCGGGCGACTATGCCGCACTCGACGCGAAACTGGATGCGGCGCTGGCCGCCAGCCTGACCGATCGCGACGAAGAGGCGCGCTACGTCGACGCCCTGCCCGGCGATCTGCGGCACTGCACCGAGGCCGGCGCCGAAGGGCTCGCGCGCCTGCGCGCGTGGCAGGCGGCCAATCCGCGCTCGGCCCACGCGTGGCTGTGCGAAGCGCATTACTGGCACCACTGGGCCTACGAATACCGGGGCGCCGGCTGGGCGGAATCGGTCACCGAGGCGAGCTGGGCCTGCGCCCACGCGTGCGCGACGCGCACCGCGGTGGCCGCGCTGCGGGCGTTGCTGCTGTCCCCGACGATGTGGGGCGCGCCCGCGCTGCTCTTCCAGAGCGTGGCGTCGTTCGGCGAGCCCGGCTGGCTCACCCGGCTGGTGAAGCAGCGGCAGTGGCCCGTCACCGAGCTGAACGACGAGCTGCCGGTGGACGACGCGGCCGCACGCGACGCGTTGCTGGGCGTGCTGGCGCGCTCGGGCCTGAATCCGGACGAACCGGTCGCCTGCCCGGCCGAGTTTCCCGACGCACTGCCCGGCCCGGTTCAAGGCAGGAAGATGCGCAGCGGCAAGTGGTACTGGATGGACGCCACGCTGCATCTCCATCCGCAACTGTTCTTCGTGCTGCGCAAGTTCATCTGGTACATGCAGCCGCGCTGGGGCGGCACCCACGAGCAGATCCTCGCGTTCATCGGCTCCGGCGCCTGCGCGCACCTGAGCGAAGTCGAAAAAGACCGGCTGCGCCACGAAATCTGGCGCGACGAGTACCTGAACGACACCGCGGACGAGGACGATGATGCCGACGACGTGCGCCACTGGATGGCCGAGACGCGCGCCCGGGCGGACGCCGCGCTGCACCCGTTTCACCGCTGGGAGGCCCTGCACTGGCTTGCGGTCAGCCACTTCATGCGCAGCGAATACGAGCCGGCTTACGCGTGCCTGCTGGAAGCCGAGCGCCACCATCCGATCGACAACAACCGCGCGATGGCGATGGCCGTGAACCTGACGCTGGGACAGGATCCAGACGGTAACTGGCTGACCCGGGCCATCGAGCGCGCGTCCGACGCGCACCAATGCACGGCGGCCCTAATCCTGCGCGGCTACGGCCACCGCCACGGCACGTTCGGCTTTGCGCTGGACGAGGCGCGCGGCGAAGCCTGGCTGGACGCTGCGCGCGCGCACGAGCCCGGGTCGCTGGCCTGGAACCAGGTGGCGTCCGCGTTGCGCTTCGAGCGTCGACGCTGCGCCGAAGCGTTCGCGATCGCCGAGCTGGGGCTGGCCGCCGGCGGCGATTCCTGCGAATACCTGCTCGGGCTCTTCCACGAAGACGGCATCCATGTGCAGCCCGACCTGTACAGGGCCGCCCACTACTATCGGCTGACGATGGAAAGCGGCGGCAACATGGGGGCGTACATGCTCGCGGATGCCTGCTATCGCCTCGCCAATGCGAGCAAGGACCCCGACGAACGCAAGCACCTGAGGATCGAGGCCATCGAGGCCGCGCGCAAGGCGGACGAGATGGGGCACACCGACGGCCTGAAGGACATGCTGATTTACATCGGCGTCCTCGAGGACATCCCGTCGCGCCACCGTTACATGGACGAGCTGCGCCGCTATGCGGACGGCGGCCATCCGGCGGCGATGGCCGCGCTGTCGGTGATCCTGTGCGACGGCCGCGACAAGACGTTCTACAACTACCGCGAGAGCGTGCGCTGGATCATGGGCGCCCAGGCGATCGCGCCGGACGACGAATACGTGCGCAACATCACGCGGATGTATCACGAGGACGGCATGCTGGGCAAACTGCTGTACAAACTGCACCGCAAGCAGATCAAGGCGCACGAGATCCCGGGCAGCGACAACGCGATGGTCTGATCGCGACGGACGCCGGCCGCGCGCTTGGCGCGGGCCGGCTTGCCGGCGAAGCCGCGCCACGGCCTATCCACTCGACGCGTGCCGCCGCTCGTGCTCCAGCAACCATTGCTTGCGGGCGAGCCCGCCGCCGTAGCCGGTCAGCGCGCCGTTCTTTCCGACCACCCGGTGACACGGTACGACGATCGCCACGCGGTTGGCGCCGTTGGCGCCGGCCACGGCTCGCACCGTCTGCGGCTTGCCGAGTTTCCCGGCCTGCTCGGAATAGCTCGCGGTGCTGCCGTACGGAATGGCCTGCAGAGCCTGCCACACCGACTGCTGGAACGCGCTGCCCGGCGTGTCGAGCGCCAGTTCGAACTGGCGGCGCGTGCCGGCGAAATACTCGCCGACTTCGCGCTCGGCCTGACGGGTATGCGGGTTTTCGCCGGCGAGGATGCGTGCCCGCAGGCGCCTTTGCAGATCCTTGAACTCGGTCTCCAGCATCCGGCGGTCCACGAATTCCAGCAGGCAGACGCCGCGCTCGCTTGCGCAGACGAACATCGGCCCCAACGGCGTGGTAAAGCGGTGAATGAGGATGACGTGGGCGGCCGCCGTCGGCGCGCCGCCGGTCAATTTCTTGCAGGTGTAGCCGAAGCCGCTGAGCGAATCGTAGCCGTTGTCGAGTGCGGCATCGGTCGTGCGCCGACCGGTCTTCAGCTCCTCCAGCGCCGTATTGATGCGCAGCGAGCGCTGAAAAGCCTGAAAGCTCATCCCGTAATGCTGCTGAAACCAGCGCCGGATGCGCTCCGGGCTGTGGCCGCGCTGCCTGAGGTGCCAGTCGCTCAGGCGCTCCTTGGGGTGCTGGCGTACCCATGCGATAGCCTCGGCCACGTCGGGCGGCGCGGCGTTGGCGTTCTCGGTCGGCTTGCATACCTTGCACGGCCGGTAGCCAGCGTCGAGCGCTTCCTTGAGGTCGGTGTAGAACACCACGTTCTCGCGCTTGGGCTTGCGTGCCCGGCAGGTGGCGATGCAGAACACGCCGGTGGTTTTCACCGCGACGTAGAAGATGCCGACATGGTCCGCCGCGCGCTCGACCAGCGCGCGGTAGTAGGCGTCGATTTGTCGGGCATCAGTGACCAGCATGGTCGAACAGCGCCCGGAAGGATTGTTCGTCGCGCACGGCGGCAAAGAGTTGCCGCAGCGTCTGCTGCACCCGCCCGTGCAGGAAATTGCCCATGCTGATGCGCTTGACGCCCAGCGCGGCGAGGCGCTCGAACGACGGCAGATTCGGCATGCACATCACGTTCAACGGCAAGGACACGCCAGCCACGATGGCGGCGATATCCGCTTCGTCGGTCACACAGGGCACAAACAGGCCGTCGGCGCCGCACGCGGCATAGCTCTGGCCGCGGGCGATGGTCTCCGCACGAGCATTCGCGATGCCCAGCAGGAAGGCATCGGTGCGCACGTTGACGAACAATTCCACGCCGGCCGCCTGCAAGCCGGCGTGGATGTCGCGCAGACGCCGGGCGAAGGCTTCCGCGTCCGACAATGTTCGCTGGCCGTTGCGTACCACGCTGTCTTCGAGATTGACGCCGACCACGCCCAGGGCCGCCAGCTCGCGCAGATTGGCTACAACCGTCCCGGCCGTCTCGCCATAGCCGGCTTCCATGTCCACGGTCAGCGGCAAGTCGGTCGCAGCACGCAAACGTGCGACCAGGGCTTTCAGTTCCGCGAAACTCACGCCCTCGCCGTCGGCATAGCCCAGCATCTCGGCGATGGCCGCGCTGGACGTGCCGATGGCGGCATAGCCCGCGGCTTTCGCCGCAACGGCGCTTGCGACGTCCCAGACGTTGGCGAGCAGCAGCGGTTCGGCTTGATGGTGCAGTCGGGCAAAGTGCATGGATAGCTCCTCGATTGAACGTGCCGTCAGTATGTGGGTTCGGCTCGATGCGTCACAACCGAAAACCGGACGAGTATTTTTCGTCCGCATGTCGGTTGCACATTCAAGCATGACATTGACGAGTCAGCATGCCTTTCCAGGCCAATCGAACCGCTCCAAACCCGCTATCATCGATCCCTTCGCCTCGCGACGCGCAACCCACCGCGAGGCGCCGCCGACTCCCGGAAACGACATGACGAACACCCCCGAACGCGTGGAACGCGCCGCCCGCCATCTGCTTGCAGCCCGCCGCACCGGCGTCGCCGGCCCCCTGCTGCCGGATGATTGCCGGCCCGACGACATCGAAACGGCCCTCGCGATCCAGCGCCGCGTCGTCGAACTGTCGGGCGAGCCGGTCGGCGGATGGAAATGCGCATTGCCGCCGCCGGGGCGCGTCGTCGTCGCGCCGATCCTCGCGTCGACGATCCACGCGTCAGGCGGCCCGTTTCGGGTCGTGGCCGATGCGCCGACCGTCCGGATCGAACCGGAAATCGCGTTCGTGATCGACCGCGATCTGCCGCCGCGCGAGCGGCCCTACGACGAAGACGACGTGCGCGGCGCGATCCGCGAGGTCCGTCTCGCGCTCGAAGTGCTCGGCTGCCGCTACGCGGAGCCGTCGCGGGCGACCGTGCCGGAACTGCTCGCGGACGGGCAGTTCAACCAGGGCCTGTGCGTCGGGCCGGCCGTGCCCGGCGGCCTGCACGCGACGCTCGACGCGATCGCGCTCGAGCTGCACGGCGGCGTGAACCGGTCGATCGACGGCCGGCACCCGGATGGACATCCGGTCAGGCCGCTGCTGTGGCTCGTCAATTTCCTCGCCGCGCGCGGCGAATCCGTTCGGGCCGGCCAGATCGTGACGACGGGTTCGTATGCCGGTGCGATCGAAACCCCGCTCGGCCAGACGCTGACCGTACGATTCGGCGCGCTCGGGAGTCTCGCGGTGCAACTGGTCGCCTGAGTTCGCGGCCCGGCGCGTTACGCGTCCAGTTCCGGGTAATGCCGGAAGATCCCCTCTTCGTTGAACGGAATCCGCCGTGCGGACGCGAGGTAGCGCGCGACCGGCGGATGCTGCGCGACCCGGTCGTGCAGGTCGATCAACCCGCGATGCTTCGGCGCGATGCGGGCCATCGCGTTCGGAAACGCGTAGCGCAGCCCTTCGATCAACTGGAACATCGACAGATCCACGTAGCTGAGTTCGCCGCCTGCCATATAGCCGCTCTTGTGCGGGTTGTGCGCGAGCACCTTGCCGAAGTAGCCGAGGAACTTGGGCACGCGATGCTTGAGGAAATCCTCCGCCCGCATCGCGGCCTCCGCCTTCTGATCCTCGTAATAAAGGCTGCCGGCGATCGGATGATGCGTGTCGTGAATCTCGGCGACGAAGTCGGCCACCGTCAACTGGAGCTGGTGGACCCACAGCCGCCCCGCTTCGTCCTGAGGCGCGAGGCCGTGCCGGCCGCCGAGGAACAGCAGGATGCTGGCGGTCTGCCCGATGATCTGGTCGCCGGCCTTCAGGAACGGCGGCGCGAACGGCAGGCAGGTTTCGGTCGTGCTCTCCAGCACGCGCATCATGGCCGGCATGCCCATGCCGCGCCCGGATCGGCGCGCGACGTCCACGTAGTCGGCTTCGGCCGCTTCAAGCGCGAGCCGTACGAATTCGCCGCGGCCCTGGATGCCGGGCCAGTAATAAAGCTCGTAGCGCATGTTGCCCTCCACTCGGTTCGTTGAAAGCCGGAATGGTCCGGCACATTTCCGATTCTCGCGCATCGCGTCCATGCATCGCGTCGTTCGTCAGCTTAATGCGTGCCGGTTAAAAGTGCGCGCTTAAGCCTGTCTTAATCCTTTCGACCTAGGCTGAAATTGTCGTACCGTGAAGCGGCCATTCCGGCCCGGCGCGTCATGCGTGGGCTTACGGCCACGCCATGCGACAGGAGCCAGGCATGGCACGCAACGTGCGAATACGCGTTGCATTCTTCGATGTGACCGCCTCGCCTCCGCTGCGGCCGGCGCGGCGCGGTTTTACCGCCCCTTTCCCCGCGCCCGCTGCCGCGCGTCAGCCGCCACGGTCTGCTTGACGGTACGGCAAACCGGTACCGCAAACGTCACGGCGCAGCGTCGAAAGGCGGGCATCGACACCTGAACCCGACCCCGAATACGACGAGCCGGTGGCGTTCCTCCGCGTCTGACTTGGCGCGCTTTCCCGAACGCCAATCCATCGCCGGTCCCGACCTGATGCGTGCCGTCGCGCCATTGCCGCGTGTTCGATGCCATCGCGAACGCCTGCCAGCGACTGCGGACGCGAGTCCCGCATATGCATTCATGTGCGGTTTTGCATGGCGCCAATGGAGGGAGGTCACGATGAAACGCTTATCCACCTTGAAACTGGGGATCGCCGCCGTGGCGATCGGCCTGGGCGGCCAATCTGTGCTGGCCGCCGATGCGTCGTCGCTGCCGCCGCAAAATCACGAGGGCCAGGTCGCCTATGTGTCGGGCGGCATCGGCAGCGACCAGTCGGCCGCGCTCAAGCAGCAGATGCGCGACTATTCGCTGGCGCTCGAGTTCGCCGGACGAACCGGCAGCGGCAACAACGAATATCTGGCGGACATCCCGGTGAACGTCACCGACGCGCACGGCCGTCAGGTTCTGTCGACAGTGACCGAGGGTCCGTTACTGCTGGCCGCGCTGCCGGCCGGACGCTATTCGGTGACGGCGACCTACAACGGTCAGACCCAGCGGCGCAGCGTGCAGGTGCAGGCGTCGTCGCACGTTCACGAAGTGTTCCTCTGGAACATGTGACGGGCGCCGTGACGCCACGCGGCACGGCAATGGCGTCGCGGTAACTACGGCGACGCGCGGTCTGCCGGTGCCGGTGCCGGTCCAGGCTGGGCGTCGGCCGCGGCCTGGTCCGGCGCGGGCGGTGACAGATGCGGCGCGTCGGGACAGTCGCCCCCATTCGATCGAACCGCTTCGCTGGCTTTCGCCTGCCGCGCGAGCCGCCGGTGCAGCCATCCCGACAGCACGCCCGACGTGATGAACGCATCGGCGATCACGATCACGTCGAGGCCGCTGATCTCTTCGTCGAGCGCGTGCATCTGGAGAGCGTCCAGAACGACATAGCCGATCATCGTCGCCGTGCCGACGAGCATGCCGAGCAGCACGAACCAGCGGCGCCGTACGCGCGTGCCGAGCGCACCCATGATGCCGCCGGTCACGGCAATCGGCACGAAATAGCCGAACCGGACCGAGCCGAACAGGATCAGCACCGCCATGCCGGCGCCAAACTTCAGAATCCCCCAGAAAGGCTGGCCGAACGCGCACCAGATGATCAACGCAATCGTCGGCGCAACGAGCGCGGCAACGAGCGGCCCGCCGATCGCGAATGCGGCGACGCCGAGCACGACGCGGTCGAGGGGGCTATGGCGGTGGCGCGGCTGACGTCGAGCGGCGGTCTTCATGTTCTTGTCGGTGGTCGGAATGGCGGCCCGCCGAAGTGTATCAAGCCCGCACGCT
Organism: Burkholderia ubonensis; assembly: GCF_902833085.1. Taxonomy (GTDB): domain Bacteria; phylum Pseudomonadota; class Gammaproteobacteria; order Burkholderiales; family Burkholderiaceae; genus Burkholderia; species Burkholderia ubonensis. Next base: position 357,684 of record NZ_CADFEB010000006.1, read on the forward strand.
ATCGAGCCCTCCCCGGCCGCGCGCCGGAAACGGGCGCGCGGCACGCGACATCCAATTGACTGAGCGGCCCCGAACCGCGTCCGCGTGACGGCGTGATTCCGTCAGCCAATGTCCGGAGGAAAATTCAGATGAACACTGTCCTCGATGCCGCGCTATGCAGCGCGCTGCTCGCCGTCGCCCTCCCCGTGTCCGCGCAGCAGGCCGGCCCGACCGACCCGCAGATCGCGGCGATCGTCGTCACCGCCAACCAGGTCGACATCGACGCGGGAAAGCTGGCGGAATCGAAAACCCGTAACAAGGACGTCAAGGCATTCGCCGGCCGCATGGTGACCGACCACACCGGGGTCAACAAGGCGGCGACCGACCTCGTGCACAAGCTGGGCGTGACGCCCGAAGAGAACCCGACCAGCATGAACCTCAAGCAGGGCGGCGATACCAATCTGCAGAACCTCGGCAAGCTCGACGGCGCGCGTTTCGACCGCGCTTACATCGATCATGAGGTGACCTATCATGAAGCGGTGCTCGACGCGATCGATCACACGCTGATCCCGTCGGCGAAGAATGCCGAGCTGAAGGCGCTGCTCGTGAAGAGCGAGCCGGCGTTCGTCGCGCACCTCGAACATGCGCGGCGTCTGCAGTCGACGCTGGGGAAAGGCGGTGGCGGCGCGCAATGATGCGCTGACGGCGCCCATCGGTGCGCTGGCGGCAGCGCTGCTGTTCGCGTTGTTCGCGGCGTCTGCGGCGAACGCGGAGTCGCACGTGGTCGTGATCGAGCAGATGCGCTTCACGCCGGCCGAGCTGACCGTGCATCGCGGCGACGAAGTAACCTGGGTCAACCGCGACCTGTTTCCGCATACGGCGAGCGCGGACGGCAATGGGTTCGATTCCGGCAGCATCGCGCCGCAGGCGTCGTGGCATTACGTGGCGCGCAAGCACGGCCGGTTCCCGTACTCGTGCACGTTTCATCCGACGATGCACGGCACGTTGATCGTCCGTTAGATTCGCCGACGAGGTGTCGCCCATGACGACGGTTTCCGATTCGCGCGTGCTTGCGTCGCCCGGCGACGAACCCGACCTGATCCGCCGGATCGTCGCCGGCGACCCCGGTGCGTTCGAGCTGGTGATGCGCCGGCACAACCGGCGCCTGTACCGGCTGGCCCGCGCGATCCTGCGCGACGACGCGGAAGCCGAGGACGCGCTGCAGGCCGCGTACCTGTCCGCATACCGGTCGATCGCGCGATTCCGCGGCGACGCGACGCTCGGCACGTGGCTGTCGCGGCTGGTGCTGAACGAATGCTTCGGCCGCGCGCGGCGCGCGAGACGGCGCGCCGGCGCGCTGCCGATGCGCGACGTCGGCGATGCATTCGACGAGACAGACATGATCGATTTCTCGTCCGATTCGCCCGAGCGGTCGGCCGCGTGCGCCGAGCTGCGCAACCTGCTGGAGCGCCGGATCGATGCGTTGCCGTCGGCCTTCCGGATCGTGTTCATGATGCGCTCGGTGGAGGAAATGACCGTCGAGGAAACCGCGCAATGCCTCGCGTTGCCCGAGGCGACGGTGCGCAGCCGGCATCATCGCGCGCGGCGGATGCTGCGTACGTCGCTGACGCTCGATCTCGACATGGCCGGGCGCGACGCGTTCGATTTTCGCGGGGCGCAATGCGACCGGGTGGTCGCGCAGGTGCTGGCGCGGTTGACGCAAGACGATTCCGGCGATGCGCCGGACGCCTGAACGTGCGACGCGTCGGCGGATTCCCGCTCAGCCGGCCGGAAGCCCGAAAACGGGGCTGGCCCGGACATGGAATAAGCCGGCTGCCCCGAACGTTACGTGATCGCGCGGGCGCCCTGTCCGGCCGGTCGGCCGGACGATGCGATCGGGCCGCCTGCATGTCGACAACAGGAGTCTGAAATGAAATCGACAGCGTTTGTCGCAGCCGTGGTTGCGGCGCTGACGCTCCTGCTTTCCGCGGGATGCATGTCCGACAACGGCGCTTCGCAGAACCACTCGGTCGGCCGCTACGGTGGTGCGGGCGGCGGTGGAAGCGGTGGGGGCGGCGGCGGTGGCGGATACTGACCCGTCACTTTCGACCGTCGTCTGGCCCGCGTCGCGCGAGCGCCGGAAACCGGCCGCGTCGCGCCGCGGCGCCTTACCCTTCCCTTGCGGCGCATCGGCTCCAGGTCGGCTGGCGTCACGCTGACCGGCTGCCCGAACCATGGCGCACCACCGGCTTCGCGAACCGCAAGCCGCGTATCCCGTCCCCTGCTCGCTCCGCTGCAACCGGCCGCAAGACGCTCGGCGCGACTGGTCACGTCATGACATTTTTCCTAATCTGATTGCAGTGGTACGAGCAACCCCGCAGGAGACGAACGATGAACAAGACGAACCGATATGCGGTGATCGTGGTCCTGGCGCTGCTGGGGGGCTGCCACCACGCGGCGAAGACGCCGGAGAACGCCGGCATGAATCAGGGCGCGGGCGGCCAGGCGCCCTCCACGCCGTCGGTCGCGACCGACGAGCTCAATAATCCGAACAGCCCGCTCGCGAAGCGCAGCATCTATTTCGATTTCGACGCCTACGACGTGAAACCGGAATACCTGACGCTGCTGCAGGCGCACGCGGATTACCTGCGCCGCCACTCGTCGCAGCGCGTGCTGATCCAGGGTAATACCGACGAGCGCGGCACGTCCGAATACAACCTCGCGCTCGGCCAGCGCCGCTCGCACGCGGTGATGAGCGCGCTCGTGACGCTGGGCGTGCCGGAGACCCAACTGGAAGCGGTTAGCCTCGGCAAGGAAAAACCGGTGGCGCTCGGTCACGACGAGGCGTCGTGGTCGCAGAACCGGCGCGCGGATCTGGTCTATCGTTGACGCGCGCGGGGTTGCCGGCAGCCGGCCGCCCCGCCCTTTCCGTCAGCGCATCGCCTTCACGTCGGCCGGCGTCACGCCGGCCGGCTGCCCGCCCCACGTCGCGCGCAGGTAGTTCGACAACTGCGCGAGCTCGTCGTCGCTCAACGTCGCGGCGAAGCCCGGCATCGGCTGCATGTTTTCGACGCCGGCGAACTTCTGCTCGTCGATGCCGTCGAGCATCGCGACGAGCAGGTTGCGCGGATCGCCCTGGCGCAGCGTCGAGTTGCCGTTCATCGGCACCGCGACGTGCGGCTTGCCCTCGCCGTTCAGCCCGTGACAGCCCGCGCACACCGCGACGTACACCGAGCGGCCCGCCGCAAGCTGCGCGGCGTCGGCCGACACCGGCTTGACCGGCTGCGGCGCCGGCGCGTTGTCGCCGAGCAGGTACACCGACAGCCCGCGCAGGTCGTCCTTCGCCAGGTGCTGCGTGCTCAGGTGCACGACCGGATACATCTCGCCGAACGCGGAGCCCTGCGGCGCGATGCCGACACTGAAGAAGGTCTGCAGGTCCGCGCCCGTCCAGCCGCGCGCGGCGAGGCCCGCCGGCGTGATGTCCGGCGCGGCTACGCGACCGAGCGCGGCGCCCGCGAACGGCTTCGCGCCGTCGAGCTGACCCGTGAAGCTGCGCGGCGTATGGCATTCCGCACAGTGGCCGAGCGCGTTCGCGACGTAGCGGCCGCGCCGCCAGTCGGCGGACTGGCCGGTCGACGCATCCGGCAGGCTGTCCTTCAGGAACAGCAGATCCCAGGCCGCCATCCCGAACCGCAGGTTGTACGGAAACCTCAGCTCGTGCGCACGGTTTTCCTGCGCGACCGGCCTGACCGACATCAGGTACGCGTACATCGCGTCGGAGTCGGCGCGCGTGAGCTGCCGGTACGACGTGAACGGCATCGACGGATACAGCCGTTTGCCGGGCGCCCTGCCGTCGTGCAGCGCGGCGTAGAAGTCGTCGGCGCTCCAGCTGCCGATGCCCTGGTCCTTGTCGGGCGTGACGTTCGAGCCGTAGAACGTGCCGAACGGCGAATCGAGCTTCGCGCCGCCGGCGAACGGCGCGCCGTCCTTCGCGGTATGGCACGCGGCGCAGTCGGCGGCCTTGACGAGATACCGGCCGCGCGCGATCTGCTCGGGCGTCGGCGCGATGCCGGCGGCCGGCGCATCGCGGCCGCCGCAGGCGGCGAGCAGCAGCGCGCAGGCGGCCGCGAGCGCGGGCACGCGGGCAACGCGCGCGGCCCGTTGGGCGAATGTGCGTGTCATGCGGCGTCCTTCACGAGTCCCGGCGTCGTCATCACGACGTCCTTCACCGCTTCGTAGTAGCGGACATAGCCGGTGCAGCGGCAGAGGTGCGAGTCGAGCGCTTCGGTGATCGTGCGTTCGACGTCGGCCTTCGCGACCGGCTGGCGCTTCAGCCGCTCGATCAGCACCGTCGCGGCGTTGACGAAGCCCGGCGTGCAGTAGCCGCACTGGAAGCTGAAATGCTCGAGGAATTTCTGCTGGATCGGCGACAGCTCGACCACTTCGCCCGCGTCGTTGCGCTTCGCGTGGCCTTCGATCGTGCGGATCGAGCGGCCGTGGAAGAAGTGCGCACCGGTGATGCAGCTGCGAACTTCCTCGCTCGTGCCGTCGGGCTGGTCGAGGATCACGACGCACGCGTGGCAGATGCCCTGCCCGCAGCCGAGCCGCGAGCCGGTCAGCCCCGCATACTCGTGCAGGAACTCGATCATCATCAGCCCTTCGGGCACCTGCATCGGGCCGACGGACTTGCCGTTGATGGTCACCGACAGCGGCTTCGGCCGATAGCGGACGAGCGGGCGCTCGACCGGCGCGGCAGGCGTGGACGCCGGCGCCGGGACAGCGGCGGATGCCGGAGCCGGCGCGCTGGCCGCGCCGGTGGAGACGGCGGGGACGGCGGCCGGGGGAACGACGCCGGCGGCGCTGGTAGCGCTGGCAGTCGACGCGGCGGTTTGGGCGGTCGTCATGCGAGCACCTCCTGGATCTTTTGCGGGGTCACCGGCAAGTCGGTGAAACGATGGCCGATCGCGTGCGCGATGCCGTTCACGATCGCGCCGACGACCGGGATCATCACCACTTCGGCGACGCCCTTCGGCGGATCGGTTTCGGACAGCGGCGGCAGCACTTCGCCCGTCTGCGTCCACACGGCGACGTCGGACGCGCGCGGCAGCCGGTAGCGGTTGAAGTTCCACGTGCCGTTGCCGGGGCCGTCCTCGTACAGCGGCAGGTATTCGTGCAGCGCGTGGCCGATGCCCATCGCGAGACCGCCCTGCAGCTGGCCCGACACGAGCTGCGGCGAGATCTGGTTGCCGCACTCCATGATCGAGTGATGCGTGAGCAGTTCGACCTTGCCGGTCGCCTCGTGCACGGCCAGCTCGACGAGCGTGCCGACCGCGGTGTAGTACGTGACGGCCGCGTTGTTGCGGCTGGTCGGCGGGATGAACACGCGCTTGCGGTCGAGCACGCGATAGCCGTTCGCGGTCGGCGGCAGCGTGCCGCGCATCGCGGTCGCGCCGGCTGGTGCGGCGGTGCCCGGCACCGGCGCGTTCCCGTCGCCCGTCTTCGGCGCGCCGATGCGCAGCGACAACCCGTCGATCGGCAGACGCTCGACGGCGCCGCCGATCTCGAACTCGGCGTCGGTCCATTGCCAGCGGTTGAACACGTGCACGACCGCGCCGGTCGGCAGGCCGAGCGCATGCGCCTGCTTCGCGAGCTCCTCGAACGGCAGCGGCTCGAGACCGTCGGCAGTCAGCTTGCCGTCGACCCAGCGCGCATCCTCGATGCGGACCGTGTACGGCGCGGCCTGGCCGCCGCCGAGGCCGCGCGTCCAGATCGACATCGCCGCGGGCCACAGCCCGTAGCGGAACACCGCGCGCGCGGCTTCACGCGTGCTGTGCGTGAAGTAGTACGCGGAATTCGTCGCGCTCGACGGCGACGCGACGCTCGGCGTCCAGCGCGGGTTCGCGCTCAGCCGGTCCTGGTCGGCCTGCGACATCAGATACGGATCGCCGCTCGTCTCGACCGGCAGGTCCGGCCATTCCGTCACCGCGACGCGCACCTCCGTCGCCGGCCGGCCGAGCCATTTCGCGACCGCGACGGCCTGCGACGTCGACATCCCCGTGCCGATCTCGGCGGCCGTGTGATGCAGCGTGACCCGGCCGTTCTCGTCGAACTCGACCTTCGCGAACGACGCTTCCGCGCCGGTGCCGAAGTCCTTCTGCACGCACGCGAAGCCGACGCCGTAGCGCCGGCCCGGATGCGCGGCCTCGAATTCGGCCTTGCGCGCCGCGCGGCGCGTCCACAGCGGATGCTGCCGCGCGCGTTCGAGCACCTCGTCGACGCGCAACGCGCCGGCGGGAATCGCCCCCTGCGTGTTCTTCATGCCCGAGCGCAGCGCGTTCTTGAGGCGGAACTCGATCGGATCGAGCCGCAGCTGCGCGGCGATCTCGTCGATCGCCATCTCGGTCGCGGCCATGCTCTGCAGCGTGCCGTAGCCGCGCGCGGAGCCCGCGTCGATCGCGCGCGACGCGATCGCGACCGCGGCGAGATCGCTCTTCGGGAAGTAGTAGATCGATTGCGCGGCGGTGGCGCCGACCATCGCGACCGACGGCGAGAAGTTGCTGCGGCCGCCGCCGTTCGCCTCGAAGTCGCCCTTGAACGACTGCAGCAGGCCCGTATTGCGGTCGACGGCGATCCGGTAGCGCATCCTGAACGCGTGGCGCTTGAGCGACGTCTGGAACTGCTCGTAGCGGTCGTTCGCGAAGCGCACCGGGCGGCCGTCCGCGTACAGCGCGCATACGAGCCCGTAGAACGGCACGTTGAAGTGGTCCTTCGACCCGTAGCCCACCGTGTAGCACGGATGCACGAACAGCTTCTTCACCGGGAAGCGGCACTTCGCGACCATCGCGGCGGCGTTTTCCGCGACTTCGAGCGGAGACTGGGTCGGCACGACGAGGTGCAGCGCCTGCGTCGCGGCGTCGTACCAGCAGTTCGCGTTGTCGGGCTCGAGCGCGGCGGTGTCGACCGACTGCGTGCTGTACTCGCGGTCGAACACGAGCCAGTCGGCCGACGGATGGTCGAGCTCGTCGGCGATGCGCGCCGCATGGAACATCCCCTGCTCGTCGAGCTTGCCGTGCTCCTTGCCGTCCGGCCATACCGGCTGGTGCTTGCGCATCATGCTCGGGAAGATCGGCGCGTCCTTCAGGCTCGAATAGGCGTCGTCGTCGTAGGCGCTCTTGCCGCCGACGCGCACGTAGCGGAACGTGCCCCACGGGTCGCGTTCGAGCGGGCCCGTGACCGCGCCGTAGCGGATCACGTCGTCGCGGAACTTGAGCAGGTTCTTCGCGAAGCGGAAGCGCGCGAAGTCGTGGTAGATCAGGATCGCGACCGCATGGCCGAGATACGCGGGCGTCTTGCCGGCGGGCAGCAGCATGTCGTCGCCGTAGAACGCCGGGAAGGCGACGCCGTCGCGCGCGAGATCGTCGGCGGTGACGATGCGGTCGGGCTTCAGGTCGTCGCCGAGCAGCGACAGGTCGAAGCCTTCGTATACGCGGTCGGCCTGCGCGACGCGCAGGATCAGCGCGTGCGACTGCTGTTGCGGCCAATGCGGCATGTCGGCCGCACGCACGTCGCGAGCGAACACTTTCGCGCCGGTGACCTTCGCGATGCCGTCGATGCGGAATTGCGGGATGCCGGTCACGCTGTTCCATTTGACCGGGGTGAGGAGCTTTTCTTCGAAGAGTGCTGCGAATGCGCGGCTGCCGATGGGCGCGACGTAGACCGCGACGCCCGCCAGCACGCCGGCTTTCAGAAAACCTCGCCGTGACAGGCCGTGGTTTTTCATGGGGGGACCTCCTGGTGCGGCTCGCGAAGGCGGGCGGGTGTCGCGGCGTTCGGAGCGGCGCGCATTCTGTCATTTTTTACAGGATGGCGGCTATAGCGTTTCTCGCATGTATTACTTATTGGAATGCTTATAACGGTCATCGCGGGAAGGCGGCACGCCGCCGGCCTCGTCATCCGTACGGGGCGCTCGGCCCGGCCGACGGCGCCATCGGCCCGCCATGCGCGGCGGGAATGACAGTCCGGGCGTCTGCGGACCGGACGCCGACGATGCCCGCGCACGCGTTACGGCCGGCGCGGCCCATGCGAGCGCAAGATACGCGCGCGCCGATCGCGCAAGCGCCGTGCGCGCCGGCCCGCTGCATCGTGATGAGCCCGGGGCTTGCCCGACCGGACGGCCATGTTTCGTGATAATGTCGTGCGCATCCGGCGAACGGTTTCGCCCGCAACGGTGCCGTGCGAGCGTTGCCAGCCCTCTTCGTGTCGAGGATATCGATCATGGCAGTCAGGACGTCACTCCTGCACTCCGTTCTCGCTACGCCTCCTTCCGGCAATCACCGCGTCACGGCGGCGATGCGCCCGTCCCTGCTTTCCACCCTGTTCGAAGACATCCGGCCGATGTTCCTGTCCGGCCTCGCGAGCGGCTTCGTCGCAATCGTCGCGCTGCTTCGGCTGCACCAGACGTGGTGTCTCATCTGGCTGATCGCCGACATCGGCCTGCTCGCCGCGCGAGTCTCGATCGCGCGCGTCTGCGTCGCGCGCCGGGAGGCCGGCGGCGATCGCGCCGAATACTGGGCGCTGCGCTATGCGCCGGTGTCGCTCGTCGCGTGCTTCCTGCTCGGCCTCGGCACGATGGGCTGCGTGGAAGCCGCCGACGTCGAGCTGGGCACGCTGTCGGTGCTGGTCGCGGGCGGCGTGTTCGGCGGGATCGCGTCGCGCAATTCGGCGCTGCCGCGGCTCGCAATGACGCAGATCACGCTCGGCGTGCTGCCGATCGCCCTCGGCGCGCTGCTGGCGCCGCGCAGCGGCGCATGGCTGCTGCTGCCGCCGATCGCGATCTACCTCGTCGCGATGCGCACGGTCGTGCAGCGGCATTACACGGTGCTGGTCGCGCTGATCGCCGCGCGCCAGCGCAACGCCGAACTCGTCGCGCGCTTCGACGCCGCGCTCACGCACATGCCGCACGGGCTGTGCATGGTCGACGGCGACAACCGGGTGATCGTCGCGAACCGGCGCACCGCGCAGCTGTTCGGCTCGCCGCGCGAGATCATGCTGAACATGCCGTTTCCGGACGCCGTGGCCGCGCTCGGCGCAGGCGTGGCCGCGGACCCGGACGGCGCCGAGCTGGCCGCGCGCTGCACCGGCTGGCTTGGCCGCGAGCCCGCGCCGTTCGAGATCACGCTGGCCGACGGGCGGCAGCTCGAGATGACGCGCCGCCAGGTGCCGGACGGCAACGCGGTGATCATCGTCGAGGACGTCACCGCACGCCGCCGCGCGGAGATGCACATCCGCCACCTGGCGCGGCACGATGCGCTGACGGGCCTGCCGAACCGGCACGAGCTTCATGCGGAGCTGAAGCGCATGCTCGCGCGGCGCACGCGCCGTCACGGCCTTGCGCCCGCCGTCATGTACCTGGATCTCGACGGCTTCAAGGCGATCAACGACCGCTTCGGCCATCATGCCGGCGACGACGTGCTGACGCAGGTCGCCGCGCGTCTCAGCGAGACGCTGTCGCAAGGCGAGCTGGTCGCGCGGATCGGCGGCGACGAGTTCGTCGTCGCGATCGACGACACGACGATGCAGGCGTGCTCGGCCCAGGCCGCGCAGATCATCCGGAAGATTTCCGCGCCGTACACGCTGTCGATCGGCGAGACCGTGAGCCTCGGCATCAGCATCGGGATCGCGCTCGACCGCGATTGCGACGCGCCCGACGAGCTGATCCGGCAGGCGGACTGCGCGCTGTACGACGCGAAGTCGTCCGGCAAGGGGATCTACCGCTTCTATTCGAACGGCAGCCGGAGCGTCGCGCCGGCTGCGGCGGGCTGACGGCGCTCGCGGTTCATCATCCGGGGTGTGCGGCATCCCCAGGCACGGCCGGTTTCACGCTCGATACGATTCATGCGCCGCGCGCGGCGTCACGTTACATGTTCCGTAACATCGGGCCGAACAGGCCGTGCAGTTCGCTGCAGAAGCCCGCATGATCGGCGCATCGGCAAGGTATTCCATCCTGGCACTCTTATTGCTGTTCAACGGGTAACAACGAACGTGCCCGGGGAGCGCAATCATGGATACCGTCGAAGTCATCTGCCGCAACGAGCCGATCAACGAAAAGAGCGTGATCGACGGCGCCGCGCTGATCCGCCGCCTGACCACCGTCCGCAGTCCCGACCCGCGCGACACCGCGTGCATGGACAACCCGCCGCTGACGCTGTACGGCGCATATCGCCAGGGCGTCGAGGATTACGCCGCGCGCCGCGCGAATCCGTATCGCGCGGGCAGCCGCTTCTGGGCCTTGTGGGAAGAAGGACGTATCGAAGCTGAAACCGATGCGCGGTGACGCCAGTCGCGCGCCGGCGCCGCGCCGAAGCAGGCGGCAGCGCGCGACGCGGCGCATGCGCCGCCGCCGGCGTGACGCCGGATGGTTTCATCGATGCAACCGCGGCGATCGTTGCGCGTAGCGATTGCATCCGCGATGTTTGTTGGCGATACGACGCGCACGGGCCTTCGACGCGAAGCTGCGCGCGATGCGTGACCGGCGTGCGTCGCCCGGCCAACCGGCGCATCCCCGCGCGTTGACCGCTCCGCTCCGCGCGGCCCGTCCGTCCGTCGCATCCCGCCTGTTTCCCGATAAGATGGCGCATGCTCCGCTCGACGCCCGCTCCGACGAACATGACCGCCACTTATCAGCCCAGCAACCCGATCCGCTGTGAAATCGACCTCGACGCTCCCGGCAAGCATGCCGGCTATCTGCGCCTGCCGCATTCGGTGCACCGCTCCGCCTACGGGTGGCTGCCGATCCCGATCGTGTCGATCCGCAACGGCGACGGCCCGGTCGCGCTGGTGATGGCCGGCAACCACGGCGACGAATACGAAGGCCAGATCATCGTGTCGCAGCTGATGCGCGAGATCGAGCCGGAGATGGTCAGCGGGCAGCTGATCCTGCTGCCGATGGCGAACTTCCCCGCGGCGGACGCGGGCCTGCGCGTGTCGCCGCTCGACGGCGGCAACCTGAACCGCAGCTTTCCCGGCGATCCGGCCGGCACGCCGACGCAGATGATCGCCCATTACATCGAGCACGCGCTGCTGTCCCGCGCGCAATACCTCGTCGACCTGCATTCGGGCGGCAGCTCGCTGCTCTATCACAGCGGCAACATGCTCGCGATCGATCCGCTCGACGCGGACGAAGCCGCGCGGCTCAACGCGCTGCTGGTCGCGTTCGGGCTGCCGAACGCGCTGCTGCACGCGCCGAATCCCGTGCATTCGGCGTCGGCCGCACGCAGGCAAGGCGCGATCTCGATCGTTACCGAGCTCGGCGGCGCGGGCATGGCCGATCCGGCGCTGATCCGGCTCGGCCGCCACGGGCTGCTGCATTACCTCGGCTTCATCGGCCTGCTGCACGGCGCGCTGGTGCCCGCCGCGCCGCCCGCCGTCACGCGCTTCATGCGGGTCGACGGCGAGCGTCACCACGTGTACGCGTACGAGCGCGGCCTTTACGAGCCGCTCGCCGAGCTCGGCGACAAGGTGCGCGCCGGACAGCCGGCCGCGTGGGTGCACTTCCCCGACACGCCGCTGCGCGAGCCGGTGCTGCACCGCTTCGCGGGCGACGGCGAAGTGGTCTGCAAGCGCGTGCAGGCGCAGGTGCAGCGCGGCGACTGCCTGTTCCAGCTCGCGGAGCCGGCCGACCCGCCCAGCATCGGCCGATAGGCCAAAACCGGATCCCTCTTTTCCTCGTGCTGTCTGCCATACGTGGCGGACGGCATGCGTGCGCCATTAACCAACTTGACAAATTAACCCTTTTGGTTATGATCGCAGATGGAAAAGAATACGCCTCACTGCAAGCTGTCCCGAGTCAAAGCGCTCGTCGAGATCGGCAAGGTGCGTTTGACCGCAACAGCGGTAATCGGCGCCCGACAACTGGGCTTCACCGAACTGGAAGCAATCGGCGTCGTGATGTCGCTGACAGTCGTCGATTTCCACAAGAGCATGACGACCTATGCCGACCACACGATATGGCAAGACGTGTATCGGCGCCGCACCGAGCGTGGCGACGTGTATCTGAAACTGACGGTGATCGACGACGTGCTGATCGTGTCTTTCAAGGAGCAATGACAATGAAGTGTCCTGCGTGCGGTGCCGCAAAACTGATCCGTGACACACGAGACATTCCCTATACCTACAAGGGGCGATCGACGGTCGTTCCCGGCATAACGGGCGATTTCTGTCCGGCCTGCGGAGAGTCGGTGCTGGACATCGACGAGGCGACCCGTCTCGGCGAAGCGGTAACGGAGTTCAACAAGCAGGTGAACGCGACCATCGTCGACCCGAAGTTCATCGCGAAGGTGCGCAAGAAGCTGATGCTGGATCAGCGCGAGGCAGCGGAACTCTTCGGCGGCGGGATCAACGCGTTCTCCCGCTACGAGACCGGCAAGACGAACCCGCCGCTCGCCCTGGTGAAATTGTTGAAGATCCTGGACCGTCATCCGGATCTGCTTGCCGAAGTACGCGCGGCGTAGACGCGCGCCATTCGATATCGCGCATGCGTGGAGCCCGATCTTCGACGCATGCGCGCCCCCTTCGCCCACCTACCCCGCTCCCCCTGCAAGCCTTCTGACGTTCCCCGCGAAATACTTATCGAAATTGCTTCGTTCGCCTTTGCCTGCCGCGCCGCTAACGTGTTCGAAACGGCGGCGGACCGCCACTCGCATCGCAGGATGCGCACCGGCCGCCGTCATCACGACAACCGCGCCGCGATAACGGACGATAACGGACCGGCCATGTGCCCGAGCCCCGCAACGAACGTCCGCGTCGCGCGCCTTTCGCGACGCCCATGGCCACGACCGACCGCATCCTCGACACGACGCCGCTCGACGTCCGCGCGCAACCGCTGATCGACGCGCTGATCGAAGAGTATTCCACGCGTTACGACGCGTACCGCCCCGATAGCCGGGCCTCCGCGCGCGAGGAACTCGCACGCTACCCGGCCGAACGGTTCGCGCCGCCCGAAGGCGCGTTCATCCTGCTGCTGCGCGACGGCGAGACGATCGGCGGCGGCGCATTCAAGCGCTACGACGCGCAGACGGCCGAGCTGAAGCGCATCTGGACGCGCACGGACCTCCGGCGCCAGGGGCTCGCGCGGCGCATCGTCGAAGCGCTCGAAGCGCGCGCCGCGCAGCAGGGCTATCGCCGCCTCTACTTGACCACGGGCTTTCGCCAGCCCGAAGCGTGGGCGCTGTACGACCGCACCGGCTATGCGCGCCTGTTCGATTCGTCGATCGATCCCGAAGCGTATTTCCATCTGCCGTTCGGCAAGGACCTGATCGACCCGTCGCGCACGTCGACGCTCGCCGACCTGTGGGCGCCCGAGCCGGCGCTGCCGCGCTGAGCCGCCTTCCCATCCGACTCCGCCCTCCACGATAGAAACAGGACGCTTTCCATGCAACGAGCCGCTCCCTTCGCTTCCCACGTCATCCGCACGCTGGCCGCCGCGCTGCTCGGCCTGAGCGCGTTCGCCGCCGCCGCCGCGACGTTCGACCTGAGCCCCGAGCAGCGCGGCCGCCCGCGCGGCGCCGCGGACCCGGCGGCCGAGCATGCGCTGCCCGCCGGGTTCCGGTTCGCCGAGCCGGACACGCTGACCATCGGCATCGCGCCGAGCCTGCCGCCGATCAGCTCCTATGCGACCGACGCGCGCACGGTCGTCGGCTTCGACGCGGACCTCGGCCAGCTCGTCGCGGACAGCCTAGGCCGCAAGGTGAAGATCGTCGCGCTCGCATGGCCCGACTGGCCGCTCGCGCTCGCGTCGGGCAAGGTCGACGCGGTGATCTCGAACGTCACGGTCACCGAGGAGCGCAAGCAGAAGTTCGACTTCTCGTCGTACCGCAAGGACCAGGTCGGCTTCTACGTGCGCAACGACAGCAAGATCACGGCGATCCGCGAGCCGAAGGACGTCGCGGGCCTGCGCGTCGTGACCGACGCGGGCACCAACCAGGAAAAGATCCTGCTCGCATGGGATCGCGAGAACGTCGCGCATGGCCTCAAGCCGGTCGCCGTCCAGTACTACGACGACCAGGCGATGCGGCTTGTCGCGGTGCAGTCGGGCCGCGCCGACGCGGTGTTCAGCGTGAACTCGGTGCTCGCATTCCAGAGCGCCCAACAGGGCAAGACGCGGCTCGTCGGCGCGATCAGCGGCGGCTGGCCGCGCACCGCCGACATCGCCGTCGCGACGCGCAAGGGCAGCGGCCTCGCCGAGCCGGTGACGATCGCGCTGAACGGGCTGATCCGCAACGGCCTGTACCAGCGGATCCTCGAGCGCTGGAGTCTCGGCTCCGAGGCGATCGGCGAGGCGCGCACCAATCCGCCGGGCCTGCCGAAGTCCTGATCCGCGCGCCATCGTCAACGTCATCCGCAGGATTCGCCGCCCATCATGTCTTACTCGCTATCGTTGCTGGACAAGAGCCCGATCGCCGACGGCACGAGCGCAGCCGACGCGCTGCGCTTCACCGTCGCGCTCGCGCAGCGCGCCGAACAGCTCGGCTACCGCCGCTTCTGGGTCGCCGAGCATCACGGCGCGCCCGGGTTCGCAAGCTCCGCGCCGGAGATCGTCGTCGCCCACCTGCTCGCGCATACGTCGCGCATCCGCGTCGGCTCCGGCGGCGTGATGCTGCAGCACTACAGCCCGTTCAAGGTCGCCGAGACCTTCAAGCTGCTCGCGTCGCTCGCGCCCGGCCGCGTCGACCTGGGCGTCGGCAAGGCGCCCGGCGGGCTGCCGCTGACGACCCGCGCGCTGCAGTGGTTCCACGACCGCGCAAAAAAGCCCGGCTTCGCCGGCCAGCTCGCGGAGCTCGACGCGTTCCTCGGCTGGGGCGTCGCCGAGGACCACCCGCTCGCGGGCGCGGTCGCGACGCCGGTGCCGCCGCAGCCGCCGCAGCGAATCCTGCTCGGCGGCTCGCCGGACAGCGCCGAGCTCGCCGCGCGCCGGGGCTGGCGCTTCTGCTACGCGGGGCATTTCAACGGCGACGAAGCCAATATCGAGCGTTCGCTCGACGCGTATCGCCGCGCCGGCGGCACGCAGCCGCTCGTCGCGCTGTATGCGGTCGCCGCGGCGACCCGCGACGACGCCGAACGGCTGATCGGGCCGCTGCGGATCTTCAAGCTGCAGTTGGCGAGCGGCCAGAGCTTCAACCTCGCCAGCGCGCAGGCGGCGGCCGAGTTCGCGCGGCAAAGCGGCGCGACCGACTACCGGATCGACGAACTGCGTCCGGCCGTGCTCGCCGACACGCCCGAGCGCGTGCACCGCGCGCTCGACGCGCTGAGCCGGCGGCTCGACGTCGACGAGTTCGTCGTCGATTCGCCGCTGACCGACTATGCGGCGCGGCTCGCATCGGTCGAATGGCTCGGCGGCGCGCTCGCGGCCACGCCCCAACGCGCAGACGACGCCGTTGTCGCAGGAATTCCCCTTCTCACCGACTCTCATCCGTGACCCGCCCATGACCAGACGATCCATCACCTTCGGCCTGATGCTGCAAGGCGCCGGCAGCCACATGAATGCGTGGCGGCATCCGAGCAACCCGCCGGACGCGAGCATCAACCTCGACTTCGTCACGCGCATCGCACGCAAGGCCGAGGACCACGGCGTCGCGTTCGCGTTCGTCGCCGACGGCCTCTACATCAACGAGAAGTCGATCCCGCACTTCCTGAACCGCTTCGAGCCGTTGACGGTGCTGTCCGCGCTCGCCACCGCGACGGAGAAGATCGGGCTCGCGGGCACGATCTCGACGTCGTACAGCGAGCCGTTCACGGTCGCGCGCCAGCTCGCGTCGCTCGACGCGATCAGCGGCGGCCGCGCCGGCTGGAACGTCGTGACCACGCCGCTCGAAGGCACCGCGAAGAATTTCGGCAAGACGCATCCCGATCACGCACTGCGCTACGAGATCGCCGACGAGTACCTGAGCGTCGTGCAGGGGCTGTGGGACAGCTGGGACGACGACGCGTTCGTGCGCGACCGCGCGACCGGGCAGTTCTTCGCGCGCGACAAGCTCCACACGCTCGACCACCACGGCCGCTTCTTCGACGTCGCGGGGCCGCTCAACATCCAGCGCTCGCCGCAGGGGCAGCCGGTGATCTTCCAGGCCGGGTCGTCCGACACGGGGATCGCGCTCGCGGGCAAGTACGCGGACGCGGTGTTCACGCATTCGCCGACGCTCGACGACACGCGCGCGTTCACGCAGCGCGTGAAGCAGAGCGCGGTCGAGCACGGCCGCCGCGCCGACGACGTGAAGGTGTTTCCGGGCATCGGGCCGATCGTCGGGCGCACGGCCGCCGAGGCCGAGGAAAAATACCAGGCGATCCGCAACCTGCTGACGATCGACGAGGCGCTCGCATTCCTCGGCCGCTTCTTCGATCACCACGACTTCTCGCAATACCCGCTCGACGCGCCGTTCCCCGAGCTCGGCGAGATCGGCCGCAACAGCTTCCGCTCGACCACCGACCGGATCAAGGCCGATGCGAAGCAGCACGGGTGGACGCTGCGCGAAACCGCGCTCGAGGTCGCGACGCCGCGGCCGAACTTCATCGGCACCGCCGAGCACGTCGCCGACGAGCTGATCCGCTGGATCGACGCGGGCGCCGCCGACGGCTTCATCCTCGGCTTCGCGGTGCAGGCGCAGGGCGTCGACGATTTCTTCGAGCTCGTGGTGCCGGTGCTGGAGGCGCGCGGCCGCTATCGCCGCGACCTGCCCGGCAGCACGCTGCGCGATCACCTCGGGCTGCCGCGCAAGGCGAGCCGCTACGCGGCGGCCGAGGCGGAGCGCGCCACCGTGGCCGACGCGCAGGCCTGACGACGACCATTCGGCCGGCCGCCGCCCGCATGCGGCGCGCCGGCCGACAGACAGGCGGAACCACAGGAACCGTACCGGAGCCCGTATCGACATGAGCGACACCACCCACCTCGGCGCGGCCTCGCCGCATCTTTCACCCCTCGCTCCCGCCGCGCGCGACGCGGGCACGCGCTTCCGGATCGTACCGGCGCGGCATCGTTCGAGCGCGGCCGGCACCGTGCTCGCGCTGGCGCTGATCGCGCTCGTGCTGGTTTCGGTCATCGGCAATCCGCAATGGGGCTGGCCGGTGTTCGCCGAATGGTTCTTCGCGCCGCCGGTGCTGTCCGGGCTCGCGCGCACGCTGGCGCTGACGGCGCTCGGCGCGGTGTTCGGCCTCGTGCTGGGCGCGTTCGTCGCGCTGGCGCGGCTGTCGCGCTCGCGGCTGCTGTCGGCGAGCGCGTGGACGTTCATCTGGCTGTTCCGCTCGATCCCGCTGATCGTGCTGCTGCTGATCCTCAACAATCTCGGCTACCTGTACGAGCACGTGCGGCTCGGCGTGCCGCTCACCGGCATCACGTTCGTCGACATCGCGACGACCGACCTGATCAGCCCGTTCCTCGCGGCGGTGCTCGGCCTGACGCTGCACCACGCGGCGTTCTCCGCCGAAGTGATTCGCGGCGGCATCCTCTCGGTCGACCAGGGCCAGCTCGAGGCCGCGGCGGCGCTCGGCCTGCCGCGCGCGCACCAGACGACGCGCATCGTGCTGCCGCAGGCGATGCGCGCGATCCTGCCGACCGCGTTCAACGACCTGATCATGCTCGCGAAAGGCACGTCGATGGTGTACGTGCTCGCGATGCCCGAGCTGTTCTACACGGTGCAGGTGATCTACCGGCGCAATCTCGAGGTGATTCCGCTGCTGATGGTCGCGACCGTCTGGTATCTGATCATCCTCACGGTGCTGTCGGCGATCCAGGTGCAGGTCGAGCGGCACTACGCGCGCGGCGCGCTGCGCAACCCGCCGCCGTCCGCCCTCACCTTCGTACTTGCGCGTGCCGGCGCGCTGTGGCGGCGTCTGGCCGTGCGCAACGCAGCCGTTGCGGCGGCGCCGGCCGCGGCCGACACGGCCGCACCGCAACGGGGCGGCGAGGTCGCGGTGCACGCGGTGTCGAAGCAGTTCGGCGCGCAGCGCGTGCTCGAGCGCGTATCGTTCGTCGCGCCGCGCGGCAGCGTGACGGCGATCGTCGGGCCGTCCGGCTCCGGCAAGTCGACGCTGCTGCGCACGATCAACCATCTCGAGCGCGTCGACGACGGCTACATCGACATCGACGGCGAGCTGATCGGCTACCGGCGCGACGGCGACGTGCTCTACGAGCTGAAGGAGCGCGACGTGCTGAAGCGCCGCACCGCGGTCGGCATGGTGTTCCAGAATTTCAACCTGTTCCCGCATCTGACCGTGCTGGAGAACCTGGTCGAGGCGCCGGTCGCCGTCGGCGGCGCGACCCGCGACGCCGCCGAGCGCACCGCGCGCGCGCTGCTCGCGCGCGTCGGGCTCGCGGACAAGGCCGACGCGTATCCGCGCCAGTTGTCCGGCGGCCAGCAGCAGCGCGTCGCGATCGCACGCGCGCTCGCGCTGCGGCCGAAGGTGCTGCTGTTCGACGAGCCGACGTCCGCGCTCGATCCGGAGCTCGTCAACGAGGTGCTCGACGTGATCAAGGAACTCGCGCGCTCCGGCACGACGCTCGTGATCGTCACGCACGAAATCGGCTTCGCGCGCGAAGTCGCGGACAACGTGCTGTTCATGGAAAGCGGACGTATCGTCGAGGCGGGGCCGCCCGCGATCGTGCTCGACCAGCCGACCCATCCGCGCACGCGCGAATTCCTGTCGCGGGTGCTGTGACGCCCGCTTTCCTCTCCGGACCAGCGAGACACATGCCGATGATCGACCGACGCCTGTTCCTCACCGCCGCCTTCGCCGCGACGGCGGGCCTGCCGCTGCGCACGGCGTTCGCCGCCGCCGCGCTCGCGGATCTCGACCCGCGCCAGGCGGGCCGCGTGCGGGCGCCGCGCGATCCGGCCGCGATTCGTGCGGCGAGCGGCTACCGCTGGGTGCGCGACGGCGCGTTCACCGTCGCGATCTCGCCGCATGCGCCGCCCGTATCGACCTACGCGACGGACGCCCGCACCGTGGTCGGCGCGGACCCCGACTATGCGCAGCTCGTGGCCGACGCGTTCGGCCGCACGCTCGCGCTGGTGCCGATCGCGTGGGCCGACTGGCCGCTCGGCTTGACCTCGGGCAAGTACGACGCGGTGATCTCGAACGTCGGCGTGACCGAGAAGCGCAAGGAGAAATACGATTTCACGACCTACCGGCTCGGGCTGCACGGCTTCTACGTGCGCACCGCGAGCCCGATCGTGAAGATCGCCGAACCGAAGGACGTTGCCGGGCTGCGCATCATCACGGGCGCGGGGACGAGCCAGGAGCGGATCCTGCTCGAATGGAGCCGCCGCAACGTCGCGCAGGGGCTCAGGCCGACCGAGCTGCAGTATTTCGACGACGACGCGGCCGCGCGCGTCGCGCTGCTGTCGGGGCGCGCCGATGCAGTACTGAACCCGGACGCGGCACTCGCCTATGAAGCGGCGCGGGACCGCAAGCTGCGGCGCGTCGGGCTCGTCAATGCGGGCTGGCCCGCCAATGCGGACGTCGCGATCGCGACGCGCAAGGGCAGCGGCCTGGCCGCCGCGTTGACGCTTGCCACCAATACGCTGATTGCCAATGGGCGGTATGGGCAGGCGCTTGCGCGCTGGGGCCTGCAGAACGAGGCCGTGGCGCGTGCGGAGACGAATCCGCCGGGGTTGCCGGCGTTTTGATGAATTTCGCCGCGTTGGGCAGCATGCGCCGAACCATGAATGTAAAGTCGCCCGAGGCCGAGCCGGGCGCACCAGATACCGATCGGGTGCCGCTCAAGCGGCCGCTTCCGTGCAGAGCGCCCGAATGAAAACGATCAGGGCAACGGCGACTTGACTCATCCGATGAGATTTGAAAATTTGATCTGATCGCGAACCAATTCAATCCTGCCGGCCACAAATCCGATTCCGAGAGTGTCGATGATATCCCGGATCTCCAGCATCACATCCGAACCGCTGATCGCAATCATGATGATTGCCCGGAAGGCACGCTCGGAAATGTTCATGTCATTCGATGCGGTTTTGCAAAAGTCATCGAATTTGCCTGCGTGATGACTTTCCGTGGACATGTACCTCCCCGTTTCGCAAAGCGCAGCGTGAATCAATCGCCAATCGGCGACATATTTGGCGAACAACCCCCATCTAACCCTGTATCCGGGATTAATCAACGGGAAAATAATTTCAAGCGATTGAATTCCCGGTGGCGCAACATTGACGGTCAGCGCCAATAAATTCGCAATATTGCGGCTCTCCGTGAGATAGCGAATCGACGACTCAATGTGACGTTTGACCTCATCTGATTGATCGTCACTGAGTTGATCGTGCATCACTGTTCCGGCCCGCGAGGGCATCACGTTTCTCGATTAGAGCGGCACATGCGCGAACCCGACGCAACGCGCCGCCCCTGCCATGTCATCGATACCAAGCCAGTCATCGCCACCGCTTCGCATCGACGCGCAGGAACCACCGCCACTCAATGTGCCGGTCTTTCCCGCACCAACTCACCGACGAACGCCAGCAATGCAAGCAGCCCGAACAGCGCGGCAAGCACGCACACGCCCAGCCATCCGTATTCGACCCACGCCCAGCCGGAAATCGCCGAACCAATCGCTCCGCCGACCATGAACACGCCGACAAACGCCCCGTTCACGCGGCCCCTGATTTCCGGGCGAAGCAGATTGATGACCCGGCGTCCCAAGGTCTGGTCGCCGATGACACCGGCATCCAGCACCAGGGCAGACAACACCAGCAAGCCCAGCCCCACCGGCACGCCGTGCTGTATGGCGAGCCTCGGAACGAGCCATCCGCCGGCGGCCGCCAGCAGCATCGAAAAGATGATCAGCAGATGGGAGACGATCGTCCCGATCGTCGTCAGTCCTCTATCGCCCAAACGGCCCGCCATGGGCGCGACAAACACGCCCGCGACGCCCGACATCGTGACCATCGCTATGCCGATCTTTCCCAGATTGAATGGCGACTGGGCCAGCCTGAGGGCAATCGAAGTCCAGAACATCCCGAACGCAACCATGCAAAGCGCCTGATACAGGGCTCGCCGGCGCAACTGCTTCTCCTGCACCAGCAGCATCCAGACCGAGCCGATCAATCTGAAATACCTCTCGTCTCGAGAGACCGAGCGCGCCGGAATCTTCGGCACAATCACCACCACCACGCACGCCACCAGGCAGGCCAGTAGCGCATAGAACGATCGCCAGCCGGCGAAATCCGTGGCAATGCTCGCCAATGGCCGGGAAAGCAGGAATCCCAACATCAATCCGCTGACTACGTTGCCAACGACACGTCCGCGCCGCTGCTCGGAACTCAGCAGTCCGGCCATCGGTACGAGCAATTGAGTCGCGCTCGTGGTAACGCCGGACACGAACGACACGATCACCATGAACGTGAAGTTCATCGAGACACACATCAGCACCAACGCGAGCACGTCGAAAAACAACGCCATTTTCAGAAGGTACTTGTTGTCGATGAGGTCAGTTAGCGGCACGACAAAAAACAGGCCGATGGCGTACCCAAGCAGGCATGCCGTGGTAACCAACCCGGCCAAGGTCGCGGGCACTCCGAAGGAGCGCCCGATGTCGGCGCCCAGCGATTGTGACGCGTACAGGTTCAGCGCGATGACTGCGACCGCCGCTGCAAACAGGAAGGTCGTACCGGCGCTGATGTCGCCTGCGGGCCCCCGGAAAGACCGCTCTCCAGCTTGACTCATCGAATTTTTCATCATGTCCGAAGTCCGACCTCGAAATCTTGAGTTCAATAAAATGCCACAACCCGACTCGGCCCACCGCTTCCACCACGTACTTTTGGCGCCCCAACCGAAAGCATCGCGCCTTTCGCGGGCAGCCTGTCCAGATTGGATACCGCCTCGATTCCGTAGCGTCCGCTTCCCAGCCAAAGCCGATGCACCGGGAAATCCTTCTCCGCGCCTGGATCCAGCGACAGCGTGTCGACAACCAATGCTTTCGCCATCGTCGACTCGAGGATGGCGTGGACGGTCTCCACGTGAAATCCCGGAAAATGCATGGACGCCCCGTCGGCGCTCATATTCTTGAACTTTCGATCCGACACATACTTGTCCCACCCTGACAACATGGCGATCGCGGCACCGTCAGGCACCTCCCCGTTCCGGTCCATCCACGTCCTCAGATCGTCGGGCGTCACACTGGCATTCGCGTCTTTGCGAGCCTTCTCCCTGATATCGATCACCACCAGCGGCAACACCAGGTCCTCGACCGGGATTTCGTCGACCGATTTCCCATCGGCGGTAAAGTGCAGCGGCGCGTCCACATGCGTTCCCGTGTGCTCGACGACCCGCCATTCCCACTGGTTGAAACCGTGATCCCCGTGATTGAACTGCCTGGTAAAAAAGAACTGCTGCGATCCCATGAAGGTCGGAAAATTCTCATGCAGCGCATGCGTCAGATCCTCGACGCAGAACGGATAGGACATTTGCTGAGAATAGGCGCGCTCGGGGCGATGGTCGATCTTCTCGCGCATACGGCGGAAAAAATCCTGCTCATCGGCGTCCGCGTTCAGCATGTTCTTTTTTACCGAACCAATGACTTTCTCATCACACATAGCCACCTCTCGCAATCCAGGTTCAAGCCGGCAGATTTACTGCATGGACACCAGCCCGCACTGAAAATAAAAAGCATCGAAATAGTGCTTCGTCTTGATCGCAATCGATCGATCCAGCCTGCCCGCGTTGAATATCATCCTGCTGCTCGCGAGCAAGCTGGAGTCGGCGATAACGGGAACACTGGAATTGAACGAGAAAGGAGGAACGGCACCTGGCACACAATGCATCATCGAATGCACCGAGCCTTCGGTGGCAAGCTGTGCGTTCCTCCCGTCCATCAGCATGGCAACGGCCTTGAAATCCACGCGTTTGTTCCCTGGCACCACGACCAGAACGTATCTTTTGTCTTCATTTTTCTTCGAGTACCGCACCTCGATCAGCATGGATTTTGCCGCCTCGGAAAGCTCGTGGCGGCGAACTATGCTCGCGACGTCGGTGCGCCCCTCCGGAATGTGAGGAATAAATTCGAAGCCGATTGCCGACCTATCGAGCAATTCTATTATATTCCAGAATACGTTCATTATATTCGCCTGATGATCAGGTGATCGCGGTTCATCGCTCATCCAGAGTCATCCGCCATTAAATATGACGGCGATCGTTTACGAAAACGATCAGATTACTTTCTTTCCGAGATGAACAAATATCTGAACTGTTCAATGCCGGCCTCGTAAGCAGCCTCGTCGAGCCTGAACTTGTACAGATCATCCGAGCCTTCGTCGCGGAAGTCCTTCTCCAGCGACCTCAGGATCTCGACCTTCTTCGCCCAATGCTCGTTTTCCTCCGCGGAGAAGTCGATTGCCTCATAATTGCCGAAATTCTTCTTCAGTTCATGAGCCAGTTCGGTCAATTCGGGGCGCCATGTATCCCTCGTGAACGATCGCTTCGGAAACGTTCTGAAGATGGCGATTTTCGCGCCGGGCGCCGTGATATCCCGGAACTGCTTCAGGGTATGGGCAAGATCACGCGTAAAATAAATCGTATCGATCGATACTACAAAATTGAATGAATTGTCCTGAAATTCCAGATTCTGCAAATCCATCTCGCGAAATTCGAGAGGTTTGTTCAGTTTCGATACGCGTGCCTGCGCCTCCTGGATGGCGCTTCGGGCCAGGTCGATGCCGGTGATCTTCGCACCGGTCCGATCGAAGAGGTACTCGGCGATCAATCCATAGCCGCAGCCGACATCCAGAATGCGATCGTTCGGTGTCGGATTCAGCTTCGCGAGCATCACGTCGAGTTGCTTGAAATCAGCCATGCCATGCTGGCCGAAGTTTTCTCCATAAACCCGCCTGCAGAACTCGGCATGCGCGGCACTCGACAGCGCCTCCGCGTAATACTTCTCGTATGAAGCCGCTCTGGCGCTCTGCTTGTCCGAATTATTGTAATTCAACAGATATTGAATCTGCGTTTCCTTGCCGTCGATGCTGTACGGTTCGTGCGAACCCGCGGTTTCCTTTGACGCTCTCGCCAGGTAGGCGGCAAGCGAACTGACGCTCGGGTTCGATACCAGCTCCGAAAGCGGGACAGCAATACCCAGTTCGACCTCGAGTCGACTGACCAACAACATGGCGGTCAGTGAATGACCGCCGGACTCAAAGAAGTTGGCTTCGGTTCCGACCGAATCATCGCTCAATATTTTCTGCCAGATCGGCAAGACTTTTCTCTCGAAATCAGCACGGCTAGACTCAATAAATGCATTCATTTCATGTCCTTATTGAATAATTCCAGCACACTTCGCCTACAGACTTTTTGATTTTCAGTCAACGGAAAATCGCTCACCAGCACCATTCGTGATGGGATCATGTAATCTGGGACCATCTCACGCAGCGCCTTTCGGATAGCATCCAGACTCGATCCCTCGTCACAGATCAACGCCGTTACCAGAATTGCATTGCCTCCCCCATCTTGAGACACGGTCAAATAAACCGATCGCACGCCCCGACATTTCAGTAGTGCAGACTCCACCTCCCCCAGCTCCACCCGATTGCCGTTTATTTTCAATTGCCCATCTTCCCGCCCTACGTAAATCAACAACCCTTCGCGATTTTTATACGCAAAATCCCCGGTTTTGTAAAAAATGGAACTCTCCGCGCGAGGATCGGAAATAAATGCATCTCGCGTCTTCTCGGGCTGTTTCAAGTAGCCGGCAGCAACGCTTGGCCCCGATATATATATCTCGCCGATCTCTCCGGCAGCGACAGGCACCAATTCATCCGACAGCAAAGCGATACCCACCCCTGGGATAGGCACGCCGATCGGCACCGAAACGCCGATATCGACCCGAGGATCGTATCGATGGACCATGCATCCGACCGTCGCTTCAGTCGGCCCATATTCATTGATGATCTCGACTGCCGGCAGCTTGGTGGTGATTTCACGCGCCACCTTCGTTTTCAGATCCTCCCCACCCACGATGAGGCGTTTGATACTCACCCTCGAGTCGGCGTATGCCTCGAGCACTTGCAGATAGGCCGGTGTGATCTTCACGACATCGATAGATCGATCGCGAACGATCTTTTTAATCACCAAGGGATCGGATATTCCATCGAACACGCTCACGGACGCCCCAACCAACAACGGCGGGAATATGCACGTCACGGTAAAGTCAAACGCGAGCGTCGAATACAGCGCGATCCTGGTGGACGAAGAGTCGATGTATCGCTCGATGGCGAACTTCGTGTAATGCAACAAATTGGCATGCGTGACAAGCACGCCCTTTGGCTGTCCCGACGATCCGGACGTGTAGATGATGTAGGCGGTATCATCTCCCGCGATCGCGGCCGCGCCTTCCACCCCGCCTTCTGCGTCACCTGAAATGGCATCGATGCAGAGGGATTTCGTCGTGGCCGACTTCAGCCTGTCGGCATGGGATCGGGAGTACAGCAGCAGATCGGCCTCACTGTTCTCCAGTATCCTCGACACTCGATCTGCAGGATTCCGGATATCAATCGGCAAATACGCGGCTCCGAGCCTCAGGACGGCAAACACCGCCGCAATCAGATCGGATCCATGTGCGACCGATAACGCAACAATCGACTTTCTCCGCACGCCGAGCAGGGACAACTGCCCTGAGATGACCTGTACCCTCTCCTGCAATTTTTCGTACGTCACTATCCCATCGTCACCGGCAATGGCAACTCGATGAGGTGTCCTTAGTGCTTGCTGCACAAACAGATCGTAGACATTTTCAGCAGACTGTTTGCCCTGCGTCAGACCGATCTCGTGACGTTCCCCAGCCCTCGAAGTCGAAGCGCTTTCAATGGTACGCATAGCGAGTGTCCGTTAGTCAATCAGGAGCCGAGATATTCGAGATCCTGACGGGTCAGGATCGACGCAACCGTTCCGTCATCGATAAATGCCTTGCCGGCGGCAATCGCGGGTTCAAACCACCGGTCGTACGCCATGGACGCGACATCTTGCCTGACGCGATCGCGCAACGGGCCAAGCCGATCGCCGTGCTCCAGGCCCCGATGGTCGCAACCCTCGATGGCCGCCAGCAACTCGATCGCGAGGATGGATTTGACGTTTTCCACCATGTCCAGGACTCGACGCGCGCCATGCGTTGCCATCGATACAAAGTCCTCGAAATTGGCGGCAGTGGGAATGCTGTCGACGCTCGCGGGATTCGCTCGTTGCTTGGTTTCAGCTGCCAGTGCAGCGGCCACGATTTGTGCCGTCATGAAACCGGAATGGATTCCGGCTCCCTTGGTGA
The DNA here is from genome assembly GCF_902833085.1 of Burkholderia ubonensis. Taxonomy (GTDB): domain Bacteria; phylum Pseudomonadota; class Gammaproteobacteria; order Burkholderiales; family Burkholderiaceae; genus Burkholderia; species Burkholderia ubonensis. The sequence continues at coordinate 383,959 of NZ_CADFEB010000006.1, forward strand.
GAAACGGAGGGAGTTTGGACTGGGTGCTATCGACGAGCATCGCAATTCGTCTTTCCGAGATTCCGCCGATCTCGCTCACCGCGATTGCCATGATGTCGGCCGCGAAGGCGACTGGCTCCGCATGGAAATTCCCGCCTGACAATATTTCCTTGGTCTCGGTGAACAGGAGAGGGTTATCTGTCACCGCATCGCCCTCCAACTGCAGCGTCGTAGCCGCAAATTTCAAAAGATCCAGGATGGCGCCCATGACCTGAGGCTGGCAGCGAATGCAATAGGGATCCTGCACGCGCCCGGAATGTGCGGATTCACGCCTGAATCCGCTCGGCGCGAGCAGCGCCCGCAGCGCCGACGCAACGGTAATCTGTCCTTTCTGCCGGCGGATTTCATGAATACGGGGGTCGAATGCCTCGAGCTTCCCGAGCGTCGCTTCCGTGCTCAAGGCGCCGGTCACAATTGCGCTGCGGAACAAGCGCTCCGTTTCAAACAAACCCGCTAACGCGATAGCTGTCGAAACCTGCGTCCCATTCAGCAACGACAGTCCTTCCTTCGGCCCCAGCACGACCGGAGTCAAACCAAGCTTGGGAAGAACCACCTCCGCCGGCAGGATTTCCCCCTTGAATCGAATGCTTCCTTTGCCAAGCAGTACCGCTGACATGTGGGCCAGCGGCGCCAAGTCTCCGGACGCGCCAACCGATCCTTGCGAGGGAATGACCGGCAACGCATCTTCGCCGATCAGCTTGAGAAAGAACGTTACAACGTCGCGACTGACTCCGGAATGGCCCTTGGCAATCGTGGCGATTTTCAGCGTCATCGCCAGTCTGACGATGTCATCGGGAAGCGGCGCGCCGACGCCCACAGTATTTGACAGCACCAGGTTGCTTTGCAACTCGTTGAGCTCATCCGGGGAGATAGGGGTATTTGAGAAATTCCCGAACCCGGTGGTAACGCCGTAAATTGTCTTCTTGGTTTCCACGAACTCCCGGAGCACCTTGGCTGCGGCATCGGTCGAGGCCCATGCTCCCTGCGTCAGCTTGATCTCGACTTTACTGCTGTATATTTTTCTCCAAACATCCAGATCGCCGCCCTCTGCATTCAGATAAATGACTTCCATGATTGAGATTCCAAATGGCCGAATAAATTGGATAAAGGTGAATTGGATCCTTCGATCAAACTGCAAACAGAAATCCGATCAGCTATCTCGGACGGCACCTCGCCGGCCGCAACGGACCGGATATTCGGGGTCGAGTCTCAACCATCCGAGGCTTCGCCCAGATTTTTAAATTAACGATGCTGAATACAACGACACGATGGCAAGCACAACAACCGCGTTAGGCGGTTTTGCTGCATGACGACTTCAAGTACGACGATTGATGCGAAATCGAATGAAACAGTGGCGATCTCAAACAAGATCAAGCAAATGCACTGCCCACCAATACGCTGCAACCTGGCAAGCGCGTCGTCGATCCTGGCGGGGTAACATCGAACGTCAATTAGAACGTCATCCAGTCACACACTGGATCATTCTTGTTGGTGCCATATCGCATGCAATGCGAAAAGAAGCGTGACCGATACGACTGTCGAGTTGTCTCAACTGCTATTCGTAGCATACGATGAGATTGATCAGACGATATCCCTGTCGAATAGTCTCGTCAAGATATTTTTGTGCGGTTAAAATCGCATGGCATGCAACTTTCTTGTGATCACAAATGACCTCAGACTCACAGCCACTGGATGGTATTCAATCGGACCTCGATGCTCGCCTGATCGCGGAACGCGTCAGAAATCTCTTCGAGCGAAAAGGCATCACGAAGCGCCGCCATGCCGCAACGATCTGCGAATACCTGCACCTGAGCCCATCGCAGGCGCATCGCAAGATCAAGGGCGAGAGCCCGTGGACACTGGCACAGATAAGGGAGATTGCATCGGCATTCGATGTCGCGCCCGCCGAATTATTTCAGGAAGTGGATGATTTCGATAATCTGAATTATATTGGCCAACGTTCCGTTTTGATGGTCGGCAACGACGAACTGACATGCATCGCGCAGATCGGCGGCGAGGTCACGACTGACGCTCCTTCTACTTTGTTTGTCGCATTGCGGATTGGTGAGCAGTGGCGCGTCTATCGTACCGGGCAAGCGCCAGCCGGAAAGCAATATCAGGTGGAAAAAATCGAGATCGACGGCAGGCGCCCGCTGGCCGATAAACCGATCATTGCCATTCTCGACGACAATTCGAATGCGGCGGACGAGCTCTCTCGCTCACTGCAGAAAAGGGACTTTTCGACCGTCCCGTTCTACTCTATCGATGCACTGCTGGCCGCCGTGGAAAGGACGCGCTTCAGCGGCTTCATCCTCGATTGGATGATTGGCAGCGAGACTGCCCGGAGGTGCATCGAGGCGATCAGGGTCAAACACAACATTGATTCTCCGATTATCATCTTGACCGCCTACATGGGGCATGCGGGGCACGCGATCGCCATCGCGGAAATGATGACGATTCACAAGATCATTGGTCCGTACGAGAAGCCCGCTCGTGCCCCGGTGATTGCAGCAGCCCTCGAACCCTATTGCACACGATGAATCAGCGCACCCCACCCGATCATGTCGACCATCGCTCACCGCCTGCTGCAATTCATGGTCTCCTGCCTCGCGCTCTCGATGAGTGCGACTGGACATGCCGACATTGTTCCGCTTGCCTTGACGGTATCCGGGAAAATACAAATCCATAACGATACGAACCACCAGACGTATTGCTTCGATCAACGTTCGCTGCAGTCCCTTCCGCAGTACGAGATGGACACGTCGACTCCGTGGACGCCTGTCGCGAGATTCAGGGGCCCACTGCTCGAGGATGTGCTCGATCGCGTGAAGGCGACAGGGACTCATCTGGACATCGAGGCTTATGACGGTTATGTCGCACACGACATCCCGACGACGGATATCGTTGCCTTTCATCCGCTGCTGGCATACATGAAGGACGGAACATTCCTGAAGCTGCGAGACCTGGGGCCTCTGTTCCTGGTCTACCCGCGAGACAGGCATCAGAGATCGCTGAAGACATCCGATTACTCCACTCGGGAAATCAGGCAAATCAAGGCCATCGTCGTAAAATGAGATTCATCCTTGCAAGCAAACTCCTCAAGTCCCGGCGTCTGATTCCGGCGCTGATCGCGCTGCTGCTGATCTGGTTATTCTTTCTTCTGACATGCATCATCAAGCAACAATCGGTTTACGATCTCGTTGGCCCCACTGAAAACCCTTATTGGGGTATCGCGCAGTTTCGCATCTCCGCGGACGATTTCAGAACGTCGCTGATTAAATACAAATACGGCGCACGACATGATCCGGGGAAAATAAAATTAAAATATGAAATTCTGAGGTCGAAATTCTTCATTATTTCCCAGCGCTCGGAGACGACACAATTTGCCTATCGGCAGCCGCTGTATTCGTCGACCATCCAGGATCTCAACAAGGCATTCTCCGGGATGGACGTATTGATGAGTCGATTTCCGGCGGACGGAGAAAGCGCGACCGATTCGCTGATCGAAGCAACGTCCATCTTCGACAGCGCCTACGACCGATTCGTCAGCGCCGTCGGACTCTCCGAGGTCAGACGGCGCGACTCGCTGTTATCCGACGCGTTGCAAAACAGAAGCATCCTTCTCTACAGCAACATCGGCGTTTCCGCGCTGTTTTTCATCGCAGTGCTGATCTTTTCGCGATCGATTCGAAATTTCGATCAGGCGCTGCGAACCGCGCAGCAAGTGGCGCACACGAAGCAGGTATTTCTCGCCGCAATCAATCATGAAATGCGCAACCCGCTGCAGACCATCGTGTCCGCGACGGAGAACATCTCGCACTATGCAACCAGTCGCGAGCTGATGTACGCAGTGGACAACATTGACCAAGCGGTAAAACATATCGAAACCCATATGCGAGATCTGACCGACTACCTGAGACTCAGGACGAACAAGGTCAACCTTCGCATCTCCCTCATCGATCTGCAGAAGATCGTCAACGAGGTGGTCCGCAGGTTCAAGCCCAAGGCGGACCAAAAGGGCATCCGACTGCAAGCGACGATCTACACACCACGGACGCAATTCATCTCCGACGCGCAACGCGTGCAGCAGATCATCGACAATCTCGTCGAGAATTCGCTCAAATTCTCGTCAGACGGCATGATCGAGATAAAGTGCGGGATTTTTTCAGAATCGGACGATTCCCAGGTAAAGATAGAAATCGTCGACCAGGGAATCGGCATTGACAAGGACAAGATAAATTTCCTATTCTCTCCGTTCTTTCAAACCCAGTTTCCGGACAACTCGGCGATTTCCGGATACGGTATGGGTCTGGCGGTCGTCCGTGGCCTGGTTGAGGTCCTGGGGGGGCGCATATCCGTAGAAAGCGATGTCGGCAAGGGTACGGCCTTCAAGGTCACGCTCCCTTACCGATCGCTTCCCGTGCGTGACATCCCACTGCCGGGCGAACACGGTCAGACATCGCTCGCTGCGGACAATCTGCGTTGACCTTCGATGGATTTGCGGATTTCCCGCGATATCGGATCATTGCGCGAAACCGCAAGAATGTTGGGGCCAATGTCATGGATATCATATTTCAGGTCGACCAGTGTCTGATACATGCTGCCGAGATTTGACTTGATTTTTTCGATAAACATGATCGGGCCCGAAGCGCTCAATGTTCCCAATGCGCCGGCAATGACAGCCTCTTCCATGCCCTCGACGTCGATTTTTATAAAATCGACGTCGGGTTGATTCAAGGAATCGATCGTGATTAGCGGGACGTCGTATCCGGTGTCGTAATCGATTTGCTGGCCAATATTTTCGTTGCCGGCGCTCCTGACGAGCTCCAGGCTGCCGAAGCTTGATTTTTTATGGTAGTCCACGAACGGTATTCTCAACGAACCGCTTTCGCCGCCGACTGCGACATTTCTGGCATCAACATTGAAGCAATTATTGATGGCGATATTCCCGCACAGCGCGTAGTACACTGATCGCTGCGCCTCGATCGAGATCACACTCCCCGCGCTGCCCAGCGCTCGCGCAAATTCGATCGTGTGCACACCGATATTGGCGCCACAGTCGATCGCGACGATGGGCCGCTTGCCGTTCAGTTCACGCTTCTTCAATTCCAGAATCGAAGTGAGCAATTCGATGTCGTCATTGTAGAAACTACCGGTCTCCAGGATATTCCATCCCACTCCATAAGTTCCGTATTCTTCGCTATGGTTTTCATCGTTTCTATTGACGATAAGCGTTCCATGCTTCGTTGAAGCCAGAATATAGGAAATTTTCATGATCACCTTATTTTTAAATATCAACCCTCGCGTCTATCGCAAAAATTCTAATAATATTCAATTGAATCTGCAATGTCCGCGGCATCTGGACTTCGCAAGCTTGCATGCGGGGACCACCGCGCCTGCGGCGCCGCAACGACAATACGCTGGCCGGGGCCAAAAACGGCGTGGTCATGCGGCGGCGGATCCGCTACCGTACGTGCCGGTCGACCGCGCGAAACAGCGTGATACCAAATGCGATCAACTCGTCGATCGCGATCTGAACCAGACATGTCGCCTTGCGTGCGCATCGCGAGATGCAGGCCGGCCGCTGCGGAAACGACTCCGGATCGCGCCACCGGCGCCGTCGATCGCGCATATCGCAGCGGCTTGACTTGGGTTCGAGCCCTTCCTCGAATTGTATTTCGCACGCGAAATAAACTCTGGACTATATTTCGTACGCGCAATAACTCCATGTTCGAGACTGTGACGACGCCCAGACCCATCGAATTCTCCGCCGCCGACGGCTACCCGTTGCGCGGCACGCTGTGGCGGCCGGCCGCCGAGCCGTCCGCGCTGGTGCTGATCCATCCGGCGACCGCCGTGCCGGAGCGCCTGTATGCGGGCTTCGCGCGCTACCTGACCGAGCGCGGCTTCGCGGCGCTGACCTACAACTACCGGGGCATCGACGCGTCGCGTCCGGCTCGCCTGAACCGCCTGCGCGCGCGCATGCGCGACTGGGTCGACCTCGACGTCGAGGCGGCGACCGCGTGGGCGCGGCGCGCGTTCGCCGGCGTGCCGCTGCTCGCGGTCGGCCACAGCGTCGGCGGCCACGCGATCGGCCTGTCGGCCGGGTCGCGCCACCTGCGGGCGGCGGTGATGGTCGCGGCGCACGCGGGCAGCACGCGGCTGATCGCGCGCGCGGCCGAACGGCTGAAGGTGCGGCTGATCCTGCGCGTGCTCGGGCCGCTGACGGCCACGCTGCTCGGCTACGTGCCGGGCCGTCGGCTCGGGCTCGGCGAAGACCTGCCGGCCGGCGTGTTCCGCGAATGGAGCGGCTGGACGACGCTGCCGCGCTACTTTTTCGACGACCCGACGCTCGGCGCGGCCGAGCGGTTCGCGCAGCAGCGGCTGCCGATTCTCGCGCTCGGCTTCGACGACGACCCATGGGCGAACCCGGTGGCCATCGACCTGCTGGTAAGCTATCTGACGCATGCGGCGGTCGAACGCCGCCAGATCGATCCGCGCGCCACGGGCAGCGGGCCGGTCGGGCACATGGGCTTCTTCCGCAGCCGGCCCGGCGCGGTGCTGTGGCCGGGCGTCGCGGACTGGCTCGCGCAGGCGCTCGACCGGCCGCGCGATGCGGACCGCGCGCCCTCCTCCACGCCAGCAGGAAACCGAGCTTGAGCGACGATCGACGACTGTTTTTGCTGTTGAACATCGGCCAGCGGCGCGCGCAGCGCTGGGTCGACCGCAAGGCGGAAACCGATACGCACGCGAGCGCCGCGCAGGCCGGCGTGCTGTTCCATCTCGCGAAGCACGACGGCGCACTCGTCGGCGAAGTCGGCGCGGCGCTGCAACTGGCGCCGTCCGCGATGACGGGCCTCGCCGACCGCATGGCGAAGGCCGGCCTGCTCACGCGCCATCGCGATTCGGACGACGGGCGCGCGACTCGCCTGTTCCTCACCGACGACGGCCACGCCGCGCTGAAGAAGGCGCGCGTGCTGCTGCGCGAGCTGAACGCGAAGCTGTGCGACGGGTTTTCCGACGACGAGCTCGACGTCGTCGCGCGCTGGCTGCGCACGCTGCAGGCGCGCTTTCCGGCGGATCGCTGAACGCGAAGCGATTTCCCCAGCGATTTCCGAATCGATTTCCGAATCGATTTCAATTCGCGCTTCGATTCGATTCTCCACTCGCGATACCGCGAATTTTCCCGCAATTTTTTCTGCCCACGCGCATGCGATTTCGGCAACGCTTGCCGGCTACGCTCTGTTACAAAAAATCGCCTGCTGTCCGGGGTTTTGTTGGCCTACATTGCAGTCCACCTCACGGCAATCGTCGTATCGAAAGGACACAGGCAGGGCAGCGGCCCCTGCGGCAACAAGAATCACAAGGAGTCTTGACCGATGCGCTGGCGGAACCCAGCGAAGGCGGATTGCGATGGCAGAAGCGGCGTACTGGCCGGCACGCACCGACGCGAAATCCGAGGCGTCGACGCGCTGCGTTGAAGTCCAGGCGCACGCCCCGCGCGACGACGCGCGAGGCCGCGGCCTGTCTGGCCAAGGCTTCCGCACGTCAACGAGGAGCAGTCCATGCGACGCATCACCCTGCCTCACCCGCTCGTTACCCGGCTGACCATTGCCGCCGCGCTCGCGTTCACGGCCGCCGCCCACGCGGACCCCGTGCGCGTGTCCGGCCCGAGCCCGTTCGCCGCCTGCACGACCGGCGGCCCCGGCACCGTTTACGTGAATGCCGAAGTCGAGCCGTGGCTCTCGGTCAATCCAGCCCGTCCGACCAACATGATCGGCGTCTGGCAGCAGGACCGCTGGTCGAACGGCGGCGCGCACGGCCTCGTCGCGGGCTACACGTTCGACGGCGGCGCGACCTGGGCGCAGACGCCGCAGCCGTTCAGCGCCTGCGCGCCGGGCGGGCTGCCCTACGAGCGCGCGTCCGATCCGTGGGTGTCGTTCGGGCCGGACGGCACCGCGTACTCGGTATCGATCTCGTTCAACCAGTCGAACAACAGCAACGCGGTCGGGGCGTCCGTGTCGACCGACGGCGGCCAGACGTGGAGCAGCCCGGCGCTGCTGATCGCCGACAACGAGCCGACGACGCAGTTCTTCAACGACAAGGAATCGGTGACCGCGAACCCGGTGAAGGCCGGCACCGCGTACGCGGTGTGGGACCGCCTCGAGCAGCCGAACGGCAATCCGCGCGCGAACCTGCATACGCAGGCATTCCGCGGCCCGACGCTGTTCTCGAAGACGGTCGACGGCGGCAAGACGTGGCGCAAGGCGCGGGTCATCGTCCACGTGCCGTCGCGGCAGCAGACGATCGGCAACCAGATCGTCGTCGATCCGAAGAGCGGCACGCTCTACAACTTCTTCAACCTGATCAAGCCGCCGTTCAGCAAGGCCGCCGGCAAGGTCGCGTTCATCAAGTCGACCGACGACGGCGCGACGTGGACGCAGCCGCAGGTGATCGCCGGATTGCAGACGGTGGGCGTGACCGATCCGAATACCGGCGAGCCGGTGCGCACCGGCGACATCATTCCCGAGCCCGCGATCGACCCGGCGTCGGGGCAGCTTTACGTGGTCTGGCAGGACAGCCGCTTCAACGGCGGCAACTTCGACGAGATCGCGCTGTCGACGTCGACCGACGGCGGCGCGACCTGGAGCGCGCCGCTGCAGGTCAACACGCCGACGGGCCGCGCGGCGTTCAACCCGTCGGTGCGCGTCAACGAAGGCGGTGCGGTGATGGTCACCCACTACGACTTCCGCGACCTGCCGGCCGGCGATACGACGACGCTGCCGACCGGCTTCTGGCGCAAGATCTCGCTCGACGGCGGCCGCACGTTCGTCGCCGAGCGGCGCGTCGGCGGGCCGTTCGACCTGAAGGTCGCGCCGAATGCGGAGGGCTTCTTCATCGGCGACTACCAGGGTCTCGACGTGGGGCCGTCGTCGTCGTTCCATCCGTTCTTCATCCAGACCAATTCCAACAATCTCGCGAACCGCACGGACGTGTTCTTCGCGCCGTGACGGCCGACCGGCCGCCTTCCCGGCGGCCGGTCAGAATCCTCTTCATCGCCTCGCGCCGACGCTCGTCGGCGCATCCGCTGGCCGCAGCCGCCCGGCGCCGCGCGCGTGTCAAGCGAGGAAACGCTCGACACGCACTTCCGTCCGCCTCTGACCCAGATCAACGGTTGTCACTGCAATCATCGGCTATAACTGGACGCGTTCCGGCGAACGGGCGAGCGCATCGGTAATGCGCGGCCCGGCGCTCGCCGGGCGCCCCAGCAATGGCAACGTCACGCACGGTTGCCAACCGATAACGAGGAAAGTTATGCGCCACGTTGCGCTCCCCGACCCGCCGCCTGCCCGGGCGCGCGCCGCCCTTGCACGGGCCGCGCGCGTTGCGATCGCACTGACGTGCGGCGGGCTGCTGTCGGGCTGCCTGTCGCTCGCGCCGCACTACACGCGTCCGGCGCAGCCGGTGCCCGCGACCTATCCGGCAGGCAAGGCCGACGAAGCCGCGAACGCGACGGCCGTCCCCGATTGGCGCACGTACTTCACCGACGCACGGCTGCGCACGCTGATCGAGCAAGCGCTCGCGAACAACCGCGACCTGCGGGTGGCCGTCGCGCGGGTCGACGAAGCCCGCGCCGTCTATGGCATCCGGCGCGCGGATCAATGGCCGTCGATCAATGCCGGTGCCGCGTATGCACGCTTTCGCACGCCCGGCGGCCTGCTCGCGCCGTCGCCGTTCATCGGCCGGCTCTACGACGTGCAGCTCGCGGAAACGCAATGGGAGATCGATTTCTGGGGTCGCGTGCGCAACCTGAAGGATGCGGCGCGCGAACGCTATCTGGCGAGCGACGCGGCCCGCCGCGCGGTGTCGCTGAGCCTGATCACGCAGGTGGCCGACGCGTACCTGGCCGTGTGCGCATACGACGAGCGCATCGCGCTGACCCGCGCGACGATCGACAGCCGGCGCGAGTCGCTGCGGATTTTCCGGCGGCGTCATGACGAAGGCGCAATCTCGCGGCTGGACCTGACGCAATCGGAAATCCTGCTGCAGCAGGCCGAATCGCTCGGCGCGCAGCTGGGCCAGGCGCGCGCGAGCGCCGCGGACGCGCTGATGCTGCTGGTCGGCGCGTCGCCCGAGCTGCCCGCCGCGCCGCTCACGCTCGACGACCAGGCCGTGATGCCGGCGCTCGCGCCCGGGCTGCCGTCCGCGCTGCTCGAAAACCGTCCGGACGTGATCGCGGCCGAGCACCAGTTGCGCGCGGCGCACGCGAATATCGGCGCGGCGCGCGCGGCGTTCTTCCCGCGCATCGCGCTGACGAGCGCGATCGGCTCGGGCAGCAGCGAGCTGCACAAGCTGTTTACGTCCGGCACCGGCACATGGAGCGTGATTCCGAATCTGGCGATGCCGATTTTCGACGCCGGACGCAATCGCGCCAATCTCGCGCTGTCGCAGGCGCAGCGCGACGAGGCCGTCGCGCAATACGAGAAAACCGTGCAAAGCGCGTTCCGCGACGTGTCCGACGCGCTCGCGGCGCGCGACTGGCTGGCCGAGCAGCTGCGCGTCGAACGCGCGACGCTCGCGTCGCAGACGGAGCGCGCGCGGCTCGCGAAGCTGCGCTACGACAGCGGCGCGGTGCGCTTTCTCGAAGTGCTCGACGCGCAGCGCGACCTGCTGAATGCCGAGCAGCAGCTCGTACAGACGCGCCGCGCGCTGCTGTCGAGCCGCGTCGCGCTGTACGGCGCGCTCGGCGGCGCCCCGCAGGCCGGCGACGACAACGCGCCGGCCCTCTCCCCTCACGTTTCGACCGATTCGGGTTCCATCCAATGAAGATGCCCAACCGCCACTATCTGATCGGGTTCGGCGCGGCCGCGCTCGTGCTCGGCGCCGCCTGGTACGGCTGGACCCTCTGGCGCGACGGCCGTGCCGACGCGGGGCTCGTGAGCGGCAACGGCCGCATCGAGGCAACCGAGATCGACGTCGCGACCAAGCTGCCCGGGCGCGTCAGCGCGATGCGGGTCGACGAAGGCGACTTCGTGAAGGCCGGCCAGCCGCTCGCCAGCATGGACGTGCTCGTGCTGCACGCGCAGCTCGACGAGGCGCGCGCCAAAGAGCAGCAGGCGTTGAACACGGCCGCGAGCGTCGACGCGCAGGTCGCGCAGCGCCGCAGCGACAAGGCGGCGGCCGAGGCGTCCGTCGTGCAGCGCGAAAGCGAGCTGGACGCCGCGCGGCGCCGGCTCGCGCGCTCCGAAACGCTGTCGCGCGAAGGCGCTTCGTCCATGCAGGAGCTCGACGACGATCGCGCCCGCGCACGCAGCATGGAAGCGACCGTGCGGGCCGCCCGTGCGCAGGTCGATGCGGCCCAGGCCGCGATCGATGCGACGAAGGCGCAGCTCGTCGCCGCGCACTCCGCCGTCGCGGCCGCGCAGGCGACCGTCGCGCGCGTGCAGGCCGACATCTCGGACAGCGAGCTGACCTCGCCGCGCGACGGCCGCGTGCAGTATCGGGTGGCCGAGGCCGGCGAAGTGCTGCCGGCCGGCGGCAAGGTGCTCAACGTCGTCGATTTGTCCGACGTCTACATGACGTTCTTCCTGCCGGAGACCGTGGTCGGCAAGGTGCCGCTCGGCGCCGACGTGCGGATCGTGCTCGACGCCGCGCCGCAGTACGTGATCCCGGCGCGGGTGTCGTTCGTGTCGAGCACCGCGCAGTTCACGCCGAAGACGGTCGAGACGGCCAACGAACGGCAGAAGCTGATGTTCCGCGTGAAGGCGCGCATCGACCGCGACCTGCTGCTGCGCCATCTCCGGCTCGTCAAGACCGGGCTGCCGGGCGTCGCGTGGCTGAAGATCGATCCGCACGCGAGCTGGCCGGACACGCTTGCGGTCAAGGTGCCGCAGTGACGCCCGAGCAGGACGCCACCGGCCTGGTCGAGCGTGAGCCGGTTTCGGCCGGCGGCGCCGACGGCGACGTGATCCGCCTGTCCGGCGTGACGCTGCGCTATGGCGCGACGTGCGCGCTCGACGGCGTGACGCTCGCGGTGCCCGCCGGGCGCATGATCGGGCTGATCGGCCCGGACGGCGTCGGCAAGTCGAGCCTGCTCGCGCTCGCGTCGGGTGCGCGGGCGATCCAGCAAGGCCAGGTGACCGTGCTCGGCGGCGACATGGCGTCGGTCGCGCACCGCGATCGCGTGTGCGGCCGGATCGCGTACATGCCGCAGGGCCTCGGCAAGAACCTGTACGCAACGCTGTCGGTCGAGGAGAACCTGCAGTTCTTCGCGCGGCTGTTCGGTCACGACGCGGCCGAGCGGCGGCGCCGGATCGACAGCCTGACGCGCAGCACCGGCCTCGACCCGTTCCTCGATCGCCCGGCCGGCAAGCTGTCGGGCGGCATGAAGCAGAAGCTCGGCCTGTGCTGCGCGCTGATCCACGATCCCGACCTGCTGATCCTCGACGAGCCGACCACCGGCGTCGACCCGCTCGCCCGCGCGCAGTTCTGGGAGCTGATCGGCCGGATTCGCGCGGCGCGCCCGTCGATGAGCGTGGTGGTCGCGACCGCGTACATGGACGAGGCGCAGCGCTTCGACTGGCTGATCGCGATGGACGCCGGCCGCGTGCTGGCCACCGGCACGCCTGACGAACTGCTCGCGCGCACCGGCTGCGACCGGCTCGAATCGGCGTTCATCGCGCTGCTGCCGGACGAGAAGCGGCGCGGCTACGTGCCGGTGCGGGTGACGCCGCTGCAGGCGGACGACGCCGCCGGCTACGCGATCGAGGCGCGCGACCTGACGATGCGGTTCGGCGACTTCGTCGCGGTCGATCACGTGAGCTTCCAGATCCGGCGCGGCGAGATCTTCGGCTTTCTCGGCTCGAACGGCTGCGGCAAGTCGACGACGATGAAGATGCTGACCGGCCTGCTGCCCGCGACCGAGGGCGACGCGAAGCTGTTCGGCCGGCCCGTCGCGGCCGGCGACATCAACACGCGCCGCCGGGTCGGCTACATGTCGCAAGGCTTCTCGCTGTACGGCGAGCTGACCGTGCGGCAGAACCTCGTGCTGCATGCGCGCCTGTTCGGCGTGCCGGAGGCGGACGTCGCCGCGCGCGTGGCCGAGATGACCGCGCGCTTCGGCCTGGCCGGCGCGCTCGACGCGCTGCCCGACAGCCTGCCGCTCGGCATGCGGCAGCGGCTGTCGCTGGCGGTCGCGATGGTGCACAAGCCGGAACTGCTGATTCTCGACGAGCCCACTTCCGGCGTCGATCCGGTGGCGCGCGACAGTTTCTGGCAGCTGATGATCGAGCTGGCGCGGCGCGACCGCGTGACGATCTTCATCTCGACGCACTTCATGAACGAAGCCGAGCGCTGCGACCGCATTTCGCTGATGCATGCGGGCCGCGTGCTCGCGAGCGATGCGCCCGCCGAGCTGGTGCGGCAACGCGGCGCGGCCACGCTGGAGGAAGCGTTCATCGGCTACCTCGTCGACGCGCAGCGCACGGGCGACGCGCCGCAAGCCGCGCCGGACGATGCGTCATGGGACGCCGGCGGGGATGCCGGCGCGCCGCCGTCCACCGCCGCCGCCCGGCCCGCGCCGCGCTTCAGTCTTGCGCGCGCCGGCAGCTATACGTGGCGCGAAGTGCTGGAGCTGCGCCGCGACCCGGTGCGCGCGACGCTTGCGCTGCTCGGCTCGCTGGTGCTGATGTGCGTGATCAGCATCGGCATCAGCCTCGACGTCGACAACCTCACGTTCGCGGTGCTGGATCGCGATCAGACCATTCTGAGCCAGGGCTACACGCAGAACATCGCCGGTTCGCGCTACTTCGTGCAGCGCGACGCGCTGACGGGCTACGACGACCTCGACCGGCGCATGCGCAGCGGGCAGCTTTCACTCGCGATCGAGATTCCGCCGGATTTCGCGCGGGACGTCGCGCGCGGCCGACGCGTGCAGATCGGCATGTGGATCGACGGCGCGATGCCGCTGCGCGCGGAGACGATCCGCGGCTACGTGGCGGGCATGCACGAGAACTGGCTGCGCGACGAGGCGAAACGCCGGCTCGGCGTGTCGCTCGCGCCGGCGGTCGAGATTGCGGTGCGCTATCGCTACAACCCCGACGTGAAGAGCCTGCCCGCGATGATCCCGGCCATCATGCCGATGCTGCTGCTGATGCTGCCGGCGATGCTGACCGCGCTCGCCGTCGTGCGCGAGCGCGAGCTCGGCTCGATCGTCAACCTGTACGTGACGCCCGTCACGCGCACCGAATTCCTGATCGGCAAGCAGGCGCCGTACATCGTGCTCGCGATGCTGAACTTCCTGCTGATGGTGGTGCTCGCCGATCTCGCGTTCGGCGTGCGGATCAAGGGCAGCTTCGCGACGCTGCTGCTCGCCGTGCTGATCTTCAACGTCGTGGCGACCGGCGTCGGGCTGCTCGCATCCACGTTCACGCGCAGCCAGATCGCCGCGATCTTCATGACGATCATCGGCACGCTGATTCCGGTCGTGCAGTTCTCCGGGCTGCTCACGCCGCTGTCGTCGCTCGAAGGCGCCGGCAAGTGGATCGGCACGCTCTACCCGGCCACCTACATGCTCGCGATCAGCCGCGGCGTGTACAACAAGGCGCTCGGCCTCGCCGACCTGTGGCCGCAGTTCTGGCCGATGCTCGCATCGGTGCCGGTCCTGCTGGCCGCCACCGTCGCGCTGCTCCGCAAGCAGGAAACCTGACCATGCAGCGTCTGCTCACGATCTACCGGCTCGGCATCAAGGAACTGTGGAGCCTCGCGCGCGACCCGATCATGCTCGTGCTGATCGTCTACACGTTCAGCGCGTCGATCTACGCGGCCGCCACCGCGCGGCCCGATACGCTGCACAAGGCGCCCATCGCGATCGTCGACGAGGACGCGTCGCCGCTGTCGGCGCGCATCGCGTCGGCGTTCTTTCCGCCGCAGTTCACGCTGCCCGCGATGGTCGGCGCCGCGTCGGTCGATCGCGGCCTCGACGACGGCGACTACACGTTCGCGCTCGACATCCCGCCGAACTTCCAGCGCGACGTGCTGGCCGGCCGCCCGGCGACGATCCGCCTCGACGTCGACGCGACGCGGATGAGCCAGGCGTTCACCGGCAGCGGCTACGTGCAGCAGATCGTGTCGGGCGAGATCGACACGTTCGTGCGCCGCTATCGCGGCGGCCCCGACCTGCCGGTCGATCTCGCGGTGCACATGCGCTTCAATCCGAATCTCGACGAGGTGTGGTTCGGCGCGCTGATGGAGGTCATCAACAACGTCACGATGCTGTCGATGATCCTCACGGGCGCGGCGCTGATCCGCGAGCGCGAGCACGGGACGATCGAGCACCTGCTCGTGATGCCCGTCACCCCCGCCGAGATCATGCTCGCGAAAGTCTGGTCGATGGGGCTCGTCGTGACGGTCGCGGCGCTGGCGTCGCTCGTCTTCGTCGTGCGCGGCGCGCTGCAGGTGCCGATCGCGGGCTCGCTCGGGCTGTTCGTCGCCGGCATGGCGCTGCACCTGTTCGCGACGACGTCGATGGGGATCTTCCTCGCGACGCTCGTGCGCAGCATGCCGCAGTTCGGGATGCTGCTGGTGCTCGTGCTGCTGCCGCTGCAGTTGCTGTCCGGCGGGCTCACGCCGCGCGAGAGCATGCCGCAGGCGGTGCAGGACGTGATGTTCGCCGCGCCGACGACGCATTTCGTCGAGCTTGCGCAGCGTATCCTCTATCGCGGCGCGGGCCTCGACGCGGTGTGGCCGCAGTTCGCGCTCCTGCTCGCGATCGGCGGCGTGCTGTTCCTGGCGTCGCTGAAACGGTTCCGCCAGACCATCAGCCGGATGGCGTGACGGACCGCCCGCCCGCGGTAGTCGCCGCGGGCGGGCGTGGGCGTCAATGCATGTCGGTCAGCACGATGCGGCCGTCGACCTGTCCCGCGCGCAGCTTCGCGAACACGTCGTTGATGTTGCCGAGCCGGTCGCGGTGGATGTGCGCGCGCACGAGCCCGTCCGCCGCGAAGTCGAGCGACTCCTGCAGGTCGCGCCGCGTGCCGACGATCGAGCCGCGCACCGTGATGCCGTTCAGCACGGTCGAAAAGATCGGCAGCGGGAAATCGCCCGGCGGCAGTCCGTTCAACGCGACCGTGCCGCCGCGCCGCACCATCCCGAGCGCCTGCGCGAACGCGCTTCTCGACACCGCCGTGACGAGCACGCCGTGCGCACCGCCGATTTCCTTCTGGAGGACCGCGGCCGGATCGGCGCTCGATGCGTCGACGGTCAGCTCCGCGCCGAGCTGCTTCGCGAGCGCGAGCTTGTCCGGCGCGATGTCGATCGCCGCGACGTGCAGCCCCATCGCGCGCGCATACTGCACGGCGACGTGCCCGAGGCCGCCGATCCCGGAGATCGCGATCCATTGGCCGGGGCGCGTATCGGTGACGCGAATCCCCTTGTAGACCGTCACGCCCGCGCAGAGGATCGGCGCGATTTCGTCGAACGCGACCTGCGCCGGCAGGTGGCCGACGTAGTCCGGATCGGCGAGCACGTATTCCGCGTAGCTGCCGTTCACCGAATAGCCGGTGTTCTGCTGCCCGTGGCACAGCGTTTCCCAGCCCGAGTAGCAGTGTTCGCAATGTCCGCACGCCGTATACAGCCACGGCACGCCGACCCGGTCGCCCTCGCGCACGTGCGTGACGCCCGCGCCGACCGCCGCGACCACGCCCACCCCTTCGTGGCCCGGAATGAACGGCAGCGTCGGCTTGACGGGCCAATCGCCGTCGGCCGCATGCAGGTCGGTATGGCAGACGCCGGACGCCTTGATGTTGACGAGGATCTGACCGGGGCCAGGCGTCGGCACCGGCACCTCCTCGATGCGCAACGGTTCGCCGAAGGCATGCACTACGGCGGCTTTCATGGTTTGCGTCATGCGTCGCTCCTGATGGATCAATGAGCGAACCAGTATCCGCACGCGGAATCGGGGACGGTTGACGTGTGTCAACGAGACGGAAAGGCGCGGCGCGGACGCGGCACCCGGTCGCGCAACGATACTTAAGCGATGGCTTGACTTTTTCGGGAGCGCGCCATAACTTAAGCGAATGATTGAGTATTCGGAACAACTTGACAGGGCCTTCCATGCGCTCGCGGACGCGACGCGCCGGGGGATGCTCGAACGCCTGTCGCGCGGGCCGGCGTCGGTGAGCGAACTGGCCGAGCCTTACGGCACGTCCCTCGCCGCGATCCATCAGCACGTGCAGGTGCTCGAGGCGAGCGGGCTCGTCGTGACGGAAAAGCGCGGGCGCGTCCGCGAATGCCGGATCTCCAGCGAGGCGGTCCAGCGCGTAGAAAACTGGCTGAGCGAGCGTCGCCTCCTCTGGGAGAGCCGCTTCGATCGCCTTGGCAAACTGCTTGAAAGCGATGAACGCAAAGGAGACGAATGATGACGGAAACCCCGTTTTTCCACGGCACGTTTACGTTGAGCCGCGTGTGGGCGGCCCGGCCCGACCGGGTGTTCGCCGCGTGGTCCGATCCGGACCTCAAGGCCCAGTGGTTCACCGGCCCGGCCGAGCGCTGGACGCTGCTGCGCCGCTCGATGGATTTTCGGGTGGGCGGCGCCGAGGTGCTGGAAGGCCGCTTCGACGAAAGCGGCATGGAGACGCTGTTCGAGGCCCGCTATCACCTGATCGAGCCGGCCCGGCGCCTCGTCTACAGCTACGATCTGCATCACTCGGGGCGCTTTCATTCGGTCACGTTGTCGAGTCTCGAGCTCGAACCTCAGGCAGACGGGACGCGCGTTTCCTACACCGAGCAGATCGTGTTTCTGGACGGCAAGGACGGCACCGCCGATCGCCGCCAAGGGAGCGCATTCATGTACGACGCAATCGGGACCGTCCTTCGATCCTCGGGAGCCATGCTATGACGGTCGAACTTTACGGACACCCGTTCGCGTCGTTCGTCTGGAAGCCGCTGATCGCGCTCTACGAGCGCGAGGTGGCCTTCACGTTCCGGATCGTCGATCCCGATCATCCGGACAACCAGGCGCGCATGGCCGCGCTCTCGCCCACCGGGCAATTTCCGGCGCTGGTCGACGGGGACACGGCGATCACGCAGAGCAACGCCGTGATCGAGTATCTCGACCTGTTTCATGGCAACGGCGGGCCGATGGTGCCGGCGGACCCGCGCGAGGCGCTGGACGCGCGGGTGATGGCCGACGTGTTCGACGATTACGTCAACGCGCCGATGCAGCGCATCGTCGGCGATGCGTTGCGCGCGGAAGACGAGCGGGACCCGCGCGGCGTTGCCGACGCGCATGCGCTGCTCGATCGCAGCTACGCGTGGCTGGACGCGCGTCTGCAGGCGAAGGAATGGGCCGCGTGCGGCCGGTTCACGATTGCCGATTGCGCCGCCGCGCCGGCGCTGTTCTATGCGGACTGGGTTCATCCGATTGCGGCGCGTCATGCCGCGCTCGCCGCGTACCGGGCTCGGCTGCTGTCCCGCCCGTCCGTGGCCCGCGTCGTCGACGAGGCGCGGCCTTATCGGCGCTTCTTCCCGTTGGGCGCGCCCGAGCGCGACTAGCCGGGCCGCATCGAATCGTGTCTTGCCTCGACTTGAAAGGAGCGCGCATGGCCGTGACCTTGCGTCCCGCGACCTCGGCCGATGCCGGGGAACTGGCCGACCTGTACCTGCGGTCGCGATCCGAACTGGCATCCTATGCCCCGCTCGCGCACACAGATGCTTCGGTGCGCGACTGGGTCGCCAACGTGCTTGTTCCGTCAGGCGACGTCACGGTCGCGGTGGACCACGGCACGATCGTCGGCATGGCCGCTCGATCGGAGGCCGACGGCGTCGTCTGGCTCGATCAGCTGTATGTCTGCCCCAGCGTCAAGCACTGCGGAATCGGCACGCTCCTGCTGAATTCGGTGACGTCACGCACCCGCCTTCCCGTCCAGCTCTATACGTTCGCGATGAACCGTGCCGCCGCGGCCTTCTACGAACGGCATGCGTTTGTCGCGATCGCGCACCGTGATGGAAGCAGCAATGAGGAAGGCTGCCCCGATGTTCTGTATCGCCTGGCTCGGTAATCCTGCGTCGAGCGCCGTTGACGCGGGCAGGCATTCTCACTTTCGTGCTGCCGGCGAAGCATTGTCTTGCCGATAAGTGCGCCCCGGGTTAATGACAAGCCGCTTGACCAGGCTATCCAGCTCCTTGCTGTGATACAGGTCCAGGCACTTGAGAAAGTCGAATCTGACGCCCTTGATTTCCGACTCGGCCAGCGGATTGTGATAATCGCGGGCCAAATAGCGATCCACCAATGACCTGACTGCATCCGGACTCTTTTCCATATCGTAGGAGGTCCAATCCCGCAGTGCGCTTATGCTGCTGCCGGCATCAACCGGTGCGTCCTTGTCGTTTTTATAGGCAGTTGCTATGCACGTGGCGAGAATCATGTCTCTGTAATTCTGCGCGTAGGTTCGAGCGCCCGCCTGCGGCGAAGTAATGGCCTGATCCTTTGCGCGCGCTGTCGTTGCCATTAACGCGAACATGGCCAGCAGGACGAGAAATAAGCGCTTCATCACGGCAGGCTCCAAAAGTTCGCACGGTCGGTGCGGTATCTCGCTTCTGGCTCGTTGAAATAGCAGTGGTCGTAGCAGGCTTTGCCATCGAACAGCGTGGCATGCCCCTGGGCATCGTCCCAGCCGGAAACTTCAAACAATACGATGCCTTTCTTGCTGGCGAGCGTCCCTCCGCCCGACGGGGGATATTTGACGATTTCGGGTTTGCCCCATCGTTGCTCAAGAAATGCAATGAGGTCTTTAACCCGGAAGAAGTATTGGCGTTTATCTGCCCCTGATACCGTCTGCCCTCGAATGGCTGGAATGGTTAATCCGGCATGATTCAAGATGTAACTCATTCGCACCGCGCAGGTGTTGCTCCAGCGTTGTTTTGGAACGGGATTATTGATGTTCCTCTCAACATGTCCACCGATTACATTGGCAACCTTGGCGCCTGGATCTTTGGCATCGTAAATTCGCTGCGAAGCGGCCCATGCGGCAGTGAAGCTAGGTCGTGTCATTCGCCGTCCTTGATTTCGAGTTTGTGAAAAACGTGATGCGTTGAACACAATAATCGACCAATGGCGAGAATTCAAGGGCCATATTTCAAGATTGGAATATCTCGATTTTAAGGTTGTTCAAGTTGACTGAGCGGACTTGTCACCAATCAACCTTTCCAAGGGAAAAGAAATCCGCGCGTCCCGCCGGTCCTGCATCGCGGCGTCGCGTGGCCTCAAGCGCGGTCAGACGAACATGCCGGGTTGTCGCTTTGAGATGATATAACGTATCATCGCAACCGCTTGACGTGCCGCCCCGAGATCAGCCGGGGCGCCCAAAGCATGCTTCTACGGGGTTACTGCGCGCAGCAAATGCAACAATATATCGTTGCTGCGCCATGTCCCCGGTTGATTCCTCCTTCGACAAGATTCATCGACCATGCGCGACCACCCTCGTCACCCGCTTCGCCCGTTCTCCCCGCTTTCCCTGATGCTGCTCGCCGGCGTGGCCCACGGCCAGGCCGATACTCGGCCCGTAGCGCCCGGCCAGTCCGCCGACCGCCCGCTCGCGCCGATCTTCGTGACCGCGAACCCGCTCGGCGATGCACAGCTGATCGCGCCGACCGCCCAACTGTCCGGCGACGCGCTGACGCGCCGTCAGGCCGATTCGCTCGGCGAGACGCTGAACGGCCTGCCCGGCGTATCGACGACGACCTACGGCCCGATGGTCGGCCGCCCGATCATCCGCGGCATGGACGGCGACCGGATCCGGCTGCTGCAGAACGGCGTCGCCGCCTACGACGCGTCGTCGCTGTCGTACGACCACGCGGTGCCGCAGGACCCGCTGACGATCGAGCGCGTCGAGATCGTGCGCGGCCCGGCCGCGCTGCTGTATGGCGGCAACGCGGTCGGCGGCGTCGTCAACACGATCGACAACCGCATCCCGCGCGACGCGATCGAAGGCGTGACGGGCGCAGTCGATGCGCGCTACGGCGGCGCGAACGCGGTGCGCGCGGGCGCCGCGCAGGTCGAGGGCGGCAATGGCCGTTTCGCGTTCCACGTCGACGCGTTCGATCGCGAGACGAGCAAGCTGCGGATTCCCGGCTACGCACGCAGCGATGCGCAGCGCGCGCTCGACGGTCCGGACCGGCCGCAGCCGTACGGCAGCGTGCCGAACAGCGACGGCCGCACGCACGGCGGCTCGGTCGGCGCGTCGTACACGTGGGCGGACGGCTTCACCGGGCTGTCGTACAGCGGCTACGAATCGAACTACGGCTCGGTCGCCGAAGACGACGTGCGCCTGAAGATGCGCCAGGAGCGCCTCGCGCTCGCGTCCGAAGTGCGCAACCTGAGCGGGCCGTTCTCGCAGCTGAAGTTCGATTTCGCATACACGGACTACCGGCACAAGGAGGTCGACCATGGCGAAACCGCGACGATGTTCCGCAATCGCGGCTACGAGGCGCGCATCGAGGCCCGCCACCGCAAGATCGGCCCGTTCGAGGGGGCGCTCGGCGTGCAGTTCGGCCAGAACCGCTTCTCCGCGCTCGGCGACGAAACGCTCGTGCCGAGCACGCGCACGACGAGCGTCGCGCTGTTCGGGCTCGAGGAATGGAAGGTGTCGGACGCGCTGAAGCTGAGCGTCGGCGGCCGCTACGAGCACGTCGAGCTGCGGCCCGATGCGGACGGCGCCGGGAAATTCGCCGGCGCGCAGCCGCGCGACGTCAACGCGGGCAGCGTGTCCGCCGGCGCGCTGTTCTCGCTGACGCCGGTATGGTCGGTCGCGGCGAACGTCGCGTACACCGAGCGCGCGCCGACGTTCTACGAGCTGTATTCGAACGGCCCGCACGACGCGACCGGCCAGTTCCTGATCGGCAACCCGAACGCGTCGAAGGAAAAGGCGGTGTCGACCGACCTGTCGCTGCGCTACGCGAGCGGGCCGAATCGCGGCAGCGTCGGCGTGTTTTACAACCGCTTCTCGAACTACCTGACCGAGTTCAATACGGGCCGCATCGTCGACAGCGACGGCGACCCGGTCGCGCCGGGCGCGGACGGCGCGCTGTCCGAGGCGGTCTACCGCGGCGTGCGCGCGGAGTTCTACGGCGTCGAACTCGACGGCAAGTGGCGCGCGTTCGCGCGGCGCGGCCACACGGTCGACCTCGAGCTGACCGCCGACTATACGCATGCACGCAACGTCGACACCGGCCAGCCGCTGCCGCGCATCGCGCCGCTGCGCACGACGCTCGCGGCCGACTACGGCTACGGGCCGTTCGGCGCGCGCGCGCAGATCACGCACGCGTGGTCGCAGCATCGCGTGCCGGACCACGACCTGCCGACCACCGGCTACACGTCGCTCGGCGTGATGCTCACGTGCAAGTTCCGCGTCGGCGCGACGCGCTGGCTTGCGTATCTGCGCGGCGACAACCTGACGAACCAGGACATCCGCTACGCGAGCTCGGTGGTGCGCGACTTCGCGCCGGAAGGCGGCCGCAGCGTGATGGCTGGCTTGCGGACGACGTTCTGACGTCACGGCCCGCGGCGGCGTCCGCGGGCGCTTGGCCCTGCCCATTTAAAACCTCGGGAAAATATTGAAGCATTTACTGGCTATTTTTCAAAACAAACGAATCAATTGAATCATTCGACAATCATCCCGGTGATTTCTTGAATATAAGGTGACTGAATCCGGGGCGATTGATCCCTTTGACAATAATCACGGCTCGCGCCGAATGACGGCGCGGCGCGAGCCTTTGCTGTCAGCGGATTTCGGGCAGCAAGGGTGAGGGTTAGGGTTTGGGAAGGGTAAAGAATTATCCGGGTCGCCCGTTAAAGCCGGCACGATCCGGATTATCGATCGAAAAATAAATCACCCGATCTTCATTCATCCGAGGGGCCTGTCGTGAAAATCGCCAGAATAACCATCAAAGCAAAACTGCTTGGCGGCTTCGGCATGCTTGCCGCGGTCGTCGTGATCGTGTCGGGCATGGCGCTGAACGCGTTGTCCGACGCCAACGACGAGTTTTCCCGCTACGTGAACGGCGTCAACGCGCGGGCGAGCTTGTCCGCGCAGGTTCGCACCGCGGTCGACCGGCGTGCGCTCGCGGCGCGCAACCTCGTGCTGGTCACGAAACCGGCCGACGTCGCATTCGAGCTCGCCGAGGTGCAGCGCGCGCACCAGGACGTGCAGGAACGGCTCGGCAAGCTGAAGGACATGATGACGACAGGCACGACCGCGCGGGCGCGCGAGCTGGTCGCCGAGATCGCACGCGTCGAAACCAGCTACGGGCCGGTCGCGCTCAAGATCGTGAGCCTCGCGCAGAGCGGCAAGAGGGACGAGGCGATCGCGGAAATGAACGACCACTGCCGTCCGCTGCTCGCTGAGCTCGTGAGCGCAACCAACGCGTACGCATCCTTCACGCACGAACGGGAACGCACGATCGCGCAGTCCTTCGCGGACCGCTATGCGTTCGACCGCAACGTGCTCACGGCGATCAGCGTGATCGCGATCGCGTTCGCGATCGTCGGCGGGTTGTGGATGACGCGCATGATCACGTCGCCGATCGTCACGGCGGTCGGCGTCGCGCGCACGGTCGCCGACGGCGATCTCGGCAGTCGTATCGACGTGCACGGCAACGACGAGACGCGCGACCTGCTCCACGCGCTGCGTACGATGAACGGGCGGCTGGTCGACATCGTGAGCCGCGTGCGCGATACGTCGAGCAGCATCGCCACGGCGGTCGACCAGATCGCGGCGGGCAACCTCGACCTGAGCCAGCGGACCGAGGAGCAGGCCGCGTCGCTGCAGGAAACGGCCGCGACGATGGAGGAGTTCACGTCGACGGTGCGCCACAACGCGGAAAGCGCGCAGCAGGCCAGCACGCTCGCCGCGAATGCGTCGGACGTCGCGCAACGCGGCAGCGCCGTGGTCGGGCGCGTCGTCGACGCGATGACGGAGATCGGCGACAGCTCGTCGAAGATCGCGGACATCACCGGCATCATCGAAGGCATCGCGTTCCAGACCAACATCCTCGCGCTGAACGCGGCCGTCGAGGCCGCGCGCGCGGGCGAACAGGGCCGCGGCTTCGCGGTCGTCGCGAGCGAGGTGCGCAGCCTCGCGCAGCGCTCGTCGAGCGCTGCGAAGGAGATCAAGGCACTGATCACCACATCGGTGCAGACGATTCGCGACGGTTCGACGCTCGCGGGCGAGGCCGGCGACACGATGCGCGACGTCACGCAGGCAGTCGCGCGCGTGACGGACATCATGGGCGAGATCGCGGCCGCGTCCGCCGAACAGAGCCGCGGAATCGAGCAGGTCAGCGTGGCGATTACGCAGATGGATCAGACGACGCAGCAGAACGCGGCGCTCGTCGAGCAGGCCGCGGCGGCGTCGAAGTCGCTCGAGGCGCAGGGACACGAGCTGAGCGAAACGGTCGCCGCGTTCCGGATGCCGGCCGGCGAACGGGCGCAGTCGAGCGCCAGTCCGGATGCGGCCGGCGCGCGCGGCGCGTGGCGTGCGGTCGCTGCGTGACGAGGTTCGCGATGATTCGCGTGCGCGGCATGCGTGCATGCCGCGTGCCGTCACGTCACGTCACGTCGGACGAACACGTGTCGTAGGGAGAATCTTTCTGCACGCGGCGTACACGTAAACGCGCATGCGTAGAAGTCTCGCGTTTCGCAAACCCCTTGCGCATGGACTGTCACGCGCCCTTTCGACGTTCATATCGCACTGCAGGCATTCGTCCTACCGTGGACGAATTGCGTTTGATCAAAATCAATCTTCGCGCGCTTCATAAAGTGTCCTCATTGCCGGAACGAAAGCGCTGCCATGGACGAACAACCGCTATCCGCCGCCGTGCTCGCCGATCGTTATGCACGCGCGGGCGAGACGACGCGCGCGGCGATTTTCCGGCGGGTCGCGCATGCGCTCGCGCTCGCGGAGCCGATGGCATCGCGCGCGCGCGTCGAGCAGCTGTTCTATCGCAACATGCAGCGCGGCGCGATCGGCGCCGGACGCATCATGGCCAACGCAGGCACCGGCGCGGAAGGGACGATGGTCAACTGCTTCGTGCATCCGGTCGCGATGCCCGGCGTCGCCTCGCTCGCCGCCGTGCAAGCGGCGCTCGCGCAGGCGCTCGACGAGGCGCGCATCACGCTGCTGATGGGCGGCGGCGTCGGCTACGATTTTTCGCCGCTGCCGCCGGCCACGGCCTACGAGCGGCGCGGCGCCGATACGCCGGACGTCTGCGCGGCGATCGACCGCTTCGACATCGTGTGCCGCGCGCTGCCTTACGCGGGCCCGCGGCGCGGCGCACAGATGGCGGTCCTGCGCTGCGATCATCCGGACATCATCGAATTCGTCGAAGCAAAGCACGGCCGGCGGCGCTGGCCGACCTTCAGCCTCGCGGTGGGCGTGACCGACGCCTTCATGGAAGCGGTCGCCGGCAACCTGCCGTGGACGTTGCGGCACCGCGCGCCGCCCTGCTCGCCCGTCTGCACGCAGACCGCGCTGCCGGACGGCAGCTGGACCTACGCGACGGTGCCCGCGCGTGCGCTCTGGCATGTGATCGTCAACGAAGCGCGCGACAGCTCCGAGCCGCGGCTGCTGTTTCTCGACACGATCGACGCGGCCGATTCGCTGCGCGCGCGCGAGCGCATCGATGCGACGGACCCGTGCAGCGAGCAGCCTTTGCCCGCATACGGCAGCAGCGTGCTCGGGCCGATCGACCTGTCCCGGTTCGTGCGCCATCCGTTCGGCGTCGACGGCAAGCCGCACTTCGATTTCACGGCGTTCGCCGACGCGGTGCGCGTGCAGGTGCGCTTGCTCGACAACGCGATCGACCTGACCGTGTGGCCGCTCGCCGCGCATGCGCGCGAAGCGCATGAGAAACGGCGCATCGGCGTCGGCGTGACGGGGCTTGCCGATGCGCTGACGATGCTGCGTCTGCGCTACGACTGCGGCGCCGCGCGCATGGTCGCGCGCGAGATCGCGCTGACGATGCGCCAGCACGCATTCTCCGCATCGGCGTCGCTGGCGGCCGAGCGCGGCGTGTTTCCCGCCTACGACGCCGCCGACTATCTCGACGGCGCCGCGCATCGCGCACCGCTGCCCGTCACCGTACGCGAAGCGATCGCACGTCACGGGCTGCGCAACAGCCACCTGATGTCGTTCGCGCCGGCGGGCAGCGTGAGCGTCGCGTTCGGCGACAACTGCTCGCACGGCATCGAGCCCGCGATCGACTGGATCGAGCGCCGCGAAGTGCGGACCGGCGACAACCACCTGCATGCGATTCGTGCGGAGAATCACGCGTACCGGCTGTTTCGTCAGCTGCATGGCGAGCACGCGCCGCTGCCCGATTATTTCGTGAAGGCGGCCGACATCGCGCCGGCCGATCATGTGTCGATGCTCGCCGCGCTGCAGCCCTGCGTCGACGCGGCGATCTCGAAAACGGTCAACGTCGATCGGCGCTGCTCGCTCGCGCAAATCGACGCGCTGTTCTTCGCCGCGTGGCGCGAACGCCTGAAAAGCATCACGATCTTCCGCCCCGATCCGACGTTCCCGTCGGTGTTCCCCGGCGGCGCGTTCGGGCAGATGGATGCACATTGGTGCTGACGCCGTGCGCCGCATCGGCGTAGATGCAGACTTTTAAAACCGACGATTGCCGAGTATCCTAAAAAAAGCATCTCCGGTCGGGCGACGGGTCGCGTGCCTTGACACGAGCCCGACCGACGCGGCCCCATCGTGCATATTGAGCCGATGGCGGCGGTTGTCGCGCGCCACGGCCGCACAGGCATGTTCCCCATCATTCGTCAGGAGAGCTGGTGAGCCGTCTCGTCGTCGTTTCGAATCGCATCGCAGATCCACGTAAAGCCGCTGCAGGCGGCCTCGCCGTCGCAGTGCGCGACAGCCTGCAGGAAACGGGCGGCGTATGGTTCGGCTGGAGCGGCCGGTTGCGCGGCGAGGACGACCATCCGAGCCGCGGCGACGACGTGCAGATTCAGAACGTCGGTCGCATCCAGCTCGCGACGATCGACCTCGATCCGCAAGACTACGACGCGTACTACCTCGGCTATTCGAACAACGTGCTGTGGCCGGTGTTTCACTACCGGCTCGACCTCGCGCAATTCGACCGACGTTTCGCGGACGGCTATCGCCGCGTCAACCAGCTCTTTGCGCGCAAGCTCTACCCGCTGCTGCGCCCCGACGACGTCGTGTGGGTGCACGACTATCAGTTGATTCCGCTCGCGGCCGAGCTGCGCGCGATCGGCTGCACGAACCCGATCGGCTTCTTCCTGCACATTCCGATGCCGCCGCCGCCGATCATGGCGGCGATCCCGGAGCACGAGTGGCTGATGCGCTCGCTGTTCGCGTACGACCTCGTCGGCTTCCAGACGGAAAGCGACCTGCTGCACTTCGAGCACTACGTCGAGGCTGAAGCCGGCGCGGCGCGCCTGCCCGACGGCCGGCTGCGCGCCTTCGGCCGCACGTTGTCGGCGGGCGCGTTTCCGATCGGCATCAACGTCGACGAATTCGCGTCGCTCGCGGGCGACCGCGACGGCATCGCGATGTTCGAACGGATGCGCGACGAGTATTCGCGCCGCCAGTTGCTCGTCGGCGTCGACCGTCTCGATTACACGAAAGGCCTGCCGCAGCGCGTGCACGCGTTCCGCCAACTGCTCGAGCAGTATCCGGAGAACCGCAATCGCGCGACGCTGATCCAGATCGCTGCGCCGAGCCGCGAGGATCTCGGCGCCTATGACGACCTGCGGCGCGAGATGGACAGCCTGTGCGGCGCGATCAACGGCGACTACGGCGAGCTCGAATGGATGCCGATGCGCTACATCCATCGCACGGTCGCGCGCCGGCGGCTGCCGGGCCTCTATCGCGCGAGCCGCGTCGCACTCGTCACGCCGCTGCGCGACGGGATGAATCTGGTCGCGAAGGAATTCCTCGCCGCGCAGGACGAGACCGATCCGGGCGTGCTCGTGCTGTCGCGCTTCGCGGGCGCGGCCGAGCAAATGAAGGAAGCGCTGCTCGTCAATCCGTACGACACGCAAGGCACCGCGCAGGCGATCCAGCGCGCGCTCACGATGTCGATCGACGAGCGCCGGCAGCGCCACGCGGCGCTGATGGCGACCGTGCGCAAGTATGACGTGCACTGGTGGCGCACGCGCTTTCTCGACGCGCTCGCCGATGCGTCGGAGGTTGCCGCCGCGGCCCAGCCGTGATCGACCGCATGCCGTGCGGCAGGTCCGGCGTTACAGGCTCGTCTGCACGTCCGCGAGCACCGCGCCGTTCACGTCGCACACGTCCACCGAGACCGGAATGCCCGTGCGTACGCTTTCGGTGACGACGCAAAACGCATCGAACTGCTCGAGCGCGCGCGACGCCAGCGCGAGATCGGTCCACGCCTTGCCGATCGTCAACTGCACCGCCATCGAGCCGACCCGCACGCGCCCGGATTCGCTCTGCACCATGTCGACGTCGATATGCGCGCCGACCGGCTGCGGATCGATGTGATTTTTCTCCAGCGCAAACAGCAGGCTGGCCGCGAGACAGTTCGCGACCGACGCCGCCAGCAGGCGCACCGGATTCGGCCCGCTGCCGAGGCCGAGCGGCGGCGGCTCGTCGGTCAGCATCATGGGCAGGTCCGTGCCGGTAAACCGGACCTCGAAATGGAAGCGTTCGCGTTGCGCGACGTCGACCGACACACGCTCTTCGCTCATGGCGACTCCATCGATATCGTGGTGATCGGCGCGCCGCTCGCGCCGGATGCCGACTCGCGCCCTGCCGGGCGATCGGCGCATTCCGGCGTCGGACCGGCGCGCCGACGGTCAATGATCGGGTTTGTGCGGCGCGCCGTACGTCATGAAATCGTGCACGTCGGCGGTTGCGTCGCCGGGGCCGTTCGCGGCGCCCGGTTCCGTTTCGGCGCCGGGCGCCGCATGTCGCGGCGTGGCGTCGGGCGGCGCGATCAGCGCCTGCAGCGCGTCGCGTTCGAGGACTTCGCATTCGAGCAGGCGCCGCGCGATCCGCTCGAGCGCGTCGCGATGCTCGGCGAGCGTCGCGGCGACCCGCGCGTGCGCGTCCGCGAGCAGCGCGCGCACTTCTTCGTCGATCAGCTGCGCGGTGTGCTCGCTGCAGCGCCCTTCGCCGGCGTTCCAAGCGCCGGGCAGGCCCGCGCGCGGCGCGCCGTCGTCGAACGTCGCGAGGCCGATGCTCTCGCTCATCCCGTATTGCATGACCATGTGGCGCACCATCGTGGTCGCGCGTTCGAGATCGTTCTGCGCGCCCGTCGACACGTCGCCGAACACCAGCTCCTCGGCCACCCGCCCGCCGAGCAGCGCGTCGAGCCGGTCGAGCAGCTCGCTCTTGCGCAGCACGTAGCGGTCCTCGGTCGGCACCTGCTGCGTATAGCCGAGCGCCGCGACGCCGCGCGGAATGATCGACACCTTCTTCACCGGATCGCAGTGCGTGCGGCATTGCGCGACGAGCGCATGCCCGGCCTCGTGATAGGCGATCGTCACCTTCTCCTGCTCGTTCATCACGCGGCTCTTGCGCTCCATGCCGGTCATCGCGCGATCGATCGCCTCGTCGAAATCGATCATCTCGATCTCCGGCTTGCCGTGCTCCGCCGCATGCAGCGCGGCCTCGTTGACCACGTTCGCGAGATCCGCGCCGACGAAGCCCGGCGTGCGCGACGCCAGTTCGGCGAGATCGACGCCGGCCGCGAGCTTCACGCGCTTCACGTGCACGCCGAGAATCTGCCTGCGGCCGTTGAGATCGGGCCGGTCGATCGCGATGTGCCGGTCGAAGCGGCCCGGGCGCAGCAATGCGGGGTCGAGGATTTCGGGCCGGTTGGTCGCGGCCATGATGATCACGCCGGAATTGGCCTGGAAGCCGTCCATCTCGACGAGCAGCTGGTTCAGCGTCTGCTCGCGCTCGTCGTTGCCCGACATCATGCCGACGCCGCGTACCTTGCCGAGCGCGTCGAGCTCGTCGACGAACACGATGCACGGCGCCTTCTGCTGCGCCTGCTCGAACAGGTCGCGCACGCGCGCCGCGCCGACGCCGACGAACATCTCGACGAACGCCGAGCCGCTGATCGAGAAGAACGGCACCGCCGCCTCGCCGGCAACCGCGCGCGCGAGCAGCGTCTTGCCGGTGCCGGGCGCGCCGACGATCAGCACGCCTTTCGGGATCTTGCCGCCGAGCCGCTGGTAGCGCTCCGGGTTGCGCAGGAACGCGACGAGCTGCTGCAGCTCGGCCTTCGCCTCGTCGATGCCCGCGATGTCGTCGAACGTGATGCCGGTCGCCTGCTGCACGTACACGCGCGCCTGGCTCTTGCCCATCCCGCTGAAGTCCTGCAGCCCGCCACGCCGTCGCAGCATCATGTTCCAGATGAACACGAAGCCGATCAGCGGCAGCACCCACGACGCGAGCGCCGCGAGCCAGCTCGTGTCCGGCGTGCCGTGATAGCGGATGCCGGCGGCGGTCAGCGTCTCGACCAGGTGTTCGTCGGTGACGCGGTTGGTCGAGAAACGCCACGGCGCGCCGGTCTCCTTCACGACGGACGTCTCGGAAGCCGGCAGCATCGCGCCGGCCTCGGGCATCTTCAGCGTGCCCGAGATCGACACCTGGCTGATCTCGAGATCGTCGACGAGCCGCGCGGTGACGAGCCGATGGAAGTCGCTGTACGCGATCGGCGTCGACGTCGGGTGCAGCATCAGCAGCTGCACCGCGAACAGGATGAAGAATCCGATCGCGATCAGCAGGCCGGGATAGTCGAATTTCTTGTCCATGGCATCGAGCCGGCCGCGCGTGCGCGGCGTGTCGTTTCTCCTACGCGTCCGCGCGCATCCATTCGGCCCGCAGCATGCCTTCGCCGTCCGGGTAATGCAGCGTCAGCTTGCCGTGGTGTGCGCGCAGCATCGCCTTGCCCAGGCGCCGCAGCAGGTGCACGCCGGTGGTGCGGACCGTCAGCGACGCATCGCCGTCGTCGATTTCCATGATCCGCTCGAGCGGATGCTGGCGGGTTTCGTCATCCGCCTGATGATTGAGGAGCCCGAGAATGTCCGCGCGTCGATGGTTCAGGTACGCGCCGCTCAGGATCAGTTCGCCGGCCGGCGCATGGTCCTCGGTGCGCTTGCAGGCCGGGCACTGCTGCGCCTTCGCGTCGACGGGCGCCTCGTGCCAGGTCCAGCGGCCGTCGTCGTAGGATGCGCCGCACGTGGTGCAACGGGTCGCGGTCTTGAGCCGCTTCGGCGCGTGATAGCTGTCGTCGGTATGCGCGGGCGGCCGCTGGTCGTGCCGCATCGCCGACTGTCCGGGAGTGGAGTTCGATTGGTTCATCGTCGCCTCGTTTCGTCAAATGAATGGGCGCTTGCGCGTTCGCGCGACCCTGCACCGGCCGGCGATCGCGCGCCCTTGACCGACTCTGTCACGCCGCATGCCGCGGTTTCGTCCGCGCGGCCGGCGATGCCGGTCCGCGATTGCATGCGGCTCGTAAATCCAGTCTAGTTCGCGGTCGCCGGTCACGCGAACGCGGGCGCCGCCGGTGCGATTCGTCGGACCTGATCTTTCAACTCCGACCCTCGTCGCGCTATAGTCGCGATCGTGACATTTTTGTGACAATGCGGCGCGCCGCGGCGGTTTCGGCGCGCAACCTCGCATCGAACGACAACATCCATCTGCCCATCCGAGGAGCACACGACGTGAACGACACCCCTGCCCGCCCCGACGACCTTCCCGACGATCCCGACCGCCGCCGCGTGCTCGGCGGCATCGCCGCGCTCGGCGCGAGCGTTGCCGGCGTTGCGCTGACCGGCTGCGAAACCTCGCCGCTCGCCGGCACGCCGCCGCGCTCGGCCGCCGATCTCCGGCTCGACGACGCGCTGCGCCACCACGTGCGCAACATCGTCGTGATTTACGCGGAAAACCGCAGCTTCGCGAACCTGTACGGCGATTTCCCCGGCGTGCAGCATCCGCTCGCCGCGGTGCCGCCCGCGCAGGCGCGCCAGCTCGACCGCGACGGCAAGACCCCGCTGCCGGTCCTGCCGAAGATCTGGGGCGGCCTCGTGCCGCAGGCGCAGGAAGTCGACGGCACGCGCTACATGATCGCCGAGCAGGACATCCAGAAGCTGCCCAACGCGCCGTTCCTGATCCGCGACGCGCACGGCAAGCCGCTGCCGAACAGCGTGATCACGCGCGACCTGTGGCATCGCTTCTACCAGAACCAGATGCAGATCAACGCGGGCCGCAACGACCAGTTCGTCGCGTGGGCCGATTCCGGCGGCCTCGTGATGGGGCATTACCGCAATTCGGCCGACACGCTGCGGCTGTGGAATCTCGCGCAGCAGTACACGCTGTGCGACAACTTCTTCATGGCTGTGTTCGGCGGCTCGTGGCTCAACCACATGTACCTGATCGGCGCGCAGCCGCCGCTGTATCCGGATGCACACAAGCATCCGCAGGCCGCGAAGCTGCTGTCGGCGGTCGAAGGCGACGACCCGACCGGCACGCGCCTGAAGCTGGCCGCCGATTCGCCGGCATCCGCGCTCGACGGCCCGCCGAAGTTCGCGAGCGACGGCGCGCTGACGCCCGACGGCTACGGCGTGAACACGATGGCACCGCCGTACCAGCCGAGCTACGTGCCGCCGCCCGTGGAAGGCAACGCCGCGTATGCCGATCCGGACGACCATCGCGTGATGCCGCCGCAGGGCTACGCGACGATCGGCGACCGCCTGTCGGACAAGGGCATCGACTGGGCGTGGTACAGCGGTGCATGGCAATACGCGCTCGAGCATCGCGACACCGGCAACGTGCCCGACTTCCAGTATCACCACCAGCCGTTCAACTATTTCGTCAAGTACGCGCCCGGCACCGAAGCGCGCCGCCGGCATCTGCGCGACGCGGGCCTCGGCGACGAGCCGTCGACCAACCGCCTGCTCGCGGACATCGATGCGGGCCGCCTGCCCGCGGTCACGTTCTACAAGCCGCAGGGCAACCTGAACATGCATGCGGGCTACGCGGACATCGCCTCGGGCGACCGGCACATCGCGACCGTGATCGAGCACATCCGGCGCGGCCCGCAGTGGGCGAACACGGTGATCATCATGACGCACGACGAGAACGGCGGCTGGTGGGACCCGGTCGCGCCGCCGCTCGGCGACCGCTGGGGGCCGGGCTCGCGGATTCCGGCGCTGGTGATCGCGCCGTTCGCGAAGAAGGGCTACGTCGACCATACGCTGTACGACACGAACTCGATTCTGCGCTTCATCAGCCGGGTGCACGGGCTCGCGCCGCTCGACGGCGTGGTTGCGCGCAACCAGGCGTTCGCCGCGCGCGGCCAGACGCCGCCGGGGGATCTGACGAACGCGCTCGATCTCGGCTGACGCGCGTGCACTGAACGCGCGCGCAAAAAAATCCCGCGTCGGCACCGGTGGCCGACGCGGGACCTTGTCCGCGATTGCGCCGGACGAGCCGGCGCGACGTGCGTTATGCGCCGATGCGCTGTTCGATCCGCTTCATCGTATCGAGCAGCGCGGCCGGCAGGCGGAGCTTCAGCTTGTCGAACAGCTCCGCGTGCAGCTTCAGTTCGTCGCGCCACTCGGCGGTATTCATCGACGTGACCGTGTCGAACTGCGCGCGCGTGAAGTCCAGTCCGTCCCAGTGCAGGTCGTCGTAGGACGGCGACACGCCGAACGCATGCTCGGCGCCGCCGCCTTGCCCTTCGAGACGATCGAGCATCCACTTCAGCACGCGCATGTTCTCGCCGAAGCCCGGCCACACGAACTTGCCGTCCTCGCCCTTGCGGAACCAGTTCACGCAGTAGATCTTCGGCAGCGTCGCGCCGCTCGCGGCGAGCCGTTCGCCCAGCGCCAGCCAGTGGCCGAAATAATCGCTCATGTTGTAGCCGCAGAACGGCAGCATCGCAAACGGATCGCGCCGCACGACGCCCTGCTGGCCGGCCGCCGCCGCGGTCGTCTCCGAACCCATCGTCGCGGCCATGTACACGCCTTCGATCCAGTCGCGCGCCTCGGTGACGAGCGGCACGGTCGTCGAGCGGCGGCCGCCGAAGATGAACGCATCGATCGGCACGCCGGCCGGATCCTCCCAGTCCGCGTCGATCGACGGGCATTGCGCGGCCGGCGCCGTGAAGCGCGAGTTCGGATGCGCGGCCTTGCGCCCGGTTTCCTTGCCGATTTCCGGCGTCCACGGGTTGCCCTGCCAGTCGGTGAGCTTCGCGGGCGGCGTGTCGGTCAGCCCCTCCCACCACACGTCGCCGTCTTCGGTCAGCGCGACGTTCGTGAAGATCACGTTTTCCTTCAGCGTCGAGATCGCGTTCGGGTTGGTCTTCACGCCGGTGCCCGGCGCGACGCCGAAGAAGCCCGCCTCAGGATTGATCGCGTAGAGCCGGCCGTCGCGGCCGGGTTTGATCCACGCGATGTCGTCGCCGATCGTCGTGACCTGCCAGCCGTCGAAGCCCTTCGGCGGAATCAGCATCGCGAAGTTGGTCTTGCCGCAGGCCGACGGGAATGCGGCCGCGACGTGATACTTCTTGCCGGCCGGCGACGTCACGCCGAGGATCAGCATGTGCTCGGCGAGCCAGCCCTGGTCGCGGCCCATCGTCGACGCGATGCGCAGCGCGAAGCACTTCTTGCCGAGCAGCGCGTTGCCGCCGTAGCCGGAGCCGAAGCTCCAGATCTCGCGCGTTTCCGGGAAGTGCACGATGTACTTGACCGGGTTGCACGGCCACGGCACGTCCTTCTGGCCCGCTTCGAGCGGATGGCCCACGCTGTGCACGCACGGCACGAACTCGCCATCCTCGCCGAGCACGTCGTACACGTCGCGGCCCATGCGCGTCATGATCCGCATGTTCACCGCGACGTACGGGCTGTCGGACAGCTCGACGCCGACATGCGCGATCGGCGAGCCGAGCGGGCCCATCGAGAACGGCACGACGTACAGCGTGCGGCCGCGCATCGCGCCGCGGAACAGCCCGTCGAGCGTCGCGCGCATTTCGTCGGGCGCGGTCCAGTTGTTGGTCGGTCCGGCGTCGTCGCGCGACGCGCTGCAGATGAACGTGCGGTCTTCGACCCGCGCGACGTCCGACGGATCGGACTGCGCCAGAAACGAGTTGGGACGCTTCGCGGGATTGAGCCGCTTGAGCGTCCCCTGCTCGACCATCGCGTTGCACAGTGCGTCGTACTCGGCTTGCGAGCCGTCGCACCATACGACGCGTTCGGGTTCGGTGAGCTCAGCGATGCGCGTCACCCATTCGATCAGTCCGCGATGCTTGACGAAGGCCGGCGGTGCGATTTTCGCGCCATGCATTGCTTCGTCCGTGGTGTTTCGGTCCATGAGATTGTCTCCAGAATTATTGGGCAAGGATGGGGGAAGCGGGCCGGGCCCGCGAGATGGGGAGGATGATCGGGCGGCAGGTTGCCGCGAACACGGCGCGCAGGACGAATCGCGCGAGCGGTGCGCGTGTCTGAGCCGTGATGCGGGCGAGAGGGCTGGATGTCTCGTTGGAATATGCGAACGCGAGTTTCGCCATGCATGCAACCTGACGTACAACTACATGATGGCCAGCATACCATCGCCGAACTCGCGTCGGCATTGCGTTGCAGCAAGGAAGTCACGCGCCCGCGGGCGGGCACGAGCGTTGCGTGTGCGTAATTCTTACTGGCGCGATTCGAGCGCTGCATTGCCATGCTCGCGGCACAGCCCCGCCCCGCAAGGGTTACGCGGATACGGTAAGGCCAGCGCGCGCCGGATGCACGCGACGAGCGCGCCGGTATCGCGAGCACATTCACGTTTTCGCCAGTGCGGCAAACCCTGAATTAGGTTGCGTACACAAACATCCGGCCACCACACGTCACGGCGCAAAAAAGCGCGGACGGCAATCGGGAGTAGTACGTGTGCGCGCGTGTCGCGTGAGAAGCGCGCAGAACTGTTTCCTTTCTCGCAACGTGCTCCTGGTTTCGACTTAGGAATGGCTGAAACGGGATGCTTTTTGAGCGGGTCCTTGCGTCATCACTCAACGACGTGGCGTTAAGTTTCGCGACCTAGACTCAATACGTTGTTACGCGGTTTCGTCGCGAAAGGAGTTGCCATGAACACGCACGCGATCGCCGCCGCCCTGGCGGCCGTTTCCGTTTCGGCGCTTGCTCAACCGGGCGCTACGTCATTCAGTACACCACGCGCCGCGGCGCAGGCCGGGATCGCGCACACGGTGTCTCGCGTACCCGGCACCCTGCCCTCCACTCACGGTCTCGTGCTCGCGAAGATCGATCAGAACAATACGCCGCCTGATCGCGGCGGCGAACCGTCGGGCCGCCGCGCGGGCGGCAGGTTTTGAACGTCGCGCTTCGGATCGCCCTTTCCTTTCGTCGTACTGATCGATTTGATCGGAGCCACGGCGGCATCGGGGTTGCACATTGCAGCGTTGTCGTCCCGGTGCCGCCGCAGCGCACCGTCGCTCGCCTCCGGCCGCCGGGTCGATCAGCCGCGCCGCCGTCGCCGGTGCACGTCGCGCTCCTGCCGCAACTGCGGCATCAGCTCCTCGATGTATTTCCTTGCCTGACCGTGCGTGACGACCTCGCCGAAGCGCTGATGCGCCCGGTCGTGCCCGACCAGCGCCGCATGCGCTTTCTTCAGGATGTGCAGGTAGGCAACCAGGCTCGTGCCGTCGCGCAGCGGTTCGTTGTCGCGCGGGC
Source organism: Burkholderia ubonensis (assembly GCF_902833085.1). GTDB lineage: Bacteria > Pseudomonadota > Gammaproteobacteria > Burkholderiales > Burkholderiaceae > Burkholderia > Burkholderia ubonensis. The sequence goes on from NZ_CADFEB010000006.1 coordinate 420,737, forward strand.
CCTGACGGGTGGCTTGATGGGTCATGATCCGATCCTCGACGGGCAATCCGCGCGGCAGGTCGACGTGATCAGCGACAGCAGGTCGTTCGCGTTGCGGTCGCGGTCGGTCAGCGGTTGGAGGCCGAACAGGCGCTCGACGGTCGCGGGCACCGAACTGTGGTCGTACACGGTGTGGTCGACGTGGCCGCGCGCGACCCACGGCGACACGACGATCGCCGGAACCCGCACGCCATACACGTCGAACCCGAACCCGTTGGCGTTCAGCGTGGCCGCCGCGCCATCGTTCGGCGGTGGCGCGGCCCCCGGTTTGACGGAGTCGTAGAAGCCGCCGTGTTCGTCGTAGAGAATCACGAGCAGGCTGCGTTCCCACAGCGGCGAGTTGCGGATCGCGTTGTAGACCCGTGCCGCGAGCTGATCGCCGCCGGCGAGACCGTCCATCGGATGCTGCGACGTGCCGTTCTCGTACGTGCCGTCCACGATGTCGCCGTAGCCCGGTTCGATGAACGTGTAGCGGGCCGTGTAGCCGGCCGCGAGATCCGCTTCGAAATGCGCGAGGTCGTCGACGTCGAAGAAGCTGATGCCCTTGAGCGATGCGACCTGCGGCACGTGTCCGAACGGCGACCCTGACTGGTCCTGGTAAAGCCGGTAGCTGCCGTCGCCCAGCGCATCGAAGATCGAGCCTTTCGGGTACGGGAAGCCGTCGACGGCTTCCCAGCCGCCCATTTCCTCCTTGGTCGGCGAATGGTCGAGGCCCGCCGACGACGCGCCGTGCACGAAATACCGGTTCGGCCAGGTCGGGCCGGGCATCGACGCATGCCAGCCGTCACACAGCACGAAGGACGTGGCGAGTTGGTACAGCGATGGAATCTGGGTGCGGGTATCGACCGCCTGCATGATCCTGCCGACGTCGGCGGCCTGCGGCGGTGCGCCTTCGGTATGCGTCGTCGCATAGTTCGATGCGAAGCCGGAATTATCGATCGGCGGATACGGCTGGCCCTTCCGGAATTCGACGCCCGCGCCGCATAGCTGTACGACGACATCCGTGAACTCATGACCGGGATCGGTGGGCATCTGCGCGGGTGCGCCGCCGCCGAACGGATAGACGTTGCCGGAGTAGGTATTGGTGTTCGCGGGTGTGGCGGCAACGATGCCGGGAATGCCCGACAACGCGAACAGATGGTCGAACGACCGGTTCTCCAGCATCAGCACGAATACATGCTGGATCGGCGACTGGACTGACGTTGATGCGGCCGCTGCGTCTGCGCTCATGGAGCCTCCTTCCGTCGTTCGAGGGAAAGCTGGATTCGCCGGGCTGCGTGGCCGATCGTTGAAAGTGTTGTAATGCGTGTCGGTCGCGGAGTGCCGACGAGTGTACTGTTCGGCTGGCACTCGCGTAAAGATCAGTCGATTTGCCGTCACGGATTTGACCGTGACGACGTCGCGACGCGGCGGGCCTCCCCGCCGCATCAGCCGGATTCAAGCGGCGGATTGCGGCCGCCGCTTCCGTCCGGCTGCGGCCGATCAGCGGCGCGGCTGCCCGCTGCGGGGCGGCCTGGCCGGCGAGCGGTCATCCTTGTGCCGGAAATTGATGCGCCCCTTCGTCAGGTCGTAGACCGACAGCTCCAGCGTCACGCGGTCGCCCGCGAGAATGCGGATATGGTTCTTGCGCATGCGGCCCGACGCATATGCGCCGACCACCACGCCATTTTCCAGCGTGACGCGATACTTGCTGTCCGGCAGCACTTCGTCCACGATTCCGTCCAATTCCAGCAGTTCTTCTTTTGCCAAACCAATTCCTCCAGACAAGATGATTGACCGCAGCTGCAACGGTCCGTCGAGCGCTGTTCCCTCGCTAGGGGCGGACAAAACGGCTCGATGTACGGCTCGATGTCGAGCGCATGCGTTCATGCAAACGAGCGGTTGATCCGGCTCGTGATCGGAGCCCGACGCGTCGCTGCTTGGTGCGATCAGGAAGGCGGTGCCATGGGTGCCGCCAGGATCAAGGCCGTGCCGGCTTCGGCATGGCCTCGGCGTGCTTGAGTTGCTTCGATTGTCTCGATGCGATGCGACTGCCGCTTCGCGGGGGTGTTGCGTTGCGCGTCGTTCGAGCGCGCGATGAATGGAGCGCCTGACGATGGGCGCGTCGCAAAGATCGCGACGTGCCGACTCTTTCGCCGGCGATACGTGCGCGTCCATGAGCGCTGGACGCTTGAAAAGGAGGCGATTGCCGTCGTGAACCGACGGCGTCCGCCATGGCGGCAGGTGCCGCGCGAAGCATCCGTTGCGGCACCGGGCCCCTGCGGGAGGCCGGTGCCGATACGGCTTTACAGCGGCGTGATGTTCGATGCCTGCAGGCCCTTCGGGCCGCGCTTCACTTCGTAGCTGACCTTCTGATTTTCAGCGAGGGTCTTGAAACCCGTGCCGCGAATCTCGGAGAAGTGCGCGAACAGGTCATCGCCGCCCTTGTCGGGCGTGATGAAGCCAAAACCCTTGGTTTCGTTGAACCACTTGACGGTACCGGTATCCATAAATACTTCCTTAAAACAAATGAATGGTCGTGCCTGTTGACGGCAACGGACAAAGAATTGAAGAGGGAGAGACCAACGACTGCCGCGGGCAGCGGCCAATGATGAGCAATCGAGCTTCTTGAAGACTTCGGTGTCGGACACTACACGGTGCAGGTCGCCGCGTCAAGTTCTTGCGATGCGATGTGGTGTCGCACGGCGTCGCCGGGCCAGCCGCGGCGGGCGCCGCAAAGACGGGCCGGATCGCTGCGCCGCCCCCCTACTCGAACGGATTCAGCAGCCTCACGCCGGTTCTCGCGAAATCGCCGACGTTGCGGGTCACGACCGTCAGGTCGTTGATCAGCGCGGTGGCTGCGATCAGCTTGTCCAGTTCGTGCGCCGGATGGGGCGCGCGCAGCATCCCCCACACCTGGCTGATCTCGATATCGACCGGCAGGATGTTCGGCGCATAGTCGGACAGGAGCGTCTCCAGCCATGCTTCGAGGGTCGACGCCTGCCGGACGTCGCCGCGATGACGGATCATCTCGACGCCGCGCCGCAGCTCGGACACCGTCACGACGGACAGGTAAAGCGCGCTCGCGTCGGCTTCGGCTTGCCGAAAGAATGCCCGCACCCCATCGTTGGTTCGCTTTCCCTTTCTGATTTCGCTGATGACGTTCGTATCAATCAAAAACATGCCTGGCCTCGCCGGAATCCTGCACGCGCTCGAAATCCGTGTCTTCGCCAACCTCGGGGATGCCCTTCAGCGCTTCCGCGAAGGTCTTGCGCTTCGGCCGGGCGAGCGCGCTCGCGAGAATGGCGCGATGCTCGGCCTCTGCACTCCGGCCGTGCGCCGCGGCCTGCTCGCGCAGGCTCTGAACGATACTGTCATCCACGTTACGCACCAGTAGATTGGCCATACATCCCTCCAGTCGGGTTTGCTATCAATGATAGCGCCTCGTCGGCAGGATGCAAGCATTGATATCATCGCAATCCCCAAATCGGATCGCCCCGGTTGGCGCCGGCGAGTCGTGGAACGTCGCGTGCAGCGGCCCGATTCCGCGTCTGCCGGACACGTCACATCTGGTTGCTAACAGGTAATGTAAGGCGCGGCGCCGGATGCGAGGCAGTCGGCCATTTAGCCAGCGTCGCGCGCCTGCGCCAGTGCCGCCAGGCTCCCTTCCCCGAACCCGTGGTGTCCCTGCCGCTGGACGATCTCGAAGAAGATCTCGCCCGGCCGCCGCTTGACGAACGTCTGGAAGAACAGCAGCGGCACGCCGTCGTCGCCGATTTCGCCGTCGACGAGCACCGCGCGGCGCCGCAGCGCATCGAGATCGAGATGGTGCCCCGGCAGCCGCGCATCGACCGTGTCGTAGTAGCCTGCGGGCGGCTCGATGAACTCGACGCCGTTCGCGCGCAGCGCGTCGACGCACGACAGGATGTCGTCGGTCGCGAGCGCGACGTGCTGCACGCCCTCGCCCGGATGGTCCGGCAGGTAGGCGTGCATCAGCTCGGTGCGCCGCGTGCCCTCCTCGTACACCGGAATCCGCAGCGCGCCGCACGGCGACACCATCACGCGCGATTCCTCGGACACGTGCCAGCGCGGGTCGATTTCGTGGATTTCACGGAAATGCAGCAGGTCGTGGTAGAAATCCAGCCATTCCTGCATGCGCCCCGCACCGACCGTCTGCGTGAAATGGTCGACCTGCTGCAGCCCGGTGCCGGCGAAATCGAGATCGGTATGCGCGGTGGCGACGTCGATCGGCCGGAAGTCGATGTCGAAGATCGAGATGTCGCCGACCCCGCCGAGCTGGCCGTCCCGGCCGCGCCAGCGGTCGACGAAGTACAGATGCGAATCGCCGATGCCCTGGATCGCCGGAATCTTCAGCTCGCCGACGCCAACCCGCTCGCCTTCGAACGCCCACGCACCGAGCGTGATCGCCCGCTCGAACGCGCGCCGCGCGTTGGCGACGCGCAGGCCGATCGCGCATACGCCCATTCCGTACTCCTCCGCGTAGCGCGCGGCGAACGAATCGGGCTCCGCATTGATCAGGAAATTCATCCGGCCTTGCCGGTACAGCGTAACGGCCTTGCTGACGTGCCGGGCGATCGCCTTGAACCCGAGCTGCTCGAAGCGTTGCGCGAGCGCGTCCGGCACCGGCGCCGCGAATTCGACGAATTCCAGCCCGGCCATCCCGAGCGGATTGGCGGCCGGGTTCTCGACAGGCGGCGTATCGCTGGTCAGGGGGGGATGAGTGCCAGGCATTCCAGTCTCCGAAGGCAAGCGGGGTCGATAGTGTATTGGGCCGGGTCCGTGGCGCGACCCGGCGTGCGCGGCGTCCGGGCCTGCGACTGTTCCACGCGATGTCGTCAATGGTGCAGATTTTAACCAAACCGTTCATGGCGGCGCACCCTGGCCGAACGGACTGCACGGCATCCGCCTAGTGCAAACCCGAAAATCGTGCGATTAACGCACGAACTTGAACGATAATCGCGCACTTTGGCCGTTTAGCCAATTGCCGCGCCGCGACGTGCGCCCTATGCTCCGTTCACCCAACGCCTTCAATGCAGCATCGGACGCGGCGCCGCCACGATTCCATGATGCGCCGTGCCAGGAGACTCCGCCATGACCCCAGCCTTTGACACCGTCGACACCCCGAGCACCATCCGGGCGCGCAGCCAGGCCCGCAAGGCCGCACTCGGCAGCTTCGTCGGCGCCGTCGTCGACTGGTACGACTTTCTGCTGTACGGGATCGTCGCCGCGCTCGTGTTCAATTCCGAGTTCTTCCCGAAGATCAGCCCGACGATGGGCACCCTCGCGGCGTTCGCGACGTTCGGCGTCGGTTTCCTGTTCCGGCCGCTCGGCGGCGTCGTGTTCGGCCACTACGGCGACCGGCTCGGCCGCAAGCGGATGCTCGTGCTGACGGTGATGATGATGGGCCTGTCGACCGTCGCGATCGGCCTGCTGCCGACCTTCGCGACGATCGGCTGGTGGGCGCCCGTGCTGCTGGTGCTGATGCGCGCGATCCAGGGCTTCGCGGTCGGCGGCGAATGGGGCGGCGCGGCGCTGATGGCCGTCGAGAGCGCGCCGCAAAAAAAGAAGGCGTTCTACAGCAGCGGCGTGCAGGTCGGCTACGGCGTCGGCCTCGTGCTGGCGACCGGCAGCGTGTCGATCCTGAGCCACACGCTCGGCGAGGCGGCGTTCAAGTCGTGGGGCTGGCGCCTGCCGTTCGTGTTCAGCATCGTGCTGGTGCTGATCGGCCTGTGGGTGCGCAAGAACATGGACGAGTCGCAGGAGTTCGTCGAGAAGGTCGAGCACGCGAACCGCAAGGTCCGCCTGCCGGTGCTCGAAGCGCTGACGCGCCATCCGAAGGCGTTCCTGCTGATCGTCGCGCTGCGTCTCGCCGAACTGTTCACGATGTATATCGTCACCGCGTTCGCGCTCAGCTATTCGACGACCAATCTCGGCATGTCGCGCGACCTGTTCCTGAACATCGGCCTGCTGGTCGGCGCGGTGAGCTGCGTGACGATCCCGTGCTTCGCGTGGCTCGCCGACCGCTTCGGCCTGCGCCGCATCTACCTGGTCGGCGCGCTGATCGGCCTCGCGTCCGCGGTGCCGTTCTTCGTCGCGCTCGAAGCACGTTCGATCGCGTGGATCGTGATCTTCTCGATCCTGCTCGCGAACGCCGCGCACGACATGGTCGTGAGCGTCCAGCAACCGCTCTTCACCGAGCTGTTCGGCGCCGAATACCGCTATAGCGGCGCGGGCGTCGGCTACCAGTTCGCAAGCGTGGTCGGCGGCGGCTTCACGCCGTTCATCGCAGTCGGGCTCGTGAGCCTCGCGGGCGGCTCGTGGCACCTCGTCGCCGGCTACCTCGCGGCGGGCTGCCTGATCTCGCTGGTCGTCGCCGCGCGGATGCGGGCGGCGGGCTGACTGTCCGCGGCCGGCCGCTGCGACGGCCGGCCGCGTGCAAACGTCGGGCACGGGCGAGCTGCAGCTCACCGCGTCAAACACTGTCAAGCGCTGCCCCGATTTCCCCTTTTCCCGCTGGCACTTTCCACCGGCATCCCGAGCGATGGCATCATATGGGGCTACGTCAGTCACCGATCTACCCCCATATCATGTCGAATCTCATCGTTCACGGCGGCACACCGCTGCGCGGCGACATCCAGCCGTCCGCGAACAAGAACGCCGTCCTGCCGATCCTGTGCGCCACCCTGCTCACCGACCAGCCGCTGCGGCTCGTCGGCGTGCCCGACATCACCGACGTGCGCAAGATCCTCGACATCTTCCGCACGCTCGGCAGCGACGTGTCGATCGATTTCGACACCGGCCTCCTCGAGCTCCATCACCGCAACACGACGTTCGATCCGGCCGTCCACCGGCTGCCCGAGGCGATGCGCTCGTCGATCATGCTGATCCCGCCGCTGCTCGCGCGCTTCGGCGTCGCGCGCCTCGAGAACGACGTGAAGGGCTGCACGCTCGGCGTGCGCGAGATCGATCCGCACGTCGAGGTGTTCGAACGCTTCGGCGCGCAGATCGAACGCACGCCCGACTCGCTGATCGTGCGCTCGGACGGCCCGCTGAAGGCCAACGACCACTGGCTCGACTACGCGTCGGTGACGACCACCGAGAACTTCGCGCTGTGCGCGACCGCCGCGGCCGGCACGTCGACGCTGATGAACGCCGCGTCCGAACCGCATGTGCAGGAGTTTTCGCAGTTCCTCGCGATGCTCGGCGTCGGAATCGAAGGCATCGGCACGTCGCGGCTCTGCGTGACCGGCGGCGCGAAGCTCGGCGGCGGCGAATTCCGCTTCGCCGAGGATTTCCACGAAATCGCGACGTTCCTCGCGCTCGGCGCGATCACGGGCGGCGACATCGCCGTGCGCAACTCGGTGCCCGAGCATTTCCCGCTGATCGACCGCACGTTCGCGAAGTTCGGCGTGCAGGTCACGCATCAGGACGGCTGGTCGCGCGCGGAGCGCGACGGCCCGCTGCGCGTGCGCCGGCCGTTCACGCAGAACATCCTGACCAAGATCGAAGCGGCGCCTTGGCCGTACCTGCCGGTCGACCTGCTGCCGATCTTCATCGCGCTCGGCGTGCAAGCCGAAGGCAGCGCGATGTTCTGGAACAAGGTCTACGACGGCGCGCTCGGCTGGTCGGGCGAACTGTCGAAGTTCGGCGCGCACGTGCTGCTGTCCGATCCGCACCGGCTGATCACGTTCGGCGGGCTGAAGCTCACGCCGGCGCGCGTCGAGAGCCCGTACATCATCCGCGTCGCGATCGCGCTGCTGATGGTCGCCGCGAGCATCGAGGGCCGTTCGGAAATCATGAACGCGCTACCGATCCGCCGCGCGCATCCGCATTTCGTCGAGAACCTGCGTTCGGTCGGCGCGAACGTCGAGTGGACGAGCGGCGAATGATGCGAGCCGTGCGGCGCCGCGCGAAATGAAAAAGGCCGAACTCGACAAGCGCGACTGGATCGCCGGCCTGGAGAAGGGCCTGATGATCCTCGAAGCGTTCGACAGCCAGCATGCGCGCATGACGCCGACCCAGGCCGCCGCCCGCACCGGTCTCACGCGCACCGCCGCGCGGCGTTACCTGCTGACGCTCGAATCGCTCGGCTACGTCTATACCGACGGCAAGCTGTACGGCCTGACGCCCCGCGTGCTGCGGGTCGGCTGGTCGTACTTCGATTCCGCGCGGCTGCCGCGCACCGTCCAGCCGTATCTGCAGCAACTGAGCGCGACGCTGAACGAATCCGCATACGTGAGCGTGCTCGACGGGTGGGAGCTGATATTCATCGCGCGCAACGGCGTGTCGCGCGTGATGACGACCGGCTTCGTGCTCGGCGCGCGCGTGCCGGCGCCGCTGACGTCGCCGGGCGTCGTGCTGCTCGCGCATCATCCCGATCGCGACGCGGTCCGCGCGTGGCTCGACGGCGCCGAGCTGCCGCCGTTCACGCCGCATACGATCACCAACAACGCGCGCCTGCTCGAACAGATCGACCGGGCGCGCGACGACGGGTTTGCGGTGATCGAGCAGCAGTTGCAGGTCGGCGTGCGCGGGATCGCGGTGCCGCTGAAGAACCGTCACGGCGAAGTCGTCGCCGCGCTGAGCACCAACATGCCGATCGGCACCGAGACGACCGAAGCGGCCGTGCGGCGCGTGCTGCCGCAGTTGCAGGAAACCGCGCTCGCGATGCTCAACGTGCTGTGAGCCGTCTCCCGCGCATGCTCAACCGATCCGCCACCAGCGCGGCAGCAGGTCCCGCACCTCGCGCCGCCGATAGCGGTCGTCGATCAGGTGTACGACACCCTCGTCCTGCTCGGTGCGGATCACCCGCCCGGCCGCCTGCACGACCTTCTGCAGCCCCGGATACAGATAGATGTAGTCGTAGCCGTTGCCGAAGCGCGCGTCCATCGCGCGGCGCATCTGCTCGTTGACGTCGTTGACCTGCGGCAGGCCGAGCGTCGCGATGAACGCGCCGATCAGCCGTTCGCCGGCCAGATCCACCCCTTCCGAGAACGCCCCGCCCAGCACCGCGAAGCCGACCCCGCGCCCGCTCGCGTCGAAACGCGCGAGGAACGCATCGCGTTCGGCTTCGGCCATGCCGGGCGCCTGCGCCCAGACGGGCACGTCCGGATGACGCTCCTGCATCAGCGCGACGACGCGCTGCAGGTAATCGAAGCTGCTCAGGAAGCTCAGGTAGTTGCCGGGGCGCGCCGCGTACTGCGTGGCGATCAGGTCGGCGATCGGCACGAGCGACCGGTCGCGGTCGCGCCAGCGCGTCGACACGTGGCTCGCGACGCGCACGGTCAGCTGCTCGGCGCGGAACGGCCCGTCGACGTCGAGCCAGCCGGTGTCGGCGGGCAGCCCGAGCGTGTCGCGATAAAAGTGGAACGGGCGCAGCGTCCCGGAAAACAGCACGGTTGCGCGAGCGGCCGAGAAGCGCGGCGCGAGGAAGCCGGCCGGGATCACGTTGCGCACGCACAGCGTCGATTGCGCACGGCGCCGCCGGCCCGCCGGCGCCACGCCGTCGAGCCCCGGCTGCCGCGGCGTCGGCTCGCCGTGCAGCGTGACATCGAAGATCGACGCGTCGTCGAACGCGTCCGCCAGCGCGCCGAACTGGATCGCGTCGAAATGAAACCGCAGCAACGCGTCGTCGTTCGCGCGCGGCGCGTCGGCCAGGTGCTCGCCGATCGCCGCGACGAGGTTCTGCACGGCCGACACGAGCGAACCGGGGATGTCGGGATACGCCGCGTAGCGCGTCTGCTGCGCGCGATTCAGCGCGCCCCAGGCGCGGCCGAGCCGCTCGAACGCCTTGCGCAGCGCGGCCGGCGCCGCGTCGCGCGCGGCCGCGAACGCGAACGGGTCGAGCGATCCGCTGTACATCTTGCGCGCGCGGTCGAGCAGGTTGTGCGCTTCGTCGACGAGCACGCCGATCCGCCACTGGTTCTGCTGCGCAAGCACGTGCAGCATCGCGCTGCCGTCGTAGTAGTAGTTGTAGTCGCCGACCACCATGTCCGACCAGCGCGCCAGTTCCTGCGCGAGGTAGTACGGGCAGACGTCGTGCGCGAGCGCGGCCGCGCGCACCGTTTCGCGGTCGAGCAGCCCGTTGCCGATCGCCGCGTCGCGCGCGGCGGCAAGCCGGTCGTAGAAGCCGCGCGCGAGCGGGCACGATTCGCCGTGGCACGCGTTGTCCGGGTGCTCGCACGCCTTGTCGCGCGCGACGAGCTCCAGCACGCGCAACGGCAGCGCCGGCGTGCCGGCGCCGAGCGTCTTGGCCGCGTCGAGCGCGAGCGCGCGGCCCGGCGTCTTCGCGGTCAGGAAGAACACGCGGTCGAGCTGATCCTCGCCGCACGCCTTCAGCAGAGGAAACACCGTGCCGAGCGTCTTGCCGATGCCGGTCGGCGCCTGCGCGATCAGGCAGCGTTCGTCGCGCGCCGCGCGATAGACGGCGACTGCCAGCTCGCGCTGCCCGCTGCGGAACTGCCCGTGCGGAAACTGCAGCGCGCGCAGCGCCGCGTCGCGCGCGGCGCGGTGCGCGGTTTCGCGTTCGGCCCAGCCGACGAAGCACGCGCACTGCTCGGCGAAGAACGCCGCGAGCGCGTCGGCCGCCAGCGTCTCGCTCAGCACGGTCTCGCGCTCGGACACGATGTCGAAATACACGAGCGCGACCGTGATCTCCGGCAATTCGCGCGCGTCGCACAGCAGGTGCGCATACACCTTCGCCTGCGCCCAGTGCAGCGCGCGATGATTGGCGGGCATCGCGTCGAGGTTGCCGCGGTAAGTCTTGATTTCCTCGAGGCGGTTCGCCGCCGGATCGTAGCCGTCCGCGCGGCCGCGCACGGTCAGCGTCCCCCACGTGCCCGTCAGCGCAATCTCGGTCTCGTAGCGGGCGCCGCGGCGCGACGTCACCGCGCCGTGCCCCGCGATGCCTTCGAGCGCGGTCGGCGCGGGCGTGAAGCGCAGATCGAGATCGCCGCGCCGCGCGGTGAACTCGCACATCGCCCGCACCGCGACGACGTAGGTCATGCGCAGTGCCCCGCGGCGGCGGCGGGCACGACGACGTCGCCCGCCCATTCGACGTCGACGACGCGCACCGGCATCCCGTGGCCGATGCAGTAGCCGAGCCAGCGCGTCTGGTTGTCCTGCAGGCGGTCGCCGGGCCCCTTTACCTCGATCAGCTCGTAGCGCCGCTCGGCGGGCCAGAAACGGACGAGATCGGGCAGCCCCGAGCGGTTGCTGCGGATGTCGGCGAGCAGGCGCGCGAACCAGAGCCGCAGATGCGCGGGGGGCAGGCACGCGAGCGCCTCGTCGAGCAATTCCGGGCTCAGCACGCCCCAGAACACGAACGGCGACTGCAGGCCCAGCTTCGTCGCGTAATGGCGGCGGATCGTTTCCCGGTACGCGCCGGAATCGAGCTGCGCGAAGCACGCGGCGAACGCGCCCGCGCGGCGCGCGGCGAAATCGGGTGCATGCAGGTCGGCCGGCCCGCGCTGGAACGGGTGGAAGAACGCGCCCGGCACGGCGGCGAACACGGGCTCCCAGCACAGCAGGCCGAACAGCGAGTTGATCAGCGTGTTCTCGACGTAATGGACCGGTGCGCCGGGTTGCGCGAGATGGTCGCGCACTGCGTATTCGACGCTGACGAGCGCGTCGGGGCGCGCCAGCACCAGCGTGTCGCGCGGCACGTCCGGCGCGGCGGGCGCGCGCTCGACCGCTCGGCCGGCACGGCGCTGCAGGCGCGGCAGCATTCGTTCGACGCGCTGGCGTTCCTCGTCGCTCTCGAATGCGGCCCGCGCGTCGAGGGCCAGCGCGAGCGCGTCGTCGTCGCATCCGCTGCGCTCCAGCACGCGGATTCGCCGGTGGCGGCTGCCGGGCCACGCGCTGCGCGTGTACGCGTCGAGCGCGAGCGGCCATGCGCCGCGGCGTTCGCCGGCCTGGCCTACCGCGAACAGCAGCTTCGCGCGGCGCGTCTCGAGCCACGGCTGCCCGCAGGCGACCATGCCGATTGCGTCGACGAGCGCTTCGAGCGGCGCGTCGTCGGGCCACGCGTCGAGCGCATCGCGGCACGCGTGCAGCGCGAGATACGCGTCGACGTCGCCGCGCCGCTGGAACGCGCGCGAGGACGGTGCGAACGGCACGCTTTCGTACTGGAACACGCCGAGATCGGCGAGCACGAATTCGCTCCAGTCCTGATGGAGATTGCCGAAGAACATCAGCCGCAGCCGGTCGCACAGCGCGCCGACGGTCACGCGCAGCACGTGGTCGTCGCGCGGCGATTGGCCGGACCCCGGTTGGCCGGCCCCCGGTTGGCCGGCCCCAGAAAACCACACGTCGAACGGCTGGGCCAAGTCGTGCGCGAGCCGCAGCCGGTCGAGCCATTCGCTCTTGCGCTCGCCCGCATGGGCGCCGAGCGATGGAAACATCCGCAGCAGTTCCGCCTTGGTGCACAACGCAAAGATTTCATCGAGCGTCAGCGCCGGGGCCGGATCGACCCAGCCCGCCGCGACGAGCGGCGCGGCCGCCGCGAGCGGACAGCCGATCTCGTCGTAGGCGAGCTTGCTCGCGCGGAAATCCGGGCCGTTGCGCATCAGCATCCGCACGAGCAGCGCGCGCGACGCCTGCGGCAGCAACGGGAAGGCCTGCAGGAATGCCCGCTCACTGTCGTCGAGCACGTCGTCGTAGCGCTCGCCGAGCCAGGTCAGCGCACGTTCGAAATTGGTCAGGTAGTAAAACGCCGGCGGAGGCGGCGAAGATGGCGTCACGGAGATCGGTCACTGTACGTTTGTACAGGTCGGAATCATAGCAAATGTGAAACCGGCGGCGGGTGCAGCGCGGTTGCCTCGTCCGCTCGCACGCGCGCACAATCGAAAGCGTCACACGGCGCCACGGCCCACGTGCTTCGGCCGGTGCCCCCGAGAAGCACGCGGATCGTCCGGCGCACATCGGCGCGTCGCGCCGAAGGAGTTCGCGATGACTACCCGCCGTCCGCCTGTCAGTTCCCGTGAAGACGGCCGTTCCGCGACACGGCGCCCTGCCCGCGACACTACCGCGCCGTCGGCCGCGCAGCGCTGGTCGCAACGCGTGACCGAGCACAGCGACGCGCTCGATCTCGAACCGGGCACGTTCTCGCACGACGATCCCGAGGACATCGCGCAGGCGCTGAAACGCGCGGCGGAGCGCAGCACGCGCCGCAAGGGCACGCCGTATCAGTCCGCGATGTCGATGCTCAACTTCTACATCAACCGGGCAGGCGCGCATCTGCCGCAAGATCGTCGCGACACGCTCGAACGCGCGAAGCAGAAGCTGCGCGAAGCGTTCGGCCGCGGGTCGTGACGCGCGTCCAGCGCTTGTGTAAAGCACCGATCGCCTTCCCGCCGCCTTCACAGTTCAGAACTGGTAATTGACCGACAGATCGAGCACGCCGTTGGTCGTCTGCTGCGTGACCGGGCTGCGCGCCGCGCGCCCGACGAGCTGCTCGAGCGCGCCGTCCATCGTCAGGAACCAGTGCTTGTTCACGAACCAGACCATCGTCACGCCCGCGCCGACCGACCGGATTCCCGCCCCCGACGAATAGCGCGGCAGCCCGGAACGCGCCGCGGCCGCATCGCTGACGCCGAACCAGCTGTTCATGTAGCGCGCGTCGGCAAACGAGACGGTCGGCCCCGCGAACCAGAAGAAGTGCTCGTTGCTGCCGGGCATCGGCATGTACGCGGACAGGTCGCCGACCCAGCCGTTCGAGCCGCCGACGCTGCGCCGCACGTCCGCGCGCAGCACGAGCGGAAAGTCCTTCGAGATCACGTAATCGGCCGACAGCTTGAGCACCGGCGCCGGATTGATGTTGTCGAAGCCGCTCAGGTGGTCGAGGTCGTCCGCGCTGCGGCGCCCGAGGTCGTAGCCCACCGACAGGCTGACGCGCCAGTTGGGGCCGCGCAGCACGTTCGCGCCGATGCCCTCGCCGGTCGACAGGAAGAACAGGTCGCGATAGCGCACGTCGACGTTCGGCCCGCCGAGCACGTGATAGCGATCGGCGCCCGCGTAGCGCGGCTCCAGCGTCATCCCGGCGCCGACACTGACTTCCCAGTCCGGCGGGTTCGGCTCGAACAGCTTCATCAGCGGCACGCCGGCCGAGAACTGCCACTCGCCGAGCGGCGACGGCGTCTGCGCGCGTGCGGCTTGCGGGCCGGCCGCCATGAGCGCCGCGACCGTCGACACACCGGAAAGGAACCGGCATGCGCCGGGCGACAGCAACTGGCGAGCGATGACCATAGGCGGTATCCGACGGCTGCATGAAAACCGGGGAACGCCGCGCACCGCTTGCCGTACCGGCAAGCCGCAGGCGGCATGCATGAAATGCAGTGTACGCTGAATTCGTGAACTGCCGATGCGCTGCGTGCACTTCGGCGCAGGTTTTTCCGCGCGGCTTTCATGCGCCGCAGCAGAGGTCCGCCCGGTAACGTAGACTTTGTGTGGAGGCTTTCGTCACGATCCGCGCGGCTGGGCGTCGGCGCTGCGACGAAGGCTCGGCATGATGCCTGCGAACATTCGTCCATCGACCGAAGGAGGTTCGACCATGATCGTCCATCCCACCGGCAGCCGCAGCACCGTATTGACGACCGCCGGCCTGTCCCGCCTGCTCGCGTCGCAGCGCAAGCCGCCCGCGGACAAGACCGAAGAACGCATCGACGAAGGGCTCGAAGAAACGTTTCCCGCCAGCGATCCGCCCGCGATCGGCGGCGCTTCCCGCATCGATCCGTCGAAGCCGTCCGGCGAACATGAAAAGCGCACGCCGCACACGCCTTCGAAACCGCACGACAAGGGCTGACGCGGCGATTGCACGGGCGCGGCACGCAAGCCGCCGCGGCGGGCGCTGCGGTCGAGCGTCCGCGCGCGGGCTTCCGTCAGAGACTCAGTACGGCGTGCGGGTCGAACGCCTGCGATATCGCGCACCGCCCTCGATTGCCGCCCTCGCGGGCGCGCCGGCTTCCATCAATGCCGTGGCATGCGCTTGCGCCGCCCCATAGAACGACGCAAGATCTGCCTTCATCGCGGTTCTCGATGCATTGTCGAGGTAGATCATGTGCCCTGACGGATAGTTGCGAACCGTCAGGTTGCTGTCGATCTGCGCGTTGGCGAGCGGCATGCCCTGGAAGGTGATCAAGGTCTGGAAGAACGGCGTCACCGAGTCGTAATACCCGTTTGCCGAAAACACCCTCAGGTAGGGATTGACGGACATCGCGGCGGCCAGGTCGCCCGCCGTGTAGAGACTTCCGCTCCCCCCTCTTTCCGCGCCGGTCGGGTCGATATGACTGAAATCCCAATTGGCGAACGCCTTGTCGTTCAGGTCCATGAAGGGCGCGACCGACGTGTACTGCAATTCGTCGTTGAGATACACGTTCCACATGGCGGTGTACACACCGCTCACGGCGGTCATCGTCGGATCGTTGCCGCCCGAATTCGGCGCGACGAACTGGGCGATGCCGGTGTCGATCCCGGTGACGCGCCCGTCATAGGCGCCGACCGCCAGCCCCGCGTCCAGCAGCAGACTCGTCAGGAACGACGCACCGTTTCCCGTCGAAGGATTGAGCTGCCAGTACTTGAGGACCGTCGACGGGATGCCGAGGATCTCGCTCAGATACCGCAGCGTTCCTTCATCGAAAGCGGGATAAGCGGCCAATGCGTCCGCATACGGACCGCTCGCGAACGCCGTCACCGTGTTCATGAATTCCGGCAGATCGGCCGGCACGGGGGACACCGTGACTTTCTTGTGGAACCATGCGTCGGCCGCAAACGTCGGGAGGACGCCGACCGCGTTGCCCGCCTGCGAATAATCGAGAATCGAGGACTGCAGAACGATCCCGTTCAGGTCCACGCCGTCTTCATGCAGCATCCACGTGAGCACGCTGGTGCGCGGCGTTCCGTAAGATTCCCCGAACAGATACTTCGGAGAGTTCCAGCGGTTGAAAACCGTCAGGTAGCGCTTGATGAATTGCTTGATGCAGCCGGCGTCCTTGTCCACGCCCCAGAAATCCTTGTTGGTGTGAGGCGCGACCGCGGTCGAGTAACCCGTGCCGACCGGGTCGATGAACACCAGATCGGTCTGCTCGAGCAAACTGTCCGCGTTGTCTTCCAGCGCATACGGAGACGGGGGCGTGAAGTTCGGCATGCTCGTCCTGATCCGCCTCGGGCCGAACGACCCCAGCAGCAGGAAAACCGACGATGATCCGGGGCCGCCGTTATAGAAAAACGTGACCGGGCGCGTGGATGGCGTCGATTGATCGACGGTGAACGCGACATAGAACAGTTTTGCCGCAGGCTGTGAGCTGTAGGCGTTGGTCGTGACAAGGTGGCCCGCTCGCGCCGTATAGTCAATCGACCTTCCATTGATATTCAACGTGTGATGCGTAATCGCGGCAATTTCGGTGACGTCGCTGATTGAATCGTGCGGACCGTATCCGTATGGCGTTGTGTCGATGAGCGGTTGATCGGGTGCAGCACCATTCCTTGTTGTTGCATTCATCGCTGACCTCCTTCTTCGGTTTGAGTCGAACACGCCCCGCGGCTTCGACACCGTCGTGTCAATGGTTTTGTGCGTCAGCCGCGATGGGAAATGGTTGGAGCGATGCGAAGATGATTGTGGAAATCCGATGCATCAGGAACGCAATGCGCGCTCGCATGCGTCGCGCGTTCCGCGTCCTCGTTTGCGAAGATTGGTGCTTCTCTGGAAGCCGTGTCCATGTGCCGCCTCCAGCGATCGGTTGACCATCGCTGCGACCGGTGAATATCGCGAAGTATAGGAATTTGCCGGTTGTTTCCAAGGAGCTTTTCCATGATCCGGACGCTCCGTCGAACAGCCTGACAAAGGGCTTCAAATTGATTGACGCGATCGAAACAGTTATTGCGCGAATTGCTGTTTCATGCACGGCTCAATACTGGCAGTGCCTGGGTCGCACCGGCCGATCAGCCTTTCAACGGCATTGCATGGCGTGTTTCATTCAGTCTGCCTGGCCAAGCTGCGGCAGTCCGTTGGCTCGCCCTTGCGGCGGCGGGATTTGATCCGGACAAGACCGGAATGCGGGGGGCTGCGTGACGGGCCGGCCGCGCGGCCGGCCCCGGTCCGACAGGTGTCGCGTCAGGCGACCTTGAACTGCCCGACGGTCGCCGCGAGCGCGTGCGCCTGCGTCTGCAGCGCCGCCGCCGCGGCCGTCGACTGTTCGACGAGCGCCGCGTTCTGCTGCACCATCTCGTCGAGCTGCGTCACTGCGCGGTTGACTTCCTGGATGCCGCGAGTCTGCTCGTTCGCCGCGTGCGTGATCTCGGAGATGATCGTTGTCACGTTGGCGACGTTCGTGACGATCTCCTGCATCGTTTCGCCGGCCTGGCGCACCTGGCCGGACCCGGCCTCGACGCTCGCGACGGTCGATTCGACCAGCACCTTCACCTCGCGAGCGGCCTGCGCGCTGCGCTGCGCAAGGCTGCGCACCTCCTGCGCGACGACCGCGAAGCCGCGGCCCTGCTCGCCCGCCCGTGCGGCCTCGACGGCCGCGTTCAGCGCAAGGATGTTGGTCTGGAACGCGATGCCGTCGATCACGCCGATGATGTCGCCGATCCGGCCCGACGCCTCCTCGATCTTCTCCATCGTCGAAACCACGTCCGACACTACCACGCCGCCGTGCGACGCGATCTTCGACGCGGCCTCCGCGCGCTGGTCGGCCTGGCCCGCCGCCGCGGCCGACTGGCCGACCGTCGCGGTGATTTCCTCCATCGACGCGGCCGTCTCCTCGAGGCTCGCGGCCGCCGCCTCGGTGCGCGACGACAGGTCCTGGTTGCCGGCCGCGATCTCGTTGGCCGCCGTGCGCACCGATTCGCTCGCGTCGCGGATCTGCTGCATGACCTCCTGCAGCTTGTCGACGAAGCTGTTGAACGAGCGCGCGATGTCCGTGACCTCGTCGCTGCCGTCCGCCGGCAGGCGCTGGGTCAGGTCGCCCGAGCCCGAACCGATCGCCGCCATCGCCTGGCGGACCAGCGACAGGCGGCGGAATGCGGTCGCGGTGATCGCGCCGACGATCAGCGACGCGATGACGACGTCCGCGACCAGCGTGATCAGCGACGCGGTCAGCAGCGAGCGCATCCCCGCGGTCGCCTCGGACTTGTCGAGCGCGACGATCGCGTACCAGTCGGTGCCCGGCACCGGCAGCGCGCGGACCAGCTTCGCCGCGCCGCCGACTTCCACCTCGACCGGCGCGCTCGCGTTCACGATCGACGCGGGCGCAATTGCGCCGAGCTCCGGCGACACGTCATTGACCGGCTTGAGCGTCAGCTTGGAGTCCGGATGCGCGACCACGTGGCCGTTGCTGTCGATCAACATCCCGAAGCTGGCCGGCGTCGGGTGGATCGACTTGACGTTCGCGATCACGGCGTTCATCGCGACGTCAGCGGCGACGACGCCCTTGACCGCGCCGTCGCGCATGATCGGCACCGCGAACGTGACGACCAGGTTGCCGGTGCCCGCGTCGACGTACGGCGGCGTGACGACCGGCTTGCCGGCCTGCGCGGCCTGCTTGTACCACGGGCGGCCGGTCGGATCGTAGTCGGCCGGGATGCCGGTCGGGTCGGAGAACTTGAACGTCTTGTCGGCATAACCCGCGTAGACGTTGGTGAAGCCGCCCGCTGCGGCCATCTGCTTGTAGACCGGCAGCGGATCGGGCGACAGCGCCGCGTCCTGCAGCGACGCGATCATCCGGCTTTTTGTCGCGACCCAGTCGCCGATCCCGACCACGTGGCCGCTCGCGACCGACGTGAGGTTCCGGTCGATCGCGTCGTCGTTGTACGACCGGGCGATGAAATAGTTGATCAGCGTGCTGGCGAGCAGTGCGGCCGCGACGATGGCGACGCACGCGGCGATGATGCGGGCGCGAATGGACGAAAACATGGCAACGACTCTATGAGGAAGCGCGAACGCACGGTGGACGAATTCTCCGTGTAAACGGCGGCGTTCGCGATTACTTAAGGGTCGAATTCATCAGACGATTCGTTGCTTGACGCGCGACAGCACGTTCCTTGCATGCGGGCGCGTGATCGATCAATTGGGGGAAAACCCGGTGCCCGGCGATTGCGGGCTGCATGGGTGTGCGGATACGGTCCCGGATTGGGGAAATCCGCGCGTGCGCGCATGAATCCGCCCGCCCTCGTGAAAAGGCGTGGCCGTATTGCGTCAGCGCATCGTCAGAACGACGGCCGCGCGCGACTCGTCACGGCCGTTCGGTCAGCAACTCAGGCGACCTCCCCTCATAGGCGACGGCTCGCCTGAACGTCCGGCTCCGCGGGCTGCCGCGCCGGCGGCTCGTCCGCAGCCTGCTCGTCGAGCTGCCGCATCCGCTCGCGCAGATGCCGGACTGCAAACACGTGGATGTAGTCATGCACGCGTGCGTCGGAGGACAGTGCGCGCACCTCGTCGTCGATCATGGCGCGCAACTGGTCTGCATTGATCGACCGCTGCGCGGCAACTTCCGCTAGCGCTTCCAACAACGTGTCCCGTGACATCGACGGACTCCTTACTGTCGAGGCAAATAAAGATGGATGTATTCGTAGCTTAAAGACTGAACAGCGACGACACGCGCGACGCGCGATCGTGCCCTTGCGCGGCATCAACAACCCTGTGCGACGTGGGCAGCGTCAAGCGGGCGTCGAGCGCCGCGATCCGACGGCGGATCGCCTGCAACCTGGCCGGTGCGGGCTTGTGCCGCACGGATCATCCGATGAAAGACCACGCTTCCCCGAAAGCGCGGCGCCGACTTGTGAACCTGTCGTGGACAGGCATCGGCGGTCGGCGTAAAGACCAAGTTAGACCGGACGAAAAGGCGCGTCAAGGCGCTTGCGCCTTGAATCACCTGCTTAAAACCGCGCGGTCGCGCGCCGAACGCGACGTGCGCGTGTCAGGAAATTCCTATGGCGCGGCGGAATTCCTGACGCAGACTTCAGCACGCCCTGATTGGAAGCGCTCTTTAACCACACGATACTGATGCCATGGACACATCGTTCATGCAGGGCCATCGCGCAGCCGGCCGTCGAGCGGGCACGCAGGTCAGGCGGAGGAGACCACCCATGGCTTTCGGCAGTTTTCCCAACGGCGACGGACAGCGGCGCGCGACGCGCGCGATCGCGGAACCCGCGCCGGCGCCCCGCGACGATCTCGATGCGCTGCTCGCGCTCGCCCGCCAGGCCGGGCTGCTCGTGACGCTCGACGGACAGATCGGCCGCGAGAAGTATCAGAGCATCGTCGGGTCGGTGGCCGCATTGCAGCGGTTCGCGGCCGCGCTGCGCCAGCAGGCGGCGGTGGCTGCGCCCGCGCCGTCGCCGGTGCGGCGCGCGTCGCGTCGCGGGCACGTGCGCGTGAGCCGGACGCGCCGCTTCTCGCCGTGCCGCACCTGCCCCCTCGAGACGGCGCGCCACCGCGCGCATGTGCGACACGGCGGGCGCCAGCGGCGCAGCGCCCGTCCGGGCTGCGTGTCCTGACATCGCGCACGCCGCCGCTGCCGCGCTGACGAACCGGCCCGGCGCGCAGCGCGGCATCATCGATGGCGGACGTCATGCCGACAGGCGTGCGCGCGGCCGTGCGCACGCCGGGCCGCGTTCGTCCATCACCGGTTCACATACGAGGAGAAGCGTCGGCGCGGGGCCAAGAAGCGGGACCAGGCAACGAGACGAGGAAAGCGGGCGGGGTCAACCACCCCGCCCGTCCTCCATGGCAACCTGACGGCTGCCTACCCTCGTGCCGGAGAGTTCGTGTCCGGGGCCGGCGGCATCCGCGTGCGCACGCCTACTCGACCACCAGGTTGTCGACCACCGCTCGCACGCCGGGCGCAGACCAGGCCGCGCCGCGCGCGACTTCGCGCTCCGCATACGAGTCGACCTTGCCGTTGAGCGTGACCGTGCCGTCCTGCACGATCACATCGATATGGTTCGCTTCGCGTTCCGCGTGCCGCTGCATTGCCTTGCGGATCGTCGCGCCGATGTCGCCGGCGACCACGTCGCCACCCACCTCGATCGCATCGGATACGCCGACGATCCCGCGCATCTCCGACACCGCGCGCAGCGCGCGCTGCCGCTGGTAGCCCCAGTCGACCTTGCCGCTCAGCGTGATCCAGCCTTTCTCGATCTGCACGTGGATCGCGTCGTCGCGCAGGCCGGCCGTCCAGTGCAGCACGGCGCGCACCGCTTTCGCGATGTCTTCGTCGGTATGGCGCTCGTCGTGCGGCAGATGCACGGTCATGTCGACGACGACGGCCCTCACGCCCGCCACGCGATGCGCGGCGTGTTCGGCCGCGACCTTCTCCGCGACGCTCGACGGATGCCCCGACAGCGTGACGACCCGGTCTTCGACCTCGACGCCGATGCGGGTCGAATCGACCGCCGGATCCCACGCGAGCTCTTCCTCGACGTCCTGCTTCACCTGCCTGTCGGTTTTCATCGCACGCTCCCGAATGGGTCCGCCCGGCGTCAGTCAGAGCCGCGCACGAGCAGCACCGGCACCTGCGCGAGATGGGCGACGCGACGCGCGACGCTGCCGATCAGCAGCGCCGCCAGCCCGCGCCGGCCGTGCGTGCCGACCACCAGCAGCTCCGCATCCCAGCGCACGGCCTCGCGCATCAGCGCGTGCGCGACGTCATCGCTCGTTGCGTGCGTTTCGATGATGCCGCGCTTGGTCGGATTCGCGCATCCGTCGAACAGCGCCGCCACCCGCGCGAGCGCGCCCTCGCCTTCGGCGCGGTACGCGTCCTCGAGCGCGCGCACCGGCACGATGTCCGTCAGACGAATCGCGCGATCGACGACGTACACCGCGTAGAGCAGCGTCGTCGGCGTCGCGAGCGCCATGCCGGCCCGCAACGCGTGCAGCGACGGCTCGCTGCCGTCGACCGCGAACATCATCCGCTGCGGCGGTCCGTCCATCGGCCGCTCGTAGCTCGCCGGCACGATCAGCAGCGCGCAGCGGGCGCGCCGCGTCAACGTGTCCGACACCGCGCCCTCGACGAGCCGCAGCAGGCCATGATGCGCGCTCGCGCCGACTACGAGCGCATCGGCCTGCCACGCGACGGTGTCGCCGACGAGCGCGCTGGCGATCGTGCCGCCCGCGACCGACGCGTCGACGATGCCCTGCTCGACGTCCGCGCCGCATCCGGCGAACAGCGGCGTGATGCGGTCGAGCACGGCCTGCGCATCGTGCGCCATTTCCTCGCGCGCGGACGTGAGCAACGCATCGACGCGCGGGATGTCGGGCAGCAGCAGGCGGGGATTGTCGATCACGCTGACGACGCGCAGCTGCATGCCGGGACGCAGCAGCGTGCGAACGTACTGCGCGGCGTGCAGCGATTCGGGCGTCGGATCGACGGCCAGCACGAGTCGCGAAAGCGGCGGGACGGATGAGTCAGGCTGCATGGCGAAGGCCTCCGTTCGTGCGCGCCGTCCTTGGGGGACGGCGCCGGGGCTTCGCGCGGCGGATCGGGCCGCCGACGCACGATCGCAGGCATCGGCGGGCGGCCGCGCGAAGCGCGGACAAGCGATGCCGACAGCATAGAACGCCCGGCCCGCGCGTGCATGATGAAAATCAAGCGGCAGGCCGGACGAGACGCGCGCGGGCTACGATTCCGTCGAGACCGACGCCACCGGGCGATTCGCGTAGAAGAACAGGTAGGCGACGCCGAGCAGCACGATCCACGCCGGCCCGATCACGAGCGCGACGCGCGTATCGGGCGTGAACGCCATCAGCACGACGACGAGCGCGAGGAACGCGAGCGCGACGTACGAGCCGAGCGGATAGAACGGCACGCGGATCGGCAGGCGCGCGATCTTGTCGGCCGCTTGCGTGCGGCGAAAGCGCATCTGCGCGATCAGGATCACGCACCACGTCCAGATCGCGCCGAACGTCGACACCGACGTGAGCCACGTGAACACGTGCTGCGGCGCGAGATAGTTGAGCAGCACGCCGACCAGCAGCAGCGCGACCGACACGATCACGCCGTAGACCGGCACGCCGTTGCGGTTCACGCGCCCGAGCACGCGCGGCGCCTGGCCCTGCTGCGCGAGGTTGTAGAGCATCCGCGCGGTGCTGAACAGGCCGCTGTTGCACGACGACAGCGCAGCCGTCAACACGACGAAGTTGATGATGCCGGCGGCGGCCGGGATGCCGAGCCGCGAGAACGTCATCACGAACGGGCTGCCCTGCGTGCCGATCTGGTTCCACGGGTAGATCGACATGATCACGAACAGCGCGCCGATGTAGAAGATCAGCACGCGCCAGAACACCGAGTTCACGGCCTTCGACAGCGACTTCTCCGGGTTGCGCGCCTCGCCGGCGGTCAGGCCGAGCATCTCGACGCCGAGATACGCGAACATCACGATCGGCAGCGCGCCGATCACGCCGGACCAGCCGTTCGGCATGAAGCCGCCGTTCGACCACAGGTTCGAAATGCCGGTCGGGATGCCGCCGTTGCCGAGGCCGAGCGTGATCATCAGCGCGCCGCCGATGATCATCAGCACGATCGTGACGATCTTGATCAGCGCGAACCAGAACTCGAACTCGCCGTACAGCTTCACCGCGACGAAGTTGACCGCGCCCATCGCCGAGAGCCCGAGCAGCGCCCAGATCCAGTTCGGCACGTCGGGGAACCACACGTGCATGTAGACGGCGACTCCGGTGACCTCCGCCATGCAGGTGACGATCCACACGAACCAGTAGGTCCAGCCGGTCAGGTAGCCCGCGAGCGGGCCGAGATAGTCGCGTGCGTAGCGGCTGAACGCGCCGGCGACCGGGTTGGTGATCGCCATTTCGCCGAGCGCGCGCATGATCAGGAAAATCACGACGCCGCCCAGCAGATAGGTCAGCAGAATGGCCGGGCCGGCGCTGCGGATCGCGGTGGCCGAGCCGAGGAACAGGCCGACGCCGATCGTCGCGCCCAGCGCCATCAGGTTGATGTGCCGCTCTTCCAGCCTGCGGTGCAGCTGGTCTTCTTGTTGTTTCAATTGCGTCTCCTGGCGGCCGTGAGCGACCGCCGTCACTGTGTCGATATCAGCGCACGGCTTGCCGGTGCCGCTCAGGCCACCGAAAACGAAATGATTCCCGCCGCTTATTTCCGGATTGGAAATGAAACGGATATTGAGCGAAACCGTTCGGAATCGCCGCACATTATCCGGATATTCCGAAACAATCCGGAAAGCGGCTCGTGCCTGTTCGGGAACGCGCCGACAGGCCGGACGCGGTACGCCAGTGCGCGCCGTGCCGGACATCGCGTTCAACGGGAATTCGATCGAATTCGGCGCGGCATGCCGCGCCTCCTGTGTGCGCCTTTACGCGCATGCAGGCGGGATTATATGAATGTTCAGACGATTCGCGCCAGTCGATTTTGCGTGGCAGGTGCCGACGCCGCTCGCGAATGCTGCCGGTGCTTTCCATGACTGCACACGGCCATGTTTTTTTAAATACATTTCGCGCTGCAACCGCCTAAAGGGATTCGTAATATTGCCGTAAACTGTTAACCGGATTTCAACGTCCCGCACTGCGCGATGCCTGCCGATTCAGCCCGTGGACGTCTCATTTTTGAAGTCCGAGATATTCAATTAACAACCACACGCAAAGGAAATTCATGAGGAAGGTTGCTCTCACCCTCATCGCCGGTTCGCTCACACTCGCTGGCTGCGCTACGCCTGGCATGGAAAACAAGGCGGACGCGTACAACGTGCTCGATGTAAATCAGCGTCAAGAAGTGCGCACCATCGAAATCCTGACGATCCTGCCGGGCAAAGTGCAGGTAAGCAACGAGCAGAACAAGAAAACCGCGCAACTGGCCGGCGCGATGCTCGGCGCCATCGCGGGCGCTGCAATCGGCGGTACGACCGGCCCCGGCGGCTGGAACCGCACGGGCGTAGGTACGGTCGCAGGTGGTGCCGTGGGTGCCGCGGCCGGTTCGATGGTGAACGACAAGGTGCTGGTCGATGGCGTGCAAATCATGTACCGCGACGGCAAGTCGGCATTTGCATCGGCTCAGGTCGGCCGCGTGTGCGAATTCAAGCCGGGTACGGCGCTGATGGTCGGCTCGGGCAAGACGACGCGCATTCAGCCGAACTCGCAATGTCCGGTCGTCGACGCGGCACAACAACCGGCGCAGGTGAAGTAAATGAAGCGCAAAATTTTTACGCTTTTGTTGCTGACGACCCTTCCCGCATTCGCGCAGGAACAAGCGCCCGTCAATCTCGATAACGGCATCGCACGTATGCAGGCGCTCGAATCGAACGCTGAACACGAGCGCGCCGCGCAACAGCAGCAGGCCGAAGCCGACCGCCGCAGGCAGCGACAGCAGGCGGCTGCGGCCGAGCGCAAGCGCAGCGAGGCGCATGCCGCGGCGCAAGCGCAGGCCAATCGCGAACGGCAAGCTGCGGTCAACCGTCAGCGCGCCATCGAAGATCAGGACCGCAGCTACGAAAACCGCTACAAGGAACTGCAGCTGAAAAAGCTGGAAGCGCAAGTTGCGCGCGAAAACGATCGCATCAATGCCGACCTCGCGCGATCGAAAGCGGAAACGGATGCGGTGCAATCTCAGGCGGATGCAAATCGCAACGTCAGCAAAGGCGTGGAGAAGAACTTGAAGGACGCCAATCGCCACTGGTGGGAAAAATAATTCCGCTACACAACGCCCATATCGGCAGGCCGTAACAGGACGGCCAGCCTGACCGACACAACCCGATCCGCATGCTGATCGGGTTGGCATTCATGCTCATCGCGTCGACCAGGCAGCCGTGGCGTCGCATTCCCGGTCATTTCGGTCACGAGCGGCCTCTTAGCGCAGCGCGAACGGTGTATTCATCGCCTGCGGCTGCTTCAGCGTGCTGCACGAAGTAACGGGACGCGTCGAGGTCGTCCGGCATCGGCTCGACCGGATAGCCGTGCTTTTCCCACGCGTCGAGGCCGCCCTTCAGCGCCTTGATGTGATGCGCCATCTTCTTGCGCTGCAGCTGCGCGACGATGCGCTTGGCGGTCGCCTCGTTCGGGCACACGCAATAGACGACGATCGGCCGCTTCAGCGCGTCGGGATCGATCAGGTCCGGCGAATCGAGGTCGAGCGGCACCGCGCCGGCGATCCGGAACGGCTCGCGTTCGCGCACCGCGCGCGGCCGCGCGTCGAAGATCAGCGGCGGCTCGTCGGAAGTCATCATCTCGGCGAGCTGCGGCGGCGAGATGCGCACCTGCGCGAGCCAGCGCCGGAACTGCACGCGGCGCACCCAGCGGTACAGCACGAACGTGATGAAGATCGCGAGGAACGCGTCGAGGATCGTCCCGCCGCTCGCGCGCACCCACAGCACGGCCTCGACGATCTGGTCATGAACCGCCGAGCCGCCGACGAGCCAGAACGCCGCCCACAGCGCGGCGCCCGCGAAGTCCCACAGCAGGAACACGCCGACGCCGATCGCCGTCGTGCCGAGCAGCGGCGCGGACACGAGGCCGAGCCCCGGCAGGAATTTCGCGAGCACGAGGAGCGGCGCGCCGTGGCGTTCGAACAGGTTGCGCGCGAAGCGCAGCGTCGTGTCGAGCGACAGCGAGAAGCGCACGAGGCCGTTGAGCAGGCGCCGGCCGCGCGTGCGGCCCATGAAGAACCACAGCGAGTCGGCGAGCATCGTCGCGCCGACGGCCGCCGCGAACATGGCCGCATAGGACGCCTGCCCCATCGCCGCCATCGTGCCGCCCAGGATCAGCATCGGCACGGCCGGCACGGGCACGCCGAGCTGCGTGATGAGCACGCTCGCGAACACGGCCCACGGGCCGAGCGACGAGGGAATCGCGACGGGAAAGTGCCACACGGCGGCGCTCCTGGATGACATGCGGGCCGGACCGACGCCGGCGTCCGGCCGTGCAACGGTCGCTGCGACAGTTGCGCAGCTGGGACGGCATGTCCGGCATTCTAAACGGGATTGACGAACGCCGCGCTGTACGGTGCGCCGGACGCCGCGCGCGTCACGCGGCGGGGGTGGACGGCGTGGCCGGCGCGGTCGTGCCGGCAAACGCGCCGCACGACGGGCAGAAGCGGCTGAACGCGTTCTTGCGCGTGCGGCACTGCCCGCATGCGTTGAACACGCAGATGCCGCAATGCGGGCAGAAATTCGCGTTCGGATCGGCGGTGTCGAGCGGCCGCTCGCAGCCGGGGCAGACCTTCTTCGCGATGCGCGCGTACGCGGTCACGAAATCGATCGCCTCGCGCCGCGACACGTCCGGCTGCTGCTCCTCGCGGCGCTTCTGCTCGAGATAGCGCGACAGCGCGCGGATCGCGTACTGTCCGACCGCGATCGTCAGCACGATGCCGACGAGATAGCGCACATAGCCGCCATAGCTCGGCAGGTACGGCACCAGCTCGACGAAGAATCCGTACAGCGCGAAGAAGATGAAGCCCCACACGAACGGCCAGTAGCGGCTGCCGCGCTTCTTCGCGAACAGCCAGCCTGCGACCAGCAGCAGCGGCAGCGTGAACAGCAGCCGGATGCCGAACACGCGCAGTTCCTGCGTGCGCTGCGCGGCTTCGAGCTTGCGGTCGGCCTGCGCTTCGAGTTCGCCGAGCGCGAGCCGGGTCGCGCCCTGCTCGCGCTCGAGCGCCTGCGCGGCCTGCTTCAGCGTGCCGATGCGGGCCTGTGCGTCGCGTTCGCGCTGCGTCGCCGCCTCGAGCGCGCGCGCATGCGCAAGCACGGCCGGATCCTGTTCCGCGCGCTCGGTCGCATGGCGGCTCGCGATCGTCGCGCGGAACGCTTCGCGCGCCTGCTGCGTGTCCTGCCCGGCCGCGGTCAGCAGCATCGACGCCTGTTCGGTCGCGTCGCGATTCGCGGTCAGGTCCGCCGACAGCTTCGCGAGCGACTGGCGCAGCGGCGCGGCCGCCTGCCGGTCGATGAGCGCGTCGCGGTCCAGCGTCACCTCGACGCGCGGCAAATCGCCGACGATCAGGCCGCCGAGTCCGATCAGGAAACCGGCGAACACGACGGCGATGATCCACAGCGCGCGCTGGAACCACACCTCGGCGAGCCGCAGTCCCTTGGTCGATATTGTCATGCGTGATGGGCTCCGTGGACGCCGGCCCCGTCGCGCGTCGGCGAGACGCGCGCCCGGCGATGAGCGAAAAAAAGGGCTACGCCAAGGATGCTGCCAGATGTGCGCGGCGCGGCGCAACTTTCATGCAACTTTCGCGCGGCTGAACGCGGCGTGCGCGGTCGCAACGCGGGCGGACGCGCCACGGCCGGTGCGCCGCTCGGGGCGTGCGGCGCCGGCTCGGCGCATTGCGCGGCGCGCCGTCAATCGCCGCGCTCGCACGCGGCACGGTTCATGTACGCACGGCTCAGGCGGGCGGCGCCGGCGTCTTCTCGTCGTGCCGCACCAGCAGTACCGGCCGGTCCGCCGCGCGCAGCAGCGACTCCGCGACGCTGCCGACCAGCAGCCGGCGCAAGCCGTGCCGCCCGCTCGTGCCCATCACGATCAGGTCCGCGTCGGCCTCGGCCGCCGTGCGCATCAGCACGGCCGCGACGTCCTCGCCGTACGCGGTGAGCGCGCGCACCGTGCCCGGCACGTGGTGCGCATCGAGCGCGGCCTTCGCGTCGTCGAGCACGAGCGTCGCGGCGTCCAGCGCCGACGGCTCGGGTTCCCGCGTGTCCGCGAAACCCGCGTCGACGTCGACGAGCTGCGTCTTGTGCTCGACGACGGACGCACAGGTGATCGCGCCGCCGGACGCGACCGCGATCCTGATCGCCTCATCCAGCGCCAGACGCGCACTTGGGCTGTCGTCGAGCGCCACGAAAATTCGCTTGTACATGTTCCGCACCTCTCACCGGACAGCCTTGCGCGTTGCGCAAGGCAGGTTCGAATCCGATCGCCGGCGGTTCCGCCGGCCCCTGTGCTAAGTCTGGCCCCACGCTCCCAGGCGCCCGTTGACGCGCATCAAATACGGTCGCCCCCCTGCCCCCCCGATCTTTTGTCTGAATTTCCGCCGCCCCCATTACAAAAAAGTCATAAAACGCGCACAATTTCATCTCGATAACAGATACCGCCAAGCATCGGGCGCCAACCGCGCCCGATTTTTCCTTTGTCGCCCCGGTGCCAGGGCGACCTCGGACAGAGTGGCCCGTAGATGACCGCCAGCGGAACCCCGACGCGCGACGCCCCGGTGCGCACGCGCTTTCAAAGCATGTTACGCCAGCCGTTCGCGGCCGGCATCGTCGCGCTCTGCGCCGGCGCAACGCTCTCGCTGGGCGTCGCGCTGATGGTGCGCGAGCAGTGGCAAGACACCGTCCATGCCCGTTTCGAGCGCCGCGTCACGCACGTGACGGCAATGCTGCTCCACGAGCTGCAGGGCGGCGTCGCCGTGCTCGAAGGCGCGCGCGGCGCGCTCGGCCTCGCGCCGCAGATGACACCGGTACAGTGGCGCCAGTACGTCGACGCGCTCGCCATCGACAACAGCCGTTCGCCGATCAGGCAGCTCGGTTTTGCACCGCTGCCGCCCGCCGTGCGCGGCCAGCTCACCGGTGACGTCGCGCCTTCCACGGCTGTGCCGCTCGCGGTCGCCGCGCTCAGCGCGCCCGCGTCGTCGGCACCCGTCGCGCGCTTCGGCGCAGCCGACGCCGCGTCGCTGCGGCGCGCCGTGCAGACCGGCAACGCCGTGCTCGGCATCCGGGCGGCCGACGACGATGCCGCCCGCGCCGTCGCGCTGTACCTGCCCGTCGCCGACCCGCAGCACCCGGCCGCGCGGGAAGGCGGCATCGACGGCGTGCTGTTCGCCGAGCTCAGCCCGCGGCGGCTCGTCGAGCGCGCGCTCGACTCGGAGCGCGGGATCGACCTGCGGATCAGCGTCGACGGCGACCCGCGGCCGATCTTCAGCGCGGAGACCACCACCGACGAGGCGTCGCTCTCGTCCGACCTGATGCGCCGGACCGAGGTGCTGAACTTCGGCGGCAGCACGCTGACGCTTGCCTATTCGGCGGACGGGCGACCGAGCGCCACCGGCGCGCAGCGCGCGGCGGGCACGGTGCTCGCCGCCGGCCTGCTCGCGTCGGTCGTGTTCGCGGCGCTCGTGCATGCGCTGGTGCGCGGCCGGCCGGGGTCCGCTGCGGAGCTCGGCGCCCGCAGCAGCGGCATCCTGAACGAAGTGCGGATGATGGGCATCATCCGCTCGTCGATGGAGGCGATCATCACGATCGACGAGAAGCAGACGATCGTGATCTTCAACCCGATGGCCGAGCAGGTGTTCGGCGTGTCCGCGATGGAGGCGATCGGCGCGCCGCTGTCGCGCTTCATCCCGGAGCGGTTCCGCGCGGCGCACGCGAAGCATGTCGACCAGTTCGGCGTGACGGGCGTGTCCGAGCGGCAGATGGGACGCCAGCGCGTGCTGTTCGGGCTGCGCGGCGACGGCGAGGAATTCCCGATCGAAGCATCGATCTCGCAGATCCGCGATGCGTCCGGCAAGCTCTACACGGTGATGCTGCGCGACATCACCCAGCGCGTGCGCGCCGAGAACGCGCTGAAGCAGTCGCGCGAGGAACTGCGCGAGCTGTCGGCGAACCTGCAGAACGTCCGCGAGGAAGAGAAGACCCGCATCGCGCGCGAGCTGCACGACGATCTCGGCCAACAACTCACCGCGCTGAAGATGGACCTGTCGGTCGTCGAGCACACGCTGCGCGCGCCCGACAGCGGACGGCCCGGCGAAGACGTGCTCCCCCACCTGCAGGGCATGCGGCGGCTGATCGACGCGACGGTCGCGTCGGTGCGGCGCATCGCGGCCGACCTGAGGCCGGTGATGCTCGACGATCTCGGCCTCGTGCCTGCGATCGAATGGCTCGCGAACGATTTCACGAACCGCTACGGGATCGACGTCGAGCGGCACATCGAGCCCGGCGGCCTCGCGTTCACCAGCGCCGGCGCGACCACGCTGTTCCGCATCGTCCAGGAAGCGCTGACCAACGTTGCCCGCCACGCCGACGCGACCCGGGTCACGCTGACGCTCGACGTCGAAAGCGGCTTCTGCGTGCTGCGCATCGCCGACAACGGCCGAGGCGCGGCGCCCGGCGGGCCGACGCCCGAAGACAAGTCGTTCGGCCTGATCGGCATCCGCGAGCGCGCACACATGCTCGGCGGCACCGTGACGATCGACACCGCGCTCTCGCGCGGCTTCTCGATCTCGGTCGCATTGCCGCTGACCACGATTCAACAGGAAACCTCAATCACATGATCACGGTGCTCATCGCCGACGACCATACGCTCGTGCGCGACGGGTTGCGGCACATTCTGCAGAACGCCAGCGGCTTCGAGGTCGCCGGCGAGGCCTGGGACGGCCCGACGACGATCGCGCTCGTGCGCTCGACCCCCGCGCAGGTGCTGGTGCTCGACCTGTCGATGCCCGGTCGCAACGGCGTCGAACTCATCAAGCAGATCAAGGACGAGAAGCCGGCGCTACGCGTGCTGGTGCTGACGATGCACGCGGAGCAGCAATATGCGGTGCGCGCGTTCCGCGCGGGCGCATCAGGCTATCTGACGAAGGAAAGCGCGAGCGCCGAGCTGGTCGGCGCGGTGATGAAGGTCGCGTCGGGCGGCGTCTACGTGAGCCTCGCGATGGCCGAGCAGTTCGCGCAGAGCCTGAACGAGCCGGCGGAAACGTTGCCGCACCAGCGGCTGTCGGACCGCGAGTTCGACGTGTTCCGGCGCATCGCCGCCGGGCAGACGCTGACCGAGATCGCACAGGCGCTGTGCGTGAGCGCGAAGACGGTCAGCACCTACAAGACGCGGATTCTCGAAAAGATGCAGATGCCGCATGAGGCCGCGCTGGTGCGCTATGCGATGCGGCACAAGCTGCTCGACGAGACGGACGACGTGTAACGGGCAACGCCGCCGGCACGCGTCCGCTCGCCGTCACTTTGCGGGCACCGGGCAGGCGAGATCGCCCTCTTCGCACGACAGGTAGCCCTGCAGGCTCTCGGTGCGCGCTTTCGTCAGATCGTCGAGGCACATCGACACCACCATCGGATGGACGCTGCCGCCTTCCGCGCCCGCGCTCGAGAAACCGCATTCGGCGTCGCGATACGCGACCCACGCGCGCTGCGCGGAGACGAGCTTCTCCGCCAGCGGCCGGTTGTCCCGCACCCGCGCGGTGACGGCCTCGTAAGCCCGGTTCAGCTCCGCATCGGATTTCCGGTACGCGCGCTCGGCGCACGCACTCATCGACGCCTGGTCGGCGGCATTCGCGCAGTTCGCCTGCGCATGGGCATTCGCCGCTACCGCCAGCAGCAACAGCAAACCGGTCAAGACACGCATGGACGCTCCTTTTATTCGTTGATGTCGTGGAACACGATGCCGGGCCGGCCGCCCTGCCGTGCCTCGGAGCACGGCGCCGCGCGCCGGGCCGGCGCGTGTCGACGCGCGGCGGCCGCCTCGGCGCGGCGACATCGACCGCGATGCTAGCGCACGCCCGTGTAATTGTCAGCCGCATAGTGTCGTGCTTGCATCCGCCCCTCGCCCGCCTACACTGGAAAATCGAAACCCCGTTTCGATCCCGCTAGCGCATCCATCCCGCTCCCCGCAACCGCTGCATTCCTCAGCGCAATCCGCGTTCGCACCGTCGACACGCGCGCGACGTCGCGTCGGCCGGTCGCCCGTGCGTCGCCCTTCGCGCGGTCGCCCTCGCACAATGGAGGAAACAATGAGCTATCACCTGGAAGGCCGTCTGCTCGAGGTCTGCAACTGCCGCGTGCTGTGTCCGTGCTGGATCGGCGAGGATCCCGACTTCGGCACCTGCGACTCGATCGTCGCGTGGCATATCGACAAGGGCGCCGTCGACGACGTCGACGTCGGCGGCTGCACGATCGCCGCCGTCTGCCATATCCCCGGCAACGTGCTGCAAGGCAACTGGACCGCCGCGATCTTCGTCAACGACACCGCGACCGACGAACAGGAGAAAGTGCTGCTCGACGTCTATACCGGCAAGGCCGGCGGGCCGATCGCCGAGCTGGCGCAGTTGATCGGCACCGTCGTATCGGTCGAGCGCGCGCCGATCAGGTTCGACGTCGTCGGCGCGAAGGGCACGCTGACGATCGGCGCCGACTACCACGCGGAGCTCGAGCCGTACCTCGGCCCGAGCGGCGCGCAGACGACGCTGGCCGACACCGTGTTCTCCACCGTGCCCGGCGCGCCCGTGTTCGTCGGCAAGGCGCCCGTCTATCGCTCGAAGAACGCGGCGATCGGCATCGACGTCAACCTGACGAACCACAACGCGCTGCAGAGCACGTTCCTGTTCGACGCCTGAACGGCGCCGGCAACGGCGATGGCCGCGCGCGCGCATCGGCGCGTCTTTCCGCTCGTCTTCGCGAGCCTCGTCGCGCTCGCGTGGGCCGCGCTGTGGGCGTGGTCGAGCAGTCCGTACGGACGTTATCTCGATCACGGCGGCTGGACCGAGTCCGGACCGGCCGCCGCGCTGTGCCGCGCGCTGCCGGGCGGCGCGGTATGGCTGCCGGCCGCGATCGACGCCGCGGCGTGGACGCTGATGATCCTCGCGATGATGCTGCCGACCACGCTGTCGCTGTTCAACGCGTTCGCGCGCGTCGTCGCGGGCCGGCCGGACCGCGCGCGCCTGCTCGCGCTCGTGGGGCTCGGCTACGTCGCGGCGTGGAGCGGCTTCGGGCTGCTCGCGCACGCGCTGCATGCGCTGCTGCTGGCCGGCGTCGCGCACGTGCCGGCGCTCGCGTGGCGCGGCTGGCTGATCGGCGCGGCGGTGTTCGCGCTCGCCGGCGCATTCCAGTTCAGCGCGCTCAAGACGCGCTGCCTCGAGCGCTGCCGTACGCCGCTCAGCTTCGTGATCAGCCACTGGCGCGGGCGCGCGCCGCAGCGCCACGCGTTCGCGCTGGGCGGGCGGCACGGGCTATTCTGCGTCGGCTGCTGCTGGGCGCTGATGCTGCTGATGTTCGTCGTCGGCGCAGGCAGCCTCGGCTGGATGCTCGCGCTCGCGGCCGCGATGGCGCTCGAGAAGAATGCCGCGTGGGGGCGCCGCGTCACCGCGCCGCTCGGCTTCGCGCTGCTCGGCGGCGCGGTGCTGATCGCCGCCGGGCATCTTCTGTGAGGCCGCGATGCGCCCGCTCGTCACGCACGGTTCCGTCGAGCGCCTGCGGCCGGCTGCGCGCACCGTGCTGCTGACGGCCGCCGCGATGCTTGCGTTCGCATCGAATTCCCTGCTGTGCCGTCTCGCGCTGCGCGACGCGCAGATCGACGCGGCCAGCTTCGGCAGCCTGCGCCTCGTGTCCGGCGCGCTGATGCTCGCGATCGTCGTCCGCGCAGGCGCCGGCCGGCCGCCGCCGCGCGCCGACTGGCTGGCCGCGGCGATGCTGTTCGCGTACGTCGCGTGCTTCTCGTTCGCGTACCTGAGCGTCAGCGCGGCAACCGGTGCGCTGATCCTGTTCGGCGCGGTCCAGCTGACGATGTTCGCGGCCGGGCTGCACGCCGGCGAGCGGTTCACCGCGCCGGGCTGGGTCGGGATGGCCGCCGCGGTCGCGGGGCTGCTGTACCTCGTGTCGCCCGGCATGTCCGCTCCGACGCCGGGCGGCGTCGTGCTGATGTCGGCCGCGGGCGTCGCGTGGGGCGTCTATTCGCTGCGCGGACGCGGGCTCGCCGATCCGCTCGCGGCGACCGCCGGCAACTTCCTGCGCGCCGCGCCGATGGCGCTGGCCCTGAGCGCGGCGTTCGCCGGGCGTTTTCATCCGACGACGCGCGGCGCGCTGCTCGCGGTCGCGTCGGGCGCGCTGACGTCCGGTATCGGCTACGTGATCTGGTATGCGGCGCTGAAACACCTCACCGCGATGCGCGCAGCCGCGGTCCAGCTGTCGGTGCCGCCGATCGCCGCGTGCGGCGCGGTGCTGTTTCTCGCGGAACGGCCGACGTGGCGGCTCGCGATCGCGTCGGCGGCGATCCTCGGCGGCATCGCGCTCGTGCTCGCCAGCCGCGCGCACGGGAAAGCCGCGCCGCAGGCGCAGCGTCCGCCCGACACGCGGGAATGAGCGCCGGGCGCGTGCGTGCGCCGATGCGGGCAAGCATCGGCGCGGCCCCCCTTTATGCGAGAAAGCCCGCGCTCGAACCGAGTGCGGGCCTTCCGTCATTCCAGGGCGATCCGGCCGCCCTCGCGGGCGCCGGCGCGTCGGCTCAGTGGCCGCGGTAGACCGACGACGTGTCGCCGGACACCGGCACGACCACGCGCTGGCCGGCTTGCGACGCGGCGGCGGCATTCGCGCCGTAGCCCGTCGTGTCCGCCTGCGCGCCCGGGTTGCGGGTAGCGGCGATCTTCGCCTGCGCGGCCTGGATGTTTTCCGGATAGTTGATCCAGTCGTTCGGGTTGTAGCCGGCCTTCTCGAGCTCGACCAGTTCGGCGCGCACTTGCGCGCGGGTCAGCGGCTGCTGGTTCGATTGCGCGAACGAAACGGCCGGGGCGGCCACGATGACGGCCAGTGCAACTGCCTTGATCAGCGAATTCATGATTTGGAACCTCCGAGATTGTTTTTCAAACGCATCGGACTCATGGTTCGGTGCGGATGAGTGGAAGTCTAGGAGCCCCGGCAATCAGGGTAAATACTTAAATCGCAAATTCACTGTTGACGCAAAACGTACAATCGCCGTCTGCCCAGCCAATTAATCAGATGATTATCGAGCCGGCGGCAACGAATGCCCCGCGCATCACGGGCGCGGGACGCGACGCCATTCAATTCACGCCGCCCCATTCCGCCGATGCCATCAGCCGATCGAACAGCAGCGCCTTGAGACGCACGACGTCGGCCGCCTCGATATCGTCGCCATACGCGACGTGATGCAGCACGAGCTGCGGCGCGGCCGGGTCGGCGTGCGTGTGGCGCACCGTGCCGTCCAGCGTCAGCAGCGCAACATTGCCGCCGACCTCGTAAGGCAGCCGGATCCGCAGCGGCTCGCCCGCCGCGGCGATCGTCTGGCTCGCCGCCACCGACAGCCCGCTCAAGCTGATGTCGCGGACGATCCCGAAGCTGCCCACGCCGTCCTGTCCGCCGCAGCAGCGGGCAGCGAGCCGCGCCGGCACGCGCGGCTCGGCGCGCACCCGCAGGCATTCGATGAAGCCGGGCGGCGACAGGGCCATGAACGGCGCGGGGCCGGGCTGCACCATCTCGACGGTCGCCGCGAAGCGGTACGCGGCGGCGCGCCCGATCGCGATCGCCTCGACGTCGTCGCCCGGCCTGAATTCGAGCGCCGTCGCATGCTGAGGCTCGATGAGCAGCGACTGCGACGCCCGCTGGCCGATCAGCCGGCAGCGCAGCATCGTGCGCGTCGCGCCGACCCGCCGCCGCAGGCCGAGCGGCGCGCCCATCCACAGGCCCATGTGCGCGACCGACGGCACGTCGCCTTTCGGCGATTCCGCCGGGCCGGCCGCTGAGCCTTGGCCGGCTGCGCCTGAACCGGCCGCGCCTAGACCGGCCGTGTCTCTTCTCGCGGGCTGGAAATGGTCGAACAGGAAAGCGGGCTGCGCCGGGTCGTGCAGCGTCGTGCCGGCCGGCAGCAGCGCTGCGCCGCCGAGATCGTAGACGTCGAAGCCGAGCGGCGCGCCGGCCAGGAAATCGTCGTGCTCGAGCGCGACGTAATGGTAGGAAGTGCGCATCGGGGGGACGCGGACGAGCCGCGCGAGGCTGTCGTGATGGCGGTATTACGGCAGCCTGCGCGAAACCTGAATCGGAGGATTACCCGGGGATCACTCCGCGCCGCTCGCCCCGACGGGCGCTTGCGTGTCGGGCGCAGCCGGCGCGGGAGCCGGCGACGGTGACGCTGGAGACGTCGGCGCGGCCGGCGAGGCGCCGTTGCCGCCGCCCGCCCCGTTCGACGGCGCCTGCGGCGCACTGGCGGCGCTGCCCGACAACGCTGCCGCCGACGCGGCCACCTCGGACGCCGGCACCCATTCCTCGACGATGCCGCCGGACGCGGCTTCCGGCGCGGACGCCTCCGACGCCGCACTCGCCTCCGGCTCGGCCGGCTGCGGCGCACGCGGCGCTTTCGGCGCGGGCGGCGGCGTCTTCGTGTCGGCCTTGAACCAGCCGCCGAACAGGCCCGTCATCCGATCCTGCAGCGATTCGAGCCAGCCCGGCGCGGGCTCGGTATCGAACTTCGCCTTGCCGTCGATCAGCCGCGCGCGCAGCGCACGCTGGAAGAAGTCGCCGACGATCGGCAGCGCGCTGTGCGCGCCCTGCCCCCAGTAATCGCTGCGCAGCGTCACGCGCCCGTCGTTGAAGCCGACCCACGCGCCCGCGACGAGGTCCGGCTGCATCAGGATGAACCAGCCGTCCGCGTTGTCCTGCGTCGTGCCGGTTTTGCCCGCGACGTCGCCGCGAATCCCGAAGCGCGTGCGGATGCTCGTGCCGGTGCCGCGGTCGACGACGTCGCGCATCACGTCGACGAGCGTCTTGTCGGTCTCGGCGTCGAGCGCGCGCTCGGGCGGCGCCGGCGCGTACTCGGCGAGCACCTCGCCCTGGCGGGTCTCGATGCGCGTCACCATCTGCGGCTCGACGTACAGCCCGCCGTTCGCGATCGTCGCATACGACGCGACCATCTCCTTGAGCGTCACCGGGCTCGTGCCGAGCGCGAGCGACGGCACGCGTTCGAGCGCGCTGTCGCGCACGCCCATCGCGTAGGCAAGCCGCGCGACCTTCGCGGGCCCGATCTTCTCCATCACCTGCGCGGTGATCCGGTTGCGCGACAGCGCGATCGCGTCGCGCAGCGTCATCGGCTTGCCCGTCGGCGGCGCGTCGTCGTTCGGCCGCCAGATCTCGCCGCCCTTCAGCGGGATCTCGACCGGCTGGTCGACGAACGTGTCGTCCGGCTTCATTCCGCTCGCGAACGCCGCGCCGTAGACGAACGGCTTGAACGTCGAGCCCGGCTGGCGGCGCGCCTGCGCGACGTGGTCGAACGGCTCGGCCGTGAAGTCGCGGCTGCCGACCCACGCGCGGATCTGCCCGCTGCGCGGATCGATCGCGAGAAAGCCCGCCTGCACGTCGGTCTTGGTCTTGCAGAGCGCGCGCATGAAGCCGCGGTCGGCGGCGAGCGCCTTCATCGCGGCGGCGTCGCTCTTGCCGGCGTCCTGCATCGCCTTGTATTCGGGCGCTTCGCGCATGAACGCGCGGAACACCTCGTTGTCGGTCCCGCAGCCGTCGCGCCCGCTCCATGCGCCGTTCGCGATGCCCTGCAGCGCGTTCGCCTGCTGCTTCAGCGCCTGCGTCGCCATCGCCTGCAGGCGCGCGTCGATCGTCGTGCGGACGATCAGGCCGTCCGAGTAGATGTTGTAGTCGTTGCGGTCGGCCCATGCGATCAGCCACTTGCGCAGCTGCTGCGCAAAGTGCGGCGCAGGCCCGGGCGGCTCCTTCTGGCGCTCGAAGTCGATCCGCAGCGGGCGGCGCTGCAGCTGCTGGAACGTCGCCGGCGACAGCTTGCCGTACTTCACCATCTGGCCGAGCACGGTATTGCGCCGCTGCAGCGCGCGTTCGGGGTTCAGCACCGGGTTGTAGTAGCTGTTGCCCTTCAGCATCCCGACGAGCGTCGCGCTGTCGAGCACGTCGAGCTCGTCGGCCGACTTGTCGAAATAGGTGCGCGCGGCCATCTCGACGCCGTATGCGTTGTACAGGAACGGCACCGTGTTCAGGTAGGTCTCGAGGATCTGGTCCTTGCTGTAGACCGCCTCGATCTTCAGCGCGGTGATCGCTTCCTTCAGCTTGCGCGTGAGCGTCGGCGCGCGGCCGATCTCGTCCGGGTAGAGGTTGCGCGCGAGCTGCTGCGTGATCGTCGAGCCGCCCTGGCGGCTGCCCGAGAACGTGTGCAGCGCGGCCCCCGCGGTGCGCCGCCAGTCGAGCCCGTGGTGCTCGTAGAAGCGGTGATCCTCGGTCGCGATCAGTGCGTCGATCATGTGCGGCGAGATCTGCTTGAGCCCGACCCATTCGCGGTTCGACGGCTTGAATTCGGCGAGCAGCTTGCCGTCGGCGGACAGCACCTGCGCGGGCTGGTCGACGCGCGCCTTGCGGATGTCGCCGATGCCCGGCGTGAACGGGATCAGCGCGAGCACGTACAGCACGAACAGCGCCGGCACGGCGGCGACGGCGAGCAGCACGCTGCGCCGCGTCGGATGACGCAGGTGGAGCCAGGCGGCGGCGAGGAGACGCTTGAGCAACGCGGCGACGGCGGCCGCGACGGGTTGGGCGCGCGCGACCCACTTGGCACAAAGGTCACGCACTGACGACACGTTTCGGCGATTCACGCGGATGTGGGATCTGCTGGAAAGGCAGCATCGTACCAAAACTCGCGCGGCGGGCCGTCCGGCGGACGGCGCAACGCCTCGCCGACGCTCGTTCGCGCGCTGGCCGCCGGGCCGGCGACGCGCGCAAAAAAGGCGCGCGTCCGGCAACCGGAACCGCGCGCCAAGCCTGGTACTGCAACCGGTTCGACCCGTGCCCGGCAGCCGGGCTGCGCGCTCAGCGCACGAGGAAGCCGTACGCCTGCGGATCGCGTTCGTCGATGATCCAGTTCGCGAAGCCGCACACGTACGCGCGGCCCTCCACCTCCGGGATCACCGCCGGGATCTCGCCGACGGTCGTCTCGCGCAGCACGCGGCCCTTGAAGATCGTGCCGACGATCGATTCGTTGACAAGTGTGTCGCCCGCCGCCAGCAGCCCGCGCTGGTATAGCTGCGCAACGCGGCCGCCGGTGCCGGAGCCGGTCGGCGAACGGTCGACCTCGCGGTCCGCGAACACGCAGCAGTTCGCCTGCGTCGAGCCCGGGTGGCGCGGCGCGCCCGCGATGATGGTCCCGTAGATGTGGTTGATCTCCGGAATCTCGGGATGCACGACCGGATACGCGGCGTTCGCGGCCGCCTTCACTTCCGCGCCGAAGCGGATCAGTTGCTCGACCGCGGCCTCGCGCACCGGCAGGTCGAACGGCGCGCCGTCGACGTAGAAATAGAACGCGCCGCCGTACGCAATGTCGCCCGTCACCGCGCCGAACGACGGCGTGTCGACCGTCACGTCGCGCTTCCAGATGAACGACGGCACGTTGACGAAGCGCACCGGCCCCGCGTGCTCGCCGTCCCATTTGACGAACGCCTCGATGAAGCCGCACGGCGCGTCGATGCCGACCCGCGTTTCCGGCGCCGTGCGCTGCACCCAGCCGAGCTCGACCGCGGCGGTCGCCAGCGCGATCACGCCATGCCCGCAATGATCGCTGTAGCCCTCGTTGTGCACGAAGATCACGCCGAAATCCGCGTGCGGCGACACGGGCTCGGTCAGGTAGCCGCCGTACATGTCGGCGTGGCCGCGCGGCTCGAA
The DNA here is from genome assembly GCF_902833085.1 of Burkholderia ubonensis. Lineage (GTDB taxonomy): Bacteria > Pseudomonadota > Gammaproteobacteria > Burkholderiales > Burkholderiaceae > Burkholderia > Burkholderia ubonensis. The sequence continues at coordinate 461,120 of NZ_CADFEB010000006.1, forward strand.
CATCAGCGCGCGGCGGATCTCGTCGGCGTGCTCCTTCAGCCACGCGCGGCGCTGAACGATCGTGTCGCCCGGCAAACGCGGCAGCCCGCTCGTGACGATGCGGAACGCTTCGCCGCCGGTGTGGACTTCGACGGTGGAAATGGATCGGGAAATTTTCATCGGTTGCTCAGGGGATTTGAATCGGGAACGCGGCGGCGGCCGGCGGGCACGCCGGCCGCGCGAGCCGCTCGAGCGCGGCAATCAATCGCCGTACGGCGCCGGCAAGCCGTTGCGGATCACGTAGACGCTCGTCGGCGCGCCCTTCAGGTCGCCGTTCGCATCGAACGAATAGGTGCCGGCGACGCCCTTGTAATCCGACTTCGCGAGCTGCGCGACGAGCTTCGCCTTGTCGGACGTCGTGCCGGCCTTGACCATCGCGTCGGCGAGCAGCTTCACGCCGTCGTAGTAGTTGACGCCGTACACCTGCGGTTCGGTGTGGTACGTGTCGTGGTACTTCTTCAGGAACTCGCGCCCGGCGGGCGTCTTCTCGAGCGCGACGCCGCCTTGCGCGCAGTACACGATCGACGCAGCCTCGCCCGCCACCTTGCCCATGTCGGCCGAGCAGATCCCGTCGCCGCCGAGCAGCTTCGCGCGCAGGCCGCGCTGCTTCATCTGCTTGGCCATCGGCGCGCCCTGCGCCGCGTAGCCGCCGAAGAAGATCACGTCCGGGTTGGTCGACTTGATCTTCGTCAGGATGCCGAGGAAGTCGGTCGCGGACGAATTCGTGAATTCCTGGTCGACGATCTTGATCCCGTTCGCCTTCGCGACGTTCGAGAACTGCTCGGCGACGCCCTGGCCGTACGCGGTGCGGTCGTCGATGATCGCGGCGGTCTTCGCGTGGAGCGTCTTCGCGGCGAACACGGCCATCGTGCCGCCGAGCTGCTCGTCGCTCGCGCCGATCCGGAAGATGTTCTTGAAGCCCTGTTTCGTGAGCGCCGGATTCGACGCGACCGGCAGCATCGGCACGCCCGCGTTGCTGTACACGCGCGACGCCGGGATCGCGACGCCCGAGTTGTACGGCCCGAGCACCGCGACGACGCCCTTGTCGACCAGATTCTGCGCGACCTGCACGCCGGCTTTCGGGTCGGCCTGGTCGTCGTCGGACGCGAGCTTGAACGTGACCGTCTTGCCGCCGACCTTCAGGCCCTGCTTGTTGATCTCGTCGACGGCGAGGCGGGCGCCGTTTTCGTTGTCCTTGCCGTTCGCGGCCTGCGGGCCCGTGAGCGGCGCCGAATGGCCGATCATCACGACTTCCTGCGCATGGGCGGAAGCCAGCGCGCCGGTGGCGGCGGCCACGGCGAGCGCAATGACGAGTTGACGCATGGTGTGTCTCCTGATTGGTTTTAGTCGAACCAATGTAGGACACAACTGGTCATTATTCAAGCAGTTTAAAAAAGCGGCTCCGTCTTCTGGTCAATAATCAGACCAGGGCAACAGAACAAGGACGCCCGCTCATTTCGGCGCGATGTCGCGCCGCACGCGCAGGATGTGCTGCTCGACGTAGAACGCGGCCGCGTCGGCGTCGCCGGCGACGATCGCCTCGTAGATCAGCCGGTGCTCGGACACGTAGAGCCGGATCCGGCCCGCGTCGTAGATCCCGTCGTCCTTCAGGCGCTTCCACAGAGGCTGGTCCATCGTCTTCGCGACTTCGCCGGCGATCTTCACGATCAGCGCGTCGCCCGTCATCAGCGCGAGCTGCCGATGGAACAGCCGATCGCTCTCGTTCCACAGCGCGCGCTGCTGAGGATCGTTGATGTCGGTGATCGTTTCCATCTGCGCGAGATAGCGCTCGGCGGCCGGGTCCGGCTTGCGATGCGCGGCCGCGAGGCGCGCGATCGCCGGTTCGAGGATCAATCGCACGTCGAGCGTCGAGGTCGGGCTGAAGTCGGCCTCGGCCGCGGCGTGCTGGTCGCCGCGCCGTGCCAGCACGTCGAGCGGGGCCGACACGACGTAGGTGCCCGAGTTGCGCTTCGTGAACACGAGCCCTTCGTTCTGCAGCGCGCCGAGCGCCTCGCGCACGGCCGGGCGGCCGACCTGGAACAGCGCCGCGAGCTCGCGCTCCGACGGCAGCCGGGTGTCGGGCGCATAGCGCCCCGCGCGGATTTCGTCGCGGATCTTTTCGGCAACCTGCTCGTAGATTTGCAGCGGCCGGAAGCCGTTTTCGAGGATTTCGAGGCGCGCGGACGACATCGTGAGGCTCCTGCCGGATGTTCGGGGTCGTGGACGGGTTCGCACTATACCGGAGCGGCGCGCTGCCGCGCCCGCTTCTGGACAGATATTAGAACCAAAAGCACCCGCACGTTTTATTTTCCGGCTTGTCATGCTGCCTGAAATTGGTATAGATTCGATCCAGACTGTCCGTCTCGCGGTATCCGGCAACCCAGCACCGGGCGCGCTGCCCGCCCGCCGTCCACGCTCAACCGACGCACACGATGACCACCCTCTCCCAGACTCCCGTTTTTGGCGCGGCCGCGACGGCCGCATTGCTCGACTATCCGGCGCTGCTCGCCGCCCTCCGGCAAACCGTCGTCGAGTACGCGGCGGGCGGAATCGTCAGCCCCGAGCGTCTCGTCGTGCCGCTGCAGGCGGGCGGCGTGATGCTGTCGATGCCGTCGAGTGCGCACGACATCGCGATCCACAAGCTCGTCAACGTCTGCCCGGGCAACGCCGCGCGCGGGCTGCCGACGATCCTCGGACAGGTGATCGCGTGCGACGCGACGACGGGCGAAATGCGTTTCGTGCTCGACGGCCCGACGGTCACCGGACGGCGCACCGCCGCGGTGACCGCGCTCGGCATCCAGGCGCTGCACGGCGACTCGCCGCGCGAGATCCTGCTGATCGGCACCGGCAGGCAGGCGGCCAATCACGCGGAAGCGCTCGCGACGATCTTTCCCCGCGCACGCCTCTTCGTGCGTGGCACTAGCGCCGCAAGCGCCGCCGCGTTCTGCGACGCCCAGCGCGCCCATGCGCCGCGGCTCGCGCCGCTCGACGGCGACGACATTCCGGACACCGTCGACGTCGTCGTCACGCTCACGACGAGCCGCACGCCGGTCTACCGCGAAGCCGCGCGCGAAGGCCGGCTGGTGGTCGGCGTCGGCGCGTTCACCGCCGACGCGGCCGAAATCGACGCGGGCACCGTGCGCAACAGCCGGCTCGTCGTCGACGATCCGGCCGGCGCGCGCCACGAGGCGGGCGACCTGATCCTCGCGCAGGTGGACTGGCGCAACGTTGCTTCGCTCGCCGACGTGCTCGGCGGCGCGTTCGTGCGCGGCGGGCCGCTGCTGTTCAAGAGCGTCGGCTGCGCGGCGTGGGATCTCGCCGCCTGCCGCGCGGCGCGCGACGCGCTCGACGCACGCCGGGCCGGCTGACCCGGCCGGTGCGTCACGAGTTTCAGCCCCACCGCGTTTCGGCCCCATCGCCGCGTCGCATGTAGGAAAAACCCTACAACGCGGTGAAGCGGCCTACGCAAACTTCCAATTCGGCCGATTTCCTTTTTGGCGTCGCAACCGGATACTGGCTTTCATGAATGCCAGCCTGTCATCCGTTGCGCTCCGGGTGTTCCTCGTCGATCACGCCGTCGCGGTACGGCGCAGGATCGCGCTGCTCGTCGGCGCGATCCGTGGGGTCGACGTCGTGGGTGAAGCGGAGGACGGCCAGGGTGCGTGGACGCACATCCGCCGGTGCCAGGCGGATGTCGTGATCGTCGACCTGCGGCTCGCGGACGGCAACGGTCTCGACCTGATCGGCATGCTGTCGAAGGCCGCGCCGCGCGTCGTTACGATCGTGCTGACGAACCATTCGGCGCCGGCGTTCAGGGAGGCATGCGCGACGGCCGGAGCGGATTACTTCTTCGACAAGACCGCCGAGTTCGACGCCGCATGCCACGTCATCGAATCCCTGGTGCGCTCGCGTCGCGCGCACCGCACCTGAAAGTGCCGGAGTGCATCATGTCATCAGCATCCGTTAGCGCTGCTGCCGTGCCCGTCGCGCGGCGGCTTGCGACGCCGCTTCACGCGATTGCCCGGGCCGACGCCCCGAAACACCCCGCCGCGCGCTGCTCCGTCTGCGCGATGCGTTCCCTGTGCCTGCCGCCGCAGCTGACCGCGGCCGAATACGGCCGGCTCGACTCGATCATCTGCACGACCCGCCATGTCCGCCAGGGCGACGCGCTGTTCCGCACCGACGATCCGTTCCAAAGCATCTACGCGGTGCGCGCGGGGTCGTTCAAGACGGTCATGGTGCATCGCGACGGCCGCGAACAGGTGACGGGCTTCCAGATCGCCGGCGAGACGTTCGGCATGGACGGCATCAGCAGCGGCCAGCATTGCTGCGACGCGATCGCGCTCGAGGACAGCGTCGTGTGCATCATCCCGTTCGGCCAGCTCGAGGCGGCCTGTCGCGAAATGAAGCCGATGCAGCATTTCCTGTACCAGATGCTGAGCAGCGAAATCGTCCGTGAATCGAGCCAGATGCTGCTGCTCGGCACGATGTCCGCCGAGCAGCGTGTCGCGCAATTCCTGCTGAACCTGTCGTCGCGCTTCCAGGCGCGCGGCTATTCGGCTTCCGAGTTCAACCTGCGGATGACGCGCGAGGAAATCGGCTGCTACCTCGGGATGAAGCTCGAGACCGTCAGCCGGATGTTCTCCCGGTTCCATCGCGAATCGCTCGTCGAGACGCACGGCAAGCGCGTGCGCATCATCGACGCGGAAGGGCTCGCGCGCGTCTGAGCGGCCGGCAGGCCGCGCGACTCGCCGCACGCACCCGTCGACACGAACCGGCGCGCGCTCGTCGCGCCCGTCGTGCCGCCCTTCGCGCTCAACGCGACGCATGCGAACCCTGCCCGGCCGTGCCCGGCGCTCCCGTCCCCTGCCCGACCCACGCCATCAGCGTCCGCTCGGCTGCCGCGAACGCGCGGCGCACCGCTTCGTGCGGGTCTTCGCCGACGCAATGCGGAATCGGCCTCAGCTCGTTGTTGCGGGTGATCAGGTCGAGCCGCACGTCGTATGCGCGCTGGCCGGTGCCCGACGCGCGCGACTCGATCGCCAGATGGCAGCCGCTGATCAGCGTGCGGAACCGTTCGAGGTGCACCAGTTGCTCGCCGGCTTCCGCCTCCAGTGCGGCCGAACCGGCGAATCCGAAGTAGGCGATCTGCATGCCCACGCCCATGTTGTTTCTCCCGACGGCGCCGCCCTCGTGCCGATCGCCTGATATGCGCCGCCCGCGTGGCCGCGAGACGGCGAAGATTCATCTGTAGTGACTGCCTGCGTTGTCCGTCCTTGCCGGACGCAGTCTGACCGGCAGCGTGCGCGGCCCCGCCGCGCGTTGCCCGCACGCCCCCGCGTGCGGCTCCCCTTTCTCTTATACGTTGAATGTCTGCGACCGCTTCAGTTCGATCCACGTCATGCCGGCCCGCAGGCCGGCAAGCACCGCCTCGCGCTCGGTCGGATACGACTCGCTGTGCTCGAACGCATGGTGAAACCGGCCGGCACCGACGCCGTGCTCGACCTGCACGCGGCAGCGGAACCCGCCGCCGCCGTCCGGCCGCGTCTCGACCTCGACCGACCAGTCGTCCTCGCGGATATTGCCCGACAATGTCATGTCTCCTCCCGAGACCTTTACGCCGCGTCAGCCGCCGAATCGGAAATGACCGCTGTGCAACAGCACCGGCCGCCCGCCGATCTCCTCGAGCATCCGGCGCGCGACGCCCTCGATCTCCGGGCGGTGCGCGTCGAACGCGCGGATCAGGTCGCGTTCGAGCAGCGACGCCGCGCCGAAGTGATCCTCGAGCGCCTCGGCTGTGATCGCACATTGCACACAGCTGTCATCCACGATCGCCGAGAACGCGACGACCAGATCGCGTGCGCAATATTCCGGTGGATCCGGCGGGAAATCGATCTGCATCGGCATTGGCTTGTCCATCATTGCTGCGACATGTCCATGACGTGAGCATAGAGGCGCGCGCCGCCGCACGCTTGACCCACGTCAAGCGAGTCCCCCGAGGCACTGCTCGACGCCGTGGGCGCGGCGTGGTCAAAGGAGGCGGGACGGGCCCGGTCGGGCGGGCCGAGCTGCCGCCATGGGCGGCGGCTGATGCGCCTGGTATGGCGGTGGGCTGAATCGCGGCGACAGCCGGTCGCCGCTCAGGATGCGTCCGGCTCGATCGCCGCGCCGCGCTCGGCGAGCAGTTCGCGCAGGATGCTGCGGTGACAGCGGCTTTCGTTCTCGCAGTAGCAGCCGATCGAGAACTGCGTGGTCGCCGACAGCGCCGCGAGCAGGTCCAGCACTTTCGGCGCGTCGCCGTGATTCATCTCCGCGCGGAACTTGCGGGCGAAGGCCCGCCAGTCGGCGTCGGTCCCGGCGGCCTGCGCCTGCGCGACGAGCTCGGGCGTCGGCGACAGCGTCGGCAGCCACACGTCGTAATAGTCGCGCGACGCGAACTCGGCCTTCGGCACGCCGCGCGGCGGACGCCGCACCGTGCCGATCCGCAGGCCCTCGCCGGCCGCGCGCGGCGACCCCAGCTGTACGATCCGGATGCTCATGCGTGCATTGCTCCTTTGGTTCGATGATTTTGACGCGCACATCGTAACGCTGCGTGCGTGGGGGTGACAGATGTGCGATGCGGGATCGTGCGCAGTAGAAAGTCCTATTGCGCCCTCATCACCGGACACGGAGCGCAAGTCGTGTAATGAATCGAAACACTTGATCCGTCAACGCCAAGGCCCGCCGACCGTTGAGCAATGATCTGAAGATAGCTCCACCCCGATGACGAGGAGTTCGGCTATGCTGCGCAGTGTCAAAGAAGTCGCTGTCGGTGGCGTTCTTAGCTTGGCTTGTGCCGTCGCGCAACCGAATCCTGTGTTTTCCGACACCGGATATGCGGCTGACGCGTACGGCGCCTTGGATCACTACCCGTTGCCGGTGCCCGGCCACGCGAGAACACAAAAGCAGTTCGTCGGCTACTACAGCCATTTCGACGAGGTTCGTGCGGCCGATCCAATTGCCAAGGCCGGCACGCCGTCGATACTAAAGACATCCGAACGCGAACTGACGCTGAACTACCCGTACGGCGGGCAGTATCGCAATCTCAACGACTATCTCGATCGCAATCCGGTGACCGGCCTGCTGATTGCGCAGGGCGACACGATCCTTTACGAGCACTATCGCTACGCCCGAAAGGATTCAGACCGGTTCATGTCGCAATCGATGGCAAAGACGATCGTCGGCATGCTGATCGGCATTGCAATCTCCGAAGGCGCGATTCGCTCGATCGACGATCTCGCGGATGTCTATGTGCCGGAGCTGGCAGACAATCCGTACGGACGGACTTCGATTCGGGATCTGCTGCACATGGCTTCCGGCGTCCATTTCTTCGAAGACAGCAATCCCGGCGACGATCGGGACAAGCTGGGCCTCGACCTTTTCAATCCGCACGGGCCAGGCGCCATCGATGCCGTCAAGCACTTCGATAAACGTGAACGTGCGCCCGGCACGCATTTCAGCTACGCGAGCGTCGAAACGGAGGTGCTCGGACTCGTATTGAGCCGCGCGACACATATGTCCGTCGCGCAATACGCGAGCGAGCGCATCTGGAAGAAAATGGGTATGGAGTCGGATGCGTCGTGGGCTCGCGATGCGACCGGACAGAACATTACCTTTTGCTGCGTGAGCGCCACGCTGCGCGACTGGGCTAGGCTCGGACTGATGCTCGCATATGACGGCCGGTGGAACGGCCAGCAAATCGTGCCGCGAGATTGGGTGTTGCAGGCTACGAGCGTTGCGTCTCGCGATGGTTTTCTGGCTCCGGGCAAAGCCAACCCGATTTTCGGTTACGGGTATCAAGTCTGGATATTGCCGGGCGAGCGTCGCATGTTTGCACTGCAGGGTATGGACGGTCAAAGAATCATCATCGACCCGAGCTCGAAGCTCGTACTCGTGCAGACGGCGATATGGACCAGCGACCATGATCCAGGCATGCGCGAAATTTTTGCCTTGTGGTACGCGCTCGTCGCGCAGTATGGAAACCTTGCTCTCGCAACTGAATGACGGACCGCTTTCGCAAAACTCGGCAGACACGTTCCGTGTCGGCGAGCGACTCACTCAGAGAATCACAAAAAAAACCGGCTGCCCCCTCAACGGGAACAGCCGGTTTCTCGCCTGCAAGCGCCAACGTCCTCAGACGCCGCTCTTAAGCACCTTCCCGATCGCATCGGCGACGATGCCGACGTTCGAGTCATTCAGTCCCGCAACGCACATCCGCCCCGAACGCAGGATGTACACGCCGTGCACTTCGCGCAGCGCGTCGACCTGCGATTCGGTCAGGCCCGTATACGTGAACATCCCGCGCTGCTTCACGTAGCGCGTGAGCGCTTCGCCGCTGACATGTTCGCGCAGGCCGTCGTGGATCGACTGGCGCATCCGCGCGATGCGGCGGCACATCGCGGACAGCTCTTCCTCCCACTGCTTGCGCAGCGCGGGCGTGGTGAGCACCGTCGACACGATCTTCGCGCCGTGGATCGGCGGGTTGCTGTAGTTCGACCGCACCGCGCCCGCGAGCTGGCCGAGCACGCGCTCGGCCGCGGCGGCGTCCTCGCAGACCACGCTCAGGCCGCCGACGCGCTCGCCGTACAGCGAGAAGTTCTTCGAGAACGAGTTCGCGACCAGCGCCGGCAGGCCGCGGCGGGCCAGCTCGCGCACCGCGAACGCGTCCGCGTCGAGGCCCGCGCCGAAGCCCTGGTAGGCCATGTCGACGAACGGCAGCAGCTCGCGCGTCTCGATCACGTCGATCAGCTTCTGCCACTGGCCTTCGTCGAGATCGACGCCGGTCGGGTTGTGGCAGCACGCGTGCAGCAGCACGACGCTGCGCGCCGGCAGCGCGTCGATCGCCGCGAGCATCGCGTCGAACTTCAGGCCGCCCGTGGCCGCGTCGTAGTACGGGTAGGTATTCACCGTGAAGCCGGCCCGCTCGAAGATGAAGCGGTGGTTTTCCCAGCTCGGATCGCTGAGCCACACCTGCGCATCCGGGAAATAGCGCTTCAGGAAATCGGCGCCGACCTTCAGCGCGCCGGAGCCGCCGAGCGTCTGCACGGTCGCGATGCGGCCCGCCGCGCGCGCCGGATGATCCGCGCCGAACACGAGCGCCTGCACCGCGTCACGGTACGGCGCCATGCCGACCATCGGCAGATACGGCTTCGCGCCGATCTCGCGCTGCTGCGCAGTCTCGGCCTCGCGCACGGCCTCCATCACCGGAATCCGGCCTTCGGCGTCAAAGTAGATGCCGATGCTCAGGTTGACCTTCTGGTCGCGCGGGTCCTTCTGGAAGTTCTCGTTGAGCGTCAGGATCGGATCGCCGGGGTACGCGTCGATGTGTTCGAACATGGCTTTATCGGTCTGGTTGGATGAGAAATCTAGCGGCCGGCAAGGTGTGGCCGGCAAGGTGCGGCCGGCCAGAAATGGCCGGCCTTGCCTGCGTCATTGTGCGGACGCGCCTTCGCGCAGCGCGTAGCCCGCATTCTTCTGACGGAAGCGATACCCGACTGCGAGCACCGCGAGCCACACCGGGATCAGGTACACGGACAGGCGCAGGCCCGGCGTCAGGTACATCACGACGAGAATGCCGGCCATGAACACGAGGCACACGTAATTCGTGAAAGGATAGCCCAGACTGCGGAAGCGCGTCTGCAGCCCCGCTGCGCGCTTGGCCTGGCGGAACTTCAGGTGGATCAGGCTGATCATCGCCCAGTTGATGATCAGCGCCGACACGACGAGGCCCATCAGCATCTCGAATGCCTTGCCGGGCATGAAGTAGTTGACCACCACGCAGATGCCGGTCGCGAGCGCCGATGCGCCGAGCGCCGCGAGCGGAATGCCGCGCTTGTTCACCGAGCACAGCGCCTTCGGCGCATTGCCCTGCTGCGCGAGGCCGAACAGCATCCGGCTGTTGCAGTACACGCCGCTGTTGTAGACCGACAGCGCCGCCGTCAGCACGACGACGTTCAGCACGTTCGCGACCAGGTCGCTGCTGAGCGCGTGGAAGATCAGCACGAACGGGCTGCCGCCGGTGACGACCTTCTCCCACGGATACAGCGACAGCAGCACGCCGAGCGCGCCGATGTAGAAGATCAGGATGCGGTAGATCACCTGGTTGGTCGCGCGCGGGATGCTGTGCTGCGGATCGTCCGCCTCGGCCGCGGTGATGCCGACGAGCTCCAGCCCGCCGAACGAGAACATGATCGCCGCCATCGACATCACGAGGCCCGACACGCCGTTCGGGAAAAAGCCGCCGTGCTGCCACAGGTTCGCGACGCTCGCCTCGGGGCCCGCATGGCCGCTCGCGAGCAGCCAGCCGCCGAAGCCGATCATGCCGACGATCGCGGCAACCTTGATGATCGAGAACCAGAATTCCGTCTCGCCGTACGACTTGACGCTCGTCAGGTTGATCAGGTTGATGAAGACGAAGAACACGAGCGCGGAGACCCAGGTCGGCACGCCCGGCCACCAGTACTGCACGTAGATCCCGACGGCCGACAGCTCGGCCATGCCGACGAGGATGTACAGCACCCAGTAGTTCCAGCCGGACAGGAAGCCGGCGAAGTGGCCGAAGTACTTGTCGGCGAAATAGCTGAACGAGCCGGCAACCGGCTCGTCGACGACCATCTCGCCGAGCTGCCGCATGATGAAAAACGCGACGACGCCCGACAGCGCGTAGCCGAGCAGCACGGACGGGCCCGCCATCTTGATCGTCTGCGCGATGCCGAGAAACAGCCCCGTGCCGAGCGCGCCGCCCAGCGCAATGAGCTGGATGTGGCGATTCTTCAGCCCGCGCTTCAGGCCGTCCTTCTCGTGTTCTGAAACCATGTCTTCTCCACTTTGTCCGCTTCCGGCGGAAGCGGTGCGCGTCGGTGTGCCGCGCGCTGTTTTGCTGTACCGGCGGCCCTTCGTGGGGCCGCCAGGTTGGGGACTGCAATTTTCGCGCGGCGACGTCCGACCGTCGTCGGCGAGCCCGCCCAACCGGCCGCCGACTGCCGCCCGCAACCGCGTTGCCGCGATCGCGCACGAAAATCCGGGGTCAGTTTAGCGTCGCGACGACGAAATCGGGTTTCGTAACCCGTTCATGCAAACCCTACATTATGAGATAAGATTGCATCCGGGAGACAGATGAGGAAACAAAAATGCCTGAACCGGTACTCGACCGCATCGATCGGAACTTGCTGGCGATCCTGCAGGAGCATGGCCGCGCATCGAATCTCGAGCTGGCGAAGGCGGTGGGCCTGTCGCCCGCGCAGACGCTGCGCCGCCACCGGCGACTCGAGGAGATCGGCGCGATCCGCCGCTACGAGACGCGGCTCTGCCCCGACACGCTCGGCTTCGGTGTCACTGCGTTCGTGCACGTGACGATGGAGCGCGGGCACATTCGCGACCTGTCCAAGTTCCAGAAGCTCGTGTCCGAGCTCGCGCAGATCCAGGAGTGCTTCTCCGTGACGGGCGACATCGACTACGTGCTGAAGGTCGTCGCGCACGACCTGAAGGGCCTGTCCACGTTCCTGCTCGAAACGCTGATGCGCATCCCCGGCGTGAGCGGCGTGCATTCGAGCGTCTGCCTCGACGAGATCAAGTGCACGAGCGCGATGCCGGTCGAAGGCTGAGCCGGCGGCGGCTTTCCCGCCTCGACCGGAATTTCGCGCATCCGGAATGCGAAATGATCGCGCCGTCAATTACCGGATTTTTCACCGGATTCATGACTTTCCCCTTCACGCGAACATGTGCGTCATTCAAAAAATAGTCTTTTAAAAACAGGCACATTCAACGCAACATCTGCAAAATCGGAAACGGCGCCAATTTAATTGGCGATTAATCCGTTTTCAATTTCATTTTCCGTTTTTTACGACTATGGTTCGAGTCGGCGAAAGCCGATTGTCATCGCGCGATTCGGCGGCATCGCGTCCTAGCCGTTGCGCGCACAACCATTCCGACTTCAACGCAGTGAGGGCCCATGAAACAGACCATCCGAAGATCCGTTTCTTCCGTCATGATGCGCGCGCTGGCCGGTGCGGCGCTGCTGACCGTGATGGCCGGCGCGCACGCGCACGGCCGCCTGACCGAGCCGGCGTCGCGCATCGTGCTGTGCACGCAAGGCCAGAACCCGAATTGCCCGATCGACGCGTGGCATGCGAACGCGATGGAAAACGGCAAGTTCTTCCCGGCCACGCAAGGCGGCCTGTCGGACTCGTTCGCGCCGGCCGACGCGCAGAACGTCGCGCCGCCCGCGGACGGTGAAATCGCCGGCGCCAGCACGAACGGCGCGGTGCCGCTCCTGAACGAACAGTCGCCGGACCGCTGGCAGAAGGTTCCGCTGCGCTCCGGCGCGCTGCAGAACTTCAAATGGGAATTCAGCGCCGTGCACAAGACGCGCCGCTGGAACTACTTCATTACGCGCGCCGACTGGGATCCGTCGCAGAAGCTGACCCGCGCGCAATTCGAGCCCACGCCGTTCTGCACGATCCAGAATCCCGGCCAGCCGTACTGGAGCCCGAGCGCGAACCTCGTTCCGTCGCAGCCGACGATCCATCAATGCCGGCTGCCGGTCCGCACCGGCTATCACGTGATCCTCGCCGTGTGGGAAGTAGCCGACACTTCGATGGGCTTCTATCAGGTGGTCGATGCGATCTTCACCGACGGCAGCACGACGCGCAGCCCGTTCTGACGCCCACTGCGGCGGCGCGCCGGCCGGGCCGGCGCGCCCCGCTTCTACGCCCCGCCTCGCCGCGCAGTAACGCAGTAAGACAGCCGATATTCGCGCGTAACGCCGCCGAAAGCGCCCAGCCTCCATAACTTCATACTGAACTGCTTCAATGCGCGTGCCCGTCGCCGCCCGCTGCCGTAGCCGTCACCCGGCATGCCGCGCCGCGTTCCCTGACCCGCCCGCATGGAGTTCCCGAAGATGTTTCGTCAAGCCTTGCTCGTCACCGCCTGCGCAGGCGCCGCCCTCGCGCTGTTCGCCTGCGGCGGCAGCGACGATTCGACACCGTCCACGGCTTCGGTGTCGTCCCAGGACGCGCTGCAGACCGCCACGCCGATCAAGCACCTCGTCGTGATCTACGGCGAAAACGTGTCGTTCGACCACTATTTCGGCACCTATCCGAACGCAACGAACCCGCAGGGCGAGCCGGCGTTCACCGCGGCCGCCAACACGCCGGCCGTCAACGGCCTGACCGGCACGCTGCTGAGCGCGAACCCGAACTTCACGAACACCGCGAACGGCGCCGACGCCGCGAACCCGTTCCGCCTCGACCGCACGCAGGCCGCGACCGCCGACCAGAACCACGCGTACACGGCCGAGCAGCTGGCCGAGGACAACGGCCTCGCCGACCTGTTCCCGAAATACACGGGCAAGGGCTCGTCCGGCGGCGCCGGCGCGTTCGGCACGAAGGGCCAGGTGATGGGCTACTTCGATGGCAACACCGTGACCGCGCTGTGGAACTACGCGCAGCGCTTCGCGATGAGCGACAACGCGTACACGACGTCGTACGGCCCGTCGACGCCGGGCGCGCTGAACGTGATCTCCGGCCAGACCAACGGCATGCAGATCGTCAAGACGTCGAAGCAGCCGTCGACGCTCGCCGCGACGTCGTACTACATCAACGACGGCCAGGGCGGCTTCACGATGATCAACGACGTCGATCCCGGCTTCGACGTGTGCTCGAGCACGACCGACCAGGCGATGATGGCCGGCAAGAACATCGGCGACCTGCTGAACGGCGCGAACATCACGTGGGGCGGCTTCATGGGCGGCTTCAACCTGTCGACGGTGAACGGCAACGGCACGACGGGCTGCGCCCGCAGCACCGTCGCGACCGCCGTGAACGCCGCGACGGCCGACTACATCCCGCACCACAACTGGTTCCAGTACTACGCGTCGACCGCGAACCCGCAGCACACGCGGCCGAGCTCGCTCGCGGCGATCGGATCGAGCGTCCAGACCGACGGCAAGACGGCCGAGCCGGCGAACCACCAGTACGACTCGGACGACTTCTTCGCCGCCGTGAAGGCCGGCAACTTCCCGTCGGTCAGCTTCCTGAAGGCGCCGGCGGCGCAGGACGCGCATGCGGGCTATTCCGATCCGCTCGACGAGCAGGCATTCGTGACGAAGGTCGTCAACTTCCTTCAGCAGCAGCCCGACTGGCAGAACACCGCGGTGATCGTCACCTATGACGACTCGGACGGCTGGTACGACCACGTCTATGCGAGCCCGACCCATGCGTCGTTCGACGCGGTCGACCAGTTGAACGGCAGCGGCAAGTGCGGCACGGGCACGCAAGGCGCCGGCGTGAACGGCCAGCCGGTCAACGGCCGCTGCGGCCCGGGCGTGCGGATTCCGCTCGTCGTGATCTCGCCGTACGCGAAGCAGAACTACGTCGACCACACGATCGTCGACCAGGCGTCGGTGGTCCGCTTCATCGAGGACAACTGGCTCGGCGGCCAGCGCATCGGCGGCGGCTCGTTCGACGCGTCGGCGGGCGACCTGCGCGGCCTGTTCGACTTCGCGTCGAAGCCGAACACGACGCCGCTGTATCTCGACCCGACGCTCGGCACCGCGCTCGGCTCGGCGCCGTCGATCTGAGCGTCGACGTCATCCGTCCGGCCGGCGCGCGATGCGCCGGCCGTTTCCATTTCAACGCGCCGCACCCGCTGCATTCGCCGCGCCCGACTTCGTCTCCGACCGCATGACCGCCCGTCCCGCGTTTCCGCCGCCCGTCGCACCCGACACCGCCCCGCCGCGCCGCCCGTCCCGTCTCCTGCGCCGCGCGGCGCTCATGCTCGGTGCGGGCGCGATCGGCTATGCCGTGTTCGCCGTCGCGTTTCCGGCGCGCACGCCGGCGGCGATCGCCGGCGTCGTCGCGGACTGGACCGGCGCGAACCCGCACCCGATCGTGCTGCGGCGCCCCGCCGCCGCGCCGCTCTCCGCGGTCGCGCAGCTCGGGCGCGCGCTGTTCTTCGATCCGGCGCTGTCGGCATCGGGCAAGCAGTCGTGCGCGTCGTGCCACAGCCCCGATCACGCGTACGGCCCGCCGAACGCGCTCGAGGTACAGCCCGGCGGCATCGCGATGACGCTGCACGGCTACCGGCCGCCGCCGTCGCTGATGTACCTATACCGGCAGCCCAACTTCAGCATCGGCCCCGATGCCGGCGAGAACGACGACGCGGCGAGCGTCGCGCAGCAGGCCGCGTCGGCGGCCGGCGTCGTGAAGGCGCAGAAGGTGGCCGGCGCCGCGGCCGCGCCGCAGCTCGTGCCGCAAGGCGGAATGTTCTGGGACGGCCGCGCGGATACGCTGCAGCAGCAGGCGTTCGGCCCGCTGCTGAATCCGGTCGAGATGGCGAACCCGAGCGTCGACGACGTCGCGCGCAAGCTCGCGCAGTCGCCGCACCGCGCGCAGTTCATGCAGTTGTTCGGGCCGCGCGTGTTCGACAGCGCGCAGCTCGCGGTGTCCGAAGCGATGTTCGCGATCGCGCGCTATCAGGTCGAGGACCCTTCATTTCACCCGTACGACAGCAAGTACGACCGCTGGCTGGAAGGCCGCGCGCGCCTCACGCAGGCGGAACGGCGCGGGCTGCGCCTCTTCAACGATCCCGCGAAGGCGAATTGCGCGGGCTGCCACCTGTCGAAGCCGGGCGCCGACGGCGTGCCGCCGATGTTCACCGATTTTCAGTACGAGGCGCTCGGCGCGCCGCGCAACCGCCTGCTCGCGCAGAACCGCGATCCGGCGTTCCACGACCTCGGGCTGTGCGGGCCGTTCCGCGACGACCTGAAGGACCAGACGCAGTACTGCGGGATGTTCCTCACGCCGACGCTGCGCAACGCGGCGACCCGCCACGTGTTCTTCCACAACGGCGTGTTCCACTCGCTCGACCAGGTGATGGCGTTCTACAACGAGCGCAACCTCGCGCCGGAGAAGTTCTATCCGCGCGGGCCGGACGGCAGGATCGACGCATACGACGACCTGCCCGCGCCGTATCGCGGCAACATCGACGTGACGGATGCGCCGTTCGACCGCAAGCCGGGCGATGCGCCCGCGATGTCGGCGCAGGATATCCAGGATATCGAAGCGTTCCTGCACACGCTGACCGACGAGCCGGCGCGCTGAGCTGCCGCTTAGAACAGATACATGCCCGCGACGAACACCACGCCGGAAAACAGCAGCGTGGTCACGCAGTAGCCCATGATGTCGCGCACGCCGAGCCCCGCGATCGCAAGCGCGGGCAGCGCCCAGAACGGCTGCGCCATGTTGGTCCACGCCTCGCCGTACGCGATCGCCATCGCGGCCTTGCCGAGATCGGCGCCGAGCGCCTGCGCGGCCGGCATCACGAACGGCCCCTGCACGACCCAGTGGCCGCCGCCCGACGGCACCGCGAAATTGATCACCGCCGAGCTCAGGAACGCGAGCAGCGGGAACGTGTGGACGTTCGCGACGTCGACGAACCATTTCGTGATCACGCCCGCGAGCCCCGAATGGTCCATCAGCGCCTGGATGCCCGCGTAGAACGGGAACTGGATCATTATTCCCGACGCACCCCGCGCCGCGCCCGCGACCGCGCGCGCATAGGCCATCGGCGTGCGGTGCAGCAGGATGCCGGCCGCGAGGAACGCGAGGTTCACGGTGTCGATGTCGAGCGCGAAGCCCTTCTGCACGAAGCGCAGCACGAGAAACACCGCGCACAGCGCGGCGACCAGCACGGCCAGCAGGCGGCTTTCCTCCAGCCGCTCGGCGAGCGTCGCATCCGGCCCGAGCTTTCGCTCGACGCTCGGCGGCTCCGCGAGCAGCGCCGGATCGACGCTGACGACGTCCTCCGGCTTCGGCATCATCAGCCGCGCAAGAAACGGCAGCATCACGATCAGGCCGATCGTCACGAATGCGTTGTAGCCGGTGAAGAGCGTTTGCGACACCGGGATCAGGCCGATGGTCTTCTCCATCGGGTTGCCCTTCGTCGCGGCGACGAGCGGAATCGAGCCCGACAGCCCGCCGTGCCAGCTCAGGAAGCCCATGTACGCGGATGCGACGAGCAGCCGGTAGTCGCTGCCGGCCACGCGCCGCGCAACCTCGCGCGCGAGCATCGCGCCGAGCACGAGGCCGAAGCCCCAGTTGATCGCACAGGCGAGCGCGGCGACGAACGCGACCAGCATCACGCCCTGTCCGGGCGTGCGCGCGGCGCTGGCCAGCGCAACCAGCGCGCGCTTGACGGGCGGCGAGCTCGCGAGCGCGTGCCCGGTGACGAGAATCATCACCATCTGCATCGAGAACGCGAGCAGGTTCCAGAAGCCGGAACCCCACATCGTCGTCAGTTGCGCGGGGGAATTCGGCGTGAGTCCGAATGCCAGCGCGAAGGTCGCGATCGTCAGCAGGATCGCGAAGATCAACGGGTCGGGCAGCACGCGGTGGACCACCTGCGTGAAAAAGCGGGAAATGCGCTGAATCAACTTGAGCTCCTCGTTTCCTGATATGAACGGCCGCGCGGGTATGGTTGTTGGAGAGGCGCGAGCCGCGCGGATTCTTGCACAGAACCGAAGTTCGCGCGTCGAACCGTATCGGGATGCGTGAGGAAACGGAGGGCGGCGTCCGGTCTCCCGGACTCAGTTCGGGTGATTCGTCGATGCAGTCTGCCGAAGCGTCAGGACTGCCGAACCGCGACCGCCGGTTCCTGCGGCGCCCCGCATTGCGCGGCGGCACGGCGTTCGGCCAGCCGTTCGGCGAACCGGTACGCGACGAGCGACCCGGCCACCGCGAGCAGCATCGGCACGAGGCTGTCGTGGCTTGCGCGCGTGAACTCGAGCAGCAGCACGACCGCCGTGATCGGCATCTGCATCGACGCCGCGAGAAACGCGGTCGCGCCGACCAGCGCGCAACCGCCGACCGACATACCCGGCCAGACGGCGCTCCAGAGTCCGCCCAGCACGATGCCGAGCAGCGCGCCGTTCGCGAGGCCCGGCGTCAGCAGGCCGCCTTCCGCGCCCGCGCGCAGGCTGCTAGCGGTGATCAGCACCTTCAGCGCGAGCAGCGTCGCGGCCATCCCGACCGTCAGCACGCCGTCGAAGCTCAACGACGCGGGCCCCTTGCCGTTGCCGAGCAGTTGCGGAAACCGCATCGCGAGCCAGCCGATCGCCGCGAAGTTGACGAGCGCCAAGAGCGGCAGCCGCCAGTCCCTCGGCGCGGCCGCGCGCGCCCGGCTCGTGAGGCGCACGAAACCGTACGCGGCGAAGCCCAACACCGGCCCGCACACGATCGACCACGCGACGAGCGACGCGCTCAGCACGAACGGCGGCACGCTGTACTGGTGCTCGTTGCCGAGGCCGAGCCACGCAATCGCGGCCGCGATCGCGGACGTCACGACCGCCGGCACGAGCGCGCGAAGCTCGAACGTGCCGAGCAGTACTTCGAGCACGAACACCGCGCCGCCGAGCGGCACGTTGTAGACCGCGGCGAGCCCCGCGCCCGCGCCGCACGCAACCATCAGCCGGCAGTCGGCCGGCGTCAGCCCTGCCCGGTGCGCGAGCCGGCCCGCGAGCAGCGCGCCGATCTCGCGCGGCGCGACCTCTCGGCCGAGCGGCGAGCCGAGCGCGACAGTGACGATCTGCAGCAACGCATGGATGGTCGTGCTGAAGGCCGGCATCCGCGGATCGTCGGCGCGCACCGCCCGCCGGATGCTGACGAGCGGGCGGCCGTAGCGGTACAGCGCCCACCAGCCGGCGCCCGCGACGAGCCCGCAGCCGCCCAGCACGACGAGCCGCCGCAGCGGCGCGGCGGCGGTCACGCCCGCCAGGAAGCTCTCGTCGCCGATCACCCGCGCGGTGCTGTAGCCGTAGGCGAGATGCTGGATCGCATGCAGCAGCAGCGCGAGCAGCATGCCGCCGAGGCCCGCGCCGACGCCGGTCAGCAGCGCGACCGCGGCGAGCCGGTTGAAGCGGGTAAAGCGGATGAGCGAAGCGCCGCTCGGCGGCAACGAGGACGAGGGAATGGGCGGGAGGTCGGCGCGCATCGGATCGGCTGGCTGGAATCGGGGAAACGGCATGCGTCGCGCATGCCGTCGTCAGCCCGCATCCTAGGTTGGCCACGCTCATGAGACAAACGTATTTTTAGAATCGACTCATGAATTTTTCGAATACTTGCTTTGTCTACGCGTGTCGCCGGGCATCCCCGCTCACCCCGGATAGTCGATCCGCTCCGGCTCGCGCCGCATGATCACCCTCCCGCCCCGGATCGACAGCGCCGCCTTCGCCTGCCGGCGCAGCGCGTCGTAGTCGCTGTCCGCGTCGAGCACGACGAGGTTCGCCGGCCGGCCGACTTCGAGCCCGTACCGTTCGCCGAGCTGCAGCGTCGTCGCGCTGTGGCCGGTCACGAAGTCCAGGCAGCGCTGCAGATCCTGATAGCCCATCATGTGGCAGATGTGCAGCCCCGCATCGAGCACGCGCAGGATGTTGCCGTTGCCGAGCGGATACCACGGGTCCTTGATCGAGTCCTGCCCGAAGCACACGTTGATGCCCGCGCGGTCGAGCTCCGCGACGCGCGTGAGCCCGCGCCGCTTCGGGAACGTGTCGAAGCGCCCCTGCAGATGGATGCTCTCGGTCGGGCACGAGATGAAATTGAGCCCCGCGCGCTTGAGCAGCCGGAACAGCTTCGAGCAGTATGCGTTGTCGTACGAACCCATCGCGGTGGTATGGCTCGCGGTGACCCGCGCGCCCATCCCGCGCACGCGCGCCTCCTCGGCGAGCACTTCGAGAAAGCGCGAATGCGGATCGTCGGTTTCGTCGCAATGCACGTCGACGAGGCAGCCGGTGCGCTCGGCCAGGTCCATCAGGAAGCGGATCGAGCTGACGCCCTGCTCGCGCGTGTTCTCGAAGTGCGGAATGCCGCCGACGACGTCCGCGCCCATCTCGATCGCCTGCTCCATCAGCGCGCGGCCGCCGTCGAACGACTCGATCCCTTCCTGCGGGAACGCGACGATCTGCAGGTCGATCAGCCCGCGCGCCTCGTCCTTCACTTCGAGCATCGCCTTCAACGCGGCGAGCGACGGATCGGTCACGTCGACGTGGGTGCGCACGTGCTGGATGCCGTGATCGCGCAGCATGCCGATCGCCGTGTGCGCGCGTGCCTTCGTGTCCTCGTGCGTGATCGTCGCCTTGCGCTCCGCCCAGCGCTCGATGCCTTCGAACAGCGTGCCGCTCATGTTCCACGCGGGTTCGCCCGCGGTGAGCACCGCGTCGAGATGGATGTGCGGCTCGACGAGCGGCGGAATCGCGAGCCGCCCGCCCGCGTCGATGTCGGCGCCGCTCGCGGGCGTGAGCGCCGCCGGCTGGGCGTCGATGCGGGCGATCCGGCCCGCGTCGATGCCGATCGTGAACAGGCCGTCGCGGCCGCGCAGGCGTACGTTGAACAGGTTCATGGGGGTCCTGGCAGAAAGAAGCGGCCGCGCGGCGCGCGCGACGGACGCGTGAATGGAAAGGAACGACCGGATGCGCGCCGGCAGCCGCCGGTCACGACCAGCCTTCGATCTTCAGCCCGGTCGCGGCAGCGGCTTCCTCCGCCGATACCGCGCGCACCTGCTGCCCGAACGTCCATACGTGCTGCTCGGGATCGCGCGCGCGATAGGTGCGGTCGCCCCAGAACTGGTCGGCCGGCTCCTGCAGGATCACCGCGCCGGCCTGCCTCGCGCGTTCGCAATGCGCGTCGATGCCGTCGGCCAGCTGCACATGCACGCACTGCGTGTTCCTGCCGCCGACGTCCAGCGGGCTCGTGACGAACTCGGCCCATTCGCCGCCGACCATCAGCGTGCCGCCGGCACACGTCAGCTCGGCATGCGCGAGCTTGCCGTCCGGCGTGCTGATGACAACGCTGCGCGCGAAGCCGAACGCCCGCTCGAGCCAGTCGAGCGCGGCCCGCGGATCGCGATAGAACACGGCGGAACTGACGGAGGGACGGCGGCTGGGCGTGGTCATCTTCAGTCTCCCGATCGAGGGCGTGAGCCGCCCATTCTCCGCGCGAGCGCCGCGCCGATCAACCGCCGTCCGGCCGCGCCCTGCGTGTTGCAAGCGCGCGACAGGCCGGCGGCGCACGCAACGGGCCGCACTCGTGCCGCCGCGCGCACACGGCCAGCCGGCCGGCATGCGCGACGATACATGGCAGTTTTGTGAAGCACTCTTGCTGGATCTGCAACGGAGCTGTCGCGCCGGACCACCGAAATCCCGGCGCCTGCGTCCCTATACTTGCGCCGAACTTTATGTCCGCAGTCCCACACGCAGGAGCCTTTACGTGAAAAAAACCCTTCTCGCCGGCGCAGCAGCCGCCGCCCTGTTCGCCCCGCTCGCGCACGCACAGAGCTCGGTCACGCTGTACGGCCTGATCGATGCCGGCATCGTCTACACCAACAACGCCGGCGGCGCATCGATGTGGCGCATGAGCAGCGGCACCATCAACGGCAGCCGCTTCGGCCTGCGCGGCACCGAGGATCTCGGCGGCGGCCTGAAGGCGCTGTTCGTGCTCGAGAGCGGCTTCAACGTCAACAACGGCTCGCTCGGCCAGGACGGCAAGCTGTTCGGCCGCCACGCCTACATCGGCCTCAGCGAGAACGGCTACGGCACGCTGACGCTCGGCCGCCAGTACGACACGATGGTCGACTTCGTCGCGCCGCTGTCGGCCACCTCCGGCGACTTCGGCGACGCGAGCTTCGCGCACCCGTTCGACAACGACAACCTGAACCACTCGCTGCGCATCAACAACGCGGTCAAGTACACGAGCGACACGTACGCGGGCTTCAAGGTCGGTGCGATGTACGCGTTCTCGAACGCGACGAACTTCGGCGCGAACCGCGCGTACAGCGTCGCGGCGAGCTACACCAACGGGCCGCTGAAGCTCGCGGGCGCGTACCTGCAGATGAACGGCACGAAGGGTTCGACGAGCGCGAGCGCCGGCGCGACCGACGTTGCCGAAGCGAAGGGCCTGAACCAGGGCGGCTGGTCGATCGGCTCCGACCGCATGCGTTCGTATGGCGGCGGCATCAACTACGCGTTCGGCCCGGCCACCGTCGGCTTCGTGTACACGCGCTCGCAATACGACAACACGGGCTCGTTCGGCTCGACCGGCCAGATCGCGTTCAACAACTACGACGTGAACGTGCGCTATGCGGTGACGCCGGCGTTCAGCCTCGGCGCGGCGTACGTGTACACGGATGCCAGCGTGTCGAACCCGGACAGCAAGCACGGCACCGACCCGAAGTGGCACCAGGTCGACCTGCAGGCCGTCTACAAGCTGTCGCGCCGCACCGACGTCTATGCGGAAGCGATGTACCAGCATGCGTCCGGCCGCGGCTACCAGGCGTTCATCAACGGGTCGGGCGGCGCGTCGAGCACGCCGAACCAGATCGTCGGCACGATCGGCATGCGTACGCGCTTCTGAGCGCCGTCACGACACGCTCGCGACACGCGAAACCCGCCTGCGAAGGCGGGTTTTTTCTTTTTCGGCACGCAGAACGAAGCGCGACGCGGGCCCGCAATGTTGCTCGTTCTGGAAGGCAGACTGCCTGGAATCGGGGTTTTTGTGCACACCCTTGCTGCGTAGACTTCAGTCATCGGTTCGGACCACTCGCTAATTGCCGGACCGCATCGAACATTCTGGAGGAAATCGTGAAATCGCTCGTCGTCACCGCAGCCGCCGCAGCCGTCCTGCTCGCCGCGCCCGCCCTGTCGTTCGCCCAGTCGGCGAAGTCGCCCGTAACGCGCGCGCAAGTGCTGCAGGAACTGTACGACCTCGAATCCGTCGGCTACAACCCGTCGCTCGGCGATGCCGGCAACTATCCGGACGACATCATGGCCGCGCAGGAGCGTCTTGCGGCCAAGCGCCTCGCCGAACGCAAGGCCGGCGCAGCCGCATACGGCCCGGCCGGCGCGGCGGGTGCGGAATCGGGCGCGGTCGCGAAGCCGGCGCTGTAAGCATCACGCACGCCGCCCCGCATGCGCCGCAGTGCGCATGCGGGGCGGAATGCTGGAACTGAACGTTCGCGACGGAAATCGCGAAAGCGCGCGCCGGTTGCGCGCGCATGCAGCGCTACGCCGCACATCAAGCGGCCCGCTGCTCCCGGCCGAGCGCCGCCAGCATCTCGACGTCGTGCGTAATCATGTCCGGCACCTGGGCGCGCAGCAGTTCGACCCAGGTTCGCACTTTCGCGTCGACGAACCGGCGCGACGGATACAGCGCGTAGACGTTCATCTTCTGCAGGATATGGTCCGGCAGCACGCGCACGAGCGTGCCGTCGCGCAGCGCGTCGATCGACGAATACACCGGCAGCATGCCGATGCCGATGCCGTCGCGGATCGCGAGCGCGAGCGATTCGGCCGTGTTGGTCTGCACCGGCCCCGTCACGTGGATCTGCTCGACGCCGCCCTGCCCTTCGAGCAGCCATTCGTGCGTCGGAAACGCGGGCGTGCACAGCGTCAGGCACTGATGCCCGCCGAGATCCTGCGGACGCGTCGGCGCGCCATGCTGGCGCACGTAGTCCGGCGACGCGCACAGGATGCTGAACGTCGAGCCGAGCAGATGCGACACGAGCTCCGAATCGGGCAGCGACGATGCGGTCACGACCGCCATGTCGCTGGTGCCGTCGAACAGGTCGGGCATCCGCTGCGACAGCGACAGCTCGATCGATACGTCCGGATACTGCGCGTGATAGCGCGTCAGTGCAGGCATCACATAGTGATGGCCGACGCTTGCGAAGCTGTGCATGCGCAGCACGCCGGCCGGCCGCTCGTGCGCGCAGCTCGCCTCCTCTTCCGCGCGATCGACGTCGGCGAGGATCTGCCGGCAGCGCCGCAGATAGCTTTCGCCGGCGGACGTCAGCGCGAGACGGCGCGTCGAGCGGTTCATCAGGCGGGTGCGCAGCCGCGCCTCGAGCTCCGACACGGCCCGCGACATCGCGCCCGTCGTCGAATTCAGCGAATGTGCGGCGGCGGTGAAGCTGCCCGTCTCGACGACGCGCGTAAACACCCGCATGTTTTGAAGCGTATCCATTCCTGTGAGCCACCTGTGTCGGAGCCGCTATTTTCCTCCACGGAATGCGATGCATTGTTACGCCCGGTGCAACTATCGTTTCCCCGGCGCTGCGTTAATGCGCGCGCGCCGCGCTCCTACAATCGGCGCCTCACCAGTCGAACGGGCGTGTTCGACCGGGCCGCGGCACGCCGCCCGGCCGGTGCGCGCCCTCTCTTGCCATGAAGCCACAACCTGCGATCGAGCCCCCTGCTGCCGGATACCAACGAGCGGGACGCTGGCTCGATCCGCTCGGCAAGGCCGCGCGCGACTGGGCCGCGAGCGACGGGCTGATCTGGCTGCATCTCGCCAAGACCGTATGCGCGGCGCTGCTCGCGATGGGCATCGCGATGCGGCTCGAGATGTCGCAGCCGCGCACCGCGATGACGACCGTGTTCGTGCTGATGCAGCCGCTGTCCGGAATGGTGTTCGCGAAAAGCTTCTACCGGGTGCTCGGCACGGCGGCCGGCCTCGTCGCCGCGCTGGCGCTCGGCGGCCTGTTCGCGCAGCAGCCCGAGCTGTACATGGCCGGCATCACGCTGTGGGTCGGCGGATGCATCGCGCTCGCGGTGCGCAACCGCCACTTCCGCTGGTACGGCTTCGTGCTCGCCGGCTACACGGCCGCGCTGATCGGGCTGCCCTCGGTGATGACGCCGCAGACGCTGTTTCAGTCCGCGCTGACGCGCGCCGCGGAAGTCGCGCTCGGCATCGTCTGCTCCGGCGTCGTGAGTGCGCTGATCCTGCCGCTCAGCTCGGCGAACGCGCTGATGCGCTCGCTGAACGCGCGTCACGCGAAGTTCGTCGCGTTCGCATCCGCCGCGCTCGCGGGCGACATCGAGCGCGGCGGGTTCGAACGCCGGTTCGCCGATTTCGTCGACGAGATCGTCGGCTTCGAGGCGAACCGCGCGTTCGCGTCGTTCGAGGACCCGCACATCCGCGCACGCAGCCGCCGGCTCGCGCGGCTCAACAGCGAGTTCATGAATGCATGCACGCGGCTCCATGCGCTGCACCAGCTGACCAAGCGCCTGCGCGAGAGCCGTGCGGACGCGGTGCTCGCGGCGCTCGCGCCGCACCTCGACGCGCTCGCGCGGCGGTTCGTCGCGCTCGATGGCGAGCTGACACGCGGGCCGGCGCGCGCGACCGGCGCGTTGCTCGAGCTGCGCCGCTTCCACGCCGCACTGCCCAAGGCCGCGCGTGCTTCGCGCCGCGAGCTCGAGGATCACGCGGCGGGCGGCCTGCTCGACTTCGATACGGCGGTCGAGCTGATGTATCGCTTCGTCGGCGAATTCCTCGGCTACGCGGACACCTACGCGTCGCTCGACGACGACGATCACGCGTTCGAGCGCTCGGTCACCCACTATGCGGTGAAGACCAACACGTTCTTCGTCGGCTTCACGTTCCTGCGCACGGTGGTCGCGGTCGGCGCGATGAGCTGTTTCTGGATCGCGTCGGAATGGCCGAGCGGCGCGCTTGCGGTCATCGGCGCCGCGATCGCGTGCGCGCTCAGCTCGACGTCGCCGCGCGCGCCGAAGTTCGTCGCGCAGATGGGCGTGGGCGCGGCGCTCGCGACGCTCGTCGGCTACCTGTTCCTGTGCTACGTGTATCCGAACATCGACGGCTTTCCGCTGCTGTGCGCGGCGCTTGCGCCGGTGCTCGGCTTCGGCGCGTTCCTCGCGATGCGGCCGGGCCTGTCCGGCTACGGGATCGGCTTCGCGGTGTTCTTCTGCCTGCTCGCGGGCCCCGACAACGCGATCGCGTACACGCCCGAGGTGCTGATCAACAACGGCATCGCGCTCGTCGTCGCGATGCTCGCGTGCTCGATCGTGTTCGCGGTCGTGTTCCCCACGCACATGCCGTGGCTGACGGGCCGCATCGCACACGACCTGCGCCGTCAGGTGACGCTCGCCTGCGAAGGCGCGAGCGCCGGCCTCGCGCAGCGCTTCCAGTCGAGCACGCACGACCTGATGGCGCAGCTGCGCACGCTGCTCGTCAGACGCACGCGCCAGCATCGCGACGCGCTGCGCTGGATGCTCGCGACGCTCGAAGTCGGCCACGCGGTGATCGACCTGCGCGACGAAGTGCAGGCGTTCTCCGCGACGAAACCGCCGCAGGCGCTGCGCTGGACCGCGTCGATCGACGCGGTGCTCGACATGCTGCCGCCGTTCTTCGACGACCCGACGCCGCCCCGTCACGCGCGCACGCTGAAATCGGTGAACCTCGCGATCCGCGCGGCGCAGCACGCGCTGGTCGCGTGGCATGCGGTGCCCGACGAGCGGCGCCGGATGCAGCGCATCGTCGGCTGCCTGCACTTCGTGCGCAGCGCACTGCTCGACAAGGATGCGCCGTTCAACCGGCATCGCCGTTGATCGCGTGCGGCACGCCATCCTTGTTCGGAATGCAAATAAGCTCTCCTGGCCGGGTGATTAATCTTTAGGCAGTGCGCGCCTATAGTTTGATCAAGCCAGCAACGCTGGTAACCACCCAGGAGAAATCGAAATGAAGTCGCTGCACCTCGCCCTCGTTGCCCTGTCGCTCACCGCCGCCGTCGCGCACGCTCAGCCGGCGCCGGCCGAACAGGCCCAGCAACAGGCGAACCGCACCGAAGCCGTGCAGGCTGCCGGCCGCGTCGACCATGCGAAATCGAAGAAGGAAGATCCGAACGCCTGCGTGGGTCCGGTCAGCTTCTGTAACGTCTACTTCGGCAGCTGAGCATGACGCCGCGTCGCGACGGCCATGCCCGCAGCGCCCTTGGCCGGCGCGCGGGCATGCGCCCGAACGCCGGATCGCAGCTTCGCATCATCTGCATCACCTGCATCACCTGTCCGCGCCGCTTCGCCTGAACCGGCGCGCATCGCGTTTACGTCTCCCTTCGCGGCCGCCAGCCGACTTCGCGCAACGCATCCAGCAAGCGCGCCCCGCCCAGCCCTTCGACGCGCGCGCCTCTCGCTTCGACGTCGCCACCCGCGACGAGCGCATTCACGATTGCCTCCTCGACCGCCTCCGCCGCCGCGACGAACAGCGCGGAAATATGATCGTTGTTGACCATCCGCACGGTGGTCGTCGGCATGCCCTTGCGTCCGTAGTTCGCGGCCGGCAGCCCGTGATTGCCGGTCGCGAATGCGAGAAAGATGTCGCCGCTCGAATCCTCGGTGCCGCCGCCGGCGCGCGCGAGCCCGACGCTCGCGCGCTGCGCGACACGCGTGCACTGGTGCGGCAGCAACGGTGCGTCGGTCGCGAGCGTGACGACGATCGAGCCCATCCCCGCCTCGCCGCGCGCGGCCGGCGCGCGGAACGGCGAATGCACGTGCCGCAGCGCCTCGCCGACCGGATAGCCGGCCACGCGCAGCATCTCGCGGCAGCCGTAGTTCGCCTGCACCAGCGCACCGACGGTCCAGCCGCCCGCGGCCGCGTCGAGCACCCGCGACGCGGTGCCGATGCCGCCCTTGAACTCGTGGCAGATCATCCCCGTGCCGCCGCCGACGCCGCCTTCCGCGACCGGCCCCGAGCGCGCGGCCGCGAGCGCCTGCTGCACGTGCGCCGCCGTTACGTGCTGCCCCCAGATGTCGTTCAGCAGGCCGTCGTAGGTCTCCATCACGACCGGCATGCACCAGTACACGCGGTCGCGCGCCGCGGTGCGTTCGTGCGCGACGAGCGCGTCGCGCACCACGCCGACGCTGTGCGTGTTGGTGATGGCGATCGGCGTCGTCAGCATGCCGGCTTCGCGAATCCATTCGAGGCCCGTCGCATCGCCGTTGCCGTTCAGCACGTGCACGCCCGCAAAGCACGGCGCGTAGTGCGCGGCGCCGGTGCGCGGCTCGATGATCGTGACGCCGGTGCGGACCGACGCGTCGCCTGCATCGGCGTTCAGCGTGCAGTGCCCGACCCGGACGCCGGCGACGTCGGTAATCGCGTTGAAGCGGCCCGGCGTGCCGAGTCCGATGCGGATGCCGAGATCCCTCGTGCGCATGTTGCCCTTCCTCCCATATTTGGTTCGATCGTCGGTCAGAGTGCGCGGAACGCGTCGCTGTGGCGCGCCCACATCGCATACATCGCGAGCGCGGCGGCGAACAGCCCCGCGATGATGATCAGGTCGGCCGGCTTCGCCGACGTCGCCAGTGTCGTATAGAGCGTGTACGCGGCGCCCGCCACCGCGACGAGCGGCGTCACGGGCCAGAACGGCATCCGGTAATGATGCTCGACGTCGCGGCGCACGAAGCGGCTCGCGAGCGCCGCGAGGCCGACGACGAGATAGACGAGCAGCAGCAGGTCGACCGTGAACGCGGTCAGCTCGTCGAGGCTCGACACGAACACGAGGCCCGCCGACGGCACCGCGAGCGCGAGCGTCGCGAGCCACGGCGACTCGAGGCGCGGATGGATCGCCGAAAACGCGCGGTTGCAGCTGCGCGACCAGAGCGCGTGACGGCCGCTGCTGTACAGCAGGCGCCCCATCGTGATCACGATCGCGATGATCGCGTTGAACACCGACAGGAAGATGCCGCCGCTGACGACGCGCGACACGGCCGGGCTGCTGAGCGCGCTCACGACGTAGCCGATCGGATCGGCGCTCTTCGACAGTTCCGCGAGCGACGGCGCGCCCAGCACGATCGCGGCCAGCGGCACGAGTTCGACGACGAGGATCACGACCAGCGAATAGAGGACCGCCTTCGCGACGTTGCGGTTGCCGCCGCGCAGGTCTTCGGCGAGGAACACCGCCGAGCCGAAGCCGTTGTAGCAGAAGATCGCGGTGCCGATCGCCGGCACGATCGCGGCCGCCGTGGCGGGCAGCAATGCGCCGCCGCTCGCGACGACCGGATGGATCAGCGCGTCGGCGCCGCGATGCGGCGCGCCGAAGCCAAGCCCCGCGATCAGCATCAGCACGCCGATTTCGACGACCAGGAACGCGCCCGTGATCCACGCGTTGGTCTTGATGTTGAGCATGCCGAGCACGTAGCCGAGCAGCACGATCGTCAGCGCGACCGACTGGTTGCCGAAGTGCGTGCCGAGCGCGTTGTTCAGGTACGGCGCGGCGCCGCTCGCGAGCACGGCCGGAATGAACACGCTGACGGACAGCACCGCGATGAAGGTCAGGTAGCCGGGCAGCGTGCCGAACACGCGCTTGGCCATCACGTATTCGCCGCCGGCGCTGCGATGCGCGGCGCTCAGTTCCGCATAGCAGAGCGCGAAGGCGAACGCGAGCACGCCGCCGAGCAGGAACGACAGCACCGCGCCGCTGCCCGCCTGCTGGATCGCGAACGGCGCGATCACGAAGATCGAGCTCGCGGGCGTCACGCCCGACACGGTGATCATCACCGCGTCGCGCACGCTGAGCGTCTGCGCGAGCGCGCGCGGTGCATCGCTGGTTGCGGGCGACGCTTGCATCGTGCCCGTCGATTCCGACATCATCGCCATCTTGCTCTCCTGTGCTGCGTTTTTTTGAACGCCCATACTCGGGGCCACCAGATGCGTGGCAGTCTAGGAAGCCAATTTCAGGACTGCTATTCCCCCTTCGTGTTACGCCCTTCCGGTGGTGGTATGGATCGTCTCTTTTCGGAAATCGCGATGCACCAGGCGCTCGGCCGTGCGATCGACCATCTCGGCCAGCCGCGCTTCTGGCGTTTCCTGGTGCTGCTGCTCAACGAGATGGCGCCGTTCGACAACGCGCTCGCGACCGCGATCGGCCGCGACGGCGTGCCGGTCGTGCTCGACGAATACGACACCGGCGGGACCGACAAGCCGTCGCCGGTGCCGCTTTACCTCAACGGGTTATATCTGCTCGATCCGTTTCTGCAGGCCGCGCACGACGGGCTCGGCGACGGGTGTTATCGGCTCGAGGAAGTGGCGCCCGACCTGTTCCGGCAGAGCGAGTATTTCCTGAGTTATTTCCGCGATGCGGTCGGGGAGGACGAGATCCAGATTCTGCTGAGGCCGCAGCCGGACCTGCTGCTGTCGTTGTCGCTTGGCGGGGCAAGCCGCTTCGACGTCGAGCCGCTCGGCAAGCTGACGGCCGCGATGCCGTGGGTGCTCGCGACGATCCGCCAGCACTGGAAGCTGGTCGGCGACGCCGCGCGCGCGACGCCCGACGGCGATCTCGGCGCGCGTGTCGAGCACGCGCTCGCGCGCTTCGGCGCGGATCGGCTGACCGAGCGCGAAATGGCGATCGCGCGGATGGTGCTGCGCGGCAATTCGTCGAAGGCGATCGCCGAACGGCTCGCGATTTCGCCGGAAACCGTGAAGGTGCATCGGCGGCATCTGTACGCGAAACTCGGGATTTCTTCGCAGCCGGAGCTGTTTTCTCGGTTCATTCAGGCGTTGGGGGAGCAGAACTCGCCGTGACGGACCGATCGGCGGGGACCTTCGCAGGATCGGACGAGATCGCCGCGATCCCGAGATGCAGCGGCCGGTCCGGCCGCAGCGTCACGTTCAGCACCGGCCGCGGCGCAGCCATCCCCGCCGGAACCGTCAACTCGAAGCGTTGCAGCAGCATCGCGGCAATGACCGTCATCTCGGTCGTCGCCAGATGCTGCCCGAGACACACCCGCGGCCCCGTGCCGAAAGGCATGTACGCACCGCGCGGCACGGCCGGCGCAGCCTCGTCGAAGCGCTCCGGCCGGAATGCGTGCGGCTCGGGGAACCATCTCGGATCGTCATGCATGAGCTGCAGCGGCAGCATGAACAGCGTGCGCGCCGGCAACTGCCATCCGCCCAACGCGATCGGCCGCAACGCGCGACGGCTGATCAGGATCGGCGCCGCCGGATACAGGCGCAGCGTCTCTTCGAGCGTCTGCGTCAGATAGCGCAGCAACGGCCGCGTCTGCGCCGTCGGCGCGCGGCCGCCCAGCACGCGCTCCACTTCTTCCCGCGCGGCGGCCTGGGCCGCCGGATTCGACGCCATGCACCAGGCCCACCACGTCAGCGTCGCCGCCGTCGTTTCGTGTCCGGCCAGGAACGCCGTCATGCATTCGTCGTGCACCGCCCGCAACGGCCAGGTGCGCGCGTCCGCCCGGTGCAGGCGCAACAACCGGGACAGCAGGTCGTCGGGCCACGCGCTGTCCGGCACGTCGAGACGCGCGTGCAACTGGCGATCGATCAAGCCGTTCAGCACCGCCGACGCTCGCGCCTTGCGCCGCTTCCACGGCATCCAGTCCGGCGCGCTCCACGGCTGGTAGAACTCGGCGTTGGCCGCCGCGCTCACCGTGCGCACGGCCGCCTCGGCATCACGCGTGTCGTCGCCGATGGCATCGGAGAACATCGTTCGCACGATCACGTCCATCGCCAGCGACGTCAGCGCGCTTTCGATCGGCCAGCGCGGATCGTGCGCGGGCCACTGCGCAAGCGCATGGCCGGCCGTCGCCGCGATCGTCGGGACGAAGCCCTGGACCGCCTTCGGCATGAAGCTCGGCTGCAACGCGTGCCGCTTGTCGCGCCATGCGTCACCCTCGGCGATCAGCACGCTGTGTCCGTGGACCTGCCCGAAAACGCGCGTGCCGCGCTCCCATCTCACCAGCGCGTCGTGGTGCGTGACCAGCAGTTCGCGCACGAGCCGCGGATCGGTGACCACGACCGCATGCTCGGGCCACATGCGCAGGTGCACGACGTCGCCGTACGTCTGCCGCCATCCGGCCAGCGTGCCGAGCAGGTCGCGCGACATCGCGCGCAGCAGCCCCCACCCCGTCAGGCCGGCGCGCGGCCCCGGCGGCCATACGCCGGGCGGGTGAAGGACAGGCGCGGGCGACGGCGCGTCCGCGTGGAACGGGCATTGGGTAGGTGATGGCGTGTTCATGCGGCGCATTGTCCGCGCGCCCGGGTCGCCGGTCTTGAACGCAAACGACATCGACACGCGTGTCGCGCCTCCCTATACTGCCCCGTCATGTCCTCCGATCCGCTGCCGACCTTGCCGCCGTGCCCCGATCCTTTCACACGCGCCCCCCGCGCGCTGAACGGCGGCGGGCCGCCGCACAGCCGGCTGTATCCCGCGCCACCGGCGTTGCACGGCGCGGTCGTCGCGATCGTCTGCCGCGACACGCGCGGCTTCGCGCTGAGCGACGCGCAAATCCTGACCCACTTCGCGGCTTCGCCGTTCGTGTGCCTGTCCTGGTTTCGGGATCTCGGCGTGGGGCTCGTCGAACGCACGGCGGACGGCCCGTGCTGGCAGCCGTTCGGCGCCACCGTGATGCTGTCCGGCAGCCAGTCGCGGCCGCTGACGAGCTGGGCGGCGACGACCGGACGCGGCGGCATCGCGTGTTTCACCGCCGATGCCGCGCAAGCGCTGTTCGGCATCGCGCTGCCCGCGATCCACGACCGCTTTCTCGATGCGCGCGCCCTGCTCGGCAGCGACTGGCGGCCGCTGTGCGATGCACTGTCCGGCGCCGATAACGATGCGGCCACGCTGGCCGCGCTGGAGCGGCATCTCGCGCCGCGCTGGCGCGCGCTTCAGGGCGAGCGATCAGGCCTGTCGTCGCTGCGCGACGCAGGCCGGCACTGGGTCGGACGCCTCGCGTGGCAGGCGCGCGAATGGCGGCGCACGCAAAGTCCGCGTCAGGTCGAGCGCCGCATCAAGTCCTACAGCGGACGATCGCTGCGCGAGTGGCAGGCGCTCGTCAGGACCGAAAGCCTGTTCTTCGCGGCGCGGGCGCGCTACGAAGCGGGTCGGCCCTACGACTGGGCAACGCTCGCGCTCGACGAAGGATTCGCCGATCAGGCGCATTTGAGCCGCGCGTCCAAGCGCATCACCGGGTTCTCGCCAAGCGAGTTCGCGCAGCGCTTCGCCGATGATGAGTCGTTCTGGCTGTATCGGCTGTGGGTGTGACTTCCGCTGCCGCCCCAGGCGGCCCGAAGTTGCCGGCCGGTCAAACCGCGCTGGCGCATACATTCCAAGAGTAGAATGTTAGGCATTTAACCGAGTGGGCCGCCCGTTCCGCCCTCGCGTCATTTCAGGAGCCTGCGATTGAAGAATCCATCGCTGAACGTCGAGCGCAAGGGGGTTGCCCTCTACACCCGGATTGCCAGCCTGCTGCGCGGACGGATCAGGCAAGGCGACTGGAAGCTCGGCGACCAGTTGCCACCGATTCCGGCGCTGTGCGCGTTCTACGACGTGGGCACCATCACGGTCCGCCAGGCGCTCGCCGAACTGAGCGCCGAGGGCCTCGTCAGCAGCGCCCGGGGTCGCGGCACCTTCGTCACGGCCGACTTCGCGTCGCCGCAAGACAACCCGGGCTTGCGCCATGCGATCAACGATCCGTTGAGCCTCGCGCCGGGCCAGACCGTCAAGGTGCTGCTGCGCGAGCCCGTCGACGGATTGCCGGCGGCGCTCAAGACCGGCCAGCCCGAATGCGGGGCCTACATGCGGATCCGCACGATGCATCTGCACGGCGGCGAACCCTGCGGCGTGATGGACGTCTACGTCGCGCGCGAGACTTACGACCGTTTTCCGAAAGGCAGCGACGAACGGCACAAGATCGGCTACCTGGTCCGGAAGTACAACCGCATCCCGCTCGTGAAGGTCCGCCAGGAAATTACCGCAGCCTATGCGGACCAGGAAACGGCCGCCCTGCTGGCATCCGGAAGCGCCGCTTGCAGCATGGCCGACGTATTGATGCGCGCCCGGCGCTGGTGGACCGACAATGACGGGCGCATCGTCCATGCAGGGCTGTTTCTCTATCGAGCCGACATGTTCGTGCTCGATGTGACGCACGACATTTCGGGCGAGAACCGCAGCGCCGACCTGATCCCGACGGCCCACGACGATGCGCATCCGAAGCCGCAGCCGGCCCGCCGGAAAACCGGGCGAAAGCCGGCCGCCTAGCGCCGCTTTACGCTCGCGACACGCGTGCGCCGTCGCACATCGCGCCATAGACCCAATGTCGCAGATCCCTGCGGATCTTGTAGGTGGTCGACGGCAGGAGCTGCGTCATGAACACCACGATCAGGTCCTCGACGGGATCGATCCAGAACGCGGTGCTGGCGCCACCACCCCAGAAATAGTCGCCGACGCTGCCCGGCTGCATCGTGCTGGCCAGATCCTGCGTCACGGCAAAGCCAAGACCGAATCCGAGCCCCGGATAGACCGCCTCGCTGAACGTGGATCGCGACATCTGATCGAGCATCCTGCCGCCCGGCAGGTGATTGATCGTCATCAACTCGACGGTCTTCGGGCTCAGGATCTGGCGACCGTCGATCGAACCGCGATCGAGCAGCATGCGGCAAAAACGCAGGTAATCGCCGGCGGTCGACACGAGCCCACTGCCGCCGGACGCCAGCGCCGGCATCTGCCGGAACTGGCTCGTCGCGGGATCGTCCTGCAGGATCAGGCCGCCCGACGGGCTCGGGCGATAGCATGCGCAGAAACGGTCGACTTTGTCGTCCGGGACGAAGAAGCCCGTGTCGGGCATGCCGATCGGGTCGAACAGCGCATGCTTCAGATAGTCGGCGAACGGCTGCCCCGAGATTTTTTCGACCAGATAGCCCAGCACGTGCGTCGCGACGGAATAGTTCCACTCGTCGCCCGGGGAATAGTCGAGCGGCAATTGGCTCAGGCAGTCGATCATGCCGTCGAGGCCGCCCGGGTTGGTCGGCTCGCCGAGCGCGAGTTCACGATACGCGGCGTCCACATTCGTGCGGGCCTGGAAGAAATAGGACAGCCCGGCCGTGTGGCGCAGCAGATCCACCATCAGCATTTCACGCCCGACCGGACGGGTCTGGAATCCGCCGAGGCTGCGCGCCCCGGCGACGGCGACACCCAGGTTCTTCCACGCAGGAATGACGCTGGAAACCGGATCGTCCAGCGCGACCAGCCCCTGCTCGACCAGCGTCATGAACGCGACGCTGGTGATCGGCTTCGTCATCGAATAGATGCGGAAGATCGCGTCCTCGCGCATCGGCTTCGCGCGTTCCACGTCCATCGACCCGACGACGTTCACGTGCGCGCACTCGCCGCGGCGATGAATCAGCGTCACCGCCCCGGGCAGGCGCCCGGACGCCACGTATCGTTCGTTCAGCCGATCGTCGAACGCCATCAGCCGCTGCGACGACAATCCAAGATGTTCCGCCCTCGTCATGCTCACGCCTCCCTGTCCACTCAGGTTTCGACCTGCCGGAAAGCATTCCGCTTCGATCATGCGGATCACGCCGGCCGCCACTCAAACATTCTAAAAATAGCATGATAGCATTTTATGGCGCGATCGCTTGCATTCCCTCCCGCCGCTCAGCGTCCTCGCGGCACCCACCCGCCGTGAAACCCCGCCGGCACGCGCCTCGGCAGATGAACGGTCGCCACCGGCCCGCGCTCGATGCAGCGCGCATCGAGAATGACGAGGTCGCTGGTATCGGTCGCGCGACGATACACCCACGCGAGCACCCAGCCGTCGTCTTCGGCGGACGATCCGGCACGGGACACGAACACCGGCTCGCTGTTCTGGTCGCCTTCGGGCACGTCGTAACGCGCGACCGCGCGTTGCTCGAGGTCGTAGCGGACGATACCGCGAAGTTCGGCATTGGTCGGCTGTTCGGCCGCATAGAAGAATCGGTATGCGTCGCCCGTCCGGTCTTCATTGATGCGCGGCATTTCGATGCCCGCTTCCCCGATCTGCGTCTCGGCGACCGTTCCTCCGTCGAGGTCGATCACGTAGCGCCACAGCACGCCCACCGGGTTGTCCTCGAACGCGCCGGGATGCCGGCCGACCCGCAGGAACCACGGGTATCGCACCGCATCGAGCACGATCGTCGCATCGTCCGTGTCATACGCATTCACGACGTGCTGGATGAAGCACGGCGCGATGTCGAACCAGCGCACCGCGCCGCCGTGACGCGGGATCACGCCGAGACGCGCGCTGCGCTCGTCGTGCCAGCGCAGCGGCATGCGGTGCCCGCGCGACAGCATCGAGAAGTCGTAGCCGACGTTGAGGTCGAGCAGGATGCTGTGGGTCGCGGTGATCGCCATGTCGTGCATCATCGACGGCGCCGGCACGTCGATTTCGACGTCGACGGTCTGGCGGCCCTGCGCGTCATGGACGCCGTAGCGCAGCCACGGCGCCTGCCAGTGCGCGCGGAACGACATCAGTTCGCCGGTGCGCGGATCGACTTTCGGATGCCCGGTCATGCCGCCTGCCAGCCCCGCATGCCGCGCCGGAACGTTGAACGCGCCGAGGTCGCCGTCGATCGCCAGCGGCATGCCGCCTTCGGCCAGCGCCAGCAGTTCCCCCGCGTGCCGCAGCACGTTCACGCTCGGATTGGTGTCCGGCAGCGACGCGGCCCGCTCCGGCGCGAACACGTCCGCCCAGCGCCGCGTGCGGGCCCACCGGTTGCAGTAGCCGGTCGCGCGGCCGGCCTCGAATGAAACTGCATGCAGCATCGCGGATTCCGGCCACCACGACAGCACGTCGTTGCCGGTGAAACGGCCGCTCAGCGGATTCGGGCCATTGCGCAGCAGGGTCCCGTCGAGGTCGCACGGGATGCGTCCGGTGACGCGGAGGTCATGAAGATCGACTTCGTCGGCGACCGGCGCCACCGCGCCGCTATTCAGATCGAAGGTGGTCATGCCGTCACGATTCCAGCAGATGATCGTCGGCCGCGCTCGGCGGGATCTTGCCGAGCACGAGTGCGAGCGCGTGATCGCGCACGTCGTCGGGCCAGGCCGCGAGCAGCTCGTCCAGCCGGGCGTGGTCGCTCGCGTAAAGCGCGCGCGCCGCCTCCTCGAA
Organism: Burkholderia ubonensis; assembly: GCF_902833085.1. Classification (GTDB taxonomy): domain Bacteria; phylum Pseudomonadota; class Gammaproteobacteria; order Burkholderiales; family Burkholderiaceae; genus Burkholderia; species Burkholderia ubonensis. The sequence continues at coordinate 497,916 of NZ_CADFEB010000006.1, forward strand.
GCCGGGCAGATCGCCGCCGATCGCCGACATGAAGTGATAGGCCCGATCCTTCGCCACGCGGCTGCGGTCTTCGGCCGCCCGTGCGCGCCGCGCTTCGTCGACGAGCTTGCGCAACGCGACCGACGCGCCGCCGGGTTGCGCGCCCAGCCAGTCCCAATGGCGCGGCAGCAGCGTGACCTCCCGCGCCACCACGCCGAGCTTCGGGCGGCCGCGGCCGCGCGGCTCGTCCGCGCGGGCCTGCTCATCGGCGGGCGCGGACACGTCTTCTCGCGGCGGTTCGAAGCGCGCACGGATTTCATCGTCCGAGCCGCGCATATCGATGTCGATCGAGCGGCCGGTCGTGTCGTCGAAGATCAGCACCGTGGCGGCGGAACCCGCATCGATCGCCCGTCTGACCGTAATTGCGACCATGGCAAGCGGCCCTGTGGCGAGCCGCCGATAACCTTCGAAAGCGGTATACGAACCGGGATGCATGCTGCCCTTCCTATCCATTGTGAAGTTGAAAGACCGACTTTATACCCGGGTATAAATCATCCGTCAATATTATCCGGGTATAAATTTGAGGCTGCGGCGGCGCGTCGGTTGCCCGATTGATGGCGCGCGGGCATGATGAGTCCGAGCCGGCACGCTGCCGCCCCTTTTTTCGTCGGGCGTGCGGCCGGCAGGCGGATCGATCGCAGCCCGATCCGTTTGGCGCGTCCGTCGGCGTCGATCGATCCGGCTGCCCACGTCAGCATGTCCATGTCCTTACGCGCATTCAGAACGCTGGTGGCGATCGCCCGCCATCGGACCTTCGCCCGGGCCGGCGAAGCCATCGGGCTCACGCAATCGGCGGTGAGCCTGCAGATCAAGACGCTCGAAAGCGAATTCAACGTCCAGTTGTTCGACCGCTCGCGCAGGCAGCCCGCGCTGACCGAGGCGGGCCGCATCCTGGTCGCGCAAGCCGAGCAGATCCTCGCGATGGTCGACCGGATTCCCGACGCGCTCAGCGACGAAAAGAAGCTGGTCGGCCGGCTGCGGATCGGCGCGATCCAGACCGCGCTGGCCGGCCCGCTGCCCGACGCGCTGCTCGCGCTGCGTCACGCGCATCCGTCGCTGCGCGTGCATGTATCCGCCGGGATGTCGGCGGAACTCGCGCAGCGCGTCGCCGCCGGCGAGCTCGATGCGGCGATCACCACGCACCCCGTCAAACCTCATCCGGCCGAACTGACCTGGACGCCGCTCTACGAGGATCGCTTCTGGCTGCTCGTCCCGCCGCACTGCACGGAACGGGACGCGGGCGCGCTCCTCGAATCGCTGCCGTTCATCCGCTTCGATGCGCAGGCCTGGGCGGGCCGCATGATTGCCGCGGAGCTGCGCCGGCTCGGCGTGCGGGTGCGCGAGGAAATGGTCCTGGACAGCACGGAGACGATCGTCCGCATGGTCGCGCGAGGCCTGGGCGCCGCGATCGTCGCGCTCTCCGATTCGACGCTCGCGCGCCTGCCGGCGGTGACGCGGTTGCCGTTCGGCGAGCCGCAAATGGCGCGCGCCGTCGTGCTGCTCGAACATCAGTCGCGCCCGGCGGAGCGCTTCGCCCGCGCGCTGGCCGCGGAAGTCACTGCGTCATCCATGAGAATTTCTCATTGGACGCACGATAATTAACAATTATTCCTGTTGCCTGCGCGTGTTAACTTGGCGGCGTCGCTACTCGCTCGAACGCTCGCCGCCATGCCGCACGCCGGACGGATACCCGTATTGCCCCATTGCCCGGCCGCCGCGCCGGCACGCATGATTCGTGCGCGAGCGCAGCGATGATCGGGGCCGTCCTGCTCGCACTCGCGCCGGTCGCGCTGCTGGTCGCGCTCGGCCACTGGCTCAAGCGCACCGGCTTCGTGGGCGACGCGTTCTGGCCGTCGGCCGAGCGCCTCTGCTATTACGTGCTGTTGCCCGCGCTGTTCGCGCACGGGCTCGCGAGCGCCCGGCTGCAATCGCTCGCCGTGATGCCGCTCGCGCTCGCGCTGGTCGGCTCGACGGTGGCCGTGGCGGCGGCGCTGCTGCTGATCCGCCCGTTCGTGCGGGTGGACGGCGCCGGCTTTACGTCGGTATTCCAGGGTGCGGTGCGCTTCAACAACTATGTGGGCGCATCGCTGGCCGCGGGCCTGTTCGGCGCCCAGGGCATTGCGCTGGCCGCCGTGTGCGTCGCCGCGATCGTCCCGACCGTCAACCTGATGTGCGTGCTGGTGTTCGCGCGCTACGGATCGACGCGACCGGGAATCGTCGCGCTCGTGCGCCAGATCGTGTCGAATCCGCTGGTGGTTGCCTGCGCAATCGGCATCGCGATGCAGGCAAGCGGCGCGACGTTCCCGCCCGCGATCGAACCGGCCGTGCGCGCACTCGGCGCCGCGTCGATGCCGCTCGGGCTGCTGTGCGTGGGTGCGGCATTGACGTTCGACGCCGCGCGCGCGTGGATGCAGCCGGTCTGCGTCGCGTCGGCGTTCAAGTTCGTCGCGATGCCGCTGCTCACGCTCGTCGCGGGGCGCGCGCTCGGGCTCGGCGACGCGGCCCTCACGGTGGCGCTGCTGTTCCAGGCGCTGCCGACGTCGTCGGCGTCGTACCTGATGGCGCGCCAGCTCGGCGGCGACGCGCCGCTGATGGCCGGCATCACCGCATTCCAGACGCTGTTCGCGACGATCGCGATGCCGGCCGTGCTGACGACGCTCGTTGCGACGTCGGCGCTGCGCTGATTCCGTCGGCGCGATTCGTTGCCCGCACAACTTTCCGTCCCACCTTGCCGACAACATGAACGCTTCCGCCACGCCGGTCGCCGCAGCCAAAGCGCTGTCGCCTACCGGGATCTACGTCAAGCTCACCCTGGTCGCGCTGTTCTGGGGCGGCACCTTCATCGCGGGCCGCGTGCTCGCCGCGTCGCTGCCCGCGACGACGGCCGCGACCGGACGATTCGCGATCGCAGCCCTGTTGCTGGCCGGCCTGACCTGGAAAGTCGAAGGCCGCCTGCCGAGGTTGAGCGGCCGGCAGCTGCTGGCGACCTTCGCGCTCGGCGTGACGGGCATCTTTCTCTACAACCTGTGCTTCTTTGCCGCGCTGGCGCGCATGCCGGCGGGCCGCACCGCGCTGTTCGTCGCGCTGAATCCGATCGCGACGGCGATCCTGCTGTCGGCCGTGTTCCGCGAGCGGCTCGCGCCGTCCCGCTGGGCTGGCATCGCGCTGGCGCTGTTCGGCGCGCTGGTCGTGATCAGCCAGGGGCAGCTCGTGCGGGTCCTCACCGACCTGCACAGCACGTTCGGCGCCGGGGAACGCTACATGCTGTGCGCGGTGGCCAGCTGGGCTGCCTACACCGTCATCGGCCGCTACGCGCTCGACGGGCTGTCGCCGCTCGTGTCGACCACCTACGCGACGCTCTGGGGGCTTGCGCTGCTGATCGGCGCGAGCCTGCTGGACACGCACGCGGGCGCGACCGCCCCGCTCACCTGGCAGGCTGCCGGCGCGATCGCATATCTCGGCGCGGTCGGCACCGTCGTCGCATTCGTCTGGTACTCGCAGGGCATCCGCGCACTGGGGCCGGCCCGCACCGCGGTATTCACCAATCTCGTGCCGGTGTTCGGGGTCCTGCTGTCCGTGGTCCTGCTCGGCGAATCATTGACCCGCTCGATGCTCGCCGGCGGCGTGCTCGTGATCGCGGGCGTCATGCTGACGAACCGCGTCGGCCGCTGATGCGCCGCGCGAGGTCATTGCCCGTGCGGCGAACGCGTCATGCCCCGACCGCGAACTTCTGTTCCAGCGCGGACACATGCGGGACGAACAGGACCGTGCGCCCGCGATTGCTTTCGCGGACGAACGCGCGCAGCGCCTGGCTGCGCGCCAGCCAAGCGTCGATGTCGCCGACGATCGCAAGGCCGATGCCGTAGTTCGTGAACTTCTGCGCGATGTTGCCCAGCAGGCGGGTTTCGAGCCGAAACAGGTCGTCGTGCATGGTCGCGACCGGCACCGCGACCCAACCCGCTTCGTGCGACCATGCGTCCCCGATCAGCGTGATCGCATCCGCTTCGCTCGCGAGGACCGTGCCGTGGTCCGCGCATACCAGCACGCATTGATCGCCGAGCTTGTGCACGTTCGAGGACATCGCCGTTACTCCGTGTTCCGTTGACAGAATCGGGCCTCGCGCCCGCATGGTTTCCGACGACCCGCCGCTCAACCGCGAAACGACTGCAGCAAGGTGTCCAGCGTCTGAAGCAGCGCGGCGGTATCGCCGAGCGACGCGATGACGACGACCCTGATCCGGCTTCGCTCCGGATCGAAGATCGTTTCGAGATGCACGGCACTGTCGCGCGCCGTCGGGGTATTCAGCACGGCCTGCAGGCTCCTTGCCACGTACTGATGCAGCTCGGAGCGGGCGTCGGGCACGTCGACGACCGTGGTGACGCGAACGGGCTCCGGCTCGGCTGCGTCACCGGTGACGGCCGCGAGGTCCGCATGCCGGATCCGATAGGCCTTCCCGACGCGGCTCGCGTTCAGCTTCCCGTCCCGTATGAAGCGAAGAATGGTCTTCGGATGAAGACGGAGTTTTTGCGCCGCTTCATCGACCGTATAAAAGAGGTCTTGCACGCCGGTTGGCCCTCGAAATATTCCCTATTGATCCACATTCTAGTATTTTTATGGATCAATTGGGAATATTTGCCGACGCACAAGCTCACGTCCCTGCCAAAAACCGCCTATCGTGAATTAAGCGCCCCTGCGGTCCGCCGTCCGATCCGCTGCCGATCACGCCGCCCGCCGCGGGCTGCTGCGTCGAGGCTTGCCGCATCGCGATCCCGGACCGTCCAGCCGCCACGCGCGAGCGATCGCGACCGCCCACCGGACAACAAGGAGGCAATCATGAAAGCCGCGCTTCTCGCCAGTTCCGTCCTGCTCGCCGCCGTATCGTCGTCGGCATTGGCGCAGGGCGCCATCACCAGCGTCGAAAACGGCGCGCTCGTCGCCGCGAACGGGATGACCCTCTACAGCTTCGACAAGGACAAGCCCAACGCCAGTGCCAGTGCGTGCACGGGCCAGTGCGAATCGCTCTGGCCGCCGTACAAGGCGAGCACGAACGACGTGCCCGTCGGCCCGTATACGATCGTCAAGCGCGACGACGGCAGCCCGCAGTGGGCCTACAAGGGCAAGCCGCTGTATTTCTTCTCGAAGGACATGAAACAGGGCGAGCGCAACGGCGACAACTACAACAAGATGTGGCACGTCGTCACGCCGTAGGCCCGCGCGACGCAAAAAAGCCCGGCCGGAACGACTCCGGCCGGGCCTTCACCGCTGCCCTGCACCGCCCGCCGCACCGGCAGGCGTCACGTGCGTCAGCGGCTCGACGGGAAGCTGAACACCGTCCCTTCGCGCACGCCGGCCGACGGCCAGCGCTGCGTGATCGTCTTGCGCTTCGTGTAGAACCGCACCGCGTCCGGACCGTACGCGTGCAGGTCGCCGAACAGCGAGCGCTTCCAGCCGCCGAACGAGTGATACGCGACCGGCACCGGCAGCGGCACGTTGATGCCGACCATGCCGATCTGGATGTTGTCGCTGAAGAAGCGCGCCGCTTCGCCGTCGCGCGTGAACAGGCAGGTGCCGTTGCCGTATTCGTGCGCGTCGATCAGCGCCATCGCGTCGTCGAGCGACTTCACGCGCACGACGCCCAGCACCGGCCCGAAGATCTCGTGCTGGTAGATCGGCATGCCGGGCTTCACGTCGTCGAACAGGCACGGGCCGAGGTAGTAGCCGCCGTCGTGGCCGTCGACCTTCACGCCGCGGCCGTCGACCACCAGCTTCGCGCCGGCTGCGACGCCGGCCTCGACGAAGCCCGTCACCTTCTCGAAGTGCTGCTGCGTGACGAGCGGGCCCATGTCGATGCCTGCGCCGGTGCCCGGGCCGACCTTCATCTTCGCGATCTCGGCCTTCAGGCCCTCGACCACCTTGTCGCCCGTTTCATCGCCGATCGCGACGACCAGCGGAATCGCCATGCAGCGCTCGCCGCACGAGCCGTACGCCGCGCCCATCAGCGCGTTGACCGCGTTGCCGATGTCCGCGTCCGGCATCACGACCGCGAAGTTCTTCGCGCCGCCAAGCGCCTGCACGCGCTTGCCGTGCGCGCAGCCGGTCGTGTAGATGGTTTCGGCGATCGGTGTCGAGCCGACGAAGCTCACGGCCTTCACGCGCGCGTCCGTCAGGATCGTGTCGACCGCTTCCTTGTCGCCGTTCACGACGTTCAGCACGCCCGGCGGCAGGCCGGCTTCGAGCGCCAGCTCGGCCATCCGCAGCGTCGACGACGGCGTGCGCTCCGACGGCTTCAGCACGAACGTGTTGCCGCACGCGACCGCCATCGGCCACATCCACAGCGGCACCATCACCGGGAAGTTGAACGGCGTGATGCCCGCGACGACGCCGAGCGCCTGGAACTCGCTCCACGAATCGATCGCCGGGCCGACGTTCTTGCTGTGCTCGCCCTTCAGCAGCTCGGGCGCATAGCTCGCGTATTCCACGTTCTCGATCCCGCGCTGCAGCTCGCCCAGCGCGTCGGCGAGCACCTTGCCGTGCTCGGCCGTGATCAACGCGCACAACTCGTCCGCGTGTTCCTCGAGCAGCGTCTTGAAGCGGCTCATCACGCGCGCGCGCTTCAGCGGCGGCGTGTTGCGCCAGGCCGGGAACGCGGCTTGCGCGGACGCGATCGCCGCCTCGACGGTCAGCTTGTCGGCGAGCGCGACGCTCTTGTCCGATGCGCCCGTCGCCGGATCGAACACCGGCTGGACGCGGCTGCCGCCGTCGACGCGCTTGCCGTCGATCAGGTGGCCGAGGGTGGAGGTGACGTTGCTATCGTGTTTCATCGTTCAGACTCGTTCGTGAATTCGGTCAGTCGTGGCGCGTGCCGCGGCGCGGCTCACGCCACTTCGTTCAGTGCGTCGGACAGCGCGTTGATCAGGTTGTCGATCTCGCGCTTCTCGGCGATGAACGGCGGCGCGAGCTGGATCGTGTCGCCGCCGTAGCGCACGTAGAAGCCCTTTGCCCAGCAGCGCATCGCGATCTCGTACGGACGGCGCGCCGGCTCGCCGGGCAGCGCCGCGATCGTCAGGCCCGCGGCGAGCCCGTAGTTGCGGATGTCCGCGATATGGCGCTGGCCCTTCAGCCCGTGCACCGCCGCCTCGAAATGCGGCGCGAGCTCACGCACGCGGGCGACCGCGTCTTCCTTCACGAGCAGGTCGAGCGCCGCGACGCCTGCCGCGCACGCGACCGGGTGCGCCGAGTACGTGTAGCCGTGCGGGAACTCGAGCATGTACTCGGGGCCGCCCGCGGCCATGAACGTGTCGTAGATGTCCTTCTTCGCGATCACGGCGCCGAGCGGCTGTGCGCCGTTCGTCACCTGCTTCGCGATGTTCATGATGTCCGGCGTCACGCCGAACGCTTCCGCACCCGTCATTGCGCCGGCGCGGCCGAAGCCCGTGATGACTTCGTCGAAGATCAGCAGGATGTCGTGCGCGGTGCAGATGTCGCGCAGGCGCTGCAGGTAGCCCTTCGGCGGCACCACCACGCCCGCCGAGCCCGAGAACGGCTCGACGATCACCGCCGCGATGTTCGACGCGTCGTGCAGCGCGATCAGGTCGAGCAGGCGGTCGGCGAGATCCGCGCCGTGCTCCGGCATCCCGCGCGAGAACTTGTTTTCCGGCAGCTGCGTGTGCGGCAGGAAGTCCGCGTCGATGCCCTGGCCGAACAGCTTGCGGTTCGGCCCGATGCCGCCGACCGAGATCCCCCCGAAGTTCACGCCGTGATAGCCCTTCTCGCGGCCGATCAGGCGCGTCTTCGTGCCCTTGCCCTTCGCACGCCAGTACGCGCGGGCCAGCTTCAGCGACGTGTCGGCCGCTTCCGAGCCCGAGCCCGTGAAGAACACGTAGTCGAGGCCCGCCGGCGTCAGGTCCTTGATCCGGTTCGCCAGCTCGAACGATTTCGGATGGCCGAACTGGAACGCCGGCGCGTAATCGAGCTGCGCGACCTGGCGGCTCACCGCCTCGGTGATCTCGGTGCGGCCGTGGCCCAGGCCCGTGCACCAGAGGCCCGACAGGCCGTCGAAAATCTTGCGGCCTTCGGCGTCCGTGTAATACGCGCCCTTGCCCGACACGATCATGCGCGGGTCGGACTTGAACTGGCGATTGGCCGTGAACGGCATCCAGTGTGCGTCGAGCCACGCGGCATCGGTGCGCAGCGACGTGTCTTCCGGTTGCGTGGCGGTAATGGCGTCGGTCATGTCGGTCGGCGCGGCGCGCCCCTCCTTCTTGGTAGATGTTGCGCATTGTCGGGACGCCAATTAGTCTTTTGAATATCGCAATATCAATGTTCACTTGCGCAACTATGCAAGCAAAGAAACCGAAGAGCCGCGCGTTGCTCGGGCAGCTCAGCGACATGGACCTGCGCCTCTTGCGGGTCTTCAAGGGCGTCGTGCAGTGCGGCGGGATGGCCGCCGCCGAGCTGGAGCTGAACATCGGCATCTCGACGATCAGCCGCCACGTGAAGGATCTCGAGACCCGCCTCGGCCTCGTGCTGTGCCGGCGCGGCCGCGCCGGCTTCACGCTGACGCCGGAGGGGCAGACCGTGTATGAGGAGACGCTGCGCCTGCTGGCGTCGATGGAGGCGTTTCGCAGCCGGATCGACGGGATTCACGACCGGATGGGCGGCGAGCTGCATATCGCGGTGTTCGACAAGACGGCGACCAACCCGAACGCGCGCCTCGGCGACGCGATCCGGCAGTTCGCCGACGAGGCGCCGGATGTCGCGCTGAACCTGCACGTCGCGTCGATCAACGAGGTCGAGCGCGGGATCATCGACGGCAGCTACCAGGTCGGGATCATTCCGGCGCACCGCAGTTCCGGCAGCCTCGTCTATTCGGAGCTGTTCGACGAGCGGATGCTGCTCTACTGCGGCCGCCAGCATCCGCTGTTCGATGCGCCGCACGGGAAGCTGACGTGGACGACGATCCGCCATCATGCGTTCGCGGGGCTGGGGTTCCATTCGCCGAACATGGAGCTGAGTCATCGCGCGAAGCTCACGCGCAGCGCGACCGCGTCGGACCAGGAGTCGATTGCTACGCTGATCCTGTCAGGGCGATATCTCGGGTTTTTGCCGGATCATTATGCGGAGAGCTTCGAGAACAAGGGGCTGATGCAGGCGATCGCGCCGCATCGGTTTTATTACACGTGCCGGTTCGTGAGCCTGCTCAGGCGCTCGCCGCGGCCTTCTCGGGCGGCGTTGTTGTTTCAGAATTGTCTCGAGGCGGCGCATGCGCGGGGCGTCTGACGGCTGGTGGCGGGTACGCGTTTCCGACCGGCAGGCAAATCGGCGCCAAGCGGCGCCCGTGCTTATTCAATAGTTGCGTCGGTTCCGCATGCGATCAACTGGCAACCGCACGCGCACCGATGACCGTGCAGGGCGACAGGAACGCCGTTGTCGAGAATCATGTCCGATCCTTCAATGATCGGGTTCACGCCGTGCCCTTCGATCGGACACGACACCAGATCGCCGCGACGGGCAGCTTTGCGCCCCATCACGTCCATCGTATCGGAGCCCGTGATGATGGAGCCGCCGTGGGTGGTTGGGTCGCCGAGGCATGCAATTGAGGTCATGGGTTTTCCGGGAAAATTCACTTCTGTATTTATTCGAGCGAGATTTGTCAACGCATTCGTCTGAGGCTACTTCAAATGCTCTCATTCCTGCTCTACAGCACAATACACGGACGTACGAAGATCAGAACTGCTTTTTGACGCGCTGAGGAATACCCTGAACGTTCCGATTTTCTCGTCCAAGCCTTGGTCGACATAGCCAGGGTTGTACTTGACCGAGCGCACATACGCAATCGAATCCCCTTGCGACGCATCATTGAATCGACTCACGAAAGGCCCCGCACGCTCGTATCCCGTCAGCGCCCGATCAAGTTTTGCCTTGACGTCTTCAATATTTCCCTTGACGTCAATCGCCAAGCTGGATCCAGCTGGATAAGCGTTTTTCAGCAACACGACCGACTCCACCGAGAAGCCCCACAGCGTCACCCCCGGCTTCACACCAAATATCACCTCTGCGCCGTCTGCGATAGCCTTCCCGGCCCCGACCACCTTGCGAAGCTGTTGCAGCTTCGAAAGATCCGAGCTGCCATCAGGCTTATAGAACTTATTCGGCATACTCGCAGTACACAGTGCCTTATCAGCCAACCAACTCAGCTCTTCCGATTGCGCAACATTAAATACAAATAGCACGGCCAGACCAGCAATCAACGAAGCCTTTCTTAGTTTCACAAAAATCCCGCAAACAAAATAATCAATCAACAGCCAACTCAACCGCATCCTTTCCAACAAAGACACGTCCGCACTCAGCACAACAAATGCCGCATCCAAGCCCCCCCCATCCTTGCCCGATTCGCAAAATTTTCTCAACAACATTCACACCCACACTCACAAATTGTCTGGCGCGGAGAATAAGATTTATTTTGACCAAACGGGCCGACCAAATTTTCCATTTTCGCCACATTCATTTACACATCGCCCCAAGATTTTCGGATACGACCCAACTAACCTATGACCTTAATCTCGGCGACCATGTCTACCTCTCCTTCAATCACATCTCTTGCCAGATCGCCATCACACCGGATTCATGCCTACCCCGATAACAGGAAAGGCCGCAACTATGACCCTTGACGCTTAACATCTCATTCGAAAACTCACATCGCCTCCCATGATCTGCAAGTCTTCAATTTCAAGTCGGCTCTCTTGCGGAAGTGGGCCAACTAAATAAAAGCCAAGTTCAGTGATTTCGTGCTCTAGCCTATCTATCTCTACAAGAAGCTGATTGTTTGCGGCTTGCTCAAATTCCATGAAGAGTTGTTCATACGAGCGAAAATTTGAGCCAGGGGCAAAGTTGCCGAGCATGAGCCCCCCCTCTGAAGAAGTCACCGTGACCTCGCCAGCCAAATTTCCACTGTAATCATTTAAATGGAACTTCATCATCGTGGGCATCCCGTGGTGTCCCCAAGTGCTTTGGACAATCGCTCGAGGTTTTCATCGCTGAAGCCGTCGGCACCACTAGGATGAATGATTCGAGCGTGATTTGGAAATTTATTAGTCGGATCGTCAATAACATCGAACCCCATCCCTCGGACGGCATCTGCCGTACCTGATGCGACAGTTTCAGTTGCCTTCAGCAAGCCCGTGGCCTTCGGAAAGGCATTCCTCATCTGTTGAGCTGCAACGCAGGGACAACAGCCATGCAAGACAGAGATTCCAGGAGGATTGAGCTTCCTTTCTGGCTCTTTCAAGCGGAGGTTATCGATCGAGTTACCGCCAATCCGATTGATCTTCGCGGGCCCAGGAAGAGGCTTGCCCGTCAACCCTAACGCATCGACCCAAGTTATAGGGTTAGGTGCGTACTCGAAGACGTTGATCCCACCAGCCAGCCCGATCGGGTCTTTCGATATAAACCGCCCACAGCTCGGATCGTAGTACCGATGCCGGTTGTAATGCAGCCCCGTCTCGTCATCATGGTACTGGCCCTGGAACCGGATCGGGTTCCCCGCTTCATGGCGTTCCGGCTGAGGCTGCCAGACCGTTTTCTCCGCGCCCCACGCCCGGTACCGACCCAGCCAGACGACTTTTCCCGACTCGTCCAGCAGTTCCTGCGGCGTCCCCAGATGATCGTTCTGATAAAACAGCGTCGCGTGCCGCGTCTTCGCCGGCACCTGCACGAACCGGCCATCCGTCCCCGTCGCTATGAACGCCGCTTCCACCAGCGTCTCGTCCAGCCGCGCCAGCGGCACGAACGTGCCGGGTTCATGCAGATAGAGCGACGCTCCTTGCCACTGATGCCGCTCGCTTAGCATATGCATCCGCTGCGCCACCGGCAGCGCGTACGGGTCGTCCGGATCCTCGCGCACGATCTGCACCGGGCGGAAGGTCAACGGCTCCCGTTCGCCCGGCTGCCGCGGCGGCAGGTGGAAGCGCTCCTCCATCAGCAGCACGTCGCCGTCCCACGTGAACACCGTCCGGTCGATGCTGCCGTCCGGCCGGCCCGCCTCCTTCAGCGTGCGCCGTCCGAACGCGTCGTATTCGAAGCGCACCTGCAAGACCGGCCGCACCGTGCCCGGGATGAACGCGGTGCCGTCCTGCGTCCGCTCGAGCCGGTCGATCTCGTTCGCCGCCGGCGGTTTCGCGTAGCGATCGGCCCGCTTCAGCCGGTTCGCCGCATCGTATGCGTACAGCCACGTCACGCCGCCCGGCTCGGTTTTGCGGATCAGGTTGCCGTGCGCGTCATGGTCGTAGCGCGTGCGGTTCAGCGCCTTCAGCACGTTGCCCACGCACTTCGGCAACGCGCGTTCCCACTCAATCAGCCTCCAGTATTCCGCCGCCTCCTGTTGGCGTCGCTCGAAGTGGGCCCGCGGTTCTTCCTGGCCCGGATGCGCGTGCCGCCATTCCGCATCTCGCGCGGCAGCCCGGCCATGCCGCGCCGTCATCTCGTCCAGCGTTTCCTCGGTCGGGCGCGGCGGAAGCTGCTCCGGATCAATCGGATTACCGGCCGGATCGAACGCAAAGACTTCCTTCAGGTCCGGCGTCACCGCCTTCAGCAACCGTCCGACCGGGTCGTACGTATAGTCCGTCGCCCCCCGCGTGCGATCCTCGATGCGCGTCAGCTGGCCCGCCGCGTCGTACCGGTACTGCCGCGCGGCAATCCAGTCCGTCGGCAGCGCGTGCGCATCGCGGCGCACGATCATCCGCTGCAGCCGCCCGGACGGGTCGTATTCGCGCCGCTGCTCGAAGCTGCGGTGACGGCGGGTGATCTCGCGATGCAGCTTGTCGCGCTCGAAATCGACCAGCGGCTGGCCGTCCAGCAGCACCCCATGTACATGGCCCGAGCCGTAGCGCAGCCAGTCAATCGTGCGCGTATTCGGCAACTGCGTGCGGATCCGGTTGCCGAGCGCATCGTATTCGTGCCGCGTCACCGCCGTGTAGGCGACGCCCGTGTCCGGGCTGTGGGTCTGCTCCTCGGCGATCAGGTTGTCGGCATCGTCGTAATGGAGCCGGACCTTGCTGCCATGGCCCTGCGCGGTCGTCAGCCGGCCTCGCGCGTCGTAATAGAAGTGCTCGGAGAACCCGCCTCGGCCATCCGGTCCTTCGATCTCGCGTCGCGTGAGCCGCCCGAGCGGGTCGCGCGTGTAGGTCGTGTTGACGTCGCCTTCCTGCGAACCGGCCAGCCGCCCCGCCTCGTCCCACCGGTAGCGGGTCGTGCTGCCGTCGAAATCCGTCTGTTCGATCAGCTGCCCCAGCGGGTCGTAGCGGAACCGGGTCTGCTCCTGGTTCTCGTTGGTCAGCGCGGTCAGCCGCCACTGCCGGTCGTACGCATACGTCAGTTGTCGGCCCGCCGCATCCTTGCGCCAGGTCGGCTGCCGGCGGGCGTTGAACGCGTATTCCGTCACCTGACCCGCGCCGTCCCGGTAGGTGCGCAGGTTGCCTTCGCCGTCCCACGTGAAGTGCGCCTCGACGCCGTCCGGATGCGTGACGCCGATGACTTGCCCCCGCGCGTCGCAGCGGTAGCGCGTCGCGTGGCCCTCGGCATCGGTGACGCGCGACAGGTGGCCGCGCTCGTCATAGCCGTAGCGCGTCGCGTGGCCGGAACAGTCGATCGACTCGACGAGCCGCCCCGCGTTGTCGTGGCGGAAGCGCTTCACGCCGCCTTTCGGGTCGGTCAGCGACAGCAGGCGGCCGTTGCCGTCCCATGCGTAGCGCGTGGTCCGGCCCGTAGCGTCCGTCGCCGTGACCGGCCGGCCGAGCGAGTCGTAGTCGGTCTGCGTGGCACGGCCATCCGGCGCGGTGACCTGGATCGGCAAGCCGTCCGCGTTGTATTCGGTGCGCGTCGTGTTGCCGAGCGCGTCCGTCTCGGCGGTGAGGCGCCTCTGCGCGTCGTAGTCGAAGCGCTGCGTGTGGCCCAGGGCGTTTTGGGTGCCGACGAGACGGTGGTGTGCGTCCCATTCGAATCCGTCCGTCGAACCATCCGCGTATTCGACCAGCACGATCCGGTTGTGATAGTCGTAGCGGTGAATCGTCGCGTGGCCGTCGGCATCGGTGACTTTCGTGTACCAGTGCTCGCGGTGGTACTCGAAATGCGTCTCGTCCTGCATGTGCGGTCCGTCGTCGCCGAGCCAGGTGCGCACGCACTGCGCGTCGGCCGGCGCGGGCGCGCCTGCGCGCTGGCCCGGCCAGTCCCATTCCAGATTCGCGGCGTTGCCGTTGAAGTCCGTGTAGCGCGTGAGCAGGTGCTGCTGGTACGCATACGTGCGCCGGAATCCCAGCATGTCGACGTGGCTGGTCAGGTCGCCCGCCGCGTCGTAGGTGTAGCGGGCGAGCGCTTCCCGGGCGAGGCCCGGCACGCCCGTGCGGTAGATCGCCACGACGCGTCCGTCGACGTATTCGAGGCGGATTGCGTTCTCCGCACCGTCGCTGAGCGTGGCGAGTTCGCCGGCTTCGTTGTACGAGAAGGTCAGGCCGAGACCGTCGCGGCCCTGGCGGGAGACGAGGCGATAGCGCGTGCCGTGCCGTTCGTAATCCTCTCGACTGCCGTCGGGATAGGCCAGTTGAATGTGCCGATTATCCGGACGCGTGACGGTGAATTGCTCGGTCGGCACCTCGACCGATTCGCCCATGCTGACCGGCGGCAGCGGCACTGCGCGATTGTCGGGGTCGAAGAACGTCAGGAGGCCGTCCCGTTCTTCGAGCGACAAGTGATACGGGCTGCTCCAGCGTGCGCCGAGCGGACTCGCGTCGTACGCCGCGAGGCTCGACCGGTAGCGCCGTGTCCACACGATCGGCACGATCCCGTCGAGCACGAAGTCCGTCTGCTCGAGGTTCTCGTCGCCCATCGCGTAGTTGACCGGCTTCGCGCTCGCGGTGGGCGGGCACCCGCAGCCGTCCTTCGCCGGCAGCGAGCTCGGCTGCGCACCCTTCTGCGTCGAATCGCGATGCGCGCCGCGTTTCTGGTGCGGCGCCAGCATCGTGCCCGGCGTGGCCTGCGCGACATGCGACGGCACCTTGCGCGCGCGCCGCGCCTTGATCTCCGCGGTGATCTGCGCGGCCATGAACAGCAGGCTGCCGGCCTGCGCCACGTCGCCGAACGCCGCGTCGAGCATCGGCCCCGTGTTGCGGTCGAACTCGTCGAGCCACGCGACGATCGCGTCGCGCTGACCGGACAGCTTGAGCAGCTGATCGATCCCGTGCAGCGCGACTTCCTCGGTCGACGGCACCCAGGACAGGAATCCGCTGTTCTTTTGGATGCGGCCCATCTGCTCCGCAGCCGAGACCGGATTGATCACGAAGCGCCGCACCGTCTGCGACGCGTCGCGCACGCCCTTGACGATGTCGTTCTTCCATCGCTTCAGGTGCGCATCCAGATCGGCCATGAACGCGATCACGTCGCCGCCGGCCGTGGCCCAGAACAGCTCGACCAGCGCCGCCGTGCCCGCGCCCTTCGCGAACGCGAGCAACACCTCCTTGACGACCGCGCGGGCGGGGCGGGTCGCATTGCCCGCCGCGGGCACGACGCCGATCGCGTCGATCGCGAGGATGCTCCAGCTGAGGACCTTCTTCGCGCCGCCCGGCTCGCTGCAGATCCGATAGATGTCGACGCCTACGTCGTAGAGCGACATCGCGTTGCCGACGACCGGCAGCATATACAGGCACTGGATGAAGATCTCGAGGCTATGGTGCTTGACCGATTCGGCGCGGGCGGCGGCCACCTTCGGCGAGGTCGCGGGCGCGGGAACCGGGCTGACGATCACGCGCCGGGCTTCGGCGTTCTGCTGAATAGCCTTCGGAATCTGGCGCTGCGGGGTGCGAAGGGCTTCGGGGCTGGCCATGGGTTTGTTCTTTGTCTGGAGGAATCGGATGCGGGTGCGACGCCCGGGTCAGTTCGACGCGAGGGTCTTGGTCAGGCTCTGGGCGAGCACGGGCGTAGAAGTCGTCGCATGGCCGGCCATTGAGCCGACGGCCCGCTGTTCGAGCACGTTGAGTCCAGCCTGACCGAGTGCCGCGACATCGCCCTTGGCAACACTTGCTGCAACGCTCGACGCCGTCGCCTTGATCGCGGTTGCCGACTCCACAACCCGCGCAATCGGCGCGGCCATCGCCGGCCCGACGAGACTGGGAACGGCATCCCCGGCGTTGCCTGCAACCGTGTCCAGTTGCGCCGCGCCATTCGGATCGCTCCACTTGCGCGCCCTGTCCTGCAGATCGTGGTCTTCCTCGAGATACTCGACCGCACCGCCGCCGCGCGGCACGGTCGTCAGCGTGCCGCGCCCGCTGGCGTCCAGCCGGCCTTCGCGCCACGAGCCGTCCGGGAACGTCACGCGGTATGGCGCGTGCCTCACCGGCTCGCCGTTCGGGTACGCGTGCCAGAGTTGCATGCCCGTCTGCTCCTGCTTCGGCATCAGCGGCAACGCCTGCCGCTGGGTACCGGACGGCTCGATGCGCAACGGCCCCTTCAGCCGGATGTGACCCGCGCTGCCGATCTCGACCTGACCGCCCGACAGCTTGATGTACGCGCCCCCGCACATCAGCGTCAGCGATTTGTTCGCATTCAGCGTCACCGCGTCCGACGTGCTCGCAATCGTCACGCCCTTCAAGGCCGTCAGTTCCAGCGCATCCCCTTGCGCCTGAACGTCCACCTTGCCCGCCCCCGCGTATAGCTTCATGCCTTGCGCATTCGCGTACATTGACACCGCATTGCCGGCCGCGACCGTGTAATTTCCGCCGACTGCCGCATCCGCATTGCCGCCGGTCGTCGTGAACAGATGTCCGCCGGTTGCCAGTTGCATGTGCTCGCCGCTCGTAATCGCCACCCCGTGCGGCGCGGAGACGAGCAGCACTGCCGCCTGCAGATCCTTGATCCTTGCTTCCAGCAAGGCCTGTTGAGCTTCACATGCGGCAACGGTCGCTTTGGCTGTCGCGACCGCGTCGGCCAGGTTCTTCATTCGCGATCGGGCAGCATCGAGTTGCTCCCGCGCAACCGTCATGTCGAACGCATGACCACCCGCGCTCGACTGAGCGTCGGCTGACAGGAGCAGCCCCTTGCCTGCGCGCAGCACGCCACGCTCGTCGGTGCGGACTTCGAATCCCTCGCCGCGCGTCGCTTTACGGCTGTCGACCAGATGACCGAGATTGACCTGCGTCTTCCCGCCGTAGTCAGTCGACAGCTTGATCCCCTCGCGCCCCTTGAAATCTTCGAAACGAAGCTTGTTGTTCGCCTGCGTGCGTATCACGTTGCGCGAATTGAAGCCATCCCGACTCGTCACAAGGTCGACGGCCTGGCTGTGGTGATGCGCATGTGCGATATATGGCCGATTCGGATTCCCTCCGACGAACGCAACAGCCACCTCCGTATCGGCCAGCAACGGAAAATGAAACCCAGTCTGATTCCCACCCGAGAACGGCTTGGCGAGCCGCAGCGGCACGCATTCGCCGCCTGCCGGCCAGTCGTCAAAGTCGAAATCGAAGCGCACCGTGTACAGGCCGGCGCTTGTCAGATTTGCGTACGGCGAAGCGCCCGAAGTCGTGATTCGCGCCGACAACGTGCCGGCGATCGTCGGGTAGCGACGCTCGTCGAGTTTTAGACGGAATGGCCGTCCTGACGGAATTGCGTCGAAAGTGTTGACATACGACGTATCACGGCCGCCCTCATGCCGGACCGATACGATCACGATCCCGTGCGGCGCGTCGGCCTGCTTCTCGTCGAGTTTCACGACGAGTCCGGGCGCAAAGTCCACTACGGAGCTCTTGCCGGAATACACGACCTGCCACGCGACGGCGGCCTCATGGCGCAACTGCGCTTCGCGCCTGGCTTCGTCACCGTCCAGATGGTGCGAGCCGTATATGTAGCACTGGCCCCATGTCGTCGGATCGTCGCGCGCGACATTGGCTTCAGCCTTGAACCGATCGTAGGCCTTCTCCGGGTTGTAGTCGGCAACCTTGATCGTCTGCGGGATCGTTTCGCTATGCGATTCGAGCGCCAGCACGGCTTCATGGCCGGTTTCGAGGCCGCTTGCTTCGCGGTATGGAATGGTGACGTTCGGCCGGTACGTATAGGCATCGACGTCGTCGCCGAAATGCAGTTCGTCGCCATGCTGTCCGGCGCGGAAGAAGCAGTACAAGCCCGCCTGCTCCATCAGCAGGTGAAGGTAATCCCAGTCGGACATCCGGTATTGCATCCGGAATGCGAGACGTGGATAGGCGCGCCGCAGCTTGAACGAAAACTGATGGGAACGGAATTCGTGTCGTCTCAGGATTGATTCGATGATCTCCGGCACGGATTGCTGCTGATAGATTCGCGTTGCCTGAGCAAGGCGCAGACGCGCGACGAACGGCTCGACGACGATCCGGTACGACACGAAATCACGCGTCTTGCGTACCTGCCCGAACACGGTGATGCAGCCGGCGAATTTGCGCGCCGCTTCAGCGGCCCCGCCCGTTCCCGGCGGTTCGATCGTGAAGGTGCCGGGGCGATTGAGGTAGTCGGTGCGCGCGAGCGCAATCGGGCTCGTCAGCGTCACTTCGATCCGGTAGGGCTCGCCAAGCCGTTCGTCGAGTGCGAACGACATGATCGACAGATCTTGCGCCCGCGGGGCGCCCGGCACTTCCAGGAAATACGACTGACGACCGGTTATCCACCGCGCCAGCGCGCCTTGTGCACCTCGTTCTCGGGCCATCGTGTTCTCTCAGAATCACGCTTTTTCTCGGAAGCTGAAGGAATAACGGTTAGCCACGCATACGTCCAGCGAATGGAAATGATTTGCAACAATGTTCGTCACGGAGCGGCCGTCACGACGCGACGACTCGATCGCAGCGTTCGATCACCCAAAGCCGTAAAGGCGAATCCTCCCTCTGCGATAATGCCCCCTTCCCTGACCTCACCCGCCCCGCTCCCGCCATGACACCGTCGTCCATTCCGCTCCCGACCGACCTGCCGCCGATCTCGTGCCTGCCCGGCGACGCGCTGCCGTGGCTGCCGATGAGTCCGGACCTGCCGGGCCTCGCGATCAAGTACCTGCACATCAACGCGGCCGAGGACACGCTGACCGCGCTGCTGAAGATGCCTGCCGGCCGGACGCTGCCGCGCCATCGTCACGACGGGCAGGTATTCGTCTATACATTGCACGGCGCGTGGCGCTACGTCGAATACGACTGGGTCGCGCAGGCCGGCTCGACGGTGCTCGAACCGGCCGGCTCGGTCCATACGCCGGAAACGCTTGGCAGCGACGGCGAAGACGTGATCACGTTCAACGTGATGCGCGGCGATCTCGTGCTGCTCGACGACGACGGCCGCGAAACCGCGCGGGAGAATTGCCGCGTCGCGCTGTTGCGCCAGCGCAAGCATGCGCGCACGGCGCCGGACGCCGCCGCGCCGTTCGTCACGCGCTGAGTCCGACGCAGCATCGGAACCTTGCCCGCACAACCACCGCCACCGCCGTTCGCGCGGCTACGAACGGCGGCAAGCGCTTGCTTTGACTTCCCCCAACGCGTGCACTAGATTCGAACCACGCGACTCGACGCGGCGCGCAAGGAGCACTGCCATGACGCCCTGGGAAATTCAAGGCACCGAACTGATGAACTGCAATTGCTCATACGGTTGCCCTTGCCAGTTCAGCGCGCCGCCGACCAACGGCTTTTGCGAAGCGATGGGCGCGATTTCGATCGGCAGCGGTCATTACGGCGACGTGCGGCTCGACGGCATCAACCTCGCAGTGGTGTTCCAGTGGCCGGGCCCGATCCACGAAGGCAAGGGCAAGTGCCAGCCGATCGTCGACGAACGGGCCAGCCCGGCGCAGCGCGACGCCGTTCTGAAAATCATGACTGGGCAGGATACCGAACCGTTCGCCACGATGTTCTCGGTATTCGCGTCGACGCTCGAGCACGCGTTCGAACCGATCTTCGCGAAGATCGACGTCGACGTGGACGTTGACGCCCGACGCGGCCGGATTCATGTCGAAGGCGTTTTCGACGTCGTCGGGGAACCGATCCGCAATCCGGTGACGGGCGCCGAACATCGCGCCCGGATCGACCTGCCGCAAGGCTTCGAATACGAACTCGCCGAGATCGGCTCCGGCACCAGCCGTTCGCGCGGAAACATCGCACTGGATCTCAAGGATACCTACGCGCAGTTCGCGCGACTGCACATGAACAACACGGGACCGATCCGGCATCGCACTGCCGCATGATCGGCATCGACCCGCTCTTCAGGCACGAGCGCGTCGTCACCGCGCTCGGCATGGCCGCCGTCGTCGCGCTGTCGTGGTTCTACCTGTGGACCGGCGCGGGAATGGGCATGTCGGCGCTCGACATGACGGCCGTTACGCTCTTCCCCCATCGACTGCCGCACGGCATCGGCAGCATGGACCCGTCGTTGGCGACCGCGATCGTCATGTGGTGGACGATGATGATCGCGATGATGACGCCCGGTGCCGCGCCGCTCGTCCTGCTGTACCGGCGTGTCTTGCGACATTACGGCGCGGCCGACGGGGCATCGTCCGCGCCGTCGCTGGCGCTGCTGGCCGGCTACCTGACTACCTGGCTGGTGTTTTCGATCGCTGCGGCATCGCTGCAGAAAGTGCTGCAGCCAACCGGCCTCATTTCGGCAATGATGCTGTGGTCGAAGAGCGCGCTCCTTTCCGCGATCGTGCTGGCCGCGGCCGGCATTTATCAGCTTTCGCCGTTCAAACGCGCTTGCCTCACGCAATGCCGCTCGCCGGTGAAGTTCCTCACCACGCATTGGCGGCCCGGCGTCGCCGGCAGTTTCCGGCTCGGACTGCGCCACGGCCTTTACTGCGTCGGCTGCTGCTGGCTGCTGATGGCGCTTCTGTTCGTCGGCGGCGTGATGAATCTCGTCTGGATCGCCGCGTTGTCGCTCATCGTCTTCGTGGAGAAGATCCTGCCCGGCGGCGAGCGCATCGGCCGCGCGCTGGGCATCGTGTTGATCGTGTGGGCCGGCGCAACGCTGATGGCGTGATTGGTGCACGTCTCCTATCGGACCTTGAAGGCCGCCACATGTAATCAAGAATCAGCGCACTGACAATCGGTGTCGACGATCTGGAAACGGCGATGCGCCTCTACCGCGACGGTCTGGGGCTGGAAACGGAAGGCATCGTCGGCACGGAGTTCGAATCATCGCGCCGGCTCCTTCGGCCGTGGCGCGCACCTGTGCGCGCAGGTACGCGCCAGCGTGCGTCGGGGAAGGCCCCACTCGCACACGGCCTCGTCGGACGCTTTCAGGCCCTGCCTAGAACTGCGCGGTCACCTGGAATCCAACCGTCGCGCGAGCAGTCTGAAATCCGGAAGGCTTGTAGACAGGCGTACCCGCAAACAGGTCATACGCGTATGCACCGAACCGCGTGCCGACGCTTCCCTTTACGCCGATCACCGCACCGGCCAGTTGCGTACCGACAAGCGCGATTGGTTGTGGTCCCCATACGCGACCGTAGTCCAGCCCGGCATAAACCGCTTGTCCCGTTTGGCCGATGGGCATCTGCAATTCGTTGCGCCAGTAGAAGCCGCGCGCCGCCGCCAGCATCGTTTCGCCGTCGAAACCGCGTACCGTGTAGCGGCTGCCGATCGTCAGATCATCGATGTAGGACAGCGTGTTTCCGGTGAACTGGCCGTGAAATGTTCCGACATAGCGAAATGGCTGTTTATCGATCGCGAACGGAACCGACAGGTTCGCGTCGAGCACGGCCATCTTGAAGCGATAGGTCGGGCCACCGCCTGCCGCCATTGTGTCGGCCTGCGCACCGAACCCGCCAACGCCTTGACGATACGCAAGCGAGCCGTCGAACTGCGCACCGTCG
The DNA here is from genome assembly GCF_902833085.1 of Burkholderia ubonensis. GTDB lineage: Bacteria > Pseudomonadota > Gammaproteobacteria > Burkholderiales > Burkholderiaceae > Burkholderia > Burkholderia ubonensis. The sequence goes on from NZ_CADFEB010000006.1 coordinate 519,802, forward strand.
AAGTAATGGCGGTCGGTCAGGCCGATTTCGATGATCGTATTGTTACGGCGCTGCTGCCAGATTTCCGTATCCTCAATGAAGCTCTTGCCGAAGCGGCGCGACAGTCGGAAATACGTGCCGAGCACGTCGTTCTGGCTGCGCGTGAGCACACGAGCCAGTTTGAAATCGACCGTCTTCGAATTGCCGCTTGCGATGAACGTCTGGTTCACGCCCGCAATCCGCTGATAGTAGCTGTTCGTGTACGCGGACAGCGTGGTGGTCCAGTAACCCCACGGGATCGAGTAGAAACCGTTCCAGCCGTGCGAGCCCAGGCGCTTGTCGCCGAACTCGAGGTCCTGACTGACGCCGATATTGAAGACGTCGTTCAGGCCGAGCGGGTTGTCGATGCCGACCGAAAGGTTCCCTTGCAATTTGCCCGTGGCGCGCGTGCCGGAGTTGTCGATCGATGCGACGACCGTCCACGGCTTTCCGCGCTTCACATCGAGCACCACGTCGCTTTCGCCGGGCAGATCGGCCGGGACGATTTGCATCGACACGTCCTGACTCGATACACGCTTCATTTGCTCCAGACCTTGTTCGAGGTCGCGCAGGTTAAGCAGTTCGCCGTCTCCAGTCGGGAATGCGGTCTTCCATGTGCCGCGCAGCTTTTCATCGGCGAAGCGCACATGACGAATCACGCCGGGAATCAGCGAGAGTTTGAGCGCGCCGCTCGACAGGTCTTGCTCGGGGACGAGCACGCGCGTGGTGACGTAGCCGCGCGCCAGAATCGCCTGCGACAGGCCCTTGACCAGCACGTCAACGCCTTGCTTGCCGACGCATTCCCCCGCGTAGTGGTTCAGCCATTCGCGGGCAAAAGCGAAGCGATCCATCGGCAGCGCGGACGCGCCTTGAGCCCTCGCGGCGTCGGGCAACGAACTCGGCACCTCGAGCAAGAAGCGTTCGATGCGGAAGCACGGCGTTTCAGTGGGAAGCGCCCGATACGCTTCGAGGTGCGGCACTTCTGAGCGCACGGAAGGGGTGCGCACGGTTGCGTCGCGCTGTTGTGCGTCGCGTTGTTGCTGCGCCTGTCGGTCCTGCTCAGCATTCGCCCGCGCGGCGGCAGCCTGGTCGGCAGGCGTAGGCGCCTGCTGCGCGTGTACCCCGAGCGACATCAAGGCTGTGATCGGCAGCGCCGCCAGCCATTTAGTTATTTTCACTTTTTATCAATTCCTGACTCTGCCTGTGTCTTGCAATAAGCGATGGTTCGTTGGCCTCGACCATCTGCGTTTTCCACTGACTTTTATTTACGAGCCAATGAAATTCACCTCGCCGCCTATAGGCCGTATCGCTCAATCAAATCATGTACTTCCTTGCATTTCTCCGGGAATCGCTCCGCATATGACATTAACAATTTACGCAAAGCAGAGTTAAACACACCCTGGCCATAAATTTCCTCATCGCGCTCGATGCCACTAATTTCTGGGTTAGCCAAAACTTTATACTGCACACTCCCGTCGGCCGCAGAAATTCGTTCTATCGACCATCCGGGATCCCCCTCATCTCCCCTTCATTCGAAACAATTTCCCCTATCCAGCGATCAAGGGGATCAGACAAGGTCAAGACTCACGCAAGAACAACATATAGCAATCTTTCCACACCATTTACTTCGTGCGCATGCCCCCACTTCATTTCATTCCTCCAATAGGATACGCAGTTGGCACACTCGGGGGAGTGTTAGGCGAAACTCTAATCGGAACAAAAAACTCAATACCCCAACAACAACAACAACAACAACAACAACAACAACAACAACCTTCTGAGACACATTCCGGATCGCTCTTGTAACCATCGCAATTCAGATTCTGGCAGCCCACGATGCTCCGAATCTCGTTATTGTGCTTCCCGCCCGACGCCTCCGCCATCTGCATGTCCGAGTTCCGCAGTATCTCCGCTACGATCCGGCCGCATCCACCACGACGAACAATTCTCCGCCCAACGACGGCCTCGACGTCGCCCTCGTTCCCAACGTTCATAAACACCGAGCCCGGCATCCGCCGAGCTCGGTCATTCAGTTCCTGCGATCAGACTTGAACCATGGACCGAATTTTTCAGGATCGTCGCTTAACATCCCGGCCTTGCGTAGCGACTTCGGCAAGTGCTTCACAAATACGACAAACAGAATAATAAAAAGAGGAAGGCCAATCAACAGCATAGATTCGTTTTCGCCAAGATCAAATGCTATGCGGCATAGTCCTGCGACCAGAAACGACCAACACCCGGCTCCACCTACGGCAACACCGCCTACGACTCCATATATCTGAGTGGCCGCATACAATCTTCGCCAGTTCACTTCTTATCTCCTACGGCCTGCCGCACGTCATTGACAACCGCCATCCCTTTCGAACCAACCCCATAGAGCAAAAACCCCAGCGTCGAACCATACGGCCAAGGCTGTTTAATAAACGGTATAAGATTCACATTGTCGATACGCTGAACCGTGACACCAAACATTGAAACAGGGCGATTGAGACCATCGGCAACGCCAATATTTAGCGGAACCTGAACTTTCAAGGCCGCAATAGAGAATGCAAGATTAGCTCCGTTGTACACGGCATTCCCCCATGTAGGGTTTAGCTGATTGAACCAAAACCTCAACGGATTCACTCCAGGCGAGGAAATCCCGTCATAGCGATTCATTAATCCGGTCGTACCCTCTACCATATCGCTTGCGCCAAACGCAAACATCCAAGAACCGACCGCGCATCCCAAGCCACTTCCGCAGAGCGCTCCACCTGTCTTCGCGGTCACGAAACCCAGTCCCGCTTTCACCACATCCTTTGCCACGCCAACCGGATCGTTCCTCAACGCATCGCCAGCCTTCTGCAACGGCGTGTACTCGAACAACCCCGCTTCCTTCTGCTTGCTTACCCAATCGAGTTCCGGCCCAAGGGACGCAGCCTCGACCTCACTCACAAAATACTTATTGCGCTCTGCGCTCCCTTCCGCATATTGAGCCCAACACTTGATTGCATAGCAACCCGCACGTGTCAGCCGTTCTTCGGCCTTTTTGTCACCATTCGCTTTCGTTCGAATCGCGTCGTCTTCATTATCGTGCAACTGCCGATTGTACAGATCGGCGCTCAACGCACCGCCAGCACCACTCATCGCTCCGGCCCCACCGCCAACCGCACCACCTGCCGCTGCGCCTGCCACACCGGCAGCCAAGTTCGTCAGCAATGTGCCCCCCAGCGTACCGCCTGCGATCTGACCCACAGCCGAGCTTGCGTAATCACCGGCAATTGTCCCAGCCATGGCCCCGCCGATATTGCCACCACCCAACGCCGCCGCGCCACCCGCCACGATGGCGTGCGCTGCCTTTCTGGACGCACTGTCACCATTCCACATCGCATACTGCTGCATGGCCGCATCGCGATCGGCCTTCGCCTTCGCAATCGCAGTCTCGTCGCCAGAGGCTTCCGCCGCCTTCAACTCCTCTTCGGCCTTCGTTACGGCCCTGGACGCCTTATCCGTCAGATACTTCCCAACCGCCCCCACGATCTGCATCCCGACCTGACCCGCCGCCTGCTGCACCGCCAGATCGTTCTGCACCTTCCGCGCATCGAACGTGTTTTCGATCGCACCGTTCGCGATCGACATATCCCGATTCAGGCCCGCCGTGCTGTCGTGGCCAGTGCCTGCGTCGCCGCGAACGGTAATCGTGCCGGGGCTCACGGTCGCATAGGTCGTCCCGGTCGTCTCGCTGCTCGTGCCGGCCGCCGAGAAGCCGCTTGGCCCCAAACCATTCGCCGTCACCGGTCCCGCACCCGCCGGCCCCGTCTGCACGACCGGCGTATTCAGTCTGACGCCGCCTGGCGAGCTATTACCGAAACCGCCGCTCGCGCCAAAGCCCAACGAGTCACCCGAGTAGCTCAGCTTGTTCTCGAGATTCGTATGGCCGAACGTCTCCGTCGACAGGCTGCTCTTGTCCGCGCCGGCCGTGCTGCTCGCGATGGCGCCGCCGTCCAGCTGCGTATGCTTGCCGACGGTAACGTGATAACCACCGTCACCCGCAAACATCCCGCTTTGCTGGTTCACGGACTGGTACGTCGCCGTGATGGTCTGCTGGCTGATGTTGGCGCTGCCGCTCACCATCTGGCCATAGCAGATCGGCGGCACGCAAACGCTCACCTGGAATCCGCCGCTCGTCTGCCTGCTTTCATACGTCGCCGTATCCTGCTGGCTCTGGATGTTCAGGTCGCGACCAACATCGGCGTTGACCGTCTGGCCCGACGTCTCCGCGCCCCGCAGATTCGTGTCACGGCCGCTCTTCAACGTCAGCGTATCGCTCGCCGAAACCACCGAATCGCGGTTCGTCACGCCCTGGCCGTTCGCATGGCCACGCGCAATGCTCGCGCCAAGCTCCACCGTGAGGCCGTTTTGTTGTCCGCCCAGCGCCACACCCACGCCAATACTGCCGCCGCTGCTGCTGTTGCGGCTCGACAGCTGAGTCGTGTCCTTTGCACTTTGCAGATTGACATCGCGCGCCGCCTCGAGCGTCACGTTCTTGCCCGAAATCTGCGTTCCCCGCGCATTGATATCGCCGTCCGTCGCAAGACCGTCCTGATCCTTGGCCCCGCTGCCGGTCGCGATCAGTTTGACGTTCTCGCCAGCCGTCAACTTGCTGCCCGCGTTCGCGAGTGAACCGCTGTGCGATTCGCTCGAGCTGGTGCTGCCGCCAATACTCACGGTCGCCTTCACGAGCGCCACCTTTGACGGGTCGTCAAGTTTGAAGTCCTTGGCAACTTGATACGCGCTGTACGTCGCCAGCGCGGCTTGCGCCTTGTCCAGCGCGCCGAGTCGCGCATCGCCGCCGCGTGCCGGATTCCGCATGCTCTGGTTCACGGCTGCCACCGCGTTGCCAGCCGCCCCGCCCAGCGCCAGGCTCACGCCGAACTGGCTCGAATGCTGGCTCATGCTGGTTTGCGTCGTATCGGTACCCGGATCGAAGTTCAGGTTCTTGCCGGTCAGCGTCAGGTCCTTGCCCGCCATGACATCCGAGCCGGTAACCGTCAGATCCTGCTTCGCGTCGAGCGTCACGTTGCCGCCGCTCGCGATCTGGCTGCGCATCCTGCTCTGCGTATCGCTCGCGCTGTCCTGGACCGTGTGGCTGTTCGCCACGCCGACGCTGAAGCCCGTCGCCGTACCGTTACTGCCGAGACTGCCGATCTGGCGACTACTCGACTCCTGATGACTCTTGCTCGTTTCCAGACCCGCGAGCACGTTGATCGCGCCTTGCTTCGCGACCACATCGACGTTTTTCGTGCCGCTGATGCCTGAACCGATCACGTTCACATCGCCCGTCTCGCTCCGCACCGTAACGGTATTACCCGAAACTGTCGTCGGGGCCTGAGTCGTTGTCGTCGTCCAGCCGTTCGCGCTGCTGCTGCTTGCGTTGTACGGCGACGGACTGTTGCCGCCATGATTTGCCGACCCGCCGATCCAGCGCGCCAGATCGCCCAGGCTCGGCGACGACAGCAACGCAAGACTCGAACTCGAACTGCTCGACTCGCTCTTCTGCCGATACTGATCCGTCGACGCCGCGAGCGTGACGTTCCGATTCGCGTCGAGCAACGCGGCGCCGCCCGCACTGATCGCCGAGCCGACCACCGTGATGTCGCCGTCCGTGGCGCGACCTTGGGCATCCTTCGTCGCGCCCCCGGTTGCGATTACCGATACGTTGCCGCCGCCGCGAACCGTGCTGCCTGCATTCGTCAGGCTCGACGTGTCGAGCGAGTTTTTGCTTTGGCTGCGGCCATACGTCACCGAAATCGACGGCATATCGGCCGCGCTGGCCCCGATCTCGTTCGCGACGCTCTGGGCCCGCTGAAAGGCGTTACCGGTCGACCCGTTGTCTTTCACATTGCGGACGGTATCGAACAGCGTACCCGTAGCCGCGACCGTGAAGCCGCTCGACTTGAACTCCTGCTGGTCGTGCGTCCGTTCGTCATCCTTACCTGGATCGATCGTCACATTTCGGCCGACGATGTCGATGTTGCCTGTTGCATTCTTCGTGTCGTCGACGGCCTTACCGGCCACGACGTCGCTGCCGCCGACGTGAACGTTTTCCCCGGCCTTGATCGACACATTGCCTTGCACGCTGCCTACGGTGCTGCGCGCCTGGCTTTGCAAGACCGACTGACTGTCGGACTTCGCCTTCTGCTCGCTCGAACCGATTGTGAAGCCCAGGCCGCCCGAGCTCATCAGCCCCGACTTCTTCTTCCGGTAATAACTCGATTCCTGCGAACTGTCGTAATCGGCGGTGATGTCGACGTTGCGCTTTGCGGAGAGATCGACGTCGTGCTGGCCGACCACGTTGCTCCCGCCGACCGTCAGATCTCGTCCCGCGCTGGCCGTCACCGAATCGCCCGACACCAGCGAGCCGTTCGACGCGACGCCCGAGTAGGTGCGCGACGAGTCGCTGGACGAACTGGACAGGAAACTGCTGGATTCCGTGTGTCCGGCATACGCGCCACTGCTGCGCGTATGCGTTGCGCTGATCGTGATATCGCCGGTTGCACCGAGATTGATCGCACCGCTGCCTTTGCCGTCGGTGCCCGCCACGACGCTCGAGCCGAGGATCGACAGATTCTTGTCCGGCGTACCCATGCCCGCGACAACGGTCGCAGCGCCACCCGCCGACAATTGGCTACTGACGTTCGTATCGAGTTGATGGTTGTAAGAGGACCAGTTTTTACCGCTGGCTCCCTTCGTGTCATACGTCGAGCGGTTCGTCGCCCCCTGGACCGTCACGTTGCCGGCGCCGATCAAGGCCATATCGCCGCCCGACTTCAGCGTGCTGCCCGTCACATCGATATCGCCAATGCTCGCCACGCCCAGATGGCGCCCCGCGTCCAGCGTGCTGCCGATCTGAGTCGCGCTTGTCCATCCGGTCGCATTGCGCGCGTCGATTCGCGTGTCAACGTCAGAGCCTGTCGCGACCGTGCCGATGCTGGTTGTCCGTCCCGCCGATACGCCGAGATCACGGCCGGCGGAGACCTTGCCGCCTGCAATCGTCAGATCACGCCCGGCCTGCATGACCAGATCCTCGGACGATTTGATCGTGGCCAGTGAACCGATCGACGTGTGCGTGGACGTTCCCTGAATGAAGTGCGCCGTTTCCGTATTCGTCGACGAGCGGTTGACGATGTCGTTGCCCGCCACCATGGCCAGCCGACCGGTTTCGATGACGCCGCCCAGGTTCTGGATATCGTTGCTGGCGACAATGACCGCGTTGTGCTTCGATGCAAGCGTGCTCCCGTCGTTCACGACATCCGTGCCATTGATGCCAAGCGTATCGCCTGCGATTAAAGCGCCGGTCGGCAAAAGATCGACGTTGTTCGATTTCGCCAAATACACCTGCGGCACCAAGACGGTCTGCCGGGTTCCGTCAGCCAGCGTCACCGTCTGGTTGACCATCCATACGACGTCGGTCGTCAGCGCCGCCATTTGCGCGTCAGTCAGCGCCACACCCGGTACCAGACCGAGCGCCTTCCCGAACACCGCACCGTTCGTCATCAACTGACGATACTCGTCTTCGTTGCTGGTGTAGCCGGCCAGAAAGCGTTTACCGGTCAGGTTGGCGACCTGCTCCATCACGAGCCGCGACTCGTAATAGCCGTCCCCGAGACGCTTGGCGGCCTTGGCCGGATCGAAGCTCAGCTGATCGAGCATGTAATCGCTCGAAATGAACTTTTTGTAGGACGTGAAACGGGGATCGGTTGCAACCAGATACGGTTGATCCGGTGCTTTCTGAATCGAGAACAGGCCGCTTGTCGGCAGCGTCAGGTTCGGGATTGCAATCCGTACGCCCGAAACCGTCTGCACGACGCCGGGTGCGATCGAAACGGCCCCCGTGACACCCGAAGCACCGGTTGCATTTCCGGTTACGCCGATCGCGCCTGCGCCCGAACCCATCACAAGGTTCGCCGCCGTCAACCCAAGCGACGCAGCGCTTGCGCCCTTCGGGCCGGACGTCGCTTGAACACTCGTGTTGCGGACGACACCGCCGTCGATGCTGACTGTCCTGTTGCTGGTGATCGTCCCACCCACGACACTCGTCGGGAGCGTGATCGACGGATTCGTCCACGTAATCCATTCCGCCGGCGTCCCCGGATAGGGATCGCGCGGGTGGTTGTAGCCCGACTGATTGACGAACGAATACGTCGTTGTAAGCTGCGTCCCCTTGTTCACGATCGCAGCGTTGGTGCCGCCGTTCGGCACATTCTGGCCGTTCACGGTCAGATCGCCACCCGCTGCGATGGTCCCGTTGTCATTCAACAGTTGGAGGCCGACCGACATCGTCATGGCCCCGCCCGACGTCAGCACGGCCGCCGTACCGCTGTTCGGCACCAGCGTCGTCGTCGTCACCGTTTCAGTTGCGATCCGCTGCGTTTCAAGCGGCAGCCCGCCCTCGCGCCTCTTCTCCGTCCCCTTGAGCATCTGCGCATTCGGATCGGTAAAGTCGGGATACGCTTCGATTCGTACGCAACGTGTCGTGCAGTTCCCGTACTGATTCGAATACGTCGCATGACCCAACTGATTGACGACGTTTGTCTTGACGTAATTCGGCGCCGTCCACGCCGTCCCGCCCATCTGATCCGGGTTGGGTTGCTCCGTCATGACGTTGTTCGCATACAGCACCACTTGCCCGGCGCTCGGTGTCAGGCGCAGATCCTGCTGATATTGCACCTGCGATCCGCCGTTGGCCTGCGAATAACTCACACCGCTCTGCCGCCACTGGAACACCGAAGCGTTCTCGGGCAGATTGACCACCATCTTGGTCACGCCATAGCCGTCTGGCGTGATGAGCAGTTCGGACGACACGATATCCGCCGGATTTACGTAATAGGCGTTGGCAAAGCCCACGTTGGCGTCCTGGAACGGCGCAAGCCTGCCCGGCGCCCCCGTCTTCCACCATGGCAACGGCCTCAGAGTGTAGGTTGCGCTCGTCGTGGTCGTCTGGGTCGCGACGTTCTCTCGAACGTTATTCAGTTGGTCGGCTGCAATATTCAGTTTCCCGTCAGCCTCGATAGACGACGACAGGTTATTCACCACACTCGTCCGGTTCACAAGGTTGCCGCCGGCATCCCGTTGACCGTCCCTGGCGATATTGACGTCGCCCAGACTGATGATCGACGCGCCGCCGCGGTTCGTCATCTCGTCGGCGACATACAGGTTCACGCCCTGCGTGCCCGCCATCACGGCGCGGCTGCCGTCGTTCAGGATCGATCGCGCCGTGTTCGTGATCGTGCCGCCGATCATCGCGCCGGTATTCGTCAGATGCTGACTGGTGGTTGCAATCTCGTTGCCTTCAATCCGGCCATCGTTCGAGATATCGCCGGTGCCCGCGTCGAGCGTCGTTGCGCCTGTCCCCGCCACGCCCGGCGTGCCGGACATGATTTCACCGCTGTTGACGAGGCCATTCGAGTGCGTCGTCAGATTCCCGACTGCCGATAGCGTCCCGGTATTGGTGAGCTGCCCGGTGGTCGACAGCGTCAGATTCCGGTTTGCCGTGATCTGGTTGCCGGCTGCGTTCGTATAGTCGCCTTGCAGGGAGACCGTTGCGTCCCGGTCTGCCACAATGCGACCGCTACCGACCAGCGATGCGGCCTGGATCGAAAGATCCCGTGAACTGGCGATGCTTCCCGACGCGTTCGTCAACGTACCGGTCGTGATCGAAATTTGACCGAGACTCCCGTCCGGATTCGCAATCTGCCCGCCTGTGTTGTCGAGGTTCGCCGTGACCAGATTCACGATTGCTGCGCTGATTGCGCCATTGGCATTCGAAACATGCGAAGTGGCTCGATCGACCGTCAGCTTGCCGCCCGCCGTCAATTGCCCCGCGTTGGTCAATTGATTGGCGTTCGCGAACGCTAAATTCCCGCTCGCGATGATCCGGCTATTCGGTCCGTTTTGAACATTTTCGCTGTCGATCACGACATCGCCGTTGCCGCCAATCACGCCGACGTTCGGCTGACCTGACGCATTCGCATTGGTGATCGACCCAGCCGCGATGTATGCCTGCCCGGTGCCGGCGTTGGCAACGCGGCCATTTGTGTTGTTCAGGCTTTGCGCCGAAACCCTGAGTGCGCTGGTCCGCCCGAGGCTTTCGAGCTTGCCCCCTTTATTCGAAACCGCACCGGCCGAGGTGACGGTCAGGTCGTCTTCACTCTGCACGATGCCCCGGTCATTCGTCAGCGTCGAGGCCGATGACACCGAAGCCATACCGGCCTTTGCGCCGAAGATGCCATCCGTGTTGTCGATCGATCCTGCGGCCGCATTCAGCGCTCCCGCCGAACCGATCGAGCCGCCACGGTTCGACAATGCGGCAGCGTCCGTGATGGTCAGCGTCCCCGGTCCGGCGTGATAGATCGTTCCGCCGTCGTTCATCAGGCTCCCGACGCGCAAACCCAGATTCGAACTGTTGCTCCGGATCGTGCCCTGCGTATTGTCGATGGCTTGATCGACAGACAGGTTCATGTCGGCACTACCGGTCTGGCGGATAATGCCCCGCCGGTTCGTCAGGTGGCTCGTCGACAGATCAAGCACCGCAGCGCTTAATGTGCCGCTGCTGTTGTCGATCGTCCGCCCCGAAGCCGAGAGCGTCTGCCGCGCCGAGATGCGACCGCTATTGACCAGGGTCTGCGTCGTCACGGCCGCGTCACCATTGCCGCCGATGACTCCGCCTTCATCGCCCGCGGCTGTCGTGCCAGCGGCGTTGCTAAGCTGTCCTGTCGTCGTGACATTCAGGCCGCCATCATTCAGGGACACGATGCGCCCGGCGGTATTGTCGAGCGTACTGGCGTCGACCTTCAGCAAACCACCGCTCTGCACTGAGCCCCGCTGATTTTCGAACGTCCCGGATTTCAGCGTGGCTGCCCCCAGCGACTCGATCCAGCCACCCCGGTTCGACAACGCGCCGGACGCCGTCAGATCGACCGTTTGCCCCATCAGTGAACCGTGGTCGTTGTTGACGGTGTCTCCGGTCACCTTTAATACAGCCTTCGCAGAGATGTCGCCGCTGTTCACGAGCGAACCGGTTTTCAGCGTCACATCGCCGTTGCCGCCGATCACGCCGCCGTCCTCGCCGGCAGCCGTCGTGCCAGCGGCGTTGGTAAGCCGCCCGGTGGTCGTGATGTTCAAGCCCGCATCGTTCAGCGACACGATGCGCCCGGCGGTATTGTCGAGCGTGCCGGCGTCGACCTTGAGCGACCCACCGCTCTTCACCGTGCCCCGCTGATTTTCAAACATCCCGGACTTCAGCGTGGCCGCCCCCAGCGACTCGATCCGGCCCCCTCGGTTCGACAACGCGCCGGATGTCGTCACGTCCACCGTTGTCCCCGTCAGCGAACCGTGGTCATTATTGACGGCGTCGCTGGTCACCTTCAACGCAGCCTTGGCAGAGATGTTCCCGCTATCCACGAGCGAACCGGTTTTCAGCGTCACATCACCGTTGCCGCCGATCACGCCGCCTTCTTCGCCAGCAGCCGTCGTGCCAGCGGCGTTCGTCAGTTGGCCGCTCGCGGTGACCGTCAAGCCGTCGCCGTTCAGCGAAGCAATACGTCCCGCCGAATTGTCGATCGTGCCTCCGTCGATTGTTGCGCGCCCGGCGCTCTGGATCGTGCCTTGATTGTTCGCGATGGTGCCGCCGCGCAGCGCCAGCGTGCTTTTCGATACAAATGAGCCGGACTGGTTCGCGAGTTGCCCGGAGGTGGCCGTCACGGACAGCGGCCCCTGCGACGATACCTTGCCGCCCTGGTTCGATACGCTGCCGGCCGTTACCGTGGCGGTGCCCTGGCTCGACAGTTCGCCGTGGTCGTTGACGACCGCGCCCGCCGCGTTCACCGTGAATGCACCTTGGGCGCTGGTCGTCGCATTCGTGAGATTCACGTCACCGGTCGTAGCGGTCAGCGACAGATTGCCGTTCGCGGCCGTCGTGCTGCCGGCGAGATTGACTCCGTCGCCCTTCGCCGTGACGTTTCCGCCCGCAACGCTTTTGCCGGTCGCGCTCAACGTGCCCGTCGTCGTGACTTGCAGGTCGCCGACTTGCGTGACGGCACCGTCGCTGTTCACGCCCGCGCCAAGCATGCCCGTCGAATTCAGCGAACCCGCCGTTACACTCACGTCATGCTGTGCCGCGAGCGTCCCGGTATTCACCGCGTCAGCGCCCGTGTTCACCGATACCGACTGCTGACCGTAGGTCGTACCGCTGTTCTCGACACCACCCGCCGCCGATACCGCGACGTTGCCAAGCGAGCTGATCTTGCCCGACTGCACCAGCCGCCCGCCGGTCGTCAGCGTCATCCCCATTGCATCCGCTGCGATCGTGCCGGCGTTTCGTACACCGACACCGCCCTCTGTCCCGACCAGGAAGATGCGATTTGCGTACATCCCGCCAAGCTGACCGACGTCGATCGCGACGGCCGGCGCGGCACCTTCCCCCTGAATCGAGGTTGCCTGGAGTGTGCCGTGATTGACCTGATTCGCGCCTGTGACGACGTTCAGGTTGTTTGCGTAAATCGCGGCATTCGTTTGTACGGCTCTGGCAATGAGGTCGACCTGGTCGACATTCGTTGCATTCAGGCCCGCGCCTTGTACCGCAATGAGGCCGCGTGTCGTATTGAATCCCGCCAGCGACCCGTCCGCATTCAAGGTCGGCGCCCCGGTCGTCAGGACTGCGCGCGAGGTATTAATAAATCCGCCGCCATCAACGACCAATCCGGACGGATTCGAAATGATCACCTCGGCGCGTTGGCCCGCCACCTCGACGTAGCCTCTCAGTTGCGACGGGTTATTGCTGTTGACCTGGTTGATAATGATGCGTGCCGCATCATTCGGGCCGAAATTCGGGTTGCCGTTGATATAGCCCGCTTGCTGCGTGTTCGTGATAACTGGCGAGTTGTTCAAGATCACGCCAGGTTTCTGCACGTCGAACTGGGAATATGTATTCAACGAAACACCAGCCCCGCTGGGTTTGTTGATGTTCACTTGCGGCAAGCCACTCTGCGTCTGAACGACAGCCGGCGCATGCGGACCCGCGCCCACCACTTGCGCGCCGGCCCACATCGGCACTACGCCTGCCATCGCCAGCGCGGCAAACGCCGCGCGACGCAGCGCGACCCGCGGCATCGCGCTTTGCAAGGCACCCGCCACCTTGCGCACGGCTTCGCCCCTGCCCGCTTTCCCCGACGAGCTGACAGTCTCTTCGACTGCGATTAACATGCCGCGCACGCGACTGAACACGAGGCGATATTGATTTTTATTCATGAGTGCAACGATTTTTTAAACTTGGAATGCGAATCAAATGGGGTAACGACCAACCCCACGATCAAACCCATCGATTCGAAATTCCCTGGCCGAATTGTTTTAATTAGATTTAAATTGCGTTCAACGCAAAATCGTGATACTTTTTGTAATGGTATCACATGCTTTGAAAAGGCGGACAATGGCCATCGCCGTCACACGACGCAAGGCATCGTGCTGCGCGCATCGCGTTTAAATGCAACGAGCATCACGCCCATATTGCTCGCCCAGTTTGCCGCACTGTGTCGATTACCATGCGACGATCTTGATCGCTCATATCGCCTCGACTCGCACCGCGAGCAATTACCGCGATTCGAGCGAACCACAACTCCAACTCGCGGCCGGCATCGATCCGATGGCGAACGATCTGCAATATCCTGGCCGCTGGTTCGTATGCCCCCCCAACCTCCGACGCTGTTATCCGTTCACTTTTGAACTGCAGCAACCATTACGGCAACGTGCTCGAAGGCTTCAACATCGTGAAGGTGTTTCAGCGGCCGGCACCGATCCGCGAAGTCACGGGCCGCGCCATACATGTCGTCGACGAGCGGGCAGGCCCGGGACAAGCCCGTCACTCGCCACGGGCCTTGCCATCATGCGGCCCAAGCGACCGCGCCGGCCAATCCGTCCATCGATCGGCTCTCGTCAACTCGTACGTTTCGTTCAGCGGATAGCGAATGCGATTCTCTGGCTTCGGCGTCTCGCCGATCACGATCAGTCGCACTTCCTGACTGGTGTTATTAAGAAAGCTGTGGCAAATACCGGTGCCTGCGGGAAATGCGACGGAGTCTCCCGGCTTCAGCTTATGCAGGTTGCCGTCGATCCACACGTCCGGCGTTCCCTCGAGCACATACACAAACTCTTCTTCTGCGCTTTCTGCGTGAGGGTATGAAGTACGGCGCCCCGGCGACAGCCGGATGTGATGAATTCCAATGCGCTTGAGCCCGAGCTTGCGAGCCAATGGAGCACCGATGCCCATAAGCTCCGAGTCACCCGGGTAGTGTTCGTTGTCCGGATCCTCAAGCGCGGTCCAGTGCTCGATGAAGTTGGGACGTTGCATCGCAGTCTACCTCCCGAAAGCCAGTAGGTTATGACAAAACGCATGACTTCAGGCGCTCCACCCGCGTCCCCACCAGCATCGCCACCGCGCACGCCGCGAGCAACCCGGCGATCATCAGCATCGCCGGGTCCATGCTGCCCGTGCGCGTGCGAATCATCCCGACGATCCACGGCGTGATCATCCCGCTCGACACGCCGATGCTGCTGATCAGCGCGATCCCGCCCGCGGCGCCCGCGCCCGAGAAATACGCGGACGGCACCGCCCAGAACACCGGATGCGCGGCGAAGATCAGCATCGCCGCCAGCGACAGCAGCGCCATCATCGCGACAATGTTCGGCAGATGCAGCGTCAGCAGCGCAAGCGCCAACGCCCCGCCGAGCGCGCAGGCGGCAAAATGCCGGCGCCGCTCGCGCCGCCGGTCCGAGCGCCGCGCGATCGCGATCAGCCCCGCCGCGCCGATCGCGTTCGGCACGATCGACAGCAGGCTGATGTGCACCACGTCGTGGATGCCGAACTCGCGGATCATCAGCGGCATCCAGAACAGCAGCATCAGCAGCGCGGTCGTCAGCGAGAAATAGATGAACGCGAACAGATACGTGCGCGGCGCCGCGAGCGCCTCGCGCAGCGACGCCGCCGTGTGGGCGGGCGCCCGGGCACGGTCCGCCGCGAGATCGTCGGCAAGCCGCCGCCTGTCGTCCGGCGTCAGCCACGCGGCCTGTTCGGGACCGTCGCACAGCCAGAACCACGCAGCCACGCCGAGCGCGATCGCGGGTGCGCCCTCGATCGCGAACATCCACTGCCAGCCGTGCAGCCCGAGCACGCCCGACATGCCGCGCATGATCCAGCCGGACAGCAGCCCGCCGACCATCCCCGCAACCGCGACGCCCGCGTAGAAGATCGACAGCACCGATGCGCGCCGCCGCGCCGGATACCAGCAGGTCAGGTAGAACACCAGGCCCGGGAAGAAGCCGGCCTCGAACACGCCGAGCAGGAAGCGCAGCGCGTAGAACTGCCGCACGCTGTCGACGGTGATCATCGCGACCGACACCGCACCCCACAGCACCAGGATCCGCGCGAACGTGCGGCGCGCGCCGAACCGGCGCAGCAGCGCATTGCTCGGCACCTCGAACAGCACGTAGCCGACGAAGAACAGCACCGCGCCGAGGCTGTACATCGCGTCCGTCAGGCCGAGATCCTGCCGCATCTGCAACTGCGCGAAGCCGATGTTGCTGCGGTCGAGAATCGACACGATGTAGCAGACGAACAGGAACGGCACGATCCGCGCGCCGATGCGGCGGTACAGCGCGTCAGTGTCCGGCGCATCATCGCCCGTGTCGGCGCCGGAGGCGACGCCGCGCGCCGCCTCCGCTTGAAGAGGAGCAGACATCGGTTGTCTCCTTGATGGCATTCGATCGGTTGCGCCGGAACGGCACCTGGCGTGGCGCGGCCGTCAACGATCAGCGGACGGCTCCGGCGTAGCTCAAGCCCAAACCCGCCGCTGCTGCTCGCCCTTCACGCCAAGCAGCAGCGCGACGCCGCTCGCAACCAGCAGTGCGGCCAGCAGATACACGGCGAGATCCATGCTGCCGGTGCGCGTGCGGATCAGGCCGATCACCCACGGGCTGACGATGCCGCTGGTGATGCCGATGCTGCTGATCAGCGCGATCCCGCCCGCGGCGGCCTTGCCGGACAGGTAGCCGGTCGGCACCGCCCAGAAGATCGGCAGCGCGGCGAAGATCAGCGTCGCGGCGATCGACAGGCATGCGAGCATCGCCGCGAAACTGTGCAGATGCAGCGTCAGCGCGGCGAGCGCGATCCCGCCGCCGATCGTGCAGCACGCAAAATGCCCGCGGCGCTCGCCGGTGCGATCCGAGCGGCGCGCGATCACGATCAGGCCGATCGCGCCGATCGCGTTCGGCACGACCGTGTAGAGGCTGACGGCCACGACGTCGGTCACGCCGAAATCGCGGATCATCAGCGGCATCCAGAAGTTGAGCGTCAGCGACGCGCAGGTCAGCGAGAAATAGACGAACGCGAACAGATAGACGCGCGGATTCAGCAACGCGGCGGCGAAGCTGCCCGAACCATGTGCGCCATGTGCGCCATGTGCGCCGTGCGCTCCGTCGCGGCCCTGCCCGTGCGCGCAGAGCGCCGCGACGCGCGCCTTCTCGTCCGGCGTGAGCCACGCCGCGTCCTGCGGCCGGTCGACGAGATACGCGAGCGCGACGAACGCGAGCACGACCGCGGGCGCGCCCTCGATCGCGAACATCCATTGCCAGCCGTAGAGGCCGAGCACGCCGGCCATGTCGCGCATGATCCAGCCCGACATCAGCCCGCCGAGCACGCCCGCGACCGCCACGCCGGCGAAGAACACCGAGATCGCCGCCGCGCGCCGATTCGCCGGGAACCACCAGGTCAGGTACAGCACGATGCCGGGAAAGAAGCCGGCCTCGAACACGCCGAGCAGGAAGCGCAGCGCGTAGAAATGCGACGGCTTCGACACGAACATCATCCCCACCGACGCGATGCCCCACAGGAGCATGATCCGTGTGAACGTGCGGCGCGCGCCGAAGCGCGCGAGCAGCAGGTTGCTCGGCACTTCGCAAAATACGTAGCCGACGTAGAACACGGCCGCGCCGAGGCCGTACATCGCATCGCTGAAACCGAGGTCATGCTTCATCTGCAACTGCGCGAAGCCGATGTTGATGCGGTCGAGAAACGACACGACGTAGCAGAGGAACAGGAACGGGATGATCCGCCACGCGATCTTGCGGAACAGCAGCTGGTCGTCGGAAGCCGACGCGGACGCGACCGCCGCTGCGACAGAAGGGGATTGGGGCATGTCTCTCTCCAAACGCGCTGCGCGAATCGAGCGCGCAGCAGTCTCCGAGGGCGTGCGTGCGCCCTGCTTTCTTGTGAGATCGAAAAAACGCGGCGGGTCTACGGGCGCCGCGCAAAGGCGGGACGTCCGCCCGGATGCCCCGCCGTCATGGGCCGCTCAGTTCTGCAGCGCGGCCCACATTTCCTTGTCGCGCTCGGCGGTCCAGATGCGCGGATGCGTGATGCCGCTTGCCTCGTCGAACGCGCGCGACACGTCGAACGGCAAGCAGTGCTCGTAGATGAACACCTGGCCGAACTTCGGGTCCATCGCTTCGCGCGCGAGCGCCATCGCGGCCTTGAGGTCGAGCTTGCGCTCGACGGCCTTGCGGCCCTGCGCGAGCAGCGTCGTGACGAAGTCCTTCGTGTAGTCGAGGCCCTGGTTCACTTCGGCCGGGTTCAGCAGCGCCGGGCCGCGGCCGGGCACGAGCTTCTCGGCGCCGAGCGCGCGCAGCGCCTCGAGCGTCGCCGGCCACTGTTCGAGCTGCGCGTCGCCGCAGTAGCACGCGGCGTCGTATTCGACGAGATCGCCGGAGAACAGCACCTTCTGCGACGGCAGCCACACGATCGTGTCGCCCTTCGTGTGGCCCGAGCCGACATGCATGATCTTCACTTCGAGCTTGCCGAGAAACAGCGTGATCTCGCGCTCGAACACGAGCGTCGGCCAGGTGAGGCCCGGCACCGTCTCGACGCCCGCGAACAGGCGCGGGAAGCGCTCGATCTCCGACTTCATGTCGGCCTCGCCGCGCTCGACGATCATCTCGTAGGTGCCGCGGCTCGCGATCACGTGCTGCGCGCCTTCGGCGAAATATGCGGACGCGCCGAGCACGCGCACCGCGTGGTAGTGCGACAGCACAACGTGCTTGATCGGCTTGTCGGTGACGCCGCGAATCTTCGCGATCAGGTCCTGCGCCATCGCGGGCGTCGCCGTGGTGTCGACGATCAGCACGCTGTCGTCGCCGATGATCACGCCCGAGTTCGGGTCGCCTTCGGCGGTGTACGCGTACGCGTTTTCGGAGAGCCGGGTCCAGGTGATCTTCTTCTCTTCCAGGTCGGCTTGAGAGGCGAATGCTTTGGCCATGTGGGGTTCCGTGGCTGCGAGCCATGAGTTGAGGGGTTGAGCCGATCATCGTCTCGCGCCGATTATTTGTCAATGACAAATATGCTTGCTATTGTTTAATGCGGGTAAACGTGCGGACGGGCGCGAGAAATGGCGTCGGATACCATGCGGGATGTTTCGATTTCAGGTGAACGCAGTGCAGAACGATGAAGATCGCGCGGACGATGCGCCGCAGAAGGCGCAGCGCGGCATCCAGAGCGTCGAGGTGGGCGGCCGGCTGCTCGACGCGCTCGCGCGGCGGCGCAAGCCGCTCGGGCTGTCCGAGCTGGCGGCGGCCGCGGAGCTGTCGACCGCGCAGGCGCATACCTATCTGGTGAGCCTCACGCGCCTTGCGCTCGTGAAGCGCGACGCGATCACCGGCAATTACGAGCCGGGGCCGCTGTCGCTGCGGCTCGGCCTGATGTCGATCGAGCGGCAGCCGGCCTATCGCGCGGCCTTGCCGCACGCGGCGCGGCTCGCGGAAAGCGTCGGGCTGAGCGTCGCGCTGTCGGTGCCGGGCGCGCTCGGGCCGACGATCGTGCGCATCGAGCACGGCGGCTATCCGCTGCACGTGAACCTGCACGTGGGATCGGTGATGTCGCTCGACACGACGGCGACCGGCCGCGTATTCCGCGCATTCGGCGCCCCGGCGCAGCTCGATGCGATGGCGGCCAGCCAGGCCGGTGCGGGCAACACGCTCGCGGGCGCCGAAAGCGCTCAGCCGACTCCGGACGCCGACGCGCGGCGAGCCCAGCTCGACGCGATCCGCCGGCGCGGCATCGAGCGCGGCGTCGACCTGCCGAGCCCCGGCGTCAGCGCGCTGTGCGTACCGGTGCTCGACGCGGAAGGCCGCCTGCAGCTCGCGATGACGGTGATCGGTTCGACGGGGTCGATCGACGTCGCGTGGGACGGCCCGATCGCGGCGGCGTTGCGCGATGCGGCGCGGCAGGCAACCGCGTCGCTCGGCGCGGAAGATGCGGCGGCGCCGCCCTCGGCCGCGCCGCGCGTGCCGCCCGCGCTGGCCGACGACGCGAAGGCGCAGCGCGGGATCAACGCGCTCGACAGCACCGGCGGCCTGCTGCTCGCGCTCGTGTCGGCAGGCCGCGCGCTGCCGCTGCGCGACCTCGCGGCGGCGGCTGGCATGCCGGCCGCGAAGGCGTTTCCGCATCTGGTGAGCCTGCTGAAGATCGGCCTGCTGAACCGCGACGCGGCCGGCTGCTTCGACGCCGGGCCGCTCAGCCAGGCGCTCGGCCTGATCGCGATGCAGCGCGTGTCGCCGGCGCGCGACGCGGAAGCCGAGATCGTCGCGCTCGCCGAAGCGACCGACATGAGCGTCGCGGCCGCGACGCTCGGGCCGCTCGGGCCGACCGTGATCCGCTTCGAGGAATCGGCGCGGCCGCAGCACGTGAGCCTGCAGGTCGGCACCGTGATGTCGCTCGTCAATACGGCGATCGGCCGCAGCTTCGCGGCCGGCATGACCGACGACGTGCTGGCCGGCCTGCTCGCCGGCGAACCCGTGCGCCTTGCGGGGCGCGTGACGGCGACGGCCGACGATGCGTTCCGCGCGCGCCTCGCGCAGATCCGCGCGGAAGGCGTCGACTTCGCGTTCGACGCGCCGGTGCCCGGCATCGCGACGGTCGCGGCGCCCGTGTTCGATCACACCGGCAGCATCCGGCTCGTGATCGCGATCATCGGCGCGTCGCGCGGCTTCCCGCACGGGCCGGACAGCGGCCTCGCGCAGGCGCTGCTCGCCGCGACGCGGCGGCTGTCGTGGCGGTTCGGGTGGATCGGCGGGCAGTGACGATCACGATGAATCCTGTTGCGCTGCGGCAACAGAATCCTCAAAGAATTACCATATTACAAAATCTCATTTCACAACGCGGTGGGCCTCATCTATGATTAGGGTTATCCCTAACTCGCCACCTACATGGGGCACCGTCATGCAAACGTCTAACGTCTCCGTCCGTTCCAACCAATCCGCTGGCTGGCTCACGCGTGTTGGCTCGCTGCTTGCAGAAGCATGGGCACTGCACCTCGAGAACTGCGCAATCATCGCTGAAGCCCACGCGCGCCTGCCGCGCTGAACGGAACGACCAGACGCCGGCCGGCGGCCTTGGGCTGGCCCCCGGCTTTGTTCCACTTCCACCCGCCCGCCTCCGCTGCGCAATCGCGCGGCCGCACGCGTCGGCACTTCGACGAAGGCCGGCTGCCCCTCCCTCCGCGCGCTCACACCTGAATCGACGGCACGTCCTTCATGCAGCGCAGCGCGAACATCGAGCGGCTGTGGCGAATGCTCGAGATCTTGTACAGCTTCTCGCGCAGAAACCGCTCGTAGCCTGCCGTGCCGTCCACGGCGACCTTGATCCAGTAATCGTATTCGCCCGACACGAGGTAGGCCTCGAGCACCTCGGGCAGCGCCGCGAGTTCCGCGCCGAAGCGGGCCAGCGCGTCGTCCTCGTGGCGATCGAGCGTCACTTCGAGGATCACGATGTCCGCGTAGCCGAGCATGCGCTGATTGACGAGCGCGACATAGCCGTCGATGTAGCCGTCGAGCTCGAGTTGCCGCGTGCGGTTCCAGCATGCGGTCGTCGACATCCCGATCTGTTCGGCCAGTTCTGCATTCGACAGGCGCGCGTTCTTCTGCAGTGCGCCGAGGATCTTGCGGTCCTGATTGTCGAGCGATTTGGGTGTGCGTTCGCGTGTTGCCATGACAGGAAGAATCTTCTACTGAAAATTGGAATTCTAGCTGAACAGGATTCTGGATTTGACGCCGTTTCACTGGAAAACAGGAAGCCTTTTAACCTGGCCCCCTGATACATTTTCCCTATGCCTGCTGCCCGGCACGCTCCCCGCGACAACCCCGTCGCAACGGGGCGCACGACCGCAATCACGAGTTGCGGAGCCGGGCACCCAGGCATTCGAAACCGCCGCCCGCGCACCCCAACCGACCGTGCGCGGCGCCGGCGCCCGTCTCCCCGTTCCTGCGCTTCCCGTCATGTCGTTCCGGCTTTACCTCTCGTTTCTTGCCGCTTCCTTCGTTCTCATCTACGCGCCCGGCCCCGTCAACCTGCTCACGATGAACCAGGCGCTGCGCGCCGGCTGGCGGCGCGCGCTGCCCTGCGTATGGGGCAGCACGCTCGCCGTGCTGCTGCAACTCGCGCTGACCGCGCTCTGCCTGAATTCGCTGGTGCACATCGACGAGCGCGCGCTGACCGTGCTGCGCTGGACAGGCGCCGCTTACCTGGTCTGGCTCGGGTGCAAGCAATGGATCAGCCGCGCGCCGGCCCATGCGCCGGCCGCATCGGCCGAGGCCGCCCAGCCGGCAGCCGATACGGGACGTGAACTGTTCTGGCGCGGCGTCGCGACGTCGGGCCTGAATCCGAAGACGCTGCTGTTCTTTCCGTCGTTCTTTCCGCAATTCATCAGCGCGAACGCCGAATGGAGCCTGAACCTTCAGTTCCTGCTGCTCGCGGCGACGTTCGCGCTGCTGTTCGCGGGCGGCGTCGCGTCGATGGCGCTGTTCTCGCACCGGCTCGGCAGCGCGTTGCAGCGGCCGGCGCGGATGCGCGCGATGAACCGCGTGACGGGCGGCCTGCTCGTCGGGATGGGTGCGGTCATGGTCGGCTGGAACTGAGTGGCTGCGCACGCAACCTTCCCCCTGAATTCCCTTCGCGTGATCCGTCGAAACCGTCCGCGCTAAAGAATCCGCACGCGCTGCCGTTATTCCTGTGACGAAATTGCGGTGACGCGTGCGTTCCGCCTCCTCTCCGTCCCCACGCAGGAAGTTCTATGAGATTCATGTCCCTGGGCCGGATGAGCGTTGGCGCTCGTCTGGCCGCTTTGTCGTGCGCAACCGTCGCACTGCTGTTTGCCGCCTTCGCGTGGACCCTCGCGCACCTGGCCGGCGAACAGATCGCCGACCAGGCGCACGCGCGCATCGCCGAGAAGGAACGCTCGATCGCCGCGATGATCGACCTGTTCGACAAGGCGCTGTCGGAAGAAGCGCATCGCTCGATGACGCTGTTCGCGAGCTTCCTGCCGGCCGATTTCGCGCTGGACCCGGCGCGCACCCATGACCTCGGCGGCGGTGTGATGGCGCCGACGCTGTCCGCGGGCGGCAGGCCGCTCGATCTCGACTACACGATCCCCGACCAGTTCCTGCAGAAGAGCGGCGCGATCGCGACGATCTTCGCGCGCGACGGCGACGACTTCGTGCGCATCACCACGTCGCTGAAGAAGCAGGACGGCACGCGCGCGGTCGGCACGCACCTCGACCGCAACAGCCCCGCCTACGCGCCGCTCGTCGCGGGCCGCAGCTACACGGGGCTCGCGAAGCTGTTCGGCAAGCCGTTCATCACCGAGTACAAGCCGGTCGTCGACGCCGGCGGGCGCGTGATCGGCGCGCTGTTCGTCGGTATCGACGTCGCGGACGAAATCCGCCTCGTCGAAGCCGGCATTCGCGAGCTGAAGATCGGCGAGCACGGCTATTACTTCGTGATCGACGCATCGTCCGGCCCGTCGCGCGGCACCTTCGTCGTCCACCCCGAAGCGGCCGGCAAACCGGCCCGCGACGATGCCGCGCCGTACGCGCAGATGCTCGCGGCGGGCCACGGGGAGCTCGCGTACACGTCGACCGACCCTGCCGCGCAGGACCGCGGCCCGACCGCGAAATTCGCGTCGTTCTCGACGATTCCGCAATGGCAGTGGCTGGTCGGCGGTGTCGCGATCGACGACGAGCTGCTCGCCGACATGCGGGCGACCCGCAACCGCTTCCTGCTGATCGCCGCGGCGCTCGTGCTCGCGTTCGCGGCGATGTTCGTCGTCGTGGTGCGGCGCGTCGTGAGCCGGCCGCTGGACGCGGCCGCGCGCGCGTCGGAACGCTTCGCCGCCGGCGACCTGAGCGTGCGCATCCGCGACGACGGCGTCGCGCCGCGCGGCGCGGACGAGATCGGCCGCCTCGTGCAGGCGGTCGACGGCATCGGCGACGGCCTCGCGCGCATCGTCGCGCAGGTGCGCCGCGGCTCCGCCGACATGGCGCGCGGCACCGTCGACATCGCGGCCGGCAGCGGCGACATCGCCGCCCGCATCGCGACGCAGGCGAGCAGCGTCGAGCAGACGGCGGCGAGCATGGAGGAAATCACGGCCGCCGTGCAGCAGAACGCCGAGCATGCGGCGCAGGCGAACACGCTGGTCGCGGGCGCATCCGACGCGGCGACGGGCGGCGGCGACGCCGTGCAGCGCGTGGTCGCGACGATGGGCGAGATCGAGCGCGCGACGCGCCGGATCGCGGAGATCACGAGCGTGATCGAGGGCATCGCGTTCCAGACCAACATCCTCGCGCTGAACGCGGCCGTCGAGGCCGCGCGCGCGGGCGAGCACGGCAAGGGCTTCGCGGTGGTCGCGGCCGAAGTGCGCGCGCTCGCGCAGCGCAGCGCGGCGGCGGTCAAGGAGATCGAGGAACTGAGCGCCGAATCGGCCGCGACCGTCGAGCAAGGCTACCGGATCGCCGAGGCCGCGCACGGCACGATGCGCGACATCGTCGCGCGGGTCGACCAGGTGCGCACCATCATCGCCGAGATCAGCTCGGCGTCGAGCGAGCAGTCGGCCGGCATCGAGCAGGTGAACCTCGCCGTCACGCAGATCGGCGAGGCGACGCAGCAGAACGCGACGCTGATCGCGCAGGCCGAGCGCGCGGCCGTGGCGCTGCGCGACCAGGCCGCGGAACTGTCGGAAGCGGTCAGCGTGTTCAAGCTCGGCCACGCCGAATAGCGGCCGCGGGCCGCGCTCGCGCGGCCGGTACAATCGCGCGATGTCCGAATTGCTCACCGTATCGGTGACCTACGGCGGCCTGTTCGCCGTGTCGCTGGTCGCCGCAACCCTGTTCCCGCTCCAGTCCGAAGCCGTGCTCGCCGGCCTGCTGCTGGCCGGCCGCGAGCCCGCCTGGGCGCTGGTGCTCGTCGCGAGCGTCGGCAACGTCGCCGGCTCGACGATCAACTGGGCGCTCGGCCGCGGGATCGAGCGGTTCCGCGACCGGCGCTGGTTCCCGGTGAAGCCGGCGGCGCTCGCGCGGGCCGAGGGCTGGTACGCGCGCTACGGCCACTGGTCGCTGCTGCTGAGCTGGGCCCCGGTGATCGGCGACCCGCTGACCGTGATCGCCGGCGTGCTGCGCGAGCCGCTGCCGCGCTTTCTCGCGATCGTCACGCTCGCGAAGGTCGGCCGCTATCTGGCGATCGCGTGGCTCGTGCCGCATTGACGCCGTATCGACGTCACGCCACGCGCACCGCCGCTCACTTCTTGCCGTCGCCCGCCAGATCGATCGCCTTGTCCGAGCCGACCGAGGTGCGCAGCTGGAACTTCTGGATCTTGCCGGTGGACGTCTTCGGCAGCTCGCCGAAGCGCACGGCCTTCGGCACCTTGAAGCCCGCGAGCAGTTGCCGGCAATGCGCGACGATCTCCTCCTCGGTCGCGCTCATCCCCTCGCGCAGCTCGACGAACGCGCACGGCACCTCGCCCCACTTCGGGTCCGGCATCGCGACCACCGCCGCGACCGCGACCGCCGGATGCCGGTACAGCGCGTCCTCGACCTCGATGCTGGAAATGTTCTCGCCGCCCGAGATGATGATGTCCTTCTTGCGGTCCTTGATGCGGATGTAGCCGTCCGGCGACAGCACCGCGAGATCGCCGGTATGGAACCAGCCGCCGTGGAATGCCTCGTCGGTCGCGTGCGGGTTCTTCAGGTAGCCCTTCATGCAGATGTTGCCGCGGAACATGATCTCGCCGAGCGTCTCGCCGTCGGCCGGCACCGGCGCCATCGTGTCCGGATCGAGCACCGTCGCGCCCGCCTCCAGGTGATAACGCACGCCTTGCCGTGCGTTGAGCCGCGCGCGCTCTTCGTCGGACTCACCGTCCCAGCGCGCCTGCTTCGCGCAGACCGTCGCCGGGCCGTAGACCTCGGTCAGCCCGTACACGTGCAGCAGGTCGAAGCCGATCTCCTTCATCTTCGCGATCACGGCCGGCGCCGGCGCCGCGCCCGCGACCATCGCGTGCACGGTATGGTCGATCCCTTCACGCCATTCGGCCGGCGCGTTCGCGATCGCGCTCTGCACGATCGGCGCACCGCAGTAATGCGTGACGCGCTCCCGGCGGATCAGGTCGAACACGGTCTTCGCGTCGAACCTGCGCAGGCACACGTTCACGCCCGCGCGCGCGGCAATCGCCCACGGGAAGCACCAGCCGTTGCAGTGGAACAGCGGCAGCGTCCACAGGTAGACCGCGTGCTTCGGCATGTCCCATTCGAGGATGTTGCTGAGCGCCGCCAGGTACGCGCCGCGATGGTGGTAGACGACGCCCTTCGGGTCGCCGGTCGTGCCGGACGTGTAGTTCAGCGCGATCGCGTCCCACTCGTCGGCGGGCAGCGTCCATGCATGGTCCGCGTCGCCGCCGGCGACGAACGCCTCGTAGTCGGTCGCGCCTGCGAAGCGCGCAGGGTCGGCCAGCATCGCGTCGGCGACGCTGACGATCCTCAATCCCGGAATTTCCAGCGCCGCGCGGTGCGCAAGCTCCGCGTACTCGGTGTCGACGATCAGCACCTTCGCTTCGCCGTGGCGCAGCATGAACAGCACCGACGGAATGTCGAGCCGCGTGTTGATGGTGTTGAGCACGGCGCCCGCCATCGGCACGCCGAAGTGCGCCTCGACCATCGCCGGGATGTTCGGCAGCAGCGCCGCAACGGTGTCGCCGCGGCCGACGCCGGCCCGCGCGAGCGCACTCGCGAGCTGCTTCGCGCGCGCATAGGTTTCGCCCCAGGTGCGCCGCACGTCGCCGTGCACGATCGCCAGGCGGTCGCCGTACACCTCCGCCGTGCGCACCAGGAAATCGATCGGCGTGAGCGGTGCGTAGTTGGCATCGCGGCGCTCGAGGCCGGCTTCGAACATCTGCGTCATGATCGTGTCTCCAGTCTGCCGAAGCGGCGTCGGTGTCGACCGGGGGCAGCGCCTGCGCGCCGCTTCCGGTCCCATGCCCCGCACTCCGGTCTCATTCAAAGTTAAGGCGCACGCGCCCCGGTCTGTCTTGATGTGGTTCAATTCGAGATAGCCTAACGGGCGATATTGTGGAGCGTCTGTCATCGAAACGACAGAGTCCCCCGCGCGCCCCGCGTGTTATCCCTATCCTCGCAAACCCGCAGCCATGCACGACGACGTTCTCGCCCCCCTCGACGCGCCCGCGCCGCCCGAACCCGGCCCGCTGTCCGCGCTGTTCGGCCAGTGCGCGTGGTTCCGCACGCTTGCGCCCGAACACCAGGCGCTCGTGCTCGCGCAGTCGCGCGTCGAATGCCGCGAAGCGGGCGACGTGATCGCGCAGCGGCTCGCGCCGTCCGAATACTGGATCGGCGTGCACCGCGGGCTGCTGAAGCTCGCGATCTTCAACGCGTCGGGGCGCGGCTGCACGTTTTCGGGCGTGCCGTCGGGCGGCTGGTTCGGCGAAGGCAGCGTGATCAAGCGCGAGCCGCGCAAGTACGAGGTGGTCGCGATCCAGCGCTCGACCGTGCTGTTCGTGCCCGTCGACACGTTCCATGCGCTGCTCGACAGCAGCCTGCCGTTCACGCGCTTCGTGATCCATCAGTTGAACAACCGGATGGGCGAGTTCATCGCGTCGATCCAGAACAGCCGGCTGCTCGACGTCGACGCGCGCGTCGCGCAGGCGCTCGCGCAACTGTTCAACCCGGACCTGTACCCGGATACCGGGCCGGCGCTGGCGATTTCGCAGGAGGAGCTGGGGATGCTGGTCGGCGTGTCGCGGCAGCGGATCAACCAGGCGCTGCAGCAGCTCGAGAAGCACGGCGTGCTGCGGCTCGCATACAACCAGATCGAGGTCGTCGATCTGGCCGGGCTCGCGCGGGTCGGGATGGAGCAGATCTGAAGCGCGCGACGGCAGCGCGCTTTACGTCTGACGAATCCAACTCGACACGCGCGCGGGCCAACCTGACAACTTCGCCAGTTTCGCGTCAGTGACCCGTGCCGGGCGCCCGCCTATCATTCGAGTGCCGTTCTTCATCAACGCCCGACCGCCGCCTGCCCCGCTGCTTCCATGTGGATCGTCAACCTCGCGCTCAGGCGCCCGTACACGTTCATCGTAATGGCCATCATGATCGTGCTGGCCACCCCGCTCGCGCTGATGCGCACGCCCGTCGACGTGCTGCCGTCGATCGACATTCCGGTCATCAGCGTGATCTGGAATTACAACGGGCTGTCGGCGAAGGAGATGACGAACCGCATCACCGCGGTGCACGAGCGGGTGCTGACGACGACCGTCAACAACATCCAGCACGTCGAATCGACCACGCTGCCCGGCACGGCCGTCGTCAAGGTGTTCCTGCAGCCGGGCGCGAACGTGCAGACGGCGATCGCGCAGACGGTGTCGTCCGCGCAGGCGATCGTCCGGCAGATGCCGCAGGGCGCGACGCCGCCGCTCGTGATCACCTATTCCGCGTCGAGCATCCCGGTGATCCAGCTCGGGCTGTCGAGCAAGACGCTGAGCGAGCAGTCGCTCGCCGACATCGCGCTGAACTTCCTGCGCCCGCAACTGATCACGATCCCCGGCGCGCAGGTGCCGTTCCCGTACGGCGGGCGCACGCGCGTCGTCGCGGTCGACATCGATTCGAAGGCGCTGATGTCGAAGGGGCTCACGCCCGCCGACGTCGTCAACGCGGTCAACGCGCAGAACCTCGTGCTGCCGACCGGCACCGCGAAGATGGGCCAGACCGAATACCGGGTCGACACCAACGCGTCGGCCGACACGATCGCCGACATCAGCCACATCCCGCTGCAGACGGTGAACGGCGCGACCACCTATCTCGGCGAGGTCGCGGCCGTGCGCGACGGCTTCTCGCCGCAGACCAACGTCGTGCGCCAGAACGGCCAGCGCGGCGTGCTGGTGTCGATCCTGAAGAGCGGCGACGCGTCGACGCTGAAGGTCGTGTCGGACCTGAAGGCGCTGCTGCCGAAGGTCGCGCCGACGCTGCCCGAGGGCCTCACGATCACGCCGCTGTTCGACCAGTCGGTGTTCGTCGACGCCGCCGTGCAGGGCGTGATCCACGAGGCGCTGATCGCCGCCGTGCTGACCGCGATGATGATCCTGCTGTTCCTCGGCAACTGGCGCAGCACGCTGATCATCGCGATCTCGATCCCGCTGTCGATCTTCACGTCGCTGATCGCGCTCGCCGCGCTCGGCGAGACCATCAACATCATGACGCTCGGCGGGCTCGCGCTCGCGGTCGGCATTCTCGTCGACGACGCGACCGTGACGATCGAGAACATCGAGCGCCACCTGCATCTCGGCATGCGCCGGGCCGCCCCAAGCGTGCCGAGCGCCCCCCTCGGGGGGCAGCGACCGAAGGGAGCGTGGGGGTCGTCGTTCGGCACCGCCCTGCACGACGCGATCCGCGAAGGCGCGGGCGAGATCGCGGTGCCGGCGTTCGTGTCGACGCTGTGCATCTGCATCGTGTTCGTGCCGATGTTCTTCCTCACCGGCGTCGCACGCTACCTGTTCGTGCCGCTCGCGGAAGCCGTGGTGTTCGCAATGCTCGCGTCGTACGTGCTGTCGCGCACGCTCGTGCCGACGATGGCGATGCTGCTGTTCCGCCCGCAGCAGGCCGGCACCGGGCCCGACCGTTCGACGTCGCGCTTCGCGCGCATCCATCACCGCTTCAATCACGCGTTCGAGCGACTGCGCGCGTCGTACATCGTGCTGCTCAGCGTGCTGCTGGTGCGCCGCCGCTTCTACGCGATGGGCTTCCTCGGCTTCTGCGTGCTGTCGACGGGGCTCGTGTTCGCACTCGGCCGCGACTTCTTCCCGAACGCCGATTCCGGCAACATCCGGCTGCACATGCGCGCGCCGACCGGCTACCGGATCGAGGAGACCGCGCGCCTCGCGGACCAGGTCGAACGCGTGGTACGGGAAGTCGTCCCGCCGGACGAGCTCGGCGCGATCGTCGACAACCTCGGGCAGCCGATCAGCGGCATCAACCTGTCGTACAGCAACGCGGGCACGATCGGCTCGCTCGACGGCGAGATCCTGATCGCGCTGAAGCCCGGCCACGCGCCGACCCAGCATTACGTCGAGACGCTGCGCGCGCGGCTGCCCGAACGCTTCCCGGGCGCCGAGTTCTTCTTCCAGCCGTCGGACATCATCACGCAGATCCTCAACTTCGGTCAGCCGGCCGCGATCGACGTGCAGGTGCTCGGCAACGATCTCGCGAGTAACATGGCAATCGCGAGCCGCCTGATGAAAAAAGTCAGGCAAATCCCCGGCGCGGTCGACGCGCACGTGCTGCAGCGCAACGACCAGCCGACCCTGGTAGCCGACATGGACCGTACGCGCATGCAGCAGCTGAACCTCTCCGCGCAGAACGTCGCGCAGAACATGCTGATCTCGCTGTCGGGCAGCGCGCAGACGACGCCGTCGTTCTGGGTCAACCCGAAGACCGGCGTGCAATACCCGCTCGCGATCCAGACCCCGCAATACGACATCGGCTCGGTCGGCGACCTGCTCGGCACGCCCGTATCGGCGGGACGCACCGGCGAGCCGCTGCAGCTGCTCGGCAATCTCGTGCAGGTGCGCACCGCGAGCGAGCCGGCCGTGATCACGCACTTCAACATCCGCCCGGCGATCGACCTGTACGTGAGCGTCGAGGGCCGCGACCTCGGCTCGGTCGCGAGCGAGATCGACCGCCTCGTGTCGGACGCGCGCGCGACGCTGCCGCGCGGCACCGCGCTGACGATGCGCGGGCAGATCGAGACGATGCGCACGTCGTATCTCGGCCTCGGCGCGGGCGTCGCGATGGCGATCGTGCTCGTCTACCTGCTGATCGTCGTGAATTTCCAGTCGTGGCTCGACCCGCTGATCATCATCAGCGCGATGCCGGCCGCGCTCGCCGGCATCGCGTGGATGCTGTTCATCACCGGCACGCACCTGAGCGTGCCCGCGCTGACGGGCGCGGTGATGACGGTCGGCGTCGCGACCGCGAACAGCATTCTCGTCGTGTCGTTCGCGCGCCAGCGCCTCGCGGCCGGCGCGCCGCCGCTGACCGCCGCGCTCGAAGCCGGCGCGACCCGCATCCGCCCGGTGCTGATGACCGCGCTCGCGATGATCATCGGCATGGTGCCGATGGCGCTCGGCCTCGGCGAAGGCGCCGAGCAGAACGCGCCGCTCGGCCGCGCGGTGATCGGCGGGCTGCTGTTCGCGACCGCCTCGACGCTGCTGTTCGTTCCGCTCGTGTTCGCCGGCGTGCATGCGCGGCTCGCGCGGCGGCGCGCGCGCAAGGCCGCCGGACACTGATTCCCGCTTATTGACCGGTTGATTACATGGAAGAGAAACATCACAGCTCCGTCGGCATCCAGGTGGACGAACACGGGCTCGACCTGCCCGCGCGGGCCGGCGTATGGCGACGCGCGCGGATCGTGCTGATCGTCGTCGGCGTGCTGCTCGCGGCCGGCGCGGCGCGCACGATCGTCACCGACGTCATGAACCGCAACCGGCTCGATGCGCTGACCGCGCAGAACGCGCGGCAGTACGTGAGCGTCGTGCATCCCGTCGACGCCGCGTCGGGCGGCCGGCTGACGCTGCCCGGCACGCTGCGCGGCTTCGTCGAGGCGCCGATCTTCGCGCGCGCGAACGGCTACGTGCTGCGCTGGCAGGCCGACATCGGCGCGCACGTGAAGCAGGGGCAACTGCTCGCGGAGCTCGACACGCCCGAGCTGAACCAGGAACTCGCGCAGGCCGCCGCGCAGCGCCAGCAGGCGCAGGCCGCGCTCGCGCTCGCGAAGACGTCGTTCGAGCGCGCGCAGCAACTGCGCCAGCGCGACGCGGTTTCGCAGCAGGAGCTCGACGATCGGCAAGGCGCGTACAACCAGGGCACCGCGAACCTCGCCGCGGCCGACGCGAACGTGCGCCGGCTCACCGAGCTGAAGGGCTTCCAGCGCATCGTCGCGCCGATCGACGGGATCGTCACGCAGCGCAACGTCGACGTCGGCGACCTCGTCAGCTCGGGCAACGCGGGCCGGTCGCTGTTCACCGTCGTGCAGGCCGACCGGCTGCGCCTGTACGTGCAGGTGCCGCAGGCATACGCGCAGCAGGTGAAGACCGGCCAGCACGTGACGGTCGCGCAGGCCGAGCTGCCGGGCCGGACCTTCGACGGCACCATCACGCGCACGTCGGAGGCGATCGACGTCGCCACGCGTTCGCTGCAGATCGAGATCACGCTGCCGAACCCGGACGGCCGGCTGCTGCCCGGCACCTACGTGCAGGCGACGCTGCCGACCTCGCCGGTCGGCCGCCTGTCGGTGCCGGCCAACACGCTGCTGTTCCGCGCGGAAGGGCCGACCGTCGCGAGCGTCGACGCGCACGGCGTGGTCCGGCTGAAGCCGGTGAGGGTCGTGCGCACGATCGGCCAGACGCTCGAGATCGACGGCGGCGTGACGCCCGACGATCGCCTCGTCGTGAACCCGAGCGATTCGCTCGCGAACGGCGACCAGGTCGTCGTCGTGAAGCCGGCGCCGAAGCCCGCGTCCGGCGCCGCGGCGGGAGCGAACGCGTGATGCGCGCCCGCTTCGCGCCGCTGCCGGCCGCCCGCGCGGTCGCCCTCGCCGTCGCGCTTGCCGCCCTCGCCGGCTGCACGGTCGGCCCCGACTACCGGCGCCCCGACGTCGAGGCGCCCGCCGCATGGCGGCTCGACCCGGCCGACGCGTACTGGCATCCGGCCGCGCCCGCGCATGCGCCGCTCGCGCCGGCGTGGTGGAGCACGTTCGGCGATGCGCAGCTCGACGCGCTCGAAGCCGACGCGCTGCGCAACAACCAGAGCCTGAAGGTCGTCGCCGCGCGCTACGACCAGGCGAAGGCGACGCTCGCATCGGTCGCGTCCGCGCAGTATCCGGCCGTGAACCTGAACGCGAGCGGCCAGCGCTTCAAGATCTCCGCCGACCGGCCGCAGACGAATTACGCGGTGAAGAGCCAGTCGACCGTGCAGAACGAGATCCAGGTCGGCGCGAGCGTCAGCTACGAGCTCGACCTGTTCGGCCGCGTGCGGCGCAGCGTCGAATCGGCGCAGGCGAGCACCGATGCGGCGCGCGACGATTTCGCGAACGCGCGCCTCGTGCTCACCGCCGATCTCGCGTCGAGCTACTTCGCGCTGCGCGAGCTCGACGCGGAGATCGACGTCGTCGACCGCTCGATCGGCCTGCAGCAGAAGGCGCTCGACTACGTGTCCGCGCGTCACGAGCTCGGCGCGGTGTCGGGCCTCGACCTGCTGCAGCAGCGTGCTCAGCTCGACGCGACCCGCACGCAGGCGCAGTTGCTGCGCCAGCAGCGCGCGCAGGTCGAGACCGCGATCGCGACGCTGGTCGGCACGCCCGCGCCGGCGTTCTCGCTGCCGCCGCGCGTCGTGCCGGTCAACGCACCGGCGCTGCCGACCGGCGTGCCGAGCGACCTGCTGCAGCGCCGCCCCGACGTCGCGTCGGCCGAGCGCGCGATGGCCGCCGCGAACGCGCAGATCGGCGTCGCGCGCGCCGCGTACTTCCCGCGCCTCACGCTGTCGCCCGACATCGGCTGGGACGCGACGCGCTTCTCCGGGCTGTTCACGGTGCCGGCGCTGCTGTGGTCGGTCGGCGCGTCGCTGAGCCAGCCGCTGTTCGAGGGCGGCCGGCTGAAGGCCGGGGTCGATTTCGCGCAGGCCGGCTACGTCGCCGCGCAGGCGAATTACCGGCAGACCGTGCTGACCGCGTTCCAGGAGGTGCAAAATGCGGTCACCGGCCTGTCGGTGCTCGACGAGGCGGCGCGGCAGGCGGCCGCGGCCGTCGACGACGCGCGCAAGCTCGTGTCGCTCGCGCAGGACCGCTATGCGGGCGGCCTGACGCCGTTCATCGACGTGCTGACCGCCGAGCAGCAGCTGCTGACGAGCGAACGGCAGGCGGTGCAGATCCAGGGCCAGCGCGCGGCGCTCGTCGTGTTCCTCGCGAAGGCGCTCGGCGGCGGCTGGGACGGCGGCGCGGCGGCCGCGGTCGAGGCCGCAGCCCCGGCGGTGGGCTCACACTAACCAGACAACGGACCCTGACATGAAAGTCCTGATCGTCGAAGACGAACTCAAGGTCGTCGAATACCTGAAGAGCGGCCTGACCGAGGAAGGCTGGGTCGTCGACACCGCGCTCGACGGCGAGGACGGCGCATGGAAAGCCGTCGAATTCGACTACGACGTGGTGGTGCTCGACGTGATGCTGCCGAAGCTCGACGGCTTCGGCGTGTTGCGCGCGCTGCGCGCGCAGAAGCAGACGCCGGTGATCATGCTGACCGCGCGCGACCGCGTCGACGACCGCGTGCGCGGCCTGCGCGGCGGCGCCGACGACTACCTGACCAAGCCGTTCTCGTTCCTCGAGCTGATCGAGCGGCTGCGCGCGCTGACGCGCCGCGCGCGCGTGCAGGAATCGACGCTGCTCTCGATCGGCGACCTGCGGGTCGACCTGATCGGCCGCCGCGCGACGCGCGACGGCGCACGCCTCGACCTGACCGCGCAGGAGTTCCAGCTGCTCGGCGTGCTCGCGCGCCGCAGCGGCGAGGTGCTGTCGAAGACGACCATCGCCGAGCTCGTGTGGGACGTGAACTTCGACAGCAACGCGAACGTCGTCGAGACCGCGATCAAGCGCCTGCGCGCGAAGCTCGACGGCCCGTTCGCCGACAAGCTGCTGCACACGATCCGCGGGATGGGCTACGTCCTCGAGGAGCGCGAGGCGCGCGAGGACGGCGACGCCGAGAGGCGCGCATGAAACGCTCGATCGCACTGCGCCTGTCCGCGATGTTCGGCATCGTGTCGTTCCTCGTGTTCACGCTGGTCGGGTGCGGCCTGTTCGTGATGATGGAGCGGCAGCTGTTCGCCGAGTTGCGCGCGACGCTCGACACGCGCACCAAGGTGGTCGAGATGATCGTGTCGCATGTGACCACGCCGGCGCGCTGGCACATCACGCAGGAAAAGCTCGCCGATCTCGAACCGCCGGACGGCTCGACGCATTACCGGGTCGACGGCCCGAATCCGGCGTTCCGCTTCGGGCGCGCGGTGGACGGCACGCCGCACGGCGCGCCGTTCGGCGCGTTCCAGCGCTACCGGCTCAACGGCAGCAGCTACGACGTGATGACGAAGACGGTCACGGTGGCCGGCAGCGGCGAGCGCCCCGACCTGACGCTGAGCGTCTCGACGTCGTGCGAGCGCACGCAGCGGATGCTGCGCCGCTACGGCTGGACGCTGGCCGCGCTGATCGCGTTCGCGACCGGCGTCACGCTGCTGCTCGGCCGCGCGGTCGCGCGCTTCGGGCTCGCGCCGCTCGAGCGCATGTCGCAGGAAGCGGCGGCCATCGGCTCCACGAACCGGCACCAGCGGCTGCAGACCGATGCGCTGCCCGCCGAGCTGCGCGAGCTCGCCGCGTCGTTCAACGGCGCGCTCGAACGCATCCAGCAGGCATACGGGCGGCTCGAGGCGTTCAACGCGGACGTCGCGCACGAGCTGCGCACGCCGGTCAGCATCCTGATCGGCCAGACCCAGGTCGCGCTGACGAGCCGTGACCGCTCGGTCGAGCGGATGCGCCAGACGCTGCAGTCGAACCTCGAGGAATTCGAGCGGCTGCGCGTGATCGTCAACGACATGCTGTTCCTGTCGCGCAGCGATCGCGGCGAACGCGCGACCGACCTGAAGGACGTGTCGCTCGCCGACGAAGTGCGGCGCATGCTCGACTTCCTCGAAATCCCGCTCGACGAGGCGCAGCTGCGCGCCGAGCTGCACGGCGACGCGCGCGCGAGCGTCGATCCGTCGCTGTTCCGCCGCGCGATGACGAACCTGCTGATCAACGCGATCCAGCATTCGGCGCCGGGCGCGCTGCTGCGCGTGACGATCGCGCGGCGCGACGTGCTCGTCGAGGTGTCGGTCGCGAACCCCGGCGAGCCGATCGAGGTCGGCCAGCGCGCGCACATGTTCGAACGCTTCTACCGGCTCGAGGAAGCGCGCGTGAACAGCAAGGAGAACCACGGGCTCGGGCTGTCGATCGTCAAGGCCGTCGCGGAGATGCACGGCGGCAGCGTGTTCGTCGCCTGCGCGGGCGGCGTCAATACGTTCGGGTTTTCCGTCGCGACGCAGCCGTGCACGCCCGGCGAACCGCTCGCCGCGGAGCCGGCCCGCGCGACCGGCACACCCACGGCGCACGCACCGCGCGCACTGCACTGACGGCCGTCCCGAAGTTCGCACCGTCAGCCGAGGGCAGTTTTCTTCAATACCTGCCCGCCCCGCTCCTTTAGCCTCGATGCGACTTTCGATCCGCATGGAGGCATGGCATGAGCATTCTGGTTTCAATGGCGGCGTTCGCGCTCGCATCGTCGATCACTCCCGGCCCCGTCAACATCGTCGCGCTGAGTGCCGGCGCGCGCTACGGCCTCGGCGCGAGCCTGCGCTACGCGGCCGGCGCGACGCTCGGCTTCGTCGCGCTGTTCCTGCTGATCGGGCTCGGCCTGCACGCGGCGCTGGTGCGCTGGCCGGTGTTGACGACGGCGACGCAATGGTCCGGCATCGCGTTCCTGCTGTACATGGCGCTGCGCCTCGCGCTCGACGACGGGAGGCTCGCGCCGGACGCGCAGGTCGCCGGCCCGTCCGCGGCCTCGGGCGCGGCGATGCAATGGCTGAATCCGAAGGCGTGGCTCGCGTGCGTCGCCGCGATGGGCGCGTACGCGGCCGACGGCGACCGGGTGCTGATCTGGCAGTTTGCCGCGCTGTATCTGGTGATCTGTTTCGCGTCGATCGCGTGCTGGTCGTATGCGGGCGCGTCGCTGCGGCACCGGCTCGCGAATGCGGCCCGGATGCGCGTGTTCAACCGGCTGATGGCGCTGCTGCTCGCGGGCAGCGCGCTTTTCCTGCTCGACGCCTAGCCGGCCGCGCCCAGCCGGCCATGCCTAGCGCGAAACGCCGGCCGCGCCGCGATACTGCCCCGGCGTCGCCGCCGCGATGCGCCGGAATGCGCGCTGGAAATGCGCCTGATCGGCGAACCCCGCGTCGAGCGCGACGTCCGCGATCGGCCGTCCGCGGCGCAGCTCGGCGCGGCCGTACTGCACGCGGCGGTCGATCAGGAACGCGTGCGGCGTCATCCCGTAGCGCGCGTTGAATGCGCGGATCAGGTACGACGGCGACAGCTCGGCCGCCGCGCAGATGGCATCGAGCGTCACCGCGTCGCGGCAGTGCGCGGCGATGTAGTCGGCGGCGCGCGCGAGCTTCGCATTGTCGGCGGCGCACGGCGCGCGCGGCGCGGCCGGGTCGAGCGCGTCGTGCAGCTGCGTGAAGAACTCGACGGCGGCGCTTTCCTTGCCGAGCGGCTCGACGCCGGGTGCGACGAGCGTCCGGTAGAAGCGGCCGAATTGCGCGAACAGGTCGCGCCGCACGCTCAACGTCTGCGAAAAACCGTGAAAATCCATGTTCGGATCGCGGCCGAGCGCATGCTGCAGCCGCGCGAGCCACGGCACGTCGACGTATACCATCCGGTAGGCCCACGCGTCGCGCCCGTACGGATTGCACGCATGCACCTGTTCGGGATCGATGATCACGAGCGCGCCGGACCCGACGCGCTCCTGCGTCGCGCCATTCACGTAGGTGCTCGTGCCGCCGACGACCGCGCCGAGCGAGAACGTGTCGTGCGTGTGCTTCGCATAGCAGATCGTGCGCCCGTCGTCGACGGTGCGCGCCTCGATGAACGGCAGCGCGGCATCGCGCCAGAACGGCGACGGCACGGCGGGTTTGGCGGAACGGCTCACGCGGACGGGCTCCCGGATCGGACGGCGAACGCATACGGTACAGGACCGCCCCGCGCGAGGCAATCGCATGACCGGCCACTGCCGAATCGCGCGGTTTCGCCTAAGCTTGGAATTCCGGCCGCCGGGGCAGGCCCGACGGCTTCCTTCCCCCCATCGCACTTCACACGTATGCACATCGATCTGAGTGGCAAGACCGCGGTCGTCACCGCTTCCACCGCCGGCATCGGGCTGGCGATCGCCGAAGGGCTCGCGCGCGCCGGCGCGCGCGTCGTCGTCAACGGCCGCAGCGAAACGTCGGTGCAGGCGGCGCTCGCGCACCTGCGCAGCGTAGCGCCGGGCGCGACCGTCGAAGGCGTCGCCGCCGACCTGTCCGACGCGGACGGCGCAGCACGCTTGACGCGCGCCATGCCGCAGGCCGACATCCTCGTCAACAATGCGGGCATCTACGGCCTGAAGCCGTTCTTCGACATCGACGACGCCGAATGGACGCACTACTTCCAGACGAACGTGATGTCCGGCGTGCGGCTCGCGCGGCATTACATGAAGGGGATGCTCGAGCGCGACTGGGGGCGCGTCGTGTTCATCTCGTCGGAATCGGCGCTGAACATCCCGGTCGACATGATCCACTACGGCTTCACGAAAACCGCGCAGCTGTCGATCGCACGCGGGCTCGCGAAGCTCGCGGCCGGCAGCCGGGTCACGGTCAATTCGGTGCTGCCGGGGCCGACGCTGTCGGAAGGCGTGCGCACGCTGCTGAAGGAAACCGCCGACGAGACCGGCCGCAGCGTCGACGAGGTCGCGATCGAATTCGTGCGCACGCATCGTTCGAGCTCGATCATCCAGCGGCCGGCAACGCCGGCGGAAGTCGCGAACCTGGTGGTGTACGTGTGCTCGCCGCAGGCGTCGGCGACGACGGGCGCCGCGCTGCGGGTCGATGGGGGCGTGGTCGATACGATCGCGTGACGGCGGCCGGGCGCGCTACCGCGCGCTGACCTTCTTCGTCTGCAGCAGCCCCTTGCGATCGGCGTCCATGCAGGTCTCGAAGCCATGGCGCGTGACGACGCCCGCCTCGTCGAACACGACGAAATACGACCGATACTGGTCGCCGTGGTCGAGCCGGTAGTTGTAGCAGACGCCGCTGCCGTTGCGGACCATCCACACGCTGCGCGGATTGCCGCCCGCGCGAATGACGTCGGCGCGCGTCGCGCCGCGCGCCGACGCGGCCTTCGGCACCGGCAGGCGCGAATACGAAAACGGCAGCAGCGCTTCAAACCACGCGCAGCCGCTGATCATCAGGCAGCCCGCCGCCAGGGAGAGCGCCGCTGCGGGCCGGGACATCGGGATCGATCGCATGCTCGGAAAATCTGCTGCGCCAGGCCGGCGCGGTCGAAAGCCCTCATGCTACTCGACCTTCGGGGCCGGATCGAAAAACTTTTGTGTAGATAAATGCTCTAGCCCGCTACGGCGCGGCTCGCCGCGCGCGCGAATCGTGACGCAATGTTGCGGCGCCGTTGCGACCGCACGATGCGCGGCCCGCCGCTCGTCAGGCGACCCACTCGGCCCAGAGCATCGTCAGCACGGTCATCAGCGCGGGGCCGATGAACAGGCCGAGCAGGCCGAACGTCTCGGCGCCGCCGAGAATGCCGAACAGCACGAGCAGGAACGGCAGCCGTGCGGAGCTGCCGATCAGCACCGGCCGCACGAAGTGCTCGGCGACGAACACGACGACGAAGCCGGTCGCAGCCACCGCCACCGCCCACGCGGTCGCGCCCTGCACGAACAGCCACAGCGCCGCGCCGCAGAACACGAGCGGCGCGCAGAACGGCAGCATCGCGGCGACCGCCGTGACGAGCCCGAGCAACGCCGCATGCGGCACGCCCGCGAGCACGTAGGCGATGCCGAGCAGCGCGCCTTCGCCGAGCCCGACGACGACGAGGCCCGTCACCGTGCCGTGCACGGCCGCCGCCATCCGCTCGATCAGCTGCGCGCCGTTGCCGCCGAACGCGCGCTGCACGCCCTGCAGCAGCGCGCCCGACAGCTTGTGGCCCGCGCGCAGGATCACGAACAGCGTGACCAGCATGAAGCCGAATTCGAGCACCGCATGCGCGAGCTTCGAGCCGAATTGCCGGCCGAACGCGATGAAGGTCTCGCTGTTGACGCCCTTCATCGCGGTCTCCGCATGCAGCGGATGCCCGAGATGGGCCTGCCACCACGCGGCGACCTGCGGCGCGCCGACCGGCAGCCGGGCGACCATGTCGGGCACCGGAATGCCGTTGTCCTGCACTGTGCGCAGCCATTCGCGCAGGTCGTGCGCCTGCCCGATCGCCTGGATCAGCGCGATCGCCACCGGCAGCACGACGAGCAGCGACACCGCGGCCGTGATGACGGTCGCGACGACGGTCGGCCGCTCGCGGAACAGCCGGTGCGACTCGAAGCGCTCGAGCAGCGGCCACAATGCGATCGCGATCACGCACGCCCACGCGATCGCCGGGATGAACGCGCGGATCACCCACAGCGCGAGCGCCAGCAGTCCCGCATAGAGGACCACCCGCGCGATCTGTTGCGCGCCCGGACGCGCGGCGGAATCGGAAGACGGCGGTACGTTTGCGCCCATGAGCCCTCGGTCGAAAGAAAAAACGGCGGTTCGCGCAGGCGACGTGCGTCGCGCGAACCGCCATTCTATCGGCGTCGGTGCCGGATCAGCCATCGCGCGCGGCGCACTCCTGCCCGCCGCGCGACGGCGCGCCCGGGGTCAGGCCGCCTTGGCCGCGAGCTTGTAGCGTTCGAGCCAGTGCGCGTACGGCGCGGGCAGCGTCCACGACGGCCGCTCGACGCCGAGCTGCTTGGCCGCGTAATACGGCCAGTGCGGATCGGCAAGGTGCGCGCGGCCGACCATCACGAGATCGAGCTGCTGGTCCGCGACCACGCGTTCGGCGAGCTGCGGTGTGTCGATCCCCCACGCGGACGCGACCGGCAGCCCGGCCTCGCGGCGCACCCGCTCGGCGACCGGCGCGAGGAACGCCGGGCCCCACGGAATCCGCGCGTCGGGCGTCGAGAAGCCGACCGACACGCTCAGCAGGTCGAGCCCTTCCGCCTTCAGGCGCTGCGTGAGCGCGATCGATTCGGCGAGCGTCTCGTCGTCGCGGCCGTCGTATTCGATCACGCCGAGCCGCGCGGTCAGCGGCAGGTGCTCCGGCCACACCTTGCGCACGGCCGCGAGCGTCTCGACGAGGAAGCGGCCGCGATTGTCGGCCGAGCCGCCGTACGCGTCGTCGCGATGGTTCGAATGCACCGAGAAGAAGCTCTGGCCCAGATAGCCGTGCGCGAAATGCAGCTCGAGCCATTCGAAGCCGATGTCGCGCGCGCGTTTGGCCGCCGCGACGAAGTCCGCCTGCACGCGCGCGATGTCGTCGCGCGTCATCTCGCGCGGCACCTTCGGCAGGTGCGCGCCGAACGGCACGGCCGACGGCGCGATGGTCGGCCAGCCGTGCGGATCGCCGTCGGCGATGTGATCGTCGCCTTCCCACGGACGGTTCGCGCTCGCCTTGCGGCCCGCGTGCGCGAGCTGGATGCCCGGCACCGCGCCCGCCGCCTTGATCGCGGCGACCGACGGCGCGAACGCTTGCGCCTGCGCGTCGGTCCACAGCCCCGCGCAGCCCGGCGTGATGCGTCCTTCCGGCGCCACCGCGGTCGCCTCGGCGATCACGAGGCCCGCGCCGCCGCGCGCGATGCCGGCGAGGTGCACGTGATGCCAGTCGTTGACGACGCCGTCTTCGGCGACGTACTGGCACATCGGCGGCACCGCGATCCGGTTGCGCAGCGTGACATCCTTGAGTTTGAACGGTTCGAACAGGGCAGACATCCACGACTCCTTTGATTGGTCCTGCAAAACGACAGCACGGGTACGGCCCGCCGCGCGACGCGCGGCGGAACGATCCGGGATGCCCGCCGGCACGGGCCGGCGGGCGACGAAAACGGGCGGCGCCGCAACGTTCGGCGCCGCGCGGGGGCTACGCGCGCTTGAGCTGCGCGAGCAGCGCGTCGGCCGCCGGCGCCGACGACGCCGGGTTCTGGCCGGTGATCAGCAGCCCGTCGACCACGACGTGCGGCGCCCAGTCGGGGCCGTGCTCGTAGCGCGCGCCGTTGGTCTCGAGCATGTCCTGCACGAGGAACGGCACGACTTCGGTCAGCTCGACGGCGGCTTCCTCGCTGTTCGAGAAGCCGGTCACGCGCTTGCCGCGCACCACCGATTCGGCCGTCTTCGGGTCCTTCACGTGGCGCAGCACGCCCGGCGCATGGCACACCAGCGCGACCGGCTTGCCGGCGCCGAGCGTGCGCTCGATCAGCGAGACCGAATGCAGGTCCTCGGCGAGATCCCACAGCGGGCCGTGGCCGCCCGGATAGAACACCGCGTCGTAGTCGTCGGGCAACACGTCGGCGAGCTTGCGCGTGGCGGCCAGCTCGGCTTTCGCGGCCGCGTCCGCTTCGAAGCGGCGGGTCGCGTCGGTCTGCGCGGACGGATCGCTGCTCTTCGGATCGAGCGGCGGCTGCCCGCCCAGCGGCGACACGAGCGTCAATTCCGCGCCCGCGTCCTTGAACGCGTAGTACGGCGCAGCCAGCTCCTCGAGCCAGAAGCCCGTCTTCTTGCCGGTGTCGCCAAGGGTGTCGTGCGACGTCAGGACAACCAGAATCTTCATGATCGGGCATTCCTCTTCGAAAGGGTGGAAACAGGGCCGCGCATCGTGCGCCTGCCCGTTAATCAAATATGGCACGTCGACGTGCGGTACGCGTCATCGAGGGCCGCCATGCGAACTCTCTATTAGACCAGTCGTCTCGGCAAGTTCCGCAATGAAGCCCGATGACATCGCGCAAACCCGCTAGCGATCCGTTGCCTCACGTCGGCAGCCGCGCCGAGTGGGCGCCGCTGCATTCGACAGGCTGGATGATAGCCGCCGATTAGACCAGTCGTCTAGGAAAATGGGGATACGACCTTATGGTCATCATGGATTTCATCGCGCGCCGGCGCGCGGCCGTCTCGGCGCGCACCGGCCACGCGTCTCGTGCCGCGCGCTACCCGCGCGGCGGCCCGTCCGTGTCCCCTGCTTCGACGACCGGCATTTCGAGCCGCTGCCCGCGGCCGCCGCCGTCGATCATCCCGAGCATCAGTTCCGCGAGCGACCGCCCGGTCGCGTGCCCGGTCGGCTGCACGATCGCCGTCACGCGATGCGGATGCGCGACGTCGTCGGGCACGCCGTCGTAGACGATCAGCGACAGTTCCTCGCCCAGCCGCCGCCCGCTGTCGGCGATCGCGCGAAACGCGCCGCTGCCCGCGATGTTGTTGTCGACGAAAATCGCGGTCGGCGGCTCGGCGAGCGCGAGCAGCGCGCGCGCCGCCTGCAGGCCGCCGTCGCGCGTGAACGGGCACTCGACCCGCAGCGCCGGGTCCGGCTCGATGCCGGCCTCGCGCAGCGCGGCGTCGAAGCCCGCGCGCCGCTGCGCCGCGAAATTCAGCGTCAGCGGCGCGCCGATCATCGCGATGCGCCGGTGCCCGAACCCGATCAGCCGCTCGACGGCCGCCTTCGCGCCGGCCGCGTTGTCGAAGTCGAACCACGCGTACGGCTCCGTGCGCTCGGTGCGGCCGTACGCGACATACGGAAACCCGCGCGA
The DNA here is from genome assembly GCF_902833085.1 of Burkholderia ubonensis. Classification (GTDB taxonomy): domain Bacteria; phylum Pseudomonadota; class Gammaproteobacteria; order Burkholderiales; family Burkholderiaceae; genus Burkholderia; species Burkholderia ubonensis. The sequence goes on from NZ_CADFEB010000006.1 coordinate 562,674, forward strand.
TGCGAGGAACGCGATGCGCGGATCGTCGACGAGCGTGCGCGCGACGATCAGCCCGTCGACGAGCTTGCCGTCGACGAGCCGCCGGTAGGTGTCCAGCTCCGCATTCGGCCGCGCGGACACGATGAAGAAATCGAGGTTGCGCTCGGCAAGCCGCTCGGTGATCCCCGCGACGACTTCGCCGAAGCGCGGATCGCCGAGATCGCCCGCGCCGAACGGATAGACGATCCCGATCGCATCCGCGCGCCCGGTCGCGAGGCGGCGCGCGGTCGGGTCCGCGACGTAGCCCATCTCGCGCGCGGCCTTCATCACCCGTTCGCGGGTCGCCGCGCTCACGTCGTCATAGCCGTTCAGCGCCCGGCTGACCGTCGTGCGCGACAGCCCGAGCGCATCCGAGAGCGCCTTCAGATTCACCTTCACCGTCGTTCCTCGCATTCGCCAGTCCATCCGGCCGCCTCCGACCGGGTAATTATTTCCATTTGGTAAGCATTACCGTCAAATAAATATCTTTTGACGACCAAACCGGTTTGAAATAGCATCCAAACCGGTTTGGACATCGATGCCACCTTAAGCCGTTCCCTTTCACCGTCAAACGAAACAACGCCGAGATGACATACTTTCCCTTTTTCCGCTCGCCCCAGGGCAAACGTTTGCCGCTCGCTGGCTGCGCACTGGCCGCCTTCGCGGCTTTCGCCGTCGTTGCCCATGCGCAGACCGCCGGCGCCCCTCAGCCCACGCCGCACACGCAGCAGGCGTACGACCCCGAAGGCAACTTCACGATGCGCTGGACCCGCGCCGACATCCGTCAGATCGTCACCCAGTCGCACACCGCCGGCGCTGATCGGAACTCACTGCCGCAAGCCCTGACGATGCCGGACATCCCGCAGGATTTCCCGCTGATCAACTCGAACGTGTGGGTCTGGGACACGTGGCCGCTCGCCGACCTGCGCGCGAACCAGCTCAGCTACAAGGGCTGGGAGGTGATCTTCTCGCTCACCGCCGACCCGCATGCCGGCTACACGTTCGACGACCGCCACGTGCACGCGCGGATCGGCTTCTTCTACCGCCGCGCGGGCATTCCCGCGTCGCAGCGACCGGCGAACGGCGGCTGGACCTGGGGCGGCCACCTGTTCCCGGACGGCGCGAGCGCCAAGGTGTTCGGCACCTCGCCGATGACCAACAACGCCGAATGGTCGGGCTCCGCGCGCCTCACGCAAGGCGACAACGTCAGCCTCTACTACACCGCGACGTCGTTCAACCGCTCGGCGCCGGGCGGCGCGGACATCACGCCGCCGCAGGCGATCATCACGCGCGCCGACGGCCACATCCATGCCGACGACAAGCACGTGTGGTTCAGCGGCTTCGACGATCACAAGGCGCTGCTGCAGCCGGACGGCAACTACTACCAGACCGGCCAGCAGAACACCTACTTCTCGTTCCGCGACCCGTTCGTGTTCACCGATCCCGCGCACCCGGGCAAGACCTACATGGTGTTCGAGGGCAACACGGGCGGCCCGCGCGGCGCGCGCACCTGCACTGAAGCCGACCTCGGCTACGCGCCGAACGATCCGTACAAGGAAGACCTCAACGCGGTGATGAATGCCGGCGCAGTGTATCAAAAGGCCAACGTCGGCCTCGCGGTCGCGACGAACCCGCAACTGACCGCATGGAAGTTCCTGCCGCCGATCCTGTCGGCGAACTGCGTCGACGACCAGACCGAGCGTCCGCAGATCTACCTGAAGGACGGCAAGTACTACCTGTTCACGATCAGCCACCGCAACACGATGGCGGCGGGCGTCGACGGCCCGGACGGCGTGTACGGCTTCGTCGGCAACGGCATCCGCAGCGATTTCCTGCCGCTGAACGGCGGCAGCGGCCTCGTGCTCGGCAACCCGACCGACCTCTCCGCGCCGGCCGGCCAGCCGTACTCGCAGGACCCGAACCAGAACCCGCGCGAATTCCAGTCGTATTCGCACTTCGTGATGCCGGGCGGGCTCGTCGAGTCGTTCATCGACGCGATCGGCCCGCGCCGCGGCGGCACGCTCGCGCCGACGGTGAAGGTCAACATCAACGGCACGTCGACGGCGGTGGTCCGCCAGTACGGCCGCGGTGGTCTCGGCGGCTACGGCGACATCCCCTCGAACCTGCCCGCGCAGGGCCCCGGCCACTGACGACGGCGGCGCACAGTCACGCGCAGCGCGCGCGTATCGGGCGTGTCCCGTGCGCGCGCGTGCCGTCACCCTCTGCCTGCCGCGCGCTGCGCCGCCAATCCGCATCCGGCGCGCAGCGCGCGGCGGTCCGCTTCGCCGGACGCAGCCTGGAACCACGCATGAGATTCACGCTACCCCGTTTTCCCTTTCACGCGGCACTGCTGCTCGCGTGCACGGCCGGCGCGCACGCCGCCGCGCCCTACGTCGCCCCCTGCGCCGCACCCGCCGCAGACGGCACGCCGCAATGGCGGCCAGCGATTCACTACACGCCGCGTCGCAACTGGATGAACGACCCGAACGGCCTCGTCTACGAGAACGGCCGCTATCACCTGTTCTATCAGTTCAATCCGGCCGGCAACGACTGGGGCAACATGTCCTGGGGCCACGCGACCAGCACCGACCTCGTCCACTGGCGCGAGCAGCCGGTCGCGATGCGCGCGAACGCGACCGAGGAGATTTTTTCCGGCTCGATCGTCGCCGATACCCGCAACACGTCCGGCCTCGGCGCGCCGGGGCAGACGCCGCTCGTCGCGCTGTATACGAGCGTCTACAAGACGGGTTCCGGCCACGCGCCCGGCACGCAGGCGCAGTCGCTCGCATACAGCCTCGATCACGGCGCGACCTGGCGGCCGTACGCGCACAACCCGGTGCTCACGCTCGATCCGGAATCGAAGCAGTTCCGCGACCCGAAGGTGTCGTGGTACGCGCCGGGCGGGTACTGGCTGATGACGACGGTCGTCGCCGATGCGCAGGTCGTGAAGCTCTACCGCTCCGACGACCTGATCCACTGGGCGTTCCTGAGCGACTTCACGCTGCCCGGCGTGCCGCACGACGGCGCGCTGTGGGAAATGCCCGACCTGATTGCGCTGCCGCTCGACGGCGATCCGGCGCGGGTCAAGTGGGTGATGATCGTCAACGTCAATCCGTGGTCGATCGCGGGCGGCTCGGGGGCGATGTACTTCGTCGGCGACTTCGACGGCCGCACGTTCACGCCCGATCGCGTCGCGCCGGCCGGCTCCGATCCCGCGCAGTTCCGCTGGGTCGATCACGGCGCGGATTTCTACGCGGCCGGCACGTTCTCGGGCGCGCCGGGCACGCAACCGGTCGGCATCGCGTGGATGAGCAACTGGGACTATGCGGCCAAGGTGCCGACGACACCGTGGCGCGGCGCGATGACGCTGCCGCGCGCGTTCGCGCTGAAGACGATCGACGGCGAGCCGCGGCTCGTCGTCACGCCGGCTCCGGCGTTCGACGCGTGGGCGGACGGCCGGCCCGCGACGCATCTCGGCGATGTGAGCGTCGCGTCGGCGACGCGTGAGCTGCCGGCCGCGACGCGCGGCACGGTGCAGCGGATCACGCTGACGCTCACGCCGCGGTCCGCCGCGCGCGCAGGGCTCGTCGTGCGGCGCTCGGCGGATGGCGCGATCGGCACGCGGATCGTCTACGACACGGCGAAGCAGACGTTGACGCTCGACCGGTCGCAATCCGGCGAGTCGAATTTCTCGAACGCGTTCAGCCGCCAGCACATCGTGAACCTGCCGCTGCAGAACGGGCGGCTGCCGCTAGAGATCGTCGTCGATCGCGGCTCGGTCGAAGTGTTCGCCGGCCATGGCCGCACCGCGATCACCGACCTGATCTTCCCGCCCGGCGACGCCGATCGCGTCGCCGTGTTCGCGGAACATGGCGGCGCGACGTTCGGCGGGCTGACGGTGACGAACCTCGCGGGGCCGGACGACGCCGGCCGTGCGTGCGACGCGCCGCGCTAGCCGCGCGAACGCGCCGGCTGACGGCGGGCGTCCGCCGTCAGCCGCTCAGAGCAGCCCCATCCCGCCCGACGCGATGATTTCCGCGCCGACGATGAAAGCCGACTCCGGCGCGCTCAGGTGCAGCACGGTCGACGCGATCTCGTCCGGCGTGCCGAACCGGCCGATCGGCACGAGGCCCTTGATCTTCCCGGCGGTCGCCTCCAGCGTCGCGGCGTCGAGCCCGAGCTTGCCGTACAGCGGCGTCTCGACGGGCCCCGGGCTCACGACGTTCACGCGCACGCCGTTCGGCAGCAGCTCCGTCGACAGCGTCTTCGCGAGCGAATTCACCGCGGCCTTGCTCGCCGCGTAGACCGACGACCCCGGCATCCCGATGTGCGCGTTGATCGACCCGTTGATGACGATCGACGCGCCGCGGTTCAGCAGCGGCACGAGCGCCTGGATCTGGAAGTACGCGCCCTTCACGTTGGTGTTGAACACGAGATCCCACAGGGCCTCGTCGACGTCCGCGAACGGCGCGAGCTTCGCGACGCCCGCGTTCACGAACACCGCGTCGAGCCGCGCGCCCGCCGCGCCGATCGCATCCGCGAGCTCGCGGGCCGCCGCCACGCTGCCCGCGTCGTTGCGGATCGCGAGCGCGTCGCCGCCGAGCGTGCGTTGCGCGGCCGCGAGCGCCTCCACGTCGCGCCCGGTGACGATCACCCGCGCGCCTTCCGCCGCGAATGCCCGCGCGGCCGCGAGGCCGATCCCGCTGGTGCCGCCCGTGACGAGCACCGTCTTGCCTTTGAAGCGTTCCATGATGTTCTCCAGTGATTTCGGTGAATGACCGTGAACGCATATTGCGCGTGAAGCTGCCCGCTGCCGTACGACTCGCGCGACGAAAACGTTCGAATCCATCGAACATGTTCCGGCCGGGGCCGTACGCCGTCACGGCACGACGTCGATCCCGTCGAGCAGGCGCTGCGCCAGGCGCGGCGCGCGCAGCTGCTCGAGCCACCACTGCAACGCGCGGCCTTCGCGATCGCCGCGCCATGCGACGTACAGCACGTTCGGCTCGCGCGGCTCGGCGGTCGGCATCTCGACCAGCTCGCCGCGCGCGAGCAGCGTCGCGGCGCGACGCCGCGGCACCCAGCCGACGCCGAGCCCGTCGCGCTGCGCGAGGATCTTCGTGCGCATCGACGGCACCGCCAGCACCGTCTGGCCGCCCAGCAAGCCGTACGCGCGGCCGGCGGCGATCCGCGACGAATCCGCGACCACGACCGCGCGGTGAGCGCCGATCGCATCGCGCGTCAGCGGGTCGCGCGACGCCGCGAGCGGATGGTGCGGCGAGACCGCAAACACCCAGTCGAGCGCGCCCAGCTCGAACCATTTCAGCCCCGGAATCGCCGGCGGCTCGTTGGTCGCGCCGACGATCAGGTCGGCCCGGCCGTCGCGCAGCGCTTCCCAGGTGCCGCCGAGCACCTCGTGCGTGAAGCGCAGCGACACGCCCGATTCCAGCGCATCGAACGCGCGGACCACCGGCATCATCGATTCGAATTCGAGCAGCTCGTCGCTGACGATCCACAGCCGGTCCTCCCAGCCGCTCGCGATCTGCCGCACCCGTTGCGTGAGCCGCGCGACGTCGAGCATCAGGCGCGCCGCCTCGTCGGCCAGCAACTGGCCGGCGGGCGTTAGCTGCAGCCGGTAGCGGCGCCGGTCGAACAGCAGCGCGTCGAAGCGCGCCTCTAGCTGCCGCGCCGCATGCGACACCGTCGACGGCGCCTTGCCGAGGCGCGCCGCCGCGCGCGACAGGCTGCCGGTCGCGCGGATCGCATCGAGCAGCGCGAATTCTTCTTCAGACAACATGGCGACACTCCGGCCTGGGAACGTCGTGCATCGTAAGGCAGCTCCGCGCGGCGGTCCAATCCTGGAACGCCGTGCGCAATGCGGGGGCCGGCGTGCCCTCTGGTGGCGGCCGACGCATGCGCGTCGGGCGTTCGACTCCCCGATCGGTGGCGAATCGCGACGCATGGCCTGTCCCGAGGCATACTCGTGGTATTCAAAATCAGGCCAAGTCATCCAAACCAAGGTAGCCACTGCGATGGACATCGCGATCCACATCGAAGGCCGTCACGACCTGACGGGGCAAATCTACCGGCAGTTGCGTGCGGCGATCGTCGACGGACGTCTCGTCGGCGGCGCGCGGCTGCCGTCCACCCGCGATCTCGCCGCGCAGCTCGGCGTATCGCGCAAGACGACGCTCGACGCGTTCGAGCGGCTCGCCGCCGAAGGCTACCTGCACACGCGGCGCGGCGACGGCACGTTCGTCGCCGACGGCCTCGCGCGCGTGCCGCACGAGCCGGCCGCGGCCATGCCGGCGATCGCCGTGGACCGCCGGCCGGCCGACGCGCCGACCGCGCGCGCGATATGGAACGACGTGCCCGACGCGCTCGCGATGCCCGAGCCGCTGCCCGCGCTCGGCTTCGATTTCCGCGGCGGCGTGACCGACAAGACGCTGTTCCCGTTCGACGCGTGGCGGCGCTGCCTGCACCACGCGCTGCGCCTGCAGGCGCGCGGCCCGGGCCAGTATCACGACCCGGCCGGCGACCAGCAATTGCGGCTCGCGATCGCGCGCTACGTCGCGTTCAGCCGCGCGGTCGCCTGCAACTGGCAGGACGTGATCGTCACGCAGGGGGCGCAACAGGCGCTCGACGTGCTCGCGCGCGTGGTCGTGCGGCCCGGCGACGTCGTCGCGGTCGAGGACCCCGGCTACCCGCCCGCCCGCGCCGCGTTCGCGTCGCTCGGCGCGACGGTGGTGGGCGTGCCGGTCGACGCGCACGGGCTCGCCGCCGACCGGCTGCCCGACGACGCGCGCCTCGTCTACGTGACGCCGTCGCACCAGTTCCCGCTCGGCATGCCGATGAGCCTGGAGCGGCGCGTCGCGCTGCTCGAATGGGCGCAGCGGCGGCGGGCCGTCATCATCGAGGACGACTACGACGGCGAGTTCCGCTTCGAAGGACGCCCGATGGAATCGCTGAAGAGCCTCGACCGCGCGGGCCTCGTCGCGTACGTCGGCACGTTCTCGAAGACGATCTTTCCCGAGCTGCGGATCGGCTACGCGATTCCGCCGGCCGCGCTGCACCCGGCGCTGTGCAAGGCGAAGCAGATCGCCGACTGGCATACCTGCACGCTGACCCAGACCGCGCTCGCCCGCTTCATGCTCGATGGCGATTTCGCGCGGCATCTGCGCCGCGTGCAGAAGCACTACGACGCGCGCCGCAAGGTGCTGATCGCGCACCTGCGCGACAGCCTCGCGCCGTGGCTCGACGCGATCGTGCCGGCTGCGGGCATCCACCTCGCCGCGCGCCTCAGGGCCGGCGTCGACGAAGCCGCGCTGATCGCCGCGGCGCGTGCGCACGACATCGGGCTGTACGGCATCGCCGCCTTCCACCTCGACGCGCCGCGCCAGGCCGGCCTGCTGTTCGGCTACGGCGGCATCGACGCGACGCGCATCGACGCGGCGCTCGCGCAGCTCGCCGCGCTGCTGCGGGCGGCCGGGTGACCATGCGCCATTGGCTACCTCGATTTACCTAAAATTGGTTATTTTAGAAGGCCAGTCCACTCGTTAATCTGGGTCCTGTCGCGCCAACGTGCGCATCAATCGAACGAGGACCTGCCATGCAACCCCGCCTGAACTTCTACGCCGCCAGCCCGAACGCCATCAAGGTGATGCGCAACGCCGAGGAATTCCTCGCCAAAAGCTCGATCGAGAAGCCGCTCGCCGAGCTCGTGCGGCTGCGCGCGTCGCAGATCAACGGCTGCGCGTTCTGCGTCGACATGCACACCACCGACGCGCGCAAGGGCGGCGAAACCGACCGCCGCCTCGCGACGGTCGTCGTCTGGCGCGAAACGCCGTTCTTCACCGACCGCGAGCGCGCGGCGCTCGAATGGACCGAGGCGTTGACGCGGGTCGCGGACGATCACGTGCCGGACGCCGTCTGGGAAGCCGTGAAGCCGCATTTCAGCGACGAGGAGCTGTTCGACCTGTCGCTGCTGGTGACGACGATCAATGCGTGGAACCGCTTCGCGATCGCGTTCCGCAAGATGCCCGAGTAAGGAGACGGCCATGACTCGCAACGTTTTCATGCGCGCCGCCGCGTGCGCCGCGCTCATGCTGGGCGCGACGATGCCGGCCGCGCACGCGCACGACGGCGGCGGCAGTGGCGGCGGCGCTCGTCCCGTCATGAAGCAGGCCGTGCCGGAAGCGCCCGGCAAGCTGGCCGTGGTCGCCACCGTCGACTACGCGCCCGGCCAGGCGTCCGAGCCGCATCGGCATCTCGGCTCGGTGTTCGCGGTCGTGTCGAAGGGCGAAGTGCTGTCGCAGGTCAACGACGGCCCGCTGCGCCGCTATCGCGCGGGCGAAGGCTGGTATGAACCGCCGGGCTCGCGGCATCTCGTGTCGCGCAACGGGAGCGATACCGAGCCGGCGCAGATCGTCGTGTTCGGGTTGACGGGGGAGAATATGCCGCTCAAGTCGGCAATGGATCAGTAAGCCCGCTTCACCGTTCGGGGCCGGTCAGCTCGCGATGTTCAGCAGTCTCCCGAAGTTGTCGGGGGTTGCGCGCCGTGGGAAACGGCCGGTCCTTGAACACGGCGTGTGCATCGGTCGGGCCGTTGGATGTCCAGGCCTGCCATATCGTCGTTTACGGGCAGGCCATGCCGGTACACAAGTTCATCTCGCCATACTTCTGGCGCTTGGCCAGTTGGCGCTGCTGTAATTCTTCCGGCGTCAGGTAGTGGCGACCTATGCCAAGGTCGCGCAAATTGACCGCATTACGGAAATTGCTTAGCGTGGCGTCACCGCGCTCATTTATCCATTCGCCCAAGTAGCCGAAACCTGCTCCGACGTCGAAGAGCGAATCTGGTGGCATCGGTAGGCGGTAACTGAATGTGACGTAGTTCTTTGGGTCCCAGCCGGTAATGTCTCTGCGGCCGGTCGGATCGAAAAAGTCTCCCGTCTCCGTACGCGCTCCGTCAATCAATTCGCCATACATCAGCCGGTGCAGCCCCAAGTGATCCCACGTCTCGTAAGGGATGCTCGTGTAGACATCGTCCCTGATCTTGAGCGACATTCCGTAGAGGCTCGGCTTGCCGTCAATCCGATGCAGTTTGTCGTAGGAGAAGGTTGCCGAGATCACGTCGTCGTCGACGTAATAGGCATATTCGATCATACGGACACCCTCGGCCTCCGGCGGCCCAAACGTCCGCACCACGTCGTCGAACGAGATCTGTCCCACCACCCATTTCAGCCCGACGCGCACGAACTGCATCAGCTTTGCCTGCTGGGCTTCGGTCATCATCCGGACCGGCTTCTCCTGCATTTCACTGCCCTCCCTCGGTGCCGGTTGCGCCTGACAAGCGGGACTCCAACCGGCGAGCACGGTCAGCCAGCTCATAAGCATGGCTGCACTGATCCGCCGGATACGTCCTGAGCGCCAACCCCAGTTCGGCATCCCAGTAGGCCGAAGCCATGTCGCCGCATACAAAGGCATCGTTTTCCCACGGCCCGGCCGTGTAGTCGTAATAACAACAGCTCGGCTACCATCCATCGATATCAATCCATCATTGAGCGAGATGCGATAACGCTGCTGCGGCAGAACCCAACTCACGCACACCGCCCTTAAAGATCGATCTCAGGGGCGTTGTATTCGTTCAGCCACATCCAGCGCGCATGCTCCCACGTCGGAAATCTCTGCTGCTCTTTGGCTTCCTCGTAGGTAAGATTGCGCGCCGTGGGAAACGGCCGGCCCTCGAACACGACGTGTGCATCGGTCGCGCCGTTGGATGTCCAGGCCTGCCATATCGCCGTTTCCGGGCAGACCATGCCCGTACAGAGGTTCATCTCGCCGTACTTCTGGCGCTTCGCCAGTTGGCGCTGCTGTAGTTCTTCCGGCGTCAGGTAGTGGCGACCTACGCCAAGGTCGCGCAGATTGACCGCATTGCGGAAATTGCTCAGCGTGGCGTCGCCGCGCTCATTTATCCATTCGCCCAAGTAGCCGAAACCTGCTCCGACGTCGAAGAGCGAATCCGGTGGCATCGGTAGGCGGTAACTGAATGTGACGTAGTTTTTTGGGTCCCAGCCGGTAATGTCTCTGCGGCCGGTCGGATCGAAAAAATCTCCCGTCTCCGTACGCGCTCCGTCAATCAATTCGCCATACATCAGCCGGTGCAGCCCCAAGTGATCCCACGTCTCGTAAGGGATGCTCGTGTAGACATCGTCCCTGATCTTGAGCGACATTCCGTAGAGGCTCGGCTTGCCGTCAATCCGATGCAGTTTGTCGTAGGAGAAGGTTGCCGAGATCACGTCGTCGTCGACGTAATAGGCATATTCGATCATACGGACACCCTCGGCCTCATACTTCTCCGGCGGCCCAAACGTCCGCACCACGTCGTCGAACGAGATCTGCCCCGTCACCCATTTCAGCCCGACACGCACGAACTCCATTAGCTTTACTTGCTGGGCCTCGGTCATCATCCGGACCGGCGTTTTCTCCTGCATTTCACTGCCCTCCCTCGGTGCCGGTTGCGCCTGGCAAACGGGACTCCAACCGGCGAGCACGGTCAGCCAGCTCATAAGCACGGCTGCACTGATCCGCCGGATACGTCCTGAGCGCCAGTCCCAGTTCGGCATCCCAGTAGGCCGATGCCATGTCGCCGCATACAAAGGCATCGTTTTCCCACGGCCGGACCGTATAGTCGTAATAACACCGGCTCGGCTCAGCCACCATCGCATCGATATCAATCGGGGTTCCTCCCATGCCTACGTTTTGCAACAGTTCCTTCGCCAGCTCGCGGGCGCGCGCGAACTCGTCTTCCAGAGCTGCGGCATTCGCCAGATAGGGCGGTACATATGGCCCCGATGCATGCCGCCATATATTGAGCGTGTACACGTACTCCGCGATCGCCATCCGCTTGAGACTTGCCAACGCCGCCGGCTCATTCGGAATCGCTTGTTTGGCGGCCAACGCAATTACGTCGTGCGCTTGCCTTATTTTTTCGTCGCTAAGCCCAGTTCTTCCGCCGGATACCGCAGTCGGCCACTTCGTGATGCTCGGCAATGTCTCGAAGTTGTCCGGATGCTGCTGTACCAAGGCATACATCCAGAACCACTGCTGGCAGTGCCGTGCCTCGTGATACAGCGTGTCGGCAAACATTTTTAATGGTCCAAGATGCGCAGCGCGATTGCCACCACTAATGTCCGCCGCGGCCTCGATGCGAAACATTGGCGCCAGTTGCTCTGTGTTCAGGATCAGGCTCCAATCGTTCGGCTTGAAGATTCCCTGCTGGCCCTGCGCACTACGCGATGATCCAATCAGTCCCATGTTGATCGGCACGGCATCGATGGGAATCCCGAAACCAGCCGCCCGATCGGTCAATGCAGCGGCAATGACGGGACGAATCAATAAAAAAAATCGCTGAATCGCAGTCTCATTGAACGGCCATCGCAGCGTCAATGCCGGCACCGTGCCTGATGGGCCGAAGTACGCATTCCCCCACTGCACCTGCTTGACCAGCACATTCTGGATCGCCTTCGCGTAGTCGCGGGCCACCGGATACGTCAGTTGGCCGCGCCGCTCCGGATCGGCGTCCGAATGTCGCAGTCCCCATCGATCCGGCGTGCACAGCGGATACTGCGGCATCAGGCCCGCGCTGGTGGGCTGAACCTTGTTCACCAGCATCTCGTGTGGTCCAACCTTGTGCTTGCGTGTTCGAGTCACGTGGCTTTTCCCTCCGGAGCATTGGCCCCTTTCGATTTCGCATCCTTCGTGATGGCAGCGCAGGACGTTGCCAACAGCGAGCCGTCCTGGCGCAGCAACTCCAATGTGGCAATCTGCAAGCTCTCGCTCATCGCCAACTCGGTTTCGCCCTGCGAGCTGCTCGTGCCCTCGATCACTCGGCCGTCGTCGAGCGCGATGCGATAACGCTGCTGCGGCAGAACCCAACCCGATTCGCGTTCCACCAGCACGAAGTGCTCCACCACCTTGGCTTCCTCGATACGGGTCACCGGCATCTTCACGGGTGGCGCTTGCGGCCCGAACCTCTGGTGATCGCCCGCATACCAATGGCACTTGCCCCCCGTGAGCACCTGAAAACCATCCGGGCCGAGCCGCACGGCCGTCCCGTTGACCTTGAGTTCGATATTCTTCGCGGCGGTCAGCCGGATACTGTCAGTGCTACTGATCAGGTCGATGACCTGCTTCGCGATGATCTCGATGCCGTTCTGCTGCGCCTGGATCTCGACCTTTCCTCCGCCGGCAATCAGCCGCAGGCCCTTTTTCACGAACAGCGAGAACGCTTTGCGCGCGCTCGCATGGATCGAGCGGCCAGCCGCGATGGCCATATGCCCGATGCTGGTGAGGGCGATATGCTCGTCGGCCGCGACATGCACGCTGCGCGCAGCCGTGATGGCGGCGCCTTCGGCGCTGGCCAGCACCATGTCGGCACGGGCGAACTGTGGAAACGGCTGCTCGGGTGTCGCGGTTCCGCCCCGGATCGCATCGTTCTGTGTCTCGATCGCGCGTGCAACCTCGCTCTGGTCCGCGTGCTTCCGTTGCGCGCCGTGCTGCTGCGCCAGCTCCGTGAGGCTTTCCTGTACGTCGCACGCCTGCGCGAGCCGTGCGATCGTCTCGTCCATGTCCTTGACTGGCGCGGCGGCACCCTCGCGCGCCTCAGTGGTCAGCAGCAGGCCCCGGTTGGCGCGCGCCACGCCCCAGGCCTCCGTCGACAGCTCCCAGCCCTCGCCACGCGCATCCATGCGCCCGGTCTTCGCTTCGATGCGCGTGTTGTAGCCGATCACCAGGCGCGATTTCGCGTGATCGCTCGTCACCTGTACCTGCAGCTTGCCCGGGGTGTCGTCGGACACCACCGCGGTGGACTGGTTATCCGTCAACGAGCGGCTCAGCCACCCGGTGAGCGCCTGGTTCTTCGGCACCTCCCATGGCGGCTGGTTGAACGCATTGACCTGCCGTGCCATCACGAAAGGCTTGTCGGGGTCCCCCTCGTGATAAAGCACGGTCACTTCCTGTCCGATGCGCGGCAGCGCCACGAAGCCGAAACCGTTGCCCTGCCACGGTTGCGCGACGCGTATCCAGCAGCTTGCGTTTTCGTCCGGTCCGTTGCGCCGGTCCCATACGAAACGCACCTTGATCCGCGCATAGCCGTCGACCCACATCGGCTGTTCGGCCGGCCCGACCACGATCGCGGTTTCCGCATCGCACCGCGGCTTCTTCCTAGGCTTGTTCCGGAAGAACGCGTCGGCCGGTTGCAGCGTGAACTTCGTCACGCACGCGTACTGTGCGTCCTCGCCAGCCGGCCGCGTGGTCTCGTCCACATTGCGCAGGTCAAGATGGGTCGAGACCACCAGGTACTCCGTATTGGCCGCTTCGAGCGGATGCGCGTCCAGATGAAACGTATGCCCGACCGCCAGCCCGCGCAGATTGCCTTTGCCAGTTACTCGCAGAGCCCTGGCGCGCAGCGCATCGACGCGCACGCCGGCCAGATGGCGCGCCTCGCGCTCATGGTCGTTCGGCTCGCCCGTCAGCCCCGACGCGCCCGCCAGCGGCTGCGAATAATCGCCGAACGCATAGTGTTCGGCATTGGCGAATGCGGATTCGCCATGACGGTTCTCGTCGGTCGTGAACCGTGCACGCGGCTTCGTGTAGTCGTAGTCGGCCAGATGCACCGCACCGGCGGTCAATGCATGCGACACGTCGAGCTGATCGATGTACTCCTCGTCGATATGCGCGCCCTCCGGAGCGTGATAACGAATCGTGTCGTACATGTTGCCGTGCGGATGGTGCGCGCCCGGCGAATCGGCAATCACGAGCGTGCGGCCGTCGATGAAGAAGTACAGTCCCCACTCGCGCCACAGGCGGGTGAGAAACGCATAGTCGGACTCCCACATTTGCCTCACATAGTCGCGCGCGGGATAACGCCCGTTCAGCCCTGTCGCGGCCAGCCGCAGTTCAAAGGGAAAGCCGCCATAGCGCCGGTCCTTGAGCACCGCGTCGGTGATGTCCACCACGCTCATGTCCTGGAAAATCCGGCTGTCCCGATTCCGCGTGGCGAGCCACAGCCACGGCTGCACCGTGAAACGGTAGAACACGCGCCGGTCGTCCTCGCCCGTGCAGGTGACGGCCGTCACGAGACCCGTAATCGTGCGTCGGCCTGCGCACACGTTACCGAGGCCGCTGTCGCAGGGCTGTCCCGGGATGAACGTGTCGCGCCCTTCGAACTCAGCGGTGATGTCCACTTCCTGACCGATCAGGGACGGGGAGGACACAAGCTGTTTGGCTTCCCACAACGGCAGCGTCGGGTCAGCGACGGTCGTCAGTTCCAGCGTGTAGCGATACAGCTTGCCGAGCTTGTCGGTGCCGACGAGGCGTCGCGCGGACAGCACCGGCCGGCCGCCCCAGGTCGGCAGCGCGGAACCCGATACGGTCAATATGTCGCCCAAACGGGCCATTTCGCGGCCTTACTCGATTTTCATCAACGACTCGTGCGTGGATGGAAAGTCGCTCTTTTACCTTGCCCGGAAATGATGCGCAATTATTGAGATGATTATTGACGATTGGCGACAAATGAAATCACGAATTTCAATAAAAAATCGGATCTATCTTAATTCTCTAAAACCAAATTAAGTTTTTGCGCATTCCATTAATCACTCTTCAAGCCTCCGCCTCGCGATGAAACAACGCGAGAAACTGCTGCGCCGGCACCGCCCTCCCTTCGCGTTTCTGTAGCCGCTCCCTTCATTGCCTCACCGCCCCCCGCCGCGCCGTTCCGCTCCCGCCCCGCACACCCGCGTCCCGCCTCGTACTCCGCCTGACGACCGTCAACTTCGTCGAAAACCCTTCCTTGAAATTAACTAACCCGTCAATTAGCGTCATCTGCATGAACGCGAAATCCACCGTCGCCAGGCCGCGCGGGCGCCGCCCGTCGGTGGACGACTTCGACCTGCGCAACCACATGCTCGACGTCGCGACGAGCCTGTTCGCCGAGCGCGGCATCGCGGCGACCACGGTCGCGCAGATCGCGGCGGCGGCCGGCGTCACGTCGGCGATGGTCCACTACTACTTCACGAACCGCGAGCAACTGCTCGACGCGATCGTCGAGGAACGCCTCGCGCAGGTGATCGCGTTCGTCTGGCGGCCGACCGAGCCGCAGGTCGAGACCGATCCGTTCGCGCTCGTCGCGGAGCTCGTCGACCGCTTCTTCGACGTCACCGAACGGATGCCGTGGCTGCCATCGCTATGGCTGCGCGAGATCGTCAACGAAGGCGGCCAGTTGCGCGAGCGGATGGTCAGGCGCATCCCGCTCGAGCACATCGGCCGCTTCGCCGAACGCATCCGGCACGCGCAGCAGGCAGGCGTGGTGAACCCCGCGCTCGAACCCGCGCTGCTGTTCCAGTCGATCATCGCGCTCGTGATGCTGCCGCTCGCGACCGCGAAGCTGTGGCAAAGCGCGCGCGGGCTGCCGCCGATCGACCGCGGCGTGCTGCAGCGGCACGTCGGCGCGCTGCTCGGCTTCGGCATGCAGCCGCCGCCCCCCTCAGGGAGGCGATCGTGAACGCGCTGCGCGCCGCGTCGCTCCTGCTGGCCGCCGGCATCGCGCTCGCCGCCTGCGGCCGACGCACCGACGAGCGCCCGACTTACCAGGGCTACGTCGAAGGCGAATTCGTCTATCTGTCGTCGTCGCAATCGGGCACGCTGACGCAGCTGGCCGTGCAGCGCGGCCAGAGCGTCGCCGCGAACACGCCCGCGTTCGCGCTCGAAGCCATCGACGAAACCGCGGCGCTGCAGCAGGCGCAGCACCAGCTCGCGGCCGCGCAGGCACAGCTCGCCGACCTGCGGACCGGCAAGCGCCCGCCGGAAGTGAACGTCACGAAAGCGCAGCTGGCGCAGGCCGTCGCGCAGGCCGGCAAGGCCGCCGACCAGCTCGCGCGCGACGAGCGGCAATACCGGGCCGGCGGCATTTCGGCGCAGCAGCTCGACGATTCGCGCACGGCGGCGCGCACGAGCGCCGCCCAGGTGCGCGAGCTGCGCAGCCAGGTCGACGTCGCGCGCCTGCCCGGCCGCTCGCAGCAGATCGCCGCGCAGGCCGCGCAGGTCGACGCGGCGCAGGCGGCCGTCGCCGTTGCGCAATGGAAGCTCGACCAGAAGCGCGTCGCCGCGCCCGCTGCCGGGCGCGTCTACGACACGCTGTACCGGCTCGGCGAATGGGTGCAGGCCGGCAGCCCGGTCGTGCAGATGCTGCCGCCGCAGAACGTCAAGGTGCGCTTCTTCGTACCCGAAGCCGCCGTGGCATCGCTCGCGCCCGGCCGCGCGGTTACGATCCATTGCGACGGCTGCGCGGCCGACGTGCCCGCGCGCATCACCTACGTGTCGAGCCAGGCCGAGTACACGCCGCCCGTCATCTACAGCAACGAAAGCCGCACCAAGCTCGTGTTCATGATCGAAGCCCGGCCGGCCGTCGCCGATGCGCCGAAGCTGCACCCGGGCCAGCCGGTCGCGGTGAGGGTGCCATGAGCGCGCCGGGCGTCCCGTACGCG
The DNA here is from genome assembly GCF_902833085.1 of Burkholderia ubonensis. Taxonomy (GTDB): domain Bacteria; phylum Pseudomonadota; class Gammaproteobacteria; order Burkholderiales; family Burkholderiaceae; genus Burkholderia; species Burkholderia ubonensis. The sequence goes on from NZ_CADFEB010000006.1 coordinate 579,233, forward strand.
ATCGACGTCGACCGGCTGAACAAGCGCTTCGGCGACAAGCACGTCGTGAAGGACGTGTCGCTGCGCGTCGCGCGCGGCGAGATCTTCGGCTTCCTCGGCCCGAACGGCAGCGGCAAGACGACGTCGATCCGGATGATGTGCGGCCTGCTCACGCCCGACTCGGGCAGCGGCACCTGCCTCGGCTACGACATCGTGCGCGAGAGCGCGCAGATCAAGCGCAGCGTCGGCTACATGACGCAGCGCTTTTCGTATTGGGAAGACCTGTCGATCCGCGAGAACCTCGACTTCGTCGCGCGCGTGTATCAGATGCCGGACCGCAAGGCGGCCGTCGAACGCGCGCTCGACACGCTCGGCCTCGCGAGCCGCGCGAACCAGCTGACCGGCGCGCTGTCCGGCGGCTGGAAGCAGCGTCTCGCGCTCGCCGCGTGCATGCTGCACGGCCCCGAGCTGCTGCTGCTCGACGAACCGACCGCCGGCGTCGATCCGGCCGCGCGCCGCGACTTCTGGGAAGAGCTGCACCGGCTCGCCGCGCAGGGCATCTCGGTGCTCGTCAGCACGCACTACATGGACGAGGCCGAGCGCTGCCACAAGCTCGCGTACATCGCGTACGGCGAGTTGCTCGCGCAAGGCACGTCGGCGGAGATCGTCGCGTCGCAGGGGCTCTCGACCTGGGCGATCGGCGGCGAGCGCCTGACGGAACTGTCCGCACGGCTGCGCGCGATGCCGGGCGTCGACCAGACGGTCGTGTTCGGCGCCGCGCTGCACGCGAGCGGCCGCGACCGCCGCGCGCTCGAGGCAACGGTCGAGCAGGTCGCGGCCGGCGACGCGTCGCTGAAGGTCGAGCAGGTCGACACCGGCCTCGAGGACGTGTTCATCTACCTGATGAGCCGCACGCCCGGCCACGCCGACGGAGTTGCGCAATGAGCACGCGGCTGCCCTTTCACTGGTCGTTCTCGATCGCGCGCTGGTGGAGCATCGTGCTGAAGGAATTCCTGCAGCTGCGCCGCGACCGCGTGACGTTCGCGATGATCGTCGGCGTGCCGATCATCCAGCTCACGCTGTTCGGCTTCGCGATCAACACGGACCCGAAGCACCTGCCGACCGCAGTGATCGTCGCCGACGCGAGCCCGTTCTCGCGCAGCTTCATCGCGGCGATGCGCAACTCCGCGTACTTCGACATCGTCGAGACACTGCCCGACGAAGCGGCCGGCCGGCATGCGCTCGCGCGCGGCGACGTGCAGTTCGTGCTGACGGTGCCCGCCGATTTCTCGCGGCGGCTGCTGCGCGGCGAACGGCCCGCCCTGCTCGTCGAGGCCGACGCGACCGACCCGGTCGCGACCGCGTCCGCGCTCGGCGCGCTGCCGGGGCTCGTGCAGCCGGTCGCCGACAAGGACCTCACCGGCCCGCTCGCGCGCCTGAACGGCCGCCCGGCCGCGTTCGACGTCGTGCTGCACCGCCTGTACAACCCCGAAGGCATCACGCAGTACAACGTCGTGCCGGGCCTGATGGGCGTGATCCTGACGATGACGATGGTGATGATGACCGGCCTCGCGATCACGCGCGAGCGCGAACGCGGCACGATGGAGAACCTGCTCGCGACGCCCGTGCTGCCGCTGGAAGTAATGACCGGCAAGATCGTGCCTTACGTGTTCATCGGGCTGATCCAGGTGTCGATCATCCTCGCGGCCGCGCGCTTCGTGTTCGCTGTGCCGTTCGTCGGCGGCGTGTTCGCGATCTACCTGTCGGCGCTGCTGTTCATCGCCGCGAACCTGACGGTCGGCATCACGCTGTCGTCGCTCGCGCAGAACCAGCTGCAGGCGATGCAGCTCGCGGTGTTCTACTTCCTGCCGAACATTCTGCTGTCCGGCTTCATGTTCCCGTTCGCCGGGATGCCGAAGTGGGCGCAGTTCCTCGGCAACCTGCTGCCGCTCACCTATTTCAACCGCCTCGTGCGCGGCATCCTGCTCAAGGGCAACGGCTGGGCCGACCTGTGGCCGTCGGTGTGGCCCGTCGCCGTGTTCACGGTGGTCGTGATGACCATCGCGCTGCGCTTCTACCGGCGCACGCTGGACTAGCAGCATGACGATGCCGCCCGCCCCGCGCCGCGCCCGCGCCGCCGCATGCGGCAGCGCCGTTGCCGCCTCCATCGTCGTTTCACTGCTCGCCGGATGCGCGGTCGGCCCCGACTTCAGCCCGCCGGCCGCGCCGCCGACGCAGCGCTACACGCGCGGCGAGCCGCCCGCGACGACCGCTGCCGCGAGCGGCGCGGCCGGCAACGCGCAGACCTTCTCGAACGCCGCGCATGCGCCGCCGCAGTGGTGGACGCAATTCGGCTCCGCTGCGTTGAACCGGCTCGTCGACGACGCGCTGCGGCACAGCCCGACGCTCGACGAAGCTCGCGCGCGACTCGACGAGGCGCGGCAGAGCTACGTCGCCGAAGCCGGCGCGACGCTGCTGCCGAGCATCGACGCGAAGCTGTCCGGCACGCGCGAGCAAGTCGACATCGCGGCGTTCGGGCTGCCGGCCAACGTGCCGCCGCCGGGGCCGTTCACGCTGTACAACGCGTCGGTCAGCGTGTCGTACGTGCTCGACGTGTTCGGCGGCAACCGGCGCGCGCTCGAAGCGCTGCGCGCGCAGGTCGACTACCAGTCGTACGAGCTCGATGCGGCGCGCCTGACGCTCGCGGGCAACGTCGTCGCGACGGTGATCCGGCGCGCGTCGCTCGCGCAGCAGATCGCGCTGACCCGCCGGCTCGCCGATGCGCAGGCGCGCCAGTTGCGCATCGTCGAAGCGCGTCACGCAGCGGGCGGCGTGCCGCTCGTGGACGTGCACGCGCAGCGCACGCTGCTCGCGCAGACGCAGGCGTCGCTGCCGCCGCTCGCGGCCCAGTTCGCGCAGGCCGGGCACCGGCTCGCGATCCTGCTCGGCGTGCCGCCGTCGGACGCGGATCTGCCCGACGTGCCGCTCGACGCGCTCGCACTGCCCGGCACGCTGCCGGTCACGCTGCCGTCGACGCTGGCGCGCGAACGACCCGACATCCGCGCGGCCGAAGCGCTGCTGCATCAGGCGAGCGCGAACGTCGGCGTCGCGACCGCGAACCTGTATCCGCGCTTCGCGATCTCGGCCGGCGCGGGCTCGGAGCGCACGCGCATCGTAGACATCGTGAACAGCCTGAACGTCTGGAACATCGGGCTGAACCTGACGCAGCCGCTGTTTCACGGCGGCGAGCTGCACGCGAAGAAGCGCGCTGCCGAAGCGGCCTACGACGCGGCGTTCGCCGTCTACCGGCAGACCGTGCTGCAGGCGCTGCAACAGGTCGCAGATGCGATGCGCGCCGTCGAGCAGGACGCGGCGGCGCTGCAAACGCGCGACATGGCTGCGCGCGAAGCCGAAGCCGGCAATGCGATTTCGGCCGACCGCTACGCGGCGGGCGGGCTCAGCGAATTCGGCTGGATCGATGCGCAGCGGCAGGCGCTGCAGACCGCGCTCGACCGCACGCGCGCACAGGCGGACCGGCTCGCCGACACGGCGGCGCTGTTTCAGGCGCTGGGGGGAAGCAGGATGGAGGAGGATGCGCGATGACTGCGCGCATACCGATACAGGACTGAGTGCGCGCTCAGCTGGATGCACGAAAAAAAACCGGCCCGAAGGCCGGTTTCTGTACCGCGTTCCGGATGCGGCGCTCGCGCGCCGCGCGGAATCAGAAGCGGTGGATCAGGCCGACGCCGACGCCGATCTGGTTCTGGCCTGCGCCAGCTGCGACGCCGTCGCCGATCGAGGTCGTTGCCTGGACGATCGCGGTGCCCTTTGCGTTGAGCGTGTTGCCGCTCGCGTGCTGGTAAGCCTCAACCGCGTACAGGCCCGTGCGCTTCGACAGGCTGTAGTACTGCGACAGCGTGACCTGATGGTACTTCGCCGAGCTCGTGACACCGTTCGACTGCGTCGCCGCCGTGTACGAATAGCCGGCCGCGAAGTCCCACTGCGCGTTCGCCTTCCAGTGCAGCACGGCGCCGCCCGTGTTGAAGATCGCCGTGTTGCGGAAGAACGAATTGGTGCCCGGGATGTACTGCACGTTCGAGTACGAAACCGAGATGTCCCACGACGGCGTGAACTGGTAGCCTGCCGTCACGGCGAGGCGCTGCTGCGACTGGGCAGTCAGGTAGCCGTTGTTGATCGCCGACTGGGCCGGCTCGTTGCCGTCACCGGCTGCCGTCAGGCCGTTCTGGGCCGTCGAGTCCTTACCCCAGACGCCACCGCCCAGCGCCGAGTTGTTGACGCGCTGGTAGCCGACCGCGATGCCTGCCGGGCCGTTCTGATACTGGATCGCCGCGCTCCACGTCGAGCCACGGTTGAAGCTGCCCGGCACGCCGCCGAGCGAGTACGAGCCGCCGACCGTGAAGCCGTAAATCTTCGGCGACATGTAGACGAGCGAGTTGTTCGCGCGGTAGCTGGTATCCAGCGAGTCGATATCGCCCGGGTGCGCGCCGTAGTAGCCGGTCAGCCAGGTCGTCGGGCTGTACGGGGACAGCAGCGTGTAGTACGCGGTGTACTGGCGGCCGGCCGTCAGCGTACCGTACGTCGGGTTGGTCAGGCCGACCCACGCCTGGCGGGTGAAGATGCCGCCCGAGAACGTCGAAGTACCGTCGGTGGTTCGCACGCCCGCTTCGAGCTGGAACACCGCCTTCGTGCCGCCACCCAGATCCTCACTGCCCTTCAGGCCGAAGCGGCTGCCCGCCCACACGCCCGTGGACATCAGAAACTTCGAGTGGCCGCCCGACGTATCGCCGGTCTTCGCCGCTGCGTTGTTCTGATAAGCAAGACCGTTGTCGACGATACCGTACAGGGTCACGCTGCTCTGTGCGTGTGCGGTGGTGACGGCCGCAAGGCCAGCTGCCGTCATGGCGACAGCGACGCGCTTTTTCATTGATTCTCCGTCCTCAAAGAATGATTTCTTATCTGGTGTGGTTGTGACACATGTGCGAGTACATGCGGACGCAATTCTGACGGATTACCGAATATTTCCCAACACGCATAGTCGGTCATCGTATGATCGGCGCAACGCGAGGGTTCACCAGACAGTTAGGAATCGCCCGCAACCGCACGACTGGCACCGGTTTCAGACGTTTCCCAGTGAAAACCCTAGCTTTACATTTTTACGTGCGCGCCGCGCCCGTCTCACGTCGTCAGACGCCTGCGTGCCCGGCTCGTCTGACGAATCGGCCGACGCAGGCTTTCATTGCGTTTCGCATGGCCGCGCAGGATGGCTGACGAATGTGGCAAACGTATTTCCGCAACCGAAACGTTGCACTGCGGCGTTGCGTGACGCGGAATATTTCAGTTGGAGAAGCGCTGACGCCCGGCATTGCACCGGGGCGAATGGAAACGCCGGGGCGACCGCGCGCGCCGGCGCCTTCCTCATTGATCAGGAACGGGCCGCCGTCCGGATCGACGCGTCGACCGCGTCAATGAGGCGCGTCACCCGCGCGCGGATCGCGGCGTTCGAGCCGACGATCGCGAGCGACGACGCCATGATCCGGTAGACGCGCTTTCTCGTCACCTTGGCCGGCCGCGCCGGATCGAGCCACGCGTCGTGGCCGGCGAGCAGCGCGAGCGTCTCGAGGCCGATCAGGATCGGCCACAGGCACGCAAGCCGCAGCCGCACGAAGCGGCGCGGAATCGCGACCGTGTACAGGCATGCGTCGCGGTACTGCGCGAGCGCGACGCGCAGCAGGTCGAACAGCACGGCCCGCGCGCGCGACGACGCGTCCGGCGCCAGCAGGTCCGGCACGCCGAGCCCATGAGCGTCCAGCACCGCTTGCGGCAGGTAGCAGCGGCCGATCCGCAGGTCCTTCGCGCAGTCGCGCAGGATGTTGGTCATCTGCAGCGCCTTGCCGAAGCGGATGCCCTTCTCCCGCATGTCCGGCAGGTCCCAGCGCCGCGCGGCCCGCGTGTGCATGCCGGTCATGTCGGTCCAGAACTCGCCCACGCAGCCGGCGACCAGATACGTGTAGCGATCGAGCAGCTCGCGCGACGGCAGCGCGGCCACCTGCCCCGCCTGCTCGTCGGGAAACGTGCGCAGGTCGAACTCCATCCCCGACGTCAGCGTCGCGACGACCTTGCGGATCGCCGCACTGTCGGCATCCGACTGCGTGCGCAACAGCGCGAGCATCGGCTGCATCGAGCCAAGCAGCACGTGCTCGTGGGAATCCGTCTGCATCCGCGTCACGTCTTCGAGCGCCTGCGACAGCGCGACGCCGTCGTCGAGCCGTTCGATGTTCTCCCGCAGCTGCGTCAGCAGCGCCGCGCGGCGGTCGGGTGCGACGAGCGCGGTGTCCGCGATCGTGTCGGCCGCGCGGGCGAGCAGGTACGCGAGACCGACCGGGTCGCGCATGCCGTCGGGCAGCACGCGCAGCGTCAGGTAGAAAGAGCGGGAAACGTTCTTCAGGAGGTCGCCGAGCAGATAGGCGGAATCGGTGTGGTTCGTCATGGGTCCGGGAAATTCGGCCGGAGCGCGGGCCGGACGCGCGCGGCGCCCGGCGCCCGCCCCCGTCCGCGAGTCGCCGCATCGCCCGGCGCGGCCGGCGGTCCGCCCGGCCCGGCGATGCAAAATTCCCGCAAGTTTAGTGCATCCGGCGCAAGACCTGCCCATGGATCAGCCGGCGCGGCGCGAATCACTCAGAAAGCGACGAGTAATATAGATGTAATGATCCGATGAGACGATCGCGTCCCGTTCGGCGTCGTGTGCACGCCCGCGCACATCACATCGCGCGCAGGGCGCCCCGACATCCGTCAATTCCATTCCGAAGGTTCACCGACATGTTTTTCAAGCGCTCGTTCGCCCTCCGCTGCGTCCCCGTTGCCTGCGCCGCCACGTTCGTGCTCGCCGGCTGCGGCGGCGACGAAATCACCCGGGACCCCACCCAGCCGCTGTCCGCCAAGGTGCAGGTGGTCGGCCATCGCGGCGCGAGCGCGCTGCGCCCCGAGCACACGCTCGCGTCGTACCGCAAGGCGATCGAGGACGGCGCCGACGTGATCGAGCCCGACCTCGTCTCCACGCGCGACGGCGTGCTCGTCGCGCGCCACGAGAACGAGATCTCCGGCACGACGAACGTGTCGACGCTGCCGCAGTTCGCGAGCCGCAAGGCGACCAAGACGATCGACGGCGTGCAGCTGACCGGCTGGTTCACCGAGGACTTCACGCTCGCCGAGCTGAAGACGCTGCGCGCGCGCGAGCGCATTCCGCAGTTCCGTCCGGCGAACACCGCGTACAACGACCAGTACGAGATCCCGACCTTCGACGAGATCGTCGCGCTCGCGAAGCAGATGTCCGCGCAGGTCGGCCGCACGATCCACCTGTATCCGGAGACCAAGCACCCGACCTATTTCCAGTCGATCGGCCTGCCGCTCGAGGACCGTCTGGTCGATGCGCTCCAGAAGGACCCGTACACCGCGCGCACCGCGACCATCTACATCCAGTCGTTCGAAGTCGCGAACCTGAAGGCGATCCGCAACCGGATCGGGCCGAGCCAGCCGAACTGGAAGCTCGTGCAGCTGATGGACGACGCGGCGCAGCGTCCGTACGACTTCGTGAAGGCGAACGACAAGCGCACGTATGGCGACCTGTCGACGCGTGACGGGATGCGCGAGGTCGCGACCTATGCGAACGGCGTCGGCCCGTACAAGACGTCGATCATCGCGGTGAACGCCGACGGCACGCTGCAGCAGCCGACCCCGTACGTGCGCTATGCGCACGAGGCGGGCCTCGTCGTGCATCCGTACACGTTCCGGCCGGAAAACAACTTCCTGCCGGCGTCGCTGAAGGACGGCGGCGCGGCGAGCGCGCGCAACACCGCCGGCTCGGTGCGCGAAATCCAGGCGTATCTGCGCGCGGGCATCGACGGCTTCTTCACCGACGATCCGGCCGTCGGCCGCACGGCGGTCGACACGTTCCAGCGCTAGGCACCGGGAACGGACACGCGTCAGATCACGCGAAAGTGGTGCGTGCCGTCGCGCTTCAACTGATCGACGAGCCCGAATTCCCAGTCGAGATACGCCTGCATCGCGGCGGCCGCGTTGTCGGTGCCTTCATACGGACGCCGGTAGCGATCGATGCGCGGCGACGCGAGCCGCGTGTCGCCGGCTTCGACCGGCAGGCCCGCGTCGAGCCACGCCGCGGTGCCGCCGGCCAGCACCACGATCTGCGCCGACGCGGGCAGCAGCGCGCGCGCGTCGGCCGCCGCGAAGCGCGCGAGCAGGCTCGATCCGCAGGTGAACACGTAGCGCCGCGCGGCCGGAATCGCCGCGAGCGCGTCGCGCAACTGCGCGCGCACCGCGAACCACGCGCCCGGAATATGGCGCTTCACGTAATTCGCGCTGGCCGTGACGTCGACGATCGCGATCTCGTCGGGCGCCGCTTCGCGCAGCCAGCCCGCCAACGTCGCGGGCGAGACTTCCGCGATGCCGGGCGCGACCGGCGCGTCGCGCGGCGGCTGGCCGGTCTCGCCGAACGCCTGCGCACCGGCATCGACCACCCGCACGTCCCAGCCCATCTGCGCGAGCCACGACGCGGTCATGTCCGCGCGCACGCCGTCGTCGTCCGCGAGCACGATCCGCGCGCCGCGCACCGGCGCGTAATGGTCGGTTTCCTGCACGAGCTGGCCGCCCGGCGCGCTCGCAAAGCCCGGCAGATGACCGGCCTCGTACTCTTCCGGCGTGCGCACGTCGAAGCGGTACAGCGTGCGGCCCGGCTCCGCGAGCGCGGCCACGTCGGCAAGCGCGATGCGCGGCACGCCCGCCCGTTCGGCGACCTTGCGTGCGGCGCTGCGCGCATCGGCGCGCAGCGATGCGTCGATCTCGTCGGGGAAGCGGCGCGCCGCGCCGTGCTCCAGCGCCTGCCCCGCGAGCGTCCAGCCGATCGTGCCGTTGCGCAGCGCCGCGACCGGGTTCGGCAGCCCCGCGTTGATCAGCGACTGCGTGCCGATGATGCTGCGCGTGCGGCCCGCGCAATTGACGATCACCCGCGTCGCCGGGTCCGGCGCGAGCGCGCGCACGCGCAGCACGAGCTCCGCGCCCGGCACGCTGGTCGAAGTCGGGATGTTCATCGTCCGGTATTCGTCGAAACGGCGCGCGTCGACGATCACGACGTCCGCGCGCGCGTCGATCAGCGCCTGCACCTCCTGCGCGGACAGCGACGGCGTATGCCGTTCGGCCTCGACCCATTCGCCGAACGACTTGCTCGGCACGTTGACGTCGATGAACAGTTCGCCGCCCGCGGCGCGCCAGCCCGCGAGGCCGCCGTCGAGCAGCCGCACGTCGCCGTAGCCGAGCTGCGCGAGCCGCGCGGCCGCGTGCGGCGCGAGATCCTCGCCGGCCGCGTCGCCGTATACGACGATCGGCGTGTCGCGGCGCGGAATCCGCGTCCACGCGTCCAGTTCGAGCTTCGACAGCGGGAAATTGGCCGCCCACAGCGGGTGGCCCTGCGCATACGGGTCTTCCTCGCGCACGTCGATCAGCGCGATCTCGTCGCCGGCGAGCAGGCGAGCGCGCACGTCCTGGTACGACGCGATGGCGAAGCGTTGGGTGGAATCAGCGGGTTGCGTCACGATGTCGGATGAAGTCGGTGAAAGAAGTGAATGGAATCCGGGCCATGCCGCGCGTCACGCGTTCGAATAGCCGGAAACGAACGGCTTCACGGTGCCGTCCTCGAGATAGACGGCGCGCTCGACCTTGCCGATGTTCGCGCCGTACACGTGGATGCTGATCGACACGCGGTCGGCGAACGCATTGCTCACGCGATGGATGTCGCCGATGCGCGGCGACACGGCCTCGACCTGCCCCGGCACGAGCCGGACCGCGTCGCCGGACGGCGCCGGCCGCCCCTGCGCGTCGAGCCGGTACGGCTGCGAGAACTCGCCGCCGCGCAGCATCCCGATCAGCCCCCACACCGTGTGGTCGTGAATCGGCGTGGCCTGGCCCGGCCCCCACACGAAGCTGACGATCGAGAAGCGCTCGTCCGGATCGAGATACAGCAGGTACTGGCGGTAGCGCTCGGGGTCCGGCTGCGCGAACGCATCGGGCAGCCAGTCGTCGTGCGCGACGAGCGCGCCCAGCAGCGCGCCGCCCTCGTCCAGGATGCGCGCCTCGTTCGCGCCGGACGCGAGCAGCGCGTCCAGCCCATCGACGAACGGGCGCAGCGGCGTGTGCTGCAACGCGGGCGTATTCATCGGCAGCCTCTTCGAATATGATGGATCGTCATGATGCACCTGAATGACCATGCACAACAAACATGAAAATTAGCGATATCGACGCTTTTGCAGCGGTCGTCCGCTGCCAGACCCTCAGCCAGGCGGCCGCCGAGCTGGGGATGACGCAGCCCGCGATCACGCGGCGCGTGCAGAATCTCGAGGAAGCGCTCGGCGTGGTGCTGCTCGACCGCAACACGAAACCGCCCCGGCCGACCGACATCGGCCGGCAGGTGTTCGAGCAATGCCGCGCGATCCTGCGCGAAGTCGACGCGCTGCGCGAGCTGACCGCCGGACAACGGCCGCCCGCCGGCGCCTTCCGTCTCGGCCTCACGCAGGGCCTCGGCGAAATGATGCTGCCCGCCCTGCTCGAAACGCTCGGCGCACGCTGGCCCGCGCTCGCGCCGCAGGTCACGACCGCCTGGGGCGGCGCGCTCGTCGAGCGCGTCGCACGGCGCGAGCTCGACGCGGCGCTCGTGTTCCTCGCGCGCGAAATCGTGCTGCCGCCGCAGGTCGAAGGCGAACGGCTGCTGGCCACGCGGCTCGTCGCGGTCGGCCGCCGCGGCGACTGGCCGCGCCGCAGCTACCGGCTCGCCGACTGCCACGCGCGCGGCTGGGTGCTGAACCCGGACGGCTGCGGCTTCCGCGCGGGCCTGCGGCGCGCACTCGACGCGCAGCGCCTGCCGCTGCAGGTCACGCTCGATGCGTATGGCCGCGACCTGCAGCTGCAGAGCGTCGCGAACGGCGTCGGCCTCGGCCTGATGCCGTTGCCGCTCGTCGAGCAGAGCCCGCTGCGCGACGCGCTCGACATCGTGCCGCTCGCCGATTTCAAGCCGCAGATCGACCTGTGGCTGCTCCGGCGGCACGACGCGGCCCGTCTCGCCGCGCCGCTCGCGGCGGTGGCCGAACAGGCGCGAGCCGCGTTCAGCCTGCCCGCGCACGCGAACGACAAGGCGGCATAAACACACGCGCGGCACGCCCATCCCGGCCATCCCGCCGGCAACGGCTGCCATGCGCGGCTTACGCGCCGTCGCGCTGCCGCGCACGCGCTTCCCGCTCCTCGCCGCCTTCCGCCTCCCGCGCCGCGTCAAGCGCCGCGCGCCCCGCCGCGACCGCGATCGCATCGTCCTGCGGCGTATGCACGCGGCTGCACAGCACGTCGCGATAGTGACGTTCGAGCGGATTGCTGCGGCTCAGCCCGTGATTGCCCGACAGCTTCAACGCCTGCTCGACCACGCGGATCGCGTGCTCGGTGACGGCGCGCTTCACGAGCCCGCTCGTCGTCAGTGAGAGCGGCACGCCGGCGTCGGCGCGCGCGATCGCGTCGTCGAGCAGCACGCGGTTCGCATGCAGCCAGCCCTCGATCTCGCCGACCGCTTCCTGCACGCGCGGCAATGTCGTGAGCGGCGCGCCGAGCCCGCTCGGCGAGCGCGTCGCGACGAATCCGGCCAGCCAGTCGCGCGCCGCGCGCGCGACCGCGTCGTACAGGCTGCCGAGCAGCGCGACCATCCACGCCTGCTGGTCGGCCTGCGCGTCGAGGTCCACGTGGCTCGCCGCCGACGCGGCCCACGCGTCGGGCGCGCGCACGTCCACCGCGTGATCGCCCGGCAGCCGGACGTCGTCGAACACGACCTCGTGGCTGCCCGACGCGCGCAGGCCCAGATGATCCCAGCTCTCGATCACGCGGATGCCCGGGTCGCCGCGCACCGGATCGCGCGGCACGAGAAACGCGCCGACGCGCGGCTCGGGCTCGTCGGTGCGCGCCCACACGGCGAGCCAGCGCAACGCGGGAATGCCGGTGCTGTACAGCTTGTGGCCGGACAGCCGCCAGCCGTCGCCGTCGCGGCGCGCAACCGTCTCGGGCAAGCCGCCGCGCGCCGGCGAGCCGAGCGCCGGCTCCACCCGCAACGCGTTGATCAGCGCCCCGTCGGCCACCGCGCTGCCGAACACCGCGCGCCGCAGCGGCTCGGGCCAGCGGCTGTCGGCGCGGCCGAGCGCGCGATGCTGCAGGTACGTCATCGTCAGCACCAGCGCGGTCGCCGGATCGGCCCGCGCAACCGCCGCGACGATCCGGCTCGCCTGCCCGAGCGTCGCGCCCGCGCCACCGTAGTCGCGCGGCACAACCTGCGCGATCAGCCCCGCGCGCTGCAGTCGCGCGAAGTTCTCGTGCGGGAAGCGGCCGTGCACGTCGTTGCGCGCGGCATCGGCCGCGAGTTCCGGCGCGAGCCGGTCGAGCAGCGCGGCGATGTGCGCGTCGGCGGCGGGCAGGCGCTGCAACGACTGCGGCTGTGAAGGCGGCGGGGAAACGGCAAGGCGGGCAGGCATCGAAACGAATTCCGTCGAAAAAGGAAAAGGCGCAAGCGAAGCACGAACGCCAAGCGTAGGCGCGTCGTGCGACCGATCAAACCATGCAAATCTGATATTCAATTCGGGATTGATTATTTCCGTTGCGCATGATCCCGGCGGTAATCTGCGCTCCAGTCCGGCCCGCCGCCGGAACCCCAGCACCGGAATACCCAGCGGAGACCCAGATGAGCGTCGAATTCATCGGCATGATCCAGAGCCAGAAGCAGTCGGAGATCCACCCGCCGACCGGCAACGCGGTCGATCCCGACTACGTGCGCGACTTCGCCCGCGCCCACGAGACGGCCGGCTTCGACCGCATCCTCGTGCCGCACCACTCGACCGGCCCGTCGGCGACGCTGACGATCGCATACGCGGCCGCCGCGACCGAGCGGATTCACTTCATGCTCGCGCATCGTCCGGGCTTCACCGCGCCGACGCTCGCCGCGCGCCAGATCGCGACGCTCGACCAGTTCAGCCGCGGCCGGCTCGCGGTGCACATCATCTCGGGCGGCTCCGATGCCGAACAGGCGCGCGACGGCGATTTCCTCGACCACGACGCCCGCTACGCGCGCACCGACGAATACCTCGGCATCCTGCGCCGGATCTGGACCGACGAGCAGCCGTTCGACCACGAAGGCGCGCATTACCGCTTCCGCCAGGGCTACTCCGACGTGCGCCCCCACCAGAAGCCGCACGTGCCGATCTATTTCGGCGGCGCGTCGGACGCGGCGCTCGCGGTCGCGGGCAAGCACGCAGACGTCTACGCGCTGTGGGGCGAATCGCTCGACCAGGTGCGCGACCTGACGACGCGCGTGCGCGCCGAAGCGGCGAAGCACGGCCGGCAGGTGCGCTTCTCGGTGTCGTTCCGCCCGATCCTCGCCGCGACCGAGGACGACGCGTGGGCGCGCGCGCACCGGATTCTCGACGAAACGCGCCGCCTGCGCGAAGCGGCCGGCCTCGGCGTCGGCGGCCCGCTGCAGAGCGAAGGCGCGCGCCGCCTGCTGGCCGCCGCCGAGCGCGGCGCGCGCGTCGACAAGCGGCTGTGGACCGAGATCGCGAAGCTGACCGGCGCACGCTCGAATTCGACGGCGCTCGTCGGCACGCCCGAACAAGTCGCCGACGCGCTGCTCGACTACTACGACCTCGGCGTGACGACCTTCCTGATCCGCGGCTTCGATCCGCTCGACGACGCGATCGACTACGGCCGCGAACTGATTCCGCGCGTGCGTGCGGCCGTCGCCGCGCGCGATGCCGCACGCCGCGCCGCGTGACGACGGGAGACGACCGCCATGTCCGCCGTCCTGCCCTCGCCCGCGCGCACCGCATCGGGCCTCGCACTCGCCGCCGCGCCCCGCCAGCATTTCTGGTTCGCCCCGCCCGCGCCGCGCGCCGACGTCGCCGCCGAGCGCCGCCATCGGCAGGAGCGCCTCGCAGCCGCGTTCCGCCTGTTCGCGCGCCACGGTTTCGCGTCGGGCCTCGCCGGCCACATCACCGCGCGCGATCCGGAGCTGCCCGATCACTTCTGGGTGAATCCGCTCGGCGTGCATTTCTCGCAAATCCGGGTGTCCGACCTGCTGCTCGTCAACGCGCGCGGCGAAACCGCGATCGGCGAACGGCCGCTGAACCAGGCCGCGTTCGCGATCCACGCGGCGATCCACGAAGCGCATCCGCACGTCGTCGCCGCCGCGCACACGCACTCGACCTACGGCAAGGCGTGGTCGACGCTCGGCCGCCTGCTCGATCCGCTGACGCAGGACGCGTGCGTGTTCTACGAGGATCACGCGCTGTTCGACGATTTCACCGGAATGGTGGTCGACACGCGCGAAGGCGCGCGGATCGCGCAAGCGCTCGCGAAGCCCGGCGGCGGCACCCACAAGGGCGCGATCCTGAAGAACCACGGCATCCTCACCGCCGGCCCGAGCGTCGAGGCGGCCGCGTGGTGGTACATCGCGCTCGACAACGCCGCGCACACGCAGCTGCTCGCCGAAGCGGCGGGCGCGCCGCAGCCGATCGACGCCGACACCGCCCGCCATACGCACGGCCAGATCGGCGGCCCCGACGGCGCGCGGCATGCGTTCGACAGCCTGTACGCGCGCATCGTCGCCGACGAACCCGACCTGCTCGACTGAGCGTCACGCATCACCCCGCACGACCGGAGACCTGACGATGACACACCCTACCGCCACCGTGCCAGAGACGCACGATGCGCACGATGCGCATGACGGCAAGCGCCGCCGCCTGCTGCGCGCCGCCGGCGCAGCCGCGCTCGCCGCGCCCGCGCTCACGCTCGGCCGCCGCGTGTGGTCCGCGACGCCGCTGAAGAAGCTGACGTTCGCGTGGAACCAGAACGCGTTCTGCCTGACGCCGATCGTCGTCGCGCAGGAGCGCGGCTTCTTCGAGAAGAACGGCCTGAAGGTCGACCTGATCAACTACAGCGGCTCGACCGACCAGCTGCTCGAATCGATCGCGACCGGCAAGGCCGACGCGGCGGTCGGGATGATCCATCGCTGGCTCAAGCCGCTCGAAGCGGGCTTCGACGTGAAGATCGTCGGCAGCTCGCACGGCGGCTGCGTGCGGCTGGTCGGCGCGAAGGCGGCCGGCGTCACGACGCTGCAGGCGCTGAAGGGCAAGACGGTCGGCGTCAGCGATCTCGCCGCGCCCGGCAAGCATTTCTTCTCGATCCTGCTCGCGAAGAACGGCATCGATCCGGAGCGCGACATCACGTGGCGGCAATATCCGGCCGACCTGCTCGGCGTCGCGGCGGACAAGGGCGAGATTCACGCGATCGCCGACGGCGACCCGAACCTGTACCTGCTCGAAAAGCGCAGCGCCGGCAAGTACGCGGAGCTCGCGACGAACCTGTCCGGCGAATACGCGCGCAAGGTGTGCTGCGTGATCGGCGCGCGCGGCGAGCTCGTGCGCAACGACCGTCCGGCCGCCGCCGCGCTCGCGCGCTCGATCGTGCAGGCCACCGAGTTCACGCACGACAATCCGAACGAAGCCGCGAAGGTGTTCGCGAAGTATTCGCCGAAGATCGATCCGGAAGACCTGCGCAAGCTGTATGCGACGCTCACGTACACGCACCACCCGACCAGCGTCGACCTGCAGCAGGAAATCGCGTTCTACGCGGACGACTTCCGCCGGATCGGCGTGATCAAGAAGAGCACCGACCCGCAGCGCTTCGCGCAGCAGGTCTATGCGAACGTGCTGGGGTGACGCGATGTCGACGCTCGAACAGGTTTCCGTGGCGCGCGCCACGTCGGCTCCGGCCGGTACGCTCGTCACAGCGCCGGCATCCCGCATCGCCTGCTCCACGTGCGAAGCAACCCAAGCGGCCGACGCCCGCCGCGCGCGCGTCTGGCCGGCCGGCATCGCGGCAGCGCTCGCCTGGGGCGCGCTCGGCGCGGTGACGCGGCTGTGGCCGAACCGCATCGTCGGCTTCAGCGACTGGGCGTACACCGACACCTTCGGCACCGCCGCGTGGGCGATCGCCGCGCTGCTGCTCGCGCTGGCGACGCTCGGCCCGCGCGTGGCCGCGCTGCGCGCGCCGCTCGCGCGCGTGCAGCCGGCCGGCCCGTGGCTCGTCGCGGCGCCGCTCGTGCTGGCCGCGTGGGAAATCGCCACCGCGAAGACCGGCTGGCTGCCGACGCCGTTCTTCGCGCCGCCGCAAGCGCTGATCGAGGTCTACGTCGACGACTGGCCGCGCCTGCTGGGCAGCGCCGGCAACACGCTGAAGCTGCTCGGCGTCGGGTTCGCGTACGGCGTCGCGGCCGGGTTCGCGCTCGGCGTGTCGATCGGCTGGTCGCGCCGGGTCGGCTACTGGGTGCATCCGCTGCTGCGCGTGCTCGGGCCGGTGCCGGCCACTGCGCTGCTGCCGCTCACCTTCTACTTCTTTCCGTCGAGCTATTCGGCCGCGACGTTCCTGATCGCGCTGTCGACCGGCTTCCCGGTCGCGGTGCTGACCTGGTCCGGCGTCGCGAGCGTCGACAAGCAGTACTACGACGTCGCCCGCACGCTCGGCGCAAACGCGCGCTTCCTCGTGCTGCGCGTCGCGATTCCCGCCGCGTTGCCGCACGTGTTCGTCGGCATCTTCATGGGCCTGAGCGCATCGTTCACGGTGCTCGTCGTCGCCGAGATGATGGGCGTCAAGTCCGGGCTCGGCTGGTACCTGAGCTGGGCGCAGGGCTGGGCGTCGTACGTGAACATGTACGCGGCGCTGATCGTGATGGCGCTGCTGTTCTCCGGCCTGATCGCGCTGCTGTTCGCGGTGCGCGACCGCACGCTCGCATGGCAGAAAGGAACCGTCAAATGGTAAGCGCCGCGCTCGACTCCCCTGTCTCCACGCCGGCCGCCGCAGCGCCGCGCGGCGCGCGCATCGAGGTGCGCCGCGTGAGCCATGCGTTCGACACTGAAGGCGGCGCGGGCGGCGCGCTGCCGGTGCTCGACGACGTCACGCTGTCGGTCGCCGCCGGCGAATTCGTCGCGCTGCTCGGCCCGAGCGGCTGCGGGAAATCGACGCTGCTGCGGCTCGTCGCAGGCCTCGACGCCGCGCGGCACGGCACGATCGCGCAGGACGGCGTGCCGATCGCGCGCCCCGATCCGTCGCGCATCGTCGTGTTCCAGGACCCGACGCTCTATCCGTGGCGCCGCGTGCGCGCGAACGTCGCGCTCGGCCTCGAGGCGCGCGGCGTGCAGCGCGCCGCGCAGCATCGCGTCGACGATGCGCTCGCGCGCGTCGGGCTGCAGGACTTCGCGAACGTGTTCCCGCATCAGCTGTCGGGCGGGATGGCGCAGCGCGTCGCGCTCGCCCGCGCGCTCGTCAACGATCCGCGCCTGCTGATCCTCGACGAGCCGCTCGGCAAGCTCGACTCGCTGACGCGGCTGACGATGCAGACCGAGCTGACCGCGCTGTGGCAGCGCGAGCGCTTCTCCTCGCTGCTCGTCACGCACGACGTCGAGGAAGCGCTGTTCCTCGCGCAGCGCGTGATCGTGTTCGGCCCACGGCCCGCGCGGATCGTCGCGGAACTGCGCGTCGACCTGCCGTATCCGCGCCATCGCGGCGACCCGCGCCTCGCCGCGCTGCGGCACGACGCGCTGCGCCATCTCGGTCTCGACGCGAGCTGGTAGATGCGCGGCGCCGCGTTGCCCGGGGTGCGCCGCCGATGAGCGCGCCGCCGTTCCCCGAGTGGTCGCTCGCGTTCCTGCAGGCGCTGTACCGGCTGCAATGGACGCTCGCGCGGCTGCTGCACGCCGTCGGCCTGACCGCCGATGCGGACGGCCAGGCCGCGTGGCCATGGGCGCGACGAATCGCGATCGAGACGCTGCGCATCGATGCGGGCCTGACGCGGCAACTCGCGATCGCATTCGGGTTGGTGACGCTCGCGGCAGCGCTCGCACTCGTCGCGCTCGCGTCGCGCAGGCATCGCATCGTTGCGCTGGGCGCGGCGCTGCTCGCCGCGTGGTGCGCGCCGTGGCCGAGCGCCTCGCTGTGGCTCGCGCCGGCCGCGCCGACCAGTTTCCAGCGCAATCCCGTGCCGTTCTCGGTGGCGAGCGTGGTGCACGGCGCGCGGCTGTACGAGCGTCATTGCGCGGCGTGCCACGGCGCCGACGGACGCGGCGAAGGGCCGCTCGCCGCGTCGCTCGCGCACTGGCCGCCGACGTTCGCCGGCACGCTGCTGGCACGCCGCCTCGACGGCGAGCTGGCCTGGCACGTGCGGCACGGAATGCGCGATGCACACGGCGCCGAGTCGATGCCCGGCTTCGGCGCGACGCTCGACCCGCGCGACACGTGGGCCGTGCTCGACTACCTGAAGGCGCTCGCCGCGGGCAGCGGCGCGCAGGCGGACGGCGCATGGCCGGTGCCCGTCGCGCTGCCTGCGCTCGACGTGCGCTGCGGCGGACAGCCCGCGACGCTGCCGCTCGAACGCTGGCGCGAAGGCCAGCGCGTGCGGGTCGTCGCGCTCGCGCGCGGCGCGCCGCCGCCGGCCGAGGACGGGCGCTGGCAGACGCTTTTGGTCGCGCAGGAGCCGATCGCCGTCCCGGCCGTCGCCGGGCGGGCGAATTGCGTCGCCGCGACGCCCGGCGCGTGGCTGGCTTTCGCGACGATCGCGGGAACGCCGCCCGACGCGCTCGGCGGCACGCAATTCCTCGCCGACCGCCACGGCTGGCTGCGCGCGCGGGCAAAGCCCGGCGGCGCCGGCTGGTCGGATGCCGACCTGCTGTGCAGCGCGTCCGATCCGGCGCGTTCCGCCGCCGCACCGGGTGCGGACCGCGATCCGCTGACGGCGCTGTTGCTGCGCCTCGACACCGATCCGGTGCGCGACGTGCAGGCCGGCCTGCCGCATTGACGGCCGCGCCGCGACCGGAGCCCTTCCTTGACCGACCGAGCCTCACGATGAACCCGACCCGACGCCATTTCCTGACCCAAGCCGCCGCCTGCGCGACGCTCGCTGCCGCCCCGCTCACCCTGCGCGCGCAAACCGGCACACGCCCATTGCTGCGCGCCGGCGACCAGAAAGGCGGACTGCGCGCGCTGCTCGAAGCGGCGGGCGAACTGAACGGACTCGCCTACGACGTCGCGTGGACCGAATTCCCGGCCGCCGCGCCGCTCGCCGAAGCGTTGAACGCGGGCGCGGTGGATTGCGGGCCGATCGGCGACGCGCCGGTGATCTTCGCGCTTGCATCGGGCGCGCGGATCAAGGTGATCGGCGCGAACCGCTCCGACCCGTACGGCACCGCCGTCGTCGTGCGGCCGGACGCGCCGCTGAAGACCGCCGCCGACCTGAAGGGCAAGCGCGTCGGCACGACGCGCGGCTCGATCGGCCATTTCGTCACGCTGAAGGCGCTCGACGCGGCGGGGCTCGCGCCGGACGACGTGTCGTTCCGCTTCCTGCCGCCCGCCGACACGATGCTCGCGCTCGCGAGCGGCTCGATCGACGCATGGGCGACGTGGGAGCCGTACACGGCGCTCGCGGAAACGAGCGGCCGCGCGCGCGTGCTCGTCGACGGCCGCGGACTGTGGTCGGGGCTCAGCTACGTCGCGGCGACCGACGCCGCGCTCGCCGCGAAACGCGACGTGCTGCGCGACTTCCTGCAGCGCGTCGTGCGCGCGCAGGCCTGGTCGTACCGGCATGCCGATGCGTTCTCGGCGACACTCGCGCGCATCGTCGGCATCCCGCAGCCGGCCGCGAAGCTGCAGTTCGAACGGCGCCGCACGCGCTGGCAGCCGATCGACGTGGCCGTGATCGCCGAGCAGCAGCGCACGGCCGACTTCTACCTGAAGGCCGGTTTGCTGCGCCAGCCGCTCGACGTGCGCCCGACGTTCGATCGCGGCTTTCCGCTGCCGGCCTGACGAGGCTGCGCCAACGTGCAACGAAGCGATCTGGCACAATCGCGCTTTGACTTTCCCCGTCGGTCGAAGCCAGCACCATGCCAGCCATCAGCGAACTTTTCGTCTACCCGATCAAATCCTGCGGCGGCATCGCGCTGCGCCGCGCGCTGCTGCTCGACACCGGGCTCGCATACGACCGTCACTGGATGGTGACCGACCCGGCCGGCGAGATGATCACGCAGCGCACGCATCCGCGCCTCGCGCTCGTGCAGCCCGCATTCGACGGTGACGCGCTGGTGCTGAACGCGCCCGGCATGCCCGAGCTGCGCACGCCGCTCGACGGCGAAGCGTCGGAGCAGACGCCGAAGATGGCGGCGACCGTCTGGCGCGACACGGTCGACGCGATCGACACCGGTGCGGCCACCGCCGCCTGGTTCAGCGAATTCCTCGGCATGCCGGCGAAGCTCGCGCGCTTCGCGCCCGATGCGCGGCGCGCATGCAGCCGCAAATGGACCGGCGAGCTCGACGCATCGACCCGCTTCGCCGACGGCTACCCGCTGCTCGTGATCGGCCAGGCATCGCTCGACGACCTGAACGCACGCCTCGTCGCGAAGGGCGCGCCGGCGATTCCGATGGACCGCTTCCGTCCGAACCTGGTCGTGTCGGGCATCGACGCGTTTGAAGAGGATTTCATCGAGCACCTCGACGCCGACGGCGACACGCCGGTGCGGCTGCGCCTCGTGAAGCTGTGCACGCGCTGCCCGATGCCGACGATCGACCAGCGCACCGGCGCACCCGATCCCGCATGGCCGCACGAGCCGACCGACACGCTGCAGACCTACCGCGCGAACCCGCATTTCGACGGCGCGCTGACGTTCGGCAACAACGCGATCGTCGTGCGCGGCGCGGGGCGTTTTCTCGAAGTCGGGCAGGCGCTCGACGCGGAAATCGGGTTCGGCGACTGAAGCCGAACGCTGCCCGGCGGGACACCCGCTAGGCAACCTCACGCCGCACGGGCAGCATCACGGCGACGACCAATCCGCCGCCCGCCGCGTCGCCGAGCGCGACCCTCCCCTGATGCACCCGCGCGATCTCCCTCACGATCGACAGCCCGAGCCCCGTGCCTTCGACGGTCTGCGTCTTGCTGCCGCGATGGAACCGCTCGAACACCGCATCGCGTTCTTCCGCCGGAATCCCCGGCCCGCTGTCGATCACGTCGAGCCGCGCATGCTCGCCGTCGCGCGACACGCGCACGGTGATCACCGCGCGGTCGCCCGCATAGCGGATCGCGTTGTCGATCAGGTTGCCGATCATCTCGCCGAGCAGATCGGACTGCCCCAGCACGTCGACATCGGCCTCGTGCTCGAAGCCGAGATCGATGTCGCGCGCGCGGGCCACCGGCGACCAGTCGAGCGTCACGCTGCGCGCGAGCCGGTGCAGCGCGACCGGCTGGTGCGCGACCGCGTGCCCGCTGTCCGAATCGAGCCGCGACAGCGACAGCAGTTGCTGGACGATCTTCGCCGCCTGCCGCACCGCGCCGTTCACGCGCCGCAGATGGACGTTCACGCGCGGCTGCTCGGCGGGCCGCAGCGCCAGCTCGACGCCCGCCTGCACGGCCGCGAGCGGCGTCTTCAGCTGGTGCGCGGCGTCCGCGAAGAAGCGCCGCCGCGCGACCTGCATCCGCTGCGTGCGTCCGATGTACTGGTTGATCGAGTCGACGAGCGGCGCGAGCTCGCTCGGCATCCCGCCGGTGTCGAGCGGCGTCGGATCGTCCTCGGCGCGCGCGGCGACCGTCGCCGACAGCCGGTTCAGCGGCCGCAGCCCGCGCCCGACGCCGAGCCACACGATGCCGAGCGCGAGCACGACGAGCAGCCCCTCCTGCAGCAGCGAGCCCATCAGGATCTCGCGCGCGAGCGCCTGGCGCGCCTCGATCGTCTCGCCGACCATCACCCACACGATGCGCGACTGCGCGCTCGGCACGTCGTGCACCGGCAGCCGCAACGCCGCCATCCGCAGCCGCTCGCCGCGATAGACCGCATCGTAGTAGCGCGTGACGAACAGCGCGCCGTCGCCCGCGTCGCGCCCCCGCGGCAGCGGCAGATCGGGGTAGCCCGTCACCGCGCGGCCGCTGTCCTCGCGGATCAGGTAGAAGATCTTGCCGCCGTCGCTCGATTCGAGCATTTCGAGCGCGAGATACGGCAGGTCGACCTCGATCTCGCCCTGGTTGAGCCGCACGCCTTCGCGGATCGACTTCAGCGACGACGACAGCGTACGGTCGAACGCGACGTGCGCGGCGCTCATCGCGCGCTGGTAGGTGAGCCACGAATCGAGCGCGAGCAGGCCGAGCAGCGGCAGCAGCAGCCACAGCGCGACCTGCGTCCGCAGGTTCGGCCGCGTCACCATGTCCCCCGCCGGGCCGCCCCAAGGGGGGCATGCGCCCCCTCGGGGGGCAGCGAACGAACGTGAGCGTGGGGGCCGTTCATTCAGCCTTCGCCTCGAGCAGATAGCCGAGCCCGCGCAGCGTGACGATCGCGACGCCGCTGTTCTCGAGCTTCTTCCTCAGCCGGTACACGTAGATCTCGATCGCGTCCGCGTTGACCGACTCGTCGAGCCCGAAGATCTTCTCCGACAGCGTCTCCTTGTTGATCGCGCGGCCGTTGCGCAGGATCAGCACCTCGAGCACCGAGCGCTCGCGCGGCGTGAGCGGCAGCGCGTCGCCGGCCAGGCGGAAGCTGCGGTCGACGCTGTCGAACGCGAGCGGCCCGCATTCGACCTTCGAATGCTCGTGCCCGAGGCTGCGCCGGATCAGCGCGCGGGCGCGCGCCTCCAGCTCGGTCAGCTCGAACGGTTTCGCGAGATAGTCGTCGGCGCCGAGATCGAGGCCCTTCACACGGTCCTCGACCGACCCGTGCGCGGTGAGGATCAGCACCGGCACCGGATTGCGCCGTGCGCGCAGCCGCCGCAGCACTTCGAGCCCGTCGAGCTTCGGCAGCCCCAGGTCGAGGATCACCAGCGCGTAATCCTGCGTGCGCAGCACGTGGTCCGCCGCCTCGCCGTCCGCCATGTGATCGACCGCGAAGCGCGCGGCGGCCAGCGCGTCGGACAGCGACTGCGCCAGGATCGGGTTGTCTTCGACGAGCAGCACACGCATCGGTATTCCTGTCAGGCAAACGTCAGGCCGCTACATTACATGATCCTTTCCGCCGTGACGCCTCTCGGAAACACCTGTGGCGCGCGTCAGCCTGCCGCCTTCGACGCACCAGCGGCCGGCCCGGCGTTGCGCTCGCGCAGGCCGACGACCACGCCCAGGAACGCGACGCTCGCGCACACGGTCACCGCGATCATCGGCCGGGCGGTGCCGTCCGACCACCACGCCAGCACGCCGCCGCACCCGGCGGCGATCGCCATCTGGATGAAGAAGAACAGCCCGGACGCCGTGCCGGCGATCGTCGTGTAAGGCTGCATCACCGCGAACTGGCAGGCCGGAATCGCGATCCCGACGGCGATCATCACGAAGAACATCGGCACGACGATGGCCGCGGCGGACGCGGGCGCGACGGCGCCGCTGGCCCACAGCATGACGGCGCCGGCCACGTTGACGCAGGCCGCCGCCGCGATCACGGCATCGGCCTTCCATCGGCCGCTGCTGCGCCGGAACACGCTCGATCCGATCAGATACCCGAGCACGGTCACGCCGAAGATCGCCGCATAGACCGGGCCGGACACGCCCATCTGCCGCTGGAACAGCGTCGACGATTCGGCGATGAACGGAAAGTAGGTGCAGTAGACGAGACTGATCGCGAGCGAGTAGCGCAGAAAGCGGCGCTCGCGAAGCAGCCCGGCGTAGGTCCGCAGCAGCCCCGGGCCCGGCGTCGGACGCGTGTCGCGTTCGCGGGTCTCGGGCAAGTGGCGCAGCACCATCGCCGTCGCGACGAGCCCCCCTGCCGCGAGCCACGCGAACACGCCGCGCCAGCCGAGCCATTCGGCGACCGCGCTCCCGGCCAGCGGCGCGATCACCGGCGACAGCGCCATGCCCGCCGAGATGCGGCTGAGCATCGTCGCCTGCAGCGCGGCCGGAAAGCGCTCGCGCACGATCACGCGCCCGATCACCGTGCCGCTGCAGCCGCCCAGCGCCTGGAAGATGCGCGCGCAGACGAGCGCCGGGATGCTCGTCGACAACGCGCACGCCACGCTCGCGGCCACGTAGAGGCACAGGCCGCCGAGCAGGACGGGACGGCGGCCGTACCGATCGGACAACGGCCCTGACACCAGCATCGACAGCGCATAGCCGACCATGTACAGGGTCAGCGTGAGCTGCAGCTGGGCATCGGTGCCGTGCAGCGCGTCGGCCATCGCGGGCAACGACGGCAGGTAGGCGTCGATCGTCACGCGCGGCAGGCAGACGACGAGCATCAACAGCAACAACCAGCCCCACTGGGGCAACGAGCGGGTCTTCATACGGCGTATCCATCTCCAGCAGTTTCGGAATGTCACCGGCAAGAATCTAGGGAGAAAGTGATATAAGCTGAAGGGCCATTAATTCGAATCCAGACTGGACCACTATGACGCGAGGCAAAGCCGCGATTCCGCTCGATCTGCCGTGCCCGCCCGGGCTGTCGACGCAAAGCCCGCAGTCGAAGCAGGAATGCATTGCCGACGCGCTGCGCGACGCGATCCTGAAACGCCTGCTGCCCGGCGACAGTCCGCTGCCGTCCAGCCGGACCCTCGCCGCGCGCTGGGGCGTGGCGCGAGGCACGGTCGAAGCGGCCTACGACCGGCTATGCGCCGAGGGCTACATCGCGCGAACGCGAGGGTCCGGGTCGCGGGTGTGCGCAGTGGTGCCGGACAGCTATCTGCGCGCGTCCGCGCAGTCGCGGGAGAACGGCCCCCGCCCCTCCGTCGCGGCTCCCGAGCCGGCAGCAGCGCCCGACACGGCCGCGCCCGAACATGCGGTGCGCCCGGGCGTGCCGTTCATCGCGCGGCTCGCCGATCCCGACCTGCTGCCGATGCAGCAATGGAAGAAGGCCGTCGGGGCGAGCCTGCTTGCCGCCACGGCGAGCGACCTCGGTTCGACGCCGTCGCAAGGCGTCGAAAGCCTGCGCGCCGAAATCGCCGGCTACCTGCGCGAATACCGCGGCATCGCTTGCGGCCCCGACGACATCTTCATCACGACCGGCATCCGGCATTCGATCGATCTCGTCGCGCGCACCGTGCTCTCGCCCGGCAGCACGGTGCTGATGGAAGATCCGGGCTACGCGTCGGCGTGGCAGATCTTCACGATGGCGGGCGCGACCGTGATCGACGTGCCGGTCGACCGCGAAGGAATCGAGACGGCCGCGCTGGACCGGCATCCCGATGCGCGCGCCGCTTACGTGACGCCCGCGCATCAGGCGCCGCTCGGCATCACGATGTCGGTGTCGCGCCGGCTCGAACTGCTCGACTGGGCGCAGCGCAATCGGGCGTGGATCGTCGAGGACGACTACGACGGCGAATTCGGCTACCAGGCCGCGCCGCTTCCCGCGCTGAAGTCGCTCGACGCGTGCGATCGCGTGATCTACTGCGGCTCGTTCAACAAGACGCTGTTCTCCGGGCTGCGCGTCGGCTTCATGGTCGTGCCGGCGGAGCTGCGGCCGGCGCTGTCGGCCGTGTGGCGCGTGACCGGGCGCGCCGTCGGCGTGGCGCCGCAGCTCGCGCTGGCGCGCTTCATCGAAGGCGGCGAGTTCGCGAAGCACCTGCGCGCGAGCCGTCACGCGTACCGCCATCGGCGCGACCTCGTGCTCGAACAGCTGGCGAAACACGGCAACGGGCAGTACGCGGTGTCGGGCGAGCACGCGGGCTTTCATTTCGTGCTGTGGCTGCCGCCCGGCATGGACGACGCGTCGTACGTCGCGCAGGCCCAGGCAGCCGGCGTGTCGCTGCAGGCGATCCGCAGCTTTTGCCGCAGCGCCGAACTCGCGGCGGGCGTGATCGTCGGCTATGCGGCGTTGACGGCCGCGCAGGCGCGGTATGGCGGCCGGCTCCTCGGCAAGCTGCTGGCGCCGACCTCGGGAAATCCATGACACAAACCGCGCCATTGTGAACGGAAATGAAAGCGGGCTGAAAGTGCGCCGCAATTACCATCCGCGTCACTCGAACAACACAGACGCGCAATTGGAGGAAGACATGCCGTTCGCACCGAAGCACCTCGCCGCCATCCTGTCGATCGTCGCCGGCGCCGCCTGGGCGCAGGTTCCGGCCGGATACCCGGGCAACTACCAGGGCGTCGTCGACGCCGCGAAGAAGGAAGGCAAGCTGATCGTCTATTCGACGACCGACACGGGCCTCGTGCGCCCGCTGATCAAGGACTTCGAAAGCCTGTACGGCGTCAAGGTCGAATACAACGACATGAACAGCACCGAGTTGTACAACCGCTACATCAGCGAGAACGCGGCGAACAGCACCAGCGCCGACGTGCTGTGGAGCTCGGCGATGGACCTGCAGGTCAAGCTCGTCAACGACGGCCTGATGGCGTCGTACGAGTCGCCCGAAAGCACCCACGTGCCGCAATGGGCGCAATACCAGAAGCAGGCATACGGCACGACGTTCGAGCCGCTCGCGATCGTCTACAACAAGCGGCTGATTCCCGACGCCGAAGTGCCGAAGACCCGCGCGGACCTGATCAAGCTGCTCGCCGCGCAGCCCGACAAGTTCAAGGGCAAGGTTACGACCTACGACATCGAGAAGTCGGGCGTCGGCTTCAATGCGCTCACGCAGGACGCGCACCTGAACGAGAAGGTCACGTGGGAGCTCGTGAAGGCGATGGGCGCGACCGGCCCGAAGCTGCAGTCGAGCACCGGCGCGATGATGGAGCGGATCTCGTCCGGCGAGAACCTGGTCGGCTACAACATCATCGGCTCGTATGCATACGCGAAGGCGAAGAAGGACAAGTCGATCGGCTACGTGTTTCCGAAGGACTACACGCAGATAGTGAGCCGCCTCGCGACGATCTCGAAGAAGGCGAAGAGCCCGAACGCCGCGAAGCTGTGGGTCGACTACCTGCTGTCGCAGCGCGGCCAGACGCTGATCGCGAACCAGTCGAACCTGTATGCGATCCGCGCGGACGTGAACGGCGAGACGTCCGCCGCGAGCCTCACGAAGGAGCTCGGCGATTCGCTGAAGCCGATCCAGATCGGCACCGGCCTGCTCGTCTACCTCGACCAGTCGAAGCGCCTCGCGTTCCTCAAGCAGTGGCAGCAGTCGATCAAGCGCTGATCGCCGCATAGCGCGTCGCCCCGCATCGCGGGCGACGCGCCCCCCTTCCCGACGACTCTCATGATGCGGCCCGCGGGCCGCAGGGGCGAACTCATGCTTTCAACCAGTACCTCCGGCACCCCGCCGGCCGTACCGCAGACCGGCGGCGGCGCCGACGGCACGATTCCCGCGCTGCGCGCCAGCAGCCTGCAGCCGCTCGCCGGCATGCTGCGCTGGATCGTCATCGCGGTGCTGACCGTCGCGGTGGCGCTGCCGCTCGGCTTCATCCTGTTCCAGAGCCTGTTGTCCGCGCCGTTCTTCGACGCGAACCGCACGCTCGGCGTCGACGGCTTCCGCTTCATCTTCAGCGATCCCGACTTCTGGTCGGCCGTGAAGAACTCGTTCATCATCGCCGGCGGGATGCTGTTCATCTCGATTCCGCTCGGCGGCATCCTCGCGTTCCTGATGGTGCGCACCGACCTGCCCGGCCGCCGCTGGCTCGAGCCGCTGCTGCTCACGCCGGTGTTCGTGTCGCCGATGGTGCTCGCGTTCGGCTACGTGGTCGCGGTCGGCCCGGTCGGCTTCTACTCGGTGTGGTTCAAGGAACTGTTCGGCGCCGAATCCGTGCCCTGGAACGTCTATTCGATCTTCGCGATCACGCTGATCGTCGGCCTTACGCACGTGCCGCACGTGTACCTGTATTCGTCGGCCGCGCTGCGCAACCTCGGCTCCGACGTCGAGGAAGCGGCGCGCGTGACGGGCGCGCGGCCATTTCGCGTCGCGCTCGACGTGAGCCTGCCGATGACGATGCCCGCGCTGCTGTTCGCCGGCGTGCTGGTGTTCTTCCTCGGCTTCGAGGTGTTCGGGCTGCCGCTCGTGCTCGGCGATCCGGAAGGCCACCTCGTGCTCGCGACCTACCTGTACAAGCTGACCAACAAGCTCGGCGTGCCGTCGTATCACCTGATGGCCGCGGTCGCGGTGTGCATCGTCGCGATCACGTTCCCGCTCGTGCTGCTGCAGCGCCGGCTGCTGAAGACCGCGAACCGCTTCGTCACCGTCAAGGGCAAAGCGGGCCGCACGACCGTCCTGCCGCTCGGCGTGTGGCGCTGGGTCGCGCTCGCGATCGTCGCCGCGTGGCTCGCGCTGACCGTGATCGTGCCGATCTCCGGCATCGTGCTGCGCGCGTTCGTGACCAACTGGGGCGAAGGCGTCGCGCTCGCCGAGGTGCTGACGCTCGCGAACTTCGTCGAGCTGTTCGAGCAGGACAACCTCGTGCGCGCGATCGTCAACACGCTCGGCATCGGCGTGATCGGCGGCGCGATCGCGATCGGCTTCTACTCGCTCGTCGCGTTCGCCGGCCACCGGCGCCACGACTGGGCGACGAAGCTGCTCGACTATCTCGTGCTGCTGCCGCGCGCGGTGCCGGGCCTGCTCGCCGGTCTCGCGTTCCTGTGGATCTTCCTGTTCGTGCCGGGGCTGCGCGAGCTTAAGAACTCGATGTGGAGCATCTGGATCGCGTACACGGTCGTGTGGCTCGCGTACGGGATGCGCCTGATCCAGAGCGCGCTGCTGCAGGTCGGGCCGGAGCTGGAGGAAGCCGGCCGCAGCGTCGGCGCGACGCGCGGCCGCGTATCGCTCGACGTGACGCTGCCGCTCGTGCGCTTCGGCCTGCTCGCCGCGTGGCTGCTGATCTTCATGATCTTCGAGCGCGAATACTCGACCGCCGTCTACCTGCTGTCGCCCGGCACCGAAGTGATCGGCGCGCTGCTCGTGTCGCTGTGGGCGACCGGCGCCGTCGACCAGGTCGCCGCGCTCTCTGTCATCAACATCGCGATGGTCGGCGCCGGTCTCGGCGTGGCCCTGCGCTTCGGAGTGAAACTTCATGGATAAGCTCATCGTCGACGATCTGCATCTGAGCTACGGCGCGAACCCGATCCTCAAGGGCGTGTCGTTCGAACTGAAAGCCGGCGAGGTCGTGTGCCTGCTCGGCGCGTCGGGCAGCGGGAAGACCACGCTGCTGCGCGCGGTCGCGGGCCTCGAGCAGCCGTCCGGCGGCCGCATCCAGCTCGACGACCAGGTGTTCTTCAACGGCGCACAACGCGTCGACCTGCCGGTCGAGCAGCGCTCGCTCGGGCTCGTGTTCCAGTCGTACGCGCTGTGGCCGCACCGCACCGTCGCCGACAACGTCGGCTACGGACTGAAGCTGCGCCGCGTGGCGCCTGCCGAGCAGAAGCGCCGCGTGCAGAGCGCGCTCGACCAGCTCGGCCTCGGGCATCTCGCCGAGCGCTATCCGCACCAGCTTTCCGGCGGCCAGCAGCAGCGCGTCGCGATCGCGCGCGCGCTCGTCTACAACCCGCCGGTGATCCTGCTCGACGAGCCGCTGTCGAACCTCGACGCGAAGCTGCGCGAGGAAGCGCGCGCGTGGCTGCGCGAGCTGATCGTATCGCTCGGGCTGTCGGCGCTCTGCGTGACGCACGACCAGACCGAGGCGATGGCGATGTCCGACCGCATCCTGCTGCTGCGCAACGGCCGCATCGAGCAGGAAGGCACGCCGGCCGAACTCTACGGCGCGCCGCGCTCGCTGTACACGGCCGAATTCATGGGCAGCAACAACCGGATCGACGCGCGCGTCGCGGCCGTCGACGGCGAATGCGTGACGCTCGCCGGCGACGGCTGGCAGCTGCGCGCGCTCGCCCGCGACACGCTCGCACCGGGCCAGGACGCGCAGGCGGTGATCCGCCTCGAACGCGTGCAGGTCGCCGACGGCCCCGGCGCGAACCGGCTGCAGGCCGACCTCGTCACGTCGATGTATCTCGGCGACCGCTGGGAATACCTGTTCCATTGCGGCGACCTGCGCCTGCGCGCGTTCGGCCACGTGCCGCGCGCGGCCGGCAAGCACTGGCTCGAATTCCCGACCAACGACTGCTGGGCGTTCGCGAAGGCCGGCTGACCCGCGCGGCGGCCAACCCCGGCGGATGTCGCCCGGCATCCGCCGAGGCGCCGTGCGCGCCACGATTTCCCTCACCCACAAAAACCACGGAGACACCGTCAATGAAGTCCTGCGCAGCACGTTCCTTTCGCACAGTAGTAATAACCGGATCGGCGGCCGCCGCGTGCGTCGCCGCGCCCGCCGCCTACGCGCAGTCGTCCGTCACGATCTACGGGATCATGGACGCCGGCATCGAATTCGCGAATCATGCCGCTCCCGAAGGCGGCAATTCGTTCAAGCTGAAGTCCGGCAACAAGAACACGTCGCGCTGGGGCCTGCGCGGCGTCGAGGATCTCGGCGGCGGGCTGAAGGCCGTGTTCCGCCTGGAAAGCGGGATCGACCTCGCGAACGGCGCGTCCGACGACGGCCCCGACTCGATTTTCGCGCGCCGCGCGACCGTCGGCCTGAAAGGCAAATGGGGCGAGCTCACGCTGGGCCGCAACTTCACCGTCAGCTACGACTACATGCTGCCGTTCGACCCGATGGGCTATGCGCAGAACTACTCGTGGGCGTCCGCTTCGACCGCGACGGGTGGACGCAAGGACGGCCTGTTCACGCGCTCGTCGAACGCGGTGCGCTACGACGGCGAATACGCGGGCTTCAAGTTCGGCGCGATGTACGGGTTCGGCAACGTGGCCGGCAGCGTGAAGACCAGCTCGAAGTACGACTTCGCGCTCGGCTACGAGAAGGGGCCGTTGGCCGCGGTCGTCACGTTCGACCGGCAGAACGGCGCGGCCGACAGCGTGACGCCTGCCGACCCGGTCAACTACATCCAGGGTATCCACGCGGGCCTGAGCTACGACTTCGGCAACCTGAAGACGATGGCCGGCTATCGCAATTACAAGCGCACGTTCCGCACCGCGGCGGCGAGCCAGCTGAGCGACATGGTCTGGGTCGGCGGGTCGTACCAGTTCACGCCGGCGTTCTCGCTGATCGCGGCCGTGTATCACCAGAACATCAAGGGCGGCACCGATGCCGATCCGACGCTGGTCTCGGTGCGCGCGAACTACGCGCTGTCCAAGCGCACGGTGCTGTACGCGTCCGGCGGCTTCGCGATCGCGCAGCACGGGCAGAAGGTCGGCGTGTCGCGCGATTTCGCGGGGTATGGCACCACGCAGGTCGGGGCGACGGTGGGGATTCAGCAGCGCTTCTGAGCATGACGGCGCAGAGCGGCGAACAACGCTTGCCTTTGCACCGACGGGTGGCTTCACGCCGCCCTTTTTCGCTCATTTGCTGACATCAAGATGGAAATGAAAGATCCAAATACAATGCAAATTGCTGCAGCCCTCCCCAATTTGAATCGACGTCAGTCAATGTTCTCGTTTATCACGGCGTTTCGCCCGTGCAAGCATTGCGGCCCAAACCTTGTCGTCCTTGGCAAACTCGCCTGTGAACTTCGGTTCCGCCCACTGGTAGGGATCGTTCGGTTCGATGGTCGACGTCGCCTCGATTTCGGCGGGCCAGACAGGCTCTTTGCAGCTTTGCATGACGAGCCAGCGCATGCAGGTTACCAGCGCCGTCGCGACCCAGGTAATCAACGGTATCGGCAGCCAGATGTTGCAATACGATTTGGCCCAAAGGAAGCAGTTCGTCCAGCTTCGGCTGGTCGAGGTCTGAATCACCATGTCCTTGGGTAACGCTTGCGGGCCCTGCTCCATATAGACGACAAGAAATTTCCAGATCTGGCGAACCGGTTGCTCATCGCGACCGAAGAAATGGCCGACGGCAAAGGTATCGATCACGTTATCGCCGTCCATTACGTGACCGCGGATATCAGTGAGGTCGCGGTTGACTTCACCTTGTCCGACATGAAAATACACTTGATCCCATGGCACAGACAACACTCCATTCGGACCATTATGGCGAAACACATGGATCATTCGCGCTTGACGGTTAAAGCGGATTGGAAAATAAGAATATGAGAAAAATTCTCGCCCCAATGTTCGCCTGATCATTCGCACCATACCCCACGACATCAATGAAAACCCAACAACCACAGCAGCATCAATTAAATAATGCTTTTCACCGGACAACTCAACAATCAATATATTCCAAAATGCAACAAAAATCATTGCAAAAAAAATTATTGCAATTGCAACCCTGAAAATGGTGGATATACCCCCGCGGATCGAATACCATCTATCTATCATTTCGAGATAGCTTGAGTTCAACTTAGTCAGGCTAGATCGGTCATCAGGTTCTTCGCCAACCAGCAGCCTTGAGTCTCGCGACAAACCATAATGACGTCGCTCGTAATACGAATATTTCCGCGGCACTTTAAACGGAGCAAAAAATCCACTTTCCATGACTCATCCGTTCGCAATTTTTATGAGCACAGTCCGTTGATCCAGCAACGAAGGAAATTTATCTTCCATCGATAATTTCCCAAGCTTTGATTGAGCCATCCATTTCTGAACCACATTACTCTGGAATTCTGAAATCACCCATAAAGCCGCAGCAATCAGCACACCAATCACAAAATAAACACCAGCAGCCATTAAAGAGGCATCAACTATCGCAAATGCGACATATCCGGTTGCCACTCCCATTCCAATCATCAGCACACTAATTCCAAAATTATATTTTATCTCCATTACACCCTGAATTATAGAAACAATCCCCATCCCGACCCCACCTGCAACACCCAACCATTTCCCTGTTTCAATCAACCAACCAGAATTGAAATCACGAGCAATGCGCAAGGCGGCAAGCACCCGACCAATCGCACTTTCCATCCAAGGCATTTTTTGCATTGAACGTCCGGTTACCTCCACCGTAATCCCCAAAAACGCCGTCACCGCCGCACCAAAATTCAATCCCAGCAACTCCGTCTTTCCGCCCCGTACATAATCTCCGTAATACCCAATCACCGTCGCGGCAGCAAAGATCCCGACAATGACCCCCGCCTTGATTTCAGGGCGAGCC
>NZ_CADFEB010000007.1 GCF_902833085.1 Burkholderia ubonensis
GCCACCCGAAGTACCGCCACCCGAAGTACCGCCACCCGAAGTGCCGCCACCCGAAGTGCCGCCACCCGAAGTGCCGCCACCCGAACCACTGCCACCGGATCCTCCGCTGTTGGATGCATTGCCGGTGGCGTTGCCGCCGCTGCGACCGTTGCCGGTCGCGCCACCCGCGGTCGAGCCTATCGTTCCACCGACACTTGCGGGCCCGACGGTGCCGTTTCCGTTACTTCCGCTTCCGCCGCCCGGGCTGGCGCCGCTTCCACTGCCGGCACCACCGTTGCCGCCGACACCGCCGCTGGCGTACTTGCCTGGTGCGCATGCAGACGGATCGGCGGCGCATGCGGCCGCGTGCCCGGCAACGGGCACCGTGACGTCCTCTCCGCCGATTGCCAAGGGCGCGGCGTCGGGCATCGCGGTCTGCGCAGCCTGCAATGGCGCGGTGAAGGGTGGGGCGTCGTCGCCCGACTGTCCGGCGACGGGTCCGATGGACGTTGCGTCCTGCGCGACGGCATAAGTGCCGCAGCAGCAAGCGAACGCGGCCGCGGCCAGCAAGGTCGCGCGGTAGCACCGTCCCGCCGAGCGGAACGGCTGTTTGGTCTTATGCATCATTGGCCTCCCAAAGCGCGCGATGCCTCGTCGCCGCGCGGCTGTGTGCGTGTAGTGCCCGGGAGCCGGAGATGCGTTGTGGTTTCAGCGGCCGATCTCGTCCGGGCCGGCGCGTGGCGTCAGCCTGGAACATCGATCGGCACGCGGGCCCGCCGTGCGCAGCCTTATCCGCGAGATTCGTGCCATTGGTCGCTCAGGCCCGTGCCGCAAGGCGCGCGCGTGTCGCGCGACCGATGTTGAAACATCGGGGAGGGGGTTTGGTTTCCGGAATGAAACGTCTGGAGGAAGATCAGCGCGCCGGCGCGTGGGCCGCGCGCTGCCAGCGGTGGAACAGGATCGACGCGATCCAGAGAATCAGGAACAGCGCGACGATCCCGTATCCGAGCGCGCCGAACCGCTCGCCGACCGCGTCGAGCGCATCGCGCACGCGGCCCGTCAGCGCGAGCTTGTCCGCGAGCAGCCCCGCGGCCTCGATGCCGCCGATCGCAAGCGCGACGGCCGCCGAGACGAACGTGATGCTCGCGTTGTACAGGAGCTTGCGCTGCGGATCGTCCATCGCCCAGCCGTACGCGTGGATCATCAGCACGTTGTCGGTCGAGTCGATCAGCGTCATGCCGGCCATGAACAGCGCGGGAAACAGCAGGATCGCGTAGAGCGGCAGGCCCTGGCTCGCCTGCGCGGCGGCGATCGCGAGCAGGCCGATTTCAGTTGCAGTATCGAAACCGAGTCCGAACAGCACGCCGACCGGATACATGTGCCAGCTCTTCGTGACGAACCGGAACAGCGGACTCAGCAGGCGCGCGATGACGCCGGCCCTGCGATGCGTGTGCGCGGCGTCGGCGCCGGCGCCGCCCGATCCGCCGTTGCGGTATCGCCGCCACACGTCGCACAGGATCGCGAGGTTCACGCATGCGAGCACGAGCAGGAACGTCGCGGACACCGCGGTGCCGATCGTGCCGCCGATGTCGCGGAACGCATCGAAGCGCTCGCGCAGCGCGAACGCGGTCAGTGCGACGCCGAGCGTCGCGGCGACCACGATCGTCGAGTGGCCGAGCGAGAAGAACAGGCCGACCGTCAGTGGACGCCGGCCTTCCTGCATCAGCTTGCGCGTCGCGACGTCGATCGCGGCGATGTGATCGGCGTCGACCGCGTGGCGCAGCCCGAGCCCATACGCGATCGCGGCCGTGCCGAGCAGCAGCGGCCGCTCGCGCAGCGCCGCGAACGCCCACAGCCAGACGGCCGCATTGGCGGCGAGCAAGCCCGCATAGAGCATCAGCAGGCGGCGCAGGGCAGGGGTGGGCGGCATCGGCATCGATTCGTCAGACGGATTGCGATGGATTGTGGCACGGGCAAAAAAGCGCTGCGGCCCGGTCAAAAATCCTGCGCCGCGTTCTCCGGTCATCCTCGATGAACATAAAAAAAGCCCGTCCGCGAACGGACGGGCTTCAGGTGCAGCCTTGGCCGATGTTACCGCGTGTCGGTGCGCTTCGCGTTGATCACCGCATCCGACACGTTCGCCGGCGTCTCCGCGTAGTGCTTGAACTCCATCGTGTACGTGGCGCGACCCTGGGTGGCCGAGCGCAGCGACGTCGAGTAGCCGAACATCTCGGCGAGCGGCACCTCGGCGCGCACGAGCTTGCCGCCGCCGCCCGCGATGTCCTCCATGCCCTGCACGATGCCGCGCCGGCTCGACAGGTCGCCCATCACGTTGCCCATGAAGTCCTCGGGCGTCTCGACCTCGACCGCCATCATCGGCTCGAGCAGCACCGGCTTCGCGCGGCGCATCGCTTCCTTGAACGCCATCGAGCCGGCCATGCGGAACGCGTTTTCGTTCGAGTCGACGTCGTGGTACGAGCCGAACGTCAGGTGCACCTTCACGTCGACGACCGGGTAGCCCGCGAGCACGCCGCTCTTCAGCGTCTCCTCGATGCCCTTGTTGACCGCCGGGATGAACTCGCGCGGAATCACGCCACCCTTGATCTCGTCGAGGAATTCATAGCCCTTGCCGGGGTTCGGCTCGAGCTTGATCACCGCGTGGCCGTACTGGCCGCGGCCGCCCGACTGCTTGACGAACTTGCCCTCGACGTCGTCGGCCGCGGTGCGCACCGTCTCGCGATACGCGACCTGCGGCTTGCCGACCGTCGCCTCGACGCCGAACTCGCGCTTCATCCGGTCGACGATGATCTCGAGGTGGAGCTCGCCCATCCCGGAGATGATCGTCTGGCCCGATTCCTCGTCGGTCTGCACGCGGAACGACGGGTCTTCCTGCGCGAGGCGGTTCAACGCGAGGCCCATCTTTTCCTGGTCGGCCTTGGTCTTCGGCTCGACCGCCTGCGAGATCACCGGCTCCGGGAATTCCATCTTCTCGAGGATGATCGGCTTGCCCGGGTCGCACAGCGTGTCGCCCGTCGTCGCTTCCTTCAGGCCGACCGCGGCCGCGATGTCGCCCGCGCGCACTTCCTTGATTTCCTTGCGCTCGTTCGCGTGCATCTGCAGGATCCGGCCGAGCCGTTCCTTCTTGTCCTTGGTCGGGTTCAGCACCGTGTCGCCCGAATTGACGACGCCCGAATACACGCGGAAGAAGATCAGCTGGCCCACGAACGGGTCCGTCATGATCTTGAACGCGAGCGCGGAGAACGGCTCGTCGTCGCTCGGATGACGTTCCGCTTCCTTGTCGTCGAGCGTATGGCCGAGGATCGCGGGCACGTCGACCGGCGACGGCAGGTAGTCGATCACCGCGTCGAGCATCGCCTGCACGCCCTTGTTCTTGAACGCGCTGCCGCACAGCATCGGCACGATCTCGTTGGCGATCGTGCGCTTGCGCAGCGCGGCCTTGATCTCGTCCTCGGTCAGCGAGTTGTGGTCGGTCAGGTACTTCTCGAGCAGTTCCTCGCTGGCTTCGGCGGCGGCCTCGACCATCTTCTCGCGCCACTCGTGCGCGATGTCGACGAGGTTCGCCGGGATGTCCTCGTAGGCGAACTTCACGCCCTGGCTGTCGTCGTCCCAGACGATCGCCTTCATCTTGACGAGATCGACGACGCCCTGGAAATGGTCCTCCGCGCCGATCGGAATCTGGATTGGCACGGCGACGCCCTTCAGGCGCTCGCCGATCTGCCGCTGCACGCGGAAGAAGTCGGCGCCGACGCGGTCCATCTTGTTGACGAACGCGATGCGCGGCACCTTGTACTTGTTCGCCTGGCGCCACACGGTTTCCGACTGCGGCTGCACGCCGCCGACGGAGTCGTAGACCATGCACGCGCCGTCGAGCACGCGCATCGAACGCTCCACTTCGATCGTGAAGTCGACGTGCCCGGGGGTGTCGATGATGTTGATCCGGTGTTCCGGATAATTGCCGGCCATGCCCTTCCAGAACGCAGTCGTCGCGGCCGACGTGATCGTGATGCCGCGTTCCTGCTCCTGCTCCATCCAGTCCATCGTGGCCGCACCGTCGTGCACTTCGCCGATCTTGTGGCTCACGCCGGTATAGAACAGGATGCGTTCGGTAGTCGTGGTTTTGCCGGCATCGATGTGGGCGCTGATCCCGATATTGCGATAGCGCTCGATGGGGGTTTTGCGGGGCACGTGAACCTCCAGTGGTTCGGGTCGTAAGCCGGCCGGCGGCGCCGGACCGGGGGAATCAATTGAGATTTAAAGCATAGCGCTTGCGTGTGGCTTTTGCAGATGCGGGTCGCCTCGCCGGAATCAAGCGGGCGCCGCGCGAAAAAAAAGCCGGCGCGCGCGAGGCGGCCGGCCGGCATGCATGGCGTCGCGCGCGTTACTGCGGCTTCGGCAGCCCGTCGAGCTTCATGCCGGGCTTGATGCCCTTCGCCGCGAACCAGCCCTTGCTCATCTCGAGCGCATAGACGCCGTTGTTGCGCGGGCAGTGGTTGCTGGTCGTCTCGGCCTGCATCTCGTCGATGTCGGTGATCGTGCCGTCCGCGCGGATGAAGGCGATCGACAGCGGGATCAGCGTGTTCTTCATCCAGAAGCAGTGCACCGCGTTTTCGTTGAACACGAACAGCATCCCTTCGTTCGGCGCGAGCTGCGAGCGGTACATCAGCCCCTGTTCGCGGTCGGCGTCGTTGGCCGCGACGGCCGCGTCGATCACGTACATGCCGGCGCGCAGCTTCGCGCGCGGAAACTCGCTCGGCTGCTTGGCGCCGGGCGGCATCTGCGCGACGGCGGCTTGCATGCCGAGCGCGGCGACGCCGAACACGACGGGAAACATGGCGGCGCGCGCAAGGCGGCCGAGCGACGAGCGCAGGGAGAATCGCACAGCAGGGCTCCTTTCGGGAAAACGAGACCCGCATGGTACGCGAAGCGCACGTGCGGGCACACAAAAGAAAAAGGCAGATCGCCTTGCGGTGACCTGCCTTTCAACGCCGTAAGAACGGCAACTGCTGGTTCTTGACTGCGTTATTCTTACAGCTTGCTTACTTAGTTCGAAGCAGCAGCCGGGGCTTCAGCGGCGCTAGCAGCAGCCTTCTTCGAAGCGTGGTGCTTCTTTGCGTGGTGCTTCTTAGCAGCCTTCTTCGCCGGTGCCGAAGCAGCTTCTGCCTTTTCTGCTGCCGGAGCTGCCGGAGCAGCTGCCGGTGCCGAAGCTTGTGCGAAAGCTGCCGTTGCGAAGAGACCAGCGACCAGAGCGGCGATCAGTTTGTTCATGTTGTGTTCCTCAGCTTTAGTTAATTAACCAAATGACCCGGCATAGGAGTCATGTCGTCTAACGGTGCCATCCACCTTTCGGTTGACAGACGCTCCAAGAAATTTCTCTTTGCGCTGCGGGCGCCGAATCGCATTCGAAAAAACGTCGTTTGCACGACGCAAAGCGGCTCGGACGCCAATGCCGGATAGCTCTGGGTGGCATCTGCGTCGTTTAACGCACGATCTTCGCAGGTGGTTGACGAAAAAAATCACGCGTCACGCAAATGTCATTCGGTGCGCGCGAAACCGTCCCACGGCGCACGCGGCGGCAGGGTGATTGTTTCTCCCGGAGCAATGCCGAGCGCGAATATATCCAGTGAGCCGATGCCGACCCGCACGAGGCGCAGCGTCGGAAAGCCGACTGCCGCCGTCATCCGGCGCACCTGGCGGTTCTTGCCTTCGGTGATCGCGAGCTCGATCCAGGTGGTCGGGATCGCGGCGCGGTAACGGATCGGCGGATTGCGCGGCCACAGTGCGTCGGGCGGCTCGATGAATTCGGCGCGGCACGCGCGCGTCACGTAGTCGCCGAGATCGACGCCGCGCGCGAGCGCCTTCAGGTCGGCCGGCCCCGGCGCGCCTTCGACCTGCGCCCAGTAGCGCTTGACGAGCTTGTGGCGCGGCTCGGCGATGCGGGCCTGCAGCGCGCCGTCGTCGGTGAGCAGCAGCAGGCCTTCGCTGTCCGCGTCGAGCCGGCCGGCCGCGTAGACGCCGGGCATCTTTACCCAGTCGCCGAGCGACGGCCGCGTTTCGTGCGCGGAAAACTGGCAAATCGTACCGAACGGCTTGTTGAGGGCGATCAAGGTCATGGCAGGGACGCGCGCCCGGTGCGGCGGTGCGCGCCGGGCGGTCTATGGCAAATGGCGGAATCTTAATGCATAATACGGAACGCCAAGTCATCTGTCTTATATAAGACATAAGGGAAGACTTGATACGCAGCGCCGCGCATCGCGCCGCCGCGCCCGAATGGGGCGCTAGAATAGCGGCTCGCTGCGGCAGTCACGGGGGGTGGCCTTGATGCGCTCCCTGGCGCACGCAGCTTCGACCAGAATTACCTGCTCAGCCACGTCACTGGAGTCGATCATGCCGTATCAGCACATCAAGGTTCCGGACGGCGGTGACAAGATCACCGTCAACCAGGATTACACGCTCAACGTTTCCGACCAGCCGATCATTCCGTACATCGAAGGCGACGGCACGGGCTTCGACATCACGCCGGTCATGATCAAGGTCGTCGACGCCGCGGTCGAACGGGCGTACAAGGGCAAGCGCAAGATCCACTGGATGGAGATCTACGCGGGCGAGAAGGCGACGAAGGTCTACGGCCCGGACGTGTGGCTGCCGGACGAGACGCTGCAGGTGCTGAAGGAATACGTGGTGTCGATCAAGGGGCCGCTGACGACCCCGGTCGGCGGCGGCATCCGCTCGCTGAACGTCGCGCTGCGCCAGGAGCTCGACCTGTACGTGTGCCTGCGCCCGGTCCAGTACTTCAAGGGCGTGCCGTCGCCGGTGCGCGAGCCGCAGAAGATCGACATGGTGATCTTCCGCGAGAACTCGGAAGACATCTACGCGGGCATCGAATGGGCGGTCGGCTCGGAGCAGGCGAAGAAGGTCATCAAGTTCCTGCAGGACGAGATGGGCGTGAAGAAGATCCGCTTCCCGGAAACCTCGGGGATCGGCGTCAAGCCCGTGTCGACGGAAGGCACCGAGCGGCTCGTGCGCAAGGCGATCCAGTATGCGATCGACAACGACCGCAAGTCGGTCACGCTGGTGCACAAGGGCAACATCATGAAGTTCACGGAAGGCCTGTTCCGTGACGCCGGCTACGCGCTCGCGCAGAAGGAGTTCGGCGGCGAGCTGATCGACGGCGGTCCGTGGATGCGCGTGAAGAACCCGAAGACGGGCAACGAGATCGTCATCAAGGACTCGATCGCCGATGCGTTCCTGCAGCAGATCCTGCTGCGCCCGGCCGAATACGACGTGATCGCGACGCTGAACCTGAACGGCGACTACATCTCCGACGCGCTGGCCGCGCAGGTCGGCGGCATCGGCATCGCGCCGGGCGCGAACCTGTCGGATTCGGTCGCGATGTTCGAGGCGACCCACGGCACCGCGCCGAAGTACGCGGGCAAGGATTACGTGAACCCCGGTTCCGAGATCCTGTCGGCCGAAATGATGCTGCGCCATCTCGGCTGGACCGAGGCGGCCGACACCATCATCGCCGCGATGGAAAAGTCGATCCAGCAGAAGCGCGTCACGTACGACTTCGCGCGCCTGATGGAAGGCGCGACGCAGGTGTCGTGCTCGGGCTTCGGTGAAGTGCTGATCGAGAACATGTAAGTCCCTCCGGGGTGCGCCGGCGCATTGCCGGCCGCCCCGGCGCCTACTGCCGGCGCCGGGGCGTTTCGTGGATGGCAGGTTTGGCAGGGCGCTCCGGTGCCCGGAAACGCGACGCCGCGTCGCGGCCCGCGTGCCCTGCAAGGTAGAACATGACGGCCCTCGCAATACCCGCGCCCGGTTGAAGGTGCGCTTCTCTCTTACGCGACCGACCCGGTCGCCCTCCCGCCGGTTACCGCCGGCGATCTTCAGTCCCAATTCTCACGTAGCAACGCATCGACCATGTCCACTTCGCCCAAGATCATCTACACCCTCACCGACGAAGCGCCCGCGCTCGCGACCTACTCGCTGCTGCCGATCGTCAAGGCCTTCACGCGCTCGTCCGGCGTCGCCGTCGAAACGCGCGACATCTCGCTCGCCGGCCGCATCATCGCCGCATTCGCGGACGTCCTGCCGCCCGAGCAGAAGGGTTCGGACGATCTGGCCGACCTGGGCCAGCTCACGCTGAAGCCGGAAGCGAACATCATCAAGCTGCCGAACATCAGCGCGTCGGTGCCGCAGCTGAAGGCCGCGATCGCCGAGCTGCAGGCGCAGGGCTACACGCTGCCGGCCTATCCGGAAGAGCCGTCGACCGATGAAGAGAAGGCCGTCAAGGCCCGTTACGACAAGATCAAGGGCAGCGCGGTGAATCCGGTGCTGCGCGAAGGCAACTCCGACCGCCGCGCGCCGCTGTCGGTCAAGAACTACGCCCGCAAGCATCCGCACAAGATGGGCGCGTGGCAGGCCGACTCGAAGGCGCACGTCGCGCACATGAGCGAAGGCGACTTCTACGGCAGCGAGAAGTCCGCGTTGATCGCCGACGCCGGCAGCGTGAAGATCGAGCTGACGAAGGCCGACGGCACGCAGCAGGTCCTGAAGGAGAAGACGGCGGTCAAGGCCGGCGAGATCATCGACGCGTCGGTGATGAGCAAGAAGGCGCTGCGCAGCTTCCTCGAAGCGCAGATC
Organism: Burkholderia ubonensis; assembly: GCF_902833085.1. Taxonomy (GTDB): domain Bacteria; phylum Pseudomonadota; class Gammaproteobacteria; order Burkholderiales; family Burkholderiaceae; genus Burkholderia; species Burkholderia ubonensis. Next base: position 8,644 of record NZ_CADFEB010000007.1, read on the forward strand.
GCCGACGCGAAGGCGCAGGGCGTGCTGTTCTCGGTGCACCTGAAGGCGACCATGATGAAGGTCTCGGACCCGGTCCTGTTCGGCCACGCCGTGTCGGTGTACTACCAGGACGCGCTCGCGAAGCACGCCGACGTGCTCGCGCGGGCCGGCTTCAACCCGAACAACGGCATCGGCGACCTGTACGCGCGCCTCAAGGACCTGCCGGCCGACACGCGTGAAGCGATCGAAGCCGACATCAAGGCCGTGTACGCGGCGCGTCCGCGCCTCGCGATGGTCAACTCCGACAAGGGCATCACGAACCTGCACGTGCCGAGCGACGTGATCGTCGACGCGTCGATGCCGGCGATGATCCGCGAGTCGGGCCGCATGTGGGGCCCGGACGGCGAGCTGTACGACGCGAAGGCCGTAATTCCGGATCGCTGCTACGCGGGCGTCTACCAGGCCGTCATCGAAGACTGCAAGCGGCACGGCGCGTTCGACCCGGTCACGATGGGCAGCGTGCCGAACGTCGGCCTGATGGCGCAGGCGGCCGAAGAGTACGGTTCGCACGACAAGACGTTCCAGATTCCGGCGGACGGCGTCGTGCGCGTCACCGACGAAGCGGGCAACGTGCTGCTCGAGCACGCGGTCGAAGCGGGCGACGTGTGGCGCATGTGCCAGGCCAAGGATGCGCCGATCCAGGACTGGGTCAAGCTCGCGGTGAACCGCGCCCGCGCGACCGGCGCGCCGGCCGTGTTCTGGCTCGATCCGGCGCGCGCGCACGACGCGCAGGTCATCGCGAAGGTCGAGCGCTACCTGAAGGATCACGACACGAACGGCCTCGACATCCGCATCATGACGCCGGTCGACGCGACCCGCTTCTCGCTCGAGCGCATCCGCGCGGGCAAGGACACGATCTCGGTGACGGGCAACGTGCTGCGCGACTACCTGACCGACCTGTTCCCGATCATGGAACTCGGCACCAGCGCGAAGATGCTGTCGATCGTCCCGCTGATGGCAGGTGGCGGCATGTTCGAAACGGGGGCGGGCGGCTCCGCGCCGAAGCACGTCCAGCAGTTCGTCGAAGAGGGCTTCCTGCGCTGGGATTCGCTCGGCGAATTCCTCGCGCTCGCGGCGTCGCTCGAGCACCTCGGCCAGGCTTACGGCAACCCGAAGGCGCTCGTGCTCGCGAAGACGCTCGACCAGGCGACCGGCAAGTTCCTCGACGAGAACAAGTCTCCGGCGCGCAAGGTCGGCGGCCTCGACAACCGCGGAAGCCACTTCTACCTGTGCCTGTACTGGGCGCAGGCGCTTGCCGCGCAAACCGACGACGCGGCGCTGCAGGCGCAGTTCGCGGGCGTTGCGAAGGCGCTCGCCGACAACGAGGCGCGCATCCTCGAGGAGCTGGGCGCAGCGCAGGGCAAGCCGGTGAGTATCGGCGGCTACTATCGCCCGAACGTCGAGCTGACGAGCCAGGCGATGCGTCCGAGCGCGACGCTGAACGGCATCGTCGACGCGGTCGCCTGACGTCGTCTGCATGATCGCCCGAACGGGCGCGATCGCACGCATGACGACAGGAGGCGGGTTGCGCAACGCGGCGTGGATCAGCGATCCGCGCAGGCGATGCCGCCCGCCGTCCGGATTGCCTGCCGATCGAAACGAAGACGCCCCGGATGCCCGGGGCGTTTTTCATGGTGGGTCATGTTCAGACGTGGACGATTTCCCACTCGGCGATCTCGCCCGGGATATCGAGGGTTGCCGTGTCCAGTTCGGACAGTTCCGGGCAGTTCACGCCGCGCGCGATGTGGTCGACCGCATGTTCGGGGCACGAGAACGCGCCGAGCAATGCATTGCCGAACGTCGCTTCCCAGACGCCGTTGCCCGGCAGGATGTAGAACGACCCGAGCGCTGAGCCAAAGCGAAATCCCTTCATTTCCGTTCTCCCTTTCTGATCACATGCGATTCGTTTGCGCCGCCTGCCGGTGTCCGGCAGGTTCCGGCTCGACTGGCGGTTGCGTCGGGTTCGTCGGTGGTGTGTGCCGAACGTCGCTGCGTAACGCCAGTGCATGTGAAGAAGTCTACGTCCGGGGTCCGCTCGGATGGTGCGTGTAGAAGCACTGATCCAAACAAAAATTCATTTTAAAAAACAATGAATTACATATTATGTTTTGCATTGTGGAACGATTTTTGGCATCGCGAAACAGGATATTTGTGCTCTGCACCACGAATTTTTACAAGGCAAGGGCGCGTTCCATATCGTGAAATTATGGGCGAATTTGACGAGCGAAGCGCGTGACAGGAGCGGCATGGTCGCGGCGTGACCGTCGCGCACGCGATCACGAGGAGGTGGAGTGACGGGAGCGGCGCGCGTGTGCGCCGGGCATGCGGCGTTTCGCCGCCTGGATGTGGCGGTCGCTTAACAGCCCGGGTGCCCGGTTATGATGACGCGGGCAGCCCTGCGGACGGCCGCCGCTTCCCGAACCATACCGTCGAGAACGAGGAACGATTGATGATACGGAGAACCTTCCTGTCGCGCGCCGTCGGCGTCGCCGTCGCGTCGCTGGTCGCGCGCAGCGCGTGGGCGCAGCACGCGGGTCACGCCGGCATGGCCGATATGGAGATGGACGACGTGCCCGGGATGTCGGGAATGGCGTCGCACGGGCAGCACGGCAAGCATGCGCCGGCGGCGCGTCCGGCTCCGCTCGCCGCCGCCGACGCGTTGCCGGCCGGTGCGCCGCTGGCATCGCTGCGCACGCTCGCGAACGAGAGCCGTGAGCCCGGGACGTTTCGCGCGACGCTCGTCGCGCAGCCGGTCGCGCGCCCGATGCTGCGCGGCGCTCGCCCGACGACGTTCTGGCAATTCGGCGACGGTGCCCGGGGGCCGGTCGTCGGGCCGCTGATCGACGTGCGTGAAGGCGATACGGTCGAGATCCGTTTCGTGAACCGGTTGCCGCAACCGTCGACGATACACTGGCACGGGCTGCCGGTGCCGCCCGACCAGGACGGCAATCCGTCCGCGCCGGTCGCGCCGGGCGCGTCGCACGTCTATCGGTTCACGCTGCCGAAGGGGAGCGCGGGGACGTACTGGTATCACCCGCATCCGCACATGATGACGGCCGAGCAGGTGTTTCGCGGGCTGGCGGGGCCGTTCGTCGTGCGCGCGGCGGACGATCCGCTCGCCGGCTGGCCGGAACGCAACCTGTTCGTGTCAGATCTGAAGCTCGCTCGCGACGGCACGATTGCGCCGAACGACATGATGGACTGGATGAACGGCCGCGAAGGCCAGTTCGTGCTGGTCAACGGCGCGCGGCGGCCGCGCGTCGAGGTTGCCGGCGATGAGCGCTGGCGCGTGTGGAACGCATGCAGCGCGCGCTATCTGCGGCTCGCGTTCGACGACGGCCGCGCGTTCGAGCAGGCCGGCACCGACGGCGGGCTGCTGGAGACGCCGCGTCGCGTCACGTCGCTGCTGCTCGCGCCGGGCGAGCGCGCGGAGTTGCTGGTGCGTGCCGGCGAGCGCGCGTCGCGCGCGGTGCTGGTCGCGGCCGAATACGATCGTCGCAAGATGGCGATGTCGGACGACGGGCACGGCAGCCTGCCGCCGGATCCGGCGCTGCCGCTCGCCGACGTCGCATTCGCGCCGGCCGCCGCGCGATCGCTGCCCGCGGCGCTGCGCGCGGTGCCCGAGCTCGGGAAGCCGGTCGCGGACAAGACGGTGGCGTTCGGCGAGGAAATGGACATGGACGCGATGATGGCCGGGCCCGCGCACGGCCGTCCGTCCGGCATGCGCTTCACGATCAACGGTGATGTGTATGCACCGCATCGGGCGATGCTGACGAGTCGTGCAGGCGACGTCGAACGCTGGACGATCCGCAACGAAACCGACATGGATCACCCGTTCCACTTGCACGGCACGCAGTTTCAGGTGATCGAGCGTGCGTCGGGCGGTGCACGCACGCCTGAGCCGTTCCGTGCATGGCGGGACACCGTGAACGTGCGCAGCGGCGAGGTCGTGACGATTCTCACGTCACAGGACGTGCCGGGCGAGCGTATGTTTCACTGCCACATCCTCGAACACGAGGATCTCGGGATGATGGGAACACTGAAAGTCGTCTGATCCGTCGACGGCCAAGGGCCGCACGAGTCGGCGGCGCACGATGCGTCGTGCGTCGTCGACGTTCGGAATCGAAGGCAGCAAAAAAGCCGCGCATCGTATTCGGTGCGCGGCTTTTTTTGTATTGCGGTTTCGCAGCGCTTTTTGTCTCGGCCCGGCCGCGATCGATGCGCGTGGTTTAAAGCGGGGCCGATATTCATCCGGAAACGCAAATTAGAACTCGTCCTATTGGCCGGGATGTTCGCCCTTCCTATACTGGGCCCCTATCGCCTTGGGAGATGACAGGCTCCGGTTGTCGAGTGCGACGGAAGAACGCCATTTCCGGAATGCCGGATGCCCCATCGGCCTCGATGCTTCGGAAAAAGGCGGATGTGCGGCGCGAATAATTTCAAGATTAAGTAGGTGAAATTCGTGTCGGGATTTTTTTGATTTCAATATGGTTATACATCTTATGAAAATAATTAGTCGTCCATATTATGATCGGGCAGCGCACGGGTCGAATTCCTCTTCGGGCATGACGCGTGTACTGGTCATGCGCGCGGTCACGGCAGGCGTGGCAGGCATGCTGGGATTGACGCTCGCGAATGCACGCGCGCAGACGCTCGAGGATAGGGTGGGCTCGCTGGAAAGCGACGTGTCGTCGATCAACAACGATCTCTCGGGCGTGAAAAATGATGTCTCCGACATCAAGGACCGCCTCAAAAAATCGCTGCCGTCCCCCGGCACCGGCAAGGACAGCGTGGCCGTTGGCGAGAACTCAAATGCGTCCGGGACCGGCAGTACGGCGGTGGGTGTGAACGCATCGGCGACTGGCGACTCGAGCACGGCGATCGGCGAGGGCGCCGAGGCATCGGGCAAGGACAGCACGGCAAACGGCGCGCACGCGAAGGCGACCGGTGATTCGAGCACGGCGACCGGCGCGGACTCCGAGGCATCGGGCAAGGACAGCACGGCAAACGGCGCGCGCTCGAAGGCGACCGGTGATTCGAGCACGGCGACCGGCGCGGACTCCGAGGCATCGGGCGACGACAGCACGGCAAACGGCGCGCGCTCGAAGGCGACCGGTGATTCGAGCACGGCGACCGGCGCGGATTCCGAGGCATCGGGCGACGACAGCACGGCAAACGGCGCGCGCTCGAAGGCGACCGGTGATTCGAGCACGGCGAACGGCGCGGATTCCGAGGCGTCGGGCAAGGACAGCACGGCAAACGGCGCGCGCTCGAAGGCGACGGGCGACTCGAGCTCGGCGACGGGCGCGGATTCCGAGGCGTCGGGCAAGGACAGCACGGCAAACGGTGCGCGCTCGAAGGCGACCGGCGACTCGAGCTCGGCGACGGGCGCGGATTCCGAGGCGTCGGGCAAGGACAGCACGGCAAACGGTGCGCGCTCGAAGGCGACGGGCGATTCGAGTTCGGCGACGGGCGCGGATTCCGAGGCGTCGGGCAAGGACAGCACGGCAAACGGTGCGCGCTCGAAGGCGACGGGCGATTCGAGCTCGGCGACGGGCGCGGACTCCGAGGCGTCGGGCGACGACAGCACGGCAAACGGCGCGCGCTCGAAGGCGACCGGTGATTCGAGCACGGCGAACGGCGCGGATTCCGAGGCGTCGGGCAAGGACAGCACGGCAAACGGTGCGCGCTCGAAGGCGACCGGCGACTCGAGCACGGCGAACGGCGTCGATTCCGAAGCGTCGGGGAACGACAGCACGGCGGCGGGCACGCGCGCGCGGGCGACCGGCAACAACTCGACGGCAATGGGTACGAATGCCAAAGCGTTCGGCGACGGCAGTTCCAGCTTCGGCAGCGGCGCATCGTCGTCAGGCGCGAACAGCACGGCGCTCGGCACGGGTGCGGCCGCGACCGGCAGGAATTCGGTCGCACTTGGCTACGGCTCGATTGCCGACCGTGACGATACCGTGTCGATCGGGTCACCGGGCCACGAACGCAAGCTCGCGAACGTCGCCGATGCGGTGATGCCTTACGATGCCGTCAACCTGCGCCAGTTGAACGCCGTGGCGCGGCGCGCGTACAGCGGCGTCGCGGCCGCGACTGCATTGTCGATGATTCCGGACGCCGGTCCGGGCCAGACGGTCGCGGTCGGCATCGGCATGGGCAGCTATCTTGGCTACCAGGCCGTTTCGCTGGGCGCATCGATCCGGATCGGCGAAAACCTGAAGGTGCGTGCCGGAGCGGGGATGAGTTCAGCCGCGACGACGTGGGGTGCTGGTGCGTCGTATAGCTGGTAAGCCATGCGGGTGGCGGCGCAGATGTTGGATCGCAGCGACAGCGTGCGGTCGAAAGACGATCTGTGCGCCTGACTCGACAATCGCGGCATTTGCGTCGTAATTGTGCGAATCGGCAGGCCAATCGACAGAAAGCGTCGATTGGCCGCAAAAAAAGAAACCCGGCGTTTCGCCGGGTTTCCTCGTCCGAAATCCGTTGCCCTCAGGCTGCCTGGATATTCGAAGCCTGCTTGCCTTTCGGTCCTTGGACGACCTCGAAGCTCACCTTCTGGCCTTCCTTCAGGGTCTTGAAGCCCTGCATGTTGATGGCCGAGAAGTGTGCGAACAGATCCTCACCGCCCTCGTCGGGAGTGATGAAACCGAAGCCCTTCGCGTCATTGAACCATTTGACAATACCAGTTGCCATACCTACTTCCCCTGTCACACAGTCGCTACCTACCACGAGCACGCTCGAAAAGCCAAACGACCGGAAAATACAGCCGTTCCCCCCTCACAGCTCACCTCGGCCTTTATCACTTTGCCGTTCAGACAAATTGAAAAAAGTGCCAGCTTGATTGTTGGCGCTCTTTATTGGAGTGTCAAGAAAATTTTTAGACGTATAGGGGGCCGTTGTAAAGAACCCATTTTCAGGGTTTTTCCGGCTTTGCCTGTCGGCATCGTCGCAAGCGCGCGGACTTGAAAAGTCGCATAATCGGCTCATATACCAGGCTCGAGTGACACGCGTTCGAGCTTCCCTTGCTTGTGGGATACTGGATGCGGACGCGACGTCGCGGTGCGATTCCCCGTGACGGTGCGTGTCCCGCGCCACCTGTGAAAGCCGGCACCGCAGCCGGCTTTCGTATGGCGCGAGCGCAAGCGTGTGGTTCCGGGCTTCCGGGGAGGGCGCCGGCCGGTCGGTCGGGTAATGGCAGGATTGCGGGCCTGTCCGAGTTGTTTAGAATGGGTGTATGGCGATTATCCCGGACAAGCAGGACAGCACCGTCCTGGAACGCAAGCAGCAGAAGCTGAAGCCGCCTTCGATGTACAAGGTGGTGCTGCTCAACGACGACTTCACGCCGATGGAGTTCGTCGTAATGGTCGTGCAGGAGTATTTCAAGAAGGATCGCGAGACCGCCACGCAGATCATGCTGAAGGTCCATCGCGAAGGGCGAGGGGTTTGTGGGGTCTATACGCGGGACATCGCGTCGACCAAGGTTGAGCAAGTCGTTACCCATGCGCGGCAGGCAGGGCATCCGCTGCAGTGCGTGATGGAGGAAGCATGATTGCCCAGGAATTGGAAGTCAGCCTGCACATGGCGTTCATGGAAGCACGTCAGGCGCGCCATGAGTTCATAACGGTCGAGCATCTGCTGCTGGCCCTGCTGGATAATCCGACGGCGGCCGAGGTGTTGCGCGCGTGTGCGGCGAACATCGAGGACCTGCGTCAGAACCTGCGCAATTTCATCCACGACAATACGCCTACCGTTCCGGGCACCGACGACGTCGATACGCAACCGACGCTCGGTTTTCAGCGCGTGATCCAGCGCGCGATCATGCATGTCCAGTCGACTTCCAACGGCAAGAAGGAAGTGACCGGCGCGAACGTGCTCGTCGCGATCTTCGGCGAGAAGGACTCGCACGCGGTGTACTACCTGCAGCAGCAGGGCGTGACCCGCCTCGACGTCGTCAACTTCATCTCGCACGGCATCGCGAAGACGAACAGCGGCGAGGCCGCGAAGGCGAGCGACGCGAATGCCGAGAGCGAGGACGCGAACGCACAGAAGGAAACCCCGCTCGCGCAGTTCACGCAGAACCTGAACCAGATGGCGAAGGACGGCCGCATCGATCCGCTGATCGGGCGCGAATCCGAAGTCGAGCGCGTCGTGCAGGTGCTGTGCCGCCGCCGCAAGAACAATCCGCTGCTCGTCGGCGAGGCCGGCGTCGGCAAGACCGCGATCGCGGAAGGGCTCGCATACCGCATCACGCGCGGCGAAGTGCCGGACATCCTCGCGAACGCGCAGGTCTACTCGCTCGACATGGGCGCGCTGCTCGCGGGCACCAAGTATCGCGGCGATTTCGAGCAGCGCCTGAAGACGGTGCTGAAGGAATTGAAGGAGCGTCCGCACGCGATCCTGTTCATCGACGAGATTCATACGCTGATCGGCGCGGGCGCCGCGTCGGGCGGCACGCTCGACGCGTCGAACCTGCTGAAGCCCGCGCTGTCGTCGGGCACGCTCAAGTGCATCGGAGCCACGACGTTCACCGAATATCGCGGCATCTTCGAGAAGGATGCGGCGCTGTCGCGGCGCTTCCAGAAGGTCGACGTGACCGAGCCGACCGTCGAGCAGACGGTCGCGATCCTGCGCGGCCTGAAATCGCGCTTCGAGGAGCACCACGGCGTCAAGTATTCGTCGGGCGCGCTGTCGGCGGCGGCCGAGCTGTCGGCGCGCTTCATCACCGACCGTCACCTGCCGGACAAGGCGATCGACGTGATCGACGAGGCGGGCGCCGCGCAGCGCATTCTGCCGAAGTCGAAGCAGAAGAAGACGATCGGCAAGAGCGAGATCGAGGAAATCATCGCGAAGATCGCGCGCGTGCCGGCGCAGAGCGTGTCGCAGGACGACCGCAGCAAGCTGCAGACGCTCGACCGCGACCTGAAGAGCGTCGTGTTCGGCCAGGATCCGGCGATCGACGCGCTCGCGGCATCGATCAAGATGGCGCGCGCGGGCCTCGGCAAGATGGACAAGCCGATCGGCGCGTTCCTGTTCTCCGGCCCGACGGGCGTCGGCAAGACCGAGGTGGCGCGCCAGCTCGCGTTCACGCTCGGCATCGAGCTGATCCGCTTCGACATGTCGGAATACATGGAGCGCCACGCGGTGAGCCGCCTGATCGGCGCGCCGCCGGGCTACGTCGGGTTCGACCAGGGCGGCCTCTTGACCGAAGCCGTCACGAAGAAGCCGCACTGCGTGCTGCTGCTCGACGAGATCGAGAAGGCGCATCCGGACATCTACAACGTGCTGCTGCAGGTGATGGACCACGGCACGCTGACCGACAACAACGGCCGCAAGGCGGATTTCCGCAACGTCATCATCATCATGACGACGAACGCGGGCGCCGAGTCGATGCAGAAGGCGACGATCGGCTTCACGACGCGCCGGGAAACCGGCGACGAGATGGCCGACATCAAGCGCCTGTTCACGCCGGAGTTCCGCAATCGTCTCGACGCGATCATCAGCTTCCGCTCGCTCGATGAGGAAATCATCATGCGCGTGGTCGACAAGTTCCTGATCCAGCTCGAGGAGCAGCTGCACGAGAAGAAGGTCGACGCGCTGTTCACCGACGCGCTGCGCAAGCATCTCGCGAAGCACGGCTTCGACCCGCTGATGGGCGCGCGGCCGATGCAGCGGCTGATCCAGGACACGATCCGTCGCGCGCTCGCCGACGAACTGCTGTTCGGCAAGCTGGTGAACGGCGGTCACGTGACGGTCGACGTCGACGAAAACGACAAGGTGCAGCTGTCGTTCGACAAGCTGGCGAATCCGCCGCACAAGCCGAACGAGGAAGCGGTCGAAGTCGAATAAGCAACGGTCATTCCGTTTCAGCCAACGGCGCGGGAAGTCTTCCGCGCCGTTTCGTTTTATCTGGCGCCGGCGGCGCCAGCGCGGGTGCAGGGGAGTGAGAGAAGTGTCGCAACAACAACGGACGTTCGACAGCATCGTCGAACGCGAACAAGGGCTGCGCCACGCGTTGTCGTCGGGGCAGATGGCGATGATCGCGATCGGCGGCGCGATCGGCACCGGGCTGTTTCTCGGCAGCGGCTTCGCGATCGGGCTCGCCGGCCCGAGCGTGATGATTTCGTATGCGATCGGCGCGCTGATCGCACTGCTGCTGATGGGCGCGCTCGCGGAAATGACCGTCGCGCATCCGACCGCCGGTTCGTTCGGCGCGTATGCGGAGCATTACGTCGGCCCGCTCGCGGGCTTTCTCGTGCGCTACGCGTACTGGTTCGCGGTCGTGTTCGCGATCGGCACCGAGATCAGCGCGATCGCGGTGTTCATGAAGTACTGGTTCCCGACGGTGCCCGGGTGGTACTGGGTGGTCGGCTTCTCGGCGCTGCTGATCGCCGTGAACATGGCGAGCGTCACGCTGTACGGGGCGGTCGAGTACGCGTTTTCGCTGCTGAAGATTGCGGCGATCGTCGTGTTCGTCGTGCTCGGCGCGTATCTGGTCTGGTCCGCGCCGGCCGCGTCCGGCATTGGCTTCGCGAACTACACCGCGCACGGCGGCTTCCTGCCGAAGGGGCCGTGGGGCACCTGGGTCGCGGTGATCGTCGCGATCTTCAGCTACATGAGCATCGAAGCCGTCGCGATCGCGGCGGGCGAGGCGCGCGACCCGGAGCATGCGGTCACGCGCGCGTTCCGCTCGACCGTATTCCGGCTCGTGCTGTTCTATCTGCTGACGCTCGCGCTGATGCTCGCGATCGTGCCGTGGACGCAGGCCGGCACCGACGAAAGCCCGTTCGTGAAAGTGATGGCCGCGACGCGCGTGCCGTATGCGGCCGGCGTGATCAATTTCGTCGTGCTGGTTGCCGCGCTGTCGGCGATGAACAGCCAGCTCTACGTAACGACGCGGATGATGTTCAGCCTGTCGCGTGCCCGCCTCGCGCCGGCGGTGTTCGGCCGGCTCGGCACGAACGGCGTGCCGCGCGCGGCGCTGTGGGTATCGACGAGCGGCGTCGCGGTCGCGGCCGTGCTGGTCGCGCTGTCGCCGGACACCGCGTTCACCGTGATGATGGCGATCGCGATGTTCGGCGCGCTGTTCACGTGGCTGATGATCTTCGTCACGCATCTGCGCTTTCGCCGGCATTATCGCGGCCCGGCGCTCGCGTTCCGGATGTGGTGGCATCCGTTCGGCAGCCTGCTCGGCGCGGGCCTGCTCGCCGCGATCCTCCTGACGACCGCGTTCACGCACGAATTCCGGATGACGATGGTGGTCGGCGTCGCGTTCGTCGTGCTGCTGACGCTTGCTTACGCGCTGCATTACCGGCACCGGCACGCGCGCTGAGCGGCGCGGCAACCGCGCACGGTCTCTCCTCGGGATGCACGCATGCTAAGGCTGCGTTAAGCGTGCGCCGATTACATTCGATCCGTCCGCACGGAGGCGGCCTGTGCCGCCTCGCGTTTCCCGCATGAGGTTCGAATGAAAAAACTGCCCGAAATCACCCTCGCATTCTGGATCATGAAGATCTGCGCGACCACGCTCGGCGAAACCGGCGGCGACCTGCTGTCGATGACGCTGAACGTCGGCTACGCGGTGAGCTCGATCCTGCTGTTCGGCTTCTTCCTCGTCACGCTCGGCGCGCAGCTGAAGACGACGCGCTATCGTCCGGCGATCTACTGGGCGGTGATCGTCGCGACCAGCACCGCCGGCACGACGATGTCCGATTTCATGGATCGCACGCTCGGCCTCGGCTATGCGGCGGGCTCGTCGATCCTCGTCGCGATCCTGCTGGCGATCTTCGCGGTGTGGCGCATGACGGGCGAATCGCTGTCGGTCGACACGATCCGCACGCGCAAGGTAGAGCTGCTCTACTGGGTGGCGATCCTGTTCTCGAACACGCTCGGCACCGCGCTCGGCGATTTCCTCGCGGACAGCTCGGGCCTCGGCTTTGCCGGCGGCGCGCTGCTGATCGGCGGCCTGCTCGCGGCGATCGTGCTGGCGCACTATTTCACGCGGATCTCGGGCGTGTTGCTGTTCTGGGCGGCGTTCGTGCTGACGCGCCCGTTCGGCGCGACGGTCGGCGACCTGCTGACGAAGCCGGTCGCGAAGGGCGGGCTCGCGCTCGGCACGGTCGGCTCGTCGGCGGTGCTGCTGGGCGTGCTGGTGGCGATGGTCGCATACGCGACGTTCGCGGCGGCGCGTCGGCCGGCGCCGGGCATGGCGCGAATCGGCCGGCCGGCGCAAGAATAAACGGGGAAGGGGACGGGGCGGCGCAGGCGCCGCCCCGGTTGCCGTTCAGTGACGGCCGGTGCTGCCGAAGCCGCCCGCGCCGCGATCGCTCGCGGCGAAGTCGTCGACGATATTGAACTGCGCCTGCACGACCGGCACGATCACGAGCTGCGCGAGGCGTTCGAACGGGTTCAGCACGAATTCCGTCTGGCCGCGGTTCCACGTCGAGATCATCAGCTCGCCCTGGTAGTCGGAGTCGATCAGGCCGACCAGGTTGCCGAGCACGATGCCGTGCTTGTGGCCGAGGCCCGAGCGCGGCAGGATCAGCGCCGCGTAGCCGGGGTCGGCGAGATGGATCGCGAGGCCGGTCGGCACGAGCGCGGTCTCGCCCGGCTTCAGCGTCAGCGGCGCGTCGAGGCACGCGCGCAGGTCGAGCCCGGCGCTGCCGGTCGTCGCATAGGCGGGCAGGTAGTCGCGCATGCGCGCGTCGAGGATCTTCAGGTCGAGTTTCATTCGGTCGTCGATTCGGGGAAAGGACGCGGCGGCAGCCGTTGCGCCGTCGCGCGTGGCATCAGATCAGTCGGTTGTCGGGCAGGCGCTTCGCGATTTCGTCGACGAGCACGTGCGCGAGCTCGTCCTTCGGCGCGCGAGGCAGGCGCGTGATGCCGGCCGCGTCGAACAGCGCGACTTCGTTGTCGTCGCGGCCGAACGTCTGCGGGCCGAGATTGCCGACGAGCAGCGGCACGTTCTTGCGCTTGCGCTTCTCGTCGCCGTGCACGTCGAGGTCGCCGCTTTCCGCCGCGAAACCGACGCAGAACGGCGGATCGGGGAGCGCCGCGACCGACGCGAGGATGTCCGGGTTCTCGACGAACGTCAGCGCGGGCATCTTGCGGTCGGCGGTCTTCTTCATCTTGTGTTCGGCCGGGTGCGCGACGCGCCAGTCGGCCACCGCGGCCACCGCGATGAAGATGTCCGCGTCGGGCACCGCGTTCATCACTGCGTCGTACATCTGCTGCGCGGTCTGCACGTCTTCCCGGTACACGCCCCACGGCGTTGCCAGCGCAACGGGGCCGGCGACCAGGTGCACTTCCGCGCCGGCCTGCTGCGCCGCGCGCGCGAGCGCGAAGCCCATCTTGCCGCTCGAGCGGTTGGTGAGCCCGCGCACCGGGTCGAGCGGTTCGAAGGTCGGGCCGGCCGTGATCAGCACGCGCCGGTGCGCGAGCCGTTTCGGCTGGAAGTGCGCGACGATCGCCTCGTAGATCGCCTCCGGCTCGAGCATGCGGCCGTCGCCGACCTCGCCGCACGCCTGCGCGCCCGAATCGGGGCCGAGCACCGACACGCCGTCCGCGCGCAGTTGCGCGACGTTGCGCTGGGTGGCCGGGTTCTGCCACATCTGGCGGTTCATCGCGGGCACGACGAGCAGCGGACAATCGCGCGCGACGCACAGCGTCGACAGCAGATCGTCCGCGAACCCGTGCGCGAGCTTCGCGAGGAAGTCGGTCGACGCGGGCGCGATGACGATCGCGTCGGCTTCGCGCGACAGGTCGATGTGCGCCATGTTGTTGTCGACGCGCGGGTCCCACTGGCTCGTATAGACGGGCCGGCCGGACAGCGCCTGCATCGTGACGGGCGTGATGAACTGGGTCGCGGCTTCCGTCATCGCGACCTGCACGGTCGCGCCCGCCTTGGTGAGCAGGCGGGTCAGCTCGGCGATCTTGTAGCAGGCGATGCCGCCCGTCAGGCCGAGGACGAGGTGCTTTCCTGCGAGTTCTGCGTGTGCCAACTCGGGCCTCCGAAGGGGTCGATCAAGACGGACGGCGCGAGGCCGGCCGTCGACGCAGAGTATGCGCGCTTAGCGTGCGCCGCGCACGCGACGCAGCTCGTCGTAGATCAGCAGTACCGCGCCGACCGTGATCGCGGAATCGGCGAGGTTGAACGCCGGGAAATGCCAGGCGCCGACGTGGAAGTCGAGGAAGTCGATCACGTGGCCGTAGACGAGCCGGTCGATCACGTTGCCGAGCGCGCCGCCGAGGATCAGCGCGAGCGACAGGCTGAACAGGCGCTGGTGGCCGTGGCGCTTCAGCAGATAGCAGATCACGAGCGTCGCGCCGATGCCGAGCGCGGTGAACGCCCAGCGCTGCCAGCCGCCCGCTGCCGCGAGAAAGCCGAACGCGGCGCCGCGGTTGTAGACGAGCACGAGGTTGAAGAACGACGTCAGCGCATGCTGCGCGCCGTATGCGAAGGTCTTCAGGATCGCGATCTTCGTCAGCTGGTCGAACAGGATGACGATCAGCGAAATGCCGAGCCACGGCGCGAGCGCGCCACTTGCCGATTTCGACAGGGTTTTCGCCATTTATGCCGCGCTCCGGGCTTCGCCGTTTTCAAACAGGTTCGAGAAGCAGCGGCCGCACAGCGTCGGGTGATCGGCGTGCGCGCCGACGTCCTCGCGGTAGTGCCAGCAGCGCTCGCACTTCTGGTACGTCGACGCGGCCACGTCGACGCTCTCGTGCGCTTCGTCGTCGACCTTGACGACCGTCGCGGCCGACGTGATCAGCACGAACTTCAGGTCGTCGGCGAGGCTCGTCAGCGCGTCGTAGCGCTCGCCGCTCGCGTGCACCGTGACTTCCGCCTGCAGCGACGAGCCGATGCGGTTCGCGGTGCGCGCTTCCTCGAGCGCCTTCGTGACGTTGCCGCGCACGTCGCGCAGGAGCGTCCACTTCGCGATCAGCGCGTCGGCGTTGCCGACTTCCGGATACGCGTAGTACGTTTCCGTGAAGATCGTGTCGCTGGCCGGCTGGAACACCTTCCACGCTTCCTCGGCGGTGAACGACAGGAACGGCGCGAGCACGCGCAGCAGGCCCTGCGTCAGGTGATAGAGCGCCGTCTGCGCGGAGCGGCGTGCGGTCGAATCGGCCGCGCTCGTGTACAGGCGATCCTTCAGCACGTCGAGGTAGAAGCCGCCGAGGTCTTCCGAGCAGTACGTCTGCAGCTTCGCGACGACCGGGTGGAACTCGTACTTCTCGTAGTGCGCGAGCAGCTCCGCCTGCAGCTGCTCGGAGAACGCGACCGCATAGCGGTCGATCTCGAGCCACTCGCCGACCGGCAGCGCGTGCTGCGCGTAGTCGAAATCGGACAGGTTCGCGAGCAGGAAGCGCAGCGTGTTGCGGATGCGGCGATAGCCTTCCGTCACGCGCTTCAGGATTTCCTCGGAGATCGCGAGCTCGCCCGAGTAATCGGTGGATGCGATCCACAGACGGATGATCTCTGCGCCGAGGCGGTTCGCGACTTCATGCGGATCGATGCCGTTGCCTAGCGACTTGCTCATCTTGCGGCCTTCGCCGTCGACCGTGAAGCCGTGCGTGAGCAGGCCCTTGTACGGCGCGCGGCCGTCGAGCATCGACGCGGTCAAGAGCGACGAGTGGAACCAGCCGCGGTGCTGGTCCGAGCCTTCGAGGTACAGGTCGGCCGGGAACTGCAGCGCGTCCTTGTGCGAGCCGCGCAGCACGTGCCAGTGCGTCGTGCCCGAGTCGAACCACACGTCGAGCGTGTCGCGGTTCTTCTCGTACATGTTCGCGTCGTCGCCGATCAGCTCGCGCGGATCGAGCGACTGCCACGCCTCGATGCCCGACTGCTCGACGCGCTTCGCGACTTCCTCCAGCAACTCGAGCGTGCGCGGATGCAGCTCGCCCGTTTCCTTGTGCACGAAGAACGCCATCGGCACGCCCCACTGGCGCTGGCGCGACAGCGTCCAGTCCGGGCGGTTCTCGATCATGCTGTGCAGGCGCTGCTTGCCCCACGACGGGTAGAACGCGGTCGCGTCCACGCCCGCGAGCGCGGTTTCGCGCAGCGTCGCGCCGCCGTCGTGCGGCGTCACGTCCATGCCGGCGAACCACTGCGACGTCGCGCGGTAGATGATCGGCGTCTTGTGACGCCAGCAGTGCATGTAGCTGTGCGTGTACTTCTCGTTGCGCAGCAGCGTGCCGGCGGCGTTCAGCGCGTCGACGATCTTCGGGTTCGCGTCCCAGATCGACAGGCCGCCGAACAGCGGCAGCGATTCGATGTAGCGGCCGTCGCCCATCACCGGGTTGATGATGTCCGAATCGGTCATCCCGTGCGCCTTGCAGGACACGAAGTCCTCGACGCCGTAAGCGGGCGACGAGTGCACGACGCCGGTGCCGGTGTCGGTCGTCACGTAGTCGCCGAGATAGACGGGCGACGTGCGCTTGTAGCCGGGGTGGGCCGCGGCGAGCGGGTGGTTGAAGCGCAGGTTGACGAGCTTCTCGCCGGGCGTCGTCGCGACGACGCGCCCGGTCAGCTTGAACTCTTCCATGCACGCGGCGACGCGCTCTTCCGCGATGATCAGCAGGCCGCGCTCGGTGTCGACGAGCGCGTAGACGATCTCCGGATGCAGGTTCAGCGCCTGGTTCGCCGGGATCGTCCACGGCGTGGTGGTCCAGATCACGATGCCGCCGTCGGCGCGCGGCAGCGCGGCCAGGCCGAACGCCTGCGCGGTCTTTTCCGGCTCCGCGAACGTGAACATCACGTCGATCGTCGGGTCGGTGCGGTCCTTGTACTCGACTTCCGCCTCGGCGAGCGCCGAGCCGCAGTCGAAGCACCAGTTCACCGGCTTCAGGCCGCGATACACGTAGCCCTTCTCGATGATCTTGCCGAGCGCGCGGATTTCGCCGGCCTCGTTGACGAAGTTCATCGTCTTGTACGGGTTGCTCCAGTCGCCGAGCACGCCAAGCCGCTTGAAGCCGCCTTTCTGCTTCTCGATCTGCTCGGTCGCGTACGCGCGCGCCTTGGTCATCACTTCGGCCGCCGGCAGCGACTTGCCGAACTGCTTCTCGATCTGGATCTCGATCGGCATCCCGTGGCAGTCCCAGCCGGGCACGTAGGGCGCGTCGAAGCCCGCCATGTTGCGCGACTTGACGACGATGTCCTTCAGGATCTTGTTCACCGCGTGGCCGAGGTGGATGTCGCCGTTCGCATACGGCGGGCCGTCGTGCAGGATGAACTTCGGCCGGCCCTGGCTGGCTGCGCGGATCTTCTCGTAGATGCCGCGCGCTTCCCATTCCTTGACCCACTGCGGCTCGCGCTTGGGCAGGTCGCCGCGCATCGGGAACGGCGTGTCGAGCAGGTTGACCGGATACTTGGCCTGCGGTTTCGAATCGGCTTTCTTGTTGCTCATGATGAGATCGCTATCAAATCGGGGGACGCTCGAGCGTCGTGAATCGGGTGAGCGCGCGCGTCGGCGGCGCCGGGATGCGGCGCATGGCGCCGCCAGCCGGGGTCAGCTAATTCGGTCGGTGGCCGACGTCGAGAAGCCGGTCGTGCGGCTGCCGGGCGCGTGGTCGCGCGCCGCGAAGTACGCGCGGGCGTTCGCGACGTCCTGTGCGATCGCGCGCGACAGCGCTTCGAGATCGTCGAACTTCGCCTCGTCGCGCAGCTTCTGCAGGAATTCGACGCGCACGAGCTTGCCGTAGGCGTCGCCGTGCCAGTCGAGCAGGTGGACTTCGAGCAGCACGCGGCCCGAATCGACGACGGTCGGGCGCAAGCCAAGGCTCGCGACGCCGGGCAGCGGGGTGTCGGCGAGGCCGTGGACCTGGACGACGAAGATGCCCATCAGCGCCGGCCGCTTGTGCGCGATCGGCAGGTTCAGCGTCGGGAAGCCGAGGTCGCGGCCGAGCTTCAGGCCGTGCGTGACGTGGCCGCTGATCGCGTAGCCGTGGCCGAGCGCCTGCGCGGCCGCGGCGAGATTGCCCGCCGCGAGCGCGGCGCGCACGCCCGAGCTGGAGATGCGCGCGCCGTCGCTGCCGGCGACCGTGCCCATCTGCTCGACCTCGAAGCCGTACTGCTCGCCGGCCGCCTTCAGCGTGTCGAACGTGCCCGCGCGCTTCGCGCCGTAGCAGAAATCGTCGCCGACCATCATCCAGCGCGTGTGCAGCCCGCCCACGAGCGTGCGCTCGACGAACGCCTGCGGCGACTGGCTCGCGAACGTATGGTTGAAGTGCTCGACGACGACCCGGTCGACGCCGTGCTCGCGCAGCGCCTCCAGCTTGTCGCGCAGCATCGCGATGCGCGGCGGCGCGCCGGCCGGATTGAAGAATTCGCGCGGATGCGGCTCGAAGGTCATCACGCAGACGGGCAGGCCGCGCGCGTCCGCTGCCGCGCGCACGCGCGCGAGCAGGGCCTGGTGGCCGCGATGGACACCGTCGAAGTTGCCGATCGTCAGCGCGCACGGGGCGCGGCTTTCGGCATTGGGCAGGCCGCGGAAGACTTTCACGATAGCGGGTGCAGCGTCGGGGAATGAGCGGATCGAGGCCGCAAAGCAGAAGATTATAAACGCTCGGGCGGGCCGGCGGCTCAGGAGGCGGGAAACGCGAGGCCGAATGGTAAAATTCGCGGATGAAAAAACTCGTGATCCTGATTTCCGGTCGCGGCAGCAACATGGAGGCCATCGTCCGCGCGTGCGCGCAGGAACGGTGGCCGGCCGAGGTCGCCGCCGTGATCGCCAACCGGCCCGACGCGTCCGGCCTGGCTTTTGCCGCGTCGCACGGGGTGGCGACCGCGGTGGTCGACCACCGGTCGTTCGACGGCCGCGACAGCTTCGACGCGGCGCTCGCCGCCGAAATTGACCGTTTCGCGCCCGACCTCGTCGTCCTCGCGGGCTTCATGCGCATCCTCACGCCGGCATTCGTCAGACGATACGAGGGCCGGATGCTGAACATCCACCCGTCGCTGCTGCCGAGCTTCAAGGGCATCCACACGCACCAGGCGGCGCTCGACGCCGGCGTCGCGCTGCACGGCGCGACCGTGCACTTCGTCATCCCCGAACTCGACAGCGGCGCGATCGTCGCGCAGGGCGCAGTGCCGGTGCGCGCGGGCGACGACGCGGCGGCGCTCGCGCAGCGCGTGCTGACGGTCGAGCACGTGCTGTATCCGCGCGCGGTTCGCTGGTTCGTCGAAGGGCGCCTGCGCCTCGAGAACGGCCGCGCGGTCGTGGCGCCGGAAGAGGCGCGCTGGATTTTCGCGGACCAACCGCATACCAAAACAAGTGAGGGCGTATGAAGCTGCACGGATTCCTGATCGGCCAGACCGAGACTTTGCTGGCCGAGGTGCTGAAGTTCGCCGGCCCCGCCGACGCGACGACGAGCCGGTTCTTCCGCGCGCACCCGAAGCTCGGGCATGCCGAGCGCGGCGTGATTGCCGAGGCCGTGTTCGCGGTGCTGCGCCGGAAGATGGAGTTCGCGCACCTCGCCGAGAGCGGCACGGGCAGCCCCGCGCGGCGTCTGACGCTGCTCGGCCTGATGCAGACGGTCGGCCGCAATGCGCTGAAGCCGTTCGTGTCCGACGCGGAAGCGGCCTGGCTCGAACACGTGTCGAAGATCGATCCGGCGAGCCTGCCGGTGCGCGTGCGCGCAAACCTGCCGGACTGGATCCAGCAGGCGCTGTCGTCGCGCTTCGACGCCGAGGAACTCGCGCAGCTCGCCGCCGCGATGAACTACCCGGCGCCGCTCGACCTGCGCGCGAACGCGCAGAAGGCGACCCGCGACCAGGTGATCGACGCGCTGCGCGCGAACGGCATCGACGCGGGCGCGATGCCGTTCGCGCCGTTCGGCGTGCGGGTCGCCGGCAAGCCGGCGCTCACCAAGCTCAAGGTGTTCGAGGAAGGCATGATCGAGGTGCAGGACGAGGGCAGCCAGCTCTTGTGCTCGCTCGTCGCGCCGCGCCGCGGCGAGATGGTCGTCGACTTCTGCGCGGGCGCGGGCGGTAAAACGCTCGCGCTCGGCGCGATGATGCGCTCGACCGGCCGCCTGTATGCGTTCGACGTGTCCGAGAAGCGGCTCGCGAAGCTGAAGCCGCGCCTTGCGCGCAGCGGGCTGTCGAACGTGAACCCGGTGCTGATCGACAGCGAGCACGACGCGAAGATCAAGCGGCTCGCCGGCAAGATCGACCGCGTGCTGGTCGATGCGCCGTGCAGCGGCCTCGGCACGCTGCGCCGCAACCCGGACCTGAAGTGGCGCCAGTCGCGCGCGTCGATCGACGAGCTCACGCCGAAGCAGGCGTCGATCCTCGCGAGCGCGGCG
This sequence comes from Burkholderia ubonensis, assembly GCF_902833085.1. Taxonomy (GTDB): domain Bacteria; phylum Pseudomonadota; class Gammaproteobacteria; order Burkholderiales; family Burkholderiaceae; genus Burkholderia; species Burkholderia ubonensis. The sequence continues at coordinate 28,993 of NZ_CADFEB010000007.1, forward strand.
CGTCTCGTGAAGAAGGGCGGGCGGCTCGTCTACGCGACCTGCAGCGTGCTCGACGCGGAGAACGAGGCGATCGTCGCGCAGTTCCTCGCCGATCATCCGGAGTTCGTGCTGGTGCCCGCGCAGAAGGTGCTGGCCGACCAGCGCATCGCGCTCGACACCGGTGACTACCTGTCGCTGTGGCCGCACCGCCATGCGACCGACGGCTTCTTCGCTGCCGTGCTCGAGCGGCGCGCGCAGGCCGCACAGGCCGCACAGGCGTAACGGCGGGCCGCACGGATGATGCAGAACCTGCAGAGTCGCCTGCTGTCGCGCCGCCTCGAGTCGGTGATCCGGGACTTCAACCAGCCGGTGATGCTCTGGCAGGCGGCGATCCTGGTCGGTGCGCTGTGCTTCGCGTGGCTCGCCGCGCGCTTCGTGCACGGCCGCATCGACGCGCGCCGCCGCGCGGCCGGGCGCGGGCCCGGCGCCGGCGCGCAGAGCCTGAAGCGCGCGCTGTTCCCGCTGTTCGGCGGCGTGTTCGTGTGGATCGCGCAGCTCGCGTTCGACCCGTTCATGTCGACGGCGCTGCTGTCGCTCGCGCTCGTGCCGCTCATCGGCATCGGGCTCATCTACGTGCTGTTCTTCTTCGCGCGGCGCGTGTTCGCGCGCGACGGCAGCACCCATGCGTGGCTGTCGATCGTCGAGAAGATCGTGTCGACCGTCGTGTGGGCCGCAATGGTGCTGACCGTGCTCGGCATCCAGCGCGACGTGATCGCGTGGCTCGACAGCGTGCAGTTCCGCGTCGCGAACGCGCACCTCACGCTGCTGTCGCTGATCTCCGGCGCGCTGTGGATCTGCGTGACGCTGCTGGTCGCGATGTGGCTCGGCTCGGTGCTCGAGGATCGCCTGACGCGCGCGAGCACGCTCGACGCGAACCTGAAGGTCGTGCTGTCGCGGGTCGGGCGCGCGCTGCTCGTGTTCGCGGCGGTGCTGATCGGGCTGTCGCTCGTCGGCATCGACGTCACCGTGCTCGGCGTGTTCGGCGGCGCGGTCGGCGTCGGGCTCGGCTTCGGCCTGCAGAAGATCGCGAGCAACTACGTGTCGGGCTTCATCATCCTGCTCGACCGGTCGCTGCGGCTCGGCGACGCGATCAGCGTGGGCGGCCTGCAGGGCATCGTCACGCAGATCCGCACGCGCTATACGGTCGTGCGCGGCCTCGACGGCAACGAGACGCTGATCCCGAACGAGAAGCTGATCACCGACGTCGTGCAGAACCAGTCGTCGTACCTGACGCGGGGCTACGCGAAGGTCGCGGTGCAGGTCGCGTACACGAGCGACGTCGAGCACGCGCTGACGCTGCTCGCCGAAGCCGCGAAGGGCGTGCCGCGCGTGCTCGAGGAGCCGGCGCCGACGCCGTATCTCGTGAGCTTCGGCGCGGACGGCATCGATCTGGAGCTCGGCTTCTGGATCGAGGACTCCGCGAAAGGCACGTCGGGCGTGCGCTCGACGGTGAACCGCAACATCTGGCGGCTCTTCAGCGAGCACGGGATCTCGATCCCGTTCCCGCAGCGCGAGGTGCGCGTCGTCGGCCTGCCGGACGGTTTCGCGGCGACGCGTGCCGACGACGGCGCCGGTACGGCCGTCCGAGCGGTCGTGTAAGCCGGCCAGACGCGGAGCGCCGGGCCGGCGGAGTCCGCCGCTGGACTGCCGGCGTTGCTTCAAGGCAAGAAATATTCATTTTTTACAAAGACTTGGAACGGTTGAAGTAAAATTCTGGTCTATTCAGCGGTATGCTTTCATTTTTCTGACGTCGGCGCGTGCCGGCGTCGTTCACTCCACAGGTAACTGCCTTGTTGAATTCCCTGCTCGACTTTCTTTCTCACGGGCTTCTGCGCTTCTCGTGGTGGCAGATCGTGCTGTTCGCGCTCGCGGTCACGCACGTGACGATCATCGGGGTGACGGTCTACCTGCATCGCTGCCAGGCGCACCGCGCGCTGGAGCTGCATCCGATCGCCAGCCATTTCTTCCGCCTCTGGCTGTGGATGACGACCGGCATGCTGACCGGCCAGTGGGCGGCGATTCACCGCAAGCACCACGCGAAGTGCGAGACCGAGGAAGATCCGCACAGCCCGCAGACCCGCGGCATCTGGAAGGTGTTCCTCGAAGGCGCCGAGCTGTACCGTGCGGAAGCGAAGAACGAAGAGACGATGCGCAAGTTCGGCCACGGCACGCCGAACGACTGGATCGAGCGCAATATCTACTCGAAGTACCCGATTCTCGGCGTCAGCCTGATGATGGTGATCGACGTCGCGCTGTTCGGCGTGCTCGGCCTGACCGTATGGGCCGTGCAGATGGTCTGGATCCCGTTCTGGGCGGCGGGCGTCGTCAACGGTTTCGGCCACTTCTGGGGCTACCGCAACTTCAACTCGGCCGATGCGAGCACGAACCTGTTCCCGTGGGGCATCGTGATCGGCGGCGAGGAACTGCACAACAACCATCACACGTTCGCGACGTCCGCGAAGCTGTCGAACAAGTGGTACGAGTTCGACATCGGCTGGATGTACATCCGCATCATGTCCGCGTTCGGTCTCGCGAAGGTGAAGAAGGTCGCGCCGACGCCGCGCCTGAACAAGCCGAAGACGGTGCTCGACCAGGAAACGCTGCAGGCCGTGCTGTCGAACCGCTACGAGGTGATGGCGCGCTACGGCAAGGCCGTCAAGCGGGCGTACCGCCAGGAGCTCGCGCGCCTGAAGGAGCTCGGCTCGGGCGAGAAGTACCAGCTGATGCGCGGCGGCCGCAAGTGGTTCCACAAGGATGCGGACGGCCTCGACGAGCCGCAGAAGAAGCTGCTGCCGGAAATCTTCGCGAACAGCCAGAAGCTGCAGACGTACTTCCAGCTGCGCCAGGATCTCGCCGCGATCTGGGATCGCTCGACCGCGTCGCGCGAACAGCTGCTGGCTCAATTGCAGGATTGGTGCCATCGCGCCGAACAAAGCGGCATCAAGGCGCTGCAGGAATTTGCGATGCGCCTGCGCCGCTACGCCTGATTCGAAATCGATTAGAATCTCAGGACGTCACAAACCCCGCGCTGGCGGGGTTTTTTCTTTTCGGCGACCGTAAAGCATGGGGCCAGAGTAAGCGCTAAAGCGCTAACTCTGGCCGACAGGAGATATGGAGATGCAATCGACGATCAAACCCGTCGAGTACGACCGGCCGGTCGCGGCAGGCGCAGTCTGCGGCGTCGGGCAAGCATGGGCGAAGGTGCCCGAGACGCCGTCCCCCGACGAGCGCGCTGCACTGAAAGCGCGCATCAAGGCGCTGCTGGCCCGCGAGAAGGCAGTCCTGGTCGCGCACTATTACGTGGACGCCGAATTGCAGGAACTCGCCGACGAAACCGGCGGCTGTGTCGCCGATTCGCTCGAAATGGCCCGCTTCGGCCGCGACCACGATGCGCAGACGCTCGTCGTCGCGGGCGTGCGCTTCATGGGTGAAACCGCGAAGATCCTGAGCCCGGCCAAACGGATCCTGATGCCGGACCTCGACGCCACCTGTTCGCTCGACCTCGGCTGCCCGGCCGACGAATTCTCCGCGTTCTGCGATGCGCATCCGGACCGCACCGTCGTCGTCTACGCGAACACCAGCGCCGCCGTGAAGGCACGCGCGGACTGGATGGTCACGTCGTCGATCGGCCTCGAGATCGTCGCGGATCTCCACGCCCGCGGCGAGAAGATCATCTGGGCGCCGGATCGCCATCTCGGCAGCTACATCCAGAAGAAAACCGGCGCGGACATGCTGCTGTGGCAGGGTTCGTGCCTCGTGCACGACGAATTCAAGGGCATCGAGCTCGACCTGCTGCGCGCCGAATACCCGGACGCGAAGGTGCTCGTCCACCCGGAATCGCCGGAGAACGTCGTCGCGCTGGCCGACGTCGTCGGCTCGACGACGCAGCTGATCGACGCGGCGGTGAAGCTGGACGCGACGCGCTTCATCGTCGCGACCGACCTCGGCATCCTGCACAAGATGCAGCTCGCGGCACCGGGCAAGACCTTCATCGCGGCGCCGACGGCCGGCAACAGCGCGACCTGCAAGAGCTGCGCGCACTGCCCGTGGATGGCGATGAACGGCCTCGCGAACCTCGCGGACGTGCTCGAGCGCGGCCATAACGAGATCTTCGTCGATCCGGCGATCGGCGCGCGCGCGCGCCTGCCGATCGACCGGATGCTCGAGTTCGCGGCCGCTCACAAGAAGCGCGTGCAGGCGAGCGGCGACCTGCAGCGCGACCAGCAACTGTTCGCGAACGTGGGGGCGGCATGACGACCGGTGCCGTTTCCCCGCTTTACGAAACGATCCGTGCGCAATACGGCGCCGCATTCGACGACGCACTTGCGCGCAACGTCGCCGATGCGATTGCCGAGGACGTCGGCACGGGCGACCAGACCGGGCGGCTCGTGCCGGCCGGCGAGCGCCGCCGTGCGCGCATCATCGTGCGCGAAGAAGCCGTGCTGTGCGGCGTGCCCTGGTTCGACGCGGTGATGCGCCGGATCGATCCGGCGATCGACGTGCGCTGGCAGTATCGCGAAGGCGACCGGATGCAGGCCGATTCGATCGTCTGCGAACTCGAAGGCCCGGCGCGCGCGCTGCTGACCGCCGAGCGCAACGGACTGAACTTCCTGCAATTGCTGTCCGGCGTCGCGACGGCGACGCGCCGCTACGTCGACCGGATCGAAGGCACGCGCGCGCAGATCCTCGATACGCGCAAGACGCTGCCGGGCCTGCGGCTCGCGCAGAAGTACGCGGTGCGGGTTGGCGGCGGCGCGAACCAGCGGCTCGCGCTGTACGACGGGATCCTGATCAAGGAGAACCACATTGCCGCCGCGGGCGGCGTCGGCGAAGCGCTCGACGCGGCGTTCGCGCTGAATGCCGGCGTGCCGGTGCAGATCGAGGTCGAGACGCTCGCGCAGCTCGACACGGCGCTCGCGCACGGCGCGCAGTCGGTGCTGCTCGACAACTTCACGGTCGACATGATGCGCGAGGCGGTGCGCGTCGCTGCGGCCAAGGCCGTGCTCGAAGTATCCGGCGGCGTCAATTTCGATACGGTGCGCACGTTCGCCGAGACCGGCGTCGACCGCATCTCGATCGGCGCGCTGACGAAGGACGTGCGCGCGACCGATTATTCGATGCGCATCGTCGACTGACCGCGCGGCGCAATCCGCAGACAAAAAAAGCCGTTGGCGTCCTGCCAACGGCTTTTTTGCTGATGCGCCGCGCGGCTCAGCGGCGCGCTTTCGGCGTCAGCACGCTCGGCAGCGCCTTCGGCAGCGTATGCGGCCAGTCGCGGCTGAAATGCAGCCCGCGGCTTTCGCGTCGCGACTGGGCGCTCTTGACGATCAGCATCGCGACGTCGACGAGGTTGCGCAGCTCCAGCAGGTCGCGGCTCACGCGGAAGTTCGCGTAATACTCGTGGATTTCGTCGCGCAACAGCGACAGCCGGTGCTTCGCACGTTCGAGGCGCTTGTCGGTGCGCACGATGCCGACGTAATTCCACATCAGGCGCCGCAACTCGTCCCAGTTGTGCGCGACGACGACTTCCTCGTCGGGATCCGACACGCGGCTCTCGTCCCACGCGGGCAGCGCGCCCGGCGAGTCGACCTCGAAGCCGGACGTCTCGATCGCTCCGGCAGCCGCGCGGCCGATGACGAGGCATTCGAGCAGCGAGTTGCTGGCGAGCCGGTTCGCACCGTGCAGCCCCGTGTACGACGTTTCGCCGACCGCATACAGGCCGGCGAGGTCGGTGCGGCCCGCGAGATCGGTGACGACGCCGCCGCACGTGTAGTGCGCGGCCGGCACGACCGGAATCGGCTGCTTCGCGATGTCGATGCCGAACTCGAGGCAGCGCGCGTGGATCGTCGGGAAATGTTCGCGCAGGAACGCTTCCGGCTGGTGGCTGATGTCGAGGTACACGCAGTCGATCCCGCGCTTCTTGATCTCGAAGTCGATCGCGCGCGCGACGATGTCGCGCGGCGCCAGTTCTTCGCGCGGGTCGTGAGCGGGCATGAAGCGGGTGCCGTCCGGCAGCTTCAGCAGGCCGCCTTCGCCACGCACGGCCTCGGAGATCAGGAACGACTTCGCATACGGGTGGAACAGGCAGGTCGGGTGGAACTGGATGAATTCCATGTTCGCGACGCGGCAGCCCGCACGCCACGCCATCGCGATGCCGTCGCCGGTCGCGGTGTCCGGGTTGGTCGTGTACAGGTAGACCTTGCCTGCGCCGCCGGTGGCGAGCACCGTGTGCGGCGCTTCGATCGTGACCGTGCGGCCGCTGTCGACGTCGAGCGCGTACAGGCCGTGGCAGCGGCGGCCGGGCAGGCCGAGCCGCTCCGACGTGATCAGGTCGACCGCATGGTGGTTCTCGAGGAACGTGATGTTCGGATGCCGGCGCGCGCGCTCGGACAGCGTCGCGAGCACCGCGTGCCCGGTCGCGTCGGCGGCGTGGATGATGCGGCGGTGGCTGTGGCCGCCTTCGCGGGTCAGGTGAAAGCCGAGTTCGGCGGCGTCGTCCTTCGTGAAAGGCACGCCCTGCGAAATCAGCCATTCGATCGCTTCGCGGCCGTGCTCGACGATGTAGCGCGTCGCGCTCTCGTCGCACAGGCCGCCGCCGGCGACCAGCGTGTCGTCGACATGGTTCTCGATGCTGTCCGCGGAATCGAGCACGGCGGCGATGCCGCCTTGCGCGTTGTCGCTCGCGCCTTCCATCATCGAACGCTTCGCGATCAGCGCGACCCGCCGCGTGTCGGCCAGATTGAGCGCGACCGACAGGCCTGCCAGGCCGCTGCCGACGATCGCCACATCGAATTTCATTGCTGCATCTCCATCATTTCACGCTTGATCTTGTGTTTTCCGGCGGCGCAGCCGCGGAAAGGAGAGAGCATACCGCGTCGGGCAAAAGCGTGCGCGCAAAACAAAAAGCCCCGCGATTGCGGGGCTTTTTGGTCACCGTCAGGCTGGCAGAAACCGGAGATTACTTGATCTTGGTTTCTTTGTATTCCACATGCTTGCGGACGACGGGATCGAACTTCTTGATCGCCATCTTTTCCGGCATGTTGCGCTTGTTCTTCGTGGTCGTGTAGAAGTGACCCGTGCCAGCGGTCGACTCGAGCTTGATCTTGTCGCGTGCGCCTTTTGCCATGATTGTGCTCCTTGGGCTTAGGCTTCGCCGCGTGCGCGCAGGTCAGCGAGCACGGAATCGATGCCGTTCTTGTCGATCAGGCGCAGGCCGGCGTTCGAGACGCGCAGGCGCACCCAGCGGTTTTCGCTCTCCACCCAGAACCGGCGGTTTTGCAGGTTCGGCAGGAAGCGGCGCTTCGTCTTGTTGTTTGCGTGGGAAACGTTGTTGCCGCTCATCGGCGCTTTCCCAGTTACTTGGCATACGCGTGCCATGAGAGCACTCCTAATACGCTAAATTCGGGGTTCGATCGCCGGTGAAGGTTCTCATCGCGCAGCCACGTGATCCATAGCTGCACTCAGAACGCCGAAGCCCTTAACAGACAAGGCCCTTCGATGGCTAGAACTGGTTGGAAAAAAGACAGACGGCGATTCTAGCAGAAAAAGTTCAGGAAAATCAAACGTAATTTCAACGTGCCGTCGTGGCGCGCGTGAGCCCGCCGCCGGAGTCCGTCTGGTGGCGGGCTCCGGCGGGCCGGCCTGCACGGTCCGACGCAGTTTACAGCAAGCCGGCGCGCGAGAACGAGAACGTTTCGGTCGCGCCGACGACGACATGATCCAGCAGGCGCACGTCGAACAGCGCGAGCGCATCGCGCAGCACGCGGGTCAGGCGCCGGTCCTCCGCGCTCGGCTGTACCGCGCCGGACGGGTGGTTGTGCGCGACGACCAGCGCGGCGGCGTTCACCGACAGCGCGCGGCGCACGATCTCGCGCGGGTAGACGGCCATCCGCGTCAGCGAGCCGCGCGCGCTTTCCTCGCTGTCCACCAGACTGTTGCGCGCGTCGAGGTACAGGGTCATGAACACTTCGTACGGGCGCGTGCCGATCACGAGGCGCAGGTAATCCTCGACCGCGCCGGGCGAATCGATCAGCAGATGCTCCTGCGCCTTCTCCGCGAGCGCGCGCCGCGCGAGCTCGGCGACCGCGGACAGCCGGGCGATGCGGGCGTCGCCGATGCCGGGGCGGCCGCGGAAATCGTCCGGAGTCGCGTCGAGCAGCCCGCGCAGCGACTTGCCGAAGTGTTCGAGCAGTGCACGCGCGCTGTCGAACACATTGTGGCCGGGCACGCCGGTGCCGAGCAGCAGCACGATCAGCTCGTCGTCGGACAGCGCGGCCGGCCCGCGCTCGAGCAGCCGCTCGCGCGGCAGGTCGGGCCGTTTCGCGCGCGCCGCGCCGCGCTTGGGCTGCCCGGACGCGTGCGGCGTGGCGTCGGCGGCGGCGCGGCATGCGGGGAGGGGCGACAATTGTTGCGGCATGGTTGATTCTCCGTTGTGGCGGGCAGGCAGGCCTGTGCAACGTCGTCGCACTTTCCGCCTTGCGCGCTCAGGTGACTTACAATATCGGTTTTGCGCCGGGCCTCGCGGCCGCATCGGGCGCCGACTGAACGAGTAATTCATGAGCCTCATCGATCTTTCCGAAGTGAAGCCCGGTTCGCACGTCACGCTGCACTACCGGCTGGCACTGGCCGACGGCGCCGACATCGTCAACACCTTTTCCGACAAGCCCGCGACGCTGCTGCTCGGCGCAGGGCAGCTGGCGCCCTCGCTGGAACAGATTCTCGTCGGGCTCAGGGTGGGCGACCATTCGACTTATCAGCTAGCGCCCGAACAGGCATTCGGGCCCCGAAATCCGGACATGCTCCAGCGCGTGACGCTGAAGACGCTGCGCGAGAACGGGATGATCGGCGAGGACTTCACGCCGGGCGACCTGATCGAATTCAACGCACCGGACGGCGGCCGATATGCAGGGGTGCTGAAGGAAGTCGGCGAAACCTCCGCGCTGTTCGACTTCAATCATCCGCTCGCGGGCCAAGCGCTCACGTTCGAAGTGAAAATCATCGGGATCCTGTAATCATGAGCACCACCGATACGCTGTCCGGACAGACCGTCGCCGCCGACGCCGAAATCCTGCTGGCCCAGCCGCGCGGCTTCTGCGCGGGGGTCGACCGCGCGATCGAGATCGTCGAGCGCGCGATCGCGATGTACGGCGCGCCGATCTACGTGCGCCACGAGATCGTCCACAACAAGTACGTGGTCGAGGACCTGAAGAAGAAGGGCGCGATTTTCGTCGAGGAACTCGAGGAAGTGCCGTCCGGCAATACCGTGATCTTCAGCGCGCACGGCGTATCGAAGGCGGTGCGCGACGAGGCCGGCGTGCGCGGGCTGCGCGTCTACGACGCGACGTGTCCGCTCGTCACGAAGGTGCACGTCGAAGTGGCGAAGATGCGCCAGGATGGCGTCGACATCGTCATGATCGGGCACAAGGGGCACCCGGAGGTCGAGGGCACGATGGGGCAGGTCGAACGCGGGATGCATCTCGTCGAAAGCGTCGAGGACGTGCAGAAGCTCGAGCTGGCCGATCCGGAGCGCATCGCGCTCGTCACGCAGACGACGCTGTCCGTCGACGACGCGGCCGAAATCATCGCCGCGCTGAAGGCGAAGTACCCGAAGATCCGCGAGCCGAAGAAGCAGGACATCTGCTACGCGACGCAGAACCGCCAGGATGCGGTGAAGTTCATGGCGCCGCAGTGCGACGTCGTGATCGTCGTCGGCAGCCCGAACAGCTCGAATTCGAGCCGGCTGCGCGAAGTGGCCGAGAAGCGCGGCGTCGCGGCATACATGGTGGATGCGCCCGACCAGATCGATCCGGCGTGGGTCGCCGGCAAGCGCCGCATCGGCGTGACGGCCGGCGCGTCGGCGCCCGAGGTGCTCGCCCAGGCAGTGATCGCGCGTCTGCGCGAACTCGGCGTGCGCAACGTCCGCGCGCTCGACGGGATCGAGGAGAGCGTGTCGTTCCCGCTGCCGCGCGGCCTGAACCTGCCGCCCGCAGTCTGACCCGCCGTACACTGCGGTACACCGAAGCGCGCCCCACGGCGCGCTTTTTTTTCGCGCCTCGAAACCGCAATCGCAACCGACATTCCCGCAGATGGTGCAACCGGGTTGCTATTCTCTGCCAAGCCCTTGTCTCAAAATTGGTTGCAATGCAGGAAAACCCCATCAAATCAGGAATATTGGCGTTCTATAAATGGAGTTACAATTCGCCCGTTTTCAGGCCGGAATGGTCTTGGAACCCGGTTTTGGCAAGGCGCAGGAGACCTATTTAATGCATGTGAAGTTGGCTTACGCCGTGTCCGTCGCCGCAGCGGTTGCAATGCTCGCCGCCTGCAGCAAAAAGAGCGACGACGGGGCGGGCAAGGAGGCTGCGGCGTCCGCGGCACCGCCGGCCAGCGACGTGCGCGTCGTCAAGATCGGTCATGCCGCCCCGTTGACGGGCAGCATCGCGCATCTCGGCAAGGATAATGAAAACGGGGCACGTTTGGCGATCGAGGAAATCAATGCGCATGGCCTGACGATCGACGCGCACCCGGTGCGGCTGGAACTGGTCGCCGAGGACGACGCGGCCGATCCGAAGATTGGCACGCAAGTTGCACAGAAGCTGGTCGACGACCGGGTCGTGGCCGTGGTGGGGCACCTCAATTCGGGGGTGTCGATCCCGGCGTCGAAAATTTACAGCGACGCAGGCATCGTGCAGATTTCACCGTCCTCGACCAACCCCGCGTATACGAAGCAGGGGTTCAAGACCACTTATCGCGTCGTGGCGACGGACGCGCAGCAAGGCCCTGCGCTCGCCAGCTACGCGCTGCATGCGCTTCACGCGAAGCGCTTCGCGGTCGTCGACGATGCGACCGCCTACGGCAAGGGGCTTGCCGACGAATTCGAGAAGGCCGTCAAGGCGGCGGGCGCGCAGATCGTCGCGCGCGAAGCGACCAACGACCGCGCGACGGACTTCAAGGCGATCCTGACGAAGATCAAGCGTGACCATCCCGACGTCATCATGTACGGCGGCATGGACGCGACGGGCGGCCCGTTTGCGAAGCAGGCGATGGCGCTCGGTATCGGAGCAAAAATCCTTGGCGGCGACGGCGTGTGTACCGACAAGGTGGTCGAGCTCGCGGGCAACGCGGTGCAGAACCTGGTCTGTTCGCAGGCGGGGCTCGCCCTGTCGCGGATGGAGAAAGGGGCGGACTTCGAGAAAAAGTATGAGGACCGTTTCCACACGCCGGTGCAGATCTACGCGCCGTTCACGTATGACGCGGTCTACGTGATCGTCGATGCAATGAAGCGCGCCAACTCGATCGAGGCGTCCAAGGTGCTGGCTGCGATGCCGTCGACCGACTACCGCGGGGTGATCGGTCACATCGCATTCGCGCCGAACGGCGATCTGAAAGAGGGGGCGATTACGCTCTACGACTTCAAGGAGGCAAAGAAAACCGTCCTCGATGTCGTGACGATGTAGCGACGGGACTCGTGACGGCGCCGGAACAGTGCGGTGCCGTTTCTGTATCCGCTCCGGCGGCAGGTCCGGCCGTACAGGCCGGGCGGCGCGCGCCGGGACGATCCACCCTTACCGGTCTTTTCTAGTACCCGCAGTGCCGCCGAGACGACGTGATTCTCCGCTTACCCGCGGGGCGCAGCCTCATCCGGCAGCACGGGCCAAGGAGCTTTAAATGGATATTTTCGTCCAGCAGGTCCTCAACGGGCTGGTGCTCGGCAGTGTCTACGCCATCATCGCGTTGGGCTATACGATGGTGTACGGCATTCTCGGCATCATCAACTTCGCGCACGGCGATGTGCTGATGATCGGCGCGATGGTCGCGCTCTCCGCGATCACCGTGCTGCAGAACCATTTCCCGCAGCTCGGCAACGTCGCGACACTGACGATCGGCCTGGGCATCGCCGCGATCGTGTGCGCCGTCGTCGGCTACACGATCGAGCGGGTCGCGTACCGGCCGCTGCGCCGCGCGCCGCGTCTCGCGCCGCTGATCACCGCGATCGGCGTGTCGATCCTGCTGCAGACCGCCGCGATGATCATCTGGTCGCGCAACCCGCTGCCGTTCCCGCAGCTGCTGCCGACCGACCCGATCAACGTGATCAAGGCCACCGACACGACGCCCGGCGCCGTGATCTCGATGACCGAAATCGTGATCATCGCCGTCGCGTTCCTCGTGATGGGCGGCCTGCTGCTGCTGGTGCACAAGACCAAGCTCGGCCGCGCGATGCGTGCGATCGCGGAAAGCCCGAACACCGCCAGCCTGATGGGCGTGAACCCGAACTTCGTGATCTCGGCGACCTTCATGATCGGCTCGGCGCTTGCCGCGCTCGCCGGCGTGATGATCGCGTCGGAGTACGGCAACGTGCACTTCTACATGGGCTTCATCCCGGGCATGAAAGCGTTCACGGCAGCCGTGCTGGGCGGCATCGGCAACCTCGCGGGCGCGATGGTCGGCGGGGTGGTGCTCGGTCTCATCGAGCAGCTGGGCGCCGGCTATATCGGCAATCTGACGGGGGGCGTGTTCGGCAGCAACTACCAGGACGTGTTCGCGTTCATCGTGCTGATCATCGTGCTGGTGTTCCGTCCGTCCGGCCTGCTGGGCGAACGTGTCGCGGACCGCGCGTAACGGAAGGGGAGCAACAACATGACATCCATTCAACCGATCGAAACCTCGACGACGCTCGTCGAAGAACGCAACACCGCGAAGACCGTCACCATCGGGATCCTCACCGCGGCGTTCGTGATCGCTGCGCCGATCATCATCGGCGCAGCGGGCGGCAACTACTGGGTCCGCGTGCTGGACTTCGCGATGCTGTACGTGATGCTCGCGCTCGGCCTGAACGTGGTGGTCGGCTTCGCCGGCCTGCTGGACCTCGGCTACATCGCGTTCTACGCGGTGGGTGCGTATACGGCGGCTCTGCTGAGCTCGCCGCACCTGACCACGCAGTTCGAGTGGATCGCGAACCTCGCGCCCGGCGGGCTGCACGTGCCGTTCCTGATCATCGTGCCGATCGCGATGGCGATCGCCGCGATCTTCGGGATCCTGCTCGGCGCGCCGACGCTGCGGCTGCGCGGCGACTACCTCGCGATCGTCACGCTGGGCTTCGGTGAAATCGTGCGGATCTTCATGAACAACCTCGACCGTCCGGTGAACATCACGAACGGCCCGAAGGGGATCACGGGGATCGATCCGGTGCACGCCGGCGACTTCAGCCTCGCGCAGTCGCACTCGCTGTTCGGCATCCAGCTGCCGTCGGTCTACATGTACTACTACCTGTTCGTGCTGTGCGCACTGCTGGTGATCTGGACGTGTACGCGCCTGCAGCACTCGCGCATCGGCCGCGCATGGGCGGCGATCCGCGAAGACGAGATCGCGGCGAAGGCGATGGGCATCAACACCCGCAACGTAAAGCTGCTCGCGTTCGCGATGGGCGCGTCGTTCGGCGGCCTGTCGGGCGCGATGTTCGGCTCGTTCCAGGGCTTCGTGTCGCCGGAATCGTTCACGTTCTGGGAGTCGATCGTCGTGCTGGCCTGCGTGGTGCTCGGCGGCATGGGCCACATCCCGGGCGTGATCCTCGGCGCGGTGCTGCTCGCGATCTTCCCGGAATTCCTGCGTTCGACGATGAGCCCGCTGCAGCATGCGATCTTCGGCCACGACGTCGTGGATACCGAAGTGATCCGCCAGGCGCTGTACGGCCTCGCGATGGTGGTCATCATGCTGTATCGCTCGGAAGGCCTGTGGCCGGCGCCGAAGCATGAGGACAAGATCGCGAAACTGGCGAAGCGCAGCGCCAAGTCGGCGCGCGCATAACGGACTGACAGCGGAAGGAGAAACACACATGAGCGACAAGCAAATCCGACTGTCCGTGAAAGGCGTGAACAAGCGCTTCGGCGGCCTGCAGGCGCTGTCCGACGTCGGCCTCGAGATCAGGGAAGGCGAGATCTACGGCCTGATCGGCCCGAACGGCGCCGGCAAGACGACGTTCTTCAACGTGATCACGGGCCTGTACACGCCGGACTCCGGCGAGTTCCGGCTGGACGGCGCGGAATACAAGCCGACCGCGGTGCACCAGGTCGCGAAGACGGGCATTGCGCGGACGTTCCAGAACATCCGCCTGTTCGGCGGGATGACGGCGCTCGAGAACGTGATGGTGGGCCGCCACGTGCGGACCAAGCACGGGCTGCTGGGCGCGGTGTTCCAGACGCCGGCGGAACGCCAGGAAGAGCGCGAGATCAAGGAGCGCGCAATCGAGCTGCTCGAATACGTCGGCGTGCTGCAGTACGCGGACTACACGTCGCGCAACCTGTCGTACGGCCACCAGCGCCGCCTGGAAATCGCGCGCGCGCTCGCGACCGATCCGAAGCTGCTCGCGCTCGACGAGCCGGCGGCCGGGATGAACGCGACGGAGAAAGTGGAACTGACGCGCCTGCTCGACAAGATCCGTTCGGACGGCCGCACGATCCTGCTGATCGAGCACGACGTGAAGCTCGTGATGGGGTTGTGCAACCGGATGACGGTGCTCGATTACGGCAAGGTGATCGCCCAGGGTCTGCCGCAGGACGTGCAGAAGGACCCGAAGGTGATTGAGGCATATCTCGGCGCAGGGGTGCACTGATGGCAGCGGCAATGTTGAAAATCAAGGGCTTGCAGGTCAACTACGGCGGCATCCAGGCCGTCAAGGGCGTTGACATGGAAGTCCGCCAGGGCGAGCTCGTGACGCTGATCGGCGCGAACGGCGCAGGCAAGACCACGACGATGAAGGCGATCACGGGTCTCAAGCCGTACTCGGCGGGCGACATCGAGTACGACGGCAAGTCGATCAAGGGCGTGCCGACGCACGAACTGCTCAAGCGCGGCCTCGCGATGGTGCCGGAAGGCCGCGGGATCTTCGCGCGCATGTCGATCATCGAGAACATGCAGATGGGCGCGTATCTGCGCAACGACGCGGACGGGATCAAGAAGGACGTCGACCGGATGTTCGGCTTCTTCCCGCGCCTGAAGGAGCGCGCGACGCAGCTCGCCGGCACGCTGTCGGGCGGCGAGCAGCAGATGCTCGCGATGTCGCGCGCGATCCTCTCCAAGCCGAAGCTGCTGCTGCTCGACGAGCCGTCGATGGGCCTGTCGCCGATCATGGTCGAGAAGATCTTCGAAGTGGTGCGCACGATCTCGAAGGAGGGCATCACGGTGCTGCTCGTCGAGCAGAACGCGCGCCTCGCGCTGCAGGCGGCCGACCGCGGCTACGTGATGGATTCGGGCACGGTCACGATGGAAGGCGACGCGAAGCAGATGCTCGACGACCCGAAGGTGCGGGCAGCGTATCTGGGCGAATGAACGGGCTCCGCGCGTCGCCGCAGGCGGCGCGCAAGGGCTTTCGAAAGGCTGTCACGGTTCGCCGTGACGGCCTTTTTTCATGGTGAGCGCCGTCCGCGACTGGCCGTCCGCGACCGGCCGTCCGCAACCGGCCGTCCGCAAATCGACATGCACGCGGCGTAGCATGGGAAGTCCATCGGCACACGGAGAACACGCATGAGCCTGGATTACGGTTTCGTGAAGGCGAAGGTCAAGGCAGTGGCGGGGCTGAAGGCGTTGCCGCACGGCAGCGAGATCCAGTACCACATCCACCTGACGCTCGCGCTGCCGGATGGCGACTGGGACGTCGCGATCAACGTCGGCACCAACGACGCGGACGACCTGTTGAACTACAAGCTCGTCTACGACTTCCATCACCCGATCACGCAGACGCTCGCCGACGCAACGCAGGGCTATGCCGATCTGACGGGGCAGGCCGCGCTGCCCGCGCTCGACTACCTGCGCAGCGACATCCTGAACGAGACCGGCGCGTGGCGCGCGAGCGACGTGATGGACGGCAGCGAGCACCCGGAGCCGATTCCGTCGCTGCTGCGCCTCGTCGAGGCCGCGCAGTCGCAGGGGCTGGACGTGGTCGTGTTCGGCCGCACGTACGTCGAAGGCAACGGCATCCACGACACGCACATGAACCAGGGCTCGTCGGGCCCGCACTTCCTGCATCGCGCGGGCGACGACCACAACGACCACAACGACATCTGGCAGGACGGCGCGCTGATCGTGCGCGTGAGCGGCACGCAGTGGGCCGCGTATTTCGCCGCGTTCGAACAGCAGACGGTGCCGACCGACGCGCTCGGCAATCCGCTGCCGGGCGCGGAGCCGATCACGCACTGACGCCGGCCGACGGTGCCGCCGGCGTGCGCGTCACGCCGCCGGCAGCGCCTTGCCGAACGAGATGCGTTCCTCGACGCGGTAGCCGAGCGCCGCATAGAAACGGCACGCGTCGTCGTTGCCGGGCAGCACCTGCAGGTTGACCTTCAGGCAGCCGCGCGCGGCGAGCGCGGCCTCTGCATGGGCGACCAGCGCGCGGCCGACGCCGAGCCGGCGCGCGTCGTGCGCGACGCCGAACGAGTACAGCCAGCCGCGATGCCCGTCGAAGCCCGCCATCAGCGTGCCCACGACGCGCGCGCCGCTGACCGCGACGAAGAACAGCTCCGGCTGCGTCGCGAGCTTCAGCTCGATCGACCGCAGCGGATCGCGGTGCGGCGGCGCGTCCGTCTCGCTGTACTGAGGGAACGCATCGCGCCAGACCGCGAGCACGGCGTCGGTATCGGCGCGATCGAACGGACGGATCGCAACGTCATCGGCGGCGGCATCCATCGCGCGGACTCCTCAGAGCGTGTCGAGAATCGAGCGCAGCATCGCCATCATCTGGTCGATTTCCTCGGTCGTCACGTTCAGCGCCGGCATGAAGCGCAGCAGGTTCGGGCGCGCCGCGTTGAGCAGCAGGCCGTCCGGCTGCATATCGCGCGCCTTCTCGACGATCTGCGGACCGATGTCCTTGCCGAGCAGCAGCGCGCGCAGCAGGCCCTCGCCGCGCTCGCCCTCGAAGCCGCGCTCCTCCGACAGCTCGAGCAGCTTGCGCTTCAGGTATTCGCCGCGCGCGCGCACGCCTTCGAGGAAGCCGGGCGCGACGAGCTGCGAGATCACCGAGTAGCCGGCCGCCGTCATCAGCGGGTTGCCGTTGTAGGTGCCGCCCTGGTCGCCGGCCTCGAACACCGCGACGTCGGCCTTCGACAGCAGTGCCGCGAGCGGCACGCCGCTGCCGATGCCCTTGCCGAGCGTCATGATGTCCGGCTCGATGTCGGCGAGCTCGTACGCGAACAGCGTGCCCGCGCGGCCGCAGCCGCTCTGCACTTCGTCGACGATCAGGAGCAGGTTGTGCTGCTTCGTCAGCGCGCGCAGCGCGCGCATGAATTCGCGGGTCGCGGGGATTACGCCGCCTTCGCCCTGGATCGGCTCGAGCATCACCGCGACGGTCTTCCCGTTGATCAGCTTCTCGACCGACTCGATGTTGTTCAGCTCGGCCTTCGGGAAGCCCGGCACCTGCGGCGCGTACAGCGTGTCCCAGCCCGGCTTGCCGCTCGCCGACATCGTCGCGAGCGTGCGGCCGTGGAAGCTGTGGTCGAACGTGATGATCTCGTATGCGCCGTCCTTGAACTTGCGGCCCCACTTGCGCGCGAGCTTGATCGCGCCTTCGTTCGCTTCGGCGCCGCTGTTCGTGAAGAACACCTTGTCGAACGCGCTGTGCTGCGTGAGCAGGCCCGCGAGCTTCGCCATCGGCTCGTTGTAGAACGCCGGCGACGGGTTCAGCAGCTTTTCCGCCTGCGACTTGAGCGCCTCGACGACGCCGTCGTTGCAGTGGCCGAGGCTGTTGACCGCCCAGCCCTGGATGAAATCCAGATAGCGCTTGCCGGTGTGATCGTAGAGCCATGAACCCTTGCCGTGCGTGAACACGATGTCGGGGCGGGTCGTGATGTACATCAGCGAGTCGATCGGATAATCGTTCAGGGGCATGACGGCAGACTCCTGCTGGAGGTCAAAGGGAAAAGGACAATAAAAAAGCCACGGGTGATGCCGTGGCTGGGTGGTTCGAACAGCTTGTGCGTAACCGGTGAAGCGGGGCAGGGGTTACGCGCGAGTCCGTGACGAGCCGGCGGCATCCGGGCGGAGCGGCGAGCGGCGACGTCGGAGAGTGGACAGGAAGCGGTTCATGTGCGCAAGCATACGGCATCCCGCATCCCACTGTAAACCGCCGCGATGCAACAAATGTGTCGCTGCGGCGTTGGGGCGCGGGAGCCGGCCCGGGCTCAGACCGGATGCGCGAGATCGGCGGCGCTCGTGAACGAGTCCGCGTAGAACTCGTCCGCGGGCAACCCGTGATGCTGCGTGAAGTCGCGCTGCGCGGACTCGACCATCACCGGCGCGCCGCACGCGTAGACCTGGTGCGCCGACAGGTCGGGCAGGTCCTCGATCACCGCGCGATGGACGAAGCCGGTGCGGCCGGTCCACTGGTCGGCGTCGTCCGGCTCGGACAGCACCGGCACGAACCGGAAGTTCGGAATCTCGCTCGCCCATTGCTCGGCGAGCTCGGCGAGGTAGATGTCCTTCTTGCGGCGCGCGCCCCAGTAGAGCGTCATCGGACGCGTGATGCCACGGTGCTTCACGTGCTCGATGATCGCCTTGATCGGCGCGAAGCCGGTGCCCGACGCGAGCAGCACGATCGGCTTGTCCGAATCCTCGCGCAGGAAGAACGTGCCGAGCGGGCCCTCGAAGCGCAGGATGTCGCGCTCCTTCATCGCGCCGAACACGTGGTCGGTGAACTTGCCGCCCGGCATGTGGCGGATGTGCAGCTCGACCGGACCTTCCTCGTGCGGCGCGTTCGCCATCGAGTAGCTGCGGCGCGAGCCGTCCTTCAGGATGAATTCGATGTACTGGCCCGCGAGGTACTGCAGCCGCTCGTTGGCCGGCAGCTGCAGCTTCAGCACCATCACGTCGTCGGCCTTGCGCTCGAGCGCGGCGATGCGGCACGGCAGCTTCTTGACCTGCACCCCGTCGACGCCGGCGATCTCGCGCACGTCGATCTCGAGATCGCATTGCGCCTTCGAGCAGCACAGCAGCGCGAGGCCGCGGGTGCGCTCGTCGTTGGACAGCGCCGACGCGGCGTGCGGGCCCTGCTCGATCTGGCCCGACACGATCTGCCCCTTGCAGGAGCCGCACGCGCCGTTCTTGCAGCCGTACGGCAGATGGACGTTCTGGCGCAGCGCGGCCGCCAGCACGGTTTCGTCCGACTCGACCTGGAATTGCCGGCCGCTTTGCTTGAGAGTGACGTTGAATGCCATAGAACCAACTAGAACAAAATGTGGGGACCGTGCATGTTGCGCACGGCAGCTACAATGCAACCCGTTGCGCGCCGCGCAACGGTGGCTACTGATTTCGCAAACATCATGATCGCGACACGAATCCTGCGCCGTCCGCGCGTGCTGATCGTCGGCTGCGGCGACGTCGGCCTGCGCTGCATCGCGCAATGGCGCGCGCGGCGCGGCGAGCTGCGGATCGTCGCGCTGACGAGCCATCCGGCCCGGCGTGACGAACTGCGCGCCGCGGGCGCGACGCCGATCGTCGGCGACCTCGACCGACCGTCGACGCTGGCCCGCCTCGCGGGGCTTGCTCCGCGCACGATCCTGCATCTCGCGCCGCCGCAGCCCGATGGCCGCGACGACCGGCGCACGCGTGCGCTCGTTGCCGCATTGACCGTGCCCGGGCGGCGGCTCGCGCAGCCCGCGCCGGCAACCGGCAGGCTGCGGGCCGCACGCGCGGCGCTGCGGCAGGCCGGCACGCCCTCGCGGGCAGCGCGTATTGTACCCGACGGTCTTCGCGCGCCCACGCTCGTCTACGCGAGCACGACCGGCGTGTATGGCGACTGCGGCGGCGCGCGCATCGACGAAACGCAGCCGCTCAATCCCGCCAATCCGCGCGCGTTGCGCCGGGTGTCGGCGGAGCGGCAACTGCGCGCCGCGACCGTGCGCGGCGGGCTGTCGGCGCGCATCGTCCGGATCCCCGGCATCTACGCGGCGAACCGGCTGCCGCTCGCGCGCCTCGAGCGCGGCACGCCGGCGCTTGCGCCGGCCGACGACGTCTACACGAACCACATCCATGCCGACGACCTCGCGACGATCCTGCTGTGCGCGGCCGCGCGCGGCAAGCCGTCGCGCGCCGTGCACGCGTCGGACGACAGCGAACTGCGGATGGGAGAGTATTTCGACCGGGTTGCGCAGGTGTTCGGCCTGCCGCCGCCGCCGCGCGTGAGCCGCGCCGACGCCGAGCGCCTGCTCGAGCCGACGCTCCTGTCGTTCATGCGCGAGTCGCGGCGGCTGTCCAACGCACGGCTCAAGCGCGAATTGTGCGTGACGTTGCGCTATCCGACCGTAGACGATTTCCTTCAAACGCTCGCGCCCGGCGGCGCGTCAGGTCAGCGCGGGTAACGCCTCGATCAGCAGGAAGCAGAGCAACGCGCCGATCAGCGCACCGATCAGGTTCGGATGGTATTTGTGCGTCGCGCGCATGAAGGCCAGCAGCCCGCCGATCGCAAGCGAGCCGACCACGGCGAACGCGATCATCACGTAGGACAGGTAGATCGAATCGGTGATGTGCATGATGTCTCCCCAGCATCGCTGTTCGTAACAGCTTGTAATTCGAGTATAGCGGGGGATCGGGCGGCCGCTGCGCGGCCGATCGCCGAACGGTCGTGCGGATTTTCCCTTACAGGGTTTTGACGGTATTGCGCAGCGCCGCCAGATCGGCCTCGCTCAACCAGCGCCAGGCGCCCGGCTCGAGGTCGGCCGGCAGCGCGAATCCGCCGATGCTTTCGCGGTGCAGCGCCACCACGCGATTGCTCGCCGCCGCGACCATCCGTTTCACCTGATGATATTTGCCTTCGAGCACGGTCAGCGCGAGCACGTGCGCGTCGCGCGCGTCGGCCGCGACCGCGGCGATCGGCTTCGGCTCGCCGTGCAGCTGGACGCCCGTGCGCAGCGCGTGCAGCTGCGCGTCGTCGAGCGGGTGACGCACGGTCGCGACGTAGGTCTTCGGCACCTTGCGCTTCGGCGACGTGTACGCGTGAACGAACTGGCCGTCGTCGGACAGCAGCAGCAGGCCGGTCGTGTCCTGGTCGAGGCGGCCGACGCACTGCACGCCGCGCGCGACGAGCGGCGGCGGCAACAGGCTGAACACGCTCGCGTGATGCTGCGGATCGCGCGAGCACTCGTAGCCCGCCGGCTTGTTCAGCGCGAGATACGCGCGGGCATGGAACGGCCATGCGACGCCGTCGACCGAAACGACCAGGCCGTCGGTGTCGAATTCGGCGTCGGGGTCGGTGCAGGGTGCGCCGGCGACCGCGACGCGCGCCGCCTCGACGAGGCCGCGGCACTGGCGGCGCGAGCCGAAGCCCTGGGTGAAGAGAATGCTTTCGAGATCCATAGCGCGCGCATTCTATCAAGCGGCGCCCGCTTGCCGGCACGACGGCGCGCGCGCTGGTAAGCTGCCGGAGCGCCGCGGGCGGCTCGCGCGCGCGGCATCCGATCCATCACCACGAACAAGAACATGACCTTCGATCTGCTCTCCCTCGGCCGCAAGGCGGCCGCCGTCGCGCTCGCGGCGACCGTGTCGACGGCCGCATTCGCGCATGCGCGGCCGGCGAAAACCGATCCGGCGGCCAACGCCGCGCTGGCCGTCGCACCGACCGCCGTCACGCTCGATTTCACCGAGACGCTCGAGCCGGCCTTCAGCTCGATCATCGTCGTCGACGGCGCCGGCAAGACGGTGTCGGACGGCAAGGCGAGCATCGAGGCCGCGAACCGCAAGCGGATGACGGTGCCGTTGTCCGCGCTCGGGGCGGGCGGCTATACCGTCAAATGGGTGGCTGTCGCGACGGACGGACACCGCACGCAAGGCACGTACCGCTTCAGCGTGAAATGACCGCAGTGGCGGGGTGGCGTCCGCTGCCCCGCATTCGACACGGAGACGCTCGCATGAACCCGACGACGCTTGACGCACTCGCCGATTTTCCCCGGCTGCTCGAAGCCCACTACGCGGCGGTGCCCGACGGGTATGCGCGCTGGACGCCCGGCGACTGGGAGGGCATTCCGAGCGAACGGTTTTCGCCGCTCGGGCAGCTTTGCCATGTGCGGGACATCGAGATCGACGGGTATCACGTGCGCTTGCGCCGGATGCTCGAGGAGGATCGGCCGCGGCTCGTGTCGCTCGACAGCGATGCGCTCGCGCTCGAGCGGCGCTACGACGATGCCGGCGCGTCCGACGTGCTTGCCGCGTTTCGCGAGGCCCGGCGCCGGACGGTCGACATCGTGTCGCGCCTCACGCCGGCCGAGCTGGCGCGCACCGGCGAATTCGACGGCTACGGTGCGCTGACGGTGCGCGGGCTCGTCCATTTCCTGTGCAGCCACGATCAGCAGCACCTGGCCGGGATGCAGTGGCTGCTCGGCAGGATCGACGCCGAGCGGCACGCGCGCCGAGCGTGCGCATGAGGCGCATGCGGCGCCGGATTGGCTCGAATTTCTGGATAATCCATCCAGCCCAAGCCGGCTGACCGGCCGTGTTGACCGGCCTACACTCGGAGCTTCGTTCAACGAGAAAGGAGTCAACCGTGGCCACTCATACGCTCGCAGGCAAGGTCGTCCTGATCGCAGGCGGCGCCAAGAACCTCGGAGGATTGATCGCGCGGGACCTGGCGGGCCATGGCGCGAAGGCGGTGGCGATCCATTACAACAGCGCGGCGACGCAGCCGCAGGCCGAGGAAACGGCCGCCGCGGTGCGGACGGCGGGCGCCGACGCCGCGACGTTCCAGGCCGACCTGACGACGGCCGGCGCGGTCGAGCAGCTGTTCGATGCGGTGAAGCAGCGCTTCGGCAGGATCGACATCGCGATCAACACCGTCGGCAAGGTGCTGAAGAAGCCGATCACCGAGATCACCGAAGCCGAGTATGACGAAATGTTCGCGGTCAACAGCAAGTCCGCGTTCTTCTTCATCAAGGAAGCGGGGCGGCATCTCGAGGATCACGGCAAGCTCGTCACGCTCGTGACGTCGCTGCTCGGCGCGTTCACGCCGTTCTACGCCGCTTACGAGGGCGCGAAGGCGCCGGTCGAGCACTTCACGCGCGCGGCGGCGAAGGAGTACGGCGCGCGCGGGATCTCGGTGACGGCCGTCGGGCCGGGCCCGATGGACACGCCGTTCTTCTATCCGGCCGAAGGCGCCGACGCGGTCGCGTACCACAAGACGGCAGCCGCGCTGTCGCCGTTCAGCAAGACCGGCCTGACCGACATCGAGGACGTCGTGCCGTTCATTCGCCACCTGGTGACCGACGGCTGGTGGATCACCGGCCAGACGATCCTGATCAACGGCGGCTATACGACCAAGTAATCGACCCGGTAATCGACCGGGCGGGTCCGTGCACCGCAATGGCCGGTTTGCGTGGACAATGGACGGGCGCGCGGGCATCACGGCCGCGCGCCTTTTTCGCATCCGGCGCGCCGGACGACGGCGGGCGCCCGAACCCACGCTACTTGCCGATGGACAAGCTGGACCAGGTCAGGATCTTCCTTCAGGTTGCCGAGATGGGCAGCTTCATCAAGGCGGCGCACGCGCTCGACGTGCCGCGCGCGACCGTGTCGGCGGCCGTCCAGCAGCTCGAGGCGGGCTTCGGCACGCGCCTCCTGCATCGCACGACGCGGCAGGTGCAGCTGACCGCCGACGGCGCGCTGCTGCTCGAGCGCGGCCGGCGCCTGCTCGCCGAGGCCGACGAGCTCGACCGCCTGTTTCACGGTCGCGACCGGGACGTGGTCGGGCGGCTCAACGTCGACGTGCCGAGCCGGATCGCGCGCCGCGTGATCGCGCCCGCGCTGCCGTCGCTGTTCCGGCGTCATCCGAAGCTGCAGCTGTCGCTCGGCTCCACCGACCGCTCGATCGACCTCGTGCAGGAGGGCGTCGATTGCGCGATCCGGGTCGGCCGGCTCGCGGACAGCAGTCTCGTCGTGCGGCCGCTCGGGCAATTCGTGCTGATCAACTGCGCGAGCCCCGCCTACCTGCGCGAATGCGGCGTGCCCGAGCATCCCGATGCGCTCGCGCGCGGGCACCACGCGGTCGGCTACGCATCGCCGACGACGGGCCGCGAACTGCCGTGGGAAGTGTGCGAGCACGGCGCGGTGCGCCAGTTCGCGTTGCCGAGCCGCGTGATCGTCAACAACGCGGAGACCTACATCGCGAGTTGCATCGCGGGGATGGGGCTGATCCAGATTCCGCGCTTCGACGTCGCGGATCTGCTCGCCGGCGGCGCGCTCGTCGAGGTGATGCCGGGGCATCGCGCCGCGCCGATGGACGTGTCGGCCGTGTATCCGCATCGCCGGCACCGGTCGCGCCGGCTCAATGCGTTCATCGAGTGGTTCGCGGAGCTGATGGGCGACGCGCTGGGGGAGCTGGCGCGCGGCGGGTGACCGGCGTGATACGGCAGGCGCGTGCGCCGCGCGCTCATTCGGTGCGATGCGGGACGTTGTCCGGGAACGGATAGGGGGCGTGCGGGCCCGGCCAGTCCGGCACGGGCGGCTGGCTCAGGATGTCGCAGCCGTACAGCGCGAACCAGAGCGCGGACGCCAGCAGACCCGCGCAGATCCGTTTCGACGTTGCTCGCAGGGACATAGGCCGCCTCCGTGCTGCGTTGTGCCTGTTGCTTGGACAATCGGGCAGGCCGGTGCGTTGCGCTGCGAGCGCGTAAGCGCTTGGGACGTCATCGTCTTTCAGTTGCGGCGGAGGCGGGGCGTCTGATTTCGGTGGAAATGCGCTCCCTTACGACGCCGATCGCCTGCTTGAGCGCGTACAGGTCCCGAAAGTAGCGCTTCGGCATGCGCATCTGACTGGCGTGCGCATCGATGTCATCGATTTCCCGGTTCCAGCGCGCGATCTGGTCACGGGTCGGCTGCCGGTTGGCCCAGATTTCGTCATCCAGCAGCTTGAGCTCCCCGTAGCAGATCAGCAGCCGCTTTTTCAGATGCGCCTCCACCATGCGCGGCAATACCTGCAACAGGCCCAGGAGCAATGCCGCAAAAGGAACCAGGACGAGCAGGCGCCGTTCGATGAAGCTGGCCAGCCAGAATGGCAGGTAGCGCTGCAGAAGGGGACGGCCGGATTTGAAGTAGCGCGTGCTTTCGTCCGCAATCGGAAATTCCTCGGTGTTCAGGTTGGGGAACGTGCCGATCGGGGTGAAGTAGTCCTCGTGGCCGTGGACCATTTTGGCGACATCGAGCAGCAGATAGACGAAGGCGGGATGCAGTGTGTCTTTCGCCACGAGCAGCGCCGTGGCGGCCAACAGCGTGACGTCTGCCTGCGGCCGATCGTCGGCGACGCTGGTCGACGCGCGCGGATAGACGATCTTGGACAGGGATGGAAACTTCTGCGCGAGCGCGTCTGCCTGCGCGAAACTCATCAGCTTCAGGTCGCTGTTGAGCAAGGTTTGCTGCATCGGCGCGTCGGGCCGGCCGATGAAAAAAGCGGCATCCAGCTGCCCGTGCTCGAGGCGCTGATAGGCGGTGGCCGCATCCACTTGAGCGAGGGTCGTATTGTCCCGTGTGATGCCGCTATAGCCGAGCAGGACGAGGGAGACATTGAGCAGGCCGCTGCCGGGCACGCCGATGCCTACCCGTTTGCCGCGCAGTTGCGACAGCCGGTCGACCGTCGTGCTGCCGCGATAGAACACCCAGATCGGCTCATACGAGACGGCGGCGATGGTCTGCAGGTGGTCCAGCTCCTTCGGCGTCGTCGTGCCCGATTGAATGAAACCCACTTCGTACTCGCTGTCGGGCTTCGTCAACCGCTCGTAATTCTCGATCGAGCCGGAGGAGCTGCGGATATCGAGCGTGATGCCGTCGCGCTTGAGGATCGCGGCGTAGCGATCTGCGAAGCCGCGATAGATGCCGTTGTCGGCGCCCGTCGTCATGACGATCGTATGGCGCAACGCAGGCTGGATGACGCTGACGAGCACCCATCCCAGCCCGGCCAGGATCAATGCGGTACCGGCCACGACGAGGTACCGGCGTACCGGCGACGCGGACGGTTTCTCGTGCCGGCGAAGCGCTCCGTGATCACTGGGCATCGTTGGGTCTTCTCTCGTCGGGCCTCGTGTGGGCCGCCTGGTCAACGTCGGAGGTCTGTCAGGGGTCTTGAGGTTGATCGTGACGGTTTTCTTGCGCAGTCGCGCCGCAGGACGGCAACTTCCGCTGAAATTACCACAGAAACGCGTGCTGGAAGACTGGGGAGCCTTGGCTGATAAGGCTTTGAAGGGATTTGATGGTGCCCAGGGCCGGAATCGAACCGGCACGCCTTGCGGCGGGGGATTTTGAGTCCCCTGCGTCTACCAATTTCACCACCTGGGCTTTTCCGGACCGCGCATGCAATTGCGCGCGGCGAAAGGGCGCATTATCGCTGAAAATGCGGGGCCGGGCAAGCAGCCCGGCCGCCGGTCAAAGCTCGTACGACTCGGCTTCGCCCTTGAGCGCCTGCTCGATCAGCTTGCGGTTCAGCGTCGGCGACAGCAGCTCGACGAGCGTGTACACATAGCTGCGCAGGTACGCGCCCTGCTTGAGCGCGACGCGCGTGACGTTGCTGCCGAACAGGTGGCCGACCGGAATCAGCCGCAGGTTGCGGTCGCGCTCCGGGTTGAACGCGATGTCGGCCATGATCCCGACGCCGAGGCCGAGCTCGACGTAGGTCTTGATCACGTCGGCGTCGATCGCCTCGAGCACGATGTCCGGCGACAGCCCGCGCAGCGCGAACGCATGGTTGATCTTCCTGCGGCCGGCGAACGCGTCGTCGTAGGTGATCAGCGGGTACTGCGCGAGATCGTCGAGCGTCGGCGTCTTGCGCTCGAGCAGCGGATGATCGGCGGGCACCACGGCCGCGTGATGCCACTGGAAGCAGGGCAGCGACACGAGCTCCTTGTAATCCGCGATCGCCTCGGTCGCGATCGCGAGATCGGCCTGGTCGTGGATCACCATCTCGGCGACCTGCGTCGGGCTGCCCTGCAGGATCGACAGGTGCACCTTCGGGAAGCGCTTCTTGAATTCGGCGATCGCGGCCGGCAGCGAGTAGCGGGCCTGCGTGTGGGTGGCCGCGATCGTCAGGTTGCCCTGATCCTGCGCGGCGTAATCCTTTCCGACCCTTTTCAGGCTTTCGACCTCCTGGAGGATCCGCTCGACCGACGCGAGAATGATCCGCCCCGGTTCGGTGAGCGAACGCACGCGCTTGCCGTGCCGCGTGAAGATCTCCACGCCGAGCTCGTCCTCGAGCTCGATGATCGCCTTCGACACGCCCGGCTGCGACGTGTACAGCGCCTTGGCGGCCTCGGTGAGGTTGAAATTCTGCCGGACGGCCTCGCGCACGAAGCGAAATTGGTGCAGGTTCATTTATAACCCTTCCGCATATCAACAGAATTTTTTAGTCGTTTGAAATATAAGGGGAGTTTATTACGATTCACCCGAGTTTTTCAAATATGGATATCTGTTTTCGTCATTAGCAATCCACCGGCCCGCGGATGGCCGGGCGCGGCGGCGAAACGGAGATTCGGGCGCGACGTGGCTAGGACGTCGCGCGGTCAACACGAAAACCCTGGGGTCCCCGAATGTATCAGTACGACCAGTACGACCAGACGATCGTCGACGAGCGTGTCGCGCAGTACCGCGATCAGGTGCGCCGCCGCTTGTCGGGCGAGTTGAGCGAAGACGAGTTCCGTCCGCTGCGCCTGCAGAACGGCCTGTACATGCAGCGTCACGCATACATGCACCGCATCGCGATTCCGTACGGCAACCTGCGCAGCGACCAGCTGCGGATGCTGGCCCGCATCGCGCGCGAGCACGACCGCGGCTACGGCCACTTCTCGACCCGCTCGAACATCCAGTTCAACTGGGTCCAGCTGGAAGACACGCCCGAGATCCTCGCGAAGCTCGCGTCGGTGCAGATGCATGCGATCCAGACATCGGGCAACTGCATCCGCAACATCACGGCCGATCAGTTCGCCGGTGTGGCTCAAGACGAGGAGATCGATCCGCGCCCGTGGTCGGAAATCCTCCGCCAGTGGTCGACGTTCCATCCCGAATTCGCATGGCTGCCGCGCAAGTTCAAGATCGCGGTGTCGGGCTCGAAGGACGACCGCGCGGCCGTGCAGATCCACGACCTCGGCGTGTACCTGAAGAAGAACGCGCAGGGCGAGGTGGTCGCGAGCATCCTCGCGGGCGGCGGCCTCGGCCGCACGCCGATCGTCGGCGCGGTGATCAAGGAAGACCTGCCGTGGCAGCACCTGCTGACCTACTGCGAAGCCGTGCTGCGCGTGTACAACCGCTACGGCCGCCGCGACAACCTGTACAAGGCCCGGATCAAGATCCTCGTGAAGGCGCTGTCGCCGGCGAAGTTCGCGCAGCAGGTCGAAGAAGAGTGGCAGCACCTGAAGGACGGCCCGTCGACGCTCACGCAGGCGGAGCTCGACCGCGTGTCGCAGTATTTCCTGCCGCCCGTCTATGAAAAGCTCGCCGACACCGACGCGTCGTTCGAGCAGCACCTGCTCGAGAACAAGGCGTTCGCGCGCTGGGTCGAGCGCAACGTCGCGCCGCACAAGGTGCCCGGCTATGCGGCCGTCACGCTGTCGCTGAAGAATCATCGCATCGCCCCGGGCGACGCGACCGACGCGCAGATGGAGCAGGTTGCCGACTGGGCGGACGCCTACTCGTTCGGCGAGCTGCGCGTGTCGCACGAGCAGAACCTGATCCTCGCGAACGTGAAGAAGCGCGACCTGTTCGCCGTGTGGGAAAAGGCGAAGGCGGCCGGTTTCGCGACGCCGAACGTCGGCCTGCTGACCGATATCATCGCGTGCCCGGGCGGCGACTTCTGCTCGCTCGCGAACGCGAAGTCGATCCCGATCGCGCTGGCGATCCAGCAGCGCTTCGACGATCTCGACTACGTGTACGACCTCGGCGACCTGTCGCTGAACATTTCCGGTTGCATGAACTCGTGCGGCCATCACCACGTCGGCAACATCGGCATCCTCGGCGTCGACAAGGACGGCGCCGAGTGGTACCAGGTGTCGCTCGGCGGCGAGCAGGGCACGGGCCGCAACGGCGCGCGCCTCGGCCGCGTGATCGGCCCGTCGTTCTCGGCGGAGGAAGTGCCGGACGTGATCGCGAAGCTGATCGACACGTTCGTCGAGTCGCGCGCCGACGGCGAGCGCTTCATCGACACGTATGATCGCATCGGCATCGCGCCGTTCAAGGAGCGCGTCTACGCGGCGCGCCAGGCGGTGAACGCGTAACCAACCGGGTAGAAGGAATTTGCAGATGGCTTCGATTATCAAGAACCGCGCAGTGATCGACGATGCATGGCAGGTCGTGCGCGCGGCGGAAGACGGCGCGCTGCCCGCGGTCGACGCGTTGCCGGCCGGCAAGGTGCTGGTGCCGCTCGCGCTGTGGCAGGCCGAGCGCGCGGCGCTCGTCGCCGCGAAGACGAAGGACGAGCTCGGCGTGTGGCTCGCGCCGGACAGCGAGCCGGCCGATCTCGCCGCCGACTTCGACGCGATCTCGCTGATCGGCGTCGAGTTCCCGCGCTTCGCGGACGGCCGCGGCTACAGCATCGCGCGCCTGCTGCGCGAGCGCCACGGCTGGACGGGCGAGCTGCGCGCGATCGGCGACGTGCTGCGCGACCAGCTGCTGTACATGTCGCGCTGCGGCTTCGACGCGTTCGCGGTGCGCGCGGACAAGGACATCCACGACGCGCTGAACGCGTTCGGCGAATTCTCGCAACGCTATCAGGGCGCGTTCGACGAGCCCGCGCCGCTGTTTCGCCGCCGCGCCGCGACGCCCGACATAGCGACGCCCACAGCGAAGGTGACCGCATGAGCGACGCCAACACCACCGCGCTGACCCCGGAACTCGCCGCAAAGGTCGAACGGCTCGACGCGCTGCTCGCGCAGATCGCCGCGCGCCACCCGAACGTGAAATTCGCGAGCAGCCTTGCGGCGGAAGACATGCTCGTCACGCACGCGATCCTGTCGAAAGGCGTGGCGATCGGCATCTTCTCGCTGAACACGGGCCGCCTGCACGCGGAGACGCTCGGCATGATCGACCGCGTGCGCGAACGCTACGGCTACGAGATCGATCAGTTCCACCCGCAGCAGGACGCGGTCGACCAGTACGTCGCCGACCACGGCCTGAATGCGTTCTACGAGAGCGTCGAGCTGCGCAAGTCGTGCTGCCACATCCGCAAGGTCGAGCCGCTGAACCGTGCGCTCTCCGACGTCGATGCGTGGGTCACCGGCCAGCGCCGCGAGCAGTCGGTCACGCGCGCGGAGCTGCACGAGCAAGAGCAGGACGAAGCACGCGGGATCGCGAAGTACAACCCGCTCGCCGACTGGACGGAAAGCGAAGTGTGGGCGTACCTGAAGGCGTTCGACGTGCCGGTCAATCCGCTGCATGCGCGCGGCTACCCGAGCATCGGCTGCGAGCCCTGCACGCGGGCGATCCGCCCCGGCGAGGACAGCCGGGCCGGCCGCTGGTGGTGGGAGTCGCGCGACACGAAGGAATGCGGGCTGCACATCACGATCACGCCGATTCCCGCGACGTCCGATGCAAGCGCCGCGCACTGAGCGCCCTACAAGAAACTGAATATTGCGCCGCTCGCGAAAGCGGGCGGCACGAACCCGGAAGAGAAGGACTGAAATCATGAGCACGACGCTCGAGCAATCCGCCTTTGTCCCGCCCACCGGCGACAGCAGCCGCATGGGCCACCTCGACTGGCTCGAGGCCGAGTCGATCCACATCCTGCGCGAGCTGGTCGCCGAGTGCAGCAAGCCGGCGCTGCTGTTCTCGGGCGGCAAGGATTCGGTCGTCGTGCTGCATCTCGCGCTGAAGGCGTTCGGCCTCGGCGCGAATCGCAAGACGTCGCTGCCGTTCCCGCTCGTGCACATCGACACGGGCCACAACTACGACGAAGTGATCGACTTCCGCGACCGCCGCGCGCAGGAAATCGGCGCGGAGCTGATCGTCGGCCACGTCGAGGATTCGATCAAGCGCGGCACGGTCGTGCTGCGCCGCGAAACCGATTCGCGCAACGCCGCGCAGGCCGTCACGCTGCTCGAGACGATCGAGCAGCACGGCTACACCGCGATGATCGGCGGCGCGCGCCGCGACGAAGAGAAGGCGCGTGCGAAGGAACGCATCTTCTCGTTCCGCGACGAATTCGGCCAGTGGGACCCGAAGGCGCAGCGCCCGGAGCTGTGGAGCCTGTACAACGCACGCCTGCACAACGGCGAGCACCTGCGCGTGTTCCCGATCTCGAACTGGACCGAGCTCGACGTGTGGCAGTACATCGCCCGCGAGAACCTCGAGCTGCCGTCGATCTACTACGCGCACCAGCGCGAGATCGTGCGCCGCAACGGGCTGCTCGTGCCGGTCACGCCGCTTACGCCGATGCGTGAAGGCGAGACGAGCGAAGTCGCACAGGTGCGCTTCCGCACGGTCGGCGACATCAGCTGCACGTGCCCGGTCGAGAGCGACGCGGACGACGTCGAGAAGATCATCGCCGAGACGGCGGTGACCGAGATCACCGAGCGCGGCGCGACCCGGATGGACGACCAGACCTCCGAAGCCGCGATGGAACAGCGCAAGAAGCAAGGTTATTTCTGAAGCACACGAGGACATTCACATCATGAGCATCATCGAGAACAACGAAGACCTCGGCGTGCTGCGCTTCATCACCGCGGGCAGCGTCGACGACGGCAAGAGCACGCTGATCGGCCGCCTGCTGTACGACAGCAAGGCCGTGTTGTCCGACCAGCTGTCCGCGCTGTCGCGCGCGAAGAACAAGCGCACGGTCGGCGACGAGCTCGACCTCGCGCTCCTGACCGACGGGCTGGAAGCCGAGCGTGAGCAGGGCATCACGATCGACGTCGCGTACCGCTACTTCGCGACCGCGAAGCGCAAGTTCATCATCGCCGACACGCCGGGCCACGAGCAGTACACGCGCAACATGGTGACGGGCGCGTCGACCGCGCACGCGGCGATCATCCTGATCGACGCGACGCGCGTGACGGTCGAGAACGGCGTCGCCGAGCTGCTGCCGCAGACCAAGCGCCACAGCGCGATCGTCAAGCTGCTCGCGCTGCAGCACGTGATCGTCGCGATCAACAAGATGGACCTGGTCGACTACAGCGAAGCGCGCTTCAACGAGATCCGCGACGCGTACGTGACGCTCGCGCAGCAGCTCGGCCTCGCCGACGTGCGCTTCGTGCCGGTGTCGGCGCTCAAGGGCGACAACATCGTCGGCGCGAGCGAGCGCATGCCATGGTATGCGGGCGAGCCGCTGCTCGACGTGCTCGAGTCGCTGCCCGTCGAGACGCAGGCGCACGACGCGCTGCGCTTCCCGGTGCAGTGGGTCGCGCGCCAGGACGGCAGCTCGGCGGACGATTTCCGCGGCTACATGGGCCGCCTCGAGTCGGGCGAAGTGAAGGTCGGCGACGAGATCGTCGTGCTGCCGTCGAACCGCAGCGCGACGGTCGCCGAGATCATCGCGCCGGTGCCGGGCGGCACCGCGGCCGTCGAACAGGCGTTCGCGGGCCAGACGGTGACGATCCGCCTCGCGCAAGACGTCGACGTGTCGCGCGGCGACATGTTCGTCGCGGTCGCGCAGACGGTCGCGCCGGCGAAGAAGCTCGAGGCGGACCTGTGCTGGTTCGACGAAGCGCCGCTGTCGCCGCAGCGCAAGTACCTGCTGAAGCAGACCACGAGCACGGTGTTCGCGAAGATCGGCGCGGTCAAGCAGGTGCTCGACGTGCACACGCTGTCGCACGCGACCGACCGTCACGAGCTGAAGATGAACGACATCGGCCGCGTCGCATTGACGCTGCAGAAGCCGATCGTGTGCGACACGTACGACGCGCATCCGGGCACGGGCGCGTTCGTGCTGATCGACGAGGCGACGCATCACACGGTCGCCGCGGGCATGATCCGGGCGTTTTCGGCATAAGCGGGAAACTGCGCGGCGAACCGCGCCGCCTTTCGGGCGGCGCGGGCCGATGCCGGCGCCCGCGGACAAGCGAAGCGAAGAATATGGGCAAGGTATATCTGATCGGAGCCGGGCCGGGCGCGGCGGACCTCATCACGGTGCGCGGCGCGCGGCTGCTCGCGCAGGCCGACGTCGTGCTGCACGACGCGCTCGTCGAGCCCGCGATGCTCGACTACGCGCCGAACGCGCGCAGGATCGCGGTCGGCAAGCGCTGCGGGCAGCGCTCGACCGCGCAGCAGTTCATCAACAAGCAGATCGTCGACGCGGCGCGCGAGCATGCGTGCGTCGTGCGGCTGAAGGGCGGCGATCCGATGCTGTTCGGCCGCGCGGACGAAGAGATGCGTGCGCTCGAAGCGGCGGGCATCGACTACGAGATCGTGCCGGGGATCACCGCGGCGCTGGCCGGCGCGGCGACGCTGAAGCGCTCGCTGACGCTGCGCGGCGTCGCGCGCAGCGTCGCGTTCGCGACGCACAGCCGCGCGCCGGGCAGCGACGAGATTCGCGAAGCTGCGCGCGCCGATTCGATCGTCTACTACATGGGCCGCGACAGCGCGCCGGGCATCGCGCAGGAACTGATCGACGCGGGCCGCGCGAGCGCGACGCCGGTCGCGATCGTCGAGGCATGCAGCACCGCGCGCGAGCGCACGCTGACGCTGACGCTCGGCGAGATGGCGGCGGGCGCGGCGCAGGCGTGGCTCGATCCGGCGCAGCCGAGCCTGCTGATGATCGGCGATGCGTTTGCCGAACGCGGAGCGCATGCGAAACGCGCCGGCGGGATGCGCGACGCGGCCTGAGCGGAGCAGGGCGTCCGAAACGAAAAAGCGCTGGCCTGGTTGGCCAGCGCTTTTTTCTTGTGCGGCAGGTGGGGCAGGCGCAGCGCCTACGCGCCGTCGTCCAGCTGGTCGAGGCAATAGCGCGCGATCGCGTCGAGCACGCCGTCGTCCTCGCCGACCGCGGTCGCGCAGCGAATCTCGACGCCCGGATGCGCGGCGCGGCACGCATCGACGAGCTGCGGCAGGTCGCGCCGGATGTGGCCGCCCTGGCCGAAGAACACCGGTACCACGGTGATGCGCGTGCAGCCGGCCGCGGCTTGCGCGGCGACCGCGGTGTCGAGCGACGGCGTCATCAGCTCGAGAAACGCGAGCGATACGGGCGAAGCGGAAGAAGCGGGCGCGCCGCGCGCGGCGCGCAGCCGTGCGGCGAGCCGCTCGAACGGCTCCGCCCAGCGCGGATCGCGGGCGCCGTGAGCGAACAGGACGATGCCGTGCGAATCCATGTCGAACTCCGTCGCGAGGCCGGCGCTCAGTGCCGGTCGACCCATTTGAGCGCGAACAGGCCGAGCCCCAGGTAGAGCAGGCCGGGGAGCGCCGCCGTCAGCGGCGCGGGCCATGTATTCAGCGTGCCCATGTGCGAGAACAGCGTATTGAGCAGCTGGAAGCTCATGCCGAGCATGATGCCGCCGAACACCTTCACGCCGACCACGCCCGCGCGCGTATGCAGGTACGCGAACGGCAGCGACAGCACCAGCATCACGAACACCGCGAACGGATACAGCAGCTTGCGCCACAGCGCGATGTCATAGCGCTGCGTGTCCTGCTGGTTCTCCTTCAGGTGCTGGATGTAGCGGAACAGGTTGATCAGCGACATCCGTTCCGGCGACACGAGCAGCACCGACAGGATCTGCGGCGTCAGGTCCGAGCGCAGCCGGAACTCGGGCAGCGTGACCTGCTGCGACCGGTACACGGGGTTCAGCGCGTCGGCGGGCTGGCCGCTGATCGGCTTGATCGGCGTGAGCTCGGTCTCGGTGACGCCCGTCAGCAGCCAGTGGCCGGGCGCCTCGTAGCGGCCCGTCTGCGCGATGCGCACGTTCTGCAGCTGGAATTTCGAATCGAATTCGTAGATCCGCACGTTGCTGATCGTCGAATCCGGCGACAGGCTGCCGACGTTGACGAAGCGCGTGACCTGCTCGCCGTTGTCGCGCGCGGCGAGCGTGTCCTTCACCCACACGCCGGACTGGAAGTTCGACGACACCGACGCGCCGAGCGCCTGCAGCCGCACGCGCTCGGACAGCTGGTCGGCGTAGGGGCCGACGAATTCGCCGATCAGGTAGGTGACGATCACGAGCGGCACGCCGATCTTCAGCAGCGAGCGCAACGCCTGGTTGGTCGCGAGGCCCGACACGCGGAAGATCGTGAATTCCGAGTTCGCGGCCATCTGCGCGAACACGTAGATCGCGCTGATCAGCGCGGCGACCGGAATGATCTCGTAGAAGCGCGACGGCGTCTGCAGCGCGACGCGCAGCACCGCGTAGCCGAACTTGTAGTTGCCGTGCCCGACCGAGTTCAGCTCGTTGATCAGGTCGAAGAAGAAGAACAGGCCCGAGAACGCGAACAGGATGAAGACGAACGTGACGTAGATCTGCCGCGCGAAGTACTTTTCAAAGAGCCGCATCGATCATGCTCCCGTCGAGCGGCTGAACAGCGCGCGTGTGAACAGCGGGCGGTTGCGCACGCGCAGCCAGAAGATGAAGCCGACGATCGCCGCGACGACCACGTGCAGGCCGACGAGGCCGACGCCGAACGACAGCTTGCCCTGCTCGATCTGCGCCTGCACGACGTTCAGCAGGTTCGAGTAGGTCAGGTAGATCAGCACGGCCATCACGAGGTTGATCGTGCGGCTGCGGCGCGGGTTCTGGTACGCGAGCGGGATGCCGAGCACCATCAGGTTGATCGCGATCAGCGGCAGCCCCGCGCGCCAGGCGAATTCCGCGAGCTTTTCGCGCGTCGGGTCGCGCAGCAGCTCGGGCGTCGGCGTGCTGTTGGTCGTCTGCACGTTGACGACCGGCTTGCTCGTGATCTTCACGCCGTAGCGCTCGAACTCCATGATCTTGAAGTTCGGCTGGCCGGGCGAGCCGTCGTAGCGGCGGCCGTCCTCGAGCACGACGAAGCGGTCGCCGTCCTTCGTGGTCTCGGTGTGGCCCGTCTGCGATACGACGACGTTGACCTTGCCGTTCTCGGTCGACGTGACGAACACGTTCTGCACCTTGCTCTGGTCCGGCGCCATCTTCTCGATGAAGAACACGCGGTGGCTCGCCGCCGATTCGCGGAACTGGCCGGGCGCGAGCAGCGAGATCTCGTCGCGCTGCTGGAAGCGCGCCTTGATCATCTTGCTCTGCTGATTCGACCACGGCCAGCCGACGAACGCGAAGAACGCGATCAGCAGGATGATTGGCGTCGCGAACACGCCGATCGGCTTGATGAGGCGGGTCAGGCTCACGCCGGACGCGAGCCAGACGACCATTTCGGAGTCCCGGTACCACCGGGTCAGCACGAACAGGATCGACACGAACAGCGTGACGACGAGCATCACGGCGAGGTAGCCGATCACGGTCAGGCCGATCAGCACGAGCACGTCCTTCGGATCGATTTCGCCGGACGCGGCGTAGCCGACGATGCGGATCATCATCGTCGTGAGCATGATCGTGAGCAGCACCATGAACACGGCGCCAGCCGTATACGCAAGCTCGCGCTGGAGGGAGCGTTCGAAGATCATTCTTGAAGAGAAGAGGGCGGGAAGCTGCGCACGCGTGGGCAGGCGCTCGCGCCGCCACGGGAAAAATAGCGGATAATTGCGGCTTTCATCCTTAGCCCAGATTTTATCCGAGGACAAGCGCGATGGACTTTAGCATAAAAGGCTGTGATTGGAGCAAAGGTGAGTCGAAGGGGTTCCTGACCGGCAAGTCGGACTGCATCGTGCTCGGCATCTTCGAGGCGCAGACGCTGTCGGGCGCCGCGCTCGACATCGATACGGCCACCAAGGGGCTGATCTCGCGCGTCGTGAAGGCCGGCGACATGGACGGCAAGCGCGGCAAGACGCTGATCCTGCACGAAGTGCAGGGCATCGGCGCATCGCGCGTGCTGCTGGTCGGCCTCGGCAAGCAGGATGCTTTCAATCAGAAAGCCTATAACGACGCGGTCACCGCCGCATGGCGCGCGCTGCTCGCGACCAAGGTCGTTCAGGTCACCTTCACGCTGGCCCAGCTGCCGGTCGACGAGCGCGGTTCCGACTGGGGCGTGCGTGCGGCGATTCTCGCGCTGCGCAACGAAACGTATCGCTTCACGCAACTGAAGAGCAAGCCGGAACCGGCGTCGCATGCGCTCAAGCGCATCGTGTTCAGCGTCGATCCGGCCGACGAGAAGGCCGCGAAGGTCGCGGTCAAGCAGGCCGTCGCGCTCGCGAACGGGATGGATCTGACCCGCGATCTCGGCAACCTGCCGGGCAACGTCTGCACGCCGACCTATCTCGCGAACACCGCGAAGCAGCTCGCGAAGGACTGGGGCCTGAAGGCCGAGGTGCTCGGGCTCAAGCAGGTTCAGGCGCTCAAGATGGGCTCGTTCCTGTCGGTCGCGCGCGCATCGGTCGAGCCGGCGCAGTTCATCGTGCTGCACTACCAGGGCGCCGCGGCGAAGGCCAAGCCGGTCGTGCTGGTCGGCAAGGGCATCACGTTCGACACGGGCGGCATCTCGCTGAAGCCGGGCGACGGCATGGACGAGATGAAGTACGACATGTGCGGCGCGGGCTCGGTGCTCGGCACGATCCGCGCGGTCGCGGAGATGGGCCTGAAGATCAACGTCGTCGCGATCGTCCCGACCTGCGAGAACATGCCGGGCGGCAATGCGACCAAGCCGGGCGACATCGTCACCAGCATGAAGGGGCTGACGATCGAGGTGCTGAACACCGACGCCGAGGGTCGCCTGATCCTGTGCGACGCGCTGACCTACGCGGAGCGCTTCAAGCCGGCTGCGGTGATCGACGTCGCGACGCTGACGGGCGCCTGCGTGATCGCGCTCGGCGGTCACAACAGCGGCCTGTTCTCGAAGGACGACGCGCTCGCGGGCGAGCTGCTCGACGCGTCGCGCGAGGCGAACGATCCGGCATGGCGCATGCCGCTCGACGACGAATACCAGGACCAGCTGAAGTCGAACTTCGCGGATCTCGCGAACATCGGCGGGCGTCCGGCCGGCGCCGTGACGGCCGCGTGCTTCCTGTCGCGCTTCACCGACAGCTACCCGTGGGCGCACCTCGACATCGCGGGCACCGCGTGGAAGAGCGGCGCGGCGAAGGGCGCGACCGGCCGTCCGGTGCCGCTGCTCGCGCAATTCCTGATCGACCGCGCCGGCCAGTGATGGCAGAGTGGTCGACAATG
This sequence comes from Burkholderia ubonensis, assembly GCF_902833085.1. Lineage (GTDB taxonomy): Bacteria > Pseudomonadota > Gammaproteobacteria > Burkholderiales > Burkholderiaceae > Burkholderia > Burkholderia ubonensis. The sequence continues at coordinate 67,203 of NZ_CADFEB010000007.1, forward strand.
CGGGCGGTCGGGTGATGACGCGGATCGATTTCCACACGAACGTCGGCGATTCGCTCGCTTACGCGTGCCGGCTGCTGCGCAAGGCCTACCAGGCCGGGCAGCCGGTCGTCGTGCTCGCGGAACCCGCGCGCTTGCGCGCGCTCGACGAGCGGCTCTGGACGTTCTCGCCGCTCGATTTCATCCCGCATTGCGGGATCGACAGCCGGCACGCGGCCGACACGCCGATCGTGCTGACCGCCGAGCTCGACAAGGCGCCGCATCATCAGGTGCTGCTGAATCTCGGCGCGGCGGTGCCCGCGCAGTTCGCGCGCTTCGAGCGGCTGCTCGAGGTGGTCGGCAACGAGCCGCCCGAACTGGCCGCGGGCCGCGAGCGCTACCGCTTCTATCGAGATCGCGGTTATGCGCTGAACAACTACAAGCAGGGCAGCTAGCCAGTCGACGGAGTATCACCGTGGGACAAGCCGAAACCTCCTCCATCCCGATGCTGACGGACGTGCTGGTGCCGGGCCATCCGGCGCCCGCGCGCCGGCCTGAGGCCGGGTTGCCGCAGGACGACGCGGCGATTCCGGTGCTTACCGACGTGATCGCGCCGGGCAATCCGGCCACGGCGGCGCCGGAGGCTGCGGCGCAGACGGTGCCGGCGCCCGAAGCAGCCGCGCCTGCCGACATCGAAGCCGACCCCGCGACGGTCGTGGTCCAGCCGGTGCCGACGCCGGAGGTGCCGGTCGTCGAGCTGGCGCCGGTCCCGCGGGCGGACGCGCCCGAGATGGCCACGCAGGGTGCCGCGACCGCGGCCGCGGCAGCGTTGACGCCGGAAGACGCGCAGCACATCGCCGAGCGGCTGCGCGATCGTCTGATGAATTACCTGACCGGGGAAGGGCGGGAGGCGATCGAGGCGCGCTGCCGCGACGCGCTGCAAGGCCATACGGCGTGGCTCGTCAGCCAGATCACGCGCGAAGTGGCGCTGGCGCTCGAGACCGAAGTGATGGATTGGGTGCGGGACGCGGTCGACGACGAGATCGCGCGCCGCCGCACCGGACGTTCGGGCTGACCGGGCCGGCCGCCTTATCTGAGCGACATCACCCAGTTCGCGAGGGCGTGCGCTTCGGCGCCCGTCAGCTGGGTATTGGCGGGCATCGGTACGCTGCCCCACACGCCGACGCTGCCCTTCACGATCGTCTGCGCGAGGTAGTCGCTCGCGTCGCTGCGCGGCGCGTACTTGCCCGCGATATCGTGGAATGACGGGCCCATCAGTGGTTTGCTGACCGCATGACAGGCCATGCAGTTCTTGCGCTGCGCGAGCGCGAGGCCGTCCGCCTCGGCGGCGTGCGCGGCCGTGCCGCCGAGCAGCAGGGCCAGGAGCGTCGCGCGCAATATCATCTGTTTCATGCCGTTCTCCGCCAGCAGGCACCGCCGGCTTGACTCCCGGGCATTATAAAAGCAAAGGGAGCGCGAGTTTTTCGCGCCCCCTTTGCGTGCGATCAATCAGGGGCCGCATCGCGGCCCGGCCGGGCGTCAGCCGGTGACGGCGCCCTGGTTCGCCGGGCGGGCGAGCGCGGCGAACTTGGCGAGCACGCCGCGCGTATAGCGCGGCGCCGGCTGCTTCCACGCGGCGCGGCGGCGCGCCAGTTCGGCGTCGTCGACGTTCAATTGCAGCAGCAGCTTGTGCGCGTCGATCGTGATCGAATCGCCTTCCTGCACGAGCGCGATCGTGCCGCCGACGAACGCTTCCGGCGCGACGTGGCCGACCACCATCCCCCAGGTGCCGCCCGAGAAGCGGCCGTCGGTGATGAAGCCGACCGACTCGCCGAGGCCCTTGCCGATGATCGCCGAGGTCGGCGCGAGCATCTCCGGCATCCCCGGGCCGCCCTGCGGGCCGAGGTAGCGCAGCACGAGGATGTCGCCCGCGCGAATCCGGTCGCCGAGGATCGCTTCCAGCGCGCTCTGCTCGTCGTCGAACACGCGCGCCGGGCCCGTGATGACCGGGTTCTTCAGGCCGGAGATCTTCGCGACCGCGCCGTCTTCCGCGAGGTTGCCCTTCAGGATCGCGAGGTGCCCCTCCTTGTATAGCGCCTGCTCGATCGGGAAGATCACCTTCTGGTCCGCGCGCGGCGCGCTCGACACGTCCTTCAGCTCGTCGGCGAGCGTGCGGCCCGTGATCGTCATGCAGTCGCCGTGCAGCAGGCCGGCGTCGAGCAGGATCTTCAGCACCTGCGGAATGCCGCCGGCCTGGTGCAGGTCGGTCGCGACGTACTGGCCCGACGGCTTCAGGTCGCAGATCACCGGCACGCGCTTGCGAATGCGCTCGAAATCGTCGATCGTCCAGTCGACCTCGGCCGCGTGCGCGATCGCCAGATAGTGCAGCACCGCGTTGGTCGAGCCGCCGGTCGCCATGATCAGCGACACCGCGTTCTCGATCGACTGCTTCGTGATGATGTCGCGCGGCTTCAGATCCTGCTTGACCGCCTCGACCAGCACGCGCGCCGATTCGGCCGCGGAGTCGACCTTTTCCTGGTCCGGGTTCGCCATCGTCGACGAATACAGCAGCGACATGCCGAGCGCCTCGAATGACGAGCTCATCGTGTTCGCGGTGTACATGCCGCCGCACGAGCCCGTCGTCGGACACGCGTTCTGCTCGACCCCTTCGAAATCCTCCTGCGACATCCGGCCCGCGGTGAACTCGCCGACCGCCTCGAACGACGACACGATCGTCAGGTCGCGGCCCTTCCAGTGGCCCGGGCGGATCGTGCCGCCGTACACGTAGATGCCCGGCACGTTCAGGCGCGCGAGCGCGATCATCCCGCCCGGCATGTTCTTGTCGCAGCCGCCGACGACGACCACGCCGTCCATCCACTGGCCCTGCGCGCAGGTCTCGATGCAGTCGGCGATCACTTCGCGCGACACGAGCGAGTACTTCATCCCCTCGGTGCCCATCGACATGCCGTCCGAGATCGTCGGCGTGCCGAAGATCTGCGGATTCGCGCCGGCGTCCTTCACGGCCGCGACCGCCGCGTCCGACAGGCGCTGCAGGCCCGCGTTGCACGGCGTGATCGTCGAATGGCCGTTGGCGATGCCGATCATCGGCTTGTCGAAATCTTCCTTCCGGTAGCCGAGCGCGTAATACATCGAGCGGTTCGGCGAACGGGCCACGCCCTGCGTGATGTTCTTCGAGCGGCGGTTGTATGACATGGGGGACTCCATCCTCGTTGGTGGGGGCATCGGCAGGTGCGTCCGGAGGCGGCGCATCGACTCGGCTGAGCCAAGAATGCAATGTCCGTTTGGGCGTGTCCAATATATTATTCATCGCCTATTAGGTCGATTTTCATATGACTGACCGATGCCTGATGTGACCCCCGATCTGCGCCAATGGCGCTATTTCGTGACCGTAGCCGAGGAACGCCATTTCGGCCGCGCGGCGGCGCGCCTGTCGATGACGCAGCCGCCGCTGTCGCAGGCGATCCGCGCGCTCGAGGACCTGCTCGGCGTCGCGCTGTTCGTGCGCACCAAGCGCTCGGTCGCGCTGACCGCGGTCGGCGCGGCGCTGCTGCCGGACGTGCGCAAGCTGCTGGCGGCGGCCGACGCGCTGCCGCCGCGCGCGCAGAGCCTCGCGCGCGGCGAGACCGGTTCGCTCGCGCTCGCGTTCGTGTCGACCGCCGACTACGGGCTCTTGCCGTCGCTGCTGCGCGCGTTCGGCGCGCGCTATCCGCAGGTGCGGCTGCAGCTCGAGGAGGCGACCAGCGACGTGCAGATCGAGGAGCTTGCCGCCGGCCGGATCGACGCCGGGCTGATCATTCCGCCGGTGCCGCCGCGTCATGCGGCCGAGCTGTCGTACCTGCCGGTCGTGCGCGAGCCGCTCGTGCTGGCGATGCCGGCCGCCGCAGCGCCGGCCGACGCATCCGAGAATGCGCCGGTGCGGCTCGCCGACGTCGCCGCGCTGCCGCTCGTGATCTTTCCGCGCCGTTTGGCGCCCGGCTTTTATGACATCATTACGGGCTGCTACGGCGCGGCGGGGGCGACCCCGCGCATCGGCCAGGAAGCGATCCAGATGCAGACGATCGTGAGCCTCGTGTCGGCCGGCATGGGCGTCGCACTGGTGCCGCAATCGCTGCGTAACCTGCGGCGCACCGGCGTGGTCTACCGGCCGCTCGCGGACGGCGCGCCCGTCGTCGAGACGGGCCTCGTGTGGCGCACCGGCGACGTCAGCCCCGTGCTCGCCGGCTTCATCGACATCGTGCGCGCGCAGGCGTTCGTGCGCGCATGACGCGAACGATGGCGCGCCGGCGCCGTCCAATGCGCGACGCGACGCAGGTGTGCGCGCCGCGCCGAATTCGAAAACTTCACCGCTAACCCATGATCATTCACCCGAATTTCGACCCCGTTGCGATCCATCTCGGGCCGCTGGCCGTGCGCTGGTACGGGCTCATGTATCTCGTCGCGTTCATCGCGGCGATCGTCGTCGGCCGGCTGCGCCTGAAGCTGCCGCATGTGGCCGCGCAGGGCTGGACCGTGAAGGACATCGACGACATGATGTTCTACGGCGTGCTCGGCACGGTGCTCGGCGGCCGGCTCGGCTACGTGCTGTTCTACAAGGCGGGCTACTACCTCGCACATCCGCTCGACGTCTTCAAGGTATGGGAAGGCGGGATGTCGTTTCACGGCGGCTTTCTCGGCGTGACGCTCGCGATGATGCTGTTCGCATGGCAGCGCAAGCGCCACTGGCTGCAGGTCACCGACTTCGTCGCGCCGATGGTGCCGACGGGGCTGGCGGCGGGCCGGCTCGGCAACTTCATCAACGGCGAGCTGTGGGGCCGCGTGACCGATCCGAATTCGCCGTGGGCGATGCTGTTCCCGGGCGCGATGCGCGACGATGCGGCCTGGCTGCCCGCGCATCCGGAGCTCGTCGCGAAGTGGCATCTGGCCGACGTGTTCATGCAGTACCAGATGCTGCCGCGCCATCCTTCGCAGCTCTATGAAATCGCGCTCGAAGGCGTCGTGCTGTTCTTTGCGCTGTTCTTGTTCTCGCGCAAGCCGCGGCCGATGGGCGCGATATCCGCGCTGTTCCTGATCGGCTACGGTCTCGCACGCTTCACGGTCGAGTTCGCGCGCGAACCGGACGACTTCCTCGGGCTGCTTGCGCTCGGCCTGTCGATGGGGCAGTGGCTGTCGCTGCCGATGATCCTCGCGGGCGTCGCGCTGATGGTCTGGGCATACCGCCGCCGTGCGGCGGCCTCGGCTGCATGATGCGATCGCGCAACTGACGCACCAACGAAAAACGCCGGCCCAGTGGCCGGCGTTTTCGCATCTGACGTACTCGAGCGTCGTGCGTTACTTCATCTGCACCGAGCCGTTGACCGTGACGGACACGGTCGCCTTGCCGCCTTCGACCGCGATCGGCGCGCTCATCTTCGCGTTGTCCATCGGTGCTGCGGCCATCGCCATCATGCGCGGATACGGCTGTACGTTGCGGCCGCTGCCGACGTTCACGTCGCGAATCGAATAGTTGTTGTAGCCGAACGCCTTCGCGGCTTCGTCCGCACGCACGCGGAACGACTTGATCGCTTCGGTCGTGAGCTTCTGCTCGGCCGTGCGCTGCGCTTCCGGCGACAGCGAGAACTCGACGTTCGCGACCTGCATCAGGTTCGACAACTGGCCCGCGAGCTTCGACGCCGCGGCGAAATCGCGCGATTCGAGCACGACCTCGGTGCGGCCGCGCCATGCGGAGATCCGGCCGTCGCGGTCGGTGCTCGGATAGACGGAGAACGCGCCCGTGTGCGCAGTGACGCCCGACACGGCCTTGGCCTGCGCGAGCGCGGCGTCGGCGCGCTGGTTCAGCGCGGACGTCAGGCTGCCCGGGTCCTTCGCCTGCTGCTCGTAGAACAGCGTGATGTGGATGATGTCCTGCGGCACTTCGGCGCTGGCCTGCGACGACAGCGACAGCACGCCCGACGGCTCCGGAAAGTGCGGGTTGACGGCCTGCGCGCGCGCCGCGGGCGACGCGAGCGTCACCGCGACGGGAACGGCGGCGGCGAGCGCGAGCGACAGCGCGAGTGCGGATTTCTTGGTCATTGTTGGACTCCTTGTGCGAGGGCGCGCACGCGGATCACGCGTGCGCGATGCGGGCGGGCCGCGCGACGAAAAAACGACGGCCGGCCCGATTGGCCGGCAGCGGTTGCTTAGGCTGCGCGAGCGCGCCGCGAGTTCCGGGCGGGCGGTCGTGCATTGACCAAATTTAATGTTTGCCCTTTACGTTCACTTCATCAGCCGTTCGGTGATGAAGCGCCATTCGGCGCGCGTGACGGGCGTGATCGACAGCCGGTTGCCTTTCGCGAGCACGCGCATGTCGGCGAGCGCGTCGTATTCGCGCAGCGCGGCGAGCGGCACGAGCGCCGCCTTCTTCACGAAGCGCACGTCGACGAGCAGCCAGCGCGGCGTTGCCTGCGTCGACTTCGGATCGTAATAGGGGCTCTTCGGATCGAACTGCGTGGGATCGGGGTAGGGTGTCGACGACACTTCGGCGAGGCCCGCGATGCCGGGCTCGGGGCAGCTCGAATGATAGAACAGCACGCCGTCGCCGATCTGCATCGTGTCGCGCATGAAATTGCGTGCCTGATAGTTGCGCACGCCGGTCCACGGCAGCGTGCGCTGCGGCGCATTCGCGAGATCGTCGATGCTCGCTTCGTCCGGTTCGGACTTCATCAGCCAGTATTGCATGGATCGTGATCGACGCAGAAAGAGGCCGCTACAAAAGGAAACGGCATCGGGATGTGTACCCGATGCCGTTGAATAGGCCCCCGCCTTAGCCGCTAGGCCGGCATCCTGAACCTGGGGTTCAGAATTGGTCGCAGTTAGCAGCACTTCGGGTACATCAGACAGAGTGACGCGCGCGCCCGTGCTACAAATTTCCGCAACCGTGCACATGGCATTGGTTCAAGGAATATATGACCTTGGCGAACCAGGCAGGGAAGCTGACTAAACTGTGAATCTATGTGTCCAATTTGACCACCGTTGACCGTGGAGATCAAGGGAAATCGACGCATCGATTCGGGTTACTGCGTCTCGTGCTGTGCGAGCACCGCACCGAGCTGTTCATTCATCTGGCGCATTGTACGCCGGATTTCTTCCGCGGGAAATGCTTCACCGTGACGCACGCTCTGCTGCAGCCGCAGCAGCTCCGACGCGAGCGACAGCGCCGCCATCACGGCGATGCGGTCGGTGCCGCGCACCGAGCTGTTCGAGCGGATCTTCGTCATTTCCGCGTCGACGCGCGCGACGGCTTCCAGCAGCGCCGCTTCGGTCTCGGCCGAACAGGCTAGCCGGTAGGCCTGGCCGAGAATCGAGACTTCGATCTGCTTGGTGCTCATGCATGTTCTCCGTGGCTGGCTGCGTCGTCGCTATCGGTGCGCGACTGCGCATCCAGCAGGTCGAGCTGGTTGTCGGCTTCCGCCGCGCTCTTCGTGCGCGGCAGCTTCTCGAGAATCGCGTTCAGCTTGACCTGCGCGTCGTCGATCTTCGCCGACAGCGTGTCGCGTTCCTCCGCAAGCGCGTTGCGTTCCTCGCGCAGCTGCGTGAGCTCGCCACGCACCGTGTCCGCTTCCGCGCGCAATTGCGCGACCTGCTCCTCGAGCGCGAGCCGTTCCGAGTGATAGCGCTGGTTCAGCGCAATCAGTCGGCCAATATTTTGAGATAAGGTTTCGAGTTCGTTGAGCATCTGCTGCGTCCTCTAAAGACCCAGCATTTTAGCGCGGAATAACGCACATTCCGACATATGTAACGTTTCCAGTCGTAACACCCCCGCTTCTTGCCGCGAATATGTCGATTGCGCGTCGCGCGGACCGCTTTCTTGACGCTCTCGCGGCCCGCTCCTAAACTTGGCGCCGCCTCGGTGCTCGCGCGTGCAACGCGCGGTTAAACGGGAAGCAGGGCGCGGGCTCCGCCAGGAGCCGCCAACCTGCGCTGCCCCCGCAACGGTAAGCGGCCGCATCGGACGATGCAGGCCGGCTCGGGTGCGCTCGACGTGTGCGGTTCGCACGCGGGCGCAGGCCACTGCGCATGTCTCGCGCGGGAAGGCGAGCCGGAACGCCGCCAGCCCGGATACCGGCCGAGGCGGGGAGCCCGTGCGCGGGCTTCGTGACGCGCGGCCTGCGGGGAAGCGGGGCGCGCTGCGGTTCACAGGACTTTCTTCGATGCTGACCCCAATCGCTCGCACGGCGCTCGGCGCGCTTTGCGGGCTGCCGCTCGCCGCCGTCGCGCAGACGGCGGCCGCCGCCGGTAATGCCCCCGCTGCGCCCACGGCCGCGTCCGCCGGCCATGCCGTCGACGCCGCGCAGCTCGCGCCGGTCGTCGTCACCGCGCAGCGTGCGCCGCAGGCGCTCGCCGACGCGATCCCGCAAACCACCGTGTTCGACGCGCAGGACATCGCCGCGCATCCCGGCGCCGACCTGCCGACGCTGCTCGCGCTCGCGCCGGGCGCGCAGATCGTGCGCAACGGCGGCCCGGGCGCGACCGCGACGCTGTTCCTGCGCGGCGCGCAATCGACGCAGTCGCTCGTGCTGATCGACGGCGTGCGGGTCGATTCCGCGAGTCTCGGCGCAGCGCAACTGAGCCAGCTGCCGCTCGACCAGATCGAGCGCGTCGAGGTCGTGAACGGCAACGTGTCGTCGCTGTATGGCTCCGGCGCGATCGGCGGCGTCGTGCAGGTGTTCACGAAGCACGGCGGCAATCATCCGCCGCGCTTCAATTTTGCGGTCGGCCTCGGCAGCTACGGCACGCAGACGCAGCAGGCCGGCGTGTCGGGCCGGCTCGACGGCGACGGCAGGACGACCTTCAGCGTGTCGGTCGCGCGCGAAAAGGACAACGGGTTCTCCGCGCTTGATCCGGCGAAGCGGCCGAAGGCGAACCCGAACGCGAACGGCTATCTGAACGAGAGCGTCACCGCGTCGCTGCGGCACCGCTTCGACGACCGCTGGGATGCGGGCGTCAGTTACTTTCAGTCGAACGGCAACAACAGCTACGACAGCGCGTTCGGTGCGCCGACCGACCTGAACAACCTGTATTCGCGCGTGCAGCAGGCGCGCGCGTTCGCGAACGGCAACCTGTTCGACTGGTGGACAACGCACGTGAGCGTCGCGATCGGCAACGACCGCAACCAGTCGGAACTGAACGGCGCGTACACCGACCACTTCAATACCGACAGCCGCCAGTACACGTGGCAGAACGATTTCCGGATCGCGCCGGACCACGTGATCCAGGCCGGTTACGAACGGCTCGACCAGCAGTTCATGTCGAACGTCTATTCGGTGCCGCAGCGTCACGTGAATTCCGGCTGGCTCGGCTACACGGCGCGCATCGGCCGCCAGCAGTTCCAGGCGAACGTGCGGCGCGACCAGTATTCGGATTTCGGCGGCGCGAACTCGTACTATCTCGGCTACGGTCTCGACCTCACCGACCGGTGGAAAGTCACCGCGAGCTATTCGAGCGCATTTCGCGCACCGACCTTCAACGACCTCTACTACCCGATTTACGGTAATCCGTCGATCCGGCCCGAGCGCAGCCATTCGGTCGAGGCCGCGGTGCAGTATGCGTCCGATGCGGTGGGCGTCGCGCGCTTGACCGCATTTCAGACGCGTTACACGAACCTCATCGACTACCAGCCCGTCGCACAGAACGTGGGCCGTGCAAAGGTGCAGGGGCTCGAAGCATCGTGGCAGGGGCATGTCGGCGCGACCGACGTGCGGGTCGCCGCCACCTTGCAGAACCCGGTCGACGAATCGCAGAATCAGGACCTGGACCGCCGCGCGCGGCGTTTCGCGTCGGCTTCGGTGGGCCGTGCATTCGGTCCCGTGCGGGTCGGCGGCGAATGGCTCGTCAGTGGCGCGCGCAACGATCAGTATGGCGGACGTCTCGGCGGCTACGGGCTCGTCAACCTGTCCGCGCGCTACAACATCACGAAGGCGTGGTACGTCAGCGCGCGCATCGACAACCTCTTCGACAAGGACTACGAGCTTGCCTACGCCTACAACACGCCGCGGCGCGGCGCCTATGTCACGCTCGGCTGGCAGCAGCAGTAAGCGGCCGGGCGGCGCGCCCGCGCGCGCGGGACGGGGCGCCGCATGAGCCCCGCACGCGCCGCCGCGATCTGGGCCGCGCTCGCGACCGCGGTCGCCGCGCTGTTCGTCGCGTCGCTGACGATCGGCAGCGTGCCGATCTCGCCGCTGCAGGCGCTCGCGTCGCTCGTGCCGCACGGCGGCGACGCATCGGGCGGCACGGCGCTGTTGGCCGACATCGTCCGCACGCTGCGCGTGCCGCGCGCGCTCGCCGGCTTCGCGTGCGGTGCGCTGCTCGCGCTCGCGGGCGCGCTGCTGCAGGTGCTGCTGCGCAATCCGCTCGCCGAGCCGTACGTGCTCGGCGTATCGGGCGGCGCGGCCGGTTTCGCGCTGGTCGCGATGATCGCGGGCGGCGCGTGGTGGCTCGTCGATGCGTCGGCGTTCGCCGGTGCGCTCGTGTCGATGCTGCTCGTGCTCGGCCTCGCGCGCCGCGAGCTGTGGCGCGGCGACGCGCGCGACGCGTCGCCGCGGCTGCTGCTCACCGGCGTCGTGATCGCGGCCGGGTGGGGCGCGCTCGTCACGCTGCTGCTGTCGCTCGCGCCCGATGCGCGGCTGCGCGGCATCATCTTCTGGCTGACGGGCGACCTGAACGGCGTCGCGACGCCGTGGTTCGCGTGGGCCGCGCTCGCGCTGGCCGCTAGCGTCGCGCTGCCGGCCGCGCCGCAACTGAACGTGCTGCTGCGCGGCGACGCGACCGCGCTCGCGCTCGGCGTGCCGGTCGCGCGGCTGCGCGTGCGGATCTATCTCGTCGCGTCGCTGGCCGCCGCGGCCGCGGTGACGACCGCCGGCACGATCGGCTTCGTCGGGCTCGTCGTTCCGCACGCGCTGCGCCTCGCGTTCGGCAACGACCAGCGCATGCTGCTGCCCGCCGCGATGCTCGCGGGCGGCGGCGGCGTGATGGCGGCCGACCTGCTCGCGCGCACCGTGATCGCGCCCGCGCAACTGCCGGTCGGCGTGATGACCGCGCTGATCGGCGTGCCGGTGTTCCTGTGGATGTTGCTGAGGAGACCGATGCGATGAGCGTGACCGAATCCCGTCGTTCCGGCGATGCCGTATACGCGGCCGTCGACCTGACGCTGCGGGCCGGTGCGCGCACGCTGCTGGGCGACTTCACGCAGACGTTCCGGCCCGGCGAGATCTGGTGCGTCGCGGGGCCGAACGGCGCCGGCAAGACGACGCTGCTCGCGACGCTCGCGGGCCTTTCCACGCCGTCGGGCGGCCACGTCGAAGCCGACGGCCGGCCGCTCGCCGCGTGGCCGGCCGCGCAGCTCGCGCAGCGGCGCGCGCTGATGCCGCAGCAACTGCACGACGCGTTCAGCGCGACCGTGTTCGACACGGTGCTGCTGAGCCGCTTCCCGTATCTCGGCGGCTGGGGCTGGGAGCGCGACGGCGATCGCGCGGCCGCGCGCGATGCGCTGGCGACCTTCGGCCTCGCGGCGTTCGCCGGGCGCGACGTGCTGTCGCTGTCCGGCGGCGAACGGCAGCGCGTCGCGCTGGCCGCGACGCTGTGCCAGGGCGCGCCGCTGCTGCTGCTCGACGAGCCGCTCGCGCATCTCGACGTGCATCACCAGATCGACTGCCTGACCGCGCTGGCCGCTTGGCTCGAAGCCGGCCGGCGCACCGTGCTGTTTTCGTGCCACGATCTGAATCTCGCGCGGCGCTTCGCGACGCATGCTCTGCTGCTCGATGGACGCGGCCGCGCATGGGCGGGGCCCGTGCATGACGTGCTGACGCCCGAACGCGCGAGCGACGCGTTCGGCTACCCGCTCGTGCTGATCCGCCAGGACGGCCGCGATGCGCTGCTGCCCGCGTGGCCGGAGCGGCGATGAATGCCTTTCTTTCGACGCGCGGCGGTTGCCGCGCACATGAGGTGAACTCACGATGACACCGATCGACTTCCTGCCCGAGATCGCGCCGCTCGACGCGTCGCTGCGCGCGCGCCTGCAACATGTGATCGACCACAAGACCAAGCCGCCCGGCAGCCTTGGCCAGCTCGAAGCGCTGGCGCTGCAGCTCGGCATGATCCAGCGCACCGAGCGTCCGCTCGTGCAGCGTCCGGTGACGATCGTGTTCGCCGCCGACCACGGGATCGCGGCCGAAGGCGTGAGCCCGTATCCGCAGGCCGTGACCGCGCAGATGGTCACGAACTTTCTCGCCGGCGGCGCGGCGATCAACGCGTTCTCGGGTGTCGCGCAGAGCACGCTCGAGATCGTCGACGCGGGCGTCGCATCACCGCTGCCCGCGTCCGACCGGCTGATCGCGCTGCCGATCGCGCGCGGCACGCGCAACTTTGCGCAAGAGCCCGCGATGACGCGCGACGAGGCCGTCGCCGCGCTCGCGGCCGGCGCGGCGCGCGTGCGTCATCACGCGGCGCTCGGCACCAACGTGATCGGCTTCGGCGAGATGGGCATCGCGAACACGTCGTCCGCCGCGTGCCTGATGAGCCGCCTGCTCGACGTGCCGATCGACGCCTGCGTCGGGCGCGGCACCGGCCTCGACGACCAGGGGCTCGCGCACAAGCGCGCGGTGCTCGGGCGCGCGCTCGTGCGGCATTCGCATGCGATCACGCCGCTCGACGTGCTCGCGACGTTCGGCGGTTTCGAGATCGCGATGATGACGGGCGCGTTTCTCGCGGCGGCGAGCGAGCGGATGACGATCCTCGTCGACGGCTTCATCGCGACGTCCGCGCTGCTGGTCGCCGAGCGGCTCGCGCCGGCCGTGCGCGACTACTGCGTGTTCTCGCACACGTCGCACGAGGCGGGGCACCGCCGGATGCTCGAGCATTTCGGCGCGAAGCCGTTGCTCGCGCTGGACCTGCGGCTCGGCGAGGGCACCGGCGCGGCGCTCGCGCTGCCGCTCGTGCGTGCGGCGGCGGCGTTCATGAGCGAGATGGCGAGCTTCGAATCCGCGGGCGTCGACGATCGTGACGCCTGACCGGACGACCGGCGTGCGCGCCGAGCTGCGTTACTTCTTCGTCGCGCTCGGCTATTTCACGCGCGTGCCGGTGCCGCGCGCGATCGGCTATGCGGCGGGCGATCTCGATCAGGCCGCGCGCTACTTCCCGCTGGTCGGCGCATGCGTCGGCGCGTGGGGCGCGCTCGTCTACCTGGCCGCGCTGCGCGTGTTCCCGGCATCGATCGCGGTCGGCCTGTCGATCGCCGCGACGCTCGTCGCGACCGGCGCGTTCCACGAGGACGGCCTTGCCGACAGCTGCGACGCGTTCGGCGGCGGCTACACGCGCGACGACGTGCTGCGCATCATGCACGACTCGCGGATCGGCACGTTCGGCGCTGCCGCGCTCGTGATCGCGCTCGGCCTGAAGTGGCAGGCGCTCGCCGCGCTGCCGCCGCTGCGCGCCGCGTGGACGATGATCGCCGCGCACGCGGCGAGCCGCGCGGCGGCGGTGAGCCTCTTGATGTCGCTCGACTATGTGCGGGCGGAGGGCAAGGCGAAGCCGGTCGCGCAGCGGATGGGGCCGCGCGCCGCGCTCGTCGCGGCGGCGTTCGGGCTGCCGTGGCTGTTCTGGCCGGACTGGCGCATGGGCGTTGCCGCGCTCGGCGCGCTCGTGCTGCTGCGCGCGTGGCTCGCGCGCTATCTGGTCCGGCGGATCGGCGGCTATACCGGTGATTGCCTGGGCTTCGCGCAGCAACTGTGCGAATTGACGATCTATCTGGTCGTGCTCGGATGGACGTCGTCCTGATCCGCCATCCGGCAGTCGCCGTCGATCCGGGCGTGTGCTACGGACGCAGCGACGTGCCGCTCGCCGCATCGGCGCAGGCCGGCGCGCAGGGGATGCGCGAGCGGCTCGACGCGTTGCGCGCGCCATTGCCGCAGCGCATCTGGTCGAGCCCGCTCGCGCGTTGCGCGTCGGTCGGCGAACGGCTCGCACAGGCGCTCGGCGTGCCGTTGCAGTACGACGGATGCTGGCAGGAGATGGACTTCGGCGCGTGGGAGATGCAGCGCTGGGACGATATCGACCGCGCGGCGCTCGATGCTTGGGCCGCCGATCTGATGCACGCCTGCGCGCATGGCGGCGAAAGCGTCGCGCGCTTCGCCGCACGGGTCGCGCAAGGCGTCGACGCGACCGTGCAGGCCGACGCGCCGCAATGGGCGGTCACGCACGCCGGCGTGATCCGCGCGTTTGCGTCGCAGGTGCTGCGCGTGCCGCTCGACACGCTGTTGTCGCGGCCGGTGCCGTTCGGCGGCATCGTATGGCTGCGCATGCGCGATGCGGCCGGCGCGTGGGAGATCGTGCACTGGGACGCGTGAGCGTCGCGCGTCCGTCAGCGTGCGGGCCGCCGCGTGCGCGCAGCGTCGAGGTCCTCGCACAGCGCGGCCGCGCCCTGCGCGACGCGCGGCGACGCGCGGGTCAGCAGGTCGCCGTCGATCGCGAACAGGTTGCCGCGCGCGACGGCCGTCAGCGCCGGCCATGCGCGCCAGCGCGCGAGGCTCGGCAGCGCGTCGTTCGACGGCGTCGCACCGGCGCTGGTCGTCACGATCGCTTCGGGATTGGCCGCGAGCACGGCCTCGTCGGTCACCGTCGGCACGAGCGGCTTGAGCGACGCGAACACGTTGCGGCCGCCGCACAGCGCAATCACGTCGCTGATCAGATGCGCGCCGTTGAGCGTCACCAGCGGCCGGTCCCACACCTGGAAGAACACCGTAACGGGCGGGCGCGCCGCATAGCGCGTGCGCAGCGCAGCGACGTCGCGCGTGAACGAAGTGGCCGCCGCGTCGGCCGCGGGCTGCGTGCCGAGCAGTGCGCCGAGCTGGCGCAGCGACGTCGCGATGTCGTCGAGACGTTTCGGTTCGCTGTAGAACAGCGGGATGTGCAATGCGCGCAGCGCATCGGTCTGCCGCTCGGCGTTGCCGTGACGCCAGACGACGATCAGGTCGGGCTTCAGCGCGGCGATGCGTTCGAGATCGAGCGACTTGTTGTCGCCGACGCGCGGCACCGCTCTCGCGGCGCTCGGGTAGTCGCTGTAAGTGACCGTGCCGACGAGCTTCGCGCCGCCGCCCGCCGCGTAGACCAGCTCGGTCGCGTGCGGCGCAAGGCTGACCACGCGCTGCGCGGGCGCGGGGAGCGTGACCGTGTTGCCGGCGTCGTCGCGTGCGCTGACGTCCGCATGCGCGAACGGGGCGGCGCCGAGCGCAATCAGTGCGGCAAGCGCCGGCAGGCCGCGGCGCGCCACGTTCGTCATCGCGGCTCCGCGAGCAAGGCCGGCACGCACTGTGCAAGCGCGCGCTCGAGACGCCGCCATTCGTCGTCGTTGCCGGGCAAGCCGAAGCGCACGCTCGACGGCTGCGCGAAATGGCGCGTCCAGATGCCGTGCCGCGCCAGCGCCGCATGCAGGTCCGCCGCGCGCGGATCGGCGGTCCAGCTGAACAGCGGCGTCGATTGCACGACGCAGCCGTGTCCGCGCAGCAGCGCCGCGAGCCGTTCGCCGTCGGCGGTGAGCCGTTCGCGTGCGGCCGCCTGCCACGCACGGTCGGCGAACGCGGCGGCCACCGCATGACGCGCGGGGCCGCCGACCGTCCACGCGCCAAGCGTGTCGCGCAGCCGGACGATCAGTTCGGGATGGGCCAGCACGAAACCGGCGCGGATGCCGGCGAGGCCGAAGAACTTGCCGACCGAGCGCAGGACGACGAGACCCGGGCGGTTCACGCAAGCGGCGAGCGAGCCGGTCGCGCCCGTATCGGCGAACGCCTCGTCGACGATCAGCGTGCCGCCGCGCGCCGCCAGCTGCGCATGCCAGCCGAGCAGGCGCTCGGCGGCGACGCGCTCGGCAGTCGGGTTGTTCGGATTCCCGACGATCACGTGGCGCAGCGTCGCGGGCAGCGTGTCGACGGTGATGTCGAGCGGTGCGACGCGATGGCCGCGCCGCGCGAACGCGGGCCCGTATTCGCCATACGCGAGTGGTGCGACGCCCACGTCGCCGTCGGGCAGCAGCGCGGGCAGCGCGCGGATCGCGGCCTGGCTGCCGGCGACCGGCAGCACGTGCGCCGGGTCCGGCGCGCCGTAGTAATCGGCCGCGCACGCGGCGAGCCCGTCGCCGTCGTCGGGCAGCCGGCGCCACGCGTCGGCGGGCACGGGCGGCACCGGATAGCCGACCGGGTTGATGCCGGTCGACAGGTCGAGCCATGCGTCGTACGGAATGCCGTGGCGGCGCGCGGCGTCATGCAGGTTGCCGCCGTGCGCGATGCGGGTGTCAGACATGTTGGGTGCCCATGACGAGGATGGCGCCGGCGACCAGCAGCGCGAGCCAGAGCGCGAGCGTGCGCGTGACGAGCGACAGCGCGGCGACGATGTGCGCGGCGCTCGCGGGCGAACCCGCGCCGAGCACCGGGCGGTGCTCGAGCTCGCCGTGATAGACGGCCGGGCCGCCGAGCTGCACGTTCAGGCTGCCGGCGCCGGCGGCCATCACCGGGCCCGCGTTCGGGCTGTCCCAGTGCCGGGCCTGCGTGCGCCAGCAGCGCCATGCCGACGCGGTGTCGCCGAGCAGCGCGTAGCTCGCGGCCGTGAGGCGCGCGGGCACCCAGTTCAGCAGGTCGTCGGTCCGCGCGGCGGCCCAGCCGAAGGTCAAAAAGCGCGGCGTGCGATAGCCCCACATCGCGTCGAGCGTGTTCGCGAGCCGGAACATCAGCGCGCCGGGGCCGCCGGCGATGACGAACCAGAAGAGGGCGCCGAAGATCGCGTCGTTGCCGTTCTCGAGCGCCGATTCGACGGCCGCGCGCGACAGCGCGCCCTCGTCGGCGGCGCTGGTGTCGCGCGACACGATGCGCGCGGTCAGCGCGCGCGCGCCCGGCAGGTCGTGCCGGAACAGCGCGGCGGCGATCGGCGCGAGATGGTCGGCGAGGCTCTTCGCGCCGAGCGCGAACCAGAGCAGCGCGACGTGCAGCGCGGCCGCGAGCGGCGTGGGCAGCGCGGCGGCCAGCCACACGGCGATCAAGACCGGCGGCGCGACGGCCGCGAGCCACGCGGCGATGCCCGTCAGGCGACCGCGCCGGCCCGTGTTCAGCACCGCTTCGATGCGTGCGGCGAGCCGCCCGAACGCGACGAGCGGATGCGCGGCCGACGGCTCGCCGACCACGCGGTCGACGATTACCGCGATGACCGCGAGCATCGCGACCGTGGGCAACGACAGCATCAGCATGACGCGGGCTCCGTCTTGATCGCGACCGGCACCCCGGCGACGAGCAGCGTGACGCGCGTCGCGAGCGCGGCGACGCGCTGGTTCAGGCGGCCGAGTTCGTCGACGTAGCGGCGCGTGAGCGCGCCGAGCGGCACGACGCCGAGCCCGATCTCGTTGCTGACGACGATCACCTTCGCGCGGGCGTCGCGCAGCGCGGCTTCGAGCGCGGCGACGCGCGCTTCGTAGTGCGCGTCGTCGAGCGGCTCGCCTTCGGCCGGGCACAGCAGGTTCGTGAGCCACAGCGTCAGGCAGTCGACCAGCAGGCATGCGCCGGGATCGTCGAGCCGCGCGATGGTTTCGGCGAGCTCGACGGGCGCGTCGGCGAATCCCCAGCTCGCGGGCCGGCGCGCGCGATGATGCGCGATGCGCTGCGCGAATTCGGCGTCGGCAGCCTGCGCGGTCGCGATATAGGTGACGGGGCGGCCGCAGTCGGCCGCGAGCCGTTCGGCATGCGCGCTCTTGCCCGAGCGTGCGCCGCCGAGGACGAAGGTGAGATCGTGCGGAATCATCGCGTGATTGTAACGGCGCAGGCGATAATGCGGCCTTCGATTCGCCACGCCTTTCACACGATGAATGCACCCGAGCCGCGGCCGCACGGCACGCTGATGATCCAGGGCACGACGTCGGACGCCGGCAAGAGCACGCTCGTCGCGGGCCTGTGCCGCCTGGCGCGCCGCGCCGGCGCGCGCGTCGCGCCGTTCAAGCCGCAGAACATGGCGCTCAACAGCGCGGTGACGGCCGATGGCGGCGAGATCGGCCGCGCGCAGGCGCTGCAGGCGCTCGCCGCGGGCGTCGCGCCGCATACCGATTTCAACCCCGTGCTGCTCAAGCCGACCAGCGACCGCGGCGCGCAGGTGATCATCCACGGCAAGGCGCGCGCGAACCTGAACGCGCGGGCGTACCACGACTACAAGCCGGTCGCGTTCGACGCGGTGCTCGAATCGTATGCGCGGCTGCGCGCCGGCTACGACACGGTGATCGTCGAGGGCGCGGGCAGCCCGGCCGAGATCAACCTGCGCGAAGGCGACATCGCGAACATGGGCTTTGCCGAGCGGGTCGACTGCCCGGTCGTGCTGGTCGCCGACATCGACCGCGGCGGCGTGTTCGCGCATCTGGTCGGCACGCTCGCGTGCCTGTCGGACACCGAGCGCGCGCGGGTGCGCGGCTTCGTGATCAATCGCTTCCGCGGCGACTTCAAGCTGCTCGAACCGGGCCTCGACTGGCTGCGCGCGCAGACCGGCAAGCCGGTGTTCGGCGTGCTGCCGTATCTGCACGGCCTCACGCTCGACGCAGAGGACATGCTGCCCGCGCAGGCCCGAAGCGGCGCCGCGCACGCCGGCGGCCGCGTGCTGCGTGTCGTCGTGCCGGCGCTGCCGCGGATCAGCAACCACACCGATTTCGATCCGCTGCGCGCGCATCCGCAGGTCGAGTTCACGTACTGGAAGAGCGGGCCCGTGCCGGCCGCCGACCTGCTGATCCTGCCCGGCTCGAAGAGCGTGCAGCGCGATCTCGCGTGGCTGCGCGACGCCGGCTGGGACGCGGCGATCCGGCGGCACCTGCGCTATGGCGGCAAGCTGATCGGCATCTGCGGCGGCATGCAGATGCTCGGCCGCTCGCTCGACGATCCGCTGGGCCTCGAAGGGGCGCCCGGCAGCGTGCCGGGGCTCGGCCTGCTCGAGTTCGACACGACGCTGCAGCCGGACAAGACGCTGAAGAACGTGACGGGCCGCCTGGCGTTGCCGGGCGGCGCGGCCGTGCACGGCTACGAGATCCACATGGGCGAGACGCGCGGCCCCGCGCTCGCGGCGCCGGCGCTCGAGCTGACGGCCGACGGCGCGGCCGCCGCGCACGCGGACGGCGCGCGGTCCGACGACGGCCAGATCCTCGCCACCTACGTGCACGGGCTGTTCGACGCGCCGGACGCGTGCGCGGCGCTGCTCGCGTGGGCGGGCCTCGACGCGGCCGAGCGGATCGACTACCCGGCGCTGCGCGAGGCGTCGCTCGAACGCCTCGCCGACACGTTCGCCGCGCATCTCGACCTGCCGGCGCTGTACGCCGAATTCCGCTGAGCGATTCGTCCTCGCTTTTTTCGTCGCGTGGCGTACAACCAAAGCAGGGCGGATATCCGTTCTGAGGAGCGCGACGATGAAGGCTCGACGGTGGTTGGGTGTATTGCTGCTGGCGTTGCTGACTGTTCCGACGTTGGCACAGGCCTGCGATTACGGATCGGGCGGCGGCAGCTCGTCCGGCACTAGCGGATCGCAAGGCAAGGGCGGCGGCTACTGACGCACGAATCGGGGGCATGATCGCTCATGCCCCTTTTTATTTTGATTCGTTCTTTTGAGGAGATAATTTAAGCGGGGTTGCGTATTTATTGGTGGAAAAGGTTCGAATAGAGTGCGGTTCATTCCAATCCACTCACGAAGGAACCCCGACATGAACCCCAACCGCCTCAACGATTTCGCCGCCACGCTGCTGCGCGTGGCGCTCGGCGTGCTGTATCTCGCGCACGTCGCGCAGAAGGTATTCGTCTTCACGCTGCCCGGCACCGCGCAGTTCTTCGCGTCGATCGGCCTGCCCGCGTGGCTTGCGTACGTCACGACGGCCGTCGAGCTGGCGGGCGGCATCGCGCTCCTGGCCGGCTTCCGTGTGCGCGTCGCCGCGCTGGCGCTGCTGCCGTTCATGCTCGGCGCGACGGCCGCGCACCTGCCGAACGGCTGGAGCTTCGGCGCGCCGCACGGCGGCTGGGAATATCCGGCATTCTGGGCCGTGACGCTCGCCGTGCAGGCGCTGCTGGGCGGCGGCGCATTCGCGCTCGGCGGGCCGCGGGTCGCGGCGCAGCGCGCGGCGTGACCCGGCCCGGCGCCGGGCGGCATCGATGCCGCCGGTTCCGGTGATGCCCCATTTGCCGATATCATCGCTCCCTGTATCCGCAATTGTGCGGCGCCCGCCTGCCGGCCGGCGCCGCACGGCTTCTTCGGGGGAATTCATGACGGTGATCGTGGTGGCGAATCCGAAGGGCGGCGTCGGCAAGAGCACGCTGTCCACCAATCTCGCTGGTTATTTCGCGGCGCAGGGCGCATGGGTCGCGCTGGCCGATCTCGACCGGCAGCAGTCCGCGCACGCGTGGCTCGACCTGCGCCCGGCCGGGCTGCCCGCCATCGAGGCGTGGGCGCTCGACCCGGATGCGCCGTCGAAGCCGCCGCGCGGGCTCGAATACGCGGTGATCGACACGCCGGCCGGCCTGCACGGCAACCGGCTGAACGTCGCGCTGCAGCTCGCGGACAAGGTGATCGTGCCGCTGCAGCCGTCGATGTTCGACATCCTCGCGACCCAGCACTTCCTCGAACGGCTCGCGAATGAAAAGGCGGTGCGCAGGGGCAGCGTCGAAGTCGGCATCGTCGGGATGCGGGTCGATGCGCGCACGCGCTCGTCCGAGCAGCTGCACCGTTTCGTCGAGGGGCTCGAGCTGCCGGTGCTCGGCTACGTGCGCGACACGCAGAACTACGTGCAGCTCGCCGCGCACGGGCTCACGCTGTGGGACGTCGCGAAGAGCCGCGTCGACAAGGACCTCGAACAGTGGGGCCCGATCGTCGCGTGGGCGGAGCGCAAGGCGTCGAAGGGCGCATGACGGCGCGGCGCGGATCGGTCGCCGGCGATAACCGCCGACACGCCGCGCGCACGTGACAAGGGCCGGATTCCGTGCTGGACGGAATCCGGCCCTTTGCATTGGGCGGCGCCGCCTGACGCGGCGCTCGGGCTTACGACCAGCTCTGGGTCGGCACGTGGTCGCGGCTGCCCTTGATCTTGTTGTCGTCGTCGACGAACACGAGGTTCGGCTTCCAGCCGGCCTGCAGTTCGGCTTCGTCGACCATCGCGAACGCCGCGATGATCACGAGATCGCCGAGCTGCGCGCGCCGTGCGGCCGAGCCGTTCAGCGAGATCATCCCGCTGCCGCGTTCGCCCTTGATCGCGTAGGTCGAGAAGCGTTCGCCGTTGTTGATGTTCCAGATGTCGATCCGCTCGTTTTCCGCGATGTTCGCGGCCTCGAGCAGGTTCTCGTCGATCGCGCACGAGCCTTCGTAGTGCAATTCGCAGTGGGTGACGGCTACGCGGTGGATCTTCGATTTGAGCATGTGGCGCTGCATGGGGCCTCCTTGATGCGTCGTGATGCGCTGGCGGACGAAAGCCGTCAGATTTCCAGGTTGTCGATGAGGCGCGTCGCGCCGAGCTTCGCGGCCGCGAGCACGACGAGCGGCTCGCCGGCTTCGAGCTCGGCGGCGCTCGGAGCGATCAGGTTCGCGCGCCGGCGGATCGAGATGTAGTCGGGCGCCCAGCCGCGGCCGGCGAGGTGCGCCTGCGCGTGCTGCTCGAGCTTGACGAGGTCGCGCTCGCCGCCGAGCACGCTTTCGCGCATGCGCTGCAGCGTCTTCGCGAGCTCCGGCGCCTCCTGGCGCTCGGCCGGCGCGAGATAGCGGTTGCGCGACGACAGCGCGAGGCCGTCGGTGTCGCGCACGGTCTCGGCCGCGATGATGTCGACCGGCAGCGCGAGCTGCTGGCACATGCTGCGCACGATCATCAGCTGCTGATAGTCCTTCTTGCCGAACACGGCGACGCGCGGCTGCACGCAGGCCATCAGCTTCGCGACGACCGTGCACACGCCGGTGAAGAAGCCGGGCCGGAACTCGCCTTCGAGGATCCCGCCGAGGTCGTCCGGCGGCTGCACGCGGTATTCCTGCGGCTCCGGATACATGTCGCGCTCGGTCGGCGCGAACAGCACGTAGACGTTTTCCTTCTGCAGCTTCTCGATGTCGTCCTGCAGCGTGCGCGGATACTTGTCGAAATCCTCGTTCGGGCCGAACTGCAGGCGGTTGACGAAGATGCTCGCCACGACCGGATCGCCGTGCTGGCGCGCGAGGCGCATCAGCGACAGGTGCCCTTCGTGCAGATTGCCCATCGTCGGCACGAAGGCGGTGCGGTTCTGGCCGCGCAACTGGTCGCGCAGTTCCTGGATCGAGCTGATGACTTTCATGATCGGGTAGCGGGTTCCTCGCGCTGGCGCGCGTTGACGCCGCGGCACGCGGCGTCGGGGTCGAAGCGGCAAAAAGTAAGTATCCGCGGCATCCGCGCGCGGGCGGCGCGTCGGGCGTCGGCGATTGTAGAGGATTTGGCCGCCGGGCGCACCGATAAAAGGACGATCGTTCACTTTTATCGGGAATGCGGCCGCGCGGGTGTGCCGGGTCCGGCGCGCCGCGCGGCGGTGCGGTTCAGGCGGGCAGGTACGCGAGGCGCACGTAGATCGGCGCGAACGGTTCGGGCTGGGTGATCTCGACGAGCGATTCGCGCGCGAGCTCGAGCATTGCGATGAAGTTCACGACGACGACCGGCACGCCGCGCGACGTGTCGAACAGCTCGGCGAATTCCATGAAGCGCGCGTTCTGCAGCTTGCGCAGGATCAGGCTCATGTGCTCGCGCACCGACAGCTCCTCGCGGGAGATCTTGTGATGCTGGACGAGCTTCGCGCGCTTGAGCACGTCGGCCCACGCGGCGCGCAGGTCGTCGGAATTCACGTCGGGGAAGCGCGGCGTGATGCTCTGCTCGATGTACACCTCGGCGCGCAGGAAGTCGCGGCCGAGCTGCGGCAGCCGGTCGAGGCGCTGCGCGGCGAGCTTCATCTGCTCGTATTCGAGCAGGCGGCGCACCAGCTCCGCGCGCGGGTCTTCCGCCTCCTCGCCGGTGTCGGCCTTCTTGACCGGCAGCAGCATCCGCGACTTGATCTCGATGAGCATCGCGGCCATCAGCAGGTATTCGGCCGCGAGTTCGAGGTTCGACGCGCGGATCTGGTCGACATAGCCCAGATACTGCGCGGTGACCTGCGCCATCGGGATGTCGAGCACGTTGAAGTTCTGCTTGCGGATCAGGTAGAGCAGCAGGTCGAGCGGGCCTTCGAACGTTTCGAGGAACACCTCGAGCGCGTCGGGCGGGATGTACAGGTCCTGCGGCAGCTTGAAGAGCGGCTCGCCGTACAGGCGTGCGAACGCCGCGACGCCGTCGACCGTGTCGGGCGTCGAATCGGCACCCGCGGGCGCGGCGACCGCGTCTTCGGGTCGGGCCGCGTCAGGCCGGGCGGCGCTGGCCTCGTCGGCGGCGCTCACGTCGTCAGAAGTTCTGGTAGTAGACGTAGGACGTCTGCTTCACGCGCGATTCCTGCTGCGCGGCGCGCTCGTCGAGGTCGATCGGCTGCTTGTCCCACAGCAGTGCGCGGCCCTTGCGCTGCTCGTCCTCGAGCGTCGGCTTCTGCTGCTTGAGCTGGTTCAGGAATTGCGTGACGTCGGACTGGTACGGCATGGCTTGGCTTTCCGTTTCAGGCGGCGCGCAACGCGCCGGATTGTGCGATGGCGGGATTTTACCGCATCGCGGGGAACGGCCGGCGTGAAACGCGCGTCGAACGCGCGGGCGTCGCGCCGTTGCGCGCAAGCATCAAAGCGGCGCGCAGGCGGGGGCGGCGACGTCCGTGTGGTCAAATACGGGTTTTCGAACAATTCACATCATTGAGGGCGAGGTCATATTTGGCGGGGCAGGCACACCAGCAACGAAACACGGCGCATGACGCCGCGCGGGGCGCCCGACGCGGCGACGCCGGCGCGGCCCGGGCCGCGCGCATCCTCGCCGGCTGCCTGGCCGCGCTCGCCGCACTGCCCGCCTGGGCGAAATACGACGTCGAGATCGACGCGCCGCGCGCGGTCCGCAAGCTGCTCAAGTCGCACCTCGACATCGCGCGCTTCGCGAAGCGCGACGACGTCAGCGACGACCAGTTCGACTTCCTCGTCACCGCCACGCCGCAGCAGGTGCGCGACCTGACCGCGACCGAAGGCTATTTCTCGCCGGTCGTGCGCACCGACGTGCGCACGCGCGACGGCAAGCGCAGCGTGCAGATCGCGGTCGATCCGGGGCCGCAGACCGTCGTGTCGTCGGTGGACCTGACGTTCAAGGGTCCGGTCGGCTCGGAAGACCCGAAGCAGGAGACCGCGACGCGCTTCGCGTTCTCGCTGAAGACGGGCGAGCCGTTCACGCAGGCGGGCTGGGACGCCGCGAAGGGCGCCGCGCTCAGGCAGCTGCAGTCGCGCCGCTACCTCGGCGCGAAGATCACCGCGTCCGAGGCGCGCGTCGATCCGCGCACGCAGCGCGCGACGCTCGCGGTCACGTTCGACAGCGGCCCGACGTTTACGATCGGCAAGGTCGACGTCGAAGGCGTGCGCCGCTATCCGGAGAAGATCGTCACCAACGTCAATCCGCTGTCCGAAGGCGAGATCTACGACGTGCAGCGGATCACCGAGCTGCAGCGGCAACTGCAGAACACGCCGTACTACGCGAGCGTCGCGATCGACGTCGGCAACGACACCGAGAAGCCGGACAAGACGCCCGTGCACGTGAAGGTCAGCGAGTACCCGTACAACAGCGTGCGCGGCGGGGTCGGCTACGCGACCGACACCGGCCCGCACATCCAGGGTTCGTACACGTACCTCGACACGTTCGGTGCGGCCTGGCCGCTGACGGTGTCGGGCCGGCTCGACCAGATCCAGCAGTACGGCCAGGTGCAGCTGTCGATGCCGCCGGGGCAGCGCGCGTGGACCAACAGCGTGCTCGCGTCGTATACGAACACCGACGTGTCGGACACGCGCATCTACAGCGCGCGGGTCGGCGTGCAGCGCACCCGCACCGGGCAGTACATCGACTACGCGTATTCGCTGATGTTCTATCAGGACCGGCTCAAGCAGAACGGTGCGGGACCGACCATGAGCCGCGCGCTCGTGCCGCAGTGGGCGTGGACGCGCCGCAACGTCGACGATCCGCTGTTTCCGCGCTCGGGCAACCTGATTCATGCGGAGGCCGGCTTCGCGATCAAGAACGTGCTGACCGACCAGACCTTCATCCGCGGCTATGCGCGCGGCCAGCAGTACGTGCCGATCGGCAAGCGCGACCTGTTCGTGTTCCGCGCGGAGCTTGGCGGCGTGTTCACGAGCGGCAGCTCGAGCGGCGTGCCGGCGTCGCTGCTGTTCCGCGCGGGCGGCTCGAACTCGGTGCGCGGCTACGGCTACCAGAGCATCGGCAACAGCGTCGCCGGCTCGGTGCTGCCCACCAAGTACCTGACGACCGGCACCGCCGAATACCAGCACTGGTTCAACCGCGACTGGGGCGCCGCGACGTTCTTCGACGTCGGCACCGCGACCGACGCGTGGGGCGAGAAGGTGTTCTACAAGGGCGTCGGCATCGGCGCGCGCTGGCGCAGCCCGGTCGGCCCGATCAATGTCGACCTCGCCTACGGGCT
This sequence comes from Burkholderia ubonensis, assembly GCF_902833085.1. Taxonomy (GTDB): domain Bacteria; phylum Pseudomonadota; class Gammaproteobacteria; order Burkholderiales; family Burkholderiaceae; genus Burkholderia; species Burkholderia ubonensis. Next base: position 92,828 of record NZ_CADFEB010000007.1, read on the forward strand.
GCGCAACCACAGCGTGCGCCCGTACCTGACGCTCGGCGTCGCATTCTGACCCAACCGATTCATCCATCACGCACCGCATGACGAAGGACACCCACGACACGCCGCCGCCCCACGATCCGGACACGCCCGAGCGAGCGCCCGAGGACGCGCCGCGTCGGTCGCGGCTCGTGCGCGGCGTCGCATGGACGCTGGCCGGCGTCGTGCTGCTGGTCGTGCTGGTGGCGGGGCTCGCGCTCGCCGCGGTCACGACCGAGCGCGGCACCCGGCTCGCGTGGCAGACGGCGGTGCACGTGCTCGGCGGACGGTTGTCGGGCAAGCTCGACGGCGGCGCGCTGGCTACCGGCGTGCGCCTGCGCGCGTTCGCGTGGACGAGCCCGGACGGCACGGGTACCGAGGTGCGGATCGACCGTCTCGACGGCCGCTGGGCGTTGACCCGTGCGCCGCTGCGCCTGACGATCGACGCGCTGCGCGCGGGCACGATCGACGTGCGGATCGTGCCGGGGCCGCCGACGCCGACCGTGATGCCGCAGGACCTGCGCCTGCCGCTGCAGCTGCGGATCGTCGACCTGCGCTTCGACCGTCTCGCGATCCACGAGGGCGGCTCGACGACGCAGCTCGACCATCTCGCGCTGAGCGGCCGCAGCGACGGCCGCCACCATGAGCTTGCGCTCGAGCGGCTCGACACGCCGTACGGCGCGCTCACCGCGCGCGCGAAGCTCGACGGCGTGCGGCCGTTCGCGCTGACGGGCGACGCGACCTACGCGGGCAAGCTCGCCGACGAGCCGGTCGATGCGCGCGCGCGCGTGTCGGGCTCGCTCGAAGCGCTCATCGCCGACGTCGACGCGAGCGGCCTGAAGCTCAACGGGCGCGCGCATGTCGAGGCGGCGCCGTTCGGCGCGGTGCCGCTCACGCGCGCGTCGCTCGCGTTCGATCACGTGAATCCGCAGGCGCTGGCGCCGGGCGCGCCGGCCGCGGACCTCGCGGTGCGCGCCGAGCTCGCACCCGCGCCGGCCGATCCCGCGCATCCGCACGCATTCGCGGTGACGGGCCCGGTGTCGATCGTCAACGCGAAGCCCGGCACGCTCGGCGACCATCTGCTGCCGGTCGTCGATGCGCACGCGGCCGTGCGGCTCGACGCGCACGCGCAGCGGATCGACGGCCTCGCGCTGAAGCTGATCCGCGACGGCAGCGTGACGGGCGGCGGCGCGGTGGCGGGCGGCAAGGGCCGTTTCGACCTGAAGGTCGCGAATCTCGACCTCAATGCGTTCGTGGCTGAACTGCGCCCGATGCGGCTCGGCGGGCCGGTCGGCGTGACGCTCGCGAGCGGCGTGCAGACCGTCGAGTTCGACCTGAACGATCCGAAGCTCGCGCTCGGCGCGCGCGCGAAGGTCGCGCTGACGCCGCAGCAGACGGTGCTGACCGAAGCGCGCGTGACGGCGGCCAAGGGGCGCATCGACCTGGCCGGCGTGTTCCGCCACGACGCGCATTCGAGCTACGACGCGAAGGCGACGCTCGCCAACTTCGATCCGCTGCTGCTCGCCGCGATGCGCGCGCCGCCGCCAGCCGCCGGCAAGGCGGCCAGGAATGTACCGAAGCTGGCGAAGGCCGCGCCCGCGAAGCGCGGCGAGACGCGCGTGAACGGCACGCTGACCGCGTCGGGCGCGTTCGCGCCGCAAGTGTCGACGAAGGCGACCTTCAAGCTCGGCGACAGCCTGTACGACGGCTTGCCGCTGACCGGCGCGGGCGTCGTGCAGCTCGCGGGCGCGCGAATCCTGCCGAGCAACGCGAACCTGTCGATCGCGGGCAACCGCGTCGACCTGCGCGGCAGCTTCGGTGCGCCAGGCGACCGGCTGCGCTTCGTCGTCGATGCGCCGCAGCTCGACCGGCTCGGCTTCGGCGTCGCGGGGCTCGTCGAGGCGCAGGGCGACCTGACGGGCAGCTTCGCGCATCCGAACGTGACCGCGACCTACAAGGCGCAGGGCGTCGTGTTCGGCGCGAACCGGATCGGCGCCGCGCAGGGCCGCGCCGATATCCGCGACGGTGCGCACGGCGCGCTGGTGTTTACCGCCGACGCGAGCAACGTGGCGCTCGGCTCGCTGCAGCTGAAGACGCTGCGCGCGAACCTCGACGGCACGCGCGCGAAGCACACGCTCGACGCGTCGGCGCTCGGGGCGGCCGGCGGGCGCGTGATCGACCTGACGGTCGCGGCGAACGGCGGCGTCGTCGAGAACCGTGACGGGATGCGCTGGGACGGCACCGTGACGCGCCTTGCGAACCGCGGCACGCCGGCGCTTGCGCTGCAGACGCCGCTCGCCGTCTCGGCGGGCGCCGGGCGCGTGACGCTCGGCGCAGCGAAGCTGACGCTCGAAGGCGCGGCGATCGACCTGAAGACCTTCGTGTTCGACCACGGCCTGCTGCGCTCCGTGGGCACGGTGAGCGGCGCGTCGGTCGCGCGCTTGCTCGAGGTCCGCCAGGAACTGACGGGCGAGCGAGCGCCGGTGCGGACCGACGTGGTGCTCGATGCCGACTGGGATTTCGCGGTCGGCGCGAGCGCGACCGGCCATCTGCAGGTCAAGCGGCGCAGCGGCGACGTGACCGTCGAGACCGCGCGCGGGATCGCGTCGCTCGGGCTCACCGACCTGCAGGCGCGCGCCGTGTTCGGCGCGGGCAATCGGCTGAACGTGACCGTGCAGGGCAAGGCGAACCGGGTCGGCACGCTCGACGCGAGCGTCGCGGTGCCGTTCGCGCCGCGCGACGGCATGCTCGCGGTCGCCGACGACGGTCCGCTGTCGGGCCGCATCGATGCCGACATCCCTTCGCTGAAGGCGACCGGCAACCTGTTCGGGCCGAGCTACCTGCTCGGCGGGCGCGCGGCGCTGAAGCTGACGGTCGCCGGCACGCCGGCGAAGCCGAACGTGTCCGGGATGCTGACGGGCGACGACCTGTCCGCGACGCTCGTCGACCAGGGCGTGCAGCTGAAGGACGGCATCGTGCGCATCCGGCTGGCGGAGAACCTCGTCGAATTCCAGCAGGTCGAGTTCCACGGCGGCAGCGGCACGCTGCGCGCGATCGGCCGCGTGCGGCTCGACAACGAGGCGCCCGACCTGACCGCGAGCATCGTCGCGGACAAGCTCGAGCTGTTCGCAGCGCCGGACCGCAAGCTGTCGCTGTCGGGCAAGGCGACGGTCGCGAACGAGGGGGCGCACGGCGGGCTCGCGATCGACGGCAAGTTCGTCGTCGACCATGCGCTGTTCGACCTGCCGGAACAGGCGGCGCCGCACCTGTCCGACGACGTGGTGATCGTGCGCCCGGACAGCACGGTGCGCGGCGAGACGCAGACCGGCACCGCGATCGCGAAGCCGAAGCCGGCGACCGACAAGCCTGCGCCGTCGCTCGCGCCGCGCGCGAACATCGACATCGGCCTTGGCAACGACTTCCGCTTCAAGGGCCACGGCGCGGATCTCGGGCTGCGCGGCACGATCACCGTGATGAGCGCGCCCGGCGTGCCGCTGCGGGCGGTCGGCAACGTGCGCGTGACGGAAGGCTCGACGTACACGTCGTTCGGCCGCAAGCTCGCGGTCGAGAACGGCTTCTTCACGTTCAACGGCCCGGTGTCGAACCCGGGCGTCAACATCCTCGCGATGCGGCGCAACCAGGAAGTCGAGGCGGGCGTGCAGGTGACGGGCACGATCCAGGCGCCGACGGTGAAGCTCGTGTCGGAGCCGAACGTGACCGACAACGAGAAGCTGTCGTGGCTGCTGTTCGGCCACGGCACCGACCAGGGCAACAACGTCGGCCAGCAGAACGCGATGACCGCCGCGCTCGCGCTGCTCGGCAGCGCGACCGGCAAGCGCGTCGCACAGAGCATCGGCCTCGACGAATTCTCGATCGGCCGCAGCGATGTCGGCCTGACCGATCCGCAGGTCGTGCAGATCTCGAAGGCGATCAACGAGCGCTTCGTGCTCGGCTACGAGCAGGGGCTGCAATCGGCAGCCAACGCGTTCAAGGGGACGATCAACCTGACGCGCTTCTGGTCGGTGTCCGCGTACGGCGGCACGTTCCAGGGCGTCGACCTGAACTACACGCGGCGCTTCGACCGGTGGTTCGGCCAGCGGTGACGGCGGCGCGCGCGCAACCGGCTCAGCGGTCGTTCGCGCCTGCCGCCGCGCACGCGGCGTATCCTTCCCGCGTGTCGGCGACCGTGACGTCGACCTGCAACAGCCGGCCGTGCGCATCGACCCGCCGCGCGCGGAAGTAGTGGCGGTAGCGCAGCGCGGCGGCCGCGACTGGCGGCGTGATCCGTGCATTCCACGATTCCAGCGCAAAGCCGTCGGCTTCCAGCCATTGCAGCAGCCGCGATACGCCCGCGTCGTCGGGCGGCACCACGAGGTCGACGTCGTTCAGCGGCGCATCGGCGTCGTCATCGCCATGGCCCGCTTCGGCCGCGAGCCGGCGCGCGAAGCCGCCGATCACGGCGAACGCGAAGCCGTCGCGCGTCAGCGCGGCGACGAGCGCACGGGCGGCGTCGGCGTCGCTCGCAAGCGGCGCCTTGCGGCACACGAGCGCGTACTCGTGCGTGCGATCGGTCGCGCCGTCGCCGTGCGGCGCGGGGCCGCCCGCGCGTTCGTAGATCAGCACGCGCTCCTCGTGCAGCTCGAAGCGTTCGCCGAGCAGCCGCGCGACATCCCACGCGAGCGGCACGAACCGGCCGCCGAGGCGCAGGTTCTGCGCCATCGCGATGCACCAGCCGCCCGGTTCGAGCAGCGCGTGCACGCCCGCGAATACGTTGCGCATCCGTTCCAGATACGGCGCGTAGTGCGCGACACCGTACAGCTGCCCGTCGGACGCCTTGCCGGGCAGCTCGTCGCAGCCGAAGTACGGCACGCTCGTCAGGCACAGCGTGAACGGGCCGCCGGCGCTGCGCGCGGAGGCTTGCGTCGCGATGGTCGACAAATCGCCCGCGAGCACCGGATGGCGGCCGGCCGCGGCGCCCGCCCGCGCGAGCCGTTCGCGCGCGAACGCCGCGCGCTCCGGATCGACCTCGACGCCGAGCGCCGGCGCACCGCATTGCGCAGCGGCCACGAGCGTCGTGCCGAAGCCGCAGAATGGATCGACGATCCAGCCGCCCGGCGTCGCGTGGCTGCCGATGAACGGCACCATCTGCTCGACCCAGCCGCAATCGCGCGCGGCGAATGAATCCCGCGCGCGCAGGTCGGCGGGCAGGGTGGTGTCGGCGGCCTCTTCGGTCAGGCGCAGCCAGCTAGTCACGGTGGTCATCGTCGCTCCACAGGATGTCGCGCGTCGGTTGCCAGCCCGCGCACAGGTTGCCGTTCGGATGAAATACGAGCTTGTACACGGCGTCGCGCAGTTCATGCTCGCGCATCGCGCCGTAGTCGGACGCCTCGAACACGACCTCGAACCCGTCGCGGTGCGCCCAGCGCGCGTTCCAGAAGTAGTAGCCGCCCGTCAGCGCGATCGGCTCGCACCGGGAGGCGAACGCGGGGTCGGCGACGCACGCGAGCAGCAGCGCGTCGATCGCGATCCGCGCGTGGTCGACGTAGCGCCGCGTCGCGTTGTGCCGGTACGTGTCGGGCAGCGCGGAGAACTCGCGGAAGATCACGGCGCTCGCGCCGAGCACGCGTGCGCGGTCCAGGTAACGGAGCACGTCGGCCGGCGTCTCGACGCCGCCGCGCTGCACGATGCAGACGAGCTTGACCGGGAAGCGCTCGCGCGCGGCGGCGAACGCCGTCTCGAACGCGGCGTCGCGCATCACGGGCTGGCCGGGGCGAAAGCGCATGATCGACTGATTCACGTCGTCGCGATCGTGATGCCGCGACCATTCGAGCCACGACAGCCCGAAGCTCGCGAGCGCGGGCAGCAGCGCGCCGCCGTGCTCGACGAGGCCCGCGCCGTTCGTATACAGCACGCTGCCGCCGACGTCGGGGCCGTCGTCGCCGGCCGCGCCGAGGGTCGCGACGAGCGACAGCAGCCAGCCCGGATCGTCGGTGTTCTCGAGCCCGGACAGCGAATACGACAGCGGCACGCCGCGCAGCGCCCGCAGCGCGCGGCCGAGCGTGTCGAAGTAGCTCGCGCCCGGGCGCAGGCTCGCGGCCATCGGGCCGGACGCGGTCTCGTCGACGAGCGTTTCCGAGCAGAACCGGCAGCGCGCGGAGCAGGGCTGCGCGGCGGCGTAGGGCGTGAACGTCAGCGGCTGCGCGAAGCGGATCGCGCGTTTGCCGAGCCTGTGCGCGTGCCAGCGGGCATTGTCGTCGGCGGGCGGCTCGCGCAGCGCGAGCCACGCGAAGCGTTCGGCGAGCGCGTCGAACGCGCGGCTGCGCGCGACGAGCGGCGCGACGCCGTTCGCGTCGGCGACCGGCACGAGCGGGATCGTCATCGGGGAACGGGCGCGGCTCATGCGGGACGACGCGCGCGTCCGGCCGGCCGGGAAGGTGTCGGGTGCGTTTTCATTTCGTTGTTCTGTGGGCGGAGCCCCGCCGCCACGGCCCGTGGCCGACCGCTCGCGGCGATCGTCGGAATCCGGCGGGTTCCGGTGCTGCATATTGCGTCGGCATGCGCTAGCGGCTGCCGCGCAAGCCGACATGGTAGCGGAATCCGTCCGCGGTACGCACCGCGCGGCCCAAGCATAAAAAAACCCCGCACGCATCGTGCGGGGCTGTCGCGCAAGCGGCGGCGCGTGCGGCTTACTTCACGCGCATGCCGGGCTTCGCGCCGCTGTGCGGCTCGAGGATGTAGAGGCCCGGCTCGGCCTTCTCGTCGGTTGCCGACGCCGCGAGCACCATCCCTTCGGACAGGCCGAACTTCATCTTGCGCGGCGCGAGGTTCGCGACCATCACGGTCAGCTTGCCGACGAGCTGCTCCGGCTGGTACGCGGACTTGATCCCGGAGAACACGTTGCGGGTCTTCTCCTCGCCGACGTCGAGCGTGAGCTGCAGCAGCTTGTCCGAGCCTTCGACCGCCTGGCACGCGACGATTTTCGCGATGCGCAGGTCGATCTTCGCGAAATCGTCGATCGAGATGGGCGCGCCGGTGTCGTCCGCGCCGTTCGCGGCCGCTGCGGGCTTCGCGTTCGTCTTCGCGGCCTTGGCGTCGGCCGTCGCGGCTTTCGCGGCCTTCGCGCTGCCGGCCGCATCCGTCGAGGCGCCCGCGCCGGCCAGCGAATCGCGGTTCGCGGCGAGCAGCGCGTCGATCTGCTTCGCGTCGACGCGGGTCATCAGGTGCTGGTACGCCTTGATCGGCTGCTCCGACGACAGCGGCTTCGCGGCGTCGGCCCACGCGAGCGGCGCGATGCCGAAGAACGACTCGACCGCAACCGCCACGCGCGGCATCACCGGCTTCAGCGCGAGCGACAGCAGGCGGAACGCCTCGAGGCTGACGCTGCAGGTCTCGTGCAGCGCGACGGCGTTGGCCGGATCCTTCGCGAGCTCCCACGGCTTCGCGCCGTCGACGTACGCGTTGACTTCGTCGGCGAGCTCCATCGTGTGGCGCAGCGCGCGGCCGTATTCGCGGGCCTCGTAGTGGGCGGCGATGCCGGGAATCGCGTCGCGCAGCTTCGCGACGAGCGGATGGTTCATCGCGCTGTCCTGCACGCGGCCGTCGAAGCGCTTGAGCAGGAAGCCCGCCGCGCGGCTCGCGATGTTCACGTACTTGCCGACGAGGTCGCTGTTCACGCGCGCCTGGAAGTCGTCGAGGTTCAGGTCGAGGTCTTCCATCGTCGCGTTCAGCTTCGCGGCGAAGTAGTAGCGCAGCCACTCGGGGTTCAGGCCCGTGTCGATGTAGCTTTGCGCGGTGATGAACGTGCCGCGCGACTTCGACATCTTCGCGCCGTCGACCGTCAGGAAGCCGTGTGCGAACACGTTGGTCGGCGTGCGGTGGCCGGAGAACTCGAGCATCGCGGGCCAGAACAGCGTGTGGAAGTACAGGATGTCCTTGCCGATGAAGTGGTACTGCTCGGCGGTCGAGCCCTTGCGGATCCACGCGTCGAAATCGATCCCGCGCTGGTCGCACAGGTTCTTGAAGCTCGCGTAGTAGCCGACCGGCGCGTCGAGCCACACGTAGAAATACTTGCCGGGCGCGCCCGGGATCTCGAAGCCGAAGTAGGGCGCGTCGCGCGAGATATCCCAGTCGGCGAGCTTCGCTTCGCCGGCGTCGCCGAGCCATTCGCGCATCTTGTTGGTCGCTTCCGGCTGCGCGAGGCCGCTCACCCAGTCGCGCAGGAACGTTTCGCAGCGCGGATCGGACAGGCGGAAGAAGTAGTGCTTCGACGTCTTGCGCACCGGCGTCGCACCCGACACCACCGAATACGGGTTCAGCAGCTCGGTCGGCAGGTAGGTCGAGCCGCACACTTCGCAGCTGTCGCCGTACTGGTCCTTCGCGTGGCACTTCGGGCACTCGCCCTTGATGAAGCGGTCCGGCAGGAACATTTCCTTGACGGGATCGTACGCCTGCTCGATCTCGCGCTCGGCGATCAGGCCGTTTTCCTTCAGCGCGACGTAGATCTGCTCGCTCAGCACGCGGTTCTCGTCCGAATCGGTCGAGTAGAAGTTGTCGAACGACACGCCGAAGCTGTCGAAGTCGCGCTTGTGCTCGGTCCAGACGCGGTCGATCAGCTGCTTCGGCGTCAGCCCTTCCTTCTCGGCGCGCAGCATGACCGGCGTGCCGTGCGTGTCGTCGGCGCCGATGTAGTAGACCTCATGGCCGTGCATTCGCAGCGTCCGCACCCAGATGTCGGTCTGGATGTACTCGACCAGGTGGCCGATGTGGATCTGGCCGTTGGCGTACGGCAGAGCGGACGTGACGAGAATCTGGCGGCGGCCTTGCGGCGCGGCCTGCACGGAAGTGAGGTCGGATGCGGACATAGGGTCTGTAGAGGAACGGCGGGAAACCACTGGAAACTGCGATTCTAGCAGGGGCGCGGGCCGGACAGGCGGGTGGCCGGCCCAGGTGGCACGGGCGGGACGCAGCGGGCTGCAAGCGGCGTGTCCGGGTGTCGAATGTTGCGTTGCAGCGCAAATTGCGCAGGCAAAAAAAACCGGGGCGGATACGGCCCCGGAGCAACAACGACAAGAGGAGAATGGTGACGCGCCGGCAACACCAGCCACGTACCGTAAAGAAAGACCGCGGAACGCGACAGAAGTTCGAAATTTTTTTCGATTTGTTACTTGCCCCGCCGGAAGCCTTGTCCGGCGGGGCAGTGCGGGCGGCGCGAGCCGCGCATTCCCCCGCCTGCGCGCTTACTGCTGGGCAGCGCGCAGGTAGATCTCGACGCGGCGGTTCTGCGCGCGGCCGGCTTCGGTCGCATTGTCGGCGATCGGGTTCGACGCGCCCATGCCTTGCGCCGACAGGCGGCCGCCGGCGACGCCGCGCTGCGTCAGCGCGTTGACGACGCTCTGCGCGCGGTTCTGCGACAGCGTCTGGTTCAGCCCTGCCGAGCCGGTGCTGTCGGTGTAGCCGACGACCGACGCGGTGACCTGCGGGTTCTGGTTCAGCGTCGTCGCGAGGTCGTTCAGCAGCGGCGTGAACGCCGGCGTGATCGCGTACTGGTTCGTCGCGAACGTCACCGAGCTCGGCACGTTCAGCTTCAGCGAGCCGTCCGGCTGCTCGGTCACCTGCGTGCCGGTCTGGGCCGCCGACGGCGCGAGCTTGTTCTTGATCGCCTGCCAGTTGTAACCCGTCACGCCGCCGACCAGCGCGCCGACGCCTGCACCGATCGCCGCGCCCTTGCCGCCGCCCGCCAGCGCGCCGATGCCGGCGCCCAGCGCGGCGCCCGCGCCCGTGCCGACGGCCGTGTTGGTGCCTTGCGGCGACGTCGCGCAGCCGGCGAGAACCGCACCGGCCAATACGAAGACGGACAGGCGAGTCGCGATTTTCATGTTCATGTTGGATTCCTCTCTTGATTGAACGAGTCGACAACGACAACAACAACAGGTACGGCTTCCCGGGCAGGCCCGCCCGGAAAAAGAGGGGCGATCCTGCACGCGCGGCGGTCGCCGCGGCGACCGCATGCCCTGCCCGGCAGCGTGGCTGTTCGGGCAGCGCGACGCGTCAGCCTCTACAATATAGGCGGTACGGGGTCGATTTGGCCCCATGGCCGCGCCGCACGCGAAGATTGCGCCGGCCCGCGCGTTCGCGCAATGGCATGCAACAGATTCTTTCACTTTTCCCGATTTTCGCCGCGTTATTTGATAATTCTTGACGTTTGGGTGCGAAAAGAACGTTTTCACGGAGTTTCGATGAGCATTGACCGGGCACTCGTCGACGCCGCGCTCGCGGCTGTCGTTGATCTCAACACCGGCCGCCCGTATGCGGCCAGCAAAGGCGTGCGCAACGTCGCGATCGACGGCGACGTCGTGAGCGTCGACGTCGTGCTCGGCTATCCGGCGAAGAGCCTTCATGACGATGTGCGCGCGCGCGTGAGCGCTGCGCTCGAGGCCGTGCCGGGCGTGCGCGATGCGCGCGTCGCCGTCTCGCAGGACATCGTCGCGCATACCGTGCAGCGCGGCGTCAAACTATTGCCGAACGTGAAGAACATCGTCGCGGTCGCGTCCGGCAAGGGCGGCGTCGGCAAGAGCACGACGGCCGTCAACCTCGCGCTCGCGCTGGCCGCGGAAGGCGCGTCGGTCGGCATCCTCGACGCCGACATCTACGGCCCGTCGCTGCCGACGATGCTCGGCATCCACGGCCAGCGGCCCGAGTCGCCGGACAACCAGTCGATGAACCCGCTCGTCGGCCACGGGCTGCAGGCCAACTCGATCGGCTTCCTGATCGAGGAGGACAACCCGATGGTGTGGCGCGGCCCGATGGCGACGTCGGCGCTGGAGCAACTGCTGCGCCAGACCAACTGGCGCGAGCTCGACTACCTGATCGTCGACATGCCGCCGGGCACCGGCGACATCCAGCTGACGCTCGCGCAGCGCGTGCCGGTGACGGGCGCGGTGATCGTCACGACCCCGCAGGACATCGCGCTGCTCGACGCGAAGAAGGGCCTCAAGATGTTCGAGAAGGTCGGCATCCCGATCCTCGGCATCGTCGAGAACATGAGCATCCATGTGTGCTCGAACTGCGGCCACGAGGAGCACATCTTCGGCGCCGGCGGCGCGCAGCGGTTGTCGCAGGACTACGGCGTGAACGTGCTCGGCAGCCTGCCGCTCGACATCGCGATCCGCGAGCAGGCCGACAGCGGCGCGCCGACGGTCGCGGCGGATCCGGACGGCAAGCTCGCGCAGCGTTATCGGGAAATCGCGCGCGGCGTCGCGCTCGCGATTGCCGAGCGCGCACGCGACATGACGTCGAAGTTTCCGAGCATCGTTGTTCAAAATACGTAAAACCCTTGCGGGGCGGGGCCGGACGCTGTTTACGCCGCCGCGAGGCGCGGTATCATGGCGACTTTTCCAGGGTCCCTTTACCCGCCCGGTGGGCGCCACGCCACAAGCGGCGTCCGCCGGCATGAGGAACGCATGAACGATCGACATCACGGCGCGCGCGCCGGCAGCGTGCGGCACGCGCTGCTGGCCGCCGCCGCGCTGGGCCTCTTGGCCGGCTGTACTTCCTTTTCATCGACGCACGAAAAGCGCGCCGACGCGCAACTGCAACCGACGGTCGGGTCGCAGGCGCGCGGCATGGTGACGCTCGTCGAGCGCCCCGACGGCGTGCAGGTCACCTACAACCTGGTGGGCCTGCCGCCGAACAGCGACCACGCGCTGCAGGTGCACGAGCGCGGCGACTGCAATGCGGGCGACGGCTCGAGCGCCGGCCAGGTGTTCGCGCCGGCCGCCGACCGGCTGCGCGCGGGCGCCCGCGTCGCCGGCGACCTCGGCAATATCCACGCGGACGCGAACGGCGTCGCGGCGGGTTTCATCGTCGCGCCCGACCTGGCTCTCGACGGCGTGCGCTCGGCGTTCGGCCGCTCGGCGCTCGTGCATCGCGACCCGAGCGATCCGGCGTTCCCGCAGCACGGCGCGGGGCCCGCGCTCGCGTGCGGCGTGATCCGCTGATGACAAGGGCCGCATGCGCGCCGTCGCGATCGCGTAAAATGTGCGCCTTTCCCGGCCGCCGCCCTGGGCGGACGGCCCTCCCTGACAGTCACGCAGCGTTTTCTGGCGCCCATTTATGAGCATCAAGTCCGACAAGTGGATCCGGCGCATGGCCGAAGAGCACAAGATGATCGAGCCGTTCGTGCCCGATCAGGTCCGTGCGTCCGCGGACGGCCGCAGGATCGTCAGCTACGGCACGTCGAGTTACGGCTACGACATCCGCTGCGCCGACGAATTCAAGATCTTCACGAACATCAACTCGACGATCGTCGATCCGAAGAACTTCGACGAGGGTTCGTTTGTCGATTTCAAGGGCGACGTGTGCATCATCCCGCCGAACTCGTTCGCGCTGGCCCGCACCGTCGAATATTTCCGCATTCCGCGCACCGTGCTGACGGTCTGCCTCGGCAAGTCGACCTACGCGCGCTGCGGGATCATCGTCAACGTGACGCCGTTCGAGCCCGAATGGGAAGGCTACGTCACGCTGGAATTCTCGAACACCACGCCGTTGCCCGCGAAGATCTACGCGAACGAAGGCGTCGCCCAGGTGCTCTTCTTCGAGAGCGACGAGGTGTGCGACGTGTCGTACGCGGATCGCGGCGGCAAGTATCAAGGGCAACGGGGTGTCACGCTGCCGAAAACCTGATCTGGTTGCATATCAGCCATACACCGACCGGTTATCAGGTGACCGCTGCGCGTGACGCGCCGCGGTCGTTCTTTTTGGAGATTCGCCCATGAAGTTTCGTTTCCCCGTCGTGATCATCGACGAAGATTTCCGCTCCGAGAACATCTCGGGCTCCGGCATCCGGGCACTGGCCGAAGCGATCGAGAAGGAGGGCGTCGAAGTCCTCGGCCTCACGAGCTACGGCGATCTGACGTCGTTCGCGCAGCAGTCGAGCCGCGCGTCGTGCTTCATCCTGTCGATCGACGACGACGAACTCATGCTCGGCGAGACGGGCCCGGACGGCGAGCTGCCCGAACTGGCCACCGCGATCATCGAGCTGCGCGCGTTCGTCAGCGAAGTGCGCCGCCGCAACGCGGACATCCCGATCTTCCTGTACGGCGAGACGCGCACGTCGCGCCACCTGCCGAACGACATCCTGCGCGAGCTGCACGGCTTCATCCACATGTTCGAGGACACGCCGGAGTTCGTCGCGCGCCACATCATCCGCGAGGCGAAGGTGTATCTCGACTCGCTCGCGCCGCCGTTCTTCAAGGAGCTCGTCAAGTACGCGGACGAAGGCTCGTACTCGTGGCACTGCCCGGGCCACTCGGGCGGCGTCGCGTTCCTGAAGAACCCGCTCGGCCAGATGTTCCACCAGTTCTTCGGCGAGAACATGCTGCGCGCGGACGTCTGCAACGCGGTCGACGAACTCGGCCAGCTGCTCGACCACACGGGCCCGGTGGCCGCGTCCGAGCGCAACGCGGCGCGCATCTTCAGCGCCGACCACCTGTTCTTCGTGACCAACGGCACGTCGACGTCGAACAAGATCGTCTGGCACGCGACGGTCGCGCCCGGCGACATCGTGCTGGTCGACCGCAACTGCCACAAGTCGATCCTGCACGCGATCACGATGACGGGCGCGATTCCGGTGTTCCTCACGCCGACGCGCAACCACTTCGGCATCATCGGCCCGATCCCGCGCGACGAGTTCAAGCCGGAGAACATCCGCAAGAAGATCGAGGCGAACCCGTTCGCGCGCGAGGCGATGCGCCAGAATCCGGACATGAAGCCGCGCATCCTGACGATCACGCAGAGCACGTACGACGGCGTCGTCTACAACGTCGAGATGATCAAGGACCTGCTCGGCGACCTGCTCGACACGCTGCACTTCGACGAAGCGTGGCTGCCGCATGCGACGTTCCACGACTTCTATCGCGACATGCACGCGATCGGCGACGGCCGGCCGCGCACCGGCGCGCTCGTGTTCGCGACGCACTCGACCCACAAGCTGCTCGCGGGCATCTCGCAGGCGTCGCAGATCGTCGTGCAGGATTCGGAGAACCGCACGTTCGACAAGCACCGCTTCAACGAGGCGTACCTGATGCACACGTCGACGAGCCCGCAGTACGCGATCATCGCGTCGTGCGACGTTGCGGCCGCGATGATGGAGCCGCCGGGCGGCACCGCGCTCGTCGAGGAATCGATCGCCGAGGCGATCGACTTCCGCCGCGCGATGCGCAAGGTCGACGCCGAGTACGGCGACGACTGGTTCTTCAGCGTGTGGGGGCCGGAAGACCTCGCGCAGGAAGGCATCGGCTCGCGGGAAGACTGGATGCTGAAGCCGAACGACCGCTGGCACGGCTTCGGCCCGCTCGCGGAAGGCTTCAACATGCTCGACCCGATCAAGGCGACGATCATCACGCCGGGGCTCGACGTGGACGGCGAATTCGGCGAGACCGGCATCCCGGCCGCGATCGTCACGAAGTACCTCGCCGAGCACGGGATCATCGTCGAGAAGACGGGCCTGTACTCGTTCTTCATCATGTTCACGATCGGCATCACGAAGGGCCGCTGGAACTCGATGGTGACCGAGCTGCAGCAGTTCAAGGACGACTACGACAACAACCAGCCGCTGTGGCGCGTGCTGCCGGAATTCGTCGCGCAGCATCCGCGCTACGAGCGCGTCGGCCTGCGCGACCTGTGCACGCAGATCCACGACGTCTACCGCGCGAACGACATCGCGCGCCTGACGACCGAGATGTACCTGTCGGACATGGAGCCGGCGATGAAGCCGTCGGACGCGTTCGCGAAGCTCGCGCACCGCAAGATCGACCGCGTGCCGCTCGACGAGCTCGAAGGCCGCGTGACGAGCATCCTGCTGACGCCGTACCCGCCGGGCATTCCGCTGCTGATTCCGGGCGAGCGCTTCAACAAGACGATCGTCAACTACCTGCGGTTCGCGCGCGACTTCAACGAGCGCTTCCCGGGCTTCCACACCGACATCCACGGCCTCGTCGCGGAAGAGGTGAACGGGCGCGTCGAGTACTTCGTCGACTGCGTGCGCGACTGACGATGGCACGGAATCGAATCGGGACGATGCGCGCGGCCGCGGCCGCGCTCGTCGCCTGGGCGGCCTGGTCGGCGGGGTTGGGGGGGGCGCACGCGGAAGTCGCGGCGGCCGATCCGATCGACGTCGCGATGCGGCAGTGCCTCGCGCAGCGCGACCGCTCGTCGACGGCCGGGCAGATCCAGTGCATGGGCGAAGCGCAGCAGCAGTGGCAGACGGTGATGGACGCCGCGTACAAGCGCCTGCTGAACGACGCGCCCGCCGACGCGAAGCGCGGCTGGCAGGAGAGCCAGCGGCGCTGGCTGATGTGGCGCAAGGACGAGGCGCACCTGCTGACGGCCGTGTACGACACGACGCGCGGCACGATGTACACGATGGCGAGCGCCGACATGCAGCTGCAGCCGGTGCGCGAGCGCGCGCTCGCGCTGCGGGCGGCGGCCGATCGTTATGCGGCGCCGGCCGGCGGGCCGGGCCAGGTGGCGGCGAAGGCGGCGGACAACGGCGCGGCGAACGCGGCGAATGCAGATGCGAGCGGCCCGGCGAACGCGCCCAGGAACGACGCGCGCGATCCGTTGCGCCGCATCCGGCCGTGCGAGCAGGACGCCGCGTGCGAGCACGCGCTGTTCGACCTGAACCGCTATTACCAGAAGCTGCGGCGCAAGATGCCCGCGCATTCGGCCGCGACGCTCGTGCATGCGCAGCGCGCGTGGGTCACGTACCGCGACGCGACCGCGCCGCTCGTCGGCGAGGACGGGCGCATCGACATCATCGGCGCGCGCATCGCGACGATGAAGCGCCTGTCGGAGACGGCCGGCAACAATTGACGGCCAGGCGACGCATCGTGGCAAGGAAAGACGGGCACCGGGAGGTGCCCGTTTTCATTTGGGGAGGTGGGTTGCCTACGCGCGCTGCGCGTCGTGCAGCCCGAACCACGCCGGCACGAGGGCGAGCGCGTCGTCGAGCGACGCGAGCACGTGCAGGCTCAGCGTGACGATCTCCGGCGTGGGCGCCTTCAGGTCGGGCACGGTGACGACCGACGCGCCCGAGCCGGCCGCGGCCTGCGCGCCGAAATCGCTGTCCTCGAACGCGATGCACGCGTGGGCCGGCACGCCGAGCCGTTCGGCGGCGAGCCGGTAGACGGCCGGGTCGGGCTTGCCGCGCGCGACTTCGTCGCCGCCCGCGAGCGCGTGGAAGAACGGCAGCGCGCCGACCGCGTCGAGCCGCGCGCGGATCACGTCGCGCGCGGACGACGACGCGACCGCGCACGGGATGCCGGCCTGCGCGAGTGCGTTCAGCAGCGCGTGCGCGCCGGGCTTCAGCGGGAATTTCGGATGGGGTTCGGGCGCCGCGAGCTGTTCGCGCACGCGCATGCGGACCGCGTCGAACGTGCCGGTGTCGCCGATGATGCCCGCGAGAATCGTCTGGCCTTCCGCGAACGAGCGGCCGACGATCTGCAGGTAGTCGGCGACGGACAGCCCGACGCCGTGCGCGCGGGCGACGTCGATCCACGTGTTCATGATCGTCCGCTCGGAATCGATGAGCAGGCCGTCCATGTCGAAGATCGCGGCGGAAAACGTCATTGCTGAGGTCCGGAAGTCGGGGGAGAAGGCGGGCGACGCACGCAACGTGAGCGGCCCGCGCCAACAAGAAACGGACGCCGCGGGGCGTCCGTTCGCGGCGACGCTTACTTGCCGAGCGCCGCGCGCGCGGCCTTCACGGCGGCGCGCACCTGGTCCGGCGCGGTGCCGCCCGGGTGGTTGCGGCTCGCGACCGAGCCTTCGAGCGTCAGGTAGCCGAACACGTCGTCGCCGATCAGGTGCGCGACGTTCGGCAGCTCCTGCTTCATCTCGTCGAGCGTCAGGTCGGCGAGGTCGATGCCGCGATCGTCGCAGATCCGCACCGCGTGCGCGACCGCCTCGTGCGCGTCGCGGAACGGCAGCCCGCGCTTCACGAGGTAGTCGGCGAGGTCGGTCGCGGTCGAGAAGCCCTGCAGCGCGGCCGCGCGCATCGCGTCGGGCTTCACGGTGATGCCCGCGACCATCTCGGCGAAGATCCGCAGCGTGTCGGCGACCGTGTCGACCGTGTCGAACAGCGGTTCCTTGTCTTCCTGGTTGTCCTTGTTGTACGCGAGCGGCTGGCCCTTCATCAGCGTGAGGAGCGCCATCAGGTGGCCGTTCACGCGGCCGGTCTTGCCGCGCGCGAGCTCGGGCACGTCCGGGTTCTTCTTCTGCGGCATGATCGAGCTGCCGGTGCAGAAGCGGTCGGCGATGTCGATGAAGCCGACGCGCGGGCTCATCCACAGCACGAGCTCTTCCGAGAAGCGCGACACGTGCGTCATCACGAGCGCGGCCGCGGCCGTGAATTCGATCGCGAAGTCGCGATCCGACACCGCGTCGAGCGAGTTCGCGCAGATGCCGTCGAAGCCGAGCGTCTTCGCGACCGCGTGACGGTCGATCGGGTAGCTCGTGCCCGCGAGCGCGGCCGCGCCGAGCGGCAGGCGGTTCACGCGGGTGCGGCAGTCGCGCATGCGCTCGGCGTCGCGCGAGAACATTTCGACGTACGCGAGCAGGTGGTGGCCGAACGTGACCGGCTGCGCGACCTGCAGGTGCGTGAAGCCGGGCATGATCGTGTCGGCGTTTTGTTCCGCGAGGTCGATCAGCGCGCCGCGCAGGTCGCCCAGCAGGCCGCCGATGCGGTCGATCTCGCCGCGCAGCCACAGGCGGATGTCGGTCGCGACCTGGTCGTTGCGCGAGCGGCCCGTGTGCAGGCGCTTGCCGGCGTCGCCGATCAGCGCGGTCAGGCGCGCCTCGATGTTCAGGTGGACGTCCTCGAGGTCGAGCTGCCATTCGAATTCGCCTCGCTCGATCTCGCCCTGGATCTGCGCCATCCCGCGTTCGATCGCGGCCAGGTCGTCGGCGCTGATGATCTTCTGCGCGGCGAGCATCTTCGCGTGCGCGAGCGAGCCGGCGATGTCGACGAGCGCGAGGCGCTTGTCGAAAAACACCGACGACGTGTAGCGCTTGACCAGCTCGGACATCGGTTCCGAGAAGCGGGCCGACCAGGCCTCGCCCTTTTTGTGCAGTTGGGACGTCATGGCGAATCTTCGAAGGGTGTTGGGCGGCGTGCGCCGCGAGGGAATCGGAGGATTTTAGCATTCGCCGCCGTGCGACCGGGCGGGCGTCAGCGCAGCGCGCAGGTCAGCGGGCCGATGCGCGGCAGCGTGCCGTCGTCCGGGCGCTGGTACGCGAATTCGACGCTGCAGCGGCGTCCGTCGCCGGCAATCTCCAGATGATTGTCGGCGACGAGGCCGTCGACGAACGTGAGGCCGTCGTAGCCGACGATCGTGCGCTGCCCGCTCTCGACGTGGACGACTTCGAGGCCGGGCGGCAGCGGCGCGCCGTCGGGCATGCGCAGCGCGATCGTCGCGGCGCGGTAGCGCGTGACCGGAAACCGCGCGAACACGCCGGAGCGGGCCTGCGGCACGAGGTCGAGCGTCGTGTCCGTAATGCGCGCATCGGCCGGCAGCGTCGTGCCGTCGATCGCGACGCGGTTGTTCTGGTACGCGTTGAGGTCGGGCACGAGCAGGTAGCCGGCGCGGTCGGTCTCGCCGATCGGCCGGTTCTGGTGCAGCACCGGCACGCGCCCGGCGTCCGTCGATACGAGCGCGAAGCCGTCGTCGATGCGGCGCGACGCCATCAGGTGGCCGTTCATCAGCACGAGCGCGCCGGCGACGTCGACCGCCGCATTGCGCTCGCCGGCGAACGACTGCGCGAGCAGCGTGACTTCGCCCGCGCGGCCGAGGTATTGAAGCTGTCCTTGCCCGTAGCGCATCCCGCCGTTCCCGCCGGCCTGCACGTTCCAGCCGAAGCCGCCGTCGTAGTCGGGCGCGCGCGACGCGTTGACCGCGTAGGTCGACTTGCCGTTCTGCCGGCCGGCGCTCGCGGAGATCGACGTGTTGTCGCCGAGGCCGATGCTCAGGCTGATGAAGAAGCCGCGCGCGCTGCGTTGCCGGAAGTCCTGGAACGCGCTGATGGTCATCGACGCGAGCATCCCGAAGTTGACCGACCAGGCGGCCGAACCGATTCGCGATGCGCGGGCGCCCGGATACTTGAGGCCGAGATAGCTGAACGACAGCGTCTGCGCGTGGAGGAACGGCAACGACACCGTCACGCGGTCGCTCGCGGTCGCGACCGGCGTGCCCTCGCGGGAGCCGAGGTCGCCGTAGCCGCCGAACGCGCGCAGCGTCTGCGCGTCGATCGAGAAGCGCGGCGTCACGTACTGGTAGCCTGCGCCCGCCTGCGCGCCGCCGAAGCGTCCCGCGCTGACGGCCAGCGACGCATTCGCGACACCCGCGTCGCCGATGCGCGCGAGCGCGCCCGCGCCGGCGTTGTAGACGCCGCTCGTTGCTTCGGCGTGCGCTTCGACGGTCAGCCGCTCGTTGATCCCGTAGCGCAGCGACCCGCTCGCGGCCGGCGTGCGCGCATAGTCGAACGTGTCGATGCCGTACGCGCGGCGCAGGAAGCCCGCTTCCGCCGAATAGCTCGCGAGGCCGGGCGCGAGCAGGCGCGTGTCGACGTACAGCGGGATCGACGTGGTGATCGTGCGGCCGAGCGCATCGCGCGTGATCACGGTCGCGTTGCCGGCGCCGGTGATGCCCGGCACGCTGTTGATCACGAACGGGCCGCCCGGGACGTTGCCGCTGAACTGGCGCACGTTGTTCACGTACAGGTCGACCGCCGACGGCACGACCGCGCTGCCGGACAGCGCCGGCACCGGGAAGGTCACGAGATCGGGGCGCAGCCCGAAATTGCTGCGCCACTGCAGGCCGCCGAGGCGCAGCGAGCGGGTCCACGACAGCGACGACGAGATGGTGTCGCCGATCTGCATCGTCGTGAGCGTGCGCGGGTCGGACGTCGTCCACGACGTGTCGTAGCGCAGATAGCGCTGCCGGTCGCGATAGAGATAGGCGACGCCGGTGCTGCTGAACACGCCGGCCGGATCGAAGTAGCGCGCTTCGCTCCAGATCGAGAACGGCGCGTGCGCGACGGTCTGCGCGTACGCATCGTAGTTCAGCACGATGCCGCGCCCGGACGTGGCCGGCGGCGTGGCGGCGAGCGCGCGCGTGTCGAACGTGTGCGGAATGCGCAGCGCGTCGGGCACCCGCAGGTCGATCGTCTGGCGGCCGGCGTCGTAGTCGTAGCGCACGCCTTCGAGCGTGTCGAGCGCGACCAGTGCGTTCGACGGTGCGTTCGACGGCGCGTGCGCGCGGTCGCCGGCCGCGATGCCGAGGTCGTTCAGGTCGGCCGACGCCGCGAACAGGTGTCCGTCGACCAGCTGGAAGCGCGCGATCCGGTGCGTCGGTTCGCCGTTGATCGACACGTCGAGGTACAGCGCGCCGGGCTCGGGAGCCGCTGCAAGCGGCGGTGCGGCAGCCGGTTGCGCGCACGCGCCGGTCGCGCGCAGCACGAGCGCGACCAGTGCCGATGCTGCGGCGACAACGCGCGCGCGTCGCCCGGAGGGCGTCGGTCGATCGGCGGGTCGCGTCGTCGGCACGCGCAAGGTGAAGGGAGGGAGGCCGGCGCCCGGTTCAGGGCGGCGTCAGCCGCGCCTCGACCGGTTGCGCGTTGACGGTCGCCCGGACCTTCACGAACGGCGGCTTGCGCGCATCGAGCCGGAGCGGCCAACGGCGCACGCTGCCGGCCAGCGCGTAGCCGAGCAGTCCGCGCGCGACTTCCTGCGCATTGCCTTGCGCATCGACGAGCCGCACCGCGGAGATCTGCGCACGCCGGCCGCCGAGGTTCGAGACCGACAGCAGCCAGCCCCGCGGGTCGGATTCGACGCGCCAGTCGAGCCGCGGCGGCGCAGGCGTTCTGTCGGGCTCGACGAACACGGGGACCGAGTAGCGCAGGCGCAGCGTGATGCCGTTCGCTACCGGCGTGCCGGGCGCGGGCAGCTCGTCGATCAGCACGCGATAGCTTTCCTCGGCGGCCGGCGTTGCGGGCGTCGTGCGTACGAGGCGGATCAGTTGCTCGGCGTTCGCGCCGATCTGCAGCAGCGGCGGCGACGCGGCGAGCGAATCGGTCGGCGTCAGCACGTCCTCGCCGTTTTCCTGGGTCCAGCGGAACGTGCGGACCTGGCCATAGATCGCCTGCGCGCCCGAATTGGTGAGCGTGACGCCTGCTGCGGCCACGGAGGGCGGCAGTTCGAGCGTCACCGGCGAAATCTGCAGCGTCGCCGCCGACTCGGTTGCCGCTGACGCGGCGCACAGGGCGGCGAGGAGACGGGCGCGAATCGCCACGGCGCGTCAGAAATAGACGGTCGCGGTCACGGTGGCCTGATAGGTGTCCGGCTTCGGTGTGGTCTGGGTCGGCACCTGGCCGTACACGTTCACCGTCTGGGCGGACCCGTTGCCGGTGCCGCCGACGGTGTCGGTGCCCTGCGTGTTCCCCCAGACGGTCGTGTGGCCGGCGTCCTGGTAGAGCTGGAAGCCGACCGTCGTGCTCGTATTGCCGCTCGCCGTGCCGGCCATCAGCCGCGCGGAGACCGTCGAGCCGGTGACACCGCCCGCGTCGAGACCGAGGTTGTACGGCGTCGAGTCCGTGCAGGTGACGGACAGCGTGGTCTGCTGATTGACCGCCGAACCCACCACGCCGCTGGTGCCGAATGCGAGCGGGTTCGCGGAAACCGTGCAGTTCGCCTGGATCGTCAGCGTGACGTTGAATTGCGCGGTGGCGGTGCCGTTCGAGTAGACCGCGGCGGCGGCGGGGCGCCACGCGGGCGTGAATGCGACGGCTGCCGCGAGGGCGGCCGAAAGTCCGAGGCGTGTAGTGGTGTTCATCTTGGTTTCCTCCGGCCGTTCAGGAAATCGCCCGGCTCGCGTGGCCTGGTCCGCGCAATGCGCCGCCGTTTCGATAAAACCGCACATCCGTCTGACAAGATTAGACTACTCTACGCATTTGATTGTGTGAAATGGAAGAAAATACGCAGATGATTGCATTTGCCGGGATTGTTTCGGAATCTGAATTGATCTGAGTCGAGGGTCGGGCGCGCGGCATGTCGGCCGCTTGTCGCCGACAGCCGGCGATCGTGCCGGCGGCGGGCGCCGTCGAGCCGGATGCGTTTCCATGAGGAGAACCATGACGGACGAGCGGATCGGGCGGGTGCATCGGCGCCTGCGCTGGATGGCGTGCTGGCTGCTGGCTGCGGTGCTCGGTGCGCCGTGGCTGTCCGCGCGCGCGGACAGCTGTTCGGTGAGCGCACCGACGACGAGCTTCGGCTCGGTCAGCCCGATCACCCAGCTCGCGTACACGACGACGAGCACGGTGAGCGTGACGTGCACGTGGGATGTGGCAAGCCTCAATACGACCGCGCTCGTCTGCCTGAACCTCACCGGGACCCCGCGCGCGCTGACCAACGGGGCGAACCAGATGCAGTACGACCTGTACCAGGATGCTGGCTATACGCAGTCCTGGGGCGCGGTCGCCAGCGGCACGACGCCGATGTCGGTCACGCTGACGAGGCCGGGGGTCGGCACGACCGCGAACGCGAACCTGACCGTCTACGGCCGCATCGCGCCGAGCCAGCCGACGGTGCCGAGCGTCAACAACAGCAGCACGGTCTACTCGCAGACGTTCGCCGGGAACCAGGCGTCGTACAGCTACAACTTCGCGCTGCTCGGCATCCAGCTGACGCCATGCACGTCGCAAGCATCGGCCGGCACGTTCTCGTATGCGGCGAACGCGACCGTCGTGAACAACTGCCTCATCAGCGCGACGAATGTTGCATTTCCGGCAGCGGGCGTGCTCGCGTCGCCGCTGACGGCGACCGGCTCGATCAGCGCGCAGTGCACGAACGGCGATGCGTACCAGATCGCGCTGAACGCCGGCGGCAGCGGCAACGTTGCCGCGCGCACGATGCAGCGCTCGGGCGGCGGGGGCGCGGTCGGCTATCAGCTCTACCAGGACGCCGGCCATTCGACGCCGTGGGGCGACGGCACCGGCGGCACGTCGATGGCGACGGGCACCGGCAGCGGGCTCGCGCAATCGGTCACGATCTACGGGCGCGTGCCCGCGCAGACCACGCCCGCGCCGGGCAGTTACAGCGACACGATCACCGCGACGATCAGCTTCTGATGCGCGGTCACTCGCGTACCAGCACGACGAGCTTCAGGTCCTCGCGATGCGCGGGCTTCAGCGTGATCTGCTGGTAGACGAGCCGCCCGTCGGCCGGGTGGTCGAATTCGCGCTCGCCGCCTTCGCGCTCGAACACGTCCTGCGACGCCCAGTACTGCGCGAACGCGTCGCTGCCGGCCGTCAGCGCGTCGATCAGCGCGCGCGTCGGCGCATCGTTCAGGTGGCGGATCGAGTCGGCGCGGAATTCGGCGGCGAGCCGGCGCGCACGGGTCTCCCAGTCGACGATCAGCGTGCGCGCGGCCGGCGACATGAACACGAAGCGCAGCAGGTTGCGGTCGTGGCCGCCGTCGAGCCAGCCGGTGAACAGCGCGGCGGCGGGCGGGTTCCACGCGAGCGCGTTCCATTGGCGGTCGAGCACGTACGCGGGCGTCGCGATCGCGGCGACGGTCGCGGCGAGCGTCGGCGGCAGGTCGCCGGCGGCGACGTCCGGCTCGGCCGGGTCGCGCTGCGCGGCCAGTTCGAACAGGTACGCGCGCTCGGCCCGCGACAGCTGCAGCGCGACCGCGATCCGCGCGAGCGCGTCGGCCGACGCGGACACCGGGCGGCCCTGTTCGATCCACGTGTACCAGGTCGGGCTCACGCCGCACAGCTGCGCGACTTCCTCGCGCCGCAGCCCCGGCGTGCGGCGGCGCGGGCCGGGCGGCAGGCCGACCGCCTGCGGCGACAGGCGCTCGCGGTGCGCGCGGATGAAGTCGCCGAGCGCGCGGGCGGGCGTCGCGTCGAGCGGCGGGGTGGGGGCGGCGGGCGGAAGGTTCATGCGAAATCGTCAGGCGGGTGGATCGAATACCAGAATAACTGCTTAACTTGTACTGGTACATGGGCGGGCCTATTGTAGCGGCTCACGCGTCTGCCCGCATCGGCGCGGACGGTTCCCCCCAAGCTTTGCATGGGGCCGGAGTAAGCGCTGAAGCGCCAACTCCGGCCAACAGGAGAGTGCGATGAAACACCACGACCAGGTTGCCGACGCGTTCGGCTCGACTGCCGCCGCCTATCTGACGAGCACGGTCCACGCGACCGGCGCCGACCTGCAGGCGCTCGCCGACGCGGTGCGCGCGACGCCGGGCGCGACGGTGCTCGACCTGGGCTGCGGCGCGGGCCACGCGAGCTTCGCGGTCGCGCCGCACGCGCGCGAAGTGGTCGCGTACGACCTGGCGCCGCAGATGCTCGCGACCGTCGACGCGGCGGCGCGCGAGCGCGGCTTCGCGAACATCCGCACCTGCCACGGGCCGGCCGAGCGGCTGCCGTTCGACGCGGCGACGTTCGACTGGGTCGTGAGCCGGATGAGCGCACATCACTGGCACGACGTGCCCGCCGCGCTCGCCGAGGCGCGCCGGGTGCTGAAGCCGGGCGGCCGCGTACTGATGATCGACATCGCCGGCCCCGACCATCCGCTGCTCGATACCTATCTGCAGGCGCTGGAAGTGCTGCGCGACGCGTCGCACGTGCGCAACTACCGGGCCGACGAATGGCTCGCGATGTTCCGCGGCGCGGGCTTCGACGCGCAGGTGGCGAGCCGCTGGCGCCTGCCGATCGAGTTCGATTCGTGGGTCGCGCGGATGCGCACGCCGGCCGGCAGCGTGACCGGAATCCGCGCGCTGTGGGCGCACGCGCCGGACGAGGTGCGCAGCCATTACGCGGTGCAGCCGGACGGCTCGTTCGAGCACGATGCGCTGCTGATCGACGCGCGCTGAAACGAAACGGCCGCGACGCCCGGCAAGGCGCGTCGCGGCCGCAGTGCGTGCTGCGCGGCGCGTGCGTCGCACGCGCTCGCGCTGGCGCGGATCAGCCCGTGTTGCGCAGGCCGGCCGCGATCCCGTTGATGGTCAGGTGAATCCCGCGCCGCAGCCGCGCGTTGGTGTCGCCCGCGCGGTGCCGCTTGATCAGCTCGACCTGCAGGTGGTTGAGCGGATCGAGATACGGGAAGCGGTTCTTGATCGAACGCGCGAGCAGCGGGTTCGTCGCGAGCCGCGTGTCCTGGCCGGTGATCTCGACCAGCGCCTGCGACGTGCGCTCCCACTCGGCGACGATCCGCTCGAACACGTGCTTGCGCAGCTTCTTGTCGGCGACGAGCTGCGCGTAGCGCGACGCGACCGCGAGATCGGTCTTCGCGAGCACCATGTCCATGTTCGACAGCAGGTTCGAGAAGAACGGCCAGGTCTTGTTCATCTTCTTCAGCAGCGCGAGGCGCTTGCCGCGCTCGGCCGCGTCCTTCGTGCCGTCGAGGTACGCGGCGACCGCGCTGCCGAAGCCGTACCAGCCGGTCAGCAGCAGCCGGCACTGGCCCCACGAGAAGCCCCACGGGATCGCGCGCAGGTCCTCGATGCGGCGGTGCTTCGGGTCCTGCAGCTTGCGCGACGCGGGACGGCTGCCGATGTTCAGCTCGGCGATCTCGGTGATCGGCGTCGACGAGAAGAAGTAGTCGGTGAAGCCGGGCGTCTCGTAGACGAGCGCGCGGTACGCGGCCATCGCGGTGTCGGACAGCGTCTGCATCGCCGTCTCGAACGCGGGCAGCTGCGCGGGCGCGTTCGACTGCGGCAGCAGCGACGCCTCGAGCGTCGCGGCGACGACCGTCTCCAGGTTGCGGCGGCCGATTTCCGGGTTCGCGAACTTGCTGGCGATCACCTCGCCCTGCTCGGTCAGGCGGATCTGGCCGTTCACGGTGCCGGGCGGCTGCGACAGGATCGCCTGGTAGGTCGGGCCGCCGCCGCGGCCGACCGTGCCGCCGCGGCCGTGGAACAGGCGCAGCGTGATGCCGCGCTCGTGGAACAGGTCGACGAGCGCGAGCTCCGCGCGGTACAGCTCCCAGTTCGACGTGAGGAAGCCGCCGTCCTTGTTGCTGTCCGAGTAGCCGAGCATCACTTCCTGCTCGCCGCCCTGGTGCGCGACCAGCGCGTCGACGCCCGGCAGCGCGAAGTACTCGCGCATGATCCGCGACGCGTCGCGCAGGTCGGGGATCGTCTCGAACAGCGGGATCACCATCAGGCCGTTCTTCGCGCCGCCGTGCTTCGCACCGAATGCGCCGTCGAGCAGGCCGGTTTCCTTCTGCAGCAGCAGCACCTCGACGAGATCGCTGACCGTCTCGGTATGCGAAATGATGTAGTTGCGCACCGCGCGCGGGCCGAACTGCGCGCGCACCGCGCGTGCCTTCTCGAACACGCCGAGCTCGCTTTGCGCGAGCGCCGAGTATTCGAAGTACGGCGAGCGCAGCGGGCGGGGATCGGCGAGCGCGGCGAGCAGCGCGGTCAGCTTGTCTTCCTCGGCGAGCGACGCGTAGTCGGCCACGACGCCTGCGCGCGCGAACAGCTCGGCGACGACCGCCTCGTGGATGTCGGAGCTCTGCCGCAGGTCGATGCTCGCGAGGTGGAAGCCGAACACCTCGGCCGCGCGCGCGAGCGGCGCGAGGCGCGGCGCGGCGAGCGACGCGCCGTGATGCTCGTCGAGCGATTCCATCAGCACCTTCAGGTCGCGCACGAATTCCTCGGAATCGGCGTACGGCGTCGCGCGCACGGGCGCGGCGCCCCGCCCGGCGCTGCGCACCGGCACCGTGCCTTCGCCGAGGCGCACGCGCGCGCTTGCCGCGAGCCGCGTGTAGATGCCGATCAGCGCCCGGCGGTACGGCTCGTCGACGCGGTGCGGCGACTGGTCCGGCGATGCGGCCGCGAGCGCCTTCACCGCGTCGTTCGCGCCGACCAGCAGGTTCGACACCGACAGCTCGGCGCCGAGCTTGTGCACTTGTTCGAGGTAGTGCTCGAGGATCACCGCGGACTGGCGGTGGATCGCCTCGTCGAGCGTCGTGGCGGTCACGTTCGGGTTGCCGTCGCGGTCGCCGCCGATCCAGCTGCCCATCTGGAAGAACGCCGGCACGCGGGCGGGCAGGCCGTGCTCGGCGAGCGCGGCCTCGATGTCGCCGTACAGCGCGGGCAGCTCGTCGAGGAACGTCGCACGGTAGTACGACAGCGCGTTCTCGATCTCGTCGCCGACGGTCAGGCGCGCGTCGCGCAGCATCCGCGTCTGCCACAGCGCGGTCACGCGCGCGCGCAGCATCGCCTCGTTGTACTGGCGTTCGCGCGCGGTCAGCTCCTGGTCGCGCTCGGCGAGCAGCCTCGCGATGTCGTGCTGCGCGTCGAGGATGCTCTTGCGCTGCACCTCGGTCGGGTGCGCGGTGAGCACGGGCACGATCAGCGCGTCGTCGAAGAAGCGCTGCAGCACGCCCTTCGAAGCGCCGCCCGCCTGCTTCAGCTGGTCGAGCGCGAACGCGACGGTGCCCGGCTGCGGCGCGGAGCCGGCGAGCGCGTGGATGCGGCGGCGGCGGTTGTGGTGGCGGTCCTCGGCGATGTTCGCGAGGTGCGAGAAATAGCTGAACGCGCGCACGACGCTCACCGTCTGCTCGGGCGTCAGCTTGCGCAGCTTCTTCTCGAGCGTCTGCGCGGCTTCGCGGTCGTCCTCGCGGCGGAATTTCACCGCGGTCTGGCGGATCGTCTCGACGACGTCGAACACCGCGTCGCCTTCCTGCTCGCGCACGACGTCGCCGAGCAGGCGGCCGAGGAAGCGGATGTCCTCGAACAGCGGGCGGTCCTTGTCCTCGCGGGTGCGGGCGCCCGGCTTCGCCGCGACGGCGGCCTCGCCGTTCGCGGCGGCGGCCTTGGCCGCGCGTTTCGTCTGTCGTATCGGGTCTTTCGGTTTCGTTGCCGGCTGGGTTGCCGATTTCGCACGACCGTTTGCGGCGGCGGCGATGGAGCCCGTCTGGGCGTCGGAGGAGGGCAAGGCAGCATTGCGGCGCGCCGCGCGCGCCGATCCGGAAGACTTCACGATGGGTTTCCTTGGGAAAGCTCGAGTGAAAAGGGACTGCGATCCAGCGACTGCGACTTCTGCGGCACTTCCGCGCATCCGCGCCGCGGCCCGCACCAGGCGGCGCCGGGGCCGGCTCCGCGCCCGGGCGGGCGCGGGCGTGCGTGCTACCATTATTCGATCTTCAATCCCGTCCTTCGATGTTCCTGCAATGAATTCCGAGACTCTGTCGGCACAGCCGCCGGCGACGCTGACGATTGCTTCGCGCGAAAGCCGCCTGGCGATGTGGCAAGCCGAACATGTGCGTGATGCGCTGCGCAAATTATATCCAGCTTGTGACGTGAAAATCCTCGGGATGACGACCCGCGGCGATCAAATTCTCGATCGCACGCTGTCGAAGGTCGGCGGCAAGGGCCTGTTCGTGAAGGAGCTCGAAAACGCGCTCGCCGACGGCCGCGCCGACCTCGCCGTGCATTCGCTGAAGGACGTGCCGATGGCGCTGCCCGACGGCTTCTCGCTCGCGGCGATCATGACCCGCGAAGACCCGCGCGACGCGTTCGTGTCGAACGACTACGCGTCGCTCGACGCACTGCCGGCCGGCGCCGTGGTCGGCACGTCGAGCTTGCGCCGCGAGGCGATGCTGCGCGCGCGCTACCCGCACCTGCAGGTGCAGCCGCTGCGCGGCAACCTCGACACGCGCCTGGCGAAGCTCGACCGCGGCGACTACGCGGCGATCATCCTCGCGGCGGCCGGGCTCAAGCGCCTCGGTCTCGACGCGCGGATCCGCGCGCTGATCGGCGTCGACGACAGCCCGCCCGCGGCGGGCCAGGGCGCGCTCGGCATCGAGATCGCGTCGCATCGGGCGGACGTCGCCGCGTGGCTCGCGCCGCTGCACGACCAGGCGACCGCGCTGGCGGTCGAGGCCGAGCGGATGGTGTCGCGCGCGCTCGGCGGCAGCTGCGAGGTGCCGCTCGCCGCGCATGCGGTATGGCGCGCGGGCGAGCTGTACCTGACGGGCCGCGTGTCGACGACCGACGGCAAGCGCGTGCTGACGTCCGAGGAATGCGCTTCGGTGATGACCGTTGCCGACGCGCTCGCGCTCGGCCGCGCGGTCGCCGACGAGCTCGAGGCGCAGGGCGCGCTCGACATCGTCCGCGCGCTGCTCGCCGGCTCGCAGGCCGGCAAGGGCGACGCCTGATGGCGGGCGGCGCACGCACGTTCACCGCCGTCCTGACGCGCCCGGACGGCCAGTCCGCCGGGCTCGCGGCGCAACTGGCCGACGCCGGTTGCGACGTCCTCGATTTCCCGCTGATCGACATCGCGCCGCTCGACGATCCGGCGCCGCTTGCCGCCGCGTTCGCGGCGCTGGCCGATTACGCGCTCGTGATCTTCGTGTCGCCGAACGCGATCGACCGCGCGCTCGCGCAGTACGGCGCGATCTGGCCGAACGCGCTGCCGGTCGGCGTGGTCGGGCCCGGCAGCGTCGCCGCGCTCGAGCGTCACGGCATCGCCGCGCCCGCGCACCGGGTGATCGCGCCGCAGGCGCCCGCCGACGGCGGCGCGCCGCATTACGATTCCGAAAGCCTGTTCGCGTGCATCGAAGCCGCGTTCGGCGGCGCGGCCGCGCTCGCCGGCCGGCGCGTGCTGATCGTGCGCGGCGACGGCGGCCGCGAATGGCTCGCCGACCGGCTGCGCGACGCCGGCGCGGACGTGCACCTCGTCGCCGCATACCGGCGCGTCGTGCCGGAGCCGCGCATCGGCGCGTGGGAGCGCGTGCACGCGCTGCTCGGCGGCGAGCCGCACGCGTGGCTCGTCACGAGCTCGGAAGGCGTGCGCAACCTGCACGAGCTCGCGCAGGCGCATCTCACCGAGGCCGAGATCGACGCGCTGAAGCACGCGCCGCTCGTGACGCCGCACCCGCGGATCGAGCAGACCGCGCGCGCATTGGGTTTTGATAGGATTACGCTGACCGGCGCGGGCGATGAGCGCATCGTCCGCGCGTTTCGATCGATGGCCGACGAGGCCGTCCAACCGGCGACAGCCGCACCGGTGACTAAACGCATGACAGATACCAACGATTCCAAAAGCGTCGCTTCCCAGCCGGGCGCTGCATCCGCAGCGCCGTCCAGTCCGCCTTACGTGTCGCCCGAGCCGCGCGCGCGCCGGGGGGGCAGCGCGTTCCTGTGGCTCGTGGTCGTCGTGCTCGGCTGCGCGGCGGGCGTCGGCGGCTATGCGCTGAACCGCAAGGTCGACCGGCTCGACAACACGCTGGCGGCGCGCCAGAAGACGCTCGACGCGCAGGCCGCCGAGACGCGCACGAAGACCGAGCAGGCGCTTGCGAGCGCGCACCAGGTCGATACGCAGCTCGCGCAGCTCGACGGCAAGCTCGCCGATGCGCAGAACGCGCAGCAGGCGCTGCAGCAGCAATACCAGGATCTCGCGCGCAACCGCGACGCGTGGATGTTCGAGGAAGTCGACCAGATGCTGTCGAGTGCGAGCCAGCAGCTGCAGCTGACGGGCAACACGCAGCTCGCGCTGATCGCGCTGCAGAACGCCGACGCGCGCCTCGCGAGCTCGCAGAGCGCGCAGGCCGTCACGGTGCGCAAGGCGCTCGCGCAGGACATCGAGAAGCTGAAGGCCGCGCCGTCGGCGGATCTCACGGGCCTCGCGATCAAGCTCGACGACGCGATCGCGAAGATCGACGCGCTGCCGCTCGCCGGCGAGGCGATCGTGCCGCATGCGGCGCCGAAGGCGAATACGGCGGCCGACGTCGCGAAGACGGCCGCCGCGACCGGCGAGCCGCGCTGGAAGGTCTGGTGGCACGGCTTCTCGGCCGGCATCGGCGAGCAGCTCAAGGGTCTCGTGCAGGTGCGCCGGATCGACAACGCCGACGCGATGCTCGCATCGCCCGACCAGGGCTACTTCGTGCGCGAGAACGTGAAGCTGCGCCTCTTGACCGCCCGGCTGTCGCTGCTCGCGCGCAACGACGCGGCGATGAAGGCCGACCTGCACGCGGCGCAGGCGTCGCTCGCGAAATACTTCGACCAGGCGGCGAAGGATACGCAGACCGTCGAGGATCTGCTCAAGCAGGTCGACGGCGCGTCGCTGGCGGTCGCGGTGCCGAACCTGAACACGAGCCTGAACGCCGTTCAGCAGTTCAAGAGCCGGGGGTAACGATGACGCTTCGAGGAATCGTTTGGCTCGCGGTCCTGTTCGCGATCGCCGCGGCGCTCGCCACCGTCGGCCGCTTCGATACCGGCCAGGTGCTGCTCGTCTATCCGCCGTACCGGGTCGACCTGTCGCTGAACCTGTTCGTGGTCGGCATCGTCGTGCTGTTCATCGTCGTCTACGCGCTGATGCGCATCGTGCGCAACATCTGGCGCATGCCGCAGCGGGTCGCCGCGTATCGCGCCCGCTCGCGCAACGAGAAGGCGCAGGCGTCGCTGCGCGACGCGATCGCGAACCTGTACGCGGGCCGCTTCTCGCGCGCCGAGAAGGCCGCGCGCGACGCGCTGTCGATCGACGCGAACCAGGGCGCGGCGAGCCTCGTCGCGGCCACCGCCGCGCATCGGATGCATGAATACGCGCGCCGCGACGACTGGCTGTCGAAGGTCGGCGCGCCGGAGTGGCAGGATGCGCGCCTGCTAGCCGCGGCCGACATGCGCGCCGACGCGCGCGATGCCGACGGCGCGCTCGCCGCGCTGTCCGAGATGCAGGCGGGCGGCAAGCGCATCCACGCGCAGCAGGTCGCGCTGCGCGCGCAGCAGCAGCTGAAGAACTGGGCCGAGGTGCTGAAGCTCGCGAAGGCGCTGGAAAAGCGCGAGGCGCTGCATCCGGCCGCGGCGGTGCGGCTGCGCCAGCAGGCGGCCGAGAACCTGCTGCGCGAGCGCCGTCACGATCCCGATGCGCTGCTCGAGGTGTGGCAGTCGCTGTCGACGACGGAGCGGCAGTCGCCGCGTCTCGCCGATCTCGCGGCGGACCTGCTCGTGTCGCTCGAACGCCGGCCGGAAGCGCGCCGCATCGTCGAGGACGCGCTCGCGCACAACTGGGATGCGCGCCTGCTGCGCCGCTACCCGGATACCGCCGGCGCGGACGCGCTGCCGCTGATCCAGAAGGCGGAAGGGTGGAAGAAGGATCACCCGGACGACGCGGACCTGCTGTTCGCGCTCGGCCGCCTCTGCCAGCAGCAGCAGCTGTGGGGCAAGGCGCAGTCGTTCCTCGAATCGGCGCTCAAGCTTGCCGACAACGAGGCGCTCAGGGTGCGCGCACATCGTGCGCTCGCGCGCCTGTTCGAGCATCTCGGCGAAACCGACAAGGCGGCGAAGCACTACCGCGAAAGCGCGCTCGCGATCACCGTGGTCTGACGCGCCGCCGCGCCGCGCGCACGCAAAACCCCGAACACCGGCCGGCGTTCGGGGTTTTTTTCATGGGGGCGCGTCACTTGTCGACCAGCCGCTTCGGTACCGACAGCGCGAGCAGGCCGCCGAGCACGAGGAACCCGGCGAGCATGTACATGCCCGAGTCGTTCGCGCCCGTCGCCTGCTTGAGCCAGCCCATCAGGTAAGGGCTCAGGAAGCCCGCGAGGTTGCCGATCGAGTTGATCATCGCGATGCCCGCCGCGGCCGCCGTGCCGCCGAGGAACGCGGTCGGCAGGCTCCAGAACAGCGGCAGCGTGGTCAGGATGCCCATCGTCGCGAGCGTGAGGCCGAGCATCGCGAGCGCGGTCTCGTGTGCCCAGATCACCGACAGCACGAGCCCGAGCGCGCCGAGCGCGGCGGGGATCGCGAGATGCCAGCGGCGCTCGCGGCGCTTGTCCGCGCTGCGCGCGATCAGGATCATCGCGACCACCGCAGCCGCATACGGCACCGCCGACAGCAGGCCGATCGCGAACGTATCGGTGACGCCGGTCGCCTTGATGATCGTCGGCAGCCAGAAGCCGACGCCGTAGAGCCCCATCACGAACGAGAAGTAGATGAGCGCCATCAGCCATACGCGCGGGCTCGCCATCACGGTGCTGAGTGACGGATCTTCCTTGGTCGCCTCCTCCGCGTCGACGTTGCGGGCGAGCAGCGCCTTTTCCTCGTCGGTGAGCCAGGTCGCCTTCGCGATCCGGTCGTCGAGCGCGAAGAACACCAGCACGCCGACCAGCACCGACGGCGTGCCTTCGAGCAGGAACAGCCACTGCCAGCCGTGCCAGCCGCTCAGCCCGTCGAACGTCTTCAGGATGAAGCCCGAGATCGGCCCGCCGACCACGCCGGACAGCGCGACCGCCGTCATGAAGAACGTCGTCATCCGGCCGCGCCGGTGCGCGGGATACCAGTAGGTCAGATAGAGGATCACGCCGGGAAAGAAACCCGCTTCGGCGACGCCGAGCAGGAAGCGCATCACGTAGAACATCGTGGGTGTCGTGACGAACATCGTCAGGATCGAGATCACGCCCCACGTCGCCATGATGCGCGCGATCCACAGGCGCGCGCCGACCTTGTGCAGGATGAGGTTGCTCGGCACTTCGAACAGGAAATAGCCGAAGAAGAAGATCCCGGCGCCGAAGCCGTAGACGGTGTCGCTGAGGTTCAGGTCGCTCGCCATCTGCAGCTTCGCGAAGCCGACGTTCACGCGGTCGAGGTACGCGACCACGTAGCACAGCAGCAGGAGCGGCGTGAGCCGCCACGACACCTTGCGGTAGGTCGCTTCCTCGAACGCGCCGGACGCGCCCGGCAGCGAATGCGTCGGTGATGCCATGTTGTCTCCTGTCGTCGTTTGTATGATGCGGGCCCGTGGGCCCGGTGCGGCTAGATGCGGCTAGATGCGGCTAGATGCGGCTAGATGCAGCGCCCGCCGTCCACCTCGAGGCAGACGCCGGTGATGAACTCCGCCTCGTCCGACGCGAGATAGAGCGCCGCGTTCGCGATGTCCTGCGGCGTCGAGAAGCGGCCGAGCGGGATCGTCGCGAGAAAGCGCTGGCGGTTTTCGGGGGTGTCCTCGCAGCCCATGAACTCGGTCAT
The DNA here is from genome assembly GCF_902833085.1 of Burkholderia ubonensis. GTDB lineage: Bacteria > Pseudomonadota > Gammaproteobacteria > Burkholderiales > Burkholderiaceae > Burkholderia > Burkholderia ubonensis. The sequence goes on from NZ_CADFEB010000007.1 coordinate 126,874, forward strand.
CAGGCCGGTCTCGCCGAGCACCGGGTTGATGCAGTTCACGCGGATGCGGTCCGCGCCGAGCTCGGCGGCGAGCGACTTGCTCGCGGTGATCATCGCGCCCTTCGTGCTGTTGTACCAGACGAGGCCGGGGCGCGGCCGCACGCCGGCCGTCGACGCGACGTTCACGAACACGCCGCCGCCTTGCTCGCGGAAATACGGCACGAAGGTCTGCACGCACCAGTAGAGGCTCTTCATGTTGACCGCGTAGACGCGGTCGAACTCCGCTTCGGTCACGTCGAGCACCGGCTTGTTGCGGTGCGTGGTGCCGGCGTTGTTGACGACGATCTGCACCGCGTGAAAGTCGTCGAGCGCGGCGGCGAGCAGCGCCTGCCAGTCGTCGCGGCGCGACACGTCGCCCGCGACCGCGATCGCCTTGCCGCCCGCGAGCGCGATCTCGCTCGCGACGCGCTCGGCCGCCGCGCCGTTCAGGTCGTTGACGACGACGTTCGCGCCTTCGCGCGCGTACGTCTTCGCGATGCCTTCGCCGAAGCCCGAGCCGCCGCCCGTGACGATTGCCGTCTTGCCGTTCAGCCGCATGCTGTGTCTCCTGATTGGTGTGTATGTGATGTGCTGCCGCGTTGCCATTTACCGCATCGCCGTGCGCCGTCCCGGCGCCGAACCTTCAGCCGTGCCGGATCGCGATCGTCTTCAGCACGGTAAAGCCGTACAGCGCCTCGAAACCCTTCTCGCGGCCGTGGCCCGAATGGCCGACGCCGCCGAACGGCAGCTCGACGCCGCCGCCCGCGCCGTAATTGTTGACGAACACCTGGCCCGCGCGGACGCGCCGCGCGACGCGCAGCTGGCGCGCGCCGTCGCGCGTCCAGATGCCCGCGACGAGGCCGTACGGCGTGCCGTTCGCGAGCGCGACCGCTTCGTCCTCGTCGGCAAAGCGCATCGCGGCGAGCACCGGGCCGAACACTTCCTCCTGCGCGAGCCGGTGCGTGGGCGGCACGTCGCGCAGCAGCGCGGGCGCCTGGTAGAAGCCGCTTTCGGGCGCGTCCGGCACCACCTGGCCGTGCGCGGCCATCGGAATGCCGTCGTGCTGCGCATCGGACAGGAAATCCCATACGCGCTGCTGCTGCTTCGCGTTGATCAGCGGGCCGCAGTCGAGATCCGCGCGGCTCGGGCCGACCCGCAGGCCGTTGAACGCGGTCGCGAGCCGCTCGACGAGCGGCTCATAGACGGCACGGTCGATCAGCACGCGGCTGCCCGCCGAGCAGGTCTGGCCGCCGTTCTGCACGATCGCGTTGACGAGCACCGGCAGTGCCGCATCGAGGTCGGCGTCCGCGAACACGAGCTGCGGCGACTTGCCGCCGAGTTCGAGCGTGACGGGCACGTGATTTTCCGCGGCCATCTGCGCGACGAGCTTGCCGGTCGCGGGCGAGCCGGTAAACGAGATGTGGTCGATGCCCGGATGGCGGGCGAGCGCCGCGCCGGCCTCGTGGCCGTAGCCGGTGACGACGTTCAGCGCGCCGGCCGGCAGCCCGGCTTCGGCTGCCAGTTCGGCGACCCGCAGCACCGACAGGCACGCGTCCTCGGCCGGCTTCACGACGCACGCGTTGCCGGCCGCGAGCGCCGCGCCGACGCTGCGCCCGAAGATCTGCATCGGATAGTTCCACGGCACGATGTGGCCGGTGACGCCGTGCGGCTCGCGCACGGTGAGCACCATGTAGCCGGCCTGGTAGGGGAGGGTCTCGCCGTGCAGCTTGTCGGCGGCGCCCGCGTAGAACTCGAAGTAGCGCGCGAGCGCGGCCGCGTCGGCGCGCGCCTGCCTGAGCGGCTTGCCGGTGTCGCGCGCCTCGATGACGGCAAGTTCCTCGAGACGGGCCGAGACGAGCGCCGACAGCCGGTGCAGCACGCGGCCGCGCTCGGCGGCGCTCGCGGCGCCCCACGCGCCCGCGAATGCGTCGCGGGCCGCGGCGACCGCGCGCTCGACGTCGGCGGCGGAGCCGCGCGCGATCGCCGCGAACGGCTGGCCGTCGGACGGATCGATGACCGGGATCGTTTCGAGCTGCGCGGGCGATGTCCATTCGCCCGCGATGAAGTGCCTTGCCTCTTCCATGCTTGCTCCGATTCCATGCAGCGCTGCATATTGTTCGATGGCCGGACGGTCAGCGCGATTATCGCGCCGTTCGTCATCCGGACGCCACCGGTCGATTGGCTATAATGGCGCATTCTTTCCGGACATGCCGGCGGCGCGTGCCTCGACCGCGGCGTGCCCTGTCCCGAATTCCCTTCGACCAACAGAGAACGCACATGAGCTTCAACCATGTTCCGGCCGGCAAGGACCTGCCGCAAGATTTCAACGTCATCATCGAGATTCCCGCGCAAAGCGATCCGGTGAAGTACGAAGCGGACAAGGAGCTCGGCCTCCTCGTCGTCGACCGCTTCATCGGCACGGGCATGCGCTACCCGGTGAACTACGGCTACATTCCGCAGACGCTGTCGGGCGACGGCGATCCGGTCGACGTGCTGGTGATCACGCCGTTCCCGCTGCTGGCCGGCTCGATCGTGCGTTCGCGCGTGCTCGGCATGCTGCAGATGACCGACGAGTCGGGCGTCGACGCGAAGCTCGTCGCGGTCCCGCACGACAAGGTCTGCCCGATGACGGCGAACCTGAAGTCGATCGACGACGTGCCCGAGTACCTGAAGGACCAGATCAAGCACTTCTTCGAGCAGTACAAGGCGCTCGAGAAGGGCAAGTGGGTGAAGGTCGAAGGCTGGGCGGGCATCGACGCCGCGCACAAGGAAATCACCGACGGCGCCGCGAACTACAAGAAGTAAGCGGCGTGCCGGCCGCGACGGCCGGTCCGTTCGATGCAAAAAACCGCGCGAGCCTCGTTACGAGGCCGCGCGGTTTTGTTTTGCGCGGGCGGTTTTCTTCGGCGCGGGCGTGGGCGCGGGGGTATGGGCGCTCGCGGGCCGGGGCTTCGCGGCAGGACGCGTGCGTGCCTTCGGCGTAGCCTTTGCGGCCGGGCCCGTGCGGGTCGGCGATTGCTTGGCCGCGGCGCGTCCACGCTTCGGCGCGTCGCCGTTCGGGGCGGCTTGATCGACAGCGACTGCGACGGCGGCGTCCGTTGCCGTCACGTCGCCCTTCGGCGCGCGCTTGCGCGATGCGCGGGCCGGTGCGGCCTGTTCTTCGCCATCGCCGTCGCCGTCGGCGTCATCTGCGACAGCTGCCACCACCGGCAGCACCGATTCGAGCGTCCTCATCCCCGCAGCCAGCTCGCGCTTTTGCTTCGGGCTCAGCTGCTTGACCCAGTACTCCGCGCGCGACGCGCTCGACCGGTCGGCGAGCGGGAACGACGCGAGCACCGCGCGCGGCTTGCGCGAGCGCGTATAGCGCGCGCCCTTGCCGGCCGCGTGCTCGTCGAAGCGCGCCGCGACGTCGGTCGTGATGCCGGTGTAGACGCTGCCGTCGGCGCATTCGATCAGATACAGGAACCAGGACATGACAGGGCGGCAGGATGTGGCGAAATTCGGCGAAGCCGCCAGTGTCTCAGAAAAGGCGCGCTAATCCGCGTCGCGCTTGAACGGGTTGTGGTCCTGCAATTCGTCGACGTACGCGTGGATGTGGTTCGTCTCGCGTTCCAGGAAGCGCGACACCGCGTCCGAGAACGCCGGATGCGCGAGCCAGTGCGCGGAATGCGTGACGGTCGGCAGGAAGCCGCGCGCGAGCTTGTGCTCGCCCTGCGCGCCGCCTTCGAACGTATCGAGCCCGGCTTCGATGCAGAACTCGAGCAGCTGATAGTACGCAGTCTCGAAATGCAGGCAGGGTACGTGCTCGACCGCGCCCCAGTAGCGGCCGTACAGCGTGCCGCCGCCGCCGGCGTCACGCTGGTAGACGGCGAGCGCGCTCGCGATCGGCTTGCCGTCGGCTTCGGCGATCACGAGCAGCAGATTGTCCGGCATCGTCTGGCCGATCGTGCGGAAGAACTCGAGGTTCAGGTACGGGCTCGAATAGTGGTCGCGATAGGTCTGCCGGTAGCAGCGCGAGAAGAAGCGCCAGTCGGCGTCGCGGATCGCGTCGCCCGTCAGGCGCCGGAACGTCACGCCCGCGTCGTGCACCTTGCGCCGCTCGGCGCGGATGTTCTTGCGCTTCTTCTGCTCGAGCGTGCCGAGGAAATCGTCGAAGTGGCGATAGCCGTCGTTGATCCAGTGGAACTGCACGCCCTGGCGCAGCATCATCCCCATCGAGTCGAACAGCTGCGCTTCGGCTTCGGTCGGGAACAGCACGTGCAGCGACGACACGTCGCTCTGCTCGGCGAGCGCGAGCAGCGTGGCCGCGAGGCGGCGGCGCGCGTCGTCGTCGGCCGCGAGCACGCGCGTGCCCTGCACCGGCGTGAACGGCACCGCGCACAGCAGCTTCGGGTAATACGGCACGCCGTTGCGCTGGTACGCGTCTGCCCACGCCCAGTCGAACACGTATTCGCCGTACGAATGGGTCTTCAGGTAGACGGGCGCGGCGGCCGCGAGCCGGCCGGTGCGCTCGTCGGTCAGCGTGACGAAGCGCGGCGACCAGCCGGTCGCGTCCACCGCGCAGCGCGCGACGTGCAGCGCGTCGAGGAATTCGTGGCGCAGGAACGGCGTCGGGCGCGCGTCGCGGGCGACGAGCGCGTTCCATTCGGCAGCCGGCACTTCGGCCGGGGACGACAGGATGCCCGTGCGATAATCGATGCGTTCGTGTTTCAACCGTGTCAACCGTTTGAATGCGTACCGTTGGATGTCGCCGGGGGCGCGCCGCCTGCCGCGGCACGCCCCCGGGACGATTTCGTCAGCCGTTCATGGCGCGCCGCCGGGCAGCGCCGATCCCGTCATGAAGACCCGTATCGCTCTCGCTCAAATCAACGTCACCGTCGGCGATTTCGCCGGCAACGTCGCGCGGATCGTCGCGGCCGCGCGCGCGGCGCACAACGATGGTGCGCAGCTGATGATCGCGCCCGAACTCGCGCTGTCCGGCTATCCGCCCGAAGACCTGCTGCTGCGGCCCGCGTTCTACGCGGCGTCGGCGGCGGCGCTCGACGCGCTCGCGGCCGAGCTGAAGGCGTTCGACGGGCTCGCGGTGCTGGTCGGCCATCCGCTGCGGGTGCCAGGCGTCGATGGTAATGCAAACCGCCCGATCGAGCGCGGCGTGCCGCCGTCGGACACCTACAACGCGGCGTCGCTGATCGTCGGCGGCGAGATCGTCGGCACCTACCGCAAGCAGGACCTGCCGAACGCCGAGGTGTTCGACGAGAAGCGCTACTTCGCGACCGACGCCGAGCCGCTCGTGTTCGACCTGAACGGCGTGAAGTTCGGCGTGATCATCTGCGAGGACGCATGGCACGCATCGGCCGCGCAGATCGCGAAGGCGGCCGGCGCGCAGGTGCTGCTGATCCCGAACGGCTCCCCGTATCACATGAACAAGGAAGCGGTGCGCATGGAGATCCTGCGCGCGCGGATCCGCGAGACCGGGCTGCCGATGGTGTACGTGAACCTCATCGGCGCGCAGGACGAGCTCGTGTTCGACGGCGGCTCGTTCGTGCTCGACGCGGCGGGCGCGCTGGTCGCGAAAATGCCGCAGTTCGAGGAGGGGCATGCGATCGTCGAATTCGACGGCGCGCGGCCGCTGCCCGGCGCGATCGCGCCGGAGCTGTCGCTGGAAGCGCAGGTGTACCGCGCACTCGTGCTGGGCGTGCGCGACTACATCGGCAAGAACGGCTTCCCGGGCGCGCTCGTCGGCCTGTCGGGCGGCGTCGATTCCGCGCTGGTGCTCGCGGTCGCATGCGACGCGCTCGGGTCCGAACGCGTGCGCGCGGTGATGATGCCGTCGCGCTACACCGCCGACATCTCGACGACCGACGCGGCCGACATGGCGCGGCGCGTCGGCGTGCGCTACGACGAGATCGCGATCGCGCCGATGTTCGATGCGTTCCGCGCGTCGCTCGCGGGCGAATTCGCGGGCCGCGCGGAGGACGCGACCGAGGAGAACATCCAGGCGCGCATCCGCGGCACGCTGCTGATGGCGCTGTCGAACAAGTTCGGCTCGATCGTGCTGACGACCGGCAACAAGAGCGAGATGGCGGTCGGCTACTGCACGCTGTACGGCGACATGGCGGGCGGCTTCGCGGTGATCAAGGACATCGCGAAGACGCTCGTCTACCGGCTCTGCCATTACCGCAACGCGGCGGCCGAATATGCGACGCGCGACATCATTCCGGAGCGGATCCTGACGCGCGCGCCGTCCGCGGAGCTGCGCGAGAACCAGACCGACCAGGACAGCCTGCCGCCGTACGACGTGCTCGACGCGATCATGCGCATGTACATGGAGGAAGACCGCCCGCTCGCCGAGATCGTCGCGGCGGGCTATGCCGAGGCGGACGTGCAGCGCGTCACGCGGCTCATCAAGATCAACGAATACAAGCGGCGCCAGGCGCCGATCGGCATCCGCGTCACGCATCGCGCGTTCGGCCGCGACTGGCGCTACCCGATCACGTCGCGCTTCGCCGAGCGCCTCGATTGAGCCGCGCGCGGCGTAGAATCGGGCTCAGGTCTTTTCATCCAAACGAGCATTGAGGGACAACCACCATGAAACGCATCACCGCCATCATCAAGCCGTTCAAGCTGGACGAAGTCCGCGAGGCGCTCGCCGAGGTCGGCCTGACGGGCCTGACCGTGACCGAGGTGAAGGGCTTCGGCCGCCAGAAGGGGCACACCGAGCTGTACCGCGGCGCCGAGTACGTGGTCGACTTCCTGCCGAAGATGAAGATCGAGGTGGTCGTCGCGGAAGGGCAGGTCGATCAGGTGATCGACGCGGTGATCGGCGCCGCGCGCACCGGCAAGATCGGCGACGGCAAGATCTTCGTGTCGGACGTCGAGCGCGTGATCCGCATCCGCACCGGCGAGGAGAACGAAGCGGCCGTCTGACGCCGCCGGCGTCAATTGCCCGCGCCAATAAAAAACGGTGCGATACCCTGTCGGGTACCGCACCGATACGCGCCTCTCGCAGCAGCGTGGAAAACGTCGTCGAATCGATTCCTTGAGTCGTGCCCTGATCAGAACAGGTGCTGGATGCCGGCGTAGAAGCCGGTCTGGCTGTGGCCGAGCTTCGGGTTGCCGGTCGAAACGTCGGTGCCTGCCGCATTCGCATTCAGGCCGAAGTTCGCCGTCTTGCTGTTGCGAGCCGTCGCGACCTGGAAGTCGAGCAGCGTGCGCTTCGACAGGTTGTACGTGCCGCCGAGCGTGTAGATGTTCGCGTTGCCGCCGCCGTGGTTCGCGTTCACGTGATACACGGCCGCGATCAGCGCGGCAGCCGGCGTGGCTTGCCACGTCACGCCGCCCCAGACCTGCTGGGTCGACGTAATGCCGTTGTTCTTCAAGTTGCCCGCATCCGAATCGGCGTGCGAGGTCTGGTAGGCCGCCTGCAGCTTGAACGGACCGAGGAACACGTTCGCGCCGACGAAGTATTCGCGCGAGTAGTTGAACACGTCGTCGAGCTGGCCGTTCGCCGGGTTGCGCGCTTCGTCGTAGATGCCGCGCAGCTGGAACAGCGACGTGGTGTAGGTCAACTGGCCGCCGACGCTGCGGCCCTGGCCGGTCGTGCCGTTGCCGTTCCAGTTCGTCGCGTTCGACAGCGCGTACTGGCCGTAGAAGTCGAAGCCGTAGAGCTTCGGCGACTGATACGAAATGTTGTTGCTGGTCTTGTTCCAGTTGCGGCCGCGCACCAGCGACGCCGTCGACCAGGCCGACTGCCCGAACGGGTCGAAGTCCCACACGCCGTTCGCGATCGCGAGTTCGCGGCCGAGCAGCAGCGTACCGTACGCATCGTTCGCGATACCGACGGTCGCCCAGCGATTCCACAGGCCGCCGTTGCCCGGGCCGTTGCCGTTCATCGTGTCGAAGCTGCCTTCCAGCTGGAAGACCACCTTGTTGCCGCCGCCGATGTCCTCGGCGCCCTTGAGGCCCCACAGGCTCGTGCCCCAGTCGCCGCTTTCCGCGCGCCAGCGGGAGCCGTTCTGCATCCCGTTCAAGTACTCGATGCCGGCATCCAGACGGCCGTACAGCGTGACGCTGCTTTGTGCGTGAGCTGCGACTCCAGCAGCCATCAGCGCTGCGGCGACCAAAGCTTTCTTCATCATCTCCTCCATACCCTGTCAAAAAGTCAACCCAGAACTGCACGAGATGCACGACGCCGCGAGCGCCGGGCAAAAGCGGGTAACTACGGAGACCTCGTGCGAAGCCGGTCGGGCGCAGCACGCGGGCGAACAGACGGGTGGCCGTTGAGCGGGCCCGCGTGGCCGGGTCGGCCTGGCGGGGTCTCCTTGTCGTCATGAAACTAAACTACATTTCATGAACTTCGTTTTGCTACTTTGGTTACTAATTTAGCAAAAATACACTTTTGTGGCGACGGAAATCGTTGTTTGACTAACACGTGTGTCGAAATTGCCATGCAACACGGCGCGCGGCACCGTGGCACGCACCGGCGAATCGCCGGCAACGCCTTGTGCGGCAAGGGAGACACGGTTTTCGGGAAGTTGCGTCAAGGATTGCCACTATTGACGCAGGAGAAACGGAGACGTAAGCGCGCGATGCGCCGAATTGGTAAGTATTTCGTAATGATCGGCGCGCATTACCCAATGCCTGCGATGCCTGCGCTGTCCGGCCGCGCCTCGAGCAGCCGGGCGCGAATCCAGCGGTGCGCGTCGGTGCGCGCATGCTTCGCGTGCGAGTAGACCTTCAGCGTGTAGTGCGGGATCTCGAACGGCGCCGGAAAGATCCGGATCGGCGCCGCATGCCGCAGCGCCTGCGCGGCGCGGTTCGGCACGGTCATCAGGAGCCCTGATTCCGCGATGATGAACGGCGCGGCGAGCACGCTCGGCAACTGCACCGCGACCTGCCGCGCGAGGCCGAGCCGGTCGAGCACGTGGTCGACGACGCCGCGCGTCTCGTTCCACGGCGTGACGACGACGTGCCGCGCCGTGAGGTACTGCTCGAGCGTGAGGCGGCGCCGGACCTGCGGATGGCGCTCGCTCGCGATCACGACGTAGTCGTCGGAGAACCAGTCGAATTCCTCGATCCCCGGCGCGTCGACTGCCGCTTCCTCGTGATAGCCGAGCGCGAAGTCGATGCGGCCCGCCGCGAGCTCGTCGGTCGAGATCTTGCGGTCCGAGTGGACGACCCGGAAGCGCAGTTGCGGCGCGACGTGCTGGATCCGCGCGATGAACGCGGGCAGCACGGCGAACGTCGTGTAGTCGGTTGCAGCGAATACGAAGGTGCGCTCGCTCTGCGCCGGGTCGAAGCGGCGGGCGCGTGCGAGCCCCTTCGACATCGCGTCGAGCGCGTCGCCGGCCCAGGTCGCGATGTCGTCGGCGCGCACGGTCGGCTGCATCTCGTTGCCGAGCCGCACGAACAGCGCGTCGCCGATCGCCGTGCGCAGCCGCGCGAGCGCGTGGCTCAGCGCGGACGGGCTCATCGCCAGCTCGTTCGCCGCCGCGGCGACCGACCGGTGGCGGTACAACGCGTCGAACACGAGCAGCAGGTTCAGGTCGAGGCGGCGCAGATCAGGATGCATAGTGTTCAGGTGTGGATGAATAAACTGCACTTCCTGCAGTAGCTCGACGAACGTAGCATGACGTCTTCATCGGCGCCAGCGCGCGTGCGCGGCGCCGCCGTTTGCTGCATGCCGGCCGGGGAGGGCCTTTACCGTGCATATCGACATCCGTTCCGCCACCGTTGCCGACGCGTCGCTGATCCTGCGCTTCATCACCGAGCTGGCGATCTACGAGAAAGCCGAGGACCAGGTGGTCGCGACCGTCGCGTCGCTCGAGCGCAGCCTGTTCGGCGACGCGTCGCCGGCGCGCGCGCTGATCTGCGAGGTCGACGGCGAGCCGGCGGGCTTCGCCGTGTACTTCCTTTCGTATTCGACGTGGCTCGGCCGGCAGGGGCTGTATCTCGAGGACCTGTACGTGTCGCCGCGCTTTCGCGGCGCGGGGGCCGGCCTGCGCTTGCTGAAGGCGCTCGCGCGGATCGCGGTCGATGCCGGCTGCGGGCGCTTCGAGTGGAGCGTGCTCGACTGGAACGAACCGGCGATCCGCTTCTACGAGAGCGTCGGCGCCGAGCCGCAGAGCGAATGGGTGCGCTACCGGCTCGCGGGCGATGCGCTGCGCGCATTCGCCGATGCGGCACCCGTGGACGCCGCGCCGTCCGGCCGCGCGTAAACGGAAGTAAGCGCAAGTATGCGCAAGTAAACGCAACCGGGCGCCGCGCGGCGAACCGCGGGGCGCCCGGCGTCGGCGCATCGAAGCGGATTCGGGCTTACTTGAGGCTGCCCGACAGGAACCCGCGCAGGCGCTCGCTCTTCGGGTTCGCGAAGACCTCGGCGGGCACGCCTTCTTCCTCGACGCGCCCCTGGTGCAGGAACATCACGTGGTTCGACACGTTGCGCGCGAAGCCCATCTCGTGCGTGACGACGACCATCGTCCGGCCTTCCTCGGCCAGCTTCTGCATCACCTTCAGCACTTCGCCGACGAGTTCGGGATCGAGCGCGGAGGTCGGCTCGTCGAACAGCATCACGTCCGGATGCATCGCCAGCGCCCGCGCGATCGCGACGCGCTGCTGCTGGCCGCCCGACAGGTGCGACGGATACTGCTTCTCGACCCGCGGCGCCAGCCCGACCTTCTCCAGGTACTCGCGCGCGCGCTCCTCGGCTTCGCGCTTGCCGAGCTTCAGCACGTTGACCGGCGCTTCGATCACGTTCTCGAGCACGTTCATGTGCGACCACAGGTTGAAGTGCTGGAACACCATCGCGAGCTTGGTGCGCACGCGCTGCAGCTGCTTCGGCTCGGCGGCGCGCAGCGCGCCCGTCTTGTCGAGCGCGGTGCGCACTTCCTCGCCGTCGACGAAGATGCGGCCCGCATTCGGCTGCTCGAGGAAGTTGATGCAGCGGAGCATCGTGCTCTTGCCGGAGCCGGACGAGCCGATCACGCTGATCACGTCGCCCGCGTTCGCCTTCAGCGACACGCCCTTGAGCACTTCGTTGCTGCCGTACCGCTTGTGGAGGTCGTCGACGAAAAGCTTTTGAGTCTGGGAGTTCATCAATAGTCCTGCGGAAACTTACTTGCCCTGCGGGCGCAGATACGCGAGCCAGCGGCGCTCGGCCTGGCGGAACAGCCAGACGAGCGTGAACGAGATCACGAGATAGAGCAGCGCGGCGATGCCGAACGCGTGGAACGACATGTAGGTCGCCGAGTTGACGTCGCGGGCGATCTTCAGGATGTCCGGCACCGTCGCCGTGAACGCGACCGTCGTCGCGTGCAGCATCAGGATCACCTCGTTGCTGTACAGCGGCAGCGCGCGGCGCAGCGCCGACGGCAGGATCACGCGGCGGTACATCGTGAAGGTCGACATCCCGTACGCGCGCGCGGCCTCGATCTCGCCGTAGGAGGTCGCCTTGATCGCGCCCGCGAAGATCTCGGTCGTGTACGCGCAGGTGTTCAGCGTGAACGCGAGCAGCGTGCAGTTCATCCCTTCGCGGAAGAACGCGTCGAGCATCGGCGTGCCGCGCACGGCCTGCAGGCTGTAGAGGCCCGTGTAGCAGAGCAGCAGCTGCACGTAGAGCGGCGTGCCGCGGAACACGTACGTATAGAGCCACACCGCGCCCGACAGCCACTTCTTCTTCGACACGCGCGCGACCGCGAGCGGCACCGACAGGCAGAAGCCGAGCCCGATCGACACGACGAGCAGCCACAGCGTGATCGCGACGCCGGTGAGGCGGTAGCCGTCGGTGTAGAGATAGTTGCGCCAGTATTCTTGGATGAGATCGATCATAGGTCTGCCTTGCGGACGCCGGTCGAATAGCGCTTTTCAAGCCACATCAGCACGAAGTTCGAAATCGTCGTGATGGCCAGGTAGATCGCTCCCGCGATCAGCGTGAAGAAGAAGAACCGCAGCGTGCCCTTGCCGGCGTCCTGCGACGCCTTCACGACGTCGGCGAGGCCGATGATCGACACGAGCGCGGTCGATTTCACGAGCACCTGCCAGTTGTTGCCGATACCCGGCAGCGCGAAGCGCATCATCTGCGGGAACATGATGCGCGAGAACACCTGCCAGCTCGTCATCCCGTACGCGCTGCCGGCCTCGAGCTGGCCGCGCGGCACCGACAGGAACGCGCCGCGGAACGTCTCGGTGAAGTACGCGCCGTAGATGAAGCCGAGCACGAGCACGCCGGCGAGGAACGGATCGATGTCGATCTGGTCCCAGCCCGCGAGGTCGGTCAGCTGATTCAGCCAGATCTGGATGCTGTAGAACAGCAGCAGCATCAGCACGAGGTCGGGCACGCCGCGGATCAGCGTCGTGTAGACGGTGCCGACGCCGTTCGTGACGCGGTTGCGGGACAGCTTCGCGGCCGCGCCGAGGAGCCCCAGCAGGAACGACAGCGCGAGCGAGAGCACCGCCAGTTTGACGGTTTGCCAGGTGCCTGCGAAGATCAGCGGGCCGTAACCTTGAAGAAACATATGTGGTCCTTGACGGCGCACCGGGTGCGCCGCGAAAGACGCGCTCCGCATGTTGCGCGGAACGCCCCGTGCGTATCATGACCGTCCGCCCGGCGAGGGCGCCGGACCTGCCTGCCGCGGTGGGCGGCGGGCGAGGGGGCGGGCGGCGCGTGGTTTGACTGCCTGTACTGCGCGAACGCGGGGCGTGCCCCGCATTCTTACCCGGCGTTCAGCGGGCCGAGTAGACGCTGAACGCGAAATACTTGTGCGACAGGCGGTCGTACGTGCCGTCCTTGTGCATGTCGGCCAGCGCCTGGTTGATCTTCAGCTTCAGGTCGGTGTCCTCCTTGCGCAGGCCGATCGCCGTGCCGTCGCCGATCGTCTTCGGATCCTTCACTTCCGGCCCCGCGAACGCGAAGCCCTTGCCGCGCGGCGTGCGCAGGAAGCCGTAGTCGGCCTGCAGCTCGTCCTGCAGCGTCGCATCGAGGCGGCCCGAGCCGAGGTCGGCGTAGACCTGGTCCTGATTCTGGTACGGAATGACGGTCACGCCCTGCGGCTCCCAGTACGCCTTCGCATAGGTTTCCTGGGTCGAACCCTGCTCGACGCCGACGCGCTTGCCCTTCAGCGACGCGACCGTCGGCAAGAGCGGCGAGCCGGTCTTCGCGATCATCCGCGCCGGCGCGTCGTACACCTTGTCGGAGAAGTCGATCTGTTCGCGGCGCTTGTCCGTCACGGTCAGCGACGACACGATCACGTCGTATTTCTTCGCCTTCAGCGCCGGGATGATCCCGTCGAGATCCTGCGCCACCCACACGCATTTGACGTTGATCCGCTTGCAGATTTCCTTGGTGAGATCGACGTCGAAACCGACGATCTCGCCGCTCGGCGCGGTCGACTCGAACGGCGGGTAGCTGGCGTCGACGCCGATCCGCACGGTCTTCCACTCCTTCGCGAAGGCGCTGCCCGCCACGAGGGCGAGGGCGGCGCACAGGGCGGCCTTCTTCATTTCCATCCTTTAATACTGAGATTCCGTGGCGGCGCGCTGGGCCTGTCGGGCCATGCGCCGCGCCGTATTCTAGATAGCCAAAATTCGAGTTCGGCGGCCTGGCGGCGGCAACCGCCGGACAGGCGGGCGCCAAAAGCGCGGTATTTTACCCGAACGCGCTACCCGGGCAGCGCACAAGCGCGCTTCCGGCCGGATCCGTTGGCGGCGAGCGACGCCGGCGGCCCGGATCGGCGCCGCTGTTGCGGCATTCGATGCAGTCTCGACGAACATTGCGTGAATTGCGTTCGTGCATGCAACGATCCGGTGCGCGCGAATGGATTGTTGCGGGCTCGGCGAGCCCCTACATTGGCGGCATTTCGACCCACCGCCCCACGGACCGCCCATGTTCCAGATCCGCCGCGCCGCCGACCGTGGCCATGCCAACCACGGCTGGCTCGTATCCCGTCACAGCTTCCCGATCGACGGCGCCGGCGACGACGCACATCCGCCGTTCGGCGCGCTGTGCGTGCTGAACGACGACCGGATCGCGCCGACGCGCGGCTTCGGCATGCATCCGCACCGCGACATGGAGATCGTCACCTACGTGCTGGAGGGCGCGCTCGCGCACCGCGACAGCATGGGCAACGGGTCGATCATCCGGCCCGGGGACGTGCAGCGGATGAGCGCCGGCACGGGAATCGTGCACAGTGAGTACAACGCGTCGCGCGACCGGCCGCTGCATCTGCTGCAGATCTGGCTGCTGCCGACCGAGCGGGGCGGCCGGCCGGGCTACGAGGAGCGGCGCTTCGGCGAGGACGAGAAGCGCGGCCGGCTGCGGCTCATCGCGTCGCCTGACGGGCGCGACGGCTCGATGTCGATGCGCGCGGACGCGCGGATCCATGCGGGGCTGTTCGATGGCGGCGAAGCGGCGGTGTTCGACGTGCCGGCCGGGCGACGGGTGTACGTGCACGTCGCGCGCGGTGCGCTGGAGGTCAACGGCGAGCCGCTGGAGAGCGGCGACGGGGTGCGGATCGGCGGGGTAGCGTCGGTCATGCTGGCGAGCGGACGGGGCGCCGAGGTGCTGCTGTTCGATCTCGCCTGAACGGGCAGGACGAGGAGGAGGCGGGGACGCAGGCCGGGCGCCCGCGTCCCCGTCTCCACCGCGCCGCCGCATCGGGGAGGGCGGCGCGGCCGGCTTACTGCGCCGGCGCCGATGCGGCCTTGCCCGCCTGGCGGTGCTGCTCCCAGCGCTCCTTCATCTTCTCGCGGCGCTGCTCCATCCGCGCGTACTGCTGCTTGATCGCCGTGCTGACCGTCGTCTTCTGCTGGTCGTTCAGCCCGTTGTAGAACGCGAGCCACGCGGCCGACGTCTGCTCGCGCAGCTGCGCGTTCTGCTGCTCGGCCTGCTGGCGCGCGGCATGCATCGCGTTCAGGTCGAGGATCGGCTGGTTCTGCTGCGCGTTGAACTGCTCGCGCATCTGCTCGTGGCTCTTGCGCATCGCGTCGCGGTTCTGCTTCATCGTATTGACCGCGGTCTGCCACTGCTGCTCCTGCGCGGCCGTGAGCTTGAGCTGGTCGTGCAGGCGCAGGATCGCGCCGAACGGGCCGCCCTCGTGGCCGTGCATCTGGTGCATGCCCGGGCCGCCCGGCGGCGGCGCGTCGGCCGGGGGCGCGGCATGCGCGGCGCCGAAGGCGAGAGCGAGCATGGTGGCGGCCGCAATGGCCACCCGGGACGTCTTCTTATACATTTCAGAAACTCCTGTTCGAAGGGTCCGGCGACGCGGCGGCGGGCGAAACCGCGGGGCCGCATCCGGTAAGACGCAGGTTAGCGGCGCGTGCGGCGGCCGGTGTTACGGCGTCCGGCGGCCGGGTTACCGCGCATTACAGTTCGCTTGCGCGGTAATCCGCAGTAACCCTTTCGTCCCTTTGTATCGTTCTTTGCGGCCGCCCTCGCGCGGTAAACTTCGAGCCATGACTACCCAGATCCTCATCGTCGACGACGACCAAGAACTGCGCGACCTGCTGCGCGACTACCTCGTACGCCAGGGCATGGAAGTGTCCGTACTGCACGACGCGGCGACGCTCGAGAAGCGCCTCGAGCGCGAACGCCCCGACCTGATCGTGCTGGACCTGATGATGCCGGGCGTGGACGGCCTCACCGCGCTGCGGCAGCTGCGCGCGGCGGGCGACGACATCCCCGTGATCATGCTGACCGCGCGCGCCGACGACGTGGACCGCATCGTCGGGCTCGAGCTCGGCGCGGACGACTACCTCGGCAAGCCGTTCAACCCGCGCGAGCTGCTCGCGCGCGTGCAGGCGGTGCTCAGGCGGCGCCGCGCGACGCCGTCGGCCGCGGCGCCCGAACAGCGCGAGCCTTACGCGTTCGGCCGCTTCCTGCTCGATTTCCAGGCGCGCACGCTGTCGGTCGACGGCAAGCCGGCCACGCTGTCGAGCAGCGAATTCGCGCTGCTGAAGATCTTCGTCAACCACGCGCTGCGCACGCTCACGCGCGAGCGGCTGCTCGAGCTGCTGCACGGGCCGGAATACGACGGCACCGACCGCGGCATCGACGTCCAGGTATGGCGCCTGCGCCGCATTCTCGAGTCGGATCCGTCGTCGCCGCGCTTCATCCAGACGGTGCGGGGGCGCGGCTACGTGTTCGTGCCCGACGGCGAGGCCCATGCGCAAGCCCATTGATTCGCTGTTCGGCCGGCTGGCGCTGCTCGTCATCGGCGTGCTGCTGCTGTCGCACTTCGCGTGGTATTTCGCGATGCGGCTCGAGCGCAACCAGATGCAGACGCGCTATGCGGTCGAGGAAGCGTCGTTCCTCGTCGATGCGGTGCGCCAGCACGTCGCCCGCACGCCGGACCAGCCGCTGCCGTCGCGCGTGCGGCTCGTCCCGCCCGACAGCCCCGACGTGCCGCAGGGGCACGCCGGCCTGCCGCCGCCGCTCAAGCGCTTCCGCGACGACGTGAGCGAGCGCATGCCGGCCGGCACGCGCGTCGAGATCGGCGTGCCGGGCCATCCTCCCGTGCTGTGGGTCAAGGAGCCGGCCGACCGCAACTGGATCGTCGTGCCGGTGCAGCCGCTGCGGCCGCCGCGCTCGCTGGACCGGATGCTGATCTGGCTCGGGACGATCTTCTCCGCCGGCGTGGTCGCCGCGCTGTTCGCGGCCTGGCAGCTGCAGCAGCCGCTGCGCTCGCTCGCGCGCGCGGTCGCCCGCTTCGGCCGCGGCCAGCCGGTGCCGCCGCTGCGCGAGCGCGGCCCGCGTGAGCTGCGACAGCTCACGCACGGCTTCAACCAGATGGTGGAACAGGTGTCGCGCGCGGAGAACGACCGCGCGGTGATGCTGGCCGGCGTCGCGCACGACCTGCGCACGCCGCTCGCGCGGATGCGCCTGCGCGCCGAGATGATGGACGACGCGCGCCTGCGCGATGGCGTCGTGCGCGACGTGGACTCGATGTCGCACATCGTCGACCAGTTCCTCGTGTTCGCGCACGGCGGCAACGACCGCAGCGAGCCGGTGGCGGTCGACCAGGCCTGCGAGCGGATCGCGCGCACCTATCGCGCGGTCGCGCCCAACGCGCCGACGGTCCAGACCCGGCTCGCCGCCGATCCGGGCTTCCGCCTGCCGACCGCGACGCTCGACCGGATCCTGTCGAACCTGCTCGACAACGCGCATGCGTACGGCGCGCCGCCCGTCGTCGTCGAAACCGAACGCACCGCGACCGGCTACCTGCTGGCGGTGAGCGACCACGGCGGCGGCATCGCGCCGCGCGATCTCGCGGCCGCGACGCGGCCGTTCGTCCGTCTCGACCCCGCGCGCGGCGGCAACGGGCACAGCGGCCTCGGGCTCGCGATCGTCGAGCGGCTGGTGCTGCGGCTGGGCGGGACGTGCGAGATCGGCAACCGGCCGGAAGGCGGCCTGCGCGTCGCGATGCAGTTCCCGTACGACGCGGTGCCGAAGCCCGAACCGCACGCGCAGGCCGCGTGAGCAAAGCGCGCGGCGCCGGCCTGGCTAGGCCCGGCGGCGCGTCATTCGCCGAACAGCGAGCCGAGCGTCTCGGCGGCGTTGCTGTCGATCGTGTTGTACGTCACGCTGGTGGCCTCGAAGATGTACACGGTCGTGTACCGGCCGAGGCGCTCGAGAATCTCGTCCTGCAGCGATTCCGGCACGATGTTCATGTTCAGGTACCAGGCCGTCGACGACAGCCGCGTCTGGAACGAACCGTACTCCTGCATCAGCTCGTAGAACGCGTCGGCATCCTGATCGCGGCAGACGATCACCAAGTTTCCTGCCATTCCTTTCCTCCCGCTCGTCGATCGATCCCCGTGGGGGCCAGCCCCGATCATACCTGCTTCGCGGTGTCCCGCTCCTGACGGGGCGCACGGTTTTGCCCGCCGCGCGCGGCGGGCGGGTTCACGGGCGGGCCGGATCACGGCATAATTCGGGCCTGCATGCTGGCCGGCGCGTTGCGCGCCGCTGCGTCCCGCGCCGATCCGTCAGCCGCCGGCCCGTTCCGGGCCCGATTCGCCCGCGCGGCGGCGGATTCCACCGTTTCGATCCGGAAGGTTGTGCCTGAAATACAGGTTGTAGTAGTGTCGTGCCGTTTGCGGACCGACTCGGCCGGAAATCCGCGCGGCGATGCCGTCGGCACGGATGCGCCGCATTGCGCCTGCCTTGCATCGTGAGTCAAAACGAATTACCGCGCCCGCGCGCTTTGCCATGAATCAACATCGTCTGCCGGTCATATTCTTCGATTCGATCGGCCTTACCGGGGAGAGCGCCTGATGGACATCGGATTCGATCCGAACCGGATCGCCAATGCATCGGCATGGCGCGTCCTGCCGAACCGCTGGGATTTCATTGCCTTTCCGCTGATCATCTGCGTGATCGCGATGGCGGTGGTCGGGTTTCATGAAACGATGGCACCGATCACGACCCTCAATACGCAGAAGATCTCGCTGGATCCGTCGAACCTGCCCGAATATGCGCTGCGCACGACGCTGCGGATGCTCGCGGCGATGGTCGCGTCGCTCGCGTTCACGCTCGTATACGGCACGCTTGCCGCGAAGAGCCGCCGCGCCGGCATGGTGCTCGTGCCGATTCTCGACATCCTGCAGTCGGTGCCGGTGCTCGGCTATATCTCGTTTACGGTGACGTTCTTCCTCGCGCTGTTCCCGAGCCGCGTGCTCGGCGCCGAGCTGGCCGCGATCTTCGCGATCTTCACGAGCCAGGCGTGGAACATGACGTTCAGCTTCTACCAGTCGCTGCGCACGGTGCCGCGCGATCTGGACGAAGTGTCGCGCGGCTTTCACCTGACGTCGTGGCAGCGCTTCTGGAAGCTCGAGGTGCCGTTCTCGATGCCGGGCCTGATCTGGAACATGATGATGTCGATGTCGGGCGGCTGGTTCTTCGTCGTCGCGTCGGAGGCGATCACGGTCGGCAACCACACGATCACGCTGCCGGGCATCGGCGCGTATCTCGCGCAGGCGATCGGCGACAAGAACCTCGGCGCGATCGGCTGGGTGATCCTCGCGATGACCGTCGTGATCCTCGCGTACGACCAGCTGCTGTTCCGCCCGCTCGTCGCGTGGGCCGACAAGTTCCGGATGGAAACCACGAGTTCCGGCAACGCGCCCGAATCGTGGCTGCTCGATCTCGTGCGCCGCACGCGCCTGATCCACCAGCTGCTGGTGCCGGCCGGCTGGCTCTTCGCGAAGGCCGCGCGGATCCCGCTGCGCCTGCCGCTGTCGGGCGCGGTGCGCTTTACGCTGCCGCGCGTCGAGAAGAAGGCGTCGTTCGCCGCCGACATCGCGTGGGCGCTCCTCGTGCTGGCCGGCACGGCCTACGTCGTCTGGCGCGTCGTCAGCTTCGTGGCGAGCGGCGTGACGATGGCCGAAGTCGGCCACGTCTTCACGCTGGGGCTCATCACGCTGCTGCGGGTGATCGTGCTGATCGCGATCGCGTCGGTGATCTGGGTGCCGATCGGCGTGTGGATCGGGCTGCGCCCGGCGCTCGCCGAGAAGATGCAGCCGCTCGCGCAGTTCCTGGCCGCGTTCCCCGCGAACCTGCTGTTCCCGGCGTTCGTGATCGTGATCGCGCATTTTCACCTGAACCCCGACATCTGGCTGTCGCCGCTGATCGTGCTCGGCACCCAGTGGTATATCCTGTTCAACGTGATTGCCGGCGCGACGTCCTATCCGAACGACTACCGCGAGGCGGCGACGAACTTCCGCATCCGCGGCTGGCAATGGTGGCGCCAGGCGATCCTGCCGGGCATCTTCCCGTATTACGTGACGGGCGCGATCACCGCGTCGGGCGGCGCATGGAACGCGAGCATCGTGTCGGAAGCGGTGCAGTGGGGCAATACCAAGATCGAGGCGCACGGCCTCGGCGCGTATATCGCCCAGACGACGGCCGCCGGCGATTTCCCGAAGATCATCCTGGGCATCACGGTGATGTCCCTGTTCGTGACCCTGTTCAACCGCCTGCTGTGGCGTCCGCTGTATGCCTATGCCGAATCGAAGCTGCGACTTGACTGAAACTGATTGAGAGCGAAACGCGATGCACAATCCGAATGCTGTAAACGCCCCCGTTCAGACGCAGCCGGCGCCGCCGAAGCTCGGTGACGAGATCCTGCGCGTCGCCGACGTCAGCCGCGGCTTCAACAAGACCCAGGGCGAGCTGCTCGTGCTCGACGGCGCGAACCTGTCGCTGCGCGAGGGCGAAATCGTCGGGCTGCTCGGCCGCTCGGGCTCGGGCAAGTCGACGCTGTTGCGCATCATCGCCGGCCTGATCGAGCCGACGGGCGGCGAGGTCAGCTACCTGGGCAAGCCGCTGGACGGCCCGGCCGAAGGCGTCGCGATGGTGTTCCAGACCTTCGCGCTGTTTCCGTGGCTCACCGTGCTGCAGAACGTGGAAGCGGGCCTCGAGGCGCTCGGCGTCGGCGCGCGCGAGCGGCGCGAGCGCGCGCTCGCGGCGATCGACCTGATCGGTCTCGACGGCTTCGAGAACGCGTATCCGCGCGAGCTGTCGGGCGGCATGCGCCAGCGCGTCGGCTTCGCGCGCGCGCTCGTCGTCGATCCGACGATCCTGCTGATGGACGAGCCGTTCTCGGCGCTCGACGTGCTGACCGCCGAGACGCTGCGTACCGACCTGCTCGACCTGTGGACGCAGGGCCGCATGCCGATCAAGTCGGTGCTGATCGTCACGCACAACATCGAGGAAGCGGTCTTCATGTGCGACCGGATCCTCGTGCTGTCGTCGAACCCGGGCCGCGTGATCGCCGAGATCAAGGTGCCGTTCAAGCATCCGCGCAACCGTCTCGACCCGGCGTTCCGCCGGCTGGTCGACGACATCTACGCGAAGATGACGGCCCGCCAGATCGGCGAGGCGACCAAGAAGGGGCTCGAGCTCGGCAGCTGGCTGCCGCAGGTGTCGACCAACCTGATGGCCGGTCTGATCGAGACGCTGGCCGCGCCGCCGTACCACGGCCGCGCGGACATGCCGGAAATCGCGCGTACGCTGCATCTGGAGGTCGACGACCTGTTCCCGATCGCCGAAGTGCTGCAGTACCTCGGCTTCGCCGACGTGCGGGAAGGGGACGTGTTCCTGACGCCGCCGGGGCGCGTGTTCGCCGAGTTCGGCACGCAGGAGCGCAAGCTGATGTTCGCGGATCATCTGCTGAAGCACGTGCCGCTCGCCGCGCGGATCAAGAAGGTGCTCAACGAGCGGCCGGGCCATCGCGCGCCGCGCGTGCGCTTCGAGCAGGAGCTGGAGGATTTCCTGTCCGACGGCGCCGCGGAGGAGACGCTCGACGCGGTGATCGACTGGGGCCGTTACGGCGAGATCTTCTCGTATAACGACCAGACCGAGATTTTCAGTCTCGAGGACGTCGAGTCCTGACCGGCGTGCCGGGCCGTCCGGCCCGGCAGCAGCGCGCGCCGCGCGTCACGCGGCGCGGCTCATCACTGCAGATTGCCCCAGCGGTCGACGGCCGGCTCGGCCGCGGCCCACTTCCAGCGCGCACCTTGCTGGCACGCGCTCGCAAAATACCAGTCCGCCTTCGCGCCGTCCTTCATCGAGAACGCGAATTCCTTGCACAGCGCGAGCGACGTCGAATAGGCGCGCGTGACGCGCACCTCGCCTTCGCCGTTCTCGAGCGGAAGCGTGTTCTTCGCCTTCCACGGCTTCACTTCGCCGACCGCGAGGCTGCCGGCCGCCTGCGCGATCGCATCCTGCTGGTTCTGGTGGAGCTGCTTCATCGTGCGCTTCACGGCCTCGTCGGTCGCGGCCTGCACGGCGATGCCGACGCCGACGCCGACGGCCGGGTTGGCGGTCACGAGGCCCGTCGCCGCGCCCGCGAGCGCGCCGCTTGCCGCGCCGACCGACCCGCAGCCCGACAGCGCGGCGCCGGCCGCGCACAGCGCGCCGAGCCATGCGACGCGAATCGCGACGCTCATTGCAGCGCACCCCAGCGTTCTGTCGCCGGCTCGGCCGACGCCCATTTCCACACCGGGCCGTCGCGGCAGATGGTCGCGACGAAGAACGCGGATTGCGCGGCGGCATCGGCCTTGGCCGGCGCATCGACGGAGAACACGATTTCCTTGCAGTCGAGCGGACCGACGCTGATCATCCGGCTGACCGTCACGCGGCCGCGCTCGTCGTCCTCGATCGGAAACGCGTGGTTCGTCGACCACGGCGCGACGCCGCCGACGTCGAGCGGTCCGGCCGCCGTGGCGATCTGCTGCTGCGTGTAGCGGTGCGCGACGCGCTGCGTGTACTGGACGCCCGCACGCGCGCCGGCGACCGCGCCGAGGCCGATGCCCGTCGCAACGGCGGCGTTGTTGGTGACCTTGGACGCGATCGCGGCGCCCGCGATGCCGGCGCCGGCCGTCGCGCCTTCGCTGTACAGCGAGTTGCAGCCGGACAGCAGTGCCGCCGCGGCAGCCGTGGCCAGCACGATGCGCGCCGGCATGGCCCGGCGCGGCGGTTCGAAACGTAAGTTCATCCCTGAGTGCGTGTCCTGTCTGGGTGAGCGGCGAGGCATGCGCGCGCTCATGCCGTGCCATTGTTTCGCAATTGTCATACGGAAACTGCAAAGCTTTGACAAATCGCCGGCGGCCGGCCTCGCGCACGCGCGCGGCGCTATTGTCTGGCAGATGGTGGGCGAGGGGTCGAAACGTTACAAATTGAAGGTAATTGTTACGCTGGCGTGCAAGCTTCGCACCTAGACTGTTTTGTTATGGAATGTTTCGACGACGGTAGTGCGCCGTTCAACCCATGAGACACCCAGCCATGCGCCGTTCCAGACGGCCTTCGCAGCAACCGTCCGACACGGGCGCTGACCGCCCGCGGCCGCGCACCGATGCGCCATCCGCGCCGCCTGCCGGCGCGCCCGCCACGACGCCGTCCGACGGCGATCACAACCAGGGCGGGGCCCGCCCGGAAGGGCTCGACTATCAACGCGACCTCGGCGTCGATCAGGACGCGTGACGTCCTTCTCGTTGTTGCGTTTCGTTGCCGCATTTATCGCATTTATCGCATTTATCGCATTTCTCACGTCTGAACCGCCGCGCGGCAGCCTTCGGGTTGCCGCGCCCGTCACGGCGCGCGCTTTACGCGCCGGCCATTCGAATCCTGGAGGGGAAGCCGCATGAGCAGATTGATCGTGGTATCGAACCGTGTCGCCATCGGCGAGGACACGCGCCCGAGCGCGGGCGGCCTTGCGGTCGGCGTGATGGACGCGCTGCAGGAAACCGGCGGCATGTGGTTCGGCTGGAGCGGCGAGATCGTCGGCGCGCCCGATGCGCCCGCAGTCCGGCGCGACGGCAACGTGACCTACGCGACGGTCGGCCTGACCCGCCGCGACTACGATCAGTACTACCGCGGTTTCTCGAACGCGACACTGTGGCCGGTGTTCCACTATCGCGGCGACCTCGCGCGCTTCGACCGCCAGGAATACGCGGGCTATCTGCGCGTGAACGCCGCGCTCGCGAAACAGCTCGCCGCGCTGCTGAAGCCCGACGACCTGATCTGGGTGCACGACTACCACCTGCTGCCGTTCGCGCATTGCCTGCGCGAGCTCGGCGTGAAGAACCCGATCGGCTTCTTCCTGCACATCCCGTTTCCGTCGCCCGACGTGCTGCGCATGGTGCCGCCGCACGACGAGCTGGTGAAATTCATGTGCGCGTACGACGTCGCCGGCTTCCAGACCGACGCCGACAAGCAGGCGTTCGTCGACTACATCGAACGGCGCGGGATCGGCGCGTCGAGCGACGACGGGATGCTGCATGCGCACGGGCGGGTCGTGAAGGTTGCCGCGTATCCGATCGGCGTGTATCCGGACGCGATCGCGCAGGCGGCGGTGCAGTACGGCGCGCGCAAGCCGGTGAAGGTGCTGCGCGACGCGCTCGGCGGCCGCAAGCTGGTGATGAGCGTCGATCGTCTCGATTACTCGAAGGGGCTCGTCGAGCGCTTCCAGGCGTTCGAGCGGATGCTCGCGAACGCGCCCGGCTGGCAGGGCCGCGTGTCGCTCGTGCAGATCGCGCCGCCGACGCGCACCGACGTGCAGACCTACCAGCGCATCCGCGAGACGCTCGAAGGCGAGGCGGGCCGCATCAACGGGCGCTTTTCGCAGCTCGACTGGACGCCGATCCAGTATCTGAACCGCAAGTACGAGCGCAACCTGCTGATGGCGTTCTTCCGGATGTCGCAGGTCGGCTACGTGACGCCGCTGCGCGACGGGATGAATCTCGTCGCGAAGGAGTACGTCGCTTCGCAGGACGCGGCCGATCCGGGTGTGCTCGTGCTGTCCGAGTTCGCGGGCGCGGCGGCCGAGCTGCCGGGCGCGCTGCTCGTCAATCCGTTCGACTTGTCGCAGATGGCCGAGGCGCTCGAGCGCGCGCTGTCGATGCCGCTCGCCGAGCGGCAGGCGCGTCACGACGAGAACCTCGCGCGGCTGCGCGCGAACGACCTGTCGGTCTGGCGCGACACGTTCGTCGCGGATCTGCGCAGCGTTGCGACGGCCGCGTCGGTGACGCGGCGGGCCGGCCGGCGGGTCGCGCATGTCTGAGCGCGCGCGGGTGGGCGGCGGCTCGGACGACGGGGCAGACGAGGCCGCCCGGCGCTTCTTCGTCGTGACGGGTGGGCCCGGCTCGGGCAAGAGCACGCTGATCGATGCGCTCGAGCGCGCCGGCTTCGCGCGTTCACAGGAAGCGGGGCGCGGGGTGATCCAGGACCAGATGGCGGTCGACGGCCCCGCGCTGCCGTGGCGCGACCGGAGCGCGTTCGCCGAGCTGATGCTGGGCTGGGAGATGCGTTCGCACCATCTTGCGCGGAAGGCGCGCGGGCCGGTGTTCTTCGATCGCGGCGTGCCGGACGTGATCGGCTACCTGCGCCTGTCGGGGCTCGCGGTGCCCGCGCACGCGGAGGCTGCTGCGCGGCGCTTTCGCTATCACCGGCGCGTGTTCATCGCGCCGCCGTGGCCCGACATCTACGCGCAGGATGCCGAGCGCCGGCAGGATTTCGCGGAAGCGGTGCGCACTTATGAAGCGATGGTCGAATGCTATGCGTCGTACGGCTATCGGCTGATCGAGCTGCCGCGCGCGAGCGTGACGGTGCGCGTGCGTTTCGTGCTGGATGCGCTCGACGCGACATGATGCGCGCCGGCGCCGGCCCGGTCAGGCCGATGCGTTCGGCTGCGGCGCCGCGATGCGCAGCGTGCTGACGACGGCGGCGCAGGCCGCGAACGCGGCGGCGACGTAGAGCGCGACGGTCGGCCCGTGCGCGGGCGCGATCCCGAAGATCAGCGCAACGAGCGCGGCGCCGAGCGTCTGGCCGGTCAGCCGCGCGGTGCTGAGCATGCCGCCCGCGCCGCCGGCGCGCGAGCGCGGCGCCGACGACAGGATCGCGCGGTTGTTCGGCGACTGGAACAGGCCGAAGCCCGCGCCGCACAGCGCCATCCGCCACGCGATGTCGACGCTGTCCGGATGCGCGCCGATCGTCGCGAGCGACAGCAGGCCCGCCGCGAACAGCGCGAGCCCGATCCCGCCCAGCATGCCGGCCGAGTAGCGGTCCGACAGCACGCCGGAGAGCGGCGCGGCCACGACGATCACGAGCGGCCACGGCGTCATGTAGAGGCCCGTCTGCACCTGCGAGAAGCCGAGCGAATGCTGCAGCCAGAACGGCAGCGCGACGAACGCGAGCATCTGCGACGTAAACGACGCGATCGACGTGCAGATCGACAATGCGAACAGCGGGATGCGCATCAGGTCGACCGGCAGCAGCGGCGCCGGCTGCGACAGCTGCCGCTTCACGAAGAACCAGCCGACGACGAGCGCGACCGTCAGCTCCGCCGCGACGTATGCGCCGCGCTCGCCGTGGCCGAGCCCGTCGACGGCCATGATCAGCAGCCCGAACACGCACGCGTTCATCAGCGCGCTCGGGATGTCGTACGGCGCATCGTGCAGCGGATTGGCGGGGAGTGCGCGCATGCTGCCGAGCACCGCGGCGATGCCGATCGGCACGTTGATCGCGAACAGCCACGGCCACGGCGCGACCGACAGCACCGCCGACGCGACGGTCGGACCGACGGCCGACGACAGCGCGACCACCATCGCATTGATCGACAGGCCGCGCCCGAGCATCGACGTCGGATAGATCATCCGCACGAGCGCGGCGTTGACGCTCATGATGCCCGCCGCGCCGAATCCCTGGATTACGCGCATTACCGCGAGCGTCGGCAGCGAACCGGCGAGCGCGCAGCCGAGCGACGCGGCGGTGAACAGCGCGAGGCCCGCGATGTAAACGCGCCGGTAGCCGATGCGCTCGCCGAGCGACGCGAGCGGCAGCAGCGTGATCGTGACCGCGAGCTGGTACGCGTTGACGATCCAGATCGATGCGGCATCGGACGCGCGCAGGTCATGCGCGATGGTCGGCAGCGCGACGTTGGCGATCGCGCCGTCGAGCACGGCGAGCGTGATGCCCAGCGCGACGCAGACGATCGCCCAGTAGCGTTGCGGAAGGGGCAGGCCGGTATCGGGATTCATGGCGAAAGCGTGTCGGCCCCGGGCCGGGATGCGGCGCTGGGGCGTCCTTGTGGGGTTCGACGGCGGGAAGGCGCGGGCGGCGCGGACCCTTGCGGGTGCGAGCCGGCCGAGTGTATCACCGGGCCGCGCAACGCGTTGTCGACGCCGGCCGTGGGGCCTGCGCGGTCATCCCTCGAAGTCGAGGCCGCCGAGCCGCACGACCGGATCGGCCTGCGTGCGTGACGCGAGATCGACGTCGCGCGCGCTCTGCCACGCGGACAGCTTTCTCGGCAGCGCGGCCAGGTAGTGCTCGAAGCGCGCTTCGCCTTCCGGCGCCATCAGCCGTTCGATTTCGTCGGTATCCCAGGTCAGCTCGAGGTTCAGCGGATGCACGAAGCCGCTCACGTGTTCGTGCGGCGCGCTGCGGACGCGGACCTGCGACGGGTGGCCGTGACCGCCATACGGGACGACTTCGGTCTGCACATGGTCGGCGAAGAAGGCGGCGATCGCGTGCGCGATGCGCGGCGCGAATTCGGTATCGAAACGGCGGGCGGTCTCGGGCTGCATGCAGGCGTCTCCTTGGTCCCGAAAATGTAGCACGGCGCTTGTGCGTTTTGGCTCGCCGGTTCGGCGTAAACGTGCGTTACCACTTGCTGCATCTATTACCGCGGGCCGCGTCCACAATGCATCGCATCCCGTACCACTTCGCGTGGGAGTGCAACATGAAAAAGATCGCTGCAGTGTGTGTCCTCGCCGGTTCGCTCGCCGTCGCCGGCCCCGCGTCCGCGCATGATCGCGGCGGTGCCGTCATCGGCGCGCTGATCGGCGGCGCGGTGCTGGGCGCCATCGTGACGTCCGCGCTGAATCCGCCGGTCGCGTACGCCGCGCCGGTGTATCAGGCGCCCGCCTATCAGCCGCCGACGTATTACCAGGCGCCGGCGTATCAACCGCCGGCCTATGCGCCGGGTTATCAGCAGGCGCAGTACCAGGACGATGACGGCTATGGCGGCCAGCCCCGCTATTGCTACGATCGCTACCAGCGCGCGTACGTGTGCGGCGCGCCGGCGTCGGGCGGTTACGGCTATGCGCAGCCGGGCGGATGGTGAGCGTGGTGGCCGGCGCGTGAGCGGTAGTCGCGACGCGGTGTCGTGATTCGTGCCGTTGAAAAGCGGAAGGCCCTCGCATCGAGCGAGGGCCTTGTTCGTTGGTGGGGCGCCGGTGTCGCGGCAATTGCGCGGTCATGGCGCGCATGCCGAGTCATTCGCGTCGCTGCACGGCGCCCGCGCCGGATACAAACGGTTGCAATTGCGTCAGTGCCAGCGGCCGTTGCCGCGGTCGTTGTCGCCCTGGCCGCCGCGCCAATCCCGGGCGCCGCCGCTCGCGCGATTGCCTTCGGTCGGGCGGTTGCCGCGATTCCAGCCGCCGTTGCCGTTGCCGCGATCGCCCCAGTTGCGATCGCCCCAGCCACGGTCGCGTCGCCAGTCGCGGTCGTCGCGCCGGTAATCGTGGCGATCCCAATCCCGACCGCCGCCCCAGACGTTGACCGTGCCGTACACGGGTGCATACGCGGGGCCGTACGCGTAGCCGGGGTCCGAGTAATAGGTTTGTCCGTAGCCGTAGCCGGCGTCCGGCGCGACGACGCAGCCGGCCAGCAGCGTGGCGACGGCGGCGGTGGTGGCGATGAGCTTGATCATGGCGTTCTCCCTTGGCGCGAATCATAAGAGGCGGAACGCCGCGCATCTGCCACCAATTGTGTCTCAAAATTACAGCGAAGTAAGGTCGGCGGGCGGAAGTGTTAGCATCTGGAACTCATTGTTTTTCAGGAGCACATCGATGAAATTCGCGATCCGGGCCGCACTGGCCGCCATTTGCGTGACGAGCGCCGCCGCGTGCGCGGCAGGGCCGGCGTCGGAGGCCGCCGTGACGGCCGAGTCGATCAAGATGTTCCCGCAGGCCGCGGCTGGCCAGCAGCGCGCGGTGATCGCGCTGCCCGCGCTCACCGATGAAGCCGGCGCGCGCGTCGAGCTGATGATCGGCAAGACGCTGCAGACCGACTGCAACCAGCAGTGGTTCGGCGGCGAGTTGAGCGCCGAGACCGTACAGGGCTGGGGCTATACGTACTACCGGCTGTCCGATGTGAAGGGACCGGCGTCGACGCTGATGGCCTGCCCGGGACAGGCGCCGCGCGAGCGGTTCGTGCAGGTGCGCGGCGACGATCAACTGCTGCGCTACAACAGCCGGCTGCCGATCGTCGTGTACGTGCCGGACGGGTTCGAGGTGCGGTATCGCGTGTGGCGCGCGTCGGATGACGTGAAGCGCGCGGCCGTGCAGTAACGCGTTGGAGTGACGGGCCGCGTGGGCGTCGCGGAACGGCGATGCCTGCGTGGCTCCACGAGGACTTTAGTTGCCGCCGCAGGAGCGGGCTCGGACTGAGGTGGGCTCGCATCTGGCCGATGCCATTGCATGTCCGCGAAACGGGGCATGCAAGTTGCAGCGGATAAAACAAAAAGCCCGCTTGCGTTCGCATAGCGGGCTTCGATGTTGGTTGCGGGGGTAGGATTTGAACCTACGACCTTCGGGTTATGAGCCCGACGAGCTGCCAGACTGCTCCACCCCGCGGCGCGAATTGTACTCATACCCGGACACCGCGTCAAACGAATCGTCCTGACGAGAACGTTGCGGACTCAACGTTGCTTGGTGGGATGCTACGCGTTCGAAATGGCTGCGTCGTCGGATCTGCTCATTTGCGTTCGGCATCAATCACTTTGGACGGACAGCCTGCCTGATTGGCATCCGGGTGTCGACTGAAGTCGTTCGTCGCGTGCGGTTGCGCGTCAGGTTGGAAATCGTGTGTCGATGGGCGGCTGGATTGTCGCGACCCCCAGAACACCCCGAGGCAAGGGGTTGTTCGTGCTGGCGGTCGAGTGCGGAAGCGTGCAACAAAAAACCCCGCAAAGCCAAGCCTGGCGGGGGTCTCTTGTGACACGCTGCAAAGCCCTGAAGGATGTCTGGTCCCCGACAGAATTCATATCTCACGGCCGGGTGGGCTCAGCGGGTTCAGATTATCCGTAGATACCAACAAAAATACCAACAGGCGTATCGGCGTAGGCTGGATTAGCCGAAGGGGACGTTGTGCGTAAGCTTGTCGTGCCGCCGGAAGCAAAAATATCTGGAGATTTGGAGATATACACTCGTTTCGGCTTGTGAGCCTTGTGCGGCAAGGCTGTGGTTATCTCCAAGTCTATCTCCAAAGTACACATTTTCTTGGAGACAAATCTGGAGATACGCGGCAGGCCGTCGGGTATCGTCTCGGGCATTTTGCAAACTGCACCCGCCGGCTGGAACGCTCGCGCAAAGGAATCCCCCGCCGCCGCGTTACTCGCGGCCCGTCAACCGCCATGCGGCGTGACATCCCAAAGGTACTTTCCGCTTGTCGTGCTTGAGGTTAGGGCAGGCGACTACTGCCGTACGCTCCGTCATCACATCGCATAATATGGCTCGCGCCGGCGTATCCGTTACGGCAGGCATTGGGCTGGCGGGACAGCCCTAATCGCACAATCAGACAGCAAGATACAACTGTTTGCGCAATAAGAAGATGCATCGATTAAGACAATGTTGAGTCAATTCTCTGCGCTTAACGCGCTCAAGAACAGTGGGCAATGGAAACGTTGGTCTCATTATCGGGCGTTCATGCGAGACAAGGCCGACTCGCTGCTCAACGATCGTGATTCGGAGGAAAACGAGGCTAGCCGGCTACCGACAGGCGAGAGCGTTCGCTTGGCAGCTGTGTGGGTCTCCGAGCTGTACACCCCATCACAAATTGGGGGCTTGTTCGAAGGATTGTCACGCCTCGGTTGGGAACACGGGCTAAGTCGTGACGACAGTATCGTCGCCTGGACAAATGACGTCAGGCAAGGACGAAGCGCGGGCTGGGTAAGTCTCGGCATGGTGACGTCCTCTGGCCGCTTCGGGAGCGAGCGTATCGCAGAGTTACCTTCCGGCATCGGGTCTGCTCACCCAATTCTGATGTCGTTGACGCCAAGCATTACCGCACTTGTCATCACGTTCTATATGAACGATGACACGTCACGGGCGCTGGATCGACCTCTACGGGAAGACTATTCGACCTGCTACGAGGAAGGACCCGGCCTAGAATGGTGGAATATTGCTGCCTATGTGCTGCTCGGGAAAAAAACTCGTTTCAGTCGAACTATTCACAATCCTGATTCGCAAAGGCGACGATCCGTGGCCGCCTGTGTCTCCCAGATCGAGGCCGGCTGTACAGCCTGGGTCCGCCGGAATCTTCCCGGTGTATTTGCTTCCGGATTGCGCGGGGGATTCTTCCCGACAGCCACGTTGATGGTTACGGAGGAGGTTAATCCGGGTACCGAAAACTTGCGCCCCATTCGTGCGCTCGAAGGGCTCTCAATTGACCGTGACTTTGATGCTTGGGTATCGGATCACTGGCCGTGCGCGCGCCTCGTACTGCCCGGACCCTACGACGACAACGACTTGCGCCTCACGTTTGCTTGTAGGCGCAGGGATGCATTTCCGGAAACACCTGGATACGTCGACCCGACCTCCGATGGGACGATCGCATATCGTGCAAACGAAATGATTCGAGGGCTGCTTTCTCGTTGGGCTATCACCGGCATGTTGGACGGATATCACGAACAACTGTCAAGGCTTCGTGATAAGTCGGCAGGCGCACGTTCTTACCGGCCAGTCAGGGACCTAAAGCAGCTACGTTCACTGGTACGCACTCAACTGTACGACGTGGAACTCTCTGCCCACGAGATTACCCAGTTCACAAAGGACGTGTGGTATCGCGTCAATATCCCAAATATGCGTCTGATGGAATCTCGCCATGGCAGACAGTCGAATTTGGTCGATAGCCTACGAAATGCGCAACACCAACGCGCTGCACAGGTTTCAAGGGAAAGTGAACTGCTCAAGTCTGTCTTGTCGTTGAGCAGCGATCTGTCCCAGACGATCACAAATCTTCGAATTCAGTGGTTTATCGTCCTCCTGACGCTGGTTTCGATTGGTATCGCCATTGCCGCCTTGTATGTGGCGGAGTTAGCTCTGCCGAAATAGCCACTAATTCGATGAGGCAACACGCGAAAAAGGGTCCTCGGAAGTGGGCTTGACTGATAGAGCTTTACTCTGCGTTACGCACTCGCATGATGGTCTGCACGGCTCGTGCCGTACTGCTTTGCGAGGCCGGCAACAGTCGCCCCTTCGCCGAGGCGCCGCCGAACTTCGGCTTGCTGCAGTTTGGAAAGTGCGGGCGGTCGGCCCATCGACTTCCCTTCCGCCTTTGCCCGCGCGATGCCAGCCTGCGTCCGCTCGATCAATAAGTCGCGTTCAAACTCGGCGACGGCGTTCAATACCTGCATCGTCATCCGGCCGGCCGCGCTGGTCAGATCAACACCGCCAAGCGCGAGACAATGAATCCGAATGCCGCGATCCGCCAGAGCCTCCACAGTCGCGCGTACGTCCATCGCGTTGCGGCCGAGCCGGTCGAGCTTCGTTACTATCAGTACGTCGCCTTCCTCCATCCTGCGGAGCAAGTCTGCGAACCCCGGCCGTTGCTCTGCGCTGACGCTACCCCGCGCGCTTCGACCTCACGCACGATGCTCAGCATCTGCGGCGAATCGATCTCCGCGATCGGGCGAGGGCCGATCTTCGGAAACACGTCGACCTCAAGCGAATTCAGCACCTTCTCCGCGTAGCCGTCGCTCCAGCCCGGACGCTGAGAGTCGAACCACTCGCGGGCTACCGCTTCGAACGAGTTGGCCGCTGCGATCTCGGCGGCCCGTCTGGCTTCCTTCTTCGCCTCGCCCGGATCGATGCCGGCCGCGATCTGCTCGCGCGCCTCGTCGCGCTTCTTCCGTACCGTCGCGAGCGTGACGGCGGGATAGACGCCGAGGGCGAGCGTCTTCTGCTTGCCAAGGAAGCGGTAGGACAAGCGCCAGTACTTCGCGCCGTTCGGTTGGACGAGCAAGAACATTCCGTTGCCGTCCGTGAGTTTGTACGGGGCCGCGCTGGCCTTCGCGTTCCGTACCTGCACGTCAGTGAGAGGCATTGTTGGTATCTGTGTTGTTGGTATCTGCTGATACCAACAAAAATACCAACACTTTCTCCGGCTGTCACTGAGCAACCTTGGGTAACGATGGGAGCGAGAAGTCCGCCAGACGGGCCTGAGCGGGCGATTTCTTGTGAATCTTGGGGATGGTTTGGGGCTTGGCTGGTCCCCCCGACAGGAATCGAACCTGTATCTAGCGCTTAGGAGGCGCTTGTTCTATCCATTGAACTACGGGGAGAGCCTGCGATTCCGGCGTATCGCGCACGGCGCGCACCGGACAGCGGTATGGACAGCGCGCAGAGTATAGCAAACGCGCGTTCGCACCGGCACACGGAAATCCATGCGCGCGCGAACGCGCCGCGCGATCAGAAATCGACGACGACGAAGTCGTCCTTGCCCACGTCGCACAGCGGGCAGCGCCAGTCGGCGGGGATGTCGGCGAAGCGGGTGCCGGGCGCGATGCCCTCGTCGGGCAGCCCTTCCGCCTCGTTGTAGACCCACCCGCAAATCAGGCAGACCCAGCTTTGATATTCGGTCACTTCGCTCATGTTGCGCTCACGATATTGAAATCAGGGTGATGCCGTCCGCGGCCCGGCCGGCGGACGAAACGCGCAATGGTACCGGAATTTCGCCGAACTCGGCCGCAACGTCGTTTTAAACGTGCGCATCGCGAACAATGCGACCAAGGCACGCGTGCCATGCGTGCGGTGTATGCTTCCCGGGCTGTCCAATCATCAGGAGAAAAGGATGCTCAACAGAAAGTGGATCGCAGGTGCCGTGTGCGTGGCGGCGATGGCCGTATCGACGATCGCGCGGGCCGAAGCGCGCGTGTATTTCGTCGAGCCGGCGGAAGGCGCGACGGTATCGAACCCGGTGCACGTGAAGTTCGGTCTCGAAGGCGACATGCTGCTCCGGCCGGCCGGCGACATGACGCCGCACACCGGTCATCATCACTTGCTGATCGACGGCAGACCGATTCCGACCGGCGACGTGATCCCGGCGAGTGAACGCTCGCTGCACTTCGGCAAGGCCCAGACCGAAACCGACATCAGGCTGCCGCCGGGTCAGCATACGCTGACGCTGCAGTTCGGCGATGGCGCACACCGGTCGTATGGTCCCGAGATGAGCCAGACGATCATCGTCAACGTCAAGTAAGCGGGCGCACCCGTGCGGGCGGCCCGGCCGTCCTTGCGAGACGCGCCCGTCCGCCGTCCGCAACCAGTCGTCGCGAGTCCTCCGCCCGCGCGCGGCGGCCGGCAGCCGGCCCGCACGGCCGGCCTTGCGGCATCATCCGTTCGGCCAGACCGGTGGCGGCGTCCGCCACCGGTACAATGAGCGCTTCCGATTTCTCTTCGCCGTCTTCCCCATGTCGCTTTATTCCATTACCGGTGCGCAACTCGCGTTCGGTCACGTCGCGTTGCTCGATCACGCGGATTTCTCGCTCGAGGCCGGCGAGCGCGTCGGCCTGATCGGCCGCAACGGCGCAGGCAAGTCGTCGCTGCTGAAGATCGTCGCCGATCTCGCGCGGCCCGATGACGGCCTCGTCACGCGCCAGCAGGAGCTCGTGACCGTCTACGTGCCGCAGGAACCGGAATTCGAGCCCGGCGCGACCGTGTTCGACGCGGTCGCGTCGGGGTTGACGCACACGCGCGAGCTGCTCGAGGAATACGACGCGATCGCGCACCGCCTCGCGGAAACCCCCGAAGGCGCCGAGCACGACGCGCTGCTCGCGCGGATGAACGCGCTGCAGTCGTCGCTCGACGCGCACGATGCGTGGAGCTGGCGCACGCGCGTGTCGATGACGCTCGCGCAGATCGGCCTCGCGGACGTCGACGCGCGCGTCGACGCGCTGTCGGGCGGG
This sequence comes from Burkholderia ubonensis, assembly GCF_902833085.1. Taxonomy (GTDB): domain Bacteria; phylum Pseudomonadota; class Gammaproteobacteria; order Burkholderiales; family Burkholderiaceae; genus Burkholderia; species Burkholderia ubonensis. The sequence goes on from NZ_CADFEB010000007.1 coordinate 161,349, forward strand.
ATGCAGAAGCGCGTCGCGCTGGCCCGCGCGCTCGTCGTGCAGCCCGACGTGCTGCTGCTCGACGAGCCGACCAACCACCTCGACTTCGACGGCATCCGCTGGCTCGAGGAATTGCTCGTCACGCAGCGCGCGGGCCTCCTGTTCATCACGCACGACCGCGCGTTCCTCGACCGTGTCGCGACCCGCATCGTCGAGCTCGATCGCGGCCGCCTGCTGTCGTATCCGGGCAATTTCTCCGCGTACCAGACGCGCAAGGCGCAGCAGCTCGAAGTCGAGCGCGTGGAAAACGAGAAGTTCGACAAGCTGCTCGCGCAGGAAGAAGTGTGGATCCGCAAGGGCGTCGAGGCGCGCCGCACGCGCAGCGTCGGGCGCATCGCGCGGCTCGTGCAGATGCGCAACGAGCGCGCGGAGCGCCGCAACACGCAGGGCAACGTGAAGCTCGACGTCGCGCAGGGCGAGAAGTCCGGCAAGATCGTCGCGGAGCTGACCGACGTGACGAAGCGCTACGGCGGCCGCACGGTCGTCGACCGCTTCTCGTCGACGGTGATGCGCGGCGACAAGATCGGCTTCGTCGGCCCGAACGGCGCGGGCAAGACCACGCTGCTCAAGCTGATTCTCGGCGAGCTGAAGCCGGACGAAGGCACGGTGCGCACGGGCACGAACCTGCAGGTCGCGTACTTCGACCAGATGCGCGCGCAGCTCGATCCGGAAAAGAGCCTCGCGGACACGATCAGCCCCGGCAGCGAATGGGTCGAGATCGGCGGCAACCGCAAGCACGTGATGAGCTATCTCGGCGATTTCCTGTTCGCGCCGGAGCGCGCGCGCTCGCCGGTGAAGTCGCTGTCGGGCGGCGAGCGCAACCGGCTGCTGCTCGCGCGCCTGTTCGCGCGGCCCGCCAACGTGCTGGTGCTCGACGAACCGACCAACGACCTCGACATCCCGACGCTCGAGCTGCTCGAGGAACTGCTGGCCGACTACGACGGCACGGTGCTGCTCGTCAGCCACGACCGCGCGTTCCTCGACAACGTCGTGACGTCGGTGATCGCGGCGGAGGGCGAAGGCAAGTGGCGCGAATACGTCGGCGGCTTCACCGACTGGCAGATCCAGAGCGAGCGCGCACAGCAGCTCGCGCAGCAGGACGCCGCGAAACGGGCCGCGAAGGACGCGGCGCCCGTCAAGGAGGAGCCCGCGAAGAGCGCGGCCGGCCGCAACGCGCAGCGCACGGTGAAGCTGTCGTTCAACGAGCAGCGCGAGCTCGAGTCGCTGCCCGACCGGATCGCGATGCTCGAGGAAGAACAGAAGACGATCGGCGCACAGCTCGAAGACGGCTCGATCTTCGCGAAGGATCCGCAGGAAGGCACGCGCCTGACCGAGCGGTTCGCGGCGATCGACGACGAGCTGCTCGCCGCGCTCGAACGCTGGGAGACGCTCGAGGCGAAACGCAAGCCGTGACGCGGCGCGGGGCGGCCCGTCGCGCGTGCGTGCGCCGCCGTGCTGCACCGCCGCGCATTTCGTCCGATGGCGCGCCGCGCGGAACCAGTAGAATACGGCGCGTTTCGGGCTCTCGCGGCGTGCGCCGCGCGCCCGCTTTCGGAGCACTCCAAGCACACCGTTGTTTCGATTCGCTTTTTTGCGGAACTCAACGTTTTGTCCACGACGTTATCCACACGAGGTGTGGACAACGTCCCGATGAATGACGAAATTCAGCGCCTATGTCAACGAAGAAGCCCAGCGCGGCCTATAGCGAAGCATCGATCAAGGTGCTCAAGGGTCTCGAGCCGGTCAAGCAGCGGCCCGGCATGTACACCCGTACCGAGAATCCGCTGCACATCATCCAGGAAGTCATCGACAACGCTTCGGACGAGGCGCTCGGCGGCTACGGCAAGCAGATCACCGTGACGCTGCATGCCGATCATTCGGTGTCCGTCGAGGACGACGGCCGCGGCATTCCGTTCGGCCTGCACCCGGAAGAAGGCGTGCCGGTCGTCGAGATCGTGTTCACGCGCCTGCACGCGGGCGGCAAGTTCGACAAGGCCGCGGGCGGCGCCTATACGTTCTCGGGCGGCCTGCACGGCGTCGGCGTGTCGGTGACGAACGCGCTCGCGACGCGCCTCGACGTGACCGTCTGGCGCGACGGCAAGATCGCCGAGCTCGGCTTTGCCGAAGGCGACGTCGTGAAGCCGTTGTCCACGCAGGCTGCGGGCCGCGGCGAGAAGAAGTCCGGCACGCGCGTGCAGGTCTGGCCGAACCCGAAATACTTCGATTCGCCCAACCTGCCGCTCGGCGAGCTGCAGCGCCTGTTGCGCTCGAAGGCCGTGCTGCTGCCGGGCGTCGAGGTCGTGCTCGTCAACGAGAAGACCGGCGAGCGGCAGGCCTGGAAGTACGAGGACGGCCTGCGCGGCTACCTGCTCGACGAGATGAACGGCAGCGAGCTGCTGATCCCGCTGTTCGAAGGCGAGCGCTTCGCCGATTCGCGTTCGGGCGACGACACGTTCGCCGAAGGCGAGGGCGCATCGTGGGTCGTTGCATGGAGCGAGGAAGGCTCGCTCGTGCGCGAGTCGTACGTGAACCTGATCCCGACGCCGGCCGGTGGCACGCATGAATCGGGGCTGCGCGACGGCCTCTATCAGGCGGTGAAGAGCTTCGTCGAGCTGCACAACCTGCAGCCGAAGGGCGTGAAGCTGCTCGCGGAAGACGTGTTCGCGCGCGTGTCGTTCGTGCTGTCCGCGAAGGTGCTCGATCCGCAGTTCCAAGGCCAGATCAAGGAGCGCCTGAACAGCCGCGACGCGGTCAAGCTCGTGTCGTCGTTCTCGCGCCCGGCGCTCGAGCTGTGGCTGAACCAGCACGTCGAGCACGGCAAGAAGCTCGCCGAACTGGTGATCAAGCAGGCGCAGGCGCGCACCCGCGCGGGCCAGAAGGTCGAGAAGCGCAAGAGCTCGGGCGTCGCGGTGCTGCCCGGCAAGCTGACCGACTGCGAGACCGAGGATATTGCACGCAACGAGCTGTTCCTGGTCGAGGGCGACTCGGCGGGCGGTTCCGCGAAGATGGGCCGCGACAAGGAATACCAGGCGATCCTGCCGCTGCGCGGCAAGGTGCTGAACACCTGGGAAACCGAGCGCGACCGCCTGTTCGCGAACAACGAGGTGCACGACATCTCGGTCGCGATCGGCGTCGATCCGCACAGCCCGGACGACGGCGTCGACCTGTCGAACCTGCGCTACGGCAAGATCTGCATCCTGTCGGACGCGGACGTCGACGGCTCGCACATCCAGGTGCTGCTGCTGACGCTGTTCTTCAAGCACTTCCCGCAGCTGATCGAGCGCGGCAACGTGTTCGTCGCGCGTCCGCCGCTGTTCCGCGTCGACGCGCCGGCGCGCGGCAAGAAGCCCGCGCAGAAGCTGTACGCGCTCGACGAAGGCGAGCTCGAAGCGATCCTCGACAAGCTGCGCAAGGACGGCGTGCGCGACACCCAGTGGAGCATCAGCCGCTTCAAGGGTCTCGGCGAAATGAGCGCCGAGCAGCTGTGGGACACGACGATGAACCCCGACACCCGCCGCCTGATGCCGGTGAAGCTCGGCGAGCTCGACTACGAGTCGACGGTCGCGCGGATGACGATGCTGATGGGCAAGGGCGAGGCGGCCGCACGGCGCGGCTGGCTCGAGGAAAAGGGCAACGAGGTCGAAGCGGATATTTGAGCGCGGCCGGGCATGACGCCCGGTCCTGACTCGCGCCACCTACGAATACGGATTTCAGATGGACGACAACACTCCCGATCTCTTTACCGGGTCGGACGCGCCCGCGGGCGACGCGCTGACGCTCGGCAACTACGCGGAGCAGGCGTACCTCAGCTACGCGGTCAGCGTCGTGAAGGGCCGCGCGCTGCCGGACGTCTGCGACGGCCAGAAGCCGGTGCAGCGCCGCATCCTGTTCGCGATGAACGAAATGGGCCTCGGTCCCGACGCGAAGCCGGTGAAGTCGGCACGCGTGGTCGGCGACGTGCTCGGCAAATACCACCCGCACGGCGACCAGTCGGCGTACGACGCGCTCGTGCGTCTCGCGCAGGACTTTTCGCTGCGCTACCCGCTGATCGACGGGCAGGGCAACTTCGGCTCGCGCGACGGCGACGGCGCGGCGGCGATGCGCTATACCGAAGCGCGGCTCACGCCGATCTCGAAGCTGCTGCTCGACGAGATCGACCAGGGCACCGTCGATTTCATGCCGAACTACGACGGCTCGTTCGAGGAGCCGAAGCTGCTGCCGGGCCGCCTGCCGTTCGTGCTGCTGAACGGCGCATCGGGCATCGCGGTCGGTCTCGCAACGGAAATTCCGTCGCACAACCTGCGCGAAGTCGCGGCGGCGGCGGTCGCGCTGATCCGCCATCCGCATCTCACGCACGCGGAGCTGATGGGGCTGATTCCCGGGCCCGACTTCCCGGGCGGCGGCCAGATCATCTCGAGCGACGCGGAAATCTCGACGGCCTACGAGAGCGGCCGCGGCAGCCTGAAGGTGCGCGCGCGCTGGAAGATCGAGGATCTCGCGCGCGGCCAGTGGCAGCTCGTCGTGACCGAGCTGCCGCCGAGCACGTCGTGCCAGAAGGTGCTCGAGGAAATCGAGGAGCTGACCAACCCGAAGCTCAAGCTCGGCAAGAAGACGCTGACGCCCGAGCAGCTCAACACGAAGAAGGCGATGCTCGACCTGCTCGACGCGGTGCGCGACGAGTCGGGCAAGGAGGCGCCGGTGCGGCTCGTGTTCGAGCCGAAGTCGCGCACGATCGACCAGACCGAGTTCGTGAATTCGCTGCTCGCGCACACGAGCCTCGAATCGAACGCGACGCTGAACCTCGTGATGGTCGGCGCCGACGGCCGGCCGGGCCAGAAGGGGCTGCTGACGATCCTCAGTGAATGGGTGAAGTTCCGCCAGCTGACGATGACGCGGCGCTGCCGCCACCGTCTCGGCAAGGTCGACGACCGGATTCACATCCTCGAAGGCCGGATGATCGTCTTCCTGAACATCGACGAGGTGATCCGCATCATCCGCGAGTCGGACGAGCCGAAGGCCGCGCTGATGAGCGCGTTCGGCCTCTCCGAGCGGCAGGCCGAGGACATCCTCGAAATCCGTCTGCGTCAGCTCGCGCGGCTCGAGAAGATCAAGATCGAGAAGGAGCTCGACGCGCTGCGCGACGAGAAGGCGAAGCTCGAGGAGCTGCTCGCGAACGAAAGCGCGATGAAGCGGCTGATGATCAAGGAGATCGAGGCCGACGCGAAGCAATACGGCGACGATCGCCGCACGCTGATCCAGCAGGAAAAGCGCGCGACGTTCGAGGCGAAGGTCGTCGACGAGCCGGTGACGGTCGTCGTGTCGCAGAAGGGCTGGGTGCGTGCGCTGAAGGGCCACGGTCTCGACCCGGCGGGCTTCTCGTTCAAGGCCGGCGACAGCCTGTACGCGGCGTTCCAGTGCCGCACACCGGACCGCCTGATCGCGTGGGGCAGCCGCGGCCGCGTGTATTCGGTCGACGTGTCGGTGCTGCCGGGCGGGCGGGGTGACGGCGTCCCCGTCACGTCGCTGATCGAGCTCGAATCCGGTACGCACCTGATGCATTACTTCGCCGCAGCGGCCGACCAGCAACTGCTGCTCGCGTCGAGCAACGGCTTCGGCTTCCTCGCGAAGGTCGGCGACATGGTGAGCCGCGTGAAGGCCGGCAAGGCGTTCATGACCATCGACGAAGGCGCAGCGCCGCTCGCGCCGATGCCGGTGCTGCCGAACGCGAAGCAGGTCGCGTGCCTGTCGGGCGGCGGCCGGCTGCTGGTGTTCGGCATGGACGAGATGAAGACGCTGTCGGGCGGCGGCCGCGGCGTGATCCTGATGGCGCTCGACGACAAGGAAACGCTCGTGCAGGCGCTCGCGATCGATCCGGCCGGCGTCGTACTGATCGGCACCGGCCGCGGCGGCAAGGCAATGGACGAGACGCTGTCGTACGCGGCGCTCGCGCCGCACGTCGGCAAGCGCGCGCGCAAGGGCCGCGCGCCGGACACGAAGCTCAAGGTCGTCAGCGAGCTGCGTCCGCTGCTCGGCTGAGCACGCGTTCCGGCGGCATCACGGGCCGCACGGCCGCTTCGGCGGGCGTGCGGCCTTTTTCATGCGCGGCGCGCGACACTTGCAAAATATTGTGAAATCCCGCCACGGGCCTGAACCGCGCGAGGCCGCGCCTGTCGAACGTCGCTTGATGTCGCGTGCGTGCCGGTTGGCGCGCAACCCGTTCGCGCATCGCGCAGGCCCGTCGCGTGCCCGGCCGGTCCGCCGTATTCAACTCATAACAGGATGCTCGCCATGTCCCACGCAATCGCCGTCGCGCTGTTTCTTCACCTGCTGGCCGTCGCCGTGTGGGTGGGCGGGATGGTGTTCGCCAACTTCTGCCTGCGCCCGGCGCTGTCCGACCTGTCGCCGCAGCTGCGGCTGCCGCTGATCGAGGGCGTGTTCGGCCGTTTCTTCAACTGGGTCGCGGGGTCGGTGATCGTGATCCTGCTCACCGGCGGCTTCCTGCTGATGCAGTTCGGCGGCGCGCACGCGACCTGGGCGCTGCACGCGATGGCGGGGCTCGGCGTCGTGATGATGCTGATCTTCGGCCATGTGCGGTTCGCGCTGTTTCCGCGCATCCGCCGCGCGGTGCAGGCGCAGAACTGGCCGGACGGCGCGCGCGCGGTGAACGCGGTGCGCCTGCTCGTCGTCGTCAATATCGTGCTCGGCGTCGTGACGATCGGCGCGGCCGTGCTGTCGCGCGGCTTCTGACGGCAGCGCCCGGCCGCGTTCGCGGCCCGACCGAGCGGTGCGTGACAGCGCGGCTCAGTCGGCGAGCATCGCGTCGAGCAGCCACGCGCCGGCGGGGCCGAGCGGCCGGCTGCGCGACCACACCGCATCGACCCGCACCCGGCGCGGCCAGCCGCGGGCGCGCAGCTCGCAGAGCCGGTCGCGCGCGAAATGCTCGACCATCCAGCGGGGCAGTTCCGCCCATCCGAATCCCAGCACCGCCATCTCCAGCAGCATCAGGTAGCTCGGCGCCGACCAGCGGTGGGCGCCGGCGACGATCCGGCCGTCTTCGCCGCGCCCGTCCGGCATCGCATAGGTGTTGAGCCGCAGTTCGCGCGCATCGCGCAGCGCGCCATGCGGCACCTCGGCGTCGCCGGAAGCCGCGAGCGGGTGCGTGCGCCCGACGAACAGGCCGAACTCCGACTCCTCCGCGATCGTCGCCGCGCCGATGTCGGCGGGGTAGGCCGCGCGCGCGGCCATCAGCCCGAGCTGCGCGCGGCCCTGCTGGATCAGGTCCAGCACGTCCTCGTGCTCCGCGATCTGGCATTCGAGCTCCAGCGCCGGGAAGCGCCGTTCGAGCGCGGTCAGCGTCTCCTCGTAGCGCTTCGACTGGTAGGTGTCGGACACCACCAGCGTCAGCCGCGCCTCCTCGCCGCGCGCGAGCCGCGCGGCGATGCGGTCGATCGCCGCGCCGGCCTCCAGCGCGCGCTGCACCTGCGGCAGCAGCGCGCGCCCGGCGTCGGTCAGCGTCGGCGTGCGCGTCGCGCGGTCGAACAGCTGCACGCCGAGATCGATCTCGAGGTTCGCGATCGCCTCGGAGACGGTCGACTGGCGCTTGCCGAGCTTGCGCGCGGCGGCGGTGAAGGAGCCGAGCAGCGCGGCCTCGGCGAACGCGAGCAACGCTTCGGGGGCGTGGCGCATACGGGGTCTCCTGGCATCGTCTTATCGGAAAAACCGATGATAACCAATTGGAATCATCCGGTCAGGCCGATCAGAATGGCGTGCATGGATCACACAGGACCCGAGGTTTGCGATGAAACATACGAATAAAACGATGACGGAACGGCTCGTGCACGCGCTGACGTTCGAACTGGTCGCGATCGCGCTGTGCGCGCCGCTCGGCGCGTGGCTGCTCGACATGCCGGTGACGCACGTCGGCGCGCTGACGGTGATGGTGTCGCTGATCGCGATGGCGTGGAACATGACGTTCAACACGCTGTTCGACCGGCTCGAGCGGCGCTTCGGCTGGACGCGCAACGTGGGCCTGCGGATCGTGCACGCGGTCGCGTTCGAGCTGGGGCTCGTCGCGATGGTCGTGCCGCTTGCCGCATGGTGGCTCGGCATCGGCCTCGTCGAGGCGCTGCTGCTCGACCTCGGCATCGTGCTGTTCTTCCTGCCTTATACGTTCTGCTTCAACCTCGCGTACGACAGCCTGCGGGCGCGCCGGCTCGCGCGACGCGTTGCCGCGTGAGCCACGGGCGGCCGGCGGTCAGTGCGCGGCCGCCCAGAGCCACGCGCCGCACGCGATCGCGACCGTGCCGTACACCGCGTAGACGGGCAACTTGAAGCGCGCGAAGCACAGGGTCGCGAACGCGCCGGTGAGCCAGTAGACGGGGTCGGCCGGTTCGCGGTGCAGGATCTTCACGACGGCGACGACGAGAAACCCGGTCGTCGCCGCGCGCAGCAGCCGCATCCCGTGCTCGAAGCGGGAATGGCGCCTGAGGCGGAACAGGTGACGCTGCGCGAACACGACGAGGCAGCCGGACGGGATGAACAGGGCGGCGGTCGCGAGGAGCGCGCCGCGCCAGCCGTCGGTCAGGTAGCCGAGAAACGGCACGACGTTCAGCAGCGGCCCCGGCGACACCGGCGACAGCGCGAACGCGAGCATGAAGTCGTGATCGGAGATGCCGGTCTCGGGCGTGACGAACAGCGCCTTGAGCACCGGCAGCGCGGAAAAGCCCCCGCCGAACAGCGTCATGCCGGCGCCCGCGAGCCGCGCCCACAGCAGCGTCGCCTGATAGTCGCCGGGAATCGGCAGCGCGAACAGCGCGACGAACGCCGCGAGCACGACGAGCAGCTTGCGGTCGCGCTTCGCCAGCGTGAAGTTGACCCGCTTGTCCTGCGACGGCCCGGTCAGCCAGCCGGCGGCGAACGCGGCGAACAGGGTCACGACGAACGATGCGGGGCTGTGCGCGAACGCGAGCAGAAGCGTCGACACCGCCGCGATCGCCTGCTCGAGCCGCGCGCGCACCAGCGTGCGCAGCTGCTTGACCCAGGTGACGCCGATCAGCGCGGCGAGCACCATGCTGAAGTGGTTGAGCATCACGGGCGCCGCGAGCGTGCGCACGAACGGCGTGCGGTAGAAGACCGCGAACAGCGTCATCATCACGAAGAACGGCAGCACGCTCGCGAAGCCGGCGATCCATGCACCGATGCGGCCGTGCAGCGTCTGGCCGACCTGGATCGCGACGTTGCAGCCCACGGGGCCGGGCATGAGCCAGGCCAGCGACACGATGTCGCCGAACGCGGGCGGCTCGATGCGCTGCAGGCGTTCGACGTAGCGGCGCTCGAGCTGCGCCATCATCGCGAGCCCGCCCCAGGACACGGCGGAAATGCCCGTGACGACCTTGAAAAAGGCCCACAGGGATTCCTGTTCCACGTGCCGGGCGGCTGCGACTTCGACGCTCATCATGGCGTGTATAGAGGCGTAGGCCCGTCGTCACTCGCGCGAACGGGCCCTGAATATAGGACGTCTGGCCATGGACGTACCTGCCTTGGGCATTGTCTGGCCGATGGCGTGCGGCGACCATGCGCGAAAACGCTAAGTAAACAAGCTGGTCGGACAACGAAACAACGCGTCCGGGCGGCGTTGTTCAGGCGCCGGTGCTGCCCGTCGCGCGATGCGGGACGACTTTCGCGCGGCCGCCGCGCACGCCGTAGCGTGCGAGCAGCGCCGGGATCGCGTCGGCCGGCACCGGACGCGAGAACAGGAACCCCTGCGCTTCGATCTCGCCGAGCGCCGACAGCCACGCGACTTGTTCCTCGGTCTCAGTGCCTTCGACGACGACCGTCAGGCCGAGCGAGCGCGCGAGATGCACGATCGACGACACCATCACGCACACGCTGCGGTCGTTCGGGATCGCCTGCACGAACGAGCGGTCGACCTTCAGCGTGTCGACCGAAAAACGGTGCAGGTACGACAGCGACGAGTAGCCGGTGCCGAAATCGTCGAGCGCGATGCGGATGCCGAGCTTCTTGAGCGCGACGATCTTCTCGGAGACGAGCTCCGGATACTCCATCATCGCGGTCTCGGTGATCTCGAGTTCGAGGCGGCCGGCGTCGATGCCGGTTTCCTGCAGCGTGCGCGAGATCGTCTCGATCAGGTCGCCGCGCCAGAACTGCACCGGCGAAATGTTGACCGCGAGCGTCAGCGTGTCGTGCCCTTCGTCGCGCCAGCGCGCGATCTGCTCGCACGCGGTGCGGATCACGAAATCGCCGATCGGAACGATGAGGCCCGTCGATTCGGCGATCGAGATGAATTCGTTCGCGGAGATGATCCCGTGTTCCGGGTGGTCCCAGCGCGCGAGCGCCTCGAAGCCGGTGATGTGGCGGTGGGTGAGGTCGATCTTCGGCTGGTATGCGAGGAACAGCTGCCCTTCGGCGAGCGCGACGCGCAGCTGCTGTTCCCAGCGCATCAGGTGATCGGCGCGGTGCGACAGGTGCGGCGCATAGAACTGGTAGCAGTTCTTGCCGGCGTCCTTCGCGCTGTACATCGCGAGGTCGGCCTTCTTCAGCAGGTCGATCTCGCTCTCGTTCGCGACCGTGTGCAGCGCGATGCCGATGCTCGCGTGCAGCACGAACGAGCTGCCGCGCACGTCGAACGGTTCGCCGAACATCCGGATGATCGCCTCGGCGAGCCGCACCGCGCGCCGCTCGACGTCGTCGCCCTTCATCACGACGACGAACTCGTCGCCGCCGATGCGCGACAGCGCGCCTTCGTCGCCGACCGCGTCGGCGAGGCGCGACGCCGTCATCTGCAGCACGATGTCGCCGGCGTTGTGGCCGAGCGTATCGTTGACCGTCTTGAAATTGTCGAGGTCGATGAACAGCAGGCCGAGCCGCGACAGGCTCGACGGCATCGACACGTCGTTGCGCAGCCCGCGCAGCGTCGCGTAGCGGTTCGCGAGGCCGGTGAGCAGGTCGTATTCGGCGAGCTGGGTCATTTCGCGCTCGCGGCCGAGCAGCTTGCCGATGAGCCCCGTCGCGACGCCGAAGAACGCAAGCATCGCGAGCGTGATGAAGCTCGTCATCAGCAGGTAGACGTTGCGCGTATGGTTGTAGTCGGCGAATTCCTCGGCCTGCGACAGGCCGACCATCACCGCGAGCGGATAGCCGTCGAGATGGCGGTACGACACGATGCGCGTCACGTTGTCGATCGGGTCGACGATCGTGCCCGAGACCCGCTCGGCGAGCGGGTACACGCCCGATGCCGAGAACGCGCCCGGCGCGTTGTTGAGCAGGCCGGTGCGGCGCGCGAGCACGGCGCCGGTGTCGGAGACGACCGCGATCACGCCTTCCTTGCCGATCGCCGCGTTGTTGTAGAAATCGTTCGTGAAGTAGCTCGGATCCTCGGACACGACCACCACGCCCGCGAAACTGCCGTCGGGATTGTTCAGGCGGCGCGTCATCTGCAGCGTCCAGTGGCTCGACACGCGGCCGAGCACGGGCCTGCTGATGTAGAGCTGGTCGTCGTTGCGATTCACGTGCACCTTGAAGTGCTCGCGGTCGGACAGGTCGATCGGTTGCGGATGGCGTTCGGAGGTGTTCGCGAACAGGATGCCCTTCGCGTTGAGGAGCGAGACCTGGATCAGCGTGTCGCTCGGCACGACGCCTTTCTCGACGGCGCTTGCGAGATTGAAGTTCGCCGGCGACTTCTCGAATTCGAACTTGACGAAGCGGGTGATCTGGTCGACCTGGTGGATCGCCTTGACGGTGTGCTGCTCGAGCGCGGACGACAGGATCGCCGCGGAAGCCGCCGCTTCCTTGTACGCGCTGTCCTTTTCGACGGACATCCGCGCGACGATGACCGCCCACAGCAGCGCGAGCGCGAGCATCCCGAGCAGCGGGATCGCGAACAGCGCGCGGCGGCGCGACTTGCGCGGCGCGCGCAGCGGTCGGGTCGGCGGCGTATGGGATGACCGGGCGGAGCTCATCAAAAAGGGGCGGCGTCCTGGCGCGCGTGCGCCATCCCGCAGGATGGCTGAATATGGGGTCGCGTCAGCGGCTGTTCATCTGCGGAAAACGCATCTGTGGACAGACCCTCAAGCGACGGATTAGGCCCGATATTACTGGCTGGATCGTTTTTGCGATAGCTGGGTAAGCATAGCGCCGGCAGTCGCGGTGCGCATGGCGCACCGCGAAATATCCGATGATCAGACGGAAAGCCGGAAACTGCCGTCGACGATCGTGACGGTGCTGCCGCCGATCCACGTCGTGCCGTCGTCGTCGTAGGCGACGGAAATGCGGCCTTCGCGGCCGATGGCCGTGCCCTGGCGGGCCGTGTACGACGGGCCGGGGCGGCGCTGCTGGCGGGTCAGCACGCCGGCCAGCGCGGCGTTTGCGCTGCCGGTCACGGGATCCTCGCCGAAGCCGAAGTTGCCGCCCGTCATCAGGCAGCGTATTTCGAACGTCGCGGGGCCGCCTTCGGCGTGCGGCGCGTAGACCGCGAGGCCGTCCATGCCGTAGCGGTGCGTGAGCGCCGCCAGCGCGGCCGGATCGGGCGACAGGCCGATGCACGCGTCGGCCGACTTCAGCCGCACGACCAGCCACGGCGCGCCGTTGTCGACCGCGCACGGCTCGGCTTCCAGGTCGATCGCGTCGCTGCGCAACGCGGCAGCCAGCACCGGGTAGTCCGAACGGTCGAGCGGCGTGACGCGGGCCGGCGGCGCGGCGAACGCCCAGCCGCCGGCCTGCTCGCGCAGCGCGACCCGGCCGACCCCGCATTGCTGGATCAGCCGGCCCGGCGTGCGCGGCCGCGCGCCGCTTTCCAGGAACGCGTGCGCGGTGCCGAGCGTCGGGTGGCCGGCGAACGGCAGTTCGCCGGCCGTCGTGAAGATCCGTACGCGGTAGTCGGCTTCCGGGTCGGTCGGCGTGCAGACGAACGTCGTTTCCGACAGGTTGGTCCAGCGGGCGATCGCGAGCATGTCGTCGTCGCCGAGCGAATCGGCGTCGAAGATCACGGCGAGCGGGTTGCCCATGAACGGCACCGACGTGAACACGTCGACCTGCCTGAAGCGGACGAGGCGGCCGGGCATCGCGGCGCTTGCGTTACGCGACTTCGGCGATCAGCTCGATCTCGACGCACGCGCCGAGCGGGATCTGCGCGACGCCGAAGGCCGAACGCGCGTGCTTGCCCGCGTCGCCGAACACTTCCGCGATCAGTTCCGACGCGCCGTTCGTCACGACGTGCTGCTCGGTGAAGTCGAGCGTCGAGTTGACGAGGCTCATCAGCTTGACGATGCGCGTGACCTTGTTCAGGTCGCCCGTGTGCGCGTGCAGCGTCGCGAGCAGGTCGATCGCGATCGACCGCGCGGCCGCCTTGCCGTCCTCGGTCGTGAGGTCGGCGCCGAGCTTGCCGGCCCAGACCTTGCCGTCCTTCTTCGCGATGTGGCCGGACAGGTAGACCGTGTTGCCGCTTTGCGCGCTCATCACGTAGGCGGCGGCCGGGGCGCCGGCGGTCGGGAGTTCGATGCCGAGCGACTTCAGTTTGTCGTAGACGTTTGCCATCTGTTCGATTCCTCGTTGCGAGTCGTGAAGGGAAAGGGAGATCAGAGACGCTCGCGCAGCAGCTTGCCGAGCCGCGCGACGCCTTCCTCGATCTGCTCGGGCGGCACCGTGACGAACGACAGGCGCAGCGTGTTCTGCTGCGCGTCGTTTGCGAAAAACGGCGCGCCGGGCACGAACGCGACGTGGTTGGCCACGGCCGCTTCGAGCAGCTTCATGCTGTCGATCTGCTGCGGCAGGTTCACCCAGATGAACATCCCGCCTTCCGGGCGGTTCCACGTCACGCCTTCGGGCATGTGGCGCGCGAGCGCGGCGTGCATCGCCTCGCATTGCGCGCCGTACAGCTGACGGATCGTCGGGATGTGCTCGTCGAGGAAGCCGTCCTTGATCACTTCGTGCGCGATGCGCTGCGTGAGCGTCGGCGTGTGCAGGTCGGTCGCCTGCTTGGCCTGCACGAGCTTGAAGTGGAGTTCCTCGGGGGCGATGATGTAGCCGATCCGCAGGCCCGGTGCGAGCACCTTCGAGAACGTGCCGAGATGCACGATGTGATCGGGCGCCATCGACAGCATCGTCGGCAGCGGCTCGCCCTGATAGTTGAGCGCGCCGTACGGATCGTCCTCCAGCACCGGGAACGGGCTCGTCTGCGCGAACGCGGCGAGCGCGCGGCGGCGCTCGACGGGCAGGCGGCGGCCGGTCGGGTTCTGGAAATTCGGCTGCGCGTACAGCAGGCGCGCGCCTTGCGTCAGGTCGGGCGTGAGGCCCTCGGGCAGCAGGCCCTGCTCGTCGGTCGGCACCTGCACGTAGCGCGGCTCGTACAGCGAGAACGACTGCAGCGCGCCGAGGTAGGTCGGGGTTTCGACGAGGACCGGGCTGCCCGGGTCGACGAGCGCCTTGCCGAGCAGGTCGAGCGCCTGCTGCGAGCCGGTCGTGATCAGCACCTGCGACACGCGCACGCTGTAGCGCTCGGCGATCCACTCGCGCAGCGGCAGGTAGCCTTCGGTCGCGCTGTACTGCAGCGCCGCGGCCGGCGCATCGCGCAGCACGCGGTCGGCGGCGGCGCGCATGCGCTCGGCCGGGAACGTCGAGGGGGCGGGCAGGCCGCCGGCGAACGAGATGACCTCGGGGCGCTCCGTGACCTTCAGGATCTCGCGGATCGCAGAGCTCGTCAGCTTGCGGGCGCGTTCGGAAAGCTGCCAGTGCGGCGGATGCAGGTCGCTCGGATTCATATGTCTCCTCGTTCGGATATCAGGGTCGGTCATGATGGTCGGCCGGGCCGGTCGGTGCGGCGCAGCCGGGTAGGCTGGGTCGACGGCGATCGGTCAGGCGCGGCCGGGTGGGCAAAATCAGACGGGCAAAACGGCCATTATGGCGCACCAATTCAGCCAGCGCGAGCGGGTTGCGGCGCGGGGGCCACCGCGGCCCGCCGGCCGAGCATCACGGTCGCGATCACGGCGGCCGCGAACAGCCACGTCGACGGCGCGACGGTCTCGCCGAACAGCAGCGCCGAAAACGCGATCGTGAAGAAGATCTGCAGCAGCTGCACCTGGCCGACGCGCGCGGTGCCGCCCATCGCGAGGCCCGCGTACCACGCGAAGAAGCCGATGAACTGCGAGAACAGCGTCACGTAGCCGAACGCGAGCCAGGTGCGCGGCGCGAGCGGGCCCGGGTGCGCCGCGTGCTGCATCCATGCGAGCCAGCCGACCGGCAGCACCAGGAACGGCGCGGATACGACGAGCGCCCAGCAGATCACCTGCCAGCCGCCGATCTGGCGCGCGAGGCGCGCGCCTTCCGCATAACCGAGCGCGCCGATGCCGACCGCGGCGAGCATCAGCGCGTCGCCCGCCTGCAGCGCGCCGCCGCCGTCGCGCAGCGCGAACGCGATCACGAGCGCGCTGCCCGTCACCGCGCTGACCCAGAACGCCTTCGACGGCCGTTCGCGCGACAGCCACGCCGCGTACAGCGCGACCAGCAGCGACTGCAGCCCGTTGACGACCGCGCCGTGGGACGCGGGCACCGTCTTCATCGCCCACGCGGAGAACACCGGATACCCGACGATCACGCCGGACGACACGATCGCGAGGCTTTTCAGCTGCGCGCGGGTCGGCAGCGGCTCGCGCCGCCACCACAGCAGCAGGGCCGCCGGCACCGCGGCGGCGAGCGCGCGGCCGAGCCCGTTGAGGAGCGGGTGCAGTTCGGCGACGACGATGCGCGTCATCGGCAGCGTCAGGCTGAAGATCATCACGCCGATGAGGCCGAGCAGCATGCCCCGGGTTTCGCGCGAATTCATGTCGAGGGTGTCTCCTTGCGTCGTGTGAGCGGCTCAGCGCAGCGTGCGCGTGCCTTGGGGCGTGTCGAACTCGGCGACGAGCGCGGGCGTGCCGTCGCCGGCTTCGAGGCCGAGCAGGTGAGCGGCGCCGAGCCAGTCGAGCTGTTCGCGCACCGTATCCGCGCGCGGATGGATGCCCTTGAGCGCTTTCAGCGCGACGCCGTCGCGCGGCAGCGCGTCGGACGGATGGCGCGGGCTGTCCCACTGGATCAGCGACGGCACGAGGCCGTCGCCGGCGCCTTGCCACGCGGGGAACGCGCCGTCGTCGGGCACCGTCAGGCCCCAGCTCAGGTCGCCGCGCCGCATCGCGACGACGGGCGGGATGCGGGCCGGGTACTGGCGCTGCCACAGCGCGAGCTGGCGCGGCCGGTCGACTCGCGCGACCCAGTGCGCGAGGAACGGGCCGTGCGCGAGCCGCGCCTGCAGCGCCGGATCGTCGAGCGCGAACAGGCGCGTGCGCGGCGGCGCGCCGGCGTCGGCCGGCGCGTCGGGATCGATCGCGATCACCTCCAGGTAAAGGCCGCCCCAGGCGCCGAACAGCGCGTTGTGGGTGCGCATCAGCGGGTGCCGGCCGCCGCCGGCAGGCTCGATGCCGAGCGCGCCGGCGACGTGGCGCACGCCTTCGTCGAGCGTGCGCGCGGCGACGACCAGATGGTCGAGTGTCAGGGAATGGGCTGCCATGAAGATCGGAGGTCGGAAAAAATCAAAGTGTCGCGGTGGCAGGGCGCTCTGCCGGCCGGCGCGTCGAGCTTGCGCGGCGCCTGCGGGCTGCCCTGTCCGGCAGGCAGCGCCGCCGGAAGCGGCGGCCGCGCGCCGCATGGTCCGACCAACTGTAATCGTGCCGACCGGCACAGTAACGGTACAATCGCGGCGATACCCTTCGGTACAGTTGGAGCCTTGCCATGTCGACCGTTCCGCTCGATCAGATCCCCGTCCCGCACGACACCGCCACCCTCACGCTCGTCGAGCAGCTCGTCCAGTGGGCGCGGCGGCGCATCGACGAGCGGGTGTTCCGGCCCGGCATGCGGATGCCGTCGATCCGCAAGCTCGCGCTCGACAAGAGCGTGTCGCGTTTCACCGTCGTCGAGGCGTACGAGCGGCTCGTCGCGCAGGGCTACCTGGATTCGCGGCGCGGCTCGGGCTTCTACGTGCGCGAGCGGGTCGCCGGCCCGCAGCCGCTCGATCCGGCGTCGCGCGGCGCCGAGGCGGCGCCCGTCCACAATACGATCGACGTCGTCTGGCTGCTGCGCAACATGCTGCACACCGTCAGCCCGGAAAAGGGGCCGGGGCTCGGCTACCTGCCGAGCCGCTGGCTCGACGGCGAGCTGATCACCGGCGCGCTGCGCGCGCTCGGGCGGCAGGCCGGCGCGCACATGCTCGGCTTGGGCACCGCGCAGGGCTTCCTGCCGCTGCGCCAGCAGCTGCAGACGCGGCTCGCGGAAGTCGAGATCGGCGCGACGCCCGACCAGCTCGTGCTCGTGTCGGGCATCACGCAGGCGATCGACCTGATCGCGCGGATCTACGTGCGGCCGGGCGATGCGGTGATCGTCGGCGATCCGGCCTGGTTCCAGATGTTCGGCCGCTTCGCGGCGCAGGGCGCGCAGCTCGTCGGCATGCCGTACACGCCGGACGGCCCCGATCTCGATGCGCTCGAGACGCTCGTGCAGATGTGGCGGCCGAAGATGCTCGTGATCAACTCGGTGCTGCAGAACCCGACCGGCACGTCGTTGTCGGCCGCGCAGGCGTTCCGGATCCTGAAGCTTGCGGAGGCGTACGACTTCCTCGTCGTCGAGGACGACGTGTACGGCGACCTGTGCCCGCCGAGCTATCCGGCGACGCGGCTCGCGAGCCTCGACCAGTTGAAGCGCGTGATCTACCTCGGCAGCTATTCGAAGACGCTCGCCGCGAACCTGCGGGTCGGCTATGTCGCGTGCGCGCCGGAGATCGCGAAGGCGGTGACCGACCAGAAGATGCTGGTCGGCATGACGACGCCGGAGCTCAACGAGCGCGTGCTGTACAAGATCCTGACCGAAGGGCATTACCGCCGCCACGTCGAGCGGCTGCGCGCACGGCTCGACGGCGTGCGCGACAAGACTGCGCGGATGCTGGAGCGCACGGGCCTGCGCCTGTTCACGATGCCCGCGTCGGGGATGTTCCTGTGGGCCGACACGGGCGTCGATTCGGACGCGCTCGCGGCCGCCGCGCACGAGGCGGGCTTCCTGCTGACGCCGGGCAGCCTGTTCTCGCCGCAGCAGTCGCCGTCGACGTGGACGCGGTTCAATATCGCGAATTGCGGTGATCCGGCGCTGGCGCCGTTTCTCGGCGAGTATCTGGGGACGGTGTCGAGGCGCGGGGCGGGTGGGTGAGGCCGCGCAGCGTGCCGAGTGATACTTTGCAGCCGCGCGGCAAGTTGCACGCGTTACTTCCGCGCGTGCGCGACGCTGCAGCTTAGTGCGTCCGCGCTATCGTGCCGGTAGCCATCCAGATTCCTGTAGCCTTTTGCGATCCAGTAATCGGGATAGGCTGGATCGAAATGCAGCGATATCACGCCGAAATCACACGCCCGTCCTTTCAGCAAGAACGCGATTTTCGGCTTGGCGGAGGCCGGATCGCTGTCAATCGCTTGATAGGGGCGCTTCGTGCAATGGGCGAAAGGCGTGCGCCATTCGATCGTTTTTTCGGTCACGCGAAGTTGGCCATCGCATTGCCGGCCATGACCGACGAAAGTCCCCGTAAATGGTTGATTGCCGGCATATGCAGCACTTGCCAGCAACGCGGCAAGAAGACCAAACCCGCGGTAAATTCTCACGGCGCGCATGCCGACTCCTTGGTCTGCTGAATTGCCTCCAGTGCATAGTCGGCGTACGTATGCCGCCTTCTAATAGCGAAGGCGCCATTGAAACAAATTTCCGGCGGTGGAAACATTGGACGTGTTCGAATTGATGCGGTTTGGCGGCCGGATCGGACCGGCCGCACGTGACGCATGTACCATCCGCACGCTGCGATTGTCCGGCCCCCTTGAAATCGCTTCGCCCGTCCCCAGATAGGCGCGCAATACCCGCCCGGCATCGCGCGCCGCGCAACGGGGACACACCATTCAAGTAAGAGGAAACTGAATCCATGGCACACGAAACGATGAGCTTTCAGGCAGAGGTCAAGCAACTCCTCCACCTGATGATTCATTCGCTTTACAGCAACAAGGAAATCTTCCTGCGCGAACTGGTGTCGAACGCGTCCGACGCCGCCGACAAGCTGCGCTTCGAGGCGCTCGCGAACAACGCGCTGTACGAGAACGATCCGAACCTGCGCATCCGCATCGGCTACGACAAGGCCGCGCGCACGATCACCATCGAAGACAACGGCATCGGCATGAGCCGCGACGAGGCGATCGCGAACCTCGGCACGATCGCGCGCTCGGGCACCAAGGAATTCTTCTCGAAGCTGTCCGGCGACCAGCAGAAGGACGCCGCGCTGATCGGCCAGTTCGGCGTCGGCTTCTACTCGGGCTTCATCGTCGCGGACAAGATCAGCGTCGAGACCCGCCGCGCGGGCCTGCCGGCCTCGGAAGGCGTGCGCTGGGAAAGCGCGGGCGAGGGCGACTTCACGGTCGACGCGATCGAGCGCGCGCAGCGCGGCACGACGATCACGCTGCATCTGCGCGAAGGCGAGGACGAGCTGCTGTCGTCGTACCGCCTGAAGTCGATCATCCAGAAGTACTCGGACCACATCGCGCTGCCGATCCTGATGCAGAAGGAAGAATGGGATCAGGAAAAGGGCGAGATGGTCCTGAAGGACGAGGACGAGACCGTCAACCAGGCCAGCGCGCTGTGGACCCGCTCGAAGAGCGACGTCACCGACGAGCAGTACAAGCAGTTCTACCAGCACGTCGCGCACGACCACCAGGACCCGCTCACGTGGACGCACAACCGCGTCGAGGGCCGCAGCGAATACACGCAGCTGCTGTTCGTGCCGGCGCACGCGCCGTTCGACCTGTGGAACCGCGACTACCGCGGCGGCCTGAAGCTGTACGTGAAGCGCGTGTTCATCATGGACGACGCGGAGCAACTGCTGCCGCAGTACCTGCGCTTCGTGAAGGGCGTGGTCGATTCGGCGGACCTGCCGCTCAACGTGTCGCGTGAAATCCTGCAGGAAAGCCGCGACGTGAAGGCGATCCGCGAAGGCGTGACGAAGCGCGCGCTGTCGATGCTCGAGGAGCTCGCGAACGCAGAGGACGATGCGGGCAAGGAGAAGTTCACGACGTTCTGGCGCGCGTTCGGCCAGGTGCTGAAGGAAGGGCTCGGCGAGGATCAGGCGAACCGCGAGCGCATCGCGAAGCTGCTGCGCTTCGCGTCGACGCACGGCGATACCGCCGAGCAGGACGTGGCGCTCGCCGACTACGTCGCGCGCATGAAGCCCGAGCAGAGCAAGATCTACTACGTGACGGCCGATACGTGGCAGGCCGCGAAGAACAGCCCGCATCTCGAGGTGTTCCGCAAGAAGGGCGTCGAGGTGCTGCTGCTGACCGACCGCGTCGACGAATGGATGCTGTCGTTCCTGCACGAATTCGACGGCAAGCCGCTCGCGAGCGTTGCGCGCGGCGACCTCGATCTCGGCGAGCTGAACGACGACGAGAAGAAGGCGCAGGAGCAGGCAAGCGACGCGATCAAGCCGGTCGTCGACAAGATGAAGGAAGCGCTCGGCGACAAGGTGAAGGACGTGCGCGTCACGTTCCGCCTGACCGATTCGCCGTCGTGCCTCGTCGCGGACGACAACGACATGAGCGGCTACCTGCAGCGGATGCTGAAGGCGGCCGGCCAGTCGGCCCCGTCGTTCCAGCCGATCCTCGAGATCAATCCCGAGCATGCGCTCGTCAAGCAACTGAACGCCGACAGCGCCGATTTCGGCGACTGGTGCCACCTGCTGTTCGACCAGGCGCTGCTCGCGGAGGGCGGCATGCTGGACGATCCGGCGAGCTTCGTGAAGCGGACCAACGCGCTGCTGCTGTCGCGCGCCGCGTGAGCGCGCGAATGCGCTTCGACGGCGCTCAGTCGGGCTGGCGCGAGACGCCGCGGCCCGGCTGCACGCTCGACCAGCGCGACTGGCTGACGCGCGGCGGCTCGCTGACCGCGCATCTCGCGCGGCTCGGCCGCGTGAGCGTGCGCGTGACGCGCGAGGCGGTCGATGGCCCGTGGTTCGACGAGCACGCGGCGCTCGCGTGCGTGCCGCGCGCGCCGATGTGGGTGCGCGAGGTGATCCTGTCGGTCGACGGCACGCCGTACGTCGCCGCGCACAGCATTGCGCCGCTCGCCGCGAGCAAGGGCATCTGGCAGGCGATGCGGCGGCTGCGCACGCGGCCGCTCGCGGAGCTGCTGTACAGCGATCCGCAGGTCGAGCGCTCGGCGCTCGTCAGCCGGCGCGTGATCGCCGGCCATCCGCTGTATGCGCTCGCGAGCCATGCGCTCGGCGGCGTGCGCGCGCCGCACGCGTTCGCCGCGCGGCGCTCGGTGTTTCAGCGGCACGGCGCGCCGCTGATGGTGACCGAATGCATGCTGCCCGCGCTGTGGCGGCATGTCGAAGCGTATGGCGACGCTCTGCGCCCGTCGGGAGCCGCGTGATGCTGCAAGGCTTTGCGCCGGTCGTCGGGCCGGCCACCCATACGATGATCCTCGGCAGCTTTCCGGGTGAGGCGTCGCTGGACGCCGCGCAGTACTACGCGCATCCGCGCAACCAGTTCTGGCGGTTGCTCGGTGCGGTGCTCGGCGAGCCGGGGCTGCACGAGCTTGCGTACGACGCGCGGCTCGAACGCGTGCTGTCGCACGGGATCGGCATCTGGGACGTCCTCGACGCATGCCATCGCCAGGGCAGTCTCGATTCGGCGATTCGCCATGCGAAGCCGAATGATTTCGATGCGCTGCGCGAGCATGCGCCGCTGCTGAAGAGGGTGTGTTTCAACGGGAAGACGGCAGGGCGGTTTGCCGAAGTGATCGGGGCTGCCGGGTATGAAACGCTCGTGCTGCCTTCGTCGAGCCCCGCGAATGCGATGCTGTCGTTCGAGCAGAAGCTGGTCTTTTGGCGGGGAATTCGCGGCTGACTGCGCGCGGCTGACTGCGGCGAATCCCCGTCATCGCGCGTGGGCGGTACGGCGCGGTCGAACCGTCGTTCGTTTCAGCCGCGCCGTGCATGCGCCTATTTTTGCAATTCGGGCGCCTTGGCCAGCGCGGATTGCAGTTTGGACACCGCATCGGCCGTAGCAAGCTGGCCGGCAAGGCCGAAGTTGCGCTTGAATTCGCTGAACTCCGCGTGGCCGGTACCCGTCACGTCCGCGGTGGTCACGGTCTGACCGCTCGGGTCCGCCACCGTGCAAGCGAGGTTGACCGAGAAATTCGTGGGCGGCCACGTGAAGGGGCTCGGGGACGACGACGTCGTCTTGATCGTCGGCGTGATCACGTAATCAAGATGCTTGGCCTGAATCGTTGCTGCGTCCGGCGCACTCTTGAGCTTGGTCACATTCTTGAATACGTGGCCGAGACCGATGTAGATCGGCAATTCAAGGTCGTGGTATGGGCGATAGCTCACCTTGTCACCGCCCCCGCCGGGCGTAATCACTTCCTTCGACAACTGTTCATCCGTGATGACAAGGCCCACCGTCTTGTCGAGTGGCGATGTCGACAGGGTCGGAATTTTGTTCGCGTCGCCGGTCAGCGAAATTTCGTGCGCGCAGCCGGATAATGCCGCGACCACGCTTGCTGCTGCAATCATTCGAATCAATGCCATTATTCTTGGTCTCTCGTGTTGTGGTTGGTAACGTTATTGAATTGCCTCGAGGAAGGCGGGATCGGCGTATAGCTCGCCGAGCAACTTCTGCACGACGAGCGGATATTCTTCGCGTGCTTTCGGTACGGCGATCATTGCCGCGAATGCCGAATCCCATTGCGTGTGCGCGGATTTGACCTGGTCGTAACGCACTGCGCCGGCGCGCATCACGATGAAGCGTGCCGACATTCTCGCGGCGCCGGTTGCCAAGCCGACGTCGATGTCGTTTTCCAATAGCGTTGCCTTGATCTCGACATCGCTTTGTGGAGAAAGCTTGCCGGCCAACTGCAATTCCTTCGTCATCGCGTCGGCAAGATAGGCGCCGAACGAATCTCCAACCGGGGATTTCATCAAGTTTGCGCGCAACGGGAGCGGGTACCGATTGGTGGTATCCGAGCGCGATTCGAATGCACCGATTTTCGCGTGCGCGGTCGTGACGTTCTTGAGCGACTGAATGTTGTCGACAGCGGGGGAATACGGCGGAGCGACCATCGAACAGGCGGCCAATAACACAATCGGCGTGATCAGGCCGACTGCTCGGACAACGTTGCGCATAGTTGAACTACCTCTGATTATTAAAATCGGCTTACACGGGGGCAGGGAAGCCATGCCGCCCGGTGCGCGATCGGCGGGTGTTATAGCGTGAGGTCTTGTCTGATGGGAGCCGAATCGGCCACCGTTCGGGAATATCGGCACGGAACGGCGAATCTTGAATCGTAAGGAAAACGGCGCACGGGGATTAAGGCGGGCAGGCCGGCCGCGGTCAATCGTCTTTGCCCCATCTCCATTTCGGCTTTTCGCCCTTCAGCCAGCACACGACGACCAGCGCCGCGGTCAGCAGCGCAACGCATGAGCCGAATGCGAATGGCGCCTCGTGCGGCGGCAGAAGCCACGCGCTCGCGACGACGCCGAGCAGGTACAGAAGGAGCGCCACCCAGCCTTGCCAGGTGACCGGCAAACCCCATCCCCATCCATAGCGTTTGGCCGGGAACCAGATTTTCTTGCCGTTCGATGCCATGCGATCTCCGGTCGTCAATGGATGCAGCGTAGCGCCAACAGGCGGCGAAGTCATGCGCGATCGAAGCGCTTCGCTATAGCGCTGTCGAGGGTCGTCCCCCGCCGCGAATGCTATCCTCTCGTCCGCAAAACCCGCCTCACCCCCTGCGAGATTCATTCATGACCCGACTGATCAAGCGCGCGTCCGCCGAGGCGCGCGCATTCAAGCGCGACGAGCCGTCCGCGTACAACGGCTCCTCGAAACTCAAGCCGCCGCGCGTGAAGCGCCGCGCGGACATCGACGAACACGACGACGTGCCCGTCCTCGAAGCGCCGCGCAAGCCGCGCTTCGCGCCGGTGACGTTCTCCGAGGAGCGCGGCGTGCGCTACCTGCACTTCGGCACCGAATGGGTGCAGGGTGCGATGCGGATCTCGAAGCCGCTCCATATCGAGCTCGAGTATGCGCAGCAGATGATGGCCTGGCTGCTGTTCCTCGAAACGCCCGCGCGCATCGTGCAGCTCGGGCTCGGCACGGGCGCCCTGACCAAGTTCGCGCACCGCTTCCTGCCGCACGCGAAGGTCGAGGCGGTCGAGCTGAACCCGGCCGTGATCGTCGCCGCGCGCACGATGTTCGCGCTGCCGTCCGACGACGCGCGCCTCGCCGTCCACGAAGCGGACGCGTGGGACTTCGTCAACGACGCGGCCAACCGCGGCACCACGGGCGCGATCCAGATCGACCTGTACGATGCGACCGCGCGCGGCCCGGTGCTCGACAGCGTCGCGTTCTACCGCGCGGTGCGCGGCTGCCTCGCCGACGCGGGCATCGCGACGATCAACCTGTTCGGCGATCATCCGAGCTTCGTGCGCAACATGAAGCACCTGAACGCGGCGTTCGACAATCGCGTGATCGCGCTGCCGGAAGTGCACGACGGCAACCGCATCGCGCTCGCGTTCTCGGGACCCGCGCTCGACGTGACGTTCGCGGAGCTCGACGCGCGCGCGAAAGTGATCGAGGCGGCCGTCGACCTGCCCGCGCGCAAGTGGGTGAAAGCTTTGAAAGCATCGGTCGCGCCGAACGCGACGTCGTTCTCGATCTGACGCCTCATGCGCCGGCCGAATGCCGGCGCGAGCGCGCGACAGGGACGGATCGTCCGGGTTCGTCCCTGCTTGACCGCGCTCACGCGGCTCCTATACTGGCGCGAAGCCAGGGGAGCCGCAGCTTACCCGTTTCGCCGCTCCTCTCGCCGCCGTACCCGTTCAAGACAAGAACTTCGATAACCGGGAATGATGAGGAGACGTCATGGCTCACGATGCCGACGCCAACCGGGCCGCGAAGCGCTGGCTCTGGCTGCTGGTGCTGCCGCCGATCGCGATGGTCTGGGTGCCGTCGTACAACAAGGTCGATCCGCAATGGCTCGGCTTTCCGTTCTTCTACTGGTACCAGCTTCTGTGGGTGCTCATTAGCGCGGTGATCACCGCGTTCGTCTACCTCAAGACCAAGAACGCGTGGATGGGCGGCGGCACGCAAGGAGGCCGTCGATGAACCTTGCCGCGACTTTCGTTTTCGTCCTGCTCTTCATCGGCGTCACGATCATCGGCTTCCTCGCCGCGAACTGGCGGCGCGGCGATCTCGCGCATCTCGACGAGTGGGGTCTCGGCGGCCGCCGCTTCGGCACGATCGTCACGTGGTTCCTGCTCGGCGGCGACCTCTATACCGCCTACACGTTCGTCGCGGTGCCGGCGCTCGTGTTCGGCGCGGGCGCGATGGGCTTCTTTGCGCTGCCGTACACGATCGTCATCTATCCGTTCGCGTTCGTCGTGTTCCCGAAGCTGTGGAGCGTCGCGAAGCGCTACGGCTACGTGACCGCCGCCGACTTCGTCAATGCGCGCTACGGCAGCCGGATGCTCGCGCTCGCGATCGCGGTGACGGGCATCGTCGCGACGATGCCGTACATCGCGCTGCAGCTCGTCGGCATCGAGGTCGTGATCGGCGCGCTCGGCTTCGACACGACCGGCTTCGTCGGCGACCTGCCGCTCATCATCGCGTTCGCGATCCTCGCCGCGTACACGTACACGTCGGGCCTGCGCGCCCCCGCGATGATCGCGATCGTGAAGGACGTGCTGATCTACATCACGATCGCGGCGGCGGTCATCGTGATCCCGGCGAAGCTCGGCGGCTTCGGGCAGATCTTCGGCCACGTGCCGCCCGCGAAGCTGCTGCTCAAGGCGCCGGATGCGACAAGCCTGAACGGCTACAGCGCGTACGCAACGCTCGCGATCGGCTCGGCGCTCGCGCTGTTCCTGTATCCGCATTCGGTCACGGCGATCCTGTCGTCGTCGTCCGGCAACTCGATCCGCCGCAACATGGCGATGCTGCCCGCGTACTCGTTCGTGCTCGGCCTGCTTGCGCTGCTCGGCTACATGGCGCTTGCGTCGGGCGTGAAGGACATGCCGCAGTATGCGTCGTACTTCAAGGCGTTCGGCCCGAACTTCGCGGTGCCCGCGCTGTTCCTCGAGTATTTTCCGTCGTGGTTCGTCGGCGTCGCGTTCGCGGCGATCGGCATCGGCGCGCTGGTGCCGGCGGCGATCATGTCGATCGCGGCCTCGAACCTGTACACGCGCAACATCCACCGCGAGTTCGTCAACCGCAACATGACGCACGACCAGGAGACCCACGTCGCGAAGCTGGTGTCGCTGATCGTGAAGGTCGGGGCGGTCGCGTTCGTCATCGGCTTGCCGCTGACCTACGCGATCCAGCTGCAGCTGCTCGGCGGGATCTGGATCATCCAGACGCTGCCCGCGATCGTGCTCGGCCTCTACACGCGCGTGCTCGACTATCGCGGCCTGCTGCTCGGCTGGGCGGCAGGCATCGTGTGCGGCACGTGGATGGCGGTCTCGCTGAAGCTCGCGAGCTCGATCTTCACGATCCACCTGTTCGGCTATGCGATTCCCGGCTATGCGGCGGTGTGGTCGCTGGTCGTGAACCTCGTGGTCGCGATCGTCGTGAGTGTGCTCGTGCGGGTGACGGGAATGGCGCATGCGGAAGACCGCACGCGGCCGGAGGATTACCTCGACGTCGTCGAGAGCTGACGCGCGTCGAATGCGCGGAAACACGAACGCCCGCCGCCGGAAGGTGGCGGGCGTTTTTTCTCGTCAGCCCTCTGCGCGCTTCGCGAGATCCTCGCGTTGCGACAGATCCTCGACGTTGATCATCCAGTGCACGCCGAAGCGGTCCTTCAGCATGCCGAAGCCGAGCGCCCAGAAAGTCTTCTGAAAGGGCATCGTCACTTCGCCGCCGTCGGCGAGCGCGTCGAACAGCTTCTTGCCTTCATCGACGCTCGCCGGGTTCAGCGACAGCGAATAGCCGCTGTGCGTGCCGCCCGTATTGCGGCAGTCGCCGTCCGAGCACATGAGCATCGAATCGCCGATCGTGAAGCTCGCATGCATGACCTTGTCCGCCATTTCGGGCGTGATCGGCTGGTCGGGGTTCGGCGGCGCATCCCTGAAGTGCATCTTGAACATCGTCTTCGCGCCGAGCGCCTTTTCGTAGAACTGAAGGGCAGCTTCGGCCTGGCCGTAGAAGGTCAGGTACGGTTGAACTTGCATCGTTGTCTCCTGTTCCGGGATGAGCGCCCGGGAAGCGGCCGGTGCGCCCGTGACGTGGATTGTAGTGCGTGGGCCTGACAGCGGGATGAAAAAACGGCCGCGAACGCAAGGTTCGCGGCCGTTTCCGGCAAGACTGCTGACGGCTGTTGTCAGACTGGCTGCCGCCTGCTGACGTTCGGCAGGGTTCAGCGCAGCGCGTCGATCAGCTTCTCGAGCTTCACCGCGTCGGCGGCGAACGTGCGGATGCCTTCGGCAAGCTTCTCGGTCGCCATCGCGTCGTCGTTCAACTGGAAGCGGAACGACGCTTCGTCGATCGCGACCCGTGCGGCGGGTGCATCCGTGAGCGCGTCCGGCGACAGCTTGCGTGCGACCGTCTCGTTGCTGTCCTGCAGCTTCTGCAGCAAATCGGGACTGATGGTCAGCAGGTCGCAGCCCGCGAGCTCGACGATCTGGCTCGTCGTGCGGAAGCTCGCGCCCATCACCTCGGTGTGGTAGTCGAAGGTCTTGTAGTACGTGTAGATGCGGCGCACCGACTGCACGCCCGGATCGTTCGCGCCGCCGTTCTTCACTTCATCCCATTCGGCGCCGGCCTGCTTCTTGTACCAGTCGTAGATGCGGCCGACGAACGGCGAGATCAGTTGCGCGCCGGCTTCCGCGCATGCGGCGGCCTGCACCAGCGAGAAAAGCAGGGTCATGTTGCACTTGATCCCTTCCTTTTGCAGCACCTCGGCTGCGCGGACGCCTTCCCAGGTCGACGCGAGCTTGATCAGGATGCGCTCGCGGCCGATGCCGGCGGCTTCGTAGAGCTTGATCAGCTCGTGCGCCTTGTCGACGGAGCGCTTCGCGTCGAACGACAGGCGTGCGTCGACTTCGGTCGACACGCGGCCCGGAATCAGCTTCAGGATTTCGGTGCCGAATGCGATCAGCAGGCGGTCGATGATGAAATCGGTGCTTTCGTTGCGGTGATCGCGGACGGTTTTTTCGAGGATCGGCTTGTACGCATCCTTCTGGACTGCCTTCAGGATCAGCGACGGGTTCGTGGTCGCGTCCCGCGGCTGATATTGCGCGAGCTGCTGGAAATCGCCCGTGTCGGCGACGACGGTGGTGTACTGCTTCAGCTGGTCGAGTGCGGTAGTCATGGCGATTCGAGAAGAGGGCGCGATGCGCCGGGGTTCTCACGGGCCGCGCGAACGCGGCGGCGAAGCGAAGCGGCGCGCGGGGGGGCGCCGGTTCCGATTCGCTATTCTAGGCCCGATTCGCGTCGCGCATCGGGTCGCGCATTGCGTTGCATCGGGTCACATATGTTTCGCACCGCAGACGAGCGCGCCGGGGCCGGTTTCGCCGCCGGTGCGAATGGCCCTTACGCGGGGCGGCGCGCGTTGAGGATCGCCTGCGTGACGACCCCGGCGACGAGCCCCCAGAACGCCGGGCCGATCGACAGCAGCGTGAGGCCCGACGCGGTGACCATGAACGTGACGAGCGCCGCTTCGCGCTGCCGCGCGTCCTGCATCGCGTTGGCCATGCCGCTCATGATCGAGCCGAACAGCGCGAGCGCGGCGACCGACACGACGAGCGCCTTCGGCAGCGCGGCGAACAGCGCCGCGATCGTCGCGCCGAAGATGCCCGCGATCAGGTAGAAGGTGCCGCACCACACCGCGGCCGTGTAGCGTTTCGCGCGGTCCTCGTGCGCCTCGGGGCCGGTGCAGATCGCCGCGGTGATCGCGGCGAGGTTCACGCCGTGCGAGCCGAACGGCGCGAGCGCGAGCGACGCGAGGCCCGTCGTCGCGATCAGCGGCGACGACGGCGTCGGGTAGCCGTCCGCGCGCAGCACCGCGATGCCCGGCACGTTCTGCGACGCCATCGCGACCACGAACAGCGGAATGCCGATGCTGACGATCGACTCGAGCGAGAACGCGGGCATCGTGAACACGGGTTTCGCGAGCGCGATGTGGAAGCGGCTGAAGTCGAGCAGGCCGAGGCTGCCCGCGACCGCCGTGCCGACGACCAGCGTCGTCACGATCGCGTAGCGCGGCGCGAGCCGCTTGACGATCAGGTACGTGAAGAACATCGCGAGCACCAGCGCGGTCCGGTATTGCGCGGCGCGGAAGATCTCGATGCCGATCTCGAACAGGATGCCCGCGAGCAGCGCGGCGGCGATGCCGGCCGGAATCTTGCGCATCAGCGTGTCGAACAGGCCGCTCATGCCGACCGCGGTCAGCAGCAGCGCGCACACGATGAACGCGCCGATCGCCTCCGGGTACGGCACGCCGGGCAGCGACGCGACCAGCAGCGCCGCGCCGGGCGTCGACCACGCGACGACGACGGGCGCACGAAAGCGCAGCGACAGGCCGATCGTCGTCACCGCCATGCCGATCGACAGCGCCCAGATCCACGACGAGATCTGCGCGTCGCTCAGGTGCGCGGCGCGGCCGGCCTGGAACATCAGCACGAGCGAGCTCGTATAGCCGGTCATCATCGCGACGAAGCCGGCGACGAGCGCCGAGACCGACGTGTCAGAGAAGAAACGACCGCTCGCGCGGCCCGCGTCCGCGGTGGACGACTGATTCATGGGTGACTCCGGAGAAGCGGGCCGCGCGGGCGGCCGCCGTTATTTGCTGAGTGCGCGCATCGCGGTTTCGAGCCCCGCGAGCGTGAGCGGATACATGCGCTGGCCGAGCAGGTCGCGGATGATCGCGACCGATTGCCGGTATTCCCATAGCCGCTCGGGCTCGGGGTTCAGCCACGCATGATGCGGGAACTGGTCGGCGAGCCGCCGCAGCCACACCGCGCCGGCCTCGGGGTTGTTGTATTCGACCGAGCCGCCGGGCTGCAGCACTTCGTACGGGCTCATCGTCGCATCGCCGACGAAGATCAGCTTGTAGTCGGGCGTGAACTTGTGCAGCACGTCCCACGTCGCGGTGCGTTCCGCGTGGCGGCGCCGGTTGTGCTTCCACAGATGGTCGTACACGCAGTTGTGGAAGTAGTAGAACTCGAGGTGCTTGAATTCGGCCTTCGCGGCGGAGAACAGCTCTTCGGTGCGCTTGATGTGATCGTCCATCGAGCCGCCGACGTCGAGCAGCATCAGCACCTTCACGTTGTTGTGGCGCTCGGGCACCATCCGCAGGTCGAGCCAGCCCGCGTTCGCCGCGGTGCTGCGGATCGTGCCGGGCAGGTCGAGCTCCTCGGCAGCGCCTTCGCGCGCGAAGCGGCGCAGCCGCCGCAGCGCGACCTTGATGTTGCGCGTGCCGATCTCGACCGAATCGTCGTAGTCGCGGAACGCGCGCGCTTCCCACACCTTGACCGCGGTGCGGTTGCCGTTCGACGGCCCGCCGATGCGCACGCCTTCCGGGTTGTAGCCGCCGTGGCCGAACGGCGACGTGCCGCCGGTGCCGATCCACTTGTTGCCGCCTTCGTGCCGTTCCTTCTGCTCGTCGAGCAGCTGCTTCAGGCGCTCCATCAGCTTGTCGAGCCCGCCCATCGCCTCGATCTGCGCTTTCTCCTCGTCGCTCAGTTCGCGCTCGAGGCGCTTCTCGAGCCAGTCGAGCGGGATGTCGAACGCGTCGGACGGCAGCGCGGACACGCCGTGGAAGTACGCGCCGAACGCCTGGTCGAACTTGTCGAAGTACTGCTCGTCCTTCACGAGCGTCATCCGCGCGAGGTAATAGAACGCGTCGATCGACGGCGCGATGAGTCCGGCCTTCAGCGATTCGAGCAGCGTCAGGTATTCCTTCACCGAGACGGGCAGCTTCGCTGCGCGCAGCGCGTAGAAGAAATTGAGCAACATGGCCGGGCCTTCGCGGGTTGGGGGCTTACCGGTTGTGCCGGTTCATGTAGACGAGCCGCTCGAACAGGCTCAGGTCCTGCTCGTTCTTCAGGAGCGCGCCCGCGAGCGGCGGCACGATCTGCTTGCGATCGGCGCCGCGCAGCGATTCCGGCGGAATGTTCTCGGCGAGCAGCAGCTTCAGCCAGTCGAGCAGCTCGGAGGTCGACGGCTTCTTCTTCAGGCCCGACACGCCGCGCAGCTCGAAGAAGCTCTCGAGCGCGGCATGCAGCAGCTCCTCGCGGATGTTCGGGTAGTGGACCGCGACGATCTTCTGCATCGTCGACGCGTCGGGGAACTGGATGTAGTGGAAGAAGCAGCGGCGCAGGAACGCGTCGGGCAGCTCCTTCTCGTTGTTCGACGTGATGATGACGAGCGGACGGTGCTTCGCGCGCACGGTCTCGCGCGTCTCGTACACGTGGAACTCCATCCGGTCGAGCTCGCGCAAGAGGTCGTTCGGGAATTCGATGTCGGCCTTGTCGATCTCGTCGATCAGCAGCACGCTCGGGTGCTCGGCGTCGAACGCCTGCCACAGCACGCCCTTGACGATGTAGTTCGCGATGTCCTTCACGCGCTCGTCGCCGAGCTGCGAGTCGCGCAGCCGCGACACGGCGTCGTATTCGTACAGGCCCTGCTGCGCCTTCGTGGTCGACTTGATGTGCCACTGCAGCAGCGGCATGTCGAGGGCTGCTGCGACTTCCTCGGCGAGCATGGTCTTGCCGGTGCCGGGCTCGCCCTTGATCAGGAGCGGGCGTTGCAGCGTCAGCGCGGCGTTGACCGCGAGCTTCAGATCGTCGGTGGCGACGTAGTGCGAGGACCCTTCGAAACGCATGGCGGCGCTCTTCTCTATCGCGAAAAAAAACCAGTATAAGTCAGAAGGGCTGTCGGGTTCGGGCGCGGCCGCGTATCGTTGCGGGACCGCGGCGGGACGGGCCGGGAAGCCGTATGGACGCGTTCCCCGCCGACGCGGTACAATCTGGCCGTTTTTTTGGCCTGCGTGGCGACCCGATAAGCAAAACGGCGCGGGCCGTTGCCGCTTTGGCGCCAGTTTCCCCTCAAGCTAGGTTACAAGAGCTATGAACAAATTCGTCGGCAAACACGTTGTTGTCGCAGCGCTCGTGGCGCTCGCGGGCAGCGCGCAGGCGGCCGGTGTGGTCGGCAACCCGAAGGACGGGGCGAGCAAGGCCGCCATGTGCATCGGCTGTCACGGCATCCAGGATTACCGCACCGCCTACCCGGAGGTCTACCGGGTGCCGGTTCTCGGCGGCCAGAACGAGCAATACCTCGCGAATGCGCTGCAGGCCTACCGCAAGAAGGACCGCCGTTTCCCGTCGATGAACGCGATCGCCGGTTCGCTGACGGACCAGGACATCGCCGATCTGGCGGCCTACTATGCCGCGCAGAAACCCGACTCGAAGGACAATCCCTACAAGTAAGCGCGCGCTTGCTGACCTCATACGCGGGATAGGAGCATTCATGAACAACGCATTCAAGACGGCGGCGGCGATCGCGTTCGCGGCCGGCCTCGCGATCGGCAGCGCGCACGCGGCCGACCTGTCGAAGGGCAAGGACCTGGTCGAATCGCACAACTGCGCAGCCTGCCACGGCGCGAAGATGAACCAGCCGATCAACGCGGAGTATCCGCGTCTCGCCGGCCAGCACGCCGACTACCTCGTCTGGGCGATGCGCCAGTACCAGATGGGCCTCGCGAATCCGCTGCTCGGCCGCAACAACGCGATCATGCAGGCACAGGTGCAGAACCTGTCGGTCAGCGACATGAAGGACATCGCGGCCTACATCGAGTCGCTGAAGGGCGACCTGGTGTTCAAGAAGTAAGCGCCGGGGTCCGGACGGGCCCGTGCCGCAGAAGCAGAAGATACCCCGCCGAGGCGGGGTATTTTTTTGTCCGCGTCCGGCGGGCTCAGTCGCGCGACGCGCGGCGCAGGATGCGCTGCAGGTACGCGTCGGAATCGGGCGGCGTGCCCGTGCGCTGCGCTTCCCAGATCGTCTCGCCGAGGCACTCCATGATCGCGTGCTGCGCTTCGTGCGTCGAGTCGAGCTTCGCCGCGAGCTTGTCGTGCGCGGCGCGGATGCCGGGCGGCTGGTCGATCGACAGCTGCTCGCTGATCGCGAGGTGCATCGACAGGTGCAGGAACGGATTCGTGCGGCCTTCCTCGGGCGTGTAGTTGCGCTCGGCGGCGCCGTCGGCGTCCGCGAGGTCGTCGTGGTATTCGGGGTGCTCGACGATCCAGTCGGCCGCGATCGCTTCGAGCGGCGTGAGGATTTCGCCGGCGCGCTGCTTGCGCCAGGTGTCGATGAAAAAGCGACGCACTTCGTCGCGACTCGGATTGAACATGGTGGGGAACGTCGTGATTCGCATCGGCGTGATGCCGCGTCGCGCATTGTACGCCGGGTCGGCGAGCGGTGCTGGCGGCGCGTGCGGGCGCGGCGGGATGCGGGGCGGGGAAGGCCGGGCGCGCGGGTAAGCGCGGGCTGGGCGGCGCGGCGCGCCGCCGATACACTCCTACGATTTCGGTATTTCGTCCACATTCGCTCAGCCATGTCGTCCACCCGTCCACCCTCCGCCGCCCTGCAGGGCGCGCTCTGTGTCGCGTTGTCCGCAGCTGCGTTCGGCGCGATGGCGATCTTCGGCCGCTATGCGTATGCGGGCGGCGTCGACGTGCTCGGGCTCCTGATCGTGCGCTTCGCAATCGGCGGCGCGGTGCTCGCCGCGATCGCGAAGCATCGTGGCGTCGTGTGGCCGCGCGGCCGCGCGCTCGCGTCGCTGGTCGCAATGGGCGCGCTGGGCTACGTCGGCCAGTCGTTCTGCTATTTCAGCGCGTTGCAGCACGCGCAGGCGAGCCTCGTCGCGCTGCTGCTGTACCTGTATCCGGCGTTCGTCACGCTGCTCGCCGCCTGGTGGCTCGGCGAGCGGCTCACGCGCGCCAAGGTCGTCGCGCTCGTGCTGTGCATCGCGGGCTCGGCGCTGATGGTCGGCGGCGGTCACGGCGAGCCGCTCGGCATCGCGCTGGCGCTCGCCGCCGCGGTGATCTATTCGCTGTACATCGTCGCCGGCACGAAGGCGACGCGCGGCATCGACCCGCTCGCGACGACCGCCGTCATCTGCGTGTCGGCGACCGCGGCGCTCGTGCTGATCGCCGTCGTGCGCGGCGCGGCGCTCGGCGCGCCGCCGCACTGGCCCGCGACGGCGGGCGGCTGGGCGGCGATGCTGGCGATCGCGCTCGTGTCGACGGTTGCCGCGATGATCGCGTTCTTCGCGGGGCTCGAGCGGCTCGGCGCGGCACGCACGTCGATGCTGTCGACGCTGGAGCCGGTCGTGACCGTCGCGCTCGCGGCGCTGCTGTTCGGCGAGGCGCTGTCGCCGATGCAGTGGGCGGGCGGCGTCGCGATTCTCGCGGCGGTGCTGGCGCTCGTGCGGGCGGGCGGCGCCGCCGCGGACGATGCGACGGCGACCTCCAACGCTTGATCGGGGCGGGTCGCATGGACCCGGGGCCGCGGCTGCGCGCGGCGGTTCATTCAGTGGGCGGCGGGGTCTTCGGCCGGTACTCGCACAGCGGCTCGATCGCGCAGTGCCAGCATTCGGGCTTGCGCGCCTTGCATACGTAGCGGCCGTGCAGGATCAGCCAGTGATGCGCATCCTGCAGGAATTCCTTCGGCGTGAACTTCTCGAGCGCGGCCTCGACGGCCCGCACGTCCTTGCCGGGCGCGAGGCCGGTGCGGTTCGCGACGCGGAAGATGTGCGTGTCGACCGCGATCGTCGGATGGCCGAACGCGGTGTTGAGCACGACGTTGGCGGTCTTGCGGCCGACGCCCGGCAGGCTCTCGAGCGCCTCGCGATCGGCCGGCACTTCGCCGCCGTACTGCTCGAGCAGGATCCGGCACGCGGCGACCACGTTCTTCGCCTTGGTCCGGTACAGCCCGATCGTCTTGATGTACTCGGTGACGCCTTCCTCGCCGAGCGCGACAATTTGTCGCGGCGTGTTCGCGAC
This sequence comes from Burkholderia ubonensis, assembly GCF_902833085.1. Classification (GTDB taxonomy): domain Bacteria; phylum Pseudomonadota; class Gammaproteobacteria; order Burkholderiales; family Burkholderiaceae; genus Burkholderia; species Burkholderia ubonensis. The sequence continues at coordinate 196,507 of NZ_CADFEB010000007.1, forward strand.
CGGAAACATCTTGCGCATCGCCTTGTTGACCGACACGTCGGTCGCCTGCGCGGACAGCATCACGGCGATCAGCAGTTCGAACGGCGTCGAGTATTCGAGCTCGGTGGTCGGATTCGGATTGAGGCTCTGCAGCGTTTCGAAGATCGCGCGTCGTTTGCTGGCGTTCATTGTGGTTTTGGGTCGGGTGGCGCGGACGGGCCGTCTTCCGGTTCGGACGAGCCTTCGCCGGCTTGCTCGTCCGCCTGCGCCTGCTGCTCGGCGAGCCGCTTGCGGCGCGCCTCGGCCGCATCGATCTGGGCCTGGACCGCGGGGCTCACGCCTTCGGTGTTCTTCGGCGCGCTGCCTTGCGCAGCCAGCTCGTCCTTCTTCTTGCGCGCGCGTTCGAGCGCGGCCGCGATGATCGCGCGTTTCTTCGCGTCGGCGTCCGTGTCGGCGTCGGCTGCTGCGAGCTGCGTCGCGGCCGGTGCAGCCGACGCGGCAGCGCTCGCCGAGCGGCGCGCGGCCGCGCGCGCAACGGCCGCCTCGCGCTCGCGGCGCTGGCGCGCGAGCCGGCGGTCGTGGCGTTCGCGCGCGGCGTCGGCCTGCGCCTGCGTCCATGCGTCCCAGCCGGTGTGCTCGCCGGTGACGGGCACCATCGCGATGCAGTCGACCGGGCAGGGCGGCACGCACAGGTCGCAGCCCGTGCAGAGCGACGCGATCACCGTGTGCATCTGCTTGGGAGCGCCCGCGATCGCATCGACCGGGCAGGCCTGCATGCAGAGCGTGCAGCCGATGCAGAGGTTTTCGTCGATCACCGCGACGGGGCGCGCCCGCTCGTCGCCGTTGACCGGATTCAGCGGAATCACGGGCTTGCCGAGCAGGCCGGCGAGGCGCGCGACGCCTTCGGCGCCGCCCGGCGGGCACTGGTTGTAGTTCGCGTCGCCGGCGGCGATGGCCTCGGCGTACGGGCGGCAGCCGTCATAGCCGCACTTCGTGCATTGGGTCTGGGGCAGCAGATCTTCGATGCGATCCGCGAGTGTCTTGGAGTCGGTCACGGGGACAGCGGGCGCCGGTGCGCCGAATGTCTGCCGGCCACGGCGGGTGCGGCCGGCAAGGGTTGCCAAAGCAGGATTATCGCCGATTTCCCGCATTGCGCTTGACGCAGTCTGTGCGCATAATCGAAGCGCATTTTTGCAGGGGCGCAGCAGGGGGGACGCCGCAAGGCGGGCCTGTTCCAGTGTCGCCGGTGCCGACAAGGCGGGGCGACCGATCCGGATCACGCGGCTCACATAGCAAAACGCCACCATGAATCAGCCAAAAATCAAAAGAGATCCTGAAGGCACCCGCCGCCGCATCCTGATGGCGGCGGCCGAAGAATTCGCGAGTGGGGGCCTGTTCGGCGCGCGCGTCGACCAGATCGCGCGGCGGGCGGAAACCAACGAGCGCATGCTCTATTACTACTTCGGCAGCAAGGAGCAGCTGTTTACCGCCGTGCTCGAGCATGCGTTTTCCGCGCTGACCGAGGCCGAACGCGTGCTCGACCTGGATGGCGTCGCACCGGTCGAGGCGGTCACGCGGCTCGCGCACTTCGTGTGGGACTACTACCGCGATCATCCCGAGCTGCTGCGGCTGATCAACAACGAAAACCTGCACGAAGCCCGCTATCTGCACAAGTCGACACGGATCCGCGAAATGATCTCGCCGATCGTCACGATGCTCGGCAACGTGCTGACGCGCGGCCAGAAGGCCGGGCTGTTCCGCAGCGACGTCGATCCGCTGCGCTTCTACGTGACCCTGTCGGGGCTCGGCTACTACATCGTGTCGAACCGCTTCACGCTCGCCGCGACGCTCGGCCGCGACTTCAGCACGCCCGACGAGCGCGACGAGATGGTCAGGATGAACACCGAGCTGCTGCTCGCCTATCTGTTGCGGCGCTGACGAACGGCTTTCGGCCGCCGGATAAAAAAACGCCGCCGTGCGCTGGCACGGCGGCGTTTTTCGTCTGGCGCGCCGGCGTCAGGCCGCCTTGCGGGTGCGAGCGGGCTTCGCGCGCGTGCCGACGCGCTTTGCGGCGGGGGCCTTCGCCGGGGCGGCCGCATCGGGCGTCTTCGCGCGCGCGCCGACGCGCTTCGCGGCGGCGGTCTTCGCGGACCCGGCCGGCGCATTCGCGGCCGGTACGGCGGCGAGCGGCGCGGCCGGTTGCGCATCCGGGCGATCCTTCGCGGCGCCGTGCTTCGGCTCCGGCGCGTGCTCACGGATGAAGTCGCGCAGCTGCGGGTAAATGATCGTGCGCCAGCGGCGGCCCGAGAAGATCCCGTAGTGCCCGCACTTTTCGGCGGTCAGGTTGCGGCGCTGGTCCGGCGGGATGCCGGTGCACAGCTCGTGCGCGACGTGGGTCTGGCCGCTGCCGGAGATGTCGTCGAGCTCGCCCTCGATCGTCATCAGCGCGGTGTGCCGGATGTCCTGCGGGCGCACGAGTTCGCCGTCGATCTCCCACGTGCCTTCGGCAAGGCTGAACTCCTGGAACACGACGCGGATCGTCTCGAGGTAATACTCGGCGGCCATGTCGAGCACCGCGTTGTATTCGTCGTAGAAGTTGCGATGCGCTTCCGCGTCGTCTTCGTCGCCGCGCAGCAGGCTCTGGTAGAAGTCCCAGTGCGATGCCGCGTGGCGCTCCGGATTCATCGCGACGAAGCCTGCATGCTGCAGGAAGCCCGGATAGACGTGGCGGCCTTCGCCCGGATAGTTCGCGGGCACCGTGTGAATCACGTTGTTCTCGAACCAGGAGATCGAATGCTGCGTCGCCAGCGAGTTCACCGACGTCGGGCTGAGGCGCGCGTCGATCGGCCCGCCCATCATCGTCATCGTGAGCGGCGTGTCCTCGCCGCGGCTCGCCATCAGCGAGATCGCCGCGAGCACCGGCACCGTCGGCTGGCATACCGAGATCACGTGCAGGTTGCGCGCGCCGATGTGGCGGATGAAATCCTGGATGTACGCGACGTAATCGTGCAGGTGGAACGGGCCGGTCTCGACCGGCACCATCCGCGCGTCGATCCAGTCGGTGATGTAGACCTTGTGATCCTGCAGCAGCGTGCGCACGGTGTCGCGCAGCAGCGTCGAGTGGTGGCCGGACAGCGGCGCGCAGACCAGCACGACCGGCTCGTCCTTCAGCTGGGTGACCGCGCCCGCGTCGTCCGAGTAGCGCTTGAAGCGCAGCAGGCGGCAGAACGGCTTCTCGACGATCGTCTGCTCGACGATCGGGATGTTGTGGCCGTCCTTGACGATCTGGTGCAGGTTGAATTCGGGCTTCTCGTAGTCCTTGCCGAGCCGGTACAGCAGTTCGTACGCGGCGGCCATCCGCGTCGCGCCGGGCATCAGCGAGAGCGGGCTGGACGGATTGGCGAACGATTTCGACGCGGCCTGGGCCCAGGCCGTGAGCGGGCTCAGCATCGCCCGCTGGAATTCATGCAATTGGTAAAGCATGCAGACAACTCCCGCTTGGGGGACGGTGCGCGAGGGCGACGTTGGGCGTCGTGGCGCGCCGTGTGGGTCAGCGATCGGCCAATGTTGCACCGCGGCCGGTCAATCGCCGTCGATCATATCGGACAACGTGGGGTGGTGCAATGCAACATTTCCCTGATTTTTCATGAATTTGTTGTCATTTGACGTTCCCTGAAGCTGCCTCCTCGGCCCGCGTTCAACGCCCTGCGGCGACCGCCGGCTCGGGCTGGCCGGCCGCGCGCGCCATGGCCTCCTCATGGTGCATCAGGTTCATCGCCGTGTGTACGAGCGCGACGTGCGAGAACGCCTGCGGGAAGTTGCCGACGAGGCGGCCCGCAACCGGGTCGTACTCCTCGGCGAGCAGCCCGAGGTCGTTCGACAGCGACAGCAGCCGGCGGAACAGACGATGCGCTTCGTCGATCCGGCCGAGCAGCGCGTACGCGTCGACGAGCCAGAAACTGCATGCGAGAAACGTGCCTTCGCCGGGCGGCAGGCCGTCGTCGTATTCGCTCGTGCGGTAGCGCAGCACGAGGCCGTCGTGCAGCAATTCGCGTTCGATCGCGTCGACCGTGCCGACGATGCGCGGGTCGTCCGGCGGCAGGAAACCGAGCTGCGGCAGCAGCAGCACGCTCGCGTCGAGCTCGTCGCTGCCGTAGCTCTGCGTGAATGCCTGCTTGTCCGCGTGCCACGCGTTCGCGCAGACGTCCGCATGGATCTGTTCGCGCAGGTCGCGCCAGCGCTCGAGCGCGCCGGGCAGGCGGAACATTTCCGCGGACTTGATCGCGCGGTCGAACGCGACCCACGCCATCACTTTCGAGAACGTGAAGTGGCGGCGGCCGCCGCGCGTTTCCCAGATGCCTTCGTCGGGCTGCCGCCAGATTTTCTCGAGATGGTCGAGCAGCGTGCACTGCACCGACCATACGGTGTCGTCGGCCTGCAGGCCGCCCACGCGCGCGAGGTGCAGCGCCGCCATCACTTCGCCGAACACGTCGAGCTGCAACTGGTTCGCGGCGCCGTTGCCGACCCGCACGGGCTTCGAATCCTGGTATCCGGGCAGCCAGTCGAGCTCCATTTCCGGCAGCCGGCGCTCGCCCGCGATCCCGTACATGATCTGGATCTGCTCGGGCGAGCCGGCCATCACGCGGCCGAGCCACGCGCGCCATGCGCGCGCCTCGTCGTAGTGGCCGCCGCGCATCAGCGCGAGCAGCGTGATCGTCGCGTCGCGCAGCCAGCAGTAGCGGTAGTCCCAGTTGCGGGTGCCGCCGAGGTGCTCGGGCAGCGACGTGGTCGGCGCCGCGACGATGCCGCCCGTCGGCTCGTACGCGAGCGCCTTCAGCGTGATCAGCGAGCGGCGCACCGCGGCCTCGTAGCGGCCGTGCACCTGGCAGCGCCCCGACCATTCGAGCCAGTAGTTCTCGGTGCGCGCGAGCATCGACAGCGGGTCGCGCGCGGGCGGCAGCCGCAGGTGCGACGGCGCGTAGCCGAGCGAGAACGGCACGCGCTCGTCGGCGCTCACCGTGAATTCGGCGAGCGTGTGCAGGTTCTTGCCGGTGAGCGGCACGCTCGTGCGCAGCACGACGGTATCGGGCCCCGCGATCGCCTTCACGCCGTCCTCGCGCGACAGTTGCGTGACCCACGGAATCGAGAAGCCGTAGTCGAAGCGCAACACGAGCTCCATGCGCATCTTCATCGTGCCGTGCCGGCCGACGACGATCCGCACCAGCTCCGACCAGCCGTTGCCGGGCGGCATGAAATCGATCACGGTGACGGCGCCGTCGGCGCTCTCGTAATCGGTTTCGAGTATCAGCGTGTCGCCGCGATAGCGGCGCGTCGTGTGCGTGATCGCGGCGTCGGCGGCCGGCGCGAGCAGCCAGCGGCCGTGCTCGGGCGTGCCGACGAGGGCCGCGAAACAGGCGCCCGAATCGAAGCGGGGCCAGCACAGCCAGTCGACGGAGCCGTCTTTCGCGATCAGCGCGGCCGTGTGGCCGTCGCCGACGAGGGCGTAGTCTTCGATCAGGGCGGGCATGGGCGGCGATCCTTGTTACGCGTTCACTATCCGGACGACGGCAGCCGGGCTTCACGTCCCGGCTTCGCGCCCCGTATACTCGGCCGGGCGGCGGAGCGCGCAACGGCCGGCGTTTCGTCACATATCAACACTTGACGCGGCTCGATGCAAGGAGGATTCAATGCCCAACCGTTTACGCGTGCGCAACGCACGCGCTTCGACCCGAGGGTTTCCGCTTAGGCTCGCTCACTGGATGAAAGGTTTCGCGATCGTGCTTTCCTTATCCGCGACCCATGCGTTCGCGCAACAGTCCGCGACGGCGCCCGCCGACGGCGTCTACAACCTGCTGGTCGGCACCTACACGGACGGCGGCAGCGACGGGATCTACGTGTACCGCTTCGACACGAAGACGGGCAGCGTCGCGCCGGTGTCGTCGACGAAGACCGTCAATCCGTCGTACCTGTTGCCGAGCCGCGACGGCCGCACCGTGTATGCGGTCAACGAGTTGCCCGGCGACAACGGTCCGGCCGACCAGCGCGGCGGCATCAGCGCGTTCCGCTTCGACGCGAAGACGGGCGCGCTGACGTTCATCGACCGCGTGTCGTCGGAAGGGAACGATCCGTGCTACCTGAGCCTGTCGCCGGACGGCAAGTACCTCGTGACCGCGAACTACTCGGTCGCGGCCAACCCGGGCGGCAGCTTCGCGGTGTTTCCGCTGCGCGAGGACGGCGCGGTGGGCCAGGCCGCGCTGACCGTGCATCACGAAGGCAGCGGGCCCGTGAAGGGGCGCCAGGACGGCGCGCACGCGCACTCGGCGGTGTTCTCGCCGGACGGCCGCACCCTGTTCGTGCAGGATCTCGGCGCGGACAAGATCTTCGGCTATCGCTACACGGTCGACGGCAGCCGCGGCCTGATCAGCCCGACCGACACGCGCTACACGCCCGTGAAGGCGGGTTCGGGCCCGCGCCACATGGTGTTCGGCGCGAACGGCCGCTACGCGTACGTGACGAGCGAGCTGAATGCCGCGGTCGAGGTGTTCGGCTACCAGGACGGCAAGCTGACGCCGCTCCAGACCGTGCCGATGGCCGCGCCCGGCTTCAAGGGCAAGGTCGGCGGCGCGGCGATCCACCTGTCGCCGGACGGCCGCTTCCTGTACGCGAGCAATCGCGGCGACGCGAACGAGATCGTCATCTACGCGGTGAACCCGGCCGACGGGCGCCTGAAGACGGTCGGCCGCCAGTCGAGCCTCGGCAGGACGCCGCGCGAGTTCCTGATCGACCCGACCGGCAAGTGGCTGATCGTCGGCAACCAGGACAGCGACACGTTCTACGTGTTCCGGCGCGACGCCGAAACCGGCAAGCTCGACGCGAACCCGCGGAAGGTCGCGGTCGGCAAGCCGGTCGACTTCAAGCTCGTGCCGGCGCTGTAAGACGCTTTACGCCGTAGATGCACGAAGGGCGCTGCCGATGCAGCGCCCTTCGTGCTTGTGCGGGGGCGGGGCGCGTCGCTTACTCCGCGGCGGCCGGCACCAGCACCTCGCGGCTGCCGTTGATGCCCATCGGCGACACGAGCCCGGCCGCTTCCATCTGCTCGACGAGGCGCGCGGCGCGGTTGTAGCCGATGCGCAGCTGCCGCTGCACCGACGAGATCGACGCGCGGCGCGTGCGCACGACGAACGCGACCGCCTCGTCGTACAGCGGGTCCGCCTCCGCGTCCGGCGCGTCGCCGAACAGATCCTGCGCCGCGCCTTCCGACACCGGGCCGTCGAGAATCCCTTCCTCGTACTGCGGCTCGCCGAACTGCTTCAGGTACTCGACGATCCGGTGCACCTCCTCGTCGGCGACGAACGCGCCGTGCACGCGCTGCGGGTAGCCGGTGCCCGGCGGCAGGAACAGCATGTCGCCCTGGCCGAGCAGCGACTCGGCGCCCATCTGGTCGAGGATCGTGCGCGAGTCGATCTTCGACGACACCTGGAACGCGACCCGGGTCGGGATGTTCGCCTTGATGAGGCCGGTGATCACGTCGACCGACGGACGCTGCGTCGCGAGGATCAGGTGGATGCCGGCCGCGCGCGCCTTCTGCGCGAGGCGGGCGATCAGCTCCTCGATCTTCTTGCCGGCGACCATCATCAGGTCGGCGAGCTCGTCGATCACGACGACGATCAGCGGCAGCGTCGACAGCGGCTCGGGATCTTCCGGCGTCAGCGAGAACGGGTTGCCGATCTTCTTTTCCTTCGCCTCGGCGTCGCGGATCTTCTGGTTGAAGCCGGCGAGGTTGCGCACGCCGACGGCCGACATCAGCCGGTAGCGCTTCTCCATCTCGCCGACGCACCAGGTGAGCGCGTTCGCGGCCAGCTTCATGTCGGTGACGACCGGCGCGAGCAGGTGCGGGATGCCTTCGTAGACCGACAGCTCGAGCATCTTCGGGTCGATCATGATGAGCCGCACGTCCTCGGGCGTCGCCTTGTACAGCAGCGACAGGATCATCGCGTTGATCGCGACCGACTTGCCCGAGCCCGTCGTGCCCGCGACGAGCATGTGCGGCGCCTTCGCGAGATCGGTGACGACCGGATGGCCGGTGATGTCCTTGCCCATCGCGATCGTGAGCTGCGACGTCGAATGCTGGTACTGGCGCGACGCGAGGATTTCCGACAGGCGGATCATCTGGCGCTTCGCGTTCGGCAGCTCGAGGCCCATGCAGGTCTTGCCGGGGATCGTCTCGACGACGCGGATCGACGTGAGGCCGAGCCCGCGCGACAGGTCCTTCATCAGGCCGACGATCTGGCTGCCGCGCACGCCGAGCGCGGGTTCGATCTCGAAGCGCGTGATCACCGGGCCGGCCGATGCGCCGACGACCGTCACCGGCACCTTGAATTCCTGCAGGCGCTGCTCGATCACCTGGCCGGTCTGGGCGAGCTGTTCGTCGGAGATCGTCTGGACGTCGTCCGATGCCGGTTCGAGCAGGTCGAGCGTCGGCAGCTCGACGTTGAACGTGGCCGGCGCGTGGAATTCGAATGCGTTCGGCCGCGGCGGGGGTGGGGGCGGCGCGGCAGGGGCGGCATCGGGCGTCGGGGCGGCGATCGTTGCCGTGGGCGCGCCGGGCATTGACGTACCGACGATTGCTGCGGCGGGCGCAGCAGCGGCGATCGGAACGGCAGCGGGTGCCGCCGGCGCGGCGAATGCCGTGGCGGCAGGCACTGCAACGTGCGTCGGAGCGACCGTCGCCGCAGCGGGCGTCGTCAGCGTTGCGCCGACGACTGCAGCGGCAGGCGTAGCAGCGGCTGTCGATGCGGCCGTGGTCGCCGCCGGCGCCGCGGGAATGGCGATTGCCGCGGTGGGTGCTGCGGCAATCGCCGGAACGGCGGTCGCGGCCGCGGGCGTCGTCATCGTCAGTGCCGGCGTGCCGCCGATTGCAGCGGCAAGTGTAGCGACAGACGCCGGAGCGTCAGCCGTCGCCGCCGGCTGCACGGAAGAGGCGGCAGGTTCCGCGACGGGCGCGGGAGCGGTGATCGTTGCAGCTGGAGATGCGGGTGCGGCGGCGACTGCGGCAACCGTCGCCGTCGGGGTTGCCTGAACGGACGTGGTCGCCGCAGGCGTCGCGGGCGCAACCGCGTCCGATGTCGCGGGCAGGCCGTACGGCGACGGCGTGGCTGGCGTCGAGGACGGAGGCACGGGTGCAGTCGAAACGACCGGGGCAATCGGCGAGGGTGCTGCGGTCGTCGGCGGGACGGCAGGCACGAAAGTCCACCCGCTTGCGATGGACGGCGCCGACGGTTGTGTCGTGGCACTTGCGACTGCCGGTTGGGTGGTTGCGCCGGACAGCCCTGTTGCACCTGCGGCGGGCGAATTCGTCACGGTTGACCAAGCGGGCGCGGCGGTCGAGGCGGGCGCCGGCCCCTCAGCCGGTGATGCGAGCGACGGCGTCGGCGTCGCGGCAGGTTCGATCGCCACGGAAGAGGGGAGACCTGCGCCGGCAGTCGCGGACTTCGCTGCGCGATCGGTATCGTCCGGGCCCGTGGTCATTGCAGCCGCAGCGGCCGCGAGCGCTGCCGGTTCGATGGCGGACGCGTCGCCCGTTGCGACAGGTGACGGCGCGGCCGCGGCGAGCGTACCGGTCGGTTGCGCCGTCGTGCCGGACGCGTGCGGTGGCGTAGTCGTTTCGGCCGCGGCCGTCGTCGCAACGGATGCGAAGGCATCCGGAGCGGCGATGGATTCGGCACGCGACGCTTCGTCAATCGACGGCGCGATGACGTTTGCAGTCGACGCAGGCGTCACGGTGCTCGCTTCGACCGCTGCGGACGTCGGAAGCGGTGCGGTTTGGGCGGTGTCCGACGACACTTCTCCGAGCGGCGGGACGGCCGGCGCGGACGCGTCGGGGGCGTGCGTGGCGGCGACGTTCGTCGCGATCTCGTGGACGTCGTTCGTCATGCCGGCCGGCGTAAACGTATCGGCCCCGGGGGCATCGGCGTTGCGCGCGACGGCAGCGGTTTCGACGAAGACCGCGGGAGCGGCTTCGATTGCCGACTGCGCGGCCGTGACCAATTCGGCCGGCTGAAGGTGCGCGTCGATTGCCCCGGCCGGCGTCGTGGCGGCGTCGGCTTGCGGCGCAAGCGGCGGCGTCCCGGTCGCAGGCGCGTCGGCAGGCACTGCGTTGGCCGTTTCCTCCGTCCCGGCAATGTCTTCCCATGGGGCGAGGTCGATCGGGGCGTCAGTTTGCGGCACGGATTGCGTATCGGACGTCGTCGCGGAGCCGGCGTCGGTTTCCTGAACGGCGTCGTCCGTGCCCGCAATGATCGGCGTGCCGGCAGCGGCATCGGTCGCCGCGGCGATTGCGCCCGGCGCTTCGTCGACCGTCGCTTCCGGTGCCGGTGCTTCGGCGCCGGCTGTCACGATGCCGTGCGCTTCAGACCGGATCTCCGGCACGGCGGCGTCGGCCGGCGCGAACGCAGGCAGCACGATTGCATCGTCGTGGCCGATGTCCGCCGTGGGGTCGTCGGCAATGCGGGCGGCTCCGTCCGTCTCCACGGCGGATGGTTCGGAAACCGGCCCGGCGGATGCCGTCGGCCACATCGACGCGGCGGCGCCTGCCGCCGCAACTGCTCCGGCCAGCGGCGCAGCCGCGCGTGCGGCTTCAGCCGGCGTCGTGTTGGCCAGCGATGCCCATTGAGCGGTGCTGGCCTCGATCGAACGCAGCGTCTCGTGGACGCTCGGTGCAGGGGTAATCGGCGTCGCGGGCTTTTCGGTCCATGCGTAAAGCGGCGCGCGCGCAGGCGCGGCCGGACGCTGGCGCGGCACGGCCGGCGGCACGGGAGCCGTCGTCGTCGCGGCGGGCGGGCGCGACAGCGGCCGTGCCGGCGCCGCGCCGGTCGGGCGGGGCGCGACGGTTGCGCGCGGCGCGTCCGGCTGGCGGGGTGCCACGGCAGCGCGTGCGGGCGTCGCCGGTGTCGGCCGGGGAGGGGCCGGTTCGAGCTCCAGCGGGGCCGGAGCGGGGCGCAACGACTGAATGTTTGCCGCGGGACGTGCAGGAGCCGCCGCGCCAACCGTGCCGGCGGTCGAGGAAGGCTTCGCCGGGCTTGCCGCGGGTATCGCGGCGGGCCGGCTCGTCGGCGCAGGCTTCAGCCAGCCGGTGGGCGCAACCGGCTCGCTATGCAGCCGGGGCGCCGTCTGGCCGCGCGGTTTCGGGCGCGCTTGCGGATCGGGCTTCCAGAGCGTCGGGCGCGAAAACCGGCCGTTCTGCCGGGGCGCCATCGAATTGACGGTATGCGCGGTGGTCGGCTGGACGTCGCCGGCGCGGCGCACGCGGCGCTCGTCGTCGCGATGCAGCGCGCTGCGCGGCAGGTCGGCTACGCCGCGCGCATCGTCGTCGCCGTTGCGCGACAGCCGAAGCCCGAACGACGTGTCGAGCCACGCGGCGACGCGCTGCCAGCCGATGCCGGTCAGCCAGGGCAGCCCCGCGAAGAACAGCACGACCATCGCGAGCGGCGTGCCGATGTGGCCGAGCACGCGTTCGAAGCCGGCCGACAGCGCATGGCCGAGCAGGTTGGCGTCGGCGCCGGACAGCGGGCTCGTCAGCGTGCAGCTCGCGACGAACACGCACGCGAAGCCGAGCCAGAGCCGGATCGAGCCGTGACCGGCGAGCCCGCCGCTGCCGGGCAGCATCGCTTTCGCGAGGCGCCAGATGAGAGGGATGAACCAGACGGCGGAGACGCCGAACCAGCCGAGGACAACCGTGTGCATGCTTTGAAACAGGAGTGGAGCGGGGAGCGCGGTGCGCGACCCGCCGAGTTTAACCGGCTGACGATGCAGAAGACTTTAAAAGACGATCAGACGCGCCGCCGTGGCGCGCGCGTGCGTGGCGCTTCAGGCGGCGGGACGCGGTCAGCCGGACGCGGTCGGCCAGACGTCTCCCAAGCGGGTCGCCGCATTACGGGCCGCGGCGCGTGAAGGTCAGCGTCGCGCCGCCGTCGGTCACGAGCAGCAGCTGCTGCGGCGCGCGCATCTGCACGCCGGCCTTCGAGACGTGCGCGAGCGCGTCGAGATACGCGCGTTCGAGCTGACCGCCGAGCGTGCCGGCGCAGGCCATCCGCGTGCCCGCGAGCGGGCCGAAGCTCAGCACGCCGTTTTTCACGTCGTAGGTGCCCATGTAGCGGTTGCAGCCGGAAAAGCCGCTCGCGCGGCGCACGCCGGACTCGATGGACAGCGCGAGCTTGATCGGCTCGCCGTTGTCGCCGTGCGGGACCGTGCGCGGCGTGCCGTCGGCGTTCTGCCAGCCGGTGAGCTCCCAGCTCGTGTCGTCGAGCAGCTGGACGGCGGCGGGATTGAACGGATCGGGCGCGGGGGCGCTGGCGTCGGGGTGCGTCGGCATCGAGCAGGCAGCGAGAAGCGTGGCAAGCGTCAAAGCGCCGAGCGGCGCGCGCAACGGGCGAAACAGGCGGGTGCGCGTGCGTGCGGCTGCGATCGGTTGGGACATGAGCCTCGTTCCTCATCATCGGGTTCTGAACAAGGCGTAAGAGTAACGCACTCGCGTCGCGTCAGGCGAGGCGACCGTGCGCGCACGAAAACGTTCTCGGCCCGCCGGCGCGTCGCGCGCGGCGGCGCGAAATCAGCGCGGAACGCGGCCCGAATGCGGCCCGAATGCGCCCGGACCGGCGTCGATGCACGTGGTAGCATCGCAGTCGTTTTCGACCTCCAACCAGAAGCGGGAAATCACATGCAGATCGGTCAGCGGCTCGGTACGCCGCTTTCGTCCTCGGCCACGCGCGTCATGCTGCTCGGCGCCGGCGAACTCGGCAAGGAAGTCATCATCGCGTTGCAGCGGCTCGGCGTCGAGGTGATCGCGGTCGACCGCTATCCGGGCGCGCCCGGGCATCAGGTCGCGCACCGCGCGCACGTGATCGACATGACCGACGCCGACGCGCTGCGCGCGCTCGTCGAGGCCGAGCGTCCGCATCTGATCGTCCCCGAGATCGAGGCGATCGCGACCGATGCGCTCGCGGCGATCGAAGCGGCGGGTGTCGCCGAGGTGATCCCGACCGCGCGTGCGACCCAGCTCACGATGAACCGCGAGGGCATCCGCCGGCTCGCCGCCGAGGAACTGGGCCTGCCGACCTCGCCGTACGCGTTCGCGCAGTCGTTCGACGAGTTCAGGGCCGCCGTCGCGAAGATCGGCATGCCGTGCGTCGTGAAGCCGGTGATGTCGTCGTCGGGCAAGGGCCAGTCGGTCGTGCGCAGCGAAGCGGACGTCGAACCCGCGTGGCAGTACGCGCTGGCGGGCGGGCGCGTGAATCACGGGCGCGTGATCGTCGAGGGCTTCGTGGATTTCGACTACGAGATCACGCAGCTCACGGTGCGCGCGATCGATCCGGCCAGCGGCGATACGCGAACCTATTTCTGCGAGCCGGTCGGCCACGTGCAGGTCGCGGGCGACTACGTCGAGTCGTGGCAGCCGCAGCCGATGTCCGCGGCGGCGCTCGCGCGCTCGCGCGAGATCGCGCACAAGGTCACCGAGGCGCTCGGCGGGCGCGGGCTGTTCGGCGTCGAGCTGTTCGTGCGCGGCGACGAGGTCTGGTTCTCCGAAGTGAGTCCGCGGCCGCACGACACGGGCCTCGTCACGCTCGCATCGCAGCGCCAGTCGGAATTCGAGCTGCACGCGCGCGCGATCCTCGGCCTGCCGGTCGATCCGACGCTCGGCTCGGCCGCGGCCTCGGCGGTGATCTACGGCGGGCTCGACGAGCGCGGCATCGCGTTCGAGGGCGTGCGTGACGCGCTGGCGGTGCCGGGCGCCGACCTGCGCCTGTTCGGCAAGCCGGAGAGCTTCGCGAAGCGGCGCATGGGTGTCGCGCTCGCGACCGGCGCCGACATCGACGAAGCCCGCGACCGCGCGAAGCGCGCCGCCGCGGCCGTCAAGCCCGTTTCCGCCGCTTCCGCGCGCTGACGCCGTCGATCCCGCATCGTGAACACCGGCGCGCCCGCGCGGGCGCGCCTCCTCGCAACCACGTCTCGTGAGAGGACCTGCATGATTCGTCAAACCCTCGCCGCGCTCGCGCTGGCCGGACTGTCCGTTTCCGCCGCGCAGGCCGCGCAGCTGACCGTCGAGGAAATCGACGCGGACGCGCGCCAGAACGCCGTGTACCAGTGCGCGAACCAGAAGCAGCCGGTGCGCGTGTCGTACTGGCTCGCCGGCAACGGCCAGAGCTTCGCGCTCGTGCCGGTCAACGGCCAGCGGCTGCTGTTCGTCGACACCGTGTCGGCGTCCGGCGTGCGCTACCAGGCCGGGCGCTATACGTGGTGGACCAAGGGCAAGGAGGCGACGCTGCGCGACGAGATCGCCGACGAGAAGGCGCCGCCGCTGCTGTCCGACTGCGTGCAGGTCGAGAAGAAAAAGAAGAAAGGGTGATGCGCCGGGACAGTTTGCCGGGAAGGGTTCCCGCCTGAATCCGGACCGAACCCGCTTGCGGACCGTTGCGCCGGCTGCGGCGCTTGAACACCGGGTTTGAGCGCCGGGTTTGAATGCCCGGTTTGGCCGCTGCGCCCGGCTGTCACGGACACGTCGCCGCACAGTGCTACAATACGACCCTTTCCGCCGGCATTCGCGCCGGACGGAGTCCGCACGGCCCTGGGCCCTGATGGTCCATCGCGCCAGAGCGGCGCCGCGCGGCGCGCCGCGGCTCCGTCTACTTCCGAAATGTGATTTGCGCAGCGGCCCGCCGGGCCGAGCTGACGCGTGATGTCCCCGCCGCGCCTTTTGAGCGAAACGCCACCATGTCCGATTCTGTCGCCAAGCCAGTCGACGCAACCTTCGATCAATTCGGCCTTGCCGCCGACATCCTGAAAGCCATTGCGGAGCAGGGCTACACGACGCCGACGCCGATCCAGGCGCAGGCGATTCCGGTCGTGCTCGCCGGCCGCGACGTCATGGGCGCCGCGCAAACGGGCACCGGCAAGACCGCGAGCTTCTCGCTGCCGATCCTCCAGCGCCTGCTGCCGCAGGCCAACACGAGCGCATCGCCCGCGCGCCACCCGGTGCGCGCGCTGATCCTCACGCCGACCCGCGAGCTCGCCGACCAGGTCGCCGCGAACGTGCATGCGTACGGGAAGCACACGCCGCTGCGCAGCGCGGTCGTGTTCGGCGGCGTCGACATGAACCCGCAGATGGCCGAGCTGCGCCGCGGCGTCGAGATCCTGATCGCGACGCCGGGCCGCCTGCTCGACCACGTGCAGCAGAAGACCGCGAACCTCGGGCAGGTGCAGATGCTCGTGCTCGACGAGGCCGACCGGATGCTCGACATGGGCTTCCTGCCGGACCTGCAGCGCATCCTGAACCTGCTGCCGAAGGAGCGCCAGACGCTGCTGTTCTCGGCGACGTTCTCGCCGGAAATCAAGAAGCTCGCGTCGACCTACCTGCGCAACCCGCAGACGATCGAGGTCGCGCGCAGCAACTCGACGAACGCGAACGTCACGCAGATCGTCTACGACGTCGCCGAGGGCGACAAGCAGGCGGCCGTCGTGCAGCTGCTGCGCGGTCGCGGGCTCAAGCAGGTGATCGTGTTCTGCAACAGCAAGATCGGCGCGAGCCGGCTCGCGCGCAACCTCGAGCGCGACGGCGTGGTTGCGTCGGCGATCCACGGCGACAAGACGCAGATCGAGCGGATGCAGGCGCTCGACGCGTTCAAGCGCGGTGAAATCGAGGCGCTCGTCGCGACCGACGTGGCCGCGCGCGGCCTCGACATCGCCGAGCTGCCGGCCGTGATCAACTTCGACCTGCCGTTCAATGCCGAAGACTACGTGCACCGGATCGGCCGTACCGGCCGCGCGGGTGCGACCGGTGATGCACTGTCGCTGTGCAGCCCGAACGAGCGCAAGCAGCTCGCCGACATCGAAAAGCTGATCAAGCGTCCGCTCGAGGTGCAGACGCTGTCGATCGACAAGCCGGCGCGGCACCGTCACGACGAGCGCGGCGGTGAGCGTGGCGGCGAACGCGGTGGCGAACGCGGTGGCCGGCGCGAGCGCGACGAGCATCGCGGCGCGGCGGGGCGTCGCCCGGCCGGCGCCGAGCGTGGCCATCATCGCCGCCACGAGGCGCCGATCGACGATTTCTTCCTGAAGCCGTACGAGCCGTCGGCGCCGGCGAAGCAGCCGGAAGAGGCGACGCCCGCGCCGCACGAGAAAAAGGGGCCGAAGCGCCAGGTGGCTGCGCTGCTCGGCGGGTTCGGGATGCCGCGCAAGCCGTCGGCATAAGCGTAACGAGCGATCGGCCGCGATCGAGAGGTCGCGGCAAGACGGGCGCATGCAAGCAGCATGTGCCCGTTTTTCATTTGCGGGGGGCGAGGCCGTCCCTGAATCGCTGAGAATCGGTGCCGGATCGATTCCGGCGGCCGGCGGCGCCTGCGTTGGCGCGCGGGCTAGCCCGCCTGCGGCCCGAAGCGCCGCGCCCAAGCGGCCGTTGCCGCTGCGAGGAATGCGTCGAGCGTCGCGCCCGGCAGCACGACGTGATCGGACGCCAGGCCGAGATGGGCGGCCGCGGCTTGCAGCGCGGGCAGCGGATCGTCGCGTTCGAGCGCGATCGCGCCGGTCTGCTTGCTGAGCTTCTCGCCGTTCGCGTCGACGACGACCGGCACATGCAGGTACGACGGCGTCGGCGCGCCGAGGCAGCGCTGCAGGTAGATCTGCCGCGCGGTCGAGTCGAGCAGGTCGGCGCCGCGCACGACGTGCGTGATGCCCGCATCGGCGTCGTCGACGACGACCGCGAGCTGATAGGCCCACTGGCCGTCCGCGCGTTTCAGCACGAAGTCGCCGACCTCGGTGGCGAGATTCTGCGATTGCGTGTGCTGCCAGCGATCGTCGAACGTGACGATCGCGGCGTCGCCGTCCGGCACGCGCAGCCGCCATGCGCGCGCGGGCTTGCCGTGCAGGCCCGATCGGCAGGTGCCCGGGTAGGCGAGCGTCGTGTGGCGTTCGTGCGCGGCGCGCAGCGAATCGGCGATTTCCTTGCGCGTGCAGCCGCACGGGTAGACGAGCCCCACCGCCTTGAGCCGCTCGAACGCGGCCGCGTAATCGGCCTCGCGCGCGCTCTGCCAGACGGGCGGCTCGTCCGGCGTCATGCCGAAATGCGCGAGCGTCGCGAGGATGTCCTCGGCCGCGCCGGGCACCGTGCGCGGCCCGTCGATGTCCTCCACGCGCACGAGCCATGCGCCGCCGTGCGCGCGCGCGTCGAGCCAGCTCGCGAGCGCACCGACGAGCGAGCCGAAATGCAGCGGCCCGGTCGGCGACGGCGCGAAGCGGCCGCGGTAGCCGTTCATCGATGGGCGGGCCGGAACGCGCTTACGCGGCGCTGGCCGCGCTGGTGGCGTTCAGGCAGGCCGGGCAGGACTGGCCTGCCACGTAGGCCGGCGATTGCTGCTGTTCGGGCGTGACGACTGCGCGGCACGCGAAGCAGGTGACGTTCGCGGTCGGTTCGAGCTGCGGGTTCAGCGCGGTGCGATAGTCGAACACGAAGCAGTCGCCGTGATAGTGCGCGCCGCCGACTTCCTCGAAATACTTGAGGATGCCGCCCTCGAGCTGGTACACGTTGTCGATGCCGACGTCCTTCATGTGGATCGCCGCCTTCTCGCAGCGGATGCCGCCCGTGCAGAACGACACGATCGTCTTGCCCTCGAGGTCCGCGCGGTTCGCTTCGATGACGTCAGGGAACTCGCTGAACTTGGCGATCCGGTAGTCGAGCGCATTGTCGAACGTGCCGACGTCGACCTCGAATGCGTTGCGCGTATCGAGCATCACGACCGGGCGGCCCGCGTCGTCGTGGCCGCGGTCGAGCCAGTCCTTCAGCGTGCGCGCGTCGACGAACGGCGCGCGGCCGAGCTCCGGCTTGATCGCCGGCTTCTTCATCGTGATGATCTCGCGCTTCAGGCGCACGAGCATGCGGCGGAACGGCTGCGAGTCGGACAGGCTTTCCTTGAACTGCAGCGTCGCGAACTTGCCTTCGAACAGCGGGTCGTGGCGGATGTAGTCGATGAATGCGTCGGCCGCTTCGCGCGGGCCGGCGATGAACAGGTTGATGCCTTCCGGCGCGAGCAGGATCGTGCCGCGCAGGCCGAGTTCGTTGCAGCGGGCGGTGACGAGCGGGCGCCATTGTTCGATCGTGTCGATCGACACGAAGTGGTAGGCGGCGAGATTGACGATACTCATGGTGGTCGAACGAGAGAGCGGCCGCGGCCGTGCGACGGTCGCACGGAGGCTTGCAAAAAAGGGCGCGAAGCCGGGCGGCGGATTCGAAAACCCGTATTATCCCGCAAACCGCGCGCCGGCCGGCATTCTGCCGTTCGGCCAACGGCGCGACGCACGGTCGCGGGCATCGGCCGAACGGCCGGCGCGGGGATATTTTGGGCAGCCCGCGCGGCGGGGCGGCTACAATAGCGCCCATGTCAGATCCCCGCTTCGTCCATCTTCGCGTCCACTCCGAATTCTCGATTGCCGACGGCATCGTGCGTCTCGACGACATCGTCAAGGCGGCGGCCGCGGACGGCCAGGGCGCGCTCGCTCTCACCGATCTCGGCAATGCGTTCGGCCTCGTCCGTTTCTACAAGGAAGCCCGCGGCAAGGGCATCAAGCCGATCGCCGGCTGCGACGTCTGGATCGCCAATCCCGACGATCGCGACAAGCCGTCGCGGCTGCTGCTGCTCGTCAAGGACAAGCGCGGCTACCTGAATCTCTGCGAGCTGCTGTCGAAGGCGTGGCTCACGAACCAGTACCGCGGCCGCGCGGAACTCGACGCGAGCTGGCTCGACGGCGAGCTCGCGCAAGGGCTGCTCGCGCTGTCGGGCGCGCAACAGGGCGACATCGGCCTCGCGTTCGCGGCCGGCAACGAGGAGGCCGCGCGCCGTCACGCGCAGCGCTGGGCGAAGGTGTTCCCGGGCGGCTTCTACATCGAGCTGCAGCGCTACGGCCAGCCGGGCGCCGAGGCGTACATCCAGCAGGCGGCGACGCTCGCCGCGGAGCTGAAGCTGCCGGTCGTCGCGACGCATCCGACGCAGTTCATGACCGACGACGATTTCACCGCGCACGAGGCGCGCGTGTGCATTTCGGAAGGCGACATCCTCGCGAATCCGCGGCGCCAGAAGCGCTTCACGACCGACCAGTACTTCCGCACGCAGGACGACATGGCTGCGCTGTTCGCCGACCTGCCGTCCGCGGTCGCGAACACCGTCGAGGTTGCGAAGCGCTGCAACCTGACGCTCGAGCTCGGCAAGCCGAAGCTGCCGCTGTTCCCGACGCCGGACGGCATGTCGCTCGACGACTACCTGATCCAGCTGTCGAAGGAGGGGCTCGAGAAGCGCCTCGTGCAGCTGTATCCGGACGAAGCCGAACGCGACGCGCAGCGCGACACGTATTACAAGCGGCTCGAATTCGAGTGCGGGACCATCACGAAGATGGGCTTCCCGGGCTACTTCCTGATCGTTGCCGACTTCATCAACTGGGCGAAGAACAACGGCGTGCCGGTCGGGCCCGGGCGGGGTTCGGGCGCGGGTTCGCTGGTCGCCTACGCGCTCGGCATTACCGACCTCGATCCGCTGCGCTACAACCTGCTGTTCGAGCGCTTCCTGAACCCGGAGCGGGTGTCGATGCCCGACTTCGACATCGACTTCTGCCAGCACGGCCGCGATCGCGTGATCCAGTACGTGAAGGAGAAGTACGGCGCGGACGCGGTGTCGCAGATCGCCACGTTCGGCACGATGGCCGCGAAGGCGGCCGTGCGCGACATCGGCCGCGTGCTCGACCTCGGCTACATGTTCACCGACGGCATCGCGAAGCTGATCCCGTTCAAGCCGGGCAAGCACGTGACGATCGCCGACGCGATGAAGGAGGAGCCGCAGCTCCAGGAGCGCTACGACCACGAGGACGAAGTGCACCAGCTGCTCGACCTCGCGCAGCGCGTCGAGGGCCTGACGCGTAACGTCGGGATGCACGCGGGCGGCGTGCTGATCGCGCCCGGCAAGCTGACCGATTTCTGCCCGCTGTACACGCAGGGCGACGACGGCGGCGTCGTCAGCCAGTACGACAAGGACGACGTCGAAGCGGTCGGCCTCGTGAAGTTCGACTTTCTGGGCCTCACGACGCTGACGATCCTCGATTGGGCGGAGCGCTATATCCGCCGCCTCGATCCGTCGAAGGCCGACTGGTCGCTCGCGCAGGTGCCGCTCGACGATGCCGCGTCGTTCCAGATCCTCAAGAAGGCCAACACGGTCGCCGTGTTCCAGCTGGAAAGCCGCGGCATGCAGGGCATGCTGAAGGACGCGCAGCCGGACCGCTTCGAGGACATCATCGCGCTCGTGTCGTTGTACCGTCCGGGCCCGATGGACCTGATCCCGAGCTTCTGCGCACGCAAGCACGGCCGCGAGAAGGTCGACTATCCGGATCCGCGCGTCGAGCCTGTCCTGAAAGAGACCTACGGCATCATGGTCTATCAGGAGCAGGTGATGCAGATGGCGCAGATCATCGGCGGCTACTCGCTCGGCGGCGCGGACTTGCTGCGCCGCGCGATGGGCAAGAAGAAGCCCGAGGAGATGGCCGAGCATCGCGAGATCTTCGCCGAGGGCGCCGCGAAGAACGGCCTGGCCCGCGAGAAGTCCGACGAGATCTTCGACCTGATGGAGAAGTTCGCGGGCTACGGCTTCAACAAGTCGCACGCGGCGGCCTACGCGCTGCTCGCGTACTACACCGCGTGGCTGAAGGCGCACCATCCGGCCGAATTCATGGCGGCCAACATGACGCTCGCGATGGACGACACCGACAAGGTGAAGATCCTGTTCGACGATTGCATCGTGAACAACCTGGCCGTGCTGCCGCCGGACATCAACCAGTCGCATTACCGGTTCGAGCCGGTCGGGGAAGCCGACGGCAAGCGCTCGCGCACGATCCGCTACGGGCTCGGCGCGGTGAAGGGCAGCGGCCAGAATGCGATCGAGGAAATCCTGCGCGCGCGCGAGGAGAAGCCGTTCGCCGACCTGTTCGATTTCTGTGAACGGATCGACCGGCGCGTCGTGAACCGCCGCACGATCGAGGCGCTGATTCGCGCCGGTGCGTTCGATTCGCTGAATGCGAACCGTGCGCAGCTGCTCGCGTCGGTGCCGCTCGCGATGGAGGCGGCCGACCAGGCCGAGGCGAATGCGATGCAGGCGGGCCTGTTCGACATGGGCGCCGAGTCGCCGCATGCGCATGCGCTCGTCGACGAGCCGGCCTGGGACGACAAGCGCCGCCTGCAGGAAGAGAAGGGCGCGCTCGGCTTCTACCTGTCCGGCCACCTGTTCGATGCGTATCGCGACGAGGTGCGCCGGTTCGTGCGCCAGAAGGTCGGCGAGCTGAAGGAAGGACGCGACAAGGTCGTGGCCGGCATCATCGCGTCGCTGCGCACGCAGATGACCCAGCGCGGCAAGATGCTGATCGCGCTGCTCGACGACGGCACGGGCCAGTGCGAGATCACGATCTTCAACGAGCAGTTCGAGGCGAACAAGGCGCTGTTCAAGGAAGACGAGCTGCTGATCGTGCAGGGGCAGGCGCGCAACGATGCGTTCACGGGCGGCATCCGCTTCACGGCCGATACCGTGATGGATCTCGAGCGCGCGCGCAGCCGCTATGCGCAGGCCGTGCGGTTGACGATGAACGGCAGTGCGGATGCAGCCGTGCTGCGTCGTGTGCTCGAGCCGCACGTGTCGAAGGCCGATCCGGCCGCGGCGAACGCCGTCGAAGCACCCGCGCCGCGCGGCGGCGGGCGCGACGGCGGCCGCCGGCAGCAGGCGCCGCTGCCGAACGGGCTCGCGGTCCAGATCCACTACAGCAATGCGCGCGCGCAAGGCGAAATGCGCCTTGGCGAAGCGTGGCGCGTGAAGCCGAGCGACACGCTGCTCGCGGAGCTGCGCGCGGCGTTCAGCGGTAGCGTGGTCGAGATCACCTACTGAGCACGCGGCCGGGCGCCGGCCGCGCGACGCGGGCCGGCCCCGTCGCGCCGGCCGCCGCTTACCGCCCCGCGCCGGCAGGCGCAAAATCCTGTACATTGCCAGCCTTGTTTGCCAGCTAGACGGAACGTTTGCCGTGGCCCTGTTTTCTTCCGCCCGCCCGCCCAGAACCATCCTCGTCGCCGCGCCGCGCCGTATCGGCGACGTGCTGCTGACGACGCCGCTCGTCCGCTCGCTGAAGGCCCGCTGGCCGGACGCGCAGATCGACATGCTGGTGTTTCGCGGCACCGAGGGCGTGCTCGAGCACAACCCGGACGTGCGCCGCGTGATCGTGGTCGCGCAGCGCGCCGGGTTTCGCGAGCGGCTGTGCGACGCGCTGTCGATGTGGCGTCGCTACGATCTCGCGTGCGCGGCGCTGAGCTCCGACCGGCCGCGCTTCTATAGCTGGTTCGCGGGCCGCAAGCGGGTCGGCCTCGTCGATCCCGAGCGCGTCACGTGGCTCGCGCGGATGATGCTGAACGGGATCGCAATCAATCATCACCAGTCCGCGCATACCGTCGTCAGCACGCTCGCGCTCGCTCCCGTGATCGGCATCGAGCCGGTTTCCGAGGTTGTCGCGCCCGGCATCGGCGACGACCCCGCGCGGCGCGCCCGTTTCGACGCGCTGCTCGCCGAGTCGCCCGCGGTGCGCGACGGCAAGCCGCTCGTCGTGCTGCATCCGTATCCGATGTTCCGCTACAAGCAATGGCGACTCGACGGCTGGGTCGAGATGATCGACTGGCTGCGCGGGCACGGCTTTGCGGTCGCGCTGTCGGGCGGTCCGGCCGACGGCGAGCGCGAGTATGCGGCGCGGGTCGCGGCCGAGGCAGGCGGCGACGTGCTGAATCTCGTCGGCCGCCTGACCTTCGGAGAAAGCGCGGAACTCGTGCGGCGCGCGCGCCTCTTCATCGGCCCCGACACGGGCGCAACGCACGTCGCCGCGGCGACCGGCACCAACACGATCGCCCTGTTCGGGCCGTCCGATCCCGTGCGCTGGGGGCCGTGGCCGCAGCACTGGCCCGCGACCGAGAACCCTTGGCCGCTGCGCGGCTCGGGGCGCCACGGGAACGTCTGGCTGCTGCAGGGCGACGGCGATTGCGTGCCGTGCCGGCACGAGGGATGCGAGCGCCACGTCGACAGCCGCAGCGACTGCCTGGCCAACCTGAGCGCGCAGCGCGTGAAGACCGCGGCGGCCGAAATGCTCGGGCTGAACGGGCCGGATGCGACGGCGGTCGTCGACACCTCGCGGCTGCGGCGCGCCGAATCGAACTGAATCGCGCGGCGGCGCGAGCCCGCTCGTGACGTGAACCGGTGTTAAGTGTTGTGCCGGATCGCCGACGTCTCGCGCGGCAGCGACTCGCCGCGTTCGGCGCAGCCGAGCAGGATGCCCGCGAGCAGCACGAGCAGGTGGCCTTCGGCGAAGTCGAGCAGCAGCGAATTCGCGACGCTGCCGATCGTGAAGATCGCGAGCCACGCGAGCAGCAGGTGCCGCGAGCGCGGATCGAGCGCGAGGCTGCCGCGCGCGATCTGCACGATCAGGTTGACGAACAGCAGCAGGCCGAGCGTGCCGAGCTGGACGGCCATCAGCAGGTATTCATTGTGCGGATTCGACGTGAGCTGCCCTTCGGCGGCGCTCTTGCCGGCCGCCAGCTTCTGGAATTCGAACTCGAGGCCGCCCGCGCCGTAGCCGATCGCCGGCCGCGCGCGATACAGCTCGAGCCCCTTCTTGTACCACTCGAGCCTCAGCCCGGTCGACGTGACGGCGTCGTTCTGCCGGTATTCCCGCACCTCGGACGCGACCTGCGCGAGCCGCCCGCCGTGGGTCGTGCCTACGGCGGCGACGAGCACGCCCGCCGCCGCGACGAATGCGCCCGCCGCAAGGCCTGCGCGCAGCGGCGATTGCCGGCGCAGCACGAGCAGGAAGCGCACGGCGACGACGCCGATCAGCAGCAGCGCGATCAGCTGGCCCGTGCGCCCCTGCAGCATCACGAACACGTATGCGAGCGCCCACGCGGCGATGCCCGCGCTGGCGGCGCGCGTCAGCGCCGTGCGCGCCGACAGCGCGAGATCGGCCGCCTGGTAGAACAGCAGCGCGCCGAACATGCCGGCCGCGATGTGGTTCTTGAACACCCACGCGCGCGAGACCGGCAGCTCGGCCGCGTGCGCGGGCCCGATCGCGGTCAGTCCGAGATAGTTGGTCGTCGACAGCACGAGGATCACGCACAGCGTGCCGAACCAGCAGCGCCGCACGATCGGCGCCCAGTTCGCCGCACGGCGGAACGCGATCACCGCAAATGGCAGCAACAGCAGCTTGTCGTACTTCGCAACCCAGCTCCACGCCTTGTCGTGCGGCGCGACCGTGTACGCGACGCTCGCGGCCAGCGCGGCGAGCACGAGCAGCGCCGCGAGCGATGCGGGGTGGGTGACGAACGAGCGCAGATTGCGCCAGAACTCGGGCGTGACGACGAGCGCGACCGCGAACAGCGCGCAGAACACGTTGGTCAGCGCGGTCGATACGGGCACCATGCACAGCGCGGCGACGGCGAATGCGCGGGCGGCGATCAGGCGCCGCGACGCGGAGGCGGAAAACGATAGCATCGGAACCTGTCGGTTGGGCCGGTGGCGGCACGCTTCACGGTGCCGCCCGCCGTGCGTCCCGGCAGCGGGGCCGGGCCAGACCGCAAAGTATACGCGAACCGCCGGGCGTTTCCGGGCGGGTGACGGGGCCGGATCAGCTGAACGCCCGCTTGATCCGCGAGCGCAGCAGCGCGCGTTTCAGGCCGCCGGCGACAGCCGGCGTGTCGAGCGCGACGCGCGTGCCGGCCGGTTCGCCGCGATGCAGGTAGTAGCGGTCGAAGGTCGCCTGCGTCATCCCCCATTTGTTGAGGAACTGGCGGCGTCCGTTGTTCTTGACGATCTTGCCGGTGCTCTTCTGCTGGAAGTGGTAGACGAGGCTGTCGCCGGCGCCGAGGAAGATCCGGCAGCCGGCGTCCCAGAATTTCATCGAGAAGTCGTTGTCGCTGCTCATGCCGGGCGACAGCTCGCTGCTGTAGCCGCCGATGCGGTTCCACCAGTCGCGGTGCACGAGCGTGGGCGGCCAGGTCGAGCCGAGCCAGTCGGCGCGCGCGAGCTTCGGCGCGGCCGCGACGAGGCCCGCGGCGTCGAAATGCTCGGCGTCCCGGCCGAAATCGCCGACGACGACGCACGGGTTGCGCGTGTCGACCGGCTCGACCATCGTGCCGGACAGCATGAACAGGTCGGTCGGCATCCGCTCGATGCGCCGCACGAGCGCGGCATCCCAGCCGGGGAGGCAGTACATGTCGTCGTTCATGTAGACGACATAGTCGCGCGTCGCGCGCGCCGCGGCGAGGTTCACCGCATGGCAGATGCCGATGTTCGCCGGCGATGCCGTGTGCTCGATGCCTTCGCTGCGCACCCAGTCGAGCGTACCGTCCGAGCCATCGTTTACGTGCACGATGATCTGGTGTTCGTGCGCGGAGTGGCGGCGCAGGCTGTCGACGACAAGCTTGAGGTACGGCAGGTTGTTCCAGGTCGGGATGATGATGGAGAACATGGCGGTCGGATTCGATGGTCGTCGTGTCGGGCGGCGCGGTCTCGTCGGCACGCGCGCCGCGCGGGCAGGCCGGCATTGTAACGCCGGGCGGGGCGGGTGCCGCCGCGGGCGTCAGCGCGCCGGCTCGTGGCCGAGCTTCAGGAAGCGGTAGTAGACGGTCTCCGCGTTGAAGACCGCGATCATGAAGCCCGCGCGCCCGTCGAGAAAGCCGCGCCGGAGCACGTAGGTGCGCAGGAACGCCCACGCGCCGCGCGCGAGCGCCTTGCCGAAGCCGCCGCGCTGGCCGGCCGCGCGGCGCTGGCGCGCGCCGGCCGTCGAGTACGCGTCGAGCTTGCGCACGACGGTCTCGAAATCCTCGTACGAGTAGTGCATCAGCTTGCCGGACAGGCGCTGCGCGGGCGTGTCGAACACGAGCCGCTCGTGCACGAGATCGTCGGAGAAGCGTGCGCTGCCGCGGCGGAACAGGCGCGGCACCCAGTCCGGATACCAGCCGCTGTGATGGACCCACTGGCCGCAGAAGCTCGACAGCCGGTCGAGCGCGTAGACCTGCGCGGCCGGTGCCCGGATCGCGGCGCGGATCGACTGCGCGAGCTCGGGGCCGACGATCTCGTCGGTGTCGAGCGACAGGATCCAGTCGGTGGCCAGCGCGTCGAGCGCGCGGTTCTTCTGCGGGCCGAAGCCGGGCCAGTCGCGCGCGACGATCACGCGCGCGCCGTGCGCCTGCGCGATCGCGACGGTGTCGTCGGTGCTGCCGCCGTCGATCACGACGATGTCGTCGGCGAAGACCAGCGCATCGAGGCATTGCGCGAGCCGCGCGGACGCGTTGAGGGCGATGAGAGCGACGCCGAGGGTGGGTTCTGCCATGAAATCGTCGGAGCTGCGGGTGGAACGGTGTGCGGCAGTATACCCGCGCCCCGGCGGCCGGCCGTGCCGGCAAGGGTGGTGCGGCTATAATATCGGGCCTTTTCGGCACCCGCCCGGCGGGGTCGGAGTTCCGGTCGAAACCCGCCCGGGCGCCGCGCCGCGGCTCAAGAAGGATTGCCTTGGAAACCCAGAACACTCTTCGCAAATCGCTGAACGCCGGCGGCACGTCGCCGGTCACGGTCTTCAAGCGCCTGTGGCCGTACGTCAAGCCGCTCCTCGGCATCGTGCTGCTCGCCGTCGTCACGATGGGCGTCGTCGCGGCGACGGAAGCCGGGATTCCGGCGCTGCTCAAGCCGCTCCTCGACCACGGCTTCGGTGCGCACGGCAGCGACCGCGCGAAGTGGTACGTGCCGGTCGCGGTGATCGGCCTCGCGCTCGTGCGCGGCGCGTCGCAGTACGCGTCGGGTTACCTGCTCAGCTACGTATCGAACCGCATCCTGCTGCAGCTGCGCCTGGAGATGTTCCAGCGGATGATCCATACGAGCGCGTCGTTCTTCCAGCGCGAGACCGCGAGCACGGTGATCAACGCGATCGTGTTCGAGGTCAACCAGATTCTCTCCGTGCTGACGGGCGTGATGGTTACGCTCGTGCGCGACTCGATGACGGTGATCTTCCTGCTCGGCTACCTGTTCTACCTGAACTGGCGGCTCACGCTGATCGTCGCGGTGATCCTGCCGGGCATCGGCTGGCTCGTCAGCAAGATCAACCGCCGGCTGCGCCGCCTGAACCGCGAGCACCAGACGCTCACCAACGAGCTGTCGTACATCGTCGAGGAGACGGTGGGCGGCTACAAGGTCGTCAAGGTGCATAACGGCGAGCCGTACGAAATCGACCGCTTTACCGCGATGAGCAAGCGCCTGCGCGGCTATGCGATGCGGATGACGGTCTCGGGCGGCCTCGCGCAGCCGATCACGCAGTTTCTCGCGTCGATCGCGCTGGCGGTCGTGATCACGATCGCGGTCTTTCAATCGTCGAACGACCAGACGACGGTCGGCGGCTTCGTGGCGTTCGTGACGTCGATGCTGCTGGTGATCTCGCCGCTCAAGCACCTGATCGACGTGAACCAGCCGCTGCAGCGCGGGATGACGGCCGCCGAGCTGATTTTCGGCCTGATCGACGAGCCGGCCGAGCCGCAGGGCGGCGGCCGGCCGCTGCCGCATGCGCGCGGCGAGATCGAGTTCCGCGGCGTGACGTTCGACTACGGAGCGGCCGAGCGGCCGACGCTCGACCGGATCTCGTTCAAGGTCGCGCCGGGCGAGATGGTCGCGCTTGCGGGGCCGTCCGGCAGCGGCAAGACGACGCTCGTGAATCTGCTGCCGCGCTTCTTCGATCCGACCGGCGGCTCGGTGCTGCTCGACGGCGTGCCGATCGCCGACTACGACATCCATGCGCTGCGCAGCCAGATGGCGATGGTGAGCCAGGACGTCGTGCTGTTCAACGACACGATCGCCGCGAACGTCGCCTACGGACAGACGCCGGATCGCGCGCGCGTGCAGGCCGCGCTCGAGGCGGCGAACCTCGCGGACGCGGTCGCCGCGATGCCCGACGGGCTGGACACGGTCGTCGGCGGCAACGGGATGCGCCTGTCCGGCGGTCAGCGCCAGCGTCTCGCGATCGCGCGTGCAATCTACAAGGACGCGCCGATCCTGATCCTCGACGAAGCCACGTCGGCGCTCGATTCCGAATCGGAACGCCACGTGCAGGCGGCGCTCGAGCGGCTGATGGAAGGCCGCACGACGCTCGTGATCGCGCACCGGCTGTCGACGATCGAGCGCGCCGACCGCATCCTCGTGCTCGAAGCCGGCAAGATCGCCGAAGAGGGCACCCACGACGAACTGCTGCGGAACGGCGGCCTGTACGCGCACCTGCACCGCATCCAGTACCAGCAGCAGGCGGCCTGACGGGCGCGCGGCGAGCCGCCGCGCGTCTATCGTCACGCCGGCGTGGTAGTCTTCACTGCGCAGTCCGCAGTCGTTTCATTCGACCGAACAACACGGAGGAAACGCATGAAGATGACGCACCGCATGATGTTTGTCGCATTGATCGCGGCGACTTTCACGGCGCCGCTCGCGATGGCCCAGGACGCCCAGGACGAGTACGGGAATGGCCACCACGGCGGCCCCGGGATGAAGCATGGTCATGGACCGAAGCACATGCCGCCCGGCCAGATGCGGCGCGGCGAAGATGCGCCGCCGCCGCGCTGGGCGGACGAGCCGCACCGCGAATGGCACAAGGGCGACCGGCTGCCGGACGAATTCCGCGACCGCCAGTATGTGGTCGACGACTGGCGCGGCTATCGCCTGAGCGCGCCGCCGCGCGGCTATCACTGGGTCGGCATCGGCGGGGACTACCTGCTCGTGCAGATCGGCTCGGGCGTCGTGCTGCGAGTCGGTCCGTAACCAACCGCTCGCGCCTGCCGGGCGTGCCAGCGCCCGGCGAACCCTTCTTTCCCCGTTTTCTCCCCGTTGCCGCGCTACGTGCGCGCCAGCCAGCGCCGCTCGATCTTCGACGTCGCCCAGCACACGCCGAGCGCGCACACCGTGCCGAGCGTCACCTCGCCGAGCCGCACGAGCGGAATGTCCCACAGCGGGCCGCTGCCCGGAAACAGCATCACGATCGTCGCGGTGACGCCGCCGAGCCGCGCCGCGCTGCCGACGTTCAGGCACCAGCAGCAGACGATCACGACCGCGACCGCGATCGCATAGGCGAGCATGTCGTGGCCGCCGCCGAGCGCGGCGCCCGCGAAGCCGAGCACGCCGCCGACCATCGCGCCGATGAACTGGTCGCGCGACAGCGACATCGTGTCCGCGTAGTTGTGCTGGGTGACCGCGATCGCGGTGACCGCGGCCCAGACCGCCTGCTCGGAGTGCAGCGCGCGGCCGATGCCGTAGGCGAGGCACGCGCCGCAGACGGCCTGCAGCGCCATCAGCCCGCCTTGCGCGAGCCGCTGGCGCAGCGACAGCCCCTTGAACAGGTCGAACACCGACTGCTGGATCTGCTGCCGGGTTTCGTTGAGTGTCCTGAGTGTATTCATCGTCTGGCTGCCATGAATCGGGTGACGCGGGCGTGTGGCGTCAGTGCGCCTGTTCGGGCGACGCGGGCGCGGACGCCTCGGCCTGGTCGTCGCCGTTCTCGACGCGCGTTTCGGGCATGCCGAGCCAGACCAGCAGCACCGCGAGCGCACCCGCGGCGGCGAGCCCGAAGAAGCTGACCGCATTGCCGAAATGATCGGCGACATAGCCGGCCGCGGCCGTGCTGAAGGTCGCGCCGATCCCCGCTGCGAGGCCGAACAAGCCGATGCACAGGTTGTAGCGGCCCTTGCCGCCCGCGACGTCCGCGGCGATCAGCGGCAGCATCACGCCGAACACCGCGGCGCTGATGCCGTCGAGCATCTGCACCGGCACGAGCAGGTACGGGCTGCTCACGCCGGCGAACAGCAGCGCGCGCACCGGCAGCGCCGAGAAGCCGAGCAGCAGGATCGGCCGGCGGCCCCAGCGCTGCGCGGAGCGGCCGACCCACGGCGACAGCATCGCGACGATCGCCTGCGGCACGATGATGCACGCGGCGATCACGAGCTGCACGTTCTCGCCCATGCCGGCCGTCACTTCGCCGGCCGCGAGGTTCAGCATCGCCGCGTTCGACAGGTGGAACAGCACGACGCACGCGGCGAAGGTCAGCATCCGCCGGTCGCGCAGCAGCTCGAGCAGCGTCTCGCGCTCCTCGCCGTCGTCCTCGCCGTCGTCCTTGTCGTCGTGCTTGCCGCCGACGTGCGGGATCACCGTATGGGTCGGCTGGATCATCGCGAGCGCGAACAGCGCGGGCAGCGCGAGCACGGCGGTCAGCCAGAACACCGCGCGCGCGGAGAAGTATTCGCCGGTGAGCCCCATCAGGCCCGCCGCGACCGCGCTGCCGATCGACGCCCAGCGCGCGTTGCGGCCGAGCCGGTCGCCGAGGTCCGCGCGGCCGACCAGCGAGAACGAGATCGCCGCCATCGCCGGCACCAGCATGCAGCTCGCGAAGCCGTGGAATACCTCGGCCGCGATCACCGGCACGATCGTCGGGCTGGCGGCCAGCAGCACCGCGGACAGGATGATCGCGGCGATCGCCCACGCGGCCGCGCCTTTCTTGTTCTTCAGCGCGTCGACGGCCGCGCCGCCCGGCACCTGGCTCACCATCGCGCTGATCGTGCCGATCGACAGCACCATGCCGATTTCGCCCTGCGTCCACTTGTGCGATGCGAGGTACGACGCGATGAACGGACCGAAGCCCGTTTGAACGTTCGCCACGAAGAAGTTGAGCCAGTCGAGCGCCCGGAGGCTGCGCACGCTGACGGTCTGGTGGATCGTCATCGCGTGGCACTCGCAGGCGAGGCCGGCGCGGGGGCGGGCGGCGGCGAGACGGCGACGAGCGGCTTGTCCGCCGCGTAGGGCGGCGACGCCTTGATCTGCGCGTCGTTGAGGTCGAGCTGCGGGCGCAGCGTCCTGTCGCGCGTGACGAAGCGCAGCGCGGCCCAGTTCGCGGCGATCGAGCGGCGATCCGTGTTGACGAGCCCGCCGAGGTCGAGCACGACCGCCTGCGGTTGCGCGTCGCGGTCGATCAGCACGTCGACGACGCGGCCGATCTTCGTGCCGTTCGGCCGTTCGACGTCGCTGTCGAGCATCGGCAGGCGCGTGGCCGGCGACGCGGCGGACGAGCCGGACAGCGGCACCGCCTTCGGCCGGGCGGCCGGCGGCAGCTCGCCCGACGGCACGTCGAGCACGATCGGCTCGCGCTTGCCGCCCGGCAGGAAGCGGAACACGCTCCACGGGAAGCTGACCTTGCGGTCGCCGACGCCCATGAAGCCCTGCAGGTTGACGATCATCTCGCGCGGCTTGCCGCTCGGGTCGGTCACCATGTCGACCGCGCGGCCGATCACCTTGCCGCCGCGCCGCCGCACCTCGCTGTCGAGCAGCGCGTGGACCTCGTTGCGGTCGAGCGTGCGCGTCGCGACGAGCGGGGCCGGCACGGGCGGCGCCGGCGGCGGCGCCTCCGGACGCTGGACCGGCTTCGGCCGCGCGACTTCGCGTTGCGGCTTCTTCGGCGCCTCGGCTTCGGGCCGGACCGGCGCGGGCACGGGCGGCATCGTCAGCGGTTCGCCGGCGGTTTCCTCGACCGGCTCGACAAGCGCCTCGCTGATCGGCGCGGGCGGGTTCTGGGTCGGCAGCAGCCCGCAGCCGGACAGCAGCGCGGCGGCGGCGAGGATCGGGAAGAGCGTCGTGGACGGGAATGACATGCGGGACGCGTGAAGCGGATATCCGCCGCTCATTGAAAACTCACTCCAAGGGTCGGGGGCGGGCCCGGAGGCACGCGGCTGGCGATGGAAGGCGGGTGCGTGCGGCGCACCACGCGAGGGGAGAGTTTACCGTGTCTCGCGGGAAAGGCCGAAGAACGGCGGGCGATCGATGGGAATCGGCGCGTGAGAACCGCGTGCGGCGGCGTGCGCGCGGGCGTCGCCGCATCGCGGCGACCGGAGCCGGAAGGCCGGCGCACCGAGCCGTGCGACATGGCGCCGCAGCGGTCGGCCCGGGGCGTGTGTGCGTCGATTCGCGCGACGCACACGCGAAGGCTTACGCCTCCGGATACCAGGCGTCCGTGAAATCGCTGACGGCGACGTCGGCCAGTTCGGGCCGGGCCTCGAGCCACCCGCGAACCGACTCGCGGTCCGCGTCGGTCGTCGTGCCGCGCGGCGCGCCGGAAATCACGTAGGCGCTGATGCCTTCGTCCGCGGACGCGACGGTCAGCAGCCCGTTCGCCTCGACGAAGTCGATGAATGCGTCGATCAGTTCGCCGCGCTGGAGGTCGCTCAGCTCGGTGCGGTATTGGGCCGATGCGCAGAAGGCCAGCTCCTGGAATTCGCCGATGTGGAGTTTCTTGCGCTGGCGGCGGTTGTGTTGCTTGCTCATGGTGCTTTGATAAATGCTTGCAGGGATGGAAAAAGGGGCTTCGTGCAGCGGGAGCGCGTGCGTTCACTTCACTTTACTTTACGCACTGCACATCCTGCCTGGGCACGGAGATGATCGCCGGGTAGGTTCCGCGCTCGAGTTCCACGCGCGCGACCACGACCAGCGTCTGCGCGTCGCTGTCGTCGTACACGCTGACCCGCTCGTGCCGAAGATACGTGACGCCGGTGCAGCCGGACGTGCGGCCGTCTTCGGAGACCTTGCAGTCGAGCGGATGGTCGGCGAGGTAGCGGTACTTTTCCGGGGTCGCGAGGTATTCGCGCAGGCTTGGCGCGGATCCGCCGACGCCGGTGACGGTCGCGATCGCGCACGATTGCTGCGACGCGTCGCCGGAAGCCGACGTTTCGGCCGTTGCCGGCACGCTCGCGAACGCGAGCGCGGCGACGAATGTGGATGCGATGATGGACTTCATGGCTCGGTTACCCGTGTGCGGACTCAGCGCGGGATTGTAACCAACCCGCGCGGGACGGGTTGTCGACCGAGCATCGCGCGCCGTGCGTCACATCAGCACGATATCGTACTGCTCCTGGCTCAGATTCGACTCGACCTGCAGCGACACCGGCTTGCCGATGAAGTCGATCAGCATCGCGAGATGCTGCGATTCCTCGTCGAGGAACAGGTCGATCACCTGCTGCGCGGCGATCACGCGGAACTCGCGCGGATTGAACTGCCGCGACTCGCGCAGGATCTCGCGCAGGATGTCGTAGCACACGGTGCGCGACGTCTTCACCTGGCCCTTGCCCTGGCAGGTCGGGCACGGCTCGCACAGCACGTGCGCGAGCGATTCGCGCGTGCGCTTGCGCGTCATCTCGACGAGCCCGAGCTGCGAGAAGCCGTTGACGGTCACGCGTGTACGGTCGCGCGCGAGCGCTTTCTTCAGCTCGGCGAGCACCGCGTCGCGATGCTCGGCATTCTCCATGTCGATGAAGTCGATGATGATGATCCCGCCGAGGTTGCGCAGCCGCAGCTGCCGCGCGATGGTGTGCGCGGCCTCGAGGTTGGTCTTGAAGATCGTGTCGTCGAAGTTGCGCGCGCCGACGTAGCCGCCCGTGTTCACGTCGATCGTCGTCATCGCCTCGGTCTGGTCGATCATCAGGTAGCCGCCCGACTTCAGGTCGACCCGCCGCGACAGCGCGCGCTGGATTTCCGCCTCGATGTTGTACAGGTCGAACAGCGGCCGCTCGCCGGTGTAGTGGTGCAGCTTCGGGCTCACGGCCGGCGTGAACTCGGCCGCGAATTCGGCGAGCCGCTGGTACGTCTCGCGCGAATCGACCTGGATGCGCGACGTGTCGTCGTTCGCGAAATCGCGCAACACGCGCTGCGCGAGGTCGAGATCCTGGTACAGCAGGCTCGTCGCCGGCAGCCGCTGCGCCTGGCCGACGATCGTCGCCCAGGTCTTGCGCAGGTAGGTGACGTCGCCGGCCAGCTCGTCGGAGGTCGCGTCCTCGGCGATCGTGCGCACGATGTAGCCGCCTTTCTCGTCCGCCGGGATCACCGCGGTCAGGCGCGCGCGCACCGCCTCGCGCTCGGCCTCGCTCTCGATCTTCTGCGAAATGCCGATGTGCGGCTCCTGCGGCAGGTAGACGAGCGTGCGGCCCGCGATGCTGACCTGCGTCGACAGCCGCGCGCCCTTCGTGCCGATCGGGTCCTTGATGACCTGGACCATCAGCGTCTGGCCCTCGAACACGGTCTTTTCGATCGGCTGGTGCGGCGCGCTCGTGTGCGGTTCGCCGTTCAGGCGCGGCTGCCAGATGTCGGCGACGTGCAGGAACGCCGCGCGCTCGAGCCCGATGTCGATGAACGCCGACTGCATGCCGGGCAGCACGCGCACGACCTTGCCGAGATAGATGTTGCCGACGCGTCCGCGCGACAGCGTGCGCTCGACGTGAAGCTCCTGCACCGCGCCTTGCTGGACGAGTGCAACCCGCGTTTCCTGCGGCGTGATGTTGATCAGGATTTCTTCGTTCATGGCGGGATTCAGAAGTCGACGCGCGCGGCGCGCAGCAGTGCTGCAGTCTCAAAAAGGGGCAGACCCATGATACCTGAATGGGAGCCGGCGATTTGCTCGACGAATTCGGCCGCGCGCCCCTGGATCGCGTACGCGCCGGCCTTGCCGAACGGCTCGCCGGTCTCGACGTAGCGCGCGAACGCGTCGCGCGGCGCGGCCGCGAAGCGCACCGACGAGCGCGACAGCGCCGGCGGCAGCAGCGCGCCGCCCGCGTCGACCACGGCGACCGCGGTCAGCACTTCGTGCTCGCGCCCCGCGAGGCGGGTGAGCATCGCGAGCGCGTCGGCGGGATCGGCGGGCTTGCCGAGGATCGCGCCGTCGATCGTCACGGTCGTGTCGGCGACGAGCACCGGCGCGGCGGGCTTGCCGCTCGCGACGAGGCGCGCACGCGCGGCGTCGGCCTTCGCGACGGTCACGCGCAGCACGTAGTCGTCGGCGGCCTCGCCGGGCAGCTCGGCTTCGAGCGCCTCGGCGTCCTCGTCGGGGCGGGGCAGCAGCAGCTCGAAGCGCACGCCGATCTGCTGCAGCAGTTCCTGGCGGCGCGGGCTTTGCGAAGCGAGGTAAAGGGTCGGGAAGAGTTCGCGGGAAACGCTGGACGGCATGGTGTCGTTATCTCGTGGGGCGCGCGGCGCGCGCGTCGCGAGGACGACGCGTCATGCGCGGTGATAGGGGTGATTCTGCGTGATGCTCCACGCCCGGTAAAGCTGTTCGGCGAGCAGCACCCGCACCATCCCGTGCGGCAGCGTCATGCTGGAGATGCGCAGCAGCAGGTCGGCGCGCGCCTTGAGCGCCGGGTCGAGCCCGTCGGCGCCGCCGATGATGAACGCGACGTCGCGGCCGTCCTGCTGCCAGCCGGGCAGCGCCTGCGCGAGCTGCATCGTGGTCCAGTCGCGGCCGCGCTCGTCGAGCGCGACGATCCGCGCGCCCTTCGGCAGCGCGGCCTCGATCTTCTGTCGCTCGGCGGCCATCACGCTTTCGGCGCTGCGCCCGCCGGAGCGCAGCTCGGGCTTGATCTCGCGCAGCTCGATGCGCAGCTCGGGCGGCATCCGCTTCGTGTATTCATCGAAGCCGGACGCGATCCAGCCCGGCATCTTGTGACCGACCGCGAGGATGAAAAGCTTCATCGGGACGATGCGTGACGACTCAGCGGCGGCGGGCGGGCGTCTTGCGCGCCGGACGGGCGACTTCTTCCTCGTCTTCCTCGTCGTCTTCGGCCTGCGCTGCCGCACCGTTCGGGGCCTTGCCGCCGCCGAGCTTCATGCGCACCGGCTTGTCGCCCCAGATTTCCTCGAGGTTGTAGTACTGGCGCAGCGCGGGCTGCAGGATGTGCACGACCGCGTCGCCGCAGTCGACCAGCACCCATTCGCCGGTGTCCTCGCCTTCGGAGCTGACGACGTCGCCGCCGGCTTCCTTGACCTTGTCGCGCACGTTCGACGCGAGCGCCTTGGTCTGGCGGTTCGAGGTGCCGGACGCGACGATCACGCGGTCGAACAGTTCGGTCAGGTGGCTCGTGTTGAAGACCTTGATGTCTTGTGCCTTGACGTCTTCGAGGGCGTCGACGATGACGCGCTGCAGTTTGCGGATATCCATGGATTCAGGATTGGTAGAGACGATGTTGAAGAATATAGGCCCAGACGGCAGGCGGCACGTGCTCGGCCGATGCGTCGGGCATTTGCGCGCGGCGCGCGATGCATTCGCGCAGGTGCGCGCGGATGTCGGTCGCGGCGATGTCGAACGCGAGCGTCGTGTCGATCAGCAGGCGCCCGGCCGGCGTGGCCATCAGCACGTCGGCGCCGGCCTGCCGCGCGGCGACTTCCTGCGCGACCGCCTGCGGCGCGGTGCCAAGATCGAAGCCGGGGCGGGTCGACACGCAGATGTGCGCGTAGTCGAACAGCCGGCGCCAGTCGCGCCAGGTGTCGAGCCGCACGAGCTGGTCCGCGCCGATCAGCAGCGACAGCGACGCGTCCGGGCCGACGCGCGCGCGCCAGCGCGCGAGCGTGTCGACGGTGTAGGTCGGCCCCGCGTGCTCGATCTCGTCGGTCGCGACGCTGACCGTCGTGCCCGGCAGCACGAGCGCTTGCGCGGCGGCGCGCGTCATCGCCAGGCGATGCTCGGCGGCCGACACGTCGCGCTTCTGGTACGGCTGCCCGGCGGGCAGCAGCACGAGCTCGGTCAGGCCGAGCACGTCGGCGAAGCGGCCGGCGAGCGCGAGATGACCATCGTGGATCGGGTCGAACGTGCCGCCCAGCAGGCCGATGCGACGCAAGAGCGGGCTCGGCAGCGGGGCGGGGCGGGTGGTGTTGTTCAGAACGGGTCCCTTTCGTTGCGGTGGCGCGAGGCTCAGACCCAGTCGCGCGGCACGAGGAAGTCGCTGGTCAGGCGCGCCTCGGGCGTTCCCGGCTCGGGCTGCCAGTCGTAGCGCCAGTTCGCGACCGGCGGCATCGACATCAGGATCGACTCGGTGCGGCCGCCGCTTTGCAGGCCGAACAGCGTGCCCCGGTCGAATACGAGGTTGAATTCGACGTAGCGGCCGCGACGGTAGGCCTGGAACGCGCGCTCGTGCTCGCCGTACGGCGTGTCGCGGCGGCGCTCGACGATCGGCAGGTACGCGGCGAGGAACGCGTCACCGACGCTTTGCATCATTTCGAACGCGCGTTCGAAACCGGGCTCCGCGTAATCGTCGAAGAAGATCCCGCCGATGCCGCGCGCCTCGTTGCGGTGCTTGAGGAAGAAATACTCGTCGCACCACTGCTTGAAACGCGGATACAGGTCCGCGCCGAACGGATCGAGCGCGTCCTTGCAGGTCTGGTGGAAATGCCGCGCGTCGTCCTCGAAGCCATAAATCGGTGTCAGATCCATCCCGCCGCCGAACCAGAACACCGGCGCTTCGCCGGGCTTGGTCGCGATCAGCATCCGCAC
This sequence comes from Burkholderia ubonensis, assembly GCF_902833085.1. GTDB lineage: Bacteria > Pseudomonadota > Gammaproteobacteria > Burkholderiales > Burkholderiaceae > Burkholderia > Burkholderia ubonensis. The sequence goes on from NZ_CADFEB010000007.1 coordinate 233,902, forward strand.
GTTCATGTGCACGGTCGGGCAGTACGGATTGCGCGGGTGCAGCACGAGCGACACGCCGAGCGCCTCGAAGCCGCGGCCCGCGAGTTGCGGGCGCGCCGCGCTCGCCGACGGCGGCAGTGCGTCGCCCGCGACGTCGGAAAAGCCGATGCCGGCGCGCTCGAACACCTGGCCGTCCTCGAGGATGCGCGTGCAGCCGCCGCCGCGCAGGCGCTCGGCCGGCCCGCGCTGCCATGCGTCGGTCGCGAGCGGCGTGCCGTCGAGCGCGCCGAGCGCGTCGGCGATGCGGGTCTGCAGGCCCTGAAGGTAGGCGCGCACGCGCTTCACGTCGTAGGTCGAATCGGTCATGTCTGGACTGAGTGCCCCTCGGAAATGCGGGCGTAAAAAATGCATCTGCCGGGCATTCTATCGAAGCCCGGCAGAGGAAGGGCGCGGCCGCGTCAGCGGGGCGCCGGTTGCCGACGTTACGCGCTCTTGCGGCTCAGCGCGCGGTAGCCGATGTCGCGGCGGTACTGCATGCCTTCGAAATTGATCTGGTTGATCGTTTCGTACGCATGCTGCTGCGCCTCGCGCACCGAGTCGGCGAGGCCGACCACGCACAGCACGCGGCCGCCCGACGTCGTCAGCTTGTCGCCGTCGAGCGTCGTGCCCGCGTGGAACGTCACCGCCTGTTCGGTCTCGGCCGGGATGCCGTTGATGCGGTCGCCCTTGCGCGGCGCGTCCGGATAGCCGTGCGCGGCCAGCACGACGCCGAGCGCGGTGCGGCGGTCCCAGTCGAGCTCGACCGTGTCGAGCGTGCCCGCGATCGCCTGCTCGACGACCTTCGAGAAATCGCTCTTCAGGCGCGCCATGATCGGCTGCGTCTCGGGGTCGCCCATCCGGCAGTTGAATTCCAGCGTGCGCGGATTGCCGTCCTTGTCGATCATCAGGCCCGCATACAGGAAGCCCGTGAAGCGGATGCCGTCCTTCTCCATCCCGCGCACGGTCGGCATGATGATCTCGCGCATCACGCGCGCGTGCATCTGCGGCGTGACGATCGGGGCAGGGGAATACGCGCCCATGCCGCCCGTGTTCGGGCCGCGGTCCTCGTCGAGCAGGCGCTTGTGGTCCTGGCTGGAGGCCAGCGCGAGCGCGTGCTTGCCGTCGACCATCACGATGAAGCTCGCTTCCTCGCCGTCGAGGAATTCCTCGATCACGACGCGCGCGCCGGCGTCGCCGAGCTTGTTGCCCGACAGCATCATGTCGACGGCCGCGTGCGCTTCTTCCAGCGACATCGCTACCACGACGCCCTTGCCCGCGGCGAGGCCGTCGGCCTTGACGACGATCGGCGCGCCTTTCGCGTCGATGTACGCGTGCGCGGCGGCCGCGTCGGAGAAGGTCTCGTAGTCGGCAGTCGGGATGCCGTGGCGCTTCATGAACGCCTTCGCGAAATCCTTCGAGCTTTCGAGCTGCGCCGCTTCGCGGGTCGGGCCGAATACCTTCAGGCCGCGCGCGCGGAACAGGTTGACGATGCCGGCCGCGAGCGGCGCTTCCGGGCCGACGAGCGTGAACGCGACGCCTTCGCTTTCCGCGAAATCGGCGAGCGCGTCGAGCGACGTGATGTCGACATTCTTCAGGCGCTCGTCCTGCGCCGTGCCGCCATTGCCGGGCGCGACGTAGACCATCTGGACGCGCGGCGACTGCGCGAGCTTCCACGCCAGCGCATGTTCGCGGCCGCCGGAACCGACGACGAGTAGTTTCATGGGATTCCCCGCAGACTAAAAAACAGGGCGGCCGGCACGCTCAGGCGCGCCGGCCGCGATAATCGGTCGGGCCGCCGCCGCGAACGAGGCACGGCGGCAGGCATCTCATTCCTCGACGACGACGGCGTTCGTATACACCTCCTGCACGTCGTCGAGGTTCTCGAGCGCGTCCAGGAGCTTCTGCATCTTCACCGCATCGTCGCCGGTGAATTCGACTTCGTTCTGCGGCTTCATCGTCACTTCGGCGAGTTCCGCCTTGAAGCCGCCGGCTTCGAGCGCGTCCTTCACCTTCGAGAATTCCTGCCAGTCGCACAGCACTTCGATCGAGCCGTCGTCGTTCGTGCTGACGTCGTTCGCGCCCGCCTCGAGCGCCGCTTCCATCAGCGCGTCTTCCGACGTGCCCGGCGCGAACAGGAACTGGCCGACGTGATCGAACATGAACGCGACCGAGCCGTCGGTGCCCATGTTGCCGCCGAACTTCGAGAACGCGTGGCGCACTTCCGCGACCGTGCGGGTGCGGTTGTCGGTCAGCGTGTCGACGATGATCGCCGCGCCGCTGATGCCGTAGCCTTCGTAGCGGATTTCCTCGTAGTTCGCGCCGTCCGCGCCGCCGACGCCGCGATCGATCGCGCGCTTCACGTTGTCCTTCGGCATGTTCGCGTCGGCCGCCTTGTCGACCGCGAGACGCAGGCGCGGGTTCGAGCCGATGTCGCCGCCGCCGAGGCGCGCCGCGACCTGAATTTCCTTGATCAGGCGGGTCCAGATCTTGCCGCGCTTCGCGTCGGCCGCTGCCTTCTTATGCTTGATGTTGGCCCATTTCGAGTGACCAGCCATACGTTTCTCCGTCGCCCCGGCGCTCTGCGCGGGCGTTTAAGCCAATGTGTCGTTGAATCGGCGGCCGTTGGGGCGGGCGTGAAGCCGCGGGGGCCGCGCGTGTCGAGTGGAGCGAGATTTTATCACGCGGCGGCCGTCCGCTTGGGGCCGTCGCGCATGGCCGAATGGCCGGGGCCGGCCGCCGCGAAACCCGCGGAGGGCCGGATGGCCGGTCCCGGGATCGCCGGCCGCCGGATGGCCGGCCCCCGGATCGCCATTCCTCAGTTCTTCGTGCCGAACAGCCGGTCGCCCGCGTCGCCGAGGCCCGGCACGATGTACGCGTGCTCGTTCAGGTGCGAGTCGAGCGACGCGACGTACAGCTTCACGTCCGGATGCGCGTCCTGGAACACCTGGACGCCTTCCGGCGCGGCGACGAGCGCGACGAACATGATGTTCGCGGCCGGCACGTTGCGGCGCTTGAGCACGTCGACCGCGTGCACGGCCGAGTAGCCGGTCGCGACCATCGGGTCGCACAGGATGAAGATCCGGTCCTCGAGGTCCGGCAGGCGCACGAGGTACTCGACCGGGCGGTGGTCGTCCGCGCGGTACACGCCGATGTGGCCGACGCGCGCCGACGGGACCAGGTCGAGCAGGCCGTCCGACATCCCGACGCCCGCGCGCAGCACGGGGACGATCGCGAGCTTCTTGCCGGCGATCACCGGCGCGTCGATCTCGACGAGCGGCGTTTCGACCCGCTTGGTGGTGATCGGCAGGTTGCGGGTGATCTCGTAGCCCATCAGCAGCGTGATTTCGCGCAGCAGCTCGCGGAACGTGCGCGTCGACGTGTCCTTGTCGCGCATGTGGGTCAGCTTGTGCTGGATCAGCGGGTGATCGAGGATGAAGAGATTCGGGAAACGGCTGTCCTGTTTCATGACGGGGGGCGCCCTGGCGCAAAAGGGGATCGGGACGGCAGGCGGGCGGCGGGCCCGTCTGCGCGCAATGACGCAAGTTTACCAAGACGGGCCGCGCGATCCGGATATTATCGACGTCTGACCGACAACCCGCGCGCCGCCCGGCGCGCCGCAATCAACGGATATCGACGATGGATCTCGGCATCGCAGGGAAGACCGCGCTCGTGTGCGCGGCAAGCAAGGGCCTCGGGCGAGGCTGCGCGGAAGCGCTGGCCGCCGAGGGCGTGAATCTCGTGATCGTCGCGCGCACGCGCGACACGCTCGAGGCGACCGCGGACGCGATCCGCGCGGCGTCGGGCGTCGCCGTGACCGCCGTCGCGTGCGACATCACGACGCCGGACGGGCGCGCGGCCGCGCTTGCCGCCTGCCCGCAGCCGGACATTCTCGTGACGAATGCGGGCGGCCCGCCGCCGGGCGACTTCCGCGATTTCTCGCACGACGACTGGATCCGCGCGCTCGAGTCGAACATGCTGACGCCGATCGAGCTGATCCGCGCGACCGTCGACGGGATGATCGCGCGCCGCTTCGGCCGGATCGTCAACATCACGAGTTCCGCCGTGAAGGCGCCGATCGACGTGCTGGCGCTGTCGAACGGCGCGCGCTCCGGGCTGACCGGCTTCGTCGCGGGGCTCGCGCGCCGGGTCGCCGCGCACAACGTGACGGTCAACAACCTGCTGCCGGGCCTGTTCGACACCGACCGGATCGCGACGACGCTCGCCGCGTCGGCGCAGGCGAAGGGCGTGACGGTCGACGAAATGCGCGAGCGGCGCGCGCGGGAGATTCCGGCGGGCCGCCTCGGCACGCGCGACGAGTTCGGCGCCGCGTGCGCGTTCCTGTGCAGCGTGCATGCGGGCTACATCACCGGGCAGAACTGGCTGCTCGACGGCGGCGCTTATCCAGGAACGTTCTGACGGGCGCCGCGCGGCAGGCTTTTATGACGACAACACACCGAAGGACTTGGAGATGAGCACACCCCGCATCGCACTGATTGCGCACGACGCGAAGAAGGACGAGATCGTCGCGCTCGCGGGCGAGTACCGCGCGGCGCTTGCGCGCTGCCGGCTGGTCGCGACCGGCACGACGGGCGGCCGCATCGCGGCCGCGCACGGCCTCGATGTCGAGCGCAAGCTGTCCGGGCCGCTCGGCGGCGACCTGCAGATCGGCGCGGAGCTGGCCGAGGGCCGGGTCGACGTCGTCGTGTTCCTGCGCGACCCGATGACCGCGCAGCCGCACGACCCGGACATCACCGCGCTGGTGCGCGCGTGCGACGTGCACAACGTGCCGGTGGCGACCAATGTCGCGACCGCGCGGATGCTGCTCGATGATCTGGCGCTGCGTTTCGCCGACGCGGGCTGACGCGAGTTGGCCCGCGGTGCGGCGGGCGGGCTGTCCGGACGACAGCGATGCCCGGCGCCGCCGCGATTCGCCGTTATCGGCATTGGCTGCATGTCGCGCGGTATTCGTCGATCAATGACACGGGTATTTTTGTCGCAAGACGTTGACGATCAGGCCCGCCGCGCCGGCCTTTAGCGCGTCCCGCGGCAGCGTCCGGAGCTCGCCGAGCACTTCCGAATCGATTTCTCCCGGTTTGACGCGTCCAGTGCCGCACCAGTCCTTGCCTTCGGCGGCATCTGCCACGCCGGCCAGATAACCGGACATGACGTGACGCTCGGCGTTCGCGTACGGACTGTTATCGGTACGGCTCATGCCGTCGAGCAGTCGAACGCCGTCGACGCGCGGCACCGCGGTCCCGTTTGCGATGCCGACAGTCGCCGACAACAACACGAAAACGAACTTGTTTCGGATAGAAAAGACGCTCATGGCATGTCACTCGAGAGTTCGGAAAAAACCATAGCACGGCTGTCATCTCATAAATGTGCGTGGGAATCATGTGACGCCGTGTCAGCCGACGGCATCCGACCGGTCCCTGCGATATCCCTACGCCGATCAAGGGATTGCGACGGCGCGCTGCGTGTTTGCGCACGCCGCGCGAGAATCCCGCGGTGCGACCCGCGTGCGCATGCAGCGCCGTCCGACCGACGCCGACGCGTTCGCCGAGCGGTATTTCCAATCAAACGAGGAGCGAAACGATGCCGAAAGCAATCCGATACGACCAGGCGGGCGGCCCGGAGGTGATGAAGTGGGTCGACGTCGAGGTCGCCGAGCCGCAGGCGGGCCAGGTCCGCGTCAAGCAGCATGCGGTCGGGCTCAACTACATCGACGTGTATTTCCGCACCGGGCTCTATCCGCAGCCGCTGCCCGGCGGGCTCGGGATGGAGGCGGCCGGCGAAGTGACGGCGGTCGGCGACGACGTGACCGCGTTCAAGCCGGGCGACCGCGTCGCCTATGTGTCGTCGTCGCCCGGCGCGTACGCGCAGGAGCGCGTGCTGCCCGCCGACCGCCTCGTCAGGCTGCCGGACGGCATCGGCTATGACGAAGCGGCGTCGGTGATGCTGCAGGGCCTGACCGCGCACTACCTGGTGCGCCGCACGTATCGGGTCAAGGCCGGCGACACGATCCTGATTCATGCGGCGGCGGGCGGCGTCGGCCTGCTCGTGTGCCAGTGGGCGAAAGCGCTCGGCGCGACCGTGATCGGTACGGTGAGCTCCGACGAGAAGGCCGGGATCGCGAAGGCGCACGGCTGCGATCACCCGATCGTCTATACGCGCGAGAACTTCACGGAGCGCGTGCGGGCGATCACGAACGACGCGCTGCTGCCGGTCGTCTACGATTCGATCGGCAAGGATACCTACATCGGCTCGCTCGACTGCCTTGCGCCGCTCGGGCTGTTCGTCAGCTTCGGCAACGCGTCCGGCCCGCTGCCGCCGATCGACTCGAAGGAATTCTCGTCGCGCGGCTCGCTGTTCTTCACGCGGCCGACGCTGTTCTCGTACATCGCGAAACGCGCGGATCTCGAAGCGGCCACGGCCGAGCTGTTCGACGTGATCCAGTCGGGCAAGGTGAAGACCAGCATCAACCAGCGCTATCCGCTCGCGGAAGTCGCGCGCGCGCACGCCGATCTCGAGGCGCGCAAGACCACCGGCTCGACGATCCTCGTGCCCTGACACCGCCGCGCCGGCCGACCGGCCGGCGCGCGTATTCCCCCGGGCGGCGCTGCGGCGCCGCCTGCCCGTTTACGCGTTTTTTATACGCCCCCTACGACCTTTGACCCGTCCTTTACGCGCGTTCCAATAAGGTTCTACTCGTCCGATTTCGACGACGGAGAACACAAAAATGGATGGGGTTTTCATCGGCGCACTGGTGCTGTTCACCGCGCTGATCCTCGGTTTGATCGCCGGTTGCGAGAAGCTCGCGCAATACGGCCGCGGGGGGCGGGCATGACCTGGATGCTGTGGTTGGCGGGCGCTGCGTCCGCCTTGCTGTTCGCGTATCTCGTCTTTGCGCTGCTGCGCGCGGAGGACATCGAATGAACGCGAACACGATCTTTCAATCGGTGCTGTTCATCGTCGTGCTGCTGGCGGCGGCCGTGCCGGTCGCGCGCTACCTGTCGGCGGTGATGGACGGCAGCTCGCGCGTCGTGCGCGTATTCGGCCCGCTCGAGCGCGCGCTCTATCGCATCGCCGGCGTCGACGCCGGCAGCGAAATGAACTGGAAGCAGTATGCGATCGCGACGATCGCGTTCAACGCGCTCGGCGCGCTGTTCCTCTACGGTCTCCTGCGCCTGCAGGGCTTGCTGCCCGGCAACCCGCAGCAGTTCGGCCCGATGACGGTCGACGGCGCGTTCAACACCGCGGTCAGCTTCGTCACCAACACGAACTGGCAGGACTACACGCCCGAGCAGACCGTCAGCTACCTGACGCAGATGCTCGGCCTCACCGTGCAGAACTTCCTGTCCGCGGCCACGGGCATCATCGTCGTGATCGCGCTGATCCGCGGCTTCGCGCGCCACACCGCGCAGACGATCGGCAACTTCTGGGTCGACCTGACGCGCGTGACGATGTACGTGCTCGTGCCGATGGCCGCGATCATCGCCGCGCTGCTGATGAGCCAGGGCGTGATCCAGAACATGAAGGCGTACCAGGACGTGCCGGCGCTGCAGGCGAGCACCTACGCCGCGCCGAAGCTCGATGCGCAGGGCAACCCGGTCAAGGACGACAAGGGCAACCCGGTGACGGTCGCGACGCCGCTCACGAAGCAGACGCTCGCGATGGGCCCGGTCGCGTCGCAGGAAGCGATCAAGATGCTCGGCACCAACGGCGGCGGCTTCTTCAACGCGAACTCCGCGCATCCGTACGAGAACCCGACGCCGTTCGCGAACTTCCTGCAGATCTTCGCGATCCTGATCATTCCGGCCGCGCTGTGCCTCGTGTTCGGCCGCATGATCGGCGACCGCCGGCAGGGCATCGCGGTGCTCGCGGCGATGACGGTCGCATTCACGGTCGCGGTCGGCGTCGAGGTGAGCGCCGAGCAGGCCGGCAACCCGACGCTCGCGGCGCTGCACGTCGACCAGTCGGCGGGCGTGCTGCAGGCGGGCGGCAACATGGAAGGCAAGGAAACGCGCTTCGGCATCGCGCAGACCGGCATCTTCACGGTCGCGACCACGGCCGCGTCGTGCGGCGCGGTCGACACGATGCACGATTCGCTGACGCCGCTCGGCGGCCTCGTGCCGATGCTCCTGATGCAGCTCGGCGAAGTGGTCTACGGCGGGGTCGGCTCCGGTCTCTACGGGATGCTGGTGTTCGCGCTGCTCGCGGTGTTCGTCGCCGGCCTGATGATCGGCCGCACGCCCGAATACGTCGGCAAGAAGATCGAGGCGTACGAGATGAAGATGGTGTCGATCGTCGTGCTGCTCACGCCGCTGCTGGTGCTGGTCGGCACGTCGATCGCGGTGCTCGCCGATGCGGGCCGCGCCGGCATCGCGAACCCGGGCCCGCACGGCTTCTCGGAAATCCTGTACGCGTTCAGCTCCGCCGCGAACAACAACGGCAGCGCGTTCGCGGGCCTGACGGTCGGCACGCCGTTCTACAACTGGATGACGGCGATCGCGATGTGGTTCGGCCGCTTCGGCACGATCGTGCCGGTGCTCGCGATCGCGGGCTCGCTCGCCGCGAAGAAGCGCATCGCGACGACGAGCGGCACGCTGCCGACCCACGGGCCGCTGTTCGTCGTGCTGCTGCTCGGCACGGTGCTGCTGGTCGGCGCGCTGACCTACGTGCCCGCGCTCGCGCTCGGGCCCGGCGTCGAGCACCTGATGATGTGGCTGGGCGCGTAATGCGTTCACCGCACGCACGCCAACAAGGACAAGCATTCAAGAGATTGCGATGACTCAACATTCCGCAACACGCTCCATGTTCGACCCGGCGCTGCTGCGCCCGGCGATCGTGGACTCGTTCAAGAAACTCACGCCGCGCACGCAGTTCCGCAACCCGGTGATGTTCTGCGTGTACGTCGGCAGCATCCTGACGACGATCCTGTGGATCGCCGCGCTCGTCGGCCAGGCCGAGGCGCCCGCGGGCTTCATCCTCGCGATCGCGCTGTGGCTGTGGTTCACGGTGCTGTTCGCGAACTTCGCGGAGGCGCTCGCCGAAGGCCGCTCGAAGGCGCAGGCCGCCTCGCTGCGCAGCGCGAAGCGCGACGTGATGGCCAAGAAGCTCAACGAGCCGCATCCGAAGTCGCCGATCCGCATCACCACCGCGACCGAGCTGCGCAAGGGCGACGTCGTGCTGGTCGAGGCGGGCGACGTGATCCCGGCCGACGGCGAAGTGGTCGACGGCGTCGCGTCGGTCGACGAATCGGCGATCACCGGCGAATCCGCGCCGGTGATCCGCGAGTCGGGCGGCGACTTCTCGTCGGTGACGGGCGGTACGCGCGTGCTGTCCGACTGGATCGTCGTGAAGGTCACCGCGAATCCGGGCGAGGCGTTCCTCGACCGGATGATCGCGATGGTCGAGGGCGCGAAGCGCAAGAAGACGCCGAACGAGATCGCGCTGACGATCCTGCTGGTCGCGCTGACGATCGTGATGCTGCTCGCGACCGCGACGCTGCTGCCGTTCTCGATGTTCTCGGTGGAAGCAATGAAGGCGGGGCACGTGGTGACGATCACCGCGCTGGTCGCGCTGCTCGTGTGCCTGATCCCGACGACGATCGGCGGCCTGCTGTCCGCGATCGGCGTGGCCGGCATGAGCCGGATGATGCAGGCGAACGTGATCGCGACCTCGGGCCGCGCGGTGGAAGCGGCCGGCGACGTCGACGTGCTGCTGCTCGACAAGACCGGCACGATCACGCTCGGCAACCGTCAGGCGTCGGCGTTCGTGCCGGCGCCGGGCGTGACCGAGGAGGCGCTCGCCGATGCCGCGCAGCTGTCGTCGCTCGCCGACGAGACGCCGGAGGGCCGCAGCATCGTCGTGCTCGCGAAGGAGCGCTTCAACATTCGCCAGCGCGACATGGCGCAGCTGCACGCGACGTTCATCGGCTTTTCCGCGCAGACGCGGATGAGCGGCGTCGACCTGTCTCCCGAGGCGACGTCCTCCGGGGCGCCGCACCGCGAGATCCGCAAGGGCGCGGCCGATGCGATCCGCCGCTACGTCGAGACGCACGGCAGCCGCTTTCCGGACGAAGTGCGCCGCGCGGTCGACGACGTCGCGCGCCGCGGCAGCACGCCGCTCGTGGTCGCGGAGCTGCGCGACGGCGCGGCGCGCGTGCTCGGCGTGATCGAGCTGAAGGACATCGTGAAGGGCGGCATCAAGGAGCGCTTCGCGGAACTGCGCAAGATGGGCATCAAGACCGTGATGGTGACGGGCGACAACCGGCTGACCGCGGCGGCGATCGCGGCGGAGGCCGGCGTCGACGACTTCCTCGCGGAAGCGACGCCGGAAACCAAGCTCGCGACGATCCGCGAGCACCAGGCGGCGGGGCGGCTGGTCGCGATGACGGGCGACGGCACCAACGATGCGCCGGCGCTCGCGCAGGCCGACGTCGCGGTCGCGATGAACACCGGCACGCAGGCGGCGAAGGAAGCGGGCAACATGGTCGACCTCGACTCGAACCCGACCAAGCTGATCGAGATCGTCGAGATCGGCAAGCAGATGCTGATGACGCGCGGCTCGCTGACGACGTTCTCGATCGCGAACGACATCGCGAAGTATTTCGCGATCATCCCGGCCGCGTTCGTGACGACCTATCCGCAACTACGCGTGCTCGACATCATGCACTTGAGCTCGCCGTCGTCCGCGATCCTGTCGGCGGTGATCTTCAACGCGCTGATCATCGTCGCGCTGATCCCGCTCGCGCTGAAGGGCGTCACGTACCGGCCGCTCGGCGCCGCGTCGCTGCTGCGCCGCAACCTGCTGGTGTACGGCCTCGGCGGCGTGCTGCTGCCGTTCCCGTTCATCAAGCTGATCGACATGACGCTCGCCGCACTCGGCTGGGCCTGAGGGAAATTCACCATGAAAACGTTGATTCGTCCGCTGATCGTGATCTTCGTCGTGCTGACCGCGGTGACGGGGCTTGCCTATCCGGCCGTGATGACCGTGTTCGGCCAGGCCGTGTTCCCGTCGCAGGCGAACGGCAGCCTGATCGAGCAGGACGGCAAGGTGGTCGGCTCCGCGCTGATCGGCCAGCCGTTCGACGCGCCGAAGTACTTCTGGGGCCGCCTGTCGGCGACCACGCCGATGCCGTACAACGCGAGCGGCTCGGGCGGCTCGAACCTCGGCCCGCTGAACCCGTCGCTCGCCGACCAGGTGAAGGCGCGCATCGCCGCGCTGCGCGACGCGGGCACCGACCTGTCGAAGCCGGTGCCGGTCGACCTCGTGACCGCGTCCGCAAGCGGCCTCGATCCGGACATCACGCCGGCCGCGGCCGCCTACCAGATCGAGCGCGTCGCGAAGGCGCGCAACCTGTCGCCCGACGCAGTCGCGCATCTGGTCGCCGTGAACACGACCGGGCGCCAGTTCGGCGTGCTCGGCGAGCCGCGCGTGAACGTGCTGAAGCTGAACCTCGCGCTGGACGCGGCGCAGGCCGCGCACTGAGCACTTCGCTTATCCGGCGTCCGGCGCGGCCCGACCCGCGCCGGACGCGCGTTTGCCCGACGGCGCTTGCGCCGTCTTTGCCTTTTATGACGATTTGGATCAACAATGCTCGTACACGCGCGAATCGCGCGTTTCGTTCCTCTGACGCATGAACCGCCCCGATCCCGACCAACTTCTCGACAAGCTGCAGCGTGACGAAGAAAAGCAGCGGCGCGGCCAGCTCAAGATCTTCTTCGGCGCCTCCGCGGGCGTCGGCAAGACCTACGCGATGCTGCAGGCCGCGCGCCAGCGCAAGCAGGAAGGCGTCGACGTCGTCGTCGGCATCGTCGAGACCCACGGCCGCAGCGAAACCGCCGCGCTGCTCGACGGCCTCGACGTGCTGCCGCTCGCGAAGCTCGACTACCGCGGCCGCGCGCTCGCCGAATTCGATCTCGACGCCGCGCTCGCGCGCAAGCCCGAACTGATCCTCGTCGACGAGCTCGCCCATTCGAACGTGCAGGGCGCGCGCCACCTGAAGCGCTGGCAGGACGTCTACGAGTTGCTCGACGCGGGCATCGACGTCTACACGACCGTCAACGTCCAGCATCTCGAGAGCCTGAACGACGTGGTCGGCGCGATCACCGGCATCCGCGTGTGGGAGACCGTGCCCGACCGCGTGTTCGACGCGGCCGACGAGGTGACGCTCGTCGACCTGCCCGCCGAGGAGCTGCTCGCGCGGATGCGCGACGGCAAGGTCTATCTCGCGCAGCAGGCCGAGCGCGCGGTGCGCAACTTCTTCCGCAAGGGCAACCTGATCGCGCTGCGCGAGCTGGCGCTGCGGCGCACGGCCGACCGCGTCGACGCGCAGATGCGCGAGTACCGCGCCGACCGCTCGATCCAGCGCATCTGGCAGGCGCGCGAGCGGCTCCTGGTGTGCGTCGGGCCGGGGCCCGAGGCGCCGACGCTGGTGCGCGCGGCCGCGCGGCTCGCCGCGAGCCTGAAGGCCGACTGGATCGCCGTCTACGTCGAGACGCCGCGGCTGCAGCGCCTGCCCGACGCGCAGCGCGAGCGCACGCTGAACGCGCTGAAGCTCGCCGCCGAGCTGGGCGCGGAGACGGCCACGCTCGCCGGCGGCGACGCGGTCGCCGCGCTGATCGGCTATGCGAAGGTGCGCAACGTGTCGAAGGTCGTCGCGGGCGGCTCGCGCAAGACCGGGCTCGCGCGCTGGTTCGTGCGGCCGTTCGGCGAGAAGCTCGCGGAGCGCGCGGGCGACGTCGACCTGATGCTGATCCGCGCGTCCGCGAGCGACGAGGTGCGCGCGGCCCCCCTCGACGCGCGCGCGCGCGACTGGCGCGACGCGTTCGCGCGCCTCGGCGGCCACCGCTCGCCGCCGCGGCACTATGCGTACGCGGCCGCGATCTGCGCGGCGATCACGATGGTCGCGACCGCCGTATCCGAGCGGCTCGACCTGACCAACCTCGTGATGCTGTACCTGCTGGGCGTCGTGTTCTCGGCGGTGCGCCTCGGGCGCGGGCCGGGGGTGCTGCAGTCGTTCCTGTCGGTGGCCGCGTTCGACTTCTTCTTCGTGCCGCCGCGCATGTCGTTCTCGGTCAGCGACACGCAGTACCTGCTGACGTTCTTCGGGATGCTGCTGACGTCGCTCGTGATCAGCCACCTGACGTCGACGCTGACCCGCGAGGCGAGCATCGCGCAACGGCGCGAGCGCCGCACGGGCGCGATCTATGCGATGGCGCGCGAGCTGGCGGCGGCGCTGACGACCGAGCAGATCGTCGAGATCGGCAGCCGGCACGTGAGCGAGGTGTTCCGCGCGCGCGTCGCGATCCTGCTGCCGGACAGCGCCGACAAGGTGCAGCAGAAGATCGAGGAGCCGGACGCGGCCGTCACGCTGACGGGCTCCGATCTCGACAACGACGTCGGCCAGTGGGTGTACGACCAGCAGAAGCCGGCCGGCCACGGCACCGACACGCTGCCCGCGACGGCCGCGCTGTACCTGCCGCTGAAGGCGCCGATGCGCACGCGCGGCGTGCTCGCGATCGTGTCGACGGACCCGCGCGAGCTCGAGGAGCCCGAGCAGCAGCGGATGCTCGACGCTTTCGCCGCGCAGATCGCGCTCGCGATCGAGCGCGTGCATTACGTCGAGATCGCGCGCGACGCGCTCGTCAGCATGGAGTCGGAGCGGCTGCGCAACTCGCTGCTGTCGGCGATCTCGCACGACCTGCGCACGCCGCTCACGACGATCGTCGGCTTCTCGTCGATGCTCGCGAACGCGCGCGCGGCCGCGCCGCGCGGCGACGCCACGGCCGCGCCGCGGCACGGGCCGCGCGAGGACGAGCTCGTCGAGGCGATCCACGACGAGGCGCTGCGGATGACGGGCATCGTCACGAACCTGCTCGACATGGCGCGGCTGCAGGCCGGCAGCCTGCAGCTGAAGCGCCAGTGGTCGCTGCTCGAGGAGACCGTCGGCGCGGCGCTCGCCGCGTGCCGGCGCGTGCTCGCGCGGCATCCGGCGCGCGTCGCGCTGCCGGCGGACCTGCCGCTCCTGCAGATGGACGCGGTGCTGATGGAGCGCCTCTTCACCAACCTGTTCGAGAACGCCGCGAAATACACGCCGGCCGACACGCCGCTCGAGATCGGCGCCCAGCGCGTGACCGAGGACGGCCTGCCGTTCGTGCGCGTGCACGTCGACGATCACGGCCCGGGCCTGCCGCCGGGCATGGAAACGCGGATCTTCGACAAGTTCACGCGCGGCGAGAAGGAATCGGCGACGCCGGGCATCGGCCTCGGGCTCGCGATCTGCCGCGCGATCGTCGAGGCGCACGGCGGTAGAATCGGCGCGCTCAACCGCATCGGGCCCGACGGCTGCGTGACGGGCGCGCGCTTCTGGTTCACGCTGCCGGTCGACACGCCGCCGGCGGCGCCCGCCGTGTCCGACGACGAAGCCGACGCACTGCACGCGCTGCCGTTCGCGCCGTCATCATCCGAACCTCCGCAAGACCATGAGTGAACCGAGCCTGACCGTCGTCCTGATCGAGGACGAAAAACAGATCCGCCGTTTCGTGCGCGCCGCGCTCGAGGAGGAGGACATCGCCGTGTTCGAGGCCGAGACCGGCAAGCAGGGGCTGATCGACGCGGCGACCCGCAAGCCCGATCTCGTGATCGTCGACCTCGGCCTGCCGGACACCGACGGCCTCGACGTGATCCGCGAGCTGCGCGGCTGGTCCGAGGTGCCGGTGATCGTGCTGTCCGCGCGCACGCAGGAGGAGGAGAAGGTCGCCGCGCTCGACGCCGGCGCGGACGACTACCTGACCAAGCCGTTCGGCGTGTCCGAGCTGCGCGCGCGGATTCGCGCGCAGCTGCGGCGCCGCAACCAGGGCGGCGCGAACGAGTCGCCGAAGGTGAGCTTCGGCGCGGTGAGCGTCGATCTCGCGATGCGGCAGGTCTGGCGCGACGGCGAGATCGTGCACCTGACGCCGCTCGAATACCGGCTGCTCGCGACGCTCGTGCGCCACGCGGGCCGCGTGCTGACGCACCGCCAGCTGCTGCGCGACGTGTGGGGGCCGTCGCACGTCGAAAGCCATCACTACCTGCGCATCTACATGGCGCACCTGCGCCAGAAGCTCGAGCGCGACCCGGCGCAACCCGAATACATCGTCACCGAGACGGGCGTCGGCTACCGGCTGGTCGGCGCGGCCTGAGCGCCGCGTCGTGCCGCCGCCCTCGCTTGCCGGCGCGCGGGCCGCGTGAACCGGCCCCGAAGTCGCACACCGGCAGCCGATTCCCCGCTATGCTGGCCGTTGCGCAAACCGAACGAGGAGCATGCGATGACCGTCCGTCTGGCTTTCTCCTGTGTGCTGGCCCTCGCCGCATCCGGCGCAGCCGCGCAACCGCTGCCGCCCGGGCAGCCCGGGCAGCCCGCGCCGAAGACCGCGCTGGCCAATCCGGCGTCGGCGAACTGCGTGAAGCTCGGCGGGCGCCATGCGGTCCGCAACACGCCGGGCGGCGACGTCGGCATCTGCGTGTTCAAGGACGGCCGCGTGTGCGAGGAATGGGCGCTGTACCGCGACGATCGCTGCGTCGGCGCCGGCGCGCCGAAACGCGTGTCGAAGTGAGCGTGCCGCGCCGTCGCATCCACCAGCCGCTTGCTATACTCGGCGCCGCCCGGGGACGACCCCGGGCCGTTCGATTCAACGGGGACGACCCCATCCGATCCATGGAGTCGCGTCGAGATGGCGTGGGTATTGTTGTTGATCGCCGGTTTGCTGGAAGTGGCCTGGGCGGCCGGCATGAAATCGTCGGAAGGGTTCACCCGGCTCGGACCGTCGGTGTTTACGATCATCACCGCGCTGGCCAGCTTCGGGCTGCTCGCGGTTGCGATGCGCCAGCTGCCGCTCGGCACCGCGTACGCGGTGTGGACCGGCATCGGCGCGGTCGGCGCGTTCGTGTTCGGCATCGTGATGATGGGCGAGGCGCTGACCGTCGCCCGCGTCGCGAGCGCGTCGCTGATCGTCGCCGGCTTGATCGGCCTCAAGCTTTCGTCGGCCGCCTGAGGTTTTTCCTCATGGGGATTTGCGCCGGACGCGCGGCGAGGCTGTCTATAATGGAACGCATTCGAGCCTGATTGCCGTTGCGTCGCGCGCCGGGCGCGACACGGCATGCCGCCGGCGCCACGCGCCGCGCGGCCGGCCACATCCAGAATCGATCGGCGACGCGCATGTCACGCGCAAGGAGAGGGCCATGATCGAAGCCATTTCGCTCGGCGCGGGGCTGGCGTGGGCGAGCGGCCTGCGCCTGTACCTGACGGTGCTGATCGCGGGCGTGCTGGCGCGCGCCGGCTGGCTCCACTTGCCCGATACGCTTGCCGTCCTCACGTCGCCATGGGTGATCGGCGCCGCGGCGCTGCTCGCGATCACCGAATTCCTTGCCGACAAGATTCCCGCGTTCGATTCGCTGTGGGACGCGGTGCACACCTTCATCCGCATCCCGGCCGGCGCCGTGCTCGCGGCCGGCGCGCTCGGCCATGCCGACCCGACCGTGCTCGCGGTCGCCGGGCTCGCGGGCGGCTCGCTCGCCGGCGCCGCGCACATCACGAAGGCCGGCACGCGCGCGCTGATCAACCTGTCTCCCGAGCCGATCTCGAACTGGATCGCGTCGTCGACCGAAGACGGCCTCGTGTTCGGCGGGCTCGCGCTCGCGTTCTTCGCGCCGCTGCTGTTCCTCGTGCTGCTCGCGGCCTTCATCGCGTGCTCGGCGTGGGCGCTGCCGCGCCTGTGGCGCGGCGTGTCGGGCGGCTTCCGGGGCATGGCGAACCACATGGTGTCGCGGCTCAATTCGGCCGGGAAGCGCGATTGAAGGGGCGGCCATCCGTGGGGAGGCCATCCGGTGGGCGCGATGACGCGGCCGGCGCGGCGCATGCCGGGCGATTCGGCCGGCGCGACCTGATCCGGCAGGCCGTCCGCATGACCGCGCGCGACTGGCGCGCGGGCGAGCTGACGCTGCTCGTGCTCGCGCTGGTGCTGGCGGTCGCCGCGCTGACGAGCGTCGGCTTCCTCGCCGACCGGCTGCGCCAGGGGCTCGAGCGCGATGCGCGCCAGATGCTCGGCGCCGATTTCGTCGTGCGCGGCGATCGTCCGGTCGACTCCTCGTTCGACCGGCAGGCCCGCTCGCTCGGGCTGCGCACCGCGACCACGGCCATCTTTCCCAGCATGATCGGCTCGACCGTCGGCGAGGCGACCGGCGACGCGCCGCCCGCGCGGCTCGCAGCCGTGAAGGCGGTGTCGCCGGACTACCCGCTGCGCGGCGCGGTCGAGATCGCGCCGGCCGGGGGCGCGCCCGCGCGCAAGGCGGCCGCGATTCCCTCGCCCGGCACGGTCTGGGCCGATCCCGCGCTGCTCGACGCGCTGCACCTGAAGGCCGGCGACACCGTGCGCGTCGGGCTGCGCACGTTCACGGTCGCGGCGTCGATCGTCCGCGAACTCGATCGCGGCTTCTCGTTCGTCAATTTCTCGCCGCGGCTGATGATGCGCGCCGACGAGCTGGCCGCGACCGGGCTGACCGGCTACGGCAGCCGGGTCACCTATCGCCTGCTGGTGGCGGGCGATGCCGATGCGGTCGCGCGCTTCGAGGCGTACGCGCACCTGCGCGTCGACGGCGGCAGGTTGCGCGGCGTCGGCCTCGAATCGCTGCAGGAAGGGCAGCCGCAGGTGCGCCAGACGCTCGACCGCGCCCGCCATTTCCTGACGCTCGTCGCGCTCCTGACCGCGCTGCTCGCGGCGGTCGCGATCGCGATGGCCGCGCAGCGCTACATGCGGCGCCATCTCGACGGCTGCGCGACGATGCGCTGCCTCGGCGTCAGCCGCCGCACGCTCGGCGCGCTGTTCGCGCTCGAATTTCTCGGCATCGGCATCGTGGGCGGTGTGGCGGGCGCGGTGCTCGGCTACGGCGGCCACTGGATGCTGCTCGCGTCGCTCGGCAGCCTGATCGACGTCGTGCTGCCGCCGCCGACGCCGTGGCCGGCCGCCATCGGCATCGGCGCGGCGCTGGTGCTGCTGCTCGGCTTCGCGCTGCCGCCGCTCGCGCCGCTCACGCGCGTACCGCCGGTGCGCGTGTTGCGGCGCGAATGGGGCGACGCGGCACGCATCGCGTGGGCGGCGTATGCGGTCGGCATCGTGCTGTTCGCCGGGCTGCTGATCGCCGCCGCGGGCACCCTGAAGCTCGGGCTGATCGTCGCGGGCGGGTTCGCCGGCGCGCTGGTCGGTTTCGCGCTGATCGCGAGGCTCGTGCTGTTCGCGGCCGTGCGCGCGGTGCGCAACGGGCGCGTCGCGGCGGGCCTCGGCTGGCGCTACGCGCTCGCGTCGCTGCACCGGCGCGGCACCGCGAGCTCGCTGCAGATCACCGCGCTCGCGCTCGGCCTGATGTGCCTGCTGCTGATCGCGATCACGCGCAACGACCTGGTCGCCGGCTGGCGGCAGTCGACGCCGCCCGACGCGCCGAACCAGTTCCTGATCGATATCCAGCCGGACCAGCGCGCCGACGTCGCCGCGTATCTCGCCGCGCACGGCGTGCGCGATGCGGCGCCCGCGCCGATGGTGCGCGGCCGTCTTGTCGCGATCAACGGCAAGCCGGTGAATCCGGACGCCTACCAGAACGACGACGCGCGCCGGCTCGTCGACCGCGAGTTCAACCTGTCGTATACGACCGAGCTGCCGCCCGACAACCGGATCACGGCCGGCGACTGGTTCGGTACGGCGACGACGCCGCAGATCTCGATCGAAGCCGGCCTCGCGCAGATGCTGAACGTGAAGCCCGGCGACGTGCTGCGCTTCGACGTGACGGGCCTGCCGGTCGAGGCGCCGGTCACGAGCGTGCGCAAGCTCGACTGGGGCACGTTCCGCGTCAACTTCTTCGTGCTGATGCCGCCCGCGACGCTCAAGGACTATCCGGCGATCTACCTGACGAGCTTCCACCTGCCGGCCGCGCGCGCGTCGCTGCTCGATCCGCTGATCGCGCGCTACCCGAACCTGACCGCGATCGACGTCGCGCCGATCCTCGCGCAGCTGCAGCGCATGATGGTGCAGGTGATCGGCGCGGTGCAGTTCCTGTTCGTGTTCACGCTCGCGGCCGGCGTGCTGGTGCTCTATACGGCGCTCGCCGGCTCGCGCGACGAGCGGGTGAGGGAGGCGGCGCTGTTGCGCGCGCTCGGCGCGTCGCGTGCGCAGGTGGGCGCGGTGCAGCGCGCCGAATTCATCGTCGTCGGCGCGCTGGCCGGCACGCTGGCGGCGGCGGGCGCGATCGGCGTCGGCTGGGTGCTCGCGGCGCGCGTGTTCGATTTCCGCCTCGCGGTCGATCCGTGGCTCGTGCCGGCCGGCATCGCGGCCGGCGTCGCGTGCGCGGGTGCGGCCGGCTGGCTGAGCCTGCATAATGTGCTGCGGCGCCCCGCGCTGCAGTCGCTGCGCGACGCATGAGCGTCGCCGGCAGTCCCGAATACCCGATTTCCGATTGATTCGTATGACCGATGTGAATGACGACGCGCCGTCGCAACCGACGGCGTTCGAACTCGTGGGCGGCGAAGGCCGCGTGCGCGAGATGGTGGACCGCTTCTACGACCTGATGGACCTCGAGCCGGAATTCGCGCAGATCCGCGCGTTGCACCCGGCGTCGCTCGACGGCTCCCGCGACCGGCTGTTCTGGTTCCTGTGCGGCTGGCTCGGCGGGCCCGATCACTACATCAGCCGCTTCGGCCACCCGCGCCTGCGCGCGCGGCACCTGCCGTTCCCGATCGCGTCGGTCGAGCGCGACCAGTGGCTGCGCTGCATGGCCTGGGCGATGGAGGACGTCGGCCTGCCCGAGCCGCTGCGCGAGCGGCTGATGCACTCGTTCTACGACACCGCCGACTGGATGCGCAACCGGCCCGGTTGATCGGCCGGTACGCCGTCGCCCGGCTGCCGCCCGGAGTGCGTCTGGGCGGCGGCCGCGCCGCGCGTGACAATGGTCGTTCCCCATTCACGACGAGACCTGCCAGATGACGACCCATGCCCTGTTTCGGGAAGATGCGTACCTGATGCGCTGCGACGCGATCGTCACGGCGGTCGGCGAAGACGGCATCCAGCTCGACCGCACGGTGTTCTATCCGCTTGGCGGCGGCCAGGCGGGCGACTGCGGCATGCTGACGCTGCCGGACGGCGCATCGATCGCGATCGCCGACACGCGCAAGGCAAAATTCGACGGCGCGACGCCCGACGACGCCGCGCACGTGCCGGTGCCGGGGCAGGAGGCGGGCATCGCGGCGCTCGCGCCCGGCGCGCGCGTGGTCGCCGAAATCGACTGGGCGCGCCGCTACCGGCACATGCGGCTGCACACGGCCGCGCACCTGATGTGCGCGGTGCTGCCGTATCCGGTCGACGGCTGCAGCGTGACGGCCGATTACGTGCGGCTCGACTTCGCGACGGCCGAGCCGATCGACCGCGACGACGTCGAGCGCCGGCTGGCCGTATTGATCGGCGGCGCGCATCCGGTCACGACCGAATGGATCACCGACGACGAGATGGCCGCGCGGCCCGAACTCGTGCGCACGATGAGCGTGAAGCCGCCGATGGGCCTCGGCCGCGTGCGGCTGCTGCGGATCGACGGCGTCGACCTGCAGCCGTGCGGCGGCACGCACGTGCGCAACACGTCGGAGATCGGCGGCCTGAGGGTCGCGAAACTCGAAAAGAAGAGCGCGCGCACGCGGCGCGTCGTCCTGGAGCTTGCATGACGGTGAATGGCGTGAACGACACGCACGACGACGAGGCGGCGCTCGATCCGCGCGCCCGCGACGTGCTGGATTTCTGGTTCGGCGCGCCCGGCTCGGCGGAATTCGGCCACCCGCGCAAGATCTGGTTCAACGGCGGCGCGGCGCTCGATGCCGTGCTGCGAGAGCGCTACGGCGCGCTGCTCGACGCGGCGTGCGACGGCGCCTGCGACCATTGGGCCGTGTCGCCGCTCGGCGCGCTCGCGCTGATCGTCGTGCTCGACCAGTTCTCGCGCAACGTTCATCGCGGCACGCCGCGTGCGTTCGCCGCGGACCCGAAGGCGCTCGCGGTCGCACGCAGGCTGGTCGCCGCGGGGTGGGATGCCGGCCTGCCGAGCGGCCATCACCGCGCATTTGCCTATCTGCCGTTCGAGCACGACGAGTCGCCGGACAGCCAGCGCGAGGCCGTGCGGCTGTGCGAGGGGATCAGGGAGGAGGCGGGATGCGCCGGGTATCACGATTTCGCGCTGGCGCATGCTGACGTGATCGCGCGCTTCGGCCGGTTCCCGCACCGGAACGCGATTCTCGGGCGCGCGTCGACCGCGGAGGAGGCCGCGTTCCTGCGCGAGCCGGGGTCGTCGTTCTGAGTGGTGGGCGGCGGGCGTGCCGGTTGAAGGCGCGGCGCGCCTTCAACCACCGTCATTGCGGGTGCTGCTCCGGCGTGCGCACGTAGACGCGCAGCATCTCGTTGTCGTCGCCCGGCCGGGCGCCCGTCCAGAACAGCTTCCATTCGCTGCCCGGCGACGGATCGACTGCACGCACGCCCTGGACGATCATCCACGTGCAGCGCGTCGCCGCCGGGTCGGAGACGGGCCGGTGCAGGATGCCGGAGAAGTAGTAGAGCATCGGCGCTTCCGACTCGCCGAGCCCGTTCAGGCTCGCCATGCAGTCGCCGTCGTTCCATTCGAGCGCGAGGTGCGCGTTCAGGTCTTCGTACACCGAACGGTAGCTTTTCGCGACATCGAGCCACGGCAGCAGCAGCGTATAGACGAGGCCCCACGCGACGATCGCGCCCGACGCCCACGACAGTGCGCCGCGCCAGCGGCCCATCGTGCGCAGCGTCGGCAGCAGCCAGAGCCAGCCGACCGTCAGCGCGAGCGCGCCGAGCACGAGGCCCGGTTCGATCGGCATCGTCCAGTCGAGCGGCAGCCAGCGGCCGAGCGGCGCGAGGCGTTCGCGCGACGCGGCCGGATCGGCCATCACCGACCAGATCGTCCATGCGAGCACCGCGATGCTGCCGAACAGCGCGCGGCTCAGGTAATCCCACGCGACGTGCAGCTTTTGCGGCAGGCGGTCGATCGCCTGCGCGGCGACCAGCGCGAGCGGCGCGAAGAACGGCAGGATGTAGAGCTGGCGCGACGTCGCGGACACTTCCAGCACCGTCAGCCCGACGCCGGCGAACACGACCGGCAGCGCGATGCGCGGCGCGCGCCAGTCGCGCCATGCGCCGCGTGCGAACGCGACGATCGCGAGCGGCGTGACCGGGATGCCGACGGTCAGGAACGCGCGCAGGATGAACAGCGGCTTGTCGTTTTCCGCGCCGAGCTGCGGCACCGAGAAGCCGAAGAAGCGGCCGACGTTGTTGTCCCAGAACCAGGTGAGGAAGAGCGTCTCGGAGCGCAGGAACAGCGCGGTCGGCCAGATGCTCGCGAACGGCGCGAACACCAGCGCGGCGATGCCGAGCGCGCGCGCGAACGCGCGGGTGCGGCATTCGGGATAGAGCGCCAGCACGGCGGTCAGCGTGGCGCCGAACACCAGCGGCACGAACAGCCCCTTCGCCATCAGCGCGACGCCGACGCCCGCGCCGAACATCGGGGCGGCCCAGCGGTTGCCGGGCCCGACCGGCAGGCCGAGCTGCGCGTGCCGCGCGCGGGCGAGGTGCTGCATCACGAGTTCAAGCAGGCCGCAAAACGCGATTGCCGTGCCGGCGAACAACGCGACGTCCGTCATCATGTCATGCACGTGCTTGACGACGACGAGGCTGCTCGCGCACAGCGCGACGGGCCCGATCACCTTCAGGTCGAACCAGCTGGCCGCGCCGCTCGCGACGCGCGCCGCGCGCGCGGTGAAGCCGAACGCGAGCGCTGCGAACAGCGCGCTCGCGAGCCGTGCCGCGTCGTGCAGCGGCAGCACGCGCTGCAGCAGCCATGCGAGGCTCGTTGCGACCCATGCGTAGAGCGGCGGCTTTTCCATGAACGGCGCGCCGGCATTGGTCGGCACGACGAGGTCGCCGGTCTCGAGCATGTGCTGGATGATGCCGAACGTGTAGGTTTCGTCCTGCTTCCACGGATCATGGCCGAGCACGCCGGGCAGCATGTACGCGCAGAACACGGCGGCAACCAGCAGCCACGCGCGCCAGCCGACCCGTGCGACATGGCTGCGCGCGGGCGCCGTCGCGGCGGATGCGCGGCCGACGTGGACGGGGCCGGAGAGGTCGGTTTCGGCGGATGAGAGGACGTGCTGAGCCGAGGCGGGCACGGACGTGCGCCGCCGGCTGGATGCTGCGGATCCCTGCATGGAAAAATCTCTGGTCGAGCCGCCCGGCGGCATGGGCCCGGGGCAATGGAGGCCGCGCGTCGGCGGCGACGGACAGGCGGCGCCGCCGGCTGTCGAATTGCCTGCTAGTAGACCACGAAATTGTTACGGATGTTTACACAATCTGTTGCGGAATTGTGGAGTTTTGTAGCGATGTAAGGCGCGGCAAGGGGGAAGGGGAGGGTGCGACATTCGGTCGCAGCGGCGGGCTATCGGCCGCCGCCGACGTCGAGGAGGGCGCCGGTCGTATACGACGCGGCATCGCCGAGCAGCCAGACGATCGCCTCGGCGACCTCCTGCGGTTCGCCTGCGCGGCCGAGCGGCGTCTGCGCGCCGAGGCGGCCGGCGCGGCCCGGCTGGCCGCCGCTCGCGTGGATCTCGGTTTCGATCAGACCCGGCCGCACGGCGTTCACGCGCACGCCGTGCGGCCCGAGTTCCTTCGCGAGGCCGATCGTCAGCGCATCGACCGCGCCCTTCGACCCCGCATAGTCGACGTATTCGTTCGGCGAGCCGAGCCGGGCCGCGATCGACGACACGTTGACGATCGCGCCGCCGCGGCCGCCGCGATCGGTCGACAGCCTGCGCGCGGCCTCGCGCGCGCACAGATACGCGCCGAGCACGTTGGTGTCGAACACCCGCTTCAGCCGTTCGACCGGCATGTCGGCGAGCGGCAGCGAAGGCGCGACGATGCCGGCGTTGTTGACGAGCCCGTCGAGCCGGCCGAGCGTCGCGACGACGGTGTCGAACATCGCGACGACGTCCGCTTCGCTCGATACGTCGCCGGCCACGACGCACGCGCGGCCGCCCGCGTCGCGCACGGCGGCCGCGGTCGCGTCGGCCGCCGCCGCGTCGCGCGCATAGTTGATGCCGACGTCCCAGCCGCGCGCCGCCGCGAGCACGGCGCATGCGCGGCCGATGCCGCGGCTCGCGCCGGTGATCAGGACGACTTTGCGTTCGGACGGTTCGGTCATCGCACGCGGCTCCACGTCATTCGGTTTCGTCGGGCGCCCACTTGTCGCGCGTGGGCGGCCGGTAGCCGCGCAGCTGCCCGATCAGCGCGGCCGGATCGGCGTCGATGCACAGCGTGTCGAAATAGGCGGGCCGCATGAAGCCTTCGTCGACCGTATGCCGGAGCAGCGCGATCAGCGGATCGTAGAACGCGTCGATGTTGTAGAGCGCGACGGGCTTGCGGTGATAGCCGAGCTGCGCCCACGTGTAGACCTCGAAGAATTCCTCTAGCGTGCCGGCGCCGCCGGGCATCGCGACGAACCCGTCGGCGAGGTCGGCCATCATCTTCTTGCGGTGATGCATGTCCGGCACCACGTGCAGCTCCGACAGGCCGGTGTGGCCGACTTCCTTGTCGACGAGCAGCTCGGGGATTACGCCGACCGCGCGGCCGCCGGCCGCCATCACTTCGTCGGCGATCGTGCCCATCAGCCCGACGCGGCCGCCGCCGTAGACGAGCGTGAGGCCGGCATCGACGAGCGCGCGGCCGAACGCGCGCGCGGCTTCCGCATAGACGGGCCGCACGCCGGGCGACGACCCGCAGTACACGCATACGGCCTTCATTGCTTCGCGTCCTTGACGAGGGCCGGCCCGCCGGCGCGCGGCGAACCGTCGCGCGGCGGCAGGTAGTCGGCGAATTCGCGCTTGGGCAGCTTGCCGGACACGAGATCGTCGAACAGCTGCCGCGAGCGGCCGCGCAGGTACGGCGCCATCACGGAGATCACGTGCATGCTGACCTGGTGCAGCTCCTCGCGGATCGCGTCCTGGTCGTTGTACTTGCGCGGGTGCATCACGTACTGGTACGACAGCCAGTAGGTCGAGATCACGGCCATGTTGGTCGCGATCACCGCGATCTCGGCGGGCGTCGCGACCATCTCGGCATCCGACACGAGCAGTTCGCACATCTCGCGCGCGAAGCGCACCTTGTGGCTGATGATCTGCTTGAAGTGCGTCTCCAGCGTGCGGTTGCGCGCGAGCAGGTCGTTGAGGTCGCGATACAAAAAACGGTAGGTCCACATGAAGTCGGCCATGTACTGCAGGTACGACCATGTTTCGTCGATCGTCGGACGGTGATCTTCGGGGAAGCGCAGGCGCTTTTCGATCGCCTGCTCGAACTGCGCGAAGATGCTGTTGATGATGTCGTCCTTGTTGCGGAAATGGTAGTAGAGGTTGCCTGGGCTGATTTCCATTTCCTCGGCGATCGTCGTGGTGGTGACGTTCGGTTCGCCGATCTCGTTGAAGAGTTTCAACGACAGCTCGAGAATCCGTTCGCGGGTGCGGCGGGGAGGTTTCGCTTCCATGTCGTCCGGCCCTGTGTATGCCGGACTGGCGGGCGCTGCAATCGATGCTGCGTGAATCGTCCGGCGCGGGTTACTGTTCTATGTCTGGCGGACGATTATAAACCGGGGTTTCGCCGGTCCGGTGCATTTCGTGATCCGGAGGGTCTGCGCGGCGTTGTTGCGCCGCGGCACTGCTGCGCGCCGGCCGCTAGAAGCCGAGCCAGCGCGCGACGACCGGGCCGAGCACGAAGCCCCACGTCGTCACGCACGCGAACAGCGCAACCGTGACGGCCGCGCTGCCGAGGTCCTTCGCGCGCTTCGACAGTTCGTGGCGCTCGAGCGAGATGCGGTCGATCGCCGCTTCGACGCTCGAGTTCAGCAGCTCGACGATCAGCACCAGCAGCACCGACGCGATCAGGAGCGCGCGCGATGCGGCGGGCACCGGCGCGAATGCGCCGATGGGCAGCATCAGCGCGGCGAGCGTCAGCTCCTGGCGGAACGCGCTTTCCTCGCGGATCGCGACCCGGAAACCGTTCAGCGAATGCTTGAGCGCGTACCACGCGCGCGTGAGGCCGCGGTTGCGCTTGTACGGATTCGGCGGCAGCGGCGCGAGCGGATCGTCGGTGCCGAGCGGTTCGTGCGCTGCCGCGTCGGCATGCGGCTCGCCGCCCGACGGATCGCCGCCCGACGGTTCATCCTCGTCGAACGGCCGGTGCCGTTGCGGTGGCGCGGGCGGTGGGGGAATCTGGTCGTGCGGGTCTCGTTTCAAACTGCAGCACCTTCGGTGGTCGTGTATACGTCCTTCGGCAGCGGTTTCAGATGCGACGCGAACTGCTCGGACGCGGCGCGCCACGAGAAGCGCTCCGCCCACTCGCGGGCGGTCGCGCGCTCGATCTTCAGCGCTTCGAGGCAGGCTTCCTGCAGGTCCTCGTGCATCGCGCCCGCGTTGCCGCCGCCGAGCACGTCGATCGGGCCGGTGACCGGGTAGGCCGCGACCGGCGTGCCGCATGCGAGCGCCTCGAGCAGCACGAGCCCGAAGGTGTCGGTGCGGCTCGGGAACACGAACACGTCCGCGGCCGCGTAGACCTTCGCGAGCTCGGCCTGCGACAGCACGCCGAGGTAGTTCGCCTCCGGATAGCGCGACTTCAGTTCCGCGAGCGCAGGGCCTTCGCCCGCGACCCACTTCGAGCCGGGCAGGTCGAGCCGCAGGAACGCTTCGACGTTCTTCTCGATCGCGACGCGGCCGACGTACAGGAAGATCGGCCGGGCGGTGTTGAGGACCTTGGACTCCATGGGCCGGAAGATATCGAGATCCACGCCGCGTGTCCACAGGACGACGTTCGTGAAGCCGTACTGCTCGAGGTCGTGCTTGACGACCGGCGTCGGCGCCATCACCGCGAGCGACGGCGCGTGGAACCAGTGCAGGAAGCGGTAGGTCGCGGCCAGCGGGATGCCGAAGCGCGCCTGCACGTATTCCGGGAAGCGCGTGTGATACGCGGTCGTGAACGGCAGCTTGCGCGCGCGCGCATAGCGGCGCGCGGCGAGGCCGAGCGGCCCCTCGGTCGCGATGTGCAGCGCGTCGGGCGCGAACGCGTCGATCCGCGCGCGCAGCTTGCGGTACGGCAGGATCGACAGGCGGATTTCCGGATAGGTCGGGCAGGGCACCGTGCGGAATTCGAGCGGCGTCAGCAGTTCGACGCGGTGGCCGAGGGCCGTGAGTTCGCGGGACGTGCTCTTCAGCGTGCGCACGACGCCGTTGACCTGCGGTTCCCACGCGTCGGTGACGATCATGATCTTCATCGCGGCATGTGTCCTGTAAGTGAGTGCCGGGGAGGGGGCGGGGCGTCAGGCCGTAGCCTTGGTCTTGCGCGAGACGGCCGCGGACGGCGTGCGCATCGCCGTCCAGTAGACGACCTTGAGCTCGCCTTCCATCGTTTCGACGAGCGCGGACAGGCTTTCGACCCAATCGCCGTCGTTGCAGTACAGCACGCCGTCGATGTCGCGGATCTCCGCCTTGTGGATGTGGCCGCAGACGACGCCGTCGCAGCCGCGCCGGCGCGCTTCGTCGGTCATCACGGTCTCGAACTGCGAGATGAAGTTGACCGCGTTCTTCACCTGGTGCTTCAGGTACTGCGACAGCGACCAGTACTGGAAGCCGAGCCGGCTGCGGATCCGGTTGAACCAGCGGTTCAGCACGAGGATCAGCGTGTAGAGCGTGTCGCCGAGGTACGCGAGCCATTTCGCGTGCTGGATCACGCCGTCGAACAGGTCGCCGTGCACGATCCACAAACGTTTGCCCGACAGCGTCGTATGGAACGCCTCGCCGCGCACCTGGATGTCGCCGAACGCGAGGTCGCAGAACTGCCGCGCGCCTTCGTCGTGGTTGCCCGGGATGTAGACGACCTGCGTGCCCTTGCGGGCCTTGCGCAGGATCTTCTGCACGACGTCGTTGTGCGCCTGCGGCCAGTACCAGCCTTTTTTCAGCTGCCAGCCGTCGATGATGTCGCCGACGAGGTACAGGTATTCCGAATCGTTGTGGCGCAGGAAATCGAGCAGGTACGTGGCCTGGCAGCCGCTCGAGCCGAGATGGATGTCGGACAGCCAGATGGTGCGGTAGCGATGCGCGGACGGCTCGTGATCGTCGCGCTGCGTGGCGGACGCGTCGGGCGGTTCATGTGTCGAGAGGGCGTCGGCCGCGGCCGAGCCGGACAGGAAGGCGGTGGCGGCGCGGGCGCCGAGGGGGTGACGAAACAGGGAGGTCGCGGACGGTTTCTGGCCCATGCATGACTCGCGCCGGTTGACATTACCGGCATTGCGCCATGCGGGCGTGACTGTGACGTGACAGTCACAAGACGTTCTTATTACGGCGCGCAGGCGCCGTTCAGGGGTGAATTTTCGAGCGCCGCGCGAACGCGGCGGGGCGGCCCGTCCGGGGCGGTGACGGTCAGCGCGGCAGCGCGACGACGCGGGTGCGCGCGAGCCGGTCGTGCGGGAACTGGCGGTCCGGATGCAGCCGCGCCGCGCCGGCCCACACGGCGATCCACGCGCCGGCGAGCGCGAGCGTGACGGGCACGGACAGGCCGAGGAGCGGGTGCAGCGCGAGCGGCGGCAGGAACCACAGCCAGCCGAGCGCGTAGCGAACGAGCGCGTGGCCGGCGCTCAGCGGCCGGCCGCTCGCCGATTCGATCTTCAGGCGCCAGGTTTTCATCGGCAGCGTCTGGCCGCCGTGCGTCCAGAACCAGACGAAATACGCGCCGACGACGAGCGCGATCCACGCGGCGAGCAGGTTGTGATGGACGAGGCCGTTGCGCTGCTGCGTCGCGAGCGCGAACGCGAGGCCCGCGAAGAACACGATCCCGAACAGCAGGACGCCTTCGTAGAGCAGCGCGGCGAGACGCCGCCGGACGGACGGCGGGGTGGCCGGAGGCGGGCTCGTGCGCGGCACGGCCGCTCAGGAGCCCTTGAACAGCGACGGCGCGTCGGCGGGCGACACGGGCGCCGGCGCGGCAGGCGCCGGGGCTGCGCCGGCGGTGGCCGAAGCGACGGCCGGCGCCGGGGTTGCGCCTGCGGCGCCGCTCGACGCGGGCGGCGCAGGCGGTACGACGCTCGCGCCGCTCGCCGGATGCTCGTGCGCGTTCACGAGGCGGCGGACGTCGCGGTCGCCCTTGCCGGTCGGCGGCGCGCTGACGACGGTCGGCCGGCGGCGGCGCTCGGCCGCCGCGAGGCGCTCCTTCTGTTCCTCGGGCAACTGCTGGTAGGCCTTCCACGCGCGCTCACGCGCCTGCGCGGACAGGTCCTTCGCGGTCTGGTAGTTCTCGCGCGCGACGCGGCGCTGCTCGGGCGTCATCCTGACCCATTCGGCCATGCGCTCCTGCAGGCGCTTCTGCGCATCGGGCGTCATCTTCGGGTAGCGCGCCGCGATCTTCAGCCATTTGCGCTTGCGGGCGTCGCTGAACGCGTCCCACTGGTCGGCGAACGGCGCGAGCGCGACGTGCTGCGCGGGCGTCAGGCGCGCCCACGACAGCGGGCCGGCGGCAGCGGGCAGCGGGGCGAGGTCGGCGGTCAGCGCGATGGCGGCCGACGCGAGCGCAGGCGCGTTGGTTGCGACGGCGACCGCCTCGGGTTGCGGGTGGAAACGCGGGTACGTGGCGACGTAGGCGACGGCGATCGCGATCACGCATCCGAAAAATACGGCCAGGCCGCGCTTCTGACTCACCCGTGCGATCCCCTCGTTGCTTGTCTGATTAGTGGGCGTGCGAAAGATACGCGTTGAACCCGTGGTCGAGGTACGCGTTCAGCGGCAGGTCGTCGCTGAGCATCGCCGCGTCGATGTCGGCCAGCTCGGCAGTGCGCTGCATGTCTTCCCAGTACGCGATGCCGACAAGGCCGGCGAGCAGCAGCGCGAGCGGCCACGCGCGCAGCAGGCGGCGCGCGAGCGACACCGGCTGGCGCGCAGGCGTGACCACCGGGCCGTAGGCGCCGGCTGCGCCGGCGAACGCGGGGACGAACACCGGCGCCGTCACGGGCTCCGGCTTCTTGCGCGCAAGCGCGGCCTGGCGGGCGGCGGCCAGCCGGTCGGTGGTGGCGGCCGGCAGCGCGGCCGCGCGCTCATCGAGCGCGCGGCGCACCTTCAGCGCGATTTCGAGTTCTCGGTTTGCGGGAGCGGAGCTCATAGCGTGATTCCTTTGGCCTTGAGCGCTTCCGCCAGCGTGTGGGTGGCTCGCGAGCAATGCGTCTTGACGCTGCCTTCGGAGCACCCCATTGCGGCGGCAGTCTCGGCGACATCCATATCTTCCCAGTAACGCATCAGGAACGCTTCCCGTTGACGCGTTGGAAGTTTCTGGATTTCCTCGTCGATCAGGGCCAGAACCTGCTCCCGCTCGAGGCGGTGCTCGCTGCTCTCGACGCCCGGCGTCTGGTCGGCCGCCTCGAGCGTTTCGAGGGGGTCGAAGTCATCGTCGTCCGTATTGTTCAGCGACGAGAAGAGCGTGACCCAGGTGTTGCGGACCTTCTGCCGGCGGAACCAGTCGTGGATCGCGTTCTGCAGGATCCGCTGAAAAAGCAGCGGCAGCTCGGCGGCCGGGCGGTCGCCGTACTTTTCCGCCAGTTTGATCATCGCGTCCTGCACGATGTCGAGCGACGCATCGTCGTCGCGTACCGCGTACGCAGCCTGCTTGAACGCGCGCCTTTCGACGCCCGCCAGAAAGTCGGCGAGTTCCTTGTCTGATGCCATTCCGTGAAGGTATGCGCTGCGGACTGCCGCGTGAAGAAGGTCGAAAAATTTCGTAAAACCCGCGGATGCTAACAAATTTTCGCGCTGCTTGGCACCGGGTTGGGCGCGGCGCGTTGCGCGCGAACCGCGCCGCGGGGCCGCCCGCGGGCGGCGATGATGCACTGCGGGACATTTTGCTTGACGGCGTTCGCGCGACCGGCTATCGTCGTCCGTTCGCAACATAAGTGATGGTCTCATTTGAGGCTGGCCCAAGAAGCCCGCCCTTCAAACTGGACGCGCCGCTTGAACCCGAGCCACAAGCCCGGCAGAGAGCACCCGATCAATTTTTTGCCGAAAATTCGATAGGTCAACGATGAACATGCCCAGCGCGGAATTCTCCACGTCGGAACCCCTTTCCTCTCCCGATAGCGACTCGATCGGCGCCACCGTGCTCATGCAGGCACTGGCCGACGAAAACGTCGAATTCATCTGGGGCTACCCCGGCGGCTCGGTTCTCTATATCTACGACGAGCTGTACAAGCAGGACAAGATTCAGCACGTGCTGGTGCGCCACGAACAGGCGGCCGTGCACGCAGCCGACGCGTATGCGCGCTCCACCGGCAAGGTCGGCGTCTGCCTCGTGACCTCCGGCCCCGGCGTCACCAATGCGGTGACCGGCATCGCGACGGCCTATATGGATTCGATCCCGATGGTCGTGATCAGCGGCCAGGTGCCCACCGCGGCGATCGGCCAGGATGCGTTCCAGGAGTGCGACACCGTCGGCATCACGCGTCCGTGCGTGAAGCACAACTTCCTCGTGAAGGACGTGCGCGACCTCGCGGAAACAGTCAAGAAGGCTTTCTACATCGCCCGCACCGGCCGTCCGGGCCCCGTGCTGATCGACATCCCGAAGGACATCTCGAAGACGCCGTGCCGCTATGAGCCCGTCAAGAGCGTGTCGCTGCGCTCGTACAACCCGGTCACGAAAGGCCATTCGGGCCAGATCCGCAAGGCGGTGTCGCTGCTGCTGTCGGCGAAGCGCCCGTACATTTATACCGGCGGCGGCATCATCCTCGCCGACGCGTCGCGCGAGCTGAACCAGTTCGCGGACCTGCTCGGCTATCCGGTCACCAACACGCTGATGGGCCTCGGCGGCTATCGCGCGTCGGACAAGAAGTTCCTCGGCATGCTCGGCATGCACGGTACCTACGAAGCGAACATGGCGATGCAGCACTGCGACGTGCTGATCGCGATCGGCGCGCGCTTCGACGACCGCGTGATCGGCGATCCGGCCCACTTCGCGTCGCGGCCGCGCAAGATCATCCACATCGACATCGACCCGTCGTCGATCTCGAAGCGCGTGAAGGTCGACATCCCGATCGTCGGTGACGTGAAGGAAGTGCTGAAGGAGCTGATCGAGCAGCTGCAGACGGCCGAGCACGGCCCGGACACCGAAGCGCTCGCGCAGTGGTGGAAGGACATCGAAGACTGGCGCGCGAAGGACTGCCTGAAGTACGACCGCGAAAGCGAGATCATCAAGCCGCAGTACGTGGTCGAGAAGGCGTGGGAGCTGACGGACGGCAACGCGTTCGTGTGCTCGGACGTCGGCCAGCACCAGATGTGGGCCGCGCAGTTCTACCGTTTCAACAAGCCGCGTCGCTGGATCAACTCCGGCGGCCTCGGCACGATGGGCTTCGGCCTGCCGGCGGCGATGGGCGTCAAGATGGCGCACCCGGACGACGACGTGCTGTGCATCACGGGCGAAGGCTCGATCCAGATGTGCATCCAGGAGTTGTCGACCTGCCTGCAGTACGACACGCCGATCAAGATCATTTCGCTGAACAACCGCTACCTCGGCATGGTCCGCCAGTGGCAGCAGATCGAATACAGCAAGCGCTATTCGCATTCGTACATGGATGCGCTGCCGGACTTCGTGAAGCTCGCCGAGGCGTACGGCCACGTCGGCATGCGCATCGAAAAGACTGCGGACGTCGAGCCGGCGCTGAAGGAAGCGCTGCGCCTGAAGGACCGCACCGTGTTTCTCGACTTCCAGACCGATCCGACCGAAAACGTCTGGCCGATGGTCCAGGCCGGCAAGGGCATCACCGAGATGCTGCTCGGATCGGAAGACCTGTAACGGCGCGACGCGCGCCCGGCCGGATGCGGCCGCCTTCACGAAGGGCGGTGCGGCACGCGGCGGCGCGCGACGCGGGCTAATCGACACGGACACATTCTGGAAGAAGCGAACATGAGACACATCATTTCCGTCCTGCTGGAAAACGAACCGGGCGCGCTGTCGCGCGTGGTCGGCCTGTTTTCCGCACGCGGCTACAACATCGAAACCTTGACGGTGGCGCCGACCGAAGACCAATCGCTGTCGCGGCTCACCATCGTTTCCATCGGCTCCGACGACGTGATCGAACAGATCACGAAGCATCTGAACCGCCTGATCGAGGTGGTGAAAGTGGTGGACCTGACCGACGGTGCACACATCGAACGCGAGCTGATGCTGATCAAGGTACGTGCAGTGGGCAAGGAGCGCGAAGAGATGAAGCGGATGTCGGACATTTTCCGGGGCCGCATCATCGACGTGACCGAAAAGACCTACACGATCGAATTGACGGGCGCGAGCGACAAGCTCGACGCATTCATCCAGGGGCTGGACGCGGGCGCGATCCTCGAGACCGTGCGCACCGGCAGTTCCGGCATCGGACGCGGCGAGCGCATCCTGAAGGTGTGATGCCGAACAGGCACGCCGGGTGCGCCGTCATGTCCCGGCCCGCAGTACTCCATCTGAACGAATTGTTGAATTTTTGAATTAGCGAAGGAACCATCATGAACGTTTTCTACGACAAAGACGCCGACCTCTCCCTCATCAAGGGCAAGCAAGTCACGATCATCGGCTACGGCTCGCAAGGCCACGCCCACGCGCTGAACCTGAAGGACAGCGGCGTGAACGTGACGGTCGGTTTGCGCCGCGGCGGCGCGTCGTGGAGCAAGGCCGAGAACGCCGGCCTCGCGGTCAAGGAAGTCGCGGAAGCCGTGAAGGGCGCCGACGTCGTGATGATGCTGCTGCCGGACGAGCAGATCGCCGACGTGTACGCGAAGGAAGTGCACGCGAACATCAAGGAAGGCGCGGCGCTCGCATTCGCGCACGGCTTCAACGTCCACTACGGCCAGGTGATCCCGCGCGCGGACCTCGACGTGATCATGATCGCGCCGAAGGCGCCGGGCCACACGGTGCGCGGCACGTACTCGCAGGGCGGCGGCGTGCCGCACCTGATCGCGGTTGCGCAGAACAAGTCGGGCGCGGCGCGCGACATCGCGCTGTCGTACGCAGCGGCGAACGGCGGCGGCCGTGCGGGCATCATCGAGACGAACTTCCGTGAAGAGACCGAAACCGACCTGTTCGGCGAGCAGGCCGTGCTGTGCGGCGGCACCGTCGAGCTGATCAAGGCCGGCTTCGAGACGCTGGTCGAAGCGGGCTACGCGCCGGAAATGGCGTACTTCGAGTGCCTGCACGAGCTGAAGCTGATCGTCGACCTGATCTACGAAGGCGGCATCGCGAACATGAACTACTCGATCTCGAACAACGCCGAATACGGCGAGTACGTGACGGGCCCGCGCGTCGTGACGGAAGAGACGAAGAAGGCGATGAAGCAGTGCCTGACCGACATCCAGACCGGCGAATACGCGAAGAGCTTCATTCTCGAGAACAAGGCCGGCGCACCGACGCTGCAGTCGCGCCGCCGCCTGACGGCCGAGCACCAGATCGAGCAGGTCGGCGCGAAGCTGCGCGCGATGATGCCGTGGATCGCGAAGAACAAGCTCGTCGACCAGTCGAAGAACTAAGCGCGGACTGAGCAACACGCGCTGTTCCGGCCCTTCGAGAGGAGGGTCGGTAGCAAAAAGCCGCCCGAAGGCAGCAGTGCCCCGGGCGGCTTTTGCTATCCTACGGGCTTTGCAATTCACCGAACACAGAACGAATCCATGAACTATCCTCATCCGATCATCGCGCGCGAAGGCTGGCCGTTCATCGCGATTGCAGCCGTCATCGCGCTGTTGATCCATGCCGTCGGGGGCTTCGGCTTCGCGTGGCCGTTCTGGCTGCTGCTCGTCTTCGTCGTCCAGTTCTTCCGCGACCCGCAGCGCCCGATCCCGGCGCAGCCGAACGCGGTGCTGTGTCCGGCCGACGGCCGCATCGTCGCGGTCGAGACCGCGCAGGATCCGTATGCGAACCGCGAAGCGCTGAAGATCAGCGTGTTCATGAATGTCTTCAACGTCCACTCGCAGCGTTCG
Source organism: Burkholderia ubonensis (assembly GCF_902833085.1). Lineage (GTDB taxonomy): Bacteria > Pseudomonadota > Gammaproteobacteria > Burkholderiales > Burkholderiaceae > Burkholderia > Burkholderia ubonensis. The sequence goes on from NZ_CADFEB010000007.1 coordinate 269,030, forward strand.
CCGGTGGACGGCGCGGTGACCAAGGTCGAGTACTTCCCGGGCGCGTTCCTGAACGCGGCGATCGACAAGGCGTCGACCGAGAACGAGCGCAATGCGGTCGTGATCCAGACGGCGAGCGGCAAGACCGTTACCGCGGTGCAGATCGCGGGCCTCGTCGCGCGCCGCATCCTGTGCTACGTGCGCGCCGGCGAGCCGCTGTCGCGCGGCCAGCGCTACGGCTTCATCCGCTTCGGTTCGCGCGTCGACGTGTACCTGCCGCTCGGCAGCCGCGCGAAGGTGTCGATCGGCGAGAAGGTCTACGCGTCGTCGACGATCCTCGCCGAGCTGGAACAGTAAGCGGCGGGGCGCACGATGGCCGCATTCAAACCGCGCCGGCCGCGCAATGGCACCCTGCGGCCGTTCCGCCGCAACAAGTCGGTCGCGCCCGACCCGGCGCCGATCGTCGAGAGCCGCCGCGCGAAACGCCAGCAGTTCCTGAAGACGCGCGGCATCTACCTGCTGCCGAACGCGTTCACCACGGCCGCGCTGTTCTGCGGGTTCTTCGCGGTGGTGCAGGCGATGAACGTGCGCTTCGAGATCGCCGCGATCGCGATCTTCGCGGCGATGGTGCTCGACGGGATGGACGGGCGGGTCGCGCGCATGACGCATACGCAGAGCGCGTTCGGCGAGCAGTTCGACAGCCTGTCCGACATGGTGTCGTTCGGCGTCGCGCCGGCGCTCGTGATGTACGAATGGGTGCTGAAGGACCTCGGCCGCTGGGGCTGGCTCGCCGCGTTCGTCTACTGCTCGGGCGCCGCGCTGCGCCTCGCGCGCTTCAACGCGAACATCGGGGTGGTCGACAAGCGCTTCTTCCAGGGGCTGCCGAGCCCGGCCGCCGCGGCGCTGATCGCCGGCTTCGTGTGGCTCGCGACCGACAACCGCGTGCCGATGAAGCTCGGCTGGCTGCCGTGGGTCGCGTTCGTGCTGACCATCTATGCAGGCGTGACGATGGTGTCGAACGCGCCGTTCTACAGCGGCAAGGCGCTCGACGTGCGCCACCGCGTGCCGTTCGCGGCGACCCTGCTGGTCGTCGTCGCGTTCGTGCTGGTGTCGTCCGATCCGCCGCTGATGCTGTTCTGCCTGTTCGTGCTGTACGGGCTGTCCGGCTACGCGTTCTGGGCCTACATGGCGGTGCGCGGACGTCCGAATCCGGCGCGCTCGTCGCAGCGCGAGCATTGACGCGCGACATGTTCCGAAACGGCGGCCTGCGGCCGCCGTTTTTTTATGCGCCCCTTTTTCCACCCGCGCTTCGGGCGTCGTCCGATTGCGCGGTCTGCGGAATGCCGCTATAGTCGTCGGCATGACTGCATTTTCCCGCCTCTCCCTCCTTCTAGCCGGTGCGCCGCTACGCGCGCTAGCGCTAGCGCGCCTGCCGCGCTGACCGTTTTCGCCCCCCGTCCAGGCTCGTCTGTCGTTCAGCGTCGCCAGCGGTGGCGCGAATCCATCTCGTTGTACCCCCGAACAAAGAGCCTTGGAGCCCCCCATGACAGACAAGCTGATCATTTTCGATACGACGTTGCGTGACGGTGAACAGTCGCCCGGCGCGTCGATGACGAAGGAAGAGAAGATCCGGATCGCGAAGCATCTCGAACGGATGAAGGTCGACGTGATCGAGGCCGGCTTCGCCGCCAGCTCGAACGGCGACTTCGACGCGATCCACACGATCGCGGGCCTCGTGAAGGACAGCACGATCTGCTCGCTGGCGCGGGCGAACGACAAGGACATCCAGCGCGCGGCCGACGCGCTGAAGCCGGCGAACAGCTACCGGATCCACACGTTCATCGCGACGTCGCCGCTGCACATGGAAAAGAAGCTGCGCATGACGCCGGACCAGGTGTTCGAGCAGGCGCGCCTCGCGGTGCGCTTCGCGCGCAAGTTCACCGACAACGTCGAATTCTCGCCGGAAGACGGCAGCCGCTCGGACATGGACTTCCTCTGCCGCGTGCTGGAAGCCGTGATCGCCGAGGGCGCGACGACGATCAACATCGCCGACACGGTTGGCTACGGCGTGCCGGAACTGTACGGCAACCTCGTGAAGACGCTGCGCGAGCGCATCCCGAACTCGGACAAGGCGATCTTCTCGGTGCACTGCCACAACGACCTCGGGATGGCGGTGGCGAACTCGCTCGCCGGCGTGAAGATCGGCGGCGCGCGCCAGGTCGAATGCACGATCAACGGTCTCGGCGAGCGCGCGGGCAACACGTCGCTCGAGGAAATCGTGATGGCCGTGAAGACCCGCAAGGACTATTTCGGCCTCGACGTCGGCATCGACACGACGCAGATCGTGCCGACCTCGAAGCTCGTGTCGCAGATCACCGGCTTCGTCGTACAGCCGAACAAGGCGGTGGTCGGCGCGAACGCGTTCGCGCACGCGTCCGGCATCCACCAGGACGGCGTGCTGAAGGCGCGCGATACGTACGAGATCATGCGTGCGGAAGACGTGGGCTGGACCGCCAACAAGATCGTGCTCGGCAAGCTGTCGGGCCGCAACGCGTTCAAGCAGCGCCTGCAGGAGCTCGGCATCGCGCTCGACAGCGAAGCGGACCTGAACGCCGCGTTCATGCGCTTCAAGGATCTGGCCGACCGCAAGGCGGAAATCTTCGACGAGGACATCATCGCGATCGTGTCCGAGGAAGCCGCGCAGGCGGCCGAGCAGGAGCACTTCAAGTTCGTGTCGCTCGCGCAGCATTCCGAGACGGGCGAGCAGCCGCACGCGAAGGTCGTGTTCGCGGTCGACGGCAAGGAGGTGACCGGCGAGGCGCGCGGCAACGGCCCGGTCGACGCGACGTTCAACGCGATCGAGGGCGAAGTGGGCAGCGGGTCCGAGTTGCTGCTGTATTCGGTCAACGCCATCACGACCGGCACGCAGGCGCAGGGCGAAGTGACGGTGCGCCTGTCGAAGAGCGGGCGGATCGTCAACGGCGTCGGCACCGATCCGGATATCGTCGCGGCGTCCGCGAAGGCCTACATTTCGGCCCTGAACAAACTGCACGCGAAGGACGACAAGGTGAATCCGCAGCGCTCGTAAGCGCGTCGCACGTCATCGAAACGCCCCGTGCGGCTCCACGCCGCCGGGGCGTTTTTTTCATTCCGCGCCCGCTCACTCCGCAGCGGGCGAGCGGAATTGCCAGCGCCGCGCGGCGGCGCGAGGCGGCGGGCACGGCCGGCGGAATTCGACCGCGATCCCGCGCCGCGGCGCGTCGGCGATGAACGCGTCGAGCAGTTCGAGCACGTCGTGGTCGATGTAGTCGGCGCGCGTCGCGTCGATGATCACCGCCGCGCGGTCCGGAATGTGCCGCAGGTGGTGCTTGACCTGCACCTTGCCGAGAAATGACACGTCCTTGCGGAACGACAGCAGGAAGTGGTCGTCATGCTGCGCAAGCGTGACCGGGCTCTTCAGGTTCGCGACGGCGACCGTGAGGACGCTGCACGCGAGGCCGAGTGCGATGCCGAACAGCAGGTCGACGGCGAGCACGCCGGCGATCGTCGCGACGAACGGCGCGAACGCGGCCGGGCCCTGTTTCGCGACCGAGCGGAACAGTGCCGGCTTGGCGAGCTTGAAGCCGGTGTGGATCAGGATCGCCGCGAGGCTCGCGAGCGGGATCAGGTTGATGAGGCCCGTGAGCGCGAACACGCTGACGAGCAGCAGCACGCCGTGCACGATCGCCGACAGCCGGCTTTGCGCGCCCGCGTTGACGTTGACCGAGCTGCGCACGATCACCGACGTGATCGGCAGCCCGCCCATCGCGCCGGCGACGAGATTGCCGACGCCTTGCGCCTTCAGTTCGCGGTCCGGCTGGGTCTGCCGGCGCTTCGGATCGATCTGCTCGACCGCTTCGAGGCTCAGCAGCGTTTCGAGGCTGGCGACGATCGCCAGCGTGATCGCGACCCGCCAGACGTCCGGATTGACCAGCTGCGCGAAATTGGGGCCGAGTTCCGCATGCTTGAGCGAGGCGGCGAACGCCGCAAACGACGCGAGCTCGGGCAGCGCGACCCGGTGCGCGGCGCCGGGCGCGAGCGCGGGCGCCAGCGCGCCGAGCACGAGCGTCGCGCCGATGCCGAGCGCGACGACCGCGAGCGGCGCCGGCACCGCGCGCACGATCGCGAAACGGCGCAGCGCGGGCCGCTCCCACGCGACCAGCAGCGCGAGCGACGCCAGCGCGATCGCCGCCGCGATCCACGCGGCGCTCAGGCCGGGCAGCGCGGAGAGCGGTTGCGCGGCACTGCCGCCGATGCCGAGCGCGAACGGGATCTGCTTGACGATCAGCAGCAGCCCGATCGCCGCCAGCATGCCCTTGATGACGGGGGACGGCACGTAGGCCGCGAAGCGGCCGGCGCGCAGCATGCCGAAGCCGAACTGCAGGATGCCGGACAGCAGCACGGCGAGCAGGAACGCCGGGAAGCTGCCGAGTTGCGCGATGCCTTCGACGACGATCACGACGAGCCCGGCGGCGGGGCCGCTGACGGACAGCGACGAGCCGCTCAGGAGCGCGACGACGAGTCCGCCGACGATGCCGGACACGAGTCCGGCGAACGGCTCGACGCCGGACGCATTGGCGATGCCGAGACACAGCGGCAGCGCGACGAGGAAGACGACGATGCCGGCGATGATGTCGCGCGGCAGCAGGGACAGACGCTCGTTCAGTTTCATGGTCGGGGGCGGTTTCGTTGGCGTGTGGGTCGGGATGAGGTTCAGCCGAGCGCCGGTGCGGGCGTCGCCGGCACGGGCAAGGCGTCCGCCGGCGGCGTCGCGTAGCCGGAATCCAGTTCCTTGAGGCGGCCGTCGGCGAGCGAAAAGATCCAGCCGTGCACGAGCGGCGGCCGTTCGCGGTCGCGCACGATCGGCGATGCGCGCAGCTGACGGACCTGATCGAGCACGTTCAGCTCGGCCAGGCGGTCGGCGGCGGCCGTGTCGTCGAGCCCGGCGAGCGCGCCGCGATGGCGGTGCGCGAGCGCACACAGCGGCGCGATGCGGCGCGCGACGTGCGGCAGGTCGGCGGGCGGCGGCAGCAGCGACGCGCGCACGCCGCCGCAGCCGTAGTGCCCGCAGACGATCACGTGATCGACCTCGAGCGCGCGCACCGCGTACTCGAGCACGCTCGCGCTGTTGTCGTCATCGGGCTGGAACAGGTTCGCGATGTTGCGGTGGACGAACAGGTCGCCGGGCGCGCAATGCGTGATGGTCTCGGCCGGCACGCGGCTGTCCGAGCAGCCGATCCACAGCACGCGCGGATTCTGGCCGCGCGCGAGCGCGTCGAAGAAGCCGGGCGTGCGTTCGCGCGTTTCGCGGGCCCAGGCGATGTTGGCAACCAGCATGCTCTTGGGGCGATTCATGAGGACTCCTTTTTGATGAAAGCAAATGAAAATCCATCGAAACGGACGAATTAGGATGCTTTCTTAACTGAAAGGTTCAATTTCGGCCGATATTAGGGGTATGCCCTAGATCAAGGGGGCAATGAAACAAATTGTTTCAAATTAAATCGAGGTAGTGCATGAGCTGCACCAGCTTGAAGCATTCATGCATCGCCGACGCGATTTCTCTAAGAGGTATGTCTGGCGGGGGATTCCGGTTAATGGTTATTGAATTTCATTGGCCCGGAAAGGATTGCCGCTCTATTTTGAGATTAAATAGGGCGACGGTAAAAAAGAAAGGCCATTCACGCAATAATTCGTGAATGGCCATTGCGGAAATACGCTGGAATCGCGCCGCGCGTTCAGAAAAGATTGCGGCGATCGGGATCGTGCAGCGGATCGGGGGTTTTCTGCGTGAGCCGCAGGATGCCCTGGCTGTCGAAATAGAAGCTGTACATCATGTACCAGACGTTGTCCTCGAGGTAGCGGTAGGTCCATGCCTCGCGCTTCATCAGCGGAAAGTAGGACGTCTCGACCGGACGGCCGAAATTGACGAGGACGTCGGTCTTGGTCCACTTGCCGATTTCCGCGCGGTAGAACTCGTTCGGCTGCAGCACCTGTCGAACGTTGACGATCTTGCCGGACCCGTCGACGTCGGCCGCGACCGTGATCTCGCCCATCGGCTGGGTCGGCCACATCAGGCGCTTGCCGCCGCCGGGCAGGTCGTAGATTTCGCGCGGCGGGCCCATGCGCGCGACGATCGCCGACTGGTCCTGGCCGGCCTGATATTGCTGCCATGGCTGTGCGCAACCGGCGAACAGCGCCGCCACGCAGGCGAGCAGCACCGGGACACGAATACGCATGTGTTTCTCCAAGAATCAGGGGGAATACGCATGTTGTATCACGGACCGCGCATTCCGGCGCGCGGCCCGGAAAAATTCGGTGCGGGATCGCGCAAGCGCGCGCTCGCTTGCCCGCGCGGGGCGCCCGGGCCTATGATCCGCGCTTCTCACGCGGATTCGGGGGCAGGCAGGCCGATGCAGATATGGAAGCGTTGCGCGCTCGCATGGAGCGCGGGCTGGGTGCTGGCGTCGTCGGCGTTCGCGGGCGGCGAGCCGGTGCGCATCGCGCTGATCGAGGGCATGTCCGGCCCGTTCGCGAACGCGGGCGCCGCGGTCGAGCGCAACCTGCGGTTCGGCGTCGAGCGGGTCAACGCGGCCGGCGGCGTGAAGCTGCGCGACGGCGCGCATCCGCTCGAACTCGTCGTGCTCGACAGCAAGGGCAGCCCGGAAGAGGCGCTGGTGCAACTGCGCGCGGCGGCGGACCGGCGCGTCGGCTTCGTCGCGCAAGGCAACAGCTCGGCGGTCGCGGCCGCGCTGGTCGCGGCGCTCGACAAGCAGAACGCCCGCAACCCGGACGCCCGGATGCTGTTCCTCAATTACTCGGCCGACGACCCGGCGCTGACGGGGGCGCGCTGCAGCTTCTGGCACTTCCGCTTCGACGCGCACGCGGGGATGCGGATGGCGGCGCTCGCCGACGTGATGGCGCGCGATCGCGCGCTGCGCAAGGTCTACCTGCTGAACCAGGACTACAGCTTCGGACATGACGTCAGCACGCTCGCGCGCCAGGCGCTGGCCGCGCGGCGGCCGGACGTGGCGGTGGCCGGTGACGAATTCCATCCGATCGGGCGCATCAAGGATTTCGCGCCGTACGTCGCGAAGATCCGCGCGAGCGGCGCGGACGCCGTCGTGACCGGCAACTGGGGCAACGACCTGACGCTGCTCGTCAAGGCTGCGCGCGAGCAGGGCCTGAACGCGAAGTTCTACACGTTCTACGGCAACAGCCTGGGCGCACCGGCGGCGCTCGGCGATGCGGGCGTCGGGCGGGTCGTGGCGGTTGCCGACTGGCACCCGAACGCGGGCGGCGAGAAATCCGACGCGTTCTACCGCGCGTTCCGGACCCGCTTCCCGGCCGCGCAGGACGATTACCCGGTGCTGCGGATGAGCCTGATGATCGAGATGGTGGCGGCGGCCATGAACCGGGCCGGCTCGGCCGATCCGGTGGCGGTCGCGCGTGCGCTCGAGGGCCTGTCGTTCGATAACGGCTTCCACGCGTCGCGAATGCGCGCACAGGATCACCAGCTGACCCAGCCCCTTTACGTGATGGAGATGGACAAGGCCGGCACGCCGGGCGTGCGGTTCGACAACGAGGGTTCGGGCTACGGGTTTCGCACCGTGCTGGCGGTCCCGCCGCCGCAGGCGGATGCGCCGTCGACGTGCACGATGACGCGTCCGTGACAAAGCGGTTCGGATCGTTGCGGAGTTGTGCTAGAATGCGGGCCGGTTGTAAATCACGGCACGGCCATTCTTCCGTGTCCGCCTGTTCGTTAGAAAGGAAATCAAATGTCTGTCGCAGATATCAAGAAGTCGGAAGTCGTTGCTCAGTTCGCACGTGGCACCAATGACACGGGTTCGCCCGAAGTGCAGGTCGCACTGCTGACCGCACGCATCGTGGAACTGACGGGTCACTTCAAGACCCACGCGAAGGATCACCACAGCCGCCGCGGCCTGCTGCGCATGGTGAGCCGCCGCCGCAAGCTGCTCGACTACCTCAAGGGCAAGGATGCCGACCGTTACCGCGCACTGATCGAGAAGCTGGGTCTGCGTAAGTAATCGGCGCGATTGCCGTCATCAAGATGCCTGTGTCAGTGCGCTGATGCAGGCATTTTGTTTTTGCGCGGTGCGTAGCGTCGCGCGCACCGCGGGTTGTCCGGCCGTCTGGCGCCGGGCTGCCCGAACGGCCGATACCGGGGGCGGGATTTGTGTCATTCCAGCGCGGCGCTGCATGCGTGCCGCGCTGGAATGGCATAAAAAACACACCTTGCTCCGGGTGAATCGGCCGGGACGCCGCCGCAACGGTCCGCCGGCGCGGCGAATGTTATGAACGAATCCAAAGGAGCAACCATGTCCATGTTCAACAAGGTCGTGAAGGAATTCCAGTGGGGCCAGCACAAGGTGCGCCTCGAAACCGGTGAAATCGCCCGCCAGGCGAGCGGCGCCGTGATCGTCGACGTCGAAGACACCGTCGTGCTCGCGACCGTCGTCGGCGCGAAGTCGGCGAAGCCGGGCCAGGATTTCTTCCCGCTGACCGTCGACTACATCGAAAAGACCTACTCGGCCGGCAAGATCCCGGGCGGCTTCTTCCGCCGCGAAGGCCGTCCGTCGGAGCACGAGACGCTGACGTCGCGCCTGATCGACCGTCCGCTGCGCCCGCTGTTCCCGGAAGGCTTCTACAACGAAGTGCAGGTCGTGATCCATGTGCTGTCCGTGAACCCGGAAGTCCCGGCGGACATCCCCGCGCTGATCGGCGCATCGGCGGCGCTCGCCGTGTCGGGCCTGCCGTTCAACGGCCCGGTCGGTGCCGCGCGCGTCGCGTACATCGACAACGCCTACGTGCTGAACCCGACGCGTGACCAGATCAAGGCGTCGAGCCTCGACCTCGTCGTCGCGGGTACGGAACGCGCGGTGCTGATGGTCGAGTCGGAAGCCGACCAGCTGTCGGAAGACGTGATGCTGGGCGCCGTGGTGTTCGGCCACGAGCAGATGCAGATCGCGATCGACGCGATCCACGACCTCGTGCGCGACGGCGGCAAGCCCGAGTGGGACTGGCAGCCGGCGCCGAAGAACGAGGCGCTGATCGCACGCGTGACCGAGCTGGCGCAGAACGACCTGCTCGCCGCTTACCAGCTCCGCGACAAGCAGGCGCGCTCGACGAAGCTGAAGGAAGTCTACGCGGCGACCTCGGCAAAGCTCGAGGAAGACGCGCTGGCGGCCGGTACGGTCGCGGCCGACAAGGCCACCGTCGGCAACGTGCTGTTCGACATCGAGGCGAAGATCGTCCGTTCGCAGATCCTGAACGGCGAGCCGCGCATCGACGGCCGCGACACGCGCACCGTGCGCCCGATCGAGATCCGCACCGGCGTGCTGCCGCGCACCCACGGCTCGGCGCTGTTCACGCGCGGCGAAACGCAGGCGCTCGTCGTCGCGACGCTCGGCACCAAGGGTGACGAGCAGATCATCGACGCGCTCGAAGGCGAATACCGCGAGCGCTTCATGCTCCACTACAACATGCCCCCGTTCGCGACCGGCGAAACGGGCCGCGTCGGCTCGCCGAAGCGCCGCGAAATCGGCCACGGCCGCCTCGCGAAGCGTGCGCTGGTCAAGTGCCTGCCGAGCGCCGATGAATTCGGCTACTCGATCCGCGTCGTGTCGGAAATCACCGAGTCGAACGGTTCGTCGTCGATGGCGTCGGTGTGCGGCGGCTGCCTCGCGCTGATGGACGCCGGCGTGCCGATGAAGGCGCACGTCGCGGGCATCGCGATGGGCCTGATCCTCGAAGGCAACAAGTTCGCGGTGCTGACCGATATCCTCGGCGACGAAGATCACCTCGGCGACATGGACTTCAAGGTCGCGGGCACCGAGCAAGGCGTGACCGCGCTGCAGATGGACATCAAGATCCAGGGCATCACGAAGGAAATCATGCAGGTCGCGCTCGCGCAGGCGAAGGAAGGCCGCATGCACATCCTCGGCAAGATGACGGCGGCGGTCTCCGGCGCGAACACGCAGCTGTCGGAATTCGCACCGCGCATGATCACGATCAAGATCAACCCGGAAAAGATCCGCGACGTGATCGGCAAGGGCGGTTCGGTGATCCGTGCGCTGACCGAGGAAACCGGCACGACGATCGACATCTCGGACGACGGCGTCGTGACGATCGCGAGCACGAACAGCGAAGGCATGGCTGAGGCGAAGAAGCGCATCGAGAACATCACGGCCGAGATCGAAGTCGGCCAGGTGTACGAAGGCACGGTGCTGAAGCTGCTCGATTTCGGCGCGATCGTGAACCTGCTGCCGGGCAAGGACGGCCTGCTGCACATCTCGGAAATCGTCAACGAGCGCGTGAAGGACATCAACGACTACCTGAAGGAAGGTCAGCAGGTCAAGGTCAAGGTGATCCAGACGGACGAGAAGGGTCGCGTGCGCCTGTCGGCGAAGGCGCTCCTGAACGAAGCGGCGGCAGCGTCGCACACGGATACGCCGCCGCAGCAGTAAGCGGACGGGCGTACGAACGGCCGGCTGCGCGAAAGCGCGCCGGCCGTTTTTTCTGTAGGATCGGGGCGCGCGCAGTGGACGCGCGTAGCAGACGCGCAATCCGATCCCGATCCCGGAGCAAAGCTCATGAAAGCCATCGAAATCACCGAATTCGGCGCCCCCGACGTCCTGAAGCTCGCCGAGCGTCCGCGCCCCGAGCCGCAGCGCGGCGAAGTGCTGATCAAGGTGGCGGCCTCCGGCGTCAACCGTCCGGACGTGTTCCAGCGCAAGGGCGCGTATGCGCCGCCGCCGGGCGCGCCGGATCTGCCGGGCCTCGAGGTCGCGGGCGAGATCGTCGGCGGCGATCTGTCCGATTCCGCGCTCAATCCGTTCGGCCTGAAGCTCGGCGATCGCGTGTGCGCGTTGCTGGCGGGCGGCGGCTATGCCGAATATGCGGTGGCGCCGCTGCCGCAGTGCCTGCCGGTGCCGGATGGCCTGACGGACATCGAGGCCGCATCGCTGCCGGAGACGTACTTCACGGTGTGGAGCAACGTGTTCGACCGCGCGCTGCTCGGCGCGGGCGAGGGCGGCGAGCAGGAGACGCTGCTCGTGCAGGGCGGCTCGAGCGGCATCGGCGTGACGGCGATTCAGCTCGCGCACGCGCTCGGTTTCCGCGTGTTCGCAACGGCGGGCAATGCCGACAAGTGCCGTGCGTGCGAAGCGCTCGGTGCGGAGCGCGCGATCAACTACAAGACCGAGGATTTCGTCGAGGTCGTGAAATCGCTGACGCATGATCGCGGCGTCGACGTGATTCTCGACATGGTCGCGGGCGCGTACGTGCCGCGCGAGCTGTCCGCGCTCGCGGATGGCGGCCGCCTCGTGCTGATCGCGCTGCTCGGCGGCGCGAAGGCCGAGATCAATCTGAACGAGATCCTGCGCCGCCGGCTGACGGTGACGGGCTCGACGCTGCGTCCGCGTCCGGTGGAGTTCAAGGCGCGCATCGCCGCGCAACTGAAGGCGCGTGTGTGGCCGTTGTTCGGCGAGGGTCGCATCAAGCCGGTGATCTACCGCGTGCTGCCGGCCGCGGAGGCTGCGCAGGCGCATGCGCTGATGGAAAGCGGCGAGCATATCGGCAAGATCATGCTCGATTGGGGTGCGAACAGCTGACCGGCCGGCCGCGCCTCGCCGGTCACACCGGCCGGCCGCGCTTGACATGCGCGGTTTGACCGGTTCAAGCGCTGCGCAGTAAAATCGCGGGTTTGCTTCGCCAGATCAAACCTGACGGCCGGTCGCCGGCCTGTCGATGACGAGACAAACACGATGTCGAAACAGAGAACGAAGCGGGTGATCGGCAACTGGAAGATGCACGGCCGGCTGGCCGGCAACCAGGCGTTGCTGAACGAAGTAGTGCAGGGCGCTGACTCGGTCGCGGCGGAAACGGCGATCGGCGTGTGCGTGCCGTTCCCGTACCTCGCGCAGGTTCAGGGGCAGCTCGACGGCGGCCGTATCGCGTGGGGCGCCCAGGACGTGTCCGCGCACGAACAGGGTGCATTTACCGGTGAAGTGGCTGCGGCAATGGTCGCGGAGTTCGGCGCACGCTATGTGCTCGTCGGCCATTCGGAGCGTCGCGCCTATCACGGCGAAAGCAGCGAGACGGTTGCGGCGAAGGCGCAGCGCGCGCTCGCGGCCGGGCTGACGCCCGTCGTGTGTGTCGGCGAGACGCTCGACGAGCGTGAGGCGGGCGCGACCGAGCAGGTCGTCGGCGCGCAGCTCGACGCCGTGCTCGCGGTGCTGACGGCCGACGAGGCCGTGCGCATCGTTGTCGCGTACGAGCCCGTCTGGGCGATCGGCACCGGCAAGAGCGCGACGTCGGCGCAGGCGCAGCAGGTGCATGCATTCCTGCGCGCGAGGCTTGCGGCGAAGGGTGCGGCGGAAGTATCGGTACTGTACGGCGGTAGCGTGAAGCCGGACAATGCGGAAGAATTGTTCGCACAACCGGACATCGACGGCGGCCTGATCGGCGGCGCGTCGCTGAAGGCGGAAGATTTTCTGGCGATCTGCCGGGCCGCGCGTTGAGCGGGCCCGGATCGTATTGAACCATGACGGCGGCCGGCGTGAGCGGGTCGCCCGATACAAGCTCGGGTGGGTGAGATGCTGTATTTGAAAACGCTGATTATTGTGGCGCAGGTGCTGTCTGCGCTCGGTGTGATTGGTCTGGTGCTGCTTCAGCACGGCAAGGGTGCCGACATGGGCGCGGCGTTCGGCAGCGGCGCGTCGGGCAGCCTGTTCGGCGCGACGGGCTCGGCGAACTTCCTGTCGCGCACGACCGGAGTGCTGGCGACGATCTTCTTCGTTGCGACGCTGGCGCTGACGTACCTCGGATCATACAAGTCGACGCCGTCGGCTGGCGTCCTTGGCGCTGCGGCGACCGCGCCGGCATCGGCGCCGGCCGCGTCCGCGCCTGCAGTGGCGGCGTCCGCGGCTGCGGGTTCGGCTGCGCACGCACCGGGCCAGGATGTCCCGAAATAAAAAGTTAAAAATTCTCCGTTTGTGCGTTGAACAAATCTGGAAGTCAGGTTAGAATTTAATTCTTGAAGCGATTCGCGGGAAACAGCAGTTACAACCCGAGTTGCATGCAGTGCCGACGTGGTGAAATTGGTAGACACGCTATCTTGAGGGGGTAGTGGCGAAAGCTGTGCGAGTTCGAGTCTCGCCGTCGGCACCAAAGTTACTCAATGCCAGCCGCTTCTAGTGGCTGGCATTTTTCATTTCTGGGGTGCGACTTGCGGTTGTCTTGCGATCGCATGCAGTCCGAAATGATTCCTTCCGCCGGATGATGTTATTCTCCGGACGCTCAGAACTAACCGATAGAGGATTGCCTTGAACCTCGCAGCCTATTACCCCGTCTTGTTGTTCCTCATCGTGGGCACTGGTTTAGGTATAGCGCTGGTCAGCATCGGCAAGCTTCTTGGTCCCAACAGGCCCGACGTCGAAAAGAACGCGCCGTACGAGTGCGGCTTCGAAGCCTTCGAAGATGCACGGATGAAGTTCGATGTCCGGTACTATCTCGTCGCCATCCTGTTCATCATCTTCGATCTCGAGACCGCGTTCCTGTTTCCGTGGGGCGTCGCGCTGCGTGACATCGGCTGGCCCGGTTTCATTGCAATGATGATTTTTCTGCTCGAATTCCTGCTGGGCTTTGCCTATATCTGGAAGAAAGGCGGCCTCGACTGGGAGTGATGGGCTAATCGCCGGTTTGCATGGGTGGCCACGCTCGGTCGCCCGTCTGGAGTGGAAAGCAAATGAGTATCGAAGGGGTCTTGAAGGAAGGGTTTGTCACCACTACGGCTGACAAGCTGATCAACTGGACGCGTACCGGCTCGCTGTGGCCGATGACGTTCGGGCTTGCGTGTTGCGCCGTCGAGATGATGCATGCGGGCGCGGCCCGCTACGATCTGGACCGGTTCGGGGTCGTGTTCCGCCCGAGTCCGCGCCAGTCGGACGTGATGATCGTCGCCGGCACGCTCTGCAACAAGATGGCGCCCGCGCTGCGCCGCGTCTACGACCAGATGGCCGAGCCGCGCTGGGTGATCTCGATGGGGTCGTGCGCGAACGGTGGCGGCTACTATCACTACTCGTATTCGGTGGTCCGGGGCTGCGACCGGATCGTCCCGGTCGACGTCTACGTGCCGGGCTGTCCGCCCACCGCCGAGGCGCTGGTCTACGGCGTGATCCAGCTGCAGGCGAAGATCCGCCGCACCAATACCATCGCCCGTCAATAAAAGCCCCGAGCGTCCCCTCAATATGGCAAGCAAAATCGAGACCCTCAAGGCGAACCTCGAAGCCGCGCTCGGCGCGCGCGTGGTGAGCCTCACCGAAGCAGTCGGTGAACTGACGCTCGTCGTGAAGGCGAGTGATTACCTCGAAGTCGCAACGACGCTGCGCGACGATCCGAAGCTCCGTTTCGAGCAGCTGATCGACCTGTGCGGCCTCGACTACCAGACGTACGGCGACGGCGCGTACGACGGCCCGCGTTTCGCGGCCGTGTCGCACCTGCTGTCGGTGACGAACAACTGGCGCCTGCGCGTGCGCGTGTTCGCGCCGGACGACGATCTGCCGATCGTGCCGTCGCTCGTCGACATCTGGACCTCCGTGAACTGGTACGAGCGTGAAGCGTTCGACCTGTACGGCATCGTGTTCGAAGGCCACCCGGACCTGCGTCGCCTCCTGACCGACTACGGCTTCATCGGCCATCCGTTCCGCAAGGACTTCCCGGTGTCGGGCTACGTCGAAATGCGCTACGACCCGGAAGAGAAGCGGGTCGTCTACCAGCCGGTGACGATCGAGCCGCGCGAAATCACGCCGCGCGTGATCCGCGAGGATCGCTATGGCGGTCTGAAACATTAAGAGGGCGTCATGGCAGACATCAAGAACTACACGCTCAACTTCGGCCCGCAGCACCCGGCAGCGCACGGCGTGCTGCGCCTCGTGCTCGAGCTCGACGGCGAAGTCATCCAGCGTGCCGATCCGCACATCGGCCTGCTGCACCGCGCGACCGAAAAGCTCGCGGAATCCAAGACCTTCATCCAGTCCGTGCCGTACATGGACCGTCTCGACTACGTGTCGATGATGGTCAACGAGCACGGCTACGTGCTCGCGATCGAGAAGCTGCTCGGCATCGACGTGCCGGAGCGCGCGCAGTACATCCGCGTGCTGTTCGACGAAATCACGCGCGTGCTGAACCACCTGATGTGGATCGGCGCGCACGCGCTCGACGTCGGCGCGATGGCGGTGTTCCTGTACGCGTTCCGCGAGCGTGAAGACCTGATGGACGTGTACGAAGCGGTGTCCGGCGCCCGGATGCACGCGGCGTACTACCGTCCGGGCGGCGTCTATCGCGATCTGCCTGACGCAATGCCGCAATACAAGGCGTCCAAGATCCGCAACGAGAAGGCGCTCGCGAGGATGAACGAGGCGCGCCAGGGCTCGGTGCTCGACTTCATCGACGATTTCTTCACGCGCTTCCCGAAGTGCGTCGACGAATACGAAACGCTTCTGACCGACAACCGGATCTGGAAGCAGCGTCTCGTCGGCATCGGCGTCGTCAGTCCGGAACGTGCGCTGCAGATGGGCCTGACGGGCCCGATGCTGCGCGGCTCGGGCATCGCATGGGACCTGCGCAAGAAGCAGCCGTACGAAGTGTACGATCGCATGGACTTCGACGTGCCGGTCGGCGTGAACGGCGACTGCTACGACCGCTACCTGGTGCGTGTCGAGGAAATGCGTCAATCGGTCCGCATCGCGAAACAATGTATTGAGTGGCTCCGTAAGAATCCGGGCCCCGTGATGACGGACAATCACAAGGTTGCGCCGCCGTCGCGCGTCGGCATGAAGACCAACATGGAGGACTTGATCCACCATTTCAAGCTCTTCACCGAAGGTTTTCACGTGCCGGAAGGCGAGGCGTATGCGGCGGTCGAGCATCCGAAGGGCGAATTCGGCATCTATCTCGTGTCGGACGGCGCGAACAAGCCGTACCGCCTGAAGATCCGCGCACCGGGCTTCGCGCATCTGGCGTCGCTCGACGAAATGGCGCGCGGTCACATGATCGCCGACGCGGTCACGATCATCGGTACGCAGGACATCGTGTTCGGCGAGATCGATCGCTAATGGTTGCGCCGCCCGTTTGCTCCGGGCGGCGAGCGGTAAGTCACACGCGAAGTCACATGCGGTATGCGCTGAACCGGCGCGGCTTCGCAAGCTGTCAAAACAGTGAGCGCCAGGTCTGCCCCACGCATGCCGTGCGGCAGGTTGTTCGTTCGGTAGGAATTGAAAGAGTCGTGTCTGAAAATGATCTCAGCTGAAGGCCTGAAAGAAATCGATCGAGCGTTGACGAAGTATCCCGCCGATCAGAAACAGTCCGCCGTGATGTCGGCACTGGCCGTTGCCCAGGAAGAGCACGGCTGGCTGTCGCCCGAACTGATGCAGTTCGTCGCGGACTATCTCGGCATGCCGGCCGTCGCCGTGCAGGAAGTCGCGACGTTCTACACGATGTACGAGCTCAAGCCCGTCGGCAAGCACAAGATCACGCTCTGCACGAACCTGCCGTGCCAGCTTGGTCCGCACGGCGGCGCGGAAGCGACGGCCGACTACCTGAAGCAGAAGCTCGGCATCGATTTCGGCGAGACGACGCCGGACGGCAAGTTCACGCTGAAGGAAGGCGAATGCATGGGCGCGTGCGGCGATGCGCCGGTGCTGCTGGTGAACAATCACAAAATGTGCAGCTTCATGAGCCGCGAGAAGATCGACCAGCTGCTTGAGGAGCTCTCGAAATGACGTCCCTTCACGACCGCCACATCAAACCGCTGATCCTCGCCGGTCTGAACGGCGAGAACTGGCATCTCGAAGACTACGTTGCGCGCGGCGGCTACAAGCAGCTGCGCCGCATTCTCGAAGAAAAGATCCCGCCCGAGCAGGTGATCGCCGACGTCAAGGCGTCGGGCCTGCGCGGCCGCGGCGGCGCGGGCTTCCCGACCGGCCTGAAGTGGAGCTTCATGCCGCGTCAGTTCCCGGGGCAGAAGTACCTCGTCTGCAACTCGGACGAAGGCGAGCCGGGCACGTTCAAGGATCGCGACATCCTGCGCTGGAACCCGCACGCGCTGATCGAAGGCATGGCCATCGGCGCGTATGCGATGGGCATCACCGTCGGCTACAACTACATCCACGGCGAGATTTTCGAAGTGTATCGACGCTTCGAGGCCGCGCTCGAGGAAGCGCGCGCAGCCGGGTTCCTCGGCAACAACATCATGGGCTCGGAATTCTCGTTCCAGCTGCATGCGCACCACGGTTACGGCGCGTACATCTGCGGCGAGGAAACGGCGCTGCTCGAGTCGCTCGAAGGCAAGAAGGGCCAGCCGCGCTTCAAGCCGCCGTTCCCGGCGAGCTTCGGCGTGTACGGCAAGCCGACCACGATCAACAACACCGAGACGTTCGCCGCGGTGCCGTTCCTGCTGACGGTCGGCCCGCAGGCCTACGCCGAGCTCGGCAAGCCGAACAACGGCGGCACGAAGATCTTCTCGGTGTCGGGCGACGTCGAGCGCCCGGGCAACTATGAAGTGCCGCTCGGCACGCCGTTCGCGACGCTGATGGAGCTCGCCGGCGGGATGCGCGGCGGCAAGAAGATCAAGGCCGTGATTCCGGGCGGCTCGTCCGCGCCGGTGATCCCGGGCGACATCATGATGCAGACCGACATGGACTACGACTCGATCGCGAAGGCCGGCTCGATGCTCGGTTCCGGCGCGGTGATCGTGATGGACGAGACGCGTTGCATGGTGCGCTCGCTGCTGCGCCTGTCGTACTTCTACTACGAGGAATCGTGCGGCCAGTGCACGCCGTGCCGTGAAGGCACCGGCTGGCTGTATCGCGTCGTGAATCGCATCGAGCACGGCGAAGGCCGCCAGGAAGATCTGGACCTGCTGAACTCGGTCGCCGAGAACATCATGGGCCGCACGATCTGCGCGCTCGGCGATGCGGCGGCGATGCCGGTACGCGGCATGCTCAAGCACTACTGGGACGAATTCGCGTACCACGTCGAGCACAAGCATTGCATGGTCGGCGGTCACACGCCGCATGTGGCTTCGGCTGCGGCGGCCTGAAGCGAAACACCCGGTTGCGGAATTTGAGCGCACGGTCGGGCGAATGCGCGAACGAGCGGAAATAGGTTAAGGACCATTCACCATCATGGTTGAACTTGAAATAGACGGCAAGAAGGTCGAGGTGCCTGAAGGCAGCATGGTGATCCAGGCTGCGCACAAGGCGGATACGTACATTCCTCACTTCTGCTATCACAAGAAACTGTCGGTTGCGGCCAACTGCCGGATGTGTCTCGTCGAAGTCGAGAAGATGCCGAAGGCCGTGCCTGCCTGCGCGACCCCCGTGTCGGCCGGCATGATCGTCCGCACCCAGTCGGACAAGGCGGTGAAGGCGCAGCAGTCGGTGATGGAATTCCTCCTCATCAACCATCCGCTCGATTGCCCGATCTGCGACCAGGGCGGCGAATGCCAGCTGCAGGATCTCGCGGTCGGCTACGGCAAGTCGTCGTCGCGCTACAGCGAAGAGAAGCGCGTGGTGTTCCACAAGAACGTGGGCCCGCTGATCTCGATGGAAGAGATGTCGCGCTGCATCCACTGCACGCGCTGCGTGCGCTTCGGCCAGGAAATCGCCGGTGTGATGGAGTTCGGCATGCTGGGCCGTGGCGAGCATTCGGAAATCACGACGTTCGTCGGCAAGACGGTCGACTCCGAGCTGTCGGGCAACATGATCGACCTGTGCCCGGTCGGCGCGCTGACCAGCAAGCCGTTCCGCTACAGCGCCCGCACGTGGGAACTGTCGCGCCGCAAGTCGGTGAGCCCGCACGATTCCGTCGGCGCGAACCTCGTCGTGCAGGTCAAGAACAACCGCGTGATGCGCGTGCTGCCGTTCGAGAACGAAGCGATCAACGAGTGCTGGATCTCGGACAAGGACCGTTTCTCGTACGAAGGCCTCAACAGCGACGAGCGCCTGACCAAGCCGATGCTGAAGCAGGGCGGCCAGTGGATCGAGACCGACTGGCAGACCGCGCTCGAATACGTCGCGAAGGGCCTGAAGGGCATCAGCGCGGATCACGGCGCGAACGCGCTGGCGATGCTCGCGAGCGCGCACAGCACCGCTGAAGAGCTGTTCCTCGTGAAGCAGCTCGCGAACGAATTGAAGACGCCGAACGTCGACTTCCGCCTGCGCCAGCTCGACTTCTCGGCGCCGGTGCAAGGCGCGCCGTGGCTCGGCATGCCGATCGCCGAACTGTCGAACCTGAGCGCCGCGTTCGTCGTCGGCTCGTTCCTGCGCCGCGACCATCCGCTGTTCGCCGCGCGCCTGCGTCAGGCCGCGAAGAACGGCGCGAAGCTCCACTTCCTGCACGCGACGGGCGACGACGCGCTGATTCCGACCGCGCAACGCATCGTCGCCGCGCCGTCGGCATGGCTCGACGAACTGGCGGGTGTGGCGGCCGCGGTCGCGCAGCTGCGCGGCGTCGCGCTGCCGGACGCGCTCGCGGGCGTCACGGCGTCGCCGGCGGCCCAGCAGGTTGCGCAGTCGCTCGCGAACGGCGAGCGCCGCGCGGTGCTGCTCGGCAACGCTGCCGTCCGTCATCCGCAATTCGCCCAGCTCCACGCGATCGCGCAGTGGATCGCCGACAACACCGGCGCCACGTTCGGCTTCCTGACCGAAGCGGCGAACACGGTCGGCGCGCACGCTGTCAACGCGCTGCCGGGCGAAGGCGGCCTGAATGCGCGCGAAGCGTTCGCGCAGCCGCGCAAGGGCTACGTGCTGCTCAACGTCGAGCCGGAATTCGACACCGTCGACCCGGCGCAGGCGCTGGCCGCGCTGAACCAGGCGGAAATGGTCGTCGTGATGTCGCCGTTCAAGCACGGCCTCGACTACGCGGACGTCCTGCTGCCGATCGCGCCGTTCACCGAAACGTCCGGCACGTTCGTCAACGCGGAAGGCACGGTGCAGGGCTTCAACGGCGTCGTGCGCCCGCTCGGCGACACGCGTCCGGCATGGAAGGTGCTGCGCGTGCTGGGCAGCCTGCTCGGCCTGCCGAACTTCGAATACGAGACGGCGGAAGAGGTGCGTCTCGCGGCGCTCGGCGACGCTGGCGTCGCCGGCCGCCTGTCGAACAAGACGTCGGTGGCGCCGGCCCGAATCGCGGCTCCGGCGGCGAACGGCAGCTTCGAGCGCCTCGCCGACGTGCCGATCTATCACGCCGACGCACTGGTGCGCCGCGCGGGTGCGCTGCACCTGACGGCCGCCGCGAAGGCGGCGAACGCCGCCGGCCTGCCGGCTGCGCTGTTCGACAAGCTGGGCTTGAAGGAAGGCGACGCGGTGCGCGTGCGCCAGGGCGAGCGTGCGGTGCAGTTGCCGGCCGTGCGTGACGAGAATCTTGCGGAGACGGTCGTTCGCGTGTCGGCGGCGACGCCTGCCGGCGCAGCGCTCGGCAGCCTGTCCGGTGAACTGGTGGTGGAGAAGGCGTAAATGAGCTTGTTCGATACGATCAACTCGGGCGGAGCCCAGCTTCTCGGCGTCGCATGGCCGACCGTGTGGGCGGTGGTGCGCATCCTCGTCGTCTCCGTCGTGATCCTGCTGTGCGTCGCGTACCTGATTCTGTGGGAACGCAAGCTGATCGGCTGGATTCACGTGCGTCTCGGCCCGAACCGCGTCGGCCCCGCCGGCCTGCTGCAGCCGATCGCCGACGTGCTGAAGCTGCTGCTCAAGGAAGTGATCCAGCCGACGGCGGCAAGCCGCTGGCTGTACCTGATTGCACCGGTCATGACCGTGGTGCCGGCGTTCGCGGTGTGGGCGGTGATTCCGTTCCAGGCCGAAGCCGTGCTCGCGAACGTCAACGCGGGCCTGCTGTACGCGATGGCGATCTCGTCGATCGGCGTGTACGCGGTGATCCTCGCCGGCTGGGCGTCGAACTCGAAGTACGCGTTCCTCGGCGCAATGCGCGCGGCCGCGCAGATGGTCTCGTACGAAATCTCGATGGGCTTCGCGCTGGTGCTCGTGCTGATGACCGCCGGCAGCCTGAACCTGTCGGAAATCGTCGGCTCGCAGCAGCACGGCTTCTTCGCAGGCCACGGCGTCAACTTCCTGTCGTGGAACTGGCTGCCGCTGCTGCCCGCGTTCGTCGTCTATTTCATCTCGGGCATCGCCGAAACGAACCGTCACCCGTTCGACGTGGTGGAAGGGGAGTCGGAGATCGTCGCCGGTCACATGATCGATTACTCGGGCATGGCGTTCGCGCTGTTCTTCCTCGCCGAGTACATCAACATGATCGTGATCTCGGCGCTCGCCGCGACGATGTTCCTCGGCGGCTGGGATGCACCGTTCGAATTCCTGTCGTTCATCCCGGGCATATTCTGGCTGGTGCTGAAAGTCTTCGCGCTGCTGTCGGTGTTCATCTGGGTCCGTGCGACGTTCCCGCGTTACCGTTACGACCAGATCATGCGTCTGGGCTGGAAGGTGTTCCTGCCGGTGACCGTGATCTGGGTGGTCGTGGTCGGCTTCTGGATCGTGTCGCCGCTCAACATCTGGAAATAAAGGTCGGACGAAATCATGACGGCAATCCAACATTTCTTTAAGACCTTCTTCCTGACCGAACTGCTGAAGGGGCTTGCGCTGACCGGGCGTTACGCGTTCCGGCGCAAGTTCACCGTGCAGTTCCCGGAAGAGAAGACGCCGATCTCGCCGCGCTTCCGCGGGCTGCACGCACTGCGCCGCTACGAGAACGGCGAAGAGCGCTGCATCGCGTGCAAGCTGTGCGAAGCGGTGTGCCCGGCGATGGCGATCACGATCGAATCGGAAACGCGCGCGGACAACACGCGCCGCACCACGCGCTACGACATCGACCTGACGAAGTGCATCTTCTGCGGTTTCTGCGAAGAGAGCTGCCCGGTCGATTCGATCGTCGAGACGCAGATCCTCGAGTATCACGGCGAAAAGCGCGGCGACCTGTATTTCACGAAGGAAATGCTGCTCGCGGTGGGCGATCGCTACGAGAAGGACATCGCCGCGGCGAAGGCTGCCGACGCGCCGTATCGTTGATTGTGTTTGCAGTGCCGGCCCGGCATGTACGGGCCGAGCCGCCGCGACGGGTGCGGCTCGCGAGAGCGTTCCGCAAGCCGCGCCTGACTATGGCCTAACGATGAACCGGTAATCATGGAATTCACGACCGTACTGTTCTACATCTTCGCGCTGCTCCTGGTGGTATCAGGGCTGAAGGTGATCACTTCGCGCAACCCGGTGGCGTCTGCGCTTTTCCTTGTGCTGGCGTTCTTCAACGCCGCCGCGATCTGGATGCTGCTGGAAGCGGAGTTCCTCGCGATCCTGCTGGTGCTGGTCTACGTGGGCGCCGTGATGGTGCTGTTCCTGTTCGTCGTGATGATGCTCGACATCAACATCGACTTCCTGCGACGCGACTTCAAGAAGTTCGTGCCGATGGCGACCGTCGTCGGCGCGATCATCGTCGTCGAGACGGCGCTGGTCCTGTGGCACGGCTACGGCGCGACCGAAGCGCCGGTGCGCGCGATGGCGCAGGGCGCGATGGCGACCTGGCCGAATACCCGCCTGATCGGCAAGGTCATCTACACCGACTACATCTTCGCGTTCGAAATCGCGGGTCTCGTGCTGCTCGTCGCGATCATCGCGGCGGTGGCGCTGACCGAGCGCAAGGGCAAGG
Organism: Burkholderia ubonensis; assembly: GCF_902833085.1. Classification (GTDB taxonomy): domain Bacteria; phylum Pseudomonadota; class Gammaproteobacteria; order Burkholderiales; family Burkholderiaceae; genus Burkholderia; species Burkholderia ubonensis. The sequence continues at coordinate 291,785 of NZ_CADFEB010000007.1, forward strand.
ACAGCAAGCGCCAGCGCGTGTCCGACCAGGTCAAGGTGCGTCGCGACGATCGCGTGCGCCTCGTGAAGATGGAAGCGGACAAGCCGCAGCCCGAGACGGCCCAGAGCGAAGCCGGCACGAGCGCCAACGGCTAAGCGGAGGAGAGAAAAACATGTTGACCCTTGCTCACTACCTCGTGCTCGGCGCGATCCTGTTTGCGATCGCGATCGTCGGGATTTTCCTGAACCGCCGCAACATCATCATCATCCTGATGGCGATCGAGCTGATGCTGCTCGCGGTGAACACCAACTTCGTCGCGTTCTCGCATTACCTTGGCGACGTGCACGGCCAGATCTTCGTGTTCTTCGTGCTGACGGTCGCCGCTGCGGAAGCCGCGATCGGCCTCGCGATTCTGGTGACCCTGTTCCGTAAGCTCGACACGATCAATGTCGAGGATCTCGATCAGCTCAAAGGTTAATTTCAGGCAACGCTGTTATGTCAACGACACTCAATGAAAACCTGCTGCTGGCGGTTCCGCTCGCTCCGCTGGCCGGCTCGCTGATTGCGGGGCTGTTCGGGAACGCAGTCGGGCGCAAGGGCGCACACCGGATCACGATCCTCGGCGTATTGATCGCGTTCCTCCTGTCGGCGAAAGTCTTCGTCGACGTGATGGGCGGCGCGAGCTTCAACGCGACCATCTACGAATGGATGCGCGTCGGCTCGCTGAAGCTCGAAGTCGGCTTCCTCGTCGATTCGATGACCGCGATGATGATGGTCGTCGTGACCTTCGTGTCGCTGATGGTGCACATCTACACGATCGGCTACATGTCGGAGGAAGACGGCTACCAGCGCTTCTTCTCGTATATCTCGCTGTTCACGTTCTCGATGCTGATGCTCGTCATGAGCAACAACTTCCTGCAGCTGTTCTTCGGCTGGGAAGCGGTGGGTCTCGTGTCGTACCTGCTGATCGGCTTCTACTTCACGCGTGAGAGCGCGATCTACGCGAACATGAAGGCGTTCCTCGTGAACCGCGTCGGCGACTTCGGCTTCCTGCTCGGCATCGGCCTGCTGCTCGCGTTCGCCGGCTCGATGAACTACGGCGAAGTGTTCGCGAAGCGCGCGGAGCTCGCGAGCCTGCACTTCCCGGGCACCGACTGGGGTCTGCTGACGGTTGCCTGCATCTGCCTGTTCATCGGCGCGATGGGTAAATCGGCACAGTTCCCGCTGCACGTGTGGCTGCCGGACTCGATGGAAGGCCCGACCCCGATCTCGGCGCTGATTCACGCGGCGACGATGGTGACGGCCGGCATCTTCATGGTGTCGCGCATGTCGCCGCTGTTCGAGCTGTCGGACACCGCGCTGTCGTTCGTCACGGTGATCGGCGCGATCACGGCGCTGTTCATGGGCTTCCTCGGCATCATCCAGAACGACATCAAGCGCGTCGTCGCTTACTCGACGCTGTCGCAGCTCGGCTACATGACGGTCGCGCTCGGCGTGTCCGCGTATCCGGTCGCGCTGTTCCACCTGATGACGCACGCGTTCTTCAAGGCGCTGCTGTTCCTCGGCGCGGGCTCGGTGATCATCGGCATGCACCACGACCAGGACATCCGCAACATGGGCGGCCTGCGCAAGTACATGCCGATCACGTGGATCACGTCGCTGCTCGGCTCGCTCGCGCTGATCGGCACGCCGTTCTTCTCGGGCTTCTACTCGAAGGATTCGATCATCGAGGCCGTGAAGGAATCGCATCTCGCCGGTTCGGGCTTCGCGTACTTCGCGGTCGTCGCGAGCGTGTTCGTCACGGCGCTGTACTCGTTCCGCATGTACTTCCTCGTGTTCCACGGCGAAGAGCGCTTCCGCAAGCCGAAGCATCCGGAATCGCCGATGGGCATGGCGGCCGCGCACGGCCACGACGATCACGGCCATGGCCATGGTCACGACGATCATGCGCACGAACCGCACGAGACCCCGTGGGTCGTGTGGCTGCCGCTCGTGCTGCTCGCGATTCCGTCGGTCGTCATCGGTGCGATCGCGATCGGCCCGATGCTGTACGGCAGCTTCTTCGAGCATGGCGTCGCGTTCGACAAGGTGATCTTCATCGGCGAGAACCACCCGGGCCTCGAGGAACTCGGCAAGGAGTTCCACGGCTGGGCCGCGATGGGCCTGCACTCGCTGACGACGCTGCCGCTCTGGCTCGCGATCGCCGGTGTTGCAACCGCATGGTTCCTGTACCTGAAGCGTCCTGAGCTGCCTGCCGTGATCCGCCGCGCGTTCGGCCCGATCTACACGCTGCTCGACAACAAGTACTACATGGACAAGATCAACGAGGTGGTGTTCGCCCGCGGTTCGGTGGCGATCGGCCGCGGCCTGTGGAAGGAGGGCGATGTCGTGGTGATCGACGGCCTCGTCAACGGCAGCGCCCGGTTCGTCGCCTGGTTCGCCGGCGTGATCCGCTTCCTCCAATCCGGTTACATCTATCACTACGCGTTCGCCATGATCATCGGCATGCTGGGGCTCCTGACCCTGTTTGTAACGCTCGGCGGCAAATAAGGCGGGGGACGACTAATGCACTCTTTTCCGATTCTCAGTACCGCGATCTGGTTGCCGATCGTATTCGGCCTCCTCGTGCTCGCGGTGGGTAACGACAAAAATCCGGGGCCGGCCCGCTGGGTCGCGCTGATCGGCTCGCTGCTCGGCCTCGCGGTGACGGTGCCGCTGATCACCGATTTCGATTCGAGCACGGCCGCGCTGCAGTTCGTCGAGCAATCGCCCTGGATCGAGCGCTTCAACATTACGTATCACCTCGGCGTCGACGGCATCTCGATGTGGTTCGTCGTGCTGACCGCGCTGATCACCGTGATTGTCGTGATCGCGGGCTGGGAAGTGATCACCGAGCACGTGTCGCAGTACCTGGCGGCATTCCTGATCCTGTCGGGGATCATGGTCGGCGTGTTCTCGGCGGCCGACGGCCTGCTGTTCTACGTGTTCTTCGAGGCGACGCTGATCCCGATGTACATCATCATCGGGGTGTGGGGCGGCCCGAACCGCGTGTACGCGGCGTTCAAGTTCTTCCTGTACACGCTGGCCGGCTCGCTGCTGATGCTGGTCGCGCTGATCTACCTGTACACGGAAACGCACTCGTTCGACCTGGCGACGTGGCAGAACGCGAAGATCGCGATGACGCCGCAGATCATGCTGTTCATCGCATTCTTCCTCGCGTTCGCGGTGAAGGTGCCGATGTGGCCGGTGCACACCTGGCTGCCGGACGCGCACGTGGAAGCGCCGACGGGCGGCTCGGTCGTGCTGGCGGCGATCATGCTGAAGCTCGGCGCGTACGGTTTCCTGCGCTTCTCGCTGCCGATCACGCCTGACGCGAGCCACTTCCTGGCGCCCGTCGTGATCACGCTGTCGCTGATCGCGGTGATCTACATCGGCCTCGTCGCGATGGTGCAGGCCGACATGAAGAAGCTGGTCGCGTATTCGTCGATCGCGCACATGGGCTTCGTCACGCTCGGCTTCTTCATCTTCAACCAGCTCGGCGTCGAAGGCGCGATCGTGCAGATGATCTCGCACGGCTTCGTGTCCGGCGCGATGTTCCTGTGCATCGGCGTGCTGTACGACCGCGTGCACTCGCGCGAGATCGCCGCCTACGGCGGCGTGGTGAACGTGATGCCGAAGTTCGCGGCGTTCGCGATGCTGTTCTCGATGGCCAACTGCGGCCTGCCGGGCACGTCGGGTTTCGTCGGCGAGTTCATGGTGATTCTCGCCGCGGTCCAGTACAACTTCTGGATCGCGTTCGGCGCGGCATTCACGCTGATCCTCGGCGCGGCCTACACGCTGTGGATGTACAAGCGCGTATACTTCGGCGCGGTCGCGAACGACCACGTCGCGAAGCTGACGGACATCAACCGCCGCGAGTTCGTGATGCTGGCCGTGCTTGCCGCGTTCACGATGCTGATGGGCCTGTATCCGAAGCCCTTCACCGACGTGATGCACGTTTCCGTGGAAAACCTCCTCTCCCACGTCGCGCAGTCGAAGCTGCCGCTGGCCCAGTAATCGCGAGCGGAGGAAATCAAGATCATGCAAAACGCTCCTATGAATGTCCTGTTGCCTGACGCGCTGGTGATGGCCGCCATCGTCGTCGCCTGGCTGAACGACACCTTTACCGGCGCGGCCGGCCGCCGCCTGACCTATCTGATCGCGGTGGTGTCGTCGGTGGTCGCCGGCGTGTGGTTCGCGGTGCAGGCGCTCGACCCGCAGCAGTACTACTTCTTCTCGCGGATGGTCGTCGTCGACTCGTTCGCGAGCATGATGAAGGCCGTCGTGTCGATCGGCTTCGCGGTCACGCTCGTCTATTCGCGCAAGTACCTCGAAGACCGCGACATGTTCCGCGGCGACGTGTTCCTGCTCGGCATGTTCTCGCTGTTCGGCCAGCTGGTCATGGTGTCGGGCAACAACTTCCTGACGCTGTACCTCGGCCTCGAACTGATGTCGCTGTCGCTTTACGCGGTCATCGCGCTGCGTCGCGACGCAGCGCAGTCGAGCGAAGCCGCGATGAAATACTACGTGCTGGGCGCGCTCGCGTCGGGCTTCGTGCTGTACGGCATCTCGATGCTCTACGGCGCGACCGGCTCGCTCGATCTGGCCGAGGTGTACAAGGCGGTCGGCGGCAACACCGACACTGCCGTGCTGATGTTCGGCGTGATCTTCATCGTCGCCGGCATCGCGTTCAAGCTCGGCGCCGTGCCGTTCCACATGTGGGTGCCGGACGTCTACCAGGGCGCACCGACCGCGATGACGCTGTTCGTCGGCGGCGGCCCGAAGGTTGCCGCGTTCGCGTGGGGTCTGCGCTTCCTGGTGATGGGCCTGCTGCCGCTCGCGCAGAACTGGCAGATGGCGCTCGTGATCCTTGCCGCGCTGTCGCTGATCATCGGCAACATCACCGGTATCGTCCAGCGCAACATCAAGCGGATGCTCGCGTACTCGGCGATCTCGAACATGGGCTTCGTGCTGCTCGGCCTGCTCGCGGGCATCGTGAAGGGCGACGCGACGGCGCCGGCGAGCGCGTACAGCTCGGCGATGTTCTACGCGATCGTCTACCTGATCACGACGCTCGGCTCGTTCGGCGTGGTGATGCTGCTCGCGCGCCGCGATTTCGAGGCGGAAACGATCGACGACTTCAAGGGCCTCAACAAGCGCAGCCCGGTGTTCGCGTTCGTGATGATGGTGATGATGTTCTCGCTCGCCGGCATCCCGCCGACCGTCGGCTTCTACGCGAAGCTCGCGGTGCTCGAGGCGACGGTCAACGCCGGCCTCACGTGGCTCGCCGTGCTGGCCGTGGTCACGTCGCTGTTCGGCGCGTTCTACTACCTGCGCATCGTCAAGCTGATCTACTTCGATGCGCCGCAAGACTCGACCCCGATCACCGGCGATTTCTGCAAGCGCACGATCCTGGTGCTGAACGGCGTCGCGGTCGTCGTGCTCGGCCTGATCCCGAGCCCGCTGCTGACGGCCTGCCTGCAGGCGATTCGTCACACGCTGCCGCTGTAATGTCGGCAGCCGGCTGGTTTATCGTGCTGTTGGCGCTCGCGGGCGCCAACCTGCCGTTCCTGAACCAACGTCTCTTCGCCGTCGTGCCGCTCGGCGCGGCGAAGAAGAGCGCGTGGGTGCGGATCGGCGAGCTGATCGCGCTGTACTTCGTGGTCGGCGCGCTCGGCTTCTGGCTCGAATCGCGCGCCGGCAACCGTTTCGAACAAGGCTGGCAGTTTTACGCGATCACGTTCAGTCTCTTCGTCGTGTTCGCGTTTCCCGGCTTCACGTTCCAGTATCTCGTCAAACGACGCTGACGGCCCAGGGTCCGTTCCCCACGGCCGTCGCGCTCAACCCCGGAGCCGCCGATGGCCGAATTGCCCAATCACGACGCCGCCCTGACCGAAACCTGCCTCGAAAGCGAGGCGATTTTCGACGGCGCGTTCCTCAAGCTCAAGCGTGACACCGTGCGCCTGCCCGACGGCAAGCATGCGACGCGCGAATACGTCCAGCATCCGGGCGCGGTGATGGTGATTCCGCTGTTCGACGACGGTCGCGTGCTGATGGAAAGCCAGTATCGCTACCCGATCGGCAAGGTGATGGCCGAGTTTCCGGCCGGCAAGCTCGACCCGAACGAAGGGGCGCTTGCCTGCGCGGTGCGCGAACTGCGCGAGGAAACCGGCTATACCGCGCGTGAATACGTGTTCCTGACGCGTATCCATCCGATCATTTCCTATTCGACCGAGTTCATCGACCTGTACCTCGCGCGCGGCCTGACGGCCGGCGAGCGCAAGCTCGACGACGGCGAATTCCTCGAGACCTTCACCGCGACGCTGCCCGACCTGCTCGAATGGGTGCGGACCGGCCAGATCACCGACGTGAAGACGATCATCGGCACGATGTGGCTCGACAAGGCGCTGTCCGGCACGTGGCCGCTCGGCCCTGTGCTGGCGCCCTGACGGCGGCGTCAGCGGTGCGACAGGCGCCGCGCTACAATTCAATGACATCGGGCGCCCGCAGCAGCGGGCGTCGGTTTAGCACGACCGTTCACAAAAATTCTTTTTGCGCTACACTCGTCAAACGCCCTGATTCAGCATGAAGGTCCTCGATTTACAGTGCCCGCATGGTCATCGGTTCGAAGGCTGGTTCGCTTCCGCCGATGAATTCGAAGCGCAGTTGTCTCGCAAGCTGGTCGAATGTCCGGTATGCGGGGCGACCGAGGTCAGCCGCATGCCGTCCGCGCCGCGCCTGAACCTGTCCGGCGCGACGCAGGCGAAGCCGGCCGATCCGCGCGCGTTGCAGGCGCAGGTGATGCGCGCATTGCGCGAGGTGCTGGAGAAGACCGAGAACGTGGGCGAGCGCTTCGCCGAGGAAGCGCGGCGCATCCATTACAACGAAGCGCCGGTGCGCAGCATTCGGGGCGTCACGACGCCCGAGGACGCGCAAGCCTTGGTCGAAGAAGGCATCGACGTGATGCCGCTGCCGATTCCCGGCGCGTTGAAGGAAACGCTGCAATAACGTGCGCGGCGTGTCCTCGCGGGGCCGATCGGCCGCGGCGAGGAGACTTTTCGCATGGATCTGGATTATTCCCCCGCCGACGACGCGTTCCGCGCCGACATTCGCGCCTGGCTCGAGGCGAACCTGCCTCACGCGCTGCGCGCCAAGGTTCTCGATCACAAACGACTCAATCGCGAAGACTACGCGAGCTGGCACCGGATTCTCGGCCAGCGCGGCTGGTCGGCGCCGGCCTGGCCGACCGAATACGGCGGGCCGGGCTGGAACGCGACCCAGCGGCACATCTGGGACGACGAATGCGCGCGGATCGGCGCGCCGACCGTGCTGCCGTTCGGCGTGTCGATGGTGGCCCCGGTGCTGATGAAATACGGCAGCGATGCGCAGAAACGCCGCTATCTGCCCCGCATCCTGGACGGCTCGGACTGGTGGTGCCAGGGCTATTCGGAGCCGGGCTCCGGCTCGGATCTCGCGTCGCTGCGCACGCGCGCGGAGCGCCAGGGCGACCATTACGTCGTCAACGGACAGAAGACCTGGACGACGCTCGGCCAGCACGCCGACATGATGTTCTGCCTCGTGCGCACCGATCCGGCCGCAAAGAAGCAGGAAGGCATCTCGTTCCTGCTGATCGACATGAAGACGCCCGGCATTACCGTGCGGCCGATCATCACGCTCGACGAGGATCACGAAGTCAACGAGGTGTTCTTCGAGGACGTCAAGGTGCCGGTCGAGAACCTCGTCGGCGACGAGAACCGCGGCTGGACCTACGCGAAATACCTGCTCGGCCACGAACGGACGGGCATCGCGCGCGTCGGCAACTCGAAACGGGAGCTCGCGTTCCTGAAACGGATCGCGCTGAACCAGCGGAAGAACGGCAAGCCGCTGCTCGCCGATCCGGTGTTCGCCGCGAAGGTCGCGTCGCTCGAAGTCGAGCTGATGGCGCTCGAGGTGACGGTGCTGCGCGTCGTCAGCCGCGAGACGAGCGGCAAGGGGCCGGGTCCGGAAGCGTCGATGCTGAAGATCAAGGGCACCGAGGTGCAGCAGGCGCTCACCGAGCTGATGTTCGACGCGATCGGCCCGCAGGCGGCGCCGTTCGACGCGCCGTTCCTCGAAGGCGAGCGCGCGCGCAGCGTGGCGGGCGACGACGATGCCGCGCCGCTCGCCGCGTACTACTTCAACTTCCGCAAGACGTCGATCTACGGCGGCTCGAACGAAATTCAGAAGAACATCATCGCGCAGATGATTCTCGGACTGTGAGGAGCGGCACATGGACTTCACCTTTACCGACGAGCAGCAGCAATTCGCCGACGCGCTGCGTCGATATCTCGACGAGCAATACGGCTTCGAAACGCGCCAGGCGATCGTGCGCAGCGAAGCCGGCGTGTCGGACGCGCAATGGCAGGCATTCACGGAACTGGGGCTGACCGCGCTGCCGGTGCCGGACACGCAGGGCGGTTTCGGCGGGAGCGCGATCGACATGCTGGTCGCGCTGCAGGCGCTCGGCCGCGCGCTCGTCGTCGAGCCGTACTGGGCGACGGCGGTCGGCGTCGAGGCGTTGCGCGTTGCCGGTTCCGGCGCGGGCGAGGACGCCGCGTTGCTGGAAGGCGTCGCGCAAGGGCGGAAGCGTCTCGCGGTTGCGTTCCACGAGCCGCACGCGCGCTACGACCTGTTCGCGCTCGACACGCGCGCGAGCGGACCGGACGGCGCGCAGCGCCTGACCGGCATCAAGTCGATCGTGCAGCACGGCGCGCAGGCGGACGTGTGGATCGTGCCCGCGCGGCTCGACGATGGCGCGGTGGGCCTGTTTGCCGTCGAGCGCGGCGCAGCGGGCGCGGACGTCGTCGACTATCGGACGATCGACGGCCAGCGCGCGGCGACGATCCGGCTGCACGATACGCCCGCTCGCCGGCTGACGGGAGGCGAGCGCGATGCGGCGGCGCTCGAGCGGATCGCCGATTACGCGACCGTGCTGCTGTGCGCCGAGGCGGTCGGCGCGCTCGACGAACTGAACCGCGCAACCGTCGAATACACGAAGACGCGCGAGCAGTTCGGCGTGCCGATCGCGCGTTTCCAGGCGCTGCAGCACCGGATGGTCGACATGCTGATCCACGCGGAGCAGGCGCGTTCGCTGACCTATCTTGCCGCGGTGCGCTACGCGAGCGACGATTCCGATGCGCGGCGCAAGGCCGTGTCGGCCGCGAAGGCGCGCGTCGGGCAGGCCGCGCGCTTCGTCGGCCAGCAGGCGGTACAGTTGCACGGCGGGATGGGCGTGACCAACGAGGTGGCGGCCGCGCATCTGTTCAAGCGCCTGTCGATCATCGAGACGACGCTCGGCGACACGGATCACCATCTCGCCCGCATCGCGGCGCTGCCTGATTTCATGCAGGCCGATGCAGCATAGCGGCAAACACGGCGCGTGCGCGCGCAAACCAAGGAGAGACTAGAGTGGGTATCAGTTACGAAGATCTGGTGGTCGGCGCCACGACCGAAGTCGGGCGCTACACGTTCGAGGCGGACGACATCAAGACGTTCGCCGGGCGCTACGACCCGCAGCCGTTCCACATGGACGAGGCGGCGGCGGAAGCCTCGCCGTTCGGCGGGCTCGTCGCGAGCGGCTGGCATACCTGCTCGGTGTTCATGGGCATGCTGGTGCGCAACGTGCTGCCGGGTTCGACCAGCATGGGTTCGCCCGGCATCGACGAGATTCGCTGGCTGAAGCCGGTGCGCGTCGGCGACACGATCACGATGTACCAGAAGATCCACGACAAGCGCGTGTCGGCGAGCAAGCCCGATCGCGGCATCGTGACGACCGAGTGGATCGGCGTCAACGGCGGCGGCGAGACGGTGATCACCGTGCGTTCGAAGGTGATCTTCGGGCTGCGCGATCCGGCCGGAGCGAGCGCGTGACGGCGGCGGCCTTGCCGCTGATCGCGTCGGCGCAGGCGCTGACGGCGCGCGTCGGCGAAGCGCCGCTCGCAAGCGGATGGATCGTCGTCGACCAGCACCGCGTCGACGGGTTCGCCGACGCGACGGGCGATCATCAGTGGATTCACGTCGATCCCGAGCGTGCGCGACGCGAATCGCCGTTCGGCGGTCCGGTTGCGCACGGTTTCCTGACGCTGTCGCTGATCCCCGTGTTGATGACCGACGCGATGCGTTTCGAGCAGAAGATGGGCGTGAACTACGGACTGAACCGTGTGCGCTTCGTGAGGCCGGTGCCGGTCGACGCGCGCATCCGCGCGCTGTTTGCCGTGAAGGAAACTGCAGAGGTGGAGAAGGGCGGCATCCAGGCAACGTGGACCGTTTCGATGCAGGTCGAACGTCCCGAGACGCCGCGGCTCGTGTGTGCGGCCGAGTTCGTCACGCGGCACTATTTCTGAAGCGCCGGGGGGCTCGCGCATCGGGCGTCGCGCGATGTGCGGCCACATGCGCGATGCCCGGAACGTTCAGTGCTTCGCGTACTGCGTTGCGCCGAACAGCACCTCGCGCGCCTTGTCGTCCTGCAGCGCCTTGCGCAGCGACGCCAGCACCTCGACGCCGCGCTGCACCGCCGGCCGCGCGGCGATCGCCTCATGCCAGCGCTTCACGTTCGGGAATTCGTCGAGTTCGATCCCCTGGTTCTGCCACGAGCGCGTCCACGGGAACGTCGCGATGTCGGCGATCGTGTAGTCGTCGCCGGCGAGATACGCGGTTTCGCCGAGCCGCTTGTCCATCACGTTGTAGAGGCGGTGCGCTTCGTTCGTATAGCGGTTGACCGCGTAGTCGATCTTCTCCGGCGCGTAGAGGCGGAAGTGATGCGCCTGCCCGAGCATCGGGCCGATGCCGCCCATCTGGAACATCAGCCATTGCAGCGTCGCGTAGCGCGCGGCCGGGTCCGTCGGCAGGAACCGGCCGGTCTTTTCCGCGAGATAGATCAGGATCGCGCCCGATTCGAACAGCGCGATCGGCTTGCCGCCGGGGCCGTCCGCATCGACGATCGCCGGAATCTTGTTGTTCGGGCTGATCTTCAGGAAATCCGGCTGGAACTGGTCGCCCGCGCCGATATCGATCGGGTGCACACGATATTCGAGGCCGGTTTCCTCGAGCAGGATGTGCACCTTGTGGCCGTTCGGGGTCGCCCAGCTGTAGACGTCGATCATCGTCAACTCCTTCAATGCGTCCGCGATAGCGGCGCCGCCGGGGCGCCGCGACAGGCGGTCATTAGAGCACGGATCGACGCAGGCCGCCGGCGGCCGCCGCGCGCCGTTCGACGCAGCGTGCGAGCGCGAGTTGCGCGATCAGCGCTTGTAGCGGGCCGGGCGTTTGTCGAGAAACGCGGTGATGCCTTCGAGCGCATCCGCGTGATACAGCGACGCAACGAAATGGTCGCGTTCGGTGACGAGATGCGCGTCGAGCGGCTGAGCGGCCGCATCGTCGAGCAGCGCCTTGATGCGCGTCAGCGCGTTCGGCGAGATGTTCGAGAGCGCGTCGGCCCAGGCCAGCGCGTCGGCGAGTGCGGCGCCAGGCGTAGCGAGACGGTTGACGACGCCGAGCGCATGCAGGCGCTCGGCCGCGACGGGCTTGCCTTCGAACAGGATCTCGGCCGCGAGCGCGCGCGGCAGCGCGCGGGCGAGAAACCACGAGCCGCCGCCGTCCGGCGTCAGGCCGACGCGCGCGTACGACATCACGAACTTCGCATCGTGCGCGGCGACGATCAGGTCGCAGGCGAGCGCGAGCGAGAAGCCGGCGCCGGCCGCGGCCCCTTCGACCGCCGCGATGACGGGCTTCGTCGACGCGCGGATCGCGGCGACCCACGCACCGAGCAGGTCGATGCTGTCGGCCTGTTGGGATGGATCCTTCGAGCGGTTGTCGAGCAGCCGGTTCAGGTTGCCGCCCGCGCAGAAGAAGCGGTCGGCGCCGGTGAGCACGACCGCGCGAATCGCGGGATCGCGCTCGGCGGTGGCGAGCGCCTCGATGCCCGCCGCGTACATGTCGGGATGCAGCGCGTTGCGCGCGCCGGGATTGGATAGCGTAAGGACGAGCGTCGATTCGCTTTCGGGCGGGCGTGACGCCAGCAGTTCAGCACTCATGCGAGTGTGTCTCCATCGAGTGGCGCGGCTGTGGCGCCGCATGCGCTGCACGGGCAGACGATGATTTCGCGGCTGCGGAGGCGGCGAAGTCGTGACAGAATTGGAACTGCCTTAGACTAGCACGAACGTGCTTTTCAGCACGACGAATCTTGATACGCCGGGCATCGGCCCGGCCACATCCCCGCGGGGAAGGAGACTCCGATGCTACAGCTGTGCGGTATTCCGTTGTCCAACTACTACAACAAGGTGAAGTTCGTTTTGCTCGAGTACGGCATTCCGTTCGAGGAAGCGCCGTGCGGCCTGCCGATCAGCGATCCGGCCGTGCTCGCCGATACGCCGCTCGGCAAGATTCCGTTCCTGAAGACCGAACAGGGCGCGCTGTTCGAATCGCAGGTGATCATCGAATACCTGGCGGCGCGCTATCCGGACAAGCCGATTTTCCCGTCCGACCCGTTTGAGGCGGCGAAGGTGCGCGAGCTCGTCGAGACGCTCGAGCTGTATCTCGAATGGACCGCGCGCGAGGTCTATACGGAAGCGTTTTTCGGCGGGAAGGTCAGCGACGGGATGAAGGCGCACGTCGAGAAGCGCCTGCCGCGCGCGATCGACGCGTTCAAGACGATGACGCGCTTCTCGCCCTACGTGCTCGGCGATTCGTTCGGTCTCGCGGACATCGCCGCGTCGATCCACCTGCCGGTCATCGGCATGGCGACGAAGGCGGTCTACGGCCGCGATTTCCTGCTCGACGCGGGCATCGACTGGAAGGCACATGCGCAGAAGGTCGGCGAGCGCCCGGCCGCGCAACGCGTCGCCGAAGATCGCAAGGCGTATCTCGCGGCGGCGAACGGCAAGCTTCCTTGAGCGTCGCGTTCGCTTGACGCTGTCCTGCGCCGCGCAGGTTCGGGCGGCGCGGGCCGGCTTACAGCTTCGCGAGCCGTTCGAGCGCGGTGGCGAGCGTGCGCTCCTGCTTCGCGAAGCAGAAGCGCACGACGCCCGATTCATGCGGCGTGTGATAGAACGCCGACACCGGGATTGCCGCGACGCCGATTTCCGTCGTGAGCCACTTCGAGAATTCCGCTTCGGGCAGGTCGCTGATTGCCGAATAGTCGACGCACTGGAAGTACGTGCCCGAGCACGGCAGCAGCTTGAAGCGCGTGCGTTCGAGCCCGGCGCGGAAGAAGTCGCGCTTGTTCTGGTAGAAGCCGGCGAGCGTCAGGTACGGCGCCGGGTCGCGCAGGTAGTCGGCGAGCCCGAACTGCATCGGCGTATTCACCGTGAACACGTTGAACTGATGGACCTTGCGGAACTCCGCGCTGAGCGCGGCGGGCGCGGCCACGTAGCCGATCTTCCAGCCCGTCACGTGATAGGTCTTGCCGAAGCTGGACACGATGAAGCTGCGCGCGGCCAGTTCCGGATAGCGCGCGACGCTTTCGTGGCGCGCGCCGTCGTACACCATGTGCTCGTACACCTCGTCCGACAGGATCAGCAGGTTCGTGCCGCGCACGATCTCCTCGAGCTTGCGCATGTCCGCTTCGCGCCACACGGTGCCGGTCGGGTTGTGCGGCGTGTTGATCAGGATCATCCGCGTCTTCGGCGTGATTGCGGCCGCGAGGCGGTCGAACGGGATCGCGTAGTCCGGCGCTTCCAGCGTGACGAATACCGGCTTGCCGCCCGCGAGTTCGATCGACGGCAGGTAGCTGTCGTAGGTCGGCTCGACGACGATCACCTCGTCGCCCGGGTGCACCGCGCACAGGATCGCGGTGAGCAGCGCCTGCGTCGCGCCGGCCGTCACCGTGATCTCGGTCGCCGGATCGTAGCGGCGGCCGTACACCTGCGCGATCTTGTCGGCGATCGCTTCGCGCAGCGGCGCGACGCCGGCCATCGGCGGATACTGGTTGTGGCCGTCGCGCATCGCGGCGGCGACTGCGTCGACGATCCGCGGGTCGCAATCGAAGTCCGGGAAGCCCTGGCCGAGGTTGACGGCGCCTTTTTCGGCGGCAAGCGCGCTCATGACCGTGAAGATCGTCGTGCCGACGTTCGGCAGACGCGAGGGGAAAACGGGAGTCGTTGGCATGTCGGAAGGAGCGTTCATCGGTGGCTGTCGGAAGTGAAGGGCGCCGGCGGCTCAGGCCGCCGTGGCCGCGTCGGCAATCGCGACGTCGAGCGTGCACGCGTCGGTGAACGGCGCGGGCTGGGCGATCCGGAAGCCGAAGTCGCGCGCGGTGCGCTTCGCGAGCTTGAGCAGCGCCCGGTCCTTCGACACGAGCCACTCGGCTTGCGCGGCGCGCGCCAGTTCGAGAAACTTCTGATCGTCGCGATCCTTGCATTTCGGCAGCGGCGGCGCGTCGGCGGCGACCGGCGGCGGTTCGACCCTTTGTGCGAGGCGGGCGACGGTCGCGAGCGCGGCCGCCTTGTCGACCGCGCGCGCCTGGAACTGCGGATAGTCGAGCACGTGCTCGAGTTCGTTCAGGCAGCGGCCGTCGATCAGCGCGACGAGCACGCCGCGCTCCAGTGCGGCCCGGATCGGGCGTGTGGCGGGATCGTCGAAGACGAGGATGTCGATCCAGACGTTCGAATCGAGCACGACGCGACAAGCGGCGCGCGGGGCGGGGGAGCTGGGCATTCGTTACAATCGGTGGTTTTCGTCTGACCGCACGGCACGGCGTGCCAGCGAGCCTCTATGATAATCGTTCTCTCCCCCGCGAAATCCCTCGACTACGACACCCCTGCCCATGTCGCGACCTATACCGAGCCTGCGTTCGTCGACGACGCGTCGGAGCTGATCGACGGGCTGCGCAAGCTGTCGCCGCAGGACATCGCGACGCTGATGGACATCTCCGATCCGCTCGCGCGCCTGAACTTCCAGCGCTACGCGGACTGGTCGCCGACGTTCTCGCCCGCGAACGCGAAGCAGGCGGTGCTCGCGTTCAACGGCGACGTGTACGAAGGCTTCGACGCGAAGTCGCTGTCGGCGGCGGACCTCGATTACGCGCAGCAGCACGTGCGCGTGCTGTCGGGACTGTACGGGCTGCTGCGCCCGCTCGACCTGCTGCAGCCGTACCGGCTCGAGATGGGCACGCGCTTCGCGAACGGGCGCGGCAAGGATCTCTATGCGTTCTGGGGCGACCGGATCACCCGCGCGTTGAACGCGCAGCTGGAAACGCGCAGCGGTGCGTCGCGGGTGCTGATCAACTGCGCGTCGACCGAGTATTTCAAGTCGGTCAAGCCGAAGCTGCTGGCCGCGCCGGTCGTCACGCCGGTGTTCGAAGACTGGAAGGGCGGCCGCTACAAGATCATCAGCTTCCACGCGAAGCGCGCGCGGGGCCTGATGGCCCGTTATGTCGTCGAGAACCGGATCGCCGAACCGCAGGCGCTGAGGGATTTCGCGGTGGAAGGCTATGCGTTCGACGAAGCCGCATCGAACGATTCGACTTACGTATATCGCCGGCGAGTCGGCGAGTGACCTGCGGGCGGTTCACGAGACCGCCGGCGCAGCTTTGCATGGGACAGGAGAGACGATGACCCTTTCGATCACCAGTAATTTCGACGCCGGCGCGATCGACGTCGTGTCGTGCGAGCGGCCGGACGCGATCCGTCTGCGCGTGCGCGGCGACAATCAGGCGGAATTCGCGCAGTGGTTCTACTACCGCGTGACGGGCGTGCGCGGCGAGCGGTGCGTGATGACGTTCGAGAACGCCGCCGAATGCGCGTATCCGTCGGGCTGGCGCAACTACAGCGCGGTCGCGAGCTACGACCGGGTCGACTGGTTCCGCGTGCCGACGACGTTCGACGGCAAGACGATGACGATCGACCATACGCCCGAGTTCGACAGCATCTATTACGCGTATTTCGAGCCGTACTCGGAAGAGCGTCATGCGGCGTTTCTCGGCGCGGTCCAGCAATTGCCGCAGGCGAGCGTGACCGAGCTCGGCCGGAGCGTCGAAGGGCGGCCGATGTCGCTGCTGACGCTCGGCGCGCCGGACACGGAGGGCGCGCCGAAGAAGAAGGTGTGGATCATTGCGCGCCAGCACCCGGGCGAGACGATGGCCGAGTGGTTCGTCGAGGGGCTCGTCAAGCGTCTTGCCGGTTGGGGCGACTGGGCGGGCGATCCGGTCGCGCGCAGGCTTTACGACCGTGCGACGTTCTACATCGTGCCGAACATGAATCCCGACGGCAGCGCGCACGGCAACCTGCGGACCAACGCCGCCGGCGCGAACCTGAATCGCGAATGGATGGAGCCGGATGCCGCGCGCAGCCCCGAGGTGCTGGTCGTGCGCGAAGCGATTCACGCGACCGGCTGCGATCTGTTCTTCGACATCCACGGCGACGAGGATCTGCCGTACGTGTTCGTCGCGGGCTCGGAAATGCTGCCGAGCTTCACCGAGCAGCAGGGGATCGAGCAGACGGCGTTCATCGACGCGTTCAAGGTGGCGAGCCCGGACTTCCAGGACGAGCACGGCTACGCGGCGAGCAAGTACAAGGAGGATGCGCTCAAGCTCGCGTCGAAGTACATCGGGCACCAGTTCGGATGCCTGTCGCTGACGCTCGAGATGCCGTTCAAGGACAACGCGAACCTGCCCGACGAGCGCGTCGGCTGGAACGGCGAACGCAGCGCGGCGCTCGGCGCGGCGATGCTGGCCGCGATCCTGCGACACATCGAGACGTTCGCGTAAGCGCATGTTCGGCGGGGCAAGAAGAAAGCCGGGACATCACTGGATGTCCCGGCTTTTTTTCGTCTGCCGTCGTCGTCCCGTCGTGTCAGGACTTCTTCGCCGTTGACTTCTTCTTCACGGCTTTCTTCTGGGGCGTGGATCGCTTCGTTGCCGAAGCCTTCTTGGCGGTGCGGCCGGACGCTTTCGCCTTGGTCTTGCCCTTCGCCGACTTGCCCTTGAAGCTCTTCTTCGACGGCGCAGGCCGTTCGGCACGCGGCTTGAGCGGCGGAACCGGATCGTTCCAGCTGAACGCGAGCATCTGCTGGCCGACATAGCCGCAACGGAATTTCAGCGGCGTCGAGTCGCTGCCGTCGTTGTGAATGCCGAGCCCGTCGACGGTGACGATGTTGTCGACCTTGACGCGCTGCTTGCCCTGGTCGAACGCGTCGTTCCACGGCGTGATCGTCGCGTTGCCGCTGTCGAACGCACTGGGCGGGAATTCGACGCGATCGAAGGCCGACGACGTGCTGGCGATGAAGCTGCCGTGGGCCGCGCAGTCCGCGACGAGCGGATCGGCGTGCATCTCGTTGACGAACTTGTTGATCAGTTCGGAACGCTGGTCGAGGAGGTCGGCAAAGACCGGCGCCGGAAGTGCAAGCGACAGACCCGCGACACAGGCTGCCAGCTTGCCGAACGCTCTGAGAATTCGGAGCGGGGCGGGTGAACTGTCCATCTGGTTATTGGTGAGGAGCAAATGAGACATCGAGCACGTATAGATGCTCGATGAAGAACCGGAGTTCAATCTTAGCGTAAAAAAGTCGCGTGAAAGTAGACGTGGCGCTCTCCTGCTTCGAGGAAGCGTCGCGTCGACGCAAGAACCCGCAGGATTGTTGCCGCCGGCGCGCGCTTACGCGCGCGGGCCGCCGAGACGATAGCGCCGGACGTCGAAAGTCGTGACCCAGGCAGGGCGATAGACGGCGATGAGAGCTGTCGCCATGCCGGTGAACCATGCTTCGCCGAGCGCGAGCAAGGCCGTGTTCCACAGATAGCCGGACGGAATGACGATGGCGGTGCCGTCCGCGAGTGCGAGCTGGACGCCGGCCGCTGCAGCGGCGACCGCGACGATCGTGATGGCGGGCGACAGAAACCCCTGGCCCGTAATGAACGACGAAAGGTTGTGCGGCAGCCACGCGAGCGCCGCGCGCTGCAGCAACGACGATACCGCGACGGGCCATGCGCCGTAGATCAGGTAGGTCAGGCCGATTCCGTGCCACGGCGCGTCGAAGATGATCGCGGCGACTACCGTCACGACCCCCATCGCGATCAGCGCGAGTGTCCAGTCGAATAATGTGACGAGCAGCGTCGCGCCGAGCAGGTGCATGACGAGTCCGTCTTCGAGCCAGGCGTTCGACGCCCAGAGCACCGTGATCGCCGTGATGAGCGCGAGCCATACGTGCTGGAGCGTCGCATCCTGGAGACGGACGAACGGGCGCTTCCAGATCGCCAGCGCGAGCAGAGCCGCGGCGGCGATCCAGCCACCGACGCCAAGCCATAGCGGAAGCGGTGTGAAGAGAAAACCCATGCGTCCATATTACTCGTTGAACATCGAACATGGGAATCTGCTCGCACGTCGATCGTCGCGATCGCGATACGGTCAGCCCTGGCGATCGCGGCGGAACCGGGCGGGCGGTTCGGCGGCGTGGAGCGTCTTCTGCATGCCGTCGTTCACTGCCGGCGACGGGTACTTGTGTTTGTCGTGTTTGTCGTGCTTGTCGCGCACGGCGCGCAGCGACACCGGGCCGCGCTCGCCCAGCACCGGCCTGCGCGCGCCGTCGCGGCTCGACAACAGGACTTCGAGGTGCGGAGACAGCCAGCCGTTGTAGATCGCAACCGCGGCGGCGCGATTGGTCGCGCCAAGTTGCTGGAAAATGCTCGCGAGGTGGATCTTCACAGTGCCTTCGCTGATGCCGAGCGTGCGCGCGATCATTTTGTTGGTGTTGCCCATGTGGACGAAACGCATGATCTGCGCTTGCCGCGGCGACAGCACGCGGGTGGCCGAACGGCGGGGAATCGACCCGGCGAGTTCCTGGACGTGCGCTTCGTGACGGGTCACGAGCAGCGAAGGCAGGAGGTTGAGAGCGATCGGCGGGATGTAGTGGCCGCCGAGCAGCACCATTTCGAATGCGCGGACGATCAGGTGCGGCCGTGTCGAGCGAGGGATCACGCCGGCGACGCCGCAGTTGAAGAGGCCGCGGACGGTTTCGGGCGTGGCGTCGTCGATCAGGACCGCGGCAGGCGAAGGCGAACAGGCGTTGCAGAGCGCCTGAAGCTCGCTGAGCCGACCGACGTCCTGCCAGTCGATTGCGACCAGGTCGAAACGCTCGTTGCGCAACAGCCGGCGCGCCTGGAAACCGTCAGGCGCGTCGTTGTATGCGGCGTGACGGTCGATCTGCCGTAATAGGGCCTTCAGTCCGTCACGTCGCTCCGCGTCTGAATTGAGAACCAGGAACCGCATAGTCTGACCTCCGTAAGGTTGTAAGTCGCACCGAGCTGCTGGTGTCATGTCTCGAGCTCGATCATGACAAACACCTTACATGATGTCTGCTTGGCCGAATGGCTTAGGAAAAGTCAGAAATTTTTTTAGGACAAGAAAAAAGCCGCTCCGGTGACAACCGGGGGCGGCTTTCGACGAGCCGGCCGTTCGGGAGGCGCGACGGGTTCAGTGGAAGTGCGGCTGCGCGGGCGACGCGTCTTCCGGCATTTCGGCGTGAACGATCTCCCCGAGCGGGTCGGAGTACAGCGGTACGCCGCAGTCGTCGCAGTACTCCGGTTCGAAGCGGCCCGCGTGCCGGCGAACGTCGGTCACGCCGCATTCCTTCAGCAGGCTGACGATTTCCTCGAGCGGCCCGTCGATCGGCATGTCGCCTTCGAGCGCGCCGTTATCGGTCGCCACATCCCCATTCTCGCGGCCGTAGAGCGGCCAGACGACGCCGTAGATCACGTCGTTGTTGCCGCGGCGCGTGAAGCCGATTCGATATTCGTCGACACGACGTTCGCCGAAGCCGGCGACCACCGCGCGCAGCTCCTGCGGCGCTGCACCAAGTGTGTCAAAAAGATAACGAATAGCCGTTCGGACCGTGTGCGGACGAATTCTTTCGTCGGCATCGCGGCAGGCCGAATAGTACGCGTCCGGAAGCAGGCATTCGAATTCGCATCCGGGCAGGGCGATTGCGAGGTTCGGGCCGCCTTGTGCAGTCCATTGCTCGAGGCATTGGCCGCGTTCGATCCGGGAGCCGTGCTCTTCTTCTTGCCAGCGGAACAGCGGGGCGCCCGCCGGGGCGGCCACGACGGCAAGCAGGAAACGCGGATCGGCCAGGATCGGAGAAGTCTCGGGCAGGTCGCCGAAGTTGAGCTTGGCGGCGTGCTGGCCGAGCGCGGCATGCGCGAGTTGCTGGGCGAGGCGGTAGGTTTCGACGTGATGCCGCGGCAACTGGTCGATGCTGTAGAGGAACGGGGCAAGCCCGACGAGCGTGCCGTTGGCGAGGACGTGCGCCTGCAGATGCGTGCGCAGGGCCTCGGCGGTGTCCGTCTTCAGCGGACCCGACGGGATCACGTAGCGCGTCCACGCCAGCACGGGCACCGCGATCAGCAGCGCATCGTGCGGCTGGCCGTCGTGTTCGATCACCATCGACTCGCTGTGGGTCTCGGCCATGTCGGCAAGCGCGCCGTATGCATCCGGATGGTTCTGCTGGAGATGGTCGAGGGCCGCGTCGAGCGTGGTCTGGTTGCCGTTGCGAACGATCTTGGCGAGCAGCGCGTCGAGCTTCGCTTCCCAGAAGCGATCTTCGATGCGGCTGCCGGAGGCGAAGAGCGCAAGCGACAGGCCGACCAGTTTGTCGGCATCGGGAGGAAGACGTTTGGCGATTCGCTGGCGCATATTAAATTCGTATAGAAAGGGGCGAAGAACCTCATATTCTAGTCCGTTCTGTGCACAGTAAGCGGTCTCGCGCTGCGGCATCGAGTGTGCCCGAATCAGGGGCTATGTAAAAAACTGCTTCGAACCCCTTGCGCAGAACGTGAGACGTGCCTAGAATCACGCCTCTTTCGCGCTGACGGCAACGCGGCGCGGAAGGGGGAAGCGAGGTAGAGCGGGTGTGGTGGTTACGCGCCGGCGCTGCCGAGGAAGATGAACCCCGCAGTCGCAACGAAGTTTGTAAAAAAGTTGTTGACGAACTGCGAAACAGTGTTCATAATCTCGCTTCTCTGCTGCTGACAACGCAGCGCTGCTGAGAAAGACGGTTTTCTCGCAGAAACGTTCTTTAAAAATTAACAGCCGATAAGTGTGGGCGCTTGATGACAGCGAGCCGATCGTCAGATCGGATTAGCAAAAGTATCAAGAGTCTCACACTAAAGTAAGTCAGGTTTATGAAGCAATTCATATACCTGTCAGCTTTGAGTGAGCGACCGGTTCTACGGAACCGAAAACAGTAACAGGTTTGAACTGAAGAGTTTGATCCTGGCTCAGATTGAACGCTGGCGGCATGCCTTACACATGCAAGTCGAACGGCAGCACGGGTGCTTGCACCTGGTGGCGAGTGGCGAACGGGTGAGTAATACATCGGAACATGTCCTGTAGTGGGGGATAGCCCGGCGAAAGCCGGATTAATACCGCATACGATCTACGGATGAAAGCGGGGGACCTTCGGGCCTCGCGCTATAGGGTTGGCCGATGGCTGATTAGCTAGTTGGTGGGGTAAAGGCCTACCAAGGCGACGATCAGTAGCTGGTCTGAGAGGACGACCAGCCACACTGGGACTGAGACACGGCCCAGACTCCTACGGGAGGCAGCAGTGGGGAATTTTGGACAATGGGCGAAAGCCTGATCCAGCAATGCCGCGTGTGTGAAGAAGGCCTTCGGGTTGTAAAGCACTTTTGTCCGGAAAGAAATCCTTGGCCCTAATATGGCCGGGGGATGACGGTACCGGAAGAATAAGCACCGGCTAACTACGTGCCAGCAGCCGCGGTAATACGTAGGGTGCGAGCGTTAATCGGAATTACTGGGCGTAAAGCGTGCGCAGGCGGTTTGCTAAGACCGATGTGAAATCCCCGGGCTCAACCTGGGAACTGCATTGGTGACTGGCAGGCTAGAGTATGGCAGAGGGGGGTAGAATTCCACGTGTAGCAGTGAAATGCGTAGAGATGTGGAGGAATACCGATGGCGAAGGCAGCCCCCTGGGCCAATACTGACGCTCATGCACGAAAGCGTGGGGAGCAAACAGGATTAGATACCCTGGTAGTCCACGCCCTAAACGATGTCAACTAGTTGTTGGGGATTCATTTCCTTAGTAACGTAGCTAACGCGTGAAGTTGACCGCCTGGGGAGTACGGTCGCAAGATTAAAACTCAAAGGAATTGACGGGGACCCGCACAAGCGGTGGATGATGTGGATTAATTCGATGCAACGCGAAAAACCTTACCTACCCTTGACATGGTCGGAATCCTGAAGAGATTCGGGAGTGCTCGAAAGAGAACCGGCGCACAGGTGCTGCATGGCTGTCGTCAGCTCGTGTCGTGAGATGTTGGGTTAAGTCCCGCAACGAGCGCAACCCTTGTCCTTAGTTGCTACGCAAGAGCACTCTAAGGAGACTGCCGGTGACAAACCGGAGGAAGGTGGGGATGACGTCAAGTCCTCATGGCCCTTATGGGTAGGGCTTCACACGTCATACAATGGTCGGAACAGAGGGTCGCCAACCCGCGAGGGGGAGCTAATCCCAGAAAACCGATCGTAGTCCGGATTGCACTCTGCAACTCGAGTGCATGAAGCTGGAATCGCTAGTAATCGCGGATCAGCATGCCGCGGTGAATACGTTCCCGGGTCTTGTACACACCGCCCGTCACACCATGGGAGTGGGTTTTACCAGAAGTGGCTAGTCTAACCGCAAGGAGGACGGTCACCACGGTAGGATTCATGACTGGGGTGAAGTCGTAACAAGGTAGCCGTATCGGAAGGTGCGGCTGGATCACCTCCTTTCCAGAGCTATCTCGCACAAGTTGAGCGCTCACGCTTATCGGCTGTAAATTAGGACAGACTCAGGGGTCTGTAGCTCAGTCGGTTAGAGCACCGTCTTGATAAGGCGGGGGTCGTTGGTTCGAATCCAACCAGACCCACCATTGTCTGACGTGGAAACCTGGGAAGTCTCTGTATGGGGGGCATAGCTCAGCTGGGAGAGCACCTGCTTTGCAAGCAGGGGGTCGTCGGTTCGATCCCGTCTGCCTCCACCAATCTTCAATGACAAGCGTTCGACTTGATCGAACGTTTGTCATTGGCGATTGAGCCAGTCAGAGTGATATGAGTAACACCATATCGGCTGTCGTTCTTTAACAATCTGGAAGAAGTAAGTAATTTGGATAGCGGAAGCGTCTTGAGATGGACGTGAAAACTATCCGGGTTGTGATTGTATCGATGTATCTCAAGATGATTCGAACTCTATGTTCGACTCAATTGGAATACGGCACAACGCGAGAACTCAACCTGTAACGAGACAGACTCGTTATAGGGTCAAGCGAACAAGTGCATGTGGTGGATGCCTTGGCGATCACAGGCGATGAAGGACGCGGTAGCCTGCGAAAAGCCCCGGGGAGCTGGCAAACAAGCTTTGATCCGGGGATGTCCGAATGGGGAAACCCACTCCTTATGGAGTATCCATGGCTGAATACATAGGCCATGTGAAGCGAACGCGGTGAACTGAAACATCTAAGTAACCGCAGGAAAAGAAATCAACCGAGATTCCCAAAGTAGTGGCGAGCGAAATGGGATGAGCCTTGCACTCTTTATTTGTATTGTTAGCCGAACGCTCTGGAAAGTGCGGCCATAGCAGGTGATAGCCCTGTAGGCGAAAACAGTATGAAAGAACTAGGTGTGCGACAAGTAGGGCGGGACACGTGAAATCCTGTCTGAAGATGGGGGGACCATCCTCCAAGGCTAAATACTCGTGATCGACCGATAGTGAACCAGTACCGTGAGGGAAAGGCGAAAAGAACCCCGGGAGGGGAGTGAAATAGATCCTGAAACCGCATGCATACAAACAGTCGGAGCCTCGTAAGGGGTGACGGCGTACCTTTTGTATAATGGGTCAGCGACTTACGTTCAGTAGCAAGCTTAACCGTATAGGGCAGGCGTAGCGAAAGCGAGTCCGAATAGGGCGTTCAGTTGCTGGGCGTAGACCCGAAACCAGGTGATCTATCCATGGCCAGGATGAAGGTGCGGTAACACGTACTGGAGGTCCGAACCCACTAACGTTGAAAAGTTAGGGGATGAGCTGTGGATAGGGGTGAAAGGCTAAACAAACCTGGAAATAGCTGGTTCTCTCCGAAAACTATTTAGGTAGTGCCTCGTGTCTCACCTTCGGGGGTAGAGCACTGTCATGGTTGGGGGGTCTATTGCAGATTACCCCGCCATAGCAAACTCCGAATACCGAAGAGTGCAATCACGGGAGACAGACATCGGGTGCTAACGTCCGGTGTCAAGAGGGAAACAACCCAGACCGCCAGCTAAGGTCCCCAAATATAGCTAAGTGGGAAACGAAGTGGGAAGGCTAAAACAGTCAGGAGGTTGGCTTAGAAGCAGCCACCCTTTAAAGAAAGCGTAATAGCTCACTGATCGAGTCGTCCTGCGCGGAAGATGTAACGGGGCTAAGCTATATACCGAAGCTGCGGATGCGAGCTAGTCTCGCATGGTAGGAGAGCGTTCCGTAAGCCTGCGAAGGTGCCTTGTAAAGGGTGCTGGAGGTATCGGAAGTGCGAATGCTGACATGAGTAGCGATAAAGGGGGTGAAAGGCCCCCTCGCCGTAAGCCCAAGGTTTCCTACGCAACGTTCATCGGCGTAGGGTGAGTCGGCCCCTAAGGCGAGGCAGAAATGCGTAGCTGATGGGAAGCAGGTCAATATTCCTGCACCATTGTTAGATGCGATGGGGGGACGGATCGCGGAAGGTTGTCCGGGTGTTGGAAGTCCCGGTCGCTGCATTGGAGAAGGCGCTTAGGCAAATCCGGGCGCAGGATTCAAGGGTGTGGCGCGAGCTTCTTAGGAAGCGAAGCAATTGGAAGTGGTTCCAAGAAAAGCCTCTAAGCTTCAGTCTAACGATGACCGTACCGCAAACCGACACAGGTGGGCGAGATGAGTATTCTAAGGCGCTTGAGAGAACTCGGGAGAAGGAACTCGGCAAATTGGTACCGTAACTTCGGGATAAGGTACGCCCTTGTAGCTTGACTGGCCAGCGCCAGGAGGGTGAAGGGGTTGCAATAAACTGGTGGCTGCGACTGTTTAATAAAAACACAGCACTCTGCAAACACGAAAGTGGACGTATAGGGTGTGACGCCTGCCCGGTGCCGGAAGATTAAATGATGGGGTGCAAGCTCTTGATTGAAGTCCCGGTAAACGGCGGCCGTAACTATAACGGTCCTAAGGTAGCGAAATTCCTTGTCGGGTAAGTTCCGACCTGCACGAATGGCGTAACGATGGCCACACTGTCTCCTCCCGAGACTCAGCGAAGTTGAAGTGTTTGTGATGATGCAATCTACCCGCGGCTAGACGGAAAGACCCCATGAACCTTTACTGTAGCTTTGCATTGGACTTTGAACCGATCTGTGTAGGATAGGTGGGAGGCTATGAAACCGGAACGCTAGTTTCGGTGGAGCCGTCCTTGAAATACCACCCTGGTTTGTTTGAGGTTCTAACCTTGGCCCGTGATCCGGGTCGGGGACAGTGCATGGTAGGCAGTTTGACTGGGGCGGTCTCCTCCCAAAGCGTAACGGAGGAGTACGAAGGTACGCTAGGTACGGTCGGAAATCGTGCTGATAGTGCAATGGCATAAGCGTGCTTAACTGCGAGACCGACAAGTCGAGCAGGTGCGAAAGCAGGTCATAGTGATCCGGTGGTTCTGTATGGAAGGGCCATCGCTCAACGGATAAAAGGTACTCTGGGGATAACAGGCTGATACCGCCCAAGAGTTCATATCGACGGCGGTGTTTGGCACCTCGATGTCGGCTCATCTCATCCTGGGGCTGTAGCCGGTCCCAAGGGTATGGCTGTTCGCCATTTAAAGAGGTACGTGAGCTGGGTTTAAAACGTCGTGAGACAGTTTGGTCCCTATCTGCCGTGGGCGTTGGATATTTGAAGGGGGCTGCTCCTAGTACGAGAGGACCGGAGTGGACGAACCTCTGGTGTACCGGTTGTGACGCCAGTCGCATCGCCGGGTAGCTATGTTCGGAAGAGATAACCGCTGAAAGCATCTAAGCGGGAAACTCGCCTTAAGATGAGATATCCCTGGGGACTAGATCCCCTTGAAGGGTCGTTCGAGACCAGGACGTTGATAGGTCAGGTGTGTAAGCGCAGTAATGCGTTCAGCTAACTGATACTAATTGCCCGTAAGGCTTGATCCTATAACAAGTCTGCCTTGTAGATCGGCGCCGTGCGAAAGCACTGGCCGCGATCCAAAGCGACATGTTGATTCTCGTGTGCGATACACACAACCTGATTACTGCTTCTTCCCAGATTGGTTCTGTTGGCCGAGCCAGCAGAACAACCCTCTTTGCCTGATGACCATAGCGAGTCGGTCCCACCCCTTCCCATCCCGAACAGGACCGTGAAACGACTCTACGCCGATGATAGTGCGGATTCCCGTGTGAAAGTAGGTAATCGTCAGGCTCCCCTTAGCCAAGAACCCCCGCCCATCAGGCGGGGGTTTTTGCATTTCCAGCGTCGGAAATGTATGCGATGGTCGAAGCCCTCTGCATCAAACCGATGCCGCCTGGAATGGACGGATTTCCCGGAGTCACACCGATGAAAAAACTCGTGCCGCTTCTGTTTTGCCTCTCCTTGCTCGGGTGTGCCGGCCAGCAGGAAGCGGGCTGTATCCGAGCGCCGTTCCAAGCGAAGTTCCAGGATGCAGATGGTGACGTCGGCCCGTTCGCCAACATGAAGTTCTCGTTGATCCGTGCATCCGATGGCGCCGTGGTCTACCACGGGACAACCGACGAGCAGGGCCGTGCCCGCTGGGATCATGCGTGCCGAGGGGAGCAGTACACGATTCGTCAGGACGGCCTCCTGGGCGAGTAAAGTAGTCGATCGAGCGACAAGCTTGCTCAACAGGCGCCTTCAGCTTCGAATCACGCGCGCTGATTGGCTGATGTCGGATCAAGAATCTATGCGCATAAACTGCATTTAACTGCACGCGCCGGCTGAGCAAAGGGCAGGCGCTTCAAGGTACTATCGACACTCGTCCCGGCTCCGGCGCTTGTCTGCGCCCGTTCGAGGCCGGCATCTCCCGCATTCCGTCTACTGCATCG
The DNA here is from genome assembly GCF_902833085.1 of Burkholderia ubonensis. Classification (GTDB taxonomy): domain Bacteria; phylum Pseudomonadota; class Gammaproteobacteria; order Burkholderiales; family Burkholderiaceae; genus Burkholderia; species Burkholderia ubonensis. The sequence goes on from NZ_CADFEB010000007.1 coordinate 318,868, forward strand.
TTCATGACTCCCACCTCCAACCCAGGTGATCGGACGACCGACTTCCTGCCGTATCTCGTCGCCGCGACATTTTTCATGGAGTATCTCGATACGACCGTGATCGCGACCGCACTCCCGCAGATGGCGGACACGTTCGGCGTCGGGCCGAATGCGCTGAGCCTCGGGATGACCGCCTACATGCTCGCGCTCGCGGTATTCATCCCGATCAGCGGCTGGATTGCGGATCGATTCGGTTCGCGGACGGTGTTCGGCAGTGCGATCGTCATCTTTACCGGTGCGTCGGTGTTGTGCGGCCTGTCCAACGGCGTCGGGACTTTCACCGCAGCACGGCTGCTGCAGGGCATCGGCGGCGCAATGATGGTGCCCGTCGGGCGGATGATCGTCGTGCGCAGCACCGAAAAAGCGCGCCTGATGCGCGCGATCGCAACGATTACGTGGCCGGGCATCGTCGCGCCGGTCGTCGGGCCGCCAATCGGCGGCTTCATCACGACGTATGCGTCGTGGCGCTGGATCTTCCTGCTGAACGTGCCGTTCGGCATCGCGGCGTTCGCATGTACCTGGCTGATCGTCAGGAACACGCGCGCCGACGAGCAGCGGCCGCTCGACTGGATCGGTTTCGTGCTCGCGGGCGCCGCGTTGACGTGCCTGCTGATCGGGACCGAAGCGGCCGGGCAGCAGGATGCGCAGTTCGCGCACGCCGCAGTGCTCGTGGGGGCGAGCGTGCTGTTCGGCGCCGCCGCGTGGGTCCATGCCCGGCGATGCGCGCATCCGTTGCTCGATTTCACCACGCTCGAGGTGCCGACGTTCTCCGTGACCGTGATCACGGGCTCGGTCACGCGGATCGCGATCAATGCCGTGCCCTATCTGCTGCCGCTGCTGTTCCAGATCGGCTTCGGCCTGTCGCCGTTCCAGTCGGGCCTGTTACTGCTGGCGAGCGCGGTCGGCAATCTCGGCATGAAGGCGGGGACATCCTGGATCCTCGATCGGTTCGGCTTCCGGCGCGTCGCGCTCGTCGACGTGACGATCGTCGGCCTGTTCACGATCGCATGCGGCTGGCTGACTGCGTCGACGCCGCTCGCGATCACGCTGCTCGTCGTGTTCGTCTACGGGCTGACGCGGTCGATGCAGTTCACGACGCTCGCGACGCTGGCCTACGCGGACATTCCCGCCCGGCAGACGAGTGCCGCGAGCACATTATGGAGCGCCGCGCAGCAGATGACGATCGGCATGGGGATCGCCTTCGGTGCGCTGGCGTTGCGCGTGGCGGCCTCGTTGCGCGGCGATGCGACCGGCGTGCATTACGTGCTCGAGGACTTTCGCTGGGCGTTCGTCGCGGCCGGCGTGCTCGCGCTGCTGACCTTGCCCGGCTATGCGCGGCTCGCACTCGACGCGGGAGACCGGCTGAGGGCAAGCGTCGCGAGAGGATAGCCGGGATCGCCTGCCCGATGCGCAGGCGACGCCCGCACTGATCATCCGCATGCTGCGGATCGAAACGTTCCGACGAATGACGTCCGTGGATGTCGTTCATTCGCCGTACGCAAGGGTAATTGTCGCGTGCGTGATCGGTCGGGTTCGATCACTGCGCGTCATGAAAGATGATGCCGACCGTATGGCGATGCCCCGATCGGATACGGCTCACGCCGTGACGCAGATTGACGCGATAGACGCCGCGCGTGCCCTGCACTGGCCGGCCGTGCACGGCGAAAATCACGGCGTCGCCCTGGGTCAGCGGGACCACTTCGGCGCGCGACTGCATGCGCGGCCGCTGTTCGGTCAACACGAACTCGCCGCCGGTAAAGTCCCGTCCGGGCGCGGACAGCAGGATCGCAACCTGGAGCGGGAACACATGTTCGCCGTACAGATCCTGATGCAGGCAGTTGTAGTCGTCCGGACCGTATTGGAGGATCAACGGCGTCGGGCGCGTCTGCCCCGCCGCGTGGCAGCGGGCGAGAAATTCCGAATGCGCCGCCGGGTAGCGGACATCGACGCCAAGGGCGGCATTCCAGCGATTCGCGATCGGCGCAAGGTGCGGATAGAGCGTCGAGCGCAGTGTGTCGACGGTCGCCGGCAACGGATAGGCGAAGTACTTGTATTCGCCGCGTCCGAAACCGTGACGCGCCATCACGACGCGCGAGCGGTACAGTGCATCGCGCGCATAGAGTGATGCCAGTGCGTCGCATGCGGGCGCCGACAACAATCCGGGAATGAGCGCACACCCGTGGCGGCCCAGTTCCGCTTCGATGGCGGGCCAGTCCAGCGTGTCGATGTGCTGGACGATGTCGCAGGCGCCGGGGCGCCCTGCATCCGGCGATGCGCGGAAGACGGGATGGAGCGGGAAAGTGGTGTCCGGCAGAGCAGAAGAGCGCATGACTGTATTCGCGACGAGGATCGAAAAGTCCAGTCTAGCGACGCCGCTTTGCGGATACGCTCCGCATCTTGCGCTCCAATCGACAAACGGCGCGCCGCCGAACCGCCGTTCCGCTCAGCCCACGGAACGAAACAGCCAGTACAACCCGCCTGCGAGCGCGATCGATGCAGGCAGCGTCAGCACCCACGCGAGCACGAGGCCGCGCACCGTGCCCCATTGCAGCCCCGACCCGTTAGCGGCCATCGTGCCGGCGACGCCGGACGACAGCACGTGCGTCGTCGAGACCGGCAGCCCGTAGACGTCGGCGGCGCCGATCGTCAGCATCGCGACGAGCTCCGCCGACGCGCCCTGGCCGTAAGTCAGGTGCTGCTTGCCGATCTTCTCGCCGACGGTCACGACGATGCGTTTCCAGCCGACCATCGTGCCGAGCCCCAGCGCGATCGCGACGGCAACCTTCACCCAGGTCGGGATGAACTTGGTCGCGTGGTCGAGCTGCTTGCGGTAGTTGTCGATCGCGAGCCGGTCGGCCGGCGCGAACGCCGGCTGTCCGGATTTCTCCATCAGCCGGATTGCTTCGGACACGAGGTACATCGTATTGCGAACGTTGTCGATGTCGCCCTGCGGCACCGCCGCCATCGAGCCCGATGCGCCGACCGCATGCGCAAGCGAGACCGACAGCTGCTGCACCGCGGGCAGCACGGCGGACGTCATCTCGCGATGCTGCACGTACCGCTCGACGTCGGCGCGCGGATTGGCGGACGGCGCGATGCCGTTTGCATATTTCGCGAACGTCATGGCCGCCTGGTTCGCCACCGCGACGAAGGTCTGCGATTCCGAGGGCGTCACGGCCTTGTTGAGCGCATAGGCGGTGGGCACGATGCCGATCAGGATCAGCATGATGAGCCCCATCCCCTTCTGGCCGTCGTTCGAGCCGTGCGCGAACGATACGCCGGTGCAGGTCAGGATCAGCAGGCAGCGGATCCAGAACGGCGGCGGCTGATCCTTCGGCGGCTCCCGGTACAGTTCCGGCACCCGCGCGACCGCCTTCAGCACGAGCAGCAGCAGGCCCGCGCACAGGAAGCCGACGATCGGCGAAAACAGCAAGGACTTGCCGACGCCGAGCGCCTGGCCCCAGTCGACGCCGCTCGTGCCGGACGGTCCGTGCATCAGCTGGTTCATCAACCCGACGCCGATGATCGAGCCGATCAGCGTGTGCGAGCTCGACGACGGCAGCCCGAAATACCAGGTCGCGAGATTCCAGACGATCGCGGCGATCAGCAGCGCGAACACCATCGCGAAGCCGGCGCCGCTGCCCACCTGCAGGATCAGCTCGACGGGCAGCAGTTGCAGGATGCCGAACGCGACGGCGCCGCTCGAGAGCATCACGCCGAGGAAGTTCCACATGCCGGACCAGATCACCGCGATGTTCGGCGTCAGCGAATGCGTGTAGATCACGGTCGCGACCGCGTTCGCGGTGTCATGGAACCCGTTGACGAACTCGAAGCCGAGTGCGATCAGGAGCGCGGCGCCGAGCATCAGGTACGGAAACAGCGAGCCTTCGCGGACCGGCGCAATGTCGGAGATCAGGTGCGTGGCAACGTAGACGGCGCCGATCGCAAGCACCAGCAGGACGACGGCGTAGCCGGCATGCCGGGTGCGGGCGAGGGACGCCTGATCATGCGCGGCGGACGAAGCGGGTTGATTCATGACGGCGTCTCGTAACGGAAACGCGTCCGATCCTAGCGTCGGCTTTCAGTCAGTTTGATGACAGGGCGGGCAGCGACCGGCATGTTCGCCCTTGATGCGGGACGGAACGGCCTGATTCGTTCGCATCTGGAAACAAACGATCGCGGACGGGGCGTTTTCGCCAGTCCCGTCGCGCGATCGCGCCGAGCGGCGTCTTGCCGCGCGCGCTTCGCGAAGCGCGGCAGCAGGCCGTGATTGATCGTATGCAGGGGAGGGCGGCCCGGGAGGCCGCCCGTTGCCGAGACAGGCGGGGCAGGCGGAGCGTTACGCGGTGCGTGCGCCGGGCGGCAGCGCTTCGCGCGGCGAGCCCGCATCGTCGGTGCCGACGCGCCGCGCGATCAGCCACACGCACACCGACGACAGGATCGCGGCGCTCGTGTACTGGAGCGCGAGCGGCCACCATTGCGGCGCGGTGTTCTGCGCGATCACGGTCGCGACGAGCGGCGTGAGGCCGCCGGCGAGCGCGCCGCACACCTGGTACGCGATCGAGATCGCCGTGTAGCGGATGCGCGCGATGAAGATGCCGCTGACGAAGCCCGCGACCACCGAGTAGTAGCCCGACTCCGCGAGCGTCGCGAGGCCGACGCCGACCGTGATCGACAGCGGCGTGCCGGCGTGCACGAGCGGCAGCATCACGAACGGCACGACGGCGGCCCACGCGCCGGTGATCAGCAGCACGCGCGTCGTGCCGAAGCGCTGCGCGAAGAACGCGGCCGCGAGCTGCACGACGAACTGCAGCACGGCGACGATCGTCATGCACTGCAGCACCATCGACCGGTCGAGCGACAGGAATTGCGTCGCATAACTGATCATGAAGATGTTGCTGAAGTACACGCCGGCGATCCCGTACACGTTCGCGCCGATCGCGAGCAGCAGAAGCGGCCAGTACTTGAGCGCTTCGCGCACCGGGTTCTGTGCGGTGTTGCCGCTCTTCCTGACTTCCTCGAACTCGGGAGACTCGGACACGCTCGCGCGGATCACGAAGCCGACCGCCAGCAGCACCGCGCTCGCGAGGAACGGCAGGCGCCAGCCCCAGCTCATCAGGTCGTCCTTCGACAGCGTGCTGATCGCGCCGAACGCGAGCATCGACAGGATCAGGCCGCTCGCGCTGCCGAGCTGCGCGAACGACGCGAAGAACGTGCGCTTGCCTTCCGGCGCGTGTTCGCCGGCGAGCAGCACCGCGCCGCCCCATTCGCCGCCGACCGCGATGCCCTGCAGCACGCGCATCAGCACGAGCAGGATCGGCGCGAGCGCGCCGGCCTGCGCATAGGTCGGCAACAGGCCGATGGCGACCGTCGACACGGCCATCAGCATCAGCGTCGCGAGCAGCGAACGCTTGCGGCCGAAGCGGTCGCCGAGATAGCCGAACATCACGCCGCCGAGCGGCCGCGCGAAGAAGCCGACGGCGAACGAGCCGAACGACGCGAGCAGGCTGATGAAACGGTTCTCGCCGGGAAAGAACAGCGGCCCGAACACGATCGCGGCGGCGGTCGCGTAGCTATAGAAGTCGTACCACTCGATCGTCGTGCCGACGAACGACGCGAGCGCCGCGCGCTTCGGTTGCTTGACGGAAGTCCCCATTTTTTATTGGCTCCTCTCGAATCCTCTGGATTGGAATATGTCGTTCTGTCGGAATCAGTCGCGGTACGTGACGCCCGGCAGCACGCACAGCAGCTCGTACGCGAGGTTCGCGCCGAGCAGCGCCGTGGTGCCGAACGGGTCGTACGGCGGCGCCACCTCGACGAGATCGCAGCCGACGATGTTCAGGCCCTTCGCGCCGCGGATGATCTCGAGCGCCTGCGGCACCGTCAGGCCCGCGATTTCCGGGGTGCCGGTGCCGGGCGCGTAGGCCGGGTCGATGCCGTCGATGTCGAAGCTGATGTAGACGGGCGTGTCGCCGATCCGTTCGCGCACTTCGTCCATCAGCGGCGCGAGGGACTTGTTCCAGCATTCCTCGGCCTGGACCACGCGGAAGCCCTGCTCGCGGCACCAGTCGAAGTCCTCGGCGGCGTAGCCGGTGCCGCGCAGGCCGATCTGCGTGACCTTGTCGCCGTGCAGCAGCCCTTCCTCGACCGCGCGGCGGAACGGCGTGCCGTGCGCGATCTTCTCGCCCATCATCGTATCGTTCACGTCCGCATGTGCATCGACGTGAATCAATGCAACCTTGCCGTGCTTGCGGTGGATCGCGCGCAGGATCGGCAGCGCGATCGTGTGGTCGCCGCCCAGCGTGATCGGCTTGCAGCCGTGCTTCAGGATCGCGTCGTATTCGACTTCGATACGGGCGATGGAATCGTGCAGATTGTAAGGATTGATCGCCACGTCGCCGATGTCCGCGACCTGCAGCGAGTCGAACGGCGCGGCGCGGGTCGCCATGTTGTACGGGCGCAGCAGCACGGATTCGGTGCGGATCTGGCGCGGACCGAAGCGCGCGCCGGTGCGGTTCGACGTGCCGAGATCGAACGGCACGCCGACGAAGCACGCGTCGAGCCCTTCGGCGCTCGGCACGTGCGGCAGGCGCATCATCGTCGCGATGCCGCCGCAGCGCGGCATTTCGTTGCCGCCGAGCGGCTGGAAACGGGTATGGTCGTTCATCTTGCGTCTCTTCCAGTGTAGGGGTGCCGTATCATTCGACGCGGCACCGGGCCTGTTCCCGCTAATAACGGGCTTGCGAACGTGCCTTGCCGGTCGCAGTGCAAGGAGCAAGGAGCGCCGTTTGGCCGCGCCAAACAAGCGACGCGCGACGCCGCAATGCGGCCGGCAAGGCGCGTTCCCCTGATCTTGAAAAAAACATTCGTGGGGCTGGCCGCCAGAAGGGCCGATCGCCGCGTCATGCTCCTTGCGAATACGCCCGGTATTCGCTGCGTCCCATTCCTTGCGCTCGGCCCTTCTGGCGGCCAGCGCAAGCCCGTTATTAGCGGGAACAGGCCCGGGGCACAGTTTTACGCGCTCCGAACGCAAAGAAGAATGCGAAGATATCGACGTAAACATCGATCTTCATCGATGTATGGAAGGGGAATGGCGTGCTGGGGAATCTGTCGACTCTCGATCTGCGGCTGATCCGCGTGTTTCTCGCGGTGACGGACGCCGGCGGCGTATCGGCCGCGCAGACGGTGCTGAACGTCGGGCAATCGACGATCAGCGCGCAGTTGTCGTCGCTCGAGACCCGGCTCGGCTACCGGCTCTGCGAGCGGGGCCGCAGCGGCTTCCGGCTCACGCCGAAGGGCGAGCGCTTCCATGCGATGAGCCGCAAGCTGCTGACGGCGCTCGACGAATTCGGGATGGCGGCGCGGCACATGGACCGGCAACTGGTCGGCACGCTGAACATCGGCCTGATCGGCCATACGCCGATCAGCCAGAACGCGCGGATCGCCGAGGCGATCGCCGCGTTCCGCACGCGCGACGAGGCGGTGCGCTTCTCGATCTCGGTGCGGGCGCCCGGCGATCTCGAGGAAAAGCTGCTGAGCGACGAGATCCAGATCGCGGTCGGCTATTTCTGGCACCGGGTGCCGTCGCTGCACTACACGCCGCTCTTCATCGAGCGGCAGGTCGCGTACTGCGGCCGCGGCCATCCGCTGTTCGCGCGTGCCGGTGCGCTGAAGCCGGCCGACGTGGCCGGCTTCGAATGGGCGTGGCGCTCGTACCCGCTGCCCGAGGCGCAGATGTCGACGACGCCCGACCGCGTGACCGCGACCGCCGACAACATGGAGGCGGTCGCGCTGCTGATCCTGTCGGGCCACCATCTCGGCTACCTGCCGCAGCACTTCGCGGCGCCGTACGTCGCGCAGGGGCTGCTCGCGCCGCTCAACCCGGAGCGGCTGCACTACGACGTCACGTTCCACATGGTGGTTGCGCGCAACGCGCGCGGCAATCCGCTCGTGCAGGCGTTTCTCGAGGATCTCGAGCACGCGCACCAGCCGCCCGACGCCTGAGCGGGCGCCGGCTCACGGCACCGGGAAGCCCCCTTCGCGCTTGACCTCGCGCAGCGACAGCGCCGATTCGAGCGACGTCACGCCCGGCAGCGTCCGCAGCGATTCGCGCAGGAACGTGCCGTAGTCGTCGAGATCGCGCGCGACGACCTGCAGCAGATAGTCGGCCGTGCCGGAGACGTTGTGGCACGACAGGATCCGTTCGATCCCGAGCACCTCTCGTTCGAACCGGTCGGCAACCTTGCGGTCGTGCGTCGCGAACCGCACCAGCACGAACGCGACGACGCCGAAACCGAGCGCCTTGCGCGACAGCTGCGCACGGTAGCGCTCGATGTAGCCGTCGCTTTCGAGGCGCTTCAGCCGCCGCGCGCACGGCGTTTCGGACAGGCCGACGCTGTCGGCCAAGCGCGCGATCGGCATGCGGCCGTCGCGCTGCACCGCGGCAAGGATCGCGCGGTCGGTTTTGTCGAGTTCGGTCATATGAGCGGAATCCATGGTTTGTCTGGTCAATTTTGGGGGAATCCGCTCTGCATGGCCAGACATGGACAGAATAAGGCCAATAATCCCTCACCCGTTGGCGGCACCATATCGTCATCGATGGACGGGGGCAGACCATGATTTCCACGCATTTGCTGTTGATCTACCTGGCCGCGCTGGCGGCAATCTACGCGGTGCCGGGGCCGGACATGGCGCTCGTGCTGCAGACCAGCATCGGGCGCGGCGTGCGGCCGGGGATGGCCGCGGCGGCCGGCCTGTCGCTGTCGCGCACCGCGCACGTGACGCTGTCCGCGTGCGGCGTCGCGGCGCTGATCCGCAGCGCGCCATGGCTCTATGAAGTGATCCGCTACGGCGGCGCGCTCTATCTCGCGTATGTCGCGATCCAGGTGTTCCGCTCGCCGGTGTTCGCGCTCGGCGACGGCGCCGCCGAGGCGGGCGAACTGCGGCAGGCGTTCGTGAAGGGGCTGCTGACGAACCTGCTGAATCCGAAGGCGCTGCTGTTCTGCTCGGTGCTGCTGCCGCAGTTCGTGCGGCCCGACGCGGGCCCGGTCGTCTGGCAGATGTTCGAGCTCGGCGCGCTGCTGGTGGCGGCGGGCGTGTGCTTCGACCTCGCGTGCGTGTTCGGCGCGTCGCGGATCGCCGCGTGGATGCGCGCGCATCCGCTCGCGCAGACCGTGCAGCGCTGGACCTTCTCCGCGGCGCTGATCGGCTTCGCGCTGCGCCTGTCGATGGACTGAGCAGGACGTCGCGGATCCGCCGTCCGCGACGCGCGTTACCCTCGCTGCCTCCCCCCCTCGCACCTGCCCCCGGTGACATACCGCAACCGCGATTCATCTGACTTGTTCTAAACTTCCTGTAAGTCGCCGCGCCGCTCTTGCGCGGCCGACCGGACGGAACCTTCTTTCGTCTGCCATATCCGATTTTCTGGCTGTTCCGTGCAACGCGGTACCAAGGAGGTCAACACATGGCAAGGCACCTTCACGCCGACCGTGAACCCCGAATCGTCGCCGAGTCCACCTGTCTCGGCCCGTGCGATCCGGCTGAGCGCATCCACGTCACGATCATGCTGCGGCGGCAGGAGGAAGCACGTCTCGATGCACTGCTTCAGCAGCTCGCGAGCGGCGACGCGGCCGCGAAGCCGCTGTCGCGCGAAGCGTTCGCGCAGCGCTTTTCCGCGAATCCCGACGATATCCGCAAGACCGAGGACTTCGCGCACCGCCACCAGCTGAAGGTGGAGCGGGTCGATCCCGCGGAAAGCGCCGTCGTGCTGTCCGGCACGATCAGGCAGTTCGAGGCCGCGTTCGGCGTCAGGCTCGAACGCTTCGAGCATCGGTCGATCGGCCAGTATCGCGGCCGGTCCGGCCCGATCGTGCTGCCCGACGAGCTGGGCGACGCGGTCACCGCGGTGCTCGGCCTCGACAGCCGGCCGCAGGCGCGGCCGCACTTCCGGCTGCGGCCGCCGTTCAGGCCCGCGCGCGGCGGCGCCGCCGTCACGTTCACGCCGCCGCAGCTCGCGTCGCTCTACGGCTTTCCGGCCGGAGACGGCGCGGGGCAATGCATCGCCATCATCGAACTCGGCGGCGGCTATCGTGCGGCCGACATCCAGCAGTATTTCCGCGGGCTCGGCATCGCGACGCCGCCGACGCTCGTCGACGTGAACGTCGGCAGCGGCCGCAACGTGCCGACCGGCGACGCGAACGGCCCGGACGGCGAAGTCGCGCTCGACCTCGAGATCGCGGGCGCGATAGCACCCGCCGCGAAGCTCGCCGTCTATTTCGCGCCGAACAGCGACGCAGGCTTCATTCAGGCCGTGAACGCGGCGGTGCACGACACGACCAACCGGCCGTCGGTGATCTCGATCAGTTGGGGCGGACCCGAGGCGATCTGGCAGGCGCAGTCCGCGCAGGCATTCGACCGCGTGCTGCAGTCGGCGGCCGCGCTGGGCGTCACCGTGTGCGTCGCGTCGGGCGACAGCGGCTCCGGCGACGGGCTGCAGGATGGCGCGCAGCACGTCGATTTCCCCGCGTCGAGCCCGTACGTGCTCGCGTGCGGCGGCACGCAGCTCGACGCGTTGCCGGGGCAGGGCATCCGCCGCGAGGTGACGTGGAACGACGAGGCGTCGGGCGGCGGCTCGGGCGGTGGCGGCGTCAGCACGCTGTTCGACGTGCCCGTGTGGCAGCAGGGGCTGGCCGTGACGCTCGCCGACGGTAGCCGCGCGCCGCTCGCGAAGCGCGGCGTGCCGGACGTCGCGGGCGATGCATCGCCGCAGACCGGCTACGAAGTTTCGGTCGCGGGCACGCCTGCGGTGATGGGCGGCACGAGCGCGGTGTCGCCGCTGTGGGCGGCGCTGATCGCGCGCATCAACGCGGCGGCGAATGCGCCCGTCGGCTGGATCAACCCGACGCTGTACAAGCATCCGGACGCGTTGCGCGACATCACCGCAGGCAGCAACGGCGCGTACGCGGCGGCGCCGGGCTGGGACGCGTGCACGGGGCTCGGCAGCCCGAACGGCGCGCAACTGGCCGCGATCCTGCCGCCGAAGCCGTCGAGCTGACGGCGGCGGTTGCCGCGCATCAGGTTGTCACGGGTTTCTTGCTTCCCCCCTTTACCTCGAGGAGCAGCACGATGGGCAACGATTCCGCATCTTCCGGCGGCGTGTATCCGCTGCATCACGGCGATCACAATTCGCACGCCGTGCCGCCGACCGTTAATCCGGTCGCGCTGAGCCACGGCCGCGACCAGCCGTTCTTCGATCCGGTCGCCTACGGCAACGGGCCGGACGACTCGGTGACCGACACGACCGAGGCGGCCGCCGTCACGCATCACGCGGTCACGATCGGCGGGCGGCGCATCGCGTACACCGCGACGGCCGGGCATCTCGTGACGGTCGACCCGAGCAGTTCGCTGCCGGACGCCAAGATTTTCTACGTCGCGTTCACCGAGGACGGCCAGAAGGAGGAAGCGCGGCCCGTGACGTTCTTCTATAACGGCGGGCCGGGCTCGTCGGCGGTGTTCGTGCTGCTCGGCTCATTCGCGCCGCGTCGCATCAAGACGTCGATGCCGGGCTTCACGCCGCCTGCGCCGTTCCAGATGGAGGACAACCCCGACAGCCTGCTCGACCGCAGCGACCTCGTGTTCATCAACCCGGTCGGCACCGGCTACTCGGCCGCGGTCGCACCGCACAAGAACCGCGATTTCTGGGGCGTCGACCAGGACGCGAGCTCGCTGAAGCAGTTCATCAAGCGCTACCTGACGAAGAACAACCGCTGGAATTCGCCGAAATACCTGTTCGGCGAATCGTACGGCACTGCGCGCAGCTGCGTGCTCGCGTACAAGCTGCACGAGGACGGCGTCGACCTGAACGGCATTACGCTGCAGTCGTCGATCCTCGACTACGGGCAGGCAAGCAACCCGGTCGGCGTGCTGCCGACCGCGGCGGCGGACGCGTGGTATCACCAGCGGCTCGGCGTGTCGCCGGCGCCGACCGACCTCGGCGCGTTCGTCGAGGAGGTCGCGCAGTTCGCGCGCACCGACTACCTGAACGCGCTGCGCAAGCTGCCGCACCCCGACCCGGCCGTGGTGCAGAAGCTCGCCGACTACACCGGAATCGACACGGCGACGCTGCTGTCGTGGCGCCTCAATATTGCCGGCGCCGACGCGCGCGGCAATTCGCTGTTCCTGACCACGCTGCTACGCGCGCGCGGGCTGGCGCTCGGCGAGTACGACGGCCGCGTGACGGGGATCGAGACCGGCATCGCGGGCAAGATCGATCCGAATTCGGGTGGCAACGATCCGACGATGACGGCCGTGTCCGGCGTCTATACGGCGATGTGGAACAGCTACCTGAACGAGCAGTTGAAGTTCACGTCGAACTCGTCGTTCACGGACCTGAACGACCAGGCGTTCCAGAACTGGGATTTCCGCCACATCGACCCGACCGGCGCGCAGCAGGGCGTCGACGCGAAGGGCGACGTGATCCTCTACACGGCCGGCGACCTCGCCGCCGTGATGGCGCTCAACGTGGACCTGAAGGTGCTGTCGGCGAACGGTTTCTACGATTTCGTCACGCCGTTCTACCAGACCGTGCTCGACCTGCAGCAGATGCCGCTCGAAGATGCGACGGTGCGGCAGAACCTGTCGGCGCGCTTTTATCCGTCGGGGCACATGGTGTATCTCGACGGCGGCTCGCGCACCGCGCTCAAGCACGATCTCGCGGCGATGTACGACAAGACGGTTGCCGATACCGGCGCGCAGCTGCGGATTCGTGCGCTGCAGGCGAAGAAAAGGGCGCCCGAGGTGGCCGGGCACGCGTGATCCGGCTGGCGGCCGGGCAGCCGGTGCGGCGATGCGAGGCGGCCGCGGCCGCCCGCTGAGTCGATCGTCCGGGCTTGGCCTGGCCGCACGCCGTCAGTCGCGGCGCTCGGGCCAGTCGAACGGCGTGTAAGGCAGCGCGCGCTTGTGCCGCGAGCCGTCGTAGAAACGCAGCACGGTCTCGTACGCGTGATCGCTGACCGGCTTGCCTTCGAGGAAGTCGTCGATCTCGTCGTAGCTGACGCCGTATGCGTGCTCGTCGGGGCGCAGCGGACGCAGCTCCTCGAGATCGGCGGTCGGCACCTTCATCACGATCGTCTCCTCGCCGCCGAGCGCGCGGGCCACCGCGCGCACGCGGCGCTTGTTCAGGCCCGCGAGCGGCAGGATGTCCGCGCCGCCGTCGCCGAATTTCGTGAAGAACCCCATCAGCGATTCGGCCGCGTGATCGGTGCCGATCACGATCCCGCGCCGCGCGCCGGCCACCGCGTACTGCGCGATCATGCGCTCGCGCGCCTTGATGTTGCCGTGCACGAAGTCCTGCTGCGCATGATCCGCGAACGTCAGCCCGCCGGCGACGAGCGACGCGAGCATCGCGTCCGCGGCCGGTTTCACGTCGACCGTCAGCACCTCGTCCGCACGAACGAACGCGAGCGCGCGCTGCGCGTCGGCTTCATCGTTCTGCACGCCGTTCGGCAAACGCATCGCGACGAAGTGCGCCTCGTAATCCTCCGCGCGCAGGCGTTCGACCGCGAGCTGCGCGAGCCGCCCGGCCGTCGACGAATCGACGCCGCCGCTGATCCCGAGCACGTAGGTCCGCAGGCCGGTCGAGCGCAGATACTGGGCGAGGAAGTCGACGCGGCGCGCGATTTCGGCATCGGCATCGAAATGCGGGGCGACGTTCAGTTCGGCGATGATCGCGCGTTGGCGGCTGGCGTAATCGGCGGAGGTCATGAAAGGGTTCCGGTACAGGATGCGAGGCGCTCATCATAAGCGCATTCGCGGGGGCACGCCTGCTGCATGCCCCTGTGAAGCGCGAACCTGGCGCCGCGCGAGCACGACGCCGGCCAGCGCCACGCCGAAACCGGCGAGCTGGACGGCGGCAAGCGTCTCGCCGAACAGCAGGTAGCCCTGCAGCGCGGCCAGCGGCGGCGCGAGGAACAGCAGCGACGTCGCGCGTGCGGCATTGCCGCGCCGGAGCATCCACATCAGCATCGTGACCGCGCCGCCCGACAGGAATACGACGCCCCACACGAGCGACACCCACAGCGCGGGCGCGCCGGTCCAGCGCGTCTCGTGCAGCAGCCCCGCGAACACGGCCGCGACGAGCGCCGCGCCGAGGTTCTGCACCGCGACGGCGGTGCGCAGGTCGCTCTGCGCGAGCTTCCCTTTCTGATAGAGCGAGCCGGCGGTGATCGAGCCGACCGCCAGCACCGACACCGTGACGACGAGCCACGCCGGCGCGGCGCCGGGCGGCGGCGCGACGCCGCCCGCGACCTTCGGCGCGAGCACCAGCGCGACGCCGGCGAGGCCGAGCGCCATCCCGAGCCAGCCGCGCGCGGGCAGCCGTTCGTTGAACAGCGGCACCGCGAGCACGGCGGTCGCGAGCGGCTGCAGCGCGCCGAGCAGCGCCATCACACCGGCATTCAGCCCCTGGGCGACCGCCCAGTAGCTCGCGCCGAGGTACACGCCCTGCAGCAGCGCGCCGGCGATCAGGTGGCGCGGCCATTCGCGGCGCGCCGGCCACCGCGCGCGCGCGGCGAGCGCGACCGCGCCGAACAGCACGGCGGTGCCCGCGAAGCGCGCGAGCAGGAACAGGTTGGGATCGGCGTAGGGCTTGATCGCCCGCGCGACGATGAAACCGGTGGACCAGAGTGCGACGAAGGCCGCGGCGACGATCGAGGTCAGCATGCAGGACGGGCCGCGGACGGCCGGATGGAATCACGAAGTCCGGCAGTATCCGGCGCCGCCGCGCCGGTGTCTTGTCGAATCCTGCAGTCGCGCGCGTGTCGTCGTGCGAACAGGCCTTAGTCGAGCGAGAAGGTGTCGAGCGGCTGGTTCGCGCTCGTTTCGTTCGCGAAGCGTGCGGCGAGCTGCTGATGGAGTCGGCGTGCCTCGTCGAGCGTCAGGTCGATCCAGTAGGGATCGCCGGCGGCGTCGTTGAGTCGTTCGGGCGGAAACTGGATTTCGAGCACTATGCCTTTGCGATACATCGCGCAAGCTCCCCTGGATGGTCGTTCATTCGGCGAAGCGCAAAGTGTAGCAATGCGCGGCGCGCCGATTCCCGCGCCGCCGGCAATTCAGAATTTCTCCGCACGCGATGACCGGCCGGCTTACACGCGGCCGTCAAACCGACGTACTACAATGGCGCGCTACTCATTCACTGGTCGCCTCGGGCGCGTCGCGAGATGCTGGCGGAACAACGTCACCAATTCATCCTGTCGGAACTCGGAAGGTCGGGCGCGCTGTCGGTCGCGGAACTGGTGCGCTCGCTCGACGTGTCGCGCGAGACCGTGCGTCGCGACCTGAACGCACTGGCGGCGCGCGGGCTGCTGGTGATGACGCACGGCGGCGCGCTGGCCGCGGACCGCCGCGAGCCGAGCCTGTCCGAGCGCGAGGCGGCCAACGCCGACGCGAAGCGCGCGATCGGGCGGCGCGCGGCCGAATTCGTGCCCGACGGCGCGTCGGTGCTGATCGATTCCGGCAGCACGCCGCATGCGGTCGCGCTTGCACTCGCCGACAAGCATCGGCTGGCGGTCTATACGAACGACTGGCGCACCGCGCTGGTGCTCGCGCGCCGCAACGGCAACCGCGTCACGCTGCTCGGCGGCGAGCTGTCGGACGACGAGGATGCGACGTTCGGGCTCGACACGATCCAGCAGCTCGCGCAATACCACGTCGACTTCGCGTTCGTCGGCGCGGGCGGCATCACGGCCGACGGCGAATTCACCGACTACTCGCGGCTTGCCGCCGAAGTGCGCAGCCGCATGATCGCCGCGGCCGCCACGGCGATCTTCGTCGCCGACCATTCGAAGTTCGGCCGCGTGACGCCGGTGCGGATCAACGGCACCGAAGCGGCGCGCTATCTCGTGACCGAGCGCGCGCCCGACAAGGCGGTGCGCCGCACGCTGGTCGCGCGCGGCATCGAGCTGCTCGTCTGCGACTGACGCGCGTACCACGACACACAAGATTCATCGAAGCGTCATCCTCACGGCAAAGCCGCGCGGAAGACTGACTCGTTCGACCTGGTCAGGCGATAAAGCCAAGGAGAACGACGATGTCCGTGAGCGTGCGCAGCTATCTTTCCCCGACGTTGGTGCTGCTGGCCTTCGACTGGCCCGGCGCGCAGGCGCGAGGCGACTTCCTCGGTTTCGCGATCAGGCGCACGCCGGGCTTCTGGTCGGCGGACGGGAGAACGCGCGCGCCCTATAGCTGGCTGCCGAACCGCCTGACGTTCGACGGCCCGGCCGCCGATACGCAGGGCGACGCGCCCACCGACCAGGCGCCGATCCAGAAATTCATGTGGTGGGACGCGCGGATCGACCCGCAGGACCGCGGCGGCGCATTCCGCTATGACGTGTATCCGGTCGTCGGCACGCCGGCGAGCCTGCAGGTGCTCGACGCGGAACGCGGCGTGTGCGACGTCGTGCTGCCCGCGCACGTCGAGGACGGCGTCGGCACATGGTTCAATCGCGCGGTGGTCAGCTCGCAGGCGTTCGCGAAGCAGGTCGCGGCGCTGCATCTCGCGCCCGGCGAGGCGCCCGCCGCAGATCAGGCGCTGAAGCTGCGCACGTGGCTCGCGAACGACATGGAGCAGGTGTTTGCACAGATGCTCGATCCCGCGTCGCGCGCGGTGTCGGCCGTCTATCACCTGACCGACACGCTGTGGGCGCTGCCCGCGTTCGACGCGTTCGGTCATGCGCACGGCGACGCGTCGCTCGCGATCGTCTACGACGCGCACGTGACGGCGCGCAAGGGCCGGCCGCCGCTGCCTTCGCCGAACCAGCCGGCCGTCGACGCGCTGCAAGGGCTCGCGACGCTCGCGCCGCGCGACCGGACGCACATCATGCACGACAAGTTCATCGTGACCGACGCAGCGGGGAGCGCCGCGCCTGCGCGCCTGCTGACGGGCTCGGCGAACTTCACGACCGAAGGCCTGACCGAACAGGCGAACGTGCTGCACACGTTCGATTCGCCGGCGCTCGCCGCGCTGTACAACGATCGCGCGCGTGCGCTCGCCGCGAATCCGCCGATCGCCGAGACGGCGCGGCTGTCGCCGGGCTGGTCGGAGCCGGTGACGGTCGGCGGCGCGCGGGTGCGGGTGTCGTTCTCGCCCGAGCCGGCCGGGCAGCGCACGCAGATCGACACGATCGTCGCGGCGATCGAGGCGGCGCAGCATTCGGTCGCGTTCTGCCTGTTCATGCCGACCGACGCCGCGTTGCGCGATGCGTGCTTCGCGGCCGGCGACCGCGGGTTGATGATGTTCGGGCTCGTCAACCGGATCAGCATCGACAGCGCGACGAAGGCCGATGCCGCGCAGCAAAACGGCCAGACGCTCGATGCGGCGACGCTCGCGAACCTCGAGCTGTACCACCGCGGCCGCGACCATCGCGACGTGATCGACGCGCGGTATTTTTCGCCGGCGACGGCGCCGCAGGGCTTCGAACCGGAGCTGCGGCTGTTTCCGGGCGAGCCCGCGCCCGCGTATCCGCCGGTCGTGATCCATCACAAGTTCATCGTGATCGACGCGGAAGGCGCGAACCCGGTCGTCTACAGCGGATCGGCGAACATGAGCCGCAATTCAGAGCAATACAACGACGAGAACCTGCTCGAGATTCGCGACGCGCGGATCGCCGCGACCTATCTGGCGGAATTCCTGCGGCTGTACGAGCACTACCGTGCGCGGGCGCTTGCGATCGACGCGAAGACGCGCGGCGCGTCGCCGCATCCGCGGCTCGCGCTGGCGCCCGATGCGAGCTGGGCGAAGAAGTATTTCGTGGCGGGAAGCCCGGAGGAGAAGGCGCGGGTTGCGCTGGCCGCGCCCGCGCCGAAGGGCTGACGCGGGCGTCGCGCGGCGCTATTCGGCGGCGACGTATCGCAGCACGGCCTCGGCGATCGTGTCGCGATGCCGCGCGCGCAGGCGCGGCGCCGACGGATCGCGGCCGAACGCGGCGCCGAACGTGTAGCGGTTCGACACGCGATGGAAGCAGAACGAGCTGATCAGCAGGTGCAGGTCGAACGCATCGACGTCCTTGCGGAACGCGCCGCTCGCGGCGCCGCGCTCGAGCAGCTCCTCGAGCGTCTTGATGATGCTGACGTTGCGGTTCTTGAACGACTTGAGCTGTTCGAGATACTTCGCGCCGTGGATGTTCTCGATCGATACGAGACGGACGAAATCGCGATGCTTGTCGTGATAGTCGAACGTGAACTCGACGAGCCGGCGCATGCCTTCGATCGGCTCCATGTCGCCGACGTGCAGTTCCTGCTCGAGCGCGCGGATGTCGCCGTAGACCTTCTCCAGCACGGCCTCGTACAGGCCTTCCTTGCTTTCGAAGTAGTAGTAGAGCATCCGCTTCGTCGTGTTCGTGCGCTCGGCGATCGCGTCGACGCGCGCGCCGGCGAGCCCCATCGCGGAAAACTCCTGCGTGGCGACGTCGAGGATGTTGCGCTTGGTCTGCTCGGGATCGTATTTGCGCCGCGCTTCGGACGGAACCGCGCGGTTGTCGGACGTGGCGGCCCTGCTTCCTGTTTTCATGTGACGTTATTGTGGCTTCACGGCGGCTTGGACAGGGCATTCTAGCATGTGGGAATTCGCTGCTTTGCCGACCTTTCGTTCTAGTCCGAAACTGTCCGGTAGCGCCGCGCAGCGCCCGGCGGGCCGCCGCGCGGGCGCTCGGTGGCGCTCAGCGGCGCTCAGTGGCGATATGCCGCGAGCGCGTCGCGCGCCTGATACGCGGTGTACGTGAGCTGCGCGGCGGCGAGCCCCGCGAGCCCGAACGTGCGGGTCAGGCCGAACGCGGCGAAGCCTGCCGGCACCGGCCGCTCGCCGGCCAGCGCGGCGGCGAGCGTTTCGCCGGCGACCGTGGTCGGCGCCATCCCGTGCCCGCCGAACGCGATCGCGTGCCAGACGCCGTCGGCGTCGCGGCCGATCTGCGGCATCTTGTGCCGCGCGTAGCTCATCAGCCCGCCCCACGCGTATTCGACCTTCACGTCCGCGAGCTGCGGATACACGCGCGCGAGGTCGCGCCTGAGCAGGCGGGCGATCGCGTCCGGGCCGCGGTCGAGCACCGAGATCCGGCCGCCCCACAGAATCCGCGTGTCCTGCAGCGGACGGTAGTAGTCGAACGCGAAGCGCGTGTCGTAGATCGCGTACGGCGCGTCGATCGCGTCGGCGAGGCGCGCGCCGAGCGGCTCGGTCGCGATCACGTAGGTCGCGATCGGCAGCACCGCGCGCTCGATGCGCGGCGACACGCCGCGCGCGTAGCCGCCGCCCGCGAACACGACGTCCTTCGCGCGCACCGCGCCCTGAGCGGTGCGCACGACGTAGCCCGCGCCGTCGCGGGCGATGCCGAGCGCGGCCGACTGCTCGTAGATGCGCGCGCCGCCGCGCGCCGCGGCCGCGGCGACGCCGAGCACGTACTTGAGCGGATGGAAATGGAACGCGTTGGGCTCGAACAGGCCGCCGTGATAGCGCGTGGTCTTCAGCCGCGCGCGCAGCGCGTCGGTCGCGACCGGCTCCCAGTCGACGTCGAATTCCGTCTTCATCAGCGTGCGCAGCCCGTCGAGCCGCGACGGATCGTCGAACCAGTTCGCGAGCATCACGCCGTGGTCGACGATGTCGCAGTCGATGCCGTAGCGTGCGATGCGCGCGCGGATCAGCTCGACCGCGTCGACGGTCAGCCGGTACAGGCGGCGCCCTTCGTCGCGGCCGAGCGTGCGCAGCAGGTCGGCGTTGTCGAGGCTGTAGCCGCCGAACACGAAGCCGCCGTTGCGGCCGGACGCGCCGTAGCCGACCCGTTCGCCGTCGAGCACGACGACGTCGCGCACGCCGCGCTCGACGAGCCCGAGCGCGGTGCACAGGCCGGCGAGGCCGCCGCCGACGATGCAGACCTGTGTGTCGACGGTGTCGGTCAGTTGCGGATAGGGCTGGCGGGAAACGGTGGCTTCGTAGAAATTCTGCATGCGATTCGATGACGGAGGAACGACGGAAACACATACGGCACGCGTCGATCTTGCCTGAACGCGCGCGCCGCGTCGAATGCGGGCGGTGCCCGAACCGGCGCCGGCCGCCGTCATGCGGCAGCCGGCGCGGCGGGCAAGGTCACGCGCCCGGCGTCGGGTTCGCCGGCCCGGCGACGTAGGCCGGATAGGCGGGGGCGGCGGCGGGCGCCGGTTCGGGCACCGCATTGCGCTCGACCCACGGCGCGATCTCCATGTCCTCGTAGCGGACCAGCCGGCATTTGCGCACGAGCGCGTAGCCGAGCCAGATCGCGAGGAAGAACGGCAGTCCGATGTAGGTCGCGGCGACGCTCACCCAGTCGATCCGGGCGGCGAAAAACGCCTGGTAGTCCTGGCCGAGCGCGACGACGACGCACAGCACGAACGCGAACAGCGGCCCGAACGGAAACCACTTCGCGCGATAGGGCAGCTGGTCGAGCCGGTAGCCCTGCTTCAGGAAGCCCTTGCGGAACCGGTAGTGGCTGACCGCGATGCCGAGCCACGTGATGAAGCCGGCCATTCCCGACGAGTTCAGCAGCCACATGTAGACGGTCTTGTCGCCGTACAGCGAGGTCAGGAAGCACAGCGCGCCGATCGCCGTCGTCGCATACAGCGCGTTGCGCGGCACGCCGCCCGGCGACAGCTTCGCGAACAGCTTCGGCGCGCGGCCCTCGACCGCGAGGTTGTACAGCATCCGCGTCGACGCATACATGCCCGAGTTGCCGGCCGACAGCACCGCGGTCAGGATCACCGCGTTCATCACGCCGGCCGCGAACGCGAGGCCCGCATGACGGAACACCAGCGTGAACGGGCTCACGCCGATGTCGGTCACGTCGCTTTTCAGCAGGTTCGGGTCGGTGTACGGAATCAGCAGGCCGATCACGAAGATCGCCAGCACATAGAACAGCAGGATCCGCCAGAAGATCTGGCTCACCGCGCGCGGGATCGTCGTGCGCGGGTTCTCCGATTCGCCGGCCGCGACGCCGATCATCTCGGTGCCCTGGAACGAGAAGCCCGCGATCATCGCGACGCCGAGCATCGTCGCCCAGCCGCCCGCGAACGGCGCATCGCCGATCGTGAAGTTGCCCAAGCCGGTGCTCGGGCCGCCCTGCATGATGCCGAAGATCATCAGCAGGCCGACGCCGATGAACGCGAGCACGGTCAGCACCTTGATCAGCGCGAACCAGTACTCTGCCTCGCCGAAGCCGCGCACCGACAGCGCGTTGAGCGCGAAGATCAGCGTGAGGAACAGCGCGCTCCACCAGACGCCCGGCACGTGCGGGAACCAGTAGTTCATCACGAGCTGCGCGGCCACCAGCTCGACCGCGAGCGTCACCGCCCAGCTGTACCAGTAGTTCCAGCCGAGCGCGAAGCCGAAGCCTTCGTCGACGAATTTCGCGCCGTAGGTCGCGAACGAGCCCGACACCGGCATGAACGATGCCATCTCGCCGAGGCTCGTCATCAGGAAGTAGACCATCAGGCCGATCACCATGTACGCGATCATCGCGCCGCCGGGGCCGGCCTGCGAGATCGACGCGCCGGACGCGACGAACAGGCCGGTGCCGATCGAGCCGCCGATCGCGATCATGCGCAGGTGGCGCGCCTGCAGGCTGCGGTGGAGATGGGGCTGGGATGCGCGCGAGCCGGCCGGGCTCGCGGAATCGGGGTGGGAATCTGGGCGCATGGGTGTTGGGCGCTGTCTCCGGGATTGTTTTGAGGAGACGAAGCGCGGCATGTCCGCCCGCCGCCTCTGCCGGGCGGCGTCGACACGCGCGGCTCGGGGTGACCGGCCGGGATGCATGTCGACTTCGTCTGAGGTCCGGCCGCGCCCGGCAATGCGGGACATGGCGGCCATCGGTGCGTCGGGTGCTGTGCCGCACGCCTTGACGCTGGTCAAATTGTGTGGGGTCGAAGCGCAAGCGGCAAACGATATTTCCGAACTAGTTGATGCGTCTTCATCATCAAGTGATGATGCACCGCAGCGTGCGCCGAAGTCGCGCGGCCGGCCGTGCCGCAAGGCTTTTGACGCGTCCGATTCGCACTCGGGAAAGGTCGGACTTGACCCAACGCCATGATGCGTTTTGGGAATGAAGTCGTGAGTTAATATCAATAGCCGCCCGACTTGTGGCCATCGACAATGCTGGCCATGGATCGCACGCCGCGACCCGGGCAGACGCGCGGCGGCGCGGCCGGGCCGCCGGGCGGCCGCAAGGCCCGCCGGACGCGCATCCGCTTGCACAGGGCGCGCGAACGCGCTCCAATCGAATCACGCGGGCGGCGTTGCCGCCGCACCGATCAATCTGTCCCTGAAGAGGAAGTGATGCAATTCAACGACATTCTTGCCGCGCTCGACATCGATCTCGCCCAGTGGAAAGGCAATGCGCTGACCGCGCGCTCGCCGCTCGACGGCGCGACGCTCGCGACGCTGGCCGTCGACAGTCCTGCCGACGCCGAGCGCAAGATCGACGCCGCGCACGCGGCATTCCTCAAGTGGCGCACGGTGCCCGCGCCGGTTCGCGGCGAACTGGTGCGCGTGTTCGGCAACGTGCTGCGCGAGCACAAGGCCGCGCTGGGCCGGCTCGTCACGCTCGAAGCCGGCAAGATCACGTCGGAAGGGCTCGGCGAAGTGCAGGAAATGATCGACATCTGCGATTTCGCGGTCGGCCTGTCGCGCCAGCTGTACGGCCTGACGATCGCGTCCGAGCGCCCGGGCCACCGGATGATGGAAACGTGGCACCCGATCGGCGTGTGCGGCGTGATTTCGGCGTTCAACTTCCCGGTCGCGGTGTGGGCGTGGAATGCGGCGCTCGCGTTCGTGTGCGGCGATCCGGTCGTGTGGAAGCCGTCCGAGAAGACGCCGCTCACCGCGATCGCGTGCCACGTGCTGCTCGGCAAGGCGCTGCGCGAGTTCGAGAAGACGCACCCGGGCGTCGCGCCGGAAGGCCTGAGCCAGCTCGTGCTCGGCATGCGAGACGTCGGCGAGGTGCTGACGTCGTCGAAGAAGGTGCCGGTCGTCAGCGCGACGGGCAGCGTGCGGATGGGCCAGGAAGTCGCGAAGGTGCTGAGCCAGCGCCTCGGCCGCGGCATCCTCGAGCTCGGCGGCAACAACGGGATGATCGTCGCGCCGAGCGCGGATCTCGATCTCGTCGTGCGCGCGGTCACGTTCGCCGCGGTGGGTACGGCCGGCCAGCGCTGCACGACGCTGCGCCGCCTGATCGTGCACCGCAGCGTCGTCGATCAACTGCTGCCGCGCCTCGAGAAGGCCTATGCGTCGGTGACGGTCGGCAGCCCGCTGGAAGCCGGCACGCTCATCGGCCCGCTGGTCGACCGCGCGTCGTTCGACGCGATGCAGAAGGCGCTGGCCGATGCGCGCGAGCAGGGCGGCGAGGTGAAGGGCGGCGAGCGCGTCGACTTCGGCCACGCGGATGCGTACTACGTGCGTCCGGCCATCGTACGGATGCCGAAGCAGACGGCGGTGGTCGAGCGCGAGACGTTCGCGCCGATCCTCTACGTGATGGTGTATGACGACTTCGCGGATGCGATCGACGTTCACAACGCGGTGCCGCAGGGCCTGTCGTCGGCGATCTTCACGAACGACATGCGCGAGGCCGAGCAGTTCATGTCGGCGGCGGGCAGCGATTGCGGGATCGTCAACGTGAACATCGGCACGAGCGGCGCGGAGATCGGCGGCGCGTTCGGCGGCGAGAAGGAAACGGGCGGCGGGCGCGAGTCGGGTTCGGATGCGTGGAAGGCTTATATGCGTCGCGCGACGAACACGATCAACTACAGCCGGGAGCTGCCGCTGGCGCAGGGCGTGAAGTTCGACGTGTAATGCGGTGCGCCGGATTCGGCGCTGCGCGTGAGTGAGACGGGCCGGTTGCCGCGATGCGGTGGCCGGCCCGTTTCGTTTGCGGCGCTCGCCCGACGGTCCGGCACTGGGCATTCTGACAGTGGCATTTCCGGATCGGATCAAGCACCATGCGCGGTTTGCCGCCCGCTTCCCCGAAAACGAACCTCGCCCGGTCGTGCCGTCATGAATGGACATGAGATTCTTGCGAAATTGGCGGGGCACTCGCCAGTCGCGATGCAGCGCTATGCCTCTTCCTGTTTGCGCCGCTACTGCGAGGTCAAGGGGCTCTCGCATCCGGCCGTCGATGCGTTGCTGGCTCATCTCGATTCGATCGCGACGAGCCGGGACCTGGCCGAGTGGGAGCGAAAGGGGGCATTGCTCGATTTGAATGGAAGGGGCGATCCGATCCCGGCGGACATCACGTTCGCGTTGTCGGAAGAGGAGCGGAGCGCGTTTGCGGAGCTGGTCGAGAGCGTGGTGGAGGTCGGCATCGTCGACCTGTATGGTGCGAAGACGGATTTGCCGTTGCGCTTCCTGGACAAGGCGATGCGCATCCTGGAGCGGAACGGGATTCCTTTGCCGGCATGGATCGAGTCATCCGTTTGAGGGCCGCTTCAGCGGGCCGCGGCTCGTCCGATTGACGATTTTTACAGCCGCGGCCTGGGGTTCCCGGTAACGGACAGGCGGGAAGTCCGGCTCGGAGACGGCGGCCAGGCGCGTGGACGGTGGTATCGCTTTCTGCTCAGGGCTGCGAAATGGGGGGCCGGGGCGTTACGCCTCCCCCGCCGGCATGTTCTGCACCATCAGCATCCGCGGGCTCGACAGCGAGATCTGCGCGGCGCGCAGCCGCTTCAGGATCTCGAACAGCAGGTCGCTCTTCGTCGACCCCGCGATTCGCGGGCTCCCGACGTAACCCGTCACGCTCAGCGTGATGCCGTCCGGCGTGAGCTGGCTGAACGTGACCGACGGCGCGGGCTTCTCCAGAATCGACGGATGCTCGCGGTACGCATCGAGCAGCAGGTCGCGCACCTGCTCCGGATCGGTGTTCAGCGGGAACGTCAGCACCAGCGTCGCGACGCCCTGCGTGCTGTTGCCCATCGTCACGTTGCGCAGGTTCTGCGAGATCAGCTGCGAGTTCGGCACGATCACGGTCGAGCGGTCGCTGAGCTGGATCTCGGTCGCGCGCACGTTGATCCGGCGGATGTCGCCCTCGACGCCGCTGATGCTGATCATGTCGCCGACCTTCACCGGCCGCTCGGTCAGCAGGATCAGCCCCGACACGAAGTTCTTCACGATCTCCTGCAGGCCGAAGCCGATACCGACCGACAGCGCGCTGACGATCCACGCGAGCTTGTCCCACCGCACGCCGAGCAGCGCCAGCGTCATCAGCGCGATCAGCGCATAGCCGACGTTGCTGAACAGCGTGACGAGCGACGCGCGCATGCCGGGGTCCATGCCGAGCGCCGGCATGAACTCGTTGTCGAGCCAGCGCCGCACGGAGCGCAGCAGGTAGAGGCCGATCGCGAAGCCGATCACGGCGTTGATGATCCGGTCCGGCAAGATGTCGAGGCTCTGCAGCTTCTGGCCACCGACCACCGCGACCAGGCTGTCGAGCAGGTCGCCCGGCGTCGTGCCGAAGCCGCCCGTCAGCAGCGCGATCACCGCGAACAGCATCAGCAGGCTCGTGCCGAGGCCCGACAGTACGGTCTGCGCCTGTTCGAGATGCTTGTCGCCGAGCCCGAACAGGTGCTTGATCTGCCTGCCGCTCGACAGGTTCGGGTTGAACAGCGTGGCGCATGCGTCGCGCGTCAGTTGCGTCAGCACGTACACGCTGCACAGGACGATCTCGAACCAGACCAGCTCGAAGGTGATGAAGCGTGCGACGGTGATGTAGCCGATCATCAGCGCGAGCAGCGACGCGACGATCGCAAGCGACACGCCGGCGTGGATCAGCCCCGCGAGCGTCGAGCGCTGCTCGGGCGCTTCGCCGGCCGCCGCGAGCGCGCTGCGCACGCGGTTCGCGCGCAGCAGCGACGCGCCGACCGTCAGCGTGACGACGAGCGCCACGATGCCGCGCCCGAACAGCGTGACCGACAGGCTCGTGTCGACGATCCGGTTGATTTCCTCGAGCGTGCCGGACACGAGCAGCAGCCCGGCCAGCACGCCCGGGAACGGGCGCATCGCGCGGGCGACCGGATCGGCGAGCGCGGGCAGTCGCCACGACGGATGGCGCGTGCACAGCAGCGCACGGCCGAGGCCCGCGATCAGCGCGCAGGTCAGCGCGAGCTTCGCGAACTCGTCCCACAGGTCGTTGAGCGTCGGCGTGAGATCGTAGCGACGCGCCAGCGCGACATACAGGAGTTGCACCGCGACGCCGGTGGTCAGCAGCGTGGTGACCGCGGTCGACAGCGCGAGCGCGCTGCGGCGCAGGCGGGTTTCGGGCAGGCGGTTCACGCAGAACCACGCGAGCCCGCGTTCGATGAGCCGCCGGCCCACGATCCAGACCGCCAGCGCGGCGAGCAGCAGCAGCGTGGTCACGACGCGCTGCCCCGGCTGCCAGGCCGACTTCAGCATTGAGACGAGCTGATCGTCGAAGTCGCCGAGCCGCTGCGCGTCGCCGGGCGGCACCCGGAACAGCGGCAGCCAGAATTGTGCGCCGAAGATGCTGCCCGAGCGCAGCACGAGCTGGTTCTTCAGCATGCTGCGATTCAGCTTCGAGAACTGGTCGGTCAGGTTGGCGAGATTGCCCTTCTGGTCGGCGGCCTGCTTCAGCGCCGCATCGATTTGCGCCTTGCGTGCGTTCAGCGCCGCGCGCTGCTGTGCGACGGCCGGGGTCTCGGGCGCTGCGCCCGGCGCGGGCGGCGGCCCGAGCACGTCGAGCTGCGCCTGGATCTTTGCGCGCTGCGGGACCAGTTGCGCGCTCAGCTTGTCGACGGCGGTGCTCAACGCCTGGGTCGATTCGGCCAGCGAGTCGAGCACCTTGCCGTTCGTCGCGGCGGACGTCTGCTGCTTGATGCGGTCCTGCTGGACCTGCATCTGCTTCAGCTCGGCGACCGCGTCGCTCAACGAAATCGTCGGGGCGGATGCGCCGTCGGCGGTGGCCGCGCCCGGTTCGGAAGCCGGCGACGGGAACGCGGACGCCGCCGCGGCCGGGATCAGGACCAGTAACGCGATCAGCGCGACCCGGCGTGCGAAAGTGGAAAGTTGTTGTATGCGCATGGAATCCTTACGATTTGCCGACATGGCCGCTGCCGGCAGATCGTCCACGGGTTGTCACGGTTGGGCAGAAGGCATGTTACCGGTGTGCGCCGGCGTCGGCCGCTGTCGCGGAATCTTCCGAGGATAGCGGCATGCGGCGTGCGATGTGTCGAGGTTGTGCGGCGGCGGGGCGGTTGCGCCGCGCGCAGACTGGCGTGACGCGCTTGCGCGGCGCGACGCGGCGGTCGATCCGCCGTGCGGCGCGGCAGTGCGCCGGCCGACAGATGGTTACGAAATTTACACAATGTGCGGGGCCGCTACAATGGAACCGATTCGCTTGACGGCCGCGCGACGGCCGCCTGGCGACGAGACGACACGACAAGACAACATCAGGAGACGCGCACACGATGGCTTCAACGGACACTTTCCCACGGGCGCCCGCAACGCCGAACTCCACGCTCGACGCCGGCTCGATTTCCGCCCGCCTCGACCGCCTGCCGCCCACCCGCAGCGTCTGGAAGCTCGTCGTGCTGCTGAGCCTCGGTTTCTTCTTCGAACTCTACGACCTGCTGTACAGCGGCTACGTCGCACCGGGCCTCGTGAAAAGCGGCATCCTCAGCGCGACGACCCACGGCCTGTTCGGCACGACCGGCGTCGCGAGCTTCATCGCCGCGCTGTTCGCGGGCCTCTTCATCGGCACGATCGCGTGCGGCTTCCTTGCCGATCGCTTCGGACGCCGGGCGATCTTCACGTGGTCGCTGCTGTGGTACACGGCCGCGAACGTCGTGATGGCGTTCCAGGACACCGCCGCCGGGCTGAACTTCTGGCGCTTCGTCGTCGGCCTCGGGCTCGGCGTCGAGATGGTGACGATCGGCACGTACATTTCCGAACTCGTGCCGAAGCAGATCCGCGGCCGCGCATTCGCGTGCGAGCAGGCGGTCGGGTTCGCCGCGGTGCCGGTCGTCGCGTTCCTCGCTTACCTGCTCGTCCCGCGCGCGCCGCTCGGCCTCGACGGCTGGCGCTGGGTCGTGCTGATCGGCGCGCACGGTGCGATCTTCGTCTGGTGGATCCGCCGCGCACTGCCGGAAAGCCCGCGCTGGCTCGCGCAGCAGGGCCGGCTCGACGAGGCGGACCGCGTGATGCGCGCGCTCGAGGCGAAGGTCGAGGCGGAATACGGCCGCCCGCTGCCGCCGCCCGCGCCTGCCCAGCCGGTGCATGCGCGCGGCAGCTTCCGGGACATGTGGGTGCCGCCGTACCGCAACCGCACGATCATGATGACGATCTTCAACGTGTTCCAGACGGTCGGCTTCTACGGCTTCGCGAACTGGGTGCCGACGCTGCTGATCAAGCAGGGCATCACGATCACGACGAGCCTCGCGTATTCGAGCGTGATCGCGCTGGCCGCGCCGATCGGCCCGTTGATCGGACTCCTGATCGCCGACCGCTTCGAGCGCAAGTCGGTGATCGTCGCGATGGCGGGCGCGGCGGTGGTCTGCGGGCTGCTGTTCAGCCAGACGACGGCGGCCGCGCTCCTGATCGTGCTCGGCATCGGCCTCACGCTCGCGAACAACATCATGTCGTACAGCTTCCACGCGTACCAGGCCGAACTGTTCCCGACCGCGATCCGGGCGCGCGCGGTCGGCTTCGTCTATTCGTGGAGCCGCTTCTCGGCGATCTTCACGTCGTTCGCGATCGCCGCCGTGCTGAAGGGCTTCGGCACCGCCGGCGTGTTCGTGTTCATTGCGGGCGCGATGGCGGTCGTGATGGCGGTGATCGGGCTGATGGGGCCGCGCACCAAGGGCATCGCGCTCGAAGCGATCTCGAAGTAGCGGCCGCGCGGCGCGCAAGCGCCGCATTTCCCACGCGCGTAGAATGAAAAGTCAGACGACTCTCGCACCCCCATCGGCCTGATCGCGCTGCGCGCGACCGGGCGCGCAGCGGCGAGGCGTCGGCGTTCGATGCGTCGTGGCCTCACGCGGACTGTGCGCTCGTTCAGCACGCGCGATGGCCGCTCCGGCCGATGGCATCGATCTTATGACGTTTCCTCGCGTGATGCGGCGGCTCATGTGGCCGCGCCGTCTTGCCGTTTCCTTTGCCGCGTGCGCATGTGCCGCGGTTCCGGCACTTCCCGTGCTCGCTGCGTCGCCCGCGTCCGCAGTGTCGCCGACGGCAATTGCTGCACCATCGTCGGCTGCATCGGGCGCATCATCCTCCGCGCCCGCCGCCTCCTCCGGCACGCCGGCGAGCGAGGTGGCGATCCCGTTGCCGAGCATGCATCCGCCGCTGTCTCCCGCCGACGCCGCGAGCGCGACCGCTCGCGCAGTCGACATGCGCAAGCTGTTCGCGCAGGAAGTGACGCGCCGGCTGAACGTGCCGTCAAGCGAGCAGCGCGCCTATGGCCAGCGCCTGCAGCAGGCGCTGGCAGACGACGATCTCGCCGGCCTCGCCGGCGAATACGTGGTGATGGTCGATCGCGCGCCGGCCGTGCAGGCGCTCTTCATCTACTTCCGCGCGACGTCGGCCAATGCGTGGCTCATGATCGGCGCGGCGCCGGTCGCGACCGGGCTGCCCGGCAAGTACGACCACTTCGTTACGCCGCTCGGCGTGTTCACGCACACGCCGGACAACATGGATTTCCGCGCGGAAGGCACGACCAACGACATCGGCATTCGCGGCTACGGCCGCCGCGACATGCGGATCTACGACTTCGGCTGGGTGGACAGCGAGCGCGGCTGGGGCAAGGGCGGCGTGTCGGCGATGCGCTTCCAGATGCATGCGACCGATCCGGAGCGCCTCGAACCGCTGCTCGGCATCCGCCATTCGAAGGGCTGCGTGCGGATTCCGGCGTCGCTGAACACGTTCATCGACCGTCACGGGATGCTCGACGCCGACTACGAGGCGCGCGCGGAGGAGGGCAAGTCGTTCTGGGTGCTGCACCCCGGGCGCGACATCACGCCGATCGAGGGCCGCTATCTCGTCGTCATCGATACCGCGCGCAACACGCGCCCGGCTTGGGCGCCGATGCCGGGCCGCAACGCGTGGGCGAAGGTGCCGAAGGGCGGGGATACGGCGGATTGACGGCCGGTCCGGCCGCCGGCGCGGGTGAAGATGAGAATAAATCCGTTTTATTGATGCATAAGAAAACAAAACTTTTATGATCGCGACCGGGTTCGTATAGTCGAGGCCGGTATCGCGGAACCCGCCGCGCCCGGACTCAACCGACCTCACGACCCGCATGAAAACTCTCTACAAGCTCGCTCCGCTCGCGATGCTCGGCGCATTCGCGACCCATGCCTGCGCGCAAAGCAGCGTGACGCTGTACGGTCTCATCTCGGCCGGCGTCGGATTCGCGACCAACCAGGGCGGCAAGAGCGCGTGGCAGGCGCTGTCCGGCACGAACCAGAACCCGCGCTGGGGGCTGAAGGGCAAGGAGGATCTGGGGCAGGGGCTGTCGGCGATCTTCCAGCTCGAGAACGGCTTCAACGTGATGACCGGCGCCGCCGCGCAGAACGGCCGCGAATTCGGGCGCCAGGCGTATGTCGGCCTCGCCGACCGCGCCTACGGCACGCTGACGTTCGGCCGCCAGTACGACGCGATCCACGACTACATCGGCCCCGTGATCATCGCGAGCAATGGCGTGAACATCGGCGACAACGACAACGGCTACAACGACATTCGCGTGCAGAACTCGGTGAAGTACGTGAGTCCCGACTACTACGGACTGAAGCTGACCGCGCAGTATGGCTTCAGCAACGCGACGGGCTTCGCGAACAACAACGCTTGCAGCTTCGGCATCGGCTACGAGCACGGCCCGCTGCGCTGGAGCGCCGTGTATGCGCAGTACAACCATCCGTACAGCGGCACGAACCCGGACGGCGCGATCGCGAACGACTACGCGTCGCCGCTTTTGATCTTCAGCAAGAGCGCGACGTCGCCGGCGGTGTTCGCGCGCCGGCAGCGGATCGCGGGTACGGGCGGTTTCTACACGATCGGCCACGCGCAGTTCGCGGCGATGTTCACCGACGTCCGCTACGATTACCTCGACAACTCGCACCTGCACCTGCAGAACGTCGGCGTGAACGTCGTCTACACGATGACGCCGCAGCTGTTTCTCGGCGCCGCGTATGCGTTCACGAACGGCAAGTACGACGTGATCGGCAAGCGCCCGAAATGGCACCAGGTGAACCTGCAGGCCGATTATTTCCTGTCGAAACGCACGGACGTCGCACTGACGGTGATCGCGCAGCAGGCGGCGGGCGACGCGGACCACGCGCAGATTTTCGCGTATGCCCGCTCGACCGGCACCCGCCAGATGATCGCGACGCTCGGCGTGAGGCACGTCTTCTGATCATGACCATGACGAACACAGCCTTTCCCCGCCGCAGCTTCCTGAAACTGTCCGCCGCGCTGGCCGGCACCGCGCTCTTGCCCGATGCCGGCGCGTTCGCCGCCGGTCCGGGCGCCGCGCGTCGCACCGTGATCATCGATACCGATCCGGGGCAGGACGATGCGATCGCGATCCTGTTCGCGCTCGGCGCGCGGGATCGTCTCGACGTGCGCGCGCTGACCGCGGTCGCGGGCAACGTACCACTCGACCTGACCGAGCGCAATGCGCGGATCATCCGCGACTGGGCCGGATGCACGAACACGCTGCCGGTCTACGCGGGCTGCCCGCGGCCGCTCGTGCGCGAGCTGATCACGGCCGCGAACGTGCACGGCAAGACCGGCCTCGAAGGCGTCGAGCTGCACGAGCCGAAGGCGACGCTCGCGTCCGGTCATGCGGTGGCGTATCTCGTCGATACGCTGCGCGGCGCCGCACCGAACAGCGTGACGCTGTGCGCGCTCGGCCCGCTGACCAACCTCGCGAGCGCGCTGATCGAGGCGCCGCAGATCCGCGCCGGCCTGCGCGAGATCGTGCTGATGGGCGGCGCGTTCTTCGAGCGCGGCAACATCACGCCGGCCGCCGAATTCAACATCTACGTCGATCCGCAGGCGGCCGACGTCGTGTTCGGCAGCGGTGTGCCGATCGTCGTGCTGCCGCGCGACGTCGCGGTGAAGGCGCCGATCACGCCCGCGCGGGTCGCGCCGTTTCGCGCGCTCGGCAACCGCTGCGGCGCGATCGTCGCGGACATCATGGCGGCCGAGCTCGCGTACAACAAGAAGCGCCGGGGGATCGACGAAGCGCCGATGTACGACCCGACCGCGGTCGGCTATCTCGTCGATCCGTCGATGTTCAGCGGCCGCAACGTGAACGTCGTGGTCGAGACGGCCGGGCAGTGGACGCTCGGCGAGACGGTGGTCGACTGGAACGGGCGCAGCGGCCGCACGCCGAACGCGACGTGGATCAACGAGGTCGATGCGGACCGCTTCTATGCGGTGCTTGCCGAGCGCATCGCGAAGCTGCCTTGACCACGCGCCGGGGATCGTCAGATGTGCTTCGCAAGCCATTCGCGACACGCGCTCACGTGCGGGCCGCGATCGTCACCCGTGAGCGAGACCAGCGAGATCGCGCGCGTGAGGCGCGGCTTCTCGACGCGCAGCGCGACGAGCTCGGGATCATGCAGATGCATCGTGTAGAGGCTCGGCAGCACGACCGTCGCGAGGCCGTTGCGCGCGAGCGCGTAGAGCGGCTCCGTGTATTCCATCCGGTAGGTGACGTTCAGGCGCAGCTTCTCGGCGCCGCCGGCGCGATGCAGCGACTCGCTGACGCTGCCGCGCACGAACACGGCCAGCTCGCGGTCGACGAGCTTCGCCCACGTGACGGCCTTCGCACCGGCGAGCGGGTCGTCTTGGCGCACGACGATCACGATCTCGTCCTCGAACAACTGCCGGTAGTGCAGCGCGCCGTCGTCCTGGTCGGGTTCGCGCACGCCGATGCCGAGATCCGCGACACCGTCGCGCACCGCTTCGACGAGCGCGCTGTTGGGCAGGTCGGTGAGCGTGAAGCGCAGCGTCGGGTGCGCGTCGCGCAGTGCGTTGAGCGCAGGCAGCAGGCGACCCGCGACCGACGGGATGAACGCGATCCGCACGGTCTGGATGCGCTCGCCGATGACGCGCGTCATGTCGTCGAAGGTGCCGCGCGCCTGGTTCAGCAGACGTTCGGCGAGCGGCAGCACGGCCTCGCCGGCGGAGGTCAGCGTGAGCCGGTGCGCGGAGCGCGCGAACAGCCGGCCGCCGAGCAGGAACTCGATTTGGCGGATCGACGCGGTGAGCGCGGGCTGCGTGAGCGACAGCGCCTGCGCGGCCTGCGTGAAACTGCGCGCATGCGCGAGCACGACGAAATGCTGGACCTGCCGGAGCGTGAGCGCGGGCAGCAGGGACGAGCGGTCGGACGACATCGGGCGATAAGGTACGAAAAAGCGGGCGAAAGGACGGCCGGAAGGCGGTACGCGGCAGTATAAGACCGCGCAGCGCGGGCCGACACAGGACAATATTCGGAATCGACAGGAGAACAGGATGTCATCGACACACGCAGCGCCGGCCCGCATGCCGGCCCACTGGCTCGAGCGCCGCTTCGCGCTCGCCGCGCGCGGCAGCAGCGTGCGCGTCGAGGCGATCGCGGGCGTCACGTCGTTTCTCGCGGCCGCGTACCTGCTCGTCGTGATCCCGTCGCTGCTCGCCACCGGCGGCATGGAACGCGGCGCGGCGACCACCGCGACGATCGTCGTGTTCGTGCTGTTCACGCTGCTGATGGGCTTTTACGCGAACCTGCCGTTCCTCGTCGGTCCCGGCATCGGCGGCTCGGTGATCATCGGCGTCACGCTCGCGACGACCGAGCACGTCGGCTGGCAGACGGGCCTCGGCATCGCGTGCGTGTCCGGCGTGCTGTTCTTGCTGCTGACGATCGTCGGCGCACGCGGCGTCGTCGTGCGGTTGATCCCGGTGCAGATCAAGCTCGGGCTCGGCGCGTCGATCGGCCTGTTCGTGACGATGCTCGGGCTGCGCAACGCGGGGATGGTCGTCGCGAACGCGAAGACCAACGCGTTCGCGCTCGGCGATTTCTCGCGGCCGGGCGCGCTCGTCGCGTTGGTCGGGCTGGCTGTCGCGATCGTGCTGCAGGCGCGCAAGGTGCCGGGCGCGATCCTGATCGCGATTCTCGTCGCCGCCGCCGCGGGCGTGCCGCTCGGCGTCACGCACCTGCCCGCGTCGTTCGTGTCGCTGCCGCACAGCATCGCGCCGATCGCGCTGAAGCTCGATCTCGGCGGCGCGCTCACGCTCGCCGCCGCGCCGTACCTGTTCGCGTTCTTCGCGGCGGAGTTCTTCTCGACGCTCGGCACCGCGCTCGCGGTCGGCGCGAAGGCTAACCTGCTCGACGAGCACGGCAACCTGCCGGACATCAACCGGCCGTTCCTCGTCGATTCGCTCGCTGCGACGCTCGGGCCGGTATTCGGCATTCCCGCGCTGACCGCGTTGATCGAGTCTGCCGCGGGCGTCGAGGCGGGCGGCCGCACCGGCCTGTCGTCGGTCGCGGCGGCCGTGCTGTTCGCCGCGATGCTGCTGTTTGTGCCGGTCGCGCTCGCGATCCCGAAGGAGGCGACCGCGCCGGCGCTGATCCTGATCGGGCTGTCGATGTTCGCGACGATCCGCCATACGCATTTCGACGACTTCACCGATGCGCTGCCCGTGATGGCGATGGTGCTGCTCACGCTGATGTCGAACAGCTTCGGCACGGGCATCGCGGGCGGCCTGTTGTGCTACGTGCTCGTCAAGCTGCTCGCGGGCCGCCGGCGCGACGTGTCTTGGGGGCTCGTCGCGCTGGCGGTGCCGCTCGGCTACTACTTCTGGACCGTCGTGAAGCCGCACTGAGAGGCGACTTCGGCGACGCATCGGCAACACCCCGAACGAGAGTGACATGAAGGGAACACCAGGTAACGTCCCGGCCGCGCGCACGGGCATCGAGATCATGCCGGCCCACCGGGCCTTTTTCCACGCGATGCCGAAGGTCGAACTGCATTGCCACCTGCTCGGCGCGGTGCGCCACGACACGTTCGTCGAGCTCGCCGATCGCAGCGGCGCGCCGATCGCGCGAGCGGAGATCGACGCGTTCTATGCGCGTGGAAAGCGGCCGGTTGGCGTGCTGCACGTGCTGCGTGCGCTGGACCGGTATCTGCTGAAGCGGCCCGACGACCTGCACCGGATCGCCTACGAATACCTGCAGGATGCGGCCGCGCACAACGTCCGCCACTGCGAATTCTTCTGGAATCCGACGGGAACGGTACGGGTGTCGGAGATCGCCTATCCGGACGCGCAGGCCGCGATCGTCGCGGCGATTCGCGACGCGGCGCGCGACTTCGGGGTCAGCGCACGGCTGATTCCGAGCATCGACCGCGAGCAGGACCCGGACGAGGCGGTCGCGATCGTCGAATGGATGACGGCGCATCGCGCGGACGAAGTGGCGGGGCTCGGGATCGACTATCGCGAGAACGACCGGCCGCCGGAGCTGTTCTGGAAGGCTTACCGGGATGCGCGCACGGCCGGGTTCCGCACGACCGCGCATGCCGGCGAGTTCGGCATGCCGTGGCGCAACGTCGAGACCGTGGTGGACCTGCTGCAGGTCGACCGGGTCGATCACGGCTACACGATCGTCGACAACCCGGCGCTGTGCGCGCGCTATGCGGAGCGCGGGATCGTGTTCACGGTGGTGCCGACCAACTCGTATTACCTGCGGACCTTGCCGCCGGACGAGTGGGCGGAGCTGCACCCGCTGCGCAGGATGCCGGGCCTCGGGCTGAAAGTGCATCCGAACACCGACGATCCGACGCTGCACAAGGTCGATCCGAGCGAGGCGTGGGAACTGATGTTCAGCCATTTCGGCTTCACGGTCGCCGACCTGAAGCAGTTCATGCTGAACGGGATCGACGGCGCGTGGATCGACGACGCAACGAAGGCCGCGTGGCGCGCGACGTGGTCGCAGGAGTACGACCGGCTCGCCGCGACGCTCGCGGCGGGCTGAGCGTGATCGATTGCCGCGACGGGTCCCTATAATGCGTGCGCGGCGCGTCCGCCGCAGAACCGACGACAACGACAGGGACGAACATTCCGATGGGCAATCGAGCATGGCTGTACCTCCAGGCAGGCGAGGGAGATGACGCGCGAACGATCGAGTTCGCGGAGGCCAACAACCACTTTCCGGTGCTGTGGCGCGTGCTGCTCGCCCGCGGCAATGCGGGCGAAGCGATCACGTACCAGCGCGTGTTCGGCGATGCGGGCACGCCGAACCTCGTCAGCGACGCACGCGCCGCGCACGCGCGGATCAGCCGGCTCGCGGCGTTCGTCGCCGCGTATCCGCTGAAGGGCGATGACCCGGCGCTCGCGCGCCAGTTCGACGCGGTCGTGCGCCACCTCGGCGAGCAGATCGACGCGCTCGGCGACGCGCAGCGTACGCCGCTGCTGTCCGCGAACCTGGACGAACTGTCGTGGTTCGACGACGGCGACCCGAACGACTACATCGATGCCGAGCGCGATGCGTGCACGCGCCTGTGGTGGCGCGTCGCCAACTGCATGGACTTTCGCGACGTGCGCGGCGTGCGCGACGCGCTGGAGATCGAGCGAGCGTCCGGCTGGGGCGCGTGGGCGTGGCATTTCGGGTTCGGCGGGATGTCGCACGTCTACTTCGGACGCCAGAACCCGCCGCGTGGCGCCGCCTACGCGGACTTCGTCGGCGAAGGCGAGGTGCACGGCGACTATCTCGACCATGCGCTCTACAGTTTCCGGGCGCGCAATGGGTTGTGGGGCGCGCGCCGCGACGCGGGCGACGCGTGGGAGATCGTCCTGCCGCCCGAATGGACGGGCCTGTGGCGCAGCGGCGCGCGCGACCGGAGCCTGATCTGGGCCGCGCGCGACGGCCGCGTCGGGCTGATACGGTTCGACGACGACGACGGCCCGCAGATCGTGCGAGAACCGACGTTCGACGAAGTGTGGGATTTCGACGACGACGTTGCGTGCGTGCGCGTCGGCGACAAGTTCGGGCTCGTTCGGATGGATGGCGCATGGGTGCTCGAACCGTCGCTCGACGATTTCGGCGGGTTCGCCGGCGGGCTCGCATCCGCGAGCGTCGACGGCCGCTGGGGCTTCGTCGACATGCGCGGCGCGTGGGTCGTCCCGCCGCGCTTCGACGCCGCGCAGGAATTCGTGCGCGACGGCGCGGCGGTATGCGACGGCGATCGCTGGGGGCTCGTCGGCCGCGACGGTCAATGGCGCGCGCAGCCGGAATGGACGTCGCTCGAATGGTCGGCCGAGTGCAACGCGTACCTCGCGCAGCGGGACGGTCATGCGGGCCTCGTCGACATGACGGGCCGGGTCGTCATCGAGCCGCGCTATGCACGGGTGGCGCCGTTGGCGGACATAAACCGGATGGAGACGCTGCACGAACTCGGCGCGATGCGCTACATCGTGCAACGCGACGACGCGCGCTGCGCGATCGTCGACGGCGACGGCCGGGTGCTGACGCCGTTCGATTTCACGAACGCGGGTGCGCTCCAGTGGCTGCCCGACGACGAAGACGTGCCGGCCGAGCTGTTCACGCGCCATGCGGTCGGCGTGATGCCGGGCGAACCGGCGTCGCTGGCGGTCTGCGACTTCGACAGCGGCGCGACGATCGCGCTCGGTCAGTATGACGAAGTAATGGGCCTGTACTGGGGCGCCGATCACGGCTGGCTCGCCTGCCGATACGCGGAAGGCGGCGACGACGTGCACGCGGCGGTGTTCCGTGCGGACGGCACGGTGCTGCACCCCGCGCGCTATACGCGGATCGGCGATGCGGCGCTGTTCGACGACGAAGGGCAGCACGCAGCGGATGCGGCGCTGCAGCCGTGGTTCGTCCGGCGCGTCGAGCTTGCGCAGAGCTGGAGCGTCGACGAGCCGGTTGCCGCGTTGCGCGACGACGGCGTGCCGGTGTGGCTGTACGCGGACGGCCGAGTCGACACGCACCGGTGACGCCGCGTTACCGGAACAGCCTGAGCCAGTCGAACAGACCCGGACGCGGATGTCGCTTCGGCGGCGGCGGCGTGTAGGTCCTCGGCCGGAAATCCGGCGACAGCTGCGCGCGCGGGTCGATCACGCGCGCACGCAACGCGGCGTCGTAGAACGTGCCGACGATCGGCAGCGCGCTGTGCGCGCCTTCGCCCCAGTAGTCGCTGCCGAGCGTCACGTGGCCGTCGTCGAAGCCGACCCACGCGCCGGCCACCAACTGCGCATGCATCAGGATGAACCAGCCGTCGGCGCTGTCCTGCGTCGTGCCCGTCTTGCCGGCCACGTCGGCGCGAATGCCGTAGCGCGAGCGGATGTCCGCGCCGGTGCCGCGATCGACGACGTCGCGCATCACGTCGACGAGCGTCAGCGCCGCATTCGCAGGCAGCGCCCGTTCCGGCGGCGGGCTCGCGAATGCGGCCAGCACCTTGCCGTCGTGATCCTCGATGCGCGTGACGATCTGCGGTTCGACGTACATGCCGCGGTTCGCGATCGTGCCGTAGGCCGACACCATCTCCTTCAGCGTGACCGGGCTCGTGCCGAGCGCGAGCGACGGCACCGCGTCGAGCGGACTCTCGCGCACGCCCATCGCGCGCGCGAGCCGCACCACCTTCGCCGGGCCTTCGTGCTGCATCAGCTGCGCGGTGATGCGGTTGCGCGAATGCGCGAGCGCGTCGCGCAGCGTCATCGGCAAGCCCGTCGGCGGTTCCGCGTCGGTCGGCCGCCACACCGAGTGAGCGTCGAGCGGGATCGCGACATTGCGGTCGACGAACGTGTCGCCCGGCCGCAGGCCGTCCGCGAACGCCGCGCCGTAGACGAACGGCTTGAACGTCGAGCCCGGCTGGCGGCGCGCCTGCTGCACGTGATCGAACGGTTCGTCGCCGAAGTCGGGGCTGCCGACCCACGCGCGGATCTGGCCGTTGCGCGGATCGAGCGCGACGAAGCCGGCCTGTACCTGCGTCTTGCTCCGGCACAGCGCGCGCATGAAGTCGCGATTCGCGCCGAGCCTGCGCAGCGCGACCGGGTCCGTCAGGCCGGCATCGCGCGCGCTGCGATAGTCGGGCGTCTGGCGGATGAAGCTGCGGAACAAGTCGTTGCGCAGCCCGCAGCCGTTCGGGCCGCGCCACGCGTCGTTCGCGATTTCCTGCAGCCGGTCCGTCTGCCGTCCGACCGCCTGCGTGGCGATCTCCTGCAGGCGCGAATCGATCGTCGTGCGCACGACGAGCCCGTCCGAGTAGATGTTGTAGTTGTTGCGGTCGGCCCACGCGATCAGCCATTTGCGCAACAGCACGGTGAAGTGCGGCGCGAGGCCGGGCGACGTGGCCTGCGGTTCGAAATCGACGCGCAGCGGCCGGCGGATCAGCGCCGCATACGCATCGGGCCGCAGCTTGCCGTACTTCTCCATCTGACCGAGCACGGTGTTGCGCCGCTGCAGCGCGCGCTCGGGGTTGAGCACCGGGTTGTAATAGCTGTTGGCCTTCAGCATGCCGACGAGCGTCGCGCTTTCAAGGATGTCGAGCTGGGCGGCCGACTTGTCGAAATAGGTACGCGCGGCCATTTCGACGCCGTATGCGTTGTACAGGAACGGCACCGTGTTGAGGTAGGTCTCGAGGATCTGATCCTTCGTGTACACGCTCTCGATCTTGAACGCGGTCACCAGTTCCTTCAGCTTGCGCGTGAGCGTCGGCGCGCGGCCGACTTCGTCGGGATACAGGTTGCGCGCGAGCTGCTGCGTGATCGTCGAGCCGCCCTGGCGGTCGCCGGAGAACGTATGCAGCGCGGCGCCGAGCGTGCGGCGCCAGTCGATGCCGTGGTGGTCGTAGAAACGGCGATCCTCGGTCGCGATCAGCGCGTCGACCATGTGCGGCGAGATTTGCGACAGCGGCACCCATTCGCGGTTCACCGGCCGGAATTCGGCGATCACCTGGCCGTCCGCCGACATGACCTGCGCGGGGCGGTCGATGCGCGCCTTGCGGATGTCGCCGATGCTCGGCGTGAACGGTACGAACGCGAGCAACGCCAGCAGCCCCAGCACGGGCATCGCGGCGAGCGTCAGCGCGATGCCGCGCCGCGTCGGATGCCGCAGGCGGCGCAAGCCGGCGGCGAGGGCGGAGCGGATGGCGGCAGCGCAGGCGGCAGCCGGCGGCCGGACGCGGGCGAGCCACCTTGCGCACTGCTCGCGGAAAAACGACACGGTTCGGCGATTCACGTTGGCGGGGCGCGGGCGGAAAAGGCGCGATCGTAGCAAACGGAACCGGCGCGCCGCCGGCCAAAACCGGCTCCCGCTTGCAGGATTTACAGACGATTACACTTGTTTCCCGCCACCAACGTCTCGTCGCCCGATCGACGGCGATTTGCCTGACGAATCGCCGCGTTCGCGAGCGCGCGCCGCACCCGCCGTGGTCAGCGCCTCGACGGCCGTGCGGTGGCCGTCGCCA
This sequence comes from Burkholderia ubonensis, assembly GCF_902833085.1. Lineage (GTDB taxonomy): Bacteria > Pseudomonadota > Gammaproteobacteria > Burkholderiales > Burkholderiaceae > Burkholderia > Burkholderia ubonensis. Next base: position 359,386 of record NZ_CADFEB010000007.1, read on the forward strand.
CCATGGCGATCACGTCGGCGAGCCGTTGCGCGGCGGCTTCCATCTGCGCGCGGTCGAAGCCGCCGAAGCCGAGCACGAGGCCCGGGCGGCCGGTGCCCGGCGCGAACATCGGCGACACCGCGCGCACCGCGACGCCGGCGTCGGCCGCCCGCGCGACGACCTCGCGATCGTCGAGATGCGCGGCGAGCCACAGCACGACGTGCATTCCCTGATCGCCCGGCTGCAGCCACGCGAGCGCGCTCGGCAGCCGCGCGCCGAGCGTGTCGATCAGTTGCGCGCGATGGTCCGCGTAGACGCCGCGTACACGGCGGATGTGGCGGTCGAGATGGCCTTGCGCGATGAACGCCGCGAGCACGTGCTGGTCCGAGGTCGGCGCGTGGCGATCCATCAGCACGCGTGCGCCGCAGAACGCGGCGACCAGGTCGTCGGGCGCGATCACGTAGCCGAGCCGCAGCGACGGGAACAGGATCTTGCTGAACGTGCCGAGATAGATCACGCGCTCGGGATCGAGCCCGTGCAGCGAAGGAAACGGATAGCCCTCGTAGCGCAGCTCGCTGTCGTAGTCGTCCTCGACGATCCACGCGTGGTTCGCGCGCGCCCATGCGAGCAGCGCGTTGCGACGCGCCATGCTCATCGGCATCCCGAGCGGGTACTGGTGCGACGGCGTGACGAACGCGGCCCGCGCGTGCGGCGCCATCCGGATGCCGGCCTCGACGTCGATGCCGTCCGCGTCGACCGGCACGCGTACCATCGCGTCGCGCCGGCCGGTGCTTTCCAGCAGTGCGGTGATGCCTCGGTACGCGGGGTTCTCGACCCAGGTCTGGTCATGCGCGCCGAGCAGCACCTGGCACGCGAGATGGAGCCCTTGCTGCGTGCCGCTCGTGATCATGACCTGGCCGGGTTCGCAGCGCACCGAGCGCGACTTGCGCACATGGTCGGCGATCGCTTCGCGCAGCGGCAACGCGCCGAGCGGATCGGCGTAGCCGGACGGCGCGCCCGCGCCCCGCGCGCGCAGCCGGTTGCCGAGCCGGCGCCAGATGTCGTCGGGCGCCGTCGGGCCGACGGGCACCGAGATCGCGAACGGTACCGCCGGCAGCGGGCTGAACTCCTGTGCGATCCGCGCGAACGTTGCCGCCGGATCGGGCAGGCCGCGCGGGCGGTCGGCGCGGGCCGGGCGCCGGCGTGCGGTTGCGGCGGCCGGTGCGGCGGCGAGCGGTGGCGGCTCGGCCAGCGCCTGTGCGACGCGCGTATCCGCGCCGCCGCGCGATTCCAGGAAGCCCTCGGCGACCAGTTGCGCATAGGCATCGACCACGGTCCCGCGCGCGATCCGCAGCGCCGCCGCGAGCAGGCGCGTGGACGGCAACGCGTCACCCGGCCGGATGTCGCCGTTGTGGACCGCGTCGCGCAGCGCCTGCGCAAGCTGGCGGCTCAGGTTGCCGGCGGCGCGGTCCAGCGCGCCGAGCGACGGGATTTCGATGTGGCGGGTGGTTCGCGCCATGATTCTGGTTCGCTGAAATTGTGTCAAACCGGCTCTACAGCATAAACCAGTTTGCGGCCACAATCGGGGCGTCACGGGGCGATCCCGTGAGCCTCTGGACCTTTACCCGACCGTGGAGCCGCCATGTACGTCCCAGCCCATTTCGACGAACCCCGCATCGAGACGCTGCACGCGCTGATCGCGCAGCATCCGTTCGGCAGCCTGGTCACGCACGGCAGGGGCGGGCTCGACGCGAACCACCTGCCGTTCGAGCTGATCGCCGGCGACGGCGGGCTCGGCGAGCTGCATGCGCACGTCGCGCGCGCGAATCCGGTCTGGCAGGACGTCGCTGACGGTGACGAGGTGCTGGTGATTTTCCGTGGGGGCGATGCGTATATCTCGCCGAGCTGGTATCCGAGCAAGCACGCGACGCACCGGCAGGTGCCGACGTGGAATTACGTCGCCGTGCATGCGCACGGGCGCGTCACGGTGCGCGACGACGAGCGCTTCGTGCGCGGCGTGGTCGCGCGGCTGACGCGTACGCATGAAGCGGCGCTGCCCGAGCCGTGGAAGATGGGGGATGCGCCGCAGGACTATATCGATACGATGCTGCAATCGATCGTCGGGCTGCAGATCGAGATCACGCGGCTGGTGGGGAAGCGGAAGCTGGGGCAGAACAAGGCGGTGGAGGATATTCGCGGGGCGGGGGAGGCGTTGGTCGCGCGGGGGGAAAGGGTGATTGGGGAGGCGATGCTTGGGGAGGTTGGGGGGGAGCGGGGGTAGGGCGGAGGAAACGCTCGATGTTATCGGCGCATTCTCGTCGGGCTGGCTGGTGATTTCGCGGCTCGGTGTGAATTTCGGGCCAGTTTCGACCTGCACCAAATTTGCACTGCAAGGGGCCGGTAAAGGAAAAGGTTCTTCACGGATTACCGGGATAGGCAGCCTTGATCTTGAGAAGGAAGTAGGCGCTGTTGCGGGAACCATAGGCCATACGCTTTATGACTTTGATGCAGTTGTTGATGCCTTCGAGCTGGCCGGTGTGCATCGGCCAGCGCACCCGCGAGAGGATGCCGTGCCAGTACGCGGCCAGTTTGTTAGCAAAGCGCTGGAGCGGTTCGGTGCCGCTCGCCCGAGCCTGCGCCAGCCGTGTTCGTGCACGCGCTCGCTATTGCGGCCGCAGCCCGAGCGTTGCGCGGGATGGCCGACCTGCGGCAGCAAGGTGATGTGCGTCACGCTGCGCGTGCGCTCGAGTTCGGAAACGCTGAAACCTTCCCGGAACGGGAGGTCGAGTTTATGATCGGCCATGAAAGCGGTGGTCGTTGGAATCGTCTGATTGGTCGCGCAACCAGTCTATTCCTTCGGGCACTGCTTTCCATTTGGGGCTGCTTTCACGCTAATCTGTGAAGAGCCTAAAAAAGCCCCAGAAGGGGGGCAGTAAGGCCTATCAATATCAGTAGGTCAAAAGCAATCGATCAGTTACTATGTGATTTTCCAATGTCTCCCCTTCCATTTGAAAGCGTTTCAGCATTGATCGGCCGCAATTCACATAAGCTTCTTCTTCAAAAACACCATGAGGAATATTCAAATGCAATAAACAATCGTTGGTCTGCTTTGAGCCGTCAATACTGAGTGCGACATAAACTCCTCGCTTTTTTGCGTGAGCAATCATGTCGAAAAGTTCTTGCAAGGAAAAATCTTGCGCACCGTACAGGATTGCTTGGCTATGACTATAAGGGGGGTCGCAATAAATCAAGTCGCCAGCTTTTGCGGCCTGAAATGCAGATTTGTAATCTTGGTGAATGAATTGGACATGATGAGTCCGTTCGTGCCACTCACGCACACGCATTGCAAACTTTTCTGGCGGCATAGGTTTGTGAGGGCCGCAAGGGGTAGACATATAGCCGTCATTCTTTCTGAATCTGACAACGCCGCCATAACAAGTACGGGTCAAGAATACGAAATCTGCCCCATTTGGGTTTTTGTTGTAGCTATCAAGAACGGTTGAATAAACTTCTTCCTTGTTGTTGGAAATCAATTCATGTCGATTTTTATACCAATCGATCAGAGTGGTGGGCTCATATTTAAGAGCGTGCCAGATTTGCATTAGCGGTTCAAAAACATCCGAACCGACAGCGTTTGTCGGTGCAAGAGTTCCCAAAACAGCACCACTACCAAGAAACGGTTCAAAGTAAGTTCCGTAGCTCTTGGGAAAGTAGGAAATGATCTCGTGGGCGAACCGCTGTTTGTTCCCTACCCATTTCAGCAGTTGCCCCTTGAACGGCTTGACCGAGTGTGACGGGGCAGGCACTGACGAAACAGGGGCGAGGTCTTCATGTGCGAAGAGTTCAGCTGTAACGGGGAGAGACTGCATGGGGCTGGGCTGGCTTTCTGGTGGACTGGGCGTCATACTAGCGTACTTTTTTCCGTCACAGTTCACTCTATGCAAGCCAACCCGACGTATGCTACCAAAGACCGAAAATTTTGGGCACAAGTGAAGCTGATCAGCCAGCTTGTCGGGTACACGGATAGGAGGACCAAGACGATTAAGCGGTTCACCTTGCTCGAAGTGCGGCAAGCTCTCTTGGCTGACGGTCTTTCCGTTGACTGGATGGGAACACTTGCGAATCCGAGCCAAGAGGCGATAGATTTGATCAAGTACTCGGAATACCGTTCGGATGTTTTGACCAATGAGGTTCGGCAGAACCTCATGAACTTGGAACAAGCAAAGGCTCTTTTCTACGACCTTAAGGGAAAATACAACCCAACTTGCCCTATTCCCTTGAATAAGCAATCTGGAGTCATGAAGGACTATAATTTCTTCACGGGCATTGTTAATATTCTGATTGACGAATCAACGGGTAGATCTGGTTGCGATTTTGACCCGCGAGCACTTACTGTTATCACCAGAGATAGCGAACCGCTGCGCACCTTGTCTCGCAGAGTGGACGGTGCATATCCAAGCACTGTTAATCCCAAAGCAATCTGGGAAATTAAAGAATATTATTACACCACTACTTTCGGTAGTCGGGTAGCTGATGGTGTCTACGAAACCCTGCTGGACGGCACTGAGCTTCAAGAGCTATACGATAACGAGGGAGTCGATGTCAAGCATTACCTATTCGTGGACGCGTATAAAACTTGGTGGGAAGACGGTAGATCGTATCTATGTCGAATGATTGACATGATAAATATGGGTTTGGTTGATGAAGTGATTTTCGGCAGAGAGGCGGTGACCAGAATTCCACATATTGTTAAGAATTGGGGTTGATTTTATTGATTTATGAAATAAAAAATCCAACCAGAGGGCCGGATTTTTTGATGGCGATAATAAGAGTGATTCGCTGAAACCTTACCGTCGTTGGTGCGATGTGTGCGTACGAGGCTGCGCGTACCTGGACGAACTCGGTGCGGAGGATGGTTCCGGTGAATGCACTGTAGATTGAGCCATGCGCGAGTTGGAGTTGGGTAGTCTCGATATCGAGTTCGCTGCGAAACAATCCATGCCAGCGTGAGGAGGTATCCATGCCAGCGTGACGGCGACTCAGCATAGCTGCTTGATAGGCCGGTGGGACCGCGCAACAGGCCTCTCCGCCGCTGTCGGCTGTGGCGCTGGCTAACCGGTTCCTAGGCAGACAGACTGACCTGCGGATTATGATGTCGAGGCGCGCGTCGAAGCGCGCGCTTGGCGTCCCGCCGGCGCGCCGCAGCTCGGATGGCGCGAACAGCGGCTACTGCGTCCGCGATACCCCCTGCGGGTTTTGCGCCATCGGCGCCGTTTTCACCGTCCGCGCCAGCGCATCCCGAATCGCCGCTTCTGTCTTGTCATACCCCCCTTCACCAAAGCGTGTGTAAACGATCTTTCCATTCCCATCGATCAGATACAACGCAGGCCAGTAGCGATTCCCGTACGCATTCCACGTGTCATAGCGGTTATCCTGCGCAACCGGATAGTGGATGCCGAAGCGGCCCAATGCATCCGCGACATTGCGCGCATCGCGCTCGAACGAATACTCGGGCGTATGCACGCCGATCACGACCAGCCCCTGATCCCGGTACTTGCGATACCAATCGTTGACATACGGAATCGTATGAATGCAGTTGATGCACGAATACGTCCAGAAATCGACGAGCACGACCTTGCCGCGCAACTGCCCGAGCGTCAGCGGCGCGCTGTTGTGCCAGCGCTCGATGCCGGCGAGCTCGGGCGCCGGCGCGCCGGCTTCCGCCATTGGCGGGACGGTCTGGCCGCGCGTCTCGGCGAACGCCGCGAATGCGGCGGCGGCGGCGAAGGCGGTAACGGCGGCGGCGGTCTTGAATCGGCTGAACATGGGGCATCCTCCGTGGATCGGGGCCGCGGCCGGCACGTGCGGGCCGCCGCGGTCGTTCGGGTTTCGACAGACCGTATTGGGCCGTGCGGCCGTATCCGGCATGTGTCCGCCACCCCGCCTGTTTGCAATGTCATGTATCCGCGGCCGGGCCGGATACACGGGGATACAAACCGGCGCGCGACTTGCGGTATAAAACGGACATCGCCCATCCGGAATCCCGCGGCACGCGCCGCACACTCGATCGCCTTCATGGACAAGACCGACCACGTACTGATCGTCGACGACGATCGCGGCATTCGCGAACTGATCGCCGACTACCTCGAAAAGAACGGCATGCGCGTGTCGCTGGCCGCGAACGGCCGCGAGATGCGCGCGGTGCTCGACAGCGGCGCCCCCGACCTGATCGTGCTGGACCTGATGATGCCGGGCGAGGACGGCCTCGTGCTGTGCCGCGAGCTGCGCGTCGGCAAGTTCCGCGCGGTGCCGGTGCTGATGCTGACCGCACGCGGCGAGGAAACCGACCGCATCGTCGGCCTCGAGATGGGCGCCGACGACTATCTCGCGAAGCCGTTCGCGGTGCGCGAGCTGCTGGCGCGAATCCGCTCGGTGCTGCGGCGCACGCGGATGCTGCCGCCCGGCATGCAGGTGACGGAAGCGGCCGGGATGCTCGGCTTCGGCGAATGGCGGCTCGATACGACCGGGCGGCACCTGCTCGACGCGGAAGGCACGCTGGTCGCGCTGAGCGGCGCGGAGTACCGGCTGCTGCGGGTGTTCCTCGATCATCCGCAGCGGGTGCTGACCCGCGACCAGCTGCTCAACCTGACGCAGGGGCGGCAGTCCGATCCGTTCGACCGCTCGATCGACCTGCTCGTGAGCCGCCTGCGGCAGCGCCTGCGCGACGGCGCGCGCGAGCCGCGCTACATCAAGACGCTGCGCAACGAGGGCTATGTGTTCTCGGCGGCGGTGACCGTCATCGAAGGCACGTCATGACGCCGCGCGCGATAGGGCGATGGCCGCGCACGCTGTTCGCGCGGCTCGCGCTGATTCTGTGCGTGGGCCTCGCGCTCGCGCAGACGCTGTCGTTCTGGCTGACGCTGACAGAGCGCGACCAAGCCACCACCAACCTGATGATGGGGTACATCGAACGCGAAGTCGCGAGCTCGGTGGCGCTGCTCGACCATCTGCCGCCCGCCGAGCGCACCGAATGGCTGCCGCGGCTCGCGCGGCGCAGCTATCAGTTCATCCTCGGGCCGGGCGAGACCGGCACGCCGCCGCAGGCGCGGCTGTCGGCGCGCGTCGAGCGGTCGATCTCGGACGGCATCGGCGGCGAGTACCCGTTGACCGCGAACGCGATGCCCGGCGATCGCGAGCATCTGCAGGTGCATCTGCGCCTGACCGACGGGTCGCCGCTGACGATCGACATCCATCCGATGTCGACGGTGCCGCTGTCGGGCTGGCTGCCGTTCGTGCTCGCGCTGCAGCTCGCGGTGCTGGCCGCGTGCTGCTGGCTCGCGGTGCGGCTCGCGACGCGGCCGCTCAAGCAGCTCGCGCAGGCCGCCGATGCGCTCGGCCCGGACCTGAAGGCGGAGCGCCTGAGCGAGGACGGCCCGTCCGAGGTCGCGCGCGCGGCGCGCGCGTTCAATGCGATGCAGGACCGCATCGCGCAGTACATGGCGGAGCGCATGCAGATCCTCGCGTCGATCTCGCACGACCTGCAGACGCCGATCACGCGGATGCGGCTGCGCGTCGACGTGATGGACGACGACGCGCAAGGCGCGAAGCTGCGCCAGGATCTGATCGAGATGGAGCATCTCGTGAAGGAGGGCGTCGCGTATGCGAAGACTTTGCACGGCACCGAGGAAGCCGCGCGGCGCACCGACCTCGATGCGCTGCTCGACAGCATCGTGTGCGACTACGCGGACGCGGGGCAGGCCGTCACGCTGCACAGCCGCGCGCCGATCGCGCTCGTCACTCGGCCGAAGGCGCTGCGCCGCATCGTCGGCAATCTCGTCGACAACGCGCTGAAGTTCTCCGGTGCGGCCGAGATCGACGTGACGGTAGCCCCCGACGGCGGCGCGGTCATCGCGGTGCTGGACCGCGGACCCGGCATTCCGGACGATCAACTCGACGCGGTGTTCGAACCGTTCCGGCGCGTCGAGACGTCGCGCAATCGCGAGACGGGCGGCACGGGGCTCGGCCTCGCGATCGCGCGGCAGCTCGCGCTCGCGATGGGCGGCGTGCTGACGCTGGCGAACCGGCCGGAAGGCGGGCTCGAGGCGCGGCTGACGTTGCGCAATCTCGCGGGCTAGGGCGGGCCGTTGAGCGGATCAGATCCGCGGCAGATGCGCATCGACGAGCGGCGCGAGCGCGCGCGCATGCACGGCGGCGAGATCATGCTGGCCGCCCGGCACGACGTGCAGCCGCGCATCGGGCAGCCGTTCGAGCAGGCGGTGGCCGGCCGCGACCGGGCTGATCGGGTCCGCGTCGCCCCATAGCAGCAGCGTCGGCTGCGCCACCCGGCCCAGCTCCGCCGACAAGTCGGCGCGAAACGATACGAACCAGTCGGGCAGGTGCGGATTCGCCGCGACGAATCCGGTGCGCCAATCCTGCGCGCCGAGACCCTGCATGTCGAGGCCCCCGGACGTGACCGTCAGCACCAGGTGCGTGACCCGCTCGGGCCGGTCGAGCGCCGCGCGCAGCGCGATCACGCCGCCCATCGACTGCGCGATCAGCGCGGTGGGCCGGTCGATGTGCCGCAGCACGCGCCGCACGAGGCCGTCGAAGTCGCGGACGTCCGGATCGGCGGGCTCGTCGCCGAAGCCGGGATAGGCGACGATGCGCCGCTCGGCGGGATGCGTCAGGTTGTCGATCAGCGGCTGCCAGAACGCGGTGCTGCCCGAGGCGCCCGGCAGGAAAAGCAGTTGCGATGGAATCGGCATGTCGGTTTGATCTCCGATGATTGAAGTGATGTGAGGGCTGCGCGGGCGTCGTTCGCTCTGTCCATCAGGCGCCGGTGTCTGCCTCCATCACGACGACAGAAGTGACGCCAATCTGCGCCGTGTCCATGGTTCGCCAACCAAGGCGCGCGTACAGGGACTCATTGCGGGGCGTAAACAGGAAAATCTTGCGGTGCCCCATACGCGATGCTTCGATACGCGCTCGCATCGACAATGCCGAAGCGATGCCTTTGCCGCGATGGGCGGGCGGAACGAACACCGCGGATAACCAGGGGCCAAGATGTTGGTGCGTCAACGTACTCTGAACCAGACTGGCGGTTCCTTGTGCTTCGCCATGGTCCGACAACGCCAAAAGCGTCAAGGGTAACGAATCGTCGGTAAGTTGGCTAAGGCGCGCCACCCGTTGTTCAAGCGTGACGACGGGATTCAGGTAACCAAATTGTTCGTCGTGCCATGCCGCAATAGTTGGAACAAGTTCAGGATGGCGTAGCAGGTGATCAATGTGCATCGTGTTCTCTCAATGTGTGTCCGTTGGCCATTGTTATGCCGGTTCGATGCCTGGCCAGCCCATCCGGCCGTGAGATCGGTGCGGGCCGTCCAATGGTCGGCGGGCGCCGCGCGTCAGTCGGTCGCGACGCGTGCGTACATCGCGAAATCGCCGGGCGTGCCGCGGACCATGCGATACGCGCGCAACAGTCCTTCGTAGCGGAAGCCGCACTTCTGCAGCACGCGCGCCGAGCGCGCGTTGGTCGCGAGGACGACGCCCTGGATTCGCACGAAGCCGTACTCGGCGAACGCCCATTCAGTGACGGCCGCGCATGCCGCGCTCGCGATGCCGCGCCCCCAATGCGACGGCGCGAGATCGTAGGCGATTTCCGCCGAGCGGTTCACGTCGGAAACGGTGTGCAGCCCGATCGTCCCGATGAGCGCGCCGCCGGCGTTGTCGTCGACGATCGCGAGGCGCCGGATCGAGTCCGGGTCCGGCGATTCGAAGCCGTCGAACAGCGGCAGCAGATCGTCGCGCGAGCGCAGGTTCCAGCTCGTGTGCCGGACGACGTCAGGGTTCGACAGATACGCGTACCACGCGTCGAGGTCCGGGCGAGCGAGCTGGCGGAGCGACAGGCCCGGACAGGGCAATCGGGGCGGCGTATCGATTTGCATGGTGGAGCATCTTCGTGCCGGGCAGATCATTCGACCTGTGCGCTGTCTTCCCTGTCGGCGACGTTCGTTGATTTGTCACGTTGGTGCCGGGAATAGGATTCCAGGAAATAAGCGCGGAGCGATTCGTTCGCGAATGTCTCTGCGGCAAAGCGTTCAGCTTGCTCTTGCTTGCTGCCTTCGTCGTAAAACGAGTGGTATTTGAACTGGAAGGTCGACGGCAATCGGTCCAGTATCCGGTGGACGAACGCGATGTGATCGGTCAGCCCGTTCAGCGTCTCGAATACAGTGAGGTTGGCCAATGCGTCGCACATCGAATCGATATCGGTCTCTTCCAGCGTGGCCGCATTGGCTAGCCAATCGCGAATGTGGCGCAAGCCATCATCCTCCGTTTGGCCGTTCGCGACGCCATCGTTCCAGGACCACAGCACGAGCCATGCTGCGGTGAAACATGCGCTCCTTTCGGCCGAGCGCCGTGCGCTGAGTCCAATGAATTTCGTAAGATATCCCGCTTCTGCGAGTGGACGGATCAGGGGCTTGGCAAGTCCGGGATTAGCGCGGACGAGTGAAGCTAGCAACTCGATGGACGAAATCGTGCCTAGGTAGTCGCTTCCGCTCGCTTGCTTGAATTCTTCGGTGACTGTATCGCCTACCTTGCGGAATGCGTCATGATCTCGCTTGCCGAGCAGGTGCAAAATCTGCCGGGATTCCATGTTCCATTGCGCATCGGCGAATTTGATCAGAAGTCTGCTTAGCTCGGTATCGCCACCTTGGCACGTGCAGTTCTCAAGCGCGTCCGGACGATATTCCGTTCTGTTCAGGATTTTGACAAGCGACGCAAAAGACTCTGAACTCAGCGGAAGCATGAGCAACTGAGGAAGATCGAGTATCGCGTCCGCGACGACCGTGTTCGAGAGAAGAAGGGGAAGGCCCTCAGGGACGCCCAAGTTGAGGGTCCACGGGGACGAGATTCCTGCGCTTTCAGCGTCCAGCTTTCTGCAAATTTCCTGCGCGATGGACTCCGGTTGTGGCAACGACGAAAGCGCTGTCGTGATGGACTTGATTGCGGACGCGTTCGCGAGCGGCAGGCGCTCGTATTCCGAGACGGCCCGCGTTGCGTTTTCCGCCAGCGTGATCAGAATGTCTTCGAATACCTGATTGAGCGCTTCGTCGGCGCTGCGCTTTTGATCGATGAATGTCCTCGCGGTCTGGGCGAATGCGGCAAGAGGGCCGGGAAACGCGGTGCATCGATGCAACGCGAAGCTCAGCAATTCTTGGTCCGCGTTTAGCATGTCGACAATGAACGCCTCGATTTTTCTGAGTCGCTGATCAAGCACTTCATCGGTCAACTCGATGGAGAAGATGTCCGCGAGGTCCTGTTGCGCATTGAGGTAGCCGATATGCCTCCGGTCCGGCACGCGGAGTCGAATGACGTTGAACGTCTTTTCAAGGTCGTCGCGGCCCGTCAGGCGCTTCATATAGTCCGCTACGTCCAACGCGGTGCCGTCGGCGTTCAAGCCCCGCTCCCAAAGCAGATAGGCGGCCAGCACTTCGATGCTGATCGCATCCTTGTCAGAGCCTTCCTGGTCCTCCTGCAGGCCGCGTTCGACATAGAGCGCGACCAGGCTGTTGATATAGCCGATGATCGCGCGCGGCGTCAGCTTGCTCGCGTCCAGATCTTCCGCATACAGATTGATGACGGTGTCCCGGCTCTTCCTGTTCAGCTTTTCGAACGCGACAGCCATGCGATCCTCGAAAAACGATCGCCAGAAGTGCTTCGTCATGTCAGGAACCGTGAAGCGAACCTGAAACACCTTCTCCAGTGCATAGTTCTTCTCATGCGCCGAATCGGGATTCACTCGATCGGCCCGCGCCATCGGCACCAGCAGCCACAGCCGTTCGTACCACGGTTCCTTCCGGAACGTCGGATTGTCGAGAAAGGAACGCAGCAGCGCCCAGGTCGCCTGCACTTCGGCGGCGTCCACGCGATCGAGGTTGTCGACGACGATCACCAGCTTGCGATTGGGCCGTGCGGGATTGCCCAATACCGAGCCGAGCAGCGCGAGAAAAGCGCTCTGGAATTCAAGCGACGTCGGTTCCCCGGCTTCGGTTACCGTCACGGTTTCGCGGTCCGGTTGCCGTCGCAGAAAGAGACTCAGCGTGCGGCCGGTCAGCGGCCGCAGCAGCTTGTAAGCCCCGAAGCCCAGCACGGCGGCCCATGCGACGGAAGCAAAGAAGCCCTTGCCCTGCGCCAGCGACGAGATCGCGGAATTCAGCAGCGGCGCGACCAGCCCGACGCAGAGCAGCGACGTAATGATCGTCTGGTCGCTGTCGTTGAAGACGAGCTCGCTGCGCTTCGACGTTTTCTTGAGCCGCTTCGCCAGGAACTCGATCCGCTCGGTCCATTCGTCGGCTTCGTCGTGCAACTGGAGATCGGGAATCCATCGTCCGCGCAATTTTGCGACCAGTGCTTCGAAGAACGCGCGCCGCAGCGGGTCGCCCGTATGCACCCACGCGTCGTATTCGAACACGACGACATCCGGATCGTTCACGCCGGGGGGATTCGCCTGCCGCGATTCGAACTCGTGTGCGAGCAGCCGGACGACGGTCGACTTGCCGACGCCCCAGTTGCCGTCCAGTCGGATGCTCTGGCCTCCGTTGCAACTCCTGATCAGCGTCGCGATGGTCGCGGCGATGCGATGGTGCGGCCCCTGGATCGCGTTCTTTCCTGCGGGAATATCAGCCAGAAGTTGCGGCATGTCGGCTCCAGCGTGAACGTGCGGTCTTGATTGATTGGTATGAGCATCGACGCGCGGCTTAATGCCCGCTTTTATTCGATGCGTAATGGACGTATCGAGGACGTATCGACGAGCCAGCCAGTGTACTCGACACCGCGTCCGCCGAAACCCGTCATTTCTTGCGGTAAACGTTATCGGCGGATGGCGATGATGATTTGTCCGCCAACCGTAAAACGATCGCGCCTATTCAATCGAATTCAATGTGAAATCGGTCGCGCCCGCGCGTCGCCGCCGACTATCTCGTTTTCCACAAGAAACTCTTTTCATTCTTCCGCTTTCAAATGGAATCGGTTCCATCTACCATGGCGAGCCGTTTCGGGCGCGCTCCGGCATGCCTGACGCGCGTCACGTTCGTAGAAGCCGGCGACCAAGCATCGTCGCGCACCCTGTCAACTCGCACCTAGAACAACGGGTTTCACGCCCGGAGACAAGCCATAACCATGCACAAGCAACTCGTCGCAGCGTCGCTGCTGCTTCCGCTCGCGGGCATCGCCACCGCGCAGAGCGCCGTCACGCTGTACGGCATCGTCGATGCGGGCGTCACCTATCGCAGCGACGAACGGGTCGGCGCCGCGGGCAATTACACGGGCCACTCGAACGTCGGGCTCACGACCGGCAACCTGTCCGGCAGCCGCTGGGGCATCAAGGGAATGGAGGATCTCGGCGGCGGCCTGCGCGCGCTGTTCGTCCTCGAAAACGGCTTCGACATCACCAACGGCACGTCCGGGCAGGGCGGCCGCCAGTTCGGCCGCCAGGCGTTCGTCGGCGTCGGCAGCGACCGCTACGGCACGGTGTCGCTCGGCCGCCAGTACACGTCGCTCGACGACTTCGTGAGCCCGGTCGGGCCGTCGGCCTACATCGGCGGGTTCGGCGCGCATCCGGGCGACATCGACGATCTCGACCAGACCGCGCGCGTCGACAGCTCGATCAAGTACACGAGCGCGAACTACGCGGGCTTCACGTTCGGCGCGCTGTACGGCTTCGGCGGCCAGCCGGGCAGCATGAAGCAGCGCAATACGTGGAGCGTCGGCGCCGCGTATGCGGCGGGCCCGCTGCGCGTCGGCGTCGGCTACGAGCGCGCCGACAACAGCAAGACCGGCGCGAACGACAAGACGGCCGGCAAGTGGCAGAGCACCGACGACGGCCTGTTCAATTCGTCGATCAACGAAGGCTACGCGAGCGCGCAGTCGCAGCAGGTCATCGCGACCGGCGCGACCTACGATTTCGGCCCGGCGCTTGTCGGCGTGAACTACAGCAACGTGCAGTATCGCGGCGGCGATCGCTCGCTGTTCTCCGGGCACGCGACCTTCAACGTCGCGGGCGTCTTCGCGCGCTGGAAGGTGCGGCCGCAGACGCAGCTGTTCGCCGGCTACAGCTACACGCGCGGCAGCGAGATCGAGGGCGCCGACGGCCGCGCGCAGTATCACAACGTGACGCTCGGCGCGGTCTACGACCTGTCGAAGCGGACCAGCGTGTACCTGCTCGGCGCATACCAGCACGCGTCCGGCACGACGCTCGATGCGCAAGGGCGGCCGGTGGCGGCGACCGCGTCGGTGTCCGACAAGGCGAACAGCCACTCGTCCGATGCGCGTTCGCAGGCGATCGTCAGCATCGGCATGCGTCAGCGGTTCTGACGGACGGCCTATACTCGGGCCTCTTCACAAGGAGGCGAAATGACTCGAGAGCGTTCCGTGCGCTGCCTGTGCGGCGCGGTGACCGTCACGCTGCAGGGCGAACCCGCGGCAAGGGCGAATTGCCATTGCGGGACGTGCCGCGACTTCTACGGCACGTCCATGCTGTCGGCCACCGCGTGGGGCAGCGAGCAACTCGCCGTCACCGGTGCGAATGCGACGTTCGCGCATCCGACGAAAGCGATGTCGCGCACGTTCTGCGCGTCGTGCGGCGAAATCGTGTTCGGCACGAACCGGCTCGGGATGCGCGTCGTGCCCAACAGCCTGAACGCTCGCGCGCACGATGGCCAACTGCCCGGCGAACTGCAGCCGACGATGCACCTGTTCTATCGGCAGCGGGTGATCGACGTCGTCGATCCGCTGCCCAAGTATCTCGACGGCTGGGACGGCCCGACGCTGGAAGCCGCGAGCTGATCGTCCCCGGGGCGGGATGTCGTCGCGGCGCTCGCACGCGATTCCCGCCCCCTTCGCAGCCGGTCATCGGCCGCGGCAGAATGCAATTCCGCAAGAAACATAATTATTCGAACATTAATTTTTGCTTTCATTCGAATTTCGATTCGCAATGATTGAGTCAGGCTTCGTCGAAATCGGAAAAACGCGTGGCAGTGCGAAAAAATGACGCGCTGCTTTCGAGCGATCCGGGAGAAAGTGCCGAAAAATCGGCATTGAAATGCGAATGCCCGCGGCCGGACGAAAAAAACTGGCGTAGCCGGATGCGCGTGATGAACAATTCATTGCGCCACCGGCACGTGATGCGCGGCCAATCACCAATGTTTCATGTCCTGCGATTTACATTGTCGAGGGACGATCGTCACGGGAGCATTATTCATGTCCATGAAACAAATTCGCGCGGCATTGCTCGGCGCATTGCTCGCGGCGATCGCATCGGCCGTTCACGCGCAATACTCGACCGACTGGATCGCGAACACGTTCGGCACGATCGCCGCGCACGTCGGCAACGGCGCGCGGTCGATGTGGGTCGCGCCGGAAGGCGTGATCTACACGTCGTCGCGCTGGGACGAAAACGCGGGCGGCGTCGCGATGTACCAGAACGGCCAGGGCATCGGCACGATCGGGCTGCACGACGAGTTCCAGGGAGGGGCCATCACCGGCAACGCGTCGTCGCTGTTCGTCGCGCTCGGCTACAACCGGACGTTCGGCAGCGGGTCGGTGGGGCGCTACAACCGGTCGACGAACACCCGCGACCTGCGCATTCCGGTCAGCGTGTGGACGGGCGTGCAGTACGCGGACGTGATCACCGGGCTCGCGACGGCCGGCACGCTGCTGTACGTGAGCGATTTCTACGGCAATCGCGTGCGCGTCTATACGACCGATGGAGTCTGGCAGCGCGACATCAACGTGACAGGCCCCGGCGCGCTCGCGCTCGACGCCGCGGGCAACCTGTGGGTCGCGCGCAAGAGCGCGGGCGTGGTCGTGCAGTACAGCCCGGCGGGCACGCTGATGAACACGATCCAGATGGGCGCCGCATCGCGGCCGTCGGCGCTGTATTTCGACGCGTCGACGGGGCTGCTGATGGTCGGCGACGAAGGCCCCGACATGAACATCAAGAGCTACGGCCTGGTCGGCATCCCCGCGCAGGTCGGCACGTTCGGCGTGCAGGGCGGCTATCTCGACACCACGTCGGGCATCAAGGGGCAGGTGGGCGACAAGCGCTTCACGCGGGTCGCGGGCATCGGCAAGGATGCGGCCGGCAACCTGTACGTGCTGAACAACGCGTGGGGCGGCGGCTGGGATCTCGGGCGCAACGGCAGCACCGACCTGCATTCGTACAGCCCGGCGGGCGCGCTGCAATGGAAGCTGCAGGCGCTGAACTTCGAGGCGATCGCCGCGCCGGACCCGGCAACGGACGGCGCGTTCTTCTACAGCGGCGCCAACATCTATACGGGCACCGCCGGCGGCACGTTCGTCGCGAACACGATCGATCCGTTCACCTATCCGCGCGATCCGCGCCTCGACATGAAGGACTATCAGCGCGGCCAGCATTTCGGCCAGCTCGTGACGGTCGGCGGCAACCGGATTCTCGTCGCGTCCGGCCAGAACCCCGGCAACTTCAACTTCTACTACTTCAACGCGGCGAGCGGCTACATCGCGATTCCGGCCGGCTCGCTGCCGGGCAAGCCGTTCAACACGACGCTGCAGGTCACCGCGGGCTTCGCGATCGACGGCAACGGCGACGTGTGGGCCGGCCTCAACGGCACGAACGCGATCACCCACTATCTGATGACGGGCTTCGACGCGACCGGCAAGCCGTCATGGGGCAAGCCGACGACGATTCCGGTGCCGGCCACCGTCGCGCCGGTCACGCGCATCGTCTACCAGTCGGACAGCGACACGATGATCCTCGCGCAGGGGCTCGCGGGGAACTGGGACTGGACGGCGATGAACGGCTACATCGAGGTCTATCACGGCTGGAAGGCCGGCAATACGAGCGCGCCGAACCCGGTGATCACGCTCACGAGCCCCAACCCGAAATCGATCGCGGCGGCCGGCCATTACCTGTTCGTCGGCTACGTGCACACGGTGCCGAACATCGACGTGTTCGATCTCGATACCGGCAGCCTCGTCACCACGCTGACGAATTCGAACCCGGCGGCGATGGACGTCGGCAACGACGTCGACTCGATGTACGGGATTCGCGCGTATCTCCGCTCGACCGGCGAGTACGTGATCACGAAGGACAACTACAACGGCTCCAGCATCGTCGTGTATCGCTGGCGTCCGTGATCACGTCCGCGCGGCCATGCGGCCGCGTCAGCGCGGGCCGGGTGCGCCGAGCACGCGGCCGTTCACGGTCCGGCCGTACATCGAGTCGGGGTTGTCGTGAAAGCGCGCACGCGTGGCCTCGACCGACCCCGTGAAGCGCGGGTCCTGCGGCCGTTCGTGGCTGTCCATGAAGGTCGCGACGTCCCACGCCTGCTGGTCGGTCAGCGTGCCGCCGAGCCCGAGCGGCATGTTGGCCTTGATGAAGCCGGCCGCATTCCGGATGTCGCCCATGCCCGCGCCCCAGTTGAACGAGCGCGCGCCCCACAGCGGCGGGAACACCGTCTTGCCGCCGCTCGACTGCCCCTGTCCGTCCGCGCCGTGGCACAGCGCGCAATGCTGCGCGTAGACGGCGGCGCCGCGCGCATAGTCGGGTTTCTGCGCGGGCGGCGGCAGTTTCGGAAAGCCCTGGCCGGGCAGCTTCCCGCCGATCGGCGCGCCCTGCGCGAGCCAGTACGCGTAGGTTTCGAGCGCGACCAGGATCGGGTCGCCGTTCGGCGGCGCCTTGCCGTTCATGCTGTAGCGAAAGCACCCCTGCAGGCGTTCGGCGAACGTGTTCACGTGGCCGTTCTTGATGCGGTAGGCCGGATACAGCGGATACGCGCCCCACATCGGGCTCGAATCCGCGCGGCGGCCGGCGTCGAGATGGCAGCTCGCGCAGGTCAGCGGGTTGCCGACGTATTTGCCCGCGAACTCGGGCGTGTGCATGAAGATCCGTTCGCCGAGCTTCACGGTCTTGCCGAATTCGTCGTCGGGCAGCGCCGATTCGGCGGGCGGGGTAAACGGCTGGGCGGGCGCTGGCGTTGCGGTTGCGGCCGCGGTGTTTGCGGCGGGCGCGGGTGCGGCCGACGGATCGGCCGCCGCGAACGCCGCGCCGCAGGCGGCCGCGCCCAGCAGCGCGGCCAGCGCGCGACGATAAGGATGGTGAGCCGGGCGGAATCGATCGGTCATGGCTGGCCTCCTTGTGATGCCGAACCGGCCGACGGCGCGGCGGCGCGGGTGTAGTAGGCGGTCACCGCGTCGATGTCGGCGTCGGACAGCTTGCTCGCGACGAGCGGCATCAGCGCCATCGGCCCGGGCGGGCGCGCGCCGTGTTTCCAGCCGTGCAGCTGGTTCGCGAGATAGGCGGCCGGCTGGCCGGCCAGCGGCGGAAACGCGCTGCCCACGCCGATGCCGCCGGGCCCGTGGCATTGCGCGCAGGCGGGCAGCCCCTGCGTCCAGCGTCCGCGCGTCGCGAGCCATGCGCCGGTGTCCGACGGCGCGGCGGGCGCGTCGTCCTTGGCCGCGATGCCGGGCGGCGCGGGCAGCGACGCGAAGTACGCCGACACCGCGTCGCGCTCATGGGCGGACAGCGCTTTCGCGATCGGCTGCATGATGGGGTTCGGGCGGCTGCCGTCCGCGAACGCCGCCAGTTGCGCGGACAGATACGCGGCCGGCACGCCTGCCAGGCGCGGGAACGCGGCCGCCGCGTTGCCCTCGCCGTTCGCGCCGTGGCAACTGATGCACGCGGCGGCACCGGTTGCCGTGCCCTGGGCCGCGATGGTCTTGCCGAGCGCCGCGTCGTCGGCGTGGGCGCCGGGCGTGGCCGACAGCAGGCCCGCCGCGGTCAGCCACACGGCGGCGAAGCGGCGGCGCGGCTTCACGATCGAATCGTTCAAGTCTCCTCCATTGCGGGGTTCGCGTTGTGTTGCTTGTTGTGCGTTGTCGTGCGGCGGGCGCTCAGCCCGGGTCGGCTTGATCGTGCGGCCGTGTTCGCGTGCCGGTGTCCGTAGCCGTATCCGTGCTCGAAGCCGGGCCGGTGCGCGTGGCCGATGCCGCATCGTACCGGCCGAAGCCGTACCGCTGGAAGATCCGGAACGCGTCGGGCGACCGGATGAACGCGAGCCATTCGCGGGCCGCTTCCGGATGCGGCGCGCCGTTGACCAGCGCGGCCGCATAGATCTCGGTGGTGTTCTGGCCGGCGGGGATGTCCACGTGTGCCAGCGGATGCCCGGCCTGTTCGTGGAAGATCGCTTCGGATTTCCACAGCACGCCCGCATCGGCGCGCCCCTGCATCAGGAACAGCGCGGTCTCGCGATGGTGGACGCGGGTCAGCTCGGCCGTGCCCGCCTGCACCTTGTCCTCGTAGACGGCGCGCGCGAGCGCGTCGCCGCCCGCTTTCACGAGCGACGCCTTGATCTGCCGCGCGACGCCTTCGAACGCGGGGTTCGGCATCGCGAGCCGCAGCGCCGGCCTTGCGAGATCGTTCAGCGACGCGATGCGCTCCGGGTTGCCCGCGCGCACCATGATCGTCAGCTGGTTCGTCACGTACGGCACGGCTGGGCCCGTCAGCGTGCCGTCGGCGATCAGCGCGTCGACCTGCGCGAGGCCCGCGAAATACGCGTCGGGCTTGACCGTCCACGTCATGTTGCCGACGGTGATCGTGCCGCCGGCCTTGATCTGCGTGACGAGCAGGCCGGGCGGAATCGTTTCCCAGAAGATCTTGCCGCGATAGTCGGGGTGATCCTCCTCGAACTTCGCGACGAGCGGCGCCATCGCGAAGAAATAGTTGCCGCCGACGAACAGCACGAGCTTCGGCGCGCTCAGGTCGCCGTGGAAATCGGCGAGCACGTCGACTTGCGGCACCGTGAATTCGAGGCCGCGATGCAACGCGTCGTTGTTTCGGCCGTGCTGCCATGGCGGGAAGATGTCGGCCGGTGCGGGGAGTGCGACGGGGGCGGCGGCGCACAGCCAGCCCGCCAGCATCGCATGCAGGATGCGGCGGGTCCGGCGCGGCCGTGCAGGCGTATGGGAAGAAGCCATGTCGATCCTCACTTTGCGTACGAGAAGCCGACCCGCTGCAGCTCGGGCAGCGTGCCGACCGCGCCGGGCGTGATGATCGCGCTCGGGATCACGTGGTTGGTCAGGTCGGCGGCGAGCGCGTCGAGCGGCAGCTTGTCCGGGTTCGCGTTCACGCCGTCGAGCCGTTCCGCGAGTTCCCAGATCGCGTTGTGGCACGCCAGGAACACGACGCCCCGCTGCAGCAGCGCCGCGACGCTGTTGTCGTGCGCGGAAAACGCGCCGCCGGCGTTTTCGTGATCCTGTGGGGCTTGGGACTGCGCGGGCTTCGCGTCGAGCAGCGTGTTGGCCGGGAACGCGTTGCCGGCCAGCTTCGCGAGCCCGTATTTGTCCCACGCGGCCTGATCGTACAGCGCGAGCTGCGCGCTGCCGTGCGTTGCCGACACGACCAGGAAATCCGGGTGGCGGAACGACCAGACCTGCGCGTTCAGCGCATTGCGCATCAGGTTCAGCCACGGGCCGCCGAGCTCGGTGTTGTCCCAGACCTGCTTCGGGCCGCCGCGATAGCCGATCACTTCGGACAACGCCGCGTGGTCCCATTGGTCGGGGTGCTCGAGGATCATCGGCACCGTCTTGAAGTCGCGCCGTCTCGGTATGGCGGCGAGCCGCCGCGTGAGGTCGGCGAGGCGGGCGCCGCCGCCGGGCAGCAGCGATCCGGTGTCGGACTGCGCCGCCTGCGTTCGGTTCGCCGCCGCCAGGACGGCCGTGCCGGCCGCGAGGCCGAAGGTCTTCAGCGCGCTGCGGCGCGCATGCCGCTCGGACATGGCATCTCTCCCGATATCGTTCTTCGTGGATGCATGTCGCGGCGACGAAGCGTCGCGACTGCGTAGCCAGTCTAGAGGGGCGCGATCGATACCGGAAATCGCGATATCGGATGGGAGATATTCGAGGGTCCGATGATTGATCGGGCGAAGGGCGCGCGGCGCGCGCCCGCCGTTTGCGCGTCGTCAGAACGACACGGTCGTCGTCAGCGTGACGAGACGCGGCTCGCCGACCGCGATGATCAGGTTGCTGTTGCTCGACGGGTAGTAGGTCTTGTCGAGCAGGTTCTTCACGTTGAGCTGGATGCGCGTCGGGAACTTGCCGATCGTCGTCTCGTAGGCCGCGAACGCGTCGACGGTCACGTAGCCGGGCAGCGTGAAGCGGTTTGCCGTATCCCCGGGCCGCGCGCCGACGAAGCGTGCGCCGCCGCCGAAGCGCCAGCGGCCCGGCAGGTTCGCGATGGCCGTGTCGTACACCGCGAACAGGCTGCCGGTGTGATGCGCGACGTTGATCAGCGGCTGGTTGGCGTCGCGGTCGTTCGCGTTCGTATACGCATAGCTGCCGATCACGCTCCAGTGGCGCGTGAGCTGCCCCGCGACGTCGAGTTCGATCCCGCGCGAGCGTGCGGTGCCGATCGTAGACGTCACGTTGTCGACGGTTACCGCGACGTTGCGCTTGTCGATCTGGTAGACCGCGAGCGTGCCGGTGATCGCGGGCTTCAGGCTGAACTTGAGCCCGGCTTCGACCACGCGGCCGAATTCCGGCGCGAGCGGCGCGGCGGCGTTCGACGATACGTTCGGCTTGAACGAGCGGCTCACGTTCGCGTACGCGGTCAGCGCCGGCGTGAGCGCATAGGCGAGCCCGAACTGCGGCAGCCACACGTTTCCGTGCGAGCGGTCCGCGAACACGAACGGCCGCCCCATCCCGGATTCCTGCTGCCAGTCCTCCCAGCGCAGCCCGGCCACCGCGGTGAGCCGGTCGGTCAGGTTCACCGAGTCCTGCAGCACGATCGAATACGCATGCACCTTCGACAGGTTGTCGCTTTGCGTCTTGCTCGGCGTGCCGCCGGGCGCGAGCAGGCCGTAGACGGGATCGAACAGGTTGAAGCCCGGCGTCGCCTTGCCGCGGATCGTGTCGCCGCGGAAGCTGCGCTGCCGCTCGTATTCGCCGCCGACGTAGAGCGCGTGCTTCATTCCCGCGAGCGTCACGTTGCCGAGCAGGCCGAGCGTCGCGATCTGGTCCGAATCGTTGCGCCCGAGGTTCGCGTCGGACGAGCGCATCATCGCGCCCGTCGCGCCGTTCAGGCCGGTGGCGCGCGTGATGAATTGCGCGTAGCGGTCGCGGCCCCAGCCGTAGGTCGCGCGCAGCCGCCACGCGTCGGACAGGCGATGCTCGATGCGTGCGCGGAACGTCTCCTGGATGCCGCTGCTCTGCGACCACGCTTCCTCGTAGCGGCGATCGCGCAGCGCATCGTCGAGGCGGCCGTTGACGAGCGCCGTGCCGCGATCGAACGGCGTCGTGTAGTCGACGTACTGGTAGCTGACGTCGATCGACGTATTCGCGTCGCGCCACGACAGCGCGGGCGCGATCAGCGCGTCGCGGGTGCGGCCGAAGGTGCGCCAGTAGCGGCTCGTGTCGTATTCGCCGGTGAGGCGGAACGCGAGCGTGCCGCCCGCGACCTGGCCAGGCTTGCCGAGCGGGCCGGTGAGATCGAACGTCGCGCCCGCGCCGCCGTGGCTCGTGCGCGTCGCGGAGATCGAGCCGCCGAACGTGTCTTCCGGCTTGCGCGTGACGAGGTTGATCACGCCGCCCGGGTCCTGCATGCCGTAGAGCAGCGACGCGGGGCCCTTCAGCACTTCGACGCGGTCGATCGTCGCGAGATAGCTGTGCAGCACCGGCGTGCGCATGCCGTCGACGAGCACGGAGCCGTCGTTGTTCGAGCCGAAGCCGCGCTTGATGAACGCGTCGCGCGTGCCGCCGAGCGTGTTGGTCTGCGTGACGCCGCTGATGTTGCCGAGCACGTCGTCGAGCGAGCGGGCCTGCTGGTCCTGCATCACGCTGCCGCTGACGACGGCGACGGATTGCGGGATCTTCTCGAGCGGCGTGTCCTGCGCGCCCGCGACCGACGTGGTGCGCGGCTGGTAGCCGATGGTCGGGTCGGCGACGGCCGACGCGTTGACGCTGATCGTCGGCAGAGCGGGGGCGGCCGGGGAAGTCGAAGTGGCCGGCGCGGCGGATTCGCCGGCGGCGGCATGCGCGCCGCTCGCGACGCACAACGTGATCAGGGCGGGCAGGCTCGTGCGCAACGGACGGAAGGCGCCGGTGCGCCGGGACGGTCGGCGGACATGCATGGATCGGTGACGAGTGGAGTACTAAGGATCGGATACAGGAGTGCCGGTGCTTGGGGCGACCGGAGGCGGCATCATATTGCTAATGAGAATCATTTGCAATAAAAGATTACACGATCGAAGCTAGTGTGTCGGTTAGTGCGACCCGTTCGCGGCACGATGGGATGCGCCGGCGACGGGGCGCGCTCACGCGCGCTTGCCGTTCCCCTCCAGCCTCCGCACCGCCTCCGTTACCTCGTTCCTGAACCGCACGAGCGCCGCCTGATCGGGCGCCGGCGGTTGTACGGCCGCCCACAGCATGTCGATCAACTGCGCGGCCGTCGTTTCCGTATCGAGCTTCCGGTGCCCGAGAATCGCGTCCCACAGCACGTGCTCCATCGGCCCGAACACCATCGAGCGCAGCAGGCTCAGCGGCATGTCGGTGCGCACCTGGCCGGCCGCCTGCCCGCGCGCGAGCACGTCCATCAGCGGCGCCGTGTAGCGCCGCTGCAGCGCGGTGAGCTCGTCGCTCAGCGCATGCTGCTTCGCGCGCCCTTCCGACAGCACGAGCGCGCACAGCCCGGTGCCGTTCACCAGCATCAGCCGCAGGTGGGTGCGCACGATGAACGCGAACTGCTGCTGCACCGGCGCATCCTGCGGCATCCCCAGCTCGAACGCCGCGATGATTTCGTCATACCAGTCGGCGATCACCCGTGCGCACAGCTCGCGCTTGCCGCGGAAATAGCTGAACACGGTCGCCTCGGACACGCCCACCCGCTGCGCGATCTCGGCGGCGGTCGCGTGCTCGTAGCCCTTCTCGGCGAACACGTCACGTCCGGCGCGCAGGATGTCCTGCACGCGCTGCTGCGATTTACGGCCGGCGGGCGCGCGGGGCGCGTCGGCGCGTTCAGCCTTGACGGTGTCGGTCATGATGTCGGTCGGATGCACGGCTGTCATCCGGCCATGATATCTGAGTATCACTCAAAAAACTATTGACGACGTCCCGTCCGAAGCGCGAAACTACGCAAAATTTCCGCAGTATTGGCTAACGAATCGGCGCAACAACCGGTTTTGAGCAAAACTCAGAAATCGGTGCGCGCAACGCACTTTCTGGAGACGGAGGAGACATGATCAACTTGCCCGGCGTGCAATTCATGCTCGGTGAAGACATCGAGATGCTGCGCGACGCCGTCGCGAACTTCGCGGCGAAGGAAATCGCGCCGCGCGCGGCGGAAGTCGATCGCACCGACCAGTTCCCGATGGATCTGTGGAAGAAGTTCGGCGACCTGGGCGTGCTCGGGATGACCGTCTCGGAAGAATACGGCGGCGCGAACATGGGCTACACCGCGCACATGGTCGCGATGGAGGAGATCTCGCGCGCGTCCGCGTCGATCGGCCTGTCGTACGGCGCGCACTCGAACCTGTGCGTGAACCAGATCCACCGCAACGGCACCGAAGCGCAGAAACAGAAATACCTGCCGAAGCTCGTCTCGGGCGAGCACATCGGCGCGCTCGCGATGAGCGAGCCGAACGCCGGCTCCGACGTCGTCAGCATGAAGCTGCGTGCGGACAAGCGTGGCGACCGCTACGTGCTGAACGGCACGAAGATGTGGATCACCAACGGCCCCGACTGCGACACGCTCGTCGTCTACGCGAAGACCGACATCGAAGCCGGCCCGCGCGGCATCACCGCGTTCATCGTCGAGAAGGGGATGAAGGGCTTCTCGGTCGCGCAGAAGCTCGACAAGCTCGGGATGCGCGGCTCGCACACGGGCGAGCTCGTGTTCGAGGACGTCGAGGTGCCGGAAGAGAACATCCTCGGCCAGCTCAACGGCGGCGTGAAGGTGCTGATGAGCGGCCTCGACTACGAGCGCGCGGTGCTGTCGGGGGGCCCGACCGGCATCATGGCCGCGTGTCTCGACGCGGTCGTGCCGTACATCCACGACCGCAAGCAGTTCGGCCAGGCGATCGGCGAGTTCCAGCTCATTCAAGGCAAGGTCGCCGACATGTACACGACGTTCCAGGCATGCCGCGCGTACCTGTACGCGGTCGGCCGCCATCTCGACACGGCCGGCAGCGACCACATTCGCCAGGTGCGCAAGGACTGCGCGGGCGTGATCCTCTACACGGCCGAGAAGGCGACGTGGATGGCGGGCGAGGCGATCCAGATCCTCGGCGGCAACGGCTACATCAACGAATACCCGGTCGGCCGCCTGTGGCGCGACGCGAAGCTCTACGAAATCGGCGCCGGCACGAGCGAGATCCGCCGGATGCTGATCGGCCGCGAGCTGTTCGCGGAAACGCTGTAACGCCCACGTCACGCCCACGCCACGCGAACGGAGCCCCGTCGATGCCGATCATCGAATCCAAGCTGAACCCGCGCTCGGAAGAATTCCGCGCGAACACCGCGGCGCTCGAGGCGGTCGTCGCCGACCTGCGCGCGAAGATCGAACAGCTCGCGCAGGGCGGTGGCCCGGCCGCGCGCGACAAGCACCTGTCGCGCGGCAAGCTGCTGCCGCGCGACCGCATCGCGCAGCTGCTCGATCCGGGCACGCCGTTCCTCGAGTTGTCGCAGCTCGCGGCGAACGGCATGTACAACGACGACGCGCCGGGCGCGGGGATCATCACCGGGATCGGCCGGATCGCGGGCCGCGAGTGCGTGATCGTCTGCAACGACGCGACGGTCAAGGGCGGCACCTATTACCCGGTCACGGTGAAGAAGCACGTGCGCGCGCAGGAGATCGCCGCGGAAAACCGCCTGCCGTGCGTGTACCTCGTCGATTCGGGCGGCGCGAACCTGCCGAACCAGGACGACGTGTTTCCCGACCGCGACCACTTCGGCCGCATCTTCTACAACCAGGCGACGATGTCGGCGGCGGGCATCGCGCAGATCGCGGTCGTGATGGGCTCGTGCACCGCGGGCGGCGCCTACGTGCCGGCGATGAGCGACGAGTCGATCATCGTGAAGAACCAGGGGACGATTTTCCTCGGCGGCCCGCCGCTCGTGAAGGCGGCGACCGGCGAGGAAGTGAGCGCCGAGGATCTCGGCGGCGGCGACGTGCACACGCGCCTGTCGGGCGTGGCCGACCATCTCGCGCAGAACGACGCGCATGCGCTGTCGATCGCGCGCAACATCGTCGACCACCTCGCGCCGAAGCTCGCGTCGCCGGTGACGCTGCGCGCGCCGAGGCCGCCGCGCTACGACGCGCAGAGCCTGTACGGCGTGATCCCCGTCGACACGCGCAAGCCGTTCGACGTGCGCGAGGTGATCGCGCGCATCGTCGACGATTCCGAATTCGACGAGTTCAAGGCGCGCTACGGCACGACGCTCGTCACGGGCTTCGCACACATCTGGGGCCATCCGGTCGGGATCGTCGCGAACAACGGCATCCTGTTTTCCGAATCGGCGGTGAAGGGCGCGCACTTCATCGAGCTGTGCTGCCAGCGCAAGATTCCGCTCGTGTTCCTGCAGAACATCACGGGCTTCATGGTCGGCCGCAAATACGAGAACGAGGGCATCGCACGGCATGGCGCGAAGATGGTGACGGCCGTGTCGAACGCGAAGGTGCCGAAGTTCACGGTGATCATCGGCGGCTCGTTCGGCGCGGGCAACTACGGGATGTGCGGGCGTGCATTCGGCCCGCGTTTCCTGTGGATGTGGCCGAACGCGCGGATCTCGGTGATGGGCGGCGAGCAGGCCGCGTCGGTGCTCGCGACGGTGCGCCGCGACGGCATCGAGGCGAAGGGCGGCGCGTGGTCGAGCGATGACGAAGAGGCGTTCAAGCAGCCGATTCGCGACCAGTACGAGCGCCAGGGGCACCCGTACTACGCGAGCGCGCGGCTGTGGGACGACGGCGTGATCGATCCCGCGCAGACGCGCGACGTGCTCGGCCTCGGGCTCGCCGCGTCGATGAACGCGCCGATCGACGACACGCGCTTCGGCGTGTTCCGGATGTAACGAGCAAGGAGCCGACGATGCGATACGAAACCATCAAGGTCAACGAAGCAAACCGCGTCGCGACCGTCACGCTCGCGCGCTCCGACGTGCGCAACGCGTTCAACGAGACGATGATCGCCGAGCTGACGACCGCGTTCGAATGGCTCGACGCGCACGCCGGCGTGCGCGCGGTGGTGCTCGCGGCGGAAGGCCCCGCGTTCTGCGCGGGCGCGGACCTGAACTGGATGAAGAAGATGGCCGGCTACTCGGACGACGAGAACCGCGCCGACGCGCGCAAGCTCGCGCGGATGCTCGAGGCGATCCACCGCTGCGGCAAGCCGGTGATCGCGCGCGTGCATGGCGATGCGTATGCGGGCGGCGTCGGCCTCGTTGCCGCCGCCGACATCGCGATCGCGGCGGACGGCGTGAAGTTCTGCCTGTCCGAAGCGCGGCTCGGGCTGATCCCGGCGACGATCGCGCCGTATGTGGTGCGCGCGATGGGCGAGCGCGCGGCGCGGCGCTATTTCACGACGGCGGAAGTGTTCGACGGCGCGCGCGCGGCGGCGCTCGGCTTCGTGCACGAAACGGTGCCGGCCGATGCGCTCGACGAGACGGTCGAAAAGCTCGCGGCGACGCTGGTCGCGAACGGGCCCGATGCGGTGCGCGCGTGCAAGCGGCTCGTGGCCGACGTCGCGGGCCGTCCGCTCGACGCGGCGCTGATCGAGCAGACCGCCGAATGGATCGCGCGGACCCGCGCGGGCGCGGAAGCGCGCGAGGGCATCGCCGCGTTCCTGGAGAAGCGCACGCCGTCATGGCGGGCGTGACCGCAGCGCGAAGCGTGAACCCCATCCCTTACCGGACGACATCGAAGCCATGTTCGACAAGATTCTGATCGCCAACCGCGGCGAAATCGCCTGCCGGGTCGCCGCGACGTGCCGACGTCTCGGCATCGCGAGCGTCGCCGTCTATTCCGACGCGGACGCGCACGCGAAGCACGTCGCCGCGTGCGACGAGGCCGTGCATATCGGCGGCGCGGCGGTCGCCGACAGCTACCTGCGCATCGAGCGCATCATCGAAGCCGCGCGCGCGACCGGCGCGCAGGCGATCCATCCCGGCTACGGGTTCCTGTCCGAGAACGAGGACTTCGCGCATGCGTGCGAGAAGGCCGGCATCGTGTTCATCGGGCCGCCGGTCGACGCGATCGCCGCGATGGGCTCGAAGGCCGCCGCGAAGGCGCTGATGCATGCGGCCGCGGTGCCGCTCGTGCCCGGCTATCACGGCGACGAGCAGGACGCGGCGCTGCTGCATCGCGAGGCCGATGCGATCGGCTATCCGGTGCTGCTGAAGGCGAGCGCGGGCGGCGGCGGCAAGGGGATGCGCGTCGTCGAGCGCTCCGACGATTTCCCGGCGGCGCTCGCGTCGTGCCAGCGCGAGGCGGCGAGCAGCTTCGGCAATGACCGCGTGCTGATCGAGAAGTACCTGACGCGCCCGCGCCACGTCGAAGTGCAGGTGTTCGGCGACACGCACGGCAATACGGTCTACCTGTTCGACCGCGACTGCTCGGTGCAGCGCCGTCACCAGAAGGTGCTCGAGGAAGCGCCGGCGCCGGGCCTGCCCGATGAGGTGCGGCAGGCGATGGGCGAGGCGGCGGTCGCGGCCGCGCGCGCGGTCGGCTATGTCGGCGCGGGCACCGTCGAATTCATCATGACGGGCGACGCGTTCTACTTCATGGAGATGAACACGCGCCTGCAGGTCGAGCATCCGGTCACCGAGATGGTGACGGGCCTCGATCTCGTCGAGTGGCAACTGCGCGTCGCGGCGGGTGAACCGCTGCCGCTGCAGCAGGCGCAACTATACGTGACCGGGCATGCGATCGAGGCGCGCCTGTACGCGGAGAACCCCGCGCGCGGCTTCCTGCCGTCGACCGGCACGCTGAAGCACCTGCGCCTGCCCGACGGCGTCGAGTTCGCGACCGGCGCGCCGGTGCGCGTCGACAGCGGCGTGCGCGAGGGCGATGCGATCACGCCGTTCTACGACCCGATGATCGCGAAGCTGATC
Source organism: Burkholderia ubonensis (assembly GCF_902833085.1). Lineage (GTDB taxonomy): Bacteria > Pseudomonadota > Gammaproteobacteria > Burkholderiales > Burkholderiaceae > Burkholderia > Burkholderia ubonensis. Next base: position 388,498 of record NZ_CADFEB010000007.1, read on the forward strand.
GTGCACGGCGCGGACCGCGAGGAAGCGCTCGGCCGGATGATGCGCGCGCTGCGCGAATGCGAGGTGGTCGGCCTTCATACGAATGCCGCGTTCCTGCAGCGGATCGTCGCGTGCGGGCCGTTCGCGACGGCCGATCTCGATACGGGGCTGATCGAGCGCAACCACGACACGCTGTTCGCGCCGCAACAGCCGCCGCGCGCGGCGCTCGCGCTCGCCTGTGCGGCGCTGCGCGCGCGTGAGCGCGATGCGCTCGCGGACCTTGGCTCGCCGTGGGCGGCGCTGTCGAACTGGCGTCTGAATGCCGGCTACCGCCGCACGCTCGAATGGCGCGCGATCGATCGCGAGTCGGACCTCACCGTGACCGTCCACGACGACGCGGCCGGCAAGCGGCTCGCGATCGGCGACGCGCCGGCGCAGCCGTTCGCGTGGACGCGCGGCGCGAGCCCGCTCGACTTCGACGTGACGCTCGACGGCGTGCGCAGCAGCGGCCGCGTGTATGCGGACGGCGACACGTTCCACGTGTTCACGCAGGGCGCGTCCGAATCGTTCGAATGGCGCAACCTGCTCGCGCACGCGGGCGACACCGAGCACGGCGGCGGGCGCCTGACCGCGCCGATGCCGGGCAAGGTGATCGCGGTGCTGGTCGAGGCCGGGCAGGCGGTCGAGCCGGGCACGCCGCTGATCGTGATGGAAGCGATGAAGATGGAGCACACGATCGGCGCACCGAGCGCGGGCGTCGTCGCGGAAGTGCTGTACGGCGTCGGCGACCAGGTCGCCGACGGCGCGCAATTGCTCGTGATGGCCGAGGCTTGAGCAGCACGTCGGGGCCGGTCGCCGGTCGGCGCGGGCCCTGACCATCCCTGACAGTCCGGCGGCCGGAAGTCCGCTAGACTGGCGGTTAGCGCGCAGCGCCCGAATGGGGCGCGGCCGCGCGCGACACTGCGACCCTCCAACTTCCCATCCTCGCCGACGATGACGTCTCCTGTCCTGAACGGCCTGCGCATCGGCATCACGATCGGCCTGCGCGCCCCCGACGAAAGCCTGTGGATCAACGGCATCAAGCAGAACGCGCTGTTTCTCGCGAAGCTGCTGATGGCGTCGCCGCACGGCTACCGCGTGACGCTCGTCAACACCACCGACGTGCCGCTGACCGATGCGCTGCCGTGGGATCGCGCGGTGTACGACACGCGCGCGTTCGCGGACGCGAAGGACTCGCTCGACGTGCTGATCGAGCTCGGCGGGCAGATCGACGCCGCGCAGACCACGTACCTGAAGGCGCGTGGCGCGAAGCTCGTCAGCTATTGCTGCGGCGTCGAGTACATCAACGCGATGGAGTCGATGCTGTTCGGCCGCCGGCTGTGGGATTCGCTCTTCATCAACCGCGGCTTCGACGAGGTGTGGGCGATCCCGCAGATCGCGCCGTCGTCGCTGCCGTTCCTGCAGTCGCTGCGCCGCTGCCCGGGGCGCGTCGTGCCGTTCGTCTGGGATCCGATGTTCCTGGCCGAGCGCGCCGGCACGCTGCCCGGGCACGGCGAATACCGGCCGAGCGGCGCGAGCGCGAAGCGGCTCACGGTGATGGAGCCGAACCACAACGTCGTGAAGTTCTGCGTGTATCCGCTGCTGATCATCGACGAGGCGTATCGCCGCGAGCCGGACGCGATCGCGTTCACGCACGTGACGAACGCGGACCGTCTCGCGCGCGAGAGCCAGGAGTTCGTGATGCTGATGAACTACCTGGAGGTCGTGCGCGCCGGCAAGGCGAGTTTCGTCGGCCGCTTCGATACGCCGGTGTTCCTGTCCGAGCTGACCGACGTCGTCGTGTCGCACCAGTGGGAAAACCCGCTCAACTACTTCTACTTCGACGTGTGCTGGCAGGGCTATCCGCTCGTGCACAACGCGAGCCTCGCGCCCGATCTCGGCTACTACTACCCGGACAACGACGTGCAGCAGGGCGCTGACGCGCTGCTGCGCGCGCTGCACACGCACGACGACGACTGGGAAGGGTATGCGTTGCGCCAGCGCGAGATCCTGCGGCGCTATACGTCCGCGAACCCGGCGCTCGTCGCCGAGTACGACGCGCTGCTTGCACAATTGATTGGCGCGACGGCGGCGTAGCAGCGTCGCGGGAGCAAAAAAAAACCGCCGAAGTGGGGACTTCGGCGGCTTGCAAGGCACAAAGATGACGGATCCGGGGTGGTCCGTCGGAATTGATTTTAATGTTAACTATCTTGTAAGACTGTTAAAGACAGTCAGTTTTAATTGCCGGTGTGTGATGAATTGATAATCCGGAAAATCAACCTTCATTGAAAATCATAATGAACGAATGGTTGATTCTCCGGGCCTGGTCGAGCCGCACGGCGTGCGTGATTTCAATTCATATGTTCATATGAATAAAGCGCGATCCGGAGAGCCGAATAATAAGATATCTCGGCTTTCATTTATGTAATTTCAATATCGTTAACAGTATTCGAATTTGCTTGTATCTAGAATGGCTTCCGGGTGCGGGAGGGTTCTTTTTCATTCTCCCGCGTTTATTGTGACGAATGGGCCGGTTCGCGCGGCTCGACGTTTTCCGGAGCGCCGGAATGAATGTGGTCGACGCTCGCCTCGAGGCGCAGATGCAAGAGAATCATGACGACGCCGGCCAGCTGTTCGAGCCGACCGCCGCTCATCCCGACCCCGTCGCGGTATGCCGCTTCATCGAGCGCCGGCTCGCGTTTGCGCGCGAGCCCGTCTGCAGGACCGACCTGTCGGGCGGCGTGCTCTACCGCGAATGCCTCGCGCGCCTCGCACGCGGGCAGCGCGACGTGTTGCGGCCCGTTGCGTTCCTGCCGGGTCTCGTATCGATGGGGCTGATGCGCTGGTTCGACCAGCTCGTGGTCAGCCGGACGATCGACAGCCTGCGCGCCGATGCGCAAGCCGTCTACGGCTGCAACGTATCGGCATCGAGCGCGACGGAAGACGCGCAGTGGCAGACGATCTTCGAGCGGCTCCGCGTCGAGCCGGCGGTCGCGCAGCGGCTGGTGCTCGAGATCACGGAAACCGCGCCGCTGGACCCGCTATCCGGTCGTGCGTTCGTCCATCAGGTGCGGCAGACCGGCTGCCGGATTGCGATCGACGATTTCGGCGCGGGCCACAGCGCGCACAACCATTTCGTGGTCGGCCGTCCGGACATCGTGAAGCTGGACCGGTCGATGCTGGCGATGATCCGGGACAACGCGGTCGGCCGGTATCAGGTGCGCCGGCTGGTGGCGCTGACGCACGAGAACGCGGGGCACGTCGTCGTCGAAGGCGTGGAGACCGAGCTCGATCGGCAGATGTCGATCGACGCCGGCGTCCGGTGGGCGCAGGGCGATCACTTTTCCCGGCGTTCGGATGGCGCGTGATGAGATCCGCTCGACGCGATGAAGCCGGGCGGGCTGACGTAGTCTTGAGAGGTGGGGCGGCCGTGGACGCACACAGCAGGATGGCGATGAAGCGCGAGCCGGCGGCGATCCGGGAGGTGGCGGCCATTCTCGTCCGCCTGAGCACGGGGTCGGCCGGCCGGCAGGTCGACATGATCCGCTACTTCGACGGCCTGGAGGCGGTCGCGCGCCGCATCGCGGCGGCGCGCCTGCCGGATTCGGCCAGCCGCGAACTGGCGGCCCGCTATTACTGCGCGGGGATTCTGACGAGCGTGTACGGGCGCGAATCGGCGATTGCGCACGGCATCGCCGGCAGCCTCGAGCAACAGGTGAACGGCCGCGCATCGCGGCGCATCTTCGCGTTGCTGATGCGCGCCGGGCGCAAGCAGGGGCAGGCGTTCATGGACGCGTGCGGGCATCTCGTTCGCGGGTAGCGCTTCCCGAGTTCCCGCATTCCCGCGTCAGCCGATCGCGCGGTCGCCGAACAGCTGCAGGATCTGCTCCGAATGCGCGCGGACGTTGTGCTCCGCCAGCGCATCGACGCCGGCCAGGTATTGCCGGGCCGCCCGCGCGTAGTCGTCGAGCCGCGCATCGTGGGTCTGCGCGGCGGTGGCGATCGCCCGCGCCGCGTCGAAGATGTCGAAGTCCGCGTAGTAGTAGCCGACGTCGCGCAGGAACGGCGAGTTGTGCACCAGCGGGTAGTTGCCGTACAGCGCGTCGTAGAGCAGGTAGTTCAGGCCGTTTTCCCAATGGTGCGACACGACGATGTCGGTGTGGTGCGCGGCCCATGCGACGAACGGCGCGCGCACGTCGGCGGTCGCCTTGCCGTCGCGGACCATTTCCAGCCCGAGCGCGAGATGCTTGAAGGCGGCGTTTTCCTTCTTGTCGAACGTATTGGTCATGTAGACGTGCTCGACCAGCTCCGGATGGGCGACGTAGCACGCGTTCGCCGCGAGCATCGGCACGACCGCGCTCTTGACGACGTTGAGGTTCGGCTCGAAGAACGCGATGCGCTTTGCAGGCCCGTGGTTCCGGTAGCCGAAACGCGCCTTCAGCTCGGGATCGGCGTCGAGGCTGCGCTCGATGAAGTACGGCGACCAGATGTGCGGCAGCACGAACACGGGCGCGCGGTAGACCGCCTGGAAATAGGCCGCGCAGGTGTGCGCATGCTGCGGGTTGGTCCAGATCTCGTCGAACTGCACGCGATGCGGGTTGGGCCGCCAGTCGTTCTTCCCGAAGGTGATCGTTTCGACCGCGATCACGTAGTCGTTGCCGAAACGGTACGACACGCACTTGCCGCCGCGCTGACGGACCGCGTCCGCATGGCTCGGATGAATGAACGCGTTCATCTCGATCAGCAGGTCGGTCTGGTGGACGATCGCCGACAGCGGCCGCAGCGCGTCGCGGAATTCGCTCATCATCAGCGCTTCCGGATAGTCGGCGATGCCGTCGTCGTGCGCGAGCCAGACGTCGCCGACGAGCGGCGACTGCTTCAGCAGCATGTATAGGTACACGCAGTGCTGGTTCGCGCCGTTGTACCAGATCGACTGCGCCGCGTCGCGCTGCACGTTGATCGTTATCGCGACATTGATCTTCATGTCGGTTCTCCGTCGGCGGCGCGTCAGGCGTCGCGATAGAGCGACGCGATCGCGTCGGTATACGCGGCGACGTTGTCCGGGTTGTAGATGCTGACCGAATCGAGCACGCGCTTCGAGCGCTCGCGGTACGCGTCGAGGTTCGCGTCGTGCTCCGCGAACGCCTGCAGCAGCGCGCGGCCGCCGGCCTGGCAGTCGAAGTCCGGATAGAAATACCCGGCATCGCCGAGGAACGGCGAGTTGTGGATCAACGGATAGTCGCCGTACAGCAGTTCGTAATACAGATAGTTCTGCGCGTTTTCCCACGTGTGCGACACCACCGCGTCGCCGAACGCCGCCATGAACTCGTATACCGCGTAGCGGCTCTCGAACGTCGTGAGGCCGTGATCGACGATGTCGAGGCGCTTCGCGAAGTGGACGAAGGTCGTGTGGTCCTTCAGGTGCAGCGTGTTGCACACGCGCACGATCTCCAGAAAGTCCGGCTGCGCGCGATACGCTTCCTCGGCCACAAGCATCGGGATGATGCTCGTCTTCACCATGCAGATGTTCGGCTCGAACATCGTCACGCGCCAGCGCGGTTTGCCGGGCTGGTAGCCGAACGACAAACCGGCGCCGAGCGTCGCGCGCGCCTTGTCGAACAGCATCGGATGCCAGATGTGCGGGACGATCGTCACCGGCGCGCGCAGGCCCGTCTGGTAATAGTGCAGGCACGAGCGCTCGAATTCGGGAATCGTCCACACCGCGTCGTACGGCGCGCCGGAGAACAGGAAGCCCGACGGCTTGTTGAACATCGCGCGCTCGATGTCGATCACGTAGTCGTTGCCGACCCGCATCGTCACCACCTTGCCGCCGCGCTCGCGGAACGCGCGCAGGTAATCGGCGTTGAACTGCGCGCTCATCTCGATCAGCACGTCGCAGCGCTGCATCGCCTCTTCCATCGACAGGAGCGGCACGTTCCATTCGCCGAGCATCATCTGCGGATCGGCGACCTGTTCGCCGCCGTTCACCATCACCGCTTCCGCGACGAGCGGCGATTGCCGCAGCAGCAGGATCAGCAGCAGGCAGTTCTGGAAGATGCCGTTTTCCCACAGCGACTGGCCGGCGCCGCGCACGAACAGCGAGACCCCGACGACGAGACGCTTGCCCTCACCGGGCGCTTGACGGGCTTTGGAGTCCGACATGCGTTTGCTCCGGTTCAGGCGACCAGACGCGCGACGAACGCGTCGAGGTTCGCGGGGTTGTCGATCGAGACCGACTTCAGCAGCCGGTCGGCCTTCGCGCGGTAGTCGTCGAGCCGCGCGTCGTGATGCTGCCATGCGTCGAGCAGCGCGCGGCCGCCCGCCGCCGCATCGAAATCCGGGTAGTAGTAGCCGGCGTCGCCGAGCAGCGTCGAGTTGTGGATCAGCGGATAGCCGCCGTACAGCACGTCGTAGTACAGATAGTTCTGCGGGTTTTCCCAGTGATGGGAGACGACCGCGTCCGCGTGGCGCGCCATGAAGCCGGGCAGGTCGATGCGCGGCTCGAAGGTCGCCTTGTGCTCGCGCACGAGGTCGAGGCTGTTCGCGAAGTGCAGGAAGGTCGGGTGCTCCTTCAGGTGCATCGAATTGACGACGAACAGGTGCTCGACCGCTTCCGGCCGCGCACGATAGAGCTCCTCGCACGCGAGCATCGGGATATGGCAGGTCTTCACGACCGAGATGTTCGGCTCGAGCGTCGCGAGACGCCACGCGGCGCGGCCGGGCTGGTAGCCGAACGTCGCGCCTTCGCTCGCGAGCGCGGCGATGCGCCGGTCGAGGAAGTACGGCGACCAGATATGCGGGATCGTGTAGACCGGCGCGCGCGTGAGCGTGCGCAGCAGCGGCACGTCGATCGTTTTCGACTTTTCCAGCACCCACACTTCGTCGAACGGCGCGCCGTTGAAGATGTGCCCGGACGGCTTCTCGAAGATCGGCGTTTCGGCGAGGCCGCTGTAGGTATGGCCGACGAAGCACGCGATGCGCTTCTTGCCGAGCGCCTGCATGTGCTTGAGCCATTCGACCGGCAGCTGCGCGCCCATCTCGATCACGACGTCGAGTGCGTGCGTGACGTCGTTCGGCTGCACGAGCGGTATGTCGAGGCCGTCGAGGTCGAGCCCGGCGGGCAGCGCGCGCGCGTCGCCGCCGTTCAGGAAGTAGACGGGGCCGACGCGGTCGGAGCGCTTCAGCATCATCGCGAGGTACGCGATGTTCTGGTGGATGCCGTTTTCCCAGATCGCCTGGCCGTCTCGCGCGAACAGCGAGATGCCGACGGCCGGGCGTTCGTTGCGGGCGCCGCGCGAGGCGGCTTGATTGATGTCCGTCACCAGCAAAATTCCTGTGCGGCGCCGCGGGTCCGGCGGCGTCGAACGCCGACGCGCGGACCCGGCGGGCCGGTGGTTGTCACGTGTGCGCCTGCGGCGGCGCGGCCCGCGGAAACGGGCCGGACGGCGCGGATGGCGACATGGGCGGCCAACGCCGGTTCGACGCGTTGTCGCGTTCTGCCGGGCCGGCCGCCAGCGGCGATTGTGGCACGGAAATCGCCGGTTTGTGGAGTCGGGGCGGCCCTGACGAAGGCCGACGCGTTACCGATTGCTGCCAATCGGTATGACAGCCGGCATGACGGCCGGGGAAGATCCGCGCGGCAGCCCGCGAGCGGCCCGGGTTCCGTCGTGCGTATTCCGAAACATCGCCGAAACATCGCCGAAAAATCGCCGAAACTTCACCGAAACATCGGCACGGGTGGCGCGCGACGCAGCGGGTTCAGCGTTCCAGCGAGATCTCGACGCGCCGGTTGCTCGCGCGTCCTTCCGCCGTGGCGTTGGAGGCGACCGGATCGGCGCTGCCGCGCCCCGTCACGGCCAAGGTGCCGGCGTTCAGGCCATGCGACTTCAGATAGCCGGCGACGGCTTGCGCGCGCCGCTGCGACAGCGCGAGATTGGACGCGTCGCCGCCGACCGAATCCGTGTAGCCCGTGACCGACACACGCGTAAACGCCGTATTGCCCTGCCTGGCCAGCAGTGCGTCGAGCGACGCGCGGGCGGTCGGCGTGAGCGTCGCCAGCCCGGTGGCGAACAGCGCGTCGCCCGCGAGATTCACATGTTCGACGGGGGCGGGCGCCGCTGCCGCGGGCGACGACGCCGGCGCCGGCGCAGCGGCTTCCGGCGCGCCGCACTGGAACACCAGCGTAGCCGGGTCGGCATGGTCGCGCAGCGCTTTCGCGGCATCGACCGTGCGCACCGGCTGGTCGCCGCAGAGGTGTTGTGCGGCCTTCATGCAGGTGTTCGGGCCGGAGAAGATTCCGTGGCAGTCGACCTGGTAAGTGCGCACGCCGTCGCGCGGCTGCAGCTCGGATGCGCTGAACGTCGGGCCGGATGCGCTGGAGCATGCGGCGAGGGCTATCGCGGAAAGCGCGAGCACGAAAGAGAGTTTGTTCACGGTGATGTCCTGAATGCGGTCGTTGACGGAAGCGCGCTGCGTCGATCGGGCGGCGCGGCGGGCCGGGCGCTGACGATTGCGCCCGGCCCGCGCGGCGCGGGTTATTTCCACTGATACAGCATGCCTGCGCCGATCACCTTCTGACCGCCGCTGAAGCCGCCGTTGATCGACGCCTTCAGGTTCTCGGTGATCCGCGCCTGCATGTTGACCGCCATCGCCTTCTGGCCGAGGAACGTCGACGTGCCGACACCCATCCCGAAGTTGGCGTCGCGGTCGAGCTGCGGGATCGACGCCATCGCGCCGACGGCCGCGATACCCTGCTTCGCCATCTGGTCGGTCTGCTGCAGTTGCGAACCGAGGCTGTTGATCTGCGCCTGCTGGCCCGACAGCGCCGTCGACATCGTCGACTGCACCGCGTTGAGCTGGTTGACGTTGACCGCATCGGTGCCTTGCGTGCCCGGCGCGACGTTGACGATCTGGCGCTGCTGCGTGTCGTTGCCGACCGAGACGACGTTCGAGCGGCCGCCGTCGGTCGAATTCGCGCCGATCGCCACCGAGTTCGAGCCGGCGGTGACGGTCGGACGATCCGTGCCGGTGCCGTTCATGTCGGCCGAGATGCCGTTCGTGTTCACCGTGCGCGTCGTGTTGTTGTTCAGCGTCGTCGACAGCTCGTTCAGCGTGTTGTTGATGTTCGTCACGCCGGTCGACAGCGACGCCACGGTGCTGTTCGTCGTGCTGAGGCCCGTCGACAGCGAGCCGATGCCGGTCGAGGTCGACGTCGACAGCGACGTGAGGTTGCTGTTGGTCGACGACAGGCCGGTCGACAGCGAGCTGATGCTGGTCGACGTCGACGTGGACAGCGAAGCGACCGTGCTGTTGGTCGAGCTCAGGCCGGTGGACAGCGAACTGATCCCGGTCGACAGCGAACCGATGCTCGTCGACGTTGCCGTCGACAGGCTGTTGACGGCCTGGTTCGTCGCGTTGAGCTGGCTGCCGTTGATCGCGTCCGTGCTGGTGGCCGAGACGCGGCCTGCAGCAACGTTGGTGATCTGTCGTTCCGCGCCCGGCGCGCCGACGCTCACGACGCTCGTCGGCGAGCTGCCCGCGAAGAAGTACGTGACGCCGCCGATCGTCGTGCTCGACGTCGGGTTCGCGGCGGACGTGACGGAGCCCGTGCCGAGCGCGACGTCGTTGAGGTTGTTCGCGACCGCGTTCGAGCCGAACGCGAGCGACCCGGCGCCGGCCGCGGTCGCCGTGTTGCCGAGGGCGAGCGAGCCGTTGCCCGTCGCCGTGTTGGCGTTGCCGATCGCCAGCGCGCCGTCGCCGGTGGCCGTATTGTTCGCGCCGAGCGCGACCGCGCCGGTGCCGGTGGCCACGTTCGGATCGCCGATCGCGACCGCGCCGTCGCCGCTCGCCGTGTTCGCGACGCCGATCGATACCGCCTTGCCGCCCGTCGCCGACGCGTTCTGGCCGATGGCGACCGCGCCGTTCGACGACGCGTTCGCGCCGTCGCCGACCGCGACGCTGCTCGCGCCCGATGCGGAGGCGTTCGTGCCGGCCGCGATGGCGTTGACGCCCGTTGCGCCGTCGTTGTTGTAGTTGGCCTGCTGCGTGCCGTTGTCGTTGACGCTGTAGTAGTGCGTCTTCGCGGCCTGGATCGCGGTCGAGGTCGAGGTGGACAGCGACGTGAGGTTGCTGTTGGTCGTGCTCAAGCCGGTCGACAGCGAGCCGATGCCGCTCGACGTGGAGGTCGACAGCGATGCGACGGTGCTGTCGGTCGTGCTCAGGCCGGTGGACAAGGAGTTGATGCCGGTCGAGGTCGACGTGGACAGCGATGCGACGGTGCTGTTGGTCGTGCTGAGGCCGGTGGACAGGGAGCCGATGCCGGTCGAGGTCGACGTGGACAGCGATGCGACGGTGCTGTTGGTCGTGCTGAGGCCGGTGGACAGGGAGCCGATGCCGGTCGAGGTCGAGGTGGACAGCGATGCGACGGTGCTGTTGGTCGTGCTCAGGCCGGTGGACAGCGAGCCGATGCCGGTCGAAGTCGACGTGGACAGCGATGCGATCGAGCTGGTTGCCGACGAGATACCCGTCGACGTGGAGGTCGACAGCGACGCGACGGAACTGTCGGTCGAGCTCAGGCCGGTCGACAGCGAGTTGATGCCCGTCGAGGTCGACGTGGACAGCGACGCGATCGAGCTGGTTGCCGTCGAAATTCCGGTCGACGTCGAGGTCGACAGGGACGCGACGGAGCTATCGGTCGAGCTCAGGCCCGTCGACAGTGAGTTGATGCCCGTCGAGGTTGACGTCGAGAGCGAAGCAATCGAGCTGGTCGCCGTCGAGATGCCGGTCGATGTGGAGGTCGACAGGGACGCGACGGAGCTATCGGTCGAACTCAGGCCCGTCGACAGCGAGCTGATGCCCGTCGAGGTCGACGTCGAGAGCGACGCAATCGAGCTGGTTGCCGACGAAATGCCGGTCGACGTCGAGGTCGACAGCGAGGCGACGGAGCTGTCCGTGGAGCTCAGGCCAGTCGACAGTGAGCTGATGCCGGTCGAGGTGGACGTGGACAGCGAGGCAACGGAGCTGTTGGTCGTGCTCAGGCCGGTCGACAGTGAGTTGATGCCCGTCGAGGTGGACGTCGAGAGCGACGCGATCGAGCTGGTTGCCGTCGAGATGCCCGTCGACGTGGACGTCGACAGGGAAGCGACCGAGCTATCGGTCGAGCTCAGACCGGTGGACAGCGAACTGATACCGGTCGAAGTCGACGTGGACAGCGACGCGATCGAGCTGGTCGCCGTCGAGATGCCGGTCGATGTGGAGGTCGACAGGGACGCGACGGAGCTATCGGTCGAGCTCAGACCCGTCGACAGCGAGCTGATGCCGGTCGAAGTCGACGTGGACAGCGACGCGATCGAGCTGGTCGCCGACGAAATGCCCGTCGATGTGGAAGTCGACAGGGACGCGACGGAGCTATCGGTCGAACTCAGGCCCGTCGACAGCGAGCTGATGCCCGTCGAGGTCGAGGTGGAGAGCGATGCGATCGAGCTGGTCGCCGTCGAAATGCCGGTCGACGTGGAGGTCGACAGGGACGCGACGGAGCTATCGGTCGAGCTCAGGCCCGTCGACAGTGAGTTGATGCCGGTCGAAGTCGACGTGGACAGCGACGCGATCGAGCTGGTCGCCGACGAAATGCCCGTCGATGTGGAAGTCGACAGGGAAGCGACGGAGCTATCGGTCGAGCTCAGACCCGTCGACAGCGAGCTGATGCCCGTCGAGGTCGACGTGGAGAGCGATGCGATCGAGCTAGTCGCCGTCGAAATGCCAGTCGACGTGGAGGTCGACAGCGACGCGACGGAGCTATCGGTCGAACTCAGACCCGTCGACAGCGAGCTGATGCCCGTCGAGGTCGACGTGGACAGCGACGCGATCGAGCTGGTGGCCGTCGAAATGCCGGTCGACGTGGAGGTCGACAGCGAAGCGACGGAGCTATCGGTCGAACTCAGACCGGTGGACAGTGAACTGATACCGGTCGAAGTCGACGTGGACAGCGACGCAACGGAGCTGTTGGTCGAACTCAGTCCGGTGGACAGCGAATTGACGCCACTTTGCGCGGTGCTGATGCCGGTCGACGTGGAGGTTGACAGGGAAGCGACGGAGCTGTCGGTCGAGCTCAGACCGGTGGACAGCGAGCTGATACCGGTCGAGGTCGACGTGGACAGCGACGCAATCGAGCTGGTGGCCGTCGAAATGCCCGTCGATGTGGAGGTCGACAGGGAAGCGACGGAGCTGTCGGTCGAGCTCAGGCCCGTCGACAGTGAGCTGATGCCGGTCGAAGTCGACGTGGACAGCGACGCAACGGAGCTGTTGGTCGAACTCAGACCGGTGGACAGCGAATTGACGCCGCTTTGCGCGGTGCTGATGCCGGTCGATGTGGAAGTCGACAGGGACGCGACGGAGCTATCGGTCGAGCTCAGGCCCGTCGACAGCGAGCTGATGCCCGTCGAGGTCGACGTCGAGAGCGACGCAATCGAGCTGGTTGCCGACGAAATGCCGGTCGACGTGGAAGTCGACAGCGAGGTCACGCTGCTATCCGTCGTCGAGAGTCCGGTCGACAGCGACGCAATCGCGCTGTCGGACGACGACAGTGTCGAGGACAGCGATGCGACGGTACTGTTCGTGCTCGACAGGCCGGTGGACAGCGAGCCGATGCCGGTCGAAGTCGACGTGGACAGCGACGTGATGCTCGAATCGGTCGTGCTCGCGACGGCGTAGAGCTGGCTGCCGTTGATTGCGTCCGTGCTGGACGACGTGATCCGGCCGGCTGCCACGTTGGTGATCTGACGTTCAGCCCCTGCGCTGCCGACGCTCACGACGCTCGATGGCGTGGCGCCGGCGAAGTTGCCGTACGTCGTCGAGCCGATAGTGGCGCTGCTGGTCGGGTTCGCGGCTGCCGTCACGGAGCCGGACCCGAGTGCGACATCGCCGGCATTGTTCGCGACGGCGTTCGGTCCGATCGCGACGGAGTTGGTGCCCAGAGCCTGGCTGTCCGGCGCGGTGGAATTCGCGTGGAAGTACTTGATGCCCTGGCTGTTGATGTTGTCGATTGCCGCGCCGACGCTGTTGGCCGTGGACGTCGTGCCGTTGGCGTTGTACGTGGTGTACGACGGCGCGGAGATCGTGCCGGTTGCCGGGTTGTAGGTGGCGCCGCCGCCGAGTGCCGCGGCAGTACTGTTGCCGAGATTGTTGGTGGTGGTCGTTACCGTGCTCAGGCCGGTGGACAGCGAGCTGATGCCCGTCGAGGTCGATGTGGACAGCGAAGCGACGGAGCTGTTGGTCGAGCTGAGGCCCGTCGACAGGGAATTGACGCCGCTCTGCGCGGTGCTGATGCCCGTCGAAGTCGACGTGGAGAGCGAAGCGACCGAGCTGTTGGTCGAGCTGAGTCCCGTGGACAGCGAGTTGACGCCGCTTTGCGCCGTGCTGATGCCGGTCGACGTGGAGGTCGACAGCGAAGCGACGGAGCTGTTGGTCGAGCTGAGGCCGGTCGACAGCGAATTGACACCGCTCTGTGCGGTGCTGATGCCCGTCGAAGTCGACGTGGACAGCGACACGACGGAGCTATTGGTCGAGCTGAGGCCGGTCGACAGCGAGTTGACGCCGCTTTGTGCGGTGCTGATACCGGTGGAGGTCGAGGTCGACAGCGAAGTGACAGAGCTATTGGTCGAGCTGAGGCCGGTCGACAGGGAATTGACGCCGCTCTGCGCGGTGCTGATACCGGTGGAGGTCGAGGTCGACAGCGAAGTGACAGAGCTATTGGTCGAGCTGAGACCGGTCGACAGCGAATTGACACCGCTCTGCGCGGTGCTGATGCCCGTCGAAGTCGACGTGGACAGCGACACGACGGAGCTATCGGTCGAACTGAGTCCGGTCGACAGCGAGTTGACGCCGCTTTGTGCGGTGCTGATACCGGTGGAGGTCGAGGTCGACAGCGAAGTGACGGAGCTATTGGTCGAGCTGAGTCCGGTCGACAGGGAATTGACGCCGCTCTGCGCGGTGCTGATTCCGGTCGAGCTCGACGTCGAGAGCGAGGCGATCGAGCTGTTGGCCGACGAGATGCCGGTCGAAGCCGAAGTGGACAGCGAAGCGACAGAGCTGTTAGTCGAGCTGAGGCCGGTCGACAGGGAATTGACGCCGCTTTGCGCGGTGCTGATGCCCGTCGAACTCGACGTGGAGAGCGAGGCAACGGAGCTGTTGGTCGTGCTCAGTCCGGTGGACAGCGAACCGATGCCGGTCGAGGTCGAGGTGGAGAGCGATGCGATCGAGCTGTTGGCCGTCGAAATGCCGGTCGACGTGGAAGTCGACAGCGAAGCGACGGAGCTATCGGTCGAACTGAGTCCGGTCGACAGCGAATTGACGCCGCTCTGTGCGGTGCTGATGCCCGTCGAGGTCGACGTGGACAGTGAAGCGACGGAGCTGTTGGTCGAGCTGAGGCCGGTCGACAGCGAATTGACACCGCTCTGCGCCGTGCTGATAGCTGTCGAAGCCGAAGTCGACAGCGAGCTGATTCCAGTCGAACTCGACGTGGAGAGCGAGGCAATCGAGCTGTTGGCCGACGAGATGCCGGTCGAAGCCGAAGTGGACAGCGAAGCGACGGAGCTATTGGTCGAGCTGAGGCCCGTCGACAGCGAATTGACGCCGCTTTGCGCAGTGCTGATTCCAGTCGAGCTCGACGTGGAGAGCGATGTGATCGAGCTGTTGGCCGACGAGATGCCCGTCGAAGTCGAGGTCGACAGCGAAGCGACGGAGCTGTTGGTCGAGCTGAGGCCCGTCGACAGCGAACTGACGCCCGTCGACAGTGAAGAAATCGCGGACGAACTCGAGCTCAGGCCGGTCGACAGCGAGCCGACGGCGGTCGAGGTCGACGTCGACAGCGTGTTGATCGCGGTATTGGTTGCGTAGAGCTGCGAACCGTTGATCGCGTCCGTGCTGGTGGCGGAAATTCGTCCGGCCGCGACGTTCGTGACCTGGCGCTCGGCGCCGGCTGCGCCGACGCTGACGACGCTGCTCGGCGTTGTGCCGGCGAACGAATAGGTCGTGCCGCCGACCGTGCCGGTGGCAGTCGGATTCGCGGCCGCGGTGACGGAGCCGCTGCCGAGCGCGACGTCGCCGGCATTGTTCGCAACCGCGTTCGGGCCGATCGCGACGGAGTTGGTGCCGAGGGCCTGGCTGTCCGGCGCGGTGGAATTCGCGTGGAAGTACTTGATGCCCTGGCTGTTGATGTTGTTGATCGCCGAGCCGACGTTGTTCGCGGTGGTCGTCGTGCCGTTCGCGTTGTACGTGGTATACGACGGGGCCGAGATCGTGCCGGTTGCCGGGTTGTACGTTGCGCCGCCGCCGAGCGCAGCGGCAGTGCTGTTGCCGAGGTTGTTGGTGTTGGTCGTCACCGAGCTCAGGCCGGTGGACAGCGAGCTGATGCCGGTCGAGGTCGACGTGGAGAGCGAGGCGATTGCGCTGTTGGCCGACGAGATGCCGGTCGATGCAGACGTCGACAACGAAGTGACCGTGCTATTGGTGGTCGACAGGCCGGTGGACAGCGAGTTGACGCCACTCTGTGCGGTGCTGATGCCGGTCGATGCAGACGTCGACAGCGAAGTGACCGTGCTATTGGTGGTCGACAGGCCGGTGGACAGCGAGTTGACGCCACTCTGTGCGGTGCTGATGCCGGTCGATGCAGACGTCGACAGCGAAGTGACCGTGCTGTTGGTGGTCGACAGGCCAGTGGACAGCGAATTGACGCCGCTTTGCGCGGTGCTGATACCGGTCGACGCGGAGGTCGACAGCGACGTCACCGTGCTGTTCGTCGTGCTCAGCCCGGTCGACAGTGAGCCGATCCCGGTCGAGGTCGACGTGGAAAGTGATGCAATCGAGCTGTTGGCCGACGAAATGCCGGTCGACGTGGACGTGGACAAACTGGCGATGCTCGACGTCGTCGTGCTGGCGACCGCGTAAAGCTGGCTGCCGTTGATCGCATCCGTGCTGGCCGCACCGACGAGGCCGGCGGCGACGTTCTGGATGCGGCGTTCCGAGCCGGGCACGCCGACACTGACCACACCGTTCGCCGCGCTCGCGCCGGCGTAGGTGCCGAACGTCTGAGTGCCGATCGTGGTGCTGCTGACCGTCCCGGTGCCGCCGGTTGCCGTCGTCGCGGTGGCGCTCGTCACCGAGCCGTTGCCGAGTGCAACCGAGTTCGCGACGTTTGCCGTCGAGTTGACACCGAGCGCCAGTGCATTGGTGGCTGTTGCGCTGGACCCTTGCGCAATCGCGACGGATCCGGTGCCGGACGCGTTGGCGTTTGCGCCCAATGCGGTCGCGTACGAATTCGAAGCCACGCTGCTCGAGCCCAGCGCTACGGAGCCTGCCGTCCCGCTCGCGGTCGAGCCGTTGCCGAGCGCCACGGCATCCGAGCCGGAGGCGAGGGCCTTGGCGCCGAAGCTCCCGCTGTTGCCGATCGCGATCGATCCAGTGCCGTTCGACGTCACCGAGTTGCCGATTGCAACCGAGCCGTTCGTGCCCGTGGCGACTGCGGTGCTGCCGATCGCGACAGAGCTGCCGTTCGACGTGGTGGCGTTGCCGATCGCCACGGCGCCCGTGCCGGTCGCCGAGTTCGCATTGCCGAGCGCGACGGCGCCCTGGCCATTCGACGTGTTGTTCGCGCCGATCGCCAGCGCGCCCGTGCCGATTGCGCTGTTCGGATCGCCGATCGCGACCGCGCCGTCACCCGTTGCCGTCTGGCCGCGGCCGATCGCAACCGCGCCGCCGGCTGCCGTGCTGCTGTTGGCCGTCGTGCCGCTCGAGCCGATCGCAACGTTCTGGCCGGTCGCGCCGGACACGATGCCGTCACCCTGGGCGATGCCGAACGCACCGTTGACCGTCGCGCCGCGACCCACCGCAATGCCGGAAGTTGCGGTCGACGCGACCGACGCCTGCAGGCCCGCGGCGACCGAGTTCACGCCCGCTGCGGTGGAGGAACTGCCGAGCGCGGTCGCTCCCGTTGCCGATGCCGTTGCATTGAAGCCGTACGCACTGCTGGATGTCCCTGAAGCGGTGGCAAAGCTGCCGACGGCGGTCGCGCCCTGCGCTGCCAGCGTACCCAGGCCGATCCCGACGGCGCCGTCACCCGACGCCGTTGCGAACGTACCGAACAATGTCACGCCGTTGAAGCCGACGCCGTAACCGCCCCCGTTGGCATTGCAACCTGCGACGTTCGACCAGGTGCCGCTGCCGTCGGCCGGGCCGGACGTCTCGACCGGAAGCGAATGACCGAGCACCGTTCCGGCGCCGCTATTGCAAGTGAGTGATCCAGTGTAGGTCGACGCATACCCGGCAGGTGCCAACGTTGCGAGCAGCAGGCTGACCAGAAGCTTGACCGAGGCCGAGCGTTTGCCCTTGCCGTGAGCCGAGTCGAGCTCCGATGCGGCAACCCAGGTGCCAAGCGATTCATTCCAGATCGAGCGGTATGCGCGGTTCATATCCAACTACCTCCAAATAATCACGCAACACACCTGGCTTTTTCGTTAGATGAATGCGCCGTGCGTTCGTGAAATCCCAAAAATATGGGCGGAGTTTATTTGAGATAGATTTTGTGAATTGCTAAAGAGTGAAAAATTAGGGTGAGGTAAAGTTGAAATTTTGTTAATAAGTAGGGAAGGAAGCAATTCCGTCGTCGGGTAGCGAAAAGAAAGATGAAGGCAATGTGGAAGCTTGGTGGTGCTACGCCTTGGCTGCGAGATATCCTTGTCTATCAATGGTTTGGCGGTGGTTCTGTCGATGGATTGGCAAGCGACGAGGCGAAAAAGTAAGACAAATGAAATGGCAAACGTTTGCGTGCCGCTCGTCGCGTTGTGTGTTTGTAATGTTAAAAATGAGGCCGAGATAATTTGATGTGTGTTGATGTTAAAGTATTAAATATATGTTTTTTGATGGTTTTGGTTTTTATTTTGTGTGTAAATTAAAAGTGAGAAATTCGTGAAGGGCGGTAATCCGGCTATGCCGATCTGCGCATCGCGCATCGCCGGGATGCGCCCGTCTGGCGGGCCGGTACAGGGAGGAGGCTGATTGTCGGCAGGCAAAAACATGAGGCCGGACGCGAGTCGTGCCGGCTGCATGTCTATTTCGAATTTGTTTGAGTGAATATTGCGATTCCACAACAATCGACTCAATTGTGGAAGGAAGTCGCAACGCACGATTCGGCGCTGATATTCGCTGCGGCCGCCGAGCAGCGGCAGCGGGGCAGCGGGGCGGCGTTGGCCTTGCGGCGCGTCCGGATCAATCGGATCGGGCCGCGACGCGGCAGGACGCTGCCGGACGGTTTCGTGTCGAGGGGCGGGAAATGAAGCGTGCGGGAAGGGCGCCATGTGCGGCGGGACGTCGCGCCAGGAGGACTGATCGCTCGGCTAACCTTCGGGCAGGCGGCGGAGGCAATACGAGGTGGACGCTAGCCCCGGCCGCCAAGCGGAATCGATCTTCGCGGCGAGAACCCGCGATCCACATCCGACGCTACTTCTTGATGAACCGCAGCGCAAACCGCGCCATCCGCGGCACGAACATCGGCCGCAGCAGCCGCTTGTCGTAGCCGGCCATCCGCCGGTCGTTCTCGGCGAGGCACAGTTCGATCAGCTCGCGCGGATCGAGCGCGTCGCCGACGGCCGCGGTGCCGGTCGCCGGGAAGTTCGCGTCGTGCGCGACGCCTTCGGCGTCGATCCCGCGCGCGATGCCGATCCGTTCCCAGATCAGGAATGCCCACACGGCAGCGACTTTCACGAAGAACGCGGGCCGGCGCCACCACGCCATGTTGCGCCAGTACCAGGCGTACCAGTTGACGAAGAACAGGATGTGCCGGCCTTCTTCCTGGATCACCGGCTCGAAGGTCTCGACGAGCGCTTCCGGGAAATAGCCGGAACGCTGCGCGGAGCGGAACAGGCCGAACGCGAAGAAGCTGTCGATGCATTCGCTGAAGCCCGTCACCATCCACGCCCATTCGGCGTCCTTCGGTGCGGGGTAGGCCGGCTCGGGGGCAAGCTTGATGCCATACGCGTCGACCAGCTTCGACAGTACGACCTTGTGGCGCGCTTCCTCGCCGCCGTCCATGTCGAGCGCCTGCTTCAGCAGCGGGTCGCGGATGGTCGACGCGAACGTCGCGACGCGAATCGACGCGCGGCCTTCCGTCTGCACGGCGATGTCCCAGATCGGCAACGACGTGAGCCGCTCGAGCTCCTTGGGCTTGAGCGGCGGCCAGTCGATCACGGCCGGCTTGTATGGGTTGTGTGTGTCGAGCAGCATGCGGCAATACATCTGCTTGTGCGCATCGGAACCGATCTTTACCGGACCTTGCCTCTCGAAAGTCCAGTTGCGCATTGCGTGATCAGCTGCCTGCTCTTGCTGCAGCGTGTCAGTCATGGCTTTTGTTATTGCGATTACGGAGTGAAAGATTCTCCCACTGCTTCCGTTTTCGCGTATTTTCGTGCGGCCATGCGCACGGCTGCGTGACTCAGGTCAAGCCGGTCAAGCGTGCGCATCCACCCACAGGCGGCCCCAGCGGGACGCGTAGGCGAGCGCGTGTTCTTCCTCGAAGAAGAAATCGATTGCGTCGAACGTGACCGCGCGCGACGGGCCGCCGCTCGCTTTTTCGATCGTCAGGTTGGCGGCGAACAGGCCGTTCGGCAGCCGCGCGGCGGCGGGCGCGACTTCGTAGCCCTTGTAGCGGATCGTGCGGATCATGGCGCGCTCGAAGAGGTTCGGGCTTTCAGCGTACGAAAACCCGCGACCGGCGTGAACCAATCTTTCGGCCAATGCAAATCACGCGGCGGGCCGAAACCTTATCGACGGTGGACGGCCGGGCGTACTGCGGCCGGCGGCGCCGGATGCGCGCCGCCCGCGCGCGGGCGAGGCGCCGGGCGCGGGCGGCGGAACGGGGAAAGCGGAAACGGGCGGGTTACTGGTTGGCGATCTTCAGCACCGGCGCGAGTGCGTCGACCGATGCCGCATGCGACGCCGCGCGATGCGACGCGAACGCGAGCGCAAATTCGGCGGCCTGCGTGCCGACCGTCTCGAGCTGCGCGACGACTTTCGGATCCGAGCAGCTGTCGGCGCTCTCGAAGCGCGTTTCGAGCGTGTTCACGGTTGCGCCGAACGGCGTCGGCCAGCCGCGCAGCGCATGGACGATCGAGCGCAGCGACGTCAGCACGGTGCCGGCGGCCTGCCAGCCATACGCGGTGACGATCAGGCCGACCGCGCGGCCGTCAAGATAGGGCCGCTGGTCGGCGCGCAGCTCCTCGAGCGTGTCGAGCGCGTTCTTGACGAGGCCGGACACGCCGCCGTGATAGCCGGGCGTCGCGATGATGATCGCGTCGGCTTCGCGCACCGTGTCGATCAGCTCGCGCTGCGTGTCGGTCAGCGCGTCGTGTTCGGGCGCGTAGTGCGGCAGCGTATGCAGGAACGGACCGTCGAACAGACGCGTGCGGGCGCCGGCCGCCTGCGCGCCGCGCAGCGCGAACGCCAGTGCGCGTTCGGTGGACGAGGCGGCGCGGGTGGTGCCGCCGATGCCGACGACGAACGGCCGGCGGTGTTGATCGAATGCAGTCAAGGGGCGCTCCTCGGGGATCGGTTGCCCGGCGGCTTGGCACAGCCTTAAACACGGGCTTAAAAGCTGCATGGTAACGACCCTGCCGCCAGTCTGAAAACGACTTTTCGTTCTATCGATATGCGGCGCGGGCCGGTGAATCGTGTGCGCGGCGGCGCAGATCGATAGCAGAAATGCTTGGTTGGGCGCGCGGCGGACCGTCGATATGATGGCTCCGTCTCCTCCATGATGTCTCTACTGACATGGGTTGGCCCCGCCGGCACGGATGCAGGCGGGGCCTTTTTTCGTGGTGGATTTCGACGAAGAAGCATCCCTCGTCGCGGCATGCATGAGCCCGCCGCTTGATGGAGGCGACACGTCGCCAGCTACCCGCCGTCTACCGATAGATGTCGACGTACCGCTTGCCGTCCGCCTGAATGACGCCGCGATACATGCCTTCGGTGTTGAACGGCATCGAAACGCGCCCTTGGGCATCGACGGCGATGAGTCCTCCGCTGCCGCCCCGGCTCGGAATCACCTCGTTGACGACCGTGCGCGCGGCCTCGTCGACCATCGCATGACCGTACTTCATCCGTGCGGCGACGTCATGGGCCGCGACCGCGCGGATGAATGCTTCTCCCGTTCCCGTCGCGGACACGGCCACGCGTGTATCGGCAAAGGTGCCGCATCCGATGAGCGGCGAATCGCCGATGCGTCCGTGGCGCTTGTTCGTCAAGCCGCCCGTGGAGGTCGCGGCGGCGAGATGACCGTTTGCATCGCGCGCGACGGCGCCGACCGTGCCGAACTTGTGCTCGCCGTTGATGAGCCGGCTCGAATCGGCAGGCGCCTGCTGGCGAAGCAGCGCCGCTCCGTCGTGATCGAGCAATGCGCGTCCGGTGTCGCGCACGGCAACCAGCTGCTGCCAGCGGAAATCGGTGTAGAAGTACTCGGGGGACTCCAGCGCAAGGCCTTCGTCGATCGCGAATTGCTCGGCCCCTGCACCCGACAGCAGCACGTGCGTGGATCGATCCATCACGCGCTGCGCCGCTTCGACGGGATTCCTGATGCGAGACACGCCGGCCACCGCGCCTGCGCGCCCGGTGTGCCCTTCCATGACGGCCGCATCCATTTCGTGGGTGCCCGCATGCGTGAACACCGAGCCGCGCCCCGCGTTGAACAGCGGGCAATTCTCCAATGCGACGACGGCGGCGACGACGGCGTCGACGCTCGACCCGCCGGCTTTCAGGACCAGATGGCCCGCCACGAGCGCTGCTTCGAGCGCGGCGCGATGAGCGGCTTCCTGTTCCGGCGTCATGACGCCGCGCTTCAGTGTCCCGGCGCCGCCGTGGATTGCGAGGATGGTCCTTTCCATTTCATGTTTCCTGCGGTATTCGGTTCGAACGTCAATGCGTGTGCGTCGCGGCCTTCGCCGATTCGTCCCCGACGAGCTTCCTCATCATGGGCATCATCAGGAACAGCAGGGCCGCGACGGCGAAGAGTCCTGCGGCGATGCCGCCGTAGAGCATCGTCAGCCGCGCCGGGTCGGGCACGTAGAAGCCCGCGAAGTAGCCGGCGAGCTTGTAGCCGAACGAACTGCCGAAGAACCACAGGCCCATCATCAAGCCGACGAGCTTGACGGGCGCGAGCTTCGTGACGAGGTTCAGGCCGATCGGGCTCAGGCACAGCTCGCCGAACACTTCGAACAGGAACAGGCCGGCGAGCCACAGCGGATTGATCTTCACGCCGACATGAAGCGTCGAGCACAGGATCGCGAACGCGGCATAGCCGAAGCCGATCAGCACCGGCGCGATCGCGAGCTTCGCGAGGCTCGACGGTTGACGACGGCCGAGCCGCACCCAGAGCGCCGCGAACACCGGTGCGAGCAGGATCACGTACAGCGCGGTCAGCGACTGGAACCACGCCGCGGGCACGACGAAGCCGCCGATGTTGCGCTCCACCATTTCCTTGGCGAACAGGCTCAGGCTCGAGCCTTTCTGTTCATAAGCGGACCAGAATGCGATCGTCACGACGAAGTAAATGCCCATCACGGCGAGGCGCTTCCACTCGGCGCCGGTCAGTTGCTCCCGGATGCCCATCATGATGACGAGCACGAGCGCATCGAACGCCAGCAGGAACGGAAGCACGTTCTGCCAGTTGCTTCCCGCGAGCCCCGTGCCGATGACGGTGAGCACGCCGAGCGCGACGTAGACCGCCGTCTGCCGCGCCCCGCCTTGCCGTTTCCGCGTCGACGCCGCGGGTTTCGCCGCGAGCCGGTCGCCGACGTGCTCGAGACGGCCGCGCTGGAACCAGAAGACGACGAGGCCGAGCAACATGCCGACGCCTGCCGCTGCAAAACCGAAGTGCCAGCTGTTGACCGGATCGATGCCGAACGAGCGCAGCACGTTCTTGAAGGGCTCGGCTTCCGCGAGAAAGCCGCAGACGAGCGGCGCGAGGAATGCGCCGACGTTGATGCCCATGTAGAAGAGCGAGAACCCGCTGTCGCGGCGGTCGTCGTCTTGCGCGTAGAGGCCGCCCACGAGCGCGCTCACGTTCGGCTTGAGCAGGCCCGTGCCGCATGCGACGAGCACGAGCCCCGCGAAGAACGTCGGGACCGCGGGAATGGCCATCGTGAAGTGGCCGGCCGCGATGATGATGCCGCCGATCAATACCGAGCGACGCGTGCCGAGCCACTGGTCGGCGATGATGCCGCCCGGCAGCGACAGCAGGAATGCGGCCATCGAATACGTGCCGTAGATTGCGGTCGCATGGGGGGTGTCGTAGCCGAGCCCGCCGAGACCCGGAGCGGCGACCATGTACAGGACGAGAATGGCTCTCATCCCGTAGAAGCTGAACCGCTCCCACATCTCGGTGAAGAACAGCGTGGTGAGACCGCGCGGATGCCCCGCGAGCCCCGCCGTATCCCTGAGCGGCTGAACTGTGACGCTATCGGAAGTCGTGGTCATGTTGGGTCTCCTCGAATACCCGAACTGCTGAATGGAATGATGGCGACGCTCGCAAGGTCACGAAGGGTTGCGTGTCTTGCGAGGTGCGCCGGGAGCGGCTGCGCCACGCGGGCGGCCAACGTCCCTGGTCGTGTTGTCGTGCGTCCCGTCGGCTTCCGCTTGCGCCGGCGTCGAAGCCGTGGTGTCGAACACGAGATACGGCAGAACGGTTTGCGACAACGCGGCCGCGACGGCTTGCGTCTGCGGTGTCGCTTTCAGCACTTCCGATGCCAGCGTTTCGACGAGCGCCACCATGGCCACCGAACTCGACGACAGCACGCGATGCTCGGCCGGCGCCAGCAGGACGGCGTCGGCCGCGGCGGCGAGCGGCGCGGTCGGGTTGTCGGTCAGCGCGACGACGAAAGCGCCGCGTTCGCGCGCAAAGCGCGCAAGCTCGACCGTGTCACGCGAATAGCGGGGCAGCGAGATCGCGATCAGCGTGTCGCCGGCGCCGACGCGCGTCATGTGCCGGGCGGCTTGCTCGCTGCCGCCTCCGGCGGCGGCCCACACGACCCGCCGGTGATACGGCATCAGCGTGTCTGCAAGCAAGCCGGTCAGATAGGTGCTCAGGCCGAGCCCGAGGCAATACACGGCGTTGCTCGCGACGATGCGCGTCACCACCTGGGCCAGCCGCTCCGTTTGAAGCGACGAATCCATCGCGGCAAGATTGCGCTGGTGATCCGCGAGCCACGCGCCGATCCCTTCTTGCGTTGCCTGCGCCGCCAGTTTCTCGACCGGTTGCAGCGCTTGCCGCACGACCGCGGCAAGGTCCGCCTTCAGCTCCGAAAACCCGCGATATCCGGCGTGCTTCGCGAACCGGTTGACGCTGGCGACGGAGCCGCCGCACGCTTGCGCGACTTCCTCGATCGTGAGCGTTGCAGCGTCGAGCGAATGGGACGCCAGCCATCGCGCGACGGGCTTCAGCGCGTCGGATGCGGTCGCGGATGCGTGGTGAATGCGCTCGATCGCGCCGGGCGGCTCGTTGTGGCTCACGGGGAGGGATGGCTAGCCTGGGTAGCGGGATAACGGGACGTGTGAAGTATGGTCGAGTGAATATCAATTTTCAAGTTAGTGAAAACGTGAAAATGGATGTTCAATCGTCTGGA
The DNA here is from genome assembly GCF_902833085.1 of Burkholderia ubonensis. Taxonomy (GTDB): domain Bacteria; phylum Pseudomonadota; class Gammaproteobacteria; order Burkholderiales; family Burkholderiaceae; genus Burkholderia; species Burkholderia ubonensis. Next base: position 413,175 of record NZ_CADFEB010000007.1, read on the forward strand.
TAATTCAACAAGTGACGACCACGCGCGGCGCAACTTTTACGACATTTTTTCTTGCGACGGAAAAGCCGCCGCTCATAGACTTCGGGCACCCGAAGCGAAGGAGCCAAGCCATGTCGACACCCTCGGACGAAGTCATCGAGCGCTTGCACGTCACGCTGCCGGCGCCACGCGCCGAGCGCGTCGTCGTGCGGCGTTTCGATCCTGTGTTCGACGGCTATGCGCGGCTCACCGACATGCTGCACCGTGCATTCGCGCGACTCGGCGCAATGGGATTGAACTGCACCTGCGTCGACCAGAACGAAGACGTCACGCGGCGGCGCGCGGAAGCAGGCGAGTGTTTCGTCGCGGTCAGCGGCGGCTGCGTGATCGGCACGATGACGCTGTATGCGACCGATCCGGCGTCGGCCTGCTCGCTGTACCGCCGCGACACTGTCGCGAGCGTGCGGCAGGTCGCGGTCGATCCCGGCTGGCAGGGCTGCGGCGTCGGCGCGATGCTGCTGTCGTTCGCCGAGCAATGGGCCGCGACGCGCGGCTATGCGCTGCTTGCGCTCGACACGCCGCAGCCGGCATCGCACCTGCTCGCGTTCTATCGCTCGCAGGGGTTCGAGATCGTCGACGCCGTACGGTTCGCCGGCAAGCGCTACGACAGCGCGATTCTGTGCAAGCGGCCGGTCGCGATGCCGGCGCGGCGGGTGTCGCCCGCGTCGCGGATGGCGGTGCGCATGGCGGCCGTGCGGCGCATCGCCCGCATACTGCCGTCGCGCGTCGCCGCGATGGCCCGGGACGGCATGCGGGCCCGCCCGTGCGCACGGATGGCGGCGCGCCGCGCCGCGGGTGCGGCCAGTTGGCGTTCGTCGCCGTGGCGTGCGCGGCTGCATGGGCGCATCGCGTTGAAGTAAGCGCCGGCGCGTCTGCCCGCGTCCGCATTTACGCGATCTTTACGTTTCGGCTGACGCCTTTACCGCGATTTTCACGCGGGCCTGTCTAGGATGGTTGATGTGGAATCGGATGCCGCGCGCGTTGTCGCGGCACGAGGAGATCGCCATGTCCCTTGCTCCAACGACCGGTCATCGTCCCGACAATCTCGGTCAGGCTCGCACTGCCGCGCGCTCGATGTTCGATCCCGCGATCGTGCGGCCGGCGCTTGCCGATGCGTTCCGCAAGCTCACGCCGCGCACGCAGTTCCGCAACCCGGTGATGTTCTGCGTGTACGTCGGCAGCATCCTGACGACGCTCCTCTGGATCGCAGCGCTCGTCGGCCAGGCCGAGGCGCCGGCCGGCTTCATCGTTGCGATCGCGCTGTGGCTGTGGTTCACGGTGCTGTTCGCGAACTTCGCGGAGGCGCTCGCCGAAGGCCGCTCGAAGGCGCAGGCCGCATCGCTGCGCAGCGCGAAGCACAACGTCGTCGCGAAGAAGCTCGCGGCGCCGCGCGCACAGGCCGCCGTCGAGGTGATGGGTTCCACCGACCTGCGTCGCGGCGATTTCGTGCTCGTCGAGACCGGCGACGTGATCCCGGCCGACGGCGAGGTGATCGAAGGCGTCGCGTCGGTCGACGAATCGGCGATCACCGGCGAATCCGCGCCGGTGATCCGCGAGTCGGGCGGCGACTTTTCGTCGGTGACGGGCGGTACGCGCGTGTTGTCCGACTGGATCGTCGTCGAGGTCACCGCGAACCCGGGCGAGGCATTCCTCGACCGGATGATCGCGATGGTCGAGGGCGCGAAGCGCCAGAAGACGCCGAACGAGATCGCGCTGACGATCCTGCTGGTCGCGCTGACGATCGTGATGCTGCTCGCGACCGCGACGCTGCTGCCGTTCTCGATGTTCTCGGTGGAAGCAATGAAGGCGGGGCACGTGGTGACGATCACCGCGCTGGTCGCGCTGCTCGTGTGCCTGATCCCGACGACGATCGGCGGCCTGCTGTCCGCGATCGGCGTGGCCGGCATGAGCCGGATGATGCAGGCGAACGTGATCGCGACCTCGGGCCGCGCGGTGGAAGCGGCCGGCGACGTCGACGTGCTGCTGCTCGACAAGACCGGCACGATCACGCTCGGCAACCGCCAGGCGTCGGCGTTCATGCCCGGGCCGGGCGTGACGGAAGAGGCGCTTGCGGATGCCGCGCAGCTGTCGTCGCTCGCCGACGAGACGCCGGAGGGCCGCAGCATCGTCGTGCTGGCCAAGCAGCGCTTCAACCTGCGCGAGCGCGACATGCAGGCGCTCCATGCGGTGTTCCTGTCGTTCAGCGCGCAGACGCGGATGAGCGGCGTCGATTTGCCGGGCCGCGAGATTCGCAAGGGCGCGGCCGATGCGGTCAGGCATTACGTGGAGGCCCACGGCGGGCGCGTCGCGCATGAAGTGGACGCGCTCGTGACCGACGTCGCGCGGCGCGGCAGCACGCCGCTCGTGGTCGCGGAGCTGCGCGGCGGCGCGGCGCGCGTGCTCGGCGTGATCGAGCTGAAGGACATCGTGAAGGGCGGCATCAAGGAGCGCTTCGCGGAGCTGCGCAAGATGGGCATCAAGACCGTGATGGTGACGGGCGACAACCGGCTGACCGCGGCGGCGATCGCGGCGGAGGCCGGCGTCGACGATTTTCTTGCGGAAGCGACGCCGGAAGCCAAGCTGACGACGATCCGCGAGCACCAGGCGGCGGGGCGGCTGGTCGCGATGACGGGCGACGGCACCAACGATGCGCCGGCGCTCGCGCAGGCGGACGTCGCAGTCGCGATGAACAGCGGCACGCAGGCGGCGAAGGAAGCCGGGAACATGGTCGACCTCGACTCGAACCCGACCAAGCTGATCGAGATCGTCGAGATCGGCAAGCAGATGCTGATGACGCGCGGCTCGCTGACGACGTTCTCGATCGCGAACGACATCGCGAAGTATTTCGCGATCATCCCGGCCGCGTTCGCGACCACCTATCCGCAACTGCGCGTGCTCGACGTGATGCATCTGGCGTCGCCGTCGTCCGCGATCCTGTCGGCGGTGATCTTCAACGCGCTGATCATCGTCGCGCTGATTCCGCTCGCGCTGAAGGGCGTGCGCTACAGGCCGCTCGGCGCCGCGCCGCTGCTGCGCCGCAACCTGCTGATCTACGGCCTCGGCGGCGTGCTGCTGCCGTTCCCGTTCATCAAGCTGATCGACATGGTGCTGGTGGCGTGCGGGTGGGCATGAGCGAGCCGGCCGTCGTGGACGACGACCGGTTCATCCGGCGTTTTCGAACGCGCTCCGCGCCGGCCCGAGCATATCGTGACGGAGGCGGGCATCGGCTATCGGCTGGTCGGCAGCGCGTAGCACGAAACGGCGACGAAACCGCGCGGGCGTCGTGACGTCCGGACAGTCACGGATTGTCGGCCGTGCGCGGCTCGCCTGCGGTCCGGCGCAACTGCGCATCGAACTGCTGCACGCGCAGCACGACGCGCTGCGCGTAGCGTTTCGTGCCGCCGTTGTAGCGCACGAGCGCGGCTTCGACGTCGCCGTCCTCGTCGTCGAGATAGCCGCGGAAGATCGCCGCGCCGATCCGCACGTTGGTCGCGGGATCGGACAGGTCCTTCACGTGCGCGACGAGATCGCGATGCGACCCGGGCAGCACCTGCATGAGCCCGCGCGCGCCCGCGCCGCTGACCGCATGGCGGTCGAAGCTCGATTCGACCGCGATGATCGCGAGCAGCAGCGCCGGCGCAAGTCCGTAACGTTCCGATTCGGCCTGCACCGCATGCGCGATGGTGCGCGCCTCGGCGTACGCAACGTGGAAGCGGTCGCGCAGCGTCGCGGCGATCGCGTCGAGCGCGGGGACGAACGGCGCGTCAGGCGCGCTGCCGGCAATGGGGCCGGCGGCAGCGACGGACGAGACCTGCGCCGCATTGTCGGCGCTGGCGGGCAATGCGACGGCCGACAGCGAAAGGGCGGCCGCGACGACAAGGGCATTCAGTGACGAAACCGCGCGTTTGCGCGTGACCGGTCGCTTGCCCGACGAGGGTGTTTCCTGCATGTCTGCGCAGTGTTGTCCCGATGGCATCGACTGTACGCAGTCGCGCATTGCGGGCGTCGAAAGAATTGCGTGCGCCGGATAAAGACGTCGTAAAGAAGCGTGTGTCGACCGGAAGGAACCCGAAGCATGTTGCGGGTGAACGTCGGTAGTCGGCGCAATCGGACTCGGCTGGCGCGCCGGTTTCCGCACGGGCATTCGCTTTTCGGACGATCTCGTTGTGACGCCTGCCGGCTCGCCGTCGCGCACCAGCCCGGTGCGGCACGAACCAATCCAGCCCGATCGGACGCGGATTTGTCCGAAAGCGACGCGCGGCTGAGGCAATTTCGCGCCCGCCCGCCGCCGAATCCGCGGCACGTTGCTCCGCACAAGTTTTACTCGCGATGTCCGCCAGTCATGGCGATACGGGTTTTGCGCCGCCGCAAACCGGCCGCGCCGGCCGCACGGCCTCACCCGGCGCGGCCGGACGCCGATTTTCCCTCGTGTCGTATTTGCGCAAGCGTTTGTCGTAATTCGTCGGCAGGTCGGGGTTTTTTCTGGCAACTATGTAGGCACGCTGTGACACGCGTGAGTCCCCGCTACACGAGGAGAAGGTTTCGATGGATGCCCCCAAGGTCGTGGTCGAAGGTCTGTGCAAGGTATTTGGAAGCAACCCGCAGCAGGCGCTCGACATGCTCGCCGCCGGAGCGACGAAGGACGAAGTACTCAAGCGCACGGGCCAGGTCGTCGGCGTGCACAACGTATCGTTCGACGTGCAGGAAGGCGAAATTTTTGTGCTGATGGGCCTGTCCGGCTCCGGCAAATCCACGCTGATCCGCCTCGTGAACCGGCTGGTCGATCCGAGCGCGGGCAAGGTGATGATCGACGGCCTCGACGTCGCGTCGGCGCGCCGCTCGGCACTCACCGCGCTGCGCCGCAAGGACATGAGCATGGTGTTCCAGTCGTTCGCGCTGATGCCGCATCGCACCGTGGTGTCGAACGCCGCGTTCGGCCTCGAGGTCGCGGGCGTCGGCAAGAAGGAGCGCGAACGGCGCGCGATGGAAGTGCTCGAGCAGGTTGGCCTCGCACCGTTTTCGCACAAGCTGCCGTCCGAGCTGTCGGGCGGCATGCAGCAGCGCGTCGGCCTCGCACGCGCGCTCGCCGTGAACCCGTCGCTGATGATCATGGACGAGGCGTTCTCCGCGCTCGATCCGCTCAAGCGCAGGGAAATGCAGGATGTGCTGCTGCAGCTGCAGAAAGAGCAGCGCCGCACGATCATGTTCGTGTCGCACGATCTGGAGGAAGCGCTGCGCATCGGCAACCGGATCGCGATCATGGAGGGCGGGCGCCTCGTGCAGGTCGGCACGCCGCAGGACATCATCGCGAACCCGGCCGACGACTACGTGCGCGCGTTCTTCGACGGCATCGACACCAGCCGCTACCTCACCGCCGGCGACCTGATGCAGACGGGCGCCGTGCCGATCGTGTCGAAGTGCGATGCCGCGAACGTCGCGGCGACGCTGAACGGCAGTGCCGAATACGCGTTCGTGCTCGACGCCGAACGCAAGATCCGCGGCTTCGTCACGCGTGATGCGATCGGTCAGGCCACGCCGTCGGTGCGGCCGATCGAGAGCATCCGGCGCGATGCGTCGCTTGAACATGTCGTCGCGCGCGTGGTCGCGAACCCGAATGCATTGCCCGTCGTCGACGACGACGGCTGCTATTGCGGCTCGGTCGATCGTGCGCTCATCCTGAAGGCCATCACGCGTTCGCGAGGCTCCCATGTCTGAAATGATTCCGCTCGGTACCTGGGTCGACCAGTCCGTTCACTACCTGCTCGATCACGACGCGCAGACGTTCGATGCGATCGGTCGAGCGATCGAGGGCCTCGCGGCATTCGTCGAGCACAGTCTGCAGGCGATCCCGATGTGGATGATGATGGCGATCTTCATCGGCGTCGGGTTGTGGCGCGTCGGCTGGCGCTTCGCGCTGTTCACCACCGCGTCGCTGCTCCTGATCTTCGCGACGGGCTTCTGGGATCAGACCGTCATCACGCTCGGCCTCACGCTGTCGTCGACGATCATCAGCCTCGTGCTCGGCATCCCGCTCGGCATCTGGGCCGCGAAGAGCAAGTGGGTCGCCGCGACCGTGCGTCCGATCCTCGACCTGATGCAGACGATGCCGGCCTTCGTCTACCTGATTCCGGCCGCGATGCTGTTCGGTCTCGGCCGCGTGCCGGGGATCCTGTCGACGGTGATCTTCGCGATGCCGCCGGCCGTGCGCCTCACGAGCCTCGGCATCCGCCACGTGAACCGCGAGATCGTCGAAGCGGGCCAGGCGTTCGGCTGCACGCCGTGGCAGCTGCTCTACAAGGTGCAGTTCCCGAATGCGCTGCCGTCGATCATGCAGGGCGTGAACCAGACGATCATGATGGCGCTGTCGATGGTGATCATCGCGTCGATGGTCGGCGCGGGCGGCCTCGGCAACGACGTGCTCGCCAGCATCCAGCGTCTCGACATCGGCCTGGGCTTCGAAAGCGGCCTGTCGGTCGTGCTGCTCGCGATCATCCTCGACCGCATCACCGAGAGCTTCGGCCGCGCGCCCGGCACCGTGAAGGCGCCGCTGTTCGCGGGCCTCAAGCAGCTGTTCCGCGTCAAGGCCGCCCCCGCGCAGGCCTGATCGACCGGCGGCCGGCGCCTTGTCGTCGACAATCCCGGCCGCCTTCTCCGTGTTTCGCATCGGCTGCCGTGGCGACGCCACGGCGCCGGCTGCCTGCAACCTGCCCGTTAGGAGAGCGATGTGACGTCTGCCGCCGCCGCTGCCGCCCTGGCGCCCGCCGCCTGCGTTTCACCGGTTTCGTCCCTCGCGCATTTCGGCTTTCTGACGCTGCCGAATTTTTCGATGATCGCGTTCTCGAGCGCGGTCGAAGTCCTGCGCATGGCGAATTACGTCGGGCGCGCCGATCACTACCAGTGGTCGATCTATTCGCTCGACGGCGCGCCGGTGCACGCGAGCAACGGCATCGCGGTGCGGCCGACGCAGGCGCTCGACCCGGAACGCTTGCCCGACGTGATGATCGTCTGCGGCGGCATCCGCATCCGCGACGTGGTCGACGAGGACGCGCGCGCGACGCTCGGCTGGCTCGCCGAGCGCGGCCTGCCGCTCGGCGGCATCTGCACCGGCGCGTACGCGCTGATGTCGAGCGGGCTGCTCGACGGCTACCGCTGCACCGTCCATTGGGAAAACCTGTCGTCGCTGCATGCGGAGTTCCCGCAGGTGCGTTTCGCCGACGAGCTGTTCGTCGTCGATCGCGACCGCCTGACCTGCACCGGCGGCACCGCGCCGCTCGACCTGATGCTGAACCTCGTCGGCGCGCGCTTCGGGCAGCAGCTCGCCGCGCAGGTGTCCGAACAGTTCATCCTCGAGCGCATCCGCAGCGCGACCGATCCGCAGCCGATTCCGGTGGACGCGCGCGTCGGCTTCTCGCGCGCGGAGCTGATCGAGGTCGTGCGGCTGATGGAGGCGAACATCGAGGAGCCGCTGTCGCTCGACGAGCTCGCGCGGCTCGTGCGGCTTTCGCAGCGGCATCTGCAGCGGATGTTCAAGGTCTACCTGAACGTGTCGCCGACCCACTATTACCTGACGCTGCGCCTGAAGCGCGCGCGCGACCTGCTGCGCACGACCGACGCGACGATCGCGCGCGTGACGACGGTCTGCGGATTCCATTCGCCGTGCCATTTCAGCAAGGCGTACCGCGCGCAGTTCGGTCATGCGCCGAGCGTCGAGCGCCGGCTGCCGGGGCGCTGAACGGCGCCGCCCCATACGGCCCGTGCGCCGCCGGGATCGCGGCGCACGGCTTCCATTCACGATCCCGGATTTCACGCGAACGACAACACTTTGAGGAGAAGAAAGATGAAGCGACTACTGATCGCAGCGGCATGTGGTGTCGGGATCGCCGCCGCGCCGGCAACGGCCGTGTATGCGGCCGATCCGCCGGTATGCAAGAACGTGCGCTTCGCGGACGTCGGCTGGTCCGACATCGCCGCGACGACCGGCCTTGCATCGACGATGCTGCAGGGCCTCGGCTACACGCCGACCAAGACGATCGCATCGGTGCCGATCACGTTCGCGGGGATCAAGAGCAAGCAGATCGACGTGTTCCTCGGCTACTGGTCGCCGACGATGGACCCGATCATCCAGCCGTTCACGAAGGCCGGCACGATCAAGGTGCTTGCGACGCCGAACCTGACTGGCGCGAAATACACGCTCGCGGTGCCCGACTACGTGTACCAGGGCGGGCTGAAATCGTTCGCGGACATCCAGAAGTTCGCGGACAAGCTGAACGGCAAGATCTACGGGATCGAGCCCGGCAACGACGGCAATGCGCTGATCAAGAAGATGATCGACGGCAACCAGTTCGGGCTCGGCAAGTTCAAGCTGGTCGAGTCGAGCGAGGCCGGGATGCTGGTCGAGGTGAACCGCGCGATCCGCGACAAGCAGTGGATCGTGTTCCTCGGCTGGGAGCCGCATCCGATGAACGTGCAGATGAAGATCGACTACCTGACCGGCGGCGACGACGTGTTCGGCCCGAACTACGGCGAGGCGAAAGTGCTGACGGCGACGCCGCCCGACTACGCCCAGCGCTGCCCGAACGTCGCGAAGTTCGTGTCGAACCTGCAGTTCACGACGTCGATCGAGAACCACGTGATGGTGCCGATCATGAACAAGGAGGAGCCGAACAAGGCTGCGGCCGCATGGTTGAAGGCGAACCCGCAGGCGCTCGACAAGTGGCTCGCGGGCGTGACGACGATCGACGGCAAGCCGGGGCTGCCGGCGGTTAAGGCGTATCTCGGGGTGCATTGACGCATGGTGTGCGGTGCGCGCGGTTGACGCGCGCACGGACGGCGGCCTTCTCGCTTGAAGCGGGAAGGCCGTTTTGCTTTTTTGGGGATCTTGGCGTGATTTCCATTCGCAAATTGCGCATGCTGGTTCGGTAGTCGGAATCTTGCATCGTCCCGAACGTCACGCGTAAGACCAGGATCAGCATGCCGGCTGAAACGGTCAATAAAAATTAGTGTTGCGAATTTCGTATTCGTCAGATTGATTCTTCTTTCTCGTTCACGCAAATTTTGTGCGGAGCAATCCTCACCAATTCGTCGAGAAAGGAAATCCGGATGAAGAACGAACAGACGGCGCCGACTTATCTTTTCGCTACCATCGGCGCACTCACAGAACGCGGCGGTCGAGTGACCGAGGCAACCGGTAGCTTGACTATCGCCGGGCTTGCCGTTGCCCGCGTCGGCGATGTCGTGACCTACGAGGATGGCAGCGAGGCCGTTATTACGGACGGTGCGGGCAATTACGCGGTTTCCGGCAACAAGCCGTTTGCGCTAGTCGGCAGCCGATTGAGCAACGGCGACCGTATCGTCGAAACGCTTCAGCGGTTATGGGGAATTCCGGTTCAGGCAGAGGAAACAGTCGAGGGACTGTTCGAAGCGACTTATGTGCCGCCACCTTCGCCGCCGCGCTATCGGCTGGCGGTACGAGGGGCAACGACCGCGCGCGGTGGCGTACTACGCGAGGCTACCGGCAAGTGGGATACAGGTACTCGGCTCGGCAAGGCTGGTGTCGTGGGTAATCAAGTTCACTATGCAGACGGCTCGACCGCACGAATCGTAAGCGGCCTTGGGCTGGCGGATAACGGAGACTTCGAGCCACTGGCTTTCGTCGGTAGCGAACTGGACAACGGCGATACCGTTACCGACAGCCCGGAGCGTGAGGGTCTTGTATCCGCCTGCACCTTTACGGTGGTGAAGCGTTCGACTGTTGTGCGCCAAGGGAAGGGCTCATGATCCGCTATTTCCTTGCCAAGGGCGATCGTGGCGGCAGCGCGACGATCACGGAAGGATTGGAACACGTCACTTGTTCTAATCCGCCGCCGCGCGTGCATATTGCGACGCTCTACATGAAAACCTACTGCACAGCCTGCAAACAGGCAGGGTTCATCGCGCCCAAGGGGCCGCGCCTGCCCGGTACAGGCCCAAATGGCAAGCCGTGGGCGCTGAGCGGCGACATCAACGTGTGTGGTTGCAATCCGCCGCCGATCTTTCACGCAGAGCGCAACATGCGCATGGTCTTCACAGGCGAGGAGACGGCGACGTTGACGGGACAAAGTCGAAGCGCCACGCGCTCGTCCGTCGTCGACCACGGCACGCATGACGAGCAATATGTGTTGAGTGACGTAGACACGGGCGAACCGTTGGCCCGTGTGCGTTATCGCATTCGTACCGCATCCGGCCAGGTATTCGATGGCGTCACGGATGCCACGGGCTACACGCAACGCATTAGGACAACTGACGCCGAGTCGCTTCACCTTGAAATTGTGAGAGACGAAAATGCCTCGTGACGACGATTACGAACTGGTTCACAATTCGGCCACAACGAACACGACGCCGGGTTCAAAGGTTCCGGTTGCCGTAAACATGGCGCCAATATGTTCGAATATGACCAATAAAGAATTTCGCGAGTCGATAGTAAAATCGCGAGATGACGCGGTGTTATTGATTCGGAAGCGCATCGACGCCGTAGCAAAATGGGATAAAAATGAGCAGGCGCGCGCGAAGAGATGGTTTGGTCGATCAGGTGATTCGACTCGCGCCGCAATGCATCAGGGGTTGCCGAAGCTCTTGCGGGCTATGCAGGAACTAAAGCCGGAAAATATCATTCGATGGGATGAGCAGAAGCAACGAAACATTACTTGTGAAGTTGTTCCCGATAATGGGAGTACTGATGCTGCTGTGTGTAAGCCAGATTCGCATCGACGAATTATCGCAATCTACTCGCATTTTTGCACGTCGCCGCGAGATCATTTTTGGCGAGGATGTCAGGTTCTGACTCTCATTCACGAATGCACCCACTATACCGATGTTTTTGATTCAACCGATGACATGTACGGCGTTTCTGTTGGTCTCTCGTTTTGGGCGCAATCTAATCCAGATCAGGCAATTCGGAATGCCGACAGTATTGCATGTTATATCGGATTCAATGATTAAGTGCATCCATGAAAAATAGAAATTCGGTGTTGCTGAAACTCGCTCTATCGTTGTGGGTATTTTTTGTTTCGTGTCATGCTGGCGCCTGCACGATTTCCGAGGATATGGAAAGTAGCTTGCCAATTAATTCGGTATCGATTTCTAATGAGGATCGGTTGAAAATCGTCGACATGGTTTTGAGTGCGAGGAAATGGCCTGACGTCGAAATCAGAGGGATTGTGTATGCGGGTGGCTATGTGTTGGAGCATAATCCCAATGCTTTGGCGGTTGAGCGTGCAAAATTGCTGAAAGACTATCTCGTTCAGCTCGGTATCAAAGAAGGCAATATTTGGGTGGATACGAGAATCATCAAGAAGCCAGATGTTTCGATGAATGGGAAGAAGGAGTTAAATCAGATCAGCGTAACACTCGTTCCTATCTGTGCTGGAAGTTGCGAGCGGCTTTGTAACGATCCACGTGTCACACCGACAACAAAGGCGATTAGATAATTCGCCATGACTGCGGCCCCGCTTTGGCGGGGCTTTTCTCCGTATAGTTGAACGTGAAGCTGTCTCGTCGTTGCTTGCAGTTCACACCTCCTTCGTCGCCGCCGGCACGTCGAACACCCGATCGAACGCCCACTGGAACACGAACGCATAACAGAAGAAGAACGCGAACAACCCAAGGTCGACGAGGAACGCGTCGAACCACGAGATCTTCAACCACCACGCGACGACCGGCACCAGGATGAAGATCAGCCCGCCTTCGAATCCGCATGCATGGATGACGCGGCGCCCGAGCGTCCGGGCGCGCTGTACGCGCGTTGCTTCCCACCGCTCGAACAGCGAGTTGTAGACCATGTTCCACAGCAGCGCGATTGCGGACATCGTTGCCGACAGCGTGCCCGAGTAAACGAGACCTTCCCCGAAGAGCGCGGCAATCGCGGGCGAGATGCAGGCGATCGCGATCGCCTCGTAGAGGATTGCCTGCGTGATCTTGCGGGGTAGGCCTTGCACGGCGCGTCTCCGTTCCGACGAAAAAGTGGCGCGGCGCGATGCCGCGACGCCTCGCCAGACTAGGCGCGTTGCGCGCCGGGTTCAATTCACCTAATCTCAACCGGATTGAATCGAACTCAACCCGGATCGCGTCCGGCTTGCCCAGCCCGTGTTCTCGAAAATCCCCCTGACCGCGTTGCGTGTATTCGAATCGTCGGCGCGCCTCGGCACGTTCAAGGCCGCCGCGCAGGAACTGTCGGTGACGCCCGCCGCGGTCTCACACCAGATCAAGTCGCTGGAAAGCCGGCTCGGCGTGCTGCTGTTCGAGCGCGACCCGGGCGGCGTGCGGCTGACCGGCGACGGCGAGCGCCTGTTCCGCGCGTGCCACGACGCGCTGCTCGCGCTGAGCCGCGGGCTCGACGCGGTGCGGCCCGAGCCGGCCGAACGCACGCTCGTGCTGACCACGACACCGGCGTTTGCGTCGATGTGGCTGATTCCGCGTCTCGGCCGCTTCCAGCAGGCCGATCCGTCGCTGCACATCAAGGTCGAGACCGGCAACGCGCTCGTCGATCTCGAACGCGACGCGCGCGTGGACCTCGCGATCCGCGCGAGCGCGCGCGACTTCCCGGCGTTGTTCCAGCACGAACTGATCGACGAGTATTTCGGCGCGTATGCGGCGCCCGGCTTCGACGCGAACCGCCCGGATGGGCGGCTGGACCTGATCGAGATCGCCTGGGAGAGCGCCGTGCCGCTGCCGGTCGACTGGCCGTCGTGGTGCCGGGCGGCCGGCAGGGCCGAGTGGCTGCAGCGCGCGGTGTTCCGGCATTACGACGACGAACACTACGCGTTGCAGGCTGTGCTGCACGGGCAGGGTGTCGTGCTCGCCAGTTCGGTGCTGGTGGCCGAGCACGTCGAGCGGGGCGCGTTGACGCCGATCGAGCCGTCGGTGCGGCTCGCGGGCACGCGCTATGTCGCGCTGTGCCGGCCGGGACGCGAGCGGCAGCCGCAAGTCAGGCGGTTTCTCGACTGGCTGGACGACGAACTCGCGCAGACGCGCGCGGCGATCGCGCGGATGACGCGACGCGGTTCGCCGGCGCATGGCGTGTGAAGCATCGATTTGTTACGCCGAGGCCCGGCTACGCGTATTTGTCGCCGACCGTACTGCGCACCGGATGCGTGTCGTAGACGATGACCATGCGCTCGATGAGTCCGCTGTCGTCGAATTCGAATACGTCGACGCATTCGAATCGAACCGCGGCACCGTCCTTCAGTCCCCAGTCGTAGACAAAGTAACCGGTTGCCCGACGCGCGCCGGTCGCGCTGACGCAGATGTCGATCGGCGTGATCCTGCTCTGCCCCGACGCCGACTCGACCTTTTCAAAGAAGGGCCCAGGTTCCATCCAACCGAGAAACGGCGAAAAAATCTGCGCGTCCGGTGTGAACAGCGCGCAGATCGCAGCGGTATCGCCGCGCTCCAGCGCCTTCAGGTAAGTATCCACCTGCCGCGTGTATAGTGCCTCCGACGACGAATCCATCATCATTCTCCGCTGATTGTTTAAAAGCCGGCCGCAAGCGCCAACACGACGCCGCCGCAACCACGATAGCGATGCACCGATGACCGAACCATCGAAAAATCCGCAATCCGGGCATGCGCCGCATGCATACCCACTGGCCGATCTCACACGTTCGCTGCCTCCGTTGACGGCGTACCAGGCGTTCGTCGCGGCCGCGCAACTCGGCAGCATCAGCAAGGCCGCCGACCATTTGTGCCGGACCCAGGGTGCGGTGAGCCGTCAGGTGCAGCAACTGGAAGCGCATTACCGGTGTGCGCTGTTCGTGCGTCACGCGTCGGGGCTGACGCTGACCGCGGAAGGCGACGCATTGCTGACGGTGGCCGTCAACGTCCTCACGCAACTGGCCCGTCATGCGGACGTTCATGCCCGATCCGCGCCGATTCTCACGCTGCGGTTGCCGTCCACCTTCGCGATCCGCTGGCTGCTGCCACGGCTCCCGGCGATCAATCAGGCGCTTGCGCGCACCGAGCTGCGTATCCATACGTCGGCGGACGACACGCCGGATTTCACCGAGGCCGACGTCGATGCGATCGTCGTGCGCGGCGCCGGGAACTGGGCAGGGATGGTGTCGATTCCGTTGTTCGAGGAGTCTCTTACGCCGATGTGCACAAGCGGATTGGCCGCGTCGCTCAGGTCGGTCGCCGACCTCGCGCACGCGCATCTGCTTCATCCCGGACGCGGCCGGGACGAATGGCGATGCTGGCTCGGTGCGCTCGGCGCGACGCAGATCGACCCGGCTGCCGGGCTCGTATTCGATACCCTCGAACTGACGCTCACGGCGGCGGAGCAGGGGCATGGCGTGGCCATCGGCGATCCGCGGATGGCGAGGGACCGGCTCGAAGCCGGAACGCTGGTGGCGCCGTTCGGCGAGGTCGTGCCGAACGGTCTGGGTTACTTTCTCGTCTATCCGTCGCCGCGCGCGACGCAACCGAAGATTCGCGCGCTCGAGGCGATCCTGACGCGCCTCGCGCACGAAGATCGATCGAAGCCGGCGTAACGAAGGCTTCGTTGTCCGATGCGTGTCAGCGCCGCTAGACCGGAATCGACCCGCCCCGTATCCGTATCCCGAGCCGCACGACACCGATCACCGCATTCGACAGCCACGTCAGCGCGCGCGGCATCCCGCGCCGGCGGATGTCGAGCAGCAGCACGATCCGCACTTCGCCGCTGTCGTTCCACACCTCGTGCTCGAACGTGTCGTCCCACAGCAGGAAGCGGCCTTCTTCGAGCCGGTATTCGCGGCCATCGATCTTCAGCACCGCGGCGGGCGAGCCGTCCGCGCGCCTGGGCATCGACAGCACGAGATAGCCGCGCAGGATGCCGCGAAACGGGCCGCGATGCGGCGGGACGTGCTTGCCCGGCGCGAGGAACGACAGCGACGCGGACAGCACGTCCGGCGACGCGGCGACCAGCGACGCGACGGTCGGGCAGCGCGACAGGTTGCGCGGAAACGGCTGCCCGTATGCCTGCATGATGAACATCCGCCAGTCGCGCGCATCGTTCGCGGAGATGTCGCGCTGCTCGCGCATGATCTCGTGAAAGCGCGGGATGCGCGGCAGGTCGCGCGCGACCGCGAGCGCTTCCGCGCGGATGGCCGGCCACGCGCGGACGAAGCGCTCGGCGTCCGGAAAGGCGGCGGCGTCGAGCACCGCGCCACTGTCGATGTGGCGGTCGTAGAGCGTACGGAGCAGGCCGGCAGCATACTCGTAGGCGGACATGGTCGGTCGGGCGGCAGACGGGGCAATGGACTGCGGACAGTCTGCCTGAACGCCCGTCAGGGTTGGGTTACGTCAGGTTACACCCGCTGACGAAAAGGTGACGGAAGCAATTTAGCGCCTTCGTCCCGTCCCGCCGCCGTCGACGCCGGTCAATACCGCGCATCCTTGGGCTTGCCGCCCTTCGGCCAGTCGTGGATCTTGTCCGGGAAATCCGGGCGCGGCTGCGTCGTGAACCACGCGGCAACGTCGACCGCATCCTGATCGCTCAACCCGCCTTGCCCGAGCGGGAAGCGATTGTGCGAGCCGATCGACATGTTGTGCTTCACGAACGCCGCGGCGGTGTAAAGGCGCGCCATGCCGGCCCCGATGTTGAACGACTGGTCGCCCCACAGCGGCGGATAGATCGGCGTGCCGTCGGCGCGTCGCGTGCCGGCGCCGTCCGCGCCGTGGCACGACGCGCATTGCGCGGCGTACACCGCCTTGCCGTGCGTCAGGTCAGGCTGCAGCGCGGTGTCGATCTTGCCGACCCCGCGCCCCGGAAGCTTGTCCTTCGGGTGCGCGCCGTTCTGCATCCAGTCGAAGTACGCGACCATCGCCTTCATGTCGTCCGAATCGACCGGCAGCGGCGTGCCGTTCATCGAGCGCCGGAAGCAGCCGTTGATGCGCTCCGCCAGCGACAGCACCTTGCCGGCACGCGGCGCATAGCTCGGGAACTGGGCGGACAGGCCGAGGTACGGCGACGCGAGCGCGACGGTGCCGCTGTTCAGGTGGCAGCTCGCGCAGTTGAGCGACGCGCCGACGTGGTTCGGCAGCAGCGCTTTCGTGTCGAGATTCAGGCGCATGCCCCTGATCAGTTGCGCGGCGTTCGGCTGGTCGAGCAGCGTCGCGAAGCGCGGGGTGGGGAACGACGACGCATCGCCGTTGCCGATCGCCAGCGTCCGGCGCATCCGGGCGACGTCCGACGCCAGGATCGGATCCTCGCGGTCGCCCCACGCAGAACGGACGAACGTCAGGATCTCGGCCAGCTCCTGGTTGGAGAGCAGGTTGAACGCCGGCATCGTGTAGACGCGCGGATGGGCGCCGGTGCGCGGCGACGTCCATCCGGTCAGCACGACGTGAATCAGCGAGGCCGGGTCCTTCGACAGCACGGCGGGATTGCGGGACAACGGCGGAAACACCGGCGAGAACCCGCCGCCGTCGGCCTGATGGCAGCCGATGCAGAACTGCGCGTAGCCGAGACCGCCCTTCGACGCATACAACGCGTCGGGCGCGCTGCCCGCCGGTTCGCCGCGCATCGGCGCTTCGGCGCTTCGCCGGTCGGCCGTCAGGTTCGGCAGCGATTGCAGATAGACGCCCATCGAGGTGAGGTCCGCGTCGCTGATGTACTGCGTACTGTGGTGAACGACATCCGTCATGCCGCCGCTGGCGATCGCATAGCGATTCCTGCCGGTCTTGAGGAACGTGACGAAATCCTCGACGGGCCACAGCGCGCGCAGATTGACGGCCCGCCACGACTCGACCGTCGCGCCGGAGAGATAGAGCGGCCCGTTGCCGCCCGCCTCGGACATGGCCTTTTCCTGGAACGCGAGGCCGCGCGGCGTATGACACGCGCCGCAATGCCCCGGGCCCTGGGTCAGGTAGGCGCCGCGGTTCCAGGTCGCGTCCCTGGCGGGGTTGGGCCGGTAGGGCGTGTCGTCGACGAACAGCGCATTCCACAGCGCGAGCCCCCAGCGCTGGTTGAACGGCCATTTGATGCCGAGCGGCTTGTTCTCCTGCCTGACCGGCGCGACACCCTGTTTCAGGTACGCGAAGAGGGCGCGCATGTCGTCGTCGCTGAACTTCGCGAACGACGGGTAGGGCATCGCCGGATACAGGTGATGGCCGTCGGCCGCGATGCCCTTGCGCATCGCCCGGTCGAATTGCTCGAACGTATAGCGGCCGATGCCGGTCGCGTCGTCGGGCGTGATGTTGGTCGAATGGACGGCGCCGAACGGCGTGCTCATCGACAGGCCGCCCGCGAGGGGCCGGCCGTTCGGCGCGGTATGGCACGCGACGCAGTCGGCGATGCGCGCGACGTACGCGCCTTTGTTCAGCAGCTCGGCGTCGCCGGACTGCGGGGCGGCCGACGCCGTGGCCGGGATGAAGAACAACAGCATGTGCAACAGCGCGGCGATCGATGCGGCCGCTTTGACGAAGGTCCGAATCCGACTGCTTGTCGATGATTTCATTACGTGTGGGAAGTTATTGTTTTGCGCGACGATTCATCGTATCGCCGTCGGCCATGGCATTTACCTGACGGGAATCAACAAGCAGCCGATCGGTTGTGGAATGCCTGTTCAATCGGCTTCGCGTCGGCAGCGGTGCGAAAGAATGTCGCAGCGCCGGCCGTCGAGCGCGCACTAGAGTCGATGTCGTACCCGCAGAGGCGACGTCGAATCATGGCCAAGAAATTTCCGCTGCATCCCGTTCACCCGGAAAGAATTTGCTGGGGCTGCGACAACTACTGCCCGACCCGGTCGATGCGTTGCGGCAACGGCTCCAGCCGTACCCAGCATCCCGCCGAGCTGCTCGGCGACGACTGGTATCAGTACGGCGACTGGGGCATCGAATGTCCGGATGCACCTGCCGAGACAGGTTGACGCAGCACCTCGTTTCTTGATCGGCGTCAGGGTATCGAAACGGCGGACGGAACATCATAAAAAAAGATGCACGAAAAGAGCATCTTGAAGCGGGCGAGCTGCGTGGCCGAGCGGAACGCGTGTTCCGCCGCCGCCTGCGCCGACCCGTGCCCCACGATCAAAAAGGAGAAACCCGTGTTTTGCTACCAATGCGAACAGACTGACCGGACCGGTGCGCGGCCCGGCTGTGCGTCGGCGAAGGGGAATTGCGGCAAGGACGCGACGACGGCCGACCTGCAGGACCTGCTGGTTCATGCGGTGAAGGGCATCGCGCAGTACGGCGCGCTCGCGCGCGGCATGGGCGAGCCCGACCGCGAGGCCGACCGGTTCGTGCTGTACGCGATGTTCACGACGCTGACCAACGTGAACTTTCATGCGGCGCGCTTCGTGGCGCTGCTGCGCGAGGCCGCGCAGATCCGCGATCGGGTGAAGGGCGTGTGCGAGGCGGTCGCGCGGGACACGGGCACGACCTTGCCGACGCTGTCGGGGCCGGCAACGTGGCAGCCGGCGGCGGAGCTGGCCGGCATGCTGGAGCAGGCCGCGAACGTCGGCATCGACGCAGGCGCCGACAAGGTCGGCGCGGACATCATCGGCCTGCGTGCGCTGGTGGTCTACGGCCTGAAAGGCGTGTGCGCGTATGCGCATCATGCGCAGGTGCTCGGCTACGAGAGCGACGAGGTGTATGCGGGCATCGAGGCGGCGCTTGATTTTCTCGCGCACGATCCGGCCGACGTCGACGCGCTGCTGGCGAAGGCGCTCGAACTGGGCCGGCTGAACCTGAAGGTGATGGAGTTGCTCGACAGCGCGAACACCGGCCGCTTCGGCGCGCAGCAGCCCACGTCGGTGCGCGTGACGCCGGTGGCGGGCAAGGCGATCCTCGTGTCCGGCCATGATCTCGGCGACCTGCATGCGCTGCTCGAACAGACCGCGGGAACCGGCATCCAGGTCTACACGCACGGCGAAATGCTGCCGGCCCATGCGTACCCGACGCTCAAGGCGTTCCCGCATCTCGCCGGCAACTACGGCGGCGCGTGGCAGGACCAGCAGAGCGACTTCGCGCATTTCCCCGGCCCGATCCTGATGACGTCCAACTGCATCATCGAGCCGTTGCCGCAGTACCGGCAGCGCATCTTCACGACGGGGCCGGTGGGCTGGCCGGGCGTGCGCCATCTCGAGCACCACGATTTCTCGACGCTGATCCAGGCGGCGCGGGCGTTGCCCGGCTTCCCGGCGACGGCGCCGGAAGAGACCATCACGGTCGGCTTCGGCCGGCACGCGGTGCTCGGCGTCGCGGACAAGGTGATCGACGCGGTCAAGGCCGGCCAGATTCGCCACTTCTTCCTGATCGGCGGCTGCGACGGCGCCGCGCCGGGCCGCAACTACTACACGGAATTCGCGGAGCAGGCGCCCGGCGATACGGTCGTGATGACGCTCGGCTGCAACAAGTACCGCTTCAACCGGCATGCATTCGGCGACATCGGCGGCATCCCGCGCCTGCTCGACATCGGGCAGTGCAACGACAGCTACTCGGCGATCCGCATTGCGACCGCGCTTGCCGATGCGTTCGAGTGCGGCGTGAACGACCTGCCGTTGTCGCTGGTGATCTCGTGGTTCGAGCAGAAGGCGGCGGCGGTGCTGCTGACGCTGCTCGCGCTCGGCCTGCGCAACATCCGGCTCGGGCCGACGCTGCCGGCGTTCCTCACGCCGGGCGTGCTCGACGTGCTGGTCGAGCAGTTCGGCATCCAGCCGATCGGGGAGGCCGGCGCCGATCTCGCCGCGTCGCTGTCGCGCCAGGCCGCTTGACGCGCGTCGTGAAGGAATCCTTCGGATGACCTATCAGATCGAGATCACGACGCGCGACGGGCAGCCGTTCGGCTTCGCGTGCGAGGACGGGCAGGATCTGCTCACGGCGGCCGCCGAGGCCGGCATCACGCTGCCGTCGCAATGCCGGCGCGGCAGTTGCGGCGCGTGTCACGCCACGGTTGCCGACGGCGACTACGACTTGCAGGCGCACGGCATCGACGCGCTGCCGGCCGGCCAGCCGGGCGCGATCCTGATGTGCCGGACGACGCCGCGCAGCGACTTGCGCGTCGTCGCGCCGTACGACCACACGAAGGTGCTGCTGCAGCCGGTGCCGGTACGCATCGCGCGGATCGCGGCGCTCGATATGGTCGCGGACCAGACGATGCGCGTCGAGCTGCAGGTCGAGCTCGACGACGCGAACGGTTCGGCCGTGGAGTTCGAGGCCGGCCAGTTCGCGGAGCTGGAGGTGCCGGGCAGCGGCGTGCGCCGGCCGTTTTCGCTTGCCAACACGAGCAACTGGGAGGGGCGCCTCGAATTCCTGATCCGCCTGCGGCCGGACGGATGGTTCTCGAAATACCTGCGGGAGCGCGCGCAGCTGGGCGATCCGCTGACCGTGCGCGCGCCGATGGGCGGCTTCGGCCTGTTCGCGGAAAGCCTGCGGCCGCGCTGGTTCGTCGCGGGCGGCACGGGGCTCGCACCGATCCTGTCGATGCTGCGGCGGATGGCCGAGTATCAGGAGATGATCGACGCAAGGCTGTTCTTCGGCGTGAACCGGCAAAGCGAACTGTTCATGCTCGACGCATTGCAGCAGTTGCAGGCCGACATGCCGCAGTTGAAGGTGGATCTCTGCGTGTGGCATCCGCGCGATGACTGGTCGGGGTTTCGTGGCACGCCGGTGGATGCGTTGAGCGCGGCGCTGGCGGGCACGGGCGTGCGGCCGGATATCTACGTGTGCGGGCCGCCGGCGCTCGTGCGGGGCGTGCAGGCTGCTGCTGTTGCGGCCGGCGTGCCTGACGCGCAGTTCGCGAGCGAGCGCTTCACGGCGTGAAGCTCGTGTGTGGTAACGGGCGTGTGCGCGGTGCGTGCGCCCGTTTGACGCATTGGCGGTGCGACAGGAAACCACAGGTGTGCTGCTGTTCACAGATTTACGATGTATGCATGTTCAAGCGGGACGCAATGTTTGGCCAGGTTGCGGGTTCCGCGTGAAGCCGATGTGTGTTGAGAGTCGTTATTAAGTTAGTGAGGAATCCAAATGCTTAACGTCACCTCCGTTCTGATCAGTCTGGCTCCGATGTGGGCGATTTTGCTGGTCGCATCCTCGGCGGCCGCATATCTTGTGTTTTGGCGCAAGGTCATCAAATAAAGGCCGCCGGATATGCTGTCGATGACCCGATGAAAAACCCTCGCGACCGTTCGGCATGCGAGGGTTTTGCGTGCAAGTGCAAGTGCTGAATCAGTGCCGCTTGTCTTCGAGATAATTGCGGATCACGTCGGCAAACGACGCATTCACCTTCAACCCGAGCGCTTCCGCTCGCGACGTATCAGCTTCACGACATCGTCCCCCGCGACGCGGGCGTCGACCGCGCTGCGTTCGTTACCGCTTTGGGACATGCTCGTGCGCGGACGCCGTCAGGTGCGGCAAATCTGCGTGAATAAATCGCGTCGCAGAATTCCGCGGACGTCGCTTGCCGACCCGAAGCGGACGGGGAGGTCCCCTAAAGCGGTCACTTATCGACACGTTGCAGTTGGACCCCATTCAATGCTTCGAGATACGATCCGGGCACCGGTTGAATTTCGCCATCAGAGTCCTTCACACGAATGGTCGAACCCGCGACGACGACTTGCATGCCGGATGGCAAGGCTAAGAATTGGACCAGGTCTGGCCTGTTAACGCCCAATTGATAAAGTGAAATTTTGACGTACCGCGATGGGTCCTGTGAGCCAGCTTCGTCATTCAGATCGGTGAGCGTCCAACCGGAGTCGGTTTCTCGAGCCGGGTAGCGAGTCAGCAGCACGCTACTGGCGCTCTTGTAATCGACATGTACCACTGCGCTTTGCCGAAGTGACGGAAAGTCAGGCTCCTGGGTGAGCGCAACGCTCGCGACGATATCTTTCTGATTGCGCAGGTGCTTAAGCGTACTGTCGACGGAGTCGATAAACTCGATTGGAATCGCCTTCATATCGGGCTCCATGATGCGCAAAATATCATCCTTTCCAACCTCGAGCATCGTGAGCATCCAGCCGATTTGTAAAGTCTCGCCGGCGCGGAATCGTTCGCCTCCCGCAACACTTTGCTCGAGGAATCGCAGCAGCCAGCCGATGTCCACTGCGGGAATCGTTCGATCGGAAACCTGAATCTGAAACTCTGGATGGTCGAATCTTTTGCAATTGACGGTTCTATGCACCGGATCGTTTAGCTGTTCCGTTGCTTGCTTTGAGCTGGACGATCGAAAAAATGAGCGAAAGATCATAGTTCGAATTTTTTGAATGAGAGGCGATCGGCGACGGTCCATCCGGCAATGCCGAACCCCCGCTCCTGGCCGATTACCGACGGATGCGGCCGGCTGTTGCCGACCCGAAGCGGTCCCCCGCAACATGGGTGACCGAATGGCAGCTATCGAGTGGCGAGCGGTCATCCGTTGCCCCGGTGCCTGTCGTTCACACGGTACGCACCCCGTTGTGAGCAATCCATTGCTGCGGAGGCGGTCTTTCTCATCAGTACGGCATGAGCCCCGTACAGTACGAAGCAGCAACAAAACCACATTGAAACGGTGTCTCCACGAAATCCAGGGAACTCCAATCCTTCCCTGTTTACGCGCTCCCAGTGGAACTCTTGGCTGCATTGACCATGTCTGCGATCTCCCCTTCAAGGGAACGAATCACTCGACTCAAGTCGTCCCTAGAAACGCTTCCAGATTTTATCTGGCGTTCGGGATCATCAATTCTGATACGGGCAGCGTCCGATATCGAATTATGCAAACATCGCTGAAAGTCCAACTCATCATCAAATATCGCCTCGACTGCCTCACCGATATCGTCTATGAGAATGGCCCGCAAAGGGCACGCTTTGATTGTGGCGAGCAAATTTTCATCCAGAGTCGTGACAGCCGGGATGTAGAACGTCGTCCCCTTGAGTTCTGTCATCAACGTCTCACACCAACGAAAGAGAAACAAGTCCCACGCCAAGGCTGAGATACGCCTCAGAGAATCTTTGGTAGGAGAGCGTAGCGCGCGCTCGGCAAAAATGGCCAATCGTCCTTCCGGTTCGTAAATGCCCGTGATCGCCTTCCATCCAAAGTAGAGTTCTTTGAGCGGAAGTATGTTGAACGACTCCAAGCAAAAATCGACTAGATTCGACATTGCGGCGTTCACTGCGCTGCCGTTCCAGCATTCGCGAATCGAAAACAGCATGATGGCGTAAAAAAGGTCACGCCTTATGATCTGCCGCCAACATTCTTCGCTGACCAGCCACGACCGCCATTGCGCTTCGGCCACGGGCATGTATTCCAATAACCCGTCTCTACTGGTCGGGGCTAATCCATGCTCGCAAAAATGATGGGCCGCAGCAACTTTTAAGAACGGCCATGGGTTGTTGGTTTTGTTCGCCTCTCGCAAATTCTCAAGGGAGGCAAATGTCCAATCAATGTTGCCATCGAGATTTTCGACCACGAACTGCAAAGCGGCTTCCACTCGCTCTCGGGTGCTGATTACGTCGCCGGTAAAGAATTTTGGCAGATCCGACAGTAAGTTCGTGTCCAACATTGCCCTGACCCCGAACTGGACCTCTGCGCGTCCAAAACGCATTTGCGCCTCAACTTCGTCAGAGAAAACGAGTACCCCCTTACCACAAAAAAGAGAGCTCACGCATCCAGTTGCTTCGAGGGCAGATTGTATTGGAGTTCCTGAGATATCCGACGCGTACACTAGGCGTAGCCCTGAGAATGCATCTCTATCGGCAGCAATAATATCTGCGAGAGACTGGTGCTCACCTTGAGTCAAGATCGCGGTTTTTGCCCGCTGGAACTTCATTCGCCGTAGCGTCTTCTGCATCGCTGCACTCTCAGATTATGTTTTGTTTCGCCAACACTGTTTGGGCTCCGATGGCTCGCCAGATATCCGGACGCGACACCACTGTAGCTGACGATAGATGCTCCGTACGTTTGGCCATGTCTCGATCAGCATAGGCTCGATAGTCAGCAATGCGTTTTCGATGCTAAGGAGCAGTTCGGCATTCATCATAATTGGGGAAAAGCTTAGTGCTTGGTATCACACCGTTTCTACGGCAAGTGTGTGCGGAACTTGAGGGATCGATTGGACGGCCGCTTCGGGCCCGTCATCGACGCTCGAATGTCCGGTCGGAACGTCGGACCACCGTCCCATGTTGGCCGACTACAGCCCGACGGCGAGCCGTTGTCGGATGCCGGCGTCGAACGGACTGCATCCGGCGGAAGCCGACCCATTGCAGGCATTCAACTAACGCTTAAGCAAAACCACCATCACGAAGTAGCGGTCGACTCGGACGAATTTTTGATGCTATGCAGGAAAACCGCGCTCGCGCGACTGATGTATGGCTGCAACATGCTCAATGAACTTGGTCACGACTCCGGTGACCTCGTTCTTAGACTTGTCCACGTTCACGGTGGCGGTGGACAATGTGATGTGGTTAACACCCTCTGGAACTTGCGACAGCTGGACTTTCATCTCCCGCTCGACCTCTTCGGCTACGAATTGGGGAAACTTCGATTGAAGCTCTGTCTGAAGGTGTTGGATTACGCTGTAGACGTTTTCGGCAAATTCGAGGGCCTCCGCCTCCCGCACAATTTTACCTCGGTGGACCACTTTGTTACGCGTCTCGGTAATGCGTGGCTCAAGCTTGAAGGGGCGGCTCTGGTCAAGCATATAGAGGAACTGAAATGCACCAAATTGGCGTTCTGACTGGGCGGCGACATTTTTCCAAGCCGCCTCAACCGTTTCTTCCGGGGTACCCTTTGCCCGGGACGAGACCCGGATGTAGAACTCGTATATGCGTTCTAGTGCCGAGGACATAACAGCTACGACTTCGTTTGTATATCCGTCGAGCGCTGCACGAGCGGCTGATCGCACGAGTACTTCGTATCTGCGGGCGTTGTATAGGACGACTCCGCTGTGTCCTCGGTCGCAGGTGACGTGAATTATGCCATTGTCATCAAGTTCGCCAGCTATGGGATTGAACTTGGGCTGCTTCCCATCCTTTGATGCTTCTTGAATGCAATCTGGGCATGCGGCGATGGTCTTCATAGCATCTAACGTTTGAGTTAAGCGGCACCGTCAGGCCTCCGATTGAACGAAGGGCAGATCCCAACCGCTGCCTATGGTGAGCACATGAACATAGGGAGGCGAATGTCGCCTTCTGGCCGAATCCGGAAGCTCGAAGTTGGTGGACGGTTGCCCGCGCTGGCACTGACCGCCGAACTTCCGCTGCCGACCCAATTCTGCCCTTCAACACGGCGAGAACTGAAAGGCAGATTTTGGGTGGACAATGACCATTCGCTCAGACGCGTCGGACGCGACACGTCCGCACGAGAAAACGCGATCCGCCATTCCGAACGACGCCAAACGCATCACGTCAAAGGGGCCCTTGCAGCCCCTTTGTACTTGAGCGAGTTACTCGACATTGCGCCGCCGATGAAGCGCGGTTCTGTACTGCCATCGACAGCGTTCGCCTTTTAGCAAACGAGAGTACCCGAAGTGTACGCAATGCTCATAGAGTATCTTTGGATCAACGAGGGTTCACAGTCGACTGACGTAAGAGGTTCAAAACCGTATGTGATTCGAGTCTTGGTCGGTTACGATGTAGTCCTCTTGCGGGTAGTCCAACCATACGGGAACAACATCTTCGGGTGACGGCCCGCCGTAGCCGTAGGGGTATTCGTGTACTTGACGCTGAACAGGTGATTTGGCACCACCATCTGCTCGGCAAGTGTTTCCTCGAACGATGACACTGACATCTTGCGCCTCATCGGCTCCTCACCTGGCTCCGGCGCATAATCTTGATCCTCGAGCCAGAGGATGTTAGTACCTCCAAAGACGACGGCCTCCACAATATACTCGCCGGGGGCAAGGCTTGGCTTGTTTACCACGTCGACCACGATAGGGTGATTTTTCCCCGGAAGTGCGTGAAACCGACCGACATCTGCCAACAAGCACTTGGCGATGAATTCAAAACTCGGTGCCAGCTCTTTCAACTGTTGTAGCTCGAAAAGCGACTGAAAAGTGCCAAGCTTGAAGCTCAAGCGTAGCCTAGCGAGTGGATCGAAGAAGACCTCGAATAGCATGCCATCAAGAATCGCTCTCCGCTTTTCGTCGTCTAAGCCAGCCGTGCGAGTCGTGAAATCG
The DNA here is from genome assembly GCF_902833085.1 of Burkholderia ubonensis. GTDB lineage: Bacteria > Pseudomonadota > Gammaproteobacteria > Burkholderiales > Burkholderiaceae > Burkholderia > Burkholderia ubonensis. Next base: position 439,313 of record NZ_CADFEB010000007.1, read on the forward strand.
CCAATGTACGACTGTGCACCATGCGAACCACCGCAAGCAGCCTGATAGACGTTGCGCCCAAAAACAAACAGGGAGTTGACCGAAGCCTTTGACGCTTTTTCCTTCGTGAAATCGACGATGGCGGAATTCTGCGTCCCCCAAGTGAGACTCTTTAGACCTCGGATAACACGGTGAGAAGCCTTCGCCTCGTCCAAGACGAACAATTTATCACGGAGCGCCTCCGGCGCATATTCGGTAAGGCGCTTGCTTATACTAAGGTTGAAGAAGAATTCTCCCGCCAATGAAGTGTGTTCCCACGATATCTGCTTTCCACCCGAAGTCGCACTGAGAGTATTACGCACCCGCTTGAACATACTTTCTATAGAACAATCAGGCGTAGATATATGCTGAAGGAGGGCGGCCGTGTATGCTCCATTGCGGCCGACTCCGTCGGAAGCCGTTTGGCCTGGCGAAGTGGCATATGCGATCAGAGTTCCTCGGGGGGCATAAACAGGAGCCAGACCGCGCGGGATAGTGGATCGCGTCCAGGCGCGTTCGAACGGGTTGTTGCGGCAAGCGTCGAGTATGATAATACTTGTCTGGACGTCGGCCTTCTCCATCACGTCAATGACGCGGTTCAACGGCAGGGAGGAGTATTTTGCCTCATCCTCCCCGCTTGAATCGGTGTCAATTGCTGTCAGAAAATTTTCACCGTCAATTTGCAGCCCGTGACCTGCAAAGAAGAAAAGTCCTACGTCGTGATCCTTCAATGCCATTTTGAAACGCTTCAGAGCGCGATCCATCTCGGGATACGTACAATCAGTCACTTTGTCTACGGTGAAACCGCTCGCCCGTAATTTCGTCGTGACATCGCTCGCGTCGTTTATAGTGTTAGTCAATTTAGTCGCGTGTTGGTAGGCGCCGTTGCCAATCACCAAAGCTATCAACCTTCTGCTCATAGTCGTCCCGTTATGGTCTCAAAATTATTCTAGTAGGTCTGAGACGATTTTGTTGTCATCTGCAGATCCACACCCCTTGAATGGAATTGAGAATCATAGCGCAAGATGCTCCGCGCAAGGTTCGGCAGGTAACGACAAGAGGGCCGCTGCTGCCCCGTGGGGAGCTGGTCAGGTGTGGGCCATTGGTGTGTGAACGAACCGCCTACGCGACTACCCACGAACGCGACGCGGAGTTCCAAAGCAATAAGAGTCGTCATTGCAGAATGGCGTTTCCGGTCGAGGCGACTCGACTCCGACCTCCCTCGCCAGCAGTCGTTCGGTGTGGTTGGCCCTCGATGGAAAGCCATTGACCTCAGCGGTTGCCACGATGGACGAAATGTCCGGGGCGCCATTTTTGAGGTGCCGGCCAACGGCCGAAGATGGCCGACCGTCACTTGTCGCAATCGGCGGAACTGGCTGCCGGATTTCCCCGGGAAGCGTCGTGAGCAACGATTGGCGGTCTGATGCAAGTCACATAAACTGCAATCATGAGGATGTCGTCAATGCGAGTCGTATTCAGGGACAACATCCAAAGTCTTCACTTATCGATAGCGTTTCTGAAGCCAAGAGCTACCATGGCTGCCGAGGACGATCAAGCAGATCAGTGTGACGAGGGAGTAAGGCCATACGATTACATTGTCACGACGTTACAGGCCACTTTCTCGCGTATTCGTCGAGCTGCTCGAACGACAGGCTGTTCCTGCCGTGGAGGAAGGTGCTAGACAGACGAACGAAGTGCGCCCGACTGCTTTTTATTGAAGTCCGTGCAATGCGTCGTGCCGCCTTAACATTCTTGTTATCACCAGGCTGAGTAAGAAGGATTTTTGTCGTGAGTTCCTCCGAAAATTTTTTGCGCCCTGATCCCAGCGTATGTCTACGCAGATATCCAATAAAGTGACTATAGAAGTGCAGATGTGAGTGGAAGAAATCGTAGTGGGGGTGTAAATGCTGTATGGCAAGATCCATGGAGTGCGTCTTGAGCATCGTCTGAAGGAATAGCTGCATTTGCGTTTCCACGACGCAGGCCTTTATCTCATATTTCGGCGCAATGCAGAATTGAAACGGAGCTGGTTGGGTAATTTGAATTCCGTCGCATACGGTCATTCCGTGACAGCTGGAAATTACTACTCCGGTTCCATTTCTAGTTTTCTCATTGATACGCCTTAATGCGGCCTGAAGCTCCAACCAAGGCACATACATATTCGTTGGCGCAATCAACAACCCGCGGTCAGGGCATCCATGGGCGTCGAAGGCTATCAGAGGATTATTGCTTTCGCTAGCCTGCTCTGCAAGATTTTTCAAGAGCGCGTCAAACATCGGCTTGTTATGGATTTTTACGTACCGGGAATAATCCGTCGCACCGGTCCGAGCTGCTTCATTCGCCGCGCATTGAGCTATTGCCGATGCGGTCTTCAAATCACCAGGCCCTAGAAGATCGACGCTAATTAGATAGCGATGAGATGCATCTGTGGTGATGGGTAGACCGGGTTCGTAGTGGCGAGGGCGGCTTGTCATAGAACGTCTTGAAAAAATAGAATGAGTGAGATGAATATGACCACATATGGGGTATTCTGGCACGGGTCATTAGGCAATACGAGCACGATCCATGCGATTCCTGAACGTCGGCTACAGAGCGCATACCGGTCATCTGAGTGTCAGCGCGACAGAGTCGGTGGCTGACCTCTTATGGCCGAACTCGGACGATCGGTGTTGCGCTCCCGCCCACAAAATGATGGATGTGTCCCTCAAACGCGCAACGACCCAAAAAAGAACCCCCGCATCCGTCCGGCATGCGGGGGTTCGTTCACGCAGTGCGACCACCGAATCAGCGCCGCTCATCCTCGAGATAACTGCGAATCACATCGACAAACGACGCATCCCCCTTCAACCCGAGCGCTTCCGCACGCGACGTATCCCACCGCCCCGGCCAGCTCCCGACGATCTTCTCGACACGCTCATCCGGCTCGCGACGAATCAGCTTCACGACCTCGTCCCCCGCGACCTCGCGCAACGCGGCGATCATCTCGTCGACCGTCACCGAAATCCCCGGCAGGTTGATCACGCGCTTGTTGCCGAGCTTTGCGCCGTCGAGCTCGCACCCCGCGACGAGCGCGTCGATCGCGCCGCGCGGCGACAGCAGCCACAGGCGCGTCGAACCAGGCACCGGGCACACGCTTTCCTCGCCGTTCAGCGGCTCGCGGATGATGCCGCTCGCGAACGACGACGCGGCCGCGTTCGGCCGGCCCGGCCGCACGCTGATCGTCGGCAGTCGCAGCACGCGGCCGTCGACGAAGCCGCGCCGCGCATAGTCGCCCAGCAGCAGCTCGGCGATCGCCTTCTCCGCGCCATACGACGATTGCGGGTTCAGCGCGGTGTCGTCCTGCACGACGTCCGGCAGCGCGCCGCCGTACACCGCGACGGAACTCGTGAACACGACACGCGGACGATGCCCACGCGCGCGGCACACTTCGAGCAGCATGCGCGACGCGTCGAGGTTGATCCGCATCCCGAGATCGAAATCGGCTTCGGCCTGACCGCTGACGATCGCCGCGAGATGGAAGATCGCGCCCGTCTGCGTGTCGATCGCGCTTTCGAGCACCGCGCGCTCGGCGATGTCGCCGACGATCGACGTCACGCGCGGATCGCCGAAATCACCGCCCTTGACGACGTCGAGCAGCACCAGCTCGGTGATGGGCTGAAGCCGGCCGTCCGCGCCGGTCAGCTCGCCGCGTTCGAGCAGCTTGCGCGCGAGACGCTGGCCGAGAAACCCGGCGCCGCCGGTGATCAGTACTTTCATGTTCGTTGCCCTCGTGGAAATGCGGGAATCACAGGTAAGGCTTCAGCCAGCCGAGGCCAGCGGACGTGCCGGCCTTCGGGCGGTATTCGCAGCCGATCCAGCCGTCGTAGCCGAGCGCATCGATCAGGTCGAACAGGTACGGATAGTTCAGCTCGCCGAGATCCGGCTCGTGACGCTCCGGCACGCCCGCGATCTGGATGTGGCCGATGCCCGCGAAATCGCGCTTGAGCTTCATCGCGAGATCGCCTTCGACGATCTGGCAGTGGTAGCAGTCGAACTGCACCTTCAGGTTCGGCGCGCGGACTTCCGCGCAGATCGCATGCGCATCGTCCTGCCTGCTGATGAAGTAGCCGGGCATGTCGCGCTGGTTGATCGGTTCGACGAGGATCGTGATGCCGTGCGCGAAGGCGGCCTGCGCGGCATGCGCGAGGTTCGCGACATAGGTCGCACGATGGCGCGCGCGGTCCTGGCCCGGCGCAATCAGCCCGGCCATCACGTGCAGCTTCGTGTTGCCGAGCACGCGCGCGTAGTCGAGCGCGGTGTCGATGCCGCGCCGGAACTCGTCCTCGCGGCCCGGCAGCGACGCGATCCCGCGCTCGCCGGCGGCCCAGTCGCCGGGCGGCGCGTTGAACAGCGCCTGCGTGAGGCCGTGCTGGTCGAGGCGTTCGCGGATGTCCTCGGCGGCGAAGTCGTACGGGAACAGGTACTCGACCGCCTTGAAGCCGTCGTGAGCGGCGGCGGCGAAGCGCTCGAGGAACGCGTATTCGTTGTACATCATCGAGAGGTTGGCGGCGAAGCGTGGCATGGCAGCAGATCCTGTCAGTGAGAAAAAAGGGGGCAGCCGTGCGGCGCCCCGGCGTCGATCAGCGGTTGACCAGTTTGGCCGGCGTGAGCCAGACGGCGATCGCGCCGATCACGAGCATCGCCGACAGCACGTACATGCCGGACGACGTGCTGTGCGTGGCGTCCTTCAGGTAGCCGATCACATACGGGCTCGCGAAGCCGGCGAGGTTGCCGACCGAGTTGATGATCGCGATGCCGGCCGCGGCCGCGCTGCCCGCGAGGAACGCGGTCGGCAGCGACCAGAAGAGGGGCGCGCAGGTCAGCACGCCGCCCGCCGCGATCGACAGGAACACGATCGACACGGCGGTATTGTGCGAGTAAGACGCGGCGACCGCAAAGCCGGCCGCGCCCATCAACGCCGGTACGATCAGGTGCCAGCGGCGCTCGCGGCGCTTGTCCGCGCTGTGGCCGAACAGGTTCATCGCGACGATCGCGAACAGGAACGGAATTGCGGACAGCAGGCCGATCTGCAGCGTGTCGGTGATGCCGGTCGACTTGACGAGCGTCGGCATCCAGAACGTCAGCCCGTACTGGCCGGTGACGAACGCGAAGTAGATCAGCGACATCCACCACATGCGCGGGTCCGCGAACACGGCCTTCAGCGAATGGCCGTGCTGCTGTTGCTCCTGCGGCTGCGCGGCGATCTCGTCCTCGAGCAACTGTTTCTCGCGGTCGCTCAGCCATTTCGCGCCGCGGATGTTGTTGTCGAGATAGAGCACCGTCGCGATGCCGATCAGGAGCGCCGGCACGGCCTCGATCATGAACATCCATTGCCAGCCGTGGAAGCCCGAGCCGCCGTGGAAGCGCTCCATGATCCAGCCCGACAGCGGGTTGCCGAAGATCCCGGACACCGGAATCGCGGACATGAACACCGCGATGATCTTCGCGCGGCGGTGCGACGGGAACCAGTACGTGAGGTACAGGATGACGCCCGGGTAGAAGCCCGCTTCCGCGAGGCCGAGCAGGAAGCGCAGCACGTAGAACTGCGTGGGCGTCTTCACGAACGCGAACAGCGCGGACAGGATGCCCCACGTGATCATGATCCGCGCGATCCAGATGCGCGCGCCGATCCGGTGCATCAGCAGGTTGCTCGGCAGTTCGAACAGGAAGTAGCCGATGAAGAAGATCCCGGCGCCGAGCCCGAACACGGTCTCGCTGAACGCGAGATCCTGCGACATCTGCAGCTTCGCGAAGCCGACGTTCACGCGGTCGAGATACGCGACCACGTAGCACAGCATCAGGAACGGCACGATGCGCCAGAAAACTTTCTTGTAGGTGAGGTCCAGTTCGGCCGAACCGGCGGCCGTGGCGGGCGAACGGCCTGCGGCCGCGTCGAGAGCTGTCATCGTCGTCTCCAATCCAATGATGGGGGGTGCCGGCGGCGCGTACGACGCCGGTCGTTGGTGTGTGCTTGCTGACGGAACAAAGGCCCGCGCACACGGCGGGCAGAAATGGCGAGTTACCAGCGCGCGCCGAACGCTTGCCTGAGCTCGTCGAGCGCCGCTTCGGACAGCGGCTCGGGTTTCGGCTCGGTCATCAGCCACAGGCGCGCCGTTTCCTCGAGCTCCTCGAGCGCGTACGACGCCTGCGACACCGATGCGCCCCACATCACCGGGCCGAGCCGGTCGAGCAGCACGCCGCGCACGCGGTCGGCGAGCGCGGCGACTTCGGCCGCGACCTCCGGGTCGCCGGGGCGGCGGTAGCGGATCAGCGGGATGTGGCCGACCTTCATCACGTAGTACGGCGTGATCGGCGGCAGCACGTCGGTGTCGCGCCACACGCCCGCGAGCGTCAGCGCGACGAGATGCGTCGAATGCGTATGGACGATGCCGTTCGCTTCCGCGTTGCGCGCATAGATGTTGCGATGCAGCGTCAGCGTCTTCGACGGCTTGCCGCCCGACACCGGCCGGCCGTCGAGGCCGACCTTCGCGATGTCGTTCGGGTCGAGCCGGCCGAGGCACGCGTCGGTCGGCGTGATGAGCCAGCCGTCGTCGAGCCGCGCGCTGATGTTGCCCGCGCTGCCGACCGCATGGCCGCGCGCATACAGGCTCGCGCCGACCACGCAGATTTCCTCGCGCAGTGTTGCCTCGATGCTCATCGGCCGGCTCCGTCCAGTTGGCGCAGCGCCTTGTCGAAGAAATCGACCGCGCCGAAATTGCCCGACTTCAGCGCGAGGCCGAGCGGCTGCGCGTCGATCGTCGCCGTTGCGGGCACGCCCGGATCGATCTGCGCGCCGATCTGCAGCGATTTCACGTCGAGCGCCTGCACGACCGCGCCGGAGGTCTCGCCGCCCGCGACGACGAACTTGCGCACGCCGAGCGCGCGCAGGCCCCGCGCGATCGCGGCGAGCGTGCTTTCGACGAGATGGCCGGCCGCTTCGACGCCGAGCGCCTGCTGGACGGCCTTCACTTCGTCGGGCGTCGCGGTCGCGTAGATCAGCACCGGTTCGGGCAGGTGCGAGCGCGCGAACGCGAGCGCCTGCTCGACCACCGGCTCGCCGCGCGCCGCCGCGAGCGGATCGATGCGCAAGCTCGGGCGCTGCGCGCGCCATTCGGCGACCTGCGCATTGGTTGCCTTCGACGCGCTGCCGGCGAGCACGGCAGAGAACCCGTCGATGCGCGGCAGCGATGCCGCGTTGTCGCGCTCGGGCAGCAGGCCCGCCGTGCGGAAATTGGCCGGCAGGCCGAGCGCAACGCCCGAGCCGCCGGTGACGAGCGGCAGGTCCGCGCACGCTTCGCCGAGCACGTACAGGTCGTGATCGGACAGCGCGTCGGCGATCGCGAAGCGCGCGCCTTCCGCGCGCAGCTGCGCGATCGTCGCGCGCACGGCGGCGGCGCCGAGGCCGACCGCGTCGTAGCGGATCAGGCCGACTTTCGACGGCGTCTGCCGCTGCAGCACGCGCACGAGGTTCGCGTCCCGCATCGGCGTGAGCGGATGGTTCTCCATGCCCGAATCGTTCAGCAGCACGTCGCCGACGAACAGGTGACCACGGAAGATCGTGCGGCCGTTCTCCGGGAACGCCGGGCACGCGATCGCGAAGCCGCCGCCCGCCGCGTCGAGCAGCGCGTCGGCGACCGGGCCGATGTTGCCCGCGTCGGTCGAGTCGAACGTCGAGCAGTACTTGAAGAAGAACTGGCGGCAGCCCTGCGCGCGCAGCCATTCGAGCGCGGCGAGCGATTGCGCGACGGCGTCGGCCGCGGGAATCGTGCGCGACTTCAGCGCAACGACGATCGCGTCGGCGTCGAGCGTGGCGCCATCGGCGGGCACGCCGATCGTCTGCACGGTGCGCATGCCGCTCTTGACGAGCATGTTCGCGAGATCGGTCGCGCCGGTGAAATCGTCGGCGATGCAGCCGAGCAGGGGGCGGGAAGCGGATGCGTTCATGGTCGTGGCCTCGCGCGGATCAACGGGACGGCGGCAGCGTGATGCCGGGGAAGGTCTTGATCACGGCGGAATCGTCCTCGCCGCCGTGGCCGGCGCTCGACGCGCTCATGAACATCTGGTGCGCGGCAGCCGACAGCGGCAGCGGGAATTTGCTGCGGCGCGCGGTGTCGAGCACGAGGCCGAGATCCTTCACGAAGATGTCGACCGCGGACAGCGGCGTGTAGTCGCCGTTCAGGATGTGCGGCACGCGGTTCTCGAACATCCACGAGTTGCCGGCGCTGTGCGTGATCACGTCGTAGAGCGCGTCGGCGTCGACGCCTTCGCGCAGGCCGAGCGCCATCGCTTCGGCGGCCGCCGCGATGTGCACGCCCGCGAGCAGCTGGTTGATGATCTTCACTTTCGAGCCGACGCCGTGCGCGCTGCCGAGGCGATAGACCTTGCCTGCGATCGCAGCCAGCACGTCCTCGCACGCGGCGTAGGCGGCAGCGGGGCCGGACGTCATCATCGTCATCTCGCCGGACGCCGCGCGCGCGGCGCCGCCGGACACCGGCGCGTCGAGCATCTGCAGCCCGGCCGCCTCGATGCGCCGGCCGAGCGCGATCGCGAACTCGGGCGCGACGGTCGCGCTCGCGATCACGACGCCGCCCGGCTTCATCCGCGCGACCGCGCCGTGCTCGCCGAACAGAACCGTTTCGGACTGCTCTGCATTGACGACGAGCGTAACGACGACGTCGCACAGTGCGCCGAGCTCGGCGGGCGTCGCGCACGCGATGCCGCCTTCGGCCGCGAACGCGTTCAGCACCGGCTCGCGCACGTCGCATGCGTGCACGCGAAACCCGGCGCGCAGCAGCGAGCGGGCGACGCCCAGGCCCATCGCGCCGAGACCGATGACTCCAACATTTCGTGACATGGTCAACCTTGATCGATTCGTGAGAAAAGGGCGGCGCGCCGCCGCGTTCAGCAGATGCCGGCTTCAGTTAGGGCCTGTTCCCGCTAATAACGGGCTTGCGAACGTGCGTTGCCGGTCGTAGTGCAAGGAGGAGGAGCGCCGTTTGGCCGAGCCAAACAAGCGACGACCGACGCCGCAATACGGCCGGCAACGCGCGTTCCCCTGTTTGGAAAAATTCATTCGTGGGGCTGGCCGCCAGAAGGGCCGATCGCCGCGTCATGCTCCTTGCGAATACGTCGAGTATTCGCTGCGTCGCAATCCTCGCGCTCGGCCCTTCTGGCGGCCAGCGCAAGCCCGTTATTAGCGGGAACAGGCCCTAAGCGGCGGGCCGCGTTGTACATGTGCGTGCGTGCGGCGTTGCGCGCCGCGCTCGGGTCGCGCGCGCGGATCGCGTCGGCGATCGCCGCGTGTTCTTCGCGAACCTGCCGCGAGAAATCCTCGCGCGTCGCCTCGTTGCCGCGCGTGACCTTTACGCCCGCTTCGAGATACTGGTTCAGGAACTGCAGCGTCTTCAGGAAATACGGGTTGCCGGTGACGGCCGCGATCGTGCGGTGGAACGCGACGTCCTCGGCGACGCCGTCGCGCCCTTCGGCCACCGCGTCATCGATCTTGCGCAGCGAGTCGTCGATGTCGGCCATGTCGTCGGCGGTGTGATGCAGTGCGGCTTCGGCGGCGACTTCCGCCTCGATCGCGCGGCGCACCGCGAGCAGGTGCGGCAGCGAGCTCGCCTCGACCGCTTCCGCGTAGTCGATGCGCAGCGGCCGGATCGCGCCGTGCTGGTTCACGTACACGCCGCTGCCCTGGCGCGGCTCGACGACGCCTTCGTTCTTCAGGCGCGAGATCGCCTCGCGGATCACGGTGCGGCTCACGCCGAATTCGTGCGCGAGCACGGCCTCGGTCGGCAGCTTGCCGGTGGCCGCGAAACTGCCGGCCTCGATCTGCTTCAGAAGCTGCTGCGCGACGTGGTCGCTCATCGCGCGGGCGGGAATTTTCTCGAACATGGCGCTCATGTTTGTAAGGTGATGTGGTCATCATACAAATTTCAAAGAACGGGAGCATCCGGAATAACCCTCGATCAACGCGGCGTGACGTCAGCGGGATTTGACCCGCCGTACCCCTCGGCAAGCCGCCGTGACACCGGGCCGATCGCCTACACTGAAGCAACCGGACCGGGTCCGGCCATTGCTACCACCAGCGGGGCAAGCCATGTTTGTGAGCCAGCCAGAACGAATGGAATTGCCGGGGCAGGTCGTGCTCGTCCTGCAGGGCGGCGGCGCGTTGGGCGCGTACCAGCTCGGCGTGTTCCAGGCGATGAGCGAATCCGGCATCGAGCCGGACTGGGTCATCGGCACCTCGATCGGCGCGATCAATGCGGCGTTGATCGTCGGGAATCCGCCCGAGCATCGCTATCGGCGCCTCGCGGAGTTCTGGCGCCGCGTGACCGAGCGAACCGAGCTCGCCGGCCCCGGCGCGCTGCCGGGCTGGGACAGGCTGTTTGCCGAGATGATGATCATCGGCGGCGGCATCACGGGGTTCTTCGAGCCGAATCCCGCGTCGTGGCTCGGGCCGATGGCCCGCCTGGGCGTCGATCGCGCGTCCTATTACAGGATCGCGCCGCTGCGCGACACGCTCGTCTCGCTGATCGAGCCCGACCTGCTGAACGCGGGCCGGCCGCGCCTGACCGTCGGCGCCGTGAACGCATGCACGGGCGAGATGCGCTATTTCGACTCGCGCGACCCCCACAACCCGCTGACCGTCGAGCACATCATGAGCTCGGGCGCGCTGCCGCCGGCGTTCCCCGCGGTGCGGATCGACGGCCAGCCGTACTGGGACGGCGGCGTCTATTCCAATACCCCGGTCGAAGTGGTGCTGGACGATGCGCCGCGCCGGAGCTCGATCATCTTCTCGGTGCAGATGTGGAATCCGGTCGGCCCCGAGCCGGAGAGCATCTGGCAGGTATCGGAACGGCAGAAGGACATCCAGTACGCGAGCCGCACCGACAGCCAGATCAAGCGTCAGCAGCAGATCCACCGCCTGCGCCACGTGATTCGCGAACTGGTCCGGCACGTGCCGGAAGCCGAGCGCGCGACGCCCGAAGTCCGGGCGCTGGCCGCGTGGGGATGCCAGACCACGATGCGCGTGATCAAGCTCGCCGCGCCGCGGCTCGACGGGGACAACCAGTTCAAGGACATCGATTTCACGCCGGCCGGCATCGCCGCCCGCCGGCGGGCCGGCTACGATGCCGCGATGCGCGCGATTGCGGCGCGCCCGTGGGAGACGCCGATGGACCCGATCGAGGGATTGAGCGTCTACAGTCCGGACGAAACCGCGACCAGCGAAGCGCGTGTTTGATGCACTTCGCGCGGCCGCGATCGGGCGCGCCGGGACGGCGATCAAAGCTGGTATGCTGCCCTGATCGTATCCATGGAGGAGGGTGTCATGGCTGCAAAGCAAGTGTCGAAGAAAAAGTACCTGAAGATTCTCAACAAGCGCCTGCGTGCGCAGCCGGACGCCTCGGCCGGCGCGTCGTTCGTGTTCTACCCGCCGGGCGCGAAGGCGAAACAGGCAACCGGCGTCGTCTCCAGCGAGTCGGGCAGCAAGCACGATCTGGCGATGATGGCCGCAATTCAGCGCAAGGCGGCCGAGGAGTTCATCGTGACCGACGCGCGGGCGAAGTAGGCGGGCGTAGCCTGATCGACGCCCGGCGGCGCGCACGAGGCGCGGGGCCTTTCGTCAAGCCGTCGTTCCCGCATAGGCCGCTTGCAGCGCGGCGACGTCGAACTTCGTCATTTGCATCATCGCGCCGGCCACGCGCGCGGCCTTGACCGGGTCGGGGTCGGCCATCATCGCGATCAGATCGTCCGGAACGATCTGCCACGACACGCCGAAGCGGTCTCTCAGCCAGCCGCAGCCGTCGGCCGTGCCGCCCTCGAGCAGCGCGCTCCAGTAGCCGTCGAGCTCCGCCTGGTCGCGACAATTGACCATCAGCGAGATCGCGTGGTTGAACGGCTCGGTGCGCTCATGGCTCATCGCGACGAACGGCTGCCCGAACAGAACGAACTCGACGACCTTGGTGGAACCGGCGCCCGGCACCGACGTGACCCGATTCACGTGCGAGTCCGGAAAGATGCGTGCATAGAAGGCGGCGGCCTCTTCGGCTTCCGTGGCGTACCAGAGAAAAGGCGTGATCTTCTGAATCGTCATGGCAAATCTCCTGTCAGTGTGGGCCAAATGCCCGGGCAAGCTGCGTGCCGCCATTGAGACGACGGAGAGAGGCCACCCAAACTAACACGTCGGGAAGAAAAACTTCACACCTTTTTGTCCACTTCGGGCATGCGGATGCGACCCCGGTTGATCGGTCGTTGTCGCTTGCTGATCAGGTATCCGAATTTTGGTTTGAGCAAGCTCAGCGCACACCCGCGAAGCGAATGTCCGGATAGGTCAGTCGCGGCATTCGGCTTTCCAGGAAGGCATGAAGTTCGCGAACCTGCGCCGCCTTGCCGGAGTCTTCCGGCGCGACGAGGTAGTACGCGTCGCCGGCGTTGACCGCCGTCTTGAACGGCAGCGCGAGCTGCCCCTCATCGATCGCGCCGGCGCAGAGCGCCAGATCGCCGATCGATATCCCGTGACCGGCGACGGCCGCCGCGATGCCCTGTTCGAGCATGTCGAAGACCTGTCCGCCGCGCGTGATGTCCACATCGAACGCGTGTCCGTTTCCGTTGAGCCAGCGGCGCCAGTCGCGACGGTCGGGTGACGGATGGATCAGATCGCACGCGGCAAGATTCGCACGGGCCGCCGGCGCGAGCGCGTGCGAGCAGATCGGGATCAGCCATTCATCGAACAGCTTCACGCAGTGCGTGTCTTCGCCGAACTTGCCGGCGCCGAGCAGGATCGCGCAATCGTAGGGTTCGCTGAAAAAGTCGACGGTATCGACATCCATCCAGACGCTCGTGATCTGCACCTCGAAGCCGGGCTGAGTCTTGCGAAACGCGGCGAGCGCATCGAGCAGCCAGCGCATGGTGAGCGTGGACGGCGCCTTGAGCCGCAGCACGTCGCGTTGCGTCTGGAAGAGCGTGCACGCTTCCTCGATTTGCCGGAAACCGCGCCTGAGGCCCGACGCGAAGATGCGTCCTTCCGCCGTCACGCTCATCTTGGGCCCCTGCCGGACGAACAGTTTCCGGCCGAAGTACGCCTCGAGCGTCCTGACGTGCTTGCTCACCGCACTTTGCGTGAGGCTCAGTTCCTCGGCGGCAAGCGTAAACGAGCCGGTGCGCGCCGCACTCTCGAACGCGCGCAATGCGTAAACAGGGGGAAGCGGTTTTGCCTTCATCGAGTTCAATGTGAATAAAACTCATGTATCCAGGCAGGATTTTCCGTTTTTCAGCGGCGGTCCTGACGCGCAATACTACACGCATCCCGCAGCCACGGGCGTTGAGCCGGCATGAGGTCGCGCCGGGCGGCGGGCGAGTCCGACCAACCAACAACTTTTATTCATGGCAATCCATTACCCGCTGCTGTCGGCCTATCTTGCCGCGATCGTGCTGCTCATCGCGACGCCCGGACCCGTCGTCATGCTCGTGGTCGGCACGGTTGCCCGGCGTGGCTTCCGTCAGGGCGTCCTGACCGCGATGGGCGCGAATGCCGCAAGCCTCGTCCTGATCGCGCTGGCGATGCTGATGGTGTTCGGCGTGGTGCTCGTCAGCGAGCGCCTGATCAAGTGGCTGCACGTGCTGGGCTGCGTGTTCATCGCCGTCCTGGCGATCCGCACGCTGCATGGCGAATGGCGCGCCCGCCGCGTGCGCGGCGGCAGCGATGGCGAACCCGAACCGGCGCCCAAATCGCGGCGTGTGCCGGGCGTGGTGCGCGGCTTTCTCGTCGGGATCTCGAATCCGAAGGACCTGCTGTTTTTTGTCGCGTTCTTTCCGCAATTCGTCGGCATCACGCCGGATTCACGCGCGAGTCTGGCAATCCTGGCTGCGCTGTGGATCGCTGTCGATTTCACGATCCTCGCGGGCTACATGGCCGCGATCAACCATCCGCTGATTCATCGAAAGCAGCGCTGGATCACCGCATCGTCGGCGGGTTTGCTGCTGGTGATCGCGCTCGCGGGGTTCGTCGGGGGGATTGGGGGCGTGGCGTAGCGTGCGGAAGACCTGCTTCAATTGCTCGAAATCGTCATGTCCCGGCTCCCCCTCCCGGTCACCAGGCAGCCCGACATGAATGCCTCGCCCTGACTGCTGGCCGCGGCATCGTCGAAGCCCCGGCCGAGCGCGTCATGCTTCACCCGCTCCGCGCCTTGCCTGCACGCAAGCGGGCTGGCGTCGAGCCCGCGGGCATGCAGCAGCGCGCGATCGGCGACGAGATACGCCAGCAGCGCGACAACGGCGATATGCAAAGCTCTTCTCATGGTTCGTCTCCTCGCCGTGCAAGCGTAACGCGGACGCGCGTCGTGCGGCACTCGGGGCTTCCCCGGTAAACGCTGGCTTAATCAGCGGCCCGGCAAGTCGCGCAGGAAAGCCGGGCACGGCGCGCGGGCCGCAACGACGAGCGCGTATGCGGGGCGAGGGCGCGCCGGATTGCGGGTGGCCGGCGCTCGCCGATCAGTCCACCTCTTCCTCGACCACGTCCGGCACGGCCGCCGCCTCCCCGCCGCGCTCCCGATAAGCGGCCGGCGGCACCCCGAACTGCTTGCGGAACTCCCGCCCGAGATGCGACGCGTCGGCGAACCCGCAGCTCGACGCGATGTCGGCGACCGTCCGGTCCGAACTCGTCAGCAGCCACGCGGCCGTGCGCAGCCGCACCTGCTTCGCGAACGCCTGCGGGCTCTTGCCGGTTTCCGCCTTGAACAGCCGTTCGAGCTGCCGCGCCGACAGGTCGAGCTTGCACGCGAGCTCCTCGAGCGGCAGCGCGCGCCCGACGTGCTGTTCCATCAGCAGAATCGCGCGCTTGACCTTCGGGTGCGTCGCCGGCTCGAGACCCGGCGGATGCGGCTGCGGCGCGTTGCCTTTCTGCATCTCGCCGACCAGCAGGATGCGCAGCGCCTTCTGCACGGTCGCATGGTCGAAATGGCGCAGCAGGATCGCGGCGGCGACGTCGATCGACGCGCGCCCGCCCGAGCAGGTGATGCGCCGCCGGTCGATCACGAACAGCCGGTCGGCGATCAGCAGGTCGGGGTCGGCGGCCGGGAAGCGCTCGATGAAATCCCAGTAGTGGAACCAGCTCACGCAGGTGCGATGCCCGTCGAGCACGCCCGCGCGCATCAGCGTGAACACGCCGGTGCAGATGCCGACGACGGTCGCGCCGTCGGCGGCCGCGCGGCGGATGAAGCCGAGCGTTTCCGGCCCGGCCTGCGGCCCCGAATGCAGCAGGCCGCCGACGACGACCACGTAGTCGAACGGCTCCGCATCGTCGAAGGTCTCCCACGGCGTGACCTGGATCCCGCAGCTTGCGCGCACCGGCGCGAGGGTTTCCCCGATCACGCTCCATGCGCAGCGCACCGGCTTGCTGTAATCGCCGTCGTCGGCGGACAGCCGCAGCATGTCGACGAAACCGGAGAACGCGGTCAGCGTGAAGTTCGGCAGCAGCACGATGCCGAAGCGGATGCGTTTCGGCGCAGGTTCGGCGAGGGGGGAAGCAGGTACGTCGGGTGTCATCGCGGCAAATCTCGTCACGGCTCGCGGGGGCGGGCGGGTCTCACTCTATACAGGGGCGGCACGGGCGGCACGGGCGGCACGGATGTCCCAGCGTCGCCGATCGATGGCGCGCGGACTTGCGTTTTTCCGTCGGGAACCATCGTCAAAACGCACATTCGGGCCAGGCGGCGCGGCGCTTGGCGGCGGCGTCCCACGCCGATGCCGTTTTTGTTCTATCGGCCGATTTTACGCTTTGGTGTACTGGCGTCCAACGTCACTTCACGTGTGTCCATCCAGAGGAAGCCAGATGAACGTCAGCGTCTTCGACCTGTTCAAGATCGGCATCGGCCCGTCCAGCTCGCATACGGTCGGCCCGATGATCGCCGCTTGCCGCTTCGCATCGCATATCGAGGACGCCAACCTGCTCGGCTTCGTACGGCGCGTGCGGGTCGAGCTGTACGGCTCGCTCGGCGCGACCGGCAAGGGGCACGGCACCGACAAGGCGGTGCTGCTCGGCCTCGAAGGCCATCTGCCCGATTCGATCGACCCGGACCTGATCGAGCCGCGCCTCGCGGAGATCCGCGCCGGCAAGTCGCTTTCGTTGCTCGGCAGGCAGGCGGTCCGCTTCGAAGAGAAGGAGCACATCGGCTTCTACCGGAAGCTGATGAGCGGCACGAGCATCGTGCATCCGAACGGGATGCGCTTCCAGGCGTTCGACGAGCACGGCCAGCTGCTCGTCGAGAAAGAGTATTACTCGATCGGCGGCGGCTTCGTCGTGAACCGCGACGGCGACCGCGTGAACGGCGTGCGCGCGGCGGCCGAGGTGCCGTATCCGTTCCGCACCGGCGACGACCTGATGCGCCAGTGCCGCGAGCACGGATTGTCGATCGCCGAGCTGATGCTGCGCAACGAATGCGCGCTGCGTTCCGCCGACGAAGTGCGCGCGGGCCTGCTCGCGATCTGGCGCACGATGGCCGCATGCGTCGAGCGCGGCTGCAAGGTCGAGGGCGAGCTGCCGGGCCCGATGCGCGTGAAGCGCCGCGCGGCCGAGCTGTACGGGCGGCTGCGCGCGCGTTCGGAAGAGTCGCTGCGCGACCCGCTGTCGATGCTCGACTGGGTCAACCTGTACGCGATGGCCGTCAACGAGGAGAACGCGGCGGGCGGGCGCGTCGTCACCGCGCCGACCAACGGCGCGGCCGGCGTGATCCCGGCGGTGCTGCACTACTACGTGAAGTTCGTGCCCGGCTCGAACGAGACCGGCATCGTCGAATTCCTGCTCACGGCTGCGGCGATCGGGATCATCTACAAGGAAACCGCGTCGATCTCCGGCGCGGAAGTCGGCTGCCAGGGCGAGGTCGGCGTCGCGTGCTCGATGGCCGCGGCCGCGCTCGCCGCGGTGATGGGCGGCACGCCCGACCAGGTCGAGAACGCCGCCGAGATCGGCATGGAGCACAACCTCGGGATGACCTGCGATCCGGTCGGCGGGCTCGTGCAGATTCCGTGCATCGAGCGCAACGCGATGGGCGCGATCAAGGCGCTGAACGCGTCGCGCATGGCGCTGAAGGGCAACGGCCAGCACTACGTGTCGCTCGACTCGGTCATCAAGACGATGCGCGAGACGGGCGCCGACATGAAGACGAAATACAAGGAAACGTCACGCGGCGGTCTGGCCGTGAACGTCATCGAATGCTAACGAAGGGTCAATCATCATGAGCCGCTACTCGATATTCAGCCTGTTCCGCAACGGCCTCTCGTATCACGAGAACTGGGAAAAGCAGTGGAAGAGCCCGGAACCGAAGAAGGAATACGACGTCGTGATCGTCGGCGGCGGCGGCCACGGCCTCGCGACCGCGTACTACCTCGCGAAGGAGCACGGCATCACCAACGTCGCGATTCTCGAGAAGGGCTGGATCGGCGGCGGCAACACCGCGCGCAACACGACGATCGTGCGCTCGAACTACCTGTGGGACGAGTCGGCCGCGCTGTATGAAAAGGCGATGAAGCTGTGGGAAGGGCTGTCGCAGGACCTGAACTACAACGTGATGTTCAGCCAGCGCGGCGTGATGAACCTCGCGCACACGCTGCAGGACGTGCGCGACACCGAGCGCCGCGTCAATGCGAACCGGCTGAACGGCGTCGACGCGGAGTTCCTGACGCCCGCGCAGGTCAAGGAAATCGAGCCGACGATCAACCTGAACAGCCGCTACCCGGTGCTCGGCGCGTCGATCCAGCGGCGCGCGGGCGTCGCGCGCCACGATGCGGTGGCCTGGGGTTTCGCGCGCGGCGCGGACCGCGCGGGCGTCGACATCATCCAGAACTGCCAGGTGACGGGCATCCGCCGTGAAGGCGGCGCGGTGGTCGGCGTCGACACGGTGAAGGGCTTCATCAAGGCGAAGAAGGTCGCGGTGGTCGCGGCCGGCAACACGACGACGCTCGCCGACATGGCCGGCGTGCGTCTGCCGATCGAAAGCCACCCGCTGCAGGCGCTCGTGTCCGAGCCGATCAAGCCGGTCGTCAACTCGGTGATCATGTCGAACGCGGTGCACGCGTACATCAGCCAGTCCGACAAGGGCGACCTCGTGATCGGCGCGGGCATCGACCAGTACACGGGCTTCGGCCAGCGCGGCAGCTTCCACATCATCGAAGGCACGCTGCAGGCGATCGTCGAGATGTTCCCGGTGTTCTCGCGCGTGCGGATGAACCGCCAGTGGGGCGGCATCGTCGACGTGTCGCCGGATGCGTGCCCGATCATCAGCAAGACCGACGTGAAGGGCCTGTACTTCAACTGCGGCTGGGGCACGGGCGGCTTCAAGGCGACGCCCGGCTCGGGCTGGGTGTTCGCGCACACGATCGCGCGCGACGAACCGCACCCGCTGAACGCGCCGTTCGCGCTCGACCGCTTCTACACCGGCCACCTGATCGACGAGCACGGCGCTGCCGCCGTCGCGCACTGACCGTCATCCACTGACAGAGGAGAAAGAAACATGTTGCTGATCGAATGTCCGTGGTGCGGGCCGCGCGCCGAATCCGAGTTCTCGTGCGGCGGTGAAGCCGACATCGTGCGCCCGGTCGCGAACGAGAACATGACCGACCGCGAATGGGGCGAATACGTGTTCATGCGCGAGAACAAGCGCGGGCTGCACAAGGAGCAATGGCTGCACACGCAAGGCTGCCGCCGCTGGTTCAAGGTCACGCGCGACACGGTGACCTACGACATCAAGAGCTACGAAAAATTCGGCGGAGCCGCCGCTAACGCTAAGGAAGAGGGCACCAGCAAATGAGCCAGAAAGACCGTCTCGGCACCGGTGGCCGCATCAATCGCGCGATTCCGCTGACCTTCACGTTCAACGGCCGCACCTATCAGGGCTTCCAGGGCGACACGCTCGCGTCCGCGCTGCTCGCGAACGGCGTGCACTTCGTCGCGCGCAGCTTCAAGTACCACCGCCCGCGCGGGATCGTGACGGCGGACGTCGCGGAACCGAATGCCGTCGTGCAGCTCGAGTCCGGCCCGTACACCGTGCCGAATGCGCGCGCGACCGAGATCGAGCTGTACCAGGGCCTCGTCGCGACCAGCGTGAACGCGGAACCGTCGCTCGAGCACGACAAGTACGCGATCAACCAGAAGCTGTCGCGCTTCATGCCCGCCGGGTTCTACTACAAGACCTTCATGTGGCCGCGCAACATGTGGCCGAAGTACGAAGAGAAGATCCGTGAAGCGGCCGGCCTCGGCAAGGCGCCCGAGGTGCTCGACGCCGATCGCTACGACAAGTGCTATGCGCACTGCGACGTGCTCGTCGTCGGCGGCGGCCCGTCGGGCCTCGCGGCCGCGCATGCGGCGGCGACGGCCGGCGCGCGCGTGATCCTCGTCGACGACCAGCGCGAGCTCGGCGGCAGCCTGCTGTCGTGCCGCGCGGAAATCGACGGCAAGCCCGCGCTGCAGTGGGTCGAGAAGATCGAGGCCGAGCTGCGCAAGCTGCCCGACGTGACGATCCTGTCGCGCAGCACCGCGTTCGGCTACCAGGACCACAACCTCGTGACGGTCACGCAGCGCCTGACCGATCACCTGCCGGTGTCGATGCGCAAGGGCACTCGCGAGCTGCTGTGGAAGGTCCGCGCGAAGCGCGTGATCCTCGCGACCGGCGCGCACGAGCGGCCGATCGTGTTCGGCAACAACGACCTGCCGGGCGTGATGCTCGCGGGCGCGGTGTCCGCATACATCCATCGCTTCGGCGTGCTGCCGGGCCGCGACGCGGTCGTGTTCACGAACAACGACCGCGGCTACCAGGCGGCGCTCGACCTGAAGGCATGCGGCGCGAAGGTGACGCTCGTCGATTCGCGCGCGTCGAGCAACGGCGCGCTGCCCGCGGCGGCGAAGCGCCAGGGCGTGACGGTGATGAGCGGCGCGGTCGTGACGGCCGCAGCGGGCAAGTGGCGCGTATCGTCGGTCGACGTCGCGTCCTACACGAACGGCCAGACGGGCGGCAAGCTGAAGACGCTGCCGTGCGACCTCGTCGCGATGTCGGGCGGCTTCAGCCCGGTGCTGCACCTGTTCGCGCAATCGGGCGGCAAGGCGTGCTGGAGCGACGAGAAAGCCTGCTTCCTGCCGGGCAAGGCCGTGCAGCCCGAGGCGAGCATCGGCGCGGCGGCGGGCGAATTCGGCCTCGCGCGTGCGCTGCGGCTTGCGGTCGACGCGGGCGCGGAAGCGGCGAAGGCTGCCGGCTTCTCCGCCGCGCAGCGCCCGGCCGCGCCGAAGGTCGCGGAAGTCACGGAAGGCGTGCTGCAGCCGTTGTGGCTCGTCGGCAGCCGCGAGGCCGCCGCGCGCGGGCCGAAGCAGTTCGTCGATTTCCAGAACGACGTGGCGGCCGCCGACATCCTGCTCGCCGCGCGCGAAGGCTTCGAGTCGGTCGAGCACGTGAAGCGCTACACGGCGATGGGCTTCGGCACCGACCAGGGCAAGCTCGGCAACATCAACGGGATGGCGATCCTCGCGCAGGCACTCGGCAAGTCGATTCCGGAGACGGGCACGACGACGTTCCGCCCGAACTACACGCCCGTGTCGTTCGGCACGTTCGCGGGCCGCGAGACCGGCGATTTCCTCGACCCGATCCGCAAGACCTGCGTGCACGAATGGCACGTCGAGCACGGCGCGCTGTTCGAGGACGTCGGCAACTGGAAGCGGCCGTGGTACTTCCCGAAGAAGGGCGAGGACCTGCACGCGGCGGTGAAGCGCGAATGCCTCGCGGTGCGCAACAGCGTCGGCATCCTCGACGCGTCGACGCTCGGCAAGATCGACATCCAGGGCCCGGACGCGGTGAAGCTGCTGAACTGGATGTACACGAACCCGTGGAACAAGCTCGAAGTGGGCAAGTGCCGCTACGGGCTGATGCTCGACGAGAACGGCATGGTGTTCGACGACGGCGTGACGGTGCGCCTCGCCGACCAGCATTTCATGATGACGACGACGACCGGCGGCGCGGCGCGCGTGCTCACGTGGCTCGAGCGCTGGCTGCAGACGGAGTGGCCCGACATGAAGGTGCGGCTGTCGTCGGTGACCGACCACTGGGCGACGTTCGCGGTGGTCGGCCCGAAGAGCCGCAAGGTCGTGCAGAAGGTGTGCCAGGACATCGACTTCGGCAACGAGGCGTTCCCGTTCATGAGCTACCGCAACGGCACGGTCGCCGGCGCGAAGGCGCGCGTGATGCGGATCAGCTTCTCGGGCGAGCTGGCCTATGAAGTGAACGTGCCGGCGAACGCGGGCCGCGCGGTGTGGGAAGCGCTGATGGCCGCGGGCACCGAGTTCGACATCACGCCGTACGGCACCGAGACGATGCACGTGCTGCGTGCGGAGAAGGGCTACATCATCGTCGGTCAGGACACCGACGGGTCGATCACGCCATTCGACCTCGGTATGGGCGGGGTGGTCGCGAAGTCGAAGGACTTCCTCGGCAAGCGTTCGCTGTCGCGCTCGGATACCGCGAAGGAGGGCCGCAAGCAGTTCGTCGGCCTGCTGACCGACGACGAGCAGTTCGTGCTGCCGGAAGGCGCGCAGATCATCGCGAAGGACACGCAGGTGTCGACGACCGAGCCGACGCCGATGATCGGCCACGTGACGTCGAGCTACTACAGCCCGATCCTCAAGCGCTCGATCGCGCTTGCGGTGGTGAAGGGCGGCCTGAACAAGATGGGCGAGAGCGTCGTGATACCGCTGGCCAACGGCAAGCGCATCACCGCGAAGATCTCGAGCCCGGTTTTCTACGATACCGAAGGGGTGCGCCAGAATGTGGAATGAAACCAGAAACCAGACGCAGGTGGCGGGCGCGGGCGGCGTGCAGCTCGAATCGCCGTTCGTCGGCGCGGCCGACCTGCTGAAGGCGCAGCAGGCGCGCGCATCGAAGAAGTTCACGCTGCGCGAGCGGCCGTTCCTCGACCTCGTCAACGTGCGCGGCGAGCTGAGCGACCCGGCGTTCGTCGCCGCGTTCGAGCGCGTGGTCGGCTGCCGGCCGCCCGCCGCGCCGAACACGGTTGCGCGCGGCGCCGAGTACGACGTGCTGTGGCTCGGCCCCGACGAATGGCTCGTGCGCTCGAACGGGCCCGTGCAGGCGGGCGTGCTCGAGGCGGCGCTGGCCGAGGCCGTGCAGGGCGCGTATGCGGCGGCGGTCGATGTCGGCAGCGGCTATACGGTCGTCGAGGTCAGCGGCGAGCGCGTGCGCGACGTGCTGGCGCGCGGCTGTCCGCTCGACCTGCATCCGCGCCTGTTCAAGGCGGGGCAGTGTGCGCAGTCGCATTACTTCAAGGCGTCGATCGTGCTGGTGCCGACCGGTGACGACACGTACGAGATCGTCGTGCGCCGCAGCTTCGCCGACTATTTCGTCCGCATCATGTTCGACGCGGCCGCACCGCTCGCATCATGAAGCCGGTCGACGAACCGTTCGTGTCGATCGACGCGTCGCGCCTGCGAGGGCGCGGCTGGAGCGTGTTCGTCGACGAACTGAAGGTGCCGGCGCGGATCGGCATCCATGCGCACGAGCATGACGCGCCGCAGCCGATCGTGATCGATGCGCAGCTCGGGTATCGCTGCGAGCCGAGCGAGGCCGGGGAGTGGATCGATTACGACGGGTATTGCGCGCGGGTGGCGGCGTTTCTCGCGCACAAGCCGCATACGCGTCTGCTCGAGACGCTGGTCGCCGAGATCGCGGTGCTGTCGTTTCGCGAATGGCCGGCGCTGGAGACGCTGACGCTTTCCGTCCACAAGCCGAAGATCCGGCCGGGGACGAAACGCGTCGGAGTGTCGCTCGACTGGACGCGGGGGGATTATCTGCGGTGGACGGGGGAGGTGGGGAGGGGCGGCTTGGCCGGGTAGGTGCTGTGATCGATCGACGCGAAATTTCATTCAAGTAACTTGGGGCTCGGATTGCGCATGCAATTGTCCTCTGAATTGTCTACTGTCTCCCAATCGTTAAGTAGACAGGCCGAGTCGCGTCGGCCTGTGTCGGGCACAAGCGGAATTTGCTAGTGCCATCCGGCGCATGTTCAGATATCGGTTTCTCCCCCTTCGTGTATATCTATGCCGCCAAATACATGGCCTTCGGGCGATGAATTCTCCGCGTAAGGCCAACGTACGGATTTGTGGGCGGGTGGGAAATGATTGGTGGTCGAACGGGGCGTATCTCTAATTCTGGTGTGTTGATTGTTTTTCTCTCGCTGGTGTCGTATGCATGCGTTTAAGATGTATGCAATTTCGCGTGCATAATTGCGAAATTCAAAAGAGAGCGTTGGTAGTGAGATATATTTTCCTATTTGGATGCATTTTTCGTTAATTCCAACTAGGGTTCTGTAGATGGGTGTTCTGGTGCCATCCTTGTGTGGTAAATAAGAGAATTCCTCGATGAGGTTTTTTGAGGTGCATCTGTCGATGAAGAATTGGGTGGTGCGTCCAAGTTTGTGAATATGTAAATTCCTGATCTCGTGGCAAAGTTCCATGAATCCGCTTAATTTTGGATTTATATTGAAAAGGAGATTCTTAATTTCTGGATTTATTTCGTCTATTATGGCGGATAGGATTTCAGGCAGTGAGGATTGTCGGATTGATTTGCTTGCATCTTTTTTGGAGTAGTTCAGCTCATCTGTCATGATGCTTTCCATGAACGCTTCGAAGAATGAATACACGGAAATGAATTCGAGTTTGTATAGATTTTCTTTTATGAAGCTTTCGTCATTGAGGAAATTGGTGTTTTTCTTTGAGTTGATAACTGCGGTTGAGATTGCCTCTTTTTCTTCTTGATCGATTGGTTTTCCGCCGAAAAAGGTGTCGCGTGGATTGTTTAGTGCGGGGTATCTAAAATACATTCTTGGAATCTCTATCTGAAAATCCATTTTTCCGGATTTTTCGTGGCGAATGTCTTCCATCATTAGTAGGTTTTCAAATAGATGTGCTGTCAGTAACACTGAATTAAATTCGGTTGAGAAAATCACATAAGATTGTGTGTCGAATTCGTTGAGATGGATTGGCCTGATGTTTTGGTGGTTTATTTCTTGAATATTTTGCCAGTTTGATTTTTTGGTGGTGATGAATTCATATTTTTCCCGCAAGATTGCAGGTAATTTTTCCCAGTCAATGCTAATTTTTTGTGAATTCATGATGTAAAACAAGGTTGCTTGATTTGTTGTGGGTTTTGAAGTTTCTGTAGATCAAACATGAGAGATAACCGTCCGCCGCCGTCCCGTCCTACCTTCCTGCCTTGCGTCGTGCCATATACCCGAGATACGCAATGATCCGGTCGATCTCCCGATCGCTCAGCTGATCCGGCGAGAACGCCGGCATGGCCCGCCCGTGCCAGTTCCGAACCGATGCCGGATTGCGAATGTACCGATGCAGCGCGGCGGGCTGGAAGTAATCGACCGGATTCATCGGCGTGTTGAGGTCGGGGCCGGTGTCCGCACTGCCCGCGCCGTCGAGCCGATGACACGCGAAACATTGCGTGATGAACAGGCTTTGGCCCGCGCGGGCCGGATCGGTCGCCGGCAGTGCCGGATCGACGGCGAGAGCCGGCCAGCGCGCGACGGGCGACTGTTGCATCGCGAGACGCACGATCTGGAAAGGCCACTGCTCGTTGCGGACGGACGACGCTTCCTTGCCGACCCAGATCAGGTAGAACGGCCCGGCGCTGACCGGCTTGCCCGGCAGCTTCGTCCACGGGTGTGCCGGGTCCTCCACCGCGAGCCATGCAACGGCGTGCGCGGCGTCGCGATTGCGCGCGAGGTCCATCGGCAGTTGCGCGGCGAAGCCGTCGGCCGCGCGCGTTTCGAGCACGCTGTCCGCAGGCAGGGCCGCGCCGTCGAGCAGGCTGGCGAGCGGCACCGCGCGGAAGGTCATCGGCCTGCCGTATGCGACATCGTGCGGGACATGGATCTCCGCCGCATCCGGGCGTGCGAGCAACGCCTGCGAAGTGAGCGTGCGGGTCTTGCCGTCCGTCGTGAGTTCGAGCGTGGACTGGGCGGCCGCTTGACGGCCGATCACGCAGATCGTCAGCAGCAGGAGCGAAAACATCGCGCGTTTCAGCATTTGCTCTCCGTTGGTTGTCGTTTTTGCGGCGGCGGGGGCATGCGTGCCGCAATCGCCTGGGGGGATCGGCCGACAGTTTATCCGGTGGGGCGGCGCTGCACGATAGCCGGTATCGGCGCTACGATCCGGTATAACGACTTTGGTTCGCTACTCCACCAACCGGAACGGCAAGCAGCCGCTCGATCAAATGGGCGATGCCGGGTTGGCGAATGCGGGCATGACGAAGCGAGGGGGAAGGTGCGGAAAAATAACGAAGAGATTGTTCTCTCTGGCGACGATGCGCTAACCGCGCTTGCCGAAATCGAATACTTGCTGATTTCCCTGAGAAATATTGGGCGGTACTACCATGCCGATCGGAACGAGTCCGGCGACGTGAATTTGATGTACTCGCTGGAGACGACGCGATTCATCGATGAAAACGGGGTAACCCGGAGACTGGCAAAGCTGAGGGAAATGCTATCCGCGAAGTTCGATCGCTCGCTGGGCGAGGATGATATGGATGACATCGAGCGTGCAGTGGAGGATCTCAAGGTCTGGGAGAAACCGGGAGATTGACCTGCGGTGGATCGCTCCCGCGCGACTGTGCGCCGAACGCGAGCGGGCGGCCCGCCTTGCACGGCCGTCGACAACGGCCCCCGTTACCGCGAATCCCGCACGGACACCGCCCGAACGTCCGACGCCGGCGCGCTCACCGGCATCATGCCCGCGTTCGCATCGTCGCGCGGCTCGAGCACGAACCGGAACGACTCGACGCGTTGCAGCACCTTCGACGCATAAGCGTGCGAGCCGCCATAGCTTTTCAGCGCGGCGCCGATGTCGCCGCCGGCGGCCTTCACATAGCCGGACAGGATCGCCGAGCCCGCATTGATGTTGGCGTTCGGCTCGGTCAGATCCTTCACGTTGCGCAGCAGCCCGCGGTGCGCGCTGGGCACCACCTGCATCAGCCCGGTCGCGCCGCCCCCGCCGCGCGCTTTCTCCTGGAAGCGCGATTCGATCGAGATGATCGCGTAGACGAGCGCCGGCGGCAGCGCGTATTTCGTCGCGGTGGCGTTCACGATGTCGGCGAGCTTCGCGGCCTTTTCCCTGGCGACGCCGAACTTCTTCATCAGGTAGGAGGTGATGCGGCGATTTTCCTCGTTCGGCTGGTTGGCGGCGAGCGGCGCGGAAGCGTCGGACGCGGCAGCGGCAGCAGCAGGCGCGGACGCAGGTTGCGCGGGCAACGATTGCGCAGGCATCTGCTGCGCCGACACGTATTGCGCACTGCCGAGCAAGAACACGAACAGCCAGGAAAACCGTCGCATGGTGAGGGTGGTGGAAACGGGAGGCGCACAGTATATCGGCCAATCGTCGCGATTGTCCGCAAACCACGCATGACTGAAAGCCGGATGTAGGTTGTTGCCCGGGCACGCATCGGAGTCCGCAAGAAGCGCGTGCTTCACGGCGCGCCGCGACTACGCGCGCCGGCCCATCACGCCGGCGATCGCGCCGATCGCGTCGCTGACCAGCACCGCCAGCAGCCCGACGATCATCCCGCCCTGCAGCACGAACGCGGTATTCGCGGTCTGCAGGCCGGCGATGATCACGTCGCCGAGCCCGCGCGCGGCGACCGTCGAGCCGATCGTCGCGGTGCCGAGGTTGATGACGACCGCGAGGCGGATGCCGTTGACGATCACCGGAAACGCGAGCGGCAGCTCCACGGACGTCAGTTGCTGCCAGCCGCTCATGCCCATCCCGCGCGCGGCGTCGACGACGTCGCGCGGCACGTCCTCGATGCCCGCGATCGTGCTCTCGAAAATCGGCAGGAGACCGTACAGCACGAGTGCGATCAGCACCGGCTTCAGGCCGAAGCCGACCGCGGGCACCGCGAGCGCGAGCACGGCCACCGGCGGGAACGTCTGGCCGATGTTGACGACGCTACGCGCGACCGGCAGGAAATCCGCGCCCCACGGCCGCGTCACCGCGATGCCCGCGGCGATCGCGAGCAGCGTGCCGATCAGGCTCGATGCGGCGACCGTGCCGAGATGCGCGAGCGTGAGGTCGAGCAGGCTCGCGCGATCGTAGATGACGGGCGCGCCGTTGTCCGCGAACGGTGCGAACAGCGCGTGCAGCCAGCCCGGTCGGAACAGCAGCACGAGCAGCAGCGCGAGCGCGGCCGCGCGTGCGACGGCGGGCGCGAGTCTGCGTGGAGCGATTGCCGCGGGCCGCATCGTCATCCGGGCCGCCTCGCGTGCGCGCGGATCGCGTCGAGCGTGATGCGGCGCGCGCCGGGGCCGGTGCCGGCCGGGCGCGGGGACGGGTTCCCGTCGTCGTCCGCGACCGGCAGCGCATCGACGCCGCGCCACAGCAGCTCCGAGATCGCGTCGCGCAGCGTGCGGGTCGCGGCAATCGGCGGACCGTCCGCGGAGCCGGGCTCGGCCACGTCGCCGACCGGCGTCAGCGCGAGCAGGCGCAGCGGCCGGTCGACGCCCGCGACAAGCTGCTCGACGACGCCCGCCGCCGGCCGGCCGAGGATCTCGGCGGGCGGCGCGACCTGCAGCAGCCGGCCGCCGTCCATCACCGCGATCGTGTCGCCGAGCTTCAGCGCTTCCTCGATGTCGTGCGTGACGAGCACGACCGTGATGCCGAGCCGCCGCTGCAGCGCGAGCAGGTCGTCCTGCGCCTTGCCGCGGATGATCGGATCGAGCGCGCCGAACGGCTCGTCCATCAGCAGCATCGCCGGCTCGGCCGCGAGCGCGCGCGCGACGCCGACGCGCTGTTGCTGGCCGCCCGACAGCTCGTGCGGCAGCTTTTCCGCGAATTCCTCCGGCGCGAGATTGAAGAGCGCGAGCAGTTCGCGCACGCGCGCGTCGATGCGCGCGGCGTCCCAGCCGAGCAGGCGCGGCACGGTCGCGATGTTGCGCGCGACGCTCCAGTGCGGAAACAGCCCGTGGCCCTGGATCGCGTAGCCGATGCGCCGCCGCAGCTGCTCGGGCGGCACGCTCGCCGTATCGACGCCGTCGATGCGAACCGTGCCCGTGCTCGGTGCGATCAGCCGGTTGATCATCCGCAGCAGCGTCGACTTGCCGCTGCCCGATGCGCCGACGAGCGCGGTGATGGTGCCGCGCCGCATCGTCAGCGACACGTCGTCGACGGCGACGACATCGCCGAAGCGCTTGCCGAGGCGTTCGATCTCGATCATGCGGTGCGTCCCCTCGCGAGCGCGGTCGCGGCTTCGAATACGACGGCGGCGATCAGCGCGAGCACGATGGTCGGGATCGCGCCGAGCAGCACGAGATCGGCGGCCGATTGCCCGATGCCCTGGAAGATGAAGGTACCGAAGCCGCCGCCGCCGATCAGCGCGGCGACCGCGGTCAGGCCGATGTTCTGCACGAGCACGATGCGCACGCCGCTCAGGATCACCGGCAGCGCGAGCACGAGGTCGACCTGCAGCAGGCGCTGCGCGGCCGTCATGCCCATCGCGCGCGCCGCTTCCGTCACCTGCGCCGGCACCTGCGCGAGCCCGACCGCGACGCTCGACGCGATCGGCAGCAGCGAATACAGGAACAGCGCGAGCAGGGCCGGCGCGACGCCGATCCCGCGCACGCCGAGCGCGGCCGCGAGCGGCACGTGCGCGGCGAGCATGCCGAGCGGCGCCATCATCAGCCCGTACATCGCGATACTCGGCACCGTCTGCACGACGTTGAGGACCGGCAGCAACGCCGCGCGCACGGCCGCGATGCGCGCGCACGCGATGCCGAGCGGCAGCCCGGCGACGAAGGCGGCCGCGACCGAGCCGCCGGCCAGCGCGACGTGCCGCACGGCCTCGCGCCAGAAATCGTCGCCGCGCACCGCGTATTCGCGCATCACGGACAGGCCGTCCCACCAGCCGGTCGACAGCGGCAGCGCGAGCGCCGCGGCGGCGACGGCCAGCGCGGCGAGCCGCCGCCACGGCCCGAACGCGAGCCGCGCGAGCGCGTCGGCGACCAGCACGGCCCATGCGAACAGCAGCAGCCAGATGCCGGCGGCCGGCGACACGCGCGCGAGCGCGTCTTCCGGCGCGACCAGATGCGCCGCGGCCGCGCCGGCCGCGTAGCCGAGCGTCGCGAGCAGGCCGCAGCCCGCGGCGAGGCGCGCTGCGGGCCGGCTCGTCGTCATCGTCCACAGCGCGGCCGCGATCCACAGCGCGGCGAGCGCGGCGGCCTGCGCGGCCGGCAGCGCGCCGAACACCGGCAAGCCGGCGCCCGCCGCGATCCGGTTCGGCCGCAGCACGACGAACGGCGCGAACAGCACCGCGCCGATCGTCAGCGTGCCGGTTAGGACGCCGACCTTGTCGATCGCGATGCGTCGCGCGCGGGCCGCCGCGCGTGCCGTCATTTGACGAAGCCCTTCGCTTTCAGGTATTGCGCGGCGACGCCCTTGGCCGGCTCGCCGTTGATCTGGATGCGGCTGTTGAGCGTCTGCAGCGTCTTCAGGTCGAGGCTCGCGAACACCGGCTTCAGATAGTCGGCGATCTGCGGATGCGCCTTCAGCACCGTTTCGCGAATCACCGGCGCCGGCGCGTAGACGGGCTGCACGTGCTTGTCGTCGTCGAGCACCGCGAGGCCGCTCGCCGCGATCCCGCCGTCGGTGCCGTAGACCATCGCCGCGTTCACGCCGTCGGTCTGGTTCGCGGCGGCCTTGATGGTGGCCGCCGTGTCGCCGCCGGACAGCACGACGAGCTGGTCCGGCTTCAGCTTGAAGCCGTACGCTTTCTCGAACGACGGCAGCGCGGACGCGCTGTTGACGAACTCGGCCGACGCCGCGAGCTTCACCTTGCCGCCGCCGGCCACCCACTTGCCGAAATCGGAGAACGTTTTCAGGCGCTGCGCCTGCGCGAGCGGTGCGAGCACCGCGACGCCCCACGTATTGTTGGCGGGCGACGGCGTCAGCCAGACGAGGCGGTTGGCCGCGTAGTCGAGCTTCTTCGCGGCGTCGTAGCCTTGGCTCGCGTTCTTCCACACCGGATCGTCGGCCTTGTTGAAGAAGAACGCGGCGTTGCCGGTGTACTCGGGATAGATGTCGATCTCGCCGCTGACGAGCGCCTTGCGCACGATCGGCGTCGCGCCGAGCGCGATCTTTTCGGTGACGGGAATGCCGTGCGCCTTCAGCACCTGGACGATCAGGTTGCCGAGCAGGTTGCCTTCGGTATCGATCTTCGACGACACCACGACGGCGTCGGCGGCGTGCACGGCGGGCGCCGCAACGGCGGCGGCGACGGCGAGGCCCAGTATCCGGGCGGGCAGGACATGCTTCATTGGGCCAATCTCCAGCGAATGACAAGAAAGGGACGTACGCCGAAACTTACTTGACCGGGCCTGCTTTGGCAAACCGCGCGCCCCGTTGCGCATGCGGGTTATCCCGGGCGCGGCCCGACGTCTTGCTATACACTGCCACGCATCCCTGCCGATGCGGAATTCCGTCATGAAGCCCGAGCTGCTGGTCCTGATCCCGTTGCGCGACGACGCGCGCCGCGAGATTGCCGCGTCGTTCGACGTGCACGATGCGCCGACCGGCGACGCGCGTGAACGCACGATCGCGGAACACGGCGGCGCGATCCGCGCGGTGCTGACCAACGGCAGCACGGGCCTCACCGCCGCCGAGATCGACCGGATGCCCGCGCTGACCCTGATCGGCTCGCTCGGCGCGGGCTACGAGCACATCGACGTCGCGCATGCGAAGGCGCGCGGCGCCGTGGTCGTGACCGGCGTGGGCACCAACGACGACTGCGTCGCCGATCACGCGTTCGCGCTGCTGCTGGCGGCCGTGCGCAGGATCGTGCGGCTCGACGGCGCGACCCGTGCGGGCATCTGGCGCGACGCGTTGCCGATGCCGCCGAACGTGTCCGGCCGGAAGCTCGGCATCGTCGGGCTCGGCAGGATCGGCGAGAAGATCGCGCGCCGCGCGGCCGGCTTCGATCTCGAGATCGGCTATCACAACCGCACGCCGAAGGACGGCGCGCCGTATCGCTATTTCGACCGGCTCGACGCGCTGGCGCGCTGGGCGGACTTCCTGGTCGTCGCGACGCCGGGCGGCGCGCTCACCCGGCACCTGATCGGCCGCGACGTGCTCGACGCGCTCGGCCCGGACGGCTTTCTCGTCAACGTGTCGCGCGGCAGCGTCGTCGATACCGCCGCTCTGGCAGAGGCGCTGCGCGCAGGCCGGCTCGCGGGCGCGGGGCTCGACGTGTACGAAGGCGAGCCCGATCCGCCGCGCGCGCTGGTCGGGCTCGACAACGTCGTGCTGACGCCGCACCTGGGCGGCTGGTCGCCGGACGCGCTCGATCGCTCGGTGCGGCAGTTTCTGGACAACGCGGCGCGGCATTTCGCCGGCAAGCCCGTGCTGACGCCGCTCTGAACCGCGCGGGCCACGCTTTTTCCGTCAACGAAGGAACCACGATGTCCACGTATTTCGCAGAAGTCGAATGGCAGGCGGGACCGGACGAGAAGTTCACCGACAACCGCTACAGCCGCCGGCACGAATGGCGTTTCGACGGCGGCGCGACGGTGCCCGCGTCGAGCTCGCCGCATGTGGTGCGGGCGCCGTTCTCGGACCCCGCCGCGGTCGATCCCGAGGAGGCGTACGTCGCGGCGCTGTCGAGCTGTCACATGCTGTGGTTCCTGTCGATCGCCGCGCAGCGGCGCTTCGTCGTCACGCGCTATCGCGACGCGGCGGAGGGCACGATGGCGAAGAACGACGCGGGCAAGGAGGTGGTGACGCGCGTCGTGCTGAAGCCGGCCGTGACGTTCGGCGGCGAGCGCGCGCCGACGGACGACGAGGTGAAGGCGCTGCATCATGCCGCGCACGACGAATGCTTTCTCGCGAATTCGGTGCGCACGGTGATCGATATCGAAGGGACGTGGGAGCATCGCGCGGCGCTTTGAGCGCGCGGCCGCTTCCGCGTGAACGGAAGCGGCCGGCTTGCCGCGCGACGCATCGACTGCGTCAGTCGCGCTTCGGGGAGTGCTGCGGAGAGGGCAGTGTTGCGAAGTCCGAATTCAGGCTCGCTATCGCACGCGCGCGGACCTCCGGGTCCGGATGATCCAGGTAGGTCTGGAGATCTCGCGCGGGCCCGACGGTCATCGAAGCAGCGGCATTGACCGCCGAGCCGAACGCAGTGACCGCGCTGTCACGGAGTTCGCCCTGCCGGGCATGTCGGAACGCGTCAGCGGCGAACGTCTGGCTTTCGGCCATGTGCGCGCCGGTATGCGTCTGCGTGCCTTGGGAGATGCCGTGGAGATTGCCCAGCACGCTGTCGTGCGAGCGCTGCGTGATGCCGAGCGAGTTGTTCTGCAGCACCGAGCTGACGCCGTGCACGGCCGCCGAATAGTACGTGGCGCTCGGTTGCGCCATATAGGTGGCCGCCTGCTCCGTCACGTGCTCGCGGCGGCCAAGCGGCGTCGACTGCAGCCCGCTCAGCGGCCCGCCGGCCAGCGGCCGAGTATGCGGCTGCGTGGTCGGCTGCGATTCGCTGCTCGACGACGAAGGCGTGGAGGAAGTGTGCAGCGGCGCGGTGCTGCCGCCGGTGATTTTGTTGCCGGACATGGTCGGTTCCTTCGATCAGGAGGAGGAAAGGGCGTCGGGCACGACAGCGCTCGACGCAGGGATAATGCGCGTCGCGGCGGCGTGTGATGGCCGGATGCGCGAAGCGGGCGGCGCGAACGCGAAACGTCGGGCGCGTGCATCGGTCATGCAGCGTTCGCTCACCGCCGCTGCAGCACCGTGCGCATCGCCGCGACGTCGTCGGGCGCGCGTTCGCCCGATGCCGCCTGCTCCGCATACTTCCGGCCTGCCTCCGTCGCACGGGCGCGCGACGTCGTCGCATCGTTCGCGAGGCCGATCTCGATGCGCCGCGCGATCAGGCTTTCGATCGCGACGCGCGCCTCGCCGTTGCGCATGCCGAGATCGCAGAGCAGGTTGTGCGCGTCGACGAGGTCGGCATCGTTGCCGATCGCGTTGCGCAGCGCGCGCTTCTTCTGCGACGTCGACGCGTTCTTCACATGAATGTCCGCGTAAAACGCATGCAGCTTCGCAGGGCCGTCACCGGCGAAGCGATCGATGCTGCGGTCGATGATCGTCAACGCGTGCTTGGCCGTCAGTTCGGCCATGTCGTTCTTGTTCGTCGTCGATTTCTTCTCGTTGACCCAGCGTCCCGGAAAGACCTTGCCGAAGCGCTGGCGATTGGCCTCGATCCGGCCGTTGTCCTTCAGCACCGCATGAATGCCCTCGATCACTTCGTCGGGCGTCGCGTCGTTGATGACACTCGCATCGAACGTCATGCGGTTACGCAGTGCATTGCGGTCGATCTCGCGCGCCTTGTCGTTGCGCATCCGCTGCTTCAGGCCGCGCACGCCCTTGGCGATGTCGAGCGCGTTCAGCAGCGCGAGCGCGAAGCCCGCCTGTTTCGCCCCGACGGCGGCCGCGCTCGCCGGCGCGGCCGCGAGCCCGTGCGTGCCGGCGATCAGCGCGGCGCCCGACGCGACGCCGAGCGCGTTGCGCACGAGCTCGCAGGCGGCACGGTTCATCCGCTTGCCGGCGACTTCGTGGCGGATGTACATCGTCAGCAGCACGTCCTTCGCATGCGCGCTTTCCGCCGCTAGCTGCGGATCGTCGCTCGCCGCTAGCTTCATCACCTTGTCGAGGTGGTAGTCGAGCTTGCCGTTGCGATCGCGCGCGAGGATCAGCCGGTCGATGCGGCGCACGTTGCTGTCGATGTCCGCCGCGAGGAACGCCGCGACGTCGCGGTCGCGCATCGCCGACAACTGCCGGTCGTAGCGCCGGCGCTTGCGCCACGACGCGAACAGCGCATGGCCGTTCATGCCGGCGCCGGCCGTCTCGTGCGCGAGGCCCGACGCGAGTCCGCCGATCGCGAGCCCGGTTGCGACGTCGCCGTGCCGACCGGCAGCGGCGGCGTTGAACAGCGATGCGAGCGGGCGGATGCCGTTCGTTTCGGCGAACGTGAAGCCCGGCTTGCTGCGGTCGTAGGCCTGGCCGGGCTGGCGCTCGGGGTGCGGCGCGCGGAATTCGTCCGTGGCCGGCGGGGGCGGCGGATCGGTCTGCGGGATCGCGGCCGGCGGCGTCGGTGACGGTGGGGGAGAGGGGGGCTCGCCGCCGAGACCGCCGAGCGACAGCGGCTCGCCGAGCGATAGCGGCGGCAATCGGGGCGGCAATCGGGGCGGCAATCGGGGCGGCCCGTCGTTTCGGATCCGATCGACCGTTTCGCGCGCGCTGTGCAACTGGCCGTGCGGGAACGCGCCGAGCGAGCGCCTCGGCTGCCGACCCGACCGGTTCGACGACGGCTCCGACGCGCTCCGATTCGGATCGGCGACGGTGGACGAATGCGTTGACTGCCGAATCGACTTCAACATGACGACGTGCCTCCTGAATGGACCGGTGCAGGCAAAACGACATCAGCGACATCAGCGACGCTGCGCGCGATGCCCGCTAATGACCGGCAAGCTGTTTAATCTGCTGCGCGAGCCCCGCCAGCGAAATCTGCCCGCGCATCTCGCTCACGAAACTCCCCGCCAGCACCGCGACGATCAGCACCGCGATCGCGCCCTTGAGCGGCTGGCTGACCGACATCAGGTCGAGCTTCTGCGCCGATCGCGACACGAACGCGAGGCCCAGGTCGACGAGCAGCAGCATCGCCATCATCGGCGTCGCGATCCGCGCGACCATGTTCATCAGCATGTCGATCCGCGCTTGCGCGAACAGCTCGAGCAGCGGCGCGGGAACCGGATCGAACGACCCGAGCGGCCACCACGCATACGATTCGTACAGCGCGCCGAGCAGGAACGTCATGCCGCCGAGCATCCAGAACGACGCGATCGTCAGTTGCCCGAACAGCGTCGCCATCAGCGACGTCTGCGTGCCCGAACTCGGGTTCTGCATCTGCACGTTGTTGAAGCCGGCGAGGTCGTCGACGTAGGTGCCGATCGCCTCGGCGGCCCAGAACACGGTCGACGCCGCGATGCCGAGCACGAGCCCGATCACGGCCTCCTTCGCGCACGCGATCATGAGAAACGCGCCGTGAAGCTGCGGCATCAGCGCCTGTTGCCCGCCCGCGACGAACAGGCACCAGACCGCGGCCGCGCCGCTGCGCATCGGGCCTTTCATCACGTTGTCGGCGGTCGCGGGCAGGATCGTCATGATCACGAGCAGCCGCTCGCTCGACAGCGCGAGCAGCACGATGAAGCCGATGAATTCGTCGCCCAGGTGCTGCAGCGGAAAGATGTCGTAGGGGGTCATGCGTCTGTCTCGTGTGATGCCCGCCCGGTCGCGAGCCGGCGTGCGAGCACGCCTTCCTCGATTTCCTCGTCCTGCGCGTCTTCGGCGGCGGCCTCGGCCGCGCGCGCGAGCCGGCCGATCCGCTCGCGCACGACGTCGATCTGCGCGTCGTTGCGCGCGATCCGGCGCGCGCTCGCCGCGAGCTGGTCGAGCTTTTCCTGCAGCGCCGCGCGCAGCCGCGCGCATTGCGCGCTCGCAAGCGCGTGCTCGTCGAGCAGCGCGTCGCGATAGCGGCGGCATGCCGTGTAGTCGCCGATCAGGAATGGAGCCTGGCCGGCGGCCATCGCGTCGACGCGCGCCGCATAGCGATTCGCGGCATCGAGCTTCGCATGCGCATGCGCTTCGCCCTGCGCGAGCGCGGCCGCCGCCGCGTCGCGTTCGGCGCGCAGCACACCCTGCTCCGCGCGCAGCTTCGCGCCGCGCTGCTCGCGCCGCGCGAGCAGCGTCTCGAAGGCGCGCTGCTTGCGGCTCTTCACTGGACGAGCGCGTGCAGCGCGGCGAGCGTCGCGTCGGGCGGCGAGTACTCGTCGGTGCGCTGGTTGAGGAACGTGCGAATCCGGTCGATCTTCGCGACCGCTTCGTCGGCCGCCGGGTCGCTGCCGGCCTGGTATTCGCCGAGCTGCAGCAGCGTCTCGATCTCGCGGTGCTTCGCGAGTAGCTGGCGCAGCCGGCCGGCCGCGCCGACGTGCTCGCGCGTCGCGACCTGCGGCATGATCCGCGACAGGCTGCCGAGCACGTCGATCGCCGGATACTGGTTGCGCGCGGCGATCTCGCGCGACAGGATGATGTGGCCGTCGAGAATGCCGCGCACCTCCTCGGCGATCGGGTCGCTGCCGGAATCGTCCTCGGCGAGCACCGTGTAGAGCGCGGTGATCGAGCCCTGCTCGCCCATCCCGGTGCGTTCGAGCAGGCGCGGCAGCTCGGCGAACACGGAAGGCGGGAAGCCGCGCCGCGCGGGCGGCTCGCCGGCCGCGAGGCCGATCTCGCGGCCGGCGCGCGCGAAGCGCGTCAGCGAATCCATCATCAGCAGCACACGCTTGCCCTGGTCGCGGAAATACTCGGCGATCGCGGTGGCGGCGTACGCGGCCTTCGCGCGCTCGATCGACGAGCGGTCGGAGGTCGCGCACACGACGACCGAGCGCGCCATGCCGTCCTCGCCCATGATCAGCTCGACGAACTCGCGCACTTCGCGGCCGCGCTCGCCGATCAGCGCGATCACGTTGACGTCGCACGACGCGCCGCGCGCGAACATGCCGAGCAGCGTGCTCTTGCCGACGCCGGCGGGCGCGAAGATCCCCATCCGCTGGCCTTCGCCGAGCGTGATCAGGCCGTCGACGATGCGCACGCCGGTCGCGAGCGACGCGTCGACCATGCGTCGCGACATCGGGTTCGGCGGCGGCGCGAGCACGGGGCGCAGCGCGTCGAAGTCGAGCGGGCCGCGCCCGTCGATCGGCTCGCCGAAGCTGTCGATCACGCGCCCGAGGATGCCGTTGCCGACCTTCACCGACAGCGGTCGCCGCAAGCCGATTACGCGCGTGCCGCGATTGATCTCGCCGAGCGTGCCGAACGGCGACAGCAGCGCGACGTTGCGCGTGAAGCCGACGACTTCCGCATGCTGGAGCAGCGCACCCGACGCGCTGCGCAGCTCGCACAGCTCGCCGAGCGTCGCTTCGAGGCCGACGACGCGCACGAGCGTACCGATCACTTCGAGCACCTTGCCGGTCATGCCGACGGCGGGCTCGATCGCGAGCCGCGCGGCCATCGCGTCGGCGACGCGGGACAGGTCGGTCAGCGCGTTCATGGGCGGCTCGCGTCGTCGAGCGCGCGGGCGAGCGCCGCGCGGATCGCGTTCAGCTGCGTGTCGAGGCTCGCGTCGACGGTGCCGAAATCGGATTCGCACACGCAGGTGCCGGGCGCGACGCGCGGCTCGACCACGACGTCGACGGGCACGTTGCGTCCCTGCCGGCGCCACGCGTCGGCGAGCAGCCCGAACTGCTCGCGCGCGGCGTCGTAATCGGCGTCGCACACGCGCACCGTCAGATAGCTCGCGCCGGCGACGACGCGCTCGACCGTTTCCGCCGCGCGCGCGAACAGCCCGCGCGCGTCCTCCGCGCGCACCATCTGCTGGACGGCGGCGGCGACGAGCTCCGCGAGCCGCTCGCGCATCCGGTCGCGCACGCGCCGCTCCTGCTCGAACGAATCGGCCGCCTGCGCGTGCCAGTCGGCGATCGCCTGCGCGCGGCCCGCGTCGTAGCCGCGCGCGTACGCGCTGTCGTGCTCGCGCTGCGCGGCCGCGCCGAGCGCGTCGGCCCGCGTGCGCGCGTCGGCGGCGATCCGCTCGGCGTCGTCGCGGGCCGCGCGCAGCACGGCGTCGCGTTCGGCCGCGAGCGCATCGAGCGCGGCGTCGAGCGCTTCGACCGTCTCGAACGCGTCGCGGCGCAGCACGCCGTGCGGCGCGTCGATGCAGAGATCGTCGGCGAGCGGAATCCGCCGGTTCTTCAGCCAAAAAGCCATGACCACTCCGGAAACAGCGACGGCAGGCGCGCGAGCAGCGTCGCGCCGTCCGCGTCCGCCGCCGCGCGTTCGATCCACGGCGCGCGCGCGGCGTCGCGCGGCAGCGCGAGGCGCACGATGCGCATCGGCCCCGCCGGCGACCACGCCCGCTCGCGCTCGAACAGGCACCAGCCTTCCCATGCGAGGTCGTCGCCGGATCGTTGCGCGAGCGGCACGGGCGGATCGCGGCGCTCGAGATCGCGCGCGCGCGGCGCGTCGGGCAGCTCGGCGAGCGCGCGGCAGCCGTCGGCGCCGACCCAGCCGGCGAGGCGCATGCGGCTCGCGCGGTCGATCCAGTGGCGCAGCTCGGTGCGCCGGAACAGCAGCGCCCGCACGCGCAATAGCCGCAGCGTGTCGGCGACGGGCAGCGCGGCGAGCCGGTCGGCGGGCACATCGAAGCCGTCGAGCGACGGCGACGGCGCCCCGAGCGTGCGCAACAGCAGCAGCGAGCACGCGGCGCGCAGCGCGGGCGCATGGTCGTGCATCGTCGCGACGAGCGGTGCGAGCGCGCCGTGCCAGCTCGCGTGAACCCAGTCGGCCGCGCATCGCGCGTTCGCGTCGTAGCCGGCGAGCCACGCGGCCCGCGTCGAGACGCTCGCGACACTGGCGATGCTCGCGGCCGGCGCGCCGCCGCTCATCGCGCGCCAGCCTGCTGAGGCGCGGCCGCGGCGTTCGCGCCGCCGCCGCCATTGCCGCCGCGCAGCCGTGCGGCGAGGCCGCCCGCGCCCGCGCCGCCGTGCTTGCGCGCGCGCCACCACAGCGCGCCGCCCGCCGCCGCGAGCGCGACGCACGCGAAGATCGCGATCAGCACGCCGACGAGCGTCGCGCCGCCGGACTTCTGCGCGGGAGGCTGAGCGGCCGACACGAGATCGACCGGATCGGCGGCGACCGACGTGACGCTCACTTCGTCGTAGGTCAGCCCTTCGACGCTGTGGACGACGAGGTTCTTGATCTGCGGCGTGAGCGTCGCGAGGTTCGCGTTCGGCCGGTACTTGATGAACACCGACGCCGACGACGGCTTCGCGACCTGCGCGAGCGGATCGTTGTTCGGCAGCACGATGTGCACGCGCGCGACGACGACGCCGTCGATCTTCGACAGCGTGTCCGACAGCTCCTGCGACACGCCGTAGATGAAGCGCACGCGCTCCTCGGTCGGCGTCGACACGAGGCCGTCCTTCTTGAACAGCGCGCCGAGATCGTCGTAGCGGGTCGCGGGCAGCCCGCGCGCGCGCAGCACTTCCATCGCCTTGACGATCTGCTTGTCGTCGACGGCGAGCGTCCACGTCTTGCCGCCGTCGGGCGTCTTCTTTTGCGCGTCGACGCCGTTCTGCAGCAGCGCGGCCATCATCTCGTTGCAGTCGCGTTCGGCGAGGCCGCCGTACAGCTCCTGCTGGCAGCCGGCGACGAGCACGGCGCTCGCGAGCAGCGCGGCGAGCCGGGCCGTGCGGCGGTGGCCGGCGGCTGAGGTCGGGGGGCGGAGTCGGTGCATGGTCATTGGTTCTTCATCAGCGAGCCGATCGCGTCCTTCGTCGACGTGACGACGCCCATCTTCGCCTGCAGGTCGATCTGCATCGCGGTCGCCTCGGCCGACGCCTGGATCGACGCCGCGAACATCTCGTTCATCGACAGCTCGTTCGCGTGCTGGCTCAGGTACGCGGCGTTGTCGAGCGCCTGCCTGATCGCGGCGTCCGACGTCTCGACGAGCTTCGATACCGCGCTCGCGTCGTGCGCGTGCGCGACGGGCGGCGTCGGCGTCGCGTTCGACATCAGCGCCTGGAAGCGGCCGGCGACGTCGGGCGGGACCTCGGCCGGGACATTGGGCGCCGATGCGGCCGGCGCGGCCGCCGCGTCGGAAAACGCGACGTCGAGCGCGCGGGTCAGGTCGATCGGGGAAAGCGGGGCGTTCATGCGGGTCTCCTCGTCAAAGACGCAGATACTGCTGATGCGCGAACGTGGCCTGCGCATCGAAGCCAGCCGCCGGGTGCGCGGGCGATGCATTGGCCCCATCCGTCCCATCGGCCGTGGAGCCGTTCGCCGCCGCGGCCGATTCGGGCAGTTCCCAGACGCCCGTGCGTTCCGCGTGCTCCTTCGCGAGCAGCACGTCGTGCTGCCGCTCGAGCGCGCGCACGAGCGCGATCGCCTGCGCGGGGCTGCCCGCCGCGAGCACTTCGTCGGCGGCGATCCGCCATTCCGGATCGCGCTTCAACTGCAGCGCGAACGCGAGCAGCGCCTTGCCGTAGATCGCGTTCGTCTTGCCGTTCGCGACCTCCGCGAACACGCGCACCGCGTCGTCGAAGTTGCCGAGCGCGACGTGCAGCATGCCGTCGAACATGTCGGCGGCGGGCAGTTGCGGCGCGAGCACGCGCAGCGCGTCGATCAGCAGGCCGATGTCGTAGGGGTCGGCGGCCGGACCGTCGAGCGCGCCGCCGACCGCGAGGCTCGCGGCGTCGATCAGTTCGTTCAGCGCCGCTTGGCTGCATCGCAGATAGGTCGGCCGGGATTCGTCCATGGTGTGCGCTCCGTGTCGCCGCGCGAGCGGCGCATGTCGTTGAGGGAAAGGCGTATGGAGCGCAAGGTAGCAGCGCGCGGCAGCCGTCCGGCCATCGATGCGAAGCGCGCGCGCGCGGCGCGAAGCGTGCTGCGCGCTTCGCGCCCGGCGGCGCGGCTTCGGGTCGGCGCGCGCCTGCGGCGCCGCGCGCCGCTAACGTACGCGCCATGTCCTACTCTCGACAGGAACGGCGGCGATGGCCGAAGAGAAAACCGAAGAGCCCTCCGAGAAAAAGCTGAAGAAGGCGCGTGAGAAGGGCCAGGTCGCAAAGAGCAAGGACGTCGCGGACGCGGTGACGCTGGCGGCCGCGATCGGCGTGATGACGGCCGGCGAATCGATGCTGACGGGCGGCCTGACGCGCGCGATCCGCACCGCGCTCGACTTCGTGCAGGGCGAGCGCACGCCGCAGGCGACGCTCGCCGCGCTGCACGACCTCGCCGCGAGCGCCGCGCTGACGATGCTGCCGTTCGTCGTCGCCGCGATCGTCGCGGGCATCGTGTCGCAGGCGCCGCAGGCGGGCTTCATGATCACGCTCGAGCCCGTGATGCCGAAATTCGACGCGATCAATCCGATGGCGGGCATCAAGCGGATCTTCTCGCTGAAGTCGCTGCTCGAGCTCGTGAAGATGATCATCAAGGCGGTCGTGCTCGCATGCGTGATCTGGAAGATGATGACGTCGCTGTTTCCGCTCGTCGTCGCGAGCGTGTACGAGCCGACGCCGCAGCTGTCGCGCGTGCTGTGGACCGTGCTGATGAAGCTGCTCGGCGTCGTCGTGCTGGTCGTCGTGGTGTTCGCGGCGGCCGACTACAAGATTGCGCGCGTGATGTTCATCCGCGACAACCGGATGACGAAGGAAGAAACGAAGCGCGAGCACAAGGAGAGCGAAGGCGATCCGCACACGAAGGGCGAGCGCCGCCGGCTCGCGCGCGAGATCGCGACGAGCGCGCCGCCGCGCCAGAAGGTCGGGCAGGCGAACGTGCTCGTCGTCAACCCGACGCACTATGCGGTCGCGATCCGCTATGCGCCCGACGAGCATCCGCTGCCGCGGGTGATTGAGAAGGCCGTCGACGACGGCGCGCTCGCGCTGCGCCGCCACGCGCACGCGCTCGGCGTGCCGATCGTCGGCAACCCGCCCGTCGCGCGCGCGCTGTACCGCGTCGAGCGCGACGCGGCGATTCCCGAAGAACTGTTCGAAACGGTGGCCGCGATCCTGCGCTGGGTCGAATCGGTCGCGGGCGCCCGCGCCGATGCCGCCGCCGTTCCCTCCGCGAGGTCGTCATGACGCTGAAAACCCTCAAGTTTCCCGCCGGCGGCGAGGTCGGCATCACGGTGCTGGTCGTCGCGATCGTGTCGCTGATGATCCTGCCGCTGCCGCCCGAAGTGATCGACGTGCTGCTCGGCTTCAACATCGCGATCAGCGTCACGTTGCTGATGGTGACGATGTACGTCGGCAGCATCGTGTCGCTGTCGGTGTTTCCGTCGATCCTGCTGTTCACGACGTTGTACCGGCTGTCGCTGAACATCGCGTCGACGAAGTCGATCCTGCTGCACGCGAACGCGGGCGACATCATCGAGAGCTTCGGCGAGCTCGTTGTCGGCGGCAATCTCGTCGTCGGCCTCGTCGTATTCCTGATCATCACGATCGTGCAGTTCATCGTGATCGCGAAGGGCTCGGAGCGCGTCGCCGAAGTCGGCGCGCGCTTCACGCTCGACGCGATGCCCGGCAAGCAGATGAGCATCGACGCGGACCTGCGCGCGAACATCCTGACGCCCGACGAGGCGCGCCGCAAGCGCGCGACGCTCGCGAAGGAGAGCCAGCTGCACGGCGGGATGGACGGCGCGATGAAGTTCGTGAAGGGCGACGCGATTGCGGGGCTCATCATCACGCTCGTCAACATCGTCGCGGGCATCGCGATCGGCGTGATGTACCACGGGATGACGGCGGGGGAAGCCGCGAACCGCTTCTCGATCCTGTCGGTCGGCGACGCGATGGTGTCGCAGATTCCGTCGCTGCTGATCTCGGTCGCGGCGGGCGTGATGATCACGCGCGTCGCCGACGATCACGACGAAGGCGAAGGCACGTCGCTCGGCGCCGAGATCGCGAAGCAACTGGGCGGCAGCCATCGCGCGCTGTATTTCGCGGCGGTGCTGCTGGTCGGCTTCGCCGCGGTGCCGGGCTTTCCGGCGGCG
Source organism: Burkholderia ubonensis (assembly GCF_902833085.1). Taxonomy (GTDB): domain Bacteria; phylum Pseudomonadota; class Gammaproteobacteria; order Burkholderiales; family Burkholderiaceae; genus Burkholderia; species Burkholderia ubonensis. The sequence goes on from NZ_CADFEB010000007.1 coordinate 482,053, forward strand.
CTGTTCGTGCTGCTGTCGGGGACGCTCGCGTTCGCCGGCTACCGGCTGCAGAAGGGCGCGCGCCGCACGGCCGCGCGCGGCGAGCCGGTGATCGCGCTGCAGCGCGCGGGCGCGAAGAGCAGCACGCCGTCGATCCTGCCGCGCGCGCCGCTGTTCACGTGCGCGATCGGCGTGCGGGTGTCGCCGGATCTCGTCGCGCGGCTCGCGCCCGCCGCGCTCGATCGCGCATTCGACGAGGAGCGCGCGAAGCTGCAGGAGGAGCAGGGGCTGCCGTTTCCCGGCATCACGCTGTGGACGAGCGACGCGCTGCCCGAAGCGACGTGCGAGATCCTGATGCGCGACGTGCCGCAGGCGCGGCTCGAATTGCCCGCCGACCAGACGATGCTGCCCGACGCGGCGTCGGACCCGGCGCTCGCCGGCCGCTGCACGAAGCGCGGGCCCGCGGGCGGCCTCGCCGAGAGCTACTGGATCGACGACAAGGCGGTGCCGGCCGGCGCGCGCGCGTGGCAGGCCGAGCAGGTGATCGCGCACGAGACGATCGCGCTGCTGAGGCGCAACGCGCACCTGTTCCTCGGCATCCAGGAAACCCAGTGGATTCTCGACCAGCTCGGCCTCGACTATCCGGGGCTCGTCGCCGAGGTGCAGAAGGCGCTGCCGACGCAGCGCATCGCCGACGTGCTGCGCCGCCTGCTGGAGGAGCACATCCCGATCCGCAACGCGCGCGACATCATGGAGAGCCTCGTCGCGTGGGGGCCGAAGGAGAAGGACATGCTGATGCTCGCCGAATACGTGCGCGGCGACCTGTCGCGCTATCTCGCGTATCGCGCGTCGCGCGGCGCACGGCAGTTGCCGGCCGTGCTGCTCGACCTGCCGGTCGAGCAGCACATCCGGCAGTCGATCAAGCAGACGCCCGCCGGCAACTTCCTCGCGCTGCCGCCCGAGCAGGTCCGCTATCTGGTCGACAGCGTCGCGTCGTTCGTCGGCGAGACGCCGCGCGACGGCGTCGTGCTCGTCACGTCGATGGACGTGCGCCGCTACACGCGGCGAATGATCGAGGCGCGGCTCGGCTGGCTGCCCGTCTATTCGTACCAGGAGCTCGGCGACCAGGTCGAATTGCAGCCGGTCGGCCGCGTGACGATGCCGACGGCGGCCCACGCATGAGCGCCGCCGACCTGAGGCCCGTGCGGATCATCGCGGGCGAGCCGGTGGCCGAAACGGGCGGTATGCCGACGACGCGCACGGCCCGGCGCGGCTTCGACTACGCGCAATTGATGCGGCGCTCGCGCGTCGCGCCCGCCGGCGAGCGCGCGTCGGCCGACGACGAGCGGCGGCGTGATGCGTCGCTGCCGTGGCGCGACGGCGCGCTGCCGTCGTTCGAGCGCGACCCGGCCGCGCTGCCGGACGCGGTCGGGCGCGAAGCGATGGCGCGCGCGTGCGCGGGCTCCGATGCGTTCGTCAACCAGGTGTTCGCGCAGCGCGAGCGGATGGTGCGCGTCGCCGAGGCGCTCGCGGCCGAGATCGCCGCGCTGTGCGGCGACGACGCGGCGGGCCGGTGGGAGATCAGCCTGCCCCTCGACGCCGCGCTGCTGCCGGACACGGTGCTGCACCTGGTTCTTTCGCGTTTCGACTTGCGGCTTCGGTTCGAGACGCCGGACGCGGCGACGCGGCACTTACTCTGCACCCATGGCGCGACGCTGCACGCGCGACTCGACACGCTGCTCGCGCACCACGGCGCGCCGCGCGAGATCGAGATCGACGTCGACTGAGCGAGCGCAATCGAACCCGCAACCGATCCCGACCAGCCGCGACGATGGATACCGAGCCGATCGAACTGGAACCCGACACCGCCGCGCCGCGCGGCATCGACGCCGCACTGCCGCTGCCCGCGTGCAGCGCGTTCGACGCGGCGCTTGCGCGCATCGTCGCCGACGCGCGGCTCGCCGCGTGGCTCGCGCGCTTCCCGGCGATGTCCGGCTGGCGCGCGGCGACGGGCGAGCGGCCGCGCTTCGAGCGCCCCGGCGTGCTCGACCTGCGATGGCACGGCGCGACCGCGCGTGTCGCGATCGATCTCGCCGCGTTTCCGGCGCTCGATGTGGTCGCAGCGCCCGCGCTCGACGCACGGGGCGACGCCAGCGTGTCGCTGCGCACGGCGCTCGCGTCGGCGCTGCTCGCGCCGCTCGTCGCCGCGTTCGCGGCGGCGGGGCTCGACGGCGTGACGATCGGCGGGCTGCGCGCCGTGAATGCGGCGGCGCTCGACGCGACGCGCTGCGTGCTGTCGTTTGCGCTCGACGGCGCGCCGCTGCGCTGCGCGCTGCTCGACGCGTCGATGCCGTGGCTCGACGCGCTCGCGGCGCGATTGCGCGGCGAACGGCTGCCCGACGCGGCGGGCCTGCTGGCGCGCGTGCGCCTGCCCGGCCGCGTGCGGCTCGGCTCGCGCAGGCTGCCGCTCGCGGTGCTGCGCAGCCTGCGGCCGGGCGACGTGCTGCTGGACCTGGCGCCGGCCGCGCTCGGCGCCGCGCGGGCGGGGCCGCTGCACGCATGGTGGGGCGCGCGTCGCGCGACGCAATGGCATGCAACCGTTCTGATCGAGGGAACCACGATGACGATGATCGAAACACCCGACACCGCCGACGATCTCGACGAGCCGATCGTCGCGGGCGACCTGCCGGCCGGTTCAGCGGCCGATTCACCCGCCGATGCGCCGGACGGCGACGCGCCGGGCGCTGCGCCCGAGCCGGCCGACCTCGGCGACGTCGACCTGCCCGTGCACGTCGAGATCGACACGCTGTCGCTGTCGATCGCCGAGCTGGCCGCGCTGCGGCCGGGCTACGTGCTCGAGCTGCCGCTCGCCGCGCGCGACGTGCCGGTGCGGCTCGTCGCGTACGGCCAGGCGATCGGCGGCGGCCGGCTGGTCGCGGTGGGCGCGCATCTCGGCGTGCGGATCGACCGGATGGCGGGCGACGATGGTTCAGTTTAACGACATCACCGGCCTGCTGATCGCCGTGCTCGTGATGAGCATGGTGCCGTTCATCGCGATGGTGGTCACGTCGTACGCGAAGATCGTCGTCGTGCTCGGCCTGCTGCGCAACGCGCTCGGCGTGCAGCAGGTGCCGCCGAACATGGTGCTGAACGGCATCGCGATCCTCGTGTCGCTGTACATCATGGCGCCGATCGGCTTCGCCGCGCAGCAGCAGCTGCAGGGGCAGGCGCTGTCGCCGCAGCCGACGCAGGCGATGCTGCAGGCGTTCGGCGCGGCGAAGGAGCCGTTCCGCCAGTTCCTCGTCGCGCACTCGCGCGAGCGCGAGAAGCGCTTCTTCCTGCGCTCGGCGTCGGTGATCTGGCCGAAGGCCGCGGCCGCGCAGCTGCGCGACGACGACCTGATCGTGCTCGCGCCCGCGTTCACGCTCGCGCAGATGACCGACGCGTTCCGCATCGGCTTCATCCTCTACATCGCGTTCATCATCGTCGATCTCGTGATCGCGAACGTGCTGATGTCGATGGGGATGAACCAGGTGCAGCCGACCAACGTCGCGATCCCGTTCAAGCTGATGCTGTTCGTCGTGATGGACGGCTGGTCGACGCTCGTGCACGGGCTCGTGCTGACCTATTCCTGAATTCCGATTTCCCGTTTCGAGGAGGCTCGCCCGATGGAAACCGACGACCTGATCCGGCTCACGTCGCAAGGCATGATGCTGTGTCTCTACATTTCGCTGCCCGTCGTGCTCGTCGCGGCCGCATCCGGGCTCGCGATCTCGTTCCTGCAGGCGATCACGTCGCTGCAGGAGCAGAGCATCTCGTACGGCGTGAAGCTCGTCGCGGTGACGGTGACCGTCGCGATCGCCGGGCCGTGGGCCGCCGCCGAGATCCTGCATTTCGCGCAGCAGCTGCTGTCGGCGGCGGTGCCGTCGTGAGCCGCGTCACGCGCGCGATCGCGCACACCATCCATGCGGCAAAGCCCGATCCGCGGCGGCGCCGGCCGGTGCGCGCGCGTACCGCGACGACCTACGGCAAGTACGGCACGCGCTTCACGTATTCGAACGGCTTTCAGGCGAACGCGGCCGCCGCGCGCAACCAGATGCTCGCGAAGCTGAAGCCGCGCCTGAAGACGGCCGTGGCGGGCTCGCTCCGGCGGCGGCGTGCCGAGAGCCAGGAGGAATCGTTCGACGGTGGAGATGAAGCGGCGGCGTCGCACGCGCACGTCGCGCCGCACGACGAGCACGACCGGCATTCGGGCGGGCAAGGCGGCGGCCGGCAGCAGCGCGACCAGGACGAACGCGACGACGAGCCGGCCGGTGTATCCGCGCTGCCGCGCGTGCGCGCGCGGCCCACGGCCGCGCCTGCACCGGAGCAGCGCGCGCTGCGCGACATCGCGCATACCCTCGCGGACGCGGCGCAGCGCGAGCAGGCGCTGCGCCACCTGTGGGCCGACACGCTGCTGCAGCTCGGCCGGCGAGTCGACGCGGACCCCGCCGCGCGCATCACGCCCGCGCTGCTGAATCACAACGCGGACCTGCTCGCCGCACGCTTGCGTTCCGGCCCGTGGATGCCGATCGGCTGGAGCGGCGTGAAGCAGGTGCTGCTCGATGCGATGCAAAGCGCGGGCGCCGCGCCGCGCGACGCATCGGCTGCGCGCGGCGAGCGCGCGAGCACGCACTATCTGTTGCTGCCGCTCCTCGTATTCAACGCGGAACGTCCGTCGACGAACGCGCAGCTCGCACGCGCGATCGCAAGTGTCGGGACGCTGCACGGCGGCGTGTCGGCCGCATCGCGGCCGCGATCGTGAGTGTCGCGGCGCACGCGATGCTTCGCAAACGCGGCGATGAATTCGCATGACGAACCAGATGTGAGGCCGCGACGAATTATTCTGGCTGCATGGACGAACGAAGCGGCACACCGAAGCGGCGAGCCGATCGCGATCGATTCGATCGACGCCGATGAAACCCACGACGCAACGATGAGGAGCAACCGATGAAGCTGCTGCGAATCCTGACCGGCCTGCACGCCGGCGTGGAAATCGCGCTCGGCGCCGGCGAGCACCGGATCGGCGCGGGCGACGATGCGGCGATTCGCATCACCGACTGGCGCGACGGCGACCTGCTGCTGTCGATCGACGCACAGGGCGCGACGCGCGCGCAGCGCGCGGCGCCGGTGCCGGCCGAGACGGCCGCCGATTCGTTCGACGCGGACGGCTCGCCGCTGCTGATGCAGGACTTCGTGCCGGTGCCGTTCGGCGAGACCGCGTTGTGCGTCGGGCCGGCGGACGGCGCATGGCCGAGCGATCTCGAACTGCTCGCGACGTTGTGGGCGCCGCCGCCCGGCGCCGATGCGGCGCGGCGCGGCGCGCAGCGCAAGCTCGCCGCGTGTGCGGCGGCGGGCGGCGCGCTGGTCGCCGGCCTGCTCGCGATGGGCGCGATGCTCGCGAGCGCGCATCCGAATGGGCCGCCCCCGGTCGAGCACGCCGACGCGCTCGCAACGCGCATCGGCGCGGAGCTGACGCGCGCCGGCTACGCGGAGCTGCATGCGGCGCCGCGCGGCGCGATGGTTGCCGTCACCGGCATGGTGGCGACGCCCGCCGACGACCTCGCCGCGCGCAAGCTGCTCGACCGGCTCGCCGCGCACCGCGTCGAGCGGCAGTACGACGTCGCGCAGGACGATGCGCAGAGCATCGGCGAATCGCTCGGCGCATCGGGCGCGACGGTCGCGTACGCGGGGCAGGGGCGCTTTCGGGTGTCGGGCGTCGTGCCGGACCTCGCGCAACTGCGCAAGGCGGTCGAGCGCGTGCGCGCGGACGTCGGGCCGAACGTGCGCGCGATCGAAATCGACGCGCGCCAGTCCGGCGATGCGCCGGTGCCCGTCGCGTATTCGGGGATGCTCGAGATCGGCGACGTGCGCTACATCGAGACGCCGGACGGCGTGAAGCACGTGTTTGCGGGCGCGCCGGCCGACGGCGAGCCGGACCTCAATTGACTGGACTCAACTGACGGGGGAAGCGGTATGTACGAAGCATTGGAACGGGCAGCGGACGTATGCGGACCGCTCGAGCAGGCGCTCGCGGCGCCCGACGCGGCCGTGCGGATCGGCGCGCTGCGCCAGGCGCTCGGCGAGACGGCCGAGCGGGTGAGCGCGGCCACCGTGCAGGCGGCGAGCGACTACGACCGCGACGCGATGCAGAAGATCTATCGCGGGCTGCTCGCGGCGCAGCGAATCGTCGCGACGCTGCACGACGCGAATTCGACGGCCGCCTGACGGCCACGGTTTCGCCGCGCAGCGTGCGGCGGTGGACGGAGCGGCGCGAGCCGTTCCCGACGATGCCGCACGCTGCGTGGCAAAAAAGCGGCGGGCCGAGCGATGTGCAATCAGCGCGGCTGCGCCGGATCTTTGTCGATGCGTGTACGCACGCACTATCTATGGAGTGTTGAACATGAGCATCATCAATACGGCGTTGCATGCTGGTGGAGCCCTGCTGAGCGCAGGCGGCAGTACCGACGCGGGCATCGCGGCGATGAACCAGATGGCCGAGAATCAGATGAAGATGACGATCGCGCAGGCGGAAATGGAAGTGAAAAAGACGGCCGTCGGCCTGATGCAGAAAGGTGCGGAGAAAATTCAGTAAGTTCGCCGCCGCTCGACGAGAGTCGAACAGCCGGCGCCTCGTGCGCCGGCTGTTTTTTTGCAGCGTGCGGGATTCCAGAACGGAGCAGCCATGAGCCAGGAACATTACGAGGAAGTCATCGCCGAGCTTTGCGCGATCGTCGATTTGCCGGATGTCGACCAGGTGCTCGCCACGCGCTCGATCGAGGTCGAAGGTTTCGACGTGCGGATCGAGTACTTCGAGGACGATCCGGACTCGATGTACGTGAACTTCCATTACGGGATCGTCAGCGCGGGCCGCACGCTCGCGGTGTACCGGCTGCTGCTCGAGGCGAACCTGCTGATCTATGCGCAGGACCAGGCGCAGCTCGGGATCGACGCGGACACGGGCAGCATCGTGCTGCTGATGCGGCTGCCGCTCACGCCCGACGTGACGGGCGAGACGCTCGCCAGTCTGTTCGCGCACTACGCGGAGCACGGCCGCTACTGGCGGCAGAACATCATCGAATCGGGCGACGAGATGTTCAGCGGGATCGCGTCCGGCGAGTATTTCTGGCTGAGGGTGTAGCGGCGCGCAGCGGGCGGGCCCGACGTGAGACCCTGACGGGCGAGCCAATCGTAACGGAACGTCACAAACTGCTGCGCGGATTCGGCGCGAACGAGACGATAGCGGCACGCATCCACGCGCTGCGCCCCGCGACGAGCGGCGGCGCGGCGTGCGGATCGAGCCCGAACCCTTCGTATTCGAACCCGCTTGCCGAGAGGACCCGCGATGTTTTCGACACTCTATTTTGCCGCTGCCGCCGCGCTCGCCAACCCGTCGTCGACCGACGCGTACGCCGCGCGCGTGCTCGACGGCCGCTTCGCCGAAGCGGCCGCGTGCGTCGCCGCGCGCTGCGACGCCGAGCCCGGCGACCCGGCCGCCGACGTGCGCGACGTCCACGCGTATGCCGACATTCAGCTCGTGCTCGGCCGCTTCGAGGAAGCCGAGGAGACGTTCCGCCGCGCGCAGAAGCTGCTGCGCGAGTCGCGCGACCAGACGCGCGTGATGACCTGCCGCAACGCGAGCTGGCAGGCGTTCTTCCAGAACCGTTTCGGTGTCGCGCAGGCGGGCTTCCGGCGGATCGCCGACGACCGCGCGGCGAGCGCCGGGCAGAAGCTCGAGAGCCTCGTCGGCGAATGCGTGGTTATGCATCACCTGGGCCGCGCCGAGGACGCGATGACGGCGCTCGACGTGCTCGACGCGGCCGCCCGCGACGCCGATCCGCGCTGGCTGCAGCTCACCGGCGCGCTGCGCGCGGACTTGCTGCTGCAATACGGGGTCGGCTGCGCGGACGCGCTCGGCGACCACGTCTACTGGCGCTCCACGCTGACCGACCTGCCGCTGTCCACGTTCGCGGAAGCGGCCACGCCTGCGGCCGGCGCCGACGCGCTGCCGCTGCTGCGGATGCGCGTCGACTACATGCGGCAGGTGCATGCGCTCGCGGCCGGCGACCACGCGGCGCTCGCGCGGATCGATGCGCACGTGAGCTGGTGCGCGAAGGCGGGCCTCGCCGACTACCAGCGCAGCGTGCGCCTCGAAGTCGCGCTCGCGGCGCTGGCCGGCCAGGCGCCGAATGTCGCCGACACGATGATCGCGCCGTATCGCGACGCGGCCGGGCGCTGCGGCTCGCACGTGCGCTGGACGCTCGACTATCTGTATTGCGCGGCGAAGGTGCGCGAGCAGCAGGGGCGGATTCGCGAATCGTCGTCGCTGTATGCGCGCTATGCGCTCGCGTCGGTGCGGCACGTGCGCTCGGACGGCGCGGCGCTCGCGCCCGCGCTGGCGATCGCGCGCTGCGGCACGCATGCGGCCGCGCCGAGCGACGACGTCAGCGCGCGGCTGCCCGGCAAGTACCGGCGCGCGTATCGCTATCTGATGGAGCGGCTCGACCAGCGCGATCTGTCGGTGCGGGAAATCGCCGCGCACATCGACGTGACCGAGCGCGCATTGCAGGCGGCGTTCAAGACCTATCTCGGCCTGTCGCCGAGCGAGCTGATCCGGCGGCAGCGGATGGAGCGGATTCGCGGCGAGCTGCTGTCCGACGCGCCGCGCGCGGCGAGCGTGCTCGAGATCGCGAGCCGCTGGGGAATCCAGCATCGATCGACGCTGGTCAACGGCTATCGGCGGATGTTCGACGAAGCGCCTTCGCAGACGTTCGACCGGTAAAGGCACAGGCGGCGACGCATGACGCCGCCGCCTTCCTGATCTCGTCGAGCCTCTGCGCCACCGCCAGCCGCACGGTTGCTCGACCGGTTGCGTGCTGCATCTCGAATGTCCGCGCATCGTTCGCGCCGCGCGCCGCCGATCCCGAACGATCCTGCCCGTTTCGACGCATCCGTTTCACCCCATCCCGCTCGCATGCACATGCCGCGCCCACTGATACCGGTCGAGCCGCAGCAGTTGCGAGATGCGTGCGGCGACGTCGTCGTCGTCATGCATGCCGACGGCGTCCGCGAGTTCGTTCACCTTCAGGAACCGGCCGACGAGCACCGCCGACGCCCGGTCCCCCGACAGCACCACGGTCTGCGCGTAACGCCGCCAGTCGTCGTCCTGCAGCGCGTACAGGCACCAGCTCTGCAGCGCCGCGCACAGCGGCGTGCCGCGCTGCTGGTCTTCGAGCGTGCGCAGGATGTGCAGCGCGCCGATCCAGTCGCGCCGGCTGATCCGCAGCCGCACGTCGCACAGGTCGACCGCGGCGTTGCGCGGCTGCAGGACCCGCAGCGCGAGCAGCAGTTCGTCGAGGTCCGCGTGCGCGCTTGCGCGCAGCCCGGCCGAGAAGGCCGAGAGCAGCGCGCGCAAGGCGGCCTTGTTGCACGGTTTGATCGCCATGTCGGTGCGATGCGTCGAGTAGAGATGATCCGGCGACGATGATCGCCGTCACGCGCGCGAGAGCGATCGGCGCGTGCGAAGCGGCGTCATGCGCGGCGAAGCGGGGCGCGTCGCGCGGCGGCGGCGCGCGATGCGCGTCCGGTCGTTTCGGCCGCCGCGACGTCGCTTCGCGCGCTTCGCCGCGCGTGCGAACACGCTGCCTAAGCTTGTCGTCGAACCGCGGGCACACGAAGGCCGCGCGCGTTCCTTTACTTTTCCATCAATCGATTCACATTCATAGCGAGACGGTCATGAGCGTAAACGGCATTTCGAACACGACTCTCAATCCGACGCAGTTCAACTCGTCGTCGACGTCGGGCAGCCGCGATCAGAAGATCGAGGAGCTGCTCCACGAAATCGAGGAGCTGCTGATGCAGGACGATTCGGGCGGCGGCGACGACACGAACGTCGGCGACGATCCGTCCGGCAACACGCCGACGGGCAACAACACGCCGGGCGGCAAGAACGGCCCGACCAACCACGCCGTGACGCCGACCGGCGGCAAGCCCGGTGAGGACATGCGCGACGTGAAGCTGAACACGAAGGCGGGCGGCGAGGCGCTGCACCTGAAGATGGACTCGCAGGGCAACCTGTACAACGGCAGCGGCAATTCGGTCGGCACCGTCGACAAGGACGGCAACGTGAAGCTGAACTCAGGCGCGACGAAGGAGCTGGAGCGCCTCGAGACGGGCGGCAATCCGTTCGTGAACGCACACGTCGGCAAGCAAGGCGCGGGCGGCAACATGGAGTTCACGTCGGACGAAGTGACGGTGAGCGCGGGCGACCTCAAGCAGAAGGCCGACTTCTGACCGTGCGGACGACGCGGCGCGGCGGCACTGGACAAGCGCTTTCGAATCGGGTCACACTGCGCGCTCGCGCCGCCGCGTCGCGGCCCGTCCAATCATTCGCGGACCGCGACGTCCGCCGGAGCAGAACTTGAGCGTGCCGCAACGGGCCGATGCCCGAATCTTCGAGGTGATGCAGGCCCGGCAGGCGTGGGGCACGCTCGCGCTCGACCGCGACGGCGCGATCGTCGCGGCCACCGAGCGCGCTCACGCGCTGTTCGGCCGCACGCTGCCGGCCGGGCTGCCGCTCGCCGCCTTGCTCGGCGATGCGGCGCACGCGGCGTTCGCGGATCCCGCCGCGCTGTTCGACGCACTCGAACAAGGATTCGAATTCGAATCCGACGATGCGATCCTGTGGCTCACGCTGCAGCCGGTCGAGCACGATCCGGTGCTCGCGGCGACGGTCACGGTCGCCGACGTCACGCCGCTGCGCCGCGCGCTCGACGAGCGCGTTGCGTCGCTGCGCTTTCTTGCGCACGACCTGCGTTCGCCGCAGAATTCGATTCTCGCGCTGACCCAGCTGCACGACGCCGATCCCGACGCGTTCGCCGCCTGCGGCGGCCTCGAACGGATCGCGCAGCTCGCGCGGCACGCGCTGCTGCTCGGCCAGGACTACCTCGTCGCGTCGGCGGCGGACGATCTCCGGCAGCGCCATTTCGTGCGCTTCGACCTGCGCAAGATGCTGCGCGAGCTCGTGCCGAAGCTCGAAGTGGGCGCCGTCTATCGCGGCGTCTCCTTGCAGCTCTGGCTCGACGACGCCGCGCCGCTGTGGTTGCGCGGCGCGCGCGTGTTCGTCGCCCGCGCGCTGCAGAACCTGATCGACAACGCGGTGCAGGCGTCGCGGCAGGGCGCACGCGTCGAGATCCGGCTGCACGTGCGCGACGCGCACGCGGAACTGACGATCCGCGACTGGGCGGGCGGCCTGCCCGGCCTCGCGACGGACGCCCGGATGACGGATTTCGCGCCGCTCGCCAAGCGCGGCTCGATGGGCTTCGGCCTCGGGCTGCAGCTCGCCGCGCAGGTGGTGGCCGCGCATGCGGGCGCGCTGTACGCCGAATCGAATCGCGGCGTCGGCACGACGTTCGTGATGCGTCTGCCGATGCTCGCGCCGGCGGCCGGCGCGGCGCCGCCGGCCGTGCCAGAAGGCATCGCGCGCTGGCGCGCGAGCGTCGCGCCGGACGGCTGAGCGCGCGCGTTCTCCCTCAATTCGCTTGACGACCCCTGATTTCACGATGTCCGAACCGAACATGCAGCGCACCGTGCAGCAGCCCAAGCAGATCGTCGTCGTCGAGGACGATCCGGTGCAGCGCACGCTGCTCGTCACCTGGCTCAAGGCCGAGGGCTACCGCGTCGAGGCGTTCGACGACGGGCTCGACGCGCGCCGCTTCCTCGGCGACAGCTGGGCCGACCTGCTGCTGCTCGACTGGGACCTGCCCGGGATGACCGGCGAGCGGCTGCTCGCGTGGGTGCGCGGCCGCGCGCGCTCGATCGTCCCGGTGATCTTCCAGACCGTGCATTCGGACGAAGAGGACATCGTGAAGATCCTCGACGCCGGCGCGGACGACTTCCTCGTCAAGCCGCTCGAAAAGCAGACGCTGCTCGCGCGCGTGCGCGCGCTGCTGCGGCGCTTCGCGGCGCTGTCGGTCGACAGCGGGCGCATGCAGCTCGGCGGCTACGTGCTGGCGCGCGCGACGCTGACCGTGTCCGACGACGGCGCGTCGCACGCGTTCAGCGCGAAGGAATTCGACATTCTCTGGCACCTGGCCGAGCATCCCGGCACCGTCGTGCAGCGGCAGGACCTGCTGCGGCTCGTGTGGGGCGCGGACGCGTCCGCGCAGACCCGCACGGTCGACATGTACGTGAGCCGGCTGCGCAGCCGGCTGAAGGCGGCGGGCATCGGCTGGACCGTGCATGCGGCCTACGCGACCGGCTATCGCCTGAACCTGGGCGCGGACGCGGAACCGGCGGATCGCGCATCGTGACGCCGCGCGCGGCCGTGTCGGCCGCCGCGCTGGCGCTCGCGCTCGCCGGCCATGTGCCCGCACTGCACGCGGTGCCGCTGACGTGGCCGCTCGCGCGCTTCGACTATCGCGTCGGCCCGGTGAACGCCGCCGACGCGTTGAGCGAGCTGAGCCGCCGTTCGGGCGTCGCAATCGACATCGAGACAGACGCACCGTGCCGGCTCGACGTGCGCGACGCACTGCCGCCGCAGCGCTTCGCCGACTGGGTCGCGCGCACCTGCGGGCTCGCGTCGTACTACGACGGCGCGGTGCTGCAGCTCGTCGCGCCCGCTGCATTCGAGCGCGCGGCGGTGCGGCTCAATTACGCGACGCCCGCCGAGCTGCGCGCGACGCTCGCGCGGCAGCGGATCGTCGACGCGCGCCGGCGGCCCGGCTACGACGACGCGGCGCGGATCGTGCGGGTTGCCGGCCCGCCGCGCTACGTCGCGCTCGTGCTCGCCGCCGCGCGCGCGCTCGACGAGGCCGCGCAGGCGCGGGTTCGGACCGAGACGCGCGCGTTCCGGCTGCGCTTGCGCGCGGCGGCCGACCACGCGGCGCGCGGTGACGCGGGCGATACGGTCGTGCCGGGGCTGGCGACGCGGCTGCGCCGCCGGCTCGAGCAGGACGGCGGCGCGCCGCGCGCGGTGCCGGGCGTGCGCGAATTCACCGCGTCGCTGCCGATCGTCGACGCGGACGCACGCTCGAACACCGTGCTGATCCGCGACGTGCCCGCGCGGCTGGCGCGCGACGCGCGGCTCGTCGCGCAGCTCGATACGCTGCCGGCGTCGATACGGATCGACGCGTTCGGCGTGACGCTCGCGCCCGCGCGGCTCGACGCGCTGGGGCTGCGGTGGCGCGACGGCGCGCAGGCGTCCGGATCGTCCGAACTTGCCGGCGCATCCACCCCGCGCGTCGCGATCGCGCCCGCGCCGGACGGCTGCGCGGCAACGCGCGCACGCGTTGCCGAACTCGCCGCGCACGGCGACGCGTCGATCGACGCCGACGGTTCGACGCTGACGCTCCCCGACGGCAGCGCGGATTTCGGCCGTCTGCGGCAGGTGTTCGTCGCGTCGGGCGACGGCGATGCACGCTCGCTCGACGCGCAGCGCAACGGCTTCGCGATGCGGGTCACGCCGCGCGAGACTGCGCAGGCGGGCCGCTACGCGCTCGACATGCGGATCGTCGAGCGCTGGGCGGACGGCGCGTCGCCGTCGCGCGAAACCGTGTCCGGCGTGACGCTCGCGGCAGGGGAATGCGCGGCGCTCGCGCTGCCGCTTGCCGCCGGGCGGGGGGAGCAGCGGCTCGTGCTGGTGACGCCGCGCGTGAGCGCCGCCAGCCCGCCCGAACCCGCGAAGCCCGCGGTACGGCCGCGCGCGCCGTCGCGAGCGCATCCGCCGGCGACGCAAGACGACCTCGGCCTCAGGGCGCAGACGCGCCTGCTCGGCAATTGATGCCTAATCGGCTCATTATTAAAATGGCGATCGCGCCCGATTTTACCGCTGGACGGCAAACGTCTATTGGAATTAATGCGGAAAGTCAATTAACGCAGATTTTTGCGTGTTTATATTGTTTTTTTCCGGTTTTAGATCGACGGCTAAAAATGCCGGATCGGGCGCGCGTGTGGCTAACAGGTTAACTAACGGTTAACAATGGACTGCATCATTTCGTGCAGCTCGATCCGGTTGTAAGTCGCCCGTAACGCGTCCTTCGTCGTGATCCGGTTGCGGGCCGCGAGCGCGGCGAGATCGTCGTTCAGCGAGCGCGACATGTTGTCCTCGCGGCGCCGCAGGAACTCGTTGACGAGGTGCAGCTTCGTCGGGTCCGCGATCAGCTTCGCGACCTGGTTGTTGTTGTTGAACAGCAGCTCGCTCGCGAGCACGAGGCTCTCGCCGTCCGCGCTCGGCACGAGGCTCTGGCAGACGATGCCGATCAGCGATTCGGCGAGCGCGACCGCGTGCCGGTCGCGCTGCTCGACCGGAAAGAACGACAGCAGCTTGTTGAGCGCGCTGACCGCGCTGCCCGTGTGCATCGTCGCGAGCACGAGGTGCCCCGATTCGCCCGCCTGCAGCAGCGTGTCGGCCGTCTGCGCGTCGCGCACCTCGCCGACCATCACCACGTCCGGCTTCTGCCGCAGCGCCTCGCGCAGCCCGTGCTGGAAATTCGGCGTATCGGTCGGCACTTCGCGCTGCGAGATGATCGACTCGCGGCGCTCCAGATAGTATTCGATCGGCTCCTCGATCGTGACGATATGCGTGTTGCGCGTCGCGTTGACGTGCTCGAGCAGCGACGCGATCGTCGTCGTCTTGCCCGAGCCCGTCGGGCCGGTGACGAGGATGATGCCCTTCGTGTTGTCGAGCATCGAGCGCACGTAGACGGGCAGGCCGAGCTCCTCGAGGGGCAGCGGCTTGAGCGGCAGGCGGCGCATCGAGATCACGATCTTGCGGCCGCCGCCCGCGCGGTATACGTGGCAGCGCAGCCGGCAGCGCGTGAGGACGAACGGGCGGTCGAGCGTGCCTTGATGCAGCGCGCTCTCCCAGTGCTCGTCGATCGCGTCGAGCAGCGGCCGCATGTCGTCGGCGAGCACCGGCTCGTCGCTCGTCTCGACCCAGCCGCGCGGCGTCTTGATCGTGATGGGGCGATCCTGTTCGATGTGGATGTCGGTGAACATCTGCTTCAGGTCGATCAGGCCGAGGACTTCACCCGCGAGATCGCGCAGCGGGGCGGCGGCATGCTGGTTCATTTGGGCGATTCGAATGAATGGAATGGGCGGCGCAATGCGCGCGGTGACTGGGAATTTGAATGGTCTATTTAATTTTGCACGCAAACTAGCTTTTGTCAAACTGTTCGGGGTATATTTGCCGCGCAATAATCAATTCAATAATGCGACTGCATGCGTAGACCTATTATGTAAAGCCGAGGTAATCCCGGAATCGGAAAGTCTTTTCCGACCGCGCAGGCGTTCCGAGGCGTCGGATGCGGCCTCCGGGATCGACACTCGGCAAAGCGCGGGGCCAGCGGCGCACGGCAGTCGAGTAACGAGGACATTCATGATGCACGGCGCCACGGTCGCCGCGGCCGCGTTCATCGCGCTCGCGCTTTCTGCAACCGACTGCGCGGCGAGCGGCCCGCCCGTCGGCACCGATCCGGCGCCGGGCGGCCCGTTTGCCGAGCGCTTCGATCACGCGCCGCTGACGGCGCAGCGCGGTGACGTCTTTCGCGCACCGGCTTCGGCCGGGGCCGCGCCGGGCGCGCAGGCGCTGCCCGCGGCGGCGACAGCGACGACGGCGGCCGCCGCGCCTGTCCCGGCCGCGTCGAGCTGGGACGTGCGCGCATCCGACGGCACGATTCGCGGCGTGCTGTCGCGCTGGGCGCGCACGGCGGGCTGGCAGCTCGTCTGGGATGCGCCGGTCGATTTCAGCATCGACGCGCAGGCGACGCTGCGCGGCTCGTTCGAGGACGCGCTGCAAGCGCTCGTCGCGAGTCTCGGCCGCACGTCGACGCCGATCCAGGCGATTCTCTATCAAGGCAATCATGTGTTGCGCGTCGTCGCGCAAGGAGCGGGCTGATGCGCGTCTTTTTCGTCATTTCGTTACTCGCAGCGCTGCTGAGCGGCTGCACCGGGCTGCGCAGCGGCATCGAGCGGGACGCGCAACGCGATTCGAACGAATCCGGCGCGCTGCTGAAGCGCGTATCCGACGGCGACAACAGCGTGCACGCGCTCGCGCCCGTCGTCGTGAACGACGGGTTATGGGTGTCGGCGGGCGCCGTCAAGCTGCAGCACGGCGAGCAGTTGCCGTCGCTGTTCGACGAGCCCGCGTCGTTTGATCGCCCGGTCGCTTCGTTGTCCGAATTCGCCGAGCAGGTCACGCGGCTCACGCAGGTGCCGACGCAGGTTGCCGCGAGCGCGCAGCAGGCGGCCGCGCGTTCGCAGAACGGCGGCGCGGACGGCGCCGCGCGCAGCGCGCCCGCGTTCCTCGACGCGTCGGGCGCTCGCTCGGTGCCGCCGCTGCCGCCCGGCATGCCGGCCGGCGCGTCGTCCGGCGGCGGCAAGGCGGGCGGCGGCGGTGCGGGTTCGGACGGCGGCGGCACGTCGTTCGCGCCGGTGCGGATCGTGTATGCGGGCGGCACGCTGCGCGGCCTGCTCGACGCGGCGTGCGCGCGCTTCGGCGTCTTCTGGAAATACGAGCAGGGCACGATCCGCTTCTTCTTCACCGATACCCGCACGTTCCAGGTCAACGCGATTCCCGGCGACTCGTCGCTGAACGCGTCGGTGGTGAGCGGCGCGACGAGCGACGGCACGTCGGGCGGCTCGCAGTCCGGCGGCGCGGGCGGCGGCGGCAACGGCGCGAATTCCGGCTCGACGGGCCTCACCGCGAACAACACGGCGAACACCGCGGTGAACTCGCAGCTGTCGGTGTTCAACGGCCTGCAGAGCGCGATCCAGTCGATGCTGTCGCGCTACGGCAGCTCGGTGTCGTCGCCGGCCACCGGCTCGATCTCGGTGACCGACACGCCCGACGTGCTCGAGCGCGTCGCCGCGTTCATGACGCAGCAGAACCGCTCGCTGTCGCGGCAGGTGCTGCTCAACGTGACCGTGCTCAGCGTGTCGCTGAAGGCGGGCGACGCGTACGGGATCGACTGGAGCCTCGTCTACAAGACGATGTCGGCGAGCTTCGGCATCACCAACCCGTTCACGCCGGCGGCGCTGACGACGACGCCCGCCGACCTGTCCGCGACCGTGCTCAGCCCGACGAGCCGCTTCAACGGCACGAAGCTGCTGATTCGCGCGCTGTCGGAGCAGGGCACGGTGCGGCGCAAGACGTCGGCGTCGGTCACGACGCTCAACAACCAGCCGGTGCCCGTGCAGGTCGCGACGCAGACGGGCTACCTCGCGTCGGTGTCGACGACCAACACCGCGAACGTCGGCTCGTCGACGGCGCTCACGCCGGGCACCGTGACGACCGGCTTCAACATGACGCTGCTGCCGCACGTGCTCGACGACGGCACCGTGATGCTGCAGTTCTCGACGAACATCTCGGCGCTGCTGCAGCTGAAGAACGTGACGAGCAGCGAGGCCAAGGACTCGACGCGGATCCAGACGCCCGACGTCGACATGCGCAACTTCCTGCAGCGGGTCGCGATGAAGTCGGGCGAGACGCTCGTCATCAGCGGCTACGAAGGCACGAACGATTCGCTCGACGAGCAAGGCGTCGGCACGCCGAAGATGATCGCGCTCGGCGGCGGCTACGAGGCGCAGCGCCAGCGCGAGGTGATCGTGATCCTGATCACGCCCGTCACGCAGCGCGGCGGCGCGTGACGGAGCCGGCGATGAGCGCGCAAGTGATTCAAATCGGCCGCCACCGCTTCGTCGGCGGCCTGTTCTGGCAATCGCTGTCGCGGCGCAACGAGCTGCGCGCCGAAGCGGTCGAGCTCGCGAAGAAGCTGAAGTTCGACCTGATGGTGCTGCGGATCGATCGCGGCGGCGCGGCGGCGGGCTATGCGAACACGCGCGACGGCTTCGTGCCCGGGCAGTTGTCGCTCGGCGCGATGGTGTCGCGCTCGATCGCGCTCGAAGGCGCGTTCTACAACGGCCGCCGGCAGCCCGCGCCGAACTGGCTCGGCGCGTTCGCGCTGCCGGACGGACGCTGGGCGTACTTCGCGGTGCGCGACCACGCGTTCATGCCGCAAGGCGACTGGATCGGCACCCGCGAGGAAGCGCTGGAGCGGCTGCACACCGATTACGCGTGGGGCGGCTGGAACGTCGTGATCGGCGAGCCGGAGCTCGAGCGGCAGGGCTTCCAGAATTTCCAGCCGAAGCGGCTCGACGAACTGCTGCCGCGCCGCGGCGGCCGGCCGCGCACCGAGCGCTGGTGGGCGCTGCGGCCCGTCGAGCGGCGGCTGTCGGCGCGCACCGCGCTGATCGCCGCGACGGTCGTGTGCGTCGCGGCCGGCGGCGCCCTCGCGTACTGGCATCATCGCGCGAAGGTCGAGGCCCAGGAGCGCGAGGCGGCGCTCGAGCGCGTGCGCGCGGAGCTCGCCGCGCGGCAGGCGACGAGCGCGCCCATCGTGCATCCGTGGGCGACGCTGCCCGACGCGGTCGGGTTCGCGCGCGCCTGCGCGGCGCGTTTCGGCCGGCTCGCGCCGGGCGGCTGGCGGCTCGAGCGCTACGAATGCACGCCGGACGCCGCGCACTACGCGTGGGCGCGTAACGGCTCGAACGTGCGCTACCTGCTCGCGGTGGAGCCCGGCGCGACGGTCGACACCGACGGCGAGCGCGCGACGCTCGACGTGCCGCTCGCGGCGCCGAAGGCCGGCGACACGCCGCTCGTCGACGATTCGGCTGTCAGGACACAACTTCTGGCGCGTCTCCAATGGCTCGACACGGCCGCTAAACTCGACCGGCTGCTTCCCGATCAGGCGCCGGGCGCCCCGCTCGCGAATCTCGCGCAGCAGGCGGCCGCTGTGACCGGGTGGCGCGCGTACCGGCTGAACGCGACCCTCGGCGGCATCGCGCCGCCCGAGTTCGTGCGCGCGATCGACGTGCCGGGGCTGCGCGTGCAGCGCATCGCTTACCAGAACAATCAGTGGACTCTCGAAGGAGTGCTCTATGCGAAATAGTTGCGTTCGATCGATGTGCGCGCTTGGCCTGGCGTTGCTCGCCGGCGTCGCGCGCGCGGCCGGGCCCGCGTCGCCCGACGACGGCGCCGCGACCGCCGCGCGGCTCACGCAGCTGCAAAGCGAAACGGTGCTGCTGCAGGCGCAGCTGAAGAAGCTCGAAACCCAGCAGCAGGTCATCGAGCGTTCCGCGCAGCTCGCGCGTGCGCTCGGCGGCGGCGTGCCGGCTGCCGGGCAGTTCACGGTGACGGCGATCGAAGGCGTCGGCAAGCGCGCATTCGCGACGCTGCGGATGAACGGCGGCGCTGAATTCGAGGTGCAGCGCGGCGATGCGCTGCCGGACGGCGGACGCGTCGTCGCGATCGAGCCGCGCGCGGTCGTCGTGTCGAATCGCGGGCGCACGACCCGGCTGTCGACGGCGTCGCCTTCCTATGCGGGCAATCCGCCGCTGCCGGCCGACGTGGCCGCGCCGCTGCCGTCGCTGCCTTCGTCGCCTGCGAGCGGATCATGAACCAGGGCGCGCAACGACCCGACCCGGCGCTCGCGCGCGCGACGCCGTCCGCCGGCACGGACGCCGCGCAGCCGCGCGGCCCGCACGCCGTCAGCGAAGCGGGCGATTTCGCCGCGAGCGTCGAGGAGCGCAAGTTCGTCTGCCTGTTCGACGACGGGCGCCTGCTGATCGCCGAAGGCCACGAGATGAATCCGTTCGTGCTGTCGTATCGCGCGCGGCTCGACCGGATGGGCCGGCCCTACCGGCTGACGCCCGCGACGCTGACGCAGGTGCGCGAGGCGTACCGCCGGCATGTGGCGGGCGGCGGCGAGCGGCTCGATCACACGGTGATGCAGGTGCTCGCGAAGGAGCTGATCGGCCGCGCGTGCCGCGAGCGCGCGTCGGACATCCATATCCGCGTGCGCCGCTTCAGCACCGAGGTCTACTTCCGCATCCACAACGAGCTCGTGCGCGTGAACGAGCACACGCGCGAGCACGGCGAGCGGCTGCTCGCGACGCTGTACGGCGCGATGACGACCGTGTCGGACAACAGCTACCGGCCGAACGAGCGGCAGGACGCGAGCATCGGCGACCGCGACAAGCTGCCGGACGACCTGTACGGCGTGCGGATCGCGACGACGCCGACCAACGAAGGCAGCCTGATGGTGCTGCGGCTGCTCTACAACGATGCGGGCGACGCGTCCGATCTCGCGGCGCTCGGCTTTGCGCCCGAGCACGTCGCGGCGTTCCGCACGCTGCGCGCGCAGCCGCACGGGATGAACATCATCAGCGGGCCGACGGGCTCCGGCAAGTCGACGACGCTGCAGCGGATGCTTGCCGCGCAGATCGACGAATCGCGCGGCAGCCTGCACGTGATCACGGTCGAGGACCCGATCGAATATCCGATCGGCGGCGCGGTGCAGACGCCGGTGGCGAACGCGCCGACCGAGGAGGCGCGCGCGCTCGCGTTCGCGGCGGCGATCACGAACGCGATGCGGCTCGACCCGGACACGATCATGATCGGCGAGATCCGCGACCGCGCGTCCGGGCAGACGGCGCTGCGCGCGTCGATGACGGGCCACCAGGTGTGGACGACGGTGCACGCGAACAGCGCGCTCGCGATCGCCGACCGCCTGATCGATCTCGGCCTGCACGCGCGGATGGTCACCGATCACACGGTGGTCTCCGGGCTCATCAGCCAGCGTCTCGTGAAGCTGCTGTGCCCGCATTGCAAGCTGCGGCTCGTCGATCATCCGGACCGCATCGAGCCGGGCCTGTTCGCGCGGCTGCGGCTCGCGCTCGACAGCCGGATGCACGACGTGTGCATCGCGGGCGACGGCTGCGCGCATTGCCGCACGGTCGGCACGATCGGCCGCACGGTCGTCGCGGAGGTGATCCTGCCCGATGCGCGGCTGTTCGAGTTCCTGCGCGACGGCTACAAGGCCGGCGCGCTCGAATACTGGACCCGCACGCTCGGCGGGATGACGCTCGCCGAGCACGCGCTGCGCAAGGTCGCGGCGGGGCTCGTCGATCCGCGCGGCGTCGAGCGCGTCGTCGGCACGCTCGCGCCGGTGTCGGGCGAGGCGCGGCAACAGTTGTCGCTCGTCGGATTCAGCTATGGCACTTGAGCTGAACCGCCGCTGGGCGAAGCTGTGCCTGAATGCCGACGAGCGGCTGCGCGTCTACCGGAAGATCGCGAAGATGCTCGGCAACGGGCTGCCGCTGCTCAAGGTGCTCGAAGAACTCGAATGGCGCGCGTCGCGCGAGGGCCGCAAGCCGCGCGAGCCGCTCGCGATCGTGCTGTCCGACTGGCGTTTCGCGGTGCAGAACGGCCGGATGCTGTCGGAGGCGATGGAAACGTGGGTGCCCGCGACCGAGCAGATGATCGTCGCGGCGGGCGAGCAGGCGGGGCGCATCGAGGATGCGCTCGCGTCGGTGGCCGACATCGTGCAGTCGGGCCGCAAGATTCGCCGCGCGGTGACGGGCGGCGTCGCGTATCCGGTCGGGCTCGTCGTGATGGTGATCGGCTACCTGTACCTGTTCGGCACGCACGTGATCCCGAAATTCGCGCTGATCGCCGATCCGACCCACTGGCACGGCGCCGCGCGCTCGCTGTATCTGATGTCGCTGTTCGTGCAGGGCTGGATGCTCGTCGTCGTCGCGCTGCTGGTTGCGGCGCTTGCCGCGCTCGCATGGTCGCTGCCGCGCTGGCGCGGGCCGCTGCGCATCTATGCGGACTGCGTGCCGCCTTATTCGATCTATCGGCTCGTCACGGGCAGCGGTTTTTTGATCGCATTCTCGGCGCTGCAGGCGTCGGGCGTCACGGTCGAGAAGGCGCTGCTCAAGATCGGCGCGGTCGCGGGGCCGTGGCTGCGCGAGCGGATCGACGACACGCTGGACGGCGTGAAGTCGGGCCTCAACGCCGGGGAGGCGCTGCACAACACCGGCTATCAGTTTCCGTCGCGCGAGATCGTCGAGGATCTGTGCATCTACGCCGAATTCGGCGGCTTCGACGCGGCGCTCAAGATGCTCGCCGACGAATGGCTCGAAGAGGGCGTCGCGCGGATCGCCGCGCAGATGCGCGTGCTGAACGGCGTCGCGATCGTCGTGCTCGCGCTGCTGATCGGCTGGCTCGTGACGGGGTTTTTCGGAATTCAGCAGGAAATCGCCGCGATGACGCGCGCGATGCATTGACGTCGCGCATTTTCAATTCAGGAGAAGACCATATGAAACCACTCGCTAATCATCCCGCTTATCGACACCAGCCGGCGTTTTGTCGGCGCTACCGCAAGCAGCGCGGCGCGTCGCTGCTCGAAAGCATCGCGTATCTCGGCGTCGCCGCGATCGTGATCGTCGGCGCAATCGCGCTGCTCGGGTCGGCGTTTTCGAGTGCGAATACGAACCGGCTTGCGGAGGAGCTGAATGCGATTCAGACGGGGACGAAGAAGCTTTATATGGGGCAGGTGAACAACTACGGAAATGGCGTCGATCTCAACGCGAACCTGATCGCGGCGAAGGTGTTTCCGGGCACGCTGCCTGTCAACAATGCAATCGTATCGAACGCATGGGGCGGGAACGTCACGGTGACGGGGCAGGGACAGACCTTCACCGTTCAGTACACGAACATTCCGCGCGACATCTGCATCAACACGTTGACGGCGGGCGGCAACTGGCGGTTGGTTGCGGTCGGTCAGAATGCCGGAATCAACTATCCGGTCACGCCGGCCGCCGCGACGGCGGCCTGCGTGGACAACGCCACGATCATCTGGACGTCGAACTGACGCCACCCGACTCGTTCGCCATCGCCCACGCCGCTCATGTACGCCCTCGCCGCCGTGCTGGCCTTCGCATCGATCGCCGCCGTTTACGCGACGCTGCAAGGCCCGTCCGCCGTTCCCGCGCTGCAACCGTCGCGCAACGCGCAGGCGCTTGCCGAAGACCTCGCCATCTACCGTCAGGCGGCGCTCGACTACGCGCGCACGCATCCGGGCACGCACGGCGCGGTGCCGAACGCGCTGCTTCCGTTTCCGACCTGGTATCCGGGTGCGAATCCAGCATGGCGCAACTATGTCGCGGACGGCACTGTTGTCGCGTATGCGGTGACGATGCCGCCAGTCAACATCGCGGGCGAGATCGCGACGCTTGCCGACGGCTCGCTGCTAGCGGGCGTCGCGTATCGCAACGCGGTCGTGCGCCCCGGCCATGCGAATCCGAACGCGCCGGCGGATGGCGTGCCGTTGCCGGCCGGGCTCAATATTGCGAACGGTCTTCCGGTGTGGATGGGGCAAGCGTACTGATGCATTTCATTTCTTACCGCCGCCGCCGCGCGCGCGGCTTCGCGCTGATCGAAATGCTCGCGGCGCTCGCAATTGCCGCGCTGATGCTCGCAGGCATCGCGATGATGATGGATACATCGCTCGACGATGTGCGCGCACAGCAGGCCGCGCAATACCAGGCGCAGGTGACGGCCGCGGCGACGCGCGCGTTGAAGCGCGATTACGACGCGTGGATACAACGGACCGCCGCGAAGCAGCCGGTCGTGATGACGCTCGCTGAATTGCAGGCGAGTGGTGACCTATCGGGCACGCTGCAGTCGCGCAACGCCTATGGCCAGAACACCTGCGTGATGGTCAAGCAGACCGCGAACGGGCTCGGCCTCGACGCGCTCGTCGTGACGACGGGCGGCGAGGTGATCGGCGACGTGGACCTGGGGCCGATCGCCGCGGGGTCCGGTCCGGGCGGCGGCTCGATCAGCGCACGCTTTCCGACGGAGGCGCGCGGCGCGTACGACGCGTGGCGGATGCCCCTCGCCACGTTCATGGGCGGCGCCGCGACGAAGTGCGATCCGAACGACGCTGCGCCGCCGAACGCGGGCCATCTCGCGAACGAAATCTTCTTCAACGGCCCGGGCCAGCAGGTCAATAACGAATACCTGTACCGCGTCGGCATCGGCGGCCATCCGGAGGTGAACGCGATGCAGGTGCCGATCTGGCTCACGCATACGTTCGAAGATGGCAAATCAGACGCGGCAAACTGCGGAACGGCCGGCAGCTTCGCGAACGGCAAGCTCGGTGCCGACAAGTACGGCAAGTTGCTTAGCTGCAAGGACGGCGTGTGGCGTGGCGCGGGCGGTCACTGGAAAGACCCCGTCAAAACGGCCGACTATCTGCCCACCGATGCATCGAACGAGGAAGGCGACGTGCGCCTCACGCTCGACAAGTTCCGCGCGTATGCATGGACGGGCCTGGGCTGGCAGGCACTCGCCGTCGACAAAGACGGCAACATGATCGTGCCGGGGATCGTCGCCGCGAATCAGCTCGAGATCACGGGGAGCGTCGTCGTCAACACGCCATGCGCGCCCGATCCGCAGCGGCCGGACGCGGGGCTCGTGTCGATGAGCCAGGACGGACAAGTACTGTCATGCCAGAACGGCAAATGGCTCCCGCAGTCGAGGATCACGATCGGCAGCACCGACATCGATTGCCAGATTCTGATGGCGACGCCCGGCGCGAAGGACTTCCCGCAATGCTCGTTCACCTACACCGGCGGCTATCCGAACGGATCGTTCATCACCTACGAATCGGACGGCACGTACACGTACACGATCGACCGGCAGGTGAAGCTCGACAACAACGGGCTGATTGCGGTGAGTGCGTACATGCACATGGCCTATTCGACGTGTGACCAGAAGGGACGGGAAGGACAGATGCGTCTCGTCGTCGAGGTCATCGACGTCAGGAGCGGCAAGGCGATCGCTCACAACGAGGCACAGTCGTCGAAGCTTAGGGAAGACGCCGCGACGATCAACGTCACGCTGAACGTGGCCGCCGAGCCGCGCAGCGGCTACACGGTCAGGCTGTCGAGCAAATGGGCGACGTACGACAGCTACGCGAAGACGCCGTGGACGTCCACTTATTGCAGCAACGGCCAGACCTTCCTCCAGACGCCGCTCGCCACCGGCTGGACCATCAATTCGTTCTATTGAACGGACCTTCGCCGCGCGCGGCCGTCGCCGCGCGCGGCTGCGGTTTACTGCACGGGTCTCCCATCTGCGGCGCGCACGTCCGACCGACCTGCCGCGCGCCCCCACCGGACGGACCCATGAAGGCCAAGATCCCCGTTTTGCTGTCCATGCTGTGCTCGCTTGCCAGCCTTTCCGTCGACGCCGCGCCGATCCGCTGGCGCAGCACCGAAATCCAGTACGCGGCGGAAGGCAAGGACGTGAAGGACGTGCTGCGCGACCTCGCCGCGAGCCAGAACATCGCGGCGAACGTCGCGCCCGGCGTGGGCGGCGCCGTCAGCGGCAAGATGAAGATGTCGCCGCAGCGCTTCCTCGACACGCTCGCCGCATCGTTCGGCTTCGTCTGGTACTACGACGGCACCGTGCTGTACGTGACGCCCGCGAGCGACATGAAGAGCACCCTCGTCAAGCTCGATCGCGCGAACACGGGCGACCTGCGCGACCTGCTCGAACAGATGAAGATCGCCGACCCGCGCTACCCGGTCACCTACAACGCGCAGCAGCGCACCGCGCTCGTCGCGGGGCCGCCGCGCTACGTGGAGCTCGTGACGAGCGTCGCCGCGCGGCTCGACGAGAATTCCGCGCGCACGGGCGGCACGCAGATCCGCGTGTTCTCGCTGAAGCACGCATGGGCCGCCGATCGCGACGTGAACGTCGACGGCACGACCGTGACGATGCCGGGCGTCGCGTCGCTGCTGAACCGGATGTATCACCCGGGCGACGGCAAGCGCGCGTCGCAGACGACGGTCGGCAAGCCGATCAGCCGCGCCGCGCCGATGACGGACCTCGGCGGCGGGCGCAGCGGCACGCCGCCGTTGCCGCCGCTGCCGCCGTACATGCAGGGCGCGCAGTCGGGCGAAGCCGCGGGCATGCAGGGCGGCGGCCAAGGGGGCGAGCCGCGTCCGAGCGGCATGCTCGCCGCGGCGATCGCGAACTCGGGCGCGGCGCGCTCCCAGGGCGGCGGCGTGCTCGATCCGCTCGGCGGCGCGAGCGGCGTGCCGGTGGGCGCGGGCGATTCGACCGACCTGCCGGTGATCCAGGCCGATCCGCGCACGAACTCGATTCTCGTGCGCGACGTGCCCGAGCACATGGCGCAGTACCCGGACCTGATCGCGCTGCTCGACGTGAAGCCGCGCCTGATCGAGATCGAGGCGCGCATGATCGAGATCGACGAAGGCGCGCTCAGGCAGCTCGGCATCGACTGGCGCGCGCACAACAGCCATTTCGACCTGCAGACGGGCACGGGGCTCACGTCGCAGAATTCGTATGCGAACGGCGCGCTGAATCCGACCTTCGGCTCGATCTCGCTGTCCGGCAACGACTCGGTCAGCGTGCCGGCGAGCCCGCTCGGCCTGTCGCTGACGGCCGTGCTCGGCGACGCGGGCCGCTATCTGCTCGCGCGGATCAACGCGCTCGAATCGTCGAACCAGGCGCGCACCGACGCGAGCCCGAAAGTCACGACGCTCGACAACGTCGAGGCGGTGATGGACAACAAGAGGCAGTTTTTCGTGCGCGTCGCGGGCTACACGTCGGCCGACCTGTACAGCATCTCGACGGGCGTGTCGCTGCGGGTGCTGCCGATGGTCGTGGAGGAGGGCGGGCGCACGCAGATCAAGCTCGACGTGCGGATCGTCGACGGCGAGCTGTCGCGGCAGACGGTCGACAACATTCCGGTGATCGTGTCGACCGAAATCAACACGCAGGCATTCATCGAGCAGGGGCAGGCGCTGCTGATCGCGGGCTACAAGATGGATGCGCGCTCGAGCACGCAATCGGGCGTGCCGGTGCTGTCGAAGCTGCCGCTCATCGGCGGGCTGTTCCGCTCGACCGACAAGGAGGACAGCCACAGCGAGCGGCTCTTTCTGGTGACGCCGAGGGTGATCGAGCCTTGAGCGGATGTCGATCGGCCGGCGCATGCCGCCGCCGGCCGGGTGTTCGTCAAGCCGCCGTCATTGCGGCTTGCGATAGCGGATTCCGTCGATCTTCGTGCTGATGCGCGTGCCGGCACGGCCTTCGGCGATCGCGACGATGTCCGCGAGCGAGCCGATCACGGCGTCCCGCCCGGTCTCGCGCGCGAACTCGATCGCCGCCTGGACCTTCGGCCCCATCGAGCCGGCGGCGAAGCCGAGCCGCTCGAGCGCATCCGGATGCGCGGCCTCGATCAGCGCCTGCGTCTGCTTGCCCCAGTCGATGTATGCGCCGTCGACGTCGGTCGCGATCACGAGCAGGTCCGCGTGCAGTTCGCGCCCGAGCAGCGCCGCGCACAGATCCTTGTCGATCACCGCCTCGACGCCCGCGAGCTTGCCGTTCGCGTCGTAGCGCGTCGGAATGCCGCCGCCGCCCGCGCAGATCACGATCGAGCCTTTCTCGAGCAGCCACTTGATCGGCCGGATCTCGAAGATGCGCCGCGGCCGCGGGCTCGGCACCACGCGGCGGAACTTGTCGCCGTCCGGTGCGATGCTCCAGCCCTTCTCGTGCGCGAGCCGTTCGGCCTCTTCGCGCACGTAGACGGGGCCGATCGGCTTGGTCGGATGGTCGAACGCCGGATCGGCCGGATCGACCTCGACCTGCGTGAGCAGCGTCGCGAACGGTACGTCGGACGGCAGCAGGTTGCCCATTTCCTGTTCGATCAGGTAGCCGATCATTCCTTCCGTCTGCGCGCCGAGCACGTCGAGCGGGTAGGGGGCGACCGCGGTGTAGGCCGCGCCCTGCAGCGCGAGCAGGCCGACCTGCGGCCCGTTGCCGTGCGCGATCACGAGCTCGTTGCCGGGCGCGATCTGCGCGATCTGCGCGACCGCGATCTTCACGTTCTCGCGCTGCTGGGTCTCGGTCATCGGCTGATTGCGCTGCAGGAGCGCATTGCCGCCCAATGCGATGACGATACGCATCGTGTTTCTCCTTGTAGGTGCGCCCGGCGCGCCGTGGCACGCCGGACGCGTGGACGCGTCAGATGTCGCCGAGCGTCGACACGAGGACCGCCTTGATCGTGTGCATGCGGTTTTCCGCCTGCTCGAACGCGATGCAGCGCGGGGATTCGAACACCTCGTCGGTGACTTCGATGCCGTCCTTCAGATGCGGATAGCGCTCGGCGATCTGCTTGCCGACCTTCGTCTCGCAGTTGTGGAACGCGGGCAGGCAGTGCATGAAGCGCGTGCGCGGATTGCCGGTCGATTCGATCAGCTTGCGGTTCACCTGGTACGGCAGCAGCGCCTTGATCCGCTCGTCCCACGCCTCGACCGGCTCGCCCATCGACACCCACACGTCGGTGTGGATGAAGTCGACGCCCTTGACCGCTTCGAGCGGGTCCTCGGTCAGCGTGATCCGCGCGCCGCTTTCGGCCGCGAACGCCTCGCACTGCGCGACGAGCTCGGCGGACGGCCACAGCGACTTCGGCGCGCCGATCCGCACGTCCATCCCGAGCTTCGCGCCGATCAGGAGCAGCGAGTTGCCCATGTTGTTGCGCGCGTCGCCGAGATACGCGTAGCTGATGTCGTGCAGCGGCTTGTCGCTGTGCTCGCGCATCGTCAGCACGTCGGCGAGCATCTGCGTCGGGTGGTATTCGTCGGTGAGGCCGTTGAACACGGGCACGCCCGCATGCTGCGCGAGCTCCTCGACGATCTCCTGGCTGAAGCCGCGGTACTCGATCGCGTCGTACATCCGGCCGAGCACGCGCGCGGTGTCCTTCATGCTTTCCTTGTGGCCGATCTGCGACGACGTCGGGTCGATGTACGTGACGTTCGCGCCCTGGTCGTACGCGGCGACCTCGAACGCGCAGCGCGTGCGGGTCGACGTCTTTTCGAAAATGAGCGCGATGTTCTTGCGCACGAGGTGCGGCTGCTCGGTGCCGCTGTACTTCGCGCGCTTCAGGTCGCGTGCGAGATCGATCAGGTAGCGCAGCTCGCGCGTGTTGTGGTGCATCAGGCTCAGCAGATTGCGATTGTGCAGGTTGAAGCTCATCTGGTTTCTCCGCAGGTTGTCGGGGTGGGCGCGGCGCCGGGGCGCCGCGATGCTCGCGTCAGAGTCAGTAGTCGATCGGATCGCGCAGGACCGGGCAGGTCATGCAGTGGCCGCCGCCGCGGCCGCGGCCGAGTTCGCTCGAGCTGATCGTGATCACTTCGATGCCGGCCTTGCGCAGCAGCGTGTTCGTGTACGTGTTGCGGTCGTAGCCGATCACGACGCCCGGCTCGACGCACACCATGTTGTTGCCGTCGTCCCATTGCTCGCGCTCGGCCGCGAAATCGTTGCCGCCGGTCTCGACGGTGCGCAGCGCGTTGAGTCCGAGCGCCTGCGCGACGACGTCGACGAACGGCTGGTCCTCGCGCACGATGTCGATGCCGCCGTGCGCATCGTCGCCGGGGCGCAGCGTGAACGGCACGATCCGGTTCACGACTTCCGGGAAAATCGTCACGAGATCGCGGTCGCAGAAGCTGAACACGGTATCGAGGTGCATCGCCGCGCGCGAGGCCGGCATGCCGGCCACGATCACGCGCTCGGCCGCGCCCTTCGCGAACAGCGATTGCGCGAGCTGGCCGATGGCCTGGTGCGACGTGCGCTCGCCCATCCCGACGAGCACGACGCCGCGGCCGATCGGCATCACGTCGCCGCCTTCGAGCGTCGCCATCCCGTGATCCCGGTCGGGGTCGCCGTACCAGATGTCGAACTGCGCGTCGGCGAACGCCGGATGGAACTTGTAGATCGCGGTGACGAGCAGCGTTTCCTGCCGGCGCGCGGGCCAGTGCATCGGGTTCAGCGTGACGCCGCCGTAGATCCAGCACGACGTGTCGCGCGTGAACATCATGTTCGGCAGCGGCGGCAGCACGAACGACGACTTGCCGAGATAGTCGCGGAACAGCGTGAGCACCTTCGAGCGCTCGGCGCCCGGGATGTCGCTCGCCGCGACGCCGCCGATCAGGAATTCGGCGAGCGTGCGCGGCTCGAGGCTTTCGAGCCATGCGCGCACCTCGGCGACGAGGCCCATGCCGACGGTGTCCGGCGTGAGCTTGCGATCGAGGATCCACTTCAGCGCGGCCGGGTTCTTGACGGTCTCGGTCAGCAGGTTGTGCATCTCCAGCACTTCGACGCCGCGCTCGCGCATCTTCGACACGAAGTCGAAGTGGTCGCGCTTGGCCTGGTTCACCCACATCACGTCGTCGAACAGCAGGTCGTCGCAGTTGCTCGGCGTGAGGCGCTGATGCGCGAGACCGGGCGAGCAGACGAGCACCTTGCGCAGCTTGCCGGCTTCGGAATGGACACCGACTTGAGGAATGGCGTTGTTCATATTGGTTACCTTATCGATCAAAGGGTGAGGAGCCCGCTATGGAGCGCGTAGGCCGCGGCGAGGGCGGCGGCGGCCACCGCCGCGAAGATCAGCTTTTCGGTGGCGGTGAAGACCGGCTTGCCGAGCTCGCGCTTCGCCTTCGCGAAGAACAGCGCGCCCGGCGCGTAGAGGAGTGCGGACAGCAGCAGGTATTTGACGCCGCCCGCGTACAGCAGCCACACCGCGTAGATCACGGCGAGCGCGGCGACGAAGCCGTCGTTGCGGCGCTGGCGCGGGTCGTTTTCATAGGTCTCGCCGCGCACGGCGAGCAGCAGTGCGTAAGCGGCCGACCAGAAGTACGGAATCAGGATCATCGACGTCGCGAGGTAGATCAGCGACAGATAGGTGCCTTGCGAGAACAGCGTGATCAGCAGGAACACCTGGACCATCGCGTTGGTGATCCAGAGCGCGTTCGCCGGCACGTGGTTCGCGTTCTCCTTGCGCAGGAACGCGGGCATCGTGTGATCCTTCGCGGCCGAGAACAGGATTTCCGCGCAGAGCAGCACCCAGGACAGCAGCGCGCCGGCGAGCGACACCACGAGCCCGACGCTGATGAGGATTGCGCCCCAGTGGCCGACGACGTGTTCGAGCACGGCCGCCATCGACGGGTTCTGCAGCTTCGCGAGCTGCGGCTGCGTCATGATGCCGAGCGACAGCACGTTGACGAGCACCAGCACGAGCAGCACGCCGACGAAGCCGATCACGGTCGCGCGGCCGACGTCGCTGCGCTTTTCCGCGCGCGCCGAGAAGATGCTCGCGCCTTCGATGCCGATGAACACCCAGACGGTGACGAGCATCATGCTGCGCACCTGGGTCATCACCGAGCCGAGCGACGGATGCGCGCGGCCCCAGATGTCGGTGCGGAACACGTCGAGCTTGAACGCGAACAGGCAGATCAGGATGAACAGCGCGAGCGGGACGATCTTCGCGACGGTCGTGACGAGGTTGATGAACGCCGCTTCCTTGATCCCGCGCAGCACGAGGAAGTGAACGGCCCACAGCAGCACCGATGCGCCCGCGATCGCGGCGGGCGTGTTGCCTTCGCCGAACACCGGGAAGAAGTAGCCGAGCGTCGAGAACAGCAGTACGAAGTAGCCGACGTTGCCGATCCACGCGCTGAGCCAGTAGCCCCACGCCGACGAGAAGCCCATGTAATCGCCGAAGCCGGCCTGCGCGTATGCATAGACGCCGCCGTCGAGCTGCGGCTTGCGGTTCGCGAGCGTCTGGAACACGAACGCGAGCGTGAGCATGCCGATCGCGGTGATTGCCCAGCCGATCAGGATCGCGCCGGCCTCCGCGTTGGCGGCCATGTTCTGCGGCAGCGAAAAGATGCCGCCGCCGATCATCGAACCGACCACGAGCGCGGTCAGCGCGCCGAGTCGTAGTTTGTGCGCGGCGGCGGGTTTCGCCGCGACGTCTTCGTTTTGAGTAATTTCAGCCATGATGTTTCCTCTCGATCGCGTTCGCGCAGGATCGCGGCGTGCGCGCGGCCATCGCGCTGCCGCCGGATGGCGGGGCGCGGTGTGACGTTGTGCCGCTTGCATGCGCGGTCCGGCGGAACGCGCGTGGTTGGAAAGTCGAAGAAGCGTGCCCGTTTCGGGCGTTATCGGCGGAGCGTCGTCATCGGTGCGTTCCCCGCGGGTTGCGTCCGGGCTTCGCGTTGACGCCGCGCCTCGGCGGCATCGCTGCGGTCCCAGAACGAAAAGAGCCAGACGGCCAGCCGGCGCCGCTTCCAGTACATGCCGTGCAGGCGGCGGCGGATTTCCGCGAGTACGCTCCAGTTCGCGCCGTCGATGTCGATCAGCGCGCCGGGCCGCGGGCCCGATTGGCCGATGAATTGAATGTCCGTGAACCGCTTGCCGGTGTACTTGAATAGAAAATCCTGAAGCTCTTCTCTCGTCACTTCAGGCTGGAGATTTTCGACAAAGATTCTCATCGCACTTCCTGCCTTGTTGTTCAATTCCGTTCTCGACCGCTCGTGACGATCGAATTTGCACACGCTCAGGAACCGAGCCGTTTTCCCGATTCCCGCGTGCGAAACGAGCCGATCAAACCCACACCGAATCCGTCGAATTTCGTGTTTGAATTTGTGCATTCGTTGATTCAATTCTTCCCGATGGCGTAGCAATTTGAAACAATTTAAACGGCACTTTCTGTCGTGGATCAAAGAACGCGGGAAGGTGGACGGGGGGGCAGGCAGGGGGGTAATGCGATGGAAATGGCCGTGTTGAAAGGGGGGGAGCCCGGCGGGATCGACGGCATCGATCCCGCCGCTTCGTTGCTTCAGATGTCGAAATACAGATAGAACTCCCACGGATGCGGACGCAGCCGGACCGGGTCGATCTCGTGCGTGCGCTTGTAATCGATCCAGGTCCGGATCACGTCGTCGCTGAACACGTCGCCCTTGCGCAGGAACGCGTGGTCGGCTTCGAGCGCCCGCAGCGCGGCATCGAGCGAATCCGGCACTTGCCGGATGTTGCGCGCTTCTTCCGGCGGCAGATCGTAGATGTTCCGGTCGAGCGGGTCGCCGGGATCGATCCGGTTCTCGATGCCGTCGAGCCCGGCCATCAGCATCGCCGCGAACGCGAGGTACGCATTGGCGGACGGGTCAGGGCAGCGGAACTCGACGCGCCGCGCGTTCGGCGAATCGGAGTACATCGGGATGCGCGCGGCGGCCGAGCGGTTGCGCTGCGACATCGCGAGGTTCACCGGCGCCTCGTAGCCGGGCACCAGCCGCTTGTACGAATTCGTCGTGGGTGCGCAGAACGCCATCAGCGCGGGCGCGTGCTGCAGCAGGCCGCCGATGTACCAGCGGCACAGGTCCGACGTGAGCGCCCACCCGGCCGCGTCGTAGAACAGGTTGCGCTCTTCGTCCCACAGGCTCTGGTGGCAGTGCATGCCGCTTGCGTTGTCGGCGTAGAGCGGCTTCGGCATGAAGGTGGCGACCTTGCCGTGCCGGCGCGCGACGTTCTTGCAGATGTACTTGTAGATCATCACGTTGTCGGCCATCCGCGTGAGCGGGGCGAAGCGCAGGTCGATCTCGTTCTGTCCGGCGGTCGCCACTTCGTGGTGGTGCACCTCGACCTGCACGCCGGCCTGCTGCAGCGTCAGCGCGATCTCGGAACGGATCTCCTGCAGCGTGTCCTGCGGCGGCACCGGAAAATACCCTTCCTTGTAGCGCGCCTTGTAGCCGAGATTGCCACCGCCGTACGCGCCTTCGTCGCGGCCGGTGGTCCAGTCGCCTTCGGCCGATTCGACGTAGTAATAGCCGCTGTGCTGATCCTGCCCGAAGCGGATCGAGTCGAAGATGAAGAATTCGAGTTCGGGCCCGAAATAGCAGGTCGTCGCGATGCCGGTTTGCGCCAGATACGCCTCGGCCTTCTTCGCGACATGGCGCGGATCGCGCGAGTACGGCTGCCGCAGCACGGGATCGACGACGTCGCAGATCAGCGACAGCGTCGGCGTGCCGCACACCGGATCGACGAACGCGGTGGCGGGGTCCGGCCTCAGCAGCATGTCCGACTCGTGGATCTCCTGGAAGCCGCGAATCGACGAGCCGTCGAAACCGATGCCGGCTTCGAACAGGCCTTCGTGAACTTCGGGGAGCGTAATCGAGAAGTGCTGCCAGAGTCCCGGCAGATCGGTGAATTTCAGGTCGACGATCTGGATCTCGTGCTTGTGCACCAGATCGATCACATCGCTCACGCTTTCGGGGCGGGCGACGCGAAAGCTGCCTGCATCGACGGATACCGAGGAAGAAGCCCCGGGGCTGGCTTGCGTATCGGGCATGGACGTTCTCCTCTTCCGGCCCTTCGCCTGTATTCCTGACTTGGTCTGCCCGCGTGCGAAACACCGCGCGGGTCCACACACGCAAGTGCGCGCTTACCGGTCCTCCCGCATCCCGGCCAGGCGGGCTTCGCCGGCGTCCCGCGCGGCGGCGGCCGTGCCGAACGTTTCGTCCGACACGAGTGCGCGCTTCAGGTGCTGCGCGTCGAAATCGACGAGCGCGATGACCCAGACGAACGCGCCCGCATGCTCCGCGGTCTGCACGAAGGCACGGACATTGCTGCTGGTTTCCGCATTCATGGCGATCTCCTGAAAAAGGGGGCACTTCGATCGGCCGTCACGCGAGGCCGGTGGGTATGACACATTGATTGTAGGCAATGGCAACCGGCGAATCGGGTCGGGTTTTTGCGGCGCAGCGCGGCGTCAGCAACATCTCGTCGCAGAGGCTCGCCCTGATGCTCGGGCATTCAGGGCACGGCACCGGGCAAGATCGCCGAGTCGAACCAGTTGACGGTCTATTTAATATGTTATGCAAATGAATGATCGGAGATTGGACGGAATGCGAACGGTCGTATTTGACCTTGGAAGTACATTTTGATACGATCGTCGTGTTTTAAAATTTCATCCTGTTCGATCAAGCGAATACCCATAGCAGTTCTACGGAATCAATACGCCGCTTGCCCGCTTCGTTGAAGGCGGGCGAGCGCGATTCAACGTGATTGCATCTGTCTGCATGCAATCGCCATCGGTACAGCGACACTCGCCACGAAGCCCGCAGACCTCGTCATGCGGCGCGCCCCTCTTTAGCCATGTCGTCAGCGTCCGTCTCGACGCGCATCCGTCCGATGCGCCGAAGACTTCGGACGTTTCGCCCGGGCGCGCTTTTTCGCGCCTGATATGCCATTCCTGAATCGATTCGTTCGCCGCCTCGATGCGAGCGGCGACGACATTCATGCAATCGGAAACGCCACGCCCATGTGAAATCAGCAGGTCCGTTCGAAAGGAAAACAGCGTTTCAACCAGTCACGATCATTTTGAGGAATCCAACCGATGACCTTCCGAACCCGATCGAAACACGTGCGTAGCGGCGTCAGGGCGGGTGTTACCGCGCTGCTGTGCATCGCGTCCGCCGGATCGAACGCCGCGCTGCAGCCGAGCGACGAAGCGCCGGTGGCGCGGCGCACCGACATGACCTGCCGGTTCAACCGGGATGCGAGCAAGGACTGCACGACGCACGAGAAGCTGACGATCCTGCGCCCGGCCGGGCGCGCGCAGCTGTCCCGGCTCGACTTCGACTTCCTGGACAACGATCGTCTCGAGATCCGCGATGCCGCGGTGATCCAGCCGGACGGCCGGCGCGTTCCGCTGTCGTCGAAGCAGATCGACACGCGCACCGCGCCTAACCCGGAGGCCGGCTTCCACCGCAAGCGCCAGACATCGGTCGCGTTTCCCGGCTTGCGGGTCGGCAGCACCATCACGTACACGCTCGTCGAGCACGTCGCCGCTACGCCGCATGCGACGGAATTCCACGAGCGCGCGGTGTTCGGGCCGATGCCCGTCCGGCTCGACGCGTACCGCGCCGCGTTTTCCGCCGACCGGCCGATCGCGTGGCGCGGCGAGCAGCTCGACGGATTCGACGTCGAGACGTCCGGGCAGGACCATCGTCTCGTCGTCACGCTGAAGGCGCCGCGCTATGTCAACCTGATCAACGAGGACGGCACGATGGCGCGCCGGGTGCCGCGCATCGAGCTGACCAGCAGTCTCGACCGGCAGGCGCACTTCGGCCCGTTCGCGGCCCGCTACAACGCGATTCTCGCCGCGCCGCTGCCCGCCGGCGCGGCGGGCGCCGTCGCGGCGGGCGCCGTCGCGGCGGCGCGCGGCAAGCCCGAGGCCGAGCGCGTCGCCGCGCTGATGAAGCACATCAGCGCGCACTATCGCTACATGGGCGATTGGCGCATGAGCGAGCGCGGCCTCGTGCCGTTCGATCTCGCGCAGATCGAGGCGAACGGCTACGGCGACTGCAAGGATCTCGCGGTGCTGCTGGCGGCCATGCTCAATGCGAGCGGCATCGACGCGCGGCCCGCGTTCGTGTTCCGCGGCGTCGACGCGGGCCCGCTGCTGGTGCCCGGGCTCGCCGCGCCGAATCATGCAATCGTGCGCGCGGTGGTCAACGGCGAGACCTGGTGGCTCGACCCGACCAACAACGTCTATCTGCCGGGCGTCATCCCGCCCGACCTGCAGGAGCGATGGGCGCTGGTCGTCGAGCGCGACGGCGCGGTCGACGAGGACCGCATCGCTGCGCAGGCGCCGCGGGTGATCTTTGACGGCACGTACCATGCGAGCGTGCGCGACGACGGCAGCGCGCGCGTCGACCTGCGCGTCGACAAGGACGGGAACCTGCTGTGGGCGCTGATGGACGGCGACTATGCGCAGGGCGCGACGGCCGTCGATCAGCATCTGTGCAACGCATGGTTCAAGGAGCCGGTCGAATGCCGGATCGACCGGCCGGACACGAGCGCCGCCGGGTTCGGCCGCTACCGGATCAGCGCGCACGGCGTGGACCGGCGCGCGCTCGACCGGACGTCGAGCGGCTACGTGTACAACGGCGGCGCCGGGTGGCGTGACAAGTGGGAGCGGCTGGTCAACTACCGGCGCAACGGCGACGTCGGCGACCTGTATCTGGGCGACAAGGAGGAAGGCCGGTCCGAGGTGCGGCTCGACGGCGTGCGCGCGGAGCAGCCGCTTGCAGCCTGCAGCGTGCGTTCGCCGTGGTTCGATCTCGACGTGACGCCCGAGCCGGATGCGCAAGGCATCGCGTATCGCCAGCGTCTCGTGCAAAAGCAGCGCTGGCTGACCCACGACGAACTGACGAGCGACGCGTTCGGCCGCTTCCTCGACGACGCGCAGCGTTGCACGAACGCGTTGCGGCAGACGGTGTCGGTTGCGTCACCGGTTTAGCGCGCTCTTG
Source organism: Burkholderia ubonensis (assembly GCF_902833085.1). GTDB lineage: Bacteria > Pseudomonadota > Gammaproteobacteria > Burkholderiales > Burkholderiaceae > Burkholderia > Burkholderia ubonensis. Next base: position 519,097 of record NZ_CADFEB010000007.1, read on the forward strand.
AAAGGGAATGGTGCAAGTGGTCCCGTAGGTGGTGCGATAGGGATGGCATCGATTTTCTAGCCCATCGCTCAGCCCATCAGCAAACGCTGGATGCGATTGGATCGGCTTGAGATCTGGTTTGCCGGCCTCCGTTGCCGCCACTTCTGGCGGAACAAGCCCCGCAAGTTCTCGGACTTGCGGGGCTTTTCTTTGTCCGGCTTGCTGCATGAGCGAAGTGCGTCGATGCGGAAGTGCAGCCGTGAATCGGCCGTCGCTGGACGTATTCAGGATAGCGATATGTATCTCAAAAAACAGGAGCGCGCATCAGTTTGCACTATCCGACGTCGCAGTGATGTCAGGTATTTTTTGAGATGACTATTGGAGATACCATTCGGTCGATCATCGGAATAGCGGTATGGGCTGCTCGTATCGCTGAATGTGCTGCTCGGAACTCCGAAAGTAATGGACTGACATCCGCATCAGCTTGATGTTGGGCCAATTTTTTCAAGATCCTAATCGATACCATAACCGCAACCATGGCGACTACAGCTCGACCGGCATCCTCCCCTACCCAACCTCGCTGTCCGATTTGCGACAAGATCGGCTTGCCGATTCTGCCGGTTCGTTATGCGGTAGCGCGAACCGACATGGGTCATGCTCCCGCTTTGCCAAAGGGGTTCGGAGCAGGCGTCGTCGATATCGAGTTGCCGGCCGATTCGGCTCGCTATACGTTGCGCACGTTGCGTGCCGGATATCTATACGTTTTCGACGAGCAGCTCAATCATTGGAGCGGATATGTCGTCAACGAGCAGAGCTATCTATGGGAATTCAACATCCGGGAAGCGCCTCCCAAGGTGGATGTGCTCAACTTCAATGCCGCATGCAGAGCCAAGAACGATCCATATCTTGCCCGCTGCTTTACGGTAGCGGATGCGCGGTACGCGACAAAGGTATGGATCGCCTTTAGCACGGCACCCTGGACTGCGCAGGTACTCAAAGATCACGGGTCGCGGGCGCATCGAGAGGCGCATATGCAATGTATCGACGTTGCAGCCTGGATCCAGGGGACGAGCCTGCAACACATGGGCTCATTCGACACACTGCCACATATCGCTGAATTCGCCGCGGACGCTGCAACGTTACGGAATGAAACACGCGCGTATCTGCAACGCTTCTTGCCCGCGCCGTACAAGCGACCGGAGACGTTGCTGAAGGGCGATGGCTCCGTCAGGAGCGATGACAAGAGCAAACAGGCGCTTGACCTGATCTCGCCGCTATTTCAGGAGATACTCAAAGGCGCGGTAGCACTTCCGAAACCGGATGATCTCAACGCAAAGCTGATGACGGCGGCTTGGGCGTTTTCACCCCAGCCGTTGCGCTTTGCCAAGCCGGAAGCCGGGCCGATGAGCGCCTGGGCCAAGCGTATGGCGCAGCCATACCGTCCCGCAGTCGTCGGAGTGGTCGACCCGGTGGGGATCGCGATGGAGCTGAACGGTCTCGCCATCCAGCGGGCACTGGAATATACCGAGCAGGCGGACCTCAAATGGGAATTTGAAACGGTCGGCGCAATCAATGCCATTCGCAAAGCCGTCATCAATGGCGCGATGGTCGAGCGAAGCGAATATCAGCAGAATGCCGCGGCGGTCTTGCGGCCATTCGTGCCGGGTGCGTTGATTCGGCATTCCGGCAATATCGCTGCGATGAGCCGGAACATCGAACAGGCGGGCATGCTGACGCCCGAGCAAATACTGAAGCTGGAAACCGAAACCTGGCCCAAGTATGTCAGCTATCTGAATCCGAAGAATTATCAGGATGCGCAAACCCGATTCACGGACGGCCTGAACACGCTTGACAACAACACGATCGGGCCGCTCGATCAAGCCTATGTCGCGTGGCTCGAAAGCCGCTTCTTCATCGACCACTTCACGCACAACTTCGATCCGAACGATATCCGCAACGGCGTGATTTATCAGCAGGTGGTTCA
>NZ_CADFEB010000008.1:0-109697 GCF_902833085.1 Burkholderia ubonensis
CTCTCGCATCTGGCGCCGAATTACCTGTCGCTGCTCGATGCGGAAATCCTGCGCGGGTCGCTGGCCCTGTACGACTGGACCGACGGCGAGCTGAATCGCCGCCGGATCGAGGCGATCCTCGACGTGAGGCATGGGCCGCTGCAAAAGCTCGTGAAGGGCGGGTTGATGCGCGGCGTCGAAATTGCCGTGACGATCGACAGCACACACTTCGCGGGTGACGGCGATCTCGAATTGTTTGGTGCCATGCTCAACCGGTTCCTGGGCCTGTATGCGACGGTACAACCTGTACACGAAGCTGGTGATCGTGTCGCAGCCGACCGGCCGGCGCCTCGAATGGCCCGATACGAAGGGTGAAGGAGCGCCGTTTTGAACACCCCCGCGAAAGCGCCCGAGCGCAGCCTGACGACCCTGCCGTCGCCCCGGGCGGACCGTACGTTGCTGCCGGCGCTGCTGAATCAGGCGCACCGGATGAATTTCTATCGCTTCTGCGCGCTGATCGAACTGGCCGCATCGGATGCCGCGCCGCTGGGTACCACCGATTCGCCTGCGACGGATCCGGTCCGCTTCCGGTCCCGTGCGCACGACGTTCCTCGGCCTGTACGGCGTCGATGCGCGCATGCCGGCGTATTTCATTGACGAGGTTGCACAGAACCGCGACGGCGCCGAGCCGCTGTCTGCGTTCCTGGACCTGTTCCACCATCGCCTTGCCACGCAGTTCTACCGGATCTGGCGCAAATACCGGTATCCGGCCGGCTTCCGGCCGGATGGCTTCGATACCGTCTCGCGCGGCGTGCTCAGCCTGGTGGGTCTCGGGTTCCGTTCGCCGGACACGCGTGCGCCGGACTGGGGGCTTCCGCCGGGTGTGGATGCGCGCACGCTGTTGTCGATGCTCGGACTGGCCGCTCAGAAGACGCGCACCGCGGAAGGGCTTGCCGGCGTGCTGCGCCCCGCGATTCCGGACGCCGCCATTGCGGTCGAGGAGTTTCATCCGGTGTGGCGTACCGTCAACGACTTCGAACCGGCGGCGCTCGGCGAGCAATGCTTGCTCGGACGCGGGTTTTACGATCGGGCGAACACGCTGCGTATCGTGATCGCGCCGCACACGCGCGACGCAGTCGCGGCGCTCGTGCCGGGACAACCGACGTACCGCCAGATCACCGCGTTGCTGCGCTTCTACCTCGGCTACGAAAGCGAAGCGCTGCTGGAGATGCGGGTGCCCCCGGACCTGATGCCCGAGCCGCTGTTGGCGTCCGGTCAGGCGAAGCTGGGCCTGACCACGCAACTGGGCTCTCCGCCCAGGGGGCAAAGCGGACGCCCATGCGTGACATCGGTACAGCTGGGCCGCTGGCACGGCGCGACGGAAGCCGTATAAGCCCGATACACCATTCGGCAGGATATGGAATATGGACAAGCACCCAAAGAACCCTTTCAGGACACCGACCGGGCGAAGCCTGGTCGGGGCAGCGGCCGCCTCGGTCATCCTTGCAACCGCTGGCTGCGGCGTCGGGCAAGTCGTGAAGGACAGCACGGTGGGCGCGGCGAAATGGGTCTTCACGACACAAGTGAAGACGATGAATGTAGACCTCGTTGCCCGATCGTCGTTAAACGCAAATGCCGCTGGGCAGCCTTTGTCGACGGTCGTGAGGCTCTACCAGTTGAAGGACGCGAAAACTTTCGACCAACTCGACTACACCCAGTTGCAAACCCATGACCTGGACGCGCTCAAGGCGGATCTGCTCGCCACCAAGGATGTGGTGCTTCGCCCCGGTGCGAATGCCAGCGTGAGCGAACCGATGCACCCGGACGCGCATGTGGTGGGCGTCGTGGCGTTCTTCCGTGAGCCGGGGGAGGGTGCGGTCTGGAAGCTGAGCATGCCGAAAAAGCAATGGAAGCAGATCGATCCGGTCAAGGTCGAAGTGCGCGACAACGTGCTTGTGCTGCTCGATGCCAAGGATCAGCCCGTCACTCGGGCCGAGCCTCGGCAGAGTGCGCCGGGCGTGCCGGCGCCGAAGCCGAAAGCGGTGAGCGCAACCGGGCACACCGGATGAAGGATTTGCGGCAGCGGCGTTTGGAGTGTCCGGAAAGCAACCGCCTGTAGTCGCGTCGAAGTAACGAGGTCCGTGCCCGGAGCATCGGGACGGTTTTATCCGCGCTCACCAGGAACGCAGCAAGTCGAGCGACGCTTGTTCTGGACGCGTTCCGCCAAGCGGGCTGCCCGACGGCTCAGTTCGTAAAATGCCAACATGCTGGCCAGCATCGCGAAAGCGACGCCGCTTGCGTCCCAGCGCAGGCCGAGACTGAACGCCGTTGCCTGGGTCGCGGCCATGCCGGCGGTCATGGCGAGCAGCATCGCTGCAATCTCGATTCCGATCCGGGCCAGGGCCTTGGCGGCAACACGTACCTTGTCGAGTCGAATCATGTCGAGGCGCCCTGCATGGTGCAGGAGCACCACGGCCAGCATCGCGGACGTCGACATCGGGAACCAGCGCAGATGCAGCGTCAGCGTATTCCACACGACGCCCGTATCAAGCGCCCCGCCGCATACATCGAGGATCGTATCGACGGGCGTGCGCATCGCATCGAGCGTCAACCCGACGCAGACGGCGGCAATACACCAGCGCATCGACCGGCGGGCGCACCGGCCGGACGGGCCGCTTCCCGACACATATCCCGCGATGGCGCATGCAATCGCGCCGGCGCAATTCCAGGTCCAGCTGGAATATGAATCATGTAGCCGGGTCGGCAAATCGCAGGCGGCATAACCGAGGAGTGCGAACGACATCATGTCGCGCAGCCGAGCGGATAGCGAAACGACGGCGATTCGCACGACCCGGCCTGCCGGTGGCGCAGTCGGAGGCATCATGGCCGTTCACGCAGGATCGTTCAGGACCGCATACCAGGAGCACACCACGCCGGCCGGCGAGACACCGCCGCCGCCGCTTGCGTGCGGGACGGCGCGCACGATCGAGCCGGTCAGCGCCGGACGCTGGTTGACGCCGTTCGGCCACGGCGCACTCAGGTATCCGACGTAGTCGTATACCCATTCCTCGCCGCTGACGACGCCCTGCCCCTGGAAGCGCACGGTCCAGGGGTCGCCATAGCCGATCGAGCCGCTGAGCTGCAGTTCCCATCCCGGTCCGAAGATGCGTCCCCTGAGTATGCCCATCGGCGCCGGCTCGAGCTCGATAGTGGCGCGGCCGAATTCAAGGTCATTGAATGACGTCGCCAGGTCAGGATCGTTCAGCAAACTGCGATAGGTCCACATGCCGACCAGACTGCCCGTTTCAGGTGCGTAGCTCATGCCAGCTTCTCCCGTCGCTTCGACTGCGCTGAAATCCCCCGCTGAACCGGCGCCGGACCGATGGCGCCGGTTCAGCGCATCACGCGGCTACCGGACCTCGACCCGGAACCGTTGCTGACCCGGCTTGGGCGCTGCGGCGGCGAAGGATTTCCCTTGGCCGAATACATCGTCACGGGTATGGACTTCGACCTCGTAGCTGGCATCCTTCACCGACTCTTCCTTGAATTGGTGCAGCGGGAAGAACGCTTTCACTTCGAGATGGGTCTGGCAGTTGGCGCAGTACTGGACGCTCCAGCGGCTCAGGACGGCCTCCGTGCCGAGGAGGTGCCGCTTGCCGTCCACGACGACGAAGGCGGCCACGACGAAAGACCCGCGGATCGGCGCACGGTTGATCCCGGAGACGCGAAGAACCTTGCTGCTGTTGCCGGCCGGCACGGCCGCCGCAAGCTGGGGTCTCGGCAGGTCTTCCAGCGAGCCGGGGCCATACGTGTAGCCCAGTTGCTCCTCGATGTTGATGCAGTCGAGCGACGTGTACGCGCGTTGCTTGCCGTTCTCGCTTTTCTTGAACGGATCGAGCGGCGACTCCAGCGTCAGCCACGAGTTGGGCACCGTTCCCGGCGTCGGCCCCTGGCTGTCCACGGAGTTGGTTCCGGGATATTCGGCGATGACGTCGAGGTGCTGGGTGAAGCCGTGACGCTTCTGCCACAGCCAGAACACGCGGTCCACGAAGCAGTGGTGGAAATAGAAGATCGGGTCGAGGCCCGCCGTGTCGTTTTCGCCCATGTCGCCGTTGGCGCCGCGGATCGGCGAGTCGTCGCCGGCGTTCGCGCCGGTGGGTACGTCGTAACCGCCGACCGCAAGGTGAATGTGGTTGTGCGGAGATTCGAGCGGAACGATTTGCTCGGTCCCTTTCGGAAGGTCCTCGTTCCACTGTGCCGCGGACGTCGTATTCGAAAACACCGTATAGTTGGGCGCATTCAGGCACGCCTCGTATTGGGCCTTCACGTGAGTCTCGATCTTCTTGCCGTGCACGACGATGAAGGACGTGAGCCAGTTCACCACGTTCCGGTCGAGCAGTTTCACGTTCTCCTGGTAGTGCGGGAATCGGGCGTTGTGCTTTTCGGTAGCGGCCCGGTCTTTTTCGGTGCCGACCAGCCCCGACAACGGATAGCGAACCGTTTCGTAGCCGAGGGGCTTGCTGTAGTTCGGATCGTCGCCGTTGATGTTGTCGGTGATGCCCTTGTTGAACACGAAGGAACGCAGCGGGTTGGGAATCGTTTGTCCGTCGAGCTCGACCTCCTTCTTGGTCAGCGCCCACGGAATGCCGTGCTTGAGCGACTCGTCGCTGGTTTCGTCCCAGTAGGGCAGCATCACTTGTTCGCAGCCCGGGATGCTCTGCAAGGCTTCTTCCAGCTTCAGCAGGTAAACGCGATGCCAGGTCGGGAACAGCACATTGCCGTGATTGCAATAGCCGCCCCAGTAAGAGGACGATCCCCAGCCTGCGCCGCGGAAAGGCTCGCCGTGGAAGCCGCCGATCAGGAAGAACGAGTGCGGATCGTCCGGCGGGAGTTCCTTGATGCCTTTCCACGCGCGCATCAGGTCCTCGAGCGGCTTCTTGTTGCCTTTCAAGTACTCGGCCTGCAGCGATTCGATCGACGGGCGGACCCGGACTCCAGTTGCGCTATTCATGACACGGCCTCTCTCTTTTGTAAGCAGCGTTGCGGTTTGACTGCCGGGGTTTGAGCGCGAGCGGACGATGCGCAGGGCAATCGGAGCTCACGTCCAATCAGATTCGTTTTTGTCAGGATGCCGGTAGGCGTTTTGAAACGTATTACCCGACAGGGCATAGGCGGGCCCTGGCGGTCTTCCACCACCTCCATGTGCAATGCGGACATGCGCGACGGCGCCGCGCGCCTTCGGAAAAAGGCGCGACGCATTCGAATCGCGGGGTAGGCCGCGGCGGATTGGCACCAATCCGCCGCGAGAAATTACAGTGGTAAGGTCTCCGTCATATCCCCGTAGCGTCTAATCATGATTTTGATATGAGTAAATAAAGCAAATCGGATTTGTTTCCGCAAGAAAAATATGGGGGCTTGCGGTGATGCACGGATTGCTCGATTTGTCGAAACGATCATGTCGATTGATGGCGCGGCGGTAACGGCGCGAGTGCATCGAGACGTTTTCGACGGCCGTCGCCGACAGATACGTTGCGGTCCTTGGCGGGAGCCGGCAGGGACCGTTCACGGTGTAGAGTGATGAATTGCAAGACGGCATCGTTTCGCCCTTCCTCGCCGATACGTCGATGAAAGTCGTTTTTTCCCGCAAGGGCTTCGATTCACAGTACGGCGGCATGCCCAGCCCGATCCTGCCGGACGGTCGCCTTCTTCCATTGCCGATTCCGAGCGCCCATGACAGTGCGACATTGGCGGACCTGGATTTCGCGGATGCAACGCTGGATCAGGTTCTTTGCGATCTGTCGGCCGGCAAGCATGGTTTGCAGACGCATGTCCACTTCGATCCGGACCTCGGCGGGAGGCACGTTGCCAACCTTGCGAACTGGCGACCGGCGCTCGGGCAGACGGGTTCCGCGCAAAGCCATCTGAGCCGTCACGGTATCGGGGCGGGCGATGTCTTCCTGTTCTTCGGCTGGTTTCGATCGATCGAGTGCACGGGCGGAAAGTGGCGGTTTGCGCCGGGTGCGCCCGATCTGCACGTGTTTTTCGGATGGCTGGAAATCGATGAGGTGCTGCCGATCGTGACGCAGCGCGCGGAAGCGTTGCGTCGCCATCCATGGATGGCGGCACATCCGCATGTCGCGGCGCCGGATCGGTACACGGATGCTCGGAATACGGTTTACATCGCCCGCCGGCGATCTGCCTATACGCGAACCACAGCGGTGGGAGGCGGCCGCTTTGTGTCGATGCGCCCCGAGTTGCAACTGACACATCCAGGCCATTCGCGCAGCGTCTGGTCGTTGCCTCGATGGTTCGCACCCGACGGACGAGCGCCGATGAGCTATCACGCGAAAGCGCATCGGTGGGAGGTGCGGGAGGATGGCGTCACGCTCCGATCGGTCGCCAAGGGGCAGGAGTTTGTCGTCGATGGCGCTTTCTACCCGGAGCTCGAAAGCTGGGTGGGCGATCTGATCAGAAGGAACGCATGAAACGACTCAAGTATGTGATGACGAGTGACTCGGGGCTGGCGCCGAATCCGTATTTCGGCATCTGCTCGCTCCGAAGAAATCCATTGCTTTTACGCTTGAACCTGACGTTACGTCATGATTTATTGTTCGTTCAAGCGGAGGAATGGCGATGGCATTGAAAATCGGAGCGCTCGCAAAACGGACGGGCCTGACCGTTCGGGCGCTGCACCACTATGACGCAATCGGATTGCTGTCCCCTTCCGCCCGCTCGGATGGCGGCTCCCGGCAATATAGCCATGACGATGTGATTCGCCTTCACCGGATTCAGGCGCTCAAGCATTTTGGCTGCTCGTTGTCGGACATCAAGGCATATCTGGATGGCTCCGGAATTGCACCGGTTGAAATCATCAATCGGCAAATCGGCGTGCTCGACGAACAGGCTCGGCGCGTACAGGCGCTGCGAGATGGTCTTCAGCATTTGGCAAACAAGATCACCAGCGGCAGCGAGACCGGGACGGCAGACTGGCTGAACCTACTGGAAATGATGACCATGTACGAAAGACACCTCACAAGTGAAGACCTCGATCATTTGCGGGCGCGGCAACAGCAATCAGGTGTGCACCTGGACGCATGCAGAAACGAATTGATTGCCGAGACGAGAAGGGCAATCGACATGGGGCTGCTTCCGGAAAATCCGGAAGCGCAGGCACTGGCCTGGCGCTGGATTCAGCATATGAAGGATGCGACAGGGGATAACGCCCGGCTGGCATCCAGCTTGAAGAGCATGCAGGAACAGGAGCCGAGAGCCCGGGAGATCATCGGCTTCACGCCGGACATGCATCGATGGATTTCACTATCGATTACGAACGCCAGGGCAAGACTCTTTGCCAGGTACCTGTCACCCGCTGAATTTGACGAAGTCCGGCAACGCATGATCGCCCATGCAGACGATTGGCCACCCCTTTTCGCGCAGGTGCGAGCCCGGATGGAGGCAGGTGCGGATGTCACCGATCCGGCTGTTCAGGCATTGGCGAGTCGCTGGCAAGATCTCTTTCGTGACTCATACTGCGGCGATGATGCCGCGCTTGAAAGCAAGATTCATATCGCATTCCGAACAGAACCCGATCTGTCGGTTGGCGTCGGCCTGGACATGCCGCTGATTTTGTTTATCCAGAAGGCGATCCTGGCTTTGAACGGGGCCAGGCAGAAATCAATCAACGCAGGCCCCAAGCCAAGCGCGCAGCGCGTCGCGACCTTGAGAGCGGCGCATCAGCTCCTTGATGACCCGTTGATTCTGGAAGACCGGCTTGCGCTGAAAATTCTGGGCAGCACGAATGAAGCTGCCGTCCGAAGCAACCCGGGCCTCTACGATGACCCCTTGTCCAAGGGACTCCGGATGTCCGTTGTGGTGCGTAGCCGCTTTGCCGAAGACGAGTGGCAAAAGGCTGCGCAAAACGACGTCCGTCAATATGTCATTCTGGGTGCCGGGCTGGACACTTATGCATATCGCGGGAATCATCCAACCGGACGAATCTTCGAGGTCGATCTTCCTGCGACACAGCAATGGAAGCGAGCGTGCTTGAGTGCCGCCGATATCGAGATTCCGGCATCCCTGACGTACGTGCCGATGGATTTTGAACACGACACCTTGACGCGAGCGTTATCCGAAGCTGGATTCAGGAAAGGCGAGCCCGCATTTTTCTCATGGCTTGGCGTCTCGGTGTATCTCGAGGAAGACGCGATCCTGGAGACCTTGCGGTTCATCGCATCGTGCGCGGCGGGAAGCGCCGTGGTCTTCGATTATGTCGTAACGCCATCATTGCTCCAACCAATGGAGCGGGTAGGCATGGAATTGGTGCGTGCGAGAGTTGCAGAAAATGGAGAGCCATGGAAATCGGATTTTGATCCGGCATCGCTGGCTGACAAAATTCGCTCGCTTGGATTCAGCGAAGCGATCAGCATCAGCCCGGAAAGCCTGAGCAATATTTACTTGGCAGGACGTAACGATGGTTTTCGGATGGGCGGCTCTTTGCGATTGATGCACGCCATTGTCTGAAAACCGTTATCGGGTGCTTGCGAGCCCCCGTGCGCCGCGCGAGTCCATTCATCTATGTGTGAGGCCGTGTCCGGGGCGACGGGGCAACTCCAGCTACTGACCAGGACGTGTCACACCGCCAGTGGTGCCGGGCGTAACCGTTGTCTCGGTGATTGCGGTGACGCCGGACGAATCAACCGAGCGTGTCGTCGTCACGGACGGAGTGGCCACACGCGCTGTGCCCTGTTGCACGATGGCTCCCGATTGCGCCGCCACTCCTGACGATTGAGTCGCCACACTCGGCCGCGCCTGCTGCGCACCCGGCTCCGTCACCACAACCGACGTCACACGCGGTTGCGCCGCTGCAGCCGGCGGCGCCATAGCGCCGGATTGAGCCGCGCCCGGCCGCGCTGCTGCGGCAGGCTGAGCCTTCGTCGCAGGCTGTTGCGCCTTCGCCACCTGCCCCGACTCCTGCCACCCACCCCCCAACGCCTTATAAAGCGTCACCCGACTCGTCAGCCCAGCGAGCTTATACGTGACGAGCAATTGCTGCGCCTGGAACAACTGCCGCTGCGCATCGAACACCCCGAAGTAATCATCGACCCCATTCTGAAACCGCATCTGCGCGAGCCGCTGGGTTTCGCTGATATCGTGGATCATCTTCTGCTGTGCGTTCACTTCGCGCTCGAAGGTCGTCCGCGCAGCCATGCTGTCCGCGACTTCCCGGAACGCGCTCTGAATCGTGCGCTCGTAATTCGCGACATTCACATCCTTCTCCACCGTCGCGAGATCGAGATTCGCGCTGTTGCGTCCTCCATCGAAGATCGGCATCGTCAGCTGCGGCGCGAACAGCCACGCCGCCCCGCCTGAAAACAACCCGGCGAGCGTCGCACTCGCAACCCCCAGCATCCCGGTCAGCGTGATCCTCGGGAAAAACGCCGCCCGCGCCGCGCCGATATTCGCATTGGCCGCGATCAATCGATGCTCGGCCGCCATGATGTCCGGCCGGCGTTCCAGCAACGTCGACGGCAGCCCCTCGGGAAACTCCGCCAGCACATGCTGGTTGCCGAGCGGCGTCGCATTCGTCACCCCGGCCGGCAGCGGGCCGCCGCCGATCAGCAGCGTCAACGCGTTCTCATCCTGCGCAACCTGCCGCGTGTACTGCTCGACCGCAACCTGCGCGGTTTGCACCTGCGTATCGGCGCGATGCTCGTCGAGCTGCGCCATCCCGCCGGCGAGCTTGCCGCGATGGATCATCGCGGCGACATCCTGCTGGTTCTTGAGCGTGTCCTGCGCGAGCTTGAGCAGCTCGCGATCGGCCATCAGCGTGAGATACGCATTCCCGACCTCGGCCACGAGGCTGATGTGAACGCTGCGCTGCGCTTCCACGGTCGCGAGATATTGCTCCTGCGCGGCGTGACTCATGCTGCGCACGCGCCCGAACAGGTCGATCTCGAAGTTGGTCAGCCCGACACCGGCACTAAACGTATTGATCAACGGCGACTGGCCCGGCGCACGCAACCCCGGGCTCAGACGCTGGCTGTTGAGCCCCAGGTTGGCGTCGATTTCCGGAAACTGGACCGCGCGTTGCAGCCTGTATTGCGCGCGCGCCGCATCGATATTGAGCGTCGCGATGCGCAGGTCGCGGTTATTGGCGAGCGCCCGCGCGATCAGCTGCTGCAGCTGCGGATCGACGAAGAACTGCCGCCAGCCGAGATCGGCCGCCGCCGGACCGCTCTGCTGACCCGCATTGGCGCCCGGCGTCGAATAGGCCGGCCCGCTCGGATAAGCGGACGGGATCGGCGCATCGGGCCGCTGGTATGTCGGCTCCATCGAGCAGGCCGCGAGCGCGACGATGAGCGCGAGCGGCAGCACGCGTATCGGCGGAGAGGGAAACGGAAGGCTACGCATCATCGACGATTCCAGAACGAGAAAAAGAAGGGCGAGGGCGCGGACTCAGTCCGACAGCGCGCGCTGCATGAGGCGCGAGATCGCCAGCTTCGGCTGGCCCTGCGCCGCGATGTTGTGGGGGGGATCGCCGAACAGCATGCGGATCAGTCCGTGGCGCGCCGCCGTATCGACGTGCAGCGCGATGCCGAGCAGGCGGCCCTGGCGGCGCACGATGCGGCACGGGATCCAGCCGATCGGCGCGAGCCACAGCGCACCTTCGGCATCGACCGGCAACGAGCCGGCCTGCGGCGTGAGCACGGCCGCGCCGTTGCACGACAGATCGTGCGTCGTCACCGCGTATTCCTGCTGGCCGATGCGCAGCCGCGCGGATGCGCGATAAGGAAAGCGCTCCTCCTTGCGAGGCCGGGGCAATTCCACGCACACCAGCATCGACGTCAGATAGAGCAGCAGCGATATCCCGGTCCACGCCGAATTGAACACGAGCCCCGGCGCGTCGGGGTCGCTCGACAGCGCATGCCCGAGCCCAAGCGCCGACAGCACGATCAGGCTGCCGTAGAACGCCGCGAACTTGCCGTGGACGATCAGCTTCGAGCGGTCCAGCCCCTTGTTCGTCACCTTGAACGGCCGCCCGAACGGCCGCAGGATCGCACTCGCGAGCGACGCGGTCACCGCCATCGCACAGACGATCTGCGTGACCTCGGTGAAGATCGGCAGCGCGCGCCGTCCGGTGATCCACATGCTGTAGGCCCAGTAGGCGATCAGCGACGGCACGCCGTACGCGAGAAACTGCATCGGCTCGCCGTACAGCGTCGGCACGTTGAAATACCAGTACAGCAGCGGCCCGAGCAGCAGCATCAGCGTGAACGGCCGGCTCAGCCAGTGCAGCAGCCCGTGCACGTAGTGCAGCCGCTGCGTGAACGTATAGCCGCGGCCGCGCAGCGGGCCGTCGGGCGTCAGCGCGACCTGGATCGTGCCGAGCCCCCAGCGGCTGCGCTGGCTGATGTATTCCGGCAGCCCTTCGGCCGACAGCCCGACCGACAGCCGTTCGTTGAGCCAGCGCGTCACATAGCCGTGCGGCATCAGCCGGTAGGTGAGGTGGATGTCCTCGGTGACGGTGCCGGTCGGAAACCCGCCGATGTGGTTGACGAGGTCGCGCCGCACGACGAACGACGTGCCGATGCAGAACGCCGAGCCCCACGCGTCTTTTGCCGGCTGCATGATGTCGAAGAACGCGCGCTGCTCGTCGACCCAGCATTCGGTCGAGCGCAGGTTGTACTGGATGGGATCGGCGTTGTAGTAGAACTGCGGGGTCTGCACGACGCCGACCGTCGGATCGGCGAACAGGCCGATCGTGCGCATCAGGATCTTGCGGTGCGGCGCGAAGTCGGCGTCGAGCACCATGATGTACGGCGCGCCGCCGTCCGGGCCCTGCGCGCTTTTGCGCAGGCCGTTGTTCAGGTTGCCGGCCTTCGCATGCGTGTTGTCGGGGCGGGTCGCGTAGTTCGCGCCGACCTGTTCGCAGAACGCCTTGAGCCAGTCGCGGCGCGTGTCGTCGAGCACCCAGACGCGGAAGTCCGGATAGTCGATCGCGAGCGCCGCGACGATCGTCTTCTCGAGAATCTCGAGCCCTTCGTTGTAGGTCGCGATGAAGATGTCGACGCGCGGCGCCTTCGCGGTGCGCCGCAGCCGGGCTTCGCCGGCGTCGGCGTCGGGCGAGTGATCGCTGGTGCGCGTGAGCACGACGATCGAGATCAGCGTATACGTCAGCGCGATGCACTCGAAGCCATAGAAGACGTGCGCCCACACGCTCGGAAAATCCATGCGCGGGTCGGGCAGCGTCTGGGTCGTGCGCCAATACAGGTACGTCAGCAGCAGCGTCGCGGCAACGCAGCCGAACAGGATGCGATCGACGGCGCGCTCGCGCTTGCCGAGCCGCGTGAGTACGAACACGATCAGCAGCACGCCGCCGTTGATGACGAGCAGGGATCGGCTTGCGAGAAAGAAATCGAACATCGTCACTCCAGAGCATGAGTGGTGCCGCTGCCGGGGCAGCCGCCGCCCGGCAGGCATCCCCCGGGACGGAACGGATTCCACCCGGCCGCCGCGAGCACGGCCCATGCGGTCGCGCCGAGGTGCGGCAGGTGGAAGTAAAAGAAGTCCTCGGTCGTGGACGTCGGCCCGATCGACAACCCGGTGCGAATGCGCGCGTCGGGCGTCGCATAGAGCAGGCCGTCCGGCGCGCGCTGCGCCAGCAGCAGCGCCCACAGCGGCTGGGCCTTGGCGTTCTGCCCGACCGCCTGCAGCGTGAGGGCCGCCTGGCCGGTGCCTTCGGTCCACACCCCGTCGGGATGCGCATTGAAGCCATAGCCGCCGTTGATCCGGTGCGCGCTGTCGACCCACGCGATGCTGCGGCGCCAGTCGGGCGGCGCGTCGGCAATCGCGAGCAGCGGCCACAGCGACGCGTCGAGCGCGGACGGGCCGACGTTCGGGCTATGCCCGTCATCGCGCGTGCCGATCAGGAAGCGGCCTTGCCGTGCATCCCACATCGCCGCGACGAAGCTGCGCGAGCGGTCCGCGGCCGTGCGCCAGCGCGCGTCGCCGGTGCGCTCGGCGAGCCAGCGGAACACCGCGTAGGTATCGACGTTGTGTTCGGTGGATTTCCATCCCTGATGGATCTGCTTCGGCTCGTACCCGAACTCGCCGCCGACGTAGCCGGCCGGCGCCGTCGCATCGAGCCGGCCCGGATCGACCCAGCCCATCAGCGCGGCGGCGCCATCGAGATAGCGTTGGTCGTGCGTCGCCTCGTGGACGGTCAGCAGCGCGAGCGCGGCCCACGCGACGTTGCCGGTTGCGGTGCCGTCCTGATACGCATCCTCGAACCACCGCTTGCTCGGTTCGTCCCACCAGCCCGGCAGCGGCGCGGGCCCGGCCGGCAGCCCGCCGGCGCGGTACGCATTGCGCAGCCGCATGTCGTGGTAATGGCGATCCCGTGCGCTCGCCTGCAGGAGCGCGTCGGCGATGCGGCGCGCGTCGTCGGTGCGGCGGCACGCGACCAGTGCGATGCCGGCGAGCGCGTTGTCGTAGACGAACGCCGCGTGCGTGAGCGCCGGCGCGAGCGGAGGGCCGCCCGGCGCCGCCTCGTAGCTGTCGAGGAAGACAGGCCCCGCGCCCGGCACGGCCGCGACACGCCCGGCCAGCGTCTTGCAGCCCGACGCGAGCAATTCCGCGCGCTGCGGAGATGCGCCGTCGGCGCCATGGGCAGCCGGGGCGGCGAGCATCAGCGGCGCGAGCGGCAGCATCACGAGCGAGGCGATCTTGCGCAGACGGTGCAGGAAGGGCGGCTTCATCGGCATCGGTCCCGGTGCGCGCGGCGTTACGCCAGCTGGCTGCGCAGCCAGTGCAGGCCGCGATCGGCGGCCGATCGCAGCGCATCGAACCACGGTTGCGCGCGATCGGCGATCGAGCGGAAGCCGCCCTGCGCGTTCACGTCGTCCGGAACCAGCCCGGACATGCCGCTGCCGAGCCAGCTCCGGTTGAGGCTGACCTTCGCCCAGCGGCCCATCGCGCAGCGGTCGGCCGGATCGGCGCGCGCGCTGACGGGCAGCGCGGACAGCGGCCGGTCGAGCTTCGCGATCACGTAGATCTCGTTCTTCTCGATCGGCGGGAACGGCACGAAGTAGCGGGCCTGCTCGCCTTCGGACGCGCGCGGCAGCACCTCGGACACGGACGCGGGCACCTTGAACGGCACGCCGTCCATCCGCACGTTCAGGCGCGTGCCGGGCAGCAGGTCGTCGCTCAGGCTGCGCGGGAACACCGCGACGACCCGCGACTGGCTGCAGTTGCTCGCGCGGATCAGCGTCGCGCCGGCCGCGACGCGCGTGCCCGGCGGCGCGAGCACGTCTTCGACGACGCCCGGTTCGCTGGCGCGGATCTCGAGATTGGACAGCCGATCGAGCCGCGCCTTCTCGGCGTCGATCATCTTGCCGACCGACTGGCCGTAAGCGTCGTACTGCGTCATCTGCGCCTTCAACTGCACGATGTCGGCGCCGAGCAGCCGGCTGCGTTGCTCGAGCGTGGAGGTGGCGCCGTCGCTGGCGGACGCGTAGACCTTGTTGCGCGACGCATTGCCGGCGGCCGTCGCGTGATCGAGCTCGGCGGCGGCCGCGGCCTTCGCGTTCGACAGGATCGACAACTGGTAGCGCGACGCATTGGTGTAGGCCTCGCTCACCGCGCCGGCCTCCTGCATCGCCTGGTTGCGGTTGACCACGTCGGCCTGCTGGTCGACCTGCGCCTTCGCGACGTCGAGCCGCGCCTGCAGCGCGCGGATGCTCGCCGAGTGTTCCTGCTGCGACGCGCTCTGATAGCGCTGCAGGTCGCGGCCGGTCGTGGCGAGCTGGCTCTCGTCGCCGGCGAGCTGCGCGCGCGCGGCATCGTAGTGCTGCTGGTTGTCGAGCGCCTTGCCGGTCAGGTCGATCAGCAGCGCGCGGTCGATGTTCGGATTCTGCACCGTCATCAGCGGCTGGTTCGCCGCGAACGGCTTGCCGATCCCCACTTGCTGCTGCGTGACGATCCCTTCGACCGGCGAAGTGACGAGCGTCACCTGGCTGTTGACCACGGCCCGCTCCGACGAACGCGTGAAGATGTTCGGGAACATCACGGTCAGCACGACCCAGGCGACGAACACCACGATGCCGTAGCCGATCGAGCGCACGGCAAAGTGCCACAGTGGCCGCCCCAGGGCGGACTGGCGGCGCGCGACGGGGTCATCGTGCGGCGCGGGCGCGTCGGGGACGGGCTCGGGCGGGCGGTGGTCGAGTCGTTGGTCGGACATTGGGCTCTCTCCTGCATGGCAAACGCACGAACGAGCGGACGAACGTCGTCGCACGCCCGGTGCCGGCGTCAGCTGTGGGCATCGTCGTCGAAGACAAGCCGGCGCCGTTGCGCACGAGCGCGCGCGCCGGTCCCGGCCTGCCTGTGTCGTTTGTTGTCCGCAGTGCACTCGCTCCAAGCTCGCGTTGGATCGACACACTGTCTGAACTGGCCGGCTTGACCGGCCGCCTGATCGGCCCCGCTTGCGCGGTGCCTCGTTGAACGTGGTCTTGCAACAACGTATTGACGACTCGCATTCGTCTGCGCGGCACGTCCGGCAGAGGCGCTGCGAGTCAATTCAGACTAGTGAAGTCGCCGCGGCGGTACTGTAAGTGTGTGTAAAAGATGATTTCTTTGAGACCCTAAAACGCGCGTGTTAAGTGACTGCCTGGTTAACCGTCGATCGTTGTCGGTCGTCTGTAATGCTCGTGACGCAAGCCGGCGCGCAATTGGACGGGGAGCGCGAATCATGGAATCCGACGATATCCGGGGCATTCGGGCCCGCTGCGACGCCCGGCCGAGACCGATGCGGCGCGGGCGTCATGCGTTGCCGCGATTGCGCGTCGATTCGACCGCACGATCCGTACCCGTCGAGCGGTCATTGTGCTGAGGATTGGCGCGGACGACTCGACATCCGCGCACGGATCGGCGACGATCGAGCAAACAACAGCCAGACGTCACGCACATGACCGTCGATCACCAACCGATCTGGATGCCCGTCGCGATGAGAGAGCGTGGCGTGCGTCGTTTCCCCGCGGGCGAGACGAATCCCCGCATCGTCGAGTACAACAACCACACGAACCTCGTCGGCTATGACGACAAGATTTCGTGGTGCTCGTCGTTCCTGAACTGGTGCATGGTGCACGCGGGCTTGCGCGGCACCGGCTCCGCGCTCGCGCGCTCGTGGCTCGCATGGGGCAGGGCGCTGGAGCGGCCGGTGTACGGCTGCGTTGCCGTGCTGACGCGCGACGATCCGGCGAGCTGGAAAGGGCACGTCGGGTTCTATTTGCGTCACGACGACGAGAACGTCTACCTGTTCGGCGGCAACCAGCTCGAAGAAGTACGCGAGCTCGCGTATCCGCTCGACACCGTGATCGGCTACCGGTGGCCCGCATAGCGGGCGTTCAGGTCGCCGACCGTCGCACGCGCTCGCCCGCTTGCTCCATCCGCTGGCTTTTCGCTTGCTCGGGCGCCGCGATCCTCTCCCGCGTCGCTCACTTCGCGGCCACGGCCTCGGCTTTCGAGCCGTCCGCCGCATCGTTCCGGCTCCACCCGCCGCCCAGCGACCGATACAGCGCGACCGCCGACAGCGCGTGCTCGCGCCGCAGCTGATTCAGCGCATCCGAATCGCGCAGATACACCTCCTGCGCCGACAGCACGTCCAGGAAATCCGTCGCGCCGCCCTTGTAAAGCTGGTTCGCGAGACCGAGCGCCTTGTCCGACGCGGCGAGCGCGCTGTTCAGGCGCTGCGTCGCGGCGGTCGTGCCGACGAGATCCGCGCGCGCATCCTCGACCTCGCGCAGCGCCTGCAGCATCGTCTGCCGCAAGCCGAGTTCCGATTCGCGCATGCGACTTTCGCTCTGCGCGATGTCGGCGGTGATGCGCCCGGCGTTGAAGATCGGGCTCGTCGCGCTCAGCGCCGCGCTGAACAGATTGTCGGTCAGCGTCGGCAGGCCGAGATAGGACGCGGCGAGGAGGCCGTCGGTCAGGTTCAGCGAGAACTTCGGATAGCGCTCGGCCTTCGCGACGCCGACCTGGGCCGCGCGCTGCTCGACGCGCGCGTAGGCGCTCAGCACGTCGGGGCGGCGCAGCAGCGCCTGCGACGGCAGCGTGGCGGGCGAGCCGTCCGGCGGCGCGGGGATGTCGCCGGCCTGCGAAAGCACGAGCTTGTCGACCGATTCGGGCGTGCGCCCCGAATACACGGCGATCAGGTTGAGCTGGTGCGAGATCTGCGCCTGCGTCGGCGGAATCCGCGCTTCGAGCGCATCGAGCTGGTTCTGCGCGCGCGTGACGTCGAGCTCGGTCGACAGCCCGAACGCCTGGCGCTTGCGCGTGAGGTCGAGCGCGCGCTGGCGGATTTGCGCGTTGTCCCGCAGGATGCGCAGCTCCTGCTGCGCCCACCGCAGGTCGACGTAGGCCGACGCGGTGTCGGCCGCGAGCGCGAGCCGCATCGCGTCTTCCGCGTGCTTCTGCCCGACGAGTTCGGCTTGCGCGGCGAGCAGGTCGAGCCGTTCGCCGCCGAACACGTCCGGCGACCAGCTCAGCGCGAGGCCCGCGCCGGCCTGCTTCACGTAGCCGAGCGGCGGCGGCGTGTTCTGGCGCGCGTAAGCGCCGTGCGCGTTCGCATCCAGTTCCGGCAGCAGCACCGAGCGCTTCTGCACCGTCAGCGCCTGCGCCTGCTTCACGCGCTCGGCGGCCGCCTGCAGGTCGAGGTTCGCGTCGAGCACGGTGGCGATCAGTTCGTCGAGCACCGGGTCGTGGAACTGCGCCCACCACGTTGCGGCATCGACGTCCGCGCGCGGCACGTCCGTGTCCCACGCGTGCGGCGCGAGCGATTCGACCGATTCATGCAGCGCGGGATGCTGCGCGGGCTGCACCGCGCAGCCGGCAGCGAGCGCGCTGACGGCGAGGGCGACGAGAAGCTTCTTCATGATGATCACCTCAGTGCGCGTCCGGCGGCGGCGCGCTCGTGGAAATGGGTTTGGAAAACAGCACCGCGACCAGCGCGACGAGGAAACACAACGCCAGCGCGTAGAACGCATCCGCGTAAGTGAGCGTCAGCGCCTCGCGATAGATCAGCCGGTGCAGGTTCGCGAGGCCGGCCTGCGCGGCGTTCAGCGTGTCGCCGGCGACGGCCGTCCAGTGCGCGGCCTGCCCGTCGAGCAGCGCCGCGACCTGCGGCTGGCCGGCGCTCACGTGCTCGTTCAGGCGCAGGTAGTGGAAATTCAGCCGGTCGTTGAGCATCGTCGCGCTGACCGCGATGCCGATCGCGCCGCCGAGGTTGCGCATCAGGTTGAACAGGCCGCTCGCCGATTTCAGCCGCGACTGCGGCAGCGAGCCGAGCGCCATCGTCACGATCGGCGGCACGCTGAACTGCTGGCCGATGCCGCGCAGCGCCTGCGGCAGCAGCAGTTCGCGCCAGCCCCAGTCGTGCGTGATCGGCGTGTACAGGTAGACGCCGAGGCCGAAGCAGGCGAGCCCGAACATCAGCAGCACCCGCATGCTGAAGAAGCGCGTCGCGAGCGCGTACGCGCCGAGCGCGAGCATCTGGAACGCGCCGACCGACAGCAGCGCGATGCCGATCTGCAGCGAGCTGAAGCCGCGCACCTGCGCGAGAAAGAGCGGCGTCAGGAACACCGACACGAAGATGCCGATCCCGGTCACGAACGACAGCAGGCTGCCGATCCCGAAGTTGCGCACGACGAGCGCGCGCAGGTCGACGATCGGCTCCTTCGCGGTCAGCGCGTGGACGAGGAACAGGAAGCCGCAGATCGCGGAGATCCACGTGCACAGCACGATGACGTCGTCGCCGAACCAGTTCTTGCGCGGGCCTTCCTCGAGCACGTATTCGAGGCAGCCGAGGAAGCCGGACATCAGCGCGATGCCGAGATAGTCGCCGCGCTTGAGCAGGCCGAGGTCGGGCCGGTCGATATGCACGTAGCGCGGCACCAGCGCGGCCACGACGATGCCCGGCACGAGGTTCAGGTAGAACAGCCAGTGCCACGACCACTGGTCGGTGATCCAGCCGCCGATCACCGGGCCGATCGCCGGCGCGAGCGACGCGAGCGCGCCGATGGTCGTCGACGCGACCAGCCGCTGCTTGCCGGGAAACAGCACGAACGCGGTCGTGAACACGGTCGGGATCATCGCCGCGCCGAGCGCGCCCTGCAGCCCGCGAAACAGGATCATCGAGTTGATGTCCCACGCGAGGCCGCACAGCATGCTGGTGATCGTGAAGCCGACCGCGGACGCGACGAACAGCCAGCGCGTCGACAGCACCTTCGACAGCCAGCCCGACATCGGGATCACGAGGATCTCCGCGATCAGGTACGCGGTCTGCACCCACGACAGTTCGTCCTGGCTCGCGGACAGCCCGCCGCCGATGTCGCGCAGCGACGACGCGACGATCTGGATGTCGAGGGTCGCCATGAAGAACCCGACGCACATCAGCGCGAACGCGAACACGCGCTGCCGCATCGGTTGCGACGCCGGGTCGCCGATAAAGCCTGTAGTCATGATCCGCTCCGTCATTCGCTCGGCATGCCGCTCAGTCCGCGCGCGCCGTATGCACGGTCACGACCGCGGACAGGCCGGGGCGCAGCACGTTCTCGAGGCCCGGCTGCGCATCGAGATGCACGCGCACCGGCACGCGCTGCACGATCTTGGTGAAGTTGCCGGTCGCGTTCTCCGCCGGCAGCACGCTGAAGGTCGCGCCGGTCGCGGGCGCGAGGCTCTCGACGCGGCCGTGCACGCGCAGGCTCGAGGCGTCGAGCGACACGTCGACGCGGTCGCCCGGGCGCATCTTCTTCAGCTGGTCTTCCTTGAAGTTCGCGTCGATCCACAAGCCCGACGCGGGCACGATCGTCAGCAGCGGCACGCCGACGTTCGCGAGCATCCCGACCCGGCCGGTGCGGTTGCCGACGTAGCCGTCGACCGGCGAGCGGATCGTCGTGTATTCGACGTTGAGCGCCGCGACCCGCTGCGCGGCGAGCGCGGTGTTGACGCGTGCGCGGGCGTCGGCGAGCTGCGCGCCGAGCACGTCGAGCTGCCGCTTCGCGGCGAGCAGCGCGGCGTCGCTGCGGTCGACCGCGGCGCTCGCCTTCGAATAGTCGGCGTCGGCGCGCTCGACGATCTGGTTCGATACCGCGTCGGACTTCACGAGCTCGCGGTAGCGCACCTTGTCGGACGCCGCACGCGTCAGTTCGGCAGCCGACGCCCCTTTCTCCGCGGTTTGTTGACCGATCACCGCGTACTGAAGCTGCTGCTTCGCTTCGAGTTCGGTCACCGCGGCGCGCGCGCCGTCGACGTCGGCGCTCGCCTGCGCGAGCTTCGCGTCGTAGTCGCGCGCGTCGAGCCGCACCAGCACGTCGCCGGCCTTCACGCGCTGGTTGTCGGTCACGAGGATCTCGTCGACGAAGCCGTTCACCTTCGGCGCGAGCACCGTGACGTTGCCGCCGACGTATGCATCGTCGGTGCTCTGCTCGAAGCGCAGCACGAGATCCCAGTAGAGCGCCGCCGACGCCACGGCGGCGACGACGGCCAGCACCGCGATGGTCATCCACGGCACGCGCCGGCGCTGCCGCGCGACGGCTTGCGGCGGCGCCGCTTCTCGGGAAACAGGAGTCTGGGTCGTATCCATCGATTCACCTATGCATATACACTTTTTGAAACGACCGACGCGGCGCGTCGATCGGGGGATTGCTTCAACGCTCCGGGATGTTGTGCGTGATCCGGAACAGTTCGTCTCTCAGCCGCGCCGCTTCCGACGGGCCGAACCGTTGTTCGAACGCTTCCTGCGCTGCGAGCCAGTGCGCATGCGCCTGTGCGATCTTCGCTTCGCCGTCGCCGGTCAGCGCGAAGCTCAGCCGCCGGCCGTCGCCCGCGTAGCGGCCCGCGACCAGCGCCGCGCCGACGAGCGGCTTGAGCGCGCGCAGCAGTGCGGTGCGCTCGATGACCAGCACGGCCGACAGCGCCGCCATCGTCAGGCCGGGGCGTTCGCGCAGCAGCGCGAGGATGCTGTACTGCGACGCGGTGACGCCCGCCTGCGACAGGTAACGCTCGTAGAACTGCGAGATCCGGCGGGCGGCCTGCCGGACAGCGAAACAGTCGTCATCGGTGAGCGTGTACTTGTGCATGTGCACATGTTAGTGGGCGGGTGGGCGCGAAGCGATGCGCCGGGCGCGATCAGATTGGTGCGCCGGTTGTATCAATCGGTCGGACGGGTGCTTCCCCGGCGTCGCCGTAGGCCGCCGCATAAGCGATGAACGCCTTCACCTTCGCCGGCAGCAGCGCGCGATTCGCATAGGCGAGCTTGATCTCGACGAACGCGTCGACGAGATCGGCATCCTCCAGCAGCCGGACGAGCGCGCCGGACGCGAGCTCCGTCTCGACCAGCGCGCGCGGCACCACGCCGATTCCGAAGTGGCGCAACACCATCTCCCGATTGAACATGGGACTGTTGGACGCGACGTCGAAGCGGAACGGTACGGTCAGCGTGTCGCCGCCGACGCGGAACGCCAGCGCCGGGCGTCGCAGTGCCGGCGACAGCGACACGAACAGGTGGTCGGCGAGGTCGGCGGGCGTGGCCGGGCGCGGGTGTTGCTCCAGATAGCGCGGCGTCGCGACGATCACGACGGGAATCCGCTCGAGCAGCCGCACGACGGTCGTCTCGCTGGTCAGCATGTAGGGCACGACGATGCCGACGTCGTAGCCTTCGCCGACCAGGTCGACCGGGCGCTCGGTCAGCGTCACGTCGAGGCGCACTTTCGGGTGTGCGGCCTTGAAGCCGGCGATCAGCGGCACGAGGCGGTTCAGCGCGACGGTCGTGTGCGCGACGAGCCGCAGCAGGCCGTCCGGCTCGCGGGTCTGCGTCTGGGCTTCCGCCTCGAGCGCGTCGAGCTCGTCGAGCACGGCCGCGCATCGCTCGTAGAGGCGCTCGGCCGTTTCGGTCAGCGACACCTGCCGCGTGGTCCGGTGCAGCAGGCGGCTGCCGAAGCGCGCCTCCAGCTCGGCGATCGCGCGCGACACGACCGGGCGCGCGAGGCCATGCACGTCGGCGGCGCGGGTGAAGCTGCGCAGTTCCACCACCGACCGGAAAAGCCGCAGCTTGTCGAAGTAGTCCATGTGCGTGTCCTCGACGTCGAAGAAGGGGGCGCGCCGCGTCGCCGGCGTGTACGGCGAAGTATACGTTGACTTTATGCATATGCACATATAGATTGCCACGCATGGACGATATTCAGATTGCCGGTGCGTGCAACTGCTTCGCGCTGCGTCAGGCGACGCGGTTCGTCACGCAGATCTACGAACGCCACCTGAGCCCGCTCGGCGTCACGCCGGCGCAGTTTTCGATCATGGCGATCCTGTCGCGCCGGCCCGACGTGCTGATGAGCGACCTGGCCGATGCGCTGGTGATGGATCGCACGACGCTGCTGCGCGCGCTGAAGCCGCTGCAGCGCGACGGGCTCGTCGAGGCGGGCGCGTCCGAGCAAGACGCGCGCGCGCATGCGCTGAACCTGACGAAACTCGGGAAGCGCACGTTCGGGCACGCAAAGCGGGCATGGCAGGACGCGCAGGACGAGTTCGAGGCGCAATTCGGCGAGGGGCGCGCGAAGGCGCTGCGCGACGAGCTGTTCACCCTGACGGGGAAGCGGTAAGCGGGGCGCGCGACGTGCGCCGAAAGCCGTGCCGGGAAATTTCCGCCGGACGCATTCATACCCCGATCGACTGGAAACAAATCCGAGCCATCCGGGCCGTCCAGCTACCTGAATCCGGCGATTTGGCCGATCGGATCGATGATGTGGTTTGAGATTGAACTGGTCAAGGACCCGTCTGGACGGTTTTTGTTTCCAGTTGTACAGTCCTCCCACGCGTGACGCAGGCCGGTGCCTGTCGAGCGGGTCAGGAGGCGCAACCCGATGTTGCAATTGAGCGATCGCGATCAGGCGATGTTGCATGGGGACTTCGGCGAGGGCGTCGCGCGCGCGATGCGGATCGTCTCGCGCACGGCCGAGGTCATGTCCGCGCCGCATCTCATCGACATCGCGTCCGCGCATATCGACGGCTGCCTGTACCACGGCCAGACGAGTCTCGACTTCGTCGACTATTTCGTCGCGACGGGCGCGAAAGTCGCGGTGCCGACGACGCTGAACGTCGGCTCGCTCGACCTGATCCATCCGGAGCTGTACCACGGCGACCGCGCGATCCAGCGCGATGCGCAGCGCCTGATGGATGCCCATCTGCAGCTCGGGTGCGAATCCAGCTTCACGTGCGCCCCGTATCAACTGAAGAATCGTCCGGCGAAAGGCCAGCAGATCGCGTGGGCCGAGTCCAATGCGATCGTGTTCGCGAATTCGGTGCTCGGTGCGCGCACGAGCCGGTACGGCGACTTTCTCGACCTCGCCGCCGCGATCACGGGCCGTGCGCCGTACGCGGGCCTGCACGTCGACGCGAACCGCGCCGGGCGGATCGTGTTCACGGTGCCCGACTTCAGCCGTCTGCCGTCGCGCGACATCTACTTCGCCGCGCTTGGCCTGCTGGTGGGCAAGGTCGCGGGCGCGATCGTGCCGGTGATCGTCGGCCTGCCGGCGGACACCAGCGAGGACGAGCTGAAGGCGCTCGGCGCGGCAGCCGCGTCGAGCGGGGCCGTTGCGCTGTTCCACGCGGTCGGCGTGACGCCCGAGGCGCCGACGCTGGACGCCGCGCTTCATGGACGTGCGCCGCATCGGACGGTCGACGTGTCGATGGCCGATCTCGACGAGATCCGCCGCACGCTGAACCAGGGCGCGGCGGGCGACGCGCTCGTCGCGGTGGCGCTCGGCACGCCGCATTTCTCGCTGGCGGAATTCCGCCGGCTCGACGAACTGCTCGACCGTTTCGACGGCAAGCCGGCATGCGATTTCTACGTGAATACGAGCCGGTTCATCCTGTGGGAACTGGGCGAGCTTGGCCTCGCGAGCCGCTTCGAGGCGCGCGGCGTCCAGATCGTCGTCGATACGTGCACGTACATCACGCCCGTGATGAGGCAACTGACCGGGCTGGTCATGACCAATTCCGGGAAATGGGCGTCGTATGCACCCGCGAACATCGGCGTGACGGTTGCGTACGGCAGCATGAGCGAATGTGTCAGGTCCGCGTTCGAAGGAAAGGTGCGATTCGATGACTGAAGCATATGGTGGCGGTTCGGCGTCGACGGGCGCGGTGCTGTCGGGCGATACGCTCGTCGCCGGCAACGCATTCGCGGACGTGCTCGTGCTCGACAAGCCGCTCAGTTTCTGGGGCGGCTACGATTCGGCTGCGGGGCGGATCATCGACCGGGGCCATCCGCTCGTCGGCGCAAGCCTCGCCGGCAGGATCATGGTGATGGCGCATGCGAAGGGATCCAGTTCGAGCAGCAGCGTGCTCGCGGAAGCCGTGCGCAACGGTACGGGGCCCGTCGGCATCGTGCTGAAGGAGCGGGACCTGATCATCTCGATCGGCGCGATCGTCGCCGCCGAGCTGTATGCGATCGAGGTGCCTGTCGTGTGTGTCGCGGAGGATGTGTACGACGCGATCGTCAACGCGTCGGGGCCGGTGCGGATCGAGGCGGCCGGCGGAATCGGCGGCGCGACGATCAGCGTCGGCGACGCCGCGCGCCGGGGCTAGCCGGCCGGCGGTTGCCGAGGTCACGGTTCGCGGGCGTCGGCGTCTGTCGATACATCAGTACATCGTATGAATAAAAAACGCCCGCCGGACGCAAGGTCTCACGCGCGTTCACGATGCCGGGCCGTGCCGGCCAGCCCGGCGGTCGCCTCCCGATACGCGCTCGGCGTCTGCCCGGCCCAGCGCCGGAACGCGCGCGTGAAATTCGCCGGGTCGGTGAACTGCAGGCGCTCGGCGATCGTCTTCAGGTCGAGATCCGACGCCGCGAGCAACTGCTTCGCATCCCGATAGCGCGCCTCGTCGAGCAATTGCCGATAGCTCGCGCCGGCTTCCTCGAGCCGCCGCCTGAAGGTGCGCGTCGACACGAGCAGCTGCTGCGCGAGCGTCTCCGGCCCCGGATAGCCGCCTGCCGCGCGCGCCAGCTCCGCCCGCACGCGCTCGACGAGATCGCCTTCCTCCTGCCGGACCTGCGCGTATTCCCGCTCGACCTGCACCAGCGCCTGCCGGTGCGCGACCTCGTCGGCTAGCGGCAGCGGCCAGTCCAGCACGTCGCGCGCGATCCACAGCGCATTGGCCGCGCAGCCGAAGCGCACCGGCGGCAACTGGCTTCGGTAACGGGCGAAGTACGCGGGCTCCGGCCACGCGAACTGCAGCGCGATGTCCGGCGACGCGCGCCCGGACAGTTGCGCGATGTTCTGCGCGAGCCCGGTCAGCACGAATTCGAACATCACGTGATGCTGCAGCACGGGGCTTGCCTGCACGCCGTGCAGTTCGAGCGTCGCGCCGTTTTCGTCCTCGGCGTAGGTCAGGCGATATTGGCGGTTGCGCATCCGGAAGTAGCGGATCGTCACCTGCAGCGACGCGCGGATGTCCCGCGCGGTCAGCGTCGCGTAGCCGAGAAAGCCGTGCACGGTCGGCTTGAGCTGCAGCCCGAACGCGAGACCGATGCCCGGATCGCCGCCGATTTCGATCGCGTTCAGCACGAGCCGCCCCCATTGCGACGGCGCGACGCGCGCGTCCGGCTCGGCCAGCACCGCGTCGCGCAGGCCGGTGCCGGCGCGCACCGCGGCGAGGTCGACGCCGCGCGCGTCGAGCACCTGCAGCAGCAGGCGCGGATAGGCGACCGGAATCGTCGGCCGGCGCAGCCCGAGGCGGTCCTTGGCAAGCGGGGAAGTCATGTCTTTTTGGCCGAAAATGACAAGCATTATGGCTGTTTGCCCCCTCACGTTCAACGTCGCGCGCGCCCTACGATGACGTTCACCGCTTTTCCGGCCACGCCATCATGACGACATCGTTTCCCCACCTGCTTGCCCCGCTCGACCTCGGTTTCACGACGCTGAAGAACCGCGTGCTGATGGGCTCGATGCACACGGGCCTCGAGGACAGCCGCAAGACGCTGCCGCGGCTCGCCGAATACTTCGCGGAACGCGCGCGCGGCGGCGTCGGCCTGATGGTCACCGGCGGCTTCGCGCCGAACGTGGCCGGCTGGACCAAGCCGTTCGGCGGCACGCTGATGACGTCATCGGCCGCGCGCCGGCACCGCGCGATTCCCCGCGCCGTGCACGCCGAGGGCGGCAAGATCGCGCTGCAGATCCTCCACACAGGCCGCTACGGCTATCACCCGTTCGCGGTGGCGCCGTCGAAGATCAAGTCGCCGATCTCGCCGTTCACGCCGCACGAACTGACCGCGCGCGGCGTCGAGCGGCAGATCGGCGCGTTCGTGCGCTGCGCGACGCTGGCGCGCGAAGCGGGCTACGACGGCGTCGAGATCATGGGCTCCGAGGGCTACCTGATCAACCAGTTCATCTCGCTGCATACCAACAAGCGCACCGACCAGTGGGGCGGCGCGTACGAGAACCGCATCCGCCTGCCGATCGAGATCATCGAGCGCACCCGCGAGGCGGTCGGCCGCGACTTCATCCTGATCTACCGGCTGTCGATGCTCGACCTGATCCCGGACGGCAGCGACTGGAACGAGGTCGTGCAGCTCGCGAAGGCCGTCGAGCGCGCGGGTGCGACGATCATCAACACGGGGATCGGCTGGCACGAAGCGCGCGTGCCGACGATCGCGACGTCGGTGCCGCGCGGCGCGTTCGCGTGGGTGACGAAGAAGATGAAGGGCGAGGTCGGCATTCCGCTCGTGACGACCAACCGGATCAACCGGCCGGAAGTCGCCGAGCAGATCCTCGCGGACGGCTGCGCGGACATGGTGTCGATGGCGCGCCCGCTGCTCGCCGATGCCGAGTTCGTGAACAAGGCCGCAGGGGGCCGCGCCGACGAGATCAACACCTGCATCGGCTGCAACCAGGCATGCCTCGATCATGCGTTCAAGAACCGGATCGCATCGTGCCTGCTGAACCCGCGCGCGTGCCATGAGACGGAATTGAAGTACGCGCCGGCGCCGAAGGCGAAGCGCATCGCGGTGGTCGGCGCGGGGCCGGCCGGGCTCGCGTGCTCGACCGTGCTCGCGCAGCGCGGCCATCGCGTCGACCTGTTCGACGCCGCGGCCGACATCGGCGGCCAGTTCAACATGGCGAAGCGGATTCCCGGCAAGGAGGAGTTCCACGAGGCGCTGCGCTATTTCCGTCGCCAGATCGAGCTGACGGGCGTGGCGCTGCACCTGAACCGGCGTGTCGACGCGAACGACCTGATCGCGGGCGGCTATGACGAGATCGTGCTCGCGACGGGCGTCGCGCCGCGCGATCCGAAGATTCCGGGGCAGGACGGGCCGAACGTGCTCAGCTACATCGACGTGCTCGCGGGCAACCAGCCGGTCGGCAAGCGGGTCGCGGTGGTCGGCGCGGGCGGGATCGGCTTCGACGTCGCCGAGTTCCTGGTGCAGGACGGCGTGTCGCCCGCGCTCGACCTCGACGAATGGAAGGCGGAGTGGGGCGTGACCGATCCGGCCGCGACGCGCGGCGGCGTGACGCGTGCGCAGGTCGCGCCGCCGGCCCGCGAGGTCACGCTGCTGCAGCGCAAGGCCGCGCCGCTCGGCAAGGGGCTCGGCAAGACGACCGGCTGGATTCACCGCGCGACGCTGAAGATGAAGCAGGTGAAGATGATCGGCGGCGTGAACTACGAGCGGATCGATGCGCGCGGGCTGCACGTGTCGTACGGCGAGAAGCGCACCGATCCGGAGCTGATCGAGGTCGATACGATCGTGCTGTGTACCGGCCAGGAGCCGCAGCGCGCGCTCGTCGAGCCGCTGCAGGCGGCGGGGCGCGCGGTGCACCTGATCGGCGGCGCGGAACTGGCCGCCGAGCTCGACGCGAAGCGCGCGATCGATCAGGGCGCGCGGCTGGCGGCGCGGCTGTGACCGGAGTGTGACTGCGCGGTGAGCGGGTTACGCGGCTTCGGCCCGTTCTTCCGCTTCAGCATCGATCATGGCCCGCACGATCAGGTAGACGGCCGGCAGGTCGTCGTCGTCGCGGCGCCAGTCGACCGGCTCGTCGACATCCGCGGCCACCATCCGGCTGTCGCGCAGCCGGATGAACGCGTCGACCACCGCCGGGTCGTTCCGGTTCAGAAACCCCGCATTGGAGAACGCCAGGTCCTCGACGTCGAGCAGCGCCTGCCAGCTGAGCGTGCGGACCGCGGCCGGGTGGGTGCGACGGCGCAGGCCGAGCGCGCGCTGCGCGGGTCCGCCGACGACGCGCTGCAGGTCGACGGCCGCCCGCTGCGCGGCGCGCTCGAAGTGGACGGGATTGAAGCCGGGTTGTTCGGGATCGAAAGCGGATGGCTGGAACATGGTCGCCTCACAAAGTCCGTTCGTCGAAAGTGACTGAAATCGGGTCATATGGCCAAAAGCACTGTAAATATATACAGTGATTCGATTGGTTTCAAGCCCTGAATCACACGAATTGGCTGGGGTGACCGGCGACGGCTGCCGGCAACGCGTCCGGCTTCAGACCGACGCCGCGATCGTCTCGCGCAGCCACCGGTGCGCCGGATCGCGATGCGAGCGTTCGTGCCACAGCATCGACATTTCATAGCCGGGCACCTCGACCGGCGCTTCGACGACCCGCAGCGCGGGCGCGTCGCGCACGAGACGCTCGGGCAGCATCGCGACGAGTTCGGTGCTCGCGACGGCCGACATCACGAACAGGAAATGCGGCACCGACAGCACCACGCGGCGCGTGGCGCCGTGCTTCGCGAGCGCGTCATCCGTCACGCCGACGAAGCCGCCGCCGTCGGGCGACACGATCACGTGTTCGAGCGCGCCGAACTGCGCGAGCGTGGGCCGGTGCCTGAGCTTCGGATGCCCGGCGCGGCCGACCAGCACGTAGCGCTCGACGAACAGCGGCAGACGCCGCATGCCCGCCGGCGAACCTTCGGTCGTGTGAAACGCCAGGTCGATTTCGCTGCGTTCCGCCTGTTTCTCGATGCGCGGCGGCGTGAGCTCGACGACCGCGAGCCGCGTGCCGGGCGCGGCGGACCGCAGCGTGGCGAGCGCCGGCAGCACGATCGTCGATTCGCCGTAGTCGGTGGCGGCCACGTTCCAGGTGTGCGTCGCGGTCGCGGGATCGAACGGCGTGGCGGGCAGGACCGCGCGTTCGACCGCATCGAGCGCTTCCCGCAGCGGTTCGCGCAGCGCCTCGGCGCGCGCGGTCGGCCGCATCCCGCGCGGGCCGGGCAGCAGCAGCGGATCGCCGAACACGTCGCGCAGCTTCTGCAACTGCACGCTGACCGACGGCTGCGACATGCTCAGCTTTTCGGCCGCGCGCGTGACGTTGTGCTCGGACAGCAGCACGTCGAGCGTGACGAGCAGGTTCAGGTCCAGTCGTCTGAGATTGTTCATCGCTATACCTGGAATTCCGGAAATTCATTTCCAATATACCTGGCGGCGCGGCATCCTGCGGACATTCAAGCAACGGAGTATCTGGCCATGAATGTGCTGATCGTCTATGCCCATCCCGAACCGCGATCGCTGAACGGCGCGCTGCGGGATTTCGCCGTGCAGCGTCTCGAGGCTGCCGGCCATGCGGTGCAGGTGTCCGACCTGTACGCGATGAACTGGAAGGCGGCGCTCGACGGCGACGATGTCACGGACCGGCCGCCCGCCGCGCGTTTCGATCCGTCGCTCGATTCGAAGCGCGCGTTCGCGCAAGGAACGCAGCGCGACGACATCGCGCGCGAACAGGCGAAGCTGAAGTGGGCCGATGCGGTGATCCTGCAGTTTCCGATGTGGTGGTTCTCGATGCCGGCGATCATGAAGGGGTGGGTGGAGCGCGTGTATGCATACGGGTTCGCGTACGGCGTCGGCGAGCATTCCGACACGCACTGGGGCGATCGTTACGGCGAAGGGTCGCTCGCGGGCAAGCGCGCGATGCTGGTCGTCACGACGGGCGGGTGGGAATCGCACTACGGCCCGCGCGGCATCAACGGGCCGATCGACGACGTGCTGTTTCCGATCCAGCACGGGATCCTGTACTACCCGGGGTTCGACGTGCTGCCGCCGTTCGTGATCTACCGGACGGGGAAGATGGATGACGCGCGGTTTGCGCAGACGCGCGACGCGCTCGGCGAACGTCTCGACAGCTTGTGGGCGACGCCGCCGATTCCGTTCCGAAGGCAGAACGCGGGGGATTACGAGATTCCGGCGCTGACGCTGAAGGAAGATATCGCACCGGAGAGGGTGGGGTTCGCGGCGCATGTGGATGGGGCGGGGCGTTGACGCCCGATCAATGCCCGTCACGCAGGCGCCGCTCGACACGCAGGCGGCCGGGCGGCTCGAAGTACGTGCCGAACCGGACGAGCCCCGCGTTCTTCAGATGGCACGTCATCTCGAAGCTGACCAGGATCCCCGGATCCTGGTTGTCGATGATCTCGACGTCGATCGATCGGATCCGCGGCTCGTATCTCAAGAGCGTCGCTTCCATCTGCTGCTTGAGGACGTGCGCCGATGCCGGGAGCGCCTTGTAGATGTTGGTCAGGTCGGGCAGCCCATAGTCGGGCAGATGCTTGAGTGCGCCGGCCCGCGTATTGAGGATGCGTCGCACGTTCTGCTGGACGCTCAGGCATTCGAGCGTCCTGTCGTCGTACGCGTCGATCGGCTCGCCGCCGATCTGGCCGAGCAGCATGTCGTAGAGAGAGGGGCCGGCGGTCATGCGAAGTTCCGCGATTCAAGATCGGCATCGACCGGCAACGGCGCATCGACGAAATCGATCGTCATCTTGCCGTCCGTGTCCGCGGAAAGGTCGATAGCGTGCGGCGTGATGCCTGACGCCATGCGCGTCAGCAGCTCACGTGAGACGGTCGGCAGAATGCGCTGGTTGATGAACGCATCGACGTTGCGTGCACCGGACTCGCGCGATACGCAATGCTGCGCGATCGAATCGATCAGGTCGTCCGCACACGTCAGCGTCACGGCGTGTTGCCGATGCAGCCGTTCGGCAACCTTGGCAAGCTTGATCCGTACGATCGACGCAAGCGCCGTAGCGTCGAGCGGCCGATAAACCAGCGTCTGGAAGCGCGCGAGCAGCGCGGGCTGGAAGTGTGCAAGCAGTTGCGGATGAATGGCTTCGCCCAGCGCCGCTTGTGTGATTTCGGGATCGACGGCCGTCGCATCGTCGATCTGCGCACTGCCGAGGTTGGACGTCATCACGATCACGCTGTTGCGGAAATCGATTTCGCGCCCTTCGCCGTCGCGCATCATGCCGCGGTCGAACACCTGATAGAACAGGTCGAGCACGTCGCGATGCGCCTTTTCGACCTCGTCGAGCAGGATGACGCTATAAGGCCGCTGACGTACGGCTTCGGTCAGGATGCCGCCGCGCCCGTAGCCGACGTAACCGGGTGGCGAGCCTTTCAGCTGCGATACCGTGTGCGCTTCCTGGTATTCGGACATGTTGATGGTCGTCAGCGCGGCTTCGCCGCCGAACAGCAGGTCGGCCAACGCCAGCGCGGTCTCGGTCTTGCCGACGCCGGACGGGCCGGCGAGCAGAAACACGCCGAGCGGCGCGTGCTCGCTTTTCAGGCCGGCCTTCGCCGTGCGCAGGCTTTCCGCCAGCGCGGCGATCGCATCGTCTTGCGCGACCACGCGCGTAGCCAGCGCGGATTCGAGCGTGAGCAGGCTCCGCAGTTCGTCTTCGACCAGGTTGCCGACCGGCACGCCGGTCCATTCGGCGACGACGCGCGCGATCGCCTGTGCATCGACGTCGGGGAAGATCATCGGCGCCTTGCCTTGAACGGACGACAGTGACTGGAGGGTTGTCGCGATCGGCCCGGGATCGGATTGCGCATTCCCGGCACGGCGGATCGCGCGCAGTGATTCGACGAGTGCTCGCTCGCGCGCGTACTGGCGCTCCAGGTCGTCGGCGCTGGCGTGCATGGCATCGTGCGATGCGTCGATCGATTCGCGGCGGGCCGTCGCGTCCGGGAGTCCGGCGCGTGTGTCGGCGTCGATCGCGGCGCGCTCCAGTGCGAGCGCTGCCAGGGTTGCGCGCGCATGCTGCAGTTCGGCCGGAGGCACGTCGAGACCCATGCGCACGCGTGCCGCCGCCGTGTCGATCAGGTCGACGGCCTTGTCGGGCAGTTGTCGCGCCGGGATATAGCGGCGCGACAACCGGACGGCCGCGACGATCGCCTCATCGCAAATATGGACGTCGTGATGCCGTGCGTATCGGTCGGCAAGCCCGCGCAGCATCAGGCACGCAGTGTCGTCGTCCGGCTCGTCGACCTTGACGACCTGAAAGCGCCGTTCGAGCGCTGCATCGCGTTCGAAGTACTCCTTGTACTCGGCCCACGTGGTGGCCGCGATCGTGCGCAGTTCGCCGCGCGCGAGCGCCGGCTTGAGCAGATTCGCCGCGTCGGCGCCGCCGGCCGCGTTGCCTGCGCCGATCAGCGTGTGCGCTTCGTCGATGAACAGCAGGATCGGCGTGGCGGACGCGCGCACCTCGTCGATCACGTTCTTCAGCCGCTGTTCGAATTCGCCCTTGACGCCTGCGCCGGCCTGCAACAATCCGAGATCCAGCGTCAGGATGCGCGTGTCCCGAATCGTCTCCGGAACGCTGCCTTCGACCACCCGTAGCGCAAGTCCTTCGACGAGGGCTGTCTTGCCGACGCCCGGTTCGCCGACGAGGATCGGATTGTTCTTGCGGCGGCGCGCCAGCACGTCGATCATTTGCCGGATTTCGCGGTCGCGCCCGAATACCGGATCGATGTCGCCCTTCCTGGCCTTTTCCGTCAGGTCGAGTGCAAAGCGTGCGAGTGCGTCGCCGTCGATCGAGCGTTGCGGAACATGCTTGACCGGTGCGTCGGCGGCTGGCGTCTGCTGGCCGGCTACCTGAGCCGCATGGTCAGCATCGCCTTGCGGCGGCGCGGCGTCTTCAGTTTCGTTCTCGCTGGACCGCCGGCCCAAACGCGGCAGCACGCGGCGGATCTGGGTGCTGGAGACCGACAGCAGCGGCCACGCGCGTTGCGTGCGCAGCACATGCGGCGCATCGACGACGGCTTGCAGCAGATGGCCGGAGCGGATCATGCCGTCCGGATCGTCGGACGATGCGTGCGCCCATGCATCCTCGACGACGGCGGCGAGCTGTCGCGACAACGCGGGCTTGCCGCGCAACGTGCGCGGCATGCGATCGATCACCTGGATCAGTGCATCCCAAACGGTGTCGATGTCGAGATCGTAGTGCCGCAGGATGGCGGGAATGTCCCCGTCGTCTGCTTCGATCAGCTTCAGCATCCAGTGCTCGACGGCGATCTCGTCCGCGAGTCGTGTCTGGCAAAGGCTCGCGGCGGCTTCGAGCGCCCGCGTGCAATGGGGATTGAGGCGGCGAAGGAGATGAGTGGCGTCCCGGAGGGCGGGCGTTCGGTCGTCGCGCAGCGTCATGTCGAGGGCTGGAAAAGGAGAGGAAGGGGCGGGCGTCCGTCGGCGCCCGCTTTCGGCGGCCGGGCCGGTGCGAATGTGCCGGCCGGCGCGGCGGAAACCGGTTGCGCCGCAGCCGGTTTCCGCCTGTCGGTCAGGACGTCAGGAACGTTCGTTCCAGGTGTCCTTGTGGATGATGTTGCCGTCCTTGTACGACCACGTGATGGTTTCGTAGCGCAGCTCGACGTCCTCGAGGTGATTGTGCTTTTCGTAGTCGGGGTTCTTGATGTCGAGCATCTTCGGCTTCACCGCGACGATCTTCACGTTGTCGAGCTTGGTGTTGAAGTACTCCTTCTCCTTGCCCGCGTCGTCGATCTTGTACCACTTGATCTCGACCGACTTCAGCGTCTGGCCGCTCGTCACGGCCTTGTACAGGTACGGCGTCGACGCGTCCGTCTCCTTCGTCAGCGTAATCGGCTTGTGGACGCGCGTGCCGGTCAGCTTGCCGGTATTGCCGTCGGTCGGAATGTGGACGCCGTGGTCGAACGCGACGAGTTCGACGCTGCCTTCACGATCCTGTACGGTCACCGAACCCTTGATGTCCGCGCCGCCGTCGTCCTTCAGCCACATGTAGGCGGGAATTGCCATTTTTTCACTCCTTATTCGTACTGCGAATCGCCGGAGCCGGAGCCCGGCGCTGACAAACCCGAGGTGCTCGCCCCGGGAACCAAACTACGCCGTTATCTCGCCGGATTTCCCGAAGACGCCTGCGCCGGAGCATCGGGCACGAGCGTGATTTCCACGCGGCGGTTCCTCGCCCGGCCTTCTGGTGTCGCGTTGTCCGCGACAGGCCGGGTATCGCCGTAGCCCTGGATCGCGAACCGGGTCGGCGCAATGCCGGATGCGTCGACGAGCCAGTCCCGCACGGCGGCCGCGCGATCGACCGAGAGCTTCAGGTTGCGATCCGGCTTGCCGACAGCGTCGGTATGCCCGGCGACGAGAATCCGCTTGCCCGGATGAGCCTTGATCAGTTCGAGTGCGCCCACCATCGCGCGCGTCGAGTCGGGTTTCAGCGCCGCCTTGCCGCTGTCGAACAGCGACATGCTGTCCAGCGTCACGACGGACGGTGGCGGCGAAGGCGGCTCATAGGATGCGATGGCGTCGTTGAGCGGCGCGAGCAGGTTGCGACCGCGATACATCCCGAACGACAGCCGCAGCGGCACGCCGGTACGCGCAAAGCGATCGAGCTGATCGCGATCCGAGACCAGAGCGCGCAGCGCGTCGCGTTTCGCTGCGTCGTGTGTTTGGGGAATTGCGTCGTAGCGTGCGAGGTGCTCGCCGATGCGGGTCAACAGCGCTTCGTTGTTCTTTGCGGCTCCCCAGATGGCGACGGCTGTTGCGCACGCGACGATCGCAAACGCGTGTCCGACGGCTGCGATCCGCGGCGAACGCCGTGCCCGTTGCGGCGCGGCTTCGATCAACGGCTGGGGAAGCGGCCACGGCGCCGTCGAGCCGGGAAGGGCGCGCGGCGCGACGGCGATGCGCGTCCGGACATCGCGCTCCCACGGCTTGCCGGGGCCGGTTTCCGGCCCGCAATCGATCCAGCCCGCACCGAACAGGCGCCACATCGGCGCCGGCTGCCGCCGGTCGGCGAGCACATCGAACACGCTTCGCTGCGTCCAGGCGACGATGGCGGCCAGACCGGCGGCGCGCGCGGCCGTCGCACGGTTGCCGCCGGCATGGACCACTTCCGATTCGGCGGCTTCGATCGCCGCGTCGAAACGCTGCGCGTCGACGATGGGCGACGCGGCCGACGCACCGTACCACTGCGCCGTCATATCGCCGGACTGCGTCGGGCTCGTTGCCGGATCGGCGGTCAGCCGCTGGTAGATCGCGACATAGCCGGGCAATGCCGTGCCCAGCGCCTTCGACGCATCGGCCGCCGCCTGACGGATGACGCGCAGCCTTTGCGCCAGCACATCGCTGTTCGAATGCATCGCGGGGGCGACCGACAGCACGACGCAATCGGGCGCATGTCCATCGCGCCATTGACGGATCGCGACGGCGAGCCGCGACAGCTCCTGAGGTTGATCCACCCGCAACCAGATCGCGCCGTTGCCGACATGCACGCAGCGCGTGATGGCGTCTTCGCGATCGAAGAGCGCAGCCAGACCGTCGCCGACGACCAGCGCGACCGGCATTCTGGTTCTGAGGCCCACCGGGAGGTCGACCGTTGCGGCGCCGAGCTGGGTCAGCACGTGTGCATGTTGCTCACGCAAGCGCGCCAGCTTGCGCATGTGCAGCCAACCGGCCAGAAGCGAAACGGCGACGATGACGGCGGTCGATCCCCATGCCGCACCGCGGTCGATGGACAGGACGAGCCAGATGACCGCGAGCGCCAGCACGGCGGTCAACGTGACGACGGTGCGCAGCGGATATCCGAGCCCCGCAAGCGTCGCCCGAACAGCATGCGACCCCGGGCCTGGCGTGCCGGGCCGAGCGTACAGATCGGAACTCACGGCCGTTTCGCCTGCTGAATGAGGTGCGCCAGTTGCGCATCGAGGATCTGGTGCCAGACGAGCCATGTCAGTGTGGCGGCGGCGCACGCGATGCCCGCGATTGCCCAGGGCGAAAGCCGCTTCAGCCGGTCGATCAGCCGCGTCGTGGAGCGGTCCGTCAGGAACGGCGGAGGCGCTGCCGGACGCAGTCGATCGATCTGCTCGGCGAGCGCTGCGATCAGGGCCTGGCGTTTCGCTTCGCCATCATGTGATGCCGCCGTCGCGCCCGCCGGAGACGCATAGCGGCCCCGGAATCCGACGCCCAGAATAGCGGCGTAGCATTCGAGCAATTCGACATTGGGTGCGGCCTCGCGCATCCGGTATTCGATTCGCTCGTACACACGATCGCCCGCATCATGAATGCCGTACCGCTCCACCTGCAAGGGCGTCTGTTCCCACTGCGCGCGGTCGCTGGGGGGAAGGTGCCGCAGGGCGGCCTCGTCGATCAGGCCGCATTGGGCGATTGCGGCATCGTCACGCACGTCCGGAGCGATGCCAAGTGCATCCAGCGCGGTCGAGAATTGCGCGACGAGCTGAACGCAGCGTTGGCGCAATTCGCCGACGTTCTGGGCCTGCCCTTCACTCGATAAATGCGTAACGAGCAGGGCCGTGTCGCGCAGCAACGCACGAATCGACGTGCCGGTTGCGTGGCGGGAGCCCGGTTCGCGCTCGAGCAGCGCTGCCTGGGTGCGCGTGGAAATGATGGTGTTCATGAGCGCAGCACGGCGTAGAGTTCGATCGATGCATCGGGAATCGACGCGGGCAAATAGATCTGGCAGGCGCGTGCGGCAAGCATTCTCGCCAGTGCCGGCGCCGCCGGATCGAGTGCGAAATAATGATTGTCGAGCCGAACGGGAATGG
The DNA here is from genome assembly GCF_902833085.1 of Burkholderia ubonensis. Taxonomy (GTDB): domain Bacteria; phylum Pseudomonadota; class Gammaproteobacteria; order Burkholderiales; family Burkholderiaceae; genus Burkholderia; species Burkholderia ubonensis. The sequence continues at coordinate 36,844 of NZ_CADFEB010000008.1, forward strand.
CGCCAGGCACGCGCTGAACCGCCTTGAGCGGAATGCCCGCAACGGCGGAATTGACGATGTGCTCGACGTCGTCCGGGGCGCCGACCTTGCACAGGCGCGGGAATTGTTCGACGAGTTCGAATGCGGGCAAGACGGCATTGACGGACAGATACCAGTCCGCCGTGCCCTCGGCGAGGCGTTCGTCGAGGACTTGACCGGTCCACGTCGTCGGGCTCGTGTGCGTCAGGCCGATCGAGACGACACGCGACGGAATGATCGCATCGAGCAGGTCGCGGATCAGCAGCTCGAGTTTCGCGAACACGTCGTCGGCATTGGCGTGATCGTAGGTGGGAATGTCGGCGAGCTGTGTACTCGTCGAGAACGTGATCAGCGCGCCCGCGAGCTGAGACAGAATCTGATAAAGACGGTCGGTCGGCTGGCTCGGGTGCGATGCGAGAAAGCGGAGTTGCGGCCACGCGTTGTGGATGCAATGCAGGAGCCAGAAAAGCTGGACGTCCGCGACGCCGTATTCGGCCACTTGTTCGATCCGTTCGCTGCGGCGCGCGCCGAGCGCGGCGCTCTTCGCGCCCAGGATATCGGCGAGGCGATGGATTCGTTCGACGTGAAGCGCATGTGCGGACAGCGTGAGGCAAGGCGGCACGAAGCGGCGATCGACGTGGAACTGTCCATTCGTCGTGCGTGTCAGCCGCGCAATCGCGCACACCGTATCGTCGTCATGCGGTTCGAAATCGAACAGCAGACGCACTGCGTGGCGTTCCGCGGCGATCTCGGATTCGCCGCCGCCGTTGAGATCGATCACCTTGACGAACTCGCGATACGCCCGCTTCGGCCGGGCCAGCGTGGTTTCGTCGAAGCGGCAGTTGCCGCCGTTCGCGTCGGGCAGCGCCAGTGCCGCGAGCACGACGACGCTCTGCACGTCGGAAGATATTCCCTGAGTCAGATCCCGTGCGGGAGGCAACGTGTCGGCGACGGTCGTGTCGATCGGGGTGCCGTCCGGCAGGCGCAACTGGAGCCGCGTCAGCTTCAGACGTCCTGACGATAGTGCGTCTTCGTCGATATCGACGCCAAGCGTTCCCCATGGAGACGAAACGACGGAATTCGCGAGCTGGCGCAATGCGAACGCAGCCCAGCGGTCCTGCTGCTGGAAATGCTGTTGCGTCAGGATCAGCCCTTCATGCCAGAGCGGTTTTTCGATCCGCATGGTGTGGTCTATCGAAATATAGGAATTATGGTTTGGCGATTCTATAGTCTCGATATGGATTTCGTATACCTAATTTTGTGGAAATTCATGTTTTGTTGGAATGGTCTATTTTGAGATATTGCGGGTGGCGAGAATCGAGGTTTGTCTGGGAGATATTTATTGAGATATTGTCGCAATAAGTTTTGAGAATGAGGTGCTGTTTCGTAGCGGGGTGTAAGTGGGAATTTACTTGTAAATCATGATGTTGAGAGTGGTTCGTGCTTGCGTGTCAGTGGGGTTTGTCGGCAGGTGGCTGGTTTGTCAGTGGTTTTTGTGGAAGATTTCTGGTGTGTGTGGTTGATGTTTTGACTTGTCTTAATTGTTGAATGAATGTGAATTGATGGTTTGGTGTTTACTGCATGTAATGTGTCGTGGTAATTTCCTGCTCCGTGAATCGGATGCAGTGCTACGGGGTATCCGAGTCAGTCCTTCGCAATGAGCCCCGTGGGGCCGAGGGCATCGGCGTCGCGAGCGACTGGGCATCTGCTGGCCACGTACCATGGACGTGCATTGCGGAATCTTCAAGCATCCTGAGATAAGGAGAACGAATTGGATAGCTTTCAGAGAGAGATCCCGAAGAGCCGGGTTTCGATCACATTGGACCTGCACACCGGCGGCGCGCAGAAGAAGGTCGAGCTGCCCCTGAAGCTGCTCGTCGCGGGCGACTTCAGCGCCGGACGCGAGCAGGCGCCGCTTGCCGAGCGCAAGAAGGTCAACATCGACAAGAACAACTTCGACGCGGTGCTAGCCGATTATGCGCCGGACCTGAAGATCGCCGCGGACAACACGCTCGCGGGCGACGGATCGGAATTGGCGGCCAACCTGTCGTTCCGCTCGATCAAGGACTTTGAACCCGAGCAGGTCGCACGCCAGATTCCGGAGCTTCAGGCATTGCTGGCGATGCGCAACCTGCTGCGCGACCTGAAATCGAACCTGCTCGACAACGGCACGTTCCGCCGCGAGTTCGAGAAGGTGCTGAAGGACAAGCGCCTGTCCGACAAGCTGCGCGGAGAACTGTCGCAGATCGCCACCGCCGCCACGCAGCCCGAAGGGCATGCGTGAGCGGAGCCGGGCCAAGCGCGCCTTCACCGCATTCCGAAAACAGGTTGCGATTCGATCGCAGACAGGACACGAGATGAAATCCACTGAAACGCAGCAGACCGGCGCGACCGAGACCGTCGTGCTCGACGCCCCGCACGGCGACATCGACAGCGTGTACGCATCGCTGTGCAGCAAGATCAACCTGAAGCCCGTCAGCGAGGCGCGTCCGCTCGAGGCGTTCCGCGACAACGACATGCTGTCCGAGGCGTCCGCCGACGAGCGGATCGCGCGCGGCATGGGCGCGTTCCTCGAGCTCGTGGCCGGCGCGAGCCAGCCGGTCGACCGGCTCGACAAGTCGCTGCTCGACTTCCATATCGGCCAGATCGACCGGCAGATCAGCCGCCAGCTCGACGCCGTGATGCATACGCCGGAGTTCCAGGCGCTCGAAGCGCGCTGGCGCGGCCTGAAGATGCTGGTGAGCCGCACCGATTTCCGCAAGAACGCCAGGATCGAGGTGCTGGACGTGTCGAAGGACGCGCTGCAGCGCGACTTCGAGGATACGCCGGAGCTGATCCAGAGCGGCTTGTACCGTTTGACGTACATCGAGGAGTACGACACGCCGGGCGGTCAGCCGATCAGCGCGATGATCAGCGACTTCGAATTCAACAACTCGCCGATGGACGTTGCGCTGCTGCGCAATATCTCGAAGGTTGCCGCTGCCGCGCACATGCCGTTCATCGGCTCGGTCGGCCCGGCGTTCTTCGGCAAGCAGTCGATGGAAGAAGTCGCGGCGATCCAGGACATCGGCAACTACTTCGATCGCGCCGAGTACATCAAGTGGAAGAGCTTCCGCGATACCGACGATGCGCGTTACGTCGGCCTGACGATGCCGCGCGTGCTCGGCCGTCTGCCGTACGGCAAGGATACGGCGCCGGTGCGGGCGTTCAACTACGAGGAAGCCGTCAAGGGCCCTGATCACGACAAGTACTTGTGGATGAATGCGTCGTTCGCGTTCGCGGCGAACATGGTGCGCAGCTTCGTGAGCAACGGCTGGTGCGTGCAGATTCGCGGGCCGCAGGCAGGCGGCAAGGTCGAAGATTTGCCGGTTCACCTGTACGACCTCGGCACCGGCTATCAGCCGAAGATCCCGACCGAGGTGCTGATTCCGGAAACGCGCGAGTTCGAGTTCGCGAATCTCGGTTTCATCCCGCTGTCGTTCTACAAGAACCACGACTTCGCGTGCTTCTTCTCGGCGAACTCGACGCAGAAGCCTGCGCTGTACGAGACCAAGGAGGCGACCGCGAACAGCCGCATCAATGCGCGCCTGCCGTACATCTTCCTGCTGTCGCGCATCGCGCACTACCTGAAGCTGATCCAGCGCGAAAACATCGGCACGACCAAGGACCGTCGTCTGCTCGAGCTCGAGCTGAACAACTGGATCAAGGGGCTCGTGACCGAGATGAAGGACCCGGGCGACGAGTTGCAGGCGTCGCATCCGCTGCGCGAGGCGAAGGTGACCGTCGAGGACATCGAGGACAACCCGGGCTTCTTCCGCATCAAGCTGTTCATCGTGCCGCACTTCCAGGTCGAAGGGATGGACATCGGGCTGTCGCTCGTTTCGCAGATGCCGAAGGCGAAGAGCTGATCTGACGTCTGTCGCATGCGCCGCCGGGGTGGTGATGGTTGCCCCGGCGGCGCCGTTGTGTCCGTGCACCTGAGAGAAAACCCATGTCGATGATTTTGCCCTCGCAGGCTTATGAATTGAAACTGGCGCCGCACCCGGCGCCGTTCTCGATCCTGAAATTCACTGGGCTCGACCAGGTCAGCCAGCTGTACAGGTACGAGATTGAATTCACAAGCCCGGTGGCCGGCATTCCGATGGATCAGGTGCTTGGGCGACCGGCCAAGTTCATCGTCGATCCGATCGATCCGAACATGGACTATCTGAGGAAGATGTTCGGGGAGAACGCGGCGCAGTTCAGCAAGAAGCCGCCGGCGTATACGGTCCACGGGATCATCACGAAGTTCGACGAGTTCGAAACGTCGGCTGATGAGACGCGCTATCGGGTCGTGTTGGAGCCTACGCTGGCGGACCTCAATCGCGGCGTGACCAGCCGGCTGTTCCAGAAGCAGTCGGTCGAGGAGATCGTTACCGATACGCTGCGGCATTACGAATACCGTGCGGGCGTCGATTTCGTGTTCCAGTTGCGTGGCCAGTACAAGCGGCGCGAGTACGTGACGCAGTATCACGAGACGACGTTTGCCTTCATTCAGCGCATCTGCGCAGAAGAGGGGATCTGGTTCCGCTGGGAGCAGAAGAAGGATCGCGCGGTGGTCGTGTTCGGCGACGATCTGGATGCGTATGCGCGCAAGCAGCGCACTGTTCCGTATCGCCGCGACTCGGGGCTTGAGAGTGCTGGGGCAGATGCGATCAAGACACTCGGGCGGGAAACGCAGCGTGTACCGGAGTCGGTGCGGCTGCATGACTATAACCACCGGCAGGCAGGTGTTTCGCTGCTGGTCGAGGAAAACGCTGCCCGCGACGACAAGACGACCAACGCTGTCGATTACCGATGGGGGGAGCATTACGAGACGCCGGAGGAAGGCAAGCGCGTTGCGCGCTTGAGGCACGACGCGTATCTGGCCAGCCAGATCACCTTCAAGGGTACGGGCAATCCGTTCGCACTCGAAGCAGGCGAGGTGATGCGGATCGATCCGAAACCGGCCGATGCGAAGCATGGGATATTCATTACTTCGGTCGAGTCGCATGGCGGGCGTAACGAGTCGTACTGGGTGTCGTTCGAGGGGATTCCGTCCGATCGTGTCTGGCGGACGCACATTGCGTCGATCCAGCGGCCCTCCATCGACGGCATTCTGCCAGCCCGCATCACGTCTCCTGGGGATTACAAATACGCGTACCTGACGGAGCAGGGCTGGTACGTGATTGTCCTGCCGTTCGATCTCGATCGATGGAGCCCCGGCGGAACCAGCCGGCCGGTGCGGTTCGCCAAGCCGTATAGCGGCGACAACTACGGCCATCATTTCCCGCTGATCGACGGCGCGGAAGTCGCGCTTGTCTTTACTCAAGGGAATCCGGATCGGCCCGTCATCATCGGCGCGATGCATGACAGCCTGCACCCGGATCTCGTCAACAACCTGAATCACACCCGAAACCTGATCCGTACCGCCGCGAAGAACGAGATGCGGATGGAGGACAAGGAAGGTGTCGAACACATCCACCTGACCACGCCGAATCAGACCAGCGAGTTGAATCTGGGGCATATGGTCGATGAAGCTCGCGCAGAGCGAGGTCAGGGAGCCGAACTGCGTACCGACGGGCATCTCGCGGCGCGCGGTCCGAAGGGCATGTTGCTGACGACCGAAGCTCAGCCGGGAGCGTCGGGTCGCCAGCTCGACATGGACGGTGCGCAAGAGCAGCTGCAGCGTGCGATTGATCGCATGGAGTCGCTTTCCGAGGCCGTCCGGGCTGCCGAGGCGACGGTGGCCGAGCTGAAGCAGCAGAAGGCGTTCTATGCGGAAGCGCTCGACGGATTGAAGCGCGCGGCAATCCTCATGAGCGCGCCGTCAGGTATCGGACTCACGTCAGGCGAGCACCTGCAGGTCAACGCGGACCGAAATCTGATCGCGACTGCAGGCGGGAACTTCGACGTCGGAATCATGCGGAATTTCACCGTTGCGGCGGGCAGACAGGTGTCGCTGTTCGCGCAGGCGCAGGGCGTGCGAGTCACTGCGGCCAAGCAGGACGTCGTCGTCCAGGCCCGTACGGGCGCGATGGCGCTGTCGTCGTCGAAGGATATGCGCTTCGCCAGTACCGATGGCTCGATTCTCGCGACCTCCCGCGGCGCGCTTACGCTGACCAGCGGCGGCGCGTACCTCAAGATTGACGGCGGCAACATCGAGCTTGGGTGCCCCGGAGATATCACGCTCAAGTGCGGCAACTTTCACTGGACCGGTCCCGGCAATCTCTCGGTTCCTCTGCCCGCCATGCCGATCGGCCCATGCAAGGAGTGCTTCTTGGACGCGCACCGAGGGGTCGAAGCGATGACGGAGGTTGCGTGATGCTCGAAGCGGATCGCGTCATGCCGGCCGGTGACATGGAGGCTGCGTGGGAGCAGTGGCGCAAGCGCTTGTTGTCGCAATTCGAAGCGTTCGACGCAAGCGATGCTTCGGGGCATCTGTACATACTCGCGGATGCGCGCGCAAATCCGGACCTCGACAAGCTCTTGGCACGGGTGCCCAAGCTCGAGTGGGTGTCGTTATGGCAGGGGACCGTCGTCGAATCCTACACGGATATCGCACCATACCTGATCGCGATCGATCGTTTTGCTTTCGACGATCCGCGCGACCTGCAGAGCCGGCTCGTTCGGCGGCTCTGGAAAGAGTCAACCGGGCTGCACATGCTGACGTGGATATGGTCCCCGTTCCCGACACGGATTCTGACCGAACACTTCCAATCCTTCTGCCGTTATTCGACGCCAGACAAGCGTGCGTTCTTCCTGCATTACTACGACAACCGAATTCTTGCGCGCTTGCGTGCAGTCTGGAGCGCGGAGCAGGCCCAGGCGTTTCTGTCGCCGTGTGTCGAAATCTGGTATCGCGATCGCGAATTGAACGAGATCGCCTGGCGCAATGATGCAGACGCGGTGGATGGCGTTGTCGATGGAGAGCAGGTGCTGACGGTCGAGCAGCACACGGCATTGCTGCGGCTCGGTCGTGCCGACAAACTCGCGATGCAGTTGCGCACGATGTATGGGGCGATGCTTGATGACCTCACGGATTCGGTGCTCTACCGACGCGTTTCGGAACAGATTGAACGTGCTGCGCGGCACCGTGTTACGGGAGATGACGATCTCCTGAACTACGTTTCGAAGGGGGTTGTCGTGTCGCCTCGATTCGACGAACACCCGGTGATTCGGGAGCGGTTGGTGCGCGCGATGAATGGTGAGCAGACGTATCGGGACGCGTTGAGTCAGATCGATGGCGACGTCTTGCGCGAGGCTTCTCGGATGGAGCCGGGCTCAGACGTACATGGGGTGCCTGTGCATGATTAAACGACTCTGTTTGGCAATGGTCGTTGTGCTGATGCTGGCCGGTTGCGATGCGTTTTCATCCGAGCCGACGTACCGTGGCGTCAGCATCATGGGGCTCAACTACACACCGTTCAATCTGAGCCGGTTCACTATCCGCGACAAATATGGCAATCGGGCAAGTGGTGGAGGTGATCTGCCGCCAAGCGCGGGTGCGGGCAGCCTAAGCTGTTGCTACAAACTGAAAGGGACGAGCTTTACGGTCGACTGGGAGGTTTACGACGCGGATGAGGCCATCAAGGATCTATACGCCCCCATCAAGAAGATTCACAAGACGACCGAGGACAAGTTTCCCTCGACCAAGGTCGCTGGCGGAGCCGGGGAAGTCGTGCTTGCGGTGCACTTCTATCCTGACGATCACATCGAGTTCGAGTTTCGAAACGACATGAGCGGAACAAGAATTGACTACACGGAAGTGGATCACTGGCTTCAAACCAAATACGGAAAGGCCGCCAATCCAGATGATGACGACATGGCAGTGGCGTATCGACGTACTGCACGGGTTGCTTCGCAAGGTTGGTCGAAGTACCGCCTGACTGATTCGAGCGATCTGGAGCAGTACGTGTATTTCACGCTGCTCGTCAATCCGAAGTTCGATGAGCATCCAGCCGTGCGGAGGATCTTGCAGGAGACGAACGGCAAACCTGGCGCGTTTGGTGCTGCGATGCAAAGCTTGCCGGATGCCGTTGTTCAGGAAATCAAGGGCAATCGCTTTGATCGCATGTCGAATGAGGGACAGCATGGTTGATCTCGCTCGACCCGATTCCGACGATCAGGCGTGTATGGCTCGCGAGACGGAGCCGGGATGTCGGATTGCTTTCCGGAATTTGGAGTATTCACCAATGCTTAAACGGCTTGTCATCTTGCTGTTCGCCGCGCTGACGCTGGCCGGTTGCGATGCGTTTTCATCCGAGCCGACGTACCGTGGCGTCAGCGTCATGGGGCTCAACTACACACCGTTCAACCTGAGCAGGTTCACTATCCGCGACAAATATGGCAATCGGGCAAGTGGTGGAGGGGATCTGCCTCCGAGCGCGGGTGCGGGCCGGTTGAGTTGTTGCTACAAGTTAAAAGGGACGGAATTTACAGTCGATTGGGAGGTTTACGACGCTGATGAGGCCATCAAGGATCTATACGCACCAATCAAGAAGATCCACAAGACAACCGAGGTCAAGTTCCCGCCGACCAAAGTCGCAGGTGGAGCCGGGGAAGTCGTGCTTGCCGTGCACTTCTATCCCGACGATCACATCGAGTTCGAGTTTCGAAACGACATGAGCGGAACGAGGATCGCTTACACGAAAGTGGACCACTGGTTTCAAACCAAATATGGAAAAGCGGCCAACCCGGATGATGATGATGAGGCAGTGGCGTATCGACGTACTGCTCGCGTTGCGTCGCAGGGGTGGTTGAAGTACCGACTGACTGATACGACAGACCTTGAGCAGTACGTGTATTTCACGCTGCTCGTCAATCCGAAGTTCGATGAGCATCCAGCCGTGCGGAGGGTCTTGCAGGAGACGAACGGCAAACCTGGCGCGTTCGGTGCTGCGATGCAAAGCTTGCCGGATGCCGTTGTACAGGAAATCAAGAGCAATCGCCTTGATCGCGTGTCGAATGAGGGAAAGCACGGCTGATCCGAATCAACTCGATTTTGACGATTGGTGATGCCTTGGATGCGCGGGATTTTTCGCGCATCGATTAGTTTCTTGGAAAATTGAAAATCCAGACCATGCTTAAAAAGATAGTTGCCTTGATGCTGGTTCTATTTGCGTTGGCGGGCTGTGACGCCTTGTCATCGGTGCCAACCTATAGCGGCTTCAGCGTCGAGGGCTTCAATTACATGCCGTTCAATCTCACGAGATTTGTAATTCGAGATCAGTACGGCAACACCGCGAGCGGTGGGGGAGATCTTCCGCCCGGGTCTGGGGAAGGAAGTCTAAGTTGCTGTTACAAGTTGAGGGGAACGGATTTTACGGTTGACTGGGAAATTTACGACCAGGATAAGTTTATGGATCATCCGTATGATCCAATCAAGAAAATAAAGAAGAATTCATCGGTCAAGCTGCCCCCGACAAAAATCTCAGGTGGGGCCGGAGAGGTCGTGCTGGCGGTCCATTTCTATCCGGACGATCATGTCGAATTTGAGTTTAGAAATGATCTGAGTGGAACTCGAATCGAATACGACGAAGTGTGGGACTGGCTGCGGAAAAATCATAAGCAACTGATCGATCCGAAAAACGAGGATGACGCGATCATCTTCAGGCGTGTGGCCAAGCTTGCCGCTCAAGGGTGGTTGAAGTATGGATTCACGAACACGGGAGATCTGCAGCAGTACTGCTATTTCTTCCTGCTCAATCCCATGTTTGACGAACATCCTGACATCCGTCGCATCTTGCAGGAAACCAAAAGAGAGCCGGGGGCCTTCGCATCGGCGATGGGAAAGTTGCCGGACGCGACCATTCGCGAGGTCAAAAGCAATCGTTTCGACCGTTTGGCTACTGAGGGACAGCATGGTTGATCTCGATCGACCCGATTCCGACGATCAGGCGTGTATGGCTCGCGAGACGGAGCCGGGATATCGAATTGTTTTCCAGAATTTGGAGTATTCCACCAATGCTTAAACGGCTTGTCATCTTGTTGTTCGCCGCGCTGACGCTGGCCGGTTGCGACGCGTTTTCGTCTGAGCCGACTTACCGTGGCATCAGCGTCATGGGGCTCAACTACACACCGTTCAACCTGAGCGGGTTCACTATCCGCGACAAATATGGCAATCGGGCAAGTGGTGGAGGGGATCTGCCTCCGAGCGCGGGTGCGGGCCGGTTGAGTTGTTGCTACAAGTTAAAAGGGACGGAATTTACAGTCGACTGGGAGGTGTATGACCAGGACGAGTTCATGAAGGACCCTTACGCACCAATCAAGAAGATCCACAAGACAACCGAGGTCAAGTTTCCACCGACCAAGGTCGCTGGCGGAGCCGGGGAAGTCGTGCTTGCCGTGCACTTCTATCCCGACGATCACATCGAGTTCGAGTTTCGAAACGACATGAGCGGAACGAGGATCGCTTACACGAAAGTAGACCACTGGTTCCAAACCAAATATGGAAAGGTGACCACCCCGGATGATGAAGACATGGCTGTCGAGTTTAGACGTACGGCCCGCGTTGCGTCACAGGGTTGGTTGAAGTACCGCCTGACTGATACGACAGATCTTGAGCAGTACGTGTACTTCACGCGGCTCGTCAATCCGAAGTTTGATGAGCATCCGGCAGTTCAGCGGATCTTGCAGGAGACGAAGGGCAAACCTGGCGCGTTCGGCGCTGCGATGCAGAGTCTTCCTAGCGCTGTCGTTCAGGAAATCAAAAGTAATCGTTTCGAGCATGCCACGATGGAAGGTCGTCATGACTGACAAAAATCGCCTTGACTCCGCGGATCAAACTCCGCTGGAAGTGCGTGCTGCGATTGGAGAGAGTCGTAAAGCGTATCCAAATGACTCATGCATTCCTTGTGGCGCTGTTGTACACATGGGTTTCTTCTTCGACGGGTTTGGTCGTCATCGAGATTACGATGAAAAGACAACTTCGCGATACTCAAACATCTGCCGGCTTTGGGAAGCTCATCGAGATAACGAAGATCGGCGCCGAGAGCGGATGGTGAATCAGTTTTGGTACCCATTCTATTACTCCGGTCTCGGCACGGAGCTGAACAAGGAAGCCACCGATGGCTTGATCGTCTCTGCGATGTTTAAACTTGGAAACGAAGGCGTCAAGGCAGCAGGAGCGACTGCGGCTAGCGTCGGCAAGAACGTCACCGGACTGAACCGGCTCCCCATCAACCCGGAACGCGCCATCACGGATGCGGTCAAGAAGGGATTTGCGGAATTTTCGTTCCGCCCGGTCGTGCAGTCCTTCCACGATCTGGTCGATTCGGTTAAATCCGCGCCGCGCAATATCGGTCGAGTGTTGCGCCTGCAGCGCGACAATCGCTGGCTCCGGCGTGGCCGCGCGGCGACTCGCGCGATGCTCTACGACGCGAAGAAGAACGTACTGTCGATCGGCTGGGGTGCCGCCAAGTCGGTGTTCTTGAATGTCGTCGTCGATTCGGTGCCTTGGTTCCGGGACAATCGTGCGATCGCGCGTGTATTGGGAACAGGTGTCGACGATCGATTGACGGCCGCGATGAACCAGTTTGAAAAGGCGATCGAAGACGTCAAGCTGAAGATGCCGAAGATCCAGCGGATTCAGGTATCCATCTTCGGCGCGGATCGCGGCTGCGTTCTCGCTCGGGCGCTGGCAAACGAACTGACTCGAAAATACAAGCACCCGAGTGACACGAAGCTGGCCTTCGTTGACCCGAAAGACCCCAATCACACGGCTGTTCCGATCGAGATCAAGTTCCTTGGGTTGCTCGATGCCGTTTCTTCGTTGATGGAAGAAAACAAGGTACTGGGTATGGTGCCTGTTCTCGGCATGCTCAAGCAAAACTATGGAGATCGCGATCTATCGGTGCCGGCTTCGGTGCAGCGGTGCGTGCATTTTGCCGCGGCTCATGAACTGCGGTTCTACCAGCGGCTGGACAGTCTTGAGAACACGCGTGGCCTTCAGTACCTCTATCCCGGAACGAGTGAAGACATCACCGGAGGGGCGCCACCCGGAACGCTTGGCGCACGTGCGGAACTGCAACGCGTCGTTCTGCGCGACATGCTCAACGAGGCGGTCTCGCATGGTGTCGTGGTCGATACGATGGAAGACATGTTCAAGTTCAAGGGTGGGACGTTCGCAAAATTCACACTTGCAACCCCCATCTCCGACGGCAACGCAACTTACAAAATCTGGGAACTGATCGGCGCATACCGCCAGATCGTTCCCTACGTCGCGCGTCTGAATTTCGTCGAGCACATGCAGGTATTCCTGCGCTGGATTGCGGTTCGCTATCAGTCTCCTGCGTTCCGCTCAACCGTGACGAGTCACTTCGACGGGCTCGCCGCCCGGCACCGTGAGCTTCTGAAGGAGCGCCGTGACGCCGAGGCGGCCTATCTTGCACTGCGCAACCAGCGGCCGCCGGTGGATGCCGTGACGCTTGGCAAGGCCTATGCGCGCTGGCAAAACGCGACGATGCCGGAGATGCTCGCCGGCCGCGACGCAGGTGTCGAGAAAGCGCGTCCATTCGTAGGTGTCTGGGAGCGTATCAAGGAGGAATCCGAAGAATTGATGCGGCGCGAATCCAGGCAATCCGCGCAGCAGAAATCGGCGGAATACATGCGCAAGGTGGCTCAAGACGGTTCATTGCCTTGGGACGCCGCCCCGGAGCTCAGCGCCACGATGATCGAGGCCATGATGATGACGCCCGAGCAGGAAGCGCTGCTGCAGGCATGGAAGATGGGCGTGAGCGGCAAGCACCCGTTGCCGCCCAAAGTCATGGCGCTATTCGACCTGCTGGTTCACGACACGATGCTGACGAGCTGGCACGACCACGTGCTGTCGTCGAACCTGTATTTCCAGACGCGCGCCATCGACACGTTCGGACGCAGCGATTACGTCGGCGAGGAGGAGAAGCGCAAGCGCGACGAAAAGCACGGAGAGCGTGTAAAGCAGATGAGCGACGCGATGGCGCCCGGCAGCCGATTGCCGGCGCGCTTCTGACCACACTTCTATCGTTCGTCGCCATACCGCGGCGGCGATGCCGGTTTTATTCGGGGGATATCCATGGCAGGCATCATTCGGGTTGGCGATAGCCATACCGGTGGCGGCACCGTAACGGCCGGCTCGGCCACGCGATTTTTCATGAACCGTTCAGTGGCTCGCCTGCACGATCCGGTGACTTGTCCTCGGCACGGCGACAACCGTATCGCAACCGCGACCTCGGGGGCCTTCGATGACGGCCGAGAAGTCGCCCAGCACGACGATTTGTGCGAGTGCGGTTGCCGGCTGATTTCTTCGCTTCCGAACAGCGGGCGCCGCTAAGCCATGGCGCTGGATTTCTCGAAGCTGCCGCCTGAAAAACCGGTTCCTGACAAGCCGCCATCGCGCTTCCTGTGGACCGTGGTTTTCCTGGTTCTGACCTTGCTCGGCGTGTTTGCAGTGCTGCTGCTTTGGCCGGCCGGGGAATCGACACGTACGCCGTGGTTCTGGATCAGCGTCACGCTCTATCCGGCAGGGTTCGCGGCGTTCGTCGTGTCACGGCCCTACAGCATGTACGAGGGGCGGCGTCTCGCTGCGCAGGCCTGGAATGCCGCGTGCAAGCAATGTGCGGAACTTGCCTTCGCCAGGGAAAGTGTCCCGGTACTCGTTCTGGGGGCCACCATTCGCGTAACCGGAAGCGACGTGGAAAACGAGGTTGAAGATATCGTCGACGGAACCTTGGTGCTGGATGCAAAAGCATCCGATCACGAGGAGAGCCAATCGACCACCGCGCGCTGGTTCCAGCCTATCGAGGCGGGCCTTTCTGCGGATGACCCGGAGCGTCAGGCAATCGTTCTCGAATGGCTTTACGACCGCTTGCTGGCCGACCTGAGCGCATCGATTGCGGCACTTCCGGTGGAACTGCCGCTGCGTGTGCTGCTCGATATATCAGGCTACGCCGGAGACGCCGATGCGGTCGAGCTCTGGCGCACGAAATGGAAGAGTCGCAAACTGCGGGCGGCCGATGCCAGCCGGGCGCCGATAGCGCTCGATCTGATGACGATCGATGCATGGCTGGATGATGAGAATGGGCCACTCAGCCGAAGTGCGTTGCTTCTCGTATCCGTGACACTGAGCAATGTGATCGACGAGCCGCCTGTGGACGGCATGTCGGAGGCCGGTGTTGGATTGTTGCTCACTTCAGGCGCGGTCGTATCGCGATTCGAGTTGCAATCCATCGCGGCTTTGCATAGGCCGTTGAACTCGGCTAACGGGAATCTGGATCATGCCCTGACTTATGCGCTTCGCTGGGGAAGCGTTGATCTCAGTGACGTGGGAGCACTCTGGATAAGCGGATTTGATGGGGACTCCATCGGGCCTCTGCATGCATCGCTAAGCCATGTGGATCAAGGCAGGAAGCGCGACGACGCGATACCGGAATTCGATCTGGACCGGACAGCAGGGCACGCAGGCCCCTCATCCGGTTGGCTCGCAGCGGCCTGTGCGTTGCACCAAACCCAACAGTCGTCGACACCGCAGTTGATAGCGCAACGTCTCGAAGACCGTACGTTCGTCGCCGTGACGACTATCGACAGCGAATCAAAGAATGAGCGCGCATTGGCATGAACCGGAAATTCAAAATCGATCTTTTCGGATCCATTCTCGTTGTCGCTCTACCCGGGATGCTGATCTGGAAGCAGCCTCAATGGGTTGGCCTGTCTACATCAGAGCGTGGACCGGCTATAGCCGCGCTGTGCGTTGCATTCGTGATTCTGCTGCTTGTCTTCAGCTACAGTGATTCGTCGCGAGCTGCCGTTGCGTGGCGCGCGGTTCAACAATGGCTGCGTGACCGCGGCCACAGCCCATTTTCCGCTTCGAGCGGCAAACAAGTTGGCGATGCGCGGGATCGAGCGGAGAAGCTCAAGCGTGCGTTGATCGAGCGCCATGGCTGGTTATGGCGCTATCGCGAGCGGTGGGTGCTGATCGCCGGCGACGAGCCTCTCGTCAGGCGGCTGGCGCCGGGCATAGTCGAAACCGGTTATGCGATCACCGGTGACGTGGTTTTGCTGTATGCAAGGCAAATGTCCGACACGCTCGATACCGAGTGGCTTGAGCATATTCGCCGCCTGCGTCGCCATCGTCCGATCGACGCGATCGTAGCCGTGACGCGTAACCGCCGCTCTGCAGGCCGGTCGTTCGACGCCGACGAACTTGCTCAGCGGCTCGCCCGCCACGCGCGCGCCCTGCGTTGGGCCGCGCCCGCCTATCTGCTCAATGTCACGGATTTCGGCGGCGCATCACCGGATTCGGACGAAGCCACCGGTTTCACCTGGTCGAACGCGCAGGTGAACGCAGACGACATCGACGAGTCGCTGCAAGCGCTTTCCGGAAACCTCGCCGAAGCAGGCGTCGTACGCCTCGCCAACAATACACAAGACCGCTATCCCGCTGAACTGTCGCAGCATATTGAAAATATCCGCAGCGCGCTTTCGAATCTCGTGCTGCAAACCACCCAATCCCGTATCTGGAAACACGCAATCCACGGCCTCCTGTTCGCTCCGTTGTTCAAGGAGCGGGAGCTGGCGCCTCCGTCGTCCGGCGAGACGAGCGACGACGAACCGCCTCTCGCCCCTCAACATCGAACGATCTGGCAAACCGTCGCCGAGCACAGCCGCAAGGTTGACGGTCGCCGCGTTGGCTTCTCACTGTCGACCACGGCCGCCTGGGCAACCACCGCGCTGATCGGCTGCTGGATGGCCGGCACGATGCTGTCCGGATTCGTGAACCGCGGAACGATCGAAAGCGCGGCCGACGCGGTCGCAATACTGTCCACCGTGCAGAACCGCACGCAAGCCATGCAAGCGCTTGACGGCCTTGATCGACAGATCGATACGCTGGAAATCCATCGGCGCGACGGCGCACCCTTGACGTCACGTTTCGGCCTGAACCGCGACGGCGCGCTGCTCGACGCGCTATGGCCGAGCTACACCGTGGCCGCGAACCGCATCCTCGTTACGCCGATCCGCGAGAAGCTCGAACAACGCCTGCATCAACTCGCGTCATTGTCGGACGCCGAGATCGCCAGCGGCGGTAATACGCAGGTACAGGCCGCCTACGACACGCTCAAGGCCTACATGATGCTGGCCAAGCCCGAGCGCGCCATGGCCGCCTTCCTGACGCCGGAACTCGTGGCGACGGCCGCGCCCGCTCGTCCGAACGACTCGCCGTTATCGCCGGGCGCTTGGGAAGACCTCCGCCGGCAGACGATCGCATTCTTCGCCAATCACCTGGGCCAACGTAAGTTACCTGCCATTACTCCGGATCTCGGACTCGTCGCTTCAACGCGCCAGACGGTCATCGGTGTGCGTGGCATTCAGAACTCGACCGACGCGGTTTATCAACAAATCCTCGACGACGCGACGCCGAAGTATCCGCCAGTGTCGCTCGCCACGCTGCTAGGCGATACGACCAGTCGGGGGCTGTTCAATACGACGGCGACCGTTCCCGGCGTGTTTACGCGCGCGGCGTGGGATGAGCGGATTTCGAAGGCGATCGACGACGCGAGCGGGCAGCACAACGCGGCAGGCGATTGGGTGCTCTCGGACGCGAAAACCGGCAAGCAGGCTCCGCCGACGCTGAAAGCCGAACTCCGCCAGCGCTACTTCGACGATTACGCACGGGCCTGGGGGCAGTTCCTCAATAGCCTGCGCTGGCAACAGGCGCCGACGCTGTCGGCGACGGCCGATCAGTTGACGCTGCTGGGCGACGCGCAACGCTCGCCGCTCGTCGCGTTGATGAACGCGATCATTTACCAGGCCGGAGCGGGCGCGACGGCGCAATCTTTGTCGGACACCCTGATCAGCAAGGCTCAACAAATCGTCGGCGCCGACGAGAAAGATCCGTCGAAGCAGGTCCAACCTCAGTTCGCGCCGCTGGCGGCCGCATTCGGGCCGATCCTGCGCTTGACCGGCAGCGATCTGGTTTCAGTCACGCCCGCCGCCGGCAAGGCGGCCGTACAGTTGGCCGCAACGGGCGACCTGAGTCTTGCCCGCTATCTCGAGCGGGTGACGGCCATGCGGCTCAAGGCATCCCAGATCGTTTCGAACGCTGATCCGGATGCGATGGCGCGGCTGGCCGCACAATCAGTTCTGCAGGGCAAAACGTCCGACATTGCCGACAGCCGTGACTATGCGAGCCGCCTGGCAGCGAGCCTCGGCGAGCAATGGTCGGGTTTCGGCGAGCTGTTCCGCGCACCGTTCGATCAGGCCTGGCAGGTTGTCGTGCGACCGGCTGCGTCGAGTCTGAACGAAATCTGGAGCACCGCAATCGCGGCCGACTGGAACAAGACGTTCGGCGGCCGGTATCCGTTTGCGGACTCCGACAACGACGCATCGCTTCCTGAAATGGCGCGCTTCATGCGGCCGGACAATGGCGTGATCACGCAATTCGTGGCGACCCAGCTCGCCGGCGTCGTCGAACGGCAAGGCGACCGCTGGGTCGTCGCGCAGGGTGCGAACCACGGCGCGCTGACGATCGATCCGGCGTTCCTGTCCGGACTGAACAAGCTCACGCGCATCGCAACCGTGCTGTTCCCGGCCGGTGACGCGCGCGTGCGTTACGAGTTGCAGGCCGTGCAGACGCCGGGCGTTACCGACATGAAGTTCGTGCTGTCCGGACGCGAACTGCACTATTTCAACCAGAAGCAGGAGTGGGTGCCGTTCGAGTGGCCGGGCCAGTCGCTCGAAAACCTGTCGCACATCGAATGGCAGACCGAGCAGGGCGGCTTGCGTACCGCGCTCGATTCACAGGGCCGGTTCGGCCTGATCCGGCTGCTGGAGCGTGCGAAGGTGTCGCAGCAGGATAACGCGCGCTATTTGCTGACCTGGACGCCGGACACGAGTCAGGGGATTCCGCTCAAGGTTCAACTACGCAGCGAAGCGGGGGCCGGGCCTCTCGACGTGCTTCAGCTGCGCAATTTTTCACTGCCGAAGCGGGTATTCGTGACGGGGGCGGCAACGGGCGGTCCCAATCTCTCCGCTATCAATCCGCCGCCGCTGCCGCCGTCGGCGATCGCGGCGGCGCAACATGCTGCGGTGCCGTTACCGCCGGGCCTTCCCGGCGGATTGGCGGTATCGGGCAACGTGCCGTCGGCCGCGGCAGCCAAGGAAATCGCTCAACCAACCGCGCGCGGTGCTGTCATGGACGCGACGTCACCGAAGAACACACAGCCGCGTGCAACATCATCATTGACGACGACTTCCGCGTCGGCAGAGCCATTGTCCACGCCGTTCGGACACGCGTTGCGGCTGTTGGGCGACGTATTGGTTTATTGAGGTCACCCATGACGCTTGCAAATTTTGTCAAAACGCTCGTCGGCGGGAATCGCGACGATTCCCTAAAAAAAGCGCGGCTCGACGCGTGGGATGCATGGCTGCAACCACTCGCGGGCGACTCCGGCGTCGGTCGCGATCCCGGCTACGAGGACGCGTTCTTCGAACTGCGGGATGAAACGCAAAAGCTCTCCGGCATTGACGACGGACTGATCGTCCGATCTTGCGAGCAGCTGATCAAGGAAACCGGAAAGGATCTGCGCCTGGCCGGCTACTACGCGTTCGCCCGGCTGAGGCAGGATGGGCCCGCCGGTTTTGCGGACGCACTCGAATTGGCTGCCGCGCTCGTCGACCGATTCGGCGAGGCCATGCTGCCCGCTCGCGCCGAGGCGAAGAAGGGCGCACTCGAGATGCTGGCGACGACGCGCATGCTCGATCTGCTCGACAGCCGCGGCGCGTTCGCGCCGGCCGATCTCGAGCGGGCGCTCGCCGCGCTCGATGTGTTGTCGGCCGACATGGCTACCTGGCCTGAAGCCGCGCGCCCGAACCTCCAGCCACTCGTTTCCCGGTTCGCGCGCAACGATGAATCCGCACGGAACACGGCCCCGGAGCCGGTGACGTCGTCTACTGCGACGTCTCACGCTTCGTCGGACGCAATCGCGTCGACGCGCGACCTGCTGGATCAGGCGCGCAGGATGGCGGTGTGGCTACGCGATCAGGAAAACGGCTATCTGCCCTCGGTTCGACTCGTGCGCAGCGTCCGCTGGGACACGCTGCACGAGGTTCCGCCGGCGGATGTCGCGGGCCGGACGCGTCTCGTGCCGCCGCGCAGCGAGTTACGCCAGCAGATGAAGCGGCTCATGCTGCAAAAGCAGTGGCACGAACTGCTCGAACGCGTAGAGGGTGCGTTCATGGAGGGCGTGAATCACTTGTGGTTCGACCTGCAGTACTTCCAGCACGTCGCGCTCGATCACGTCGGCGCGCCGTACAGCACTTGGCGCGAGTTGCTGCGGGCGGATTTCGCGCTGTTCCTCGAACGGTTGCCCGACATCGAGCGGCTGGCATTCAACGACGGCACGCCGTTCGCCGACGACACAACGCTCGAATGGATCGCGCGGCATGCCGTCGTGCGCGACCTCGACGCGGGCGAGGCCGTTGCGCCGCTTCCGGTGTCGGCCGAAAGCGTTGGCGATGCCGCAGGCGACTGGCCGGAAATCGAGGCGCAGGCGCGCGAGCTGGCTGCGCGCGAAGGTGTCGAGGCTGCTTTCGCATGGCTTGAAGCGCTTCCTGGCATGAGGACCGATCGCCATCGCTACCTGCAGCGGCTCGTGATGGCGCGCCTCGCCGATCATTCCGGCCGGCCTGATACGGCGCTCGCGCTGCTTGCGGAACTTGACGTGTCGTCCCGATCGCTGCCGCTGACGCGCTGGGAGCCGGCGCTGGTCTTCGAGGTCAAGCAGCAGCTGGTCCGGGCGTTGAAGGCAACGAGCAACCGCAAGGATGCCGACAAACCGGCGCTCGCACGCCGCATCGTCGAATTGCAGGCCGAACTGACCGTGCTCGATCCTGCCCGCGCGCTGACTCTTTCGTAACGTATTCAATGGACAACAACGATCCCATCCTGCGCTACTACGAAGCGGAAATGCGCTATCTGCGCGAGTCCGGCAAGGAATTCGCGAAAGCGCACCCCGACCGTGCACGCCTGCTCAACCTCGACCGCGTCGGCGATCGCGATCCGTATGTCGAGCGGCTCTTCGAAGGCTTTGCGTTCCTGACCGGCCGGCTTCGCCAGAAGCTCGACGACGAACTGCCGGAACTCACCGAGGGGCTCGTGAGCCTTCTGTGGCCGCACTATCTGCGAATGATTCCGTCGTTGTCGATCGTCGAGCTGATTCCGCCCGCGGAAAAATTGCAGAAAACCGAAATAGTGCCGGCCGGCGTGCCCGTACGCTCGGCGCCGATCAACGTGCCATCCCCGGAGAGGGCGGAAGGCACGACACCGCGAGCGGTCCAGTGCCTGTATCGAACCACGCAAGCCGTCGCGCTACAGCCGGTCGTGATCACGCACGCTGGACCGGCCGTGCGCCACGACGGCCGTTCGGTGATCCGGATCGGCTTCGCGGTCGAAGGATCTGCGCTGCGCACGGAAACGGATCTGTCGCGGCTGCGCCTGCACCTGAACGCGGATTTGCCGACCGCGTTCGCGATGCACCTCGCGCTCACACGACAGATCGATGCAATCCATTGGCGCATTCCGGAAATCCGCGACGGCGAAGCGGTGCCGCTCGCCGGCATCACGATAGAGCCCGCGGGCTTCTCGACCGAAGAACGGTTGTGGCCAAAGGCCGATGCGGCATTCTCCGGATATCAGCTATTGCTCGAGTACTTCACGTTCCGCGAGAAATTCCTGTTCGTCGATCTGTGCGGTCTGGACATCGCGAAACTGCCCGAAAAATCGACCCGTTTCGAGCTGGAGATCGTGCTGAAACATGCGTGGCCGTCCGACCAGCGTTTCAGCGCGGAGAACGTGCGGCTGTTCTGCAGCCCCGTGATCAACCTGTTCGAACTCGATGCCGAACCGATCGAGATCGACCATCACGAAACCGAGTATCGCGTGGTGCCGGCCGGCCATCAGGGCGAGCATGTCGAAACCTATTCGGTCGACGCGATCGCGACGTTCGACCACGACACGGCCGAGCGATACGAGTACGTTCCGTTCGCGACGTTCAGGCACCGCGGCGGCATGCTGCGGCACGAGGCGCCGGAGCGCTATTTCCACACGCGCGTGCGACCGGGCGTGTCCGGGCTGCACGAAACGTGGGTGATTCTCGGCGGCCATGCGTGGGAACGCATGGACACGCTGCCCGAGGAAAGCCTGTCGCTGCGCGTAACGGGCACGAACGGCATGCTGCCGCGCAAGGGGCTTCGGGAGGCGAGCCTCAATGAAATTGCGGTCAGCACGCAGAACGTCGCCGGCGTGCGCAATCTCGTGTCGCCGACGTTGCCGCTGTATCCGCCCACGGGAGACCGGTTCCAGTGGCGCGTGTTGTCGCACCTGGCGCCGAACTTCCTGTCGATGATGGATGCGGAGGTGCTGCGCGGCGCACTCGCGCTCTACGATTGGACGAACGACGAACTGAATCGCCGGCGTCTCGCCGGAATTCTCTGGGTATCGCAGGAGCTGATCGAGGAGGTGTCGGGCGGCTCGGTCGAGCGGGGTGTGCTGATCGAGGTCACGCTCGACAGTCATGCGTTCGCGGGCGAGGGCGACGTCATGCTGTTCGGCGAGCTGCTGCACCGGTTCTTCGCGCTGTATGCCGATATCAACCTGTTCACGAAGCTCGCGATCATCAGCCTGCCGACGCAGGCCCGGATCGAATGGCCGCGCAGCAAGGCGCAGCGGGCCCCGCTATGAAACCGTTCGAATCGCCTAATCTCGATCCGCTGGTCGCGTCGCTGCTGGCGCGCGCGCCGCGCATGAGCTTCATGCAGTTGTGCAGACTGCTCGAACTGCGCGTGTCGGATCGGCCGGTTTTCGGCATGCAAGATGCGGTCGAGCACGAGCCGGTGCGTTTCCGACCGAGGCCGCGCATGGGCTTTCCGGCTGGCGAAGTCGCGTCGGTCGAGTTCGATGACGGGTCCGACACATTCGGCCTCGATGCTCGACCGACCCTGCGCACGACGTTCATGGGGCTGTATGGCGTCGACGCGGCGGTACCGTCGCACATGATCGACGAGATCGCGTTGCGCGAGGAGGGGCACGAGGTCGTCGAGGCATTTCTCGATCAGTTCAATCATCGGTTCGTCACGCTGCTGTATCGCGCATGGAAAAAGTACCGCTATCCGGAGAGCTTCCGGCCGGGTGGCAGCGACGCGCATTCGCGCAACCTGCTGTCGCTGGTCGGGTTCGGTTGGGGCGACAAGCCGAAGCGCGCCGGCTTACCCGATTCGCGGATGCTGGCGCTGCTGGGGTTGTTGATCCAGCGGACCCGCACGCCGGAAGGGCTGGCGGGTGTGGTCGCGCTGGCGATACCGCGTGTCGGCGTTCGGGTCGACGAGTTCTGGCCCGTCGTGACGTCGACGGGGCGGCCGCAGCCGCTCAAGTCGGTGGATAGCATCGCGGGGGCGCAAGTGAATGGCGAGCGCAAGGGGCTGGGTCGCGGCTACGTGCTCGGCAAGCGAATGGCGTATCGCGGCCGCGCGGTTCGTGTGACGCTGCAGCCCGCCGATGCGCAACAGGCTCAGGCACTGCTGCCGGGCGCATCGCTGCATCGCGAGTTGATGGCCTTCATGCAGCTTTATGTCGGCGTCAAGGCAGATGTGCATCTGCGGATGGAGGTGTCGTCACGACTTGCGCCATTGCCGGCAATCGGTCCGACGCATCGCGGCTCGGCGCCACGCCTCGGATGGACCACCGTACTGCCTGCCGATGAAGCGCGCCTGATCAATATCGCGCTCGGGGTCTATCAGGCGTTTCCTGCCCCCGGACCGAATCCGCACCTGACCCAACATGCCTGACCAGGAAACTTTCATGACCATCCGTTTCGCTGTTTCGACCATCGCGGCTGTCGTGCTGCTGTCAGCTTGCGGCGCGTGGCAATCCGTCTCGGATGCTTCGTCAAGCGCCTACCGCGCCGTATTCTTCAAGCAGGTGAAGGTACTGAATGTCGATTTCACGGCACGCGCCGCGTTGAATCCCGATGACATCGGCCGGGCGACGTCGGTTGCCGTACGCGTCTACCAATTGAAGGACCGCAAGATGTTCGACGGCGCCTCCTACGACGACCTATTGAAGAGCGACAGAACCGCACTCGCACAGGATTTGCAGGCGGAAATTTCGACGGTCGTGAATCCCGGTGCGTCGGCCAGTCTGTCCCAGCCGATGCAGCGCGATACGAAATATGTCGCAATCGTCGCGTTCTACCGCAATCCGGGGGACGTCGGTGCCTGGAAGCGTGTAATCGAAAAGAAAAAAATCGATGCCGACAAGCCGCTAAAACTTGAATTGTCGAAGAATGGCATTCGGGAAGGTGGCGATCCGGACGCGAAGGAGACCAGATAACAGGCGTTGGTGCAGTTCAAGTATCGGCCGGAAATGTTCGGAATCCGATTCTAGAGGCATATCGGGCTTCGGCACCGAAAACATGACGAACCGTTGTCGCTACGCAGTCGTACAGCAGCGCCGCGCATCATTTTCAACAGAGAGCAATAGCCATGCAACCAGAACAAACAAGCAATCCTGAGTCGGGGGAGGACGATGCTCGCCTTGGCATGCTTGTCGTGCTCGAGGTTGGCGACTACCTGACGGAGGAGCAGGCCGGACAGGCGCGCCAGCGGCTGAAGGACACGCCGGACGAGATTCCGGTCAGCGACGACATTCGCCACCTGCTCGACTGGCTGATCGTCGAGGGTTACACGACCGCGGAAGCCGAAGCGAAAGCCACGCGCAACCTGATGGAAACACGCTTCGACGATATTCGCGCCCAGCTCGTCCTGCTCCAATTTCTGAAGGACCTCGACCCAACGCAATTTGAACGGCGCTTCGACGAACTGGTCAAGCTCACCCAGAGCGAGCAGAAGAGGAGGCAGGCGTTCATTGGCCTCGGCGGCCTGGCGGTGGCGCTTGCGATCGGCGCGTACCTGATGTGGCCCGCGTCGACTCCCACGTGCGGTGCGTCCGAGACGGTCAAGGCGCTGAACTCGATCATGTTCGACGTCCGCATGGACATGATTCGAAAGAACACGATGGCGACGCGAGACCTGGGTAGCGAGACCTATCCGCGCATCAGCAATCACCGGGAGATCGGTTACGACGAGTCCAATCGTTCTCGCGGTTGTGTCGCCGATATGGGCATAGCCGACCTGCACACGAACATCGGCTATGTCGTTCGGCCAAATGAGAAGGGCAAGGGCGATTTCGTTATGCAGACGTTCCCGCCGGAATACGTAATCGCTCGCTATAACGAACGAGGTCTAAACCCGAAACTGGGCGCGCCCGTTGGCCGGGAAGCCATCAGCACGGCTTTCATGGCGGGTGTTGTCGGATTCGATTCGAAGGTATCGCGCATGTCGCCGAGTTATGGCAAGCCGTTCCCGGGCGACGACACGCCCACGACAATGGAGAGCAGCGTCCTGGGCGTCGTGCCGGCCGCGGATTGCAAGCAGATCGACAGCGATCATGTGTCGTGCCCATTGCTGATCGACTATCGCGACAGGCTACTCGGCGCGTTCGGCGCGCCGTCGATGCTGCAATTGAAAGGGGACTTCACCTTCGTCAAGGATGGCAGCGGCTGGAAAACGGCCGACGATTTCAGCGAGACGCTGACGAAGGCCCTTGTCGAACGACGCATCGCCAAGGTTTATGGAGAGGAAGTCGCCGACAAAATGAACGCGCAGAAGTAACCGGCTTGCATCACGCGAATCGCTTCGGCGATACGAACGATACGAGCGGCAGGTCCGCGCTGCGATGCGGGCCGTGCGAGCCGATACCGCGCGCAACGGGGCTGTCATGAAGCGAAGCGGGCGACCTGAGTGGAATCACAGGTCCCCCGCGCTGCACATCCTCGCAGTCGCACAGCAACGACCGCGATTCACTGCTCACTCACCGATCATCTTCCCGAACCGACGACGGATGCCGGCACAGCGCCCGCACCTCGAGGCTCATATACGGAAACAGCGGCAACTGGCTCAACACGTCATGCAGCTGCTGCACGCTCTCGACGTCGAAAATGCTGACGTTCGCATACTGCCCCGCGATCCGCCACAGATGCCGCCAGACGCCTTCGTGCATCAGGCGCTGACACATCGCCTTTTCTTCGGCCTTCAACGTAGCCGCCTTCACCGGGTCCATGTCGTGCGGCAGGTTGACGGTCATTTCCACATGAAACAGCATCACACGCTCCTTGCGTTATCGTTTTGCCGCGACGCCTGTCACGCCTGCGCGCGCACGCGTTCGACTTCACTCTCAGGCACGTTCGTACGATCCTTGACCAGCGTGAAGTCGAAATCGATCAGCGCGAACTGGCCATCGACGTTGTAAGGCTTGCCTTCCGCGCCTTCGGCCTGCTTGACCTTCGGGATCAGCCCTTCGCGCGTCGCGAATGCGAAATCGTCCCAGATGTGCGGATCGCCTTCGATGTTGATCTGCGTCGTCAGCTTACGATAACCGTCCGCGGAAACGAAGAAGTGAATGTGCGCGGGACGATGGCCGTGGCGCCCGAGCTGGTCGAGCAGCTGCTCGGTCTTGCTGCCCGGCGGCACGCTGTAGCCGACCGGCAGCACGCTGCGGAAGCTGTAGCGGCCGTCGGCGTCGGTGCGGATCGAGCGGCGCAGGTTGAATGCCGGCTGCGACTGATCGAAGTACGAGTAGTTGCCGAGATGGTTCGCGTGCCACACCTCGACGAGCGCGTTCGCGAGCGGCTTGCCGTCGTCACCGAGCACCCGGCCGCGCATGATGAGCGTCTGGCCCGGATCGGTGCCGTCGTCGAGGCGCGCATGGCCGACCGATTCCGGCGCGCCCGCGACATACAGCGGCCCTTCGATCGTGCGCGGCGTGCCGCCGTGGATGCCGGCCTTCGCTTCGGCCTCGTCCATCCGCACGTCGAGGAAACGCTCGAGGCCGAGGCCCGCGGCGATCAGGCCGAATTCCTTGCCGGCCTCGTTCAGGTAGTTGAGCGCGGTCCAGAACTCGCTCGGCTGCACGTCGAAATCCTCGATCGTGTAGCACAGGTCCTTCACGATCCGGTTGACGATCGCGCGCACGCGCGGGTTGCCGGGCTTCTCGGCGGCATCGTCGAAGGTCTTCAGCAGCGCGTCGATGGCGTCCTTGTTCATGCGTGTCTCCAATATCGGGTGGCTTGCGGGGGATCAGCGGGCGCCGCGTCGCATCCGTTCGATGCGGGCCCAGTCGAAGGTGATGCCGAGGCCGGGCGAAGCCGGCAGGTGCAGCTTGAAATCCTCGTAACGCAGCGGCTCGACGAGGATTTCCTCGGTCAGCAGCAGCGGGCCGAACAGCTCGGTGCCCCATTGCAGCGCGCCGAACGTGCTGAACAGCTGCGCGGACGCCATCGTGCCGGCCGCGCCTTCGAGCATCGTGCCGCCGTACAGCGCGATGCCGGCCGCCGCCGCGATCGCCGCGACGCTCGCCGCGCCCTGCAGGCCGCCCGATTGCGCGATCTTCACGGCGAACACGTCGGCGGCTCGATCCTGCGCGAGCGCGAACGCGTCGACGGGGCCGTGCAGCGCCTCGTCGGCCATGATCGGAATCTGCGCGAGCTGCGTGAGGCGCTTCAGGCCCGCGCGGTTGGTCGCGGCGATCGGCTGCTCGACGAGGCTCACGCC
Organism: Burkholderia ubonensis; assembly: GCF_902833085.1. Taxonomy (GTDB): domain Bacteria; phylum Pseudomonadota; class Gammaproteobacteria; order Burkholderiales; family Burkholderiaceae; genus Burkholderia; species Burkholderia ubonensis. Next base: position 63,520 of record NZ_CADFEB010000008.1, read on the forward strand.
GGCTTCCGCGAGTCGCGGGCCGGCCCAGATCGCATCGGTTTCGGTCCACGCCTGGTTCACGTCGATCCGCACGTCGCCGCGCTCGCCGAGCGCGCGCTTGATCGCGATCACGTGCGCGACGTCGTCGGCCACCGGGCTCGAGCCGATCTTCAGCTTGAACGCGCGATGGCGGCGCGCTTCGAGCATCGCCTCGGCTTCCGCGATGTCGCGCTGCGTGTCGCCGCTCGCGAGCGTCCAAGCGACGTCCACCGCGTCGGTCGTGCGGCCGCCGAACAGCTCGGACAGCGGCACGCCGAGGCGGCGCGCCTGCGCGTCGAACAGCGCGGTCTCGAGCGCGCACTTCGCGAAGCGGTTGCCCTGGAACAGCTTGCGTGCGCGCGCCATCGCGGCGCCCGGGCGGGTCGCGTCCATGCCCTGCAGCAGCGGCGCGAAATAGGTGTCGATGTTGACCTTGATGCTCTCCGGGCTTTCCTCGCCGTACGCGAGGCCGCCGATCGTGGTTGCTTCGCCGACGCCTTCGATACCGTCCGAGCATCGAACCCGGACCAGCACGAGGGTCTGGCAATTCATCGTGGCGACCGACAGCTTGTGCGGGCGGATCGTCGGCACGTCGACGAGCAGCGTCTCGACGCGCTCGATGGTGGCGGCAGTTGCTATCATGCGATTCCTCCTGTTGGTGCACATGGTAGGAACATCCGCCCGGCGGCGTCCAACACTCTTTCCGACTACTTCCATACTTTCGAGGTATGCAATGGAATTGCGTCAGCTCCGGTATTTCATTGCCGTCGCCGAGGAAATGAACATCACGCGCGCCGCGGAGCGCCTGCACATGACGCAGCCGCCGTTGAGCCGCCAGCTCCAGGCGATCGAGGACGAAATCGGCCTGCCGCTGTTCGAGCGGGGCGCGCGGCCGCTGAAGCTGACCGAGGCGGGCCGGGTGTTCTACGCGCAGGCGAAGCGCCTCGTCGACCAGGCGGACGAGCTCGGGCCGCTGACGCGGCGGCTCGCGCAGATGTCGGAGCGGATCGTGATCGGCTTCGTGCCGTCGACGCTGTACGGCGCGCTGCCGGACGTGATTCGCGCGTTCCGCGAGACGCGGCCGGACGTCGAGCTGTCGCTGATCGAAATGTTCACGCTCGAGCAGCTCGGCGCGCTGAAGGGCGGGCGGATCGACGTCGGGTTCGGCCGCCTGCGGTTCGACGACGATCAGCTCGTGCGCGAGGCGCTGATCGAGGAGAAGCTGATCGCGGCGCTGCCGGCCGGGCATCCGCTCGCCGATCCGGACCGGCCGCTCGCGCTGGCCGACGTCGCGAACGAGACGCTGATCGTCTATCCGAGCACGCCGCGGCCGAGTTTCGCGGACCAGCAGTTGTCCGCGCTGCGCGACGGCGGGCTCGCGCCGGCCGGCGTGCACGAGGTGCGCGAATTGCAGACGGCGCTCGGGCTCGTCGCCGCGGAAGTCGGCGTGTCGCTGGTGCCGGAAAGTGTCGAGGGCGTGCGGGTGAAGGGCGTCGTCTACCGGCGGCTGCCGGAGCCGGTCGCGACGTCGCCGATCATCATGAGCCGCCGCGTGCATGACGAAAGCCCCGCGACGGCGGCGTTCTGCGCGATCGCCCGCGCGATGATCGTGCCGGCGGGCTGACGGCCGCTGTTGCACTCTATACCGCAACTAACGGTCAATTTCGCAGCCTTCCGCAGGCGTGGGCGCGGAGCAAGCGCAGCCAAGTACGTCGCCACAGTAAAAAGTGATGAAGAACGTGAACGCCGTGGCCGAAAACGCGCAGGAAATTCGCCCCGCACTTCGCCTCAGCGCTTCCCGTCGAGCGTCTCCGACGGCAATTCGCCGAACGTCTCCCGATACGCGATCGCAAACCGGCCGAGGTGCGTGAAGCCGCAATCGAGCGCGATGTCGGCGATCCGCCGCTCGCTGCCCGCGGCGCGCAGCAGGTCGCGCGCATGCTCGAGCCGTGCGTGGCGCAGGTACTGCATCGGACTCATCCCGCGAAACTGGATGAACGCATCGCGCAGCGTGCGCTCCGGCACGCCGGCCGCGCCGACGATGTCGGCAAGCTGCAGCGGCTGCGCGTAGTGGGCCGCGACGAATTCCTGCGCGCGCCGCATGAAGCCGGGCACGGGGTCGTGGCGCGACGGGGGAACGACCGACGGCGGATGCCCTTCGATCAGCAGGTCGATCAGCAGGTGTTCGAGTTGCGATGCAACGCGCGGATTCGCGCTCGCGCGTTCGAGCAGGGCCGGCGAGCCCGCGACCAGCATCAGTTGCTGCCGCCACGCGGTGAGCGCCGCGTCGCTCACGCGCAGCACGGGGTCGAGCGTTGCACGCGGATCGCCGGTCAGCGCGCCGACGGTGGCCGCATCGATGCGCAGCACGAACTGCTCGCAGTCGGCCGACAGCTGCGCATCGAAGCGCTCGCCGGGCGCGCACAGCACGCCGGTCTGCCCGTCGACGCCGACCTGCCGGCCCATCGCACGCACGTCGGCCTGTCCGGACAGGCAGAACATCAGCAGGTAATAGCCGTCGACCGCGTCGACCTGCACGCGCATCGGTTCGCCGAACGCGATCGTGCCGATCCCGAGCCCGCCGATCCGCACGAAATCCATATGCGACGCGCCGTGCACGCGGCCGCTCGGCAGCAGCGCGTGCGGCTGCATCACGCGCGAAATCCGCTCGCGCGTCTCGTCGAGATCGCGGGATTCGAACAGCCGGTGCGCGCGCAGCGCGAGCGGCTCGAACGACGTTGGGGGCATGGGCATCGGTCTGTATGTGGACGCGTGCTTCGATCCGATGAATGGGGCGGGATCGGGGCGCCGGCGTCACGTGTGCCGCCATCCTAGCGCAGAAACCTGCCGGAAGTGGATACTGCGCCGCCGCATTTGCAGATTCCGGATAGACGCCGAATATTAGCGTTTCAAAAATAGGCTCCATCAAGATACCCCCCAACCGGATCGACAAGGAGTCCGACATGGAGCAGACAGAATCGCCAGTCCTGTTCGCGGCGCGCGAAGACGCGTCCGACGTGACGTTTCCGCACGACGACGGCTCGCGCGTGCCATATAAGGTGTTCAGCTCGCGCGCCGTCTACGATCGCGAGCAGGAACGCATCTTTCGCGGCCCGACGTGGAATTTCGTCGCGCTGGAAGCCGAGATCCCGAACCCGGGCGACTTCAAGAGCACGTTCGTCGGCGACACGCCGGTCGTCGTCACGCGCGCCGAGGACGGCGCGCTCGCCGCGTGGGTGAACCGCTGCGCGCACCGCGGCGCGCAGGTGTGCCGCAAGGCGCGCGGCAATGCGAGCTCGCACACGTGCGTCTATCACCAGTGGAGCTTCGACAACACCGGCAACCTGCTCGGCGTGCCGTTCCGGCGCGGCCAGAAAGGGATGACCGGGATGCCGGCCGATTTCGATCCGAAGCAGCACGGGCTGCGCAAGCTGCGCGTCGACAGCTATCGCGGGCTCGTGTTCGCGACCTTCAGCGACGACGTCGCGCCGCTGCCCGACTACCTCGGCGAGCAGATGCGCCCGTGGATCGACCGGATCTTCCACAAGCCGGTCGAATATCTCGGCTGCACGCGCCAGTATTCGAAATCGAACTGGAAGCTGTACCTGGAGAACGTGAAGGACCCGTATCACGCGAGCATGCTGCATCTGTTCCATACGACCTTCAACATCTTCCGCGTCGGCATGAAGGCGCGCTCGATTCCCGACGCGACCCACGGGCTGCACAGCATCATCACGGTGACGAAGACCGGCGACGACACGTCGGCCGCCTACAAGCAGCAGAACATCCGCTCGTTCGACGAAGGCTTCCATCTGGAGGACGAATCGATTCTCGATCTCGTGTCCGAATACGACGAGGACTGCACGAACCACATCCAGCCGATCTTTCCGCAGCTCGTGATCCAGCAGATCCACAACACGCTGGTCGCGCGGCAGGTCCTGCCGAAGGGGCCGGACAACTTCGAGCTGATCTTCCACTTCTTCGGCTATGCGGACGACACGCCCGAGCTGCGCGCGCTGCGCATCAAGCAGGCGAACCTCGTCGGGCCGGCCGGCTACATCTCGATGGAGGACACCGAGGCGACCGAGCTCGTGCAGCGCGGCACGGTGCGAGACGGTGACGCGACATCGGTGATCGAGATGTCGCGCGGCAATCCGGACCAGCAGGACACGGTGATCACCGAAAGCCTGATCCGCAAGTTCTGGGTCGGCTACCAGAAGCTGATGGGCTATTGAAGCGGGAGCGCGAAATGACGGAAGACATGAAGACGTGGTTCGAGATCGCCATGCTGCAGAACCGCTATATCAGCCACCTCGACAACGACCGGCTCGAACAGTGGCCGGAGCTGTTCACCGAGGACTGCACGTACGAGATCGTGCCGAAGGAGAACGCGGACCTCGGGCTGCCGGTCGGGATCGTGCATTGCACGAACCGGCGGATGCTGCGCGATCGCGTCGTGTCGCTGCGGCACGCGAACATCTTCGAGGAGCACACGTACCGGCACATGACGTCGGGGCTGATGGTCGTCGCCGAGCGCGACGGCGAGATCGACACCGAGAGCAGCTACGTCGTCGTGCAGACGCGCAGCAACGGCGAATCGAACGTGTACCAGGCCGGCAAGTATTACGACACGGTGGTGCGCACGCCCGACGGCCTGCGCTACAAGACCAAGCGCGTGATCTACGACACGTCGCGCGTGCAGACGCTGCTGGCCACCCCGATCTGAGTGGAATGTGAGGAACGACATGACTGAAGCAACGCTGACCGAGTGGCACCCGCTCGGCGCCATCGACGAATTCTCCGAAGACGAACCGGCGGCGCGCGTCGCCGGACAGAAGCCGATCGCGGTGTTCCGGATCGGCGACGAATTGTTCGCGATGCACGACCTCTGCACGCACGGCCACGCGCGGCTGTCGGAAGGCTATGTCGAGGACGGCTGCGTCGAATGCCCGCTGCATCAGGGGCTGATCGACATTCGCACCGGCGCGCCGAAATGCGCGCCGATCACCGAGCCGGTGCGGACTTATCCGATCCGGATCGTCGACGGGCAGGTGGAAGTCAATGTCGGCTGATCCTGTCCTGATCGTCGGCGCCGGCCATGCTGCGCGCCGCACCGCCGAAGCGCTGCGCGCGCGCGACGCCCACGTGCGCATCGTGATGATCGGCGCGGAGCGCGAGCTGCCTTACGACCGGCCCGCGCTGTCGAAGGATGCGCTGCTGAGCGACGGCGGCGAAGCGCGCGCGTTCGTGCGCGACGCCGCGTGGTACGACGCGCAGCGGATCGCGCTGCGGCTCGGCACGCGGGTCGACGCGATCGAGCGGGACGTGCAGCGCGTGCGGCTCGACGACGGCGCGACGCTGCCGTACCGGCGGCTCGTGCTTGCGACCGGCTCGCGGGTCCGCAGGTTCGGCGGGCCGGCGGACGCGGGCGTGCCGCTGCATTACGTGCGCACGGTCGCCGATGCGCGGGCGCTGCGTGCGGCGCTCGCGCCGGGCAAGCACGTCGCGGTGCTCGGCGGCGGCTTCATCGGCCTCGAAGTCGCGGCGGCCGCGCGTCAGCTCGGCTGCGCGGTGACGGTGATCGACCCCGCCGCGCGCCTGCTGCAACGCGCGCTGCCGGACGTGGTCGGCGCGTTCGCACGGCGCCTGCACGACGGGCGCGGCGTCGAATTCCGGCTGTCGGCGCTGCCGCGCGCGATCCGGCGCGGCGCGTCGGGCAGCGCGGTGGTCGAGACGGATGGCGGGGACGTGACGGCCGATATCGTGGTCGTCGGGATCGGCGTCGTGCCGAATGTCGAGCTCGCGCAGGCGGCGGGCCTCGACGTCGACAACGGTGTGCGCGTCGACGCGGGCTGCCGCACGAGCGATCCGGCGATCTTCGCGGCGGGCGAGGTGACGATGCACTTCAATCCGCTGCTCGGCCGCCATGTGCGGATCGAGTCGTGGCAGGTCGCGGAGAACCAGCCGGCCGTCGCGGCGGCGAACGCGCTCGGCGCGGACGAGACCTATGCCGAGCTGCCGTGGCTGTGGTCCGATCAGTACGACTGCAACCTGCAGATGCTCGGGCTGTTCGGCGGCGAGCGGACGGCGGTCGTGCGCGGCGATCCGTCGAAGGGCGCGTTCGCGGTGTTCGGGCTGGGCGACGACGGCAGGCTCGTCGCGGCCGCCGCGGTGAACGCAGGGCGCGACATCGGCGCGTGCCGCCGGATGATCGCGGCGGGCGCCGTGCCCGATCCGGAGCGGCTGGCCGACCCGGCGGTGAACCTGAAGGCGTTTCTCTGACGGCGGGGTGGGGGCGGCGCGGGCATGTCGCGTTTGTCGGCAGCCGCGAATTCGGGGATATTAGCGGCAACGCCGATTCACCCGCCTCCCATGACCCCTGACAAAGCCCTTGAACTGAACCGCAGCAAGCGACGCGCGCTGTCGCTGCTGCTCGTCGCCGTCGCGGTGTTCGTGACGACGATCTTCCTGCCGCGCGGCGTCTGGATCGACGGGATCAAGGCGGTGGCCGAGGCCGCGATGGTCGGCGCGCTCGCCGACTGGTTCGCGGTCGTCGCGCTGTTCCGGCGCGTGCCGATCCCGTTCGTGTCGCGTCACACCGAGATCATTCCGCAGAACAAGGACAAGATCGCCGACAACCTCGCGGTGTTCGTCCGCGAGAAATTCCTCGGCCCCGACGCGCTCGCCGCGCAGATCCGCCAGCACGATCCCGCGCAGAAGCTCGGCGCATGGCTCGGCGAGCCCGCGAACACCGACGCGCTCGGCGGCTACGCGACGAAGCTGATGAGCTTCGCGCTCGACATGACCGACGATGCGCGGATCCAGTCGTTCGTGCACGACGCGTTCCGCGCGCTGGTCGACAAGGTGGACCTGTCGCAATCGGCCGGCGCGATTCTCGATACGCTGACGAAGGACGGTCGCCACCAGGCGCTGCTCGACGACGCGATCGGGCAGGTGACGAACCTGCTCGACCAGCCGGAAAACCGCGCGGTGATCGCCGCGTACATCGTCGACTGGCTGAAGAGCCAGTACCCGACCGTCGAGAAGATCCTGCCGACGAACTGGCTCGGCGAGAACGGCGCCGAGCTGATCGCGAACGCGGTGAACCGTGTGCTCGAACAGGTCGCCGCGGACCCGGAGCACGAGCTGCGGCAGCGCTTCGACGCGACGGTCGTCAAGCTGGTCGAGCGCCTGAAGTACGACCCCGTGTTCATCGAGAAGGGCGAGGAGATCAAGCGCTACATTCGCGACGGCGATGCGTTCAACACTTACCTGTTGGATCTGTGGGGCCAGTTGCGCGCATGGCTGAAGGCCGATCTCGCGCGCGCCGACTCGACGCTGCACCGGCAGGCCGCGACGCTCGGCGGCTGGCTCGGCGCGCGGCTCGCGGAAAGCCCCGCGTTGCGCGCGTCGCTGAACGAGCACGTCGAGAAAGCCGTGTACGAGATGGCGCCGGATTTCGCCGACTTCCTGATGCGCCACATCCGCGACACGGTGCGCAACTGGGACGCGCGCGAGATGTCGCGGCAGATCGAGCTGAACATCGGCAAGGACCTGCAGTACATCCGCATCAACGGCACGCTGGTCGGCGGGCTGATCGGGCTCGGGCTGTATCTCGTGTCGCTCGCGCCGCGCTGGGCGGGCGGCTGGCTGCATTGACGCGGCCGGCGCCGGCGGGGAAAGGGCGCGACGTCGCGCGCGCCCGAATCAGGCGTGTGCTTTCGAGCCGTGCAGTTGCAGGCCGAGCGCCTTGATGACCTTCAGGATCGTGCCGAAGCTCGGGTTGCCGTCGTGCGACAGCGCCTTGTACAGACCTTCGCGCGACAGGCCCGCATCGCGCGCGACCTGCGACATGCCGCGCGCACGCGCAATCACGCCGAGCGCGTGCGCGATGAAGGCCGGATCGTCGCCGGCCTCCTGCAGGCAGGCTTCGAAGTACTCGGCCATGTCGTCTTCGGTCTTCAGGTGTTCGGCCGAATCCCATGGCCGGGTCTTGATCTTGTCCATCGACTACTCCGTATCGAGATGCCCGAGCATCGCGTGCGCGGCGCGTATGTCCGCCTGTTGCGTCGACTTGTCGCCGCCGCACAGCAGGATCACCCATGCCGATTCCCGCTGCACGTAGTAGACGCGATAGCCCGGGCCGTGGTCGATGCGCATTTCGACGACCGGCGCGCCGACGGACTTCCAGTCGCCCGGGTTGCCCGTTGCCAGCCGGTCGATGCGCGCCTAGATGCGGCGTTTCGCGACGCGATCCTGCAGCGCGTCGAACCATGCGTCGAAGAACTCGGTGGTTCGGATGGTGAATACAGGGGGAATCTAGGGCATCGATAGCAGTGTGTCAACCACGGTTCACAGATTGCCGGTGAAGCGTCGCGTCGCCTTTCCATCGGACGGATGGCGGCGCGATGTCTGACTATAGAGCCGCCCCCCTCGCCTGACGGTCCGATTGGCCGTTCGGACGATCCTTCCGCGACGATCGGACGGGGCGGCGACGGAAGTCGGGAATATCCGATTCCGTCTACAATCAAAAGCGTCTTTGCCGCCGGTGCGCGCTCGTTGCGCGCCGGCGGATCCGTTCGTCCTCCGGATTCCGGAGACGCCGCCGTGCGCTGCGCGGCGGGCAAATGCAGTGTGGTCAGTGTCTCGGGTCTGCTTACATATGGAACGCAGACCCTTAGGTAAAGCGTCCGCGCGCCGTAGGCCGGCGTGCGTCCCGAGTACCGCACGCCCGTAGGCCGGGCAGGCGGCATCAACCGAGAGTCCCCCATGAAAGCATCGGATCTGTTCGTGAAGGCGCTGGAAGCCGAAGGCGTCGAGTATGTGTTCGGCATTCCCGGCGAGGAAAACCTCGATCTGCTCGAATCGCTGCGGCGATCGCGGATCAAGCTCGTGCTGACCCGGCACGAGCAGGCGGCCGGTTTCATGGCCGCCACTTACGGACGCCTGACGGGCCGCACGGGCGTCTGCCTGGCGACGCTCGGCCCCGGCGCGACCAACTTCGTGACGGCGGCCGCGTATGCGCAGCTCGGCGGCATGCCGATGCTGATGATCACCGGGCAGAAGCCGATCAAGTCCAGCAAGCAGGGCCACTTCCAGATCGTCGACGTCGTCGACATGATGCAGCCGCTCACGAAGTTTACGCGGCAGATCGTGTCGATCGGCAATATCCCGGCGGCCGTGCGCGAGGCGTTCCGGCGCGCGGAAGAGGAGCGGCCGGGCGCGACGCACCTCGAGCTGCCGGAGGACATCGCGCACGAGGAGGGCGACGGCAAGCCGATCCCGGCGAGCTACAGCCGGCGCCCGGTCGCCGAGGAGAAGGCGGTCGCGCACGCGGTCGACGCGATCCAGGCCGCGCGCCATCCGCTGTTGATGATCGGCGCGGGCGGCAACCGCAAGACGACCTGCAAGATGCTGCTCGAATTCGTCGACAAGACGGGCATCCCGTTCTTCACGACGCAGATGGGCAAGGGTGTGATCGACGAAACGCACCCGCTGTGGCTCGGCAACGCGACGCTGTCGGACGGCGATTTCGTGCACCGCGCGATCGAGCACGCGGACTGCATCATCAACGTCGGCCACGACGTGATCGAGAAGCCGCCGTTCTTCATGCGCGCCGACGACAAGACCGTGATCCACGTGAACTTCCTCGGCGCGCAGGTCGACCCGGTCTATTTCCCGCAGATCGAGGTGGTCGGCGACATCGCGAACGCGGTGTGGCAGATGAAGGAGGCGCTCGCGCCGCAGCCGCACTGGGATTTCACGCGCTTCGCGATGATCAAGGAGCATTTCGACGCGCATCTGCAGAAGGGGCAGAACGATCCGCGCTTCCCGATGTATCCGGTGCGGATCGTCAACGACCTGTACCGCGCGCTGCCGGCCGACGGGATCGTGTGTCTCGACAACGGCATGTACAAGATCTGGTTCGCGCGCTACTGGCGCGCGCACGAGCCGAACTCGCTGCTGCTCGACAACGCGCTCGCGTCGATGGGCGCGGGCCTGCCGTCGGCGATCGCGACGAAGATCGTGCATCCGCAGCGCAAGGTGATCGCCGTGTGCGGCGACGGCGGCTTCATGATGAACTCGCAGGAGCTCGAAACGGCGGTGCGGCTGAAGCTCGACATCGTCGTGATGATCCTGCGCGACGACGCGTTCGGGATGATCCGCTGGAAGCAGGAGAACATGAATTTCCCCGACTTCGCGATGACGCTGCAGAACCCCGATTTCGTGTCGTATGCGCAGAGCTACGGCGCGCACGGCCACCGGGTCGAGGCGGCCGACGATCTCGAGCCGCTGCTGCGCGAGTGCTTCGCGTCGCCGGGCGTGCACCTGATCGACGTGCCGATCGACTACTCGGACAACGAGCGCGTGCTGAACCGCGAGATCAAGCGTCTGTCGGCACAGCTCTGAATTCAACGTTCACCGGAAGGAGGCGTTCCATGCTGAAGGAAACCTATCCGTATTACCTCGCCAACGTTGCCGTATACGCGAACACCGATCTCGAGGTGACCGACAAGTACAGCGGCGAAGTCGCGACGCGCGTCGCGCTGGCCGACGCGAAGGCGATCGATGCGGCGATCGGCGCGGCGGTCGCCGCCGCGAAGCCGATGCGCGAGCTGCCCGCATACAAGCGCCAGGCCGTGCTCGACCACTGCGTCGCGCGGTTTCGCGAGCGCTTCGACGAGCTGGCCGAGGCGCTGTGCATCGAGGCCGGCAAGCCGATCAACGATTCGAAGGGCGAAGTGACGCGGCTGATCGACACGTTCCGCGTCGCGTCCGAGGAGTCGGTGCGGATCGACGGCGAAGTGATCAACCTGGAGATTTCCGCGCGCGCGCAGGGCTACACGGGCTACACGAAGCGCGTGCCGATCGGCCCGTGCTCGTTCATCTCGCCGTTCAACTTCCCGCTGAACCTCACCGCGCACAAGGTCGCGCCGGCGCTCGCGACCGGCTGCCCGTTCGTGCTGAAGCCCGCGAGCCGCACGCCGATCGGCGCGCTGATCATCGGCGAAGTCCTCGCGGAAACCGACCTGCCGAAGGGCGCGTTCTCGGTGCTGCCCGCGCATCGCGACGGCGCGGACCTGTTCACGACCGACGAGCGCTTCAAGCTGCTGTCGTTCACGGGCTCGCCCGCGGTCGGCTGGGCGCTGAAGGAGAAGGCCGGCAAGAAGAAAGTCGTGCTGGAGCTGGGCGGCAACGCGGCGGCGATCGTCGACGCGGACCAGCGCGACCGGCTCGACTACGTGGTCGAGCGGCTCGCGTTCGGCGCGTACTACCAGTCGGGGCAGAGCTGCATCGGCGTGCAGCGGATCCTCGTGCACGCCGGTCTCTACGACGCGCTGCGCGAGAAGCTGATCGCGAAAACCCGCTCGCTGAAGATGGGCGATCCGAAGGACCCGGCGACCTTCGTCGGCCCGATGATCTCCGAATCCGAATCGCGCCGGCTCGCGGGCTGGATGGATGCGGCCGTCGCGGCGGGCGCGCGGATCGTCGCGGGCGGCAAGGTCGACGGCGCGATGTTCGAGGCGACGCTGCTCGAGAACGTCGGCCGCGAGCAGGACCTGTACCGGAAGGAGGCGTTCGGCCCGGTCGCGATCCTCGAGAAGTTCGACGACTTCGACGACGCGCTCGCGCGCGTGAACGACAGCGATTTCGGGCTGCAGGCCGGCGTGTTCACCGATTCGCTCGCGCACGCGCAGCGCGCGTGGGACGAGCTCGACGTGGGCGGCGTCGTGATCAACGACGTGCCGTCGTTCCGCGTCGACAACATGCCGTACGGCGGCGTGAAGGACTCGGGCCTCGGCCGCGAAGGAATCCGCTATGCGATCGACGACATGACGGAGCCGCGCCTGATGGTGGTGCGGCGCAGGTAGCGCGGCGCGGCGGAAATCGGGCGGCGCGCGAATGCGCCGCCCATTCGCTGAACGGTCTCGACCGCACGCACGGCATCGTGATGTAATCGCGCGACACGGCGCGCCGGGGCATGACTCCGGCCACCGGCGGATTATTTCTTCACGAGGTCGATTCATGTCCCCCGTATCGGCATTCAAGCTGGTTCTGCTGTCTTTCCTCGCGATCGTCGCGCTTGAATGCATCGCCAAGCGGTTGCGCTTGCCGCCCGCCGCGGCGCTGCTCGTCGGCGGCGTCGCCATCGCGTTCATTCCCGGCCTGCCGCCGATCAACCTCGACCCCGATCTCGTGCTGGTGGTGTTCCTGCCGCCGCTGCTGATGGACGGCGCGTATTTCTCCGTGTGGGAGGAGTTCAAGCGCAACCTCGGCGGCATCCTGCTGCTCGCGATCGGCGCGGTCGCGTTCACGACGCTCGCGGTCGGGCTCGCCGTGCACTGGGTCGTGCCGTCGCTGCCGTGGGCGGCCTGCTTCGCACTCGGCGCGATCGTGTCGCCGCCCGACGCGGTCGCGGCGAAGGCCGTGCTCGAACGCGTCGCGCTGCCGCGCCGGCTGATGGTGCTGCTCGAAGGCGAGAGCCTGCTGAACGACGCGGCGGGCCTCGTGCTGTTCCGCTTCGCGGTCGTCGCCGCGCTGACCGGCGCGTTCAGCTTCCAGCACGCGCTCGTCGGCTTCGCGGAGCTGGGCGTGGGCGGCGTCGTGGTCGGCTTCGTGATCGGCTGGCTCGTCGTGCGATTCCTGAAGCTGCTCGACGACGACTACCTCGTGATCACCGTCGCGGTGCTTTCCGGCTGGATCGGCTATATCGCCGGCGAAATGCTCGAAGTGTCGGGCGTGATCGCGACCGTGGTGGTCGGCATGATGCTCGGCTGGCACCAGCACGAGGTGTTCTCGGCGGCGGTGCGCACGCGCGCCACCGCGTTCTGGCAGGTCGTCGTGTTCCTGCTCGAGGCGCTCGTATTCGTGCTGATCGGGCTGTCGCTGCGCGGCGTGATTCAACGGCTCGGCGGTTTCGAGCCGGTGATCGGCACGATGATGCCGGCCGTGCTCGCGGTGCTGGCCGCGGTGGTCGTGTCGCGCTTCCTGTGGATCTATGCGGTCGAGGTGCTGAAAGGGCCGGCGCGCCGGCTCACGCGCAGTGCGTGCCGGCCGGACTGGCGGGCCGCGACCGTGATGAGCTGGGCCGGGATGCGCGGCGTCGTCACGCTCGCGATCGCGCTGTCGCTGCCCGACGCGATGCCGGGCCGCGACCTGATCCTCGTCGCCGCGTTCGCGGTGATTCTCGTCACCGTGCTGCTGCAGGGCACGACGATCGGTCCGCTGATCCGGCTGCTGCGCCTGCGGCAGCAGCACGCGCACGCCGAGCATCACCTGACCGAGCCGCAGGCGTGGGCGCGCGTCGAGGCCGCGCAGCTCGCGGCGATCCAGCCGCTCGTGCGCGACGCGAACGGCGTCGTGATCCATCCGCGCCTGCTCGAGCAGTACACATATCGCGCGGAATTGACGCAGCGCCTGCAGCACGAGCCTGCGTTCCCGGACAGCGATCGCGCCGCGCACTACGACGTCGTGCTCGCCGCGATCGCGGCCGGCCGCGCGGAATTGTTGCGCCTGCATCGTTCCGGGCAGATCCACGACGAAATGCTGCACGCGCTCGAACGCGATCTCGACTTGCAGGAAGTGTCCGCACGGCACGCGCGCGGATGAATGCCGGGCGGGCGCCGCGCGCGAGCATGCACGCGCCTGCTGCATTCGCATGCGCCATTTCAATTTGGTAAATGATCGGATTTAATCCGACGCGGGGGGATTTTTGCCTGCTTGGCTTAAACAAACAGGACGAAGATAGATGCTGTGTTCTAATTTCATTTAGAATCAGCTGCTTATGTTTATTGAGAGAAATCGTGCGGGGCGAGCGCCGGGTGTCGACGGGGAAAATCGGCACCCGATGGCCTTGCACGTCAGCGTCGATGGGCCCGATCGGCGTCAGCAAGCGGATCATTCCTCCGCAAGAATAAGTTCGTGTTTAAGTCGGATAATCAACTCTCATGAAAGAATCGATTGGGGATTCCGCGTTTGAAACAACATTTATGAACGAATCGAGTGGTGAAAAGGTATCGGATTACCTCGAATCCGGTTTATCGGTCCTGCTTGTCGACGATCAAGCTTTCGTCGGTGAAGTGATTCGCCGCGCGTTGCGCAGTGAACATGACATCGATCTGCATGTTTGCAACGACGCACAGCAGGCGATGGCCGTCGCGCGCGACGTGAAGCCGACGGTCATCCTGCAGGACCTGGTGATGCCGGACATCGACGGCCTCGACCTCGTGCGCGCGTGGCGCGCGGACCCGGCCACCGCACGCGTGCCGATCATCGTGCTGTCCGCGAAGGAGGAGCCGGTCGTCAAGCGCGAGGCGTTCATCGCCGGCGCGAACGACTATCTCGTCAAGCTGCCCGACGCGATGGAGCTGACGGCACGCATTCGCTACCATTCGAATTCCTACCTGATGTCGCGCCAGCGCGACGAAGCGCTCGATTTCCTGTCGCACGACATGCGTTCGCCGCAGACGTCGATCCTCGCGCTGCTCGACGTATACCGGGCCGAGCACGGCGATATGCCGCCGATCATGGAGCGCATCGCGGGCCACGCGCGGCGCGCGCTCGCGCTGGCCGACGGCTTCATCCACCTGACCCGCGCGCAGTCGGAGCGCCGCGCGCACGAGGTCGTCAGCCTCAACGAGATCGTGCTCGACGCAGCCGACCAGCTATGGGAAAAGGCCGCCGGGTTCGGCAGCCGGGTCGTCACGCAGGTGCCGGACGCCGAATGCGTGACGATGGGCGACCGGCTGATGCTGACGCGCGCGGTCGCCAACCTGATCGACAACGGGCTCAAGTACGGCCCGGCCGGAACGGACGTGCATTGCACGCTGGCCGGCGACGACGGCGCATGGCTGATCGGCGTCGAGGACGGCGGCGCCGGCATCGCGCCGGCGCAGCGCGCGTCGGCGACCGAGACGTTCGTGAGGCTCGAGTCCGCGCACGGCGCGGCGCGCAGCGGCTTCGGGCTCGGGCTCGCGTTCGTCCGCGCGACGGCCGCGCGGCATCGGGGCCAGATACTGATGCGCAATACCGCGCGCGGCTTCATGGTCGCGCTTCGGCTGCCCGCACAAGTGGAGCGGTGAACCCGCGGGCCGTGCGGCGTCGCCCGGCGTGCGGGCGGCGCCCGCAGGCCCTGCCGCGCGCATGCGCGCCCGCTCCCCACGCACACCGGTCGCGCCGCCTCCGGCGGGCGCCGGCCGGCGCGGACCTTTTCTCAACGCAGACTTTGAAAGCCCACAACGAACATGGCCACCGTGACGCAACGCGCGACCAATGAAAGCTTGCATCCGACGATCGGCGCCACCCGGCTGACCCTCGGCAACCGCATCCTGCTCAGCTTCGGCGTGCTGTTCGTGCTGATGCTGCTGACGGCCGGACTGTCCTACGAGCGCCTGCGCGCGATCAACGGCGAAGCCGTCAGCATCGAGCGCGATTCGCTGCCCGGCGTGTATCTCGCGTCGTCGCTGCGCGGCGCGGTCAACGAGTCGTTCCTGCTGCTGCAGCAGGCGACCTTCGTCGAGACCGATCCGGACGCCGCGCGCCGCGACCTCGCGAAGATCGCCGACACAACGAAGGAGATCGACAAGCTGTCGATCGACTATCAGAACACGACGTTCCGTGAAGACGACCGCGCGCGCTTCCTGTCGTTCCGCGCCGCGTACGACCGCTATCTGCCGCTCCTGAACGAGGCCGTGCAGAAGAGCCGCGGGTCGCGCGGCGACGCGCCCGCCGCGTATGCGGCCGTGCTGCCCGCGTGGGCGGAGGTGGTGCGCCACGCGAATACGATGGTCCAGGAGAACCGCACGTTCGCGGACCAGTCCGCGAAGCTGATCCGCGAATCGGTGCAGGGCACCGAGGTGGTGCTGGCGGTCGCGCTGACCGTCGTGCTGCTGGCCGCGCTCGCGCTCGGCTACGTGCTGTATCGCGCGATCACGGTGCCGATGGCGCGGCTCGTCGAAGTGCACGACGTGATGCGCACCGGCAATCTCACGCGCCGCCTCGCGCTGAACCGCCATGACGAATTCGGCACGCTGGAGACGGGCTTCAACCGGATGGCCGACGAGCTGACCGAACTGGTCGGGCGCGCGCAGCAGTCGTCGCTGCAGGTGACGACGTCGGTCGCCGAGATCGCGGCGACGTCGCGCGAGCAGCAGGCGACCGCGAACGAGACCGCCGCGACGACGACCGAGATCGGCGCGACCTCGCGCGAGATCTTCGCGACGTCGCGCGACCTGCTGCGCACGATGAACGAGGTGGCGGGCGTGGCCGAGCAGTCGGCGACGCTCGCGGGCGTGAGCCAGAGCGGCCTCACGCGGATGGGCGAGACGATGCGCAGCGTGATGGACGCGGCCGGCTCGGTGAACGCGAAGCTCGCGATCCTCAACGAGAAGGCGCTCAACATCAACCAGGTCGTCGCGACCATCACGAAGGTCGCGGACCAGACCAACCTGCTGTCGCTGAACGCGGCGATCGAGGCGGAGAAGGCCGGCGAATACGGGCGCGGCTTCGCGGTCGTGGCGACCGAGATCCGCCGGCTTGCGGACCAGACGGCGGTGGCGACCTACGACATCGAGCAGACGGTGAAGGAGATCCAGTCGGCGGTGTCGGCGGGCGTGATGGGGATGGACAAGTTCTCCGAGGAAGTGCGCCGCGGCATGCTCGACGTGCAGCAGGTCGGCGGGCAGCTGTCGCAGATCATCGCCGAGGTGCAGACGCTCGCGCCGCGCTTCCAGATGGTCAATGAAGGAATGCAGACGCAGGCGAGCGGCGCCGAGCAGATCACGCAGGCGCTGTCGCAGCTGTCGGAAGCCGCGCAGCAGACGGCCGAATCGCTGCGCCAGTCGTCGCAGGCGATCGACGACCTGACGCTGGTCGCGAACCAGCTGCGCACCAGCGTGTCGCGCTTCAAGGTGGACGCGTGACGCGCGCGGACGCCCTGCACGGCGCGCCGGCGCTGTTCCTGCTGTTCGAGCTGGACGGCGAACGCTATGCGCTCGACGCCGCCGCGATCGACGCGGTGCTGCCGCTCGCGACCGCGAAGGCGGTGCCCGGCGCGCCCGCGTGGGTCGCCGGGCTGCTGATGCGCGACGGCGCGCCGGTGCCGGTCGTCGACGTGCCGATGCTGGCGCTCGGACGGCCCGCGCATGCGCTGCGCTCGACGCGGCTCGTGATGGTCCGATGCAGGGTGCGGGATTGCGCGAACGAAGCGGACGCCGGCGAGCGGATGCTCGGCCTGATCGTCGAGCGCGCGACGCAGACGATGCGGATCGAGCGCGGCGCGTTCCGCGCGAGCGGCGTCGCGACACCGCGCACGCGCTGGCTCGGCCCGGTCGCGAGCACGCCGGACGGCATCGTGCAGCAGGTGTCGGTGCGCGACATCGTCGATTCGGTCGCGTGCCTGCAGCTGTTCGACGACGCATCGGCCAACGGAGGGGCGCCGGCATGACATCCATCGCATCGAATTTTCGCGCGTGGCTCCTGCGCGAGACCGGCATCGATCCCGAGTCGCTCGGCCACGACTTCCTGATGCGCGCGGTGACCGAGCGCATCTACGCGACCCAGGCGGCGGACGGCGAGCGGATGCCCTGCGCCGCGCGGCCGCCGGTCTCGCCTGATGCGCTCGACGCGTACTGGCAGCGGCTGAATGCCAGCGCCGACGAGCGGCGCGCGCTGATCGAGCGGTTCGTCGTGCCGGAAACCTGGTTCTTCCGCGAGCGCGAGGCGTTCGCGACGCTCGTGCGGCTCGCGGTCGAACGCCTCGCCGCGCATCCGGGCCGCGTGGTGCGCGTGCTGAGCGCGCCGTGCTCGACCGGCGAGGAGCCGTTTTCGGCGGCGATGGCGCTGCTCGACGCGGGGCTCGATCCCGCCCGCTTCACGATCGACGCGATCGATCTCAGCGACAACGCGATCGAGCAGGCGCGGCTCGGCCGCTACGGACGCAATGCGTTCCGCGGGCACGCGCTGGAGTTTCGCGCGCGGCATTTCACGCCGGCGGCGGACGGCTGGCAGCTCGACGAGCGCGTGCGCGCGTGCGTGCGGTTCCGGCAGGGGAACCTGCTCGAGCCGGTCGGCGACGCGCTCGCCCACTACGATTTCGTGTTCTGCCGCAACGTGCTGATCTATTTCGAGCGCGATGCGCAGGATCGCGCGATCCGGTCGCTGCAGCGCTGCCTGACCGACGACGGGATGCTGTTCGTCGGCCCGGCCGAGACCGGTGTCGCGATGCGCCACGGGATGCGTTCCGCGCGGATTCCGCTCGCGTTCGCGTTCCAGCGCGCGAGCGTCGCCGAACGGCTGGCCGACGGGTTCGCCGCCGCGCTGCCGCCGGCCGTGCGGCCGTGGCGCGCCGACCGCTTCACGGCGGCGCGCGTCGCTACGCCGCGCGCGGCGCCGTCCGGGTGGTTCGCCGGTGCGGCGGCGCGCCCGCTCGCGCCGCAACGGCCGGCGGACGACGGCCATGGCAGCCATGGCGGAGAGGTGCAGGCGCAGGCGTCCGGGGGCGATCCGCCGACGCTGGAGCATGCGCAGGCGCTCGCGAACGCGGGCGCGTTCGACGAAGCCGAGCGCGTGCTTGCGCGGTTTACGGCCCGCGCCGGGCTGCATGCCGACGCGTTCTACCTGCGCGGGCTGATCGCGGACGCGCGCGGCCGGGCCGCGGAGGCGGGCGACTTCTACCGCAAGGCGCTGTACCTGCGGCCGACGCACCACGAGGCGCTGACGCATCTCGCGACGCTGCTCGACGTCGGCGGCGACCGCGCGGGCGCGCAACGGATGCTCGAGCGCGCGCGGCGCTCGGCGGGATAATACGAACCCGGCATGACCAGGGTCTGTTTTCATATGGAACGCGCATGCGAATGCTCGAAATCGCCCGCAGGGCAAGGAGAAAGGAGCGCCGTTCGGCCGAGCCAAACAAGCGACGCGCGACGCCGCCATGCGGGCGATTTCGGGCATTCCCGTGGAATGTCTTTTTTAAATTTGGGGTTGCCACGAGAACGGACCCTAGAGGACATGATGAACCGCGAGGCCGCTGACCCAACCGACGACACGGCGATCGACGTCAACGACTGCTGGAACCGCATCGGCACGCGCGGCGACCGGTCGTGCGAGCGGCTGACCGAGTACCAGCGCTGCCTGAACTGCCCCGTCTACGCGCGTCACGCGGCGAAGCTGCTCGAGCGGCCGGTCGGCCGCGCCGAGATGGCCGACGCCGCGCGCCGCATGGGCACGAACGGCGCGTATGGCGCACACGGCGCCGCGCGCGAGCGCAGCGACGCCGGCGCCGATGCGCGCCACGCGGCGCTCGCGTTCCGCGTCGCCGACGAATGGCTCGCGTTGTCGATCGGCATGCTGCGCGAGATCGCCGACACGCGCCCGATCCATTCGCTGCCGCACCGCCGCCACCCGGCGGTGCGCGGTGTCGTCAACATCCGCGGCACGCTGCGCATCGCGATCTCGCTCGGCGCGCTGCTCGGGCTCGGCGCGGCCGGCGGCGGCGCCGACGGCGGCTTCACGCGGCTGCTGGTGGTCGCGCATCACGGTGAGCCGGTCGTGTTTCCGGTCGACGAAGTGGAGGGCGTGGTGCGCTTCGGCGCGTCGGAGTGGGTGCCGGTGCCCGCGACGGGCGGGCGCGCGAGCGCCGGCCTGTCGCGCGGCGTGCTGGCGTGGCGCGGCAAGTCGATCGGCCTGCTCGACGACGACCGCCTGTTCGAAGCCGTGACACGGAGCATGCGATGAGCGCCGATGACGACCTGAGCCGCCTGTCGCTGCTCGAACTGTATCGAGAGGAGACGCGCACGCAGACCCAGGCGCTGTCCGAGCGCCTGCTCGCGCTCGAATCCGGCGCGCCCGACGCGGCGGCGCTCGAAGCCTGCATGCGCGCCGCGCATTCGCTGAAGGGGGCCGCGCGCATCGTCGGCGTGCCGCAGGGCGTCGACATCGCGGGGCGGATGGAGGAGTGCTTCGTCGCCGCGCAGGGCGGCGCGTTGGCGCTGACGGCCGCGCACGTCGACGCACTGCTGGCGGGCGTCGATCTGCTCGTACGGGTCGGTGACCCGCAGGCGCAGCCGGTCGCGCCGGCCGAGATCGAGACCTTCGCCGTGGCGCTGGCCGTGGCCGGCGATCCGGGCACGGCGCAAACGTTTACGGCGGTGTCGCCGCCGCACGACGACGTTCCGCGCGAATCCGGCCAGCCGGCGCGCGAGGCGGCGCAATTCGGCGGAGAAGCCGCGCCGCCCGAGGCCGCGAGCGCCGCCGATCCGGCCCAGTCCGCGCGCGGCGCGGGCGCAAACACAAGCGCAAACACAAGCGCAAACACCGGCGCAAACACCGGCGCAAACACCGGCGCAAACACCGGCGCAAACACCGGCGCAAACACCGGCGCAAACACCGGCGCAATCCGCCGGGTGCGCGCGGACAGCCTGAACCGGCTGTTGAGCCTGTCCGGCGAATCGCTCGTCGAGTCGCGCTGGCTCAAGCCGTTCGCCGAATCGATGCTGCGCGTGAAGCGCGCGCAGCGCGACGCCGCGCGTTCGCTCGACACGCTGGTCGAGCGCTTCGCCGGCGAGCTCGACGCGGGCGCGCTCGCGTCGCTCGGCGAAGTGCGGCACATGCTCAACGACCTGCAGCGCTCGTTCGCGGAGCGGATGGACGCGCTCGACCGCTTCGAGCGGCGCAGCACGCATATCGCCGAGCAGCTGTACGACGAGGCGCTGCAATGCCGGATGCGGCCGTTCGGCGACGCGACGCGCGCGTACCCGCGCATCGTGCGCGACCTCGCGCGCTCGCTCGGCCGGCAGGTGCGGTTTTCGATCGTCGGCGAGGGGACCCAGGTCGATCGCGACATCCTCGACCTGCTCGACGCGCCGCTCGGCCACCTGCTGCGCAACGCGATCGACCACGGCGTCGAGCCGCCCGACGTGCGGCGCGCGCGCGGCAAGCCGGCCGCCGCGAGCGTGACGCTCGAGGCGCGCCACAGCGCCGGGTCGCTGCTCGTCAGCGTCAGCGACGACGGGCCGGGCGTCGATCTCGACGCGTTGCGCGCGGCGGTGGTGCGCCAGCACCTGACCGACGACGAGACGGCCGCGCGGCTGTCCGACCAGGAGCTGATGGAATTCCTGCTGCTGCCCGGCTTCTCGATGCGCGATGCGGTGACCGACGTGTCGGGGCGCGGCGTCGGCCTCGACGCGGTGCAGGAAATGGTGCGCGGCGTGCGCGGCGCGGTGCGGATCTTCAACGAGCCGGGCGCGGGCATGCGCTTCGTGCTGCAGTTGCCGCTCACGCTGTCGGTGATCCGCAGCCTGCTCGTCGAGGTCGGCGGCGAGCCCTACGCGTTCCCGCTCGCGCACGTGCGCCGCACGCTCGAGCTCGAGCGCGCCGACATCGACGTGCTCGAAGGGCAGCCGCATTTCCCGTTCGACGGCCGGCGCGTCGGGCTCGTCGCCGCGCACCAGCTGCTCGACGCGGGCGAGCCCGATGCGCGGCGCGCGCGCACCGCGGTGGTGGTGGTCGGCGGCGAGCCGGAGCCGGTGGGCGTCGCGGTCGACCGCTTCCTCGGCGAGCGGATGCTCGTCGTGCAGCCGCTCGACAGCCGCCTGCACAAGATCCAGAACATCGCGGCCGGCGCGCTGCTCGAGAACGGCGACCCGGTGCTGATCGTCGACGTCGAGGACCTGATCCGCTCGGTCGACAAGCTCGTGCGCGGCGGGCAGCTCGCGACGCTCGTGCGCGGCCCGCAGCATGCGCTCGCGGACCGGCGGCGGCGCGTGCTCGTCGTCGACGATTCGCTGACCGTGCGCGAGCTCGAACGGAAACTGCTGGAGAAGCGCGGCTACGACGTGACGATCGCGGTCGACGGGATGGACGGCTGGAACGCGGTGCGCGGCGAGGCGTTCGACCTGGTCGTCACCGACGTCGACATGCCGCGCATGGACGGCATCGAGCTCGTCACGCTGATCAAGAACGATCCGCAGCTCAAGCGCGTGCCGGTGATGATCGTGTCGTACAAGGATCGCGACGAGGACCGCCGCCGCGGGCTCGACGCCGGCGCCGACTACTACCTCGCGAAGGGCAGCTTCCACGACGAGGCGCTGCTCGACGCCGTGCACGACCTGATCGGGGACGCACGCGGATGAACATCGGCATCGTCAACGACCTGCCGCTCGCCGTGGAGGCGCTGCGGCGCGCGATCGCGCAGCGGCCGGAGCATCGCGTGCTGTGGGTCGCGACCGACGGCGACGAGGCGGTGGATTTCTGCGTCGCGCAGCCGCCCGACCTCGTGCTGATGGATCTGGTGATGCCGAAGCTCGACGGCGTCGCCGCGACGCGCCGCATCATGGCGCGCGCGCCGTGCGCGATCCTGATCGTGACGGCGAGCGTCAGCGCGAGCACGTCGTCCGTCTACGACGCGATGGGCGCGGGCGCGCTCGACGCGGTCGACACGCCGACGCTGGCGCTCGGCCTGAGCGTCGACGCGGCGCAGCCGCTGCTCGCGAAGATCGACCAGATCGGCCGGCTGCTCGACAGCCGCGCGGCGGCGCTCGCGCCGCCCGTAGCCGCGCCGGTGCGCGGCGCGCCGACGCTGGTGGCGATCGGCGCGTCGGCGGGCGGGCCGACCGCGCTCACCGCGCTGCTGCGCGCGCTGCCGGACGCGTTTCCGGCGGCGATCGTGATCGTCCAGCACGTCGACCAGGCGTTCGCGGTCGGGATGGCGCAGTGGCTCGACGGCTATACGCGCCTGCCGGTGCGCGTCGCGCGCCAGGGCAGCGTGCCGCAGCCGGGCGAGGTGCTGCTCGCGGCGACCAACGACCATCTGTGCCTGTCGCCGCGCGGCGTGCTCGGCTATACGCGGCATCCGGCGGAAACGCCGTACCGGCCGTCGATCGACGTGTTCTTCAACAGCGTCGCCGACGGCTGGCGCGGCGACGCGATCGGCGTGCTGCTCACCGGCATGGGGCGCGACGGCGCGCTCGGCCTGAAGGCGATGCGCGCGAAGGGCTGCCATACGATCGCGCAGGACGCGGCGACGAGCGCGGTCTACGGGATGCCGAAGGCCGCCGCCGCGATCGGCGCGGCGAGCGTGATCCTGCCGCTCGACCGGATCGCGCCGCAACTGATCGCGCGCGTGATGGGCCCGTCGCGCGGCTGATTTCGCGGCCGGCTTCGCGCGTTGCGCGGGGCGTCGGCCGTCGCGTAAAATGCGCGCTTCGGAGATGGCATGCCTCCCCGGGGTCCGGGCTTGCTCGCCACGAGCACGCACAGGCCCTCAACCGCCGGTCGTCCGGCTGATGATGCCTGCGCGTTCCTGGGTTTCGGGAGGTCGCAGGCCGTTCATGCACCGTCCATGCGGTATCCCGCCGCCCAGGTTTGATGTTCCGTCGAATCTGGAATCACCTGATGTTCAACACTTCTGCCGACTTCCTCGCGACCGTGCGCTACGTGTGCCGCTGGCTCGCGCTTTCGGCGCTGCTCGGCGCGCTCGCCGGGTCGGCGTCCGCGCTGTTCCTGATCGCGCTCGACTGGGCGACCGGCACGCGCGTCGCGCATCCGTGGCTGCTGTGGGGGCTGCCCGCCGCGGGTTTCGCGACCGGCTGGATCTATCACCGCTTCGGCCAGTCGGTCGCGCGCGGCAACAACCTGCTGATCGACGAAATCCATGATCCGAAGGCGCTCGTGCCGAAGCGGATGGCGCCGCTCGTGCTGGTCGCGACCGTCGTCACGCACCTGTTCGGCGGCTCGGCGGGGCGCGAAGGCACCGCCGTGCAGATGGGCGGCGCGCTCGCCGATCGCGTCACGCACGCGTTGCGGCTCGACCGCGAGCACCGGCGCGTGCTGCTGATGGCCGGCATCGCGGCCGGCTTCGCGTCGGTGTTCGGCACGCCGCTCGCGGGCGCAGTGTTCGGGCTCGAAGTGCTCGCGATCGGGCGCGTGCGCTACGACGCGCTGCTCGCGTGCGTCGCGTCGGCGATCGTCGCGGACGTCGTGTGCCGGCTGTGGGGCGTGCATCACACCGCGTATGCGGTCGCGTTCGTGCCGCCCGTTAGCGCGGCGGGGCTCGGCGCGACGGTCGTCGCGGGCATCGCGTTCGGCGTGGTCGGCCGGCTGTTCGCGCATGCGACGCATGCGCTGTCGGCGCTGTTTCGCCGGCGCATCCGCTACGCGCCGCTGCAGCCGGTGGTCGGCGGCCTGCTCGTGGCGGTCGCGGCGACCGCGCTGAACGTGCCGCAGTATCTCGGCCTCGGCATCCCGACGATCGAGGCGGCGTTCCACGGCCCGCTGCCGGTCTACGATTTCGCGGGGAAATTCGCGTTCACCGTCGTCACGCTCGCATCGGGCTTCAAGGGCGGCGAGGTGACGCCGCTGTTCTACATCGGCGCGACGCTCGGCAATGCGCTCGGCCAGGTGCTCGCGCTGCCGGTGCCGGTGCTGGCCGGGCTCGGCTTCGTCGCGGTGTTCGCGGGCGCGGCCAACACGCCGGTCGCGTCGACGATCATGGCGATCGAGCTGTTCGGCGCAGATATCGGCGTGTATGCGATCGTCGCGTGTGTCGTTGCGTATCTGTTTTCGGGGCACGCGGGGATTTATCGCGCGCAGCGCGTGGCCGTCGAAAAGGGCGTGCACGGGCCGGGCGAGTGACGCGTGAGCGGCGGGGCGGCATCCTGCATTGCCGCCCCGCGTCCGGCTTGCCGTCAGGCTTCGGCCGGCTGCCCGCGCGGTTCGGCGCCGTCGGACGCATGGCCGCGCGGCGTGTCGGCGAGCCCCTTCGCCAGCTCCAGCGCCTGCCGCTCGAACAGCCGCCGGTAGAGGCCGCCGTCGATCCGGATCAGCGCGTCGTGGCTGCCTTCCTCGATCACCTTGCCGCGATCGAGCACGAGCAGCCGGTCGAGCGCGCGCACGGTCGACAGCCGGTGCGCGACGACGAGCGTCGTGCGGCCTTCCATCAACCGCTCCATCGCCTGCTGGATCAGCACTTCGCTTTCGCTGTCGAGGCTCGACGTCGCTTCGTCGAGGATCAGGATCGGCGCATCCGCGAGGAACGCCCGCGCGATCGCGACGCGCTGCCGCTCGCCGCCCGACAGCTTGACCCCGCGCTCGCCGACCAGCGTGTCGTAGCCGTCCGGCAGCGCCGCGATGAACTCGTGCGCGCTCGCCTGCCGCGCGGCGCGCTCGATGTCGGCGCGGCTCGCGCCGGGGCGCGCGTACGCGATGTTCTCCGCGAGCGTGCGGTGGAACAGCACCGGCTCCTGCTGGACGATCGCGATCTGGCTGCGCAGCGAATCCTGGCGAGCATCGGCGATGTCCTGGCCGTCGATCGTGATGCGGCCGCCCGACACGTCGTACAGGCGCTGGATCAGCTTGATGAACGTCGTCTTGCCGGACCCCGAATGGCCGACCAGGCCGACCCGCTCGCCGGGCGCGATGCGCATCGAGAAGTCGTCGTAAAGCGCGACCGGATGGCTGCCGTAGCGGAACGTCACGTGCTCGAAGCGGATCTCGCCGCGCGTGATCCGGATCGGCTGCGCGTCGGGCTTGTCGTCGATGCCGAGCGGCTGGCGCTCGAGCGCGACGAGTTCTTCCATGTCGTTCACCGAGCGCTGCAGGTTGCGGATATGAAAGCCGATGTCGCGCAGGTAGCCCTGCAGCATGAAGAACATCGTCAACGCGAACGCGATGTCGCCGACGCTCGCCGCGCCGCTGGCCCACAGCTTCAGCGCGACGCCGATCATCGCCGCCTGGATCGCGACGAGCATCGCGCCCTGCAGGCCGCCGTTGAAGGTGCCGCGCATCCACGAGCGCCGGGTGCGCTTCTGCCACTTGCCGATCACGCGCGACAGCCGCGCTTCCTCGCGCACTTCCGCGCCGAACGCCTTGACGACCGCGTTGCAGCTGACCGCGTCCGCGAGCGCGCCGCCCATGCGCGTATCCCACAGGTTGCCGAGCCGCGCGGCGGGCGCGACGAAGCCGAGCGACATCGCGACCGTCACGGCGATGTACAGCAGCGAGCCGAGACCGACCACGAGCCCCATCATCGGCCAGTGCGAGCCGAGCAGCACGGTTGCGCCGACCAGGATCGTCAGCGACGGCAGCAGCGCGATCAGCAGCGTGTCGTTCAGCAGGTCGAGCGCCCACATCCCCCGCGTGATCTTGCGCACCGTCGAGCCGGCGAAGCTGTTCGCGTGCCAGTCGGTCGAGAAGCGCTGCACGCGCTGGAACGATGCGGTCGCGATCTCGCCCATCATCTTCAGCGTGAGCGCGATGATGTTCAGATAGACGCCCTGCCGCAGCAGCGTCGCGCCGATGCCGAGCGCGGCGAGCATGCCGAACGCCGACAGCGCCGCGTGCCAGGCGGCCGACCGGTCGGTGAGGCCGAGCGTCAGCGCATCGACGAGGCGGCCCGCGAACAGCGGGGTGAGCACGTCGGCGAGCGCGGCGAGCAGCGAGAACGCCACGACGGCGGCGATGCGCGCCGGTTGCCGGCGCCAGTAGTGCAATGTGAAGCCGAAGACGGCCTGGAACGCATGGCCGCCCGATTGGGTGGTTTTTCGGGTCATGTGTCATTGCCCGGCGCGTCGCGCGACGGGACTTTCCGGATCAGAGAACGTCGAAACGCAACAGCCGGACCCGCGTGCGAGACGCGGATCGAGAGAATGGGCTGTCGGGAACGTGCGCGGGCCTTCAGGTGCCGGCGCGGACGGCTGGCTGGATCAGCTGAGCCGTGGGACCACGTTCGGGAAGGCGGACTGCATTCGGAACATCAGCACCTCCCTGAAGTGAATGGTTGAAAAGGCGTCGAAAAGACGTGGGGCGATTCTATCAGCAGTCGCAAGGCGGTTGCAATGTCTGACGAATGCCGCGTTGCCGCGCCGATACGGCGCCGTGCGCAGCTCCGGCGCCGGTTCGCCCTGCCGGACCGGGGGCTCGGGCCGGCGGGCGTCCGCATCGATTAAACTGCTCGGCTGCGCGCGGTGCGAAGGCCTGACGCCGGCCCGGCGCGCGCCGGCCCAAGCGGCCAAACGCAGATTCACGACACATTCCTGGGGAAACGATGAGCGACGTTCAGCAAGGCATTCTGGCTCCGATCGATGCGGCGGCCCGATACCTCACTTTCACGATTTCCAGCAAAGACAACGTCGCGGCGGCGCTTGCCGCGCTGCGCGAGGTCGTCGACGGGCGCGACACGGTCGTCGGCTTCGGCCATTCGCTCGTGTCGGGCCTGGGCCGCTCGATCGCGGGCCTGACCGAGTTTCCGGCCTTCACGGTGCAGGACCGGCCGCTGCCGGCGACGCCGGCCGACGTGTGGGTCTGGCTGCGTTCCGACGATCGCGGCGAGATCACGCTGCGCGCGCGGGCGATCGAGCGGCTGCTCGCGCCCGCGTTCGCGCTGCAGGACGCGGTCGATGCGTTCCGCTACGCGAACGATCGCGACCTGTCCGGCTATGAGGACGGCACCGAGAACCCGACCGGCGACGACGCGCTTGCCGCGGCGATCGTGTCCGGGCAGGGCGCGGGGCTCGACGGCGCGAGCTTCGTCGCGGTCCAGCAGTGGCTGCACGACTTCGACCGGATGGAGCGCATTGCATCCGACGACATGGACGACATCATCGGGCGCCGCCGGTCGGACAACGAGGAGCTCGACGACGCGCCGGAATTCGCGCATGTGAAGCGCACCGCGCAGGAGAGCTTCGAGCCGGAAGCGTTCATGCTGCGCCGCTCGGCGCCGTGGTCGGATGCGCGCCGCGCGGGGCTGTACTTCGTCGCGTTCGGCCATTCGTTCCGCG
Organism: Burkholderia ubonensis; assembly: GCF_902833085.1. Taxonomy (GTDB): domain Bacteria; phylum Pseudomonadota; class Gammaproteobacteria; order Burkholderiales; family Burkholderiaceae; genus Burkholderia; species Burkholderia ubonensis. Next base: position 91,311 of record NZ_CADFEB010000008.1, read on the forward strand.
CGTTCGACGTGCAGATGCGCCGGATGAGCGGCGCGGACGACGGGATCGTCGACGGGCTGTTCCGCTTCACGCACCCGCTGACCGGCGCGTATTTCTGGTGCCCGCCGATGAAGGGCGGCAAGCTGGACCTGTCCGCGCTCGGCCTGTAAGCGCCGCACGACGCGGTTGACGGGCGGGCCGCGCGCGCTGCGCAGCCCGCCCGTTTCATTGGGGCGGCGCGTCAGCTCAGCGCAGCGTGGTCTCGATGCGCGTGCCGCGTTTGATGAACAGCGTCACCGGCGTCTTTTCGCTGATCTCGGCGAGACGCTGCCGCTGCGCGTCGTCGAGCGGGCCGTCGACGGTCACGACGCGGCGCACGTACTGCTGCCCGTCGCGGTCGGCGTGCAGCTCGGTGCGCACGTCGATGCGCGCGGCCGGCCACGCCTTGCGCTGCAGGTACATCCGCAGCGTCGCGGCCGTGCATTGCGCGAGCCCGGCCAGCACGAACTCATACGGGGCCGGCCCGCGGTTGCGGCCGCCTTCGCGTTCCGCTTCGTCGCCGGTCAGCGCATGCGAGCCGGCTTGCAGGTTGACGACGTAATCGGGCGCGTCGGCTTCGAGGACGGCGGCGGCGTGAATCAGCGACATGGCGGGGCTCCGGTGGCAAGAAACGAACAGCCGCCAGCATACCCGTTCATGCGCGCGGCGTACCGGTGCGCGCGGGCCGCGCCTGCGGGACGCAGCCGCGTACGAGCGCGTTCACGCGTTCGCGGAACCACTGATGCGCGCGATCCGCATCGCGCGATTCATGCCAGTACGCAAGGATCGGAAACGGCTGCAGCCGCAGCGGCAGCGGCCGCACCGCGATCGGCAGCAGGTCCGTCATTCGCAGCGCGTACGAATGCGGCAGCGTGAGCAGCAGGTCGCCCGCCGCGGCGATCTGGCAGGCCGCGAAGTAGTGCTGGCAGACGAGCTGGATGTGCCGCAAGCGCCCGTCGTTGCCGAGCAGCACGTCGATCGCGGGGGGCTCGCCGTGCGACGACACGGCGACGTGCCGCGCCGCGAAGTAGTCGTTGCGCCGTAGCGGGCCGTTCGCGAGCGGATGATCGCGCCGCATCGCGACGACGAGCGATTCGTCGAGCAGGTATTCGCTCGCGATGCGCGGGCCGACCGGCAGGCGGCGCTCGACGACGAGATCGAGATCGCCCGCCGCGAGCTCGCGCTCGACGTCGCGGATCGGCACGCGCCGGCTCACGAGCCGCAAGCCCGGCGCTTCCTGCGCGAACGCGGCGACGAGCCGTGGCAGCGCGATCGATTCGAGCACGTCGCGCAGGCCCACGACGACGCTCAGGTCGAGCGTCGCCGGGTCGAACGCCGGCTGCGCGCGCGCCGTGTCCTGCAGTCCCTTCAGGTGGCGCTGGACGTCGGCGATGACCGCTCGGGTGCGCTCGGTCGGCACGACGCGGTTGCCCTGGCGGACGAACAGCGGATCGTCGAACTGGGCGCGCAGGCGATTGAGCGCATGCGTGATCGCGGGTTGCGTCAGGTGCAGCGCGCGGGCCGCGGCGCTGATCCCGCCATGCACGTAGACGGCATCGAGCACGCGGAACAGGTTGAGGTCGAGGCGGTGATCGACGGGCACGGGACGCGGGAGTGGTGGATCGCGGAGGTCGATTCTAATGGATGCGCGTCGGGGCGGCGCGCGGCGCGAGGGCGTTCGATGCGTGCGGCGCAGGCTCGGCGGACGAAAAAAAGCCGACCGGCGGCCGGTCGGCGCAATGGGGCCAGACCGCACGAGGGACGAGCCGGAACCCAGGCCAGATATCCGTAGGATATGTGTCCGATCCAGATGGGGCTGGATCGGCGCAGCGAGTATAAGAGGCACGCGCGCGCACGGATATGCCGGCGTCCTGTCGAGTTCCGACAAATGCATGGACGGATTCGCGGGCAATATGTATTCGAAGGACTTTCAATTTTTGAGGCGACAACGTTTGCGATTGCATCGTTGGTTTAATTGATCAATTTTGATTGATTTAAATGAAGGATGCTTTCGGATGGATTGTGTTTAAGAAATGTCGAGATTGTTGAGTCGAATTGAAAGGATTTGTCCATGCGCCGCCGGGCCTCGTTTGCATCGATATTAAGCGGCGATCGGGCGGAATATAGGATCGCGCCTTGTTCCGCGCCATAGTGGAATGGCGGAAATCAGGTGGCGGGGCGGCTTGTTTCAATCCGCCATAACCCTGTCCGGGTCGGACAATACTGTCAAGAAACGTACCTCAGAAGATATGATGCGAACGCTTTGGAACAGGTGGCTGTCGCGCGCAAGCTTCGAAAAATAAACAAGCGTGTCTGAGAGAGAAGGCAGTAAGAGTCGGGGGCTCGGCAAGTGGATGCAAATGAACAACGCATAGTCGTCATTTTTTTGAGCGCGGGGTTTTCGATGGCACAGGCCGCGCGTCTGGTCGAGGCCTTCAATCTCGCCAACCGCTTGCAGACCGTCTGCGCGGCGTATCAATTGAGATTCGTGTCCGCGAACGGCGGATTGCTCCAGTCTTCATCGGGCGTGCAGGTCGCGACCGATGCGCTGGACGACGATCATGGCAGGTACGCCTATGCATTCTTTCACCTGCACGGCGATCACGCGCTCGTGGCGTGGAACGAGGACCTGCTGCGCCGGCTGCGGGACCTTCACGCGAATGCCCGCTGGGTCGCGGACGGGATGAAGCTCGCGACGATCGCGGCGTCGAAGTGGGCGAGCGCGCGCGACGACGCCGCGTCGATGACCATCGCGAGCCTCGTATCCGCGGCGAAGGAAGCCGAGCCGTCGGGGCAGGCGGCGGATGTGTTGGCGGCGGTCATGGGCATGTTCCGGCACGATCTCGGCGAAGGCGCGGTGGAGGAGATCACCCGCCACATCTCGCGGCCGGTCGACGAGCGCTTCGTCCAGTCGATGTGGGCGATCCGGGAACTGAGCGCCAGCCCGTCGATTCGCACGTCGATGCAGCAATTGCGCGCGCAGAGCATCAACCGCATCTCGATCGCGGGCGCCGCGCAGGCGGTGGCCATGAGCGAGCGCAATTTCCTGCGGCGCTTCAAGAAGGAAGTCGGCGTGACGCCGACGGAATTCGTCCTGCACGTGCGCCTCGAGCGTGCGTGCCACATGCTCGTTCATACGACCCTGCCGGCCGACAAGGTCGCCCGGCGCATCGGGCTGGGCAGCGGCGAGCGCATGGCGAAGCTGTTTCGTCAGCGCCTGTCGATGTCGCCGACCGAATACCGTGCCAACGAGCGCGCGCGGATCTCGAAGGTCGGCATCGCGCTGCCGTATGCGCCGTCGATGCAACGGTCCTGCGGGCTCGCGCCTTGAAGGGGGCGAAGCGGTTCGCGGCATGATCGAGGTCAGGCCGCGCGGATTTCACGGCGTTCTCCCCGAGACGGCAAGGATCTCGAAGCATTGCGGTTGACGCTCGCCCAGAGGGGCGAAGGGAGTGCCGTGTTGGCGCAGGGCGGGCCGGCTTTCGTACAATCACGGCGTTCCGGTCTCAGTGACGCTGCGCCATGCCTTTTTTTCCCACCACCGCCACCGCCCCGTTCTGCCCGTCGGAAGTGAAGGGCAGCATTACGATCGACGCCCGCGCGTCGCGGCTGACGAAGCTCAGGCGCTTCTTCGGCCCCGGCCTGCTCGTCGCGATCGGCTACATGGACCCCGGCAACTGGGCCACCGACATCCAGGCAGGCTCCCAGTTCGGCTATTCGCTGCTGTGGGTCGTCGCGTTCTCCAGCCTCGCCGCGATCTTCCTGCAGATGCTCGCCGCGCGCCTCGGCCTCGTCGCCGGCAAGGATCTCGCGCAGGCCAGCTACGACCGCTACGGTCCGTTCGGCCGCGCCGTCCAGTGGGTGACCGCCGAGGTGTCGATCGTCGCGTGCGACATTGCCGAGGTGCTCGGCTGCGCGCTCGCGTTCAAGCTGCTGCTCGGCGTGCCGGTCGCGTGGGGGATCGTGCTGACCGCGCTCGACACGATGATCGTGCTCGGCCTGCAGGGCAAGGGCTTCCGCCAGATCGAGGCGATCGTGCTCGGGCTGATCGGCACGATGGCGTTCTGCTTCGTCGCGCAGGTCACGATGGTGCCGCCCGACTGGCACGCGGTGTTCAACGGGCTCGTGCCCGGCGATCCGGGCCACGACCGCAAGGACGCGATCGTGCTCGCGCTCGGCATCGTCGGCGCGACGATCATGCCGCACAACCTGTACCTGCATTCGTCGGTCGTGCAGACGCGGCGCGTGGTCGGCGGCGCGCGCGGCATGATCCGCGACACGCTCGCGCTCGTGCGCATCGATACCTGCGTGTCGCTGTTCGTCGCGATGCTCGTCAACGCGGCGATCCTGATCCTCGCGGGCGCGGCGTTCCATGCGACCGGCCGCACCGACGTCGCCGACATCGAGCAGGCGTACCGGCTCATCACGCCGATCGTCGGCGGGGCGGCCGCGCTGCTGTTCGGCATCGCGCTGCTCGCGTCCGGGCAAAGCTCGACGCTCACGGGCACGATCGCGGGCCAGGTGATCATGGACGGCTTCCTGCACATGAAGATCCCGTGCTACCAGCGCCGGCTGATCACGCGCGGGCTCGCGCTGATTCCCGCGCTGATCGGCGTGCTGTGGCTCGGCGACGGCTCGGTCGGCCGGCTGCTCGTCTGGAGCCAGGTGCTGCTGAGCCTGCAGCTGCCGTTCGCGATGTGGCCGCTGATCCGCTCGGTCAGCGATCGCGCGGCGATGGGCGAGCACGCGATCGGGCGCGGGATGCAGGTGGCCGCGTGGGCGCTGTTCGCGGTCATCACCGGCACGAACCTGCTGCTGATCACGGGTGTCGCCGGGTGAGCGCCGGCGGCGCGCCCGGGGTGCGCGCCGCTTCGCCGATCATGAATGTGGCCTATGACTGGCCATAACGAATATTCATTTCATCGATCTGCGGCATTCGCGTACGCTGGCCGTGCGTTTGTCGCCGGGCGCACGCTGCGCAGGGCTGCGGCGGCGCCGGATCATTTACGGGAGTCGGACAGATGACTGTGGTTTCTTCACGCCTCGCAGGCAAGTGCGCGTACATCACCGGCGCGGCAGGCGGCCTCGGCCGCGCGATCGCGCGGCGCATGGTCGAGCAGGGCGCACGGGTGTTCCTGACGGACGTCGCCGACGCGGCGGTGCTCGACGCGTTCGCGCAGGAGCTCAACGCCGGGCATGCCGCGCCGGTCGCGTTCGCCGCGACGCAGGACGTGCGCGACGACGCGCGCTGGCAGGCGCTGCTCGCGCAGGCGAACGACGCGATGGGCGGCCTGTCGGTGCTCGTCAACAACGCGGGCGTCGGCTCGATCGGCGCGCTCGACCAGCTCGAGCTGAAGGAGTGGCGGCGTGTGATGGAGATCAACGTCGAAAGCATCGTGCTCGGCTGCAAGTACGCGCTGCCGTATCTGAGCGCAAGCCGCCCGGCGTCGATCATCAACATCTCGTCGGTCGCCGCGTTCAAGGTCGAGCCCGAATTCACCGCATACAACGCGTCGAAGGCGGCGGTCGCGAGCCTCACGAAGTCGGTCGCGATCGATTGCGCGCGCAAGGAGCTCGACGTGCGCTGCAACTCGATCCATCCGGCGTTCATCCGCACGGGGATCGTCGAGCCGCTGTTCCGCCAACTCGGCGAACGCGACGCGACGCGCCGGCTCGCACGCGGCATTCCGATGCGGCGGCTCGGCGAGCCCGACGACGTCGCGCATGCGGCCGTGTATCTCGCGTCCGACGAGAGCCGCTTCGTGACCGCCGCCGAGCTCGTGATCGACGGCGGCATGTGCGCGGTCTGACGCGCGCGATCCGAACCCAACACCCAGGAGGAGAACATCGTGTCGACGCTCGTCAACCGCCAATTGCTGCTGAAGGCTCGTCCGGAAGGGCGCGTCGGCCGCGAACACTTCTCGTTCGTCGACGCGCCGGTGCCGGCGCTCGCCGACGGCGAGGTGCTCGTGCGCGTGTTGGTTCTGTCGATGGACCCGACCAACCGCGTATGGATGAGCGACGTCCCGCAGTACCTGCCGCCCGTCGCGATCGGCGAGGTGATGCGCGCGCTCGGCATCGGGCGCGTCGTCGCGTCGCGCGCCGCGGCGTTCGCGGAAGGCGATCTCGTGCAGGGGCTCGTCGGCTGGCAGGACTACGCGGTCGTGTCGGCCGGTGAGGCCGCGCAGCTCGTCAAGCTGCCCGCGCAGGCGGGCCTGCCGCTGCCGACGCTGCTCGGCGCATGCGGGATGAGCGGGCTGACCGCGTACTACGGCCTCACCGAGATCGCGCCGGTGCAGCCGGGCGAGACGCTCGTCGTATCGGCCGCGGCCGGCTCGGTCGGGTCGATCGCCGGGCAGATCGGCAAGATCCACGGTGCGCGCGTGGTCGGGATCGCGGGCGGGCCGGACAAGTGCCGCTACCTGACGGAGACGCTCGGCTTCGACGCGGCGGTCGACTACAAGGCCGACGACTTCCGGCAGCAGCTGAAGGCGGCGACGCCGGACGGCGTGCACGTGAACTTCGAGAACGTCGGCGGCGACGTGATGCGCGCGGTGCTGTCGCGGATGGTGATCGGCGGGCGCATCGCGCTGTGCGGCACGATCGCGAATTACAACAGCGGACGCGCGGCCGATGACGTCAGCGTGCTGATCTCTAAGCGCCTGACGATGCGCGGCTTCCTGATCCTCGACTATCGCAACAGCCGCGAAGCCGTGCAGACGCTCGCCGGCTGGCTGCGTGACGGCCGGCTCAAGGCCGAGGAAACCGTCGCCGACGGTCTCGAAAATGCGCCCGACGTGCTGAACCGCCTGTTCGACGGCGATCATCGCGGCAAGCTCGTGCTGCGGGTCGATCCGCACGCGTGAGCCGCATGAGCCGAGTGCAGCGCGCGCGATCGCGTGCTGCCGCGACGGCCAGATTGTCATGAAACGTCATATTTGGACGTTGTCTGTATTGTCCGATCTCGTTTTCGGACTGGTCTGATATGTTGTCCCGACGCTTCTCCCTAAAGTGAATGCCGACATGCAAGGCGGCATGACCCGTGCGTCACGCCGCCGTTTCCGGATGAACGGCACAGGGAGAGGCGACAGATGCAGGCAGCGCGGCAGCGGGAAGCAACAACAATCACGAACGCAACGGGCGCAACGGGCGTGGCGTCGCGCAACCGCACGCTGTGCGCGCTGCTGGCGGGCGTGTGTGCCGCGCTGTTCGCATCGGGAGCGGATGCGGCAGGGCAGGTGAGCTTCTCCGGCGCGCTCGTCGCGCAATACGACGTTACGCTCGCGGCGCCGTCCGTCGCCGTGAGCGAACGGGCAGCCGATGTCGATGCACGGGCCGCTTCAGTGGCGGTGACTTTCGATGCGCACGACCGGCGCTTGCCGGGCGCACGCATCGTGCTGGCCGATGTGCTTGGCGCGCCGTTGGGGCAGCCGGAAGTGTCCGGCGTACGCGCGACGTGGCGCGATGCGGTGAGCCGGCGGATTGTGCCGCCGCGCGCCGACGGCGCGTATCGGGTCGGGCCGCATGGCGGAACGATGACGGTCGCAGCGCCCGATGCCGGCGCGGCGGGGCCGATCGTGATGAAGATTCTCCATCCATGACGGGCGGAACTCGTCCGTATTTCCCGGCCCTGATGTGGATATTGCATTGCGCAGCCGGTGATTCGAAACCGGCCGGCGATAATGTGCTGCAAGCCGCGCCCGTGGGCGCGGCTTGCGTCACTCGCCTTGTTCGGCGCGCGCGAAGAGGTCCCAGCTTGCCATGAACAGCGCGGCAATGAGCGGCCCGATCACGAAGCCGTTGATGCCGAACAGCGCCATTCCGCCGAGTGTCGAGAGCAGCACGACCCAGTCGGGCATCTTGGTGTCCTTGCCGACGAGGATCGGCCGCAGCAGGTTGTCGACGAGCCCGATCACGCCGCCGCAGAACGCGACGAGGATCACGCATTTCCAGATCTCGTCGATCATCAGCAAATAGATGGCGGCCGGCACCCAGACGAGGCCCGCGCCGATCGCGGGCAGCAGCGACAGGAACGCCATCAGCGCGCCCCACAGCACGACGCCCTCGATCCCGAGAATCCAGAAGATCAGCCCGCCCAGCGCGCCCTGCACGAGCGCGACCGCGATGTTGCCCTTCACGGTTGCGCGCACAACCGTCGTGAACTTCGACAGCAGCAGGTGCTTGTGCTCGTCGTCGAGCGGCAGCGCGCGGCGCACGCGGCGGCCGATCTCGCCGCCGTCGCGCAGCAGGAAGAACACCATGTACAGCATCACGCCGAAGCTGATCACGAACTGGAACGTGTTCTGGCCGATGACGAGCGCCTGGGCCGCGACGAACTGGCTGATCTGCGCGGCGCCGTCGGTCAGCTTCTTCTGGATGCCGGTGAGGTTGGTCACCCCGTATTTCGCGAGCAGCCGCTGGATCGACGTCGGCAGCGCATGGATGATGTCCTGGTAGTACTGCGTGTAGTTCGGCTGCGCGGTCTTGATCTCCTGGTACACATACGCGATTTCCTGCACGAGCGTCGCGGCGACGAACACGAGCGGCAGGATCACGATCAGGATGATCAGGGTCAACGTCAGGAGTGCGGCGAGATTGCGCCGCTTGCCGAAGCGGGCCGCGAGCCAGCGCTGGACCGGCTGGAACAGGATCGCCAGGATGGTGCCCCAGAAGACCGCGCCGAAGAACGGCGTGAGAATCCAGCAGAGTCCGACGGTGACGACGAACAGGAGCAGATAGAAGAATTTTTGGTGGTCGTTTCCGCTAACCATGGTGGCAACCGCGTGAGGGTGAAATCCGTCGGCCCGGCGCGTGTCCGGGACGGCCCGAACCGGAGTATGCCCGCAAAGGCGCGGAAGTCATAGTTGCCGCGGACGGCGTGCGCATGAAAACGCCGCGGGCGAAGCCACGCGGCGCTGGAGGAACGACGCGGGTGCGGCGCACGGCCGCCCGGCGTCAGAGGTTGAGCTTCGTGACCTTCGTGCCGTTCACCGACAGGTCGCCCATCAGGCCGGCGTTGGTCAGCACCAGCACCTGGACCGGCGCGGTGGCCGTATTGGTGTCGACCGCGCCGTTCGCGCCGACCTTGACGACCGCGACCGACGCGTCGGCGCCTGCCGACCAGCCGTCCGTCTTGCGGAACGAATCGAGCGCGTCCTGCGTCATGAACAGGAACACGATCGCCTTCGACTGCGCGCCGGCCTGCAGGCCGACCGACAGCGACGACGTATTGTAGTAGCCGATCGTGCTGCCGCCGACGCGCAGCGCGCCGTTGCCGGACTGACCGCCGACGATGAGGCCCGCCTGCAGCACGTTCGGGAACACGAGGATGCCGCGCGATTTCGCGACGAGTTCACGCGAGCCCGGCACCGTCGAATAGAGGCGCGACAGCGTCGCGTTGACGCTCGCGTCGATCGATTCGCGCTTCGACGCGCTCGCCGCGGCGGGCGGGTTCTTGTCGGGGGTGGTGGTGCAGCCGGCGAGGGTGAGGCTGCCGAGCATGACGGCCGCGGCGGCTTGAATCACGAGAGTCTTTCGCATGTTTGTTCTCCTTCGTTGTCGGGTTGGGAACGGCGCAATGGCCGATCGGGATCAACGACGAGCAAGTAGCAGGCCCGCCACGAACGCGAGGCCGGCGACGACGCCCGCGGTTTGCCACGGGTTGTCGTGCACGACCTGCGACACGCGCTCGGCGGAATCGCGCAGCCGGGCGGCCGCGGAATGTGATGCGACGTCGAGCGTGCTGCGCGCTTCGTCGAGACGGGACTGCACGCGCTTGCGCAACGCTGCGATGTCGCCGTCTCCATCGTTCTTCAACAAATCCTCGAGTTCGTCGAAGAGTTCGCGCAGATCGTCCTGCGTATCCGCGTTCAGGTTACGCGCAGCGGAACGGGTGCTGCGCCCCATGCGGCGTCCGGTGCGGCGGATGTCGGACAGGCCGCGGTCAAGCTTGTGTTCGATCGAGTCGGTGAGCGCCATGATGTTCATCCTCCTTGAACCAAGCAGAATTGAAGACACGAAAAAGCCGCTCCAATTTGTGTGATTCGCACGATGCGGGGGAGTTTCGTCACACGCTTTCAGTTTTGTCGGTGCACGGCGCGCAAAGCCCCGCCAGGCATGGCGCGACGGGAGGAGAATTTTTTTTCGCCCGCAAGGTCGGCGTGCAGTCAACGACGCGCGGCCGATTCGGGCGAATCCGTCGCGCAGGTAAAAGTGACGGAATTTGTAAGGGATGCAGGTAAATTGCGCCGGCGATGGCCGCAGGCGCGATCCTCGAGCGCGAGATCGATCACGACCGGATCGTGGTCCGACGAGCGGTAGGGGTCGGGCGCGTAGTAGCGCGATTGCTGCTCGCGCGTCTTGTAGCCCGGCGTGTATTGCAGCGCGACCGGTTCGTCGGCGTTGATGTGCCAGACGTGCACGGCTTTCACGCGCGCGGCGAGCGTCGATGTCGCGAGCGCGTGGTCGAGGTAGCCCGCTTCGCCGCCGAACACGTAGCTGTACGCGTCGTCGCCGTGAAAACGCGCGACGAGGTTCGCAAAGCCACGCGCTTCGAGCGCACGGATCGGATCTTCCTTCGCGTAGCTGTTGAGGTCGCCGATCAGCAGCACGCCTTCGGCGGTCGCGCCGGTGGGATTGCCCGCAAGCCAGCCGGCGATGCGTTCGGCCGCGCGCGTGCGGGTCGCGTTCCAGCAGCCCTGGCCGTCCGCCTGATCGAGATCGGCGCCCGCCGCGTTCGGGCAGTTCTTCGACTTCAGGTGATTGACCGCAACCGTGACGGCGCGCGTGCCGCCGATGCGTGTGAAGGTCCGTGCGAGCGGCGGACGGTTCAGGTTGCCGATCGCGAGCGTCGCCGCGCGCCCGGCCGGTTCGACCGTACGGCTGTCGTAGAGCAGCGCGACCGCGATCGCGTCGCCGCCAAGGCGCGCGGCGCCCGGTTCGACCACGCGCCAGCCGTCGCCGAGCTGCGCGGCCAGGCGGCGCACCGCGCTGGCGTCGCCGTAGCCGTTGTTCGCGATCTCCATCAGGCCGATCACGTCCGCGCGCAGCGCCCGCAGCGTCGCGACGATCTTCGCTTCCTGCCGTGCGAAATCGGCCGGCGTTTTCGCGCCGCGGTTGGCGGGCGCGTCGAAGCCGCCGCCGCGGCCGTCGCCGTTGAAGTAATTGAACACATTGAACGACGCGATCCGCACGTCGGCGTCCGGATGCCGCACGGGCGCGCCGGTGCGAGGATTCGCCGCGCGCTCGAATACCGGCGCGGCCGCACCCGGCACCGGCTGCAGCCGCCACGTGTCGTAGCGCCGCTCGAGCACGCCCTCGACGCCGCGCACCGTGTAGCCGGCGCGCAGCGTGTTCGCGGCGCTCAGCGCGGGCGGCGGGTAGCGCACGGTCGCGGGGTTCTGCCTGGTCGAGCCGTCGTCGAGAACGATGCGGTTGCGCGCGTTCGCGTCCGCCTGCGCGGCGGCCCGGGCCGGATCGACGAGATGCGTCGGCGCGCGCAGCCGGCCGTTGCTGAGCACGATGCTGCCGTAGCGGCCCAGTTCGTAGGTATCGCTGACCGTCAGCGTCTGCGGCAGCCGCACGAGCATGCCCGCGTGAGCCGCGAACACGGACGCGGCGTCGACCGGCAGCGTGAGCGTCGCCGGCGTGACCGTCCGCCCGCGTGCGCAGACGGCGATTCCGCCCGACAGCGTGAGTTGCGTCTGGCCGTATTTGTCCTCGATCCTGCCGGTCACGTGGACGACGTCGCCGGCCGTCGCGCGCACCTTCGGTGCATAGACGAACAGGCCTTCCGACACGCCCGGCCGGCGCAGGCGCTCCGCGTCCGCCTGCTGGACGAAGAACCCGCCGAAGCCGTCGGCGCCGCCGAAGTCAGCGGTGACGACGGCTTCGATCGACGTCGTCTGCCCGGCCAGCGGCGACGGACCGGCGCCGTTCTGAATCGCGGCGATGGGCGTCGTCGCGCCGCCGCAGCCGGCGCTGACCGGCGGCGCGGCCGCGAGCGCCGGGGCGGATGAGACGACGAAGGCGGCAAGAGCGTATGACGGCAATGAGTGATGCATGGCGCGACTCGCTGAAGAAATCGAACAGTCAGGGCCGCATGGTGACAGGAAAATGTAAGAAAGTGGTCGGAACAGGCCGTTCGGACAGGTGTCGGGCGGCGACCGTCAGGCGGAGAATGTCGCAATGCGCTCGCGTGAAGGCGTTCGGGCGTTCGCGCCGGGCTTGTCGCATGGACCGCCGGGCGGCGCCGGCCCAGAATGGCGGGCCGTCGACGAAGCGGGCCATGCGGCGTGCCCGGCGTCCGCAGCCGCACCACCGGACTATTCAGAGGAGAATTTCATGGCGTACATGCTGTTGATTGTCGAACCGACCGGCCAGCGCGCCGGGCGCACGCTCGCGGAAGGGCAGTCGCTCTACGCGCGGATGCAGGATTTCGCCCAGGGCCTGAAGGCGCGCGGCGTGCTGCGCGCGGTCGAATCGCTCGAAACGTCGGAGCGCGGCACGCGCGTGCAGGTGCGCGACGGCGAGACGCGCCTGATCGACGGGCCGTTCGCGGAGGCGAAGGAGATGGTCGGCGGCTTCTTCCTCGTCGACGTCGATACGCACGCGGAAGCGGTCGAGATCGCGCGCCAGTGCCCCGCCGCGCAGTGGTGCACGGTCGAGGTGCGCGCGGTCGGCCCGTGTTTCCTTTGACACCGAGCGGATCGCCTTGGTGTTTACCCTGATTCGTCGTGCCGCGCGTCGATCCGCCCGCGACTCGCGCGTCGTTCGGATAGGGCGCCGACGCGCGGTGCCTCCGACCATCGAAACAAGGAGCGAACGATGCGATTCATGATCATGATCCGGGCGAACGCTGTCAGCGAATCCGACGCATTGCCGGACAACCGGCTGGTCGAGGCGATGACGGTCTATCACGAGGAACTGGCGAAGGCCGGCGTGCTGCTCGATGCGAACGGCCTGCGGCCGAGCGCGCGCGGCTGGCGTGTGCGTTACACCGGCGGCAAGGGCACGGTGGTCGACGGCCCGTTCGCGGAAACGAAGGAGCTGATCGCCGGCTACACGCTGATCGAGGTGCGCTCGCGCGACGAGGCGCTCGAATGGACGCGCCGGTTCCCCGCGCCGTTCGGCGCGGAGATGGACTGCGAGATCGAGGTGCGCCAGCTGTTCGAGCTGGACGATCTCACGCCGAGCGACGCGGTCGAGCGGTTCCGCGAGCTTCAGGCCGCCCGCGGCTTCGGCCGCTGAACGCAACGTCACGAGGAGCGCAAGCGATGCACAAGCAGATCTTCATCAACCTGCCGGTGGCCGACCTGCCGCGCGCGCAGGCATTCTATGCGGCGCTCGGCTTCGAGCCGGTGCCCGCCTATACGAACGACAAGGGCGCCTGCATCCGGATCAGCGACGCGATCTTCGCGATGCTGCTCGTCAGGCCGTTCTTCCAGACCTTCACCGACAAGACCATCGTCGATCCGGCCACCCATGTGCAGGTGCTGCCGTGCCTGTCGTGCGAGAGCCGCGCCGAGGTCGATGCGGTCGTCGCGAAGGCGCGCGCGGCGGGCGGCACGACGCCGCGTCCGCCGCTGGAGTATCCGGGCATGTACGGCCACGCGTTCGCCGATCCGGACGGCCACGTGTGGGAGCTGACGCATATCGCGCAGGACGCTACCGCGCCGGGGCCGGCGTCGTGACGCAGGCGGCTACGCACCGGGCGATCGAGGCCGTCTGGCGGATCGAGGCGCCGAAGATCATCGCGCGGGCCGCGCGCGTGGTGCGCGACGTGGGCGTTGCGGAGGAGCTGGCGCAGGATACGCTCGTCGCGGCGCTCGAGCACTGGCCCGTCGACGGCGTGCCCGACAACCCGGCTGCGTGGCTGATGACGGCCGTGAAGCGCCGCGCGCTCGACCGGGTTCGCCAGGAATCGCTGCACGCGGCGAAGCGCGATCAGCTGGGCCGCGAGTTCGACGCGCTCGGCGCGCACGTGGTGCCCGACATCGCGGAGGCGCTCGCCGATGCGCAGGACGACGACATCGGCGACGACCTGCTGCGGCTGATCTTCACCGCATGCCATCCGGTGCTGTCGACCGACGCGCGCGTCGCGTTGACGCTGCGGCTGCTCGGCGGGCTGACGACGGACGAGATCGCGCGCGCGTTCCTCGCGCCGGAGCCGACGATCGCGCAGCGGATCGTGCGCGCGAAGCGCACGCTCGCGGCGGCGCACGTGCCGTTCGAGGTGCCGGCGGCCGACGCGCGGCCGGCGCGGCTCGCGTCGGTGCTCGAGGTGATCTACCTGATCTTCAACGAAGGCTACGCGGCGACCGCCGGCGACGACTGGATGCGTCCCGCGCTGTGCGACGAAGCGCTGCGGCTCGGCCGCGTGCTCGCGGGGCTCGCGCCGGACGACAGCGAGGTGTTCGGCCTCGTCGCGCTGATGGAGCTGCAGGCGTCGCGCACGCATGCGCGCACCGACACGCAGGGCCGCCCGGTGCTGCTGCTCGAGCAGGATCGCAGCCGCTGGGATCCGCTGCTGATCCGGCGCGGCCTCGCGGCGCTCGAACGCGCGACGAAGCTCGGCGGCGTGCGCGGGCCGTATGCGCTGCAGGCGGCGCTGGCGGCTTGTCATGCCCGTGCGCGGCAGGCGTCGGAAACCGACTGGGCGCAGATCGTCGCGCTGTACGACGCGCTCGCGGAGGTCGCGCCGTCGCCCGTCGTCGAATTGAACCGCGCGGTGGCGGTGGGCATGGCGTTCGGGCCGGCCGCGGCGCTCGAGCTCGTCGACGCGCTGCGCGACGACCCGGCGCTCGCGCGCTATCACTGGCTGCCGAGCGTGCGCGGCGACCTGCTCGCGAAGCTCGGGCGCACCGACGAGGCGAAGGCCGAATTCCGCCGCGCGGCGGAATTGACCCGCAACGCGCGCGAACGCGAGTTGCTGCTCAAGCGTGCGACAGATGCGTGAAATGAAGCGCGCGCCGTCGCGGCGCGCCGGCGGTGGAAATGCTGACGAGCCAGAGCGGGCCGGGTGCGACGACGAGCGGCAGCTTGCCGGCCCACGCGGGGCCGGACGTGCGGCGAGTCGATGCGCACGAGTCGAGTCATCTTGATGTGATTAGCCAATATTTTGATAATTTCAATGAAATGTCCTAATCGGATGGTTAAAAAAACATGAGACAAGTACGAATTTGATTTCAATAAAATGCTTTTGATTGAAATTGGATAATTCGATTCCGCATAATCTGCGCGTGATTGACGTATTGCGAGATTGGCGGTGTCGGGGTGTTAAGGATAATTAACAAAAAAGATGACGAGCAGATCCGGCTCGCCGATGTGCGGCGCGCAACTGCATTCGCGGGTCGCGCGCTGTGCGCCGCGCATCTGCTGGCGTTTGCCGTTGCCGCGTCTGCGCAGACGCCCGGGCCCGGTGCGCCGCCGCTGAATGCGCAGCGCCACCAGGCTCAACAGCTCGACGAGATCCGGCAGCAGATGCTCGACCGGCCGGACGTGCTGTCCGCGAAGCCGTCGGGCGAGTCCCACGCACTGCGCTTGCCGGCCGAAACACCGTGTTTCGCCATTCACACGATCGATTGGCGCGGCGTCGACGCATTCCCGTGGCTGCGCGACGCATTCCCGCTGGAGCGCGCATGCATCGGCCGGAACGGATTGAGCCTGCTGCGCGAATGGGTCGGTCGCCGTCTCATCGAACGCGGCTACATCACGTCGCTCGTCAGCATTCCGTCGCAGGACCTGTCGACCGGACGCTTGATCATCGAGGTGCTCCCGGGCCGCATCGGCGCGATCGACGATGCGCGCGGCCGGATCGGCTGGGCGCCGATGCTGTTTCCGCGTGGCGGGCACGCGCTGCTGAACGTGCGCGATCTCGATCAGGCGCTCGAGAACGTACGCCGTCTGCCCGGTCAGGCGGCCACCGCGTTTGATCTGGTTCCGGGCGCGTCGCTTGGCGAGACCGACATCGTCGTCCGGCATCCGGACGATGCGCGCCGCGTTCGCTTCGTCGCGACGGCCGACAACGGCGGGCTCGATGCGACCGGCCGCAACCAGCTCGGCGCGATCGTCGCGATCGATTCGCCGCTGCGGCTCTACGATCAACTGATCGTCACCTACAACACCGACGCCGCGCTGCGCAACAAGTCGCTCGGCTCGCAGGCGAAGAGCGTCGCATGGAACGTGCCGATCGGCTATGCGTCGTTCTCGCTCGGCGTCAGCGAGTGGACGAACCGGCAGACGCTGGTGGCCGACCTGCCCGACGAGGCCATGCCGCCGCTCCGCCAGCGTACCCGTCGCTATGAGGCCAGCGTCGGCTACGTGCCGTATCGCTCCGGTCACGGCAAAACCACGCTCCGCTTCAGGCTCGCGCGCCGCGAGGACCGCTCGTGGTTCGGCATGACCGAACTCGATGTGTTTCGCCATGACATCGTCAGCTACGAAGTGAGCGCAGCACATCGCGAGAAGCTCGGGCGCGGAACCGTCGACGCGAGCATCGGCATGCGCTCGAGCCTCGCCGGGCTGAGCGCCTTCTCCGGGCGCGTCAACGGGCAGCCCGCATGGGACGGCCGCTATCGCGTGTACACCGCGGCGCTCGGCGCCGACGCGCCGTTCCGGATCGGCGCACGTCCGTTCGGCTATCGCGGATTCCTTCAGCTTCAGTACGCGCCCGGCGCGCTGCCGTCGACCGAATACCTGCAGATCGGCGGCCGCTACACGGTGCGCGGTTTCGACGGCAACCAGACGCTCGCCGGCGACAGCGGCTGGTTCTGGCGCAACGAACTGGCGACGCCGTGGTTCGGCTCGCACGAAGCCTATGTCGCGCTCGACGCCGGCCTGGTCACGGGCGCGGGCTCGCGCGAAGGCGCGGGTCGGGAAGGGCGCACGCTGGTCGGCGCCGCGCTCGGCGTGCGCGGCGGCTATCGGATGCTCGGCTACGACGTCGCGCTCGGCGTGCCGCTTTGCAAGCCCGGTGCACTGAAAACCGCGCAACCCACGCTTGCCTTGTCGCTCACCAGCCGCTTCTGATCGTTGCAGGCGCGTTCGCGCCCGCCGTACGTCACGGAGGGAATCGCCATGTAAGCACGCTCGCTCGCCCATCGGCCGATCGACGGACCGGCCCGGTCCGGTGTGGCCTGTGCCACGCCCGTCCTTTCATCTTCAGGAAACCGAGAAGACCATGAAACATCAACAACAACACCCTCGCCAGCGCGCGGCGACGCCATTCGCGCGTACCGCGCTTGCCGCGGCGCTGACGCTCGCGATGCCGATTCTCGCGGCGCAGCCCGCGTACGCGCAACCGGGGCTCGTCGTGGATCCGGGCGCGGCCAACCGCCCAGGCCTCGGCACCGCGCCGAACGGCACGCCGATCGTCGACATCAACGCACCGGATGCCGCCGGCATTTCGACCAACCGCTTCACCGACTACAACGTTGGCCAGAATAACCTCGTGCTGAACAACAGCGTGACCCGCACGAACACGCAACTGGCGGGCAGCATCGACGGCAACGCGCGGCTCGGCGGCCGGGCGGCGCAGGTGATCCTGAACCAGGTGGTGGGCGGTAACGCATCGGTGCTCGCGGGCACGACGGAAGTCGCGGGGCAGCAGGCGCGCGTGATCGTCGCGAACCCGAACGGGATCAGCGTGAACGGCGCGAGCTTCATCAATGCGAGCCGCGTGTCGCTCGTCGCGGGCACGACGGAATTCGACGAGGAGGGCCACGTCGCGCGGTTCCGGACCGAGGATGGCCGCATCACGATCGACGGCGCCGGGCTCGACGCACGCAATATGGATCAGCTCGATCTCGTGTCGCGCAGCCTGAAGGTGAACGCCGCGTTGCACGCGAAGAAACTGGTCGCGGTCGCACAGCAGGGGACGGCGGCGATCGAGGATCCGCAGGCGATGTCGTTCGATGCGTCGACGAGCGGAGAATTGCCGCGCGTCGCGATCGACGTGTCGCGACTCGGCAGCGTGCATGGCGAGGAATCGATCGTCATGCGTGGCACGTCGGCCGGCGTCGGCATCAATATCTCGGGGAAGGTCGAGGCGGTAACGGGCTCGATCACGTTGTTGTCGGACGGCAAGGTCCGGCTCTCGAACGGCGGGTCGCTGGGCGCGAAGAAGCTGTCGGTTCCGTCCGGCCTGCAGATTGGCGGGAACTGGACGGACGATGACGAGGTGGCAAAGCCGCCGGTCGATCCGGAGCCGCCGGTTGCGGAAACGAAGCCGCCGGTCGATCCGGAGCCGCCGGTTGCGGAAACGAAGCCGCCGGTCGATCCGGAACCGCCGGTCGCGGAAACGAAGCCGCCGGTCGATCCGGAACCGCCGGTCGCGGAAACGAAGCCGCCGGTCGATCCGGAACCGCCGGT
>NZ_CADFEB010000008.1:109857-456282 GCF_902833085.1 Burkholderia ubonensis
AGCCGCCGGTCGATCCGGAGCCGCCGGTTGCAGAGACGAAGCCGCCGGTCGATCCGGAGCCGCCGGTCGCGGAAACGAAGCCGCCGGTCGATCCGGAGCCGCCGGTCGCGGAAACGAAGCCGCCGGTCGATCCGGAGCCGCCGGTCGCGGAAACGAAGCCGCCGGTCGATCCGGAACCGCCGGTTGCAGAGACGAAGCCGCCGGTCGATCCGGAGCCGCCGGTTGCGGAAACGAAACCGCCGGTCGATCCGGAGCCGCCGGTCGCGGAAACGAAGCCGCCGGTCAACCCGCAACCGCCGGTCGCCGAAACGAACCCGGAACTTGTCGTCGATCCGACTGCGGCCGATCGCCCCGTGCTTGGCGCCGCACCGAACGGCACGCCGATCGTCGACATCAACGCACCGAATGGCGCCGGCATTTCCTCGAACCGGTTCCTCGACTACAACGTCGGCCCGAACGGCCTCGTGCTGAACAACAGCGTGAACCGCACGAACACGCAACTGGCGGGTGACATCGACGGCAATGCGCGGCTCGGCGGCCGTTCAGCACGGGTGATCCTGAACCAGGTGGTGGGCGGCAACGCATCGGTGCTCGCGGGCGCGACGGAAGTCGCGGGGCAGCAGGCGCGCGTGATCGTCGCGAACCCGAACGGGATCAGCGTGAACGGCGCGAGCTTCATCAACGCGAGCCGCGTGTCGCTCGTCGCGGGCACGACGGAATTCGACGAGGACGGCGATGTCGCACGGTTCCGGACGAAGAACGGCCGCATCGCGATCGAAGGCGCCGGGCTCGACGCACGCAATATGGATCAGCTCGATCTCGTGTCGCGCAGCTTGACGGTCGATGCGGCGGTGCGCGCGAAGAAGCTGGTCGCGATCGCCCATGAAGGGACGGCGGCGATCGAGCAGCCGAACCTGCGGACGCTCTCCGGTTCGGCGGGCAGCAAGGCGCCGGACGTGGCGATCGACGTGTCCGGATCGGGCAGCCTGCACGCGGATGAGATCGCGCTGGTCGGCGCGTCGGCGAAAACCGGTGTCAGGATCGCCGGCACGGTCGACGCGTCGGCCGGCAGCGTGTCGCTCGCATCGAGCGGCAAGGCGACGATCGAGTCGAGCGGGCGTCTGCAAGGGCAGAGGTTGTCGGTTCTGGGCCCGCTCGACAATCACGGCACGGTCAGCGGCGACACCGTCGAGGTGGCCGGTCACCTCGAAAACGACGGTTCCGTGCAGGGGCGCAGCGTCAGGATCGCCGGCAACGCGACCAATGCCGGCACGCTGCACAGCGACGGCACGCTCGAGATCGCCGGCCGCCTGACCAACGACGGCGACGGCAGCGTCGTCAGCGGGCGCGACGTTCGGATCGCGGGCAACGTCGACAACAAGGGGACGTTGCGCGGCGCCGAGTCGCTGAAGCTCATGGGCGCGTTGACCAACCGCGGCACCGTCGAAGGCGGCGACGTTCAGGTGATGAGCAAAACGGTCAACACCGGCACGCTGCGCGCGACGAAGCTGCTCACCGCGATGGGCGCCGTGACCAACAGCGGCACGATCGAAGGCGGCGACGTCAAGCTCATGGGCAATCTGACCAACGATGGCACGCTGCGTGCGGAGAAGTCGGTCTTTGCGATGAGCAACGTGACCAACAACGGTGAATTGCACGGCGGCGATTCGGTCGTCGTGATGGGCCGCCTGTACAACGGGTTGTCCGGCGTCACGAGCAGCTACGGCAATGTGTCCGCCTTTGGGCGCGTGTCGGGGCCGGGGCGTATCGTCAGCTACATGGCGCGTCCGCTGCCTGCCGACGACGTCCGGTAAGCATCGCTTGCCCGGCTCGCGTCGAGCCGGGCAAGCGGGGCGTCGCGCAGCCGGCGACGCCTTCCACCCGCGGCACGATCCGCAGCAAAATTCGCGCCGGAGCAGGGCGGCATCGCTCCGGCGCGATGCGCTATCCGCAGCACATCCTATCGCACGCATTTGCACGACCGTTCGTGCTGCATGTCGGGCGATCGCTATCGGCTGCATTGAAAAAGCCAATTGGGGGATGTTTTCCCGAGCGCCTAGATTACACAGCACGATGCCGGCGGCAGGTGCCGCGCTGCGCGCATCGTTCCCCACAATCGATCATCCGGTCCGACGCATCGCTGCGCGGGCGCAATGCACGGAGGCGCAGATGGCTCAGCTCAAAGGCAGCAAAACCGAAGAGAACCTGAAATATGCGTTCGCGGGCGAATCGCAAGCGAACCGGCGCTACCTGTATTTCGCATCGAAGGCGGACGTCGAAGGCCAGAACGACATCGCCGCGCTGTTCCGCTCGACCGCCGAAGGCGAGACCGGGCACGCGCACGGCCACCTGGAATATCTCGAGGCGGTCGGCGATCCTGCGACCGGGCTGCCGTTCGGTTCGTCGCGGCTGAACCTGCAATCGGCGATCGCCGGCGAGACGCACGAGTACACCGACATGTATCCGGGCATGGCGAAGACGGCCCGCGAGGAAGGCTTCGACGAAATCGCGAACTGGTTCGAGACGCTGGCGAAGGCCGAACGCAGCCACGCGAACCGCTACACGAAGGCGCTCGACGCGCTCGTCGACTGACCCGCGCGGGCCGGCCGGCCCGCCATGCGCCTGACGTTCGACGCCGCACCGCCGCGCCGCCGCCCGCATCGCGCGGGCGGCGCGCGCGCATGCGCCTCTCCGTCCCGCTGGAGCGCCCCATGCCACACAAGGAAGGCAGTCTCGAAGCCCCGACCCGGCATCCGCTCGACTGGCAGTCCGACGCGTTCTACGACCAGGCGGCCATCGATGCCGAGATGACCCGCGTGTTCGACATCTGCGCGGGCTGCCGCCGCTGCGTGTCGCTGTGCGGGGCGTTTCCGACGCTGTTCGATCTCGTCGACGAGACGGAGACGGGCGACATCCACGAAGTGCCGAAGGACGCATTCGGCAAGGTCGTCGACCAGTGCTACCTGTGCGACCTCTGCTACATGACGAAATGCCCGTACGTGCCGCCGCATCCGTGGAACGTCGATTTCCCGCACCTGATGCTGCGCGGCAAGGCGGCGCGCTACCGGCGCGGCGACGTGAAGCTGCGCGACAAGGTGCTGTCGAACACCGACGCGCTCGGCCATTTCGCGGGCATCCCGATCGTCACGCAGGCCGTCAACGCGGTGAACCGCACGCCGCCCGCGCGGCACGCGCTGGAAGCGGCGCTCGGCGTCGACCGCAAGGCCTGGCTGCCGGAATTCGCGCCGCGCAAGTTCCGGCGCGCGGCAAAGCGCTCGGACGGCCATCCGGTGCGCGACGGCGAGCGCACGCCCGGCAAGGTCGCGATCTATGCGACCTGCTACGTGAACTTCAACGAGCCCGGCATCGGCCACGACCTGCTCGCGATCCTCGCGCACAACGACATTCCGTACGAGCTCGTGACGAGCGAGGCGTGCTGCGGGATGCCGCTGCTCGAACAGGGCAACCTCGCGGGCGTCGCCGCGAAGAAGGACGAGAACATCCCCGTGCTCGAGCGCTACGCGCGCGACGGCTACGCGCTGATCGGCGCGATTCCGAGCTGCGTGCTGATGTACAAGAGCGAGCTGCCGCTGATGTTCCCCGGCGACGCCGCGGTGCGCGCGGTCGCCGACGCATTCTGGGATCCGTTCGAATACGTGATCGCGCGGCATCGCGACGGCCTGCTGAAGACCGATTTCAAGACCGGTCTCGGCACCGTGTCGTATCACGTGCCGTGTCATGCGCGCGTGCAGAACATCGGCCGCAAGACCGCCGACGTGCTGTCGCTCGTGCCCGAGACGCGCGTAAACGTCGTCGAGCGCTGCTCGGGCCATGCGGGCACGTTCGGCGTGAAGAAGGAATTCCACGCGGACGCGATGCGGATCGGCGGGCCGGTGTTCAAGTCGATGGCGCAGCCGCAGCCGGACTTCGTGTCGTCCGACTGCGCGCTCGCGGGCCATCACATCGTGCAGGGCATCGACGAGGCGGGGCTCGCGCAAGCGCCGCTCGCGCATCCGCTCACGCTGCTGCGTCGCGCGTACGGCATTTGATCCAGATCAATCAAGGATCGGAAAAGGACAACTCATGACGCTCACCCGCGATTCGCTGCTGACGCTCGAAGCGTACGCGAAGATCCGCAAGGCCGAACATGCGCGGCTCATCGAGCACAAGCGACGGCGCGCGGTGCAGCTCGGCAATCACCTGCGGTTCCTGTTCGAGGACGAGACGACGATCCGCTATCAGGTTCAGGAGATGCTGCACATCGAAAAGATCTTCGACGAGGCGGGCATCGAGGGCGAGCTGGACGCGTATCGGCCGCTGGTGCCCGACGGCGGCAACCTGAAGGCGACGATGCAGATCGAATACGCGCACGAGGCCGAGCGGCGCGCGGCGCTCGAGCGGCTGATCGGCGTCGAGGATCGCGTGTTCCTGCAGGTCGACGGCCACGCACCGGTCTATGCGATCGCGGACGAGGACCTCGATCGCGAGACGGACGAGAAGACTTCCGCGGTGCACTTCGTGCGTTTCGAGTTCGACGCGCCGATGCGCGCGGCGCTGAAGCAGGGCGCGGCGCTGTCGATCGGCTGCGATCATCCGGGCTACACCGTGCCGGCACGACGCATCGAAGAAGGCGTGGCGGCATCGCTCGTCGGAGACCTGCGCTAGCTGCGCGACAAGGTTCGGCATATTGCAAGCGCCTGCGCGCCACTGCATCGAAACATGCAGTGGCGCTTCGTTACATTCGCATTCCTGCAATGACGCGTGCGGCGTCACATCCCTTTCACTGTCCGGCGAGAAACAATATAAAGATTGTGCACAAGGAAAAGTTCAATCAAGCGCAATCGAATGAATTACCGATCGGAAAATATCTCGTTACGAATTTTCCGTGAATTACCGATTTTGAGGCATTGATCCGGTGAATATTACTGGAAGGGGTCGGAACCGTATCGGCGGCACTGCCGGGCGAGCGCGGCAGGCATCCCGAACAGCCCCGCCAGACGGGGCTTCACGGGCGGTCGAATAAAGTTTACGTAAAGAAATTCATCTATAAATTTGATCTTGATCGATTCCATGTTGTTTCATTGCGTAACATAAAGTCATTGTCATATTGAGATAAACCCTAGGGATGGTATGCTTCGTCGACAAATTTTTCCGCAATGGAGTGAGACCGGGATCCGTGCGTTATTGCCGAGATTCGCGGCACCGCCTTAGTGCGTGTTGCGATGGCATGCACAACCCGAACAACCATAACGTGCAACCTGGCCGCCCCGCGAGCGATCGCGACGGCGCCGCCAATCGCAGCCCGGCCTGGCTGCGTGGAGAGATCTACTATGTTCTTCGATGAGCTAAACGATGAAGAGTGGGTTCGTCTTTCGACGCTGATCGCCGATGAACCGATTCGGCTGAATCGTCGTGGCCGTCCGCGCGCGGAACCGCGCGTTGTCGCCAATGCGGTGCTCTGGATCCTGACGACCGGCGATGCATGGTCCAAGCTGCCCGGCCGCTATCCGTCCGGGCCCACGTGTCGCCGCCGCTACGAGGAGTGGCTCGCGAACGGGACGCTGCTGCAGATGATCGACGTGCTGACCCAGTTCAGCGGCCGCACGTTCGCGTACGTCCCGCCGCCGCCGGTGCCGGTCGTGCCCGCGCGCCGCGCCGAACCCGCGCCGGACAACGACCGCCTGCGCGGCGTGTTCTGGCAGAACCCGGAATCGTGGCAATTGCCGCAATTGCAGGGCATGCAGGCAAACGTTTGGCACCGCGACGATGCGGCATCGCGCTGCGAAACGGACGTGCCGGCGCAGCCGGCGTTCATCGTGCCCGGCGCGCCTGCCGCCGCCGAGCCGGCCGCGGGCCTGAGCGAGCGCCATCATTCGCGCGCGTCCACCGCGAGCTTCGCGGCGACCGAGCCGCAGGTGGACACGTATCGCGGCTATACGGTCTACGGCATCGCGCAGCCGGTGCAGAACCTGATGTATCGCGCATGGGCGGAGATCGTGCACGACGAGCGTCGCGTCGAGCGTTCCGGCCTGATCGGCCCGCGTTTCACCGACGCCGAGGAAGCGGAGCAGTACGCGCTCGAATGGGCGCGGCAGTGGATCGACCGGCACGGCGCGGGCGACGAGCCGGCGCGCGCGCCGCAGAGCGTGCCCGTGCTCGCCGGGCTGTCCGCGCTCGCGCGGGCGGAGTCGGACATCAAGCGCTTCATCGCCGAGCGCCACTCGGCGTCGCTCACCGACGGCCGCAACGATCCGGTGCAGAGCGACCGGCTCGCCTATCGGGTCGGTTGAGTCCCGCGCGCGGCGCATGGCGTGCCGCGCGCGATGCCGCAACAACACGACAAGGGCGCCGTCGTCGACGGCGCCCTTGTTCATCCGGCAATCGTCACTGCCGTCCGTAGGTATCGTCGAAGCGCACGATGTCGTCCTCGCCGAGGTACGAGCCCGATTGCACCTCGATCAGCTCGAGCGGCATCTTGCCCGGGTTTTCCAGCCGATGCGACACGCCGAGCGGGATGTACGTCGATTCGTTTTCCGACAGCAGGAACGTTTCGTCGCCGCGCGTGATGCGCGCGGTGCCGCGCACGACGATCCAGTGCTCGGCGCGGTGATGATGCATCTGCAGCGACAGCCGCGCGCCGGGCTTCACGACGATGCGCTTCACCTGGAACCGCTCGCCCGTGTCGACCGAATCGTAATGGCCCCACGGGCGATGCACCTTGCGGTGGTCGGTCGCTTCCGCGCCGCGCTCCGCCTTGATGCGGCCGACGATCTTCTTCACGTCCTGCACGCGCGATTTGTCGGCGACGAGCACCGCGTCGGGCGTCTCGACGACGACGAGGTTCTGCGTGCCGACGCAGGCGACGAGCCGGCCTTCCGAATGCGCGAACGTGGAGGCGGCGTCCTCGAACAGCACGTGGCCGCGGCCGACGTTGTCGGCGTCGTCCTTCGGCAGGATCTGCCAGATCGCATCCCACGAGCCGACGTCCGACCAGCCCGCGTCGAGCGGCACGACGACGCTCTCGCAAATCGGCTGCTCGGACGCGAGCGGCTCCATCACCGCGTAGTCGATCGAGTTGGACGGCGACGCGGCGAACGCGTCGCGATCGACGCGGAAGAAGTCGCCGTCGGCCTTGCCTTGCGCGACCGCCTGTTCGCAGGCCGCATGGATCGCCGGCTCGAAGTGGCGGATCGCTTTCAGCCACACCGACGCGCGCATGATGAAGATCCCGCTGTTCCACCAGTATTCGCCGGATGCGACGTACTGCTGCGCGAGTTCGAGATGCGGCTTCTCGACGAAGCGGTCGAGGCGCCGCACGTCGAGATCGCCGGATGCGTCGCCGCCGAGCGGGGCGCCGACGCGGATGTAGCCGTAGCCGGTTTCGGCATGGTCCGGCACGATGCCCATCGTCGCGATGCTGCCTTGCGCCGCGCAGCGCACGCCGGCGGCGACGGCCGCGTGGAAGCGCGGCAGGTCGGCGACCGCGTGGTCGGCCGGCATCACCGTCATCACCGCATCGCCGCTGTCGGCGACGATGCGCAGCGCGGCGAGCGTCAGCGCGGGCGCGGTGTCGCGGCCGAGCGGCTCGAGCATGATCGACGCGCGCTTGCCCGTGACGCGCAACTGTTCGGCGGTCGTGAAGCGATGGTCCTCGCCGCAGACGATCAGCACGTCGTCGCTGAGCGGATGGCCGCTCGACAGGCCGTCGAGGCGGCACGCGGTCGCCTGCAGCAGCGAATGGTCGCCGAGCAGGCCGATCAGCTGTTTCGGATAGTGCTCG
The DNA here is from genome assembly GCF_902833085.1 of Burkholderia ubonensis. GTDB lineage: Bacteria > Pseudomonadota > Gammaproteobacteria > Burkholderiales > Burkholderiaceae > Burkholderia > Burkholderia ubonensis. Next base: position 117,638 of record NZ_CADFEB010000008.1, read on the forward strand.
CGCGACATCGGCCACAGGCGCGTGCCGGAGCCGCCGGCAAGGATCACCGGCTGCACCGCGACGCGCGCGCCGGCAGGCGCGGCGGCGGAAGAAGATTGGCGCGTATCGGCTGTCACGGCCGGAGCATTCATGATCGCACTCCTCGTTTGATGTCAATGCCTGCCGTTGTAGCATGAAGTAAATCGACAATAAAACCGTGGAAGCGCGTTTGATATTCGTCGATCGCCCGGAAGGGAAAAATTTTCCAGATGTCGGAAGGCGCAAATAAAAAATAAAAAAATAATTCGGAAAATTCGGGTCTGATTCCCGTCCATCATGGCTTTCAGGGCGATTCTACCGATTCGTGAACATCTTTATCGTTTCTCGATCCGGGAAAAGGTGCCGATATAAATCGTGTTCCGGCGCGCAGTAATTACCGATTAATTTTCGAAATACTTGTGCGCTTGCCGGAGGAATTTTCTTACCTGTTCAATAACGCCATGCAATGTTGGATGCGAATGCGCGGCACGGGCTGCGCAAGGAGCGGTTCGGCAAACGCCTGTCCAGAGAGGAAGCGAACATGTTGAGCGTGCTGGCGAGAATCATCGATATCGCGATGGTCGTGGCGGGAGCCGTGATCGCCGCCGCGCTGCACGACGGGCGCAGCGTATGGCTCGACGATCTGCAACGCACGATGGTGCTGTTCGACTGCGTGCTCGTCGTCGTGTTTTTCCCGGCGTTCGGGATCTACCAGTCGTGGCGCGGCAAGCGGCTGATCGGGCTGATGGGGCGCGTCGCGTTCGCGTGGCTCGTGGTCGAGCTCGCGGGCATCCTGATGAGCTTCAGCTTTCACCAGGCGGGCCAGCTGTCGCGGCTCTGGCTCGGCTACTGGGCGCTCGCGACGATGGGGCTGCTCGCGGCGTCGAAGGCCGGCGTGCATGCGGTGCTGCGCCAGCTGCGGCGCGGCGGCTACAACCACCGCGCGGTTGCGCTGGTCGGCGGCGCGCCGGCGACGCGGCGGCTGATCGCGCAGATGCGCGCACGGCCGGAGGCCGGCTTCAATCCGGTGTGCGTGTACGACGAAAGCGCGTCGCCCGGCGAAGCGATGCTCGACGACGTGGCGATCGAGCGCCGCTTCGACACGCTCGTGCGCCTCGTGCGCAGCCGCATGATCCGCGAACTGTGGCTCGCGCTGCCGCTGTCGGAAGAGCCGCAGATCAACCGGATCGTGACGGTGTTCCGCAACGACTTCGTGAACATCCGCTTCATCCCGGACGTGCGCGCCGTGTCGTTCTTCAACCAGGAAGTCGTCGAGCTGCTCGGCGTGCCGGCGATCAACCTCGCGGCGTCGCCGATCACCGACGTGCGGATCCTGCCGAAGTTCGTGTTCGACCGGCTGTTCGCGCTGAACGCGCTGATGGTGCTCGCGCCCGTGATGCTGCTGATCGCGCTGCTGATCAAGGCGACCTCGCCGGGGCCCGTGTTCTTCCGGCAGAAGCGCAAGGGCATCGACGGCAACGAGTTCGAGATCTACAAGTTCCGCTCGATGAAGGTGCACCACGAGACGGCGGGCACGGTCACGCAGGCAACCAAGAACGACACGCGCGTGACGCCGGTCGGCCGCTTCCTGCGCCGCACGAGCCTCGACGAGCTGCCGCAGTTCATCAACGTGCTGAAGGGCGAGATGTCCGTCGTCGGCCCGCGCCCGCACGCGCTCGCGCACGACGACATCTACAAGGATCTGGTCAAGGGCTACATGTTCCGCTACCGGATCAAGCCGGGCATCACGGGCTGGGCGCAGATCAACGGCTTTCGCGGCGAGACCGACCAGGTCGAGAAGATGATGGGGCGCGTGAAGCTCGATCTCTACTACATGCAGAACTGGTCGTTCTGGCTCGACATCAAGATCGTCGCGCTGACGCTCTGGAAAGGCTTCACCGGCAGCAACGCGTACTGAGCGGGCAGGCTGCCTGCCCCGAATTTCGAATCACTGGTCAAGAGGTCGACACATCATGAATCTGACTATCATCGGCAGCGGTTACGTAGGTCTCGTCACCGGCGCCTGCCTCGCCGACATCGGGCACGACGTGTTCTGTCTCGACGTCGATCAGCGCAAGATCGACATCCTCAACGGCGGCGGCGTGCCGATCCACGAGCCGGGCCTCAAGGAGATCATCGCGCGCAACCGCTCGGCGGGCCGCCTGCGCTTCTCGACCGACGTCGAGGCCGCGGTCGCGCACGGCGACGTGCAGTTCATCGCGGTCGGCACGCCGCCCGACGAGGACGGCTCCGCGGACCTGCAGTACGTGCTCGCCGCCGCGCGCAACATCGGCCGCTACATGACCGGCTTCAAGGTGATCGTCGACAAGTCGACCGTGCCGGTCGGCACCGCCGAGCGCGTGCGCGCGGCGGTCGCCGACGAGCTCGCGAAGCGCGGCGGCGACCAGATGTTCTCGGTCGTGTCGAATCCGGAATTCCTGAAGGAAGGCGCGGCCGTCGACGATTTCACGCGGCCGGACCGCATCGTGATCGGCTGCGACGACGACGTGCCGGGCGAGCGCGCGCGCGAGCTGATGAAGAAGCTCTACGCGCCGTTCAACCGCAACCACGAGCGCACGCTGTACATGGACGTGCGCTCGGCCGAGTTCACGAAGTACGCGGCGAACGCGATGCTCGCGACCCGCATCTCGTTCATGAACGAGCTCGCGAACCTCGCGGACCGCTTCGGCGCGGACATCGAGGCGGTGCGGCGCGGGATCGGCTCCGATCCGCGCATCGGCTACCACTTCCTGTACGCGGGCTGCGGCTACGGCGGCTCGTGCTTCCCGAAGGACGTCGAGGCGCTGATCCGCACCGCGGACGACCACGGCCAGTCGCTGCAGATCCTGAAGGCGGTGTCGTCGGTGAACGCCGGGCAGAAGCGCGTGCTCGCCGAGAAGATCGTCGCGCGCTTCGGCGAGGACCTGACGGGCCGCACGTTCGGCATCTGGGGCCTCGCGTTCAAGCCGAACACCGACGATATGCGCGAAGCGCCGAGCCGCGCGCTGATCGCCGAGCTGCTGTCGCGCGGCGCGCGCGTGACCGCCTACGACCCGGTCGCGCAGCACGAGGCGCAGCGCGTGATCGCGCTCGATCTCGCGAGCCACCCGAGCTGGCTCGAACGCCTCGCGTACGTCGACGACGAATCGCAGGTCGCGCGCGACGCCGATGCGCTCGTGATCGTCACCGAATGGAAGGCGTTCAAGAGCCCGGATTTCACCGCGCTCGGCCGGCTGTGGAAGTCGCCCGTGATCTTCGACGGCCGCAACCTGTACGAGCCCGACGCGATGAGCGAGCAGGGCATCGAATATCACCCGATCGGGCGGCCGGGCTCGCGCCAGGCACTCGCCGCACGCCGTTCCGGAGCCGCCCGCGCGAACGCGTGAGGCCGGTCATACGCCATGTTCCGAAACATCCTGATCGTCTGCCACGCCAACGTCTGCCGCAGCCCGGCCGCGGAGCTGCTGTTCAAGTCGCATGCCGCGTCGCGCGGCGGGCCGCGCGTGGCGTTCCACTCGGCGGGCGTCGATGCGAACGTCGGCGAAGGCATCGATCCGGTGATGCGCCGGCTGCTCGCCGAGCGCGGCGTCGATGCGACGACGCATCGCTCGCGGCGCCTGTCGCGCAACCTCGTGCGCGAAGCCGACCTGATTCTCGTCAGCGAGCGCGCGCAGATCGCGGCGGTCGAGTCGGTCGACCCGTTCTCGCGCGGCAAGGTGCACCTGCTCGGCAAGTGGGAAGACGCCGAGATCGCCGATCCGCACGGCGGCCCCGAGGCCGGCTATCGCCGAAGCTACACAATGATCGAACGTCTGGTTCAAGGATGGCTGCAAAAACTATGCTGAATCGTACGCTGCGCCCCGTGGCGCTTGCCGTTGCGCTGACGACGCTCCTGTCGGCCTGCGCAACCGCGCCGGGCAACTACCTCGATGCGTCGCGCCTGAAGGAAGAGGAGCGCGCGCAACCGTCCGAGACCTACACGGTCCACTACATCGACGCGAAGCTGATCATGGACCAGCTTCAGCAGCAGCGCGTGTCGCACCCGCTGCCGCCGTCGCGCTTCACGGACCCGTCGCAATACGTGTACCGCATCGGGCCGCAGGACATCCTCGGCGTGACGGTGTGGGACCACCCCGAGCTGACGACGCCGCAGGGCCAGTCGTTCTCGAGCGGCGGCAACACGACGCAGACGGTCGCCGGCGCGCTGCAGCAGCCGTATACGACGGCGCTGCCGGGCCAGGCCGATCCGTACGGCCAGACGGTCGGCGCGGACGGCACGATCTTCTTCCCGTTCGTCGGCCGCATCCGCGCGGCGGGCAAGACGATCGTGCAGGTGCGCGACGAGCTGGCCACGAGCCTTGCGCGCTACGTGAAGAATCCGCAGATCGACGTGCGCGTGCTGTCGTTCCGCAGCCAGAAGGTGCAGGTTACCGGCGAGGTGAAGCAGCCGGGCCCGCTCGCGGTGAGCGACGTGCCGCTCACGCTCGTCGACGCGATCTCGCGCTCGGGCGGCTCGACCTCCGAGGCCGACCTGCAGCGCGTGCGCCTGACGCGCGACGGCAAGTTCTACACGCTCGACGCGAACGGCGTGCTCGATCGCGGCGAGGTGTCGCAGAACGTGATGCTGCAGCCGGGCGACATCGTCAACGTGCCGGACCGCAGCGACAGCCGCGTGTACATCATGGGCGAAGTGAAGACGCCGGTCGCGGTGCCGATGATGAAGGGCAAGCTGACGATCGCCGACGCGCTGACGTCGGGCGGCGGCATCCTCGATACCGACGCGAACCCGCGCAAGATCTACGTGATGCGCGGCACGCGCGACAACCCGACCAAACCGGAAGTGTTCCGGCTCGACATGACGCAGCCTGACGCGCTGATGCTGTCGAGCCGCTTCCAGCTGCAGCCGCTCGATGTCGTGTACGTCGACACGGCGGGCTCGGTGCAGTTCAACCGCGTGCTGCAGCAGGTGCTGCCGACGATCCAGACGATCTTCTACATGAGGCAGATCACGCGCTGACGAATCGCGGGACGGCTCGGCCGTCCCGGCCCAACTCAAGCGGGAACGTATGGTGAACACGCAAGCGAAACAATCCTACGCGGGCCTGGCCGCGAAGACCGAGGAAGAAGACGTCGTGCTCGGTCAGCTGATCCAGGTGATCTTCGACGATTTCTGGACGCTGCTCGGCATCGCGGTGACCGTCGTCGCGCTCGCCGGCCTCTACTGCTTCATCGCGAAGCCGGTGTACCAGGCCGACGTGCACGTGCGGGTCGAGGGCAACGACAACACGTCGCAGGCGCTCACGCAGACGCAGACGGGCGCCGTCATCAACAGCGGCCCGCAGCAGGCGCCGACCGACGCGGAAATCGAGATCATCAAGAGCCGCGGCGTCGTCGCGCCGGTCGTCGAGCAGTTCAAGCTGAACTTCTCGGTGATGCCGAAGACGATCCCCGTGCTCGGCAGCCTCGCCGCGCGCTTCGCGACGCCGGGCGAGCCGGCCAACGCGTGGCTCGGCCTGAAGTCGTACGCGTGGGGCGGCGAAGTCGCCGACATCGACACGGTCAACGTCGTGCCGGCGCTCGAAGGCAAGAAGCTGACGCTGACCGCGGGGCCGAACGGCACCTACACGCTCGCGGACGCGAACGGCGGCCGGATCCTCGCCGGCCGCGTCGGCGAGGCCGAGCAGGGCGGCGGCGTGACGCTGATGGTGTCGAAGCTGGCCGCGCGCCCGGGCACGCAGTTCACGGTGGTCCGGTACAACGACCTCGACGCGATCGCCGGGTTCCAGGCCGGCATCCAGGTGACCGAGCAGGGCAAGCAGACCGGCGTCGTGCAGATCTCGCTCGAAGGCAAGGACCCGGAGCAGACCGCGTCGATCGCCAACGCGCTCGCGCAGTCGTACCTGAACCAGCACGTGATCGCGAAGCAGACCGAAGCGACCAAGATGCTCGACTTCCTGAAGAGCGAGGAGCCGCGCCTGAAGTCCGACCTCGAGCGCGCCGAGGCCGCGCTGACCCAGTACCAGCGCACGTCGGGCTCGATCAACGCGGGCGACGAGGCGAAGGTCTACCTCGAAGGCAGCGTGCAGTACGAGCAGCAGATCGCGGCGCAGCGCCTGCAGCTCGCGTCGCTCGCGCAGCGCTTCACCGATTCGCATCCGCTCGTGATCGCCGCGAAGCAGCAGCTCGGCCAGCTGCAGGCCGAGAAGGACAAGTTCGCGAACCGCTTCCGCAGCCTGCCTGCGACCGAGGTGAAGGCGGTCCAGCTCCAGCGCGACGCGAAGGTCGCCGAGGACATCTACGTGCTGCTGCTGAACCGCGTGCAGGAGCTGTCGGTGCAGAAGGCGGGCACGGGCGGCAACATCCACCTGATCGACTCGGCGCTGCGCCCGGGCGACCCGGTCAAGCCGAAGAAGGTGCTGATCCTGTCGGCCGCGGTGTTCCTCGGGCTGATCCTCGGCACGGGCATCGTGTTCCTGCGCCGCAACATGTTCCAGGGCATCGAGGATCCGGACCGCGTCGAGCGCATGTTCAACCTGCCGCTGTACGGCCTCGTGCCGGAAAGCGCCGAACAGGTGCGGCTCGACGCGCAGGCCGAGAAGAGCGGCAGCCGCGCGCGGGCGGTCCTCGCGAGCCTGCGGCCGAAGGACCCGAGCGTCGAGAGCCTGCGCAGCCTGCGCACCGCGATGCAGTTCGCGCTGATGGACGCGAAGAACCGCGTGATCGTGCTGACCGGCCCGACGCCGGGCATCGGCAAGAGCTTCCTGGCGGTCAACCTTGCGGTGCTGCTCGCGCACTCCGGCAAGCGCGTGCTGCTGGTCGACGCCGACATGCGCCGCGGCCTGCTCGACCGCTACTTCGGCCTCACGCCGCAGCCGGGCCTGTCCGAGCTGCTGAGCGACCAGTCGCCGCTCGAGGACGCGATCCGCGAGACGCCGGTGCCGGGCCTGTCGTTCATCGGGGCCGGCACGCGTCCGCCGAACCCGTCGGAGCTGCTGATGTCGGCGCGCCTGCCGCAGTACCTCGAAGGCCTCGGCAAGCGCTACGACGTGGTGCTGGTCGATTCGCCGCCGGTGCTGGCCGTGACCGACGCGACGATCTTCGGCCGCATGGCGGGCTCGACGTTCCTCGTGCTGCGCTCGGGCATGCATACCGAAGGCGAGATCGGCGATGCGATCAAGCGGTTGCGCACCGCGGGGGTCGACCTGCAGGGCGGCATCTTCAACGGCGTGCCGCCGAAGGCGCGCGGCTACGGCCGCGGCTATGCGGCCGTGCACGAATACCTGAGCGCCTGACCGGCTGGAGACTCGACGATGAAAATTTCCGTGCTCGTTCCGACCTACCGGCGTCCGGCCGATCTCGCGCGCTGCCTGCATGCGCTGCAGCGCCAGGCGCGGATGCCCGACGAGGTGATCGTGGTCGCGCGCCCGGAAGACGACGCGACGCACGAGCGCCTCGCCGATCCGTCGGTCGGCGGCACGCTGCCGCTGCGCGTCGTGCCGGTCGACGTGCCGGGGCAGGTCGCCGCGCTGAACAAGGGCCTCGACTCGGTGCACGGCGACATCGTCGCGATCACCGACGACGACGCCGCGCCGCATCCCGACTGGCTCGCGCGCATCGAAGCCGCGTTCCTTGCCGATCCGCGCGTCGGCGCGGTCGGCGGGCGCGACTGGGTGCACGAGAAGGGCCGCCTGCTCGACGAATCGCGCGAGCTCGTCGGCCAGCTCACGCTGTCCGGCAAGATCATCGGCAATCATCATCTCGGCGTCGGCGGCATGCGCGAAGTCGACACGCTGAAGGGCGCGAACATGAGCTTCCGGCGCGCGGCGATCGAGCGGCTGCGCTTCGATACGCGGCTGCGCGGCGCGGGCGCGCAGGTGCACAACGACATGGCGTTCAGCATGCGCGTGCAGCGCGCCGGCTGGACGCTCGTCTACGACCCGGCGATCGCGGTCGATCACTTTCCGGCCGAGCGTTTCGACGACGACCGGCGCGACGCCGCGTCGCTGAACGCGATCAGCAACGGCGCGTACAACCTGCATCTGACGCTGCGCGAGCATCTGCCGACGATCCGGCGCGAGGTCGCGTGGTGGTGGTGGATGCTGGTCGGAACCCGCGTGTACCCGGGGCTCGCGCACCTGCTGCTGTCGCTGCATACCGCGCGGCGCGACCGCGTGCGCGACCACTGGCGCGCGGTGCGGCGCGGCGCGCGCGACGCCCGCCGCGCGACCCTGGCCTCCCACCGTGCGGCGATGCCGCCGGTGACGTCTTGAACGGCCCGCGCGCATCTTGCGCGGCCAAACCCGGAGGGCTTGAATTGAAACGACCCCCACGCTCACTTCGTTCGCTGCCCCCCGAGGGGGCGGTCAGCCTCCTTGGGGCGGCCCGGCGGAGGCTGACATGACTGCGACGAAAGTGCACGTCCATCTGTTTTACGGCGCCGATCCGCGCACGTACCGCAAAGGCGACGACATCGGCTGCCTGTACGGCTATCACCACGCCGAATCGGACGAATTCACGCTGACCTATTCGCAGGACGCGCGCGAGAACCGTGTGGTCGGGATCGCGCGCCGCGCGCTGAAGGCGGCGCTCGGCTTCGACGTCGTGCATGCGTGGCGCAACCGCGCCGCGCTGATCGGCACCGACGTGATCTGGACGCACACCGAGCAGGAGCACCTGGCCGCGTCGCTGATCCTGAAGCTGGCGGGCGAGCGGGGCAAGCGTCCGCTGCTGCTCGCGCAGAGCGTGTGGCTGTACGACAAGTGGAGCGGCTACGGCCGCCTGCGCCGCTGGCTGTATCGCACGCTGCTCGCGCGCGCCGACGTGCTGACGACGCTCGCGCGCGACAACGCCGAGCTGTGCCGCCGCTACCTGCAGCGCGACGCGCTGTTCGTCCATTACGGGCTCAACACGCAGGATTTCCCGATCGGCGAGCCGCAGCAGTGGACGCCGAACCGGCCGCTGCGCATCGCGGCGATCGGCAACGACCGCGATCGCGACTGGCGCACCTTCCTCGCCGCGTTCGGCGGCGACGACCGCTACGACGTGCGGCTCGCGACGCGCCGGCGCGTGCCGCGCGAATGGCGCGCGCCGAACGTGAAGATCGGCTCGGCGTCCGGGCTCGCGAAGCAGCACGAGCTGTATGCATGGGCCGACGTGATCGTCGTGCCGCTGCGGCCGAACTTCCATGCGTCGGGCATCACGGTGATGCTCGAGGCGGCCGCGGTCGGCAAGCCGATGATCGTGTCCGACGTCGGCGGGCTCGCCGACTACTTCCCGCACGATACGGCCGCGTACGTGCCGCCGTTCGACGCGCAGGCGATGCGCCAGGCGGCCGACGGCTTCGCGGCGGACCCGCGCCGCGCGCTCGCGACCGCGCAGGCCGCGGCGGCGCAGTTGCGCGAGCGTGACCTGACGACGCAGGCGTTCGCCGCGCAGCACGTGCGGATCACGCGCGACCTGCTGCGCCAGCGCCGCACGCCGGCGGCGGCCGGCATGGCGCTGCCGCTCGCGGATTCCCGTCCGTCGTCGTCGCGATGAGCACGGGTGCGATGAGTACGTCGATCGCTGCCGCCGAACCGTCCCGCGCGCGCCGCCGGTTTGGCGAGCCGAAGCACTGGGCCGGGCAGGCCGGGCTGTGGACCCTGACGGCCGCGCTGATCGCCGCGCACCAGGGCTCGGTGCTGACGCTCGCGTTCCCGGTGCTGTCGATCGCGGTGGGCCTGTGGCTGTATTTCAAGAGTCCGGCGCGCTACGTCGGCTTCATGTGGTGGGTGTGGTTCCTGAGCCCCGAGGTGCGGCGTCTCGCCGACTGGTCGAAGGGCGCGTTCACGCCGACGAGCCTGATCCAGGTCGCGCCGCTCGCGGTGACGATGATCGCGGGCCTCGGCCTCGTGCGCCATTACCGCGTGCTCGCGCAGCGGCGCGGGATACCGGTGCTGCTGATCCTGTTCGGGCTCGCGTACGCGTACCTCGTCGGCATCGTGTCGAGCGGCGTGATGGCCGCGACCTACGATCTCGCGAACTGGGTGTACCCGCTGCTGATCGGCTTTCACATCATGGTCAACGCGCGCGACTATCCCGAGTATCGCGACGTGCTGCTGTCCACCTTCATGTGGGGCATGCTCGTGATGGGTGCATACGGCGTCGTGCAGTACTTCCTGATGCCGCAGTGGGACGTGCTGTGGATGGTCGGCTCGCAGATGGGCTCGCAGGGCGAGCCCGTGCCGTACGGCGTGCGCGTGTTCAGCACGATGAACTCGTCGGGGCCGTTCGCGTTCGCGATGATGGGCGCGCTGGTGTTCGTGCTCGCCGCGCCGCAGAAGATCCGCTGGGTGGCGGGGGCGATGGGCTTCCTCTCGTTCGCGCTGTGCCTCGTGCGCTCGACGTGGGGCGGCTGGGTGATCGCGCTCGCGATCCAGCTCGTGCAGTCGAGCAACCGCGTGCGGATGCGGATCATCGTCAGCGGGCTCGTGCTGGCCGGGCTGTGCGTGCCGCTGCTGACCGTCGGGCCGGTCGCCGACCGGCTCGGCGCGCGCCTGCAGTCGATCACGAACCTGAAGGACGACCGCAGCTACGACGACCGCAACAAGTTCTACGCGACCTTCGCGCAGACGGCGTTTACCGACGTCGCCGGCGAAGGCATGGGCGCGACCGGCGCATCGACCAAGCTGTCGAGCGACAGCGGCGAGCTCGGCAAGTACGGCAGCTTCGACAGCGGCGTGATGAACGTGCCGTTCGTGCTCGGCTGGCCCGGCACGCTGCTGTATCTCGCGGGGCTCGTGCTGCTGCTCGGCCGCACGCTGCGCGCGGCGTTCAGGCTGCGCAAGGACAAGTTCGTCGGCGCCTGCCTGAGCCTGTGCCTGTCGGTGTTCGCGATGCTCGTGTTCACGAACTCGCTGATCGGCACGGGCGGGCTGCTGCTGTTCACCGCCATTTTTTCGATTCTTTCCGCGGCGCACTGGCAGAAGGCCCGGCGCCAGTCATCCGCCGCGGCCTTAACGGGAGCCGACCATTGAGAATCGCGATCGTCACGCATGTCGTGCGTCATAACGACGGGCAGGGCCGCGTCAACTACGAGATCGCCCGCGCGGCGCTGGCCGAGGACTACGAGGTGACGCTCGTCGCGTCGCACGTCGCGCCCGAGCTGCTGGCGAACCACCGGGTGCGCTGGGTGCCCGTGAAGGTCGGGCGCTTCTGGCCGTCGAATCTCGTCAGGCAGCAGGTGTTCGCGCTGAAGAGCGCGTGGTGGCTGCGCGCGCATCGCGGCGAATACGACGTGCTGCACGTGAACGGCTTCATCTCGTGGATCAGGGCCGACGTGAACACCGCGCACTTCGTGCACGGCGGCTGGTTCAAGAGTCCGTACTATCCGTTCGGGCCGACCAAGGGCCTGTGGTCTGCCTACCAGTACGTCTATACGCGCGTGAACACCGCGCTCGAACGCTGGGCGTACCGGCGCTCGCGCGCGATCACCGCGGTGTCGCAGAAGGTCGCCGACGAGATCCGCGGGCTCGGCATCGACGGCGGCAAGATCGACGTGATCTATAACGGCGTCGACGCCGGCGCGTTCGCGGATGCGCAGCCCGACCGCGCGGCGTTCGAGCTGCCGGCCGACGCGTTCCTGCTGCTGTTCGTCGGCGACCTGCGCACGCCGCGCAAGAACCTCGGCACCGTGCTGAAGGCGCTGACGAAGCTGCCGGAGAACGTGCATCTCGCGGTCGCGGGCTACCTGCCCGGCAGCCCGTATCCGGACGAGGCGCGCGCGCTCGGGCTCGGCAAGCGCGTGCATTTCCTCGGGCTCGTCAGGAACATGCCGACGCTGATGCGCTCGGTCGACGCGTACGTGTTTCCGTCGCGCTACGAGGCGATGAGCCTGTCGCTGCTCGAGGCGATGGCGGCCGGCCTGCCGGTCGTCACCGCGCGCACCGCGGGCGGCGCCGAGATCATCACGCGCGAGTGCGGGATCGTGCTCGACGACCCCGACGATCCGGCCGCGCTCGCGCAGGCGATCGGCACGCTCGCGGCGTCGCGCGACGCGTGCCGCGCGATGGGCGCGGCGGCGCGCGACCTGATGTCCCGTTTCGGCTGGGCGCACATGGGCGCCCAGTATGTCGCGCTTTATCGGCGCATCGGCCAACCCTCGCAGCCGACCGCCTTCGGGCATGTCGAGCATGCAGTCACGCAGGAGCAATCGTGATGTCTCATTCCCCCCGGCCGATCAAATCGCTGCAGATCGGCATGCACTGGTTTCCCGAACGTGCGGGCGGCCTCGACCGGATGTATTACTCGCTCGTCGGCGCGCTGCCCGGCGCGGGCGTCGCGGTGCGCGGGCTCGTCGCGGGCTCGGAGCAGGTCGCGAACGACACCGGCGGCGCGATCCGCGGCTTCGGCCCGGCCGAGCAGCCGCTCGCGCGCCGGATGCTGGCCGCGCGCCGCGCGCTGCGCGACGTGATCCGCACCGAGCGGCCCGACGTGATCTCGTCGCATTTCGCGCTGTACACGTTCCCCGGCCTCGACGTCACGCGCGGGATTCCGCAGGTGTCGCATTTCCAGGGGCCGTGGGCCGACGAGAGCCAGGTCGAGGGCGCCGCGTCGCTCGGCCAGCGCGCGAAGCGCTATCTCGAGCATGCCGTGTACGCGCGCTCGTCGCGGCTGATCGTGCTGTCGCAGGCGTTCGGGCAGATCCTGACGAGCCGCTACGATATCGATCCGGAGCGCGTGCGCGTGATTCCGGGCTGCGTCGACACCGCGCAGTTCGACACGCCGCTCGCGCCCGCTCAGGCGCGGCACAAGCTGCAGCTGCCGCAGGATCGGCCGATCGTGCTCGCGGTGCGGCGGCTCGTGCGGCGCATGGGGCTCGAGGACCTGATCGACGCGATCGGCCTCGTCAGGCGCCGCCATCCGGACGTGCTGCTGCTGGTCGCGGGCAAGGGCAAGCTCGCCGAGGAACTGCAGCAGCGGATCGACGCGGCCGGGCTGCAGGACAACGTGAAGCTGCTCGGCTTCGTGCCCGACCATCATCTCGCGGCGCTGTATCGCGCGGCGACGGTCAGCGTCGTGCCGACGGTCGCGCTCGAAGGCTTCGGGCTGATCACCGTCGAATCGCTCGCGTCCGGCACGCCGGTGCTGGTCACGCCGGTCGGCGGGCTGCCGGAGGCGGTCGCCGGCTTGTCCGACGATCTGGTGCTGCCGTCGACGGGCGCGGACGCGATCGCGGAAGGGCTCGGCGCGGCGCTGTCCGGCGCGATCGCGCTGCCGGACGAAGCCGCGTGCAAGCGCTATGCGCGCGATCACTTCGACAACTCGGTGATCGCGAGGCGCGTCGCCGGCGTCTACGACGAGGCGATCCAGGCCGGTTGAGCGCCGCTGCGTTCGTCGTCAGCGCGCGCGTTTCAGCGTTGCCGCCCAGAATGCGAGCGCGGCGACGCTGACCGCCGCGCCGAGCACGCACACGCCGGCCCAGCCGGCGTGTGCATATACCAGCGTCGACGCGATCGCGCCGAGCCCGCTGCCGACCGAGTAGAACAGCATGTAGCAGCCGACGAGGCGCGCGTGCGCGTCCGGGCGCGCGCCGAGGATCATGCTCTGGTTGACGACGTGAATCGCCTGCCCGCCGATGTCGAGCAGGACGATGCCGACGATCAGCAACGGAATCGACGACGTCGTGAACGCGAGCGGCAGCCACGACGCGACGAGCAGCACCAGCGCCGCGCCGGTCGTCGCCTGGCCGAGGCCGCGATCGGCGAGCCGTCCCGCGCGCGCGGCCGCTGCCGCGCCCAGCGCGCCGACGAGGCCGAACGCGCCGATGGCCGTATGCGACATCGCATGCGGCGGCGCGCTGAGCGGCAGCACCAGCGCACTCCAGAAGATGCTGAAGGCCGCGAACATCAGCAGCGCGAGCATGCCGCGCACCTGCAGCACGCGGTCGCGGCGCAGCAGGAATCCCATCGATGCCAGCAACGCCGCATAGCCGATGCGCTCGCGCGGCGCGCGCGCATCGGGCAGCAGCCGCGACAGCACGACCCCCATCACGATCGCGAGCGCCGCCGACGCGAGATAGACGGCGCGCCAGCCGGCGAGATCGGTCACGAAGCCGGCCAGCGAGCGCGCGATCAGGAGCCCGATCACGACGCCGCCCTGCGCGGCGCCGACCACGCGCCCGCGCTCGCCGTCGCCCGCGAGCGCCGCCGCGCACGCGATCAGGCCCTGGGTCATCGCGGTGCCGAGCAGCCCGACGCCGGCCATGGCGGCCAGCAGCCCGACGCGCGACGACGACGCGGCGACGCCGATGCACGCGGCCGTCAGCAGCGCCAGCTGCACGGCGAGCAGCCGCTTGCGGTTCAGCAGGTCGCCGAGCGGGACCACGAACAGCAGCGCGAGCGCGCAGCCGAGCTGCGTCGCGGTGATGACGCCGCCGACTTCGGCATGCGGTATCGCGAAGTCGCGCGCGATCGAATCGAGCAGCGGCTGTGCGTAGTAGACGTTCGCGACGCTCGCCGCGCAGCAGGCCGCGAGCAGCGCGACGCGCGCGGTCGACAGGCGGTTGCCCGCGGCGTCGGCGTCGGGCGCGCGACCGGCCGGCGCTGAAGTCACGGAAGTATCCATCGTTGCTCCTCGTGCAAAGTAGTTGCAATTTGAAACTTGTGTGAGTGTAGGAAAAGAAGTTTTAAAATGCAACTTGTTGACGTGTGAGCGGAGGAACGGATGGCCAAGCAGAAAAGTCTTGCGGATTCGCCGTGCCCGGTGGCGCGGGCGACCGACATCGTCGGCGACCGGTGGGCGCTCCTGATCGTGCGCGACGCGTTCGACGGCGTGCGACGCTTCGGCGATTTCCGTGCGAGCCTCGGCGTGGCGAGCAACATCCTGTCGGACCGGCTCAGGATGCTGGTGGAGGCCGGCGTGTTCGAGGTCGTGCCGGCGTCGGACGGCACCGCGTACCAGGAGTACGCGCTGACGAAGAAGGGCGAGGGGCTGTTTCCGGTGATCGTGATGCTGCGCCAGTGGGGCGAAGCGAACCTGTTCGAGCGCGGCGAGCCGCATTCGGTGCTGGTCGACCGCCAGACCGGCCGCGCGATCCGCAAGCTGGCGCTGCGTCACGACGACGGCCGGCCGCTGAAGGCGGCGGAGACGGTCGTCAGGAAGGTCGGCGGCGGCGATGCTGCAACGCCGCGCTGACGCGGCGCATTCATTTCCGGCATTCGGCCGGCATCGTTCAAGGACCGCTTGCCGTCACTCGATGGCCCGCGCCGCGCGACCGCCGCGCGGCACGCCATGCGCGTCCGGCCGGACGATCGTGGCCAGCAGCGCCGCCACGACCAGCAGCGCGGCCGATACGGCGACCGAGGCTCTGAGCCCGCCCACGACGTGCGGCGCGCCGCCGCCGGCGAGCGCGCCGAACGCCGCGACGCCCATCGCACCGCCGGCCTGTCGCGCGGTGTTCAGCACGGCGGACGCGACGCCCGCGCGTTCGGGTTCGACCGACGCGAGCACGGCCGTCGTCATCGCGGGCACCGCGAAGCCCATGCCGGCCGGAATCAGCAGAAACGGCACGAGCAGCGCGGCCAGCGGCGTCGACGCATCGACGAAGTGCAGCGCGCCATAGCCGAGCGCGGCGACGAGTGCGCCCCAGGGCCTGTTCCCGCTAATAACGGGCTTGCGCTGGCCGCCAGAAGGGCCGAGCGCAAGGAATGGGACGTAGCGAATACCGGGCGTATTCGCAAGGAGCATGACGCGGCGATCGGCCCTTCTGGCGGCCAGCCCCACAAATGAATTTTTTAATCACGGGAACGTGCCTTGCCGGCCGTATTGCGGCGTCGCGCGTCGCTTGTTTGGCTCGGCCAAACGGCGCTCCTTGCTCCTTGCACTACGACCGGCAAGGCACGTTCGCAAGCCCGTTATTAGCGGGAACAGGCCCTGGCATCGGCAGGCGCGGGCCGTGACGCGCGACCGCGCGGCCGCTCGCGAGGTTCGACAGCAGGAAGCCGCCCGTCAGCGGCAGGAACGCGAGGCCGGCCTGCAACGGCGATTCGCCACGCACGCGCTGCAGGTACAGCGCGAGCACGAAGACGGTGCCGTAGTACGTGAGGTTCACGCAGATCCCGAACAGCACGGCCGCGCTGAACGTGCGGCGCCGAAACAGCGCCAGCGGCAGCATCGGCGCCGTGGCGTGCGATTCGGCCGCGACGAAGGCGAGCGCGGCGAGCGCCGCCAGCGCGAAGCCGCCGGCCACGACCGGATGCGCGAAGCCGAGCGGCCGCCACTCGATCACGGCGCCGGTCAGCGCGGTCAGCATCAGGATCGCGAGCGCCTGGCCGCGCAGGTCGAGCGCGTGCGTGCCGTGCTTGCCGTTCGGGAGCGCCGCCGCCTGCCGCTTTGCCGGCACCCACGCGAGCGTCGCCGCGAGCCCGGCCGCGCACAGCGGCAGATTGACGAGGAAGATGCTGCGCCAGCCCCAGGCGGCGATCAGCAGGCCGCCGACCACCGGGCCCGCGGCGATCGAGATCGCGCCGGCGGCGGTCCACCAGCCGACCGCCCGCGCGCGCAGCCGCGGATCGTGACGGCTCGCGTCGTTGAGCAGCGCGAGCGAGTTGGGCAGCATCGCGGCGGCGCCGACGCCCTGCAGCGCGCGGGCGGCGATCAGCATCGCGGGGCGGGTGGCGGCGCCGCACGCGAGCGACGCGATCGCGAACAGCGCGAGGCCGGCGCCATACATGCGCCGTGCGCCGAAGCGGTCGCCGAGCGCGCCGCCCGACAGCATCAGCACCGCGAACGCGAGCGTATACGCATCGACGACCCATTGCAGGCCGGCGACCGACAGATGCAGATCACCGGCGAGATGCGCGAGCGCGATGTTCACGATCGTCACGTCGAGCTGCGTGACGACGAAGCCGGCGCTGACGGTTGCGACGATGCGCGCGAGCGCGGGCGGGAAGGCGGGAGCGGGGGACCGGCTGTTCATGCGTTCATCGTAGAACGCATGGGCGAGCGACGTTTCACGCCGGCGCGAAGTGTCGATGCGTCGTCAGGGTCGGAGGCGATGCGGCGGGACGCGAACGGCGACGCACCGGGGTTGAAGCGCGAATCAGCCGCTCAATGACGATCGCCGCGCCAGCGGCCCGGCGCGATACCGAACCGTTTCGTGAACGCGTGCGTGAACGCGCTCTGGTCGGCGAAGCCGACCTGCCCGGCGATATCCGCGAGCGGGTGCCGGCCGTCGGCGAGCAGGACTACCGCCGCGTCGAGACGCAGCCTTTGCAGGTAGCGGTGCGGGGTTTCGCCGAACGCGTCGACGAACAGTTGATGAAACCGGCGCATCCCGTAGCCGCAATGCGCGGCCAGATCGGCGATGCGCAGCGGCTCGGCGAGCCGCGCGCGCAGCCACTGGTCGATGCGCGCGAAATCGAGGCCCGCCGCGGGCGCTGCCGCTGTGAGGCTGCCGTTGTCCAGCAGCGCGCCGCACAGCTGCGCGGCGGCCTGCCACTGGAAACGATGCGCGGCCGCGCGCTGCGCGTCGCCGGCCGCGGCGTCGAGCCGTTCGGCGGCGGCCGCGACCCGCGCGACCAGCGCCGTCAGGCCCGGATCGACCGACACGGCGCGCGCGCCGTCGAACAGCCGCCGCGGCACCGCGAGCGACGACGCGGGCAGGTCGAGCACGAGCTGGCGGTTGTCGCCGAGGCCCGCGTAATCGTGGCGCGAACCGGCCGGAATCAGCCACGCGGCATGCCGGTCGATGCGCTGGCCGACGCCGTCCACCGCCATCACCATCGCGCCGTCCACACCGAGTACGACCTGGTGGAAGTCGTGCAGGTCCGACGCTTCCGACGCGTCGTAGCGGCGCAGCGCAAGGGTGGGGGACGCGACGCGTTCCATCGGGCGGACGGCGGACCGTGGGGCGTCAGACGTCGAGCAGCTCGACCTCGAACACGAGCGTCGCGTTCGGCGGAATCACGCCGCCCGCGCCGCGCGGACCGTAGCCGAGTTGCGGCGGAATCGTCAGGCGGCGCACGCCGCCGACCTTCATGCCCTGCACGCCTTCGTCCCAGCCCTTGATGACCATGCCGCCGCCGAGCACGAACGCGAACGGGTCGTTGCGGTCCTTGCTCGAATCGAATTTCTGGCCGTCGGTCAGCCAGCCCGTGTAATGCACGCTGACCGTTTGACCTGCTTGCGCCTCGGCGCCGGTGCCTTCGGTGAGATCTTCGTACTTGAGGCCCGTATCGGTCGTGATGACTGCCATGACTGCTCCTGAATGGGGTTGGGTGAAACCGCTATTGTAGGCGAGCGGACGCCGCGCCGCCGCACGCGCGGGCAGGGCGTCGGCGCGCGGTCGACGGTGCGCTTCCCGCCGTGTGCCGGCGCGTCGCTTCACCGGCCCGTTTGAATCGATCCGAATCGATCGGCGGCCGCATGGCCCGCATCGCGGCGCACGGCCGAGGTGCGCGTATGAATCCGTTGCCGCATCGGTGCGTGCATCCGTTGCAGCGCCTGCGCGAGCAGTCCGGCGACGCCGGGCGCGCGTTCGAATTTCCCTGTCGATGCGCGTCGTTTCCGCGCCGCTTGTTCCGTCGCTTGCACCGCAAGGTGTTTGGAAGCGCGCGTCTACCGCGCGGCTTGCGTGTGCGGGTCGCCGCGACCTATCTTTACATCTATCAATGTCAAGATCGCCGATGTCGTGGACCGGCCCGGAGCGGCATGGCACGAGACCCGTGCACGCAGCATGGGACAGGAGACGAACCAACATGAAATCAGCCGCTTCCGCCACCGCGGCCAACGTGATGCCGGTGCGCCGCGACCTGCGTTTCGACCTGCCGGTCGAGCGCGCGAAGGACTGGCACGGCAAGGGGCCGCACGTCACCCATTTCTTCAACGCGCTGTCGCTGCTGTTTCCGGCCGGTGAGCGCTTCTTCATGGATTCGGTGCGCCATTACCGCGACCGCATCGACGATCCGGTGCTCAAGCGCCAGGTGCTCGGCTTCATCGGACAGGAGGCGATGCACACGCGCGAGCACGTCGAATACAACGAGCTGCTGCAGGCGAACCGGCTGCCGGCGCGCAAGCTCGACAAGCGTGTCTGGGCGGTGCTCGGCTACCTGAAGCGCACGCTGCCGCATTCGGTGCAGCTCGCGCACACGGTCGCCGCCGAGCATTACACGGCGATGCTCGCCGACTGGATCCTGCGCGATCCGTCGCGGCTGGCCGGCTCGGTCGACGGCTACCGGCAGATGTGGATCTGGCATGCGCTCGAGGAAACCGAGCACAAGTCGGTGTCGTTCGACGTGTGGACCGCGGTGATGAAGCCGGGCGCGCGGCGCTACTGCGTGCGCATCGGCGTGTTCCTGGCGACGACGCTGACGTTCTGGCCGACGGTGTACCTGATGCACCGCGCGCTGCTGCGGCGCGACCCGGCCGCCCGGCGCCACCGTGTGCGCGGGACGCTGAGCATGATCGCGTTCCTGTACGGGCCGCGCCACGGGTTGTTTCCGCGCATCGCGCGCGAATGGCTGAGCTTCTTGCGGCCCGGTTTCCATCCGTGGGATCACGACAACCGCCACCATCTCGCCCGCGTCGACGCGCTCGTCGCCGCGTACGGGGAGCACGACGGCACGTCGCCCGGCCGTGGCCGCGCGCTCGCGCCGCTGGCGTCCGGGCGCTGAAGGGTGCTGATCGGCATTGAGTGCCGAGGGCGCGGTGTTGCGTCCGCACATCAGTCGGCTGCGTCTGACGATTGACCTCGGTCAATCGCCGCGATCCGCCCCCGATCGCGTTTGCCTGCTTCGGATCGGAACCGAAATCGACGGTCGCGGGCATCGCGGACACGGCGGACGCCGCCATGCCCGGCGCATAGCGGACGGCGCCGGCCGCGCGACCCTGCGCCTTCGCGCCCGCCCCTGACCCTGAGCCGACCCCCACATCCCGGCCGCAACCGCGCGACGCCAGCCCGTTTCGCGGCCGCCGTGCCACCGGGATTACACCCATCTAGCCGCACCGTGCCGGCGCCGATATACCGCTTAAGGCAGGCTTCGAACCGATGCAATTATTGCGCCGGGGTATTTTATTCAGACGGAAATACGGCGAATATGTCGGTTCGATCGTCTGGTCTGTCGCGCGCCACGGCGGCGAGCCGAAGCGCGCAACCAACGCAGAGCGGGGAACAACGATGGTGTCAAAGTCACCCGATGCAACCAGGGGGGCGGCGTCCGCCGGATCCGACGCGCCGCCGGTATCCATCACCGCGCCCGAGGCCGGGCGCAAGCTGTTCGTGATTGCGAAGTCGCCCGACGAGCCGCTGCTCGCGCAGCTGCGCTCGCTCGGCTGGGAGATCGCGGTCGCGAAGTCGGCCGGCGCCGCGCAGAACATGACGTCCAGCGCGGGCGTCGCGGCGGGCCTGATCGATTTCACCGGCTTCACGTCGCGCGATTTCCCCGCGCTGAAGGCGTGCCTGAGCCTGCCGGCGATCGGCTGGATCTCGGTCGCGCAGGCCGGCGTGTCGATCGGCCAGGCGGTGCGCGAGCTGATCCGCAGCTATTGTTTCGATTACGTGACACTGCCGCTGCCGTACGAATGGATCTCGCACGTGCTCGGCCATGCGCGCGGCATGGCGGCGCTCGATCGCGTCGACGGCGCGGCCTATGCGGCGTCGATCGGCGAACACGGGATGATCGGCAACTGCGAGGCGATGCAGCAGCTGTTCAGCACGATCCGCAAGGTCGCGAAGACCGACGCGAGCGTGTTCATCTCCGGGGAATCCGGCACCGGCAAGGAACTCACCGCGCTCGCGATCCATGAACGTTCCGCGCGCGCCAAGGGGCCGTTCGTCGCGATCAACTGCGGCGCGATTCCGCACCACCTGCTGCAATCGGAGCTGTTCGGCTACGAACGCGGCGCGTTCACCGGCGCGAACCAGCGGCGCGCCGGGCGGATCGAGTCGGCCGACGGCGGCACGCTGTTCCTCGACGAGATCGGCGACATGCCGCTCGAAAGCCAGGCGAGCATGCTGCGCTTCCTGCAGGAGGGCAGGATCGAACGGCTCGGCGGCCAGGAGTCGATACAGGTCAACGTGCGGATCGTGTCGGCGACGCACGTGGATCTCGACGGCGCGGTCGAGTCCGGGCGGTTCCGCGCGGACCTCTATCACCGGCTGTGCGTGCTGCGTATCCACGAGCCGCCGCTGCGCGCGCGCGGCAAGGACATCGACATCCTCGCGCATTACGTGCTGCAGAAATACAAGGCGGACAGCGGCCGCAAGATCAGCGGCTTCACGTCGGCCGCGCTCGACGCGATGCGGCGCTACGAGTGGCCGGGCAACGTGCGCGAGCTGATCAACCGCGTGCGGCGCGGCATCGTGATGGCCGAGAGCCGGCTGCTGACGCCGCACGACCTCGGGCTCGAGACCCCGGGCGAAGCCGAGCCCGTGACGCTCGAACAGGCGCGCGCGCTCGCGGAGCGCACGGCGATCGAGAATGCGCTGCTGCGCAACGATCACCGGATCAACAAGGCGGCCGCCGAACTCGGCATTTCGCGCGTGACGCTCTACCGGATGATGATCGAGCACGGCCTCAGCGATCACGACAACGGCGACGGCGGCAAGGACGGCGCGCCGACCGAGCCGCCGTCAGGCGACGAGGGCCATCGCCGGGTCGGCTAGCGATAAGTCCACAGCCGGTGCAGCACGAACGTGACCGGCGGCACGAACAGCACGACCGCGACGATGCTCCATCCGGCGGCGAGACCGAGCGCCTCGGTGCCGCGTGCGAGCAGCATCGTCTCGACCAGCCCCGACACCGCGACCGCGAGGAAGCGTGCGAGGTTGCTCCATTGCACGGTCGACGAGAAACTCCACAGCGTGTTGGCGAGATACGAGAACACGGTCGCGCAGACGAACGCGACCGCGTTCGCGGTCACGGGCGTCGCATCGGCCAGCGCGAACATCGCCGACGCGATGAGCGTGTGGATCGCGGTCGAGCAGAGGCCCGACACGCCGAAGCGGATGAGCCGCCCGCGTTCGGCGGCGTAGAGGGCGCGAATCACCTGGATCTCCATGGCAGTGTTCCGTGCGCGGCGTTCAGTGCGCGGCGACGCGATGACGCGTCAGCGCGCGGCGGCGCGCAAGGTCGGCGCGCGCGGTGGCCGCCGCCTGGCGCAGCGAGTCGCGCGACACGGGCAGCGCCGTCACCTTGCTGCGCGCCTGGTAGCGGCGGCGCACGAGATAGACGGGCCGTTCCTTCGATTCGTAGTAGATGCGTCCGATATATTCGCCGACGACGCCGATCCCGATCAACTCGATGCCGCTGATGAACAGCATCGCCGAGATCAGCGACGCGTAGCCGGGCACCGGATTGCCGAACATGAGCGTGCGCGCGACGATGAACGTGCCGTACACGAACGCGAGCGCGGCGATGCCGAGCCCGATGTAGGTCCAGCTGCGCAGCGGCACCGTGCTGAAGCTCGTGATGCCCTCCAGCGCGAAATTCCACAGCTTCCAGCCGGAGAATTTCGACTTGCCGGCGCTGCGCGCTTCGCGCTCGTAGTCGACGATCACGGTGCGAAAGCCCACCCACGCGAACAGGCCCTTCATGAAGCGGCGCCGCTCCGGCAGGCTGCGCAGCGCGTTGACGACCTGGCGGTCCATCAGCCGGAAATCGCCGACGTTTTCCGGCAGCTTCACTTCCGACAGCGCGTTGTGCACGCGGTAGTAGAGGGCGGCGGCGGTGCGCTTCGCGAACGAATCGCACGCGCGGTTGGTGCGCCGCGCGGCAACGACTTCCGCGCCGTTGCGCCAGTGATCGATCATCACCGGGATCAGGCTCGGCGGGTCCTGCAGGTCCGCGTCGATCGGAATCACCGCGTCGCCGACCGCTTCGTCGAGGCCCGCCGTGAGCGCCGCTTCCTTGCCGAAATTGCGCGTGAGGTCGATCACGCGCACGCGGCGGTCCTTCGCGCCGATCGCGATCAGGCGCTCGAGCGTGTCGTCGCGGCTGCCGTCGTTGACGCACACGATCTCGAAGCGGATTCCGTCGATTCCGGCCATCAGCGGAATCACGACGTCGAAGAAGTGCCCGACGGCCTCGCCTTCGTTGTAGAACGGCACGACCAACGAGACGAGTGGTGTATGTGGTTGAGCCCGCATGACGTTTCCCCCTGTGTATGCCGCTTCGGTGCCGGCTGCCGGACGGCAGCGGCCGGGCGGTCGAATCAATGAAGCCGCGGCGCCGCGTGGCGCGGCCGCACGGCGTGCGTGAAATCGGTGTCGGTCGCGCTGTCGTGCGCGTCCGGCATGCACGGCGCGTCGTGGCGTTCGTGCGCGATGCGCGCAACGAGCAGCAGCAGCGACACGGCCGTGACGAGCGGCATGAACTGCACGTGCAGATGCGCGATGGCGAGGCTCGCCAGCGGCGCGGCCCACAGCAGCGCGAGCCATTCGCGGTCGAAGCGCCGCCAGCCGAACGCGAACGCGTGACGCGCATACCACGCGATCACGATGCCGTACCACGCGAGATCGCAGTCGATCAGCGACGGGCCGGCCAGCAGGCTCGCGCAGACGAGCGTCGCGGCGCGCAGCGCATAGGTGCAGCTGCCGCGCCATGCGTAGACGACGGCCGCCGCCGCGCACACGATCGACAGCGCCTGCAGCGTCCGCGCGACGAACGGCGGCCAGCCGGCCAGCGCCGCCATCGCCTGCGCGGTCGGCATGCGCGCGAGCAGCGCGGGGGCGGCGCCGGCCGCCCGGCGCACGTCGTCGATCGCCTGCGCGAACGCGAGCCACGCATCCGGGCCGAACGCGAGCGTCGCGAGCGCGGCGATGCCGGCGACGGTCGCGGCCCATGCGGCGAGCGCGCGCCATTGCGCGGCGCACAGCAGCGCGAGCGGGAACAGCGCGGCGAGCTGCGGCTTCATGCTCAGCAGCCCGAAGCAGACGCCGGCGGCGAGCGGGCGCCGCTGCAGCAGCAACAGCCCGAAGCCGGCGAGCGATGCGGTGACGAGCGCGTCCTGCCCGGCGAGGGTCGCGAGGAACGCGCCGGGAAACGCCCACGCGCATAGCGCGGCGGAGCGGCGCTGCACGATCAGGCGGCTCGTGGCGACGAACAGCGCATACCCTCCGCCGAGCCACAGGGCCGCCGCGAGCGCGTAGGGCAGCCAGCCGAGCGGCATCGCCATCCACAGCGTGCCGGGCGGGTAGAGCCACGGCATCGCGGCCGGCGCGCCGTGCAGCGACGGAATCGCCTGCGCCTCGACCGCGCGCAGCGCCGCGCCGTGCCATGCGTCGAGCGCGCGCCCGTGCGCGGCGAGCCACGCCGCGCTCCAGGCCGACGCGAAATCGGACGCGGGCGGCGTCAGCGTGTCGCCGTGCGGGCCCAGCAGGCGCACGACGTAGATTCCGGCGAACAGCAGGTAGCAGCACAGCGCGGCGCACGCATATGCGCGCACGCGGCGCAGCGTGAGCCAGTGGGGCCGGCGGCGCGGGCCGGCCGCCGGCAGTTCGGGATGCGCGTCGAACGCGGGCAGCGCGTCGCGGCCGGAGTGACGGAGCTGCATCATGCGGCTCCCGGCGCGAGCGACGCGCGGCGCAGGACGACGAACAGCAGGCTCAGCAGCACGACCGGGCCGATTTGCGGCAGCAGGAACAGGCGGTTGACGAACTCGAACGCGGGCAGCAGCCACGCGAGCACGACCACCGGCTGGTCGCCGGGCAGCCAGCCTTCGTCGAGGCCGTACGCGACGACGCAGAACACCGCGATGCCGAGCCACGGCAGTTCGTAGTGCCACAGGTACGGCGTCGTCAGCAGCGTCGCGGCCGCGAGCGCCGCGCCGCGCAGGCGCATGTCGCGCGTGCGGCGCCACACGGCAACCGCGGCCGTCGCGGCGACCAGCGCGATCGCGGCCTGCGCCGCGTACGCGATAGTCGGCGACGCGCCGGCGAGCCGCAGCGCCGCGAACGGCGACGGCGACACCAGCCAGTACCCCACGCCGTGCTCGACGATCATCTCGCGCACCGTCGTCATGCCGTTCGCGAAGCCGCGCAGCGCGGCGGCGCCGCCGAGCGCGACGCTGGCTGCCGCGAACAGCGCGGAGCCGGCTGCGGCGGCGGCAAACGCCCGCCACGCGCGCGTGGCGATCAGCACGAGCGGAAACAGCACGGCGAGCTGCGGCTTGACCGCAAGCAGGCTGACGAGCAGGCCGGCTGCGACCGGCCGCCGTTCGAGATGGCGCAGCGCGAGCGCCGCGATGCCGGCGGTGAGCAGGCCGTTCTGGCCGCTCGCGATCGCGACGAACACGCCGGGGAACGCCAGCAGCGCGAGCGTGACGGCGCTCGGTTGCGAGAGGTGCGCGCGCAGCCCGGACAGGCCGGCGACGCCTCGCGCATAGCATAGAAAGCTGCCCGCGAAAAAGAGGAAAAAAGCGGGCAGAAACGGCACGAAAGCGAGCGGCACGACGAGCAGCAGCATCGTCGGCGGATACAGCCACGGCAGGAAGCCGCGATGCAGGTACGCGCCGAACCGCAGCAGTTCGGCTTGCGTGAAGAAGCTGAAATCGTAGATCGAGCCGACCTGTCCGTGCAGGATCAGGTCGGAGGCCGTCCAGAACACCGCGAAGTCGACGCCCGGGCGCACCGCCGTGTTGGCGCTGAAGCCGTGCGTCGTCCACGCCCATGCGCCGAGCGTGAGCGCGATGAGCAGCAGCATCGCGCAGCTGTACGGCACGATCCGCTCGGCCGTCAGCCACTGTGTGCAGCGCAGCGCGCGCCAGCGCGCTCCCCGATTGGCTACGTACATGATGCCCCGCCTGCAGGTGGGGGCTGCATCGTCGATGCAGCCCGTTGGTATCGTGTGGTATCGCACGGACTTCGAAGCGTGTTCGCTTTCTGGCAGCGTCCGGCCATTCCATTGTTAGAAAAAAACGCCCGGCGATGCAAATCGCCCCCGGTTTAACCGGGTGTTTAAAAAAGGAAAATCAGGCGAAAACGGGCCGGCGGCGGGTTCGTGATAGGACGAATCGGGCCTCGGTGTTACGGACATGAAACATTTCGCATGGCCGGCCGATGCAAACCTGTACACCGGCTGCCGTGCGCTCGCGGGCGGCGCGATCCGGGAAAATCCCGAGAAAATTTTTTGAGCCTTGTCCGGCGGGGCTCTGCGCGGGTCGTGCCGCTGCGCGCGGCGGCGCGGATGTATCAGAAGCGCAACTTCCGGCCGGCCGCGCTCCCCCCGTTCGACCACCCCCCGACCCGAACCCCTTGTGCGGGCGGGATCGGGGGCAGGCTGGCCCGCTCTTTGCGATAGCTGACTCGCGGAAGTCGACGACGTGACGTCCGGCCGATCCAGACATCGACTACACCAGGATCGACGCCGGCGCCGCCCACGGGGTTGGAGTCCGGAGCCGTGCAGAACAGCGCCGCATCCGGTCTCACTGGGCAAGTCGCCGTCTGGCCAGCGGGGCGCCGGCATCGTCCGGTCGCCAGAACAAGGAGCAGGACCGAAGTCGGGGGTAACAAAATGATGGACCAAGCCACGCCGCGGCTCGCGAGCCGCCAACGCAGCGCAACGGCGCCACGCCGGGCGACTGCGCTTCATTCGTCCGGCCGGCGTGCGTCGACCGGCCTCCAGTCCGCTTCGGGCGGCAAGCGCATCCGGCAGATCGCCACGCATGCGCACCCGAGCGGCAGTTCCTCGTTCGTCGAAACGGCCCGCAAGGGCATGTGCGCCCGCGCGCCCGTGCCGATGCGGCCGATCTTCACGTTCTGATTTTTTGCAGTGCCAGCAGCAGGTAGGTCCCCCGAGTCAATGGTGGCAAGGGGTTTTGTTTAGCTATCCCAAGGGAGAGAAAACATGTCCAAGCTCGTTCAGCAACTGAAGCAGTTCGCCCGTGACGAAGACGGCGTGACCGCCATCGAGTACGGCCTGATCGCCGCATTGATTGCCGTCGTCATCATCGGCGCGGTGAAGATCGTCGGCCAGGATCTCAATGGCGTCTTTACGACGATCGGCAACGAACTGTGAACCCGCCGACGGGCGAGTTCACGGTTGATTCGCCCGTCATTTCCTCGATTCGATGAGTGATGTCTTTGGTACGCGATGAGGAGCATGTCATGAAGCAGACAGTCCTTGTGCAGCACTCCGGCAGTTTGCGTCAGCTGCTGGCCCGTGTGCACCGCTCGGGTTTCCTTCGGGACGACAGCGGCGTCACGGCGATCGAGTACGGCCTGATCGCCGCGTTGATCGCGGTGGTGATCATCGGCGCCGTGCAGCTCGTCGGCCAGGACCTGAACGGAGTGTTCACGACCATAGGGAACGAACTGTAGCGCACATGACATGGCGCACGGTCTGGCGTCCGGGCAGGCCAGCCCGGACGTGTATCGGCAGACACGTCGCGCATGTGCAGCGGCACGAATACTGAAGAAACGGAGATCGCCATGCGAACGGGAATCAAGGCGGTAGCGAGATGGATTGACGACAGGGGCGGGGTCACGGCGATCGAATACGCGTTGCTGGCGTCGCTGATCGCGATGGCCATCGTCATTGCCGTGACGACGCTCGGCACGACGCTCGACGGTCTTTACCTGGACGTTGCGGCCCGCATCACGGCCGCGACCTGAATCATCCCACCCACGATCGAAGAGGCCAGCCATGTTGCCTGTCATGCCGCCCCACCCGATTCCGCTGTGCGTCACGACGCTCGTGGTCGTCGCGGCGAGCACGGACCTGACGTGCCGTCGCATTCCGAACCGCCTGCTCGCAGTCGGGCTCGGCGGCGCGCTGGTCGCGCAGTGCGTGCTGCTCGGGCCGTGGGCCGGTGTGCTCGCATGGCTCGCCGGCGCCGCGACCGGGCTCGCGCTGCTGCTGCCGCTGTACCTGATGCACGGGATGGCGGCCGGCGACGTGAAGCTGATGCTGACGATCGGCGCGTGGGTCGGCCCCGCGCTCGCGGTCTGGATCGTGCTCGCGACCTTCGTCGCGGGCGGCGTCGGCGCGCTGGCGGTGGTGGTGTGGCGAGGCCGCGCGCGGCAGCTGTTCGCGAACATCCGCTACCTGCTCGCGCGCAGCGCGCTCAGGCAGCAGGGCCTGGGGGCCGAGATGCCGGCGCAGGTCGCGTCGGTGGGGGCGTTGCCGTACGGCGTTGCAATCGCCGCAGGCACGCTGGGGATGTTGTTCGCGGCCGCCGTGTAGGCGGGCCGCCTGCGCAATCGATGCTGACAACGGAGCGATCATGAACGCAGACCACAACGAGCCGAGACGCGACGCGCAGATCGCTCATCTGCCCGATCCGGCGCCGTCGCGCGAGTCGCACACGAAATTCCAGCCGCGCCTGCCGCGCGCGCCGCGCACGCTCGCGGATACCGGGCTCAAGGACACGTTCGTAGCCGGCCTGGTGCTCAAGTCGACGCTGATGCACGGGCGCTCGGAGTACGCGGACCTGATCGACCGGCACTGCCTGCCGATCTCGGTGCTCGACGACGTGCTCGCGTTCCTCGTGCGCGAGCATCTCGTCGAGATCACGCACCGTGGCACGACCGATCTCGACGTGTCGTTCCGCCTGACCGACGCCGGCCGCGTGCTCGCGATCGAGGAAAAGGCGCACAGCAACTACGCCGGCCCCGCGCCGGTCACGCTCGACGCGTATCTCGAGATGATCGACCTCCATTCGGTTCGCAGGCAGCGCATCGCACGCGCCGACGTGATGGCCGCGTTCGAGGGCATCGTGTACGACATGGCGATCATCGAAGCCGCGGCCGCCGCGCTGAACGCCGGCCGGCCGCTGCTGATCCACGGGCCGGCGGGCAGCGGCAAGACCTTCCTCGCGGAGCGCCTCGGCTCGCTGATGCGCGGCGAAGTGCCGGTGCCGTACGCGATCTACGCGGGCGGCGAGATCATCCAGATCCACGACCCGCTCGTGCACGTCGACGCGGCGCAGCAGCCGGACGGGCAGTCGGTCGACCGCCGCTGGCGGCTGTGCGAGCGCCCGATGGTGCTGTCGGGCGGCGAGCTGACGCTCGAAGAGCTCGACCTGCGGCGCGAAGACGCATCCGGCTGCTACCAGGCGCCGCCGCACGTGAAGGCCAACATGGGCATGTACGTCGTCGACGACCTCGGCCGCCAGCGCGTCGAGCCGCGCGACCTGCTCAACCGCTGGCTGCGGCCGCTCGATCGCGGCGTCGACCTGCTGACGCTCGGCTCGGGCAACCGCTTCGTCGTGCCGTTCGACGTGTGGCCGGTGTTCTCGAGCAACATCGCGCCGTCGCAGTTCGGCGACGACGCGTTCCTGCGCCGCCTCGGCTCGAAGCTCTACGTCGGGCCGATGGCGATCGAGGACTACCACGCGGTGTTCGACGCGATGTGCCGCTCGCTCGGCCTCGTGCCGGCCAACGACGCGTTCGACTACCTCGCGCACAAGCTGCACCTGCCGACCGGCAAGGCGTTCCTCGCCTGCTTCCCGGGCGACCTGCTGCGTCTCGTCGCCGCGTCGGCGCGCTATCGCGGCGACCCGATGGAAGTCACGCCGGAGGGGCTGCATGAGGCATGGGCCGGCTACTTCGGCGCCGCGCCCGAGCGGGACAGCCCGCATCCGCCGGCGGGCGAGCGGGTGGGCCGCACGCTGATTTCCGGTTGAGCCGTTTCATTCACGATCTGTCGAGGAGCATTGCCATGAAAAACACTCGCGCAATCACGATGCTGATCATCGCCATGGTGGCCGGTCTCGCCGCCGTCGCGTTCGCATCGCGGTGGCTCGTTCAAACGTCCACCAGCGCCGTCACGCAAGTTGCCGTCGCGGCCACCGACCTCAACCTGGGCGAGCCGATCGGGCCGGCCCAGGTCCACACCGTCAGCTGGCCGTCGGGCAGCGTGCCCCCCGGCACGTTCACCGACACCAAGTCGCTCGAAGGGCGCGTCGTGCGCACGAGCCTCGCGCGCGGCGAGCCCGTGCTCGAAGCGAAGCTCGCGCCGATCGGCACGAAGGGCGGGCTGTCCGCCGTGATCGGCGCGGGCAACCGCGCGATCACGGTGCGGGTCAACGACGTCGTTGGCGTCGCGGGCTTCGCGCTGCCGGGCAACTACGTCGACGTGATCGTCAACACCCAGGAGCCGGGCAAGACCGACAACCAGCAGAGCATCTCGAAGATCGTGCTCGAGCACATCCTGGTGCTGGCGGTCGCGCAGCAGGTCAGCCGCGACGATACGGCGCCGAAGGTCGTCAACGCGGTGACGCTCGAAGTGTCGCCCGAGCAGGCGGAGAAGCTCGACGTCGCGCGCAGCGTCGGCACGCTGTCGCTCGTGCTGCGCAACCAGGTGGACAAGCAGACGCTGAACACCGACGGCGCGACCAAGCTCACGCTGCTCGGCATGCCCGCGGCGCCGTCGGCTCCGCCGGCGCCCGCCCGTGCGAAGCCGGTGCGCGTGCACGTCGCGTCGCATGCGGCGCCGGCGGCGGTGCGGCGCGACT
Organism: Burkholderia ubonensis; assembly: GCF_902833085.1. GTDB lineage: Bacteria > Pseudomonadota > Gammaproteobacteria > Burkholderiales > Burkholderiaceae > Burkholderia > Burkholderia ubonensis. The sequence continues at coordinate 148,088 of NZ_CADFEB010000008.1, forward strand.
GCATCGGTGTGCTGACGGGCGTGGCCGGCAGCCTCGAATGCTTCTGAGCACATCAACAACAGGTATGGCGTCAACAACACGGACAGCAACCAGGCCGCTCGCCGCAAGCGGCGGCCTTTGACAGTCAAGCCCGGCGCTTCGCCGGGAATTCGGGGGATCAGACGAAATGAAGATCAAACCGCAAAGTTCTGGAGCCGGACCGGCGCGCCTGCGCGCCCTGCACGGCGCGATGGTGGCGGCAATTCTCTGCGCCGGCTGGTTCAACGTCTACAGCGCGGTCGCGCAGGTCGGCGCCGAGTCGGGGGCGCTACTCAAGGGCGGCCCGGCGAGTGCGCCGGCGGCGATGGGCAAGGGACCGATGCAGATGACGATCAGCATGACGCCGGCGCCTGCAGCGGGGGCCGCGGCCGCCGCCGCGAACGGGCCGCTGCGCGGGCCGAACTGCGTCGGCGCGGTGCGCGAATCGACGTCCGTCAGCGTGCCGCTCGGCAAGTCGATGCTGGTGCCGATGCCGGAGCCCGTGCGCAATCGCACGATCGGCAACCCGGCCGTCGCGCAGGCGACGATGGTGTCGCCGCAGACGCTCTACATCCTCGGGCTGTCGGTCGGCACGACCAACATGATCGTGCAGGGCAAGAGCGGCGCGTGCCGGATCATCGACGTGGCGGTCGGCGCCGACGCGGGCGGCCTGCAGGCGTCGCTCGGGCAGCTGATGCCGGGCGAGCGCGACATCCACGTGTCGACCGCGGCCGACACGATCGTGCTCGCGGGCAACGTGTCGAGCTCGCAGGCCGCGCAGCAGGCGGCCGCGATCGCGAAGGCCTATGCGAACGCGGGCGGCGGCGGCGCCAACGGCGACAACAAGGGCGGCGGCACCGTGCTCAACATGCTGACCGTGACCGCGCCGCAGCAGGTGATGCTCGAGGTGAAGGTCGCCGAGGTGTCGAAGACGCTGATCAACCAGCTCGGCTCGGCGTTCAACATCCAGGGCGGCTTCGGCTCGTGGAGCGGCGCGCTGGTGAGCAACCTGCTCGCCGGCGTCGCGAGCGGCATCATGGCGAACAAGGCGAACAACCGGCCGTTCCGCGTCGCGGTGGACGCGCAGAACACCGACGACCTCGTCAAGATCCTCGCGGAGCCGAACCTCGTGACGATCAGCGGCCAGGAAGCGACCTTCCTCGCCGGCGGCAAGATCTTCATCCCGGTCCCGCAGAGCAATACCAGCGGCGGCACGACGATCACGCTGCAGGAAGAGGAATTCGGCGTCGCGCTGCGGTTCCTGCCGACGGTGCTGTCGAACGGCCGCATCAGCATGAAGGTCGCGCCGGAAGTGTCGGAGCTGTCGCAGACGGGCGTCACGCTTACCGCGACCAACGTCGCCGGCGCGTCGATCCTGCCGCTGATCACGACGCGGCGCGCGTCGACGACCGTGCAGATGGCGGACGGTGAAACGTTCGCGATCGGCGGGCTGATCAAGGACAACGTGACGGGCTCGCTGAAGGCGGTGCCGGGCATCGGCGAAATCCCGGTGCTGGGCGCGCTGGCGCGCAGCACGTCGTTCCAGCAGGACCGCACCGAGCTGATCTTCATCATCACGCCGCACCTCGTGAAGCCGCTGCAGACCGCCGACGTGCCGCTGCCGACCGACAGCTTTACCCGGACGAACGAAGCGGACGTGTTCGCGACCGGCAACATGGAAGGGCGAGGCGGGCTGCGCAAGCACGGCAGGGCGCCCGCGAGCGAGGCCGCGCCGACGCAGCAGTCGATGCCGCAGTCGCAGGCGCCGGCTCCCGTGCCGGCCCCGGCGCCCGCGCCGCAGTCGGACGAGCCCGCCGCCTCCGCCGCGCTGCCGGCGCCGCGCGCGCCGCACGCCGATCCGGCCGCGCAGCCGGCCGTGACGGCGCTGCCGGTGACGACGCAGGACGTGCCGGCCAAGCCGATCGCGGCATCGTCGTCACCGGTGAAGGCCGTGCTGGCCAGGCAGTTCGCGGCAGCACCGGCCCCGGTGAAGGCCGAGCCGGTCAAGCCGGTCGCGGCAGCACCGGCTCCGGTCAAGGCCGAACCGGCACCGGCCGCTGCTGCACCGGCCGCCGCCGACGCGACGGCGGCCCGCGTCGCCCGCATCGAAGCGGCCGCCGCCCGCATCGCCGCGGCGACCCAGGCGAACCCGCCGAGCCCGGCCAATCGCCGCCCGCAACAGGTTGCCGGCGCAAACGCCGCGCCGTCGTCCACCGATCGTTGAAAAGACACTCAAGGGGAAGCTCATGAAATCCGCCTACCTCGTAATCGTGCGCCGCGTGGCCCTGGCCGCGCCGCTCGCCGCCGCGCTCGCGGGCTGCATGTCGTCGACGCCGGTGTGGGACGGCCGCTTCGGCGAGTCGGTGCGCGCCGTGACGCAAGCGCAGATCATCGATCCGCATGCCGCGGAGCACGCGCCGAAGCCGGCAGTGTCGGGCAGCGCCGCGGCGTCCGCGCTCGACAACTACGACAAGTCGTTCCAGACGGTTCAGCCGCCGTCGAACACGTTCGTGATCGGCATCAGCAAGTCCGCCAACCAATAACGACAGCCGCTCAGGGAGATTGCCATGTCCCGCGTCGCTCAACATCCTCGAATCACCGCTCGCGGCAGCCGCCGCCAGCGCGGCGCCGTCGCGGTCATCGTCGCCCTCGCGCTGGCGGTGCTGATCGGGTTCGTCGGCCTCGCGCTGGATCTTGGCAAGCTGTACGTCACGCGCAGCGAACTGCAGAACAGCGCCGATGCCTGTGCATTGGCGGCTGCGCGTGACCTGACCGGCGCCACGGTGAACCTGTCGGTTTCGGAGGCGGCCGGCATTACCGCCGGCCACCAGAATTTCGCGCTGTTCCAGCAGAACGCGGTGCAGCTGCTGACGGATTCGAACGTCACCTTCAGCGATGCGCTGACCAATCCGTTCCTGCCGAAGGGCTCGGTATCGGCGCCGGCGAGCATCAAGTACGTGAAGTGCACGACGGCGCAGGGCAACATCGCGAACTGGTTCATCCAGGCGCTGAACGTGATCCCGGGCATCAACATCGCGAACGCGTCGGTGTCGGCCGCCGCGGTCGCGACCGTCGGGCCGGCGCAGACGACCTGTGCGATTCCTGTGTTCGTCTGCAAGGCGGGCACCAACGTGAGCCCGCCGGTGGCCGGCGCCAGCTACAACATCGGCGACTGGATGGCCTCGAAGACGGGCTCTCCGCCGAGCTACGGCGCCGGCAACTTCGGCTGGGCGGCGCTCAACGGCTCGAACAGCGCGTCGGAGATCACCAAGGAACTGGCCGGCAACTACTGCAACCTGCCGGCGGTCGGATCGAGCCTCGGCTCGCCGGGGAACAAGGTGTCGAGCGGCGATGCGTGGAATACGCGCTTCGGCATCTACAACAACCCGTTCAAGGGCCCGGCGGACGGCACGCCCGATTTCACCGGCTGGACGTACAACACGACCACGTGGGCCACGGGACGGGACGCATACGCCGACTTCGTGGCCCACCGCCGGACGTTCGCCAGCTATCAGGGCGACGCGACGACCGGCATCACCACGAGCGGCTCGTATGCGGCGAGCAACTATACGGCCGGCGCGGATCGCCGCCTGGTGCTGGCGCCCGAAGTCGACTGCACGCAGCTGTTGAGCGGCCACAGCGCGCCGGTGCTGCAGTGGGACTGCATGCTGATGCTCGACCCGATGGGCTCGGGCGGCGGCGCAGGCCCGGTGCACCTCGAATATCGCGGCTCGTCGTCGATGGCGGGCAGCCCATGCGCCACCGAAGGCGTGCCGGGCGACCTCGGCTCGGTCGGGCCGATGGTGCCCGTGCTGCTTCAATAACCGAGGCGATCATGAACCAGAAGCCCTTGTCCCGTCGTTCCCGGATGCGCGGCGTCGCCGCGGTCGAGTTCGCGTTCGTGATGATTCCGCTCGTGCTGCTCGTCACCGGCGTCGCGGAGTTCGGCCGCGCGATCTACCAGTACGAGGCGCTGACCAAGTCGACGCGCGATGCGGCGCGCTATCTGTCGACGTACCTGCCGAGCGATCCCGCGTATCCGCTCGCGGCCGCGCAGTGCCTCGCCGTCTACGGCAGCACGACCTGCGGCGCGAAGGGCACCGAGCTCGCGCCCGGGCTGGCGACGACCAACGTGGTGATCTGCGACGCATCGAACAACACGGGCTGCAGCGATGCGTCCGACCCGCCGCAGTTCGCGAGCGTGGTCACCTACGACGCGAACAACGGCGCGTCGGGCGGCGCGCCGTCCGGGAGCATCAACCTGGTCGAGGTCAAGATCAAGGGCTACAAGTATGTGCCGATCCCGGCGTTCCCGGGCCTGCCGCAGATCACCTTCGGCAACATCGTCACCGTGATGAGGCAAGTGTCATGAAACCGCGCACCCGTTCCCCGCTGCGTCGCCGCGCCGAGCGCGGCGCGACCGTCGTCGAGTTTGCGCTGGTCGCGGCGATCTTCTGCACGCTGCTGATCGGCATCTGCGAATTCGGCCGCGTGCTGTTCTACTGGAACACCGCGAGCGAGGCGATGCGCCTCGGTGCGCGCACCGCGACCGTGTGCGACGCGGATGCGACCGTGATCAAGCAGCGCATCACGACGCTGATGCCGCTGCTGAAGGCCAGCAACGTGACGCTCACCTATACGCCGTCGGGCTGCGATTCCGATCCGACGACCGCGCGCAGCACCTGTACGTTCGTCACGCTGCAAGTGACGGGCATCACGATCAAGACGCTGATCCCGTTCGTGAAGATCAACGTCCCCATGCCGTCGTTCTCGACCACGCTCCCTCGCGAGAGCCTGATGTCGTCCACTGGCGGAACGGTCTGCAATTAACCGAACGAGGCAAAACATGATCAACATCCTCGTGGCTTCCGACGATACGGGGCGTCTGACGCAGATCGCGCGGCTCGTCGCCGACTGCGGCAACTATCGCGTCACGCGCGCGGCCGGCCGGCCTGCGCAGATCGAGCATCGCACCGACGGGCTCGACGCGTTCGACGTGCTGATGGTCGACTGCGCGTCGCTCGACGCGGCCGAGCTGGCCGCGATCGAGCGGATGTGCCGGCTGCACATGGGCCTGACCTGCATGCTCGTGACCGCCGACGCGTCGCAGCACACGCTGCTCGACGCGATGCGCGCCGGCGTGCGCGACGTGCTGGCGTGGCCGCTCGAAGTGCATGCGCTCACCGACGCGCTGCAGCGTGCGGCCGCACAGAGCACGCGGCGCGACAGCGGCGACACCCGGATCGTCTCGTTCATGTCGTGCAAGGGCGGCTCGGGCACGACCTTCATCGCGAGCAACGTCGCGTACGAGATCGCCGAGACCTTCAAGCGCCGCGTGCTGCTGATCGACCTGAACCAGCAGTTCGGCGACGCGGCGTTCCTCGTCTCCGACGAGACGCCGCCGTCGACGCTGCCGCAGCTCTGCACGCAGCTCGAGCGCCTGGACGGCGCGTTTCTCGACGCGAGCGTCGCGCGGGTCAGCGACACCTTCCACGTGCTGGCCGGCGCGGGCGACCCCGTCAAGGCGGCCGAGATGCGCGAGGATGCGCTCGAGTGGATCCTCGGCGTCGCCGCGCCGCGCTACGACTTCGTGATCTTCGACGTCGGCCTGAGCCTCAATCCGGTGTCGATGGTCGCGCTCGACCGCAGCGACCGGATCGAGCTCGTGCTGCTGCCGACGATGCCGCACGTGCGCGCGGGGCGCCGGCTGCAGGAAATCCTGATGTCGCTCGGCTATCCGCTCGACCGGCTGCGCCTGATCGTGAACCGCAACGCGCGCGCGAGCGAGCGCACGCGTTCCGCGCTCGAGGAAGTGCTCGGCATGCACGCGACGGACGTGATTCCCGACGATCCCGTCACCGTGCTCGAATCGGTCAACCAGGGGCACCCGATTTCGCGCCTTGCGCGCAACTGCGCGGTGGCCCGCGCGCTGCAAGGCTGCGCGAAGCAGCTCGTCGAGGGCGAGATGCGCGCGGGGCACGGCGCGCAGCGCACTGAACCGCTGGTCGCCCGGCTGTTCGGCCGCGGCGCGGCGCCGAAACTCAAGTCCATGTGAATTCATTCGAGGAGTCGACCATGTCACTGCGCGAACAGTTGTCCATGCAACGGATGCCGCCGGTCGCCGCACGCGCCGACCACGGCGGTCCCGGCGGCGCGATGGTGCGCGAGGCCTATCAGAAGCTGCGCCGCGAGATCCACGCCGCGGTGCTGGAACGCGTCGAGCTCGAGCGCCTGTCGCGGATGCCGCAGGAGCAGGTCCGCCACGAGATCTCGATGCTGATCGCGCGCATCCTCGACGAGGACAAGCTGCCCGCGAACGACATCGAGCGGCGCCAGCTCGCGATCGACGTCTACGACGAGATGTTCGGCTTCGGCCCGCTCGAATCGCTGCTGCGCGACCCGAGCGTGTCGGACATCCTCGTCAACACGTACAAGCAGGTCTACGTCGAGCGGCACGGCCAGCTCGAATTGACCGACGTGACGTTCTACGACGACGCGCACCTGATGAAGGTGATCGAGAAGATCGTGTCGCGCGTCGGCCGCCGCATCGACGAGTCGAGCCCGATGGTCGACGCGCGCCTGCCGGACGGCTCGCGCGTCAACGCGATCATCCCGCCGTCGGCGATCGACGGGCCGCTGATGTCGATCCGGCGTTTCGCGGTGTGCCCGCTGAAGATGGACGACCTCGTGCGCTTCCAGAGCATCACGCCGCCGATGGCCGAGCTGCTCGACGCGCTGTCGCGCGCGAAGGTGAACGTGCTGGTGTCGGGCGGCACCGGCAGCGGCAAGACGACGCTGCTCAACATCCTGTCGGGCTTCATTCCGGCGAACGAGCGGATCGTCACGATCGAGGACGCGGCCGAGCTCCAGCTCCAGCAGCCGCACGTGCTGCGCCTCGAGACGCGTCCGCCGAACATCGAGGGCAAGGGCGAGATCACGCAGCGCACGCTGGTGCGCAACGCGCTGCGGATGCGCCCGGACCGCATCATCCTCGGCGAAGTGCGCGGCGCGGAGGCGCTCGACATGCTCAACGCGATGAACACCGGCCACGAAGGCTCGCTCGCGACGATTCACGCGAACACGCCGCGCGATGCGCTCACGCGTCTCGAAAACATGATCAGCATCGCCGGCCTGTCGCTGCCGCCGAAGACGATGCGCCAGCAGATCGCGTCGGCGATCTCGGTCGTCGTGCAGGCGGCGCGCCTGACCGACGGCAAGCGCAAGATCGTCAGCATCTCCGAGCTGACCGGGATGGAGGGCGACATCATCAACATGCAGGAGATCTTCACGTTCAGGCGCACGGGCGTGGACAAGGACGGCACGGTGCGCGGGCACTTCACCGCGACCGGCGTGCGGCCGAAGTTCGCGGACCGCCTGCAGGCGTTCGGCATCAACCTGCCGGACGCGCTCTACGACCCGGCGCGCCATTACGAGGCGAACTAACGGCGCGGCCGGCGCGCGCCGGCCGCGTTCCGAAGACGAGGAACGACCATGGATCCGATCTTCTACGCGTTTGTGATTCTCCTGTTCGTCGCGGTGGTGCTGGCGTTCGAGGGGCTCTACCAGTGGTGGAACGCCCGGCACGGCGTCGCGGCCAAGCGCATCGAGGCGCGCATCCGCGCGATGTCCGCCGGCGGGCAGGTGCAGAAGGAGCGGCTGTCGATCCTGAAGGAGCGCATGCTCAACGACGCGAAGCCGTTCGACCGCCTGCTGATGGCGATGCCGCGCGTGCACTCGCTCGACCTGCTGCTGCAGCAGTCCGGCATGAGCTGGTCGGTCGCGAAGCTGGTCGGCATGAGCCTCGCGCTGCCGCCGCTCGTGCTGGTGGCGCTGACCTTCACGACGCTGCCGTTCCCGGTCGCGGTGCTGATCGCGCTGCCGGCCTGCATGCTGCCGCTGCTGTTCGTGATGCGCAACCGCGGGCGCCGGATGCGCAAGCTCGAGCGCCAGCTGCCCGACGTGTGCGACATGATCGCGCGGGCCTTGCGTTCCGGCCACGCGTTCACGAGCGCGATCGGGATGGTCAGCGACGAGTTTTCCGAGCCGATGGGCAGCGAGTTCCGCATCACGTTCGACGAGATCAACTACGGCGTGTCGCTGCACGACGCGCTGATGAATCTCGCGAACCGGGTGCCGGTGCGCGACCTGCGCTACTTCGTGATCGCGGTGCTGATCCAGCGCGAGACCGGCGGCAACCTGGCCGAGCTGCTCGACGGCATCGCCGCGCTGATCCGCGAGCGCTTCAAGCTGTTCGACAAGATTCGCGTGCTGGCCGCGGAAGGGCGCATGTCGGCGTGGGTGCTGGGGCTGCTGCCGTTCGCCGCCGCCGGCGCGATGATGCTGCTGAACCCGGAATTCCTGGCGGTGCTCTGGCAGGACCCGGCCGGGATCAAGCTGGTCGTCTCCACGCTGGTGTCGATGGCGTTCGGCGTGCTGTGGATGCGCCGGATCATCCGGATCCGTGTCTGACGCGCGGCGCGCGCGACGTGACCGGATGCTTCACGCTCTGATCGAGGAGTTGTCATGCAAAACCTGAACCTGATACAAATCCTGATGCTCGGCGGGCTGTTCGCGGCGGTGTTCGCCGGCGCGCTGGTGGCGCTGCTCGTGTTCGTGCCGCGCAACATGCAGCGCCGCCTGCAGCAGGCGGGCGGCGGCGCCGTGACGCTCGGCGACGGCGCTTCGACGGGCGGCTTCGCGTCCGAGTGGGTCGAGAAGTTCGCCGAGATGTCGAAGCCGATCTCGAAGCTGTCGGTGCCGAAGGAGGGCTGGGAAGATTCGCCGCTGCGGGTCCGGCTGATGAACGCCGGCTGGCGCACGCCGAACGCCGCGAGCGTGTATTTCGGCGCCAAGACGCTGCTCGCGATCGCGCTGCCGGCCATGCTGCTGCCGGCGCTGATCACGACGAAGCTCGCGGAGAGCCGCTACACGCTGTCGATGATCCTCGTGCTGTTCGGCGCGATCGGCTATTACCTGCCGAACGTCGTGCTGGCGCGCAGGATCGCATCGCGCCAGCGCGTGATCTTCGAGGATTTCCCGGACGCGCTCGACCTGCTGACCGTATGCGTCGAGGCGGGCCTGAGCCTCGACTCGGCGCTGCTGAAGGTATGCGAGGAGCTGCAATTCCGCAGCCCGGTCGTCGCGAGCGAGCTCGACCTGATGCTGCTCGAAATGCGCTCGGGCTTCACGAAGGAAGCCGCGCTGCGCAATCTCGCGCTGCGCACCGGCGTCGAGGACATCGAATCGTTCTGCGCGATGCTGATCCAGGCCGACCGCTTCGGCACGAGCATCGGCGATTCGCTGCGCGTGCTGTCCGACATGCTGCGCACGCGGCGGCGCATGCGCGCGGAGGAACGCGCGGCGAAGATCGCGCTGAAGCTGCTGTTCCCGCTGATCTTCTGCATCTTTCCGGCCCTGCTGACGGTGCTGCTCGGACCGGCATTCATCCACATCTACCGGATCCTGCTGCCGACCTTTGCGTCGATGAACGGCGGCTGAGAATTCCGGACGACGGGCGCCGCCGGATCACGGCGGCGGGGAGGGGAGGCGGCCGGCTTGTCCGGCCGCGTCTTTTTTGTTTCACGATGATCGATCAGGTACTTCGGGCAGGTACGTGTCCTCATTGCTTGTGGCTTGCATCTTGAAACTTACGTGTGTAGTATGACTTTCATGTTGAAAGTAAGTGCCCGAGAGAAGGGACATCAGATGAAGCGTACCGATCTAAGCGCATGGGCATGCCCGATTGCTCGCAGCGTGAGCCGTGTTGGAGAGTGGTGGAGCATCCTCATCCTGCGGGATGCGATGTATGGGCTGACCCGCTTCGACGAATTTGAAGAGAGCCTTGGCATCGCCACCAACATGCTCACCCGCCGGCTGACCGATCTGGTTGCTGCCGGATTGCTGGAGCGTGTTCAGTACAGCAGCAAGCCTCCCCGGTATGAGTACGTTTTGACCGAACTCGGCTGGTCATTCCGCCCGGTCATGCTGGCGCTCACGGAATGGGGAAGCGAGCGGCTGTCTCCGCAGGGACGCACGGTCCAACTGCTCGACAAGGCATCGGGACGGGCTGCGCGCATTGGCGTCGTGGACCTGGAAACAGGACAGCTGATTACGCGAGACAGCCATGTGGTCGTGCCCGGCCCTGCTGCGGACGCGATCATCCAGGAGCGTTTTGCACGAGCAAGGACGAAGCATGCGGCGACCGAGCGAGCGTGAACAGGCCCCTAGGGGAAGGGCGCTCACGGCTTCGCGACCGACGGCCAAGCGCTCGCCGTATATGTGATTGAGACTGATGAATATGAAAAGAATTGTTGTAACGGGCATGGGTATCGTCTCCCCCCTTGGATGCGGGCTGGAGCACGTGTGGCGCAGGTTGCTTGACGGCGATTCCGGCATCGTTTCCCTGCCGCCCGAAATCGTTGACGGCATACCTGCGAAGGTCGGCGGCCTGGTTCCCGAGCGCACGGAGACTTACCCGGCTGGATTCGATCCGAATCTGGCTGCCGATCCCAAGGATCAGAAGAAGATGGATCGCTTCATCCTGCTTGCCCTTGCGGCGGCAAAGGAGGCGCTCGAGCAGGCAAAATGGTCGCCCGAAGATGAGAACGGGCAGACGAGGACAGCGACTATCGTCGCGTCGGGCATCGGTGGATTCGGAGCGATTGCCGACGCGGTTCGAACCAGCGAAAGCAAAGGGCCTCGCCGTCTTTCTCCCTTTACCATTCCCAGCTTCCTGGCAAACATGGCCGCCGGAAATATTGCGATTCGCCACGGCTTCAAGGGGCCGATCGGCGCTCCGGTCACGGCTTGCGCGGCCAGCGTTCAGGCAATTGGCGACGCCGCACGTTTGATCCGGGCGGGGGAAGCAGACATTGCACTGTGTGGCGGGGCCGAAGCATGTATCGACAGGGTCAGCGTAGGTGCCTTCGCGGCCGCAAGGGCGCTTTCCACCGGCTTTGCCGAACACCCGGAGGAATCTTCCCGGCCATTCGATCAGGGGCGTGACGGATTTGTCATGGGCGAAGGAGCCGGGTTACTGGTCATCGAGGAACTGGAGCATGCATTGCGTCGCGGTGCGACGCCGATCGTCGAGTTGGTCGGTTACGGGACCAGTTCGGATGCTTACCATATGACCTCGACGCCAGCCGACGGGAACGGTGCGCGTAGAGCGATGGAATTGGCACTCAGGCAGGCGGGAATTGCCCCGGGCGGCGTTCAGCATCTGAACGCGCATGCTACGTCCACTCAACTTGGCGACAGCAGCGAACTGAACGCCATCAAGGCAGTGTTCGGAGGCTCCGGGGGCCCAGCAGTCTCGGCTACGAAATCAGCCACAGGGCATTTGCTGGGTGCAGCCGGCGGAATCGAAGCCATTTTTACGGCGCTGGCGATACGAGACCAGATCGCGCCCGCCACGCGAAACCTGCAAACACCGGACGAAGGCGCAGCCGGTGTCGATATCGTGTGCAGGTCCCCCCGGCAAATGGAAATCGAATATGCGATTTCCAACGGATTCGGGTTCGGCGGTGTGAATGCAAGTGTGCTGTTCCGCCGTTTTGAATAACTGAGCGGCGGCCTTCGATCCGCTCGCGGCTGGGCCGGCCTCGACGGCGGCCCGGCCAGCCCGATCCGGCCGCCGTGCGGGGCGCCCGTGACGCCGCGTCAGCCCCCGTAGATGTCGAAATCGAAGTACTTCGATGCGAGCCGCCTGTAGGTGCCGTCCTTGACCATGTCGAGGATCGCGCGGTCGATCTTCGCCTTCAGGTCCGCGTCCTCCTTGCGCAGGCCGATGCCCGCGCCGACGCCCAGTACCTTCTCGTCGACGAGCTCCGGCCCGACGAACTGGTAGCCGGCGCCGCGCGGCGACTTCAGGAAGCCGATCGCGGCCTGCACCTCGTCCTGCAGCGCGGCGTCGAGGCGGCCGGCCAGCAGGTCCGCATAGACGCCGTCCTGGTTCTGGTACGACACGACGTTCGCCCCTTGCTTCGCCCAGTACGCCTTCGCGTACGCTTCCTGCGTCGTGCCCTGTTCGACGCCGACCGACTTGCCCTTCAGCGAATCGGCACTCGGCGCGAGCGGCGAGCCCTTCTTCACGACGAGACGCGTCGGCTGGTTGTAGATCTTCGTCGTGAACGCGATCTGCTCGGCGCGCTGCGCGGTGATCGACATCGACGACAGCACCGCGTCGAACTTCTTCGCCTTCAGCGCCGGGATCATCCCGTCGAAATCGTTCTCGAGCCACACGCACTTCGCCTTCAGGCGCGCGCAGATCTCGTTGCCGAGATCGATGTCGAAGCCGACGAGCTTGCCGTCGGGCGCCTTCGACTCGAACGGCGCGTAGCTCGCGTCGGTGCCGAAGCGCAGCGTGGTCCAGTCCTTCGCGGCGGCGGGGCCTGCCGATACCGCGAGCAGGGCGATCGAAACGGCGGCAATCAGTCTCTTCATGGTGCGTTCCTTGGCGTGGTCGGTCCGGTTCCGGGGCGGACGGGAGGCATCCGCGCTGTCCCGTGCCGCCATTAGCGCAGAAAATAAAATAACAGTCCAGAATGGACAAAAAATATCGTTTCGGCGCGAGCAAACCCCGAGCGCCGAACGCCGGGTGCCGACCCTTGCACAAATACGAAAATGGACTAATCTTGTTAGTGAATTCGTTTTGAGACTAACGCTCATGTCCCGGCCCGCTCACATCCCGCATCCCGTTCCGCCGCAGGCTTCGGTCGCCCAGATGTCGGCGGCCGGCCTGCGCGCGTTCTTCAACATCGCGCGCGACTGGGAGCTGACGATCGACGAGCAGATCGTGCTGCTCGGCTCGCCCGGCCGGTCGACGTTCTTCAAGTGGAAGGCGGCGCCGGAATCGGCGCGCCTGCCGCGCGACACGCTCGAACGGCTGTCGCTGCTGCTCGGCATCTACAAGGCGCTACAGATCCTGCTGCCGCAATCGGCGGCCGCCGACGCGTGGGTCAAGCGCCCGAACGACGCCGCGCCGTTCGGCGGCAAGCGCGCGCTGGACCGCATGCTGGCGGGCAACGTCGGCGATCTCGTCGCGGTGCGCCAGTATCTCGACGCGATGCGGGGCGGATGGGCGTGAACACTCCCGACGCGTTGATGAACTGGCCGACGACGGCCCTCGACTGGACGCCCGCCTATCGCGTCATCCCCACCCGCTTTCCGGCGATCAACCTGTTCGACCGCGTCGCGTCGGCGGACGATTTCGACGCGCTCTACGCGCTCGAATCGCTGACCAACGACCGCATCCGCAACGAGGTCGGCACGCTCGACCTGGTGCCGCCCGACGAGCGCCGCTACGGGCTCGGCTGGGGGCCGATCATGGCTGCGTTCACCCACCTGAATCCGCAGGGCAGCCGCTTCTCGGACGGCCGCTACGGCGTGTTCTACTGCGCACGCTCGCGCGACACGGCGATCGCCGAGACCCGCTACCACAGCGGGCTGTTCCTGGCCGCGACGAAGGAGCCGCCGATGCGCCAGCAGATGCGGCTGTACACGGTGGTCGCGCAAGGCGACGTGGCCGACGTGCGCACGTGGCCGCGGCGCGATCCGGCGCTGCTGCATCCGCGCAACTACGCGGCGGGGCAGGCGCTCGGCCGCGCGGTGCGCGACGCGGGCGGCGCGGGGGTCGTCTATCCGTCGGTGCGCGATCCGCTCGGCGAATGCCTGGCGGCGTTCCGCACCACGATCCTGCGCGACTGTCATCACGCGGCCTATCTCGAATACAACTGGAACGGCGCGGCGATCGATGCGGTGTACGAATTGAGCCAGGTCGGCTAGCGCCGGCCGGCGGGGCAGGCGCTGCCGCGCGTCACGGCAACGGCCATTGCTGCGCGTGCCGTTCGCGCGCTTGCGCCTGCGTCGCCGACCAGCTGCTCCCGGTGCGCGGCTCGACGAGCGTGAGCCGTCCCGCCGGCGCGAACGCGCCCGTGTCGATGAACCACTGCGCGCCGATCCGCAGCGGCGCGCGCACCGGCGTATGGCCGCTGCAGGTGAGCGACAGCCCGTGCTGCAGGCCCGGGTCGGCGAGCCCCTGGACGAGATCGCGGCCCCAGATCAGCCGCTCGCGCACGTCGGGCGCGTAGTGGCCCTTATCGAGATCGTCGTCGTCGCCGAAGAATTCCGCATGCAGCACGTTGAAGCGCTCCGGCCCGTCGCCGACCACCCGCACGAGCGGCAGCGCGTCGACGCGCGCCGCATGCTCGCGCAGCCGCTCCGGCGGCAGGTCCGCGCCCCAGTCGCCGCCGATGCCGCGCCACGCGTCGGGCGCCAGCTTGCCGCGCGCGACGAGGCTCAGCACTTCCTCGTGATTGCCGCGCACCACGTGGCACCACGGGCGATCGAGCAGGTCGAGCGCGGCTTCCGATTCGGGGCCGCGGTCGACGAGGTCGCCGACGCAGAACAGGCGGTCGCGGGCCGGATCGAAGCGAACCTCGTGCAGCAGCGCGCGCAGCGCATCGAGGCAGCCGTGAAGGTCGCCGACCACGAAGTCGCGGCCGACGGTGTTCGCCGGATGGCGGCAGAGGGCGGGGGTGGCAGTCATCCTCATATCTTAGGCGCTTGCGATCATCGCCACGACCCGTCGGAATGGCGATAATCGGGGCGGTACCAGCCGGAATCCCCGAGACTGACCGGCGCCTTTCATTCGCTTTCGGAAACTCACCATGACCCTTTATCCGCAGGTATTACGCAACCGGCCGCGCCTGGTGGCGGCGTTCGCCGCAGGCTTGCTGTGCGCGCTGCTGCTGCCGCTTCCGCTGCGCCCGACCGTGCGCGCGCTGATCGGCTGGGATGTCGCGGTGTGGCTGTATCTCGCGCTGATGTGGGTGCGCATGGTGACCGCGCACCACCATCAGGTGCGCGAGATCGCGATCCGCGAGGACGAGAGCGCGACCACCGTGCTGACGATCATCTGTTTCGCGACCGTCGCGAGCGTCGCGGCGATCGCGATCGAGCTCGCGACGGCCAAGGGCGTGGGCTTTCGCGCGGGGCTCGGCCATTACGCGGTGACGGCGGCGACGCTGTTCGGCGCGTGGTTCCTGATCCCGACGATCTTCACGCTGCATTACGCGCGGCTCTACTACGCGTCGCCGGCCAGCGAGCGTGCGCTCCGCTTCCCGGACACGAAGCTCGAACCCGACTACTGGGACTTCCTGTATTTCTCGTTCACGATCGCGGTTGCGTCGCAGACCGCCGACGTGGCGCTCGGCAGCCGCCCGGCGCGGCGCGCGGTACTGTCGCAGTCGATTCTTTCGTTCTACTTCAACATGGCGGTGCTGGGCCTGTCGATCAACGTCGCGGCCGGGCTGCTGGGCTGAGCCGCGTAGCGCGCCGCGTGCGGCGACAGGCGTCCCGTCGGGGTCGATACGCTTTTAATAATGTCCGGCGGCGCGCGTCGCCACCGGAAAAGCAGCGCATACTCATCTACTCCCTCCCGCTTGGCAACCCGCATGCCAGTCCCCCTGCGCCGCCGCGACGGCGCATCCGTGCAGCCCGGCATGCACGAGGAGCGCGTGATGTCAGATTGTCCGCACGATCCGTATGCGCATCACTACATTCACTGTCTGTCGTCCGGCGCGCAGCCGTGCGGCGCGATCGGCGCGTCGCCGCGCACGCACTTCCGCGTATGGGCGCCGGGCTGCGCGCAGGTCCAGCTCGAACTCGACACCGGCAGCGGCATGACGCTGGTGCCGATGGCGCCGGCCGGCCCCAACTGGTTCGAGGTCTTCGCCGACTGCGGCGCGGGCGCGCGCTACCGCTATCGCCTCGACGACGCGGTCTCGATTCCCGATCCCGCCTCCCGCTCGCAGCCCGAAGGGCTGAACGGCCCGAGCGAGGTCGTCGATCCGCGCGCGTTCACGTGGCGGCACACGTTCTGGCGCGGCCGCCCGTGGGAGGACATCGCGCTGTACGCGATCCAGCCGCGCGCGGCCGGCGGCTTCGACGGCGTGCGCCGCCGGCTGCCGCAGCTCGCGCATCTCGGCGTGACCGCGCTCGAACTGCTCGCGTCGCCGCACGACAGCCTGCCGTTCGCGCCGCTCGCGATCGACGGCGGCCCCGACGCGCTGAAGGCGCTGATCGACGACGCGCACGGCTACGGTCTCGCGGTGCTGCTCGAACTCGATTACGCACGGTTCGGCAGCGGCACGGACGCGTTGCGCCATTACGCCGCGCCGTTCTTCCACTCCCGCGACGATCCTTTGCAGGCGCCGCCGCTCGCGCTCGACCATCCGGAAGTGTGCGATTTCTTCTGCGACAACGCGCTGTACTGGTTCGACGAATACCGTTGCGACGGCCTGCGGCTGCGCGAGGCGGACCGCATCGGCATCACGTGGCTGCGCGAGATCGCAGACCGCGTGCGCGCAGCGGTGCCGGCCGACCGGCTGATCCATCTGGTGCTCGGCAGCGAGCGGCATCCGGCGCATCTCGCCGACACGCATTTCGACGCGCAATGGAACGGCTGCGGCGAACGCGCGCTGCACCGGCTGACGGGCCGCGACGCGTCCGGTCATGAAGGGATCTCGTCGCATCAGTCGATCCACACGCTCGCGCGGGCCCTGACGGCTGCCGGTGCCGCGTTCCAGCCGGCGGCCCAAAGCGAGGGCGGCCCGGCGGATACGGCACTGCCGCTGACGTCACTCGTGCTGTCGGATGGCGCATGGCGGGACAGCGGCCAGGATCGCGAAGCGGGCCTCGCCGCGCTCGCGCTGTCGCTGCTGACGCCGCAGATTCCGCTGATCTTCGACGAAACCGCGCGCGATCTCGAACGCGCGCATTTCGTGCAGTCGGCGCTCGCGGTGCGCGCGAAGCTGATCGCGCCGCGCCTGGCCGATTGCCGGCCGCAGGATGCGCACACGCTGCGCACGGGCAGCACCGGCGAGGCCGATGCGCTGCTCGCGTCGTGGCGGCTCGCCGACGGCGAGATGCTCAGCATCGCGCTGAACCTGTCGCCGGATGCGGTGCCGTTCGACGCGCCGGCGGGGATGGTGGTGTTCGAGACGCCGGGCCGCGCGCGCGACCGGGTCGACGGCGGCGAGCTGCCGCCGTATTCGCTTGTTGCGTGGCTGACGGGCGACGTCAACCAGTATGCGCTGACGCACGACGCGCGCCGGATCGACGACGGCGCATGGCGCGGGATGCTTGCCTGAGTGTCCGGGGACCGCCGCGCGCGAGCGCGCTACCAGAAGCCGCGGATGCCCGCGATGCCGTGCGCGCCGTGGCGGCGCGCGTCGGCGAGCTGGTCGCGGGTCATTCCGCCCAGAGCATAGACGGGCACCGCGACCTGCGCGGCCCATTCCGCGAAGCGGGCCCAGCCGAGCGTCGGCGCGCCGGGATGGCTGAGCGTCGGCAGCACCGGCGACAGCGTGACGAAGTCCACGCCGATGTGCTCGGCATGCTTCAGGTCGTCGAGCGTATGGCACGCGGCGGACACGAGCCGCGCGGGCGGCAGCGGCCGCCGTGCGGCCGCGCGCAGCGCGGCGCCGTCGAGGTGCCAGCCGGCGCCGCCGAGTTGCGTCAGCGTTTGCGCATCGATCCTGCCGTTGAGCACCAGCCGGGCGCCGCTCGCTTCGCAGCGCGCGAGCGCGTCCGCCGCGAGCCGCGCGAACGCCGCCGCGTCGAACGACTTCACGCGCAGCTGCACCAGCGTCTCGCCGCGCGCGAGCACGGCCGACAGCCGGTCGAGGAACGCGCGGCAGTCCGCGTCCGACGCGGAGGCCGGCTCCGGCGTGATCACGCAGCAGGGCGGCAGCGGCGTGCTCATCGCGCGCCGCGCCGGCGGCCGGGGCGGCGGGCGCGTGCCGTCATTCGTCGGCTTCCTTCGCGACCTTCGGATACACGCGCACGAGCACGATGCGCGGCCCGTTCATCTTCTTCACGACGACGTCGAAGCGGTCGAACGACACCCGCTGGCCTTCGCTCGGCAGGTCGCTCAGCGCCTGGATCACGAGGCCGCCGACGGATTCCGCGCGCCCCTCGTCGATGTCGATGCCGAGCGCCTGCTCGAGCGACACGACGGGCAGGCTGCCCCTGCCCATCAGCGTGCCGTCGTCGAGGCGGGCCCAGTCCGAGTCGCCCTGGCGGAATTCGTCGTGGATCTGGCCGACGAGCGCGCCGAGCAGGTTGTCGAGCGTCAGGTAGCCGATCGGCTTCTCGCCCTTCTTGCCGACCAGCGCGAAATGCGGCGCGCCCTTGCGGAAGCGGCGGAACAGGTCCAGCGCCGGCGTGTCCGGCTTCACGTACTGCACCGGCCGCACGTAGTCGGACAGGTCGTCGAGCGCCGCGCCCGCGTGGCGCGCGAGCAGCAGGTCCTTCAGGTGGATCAGCCCGCTCACCTGTTCGCGCGACGCGTCCTCGAACAGCGGGTAGCGGCTGAACCGGTGCCGCGCGACGATCTCCATGTTGTCCGGCAGCGGGATGTCGCGACGCAGGCCGATCATCTCGTGGGCCGGCCGCATCAGGTCGGACACGGTCATCGACGAGAAGTCGAGCGAATGCGCGAGCGTGTTCCACTCGTCGTTGCTGTACGCGCCGCGGGCCGGCTGCGACGGGTTGCCGGCGGTGCTGCGGCGGCTGCGCAGGATCAGCTTCAGCTCGTCAGTCGAGTAGTGCGCGTCGCCGCCGTGGTCGGCCGACAGGCCCGCGAGCTTCAGCACCGCGTTCGCGCTGTTGTTGAGCACCCAGATCGCCGGGTACATCGCCCAGTAGAACGCATAGAGCGGCAGCGCGACCCACAGGCCGACCTTCTCGGCCTGACGGATCGCCATCGATTTCGGCGCAAGCTCGCCGACGACGATGTGCAGGAACGAGATCAGCGAGAACGCGAACGCCAGCGAGATCAGGTGCACGAGCTGCTCCGACTGCACGCCGATCAGGTCGAGCAGCGGGCCGATCAGTTGCGCGAACGCGGGCTCGCCGATCCAGCCGAGGCCGAGCGATGCGAGCGTGATGCCGAGCTGGCACGCGGAGAGGTACGCATCGAGACGGCCGTGCACGACGCCGAGGATGCGGCCGCGCAGGCCGTGCTTGCGGGCAAGTGTCTTGACGCGCGTCGCGCGCAGCTTGACGAGGCCGAATTCGGCCGCGACGAAAAAGCCGTTGAGGGCTACCAGGAACAACGCGCCGATCAGCGCGAAGATCTGAACCAAGGATTTGCTCCGGAAATGTCAGGCCCGTCAGTATAGGGCCGGAAAGGTAAACGTAATATTGGATGTCGCTGCAGGCTTACACGGGCGCCTCGCACGGGAAGTCGAGCGCGAGGGTGACCGCCGCGCCGTCGGCGAACCGGTCGTGCGTGAACGTGCCGCCGTGCGCGAGCGCGACGCGCTGCGCGAGTGCAAGCACCCATGCAACGCGTTTCGCATCGCGTTCGCGCAGCATCTCGCGGCGCGCGAAGGTCTCGAACACGTGCGGGCGGGCCGGATCGGCGAGCGCCGCGGCATCGACGCCGCAGGCCACGCGCGCGACGAGCCGCGCGCCGTCGCGCGCGCACGAGAACGCCACGCGGCCGCCGGCGGGGCTGGCCTCGACGGCGGCGACCAGCATGGTCCAGAGCGCCTGCGCGAGTCGTTCGCGGTCGGCGGTGAGCGACGGCGCGCCGTCGGGCGTCGTCACGTCGAGCGTCACCTGCCGCGCGTCGGCGAGCGCGAAGCGGGCGAGCGCGAGCACCTCGTCGAGCAGCGGGCACAGCGCGAACGGCTGCGGCGCGAGCACGAGCGTGCGCGTCTCGGCGCGCGGCGCGTCGAGCGCGTCGTCGATCAGCTTCACCTGCTGGTCGATGCCGGTGCGGATGCCGGCGAGCGCGCGCTGCAGGCCGGGATCGGCGTTGGCGAGCTGGCGCTCCAGCACATACGCCCAGCTGTGCATCGCGTTGAGCGGGCTGCGCAGGTCGTGCGACGCGGTCGACAGCGCCTGGTCGCGGAGGAACAGCGCCGCCTGCGCGGCATAGTGCGCTGCGCGATCGCGCAGCGGGTCGGCGGGGTCGGGCGTCAAGGGGCGGGCCTGTCGGAAGCGGTTGGACGTGAATCGTGAAGTGAATCGGGAACCGCCATTATAGGGATCGGGCGCGTCACGCCGGCACCGCGTCCTCGTCCTTCTTCTCCACGTCGCCGCGCGGCAGCAATTGGCACGCGAGCAGGCCGGCGAGCATCAGCGCGCAGCCGACCAGCGCGCGCAGCGTCAGCGTTTCGCCGAGCGCCGCCCAGCCCGCGATCGCGGCGAACACGCCTTCCATGCTGAAGATCACCGCCGCATGAGCGGGCGCGGCGTCGCGCTGCGCCACCACCTGCAGCGTGTAGCCGACGCCGACCGACAGCAGGCCGCCGTACAGCAGCGTCGGCAGCGCGCCGCGCAGCATCGCGCCGTTGAGCGGCTCGACGGCGAGGCCGACCGCGAGGCACAGCACGCCGCAGGTCGCGAACTGCAGGAACGCGAGCACGAGCGGATCGTGGCGCCGCGCGAGGTGGCCGACCGCCATCACGTGCGCGGCGATGATGACTGCGCCGGCCAGCTGGAACCAGTCGCCGTACAGGATCGAGAAGTGTTCGTCGATGCTCAGGAAATACAGCCCGATTGCCGCGAGCAGCGCGCCGAACCACGTGCCGGCGCCGATCCGGTGGCGCGCGAACACGCCCATCAGCGGCACGAGCACGACGTACAGCGAGCTGATGAAGCCGGCGTTCGCGATCCGCGTGTATTGCAGGCCGACCTGCTGCAGCGAGATCGACGTCGCGAGCAGCGCGCCCAGCGCGAGGCCGGGCAGCAGCAGCGCGGGCGCACGGCGGATTGCCGCGAGGTGCGTGCGCGACGCCGCGTTGAGCGCCAGCAGCGGCACGAGCACCAGCGCGCCGAGCAGGAACCGCAGCCCCGTGAACAGGAACGGCCCGATCACGTCGAGGCTCAGCCGCTGGGCGACGAAGGCCGATCCCCAGATCGCGGCGGCGCCGAGCATCAGCAGGTTGGCGCGGAGGTGTTGGCGTGCGGTGGGCGTCATGACGAAATGTAAGCCGGAGGACTGACGAAACCTGTCAGTTTACGCCGAGATTGCAAGGCTGTCGGCAAATCGCCGCAGCGCGGCCACCGAGCGGGCGTCGCGCACGCGTGCATAGAGCATGACCTGCGAGTGCGGCAGCGGCGGCAGCCCGAATTTCGCGCCGACGTCGACCAGCGTGCGCGGCGCGACGCGGCGCGCCAGCGGGCAGACCGCGAGCCCCGCGGCGGCGGCCGCCGCGACTGCCGCGACGCCGCCGCCCGTGAAGCGTTCGCGCCACGGCTGCCCCGCGCGGTCGAGCGCGCGCAGCGCGGCGGCCCGCACCCCGCACGGGCCGGCCAGCACCGCGAGCGGCAGCGGCTCGCCCGCGCGCGGCGCCCAGTCCGGGGCCGCGAGCCATGCGAGCGGCTCGGTGAACAGCAGCGTGCCGTCGTCGCGCGGCGGGTCCTCGCCGGGCTCGTGGCGCACGATCGCGGCGTCGAGGCGGCGCTCGTCGTACAGCGCGAGCAGGCTGGCGGACATGCCGAGATGCATCTCGAGCGACAGTCCCGGGTCCTGCCGGTGCAGGGACGTGAGCACGGCCGGCAGGTCCGGCACCGCGACGTGCTCGCTGACGCCGAGCGACAGGCGTCGCGTGCCGGCCGCGATCGCGCCGAGCGCGTCGTCGTGCGCATCCAGCAGCGCGCGGGCCGCGGGCAGGAAGGTCTCGCCGTCGGCCGCCAGCTTCACGACCCGCGGCGTGCGCTCGAGCAGCGGCTTGCCGAGATGGGCTTCAAGCCGCTTCAGCTTCAGGCTGACGGCAGATTGCGTGGTGCCGAGCGCGTCGGCCGCGCGCGTGAAGCTCGCGAGGTCGGCAACCAGCACGAACGCCCGCACCGCATCCAGGTCGAGGACTTTCATTTCAAATGAAAATGAATGAAATATGCATTGATGACTGTTAATTATAGTTCGGCGTCTTTAACCTGACGTGGCGTTTCCATCCCTCAACGTCACCGCCAGGAGAACCACCATGCCATTCACCCGTATCGCATTGCGCGAAGGCAAGCCGGCCGAATACCGCGCGGCGCTCGTCGACGGCGTGCACCGCGCGCTGATGCGCACCTTCAACGTGCCCGAGGACGACATCTTCATGGTCGTGACCGAGCATGCGAACGAGAACTTCGTGTTCGGCCGCCATTACCTCGACATCGAGCGCAGCGACGATCTCGTGATGATCCAGATCACCGCGAACAACACGCGCACGCTCGAGCAGAAGCAGGCGCTGTACCGGACGATCGCCGACAACCTCGCCGAGCGGCCCGGCGTGCGGCCGCAGGACGTATTCATCAGCCTTGTCGAGGTGCTGAAGGAGGACTGGTCGTTCGGCAACGGCATCGCGCAATACGTGGTCTGACGCACGGCAAGCGGCCGGCCGCGCCCGGCTCGCGTGCGGTTTTGTGCCGTGTACTATGAAGACTGCATCACGAACGACGCCGGCTCAGGGGAGACGCCGGCGATTCAATATGAGCGGGAGCCTCCATGTCGCGGGTGCTGGAAGTCGTGTTGTGCATGTCGTTGGAAGGTTGGCCGGCTGCATCGGGGAGCCGGGCCCGGAGCGCGCAGCGCGACTTCGGTGCCGAGCTTGGCCGTGCGTGGCGGATCTGTCCGCAGGTCAGGATGAAGCGCGGCCATGAACGCGTGACGATCGAGCCGTGCGAGGCCGTCGAGGCCGAGCCGAGCCCCGGCGAGAGCTGGTGGAACTGGGTCGAATCGACCGCGCGGGAGCGGCGCGTCGTCGCGGCGCGCACCCGGACGCTCGCGCCCGGCGTAACGTTGCGCGACGTGTTCGACACGGAACACGAGGGAATCGTCGTTGCGGCGCCGCAGCCGGAGGCGCCTGCGCCGGACGGTCCGTCCGATTCGAACCCGTCGTCCGATGCCGACGAGGCCGAGGCGGCGGACGTGGCCATTGCCGTCGCGAGCGAAACCCCCGTGCAGGCCGACGCTGCGGCCGCGCGCGTGCGGCTCGTCAGCACGCGGCGGCGCGGGCGGTGGGCCGACGACAGCGGCGTGGCGGTCGAGATGACGCTCGACGACGTCGAGATCCACGGTGTCGACGCGTCGCCCCGACGGTACTGCGAACTGCGTCTCGTCGCGCCCGACTGGGAGACGCCGGACGCACGCGCCGCCGCGCTGCGCGCGCTGTTCGCCGCCGCGCGCGAGCTGAGCGGCGCGTGGCCGGCGTTCGTCCAGCTGACGAGCGTGATCGACCGCGCGTGCGCGGGCGCGCTGGCCGACGCCGCGCCGGTGAAGGCGCAGCTCGTCGACCTGGGCGGTGTCCGCACGCAGCGCGCGGCGCTGTTCGCGCTGTCCGGCGACATCGCCGCGCAGTGGCTCGGCAACGAAGGCGGCGTGCTCGACCACGAGGATCCCGAGTTCGTTCATCAGATGCGCGTCGCGCTGCGCCGCCTGCGCACGCTGATGCGCTTCTTCCCGCGCTATGCGAACGAAGGCTGGAAAGACGCGTTCGGGGCGGACCTGCGCTGGCTCGCGTCGCTGCTCGGCACGGTGCGCGACTGGGACGTGTTCTCGACGGAAACCCTGCCCGCGCTGATCGCGGCCGACGGCGACAGCGCCGATTGGACGGGCACCCTCGACGCGGCGCGTGCGCAGTGCGCGGCGGCGCGCGTCGAGCTGCGCCAGGGGCTGCATTCGGCGCGGTACGCGCGGCTCACGCTCGGCTGGCTCGAATGGCTGAGCGCGTTCGCGCTGCCGCCCGCCGAGGGCGACGATGCGCCGTCATTGAAGCGGCACGTGACCAAGCGTGTGCGCCGGCTGTTCGGCCACCTGTACGGCGCGCCGTCGCTCGCGACGCTCGACGCCGCCGCGCGCCACCAGGTGCGGATCGACGCGAAGCGGCTGCGCTACGCGCTGGAATTCTTCGCGTCGCTGGCCTCGCACCGCACGCGCACCAAGACGACCAAGACACTCGCGCGCGTGCAGAGCGTGCTGGGCGAGGCGAACGACACGGTGGTCGCGCTGCATCGTCTCGAACAACTCGCGGCGCCGCCGTATCAGACCGGCTTCGTGCGCGGCTACGGCGCGGCGCTCGAACGGCGCGCGGTGCAGGACGCCGAAGCGCTGCTTGCCGGCCTGCGTCCGCCGAAGCTCGGCGGCAAGACGGTGGCCGGTCGCGGGCGCTGACTATAATGGCGGCCCGTCCTTGCCACGCCGACCGATGAGCGCCGAACCGTCACCGCCTTCCCGTACCGAGCCGCTCGAACTGGGCGGCGAGCTGTGGCTGCGCGCGGGCGCGCAGATGCTCGGCGGCTCGACGCGCATCGCGCTGCTGGCGGCGATCGGCGAGACCGGCTCGATCACGCGCGCCGCGAAGGCGGTCGGCATCAGCTACAAGGGCGCGTGGGAAGCGATCGACACGATGAACAACCTCGCCGGCGAGCCGCTCGTGCTGCGCGCCACCGGCGGCAAGGGCGGCGGCGGCACGACGCTGACGCCGCGCGCGGCGTCGCTGATCGCCGCGTTCCGGACGATCGAGCGCGAGCACCGCCGCTTCATCGATGCCGCGAGCGCGGCAGTGTCCGGCTTCGACGTCGACTGGGCGCTGATCGGACGAATCGGCATGAAAACCAGCGCACGCAATCAGCTGTTCGGGAAGGTCGCGTCGATGCGGCGCGGCGCCGTCAACGACGAAGTGGCGCTGACGCTGCCCGGCGGCCAGACGATCGTCGCGGTCGTCACGCATGAAAGCACCGAGGCGCTCGGCCTGCAGGTCGGCGCCGACGCCTGTGCGCTCGTCAAGGCGTCGTGGGTCATGCTCGCGGCCGACGACGGCGCGCCGGTCAGGGTGTCGGCGCGCAACCAGCTGCACGGCGCCGTCGAGACCGTGAAGGGCGGCGCGGTGAACAGCGAGGTGACGCTCGTGCTCGACGGCGGCGGCACGCTGACCGCGGTCGTGACGAACGACAGCGTCGACGCGCTGCAGCTCGCCGCCGGGCGGCGGGCGATCGCGCTGTTCAAGGCGTCAAGCGTGATTCTTGCGGTGACGGGCTGACGCCCGGCGCCCACGCCGGTTGCCCGGCTTCCGTTACACGTGTCTGTTACACGCGTCTGTTACACGTGTGTCGTTACACGACGCGCGTCGGCCACGCGGCGTGCGCGCTCGCGGTCCGCACGCGCCCGTCGCTCAATTGCACGACCTGGTCGCCGAACGCGGCGACGTCGTCCGGATCGTGCGTGATCAGCACCATCGGAATGTCGAGCCGCGCCTGCAGCTCGGCGAGCTCGTGGCGCATCCGCTGGCGCATCGCGCCGTCGAGCGCCGCGAACGGCTCGTCGAGCAGCAGGATGCGCGGCTGCGCGATCAGCGCGCGCGCGAGCGCGACGCGCTGCTTCTGGCCGCCGGACAATTGCGCCGGATACTGGCTCGCGAGCGCTTCCAGCTCGAACGCGTGCAGCCAGTACGCGACTTCCGGCGGCAGCGTCTTCGCGCGCGGATTGCGCAGCCCGGGCGTGAGCCCGAACGCGATGTTCTGGCGCACGTTCAGGTGCGGAAACAGCGCGTAGTCCTGGAACAGGTACGCGACCCGGCGAGCGCGGGTCGGGACGTCGATGCCGCGCGCGGCGTCGAACAGCGGCTCGCCGTCCAGCGCGATCGTGCCGGCGTCGGGCGCCAGCAGCCCC
Organism: Burkholderia ubonensis; assembly: GCF_902833085.1. Classification (GTDB taxonomy): domain Bacteria; phylum Pseudomonadota; class Gammaproteobacteria; order Burkholderiales; family Burkholderiaceae; genus Burkholderia; species Burkholderia ubonensis. The sequence continues at coordinate 173,778 of NZ_CADFEB010000008.1, forward strand.
GCGATCGCCTGCAGCGTCAGGCTCTTGCCCGCGCCGGACGGCCCGAACAGCACGACGCGCTGCGACGTGGCCGCGAACGACACGTCGAGCGTGAAGCGGCGCTCGGCGCTCGCGTAAGTCTTGCGGATGTCGACGACGAGGCTCATGTCAGCCTCCGCCGGGCCGTCCCCTCGGGGGACAGCGCGTAAAGCGAGCGTGGGGGCCGTTTCATCATCGCGCTCCGCTCAACGCGCGCGACGGCACGAGCCGGCCCGCCGCGAGCAGCACGACCACGCACGTGATCGACGTCACCAGCACGAGCAGGTTGGCGGTGCCGTCGTCGCCCGCCTGCACGGCCGCATAGACGGCGACCGACAGCGTCTGCGTGCGGCCGGGCAGGTTGCCCGCGATCATCAGCGTCGCGCCGAATTCGCCGAGCGCGCGCGCGAACGCGAGCAGCGCGCCCGCGAGGATGCCGCGCGCGGCGAGCGGCAGCGTCACGCGGAAGAACACCGCGGCTTCTCCGAGGCCGAGCGTGCGCGCGGCGCGCTCGAGCTGCGGATCGACGCCTTCGAATGCCGCGCGCGCCGACTTCAGGATCAGCGGGAACGCGACGACCATCGATGCGATCACCGCGCCTTGCCACGTGAACACGAGCTGGATGCCGGCCGAATCGAGCCATGCGCCGAACACGCCGCGCCGTCCGAGCAGCACGAGCAGGTAATAGCCGAGCACCGTCGGCGGCAGCACGAGCGGCAGCGTCAGCAGCGAGTCGACCACGTCGCGCGCGGGCGAGCGCCAGCGCGCCAGCCCGAACGCGGCGGCGACGCCGAGCACGATGTCGAGCGCGGTTGCCCAGCCGGCCACCTTCAGAGACAGCAGCAGCGGAATCCACGCGTCATGCATGTCGCAACTCGCTTGTTACTTGCCGACGGCCGGCTTGAAGCCGAACGTCGCGAGCACCGCCTGACCTTGCGGCGACGTGACGAAATCGACGAACGACTGCGCCTGCGCGGCATGCCGGCTGTCCTTGACCACCGCGATCGGGTAGGTGATCGCGGTCTGGGTCGGCACTGTCAGCGCGACCTTCACGCGGCCGGGCATGACCGCCGCGTCGGTGCCGAACACGAAACCGGCGTCGACCTCGCCGCGCGCGACGTAATCGAGGCTCTGGCGCACGTTGGCCGCCAGCACGCCCTTCGCGCTGATCGCGTCCCAAACGCCCGCCGCGCGCAGCGCGCCTTCGGTGTAGCGGCCGACCGGCACCGACGCCGGGTCGCCGTACGCGATGCGCTTCACGCCGGGCGCGGCCAGGTCGCGCAGCGATGCCGGCGCGGGGGTGCGGCTATCGGCCGGCACGATCAGCACGAGCGAGTTCGCGGCGAAATCACGCCGCGTGCCGGGCGCGATCACCTTCTCGTCCGCCGCGCGGTCCATCGCCTTCTGGTCGGCGGACGCGAACACGTCGGCCGGCGCGCCCTTGACGATCTGCTGCATCAGCACGTCCGACGCGCCGAAGTTGAACAGCACCTTGGTGTCAGGATGCTGCTTCTCGTATGCGTCGCCGACGGCCTTGAACGCGTTCGTCAGGCTGGCGGCCGCCGACACGACCAGTTCGTCGGCGGCGCAGGCGGGCGCGTTGAGCGCGATGCCGCCGGCGAGCGCGGCGAGCGGCAGCAGGCGAATCAGGGTGCGACGGAGCGGGCGGACGGGTGAGCGCATGGCGAATCTGGTTCGGATGACGGAAACCGTAATCGTAATATAGGGCGGGTTATAACGCTCGGCATAATGCACATTCAGTGAACGGCATGGTCATGTTGCGGAAGCGGGAAGCGGGCCCGATGGGCGCACGCCGCCGGCCGGGCTGCGGCGACGTGTCGCGGGTTACGCGTGCAGTGCGCCGGGCTGCGCGCCGGGCAGTGAGTTGGTGCGCTGCAGCGACGACGGCTGCGACGCGGGGCGGTAGTTCGGATTCGCCTTCCAGCGCGCGCGCACGAACGGCCGCTCGTGGCCGGACAGGTGCAGCGCGACCTGGGTCACCCAGCGATGCGACGGCACGGTGACGCCGTGCAGCGCGACGGTGACGAGCGCGAGGCTCACGATGACGGCCGGCACCGACCAGCGGTGCGGCTCGGCGCGCCACGAAGCGGCGATGAAGACCAGCGCGGCGAGCGCGCCGACGATGCAGCCCGTGACCGACTCGGATGGTGAATGCGCGGCGAGCGCGACGCGCGACACGCTGACCGCGACGCCCGCCGCCAGCCCGAGCGCGATGCCGAGCAGCCGCAGCGGCGTGCGCGCGCGAATCAGCGCCAGGAAGATTGCAACCGGATAGACCGACGTCGACAGCATCGCGTGGCCGCTGAAGCCGGTGAAGTCCCACGTGCGGATGCCGATGCCCCAGCCGAGGAACGCGATCTTCGTGAGGGCGACGACACCGATCGCGCACGCGAGGACCGCGAGCCATCCTGCGGCGCGCTGCCACGAATAGCCGAGTGCGAGCCAGACGGCGATCGTGATGGCGAGCGGCAGCGTCAGGCCGGCGCCACCGAACGCGGTGATCGAGATCCACAGGTGAGACGGCAGGTCGAACATCGGGCAGGAGAGCAAGCAGGGGCGGGACGAATGCTTAATTAACGCGCGAGCCGGGGAGAGCGACTACAACGGATACAAGCGGCGAAACACCAGTATAGCGTCGCGTATGCATGGAGCCCGATTTTTGCGCGGACGGGAACTATCCCCGCGCAGGATAAATCCCACAAACAGTGTTATTGTGCATTGCACAAACTCCGAACGATGCGCTCTTTGTAGCGTCCCCAATTCCTGACTGCGAGCCCGATCAATGACCAAAAGTCTGACGAAGATGTGGCTGGGCGGCGTAAAACGCATGCTGTCCCCGCCTGCCAAAGGCGCGGCGCGCGACGCGCAGCGCATGGCGCTCGACGTGATCGAAGCCGCCGCGCCGCCCGCCGCCGCCGATTCGCCGCCCGTGCGCGAGTCGCGGGTCCGGCCACGTGCGGCCGCGTGGGCGGCCGGCGAGTGGACGCGCGGCGAACATCCGATGGCGCCCGCGATCGGGCGCCTCGTCCAGCAGCTCGCGTACGCGCTGTACGTGCCGCCCGGCCGCCGGCGCGGCGGCATGCCGCTCGTCGTGATGCTGCACGGCTGCACGCAGACCGCCGACGGATTCGCGCAGGGCACCCGGATGAACCTGCTGGCCGACCGGTACGGATTCGCGGTGCTGTATCCGGAGCAATCGCTGCGTGCGCATTCGCACGGCTGCTGGCACTGGTACGAGGACACCGACCGCGCGGGCCGCGGCGAGGCCCACGCGGTCGCGTCCCTCGTCGATGCGCTGGTCGACGCGCGCGGCTTCGACGCGTCGCGCGTCTATGTCGCCGGGCTGTCGGCCGGCGCGGGCCTCGCGTCGCTGCTCGCGCTGCATTTCCCGGACCGCTTCGCGGCGATCGCGCTGCATTCCGGGCCGGCGTTCGGCGAAGCGAATTCCGGCATCACCGGGATGGACGTGATGCGGCGCGGCCTGCGCCAGAACCCGGTCGCGGCCGTGGACGCACTGATCAGCGCGAACGACGCGCATCCCGGCATGCCCGCGCTGATCGTGCACGGCGACGGCGATCACGTGGTATCGCCGAAGAACGCCGATCAGCTTGCGATCCAGTTCCTGCGGCTGAACGGGCTGGCTGACAGCCGCGGCGCGTTGCGGGGCGGCGAGCGGGTCGACCTGCCCGAGCGCGGCGCGCAGATCCGCGACTATCGCCGCGGCGGCGCCTCCGTCGTCCGGCTGTGTCACGTCAAGGGGCTCGACCACGCGTGGGCGGGCGGCGACGAAGCCGTGCCGTTCCATGCGGCGGTCGGTCCTGACGCGAGCGAGATGATCTGGTCCTTCTTCGACGCCCATCGCCGCACTGTGGCGGCAGAACGACGCACCGTCTGATCGACGCTGGTCAGATGCTAGGGTTTTCCCTATAATTCGGGAAAACCCTAGTCCAAGACCTTTAGATTTGCGAGATCGATCATGTTCATGCTGAGCCGTCTGTTCCTGATGCTGACCAAGAATGCCGAGCAGGCCGCCAAAGAGCGCGCCGATACTTACCTCGCCGGCGCTTCCGACCTGTATGACCTCGAATTCCGCATGCGCAAGCTCGATCGCGAAGGCGTGTCGGGCCGTCCGTCCTGGATGACCGCGCGTTAATCGTCAGGCGGGGCGCAGCCCGCCATCCGATCCGGCATTGCGCAAAAAAGGGCGCGTGCGGCATGCAAGCCGCACGCGCCCTTTTTGCATTTGGTGCCGCTGGCGTCAGATGACCGTCAGGCGCACCGGCACGTTGTTGCGCGTCGCGTTCGAGTACGGGCACACCTGGTGTGCCTTGTCGACGAGCGCCTGCGCGGCGGCCTTGTCGAGGCCCGGCAGCGACACGCGCAGTTCGACGTCGAGCGCGAACCCGCCCGCGTCGTTCGGGCCGATGCCGACTTCGGCCGTGACCTGCGTGTCGGCCGGGATTGCCTGCTTGCTCTGGCCGGCGACGAATTTCATCGCGCTCAGGAAGCACGCCGAATAGCCTGCCGCGAACAGCTGCTCGGGATTCGTGCCTTCGGCGCCGGTGCCGCCCAGCTCGCGCGGCGCGGCGAGCTTCACTTCCAGCTTGTTGTCTGCCGATACTGCGCGGCCGTCGCGGCCGCCCGTGCTCGTTGCGCTCGTCTTGTACAGAATGTTCATGGTGCAGCTCCTGTCGGGATAGAGGGAAGCGGTCCGGTCAGATACGTTGCTACCGGCCACGGACAAAATATAGAACACAAATGATTTGCGTGCAAACTAAATTTCAAAAAAATTGCCCGGCGAGGCCGGGCTCGGTGGTCAGCGGTCGTTGGAGGCCGCCAGCGCTTCGCGCAGCTGCTTCAGATCAGTGCGCAGCCGGACCAGGAATTCCGGCGTCTGCTGCATTGCGCAAAACAGGTCGGCGGGCACCGAGCGCGCCTTTTCCTTGAGCGCGCGGCCGTCCGTTGTCAGGCGTACGTTCACGACACGCTCGTCGGCCGCGCTGCGCACGCGTTCGACGTAGCCGAGCGCTTCCAGCCGCTTGAGCAGCGGCGTGACCGTGGCCGGATCGAGATCGAGCCGGGCGGCGATGTCCTTGACTGCGATGTCGTCGCGCTCCCACAGCACCAGCATCGCGAGATATTGGGGATAGGTCAGCGACAGCTTGTCGAGCAGTGGCTTGTACGCTTTCGTCATCGCGTGCGAAGTCGCGTAGAGCGCGAAGCACAATTGCTCGTCGAGCGTCTGCGGCAGGGTGGGCGGGCGGTCCATGATGCGGCGTGCGGTGTCGGCGCAAAAGATTTGCATGCAAATGATTTTGCGCGCAAATGATTCGCTTGAACAGGGGCGAAGCCGGCGACGGATGCGCCGGCCGTGGGGGAGGATCAGCGGCCCGACGACGGCGTGGCCGGCGCGTCCGGCTCCTGCACGCCGAAGCAGCCGCGATAGGTCGCGTAGAACGAGCAGTAGACCATCGCGCCGATGATGGCCATCAGCACCGGCATCATGAGCTTGAGCGTATCGATGCCGGCGCCGACCGCCTGCAAGACCAGCGACAGGACGAGCGACGTGCCGAGCATGACGCCGAACCACACCAGGCCGTAGACGACGAACGCGCCCCGGTTGCGCCAGCAGCTGACGATGCTGAAGAACATCGCCTTCACGGGCGGGATGTCGTGCCATGCGCTGAGCACGGGCGCGAACCAGAACAGCATCGAGACGGGCACGTAGACCAGCGACGCGACCAGCAGCGAGAGGAGCGTGCCCGGCGGCACCACGAGCGCGTCCGGGCTCGTGTTCGTGCTCGTGCTTGCGTCGCTCGTTGCGCCGACCATCGCGTTCAACATCGCGCCGCTGTCCACCATTGCCGCTGCCGCGACCACGAGCACCATCGCCGCGACATAGATCGCGCCGAGCACGAGCAACCGCTGGGTCGCGACGGCGCCGTACGAATGGAAGCCGTCGACGAGAATCGTCGGCAGCACGTGCTTGCCGGCCACGGTGTCGCGGCACGCGGCCATGAAGCCGACCGTCAGGCCGGGAATGAGCAGCGGCGGCAGCGCCGCGCCGATCACGGGCACCCTCGATACGAGCGCAATGGCGAGCATGTACGTCACGAACAGCGTGATGAACGCCAGCGGGTTCCGGCGGAACAGCCAGATGCCTTGACGGAACCAGACGTAGCCGGTCTTCGCGGGGACTTCGATCAGTTGCATGCGGGTTGGGTCTCGGGAAGCGCGGGCATATGCGCGATACGCTCGCGCAGGATGCGTTCGAAATGGCCGGGATCGTGCGGCTTCAGCATCTCGGCCGCACGGGGCAGGTAGAAGTCGTACAGGCGCGACACCCAGAAGCGGTACGCGCCGGCGCGCAGCATGTCGCCCCAGTGGTGGCGCTCCTCGGCCGTGAACGGCCGCACCGTCTGGTACGCACGCAGCAGCGCGTCCGCGCGTGCGTGGTCGAGCACACCCGTCGCGAGGTCGACGCACCAGTCGTTGACGGTCACCGCGACGTCGAACAGCCACTTGTCGCAGCCGGCGAAATAGAAGTCGAAGAAGCCGCCGAGTGTCACGTTATGGCCCGTGTCCGGCGCCGCGTGCGCGAACAGCGCGTTGTCGCGGAACAGGTCGCAGTGGCACGGCCCGCCCGGCAGCGCCGCATAGTCGGCGGACGCGAAGAAGCGCGCCTGATGCGCGAGTTCGCCTTCCAGCAGCGCGAGCTGCCCGGCGCTCACGAACGGCGCGATCGCCGGCACGTTCTCCTGCCACCACGGCAGGCTGCGCAGGTTCGGCTGCGTGCGCGGATAGTCGCGGCCCGCGAGGTGCAGCCGCGCGAGCATCTGCCCGACCTCGATGCAGTGCTCGACGCCCGGCGCCAGTTCGGCCGCGCCGTCGAGCTTCGTGACGATCGCGGCCGGCTTGCCGTGCAGCTCGCCGAACAGCGCGCCGTCGTTGCGCGGGACCGGGTCCGGCACCGGCACGCCGTGGCCGGCCAGGTGGCGCATCAGGTCGAGATAGAACGGCAGTTGTTCGGCCGTGAGCTTCTCGAAGATCGTGAGGACGTATTCGCCGCGGGTCGTCGTCAGGAAGAAGTTGCTGTTCTCGATGCCGGACGGAATGCCGCGGAACGCGACGACGTCGCCCAGTGCGTAGTGGCGCATCCAGTGCGCGAGATCGGAGTCGGAAACAGCGGTGAATACAGCCATGCGAGGTGCGTCGAGTCAGGTTGGGCGGGCACGCGTGCCGCGTGCGTCGCGAAAGGGAAGCGGGGAGAGCCCGTGCGCCGCTGCCGGGGCCGGCGCGGCGCGGGCGGAGCGTCAGTAGTGCAGGTTGATCGACGGCAGGCGCGTGATCGGAATGCTCGCGTCGTGCGGCTTCGGCGACGTGTCCGGCGACGCGCTCATCTGGTAGCGGGTGCCGAAGTTCGACTTCACGTCGATTTCGACGGGCTTGCCGCGATCGCGATATTCGGTGACTTCGGTGCCGTTCTTGCTTTTTTCATGGAAGCTCGGCGTGCGGCGGACGTCGGCGAAATCGACTTTCGACGTGACTTCGGCGCCGGGCCGGTTGATCTTCCGGAGGTCCGGCAGGCCGGCGGCTTCGTTGGCGTCGGCCTGGGCCTGAGCATCGGCGCTCGGCGTGCCGCCGGCGGCGTGGGCGACGCTGGCGACGACAAACGCGGCGGCAGCGGCGACGAGAATGAGCGGCTTCATTGTGACTCTCCCAATTAACTGCTCAATTTTAGCAAATACTGCGCGCTGTCCGGCTGTCGGCTTGGCGGGGCGCGACCGTCTGCGTGACAAGGTTCCGTGGTAATGTCGACTGATCAGACGAGGTGATGAACATGAAGAACGATTTGAGCCGCAGACACCGGATGCTGACCCCGGAAAGCCCGCCCGTCGAAGGATTCGACGACCCGATCGCCGCCGTCGCCCGGCTGTCCGCGATCTACGAGGCCAACGCCGGCTTCCTGCGCGACGCCTTCGCGCGCTATCGCCGCCACGAACCGATCACCGAGCACGTGCGCGCATGCTATCCGTTCGTGCGGGTGCGCACCGAGGTCAACACGCACGTCGATTCGCGCCGCTCGTACGGCTTCGTCGCCGGCCCGGGCGTGTTCGAGACGACGGTGACCCGCCCCGATCTGTTTGCGAACTACTATCGCGAGCAATTGCGGCTGCTTGCGAAGAACCATCAGGTCAAGATCGAGGTCGGCGTGTCGTCGCAGCCGATTCCGATCCACTTCGCGTTCCCCGAAGGCATCCACCTCGAAGGCGAGCTCGACCGCGACAGCCTGCTCGCGATGCGCGACGTGTTCGACACGCCCGACCTGTCGTATCTCGACGACCGCATCGTCAACGGCACGTTCGAGCCGGCGCCGGGCGAGCCCCATCCGCTCGCGCTGTTCACGGCCGCGCGGGTCGACTTCTCGCTGCACCGGCTGCGCCACTACACCGCGACGTCGCCGACGCACTTCCAGAACTATGTGCTCTACACGAACTACCAGTTCTACATCGACGAGTTCGTGAAGCTCGGCCGCACGATGATGACGGAAAGCGACGACCCCGAGGTGCGCGCGTACCGCAGCCAGTACAGCGCGTTCGTCGAGCCGGGCGATGTCATCACGTACAACGAGAACCTCGGCAGCGAGCCGTCGGAAGGCGCGGCGCCGCCGCGTCTGCCGCAGATGCCCGCCTACCACCTGAAGCGCGCGGACGGCAGCGGGATCACGATGGTCAACATCGGCGTCGGGCCGTCGAACGCGAAGACGATCACCGATCACATCGCGGTGCTGCGTCCGCATGCGTGGGTGATGCTCGGCCACTGCGCGGGCCTGCGCAACACGCAGCGTCTCGGCGACTACGTGCTCGCGCACGGCTATGTGCGTGAGGATCACGTGCTGGATGCCGACCTGCCGCTGTGGGTGCCGATTCCGGCGCTCGCCGAAGTGCAGCTTGCGCTCGAGCGCGGGGTCGCTGACGTCACGCGGCTCGACGGCGCGGAACTGAAGCGCGTGATGCGGACCGGCACGGTCGCGAGCGTCGACAACCGCAACTGGGAGTTGCGCGATCATCGCGAGCCGGTGCAGCGTCTGTCGCAAAGCCGCGCGATCGCGCTCGACATGGAAAGCGCGACGATCGCGGCGAACGGCTTCCGCTTCCGCGTGCCGTACGGCACGCTGCTGTGCGTGTCCGACAAGCCGCTGCACGGCGAGCTGAAGCTGCCGGGGATGGCCGATCAGTTCTATCGCGCGCAGGTCGACCAGCATCTGCAGATCGGCGTGAAGGCGATGGAGATTCTGCGGACCAACGGGCTCGACAAGCTGCATAGCCGGAAGCTGCGCAGCTTCGCGGAAGTGGCGTTTCAGTAAAGCGTACGGCCTGCGGGGATGTCGATGCCCCGCAGGCCTTCACGGCGGCTGACGCGCGCCTGCGTCACCCGCCTGACCGCGTTGATGCTCGCCGCGTTTTTGGCGATTTTACTATTTGTAGTTCTTATCATTACGAATAGGCTCTCCTGCGTGGCGTTATCCGACGCCCGCACCAAGGACCGACGAACCGTCGAATCCGGTTGATTCTCATCTTATTGAGAGTGGAGATATCCTATGAAAATCAAAATCCTGCTGGCTGCCCTGATGCTCACTTCATCCATGTCGGCCATGGCCGCGTGCGCGGTGGTAGGGCCGTCCAAGGACCCTTGCAAAATCGCGGTAGTCGGCCCTAGCAAGTGCAAGTGCCCTTGGCCGGGCAGGTGATGAAACAGGCGCGCCCGTCCTGGGCGCGCCTCACGTTTTCTTTCTCGGTTCCTCGTCAGCGACCGCCACGGTTTCCGTCTTGAGCGACGCCATGTAGGCGTGCCTGCCGGCATTATCCGTGCATGCCGCGGCGCACCGCATTTACCGCGACGGAGTCGCCATGTTGATGGACTTTCTGGCCGCACGGCCTGGCGCGCATCCCGACCTTGCGCCGCTCGCGCTGGCGGATGCGGGCGCGTGACGCCGCCGGGACATGCGGGGATCGGCGTGCCGCCGAACACGACAAGGCCGCCCGGCGCCGAAGCGCGCGGGCGGCCTTGCTGTCTGTCGGCCGATCGAGCCGTGTCGCTCAGCACTCGCCCTTCTTCGCGTGTCCCGGCGGGCAGTGGTAGCCGCCGTGGCCGCGATGGCGCTCGTGATCTTCCCACTCGCGGCGTTCCCAGTAGCGGCGGCCGTCCCAGTAGCGGTCGCCGTGCCAGCCGATGATGACGGCGGGTGCAGGCGCGACCACGACGGGCGCGGGCGCCGGCGCAATGATGACCGGCGCGGGCGTGCCGATGTTCACGTCGACGTTCACGGCATGGGCGAGACCGGACAGCGAGAGGCCGAGACCGGTGAAGGCAAGGGCGATCAGCGAGCGTTTCATGTTGTTTTCCCGAATGGCGTGGAGTTCGCGGCGCGACGAAGCGGATCGCCGGAGGCAGCGGATCTGTTCCGCGCCGCAATGCGCACCGTTGGACTGCAGTGTGCCGTTGCGTGGCGGGAAAAGCGAACGGGTTCTGTTACCGCAGATTGACGGCGCGTCGCCGACGCGGGGCCGGGCGGGACGAGGTGATTTGACAATGGCGCGCTGCAATGCTGCATTTGCTGTAGCGCAGCATGCGGCGAACGGCAGCCGGATTTGACGTTTTCGCGCCGAACGGCTTCGCGCGGCGTTACAAAATGACGCAAATCGCACGCTGCCGGGCACGGCGTGGCGGGCAACCGCGCAGCGCGAGCCCGGCGAGCCCCGGTGGCGAGGCTCGGGCCGGGCGATTTACAGATAGAACATCCGGTCTTCTTCCGGACGCGGCGGATGCGCGTCCTCGCCTTCCTCTTCGCCGCGGTCCTCGTAGAACGCGAGCACGGCGTCGAGCACCTGGTCGGGATCGTCGATCACCTGCATCAGGTCCATGTCTTCCGCATTGATGAGGCCGTTCGGGATCATCTGGTCGCGGAACCACTGCAGCAGCCCCTGCCAGAACGTGCTGCCGACGAGGATGATCGGCACGAGGCGCGACTTCTTCGTCTGGATCAGCGTGAGCACTTCGGACAGCTCGTCGAGCGTGCCGAAACCGCCCGGCATCACGATCACCGCATCGGAGTTCTTCACGAACGTGACCTTGCGCGTGAAGAAGTGGCGGAAGCGCAGCGAGATGTCCTGGTAGTGGTTGCCGGCCTGCTCATGCGGCAGCTCGATGTTGAGGCCGACCGACGGCGCCTTGCCGGCGTGCGCGCCCTTGTTCGCCGCTTCCATGATGCCGGGGCCGCCGCCGGAGATCACCGCGAAGCCGGCGTCGGACAGCTTGCGCGCGATCTGCACCGCGAGCTTGTAGTGCGGCGTATCGGGCTTGAGACGGGCAGAACCGTAGATGCTGACGGCCGGGCGGATCTCCGACAGGTACTCGGTCGCCTCGATAAACTCTGCCATAATCGTGAACATCTGCCACGATGCGCGCGCCTTCTTGGCGGTCGCGCGTTCTTGATCTGCGAGCGAACGCAGACTCGGAATCACTTTTCTCTTGTTCATAATGCCTGAAGAACGAAATCTGGAAGGTAAGACCCTGCTATTGGTTGACGGTTCGAGCTATCTGTATCGGGCTTACCATGCGATGCCTGATTTGCGTGGCCCTGGCGGGGAGCCGACCGGAGCGCTCTACGGAATCATCAACATGCTGCGCCGTATGCGCAAGGAAGTCAGTGCAGAGTATAGCGCTTGCGTGTTCGATGCAAAGGGCAAGACGTTCCGCGATGACCTCTATGCCGACTATAAGGCAAACCGCCCGTCGATGCCGCCCGATCTCGCGTTGCAGGTCGAGCCGATCCATGGCGCCGTGCGCGCGCTCGGCTGGCCGCTGCTGATGGTCGAGGGCGTCGAAGCCGACGACGTGATCGGCACGCTCGCGCGCGAAGCCGAGCGGCACGGGATGAAGGTGGTCGTGTCGACGGGCGACAAGGATCTCGCGCAGCTCGTCACCGATCGCGTCACGCTCGTCAACACGATGACCAACGAGATACTCGACCGCGACGGCGTGACCGCGAAGTTCGGCGTGCCGCCGGAGCGGATCATCGACTACCTGGCGCTGATCGGCGATACCGTCGACAACGTGCCGGGCGTCGAGAAGTGCGGGCCGAAGACGGCCGTGAAGTGGCTGACGCAGTACGACAGCCTCGACGGCGTGATCGAGCACGCGGGCGAGATCAAGGGCGTCGTCGGCGACAACCTGCGCCGCGCGCTCGATTTCCTGCCGCTCGGCCGCAAGCTCGTGACCGTCGAGACCGCCTGCGATCTCGCGCCGCATCTCGAATCGATCGAGGCGACGCTCGCGACCGACGGCGAGGCGCGCGAGCTGCTGCGCGACATCTTCGCGCGCTACGGTTTCAAGACGTGGCTGCGCGAGATCGACATCGCGCTCGAGCAAAGCGGCGACGCCGATGCGCCGGAAGGCGAGCCGGCGCCAATCGTGACGGCTGTCGCCGTCCGCGAATACGAAACGATCCAGACCTGGGCGCAGTTCGACGCATGGTTCGCGAAGATCGACGCGGCCGCGCTGACCGCGTTCGACACCGAGACGACGTCGCTCGACCCGATGGTTGCGCGGCTCGTCGGCCTGTCGTTCTCGGTCGAGCCCGGCAAGGCCGCCTACCTGCCGGTCGCGCACCGCGGCCCCGACCTGCCCGAGCAGCTTCCGCTCGACGAGGTGCTTGCACGCCTGAAGCCGTGGCTCGAATCGGCCGATCGCAAGAAGGTCGGCCAGCACCTGAAGTACGACGCACAGGTGCTCGCGAACTACGGGATCGAGCTGAACGGCATCGAACACGACACGCTGCTCGAATCGTACGTGCTCGAATCGCACCGCACGCACGACATGGACAGCCTCGCGATGCGTCATCTGGGCGTCAAGACGATCAAGTATGAAGACGTCGCGGGCAAGGGCGCGAAGCAGATCGGCTTCGACGAAGTGGCGCTCGCGCAGGCCGCCGAATACGCGGCCGAAGACGCGGACATCACGTTGCAGCTGCATCACGCGCTGTACCCGCAGGTCGCGCGCGAACCGGGCCTCGAGCGCGTGTATCGCGAGATCGAGATGCCGGTGTCGATCGTGCTGCGCAAGATGGAGCGCACGGGCGTACTGATCGACGACGCGCGCCTGCAGGCGCAGAGCACCGAAATTGCGAGGCGCCTCATCGAGCTTGAGGCGCAGGCGTACGAACTGGCCGGCGGCGAATTCAATCTCGGTTCGCCGAAGCAGATCGGCCAGATCTTCTTCGAGAAGCTGCAGCTGCCGGTCGTGAAGAAGACGCCGAGCGGCGCGCCGTCGACCGATGAAGAAGTGCTGCAGAAGCTCGCGGAGGATTATCCGCTGCCGAAGCTGCTGCTCGAGCATCGCGGGCTGTCGAAGCTGAAGTCGACCTATACCGACAAGCTGCCGCGGATGGTCAACCCGGAAACGGGGCGCGTGCACACGAACTATGCGCAGGCGGTCGCGGTCACGGGCCGCCTCGCGTCGAACGATCCCAATCTTCAGAACATTCCGGTGCGCACCGCCGAAGGCCGGCGGATCCGCGAGGCGTTCATCGCGTCGCCGGGCCACCAGATCGTGTCGGCTGATTATTCGCAGATCGAACTGCGGATCATGGCGCACATCTCGGGCGACGCGTCGCTGCTGCGCGCGTTCTCGAACGGCGAGGACATCCACCGCGCGACCGCGGCGGAAGTGTTCGGCGTGACGCCGCTCGAAGTGACGACCGACCAGCGCCGGATCGCGAAGGTGATCAACTTCGGTCTCATCTACGGGATGAGCGCGTTCGGGCTCGCGTCGAACCTCGGCATCACGCGCGACGCGGCGAAGCTGTATATCGACCGGTATTTCGCGCGCTATCCGGGCGTCGCGCAATACATGGTGGACACGCGCGAGATCGCGAAGGAGAAGGGCTACGTCGAAACCGTCTTCGGCCGCCGTCTGTGGCTGCCGGAGATCAACGGCGGCAACGGTCCGCGCCGCCAGGCGGCCGAGCGTGCGGCAATCAATGCACCGATGCAGGGCACCGCGGCCGACCTGATCAAGCTGTCGATGATCGCGGTGGACGACTGGCTCACGCGCGACGGCCTCGCGTCGCGGATGATCATGCAGGTGCACGATGAACTGGTGCTCGAGGTGCCCGAGGCCGAGCTGCCGCGCGTGCGCGAGAAACTGCCGGAAATGATGTGCGGCGTCGCGAAGCTGAAGGTGCCGCTCGTCGCCGAGGTCGGCGCCGGCGCGAACTGGGAAGAGGCCCACTGACCGGCGCCGCTACGCGCCCCCTGTGACCTGCGACATATTGTTGCAGAAGCATCACTTCTTGAAACTGTTTGCTTGTGGTCAACGCGCAAGCTCCCGGACAATGCAAGTCAGGCATCGCCTGACGGCGAAGCGCGGCGCGCTTCGTGCGCCGGGAGCGGGCGCGCGGATGTCGTTCGAACTGCACATCAATGATGTTCGAACTGGTTCGCCACGGAGTCGCATAGCCGCGATCGGTATCGCGCGGCCGCGGCCGGTTTTGAACAGCAAGGGGGAATCAGATGCATCGGATCATCATCGTAGGCGGGGGCGCGGGCGGCCTGGAACTGGCGACACGGCTCGGCGATCGATATGGCGCGCGCGGCAACCGTCCCGCGCAGGCGCTCGTCACGCTCGTCGATCGTTATCCGACGCACATCTGGAAGCCGCTGCTGCATGAAGTGGCGGCCGGCAGCATGGATCCCTTCACGCAGGAGCTCGAATATGCGGCGCAGGCGCGCTGGCACGGCTTCGAATTCCAGCAGGGCGAGCTGATCAACCTCGATCGCGTAATGAAGCGGATCACGCTGTCGCCGGTCAACGACAGCGACGGTGCGGAACTGCTGCCGCAGCGCACGCTCGACTATGACACGCTCGTGATCGCGATCGGCAGCACGACGCATTTCTTCGGCGTGCAGGGCGCGCAGGAGAATGCGATCGCGCTCGACACCGTCGCGGAGGCGGAGCGGTTCCGCAAGCGGCTGATCGCCGCGTGCATGCGCGCCGAGCATCAGAATCCCGCGCCGGCGGAAGCGTCGGGCGACCCGTCGGCGCCGGCCGAGCCGCGCATCCAGGTGGCGATCGTCGGCGGCGGTGCGACCGGCGTCGAACTGTCGGCGGAACTGCGCAATACCGCGCAGGTGCTGTCCGCGTACGGCCTGCACAAGCTCGACCCGCGGCACGACGTCGGCATCGTGCTGATCGAATCCGGTCCGCGGATTCTCCCTGCGCTGCAGGAGCGCGTTTCGACCGCGACGGCCGAGCTGCTCGAAAAGCTCGGCGTGCGGCTGATGCTGAGCGAGCGCGTGACCGAAGTCGCGCCGGGCGTCGTGCGCACTGCGAGCGGCAAGTCGGTGCGTGCCGACCTGACCGTCTGGGCGGCCGGCATCAAGGCGCCGGCCGTGCTGGCGCGGCTCGACGGCCTGCAGGTCAACAAGCTCGGCCAGCTGGACGTGCGCCGCACGCTGCAGACCGCCAATGACGACAACGTGTTCGCGCTCGGCGATTGCGCCGCATGCGCATGGCCGGGCAACGAACGCAACGTGCCGCCGCGCGCGCAGGCCGCGCACCAGCAGGCGAGCTTCCTGCTCAAGGCGATCGGTTGCAAGCTGGAGGGGCGGCCGCTGCCCGAGTTCACCTATCGCGACTTCGGCTCGCTCGTGTCGCTCGGCCACTTCAGCGCGGTGGGCAACCTGATGGGCGGGCTGATCGGCGGCAACATGCTCATCGAAGGGCTGTTCGCGCGCTTCATGTACATGTCGCTGTACCGGCTGCACATCGCGGCGCTGCACGGCTATCCGCGGATGATGCTCGATACCGTCGCGCACTGGCTGCGGCGTACGACGCTGCCGCGCGTCAAGCTGCACTGACGACGGCGTGATGCGGTCCTGGCGGGCGGGGAATGCGCGACGAGCGGATTCCCCGCCCGTCGCCGTTTTGGGGCGTACGCGCGCCACCGGCTTCAGTCGTTCCGGCGACGCGTGCCGAGTGCGTCGGGCCTGATCGGGCGATACGTCGATTGCACGTATCGAGATGGTCTCTTGCGTTCGGACAGTTGACGTGACAACCGATTATTGGGCATCGTGTGCGGGTTTCCGCTTGCGGCGTGTGCCGACAACCGCGGCGCCCGCGTCGCGGGCCGGCGCGATGCCCCGTCATGCCGAAGCCGTCGGCGTGACGGCGGCGCTCAATCGAGGAGTGCATTCATGTTGAAACCCGAAGTCGACAGCCTGGTTCCCCACGTTCCGTTTTCGCGCCGCAAGTTCATGCAGGCTGCGCTCGGCGGTGCCTTCGCGGCGGCGGTGCTGCCCGTGTCGGCGCAGACGATCACGACCGACAGCGCCGGGCTGGACGCCGGCACCATCGAGATCCGCTCAGGCGATTCGAGCGTGCCGGCCTATCGCGCGCAGCCGGCGGACAAGACCAACCTGCCCGTGGTGATCGTGATTCACGAGATCTTCGGCGTGCATGCGCACATCGCCGACGTCTGCCGCCGTTTCGCGAAGCTCGGCTATCTGGCGATCGCGCCCGACCTGTTCGCGCGGCAGGGCGATGCATCGAAATATCCGACGATCAAGGAACTCGTCGACCACGTCGTCAGCAAGGTGCCGGACCGGCAGGTGACCGAGGATCTCGATGCGACGCTCGCGTGGGCGGGCAAGAACGGCGGCGACCTGGCGCGCGTCGGCGTGACGGGGTTTTGCTGGGGCGGCCGTCAGGCGTGGCTGTATGCGGAGCACAATCCGGGCGTGCGCGCGGCGATCGCATGGTACGGGTTCGTCGAAGGCAAGACCGACGAGATGACGCCGTTCAATCCGGTCGATCGTGCGTCGATGCTCAAGGTGCCCGTGCTCGGCCTGTACGGGGAGAAGGACACGAACATCACGCAGGCATCGCTCGCGGACATGCGTGCGCAGATCCAGAAGAGCGACTCGAAGCTTGCGCGCGAGTCGGAGATCGTCGTGTATCCCGATGCGGGCCATGCGTTCTTCGCGGATTACCGGCCGAGCTATGTGAAGGCCGATGCCGAGGACAGCTGGAAGCGCGCGATCGCGTGGTTCCACAAGTATGGCGTGATGTAAACGGAACGCGGCGGCCGAGGCCGCCGCGTCGTCGACGTGAGTCCGCCGGATGGCTTATGGATTCGGGCCGGTCGCGATCGGCCGCGACGGATCGGCGCACCATTCGCTCCACGAGCCGGGATAGAGCGACGCGCCGTGCAGGCCCGCGATTTCCATTGCGAGCGCGTTGTGGCAGGCGGTCACGCCCGAGCCGCATTGCAGGATCGCGAGGTTCGGCTCGGTGCCGGCCAGCAGCGCGGAAAACGTCTCGCGCAGTTCGTGGCCGGTCTTGAAGCGGCCGTCCGCGGCCAGGTTGTCCTTGAAGAAGCGGTTGCGCGCGCCCGGAATGTGGCCGCCGACCGGATCGATCGTTTCATTCTCGCCGCGATAGCGGTCCGCCGCGCGCGCATCGATCACGAGGCGCGCATGCGACGTCAGGTTCGCGAGCACGGCCTGCGCATCGACCGTCGATTCGAGCGGCGCCTGCGCGCGGAAGTCGCCGCGCGACGGATGCCGTGTTTCGGGCGTCAGCGGCTGGCCGGCCGCTTGCCACGCCTGCAGCCCACCGTCGAGGACGGCAACCGAATCGTGGCCGAGCCAGCGCAGCATCCACCACAGGCGCGCCGCATAGGAGCCGCCCTGCGCATCGTATGCGACGACCTGCTGGCCTTGCTTGAGCCCCCGGTCGACGAGCGTGGCGACGAGCGCGTCGCGCGTCGGCAGCGGGTGGCGGCCGTTGGTGCCGGTCTTCCGGCCGGACAGGTCGCGATCGAGATGCAGGTACTGCGCGCCCGGGATGTGTCCGGCTGCATACGCGGTTTCGCCCGCGCCGATATCGGCGAGATCGAAGCGGCAATCGAACAGCGCGACGCTGTCAGGCGCGGCCGCGAGGCGTTCGGCGAGATTGGCCGCGGAGATGAGCGTGGTGTAATGGGTATGTGGCATGACGGCTCCTGATTGAGCAAACGGCCTGATGTTCTAAGTCTAAACAAAAAAAGACGGGTCGCAGCCCGTCTTTTCGTCATGCATCGTGATGCTTGAACAGCATGCCGGCGTCAGATGTCGCCCAGCTGGCGGCGCAGGAATTCGTGGAAGTGCTGCATGCCGTCTTCCATCGGGCTCTGGTACGGGCCGACCTGCGATTCGCCGCGCTCCATCAGCGCGCGGCGGCCGGCGTCCATGCGCATCGCGATCTCGTCGTCCTCGATCGCCGTTTCCATGTATGCGGCGCGTTCCGCCTCGACGAACTCGCGCTCGAACAGCGCGATTTCCTCGGGATAATAGAACTCGACGATGTTGGTCGTCTTCTGCGGCCCGCGCGGAATCAGCCACGACACGACGAGCACGTGCGGATACCACTCGATCATCAGGCCCGGGTAGTAGACCATCCAGATCGCGCCGAACTCCGGCGGCACGCCGTTGCGGAACTTCAGCACCTGCTCGTGCCACTTCTTGTACGTCGCGCTGCCCGGCTTCGCGAGCGCGTTGTGCACGCCGACCGTCTGCACGCTGTACCAGTCGCCGAACTCCCACTTCAGGTCGTCGCACGACACGAAGCTGCCGAGGCCCGGGTGGAACGGGACGACGTGGTAATCCTCGAGATAGACCTCGATGAAGGTCTTCCAGTTATAGTCGCACTCGTGGACTTCGACGTGATCGAACTGGTACTCCGAGAAATCGAAGTGGTGTTTCGTGCCGAGGTTCGCGAGATCGCGCGCGACGTTGCGGCCTTCCGCCTCGAACAGCAGCCCTTGCCAGTTCTGCAGCGGCGACTTGCCGAGGTTCAGGCAAGGCTTGTCGGGGAAGTGCGGTGCGCCGAGCAGCTGGCCTTCCAGGTCGTACGTCCAGCGGTGCAGCGGGCACACGATGTTCTGCGCGTGGCCGCGTCCGTTCAGCATGATCGCCTGCCGGTGGCGGCACACGTTCGACAGCAGTTCGACCTGGTTCGCCGGGTTGCGGACCAGCACGCGGCCTTCCTTCTCGGACGGCAGCGCAAAATAATCCCCCGCCTCGGGCACCATCAAATCGTGCCCGACGTAGCGAGGTCCTTTCTTGAAGAGTGTTTCGATTTCGCGCGCTAGCAGCGCCTCATCGAAGTATGCAGTGACTGGAAGCTGGCTGTGAGCCGACTTCAACTGAAGCGCATCGCTCAGATTGGACATTCCCACTCCCGGTGATAGCGTGAAAGCAGTGAACAACCCAACCATCGAAAAATCGATTTAGGGAAACGGAGAATTATACCCGGTTCCCTCGGCAAGGCCAGTATTAAGTGCCTGATTTGTGTCAATTTTTTGTCGGGCGGCCATTCGGTGGGGCACAATTTGCACTAAAGGTGGGGCCGGAGCGTGCGCCTGGCGCACCAAGTCGGCAGGTCGGAAAATTCTCTTTTGCCGTAGAATGTCCGACTTGTTTTGAAATTTGACACTTTGTCCATGGCGAAAACCGCATCCCCAGGCGCCACGCCGCCCGGCAATGGCAGCGAGCCGTTGCCGGACAATTACGAGATGGCGCTCGCGGAGCTCGAGACGCTGGTTGCCCGGATGGAAGGCGGCGCGTTGAGCCTCGAGGATTCGCTCGCGGCCTATCGCCGTGGGGCCGCACTTGTTGCGTTTTGCCAACAGCAGCTCGAAAAAGTGGAGCAGCAGGTGCGCGTGCTTGACGGCGCGACCCTGAAGCCGCTTTCGGCCGGAGCGGCCGCCACGGACGGCGAAGACGACGATCTATGACATTCGAACAATGGATGCGGTCTGTGCTTGACCGTGTCGAGGATGCACTCGGCCACTACCTGCCGGCCGAAACTGTAGTGCCCGCACAACTCCACGAAGCGATGCGCTACGCGGTCCTCGGGGGCGGCAAGCGCGTGCGTCCGCTGCTGTGCCATGCAGCGGGCGAGCTGACCGGCGCCACCGAGGCGGCGCGCAATGCGGCGGCAGCGGCGCTGGAGATGATTCACGTCTATTCGCTCGTGCACGACGATATGCCGTGCATGGACGACGACGCGCTGCGGCGCGGCAAGCCGACCGTGCACGTGCAGTACGACGAGCCGACCGCGCTGCTGGTCGGCGACGCGCTGCAGTCGCAGGCGTTCGTCGCGCTGACGGACGCCGACGCGCTGGCGCCGGCGCAGCAGGCCGCGCTCGTGCGCGAGCTGGCGCTGGCGAGCGGCTCGATCGGCATGGCCGGCGGGCAGGCGATCGACCTGGCGAGCGTCGGCATGAAGCTCACGCGCGAGCAGCTCGAGACGATGCACCGGATGAAGACGGGCGCGCTGCTGCGCGCCGCCGTGCGGATGGGCGCGCTCGCGGGCGAGACCCCGTCCGCGGACGCGATGGCTGCGCTCGACGTCTATGCTGCCGCGGTCGGCCTGGCGTTCCAGGTCGTCGACGACATTCTCGACGTGACGACCGACTCGGCGACGCTCGGCAAGACGGCCGGCAAGGACGCCGCGAACGACAAGCCGACTTACGTGTCGATTCTCGGCCTCGATGCGTCACGCGAGCTGGCTGCGCAACTGCGCGCCGACGCGCACGCCGCGCTGCAACCTTTCGGCGCGCGCGCGCAGCGTCTCGCCGAACTTGCCGACCTGGTGGTGAACCGGGTCAGCTGACGCGAAAGCCCGCCGCCGCGCACACGCTACGGTGCGTGCAAAAGAATGCGGGCGCGTTTGATTTCCTACAATGGAACGACGATGTACGACTTGCTGAAAACTATCGACGATCCGGCCGACTTGCGCCGTCTCGATCGCCGCCAACTTCAACCGCTCGCCGACGAGCTGCGCGCGTTCGTCCTCGACAGCGTGTCGAAGACGGGCGGCCATCTGTCGTCCAACCTCGGGACGGTCGAGCTGACGATCGCGTTGCACTACGTGTTCAACACGCCGAACGACCGCATCGTCTGGGACGTGGGTCACCAGACCTATCCGCACAAGATCCTGACGGGCCGCCGCGACCAGATGCATTCGCTGCGCCAGTTCGACGGCATCTCGGGCTTCCCGCGCCGCTCGGAATCGGAATACGACACGTTCGGCACCGCGCACTCGAGCACGTCGATCTCCGCCGCGCTGGGCATGGCGATCGGCAGCCAGCTGAACGGCGACGACCGCTTCTCGATCGCGGTGATCGGCGACGGCGCGATGACCGCCGGCATGGCGTTCGAGGCGATGAACAACGCCGGCGTGAGCGAGGACGCGAAGCTGCTCGTGATCCTCAACGACAACGACATGTCGATCTCGCCGCCGGTCGGCGCGCTGAACCGCCATCTCGCCCGCCTGATGTCGGGCCGCTTCTATGCGGCCGCGCGCGCGGGCGTCGAGCGCGTGCTGAGCGTCGCGCCGCCGGTGCTCGAGCTCGCGCGCAAGCTCGAGGAGCACGCGAAGGGCATGGTCGTGCCCGCGACGCTGTTCGAGGAGTTCGGCTTCAACTACATCGGGCCGATCGACGGCCACGATCTCGATTCGCTGATCCCGACGCTGCAGAACATCAAGGAACTGCGCGGTCCGCAGTTCCTGCACGTGGTGACCAAGAAGGGGCAGGGCTACAAGCTTGCCGAGGCCGATCCGGTGCTGTACCACGGCCCGGGCAAGTTCAATCCGGCCGAAGGCATCAAGCCGTCGGCGACGCCCGCGAAGAAGACCTACACGCAAGTGTTCGGCGAATGGCTGTGCGACGAGGCCGAACGCGATTCGCGCGTCGTCGGCATCACGCCCGCCATGCGCGAAGGCTCGGGCATGGTCGAATTCGAGAAGCGCTTCAAGGATCGCTACTACGACGTCGGCATCGCCGAGCAGCATGCGGTGACGTTCGCGGGCGGCCTCGCGACCGAAGGGCTGAAGCCCGTCGTCGCGATCTACTCGACGTTCCTGCAGCGCGCGTACGACCAGCTGATCCACGACGTCGCGCTGCAGAACCTGCCGGTCGTGTTCGCAATCGACCGCTCGGGCCTCGTCGGCGCGGACGGCGCGACGCACGCGGGGGCATACGACCTCGCGTTCATGCGCTGCATCCCGAACATGACGGTCATGGTGCCGTCCGACGAGAACGAATGCCGCCAGATGCTGCACACCGCGCTGCTGCAGCCGAACCCGACCGCGGTGCGCTATCCGCGCGGCGCGGGCACGGGCGTCGCGACGGTGAAGGAATTCACCGAGATCCCGCTGGGCAAGGGCGAAGTGCGCCGCCGCACGTCGCAGCCGCAAGGCAAGCGGATCGCGATCCTCGCGTTCGGCACGATGGTCGCGCCGTCGCTCGCCGCGGCCGAGGAACTCGACGCGACCGTCGCGAACATGCGCTTCGTGAAGCCGGTCGACGCCGCGCTCGTGCGCGAGCTGGCCGAGACGCACGACGCGCTCGTCACGATCGAGGAAGGCTGCGTGATGGGCGGCGCGGGTTCCGCGTGCGTGGAAGCCCTGATGGAGAGTGGGGTTATCCGACCCGTACTACAATTGGGCCTCCCTGACCGCTTCATCGATCACGGTGACCACGCGAAGCTGTTGTCGCAATGCGGCCTCGACGGCGCGGGCATCGCGAAATCGATTCGTGAACGCTTCCTGAATCCGGCGGCCGACGTCGCCGACCAGGCCAAGCGCGTCGCGTAAGCCGGCGCCGCCGCAAGGCGGCGTCGACGCGACTGGCGCAGCACGGTCTTTCATTGATGCGGAAAACATGGGCCTGCGGGCCCATGTTGTTTTTCCGGCCTGCCGCTTGCGGCGGCGCGCGCGAAGTCCCGCGCGCGGCTTAAAAGGATTGAACAAGATGAACCAGATGAATCCCGCCTTCGTGATGCCCGACGTGCAGAGCACGGTGGATACCCGCCAGATTCCGATTCAGCGCGTGGGCGTGAAGGCGGTCCGGCATCCGTTGACGGTGCGCACGGAGAGTGGCGACGTGCAGCCCTCCGTCGGTCTCTGGAACCTCGACGTCCATCTGCCGGCCGACCAGAAGGGTACGCACATGTCGCGTTTCGTCGCGTTGCTGGAAGAGCATCGCGCGCCGCTGACGACCGGGCTGTTCCGCACGATGCTCGCGTCGATGCTGGAGAAGCTCGAGGCCGAGGCGGGCCGCATCGAGGTGACGTTCCCGTATTTCGTGAACAAGACGGCGCCCGTGTCGGGCGTGCAGAGCCTGCTGGACTACGAAGTGACGCTCGCGGGCGAAAGCCGCGGCGGTGTGACCCGGCTGTTCCTGAAGGTGCTGGTGCCGGTCACGAGCCTGTGCCCGTGCTCGAAGAAGATCTCGCAGTACGGCGCGCACAATCAGCGCTCGCACGTGACGATCGATGCCGAGCTCGCGGCCGACGTGCCGGTCGAGGCGCTGATCCGGATGGCCGAGGAAGAGGCGTCGTGCGAACTGTGGGGGCTGCTGAAGCGTCCGGACGAGAAGTTCGTCACCGAGCGCGCGTACGAGAACCCGAAGTTCGTCGAGGACCTCGTGCGCGACGTCGCGCAGCGGCTCGATGCCGACGAGCGCATCGTGGCCTACGTGCTCGAAGCCGAGAACTTCGAGTCGATCCACAATCACAGCGCGTATGCGCTGATCGAGCGCGACAAGCGGCTGGCCGCATAACACGCCGTTTCACGTCGTTTCGTTCGCTCAGGCAGAAAGAGAAAGGCCGCTCATTCGAGCGGCCTTTCGTTTGTGCAGGCTGTTTGCGCGATGCGGGTCGGTGCGCTCAGCGCGCGAGCGACGCGAGATCCCAGCGCGGCTTCACGGTGAACGCATAGTCGGCGTTCGCCTGCTCGGGCCAGCGCGCGAGCCGCAGCGCGCCGGCGAGCGCGATCATCGCGCCGTTGTCGGTGCACAGCGCGAGATCGGGGTAGTGCACGTCGAAGCCGCGCTTCGCGGCGGCGGCCGACAGCGCGGCGCGCAATTGACGGTTCGCGCCGACGCCGCCCGCGACCACGAGGCGCTTGAGCTTCGTCTTCTTGAGCGCCGCCAGCGATTTCGCGACGAGCACGTCGACGGCTGCGTCGACGAAACCGCGCGCGAGGTCCGCCTTCGCGCGCTCGAGCGCGTCGCCGGTCAGTTTCGCGGCCTCGAACTTCTTCATCTGCGTCAGCACGGCGGTCTTCAGGCCGCTGAAGCTGAAGTCGAGATCGCCGGAGTGCAGCATCGGGCGCGGCAGCACGACGGCGCCCGGCGTGCCGGTTTCCGCGAGCTTCGACACTTCCGGGCCGCCCGGGTAGCCGAGGCCGATCAGCTTCGCGGTCTTGTCGAACGCTTCGCCGGCGGCGTCGTCGAGTGTCTCGCCGAGCGTTTCGTACACGCCGACGTCGGTCACGCGCATCAATTGCGTATGGCCGCCCGACACGAGCAGCGCGACGAACGGAAACGGCGGCGGTTCCGCGACGAGCAGCGGCGACAGCAGGTGGCCTTCGAGATGATGGATGCCGACGGTCGGCTTGTTCCACGCGAGCGCGAGCGCATTCGCGATGCTCGCGCCGACGAGCAGCGCGCCGGCCAGCCCCGGACCCTGCGTGAAGGCGATCGCGTCGATGTCCTCGCGCTTCGTGCCACTTTGCGCGATGACTTCCTCGAGCAGCGGCAGCGCGCGGCGGATGTGGTCGCGCGATGCGAGTTCGGGCACGACGCCGCCGTAGTCGCGGTGCATCGCGATCTGCGAATGGAGGGCGTGCGCGAGCAGCCCGCGCTGCGTGTCGTAGAGCGCGAGGCCGGTTTCGTCACAGGAGCTTTCGATGCCGAGAACGAGCATGGTATGGAGCAGGGCGTGCCGCGTCGCGCGGCGTCACCGGAATGTCAACGTAACCGAAAAGTATAGCAGGCGCGCGCTTCCCGCCGCCGGCCGCGGCGCTAGCCGGGCCGGGTACAATCCGCGCCATGGAAACTTTTGATATCGCCGTGATCGGCGCGGGTGCCGCCGGCATGATGAGCGCGGCGGTGGCCGGGCAGCTCGGCCGCCGCGTCGTGCTGGTCGACCACGCGCCGCGACTCGCCGAGAAAATCCGCATCTCGGGCGGCGGCCGCTGCAACTTCACGAACCTGTACGCGGGCCCCGACAACTACCTGTCGGCCAACCCGCATTTCGCCCGCTCGGCGCTTGCGCGCTACACGCCGCGCGATTTCCTCGGCCTGCTCAAGCGCCATCGGGTGACCTGGCACGAAAAGCACAAGGGCCAGCTGTTCTGCGACCACGGCAGCGACGCGATCATCGACGTGCTGAAGCACGAGTGCGATACCGGCGGCATCGCGTGGCGCCGGCCGGTCGTCGTCGACGCGGTGCGCCATGCGCCGGCCGACGGCTTCACGCTGGACACGCAGGCGGGCCCGATCGCGGCGCGCGCGCTGATCATCGCCACCGGCGGCCTGTCGATCCCGAAGATCGGCGCGACCGACTTCGGCTACCGGATCGCGAAGCAGTTCGGCCACAAGCTCGTCGATACGCGGCCCGCACTCGTGCCGCTCACCTTCGCGCAGCAGGACTGGGCGCCGTTCGCCGCGCTGTCCGGCGTATCGCTCGAGGTGCGCGTGTCGACCGGCGACCGCAAGCGCGGCGGCGAATTCGTCGAGGATCTGCTGCTGACGCACCGCGGGCTGTCTGGGCCCGGCATCCTGCAGATTTCGAGCTACTGGCAGCCCGGCGAGCCGATTCGCATCGACCTGCTGCCGCAGCGTGACGTCGTCGCCGATCTGCTCGAAGCGAAGCGCGCGTCGAAGCGCCAGGTCGGCTCGCTGCTCGCCGAGTGGGTGCCGTCGCGCCTCGCGCACGCGTGGCTCGACACGCATCGGGTGGCCGCCGACATGCGACTCGCCGATCTTCCGGACAAGACGCTGCGGCAGGTCGGAGAGGCGCTCGGCGGCTGGACGCTGACGCCGAACGGCACCGAGGGCTACAAGAAGGCCGAGGTGACGCGGGGCGGCGTGGATACGCGCGAGCTGTCGTCGGCGACGCTGATGAGCGCACGGGTGCCCGGCTTGTTCTTCGTCGGCGAAGCGGTGGACGTGACCGGCTGGCTGGGCGGCTACAACTTCCAGTGGGCGTGGGCGTCCGGCATGGCCGCCGGGCAGGCGGCGGCGGAGTTCGCACGCGGTGCTTGACGCAATAATGCGATTGTGTAAAGGGTCTGCTATACTCAATAACCTTTCCCTGCAAACTTTTTTACGTGTCGGGTCATGACGATCATTCGCGTTAAAGAAAATGAGCCGTTTGAAGTTGCCATGCGTCGCTTCAAGCGCACGATCGAAAAGAACGGTCTGCTGACCGAACTTCGTGCGCGCGAGTTCTATGAGAAGCCGACTGCCGAGCGCAAACGCAAGAAGGCTGCAGCAGTGAAGCGTCACTACAAGCGCATCCGCAGCCAGATGCTGCCGAAGAAGCTGTACTGAATGATGTAGCGCCGCGCGGTTCGCTGAGCGGCGCACCGGCGGTTCCGTCGCGAGTCGCCGATGCCGGATTCGAGCAACCCGCTTGAGACAGTGTCCCAAGCGGGTTTTTGTGTTGACGTCCGTCAATGGGCGTCGAATTCACGTTTCCATTCCCGGGTGAAAGATGAGTTTGAAAGACCAGATCAGCGAAGACATGAAGGCGGCGATGCGCGCGAAGGAAGCCGAGCGTCTCGCGACGATTCGCCTGCTGCTGGCCGCGATCAAGCAGCGTGAGGTCGACGAGCAGATCACGCTCGACGATGCCGCCGTCACGGCCGTGATCGACAAGATGATCAAGCAGCGCAAGGATTCGATCAGCCAGTTCCAGGCGGCGGGCCGCGACGATCTCGTTGCGAAGGAGCAGGCCGAGCTGACGGTGCTGAGCGGCTACATGCCCGCGCAGCTGTCGGACGCCGAGGTGGCCGCCGAAGTCCAGGCCGCGGTCGCGCAGACCGGTGCGGCAGGCCCGCAGGACATGGGCAAGGTGATGGGCGTGCTGAAGGGCAAGCTCGCCGGCCGTGCCGACATGACCGCGGTTTCCGCGCTCGTCAAGGCCGCGCTCTCGAAGTAAAGTCCGTGCCCGGCGCGCGCTGACATCGCGCGCGCCGGGTCGCTCCGCATCGTATTTTTCCGTTCGATCCCACGGTGATTCCGCATTCGTTCCTGCAGGATTTGCTGAACCGCGTCGATATCGTCGACGTGGTGGGCCGGTACGTGCAGCTCAAGAAGGGCGGCGCCAATTTCATGGGGCTGTGCCCGTTCCACAACGAGAAGAGCCCGTCGTTCACCGTCAGCCCGACCAAGCAGTTCTATCACTGCTTCGGCTGCGGCGCCCACGGCACGGCGATCGGTTTCCTGATGGAGCATGCGGGGCTGTCGTTCCCGGAAGCCGTGCAGGAGCTCGCGCAGTCGGTCGGCCTGACCGTGCCGCACGAGCCGTCGCCGATGCGTGGCGGCGGCGGGGGCGGCGGCGATTACCCGTCGCAGCCGGCCGTATCGAAATCGGTGGCGACCGCGCTCTCCGACGTGATGGCCGCCGCGTGCGACTACTACCGCAAGCAGCTGCGCGGCGCGCCCACGGCGATCCAGTATCTGAAGAAACGGGGGCTGACCGGCGAGGTCGCGGCCCGGTTCGGCCTCGGCTATGCGCCGGACGGCTGGCAGAACCTCGAGGCGGCGTTCCCCGACTATCGGGACGATGCGCTGGTCGAGTCCGGGCTCGTGATCGTCAGCGAGAAGACCGACGCGCAGGGCGTCGCGCGGCGCTACGACCGCTTCCGCGAACGGATCATGTTCCCGATCCGCAACGTGAAGGGGCAGGTGATCGGCTTCGGCGGCCGCGTGCTCGGCAGTGGCGAGCCCAAGTATTTGAATTCGCCCGAAACGCCGCTATTTAACAAGGGCAGCGAGCTGTACGGGCTGTTCGAGGCGCGGCTCGCGATCCGCGAGCGCAAGTACGTGCTCGTCGTCGAAGGCTACATGGACGTCGTCGCGCTCGCGCAGCTCGGTTTCCCGAACGCGGTCGCGACGCTCGGCACCGCTTGCACGCCGATCCACGTGCAAAAGCTGATGCGGCAGACCGACACGGTGATCTTCAGCTTCGACGGCGACGCGGCCGGGCGCCGTGCGGCGCGGCGAGCGCTCGAGGCGTGCCTGCCGCACGCGGCGGACAACCGGACGATCCGGTTCCTTTTTCTGCCGACCGAGCACGACCCGGACAGCTATGTGCGCGAATTCGGCGCGGACGCGTTTTCCGGGCAGGTCGAGCGGGCGATGCCGCTGTCGCAGTTCCTGCTGAATGAGGCGATCGCCGGCAAGGCGCTCGACCAGCCGGAGGGCCGCGCGAAGGCGCTGTTCGATGCGAAGCCGCTGCTGCAGGCGCTGCCCGCGAATGCGTTGCGCGCGCAGATCATGCACATGTTCGCGGACCGCCTCGACATTCCGTTCGAGGAGGTCGCGGGGCTGTCCGACGTCGATACGCGGCTCGCTGCACCGCCGCGCCAGGCGCCCGCGCGCAGCGATCGGCGCCGCGTGACGGACAACGAGAAGCGCGCGTTGCGCAACCTCGTGATGCATCCGCGCGTCGCCGTGCAGCTCGACGACGAGCAGGTTGCGACGCTGCGGGCGCTGCCGCGCATCGGCGAGCTGTTCGGTGAAGTCGTCGACCATGCGCGTGCGCTGGGCGACGGGGCGGAGTTCAGATTGTTGTCGGATGTGCTGAGGACATCCTCGAATGCGGCGACTTACGAGGAAATCTTCCGCGAAATTCTGGACTATGATGAAAACGTCCGCGATCTGCTGTTACAGAATCCGGACGACGAGACGGTGCCCGAACGGCAGCGTGAGCAGGAACGGATCGCGGGGGAGGAGCTTCAGGCGGCTGTGCTCAAGATGCGCTACGACGCATGTTGCGATCGGCTCGACCGGCTTTCGCGGCAATCCGCCTTCACACCCGAGGAGTTGGCTGAATTGACGGAATTGAACCAGCAGCGGGCCGACATGAAGCGTCGGCTCGGGCTGTAGGCGGCCGGGGCGCCAAGAGAGGGCTCCCCAGCGTGCTATAATATAAGGTTTCCAGCGGTTTGTTTTCTAAGCAGAGGCGAGATTCGCGATGGCAAAGACGACAGGCGGAAAGAAAGCAGCAGGCAAGGGCTCGACGGAGCCGACCAAGAAGGTCACAGCGGCCAAGTCTGCTTCTTCCGCCAGGACGGTGTCTTCCGCCACGACGGCCCCAGCAAGAAAAAAAACCGCGGCCGGCACCGCTCAGGCTGCGCCGGCGCAGGCAGCCAGAACACGGGCTGCCGCCAGACCCGACTCCGGGCCGGCCAAGCCGGTGGCGAAGCGGGCAAGTGCGAAAAGCGCAAGGGACGCGGCTGCCGCGGCGGACGAAACGGCAGTACGTAATACTCATGCACCCACGGTTCAACCGGCTGTCGTCCAGCAGCCGCGAGTCGATTTAGCCGGTACGGCGAACTCCATGACGAAAAAGCTGAACGAAGTATCCGTCGATGACGACGCAAATCAGAGCGACGAGCAGCCTGCTGCGGCTGCCACTGGCAAATCCAAGGTGCGCGATCGCCGTGCCAAGGAGAAGGCGCTGCTGAAGGAAGCGTTCGCGACGAGCACGCCCGGCACGGCCGAGGAGCTCGAAGAGCGCCGCGTGAAGCTGCGCGCGCTCATCAAGCTCGGCAAGGAGCGCGGCTTCCTCACGTATGCCGAAATCAACGACCACCTGCCGGACAACTTCACCGAGACCGAAGCCCTCGAAGGCATCATCGGTACGTTCAACGACATGGGCGTGGCGGTCTATGAGCAGGCGCCGGACGCGGAAACGCTGCTCTTGAACGACAACGCGCCGGCGGCGTCGTCGGACGATGAAGTCGAAGAGGAAGCGGAAGTTGCGCTGTCCACCGTCGATTCCGAATTCGGCCGCACGACCGATCCGGTCCGGATGTACATGCGCGAAATGGGCACGGTCGAGTTGCTCACGCGCGAAGGCGAAATCGAGATCGCGAAGCGGATCGAGGACGGCCTGCGCCACATGGTGATGGCGATTTCCGCGTGCCCGACGACGATCGCCGACATCCTCGCGATGGCCGAGCGCGTCGCGAACGAAGAGAGCCGTGTCGACGAGCTCGTCGACGGCCTGCTCGATCCGAATGCGTCGGATACCGACACCGACGGCTTCTCCGCGAAGGCGGCGGAAGAGATCGAGAACGAGGACGAGGAAGCCGAAGAGGAAGAGGAAGAAGAGGAAGAGGAGGACGATGACGGCGCCGCGCAGGCGACCGCCAACGCCGCCCAGCTCGAAGCCCTCAAGCGCGCATCGCTCGAGAAGTTCGCGCAGATCAGCGAATGGTTCGACAAGATGCGCCGCGCGTTCGAGAAGGAAGGCTACAAGTCGAAGTCCTACCTGAAGGCGCAGGAAACGATCCAGACCGAGCTGATGACGATCCGCTTCACCGCGCGTACCGTCGAGCGTCTGTGCGACACGTTGCGTGCGCAAGTGGACGAGGTGCGTCAGGTCGAGCGCCAGATCCTGCACATCGTCGTCGACAAGTGCGGGATGCCGCGTTCGGAATTCATCGCGCGCTTCCCCGGAAGCGAGACGGATCTCGACTGGGCCGAGAAGGTCGCAGCCGAAGGGCATCCGTACAGCGCGGTGCTGTCGCGCAACATCCCGGCGATCCGCGAACAGCAGCAGCGCCTGCTCGATTTGCAGGCGCGCGTCGTGCTGCCGCTGAAGGACCTGAAGGAAACCAACCGCCAGATGGCGGCGGGCGAACTGAAGGCGCGTCAGGCGAAGCGCGAGATGACCGAGGCGAACCTGCGTCTCGTGATCTCGATCGCGAAGAAGTACACGAACCGCGGCCTGCAGTTCCTCGACCTGATCCAGGAAGGCAACATCGGCCTGATGAAGGCGGTGGACAAGTTCGAATACCGTCGCGGCTACAAGTTCTCGACGTATGCGACGTGGTGGATCCGCCAGGCCATCACGCGTTCGATCGCGGACCAGGCGCGCACGATCCGGATTCCGGTTCACATGATCGAGACGATCAACAAGATGAACCGCATCTCGCGGCAGATCCTGCAGGAAACCGGTCTCGAGCCGGATCCGGCAACGCTCGCCGAGAAGATGGAAATGCCGGAAGACAAGATCCGCAAGATCATGAAGATCGCGAAGGAGCCGATCTCGATGGAAACGCCGATCGGTGACGACGACGATTCCCATCTCGGCGACTTCATCGAGGACAACAACACGGTCGCGCCGGCGGATGCCGCGCTGCATGCGAGCATGCGCGACGTCGTGAAGGACGTGCTCGATTCGCTGACGCCGCGCGAGGCGAAGGTGCTGCGGATGCGTTTCGGTATCGAGATGAGCACCGATCACACGCTCGAGGAAGTCGGCAAGCAGTTCGACGTCACGCGTGAGCGGATCCGTCAGATCGAGGCGAAGGCGCTGCGCAAGCTGCGTCACCCGAGCCGTTCCGACAAGCTGAAGTCGTTCCTCGAAGGGAACTGATCTCCAGCGTTTCCCCTCTGAACGCCACCGGTATCGATACGGTACCGGTGGCGTTTGTCCCTTTTATTGATACAATGCCGGCCCGGCGTCTTTGCCCGGGTGGCGTGCAGCACGCTTCTCTTCTCATCAGGGCCTGTAGCTCAGCGGTTAGAGCAGTCGACTCATAATCGATTGGTCGCGGGTTCGAACCCCGCCGGGCCCACCATCTCCTTCTTCCGCCAGGTTCCACGGCATTCCGCCAGGGTTCCCAAGCCCTTGCTGCAAATGCGTTTCCGCACATCCCCGGTTCTCGGAACGATTGGCTGGTTCCGTTGATTTCCTCCGTTCGATGGGGGTAGCTTTACGGGTAACTCGATGCGGTGGAAAGGAGTTGCCCCATGCGTCAACGGCTGCGGCAGGTGGGCATTCGATCGATCCGGCTGACTACCGGGCTGGTCGTGTTCACCTACGTCGGTACGCACCTGGTGAATCATGCGCTGGGGAATGTCTCGCTCGCGTGGATGGAGCGCGATCTGCTCGTGCAGAAGTTCGTCTGGCAGGGATGGCTCGGCACGACCGTGCTGTATGGCGCACTGGCAACGCATTTCTTCCTCGGTCTATGGGCGCTATACGAACGGCGCGCATTGCACTGGACGCCGGCCGAGCTGGCGCAACTCGTGCTCGGCCTGTGCATCCCGCCGCTGCTCGCCAACCATCTCGTGAACACGCGGATCGCCTTTGCCGAGTTCGGCCTGAACAAAGGGTATGCGCAGCTGCTGTACGCATTCTGGATCGATTCGCCGTTCTTCGGCGGCGTGCAACTGACGCTCCTGGTTGTCGCATGGCTGCATGGGTGCTACGGCATCTGGTTCTGGCTGAGATTGAAGCCATGGTTTGGCGCATGGCGGAGCGTGCTGCTGAGCGCCGCCGTTCTGCTCCCGGTGCTCGCACTGCTCGGCTTCCTGCAGGGCGGACGGGAAGTGGTAGCGCTTGCGCAGGATCCCGTCTGGCGCGCCGCGGCGATTCGGCCGGCCAAGGTCGGCACCGGATCGCAGAACCGGTGGCTCGCCGAATTGCGCAACGACTTCCTGATATTCGATGGCGGGGCGCTGTTGCTGGTGCTCGGTGCGAGACTGGTGCGCACGGTGCGTGAACGCCGCGCAGGTCGGTTCAGCGTCCTGTATCCGGATGGACGAAAGGTATGGGCGCCGCTTGGATTCTCGGTGCTCGAGGCAAGCCGCATGGCCGGCATTCCCCATGCCAGCAGTTGCGGCGGGCGCGCCCGATGTACGTTGTGCCGGGTGCGCGTACTCAGCGATGCGCCGCTGCCCGAGCCGGGCGACGCCGAGCGCCGCGTGCTGGAGCGGCTGGGCGCCGACCTGCAGGCGGTGCGCCTTGCCTGCCAGTTGCGGCCAGCGCACGATCTCTCCGTGTGGCCGCTGGTGCCGCCGGCGGCCTCCGCGGCCTTCCTGCAGCGGCGCCAGCGCGATGTCATGCCGCAAGAGCGATTCGCGGCGTTCATGTTCGTGGACATGCGAGATTCCACGAATCTTGCAGCGGCGCAGCTGCCGTTCGACAGCCTGTTCGTGGTCAGCCGCTTCCTGAGCGCAGTCAGTTCCGCGGTGGTCCAGGCCGGCGGCCTGCCGAACCAGTTCCTGGGGGATGCGGTGCTCGCGATATTCGGCTTGAGCAGCGATCCAGCCGCCGCGTGCCGTCAGGCGCTCGACGCGGTGCCGCTGGTGGCGGCCAATATCGACGCGCTCAACACCGCGCTCGAGCAGCAGCTGAAAGCGAAGATCCGGTTCGGCATCGGATTGCATTGCGGTCGCGCAGTCATGGGCGAGATCGGTTTTCGCGAGCACGTTACCTTCACCGCGATCGGCGATCCGCTGAACGTGGCGTCGCGACTCGAGCAATTGACCAAGGAGGTCGCCTGCGAGGCGATCGTCTCGGACCTGGTCTTCGTGCATGCCGGCATTTCAGCCGAGGGGCTGCCGCAGCTTGCCGCGCGCGTAAGAGGCCGCGATGACCTGGTGCCCGTGCGGGTGCTGTCCAAGGCTGCGCAGATGCCTCGACGCTGATCCTTGATCGGCCGCGCCGGGGCGATTTCGCGATGTCGCCCCGAGCGCGACAAGGTCAATGGCCGGAATAGATGGAACGCAACGGATTCCCCGCCGTTGGCTTCCCGCCTTCGGATGCGCCGTGCTCCGGCATTCCGCCCATCGATTCGGTCGCCACCTGCTGGTTGCTGCTGGCGGCGTCCTGAGCCGCTGCCTTTGCCTCCGCGGCCTGGATATCCGCAGGATAGTTCGCGTCGTCGCTGGCCGACGGATTGTAGCCGGCCCGTTCGAGCCGGATGAGATCGGCGCGCACCTGTGCTCGGGTGAGCGGGGCGGACACGGACTGTGCAAAAGTCGATGTGGAGCTGATGACGACGCCGAACGTCAGCGCCAACAGGGCGATCTTCTTCATGGTTCGGACTCCTTTCAATAAAGCGCTCAATCTTCAAGGGACTGAGCGGACCAGTGGCATGCGGCTCAAGAGCCGGAATAGATATCGCAGAAGCTGACCGGTCCGACGCAGGTCGACGGATCGGACGGAGGCGTTTGCCGTTTGATGCGCCCGGTCTCACTTGTGCCGGTCATGGCGGCGCCCATGCCGCTGTCGCTGCTTTGCTGCTTGAGCCGGTTGACTTGCTGTTCGAAGATCGGTGCAACGACCGGGTACGACGTGTCTGTTATGAAATTCAGGCCGTTGCGCTGAGCGTCGATCAGTTCCTGGCGTACCTGTGCTCGCGTCTTTTCCTGGGCTGGTGCGCTGACGGCAATGCCCGCTCCGGCGAAGAGCATCAGGGCGGCAATCATGGTTCGCTTGTTCACTTTGGACTCCGATATAGATGGCGGGAAGGTGGCGACTTTGAAACAGGAAGTGCGCGGAAATACGAGCGGCTTCGCCTATAAAAGGCAGACCCGACGCAAAGCGACCGTTCGCTGGTACACGGATTGATTGAGCCACGGCACAAACACATACTCGTCGTATGCGTCGCAGCCGATCAGAATCCAGTGGGACAGAACGTTGGACACGGCGGTCTCCTTTTCTCTGCGCGCTTCAATGTGAGGGAACCGAAACGCTGCAGTCGTCATCCGGCGTGCTCACACGACGGTATACCCGGCACGGTCGCCACTTATTCCTGTAGTTCCGCGGGCTTGTACACCCCCCACCTGTCAAAGCGGTCCGCAGTGCCGGCACGCGGCAAATGCGCCGCAGATCGCTGGAATAAATCGACCCGCTATCCGGTATGTCGATCAGGCGCCGAGAGCACACTGGGGGATACGCCGATGAGCGACGAGAAGAGGCTGGCCGCCATGAAGCCCGGGAATGGCACAGATGCCGGAAAGCCGACACCGGGGCATGGCGTGATGCGACAGACCGCAAGAAGGCTGCAACTAGGTTCGGGCATCTTGCTGTGGATTTATATTTCCGTTCACCTGGTCAATCACGCGCTCGGCATCTGGTCGATCGATATCGCGGAGAACGGGCTGACCCTGGCGATCGGACTCTGGCAAAGCCTGCCCGGGACGATCCTGCTATACGGCGCGGCCGGCCTGCATTTCGCGCTGGCGATCCGCACCATCTACAGCCGACGGCATTGGGTGCTGCCGCCCGCCGAATGGCTCCGCCTCTGGGCGGGACTCAGCCTGCCCATGCTGTTGATACGCCATGTAGTCGGAACGCGCGTCGCCACATCGTTTTACGGCTTCGATCCAAGTTACGAGCGGGTCATTGTGTCGCTGCTCACGAGCGGCACGCAGGGCTTGCAGATCGCACTGCTCGCGCCAGGGTGGGTGCATGGCAGTCTTGGCCTCTGGTTTCATTTGCGCCGCCATGCGCTTGTGCGTCGCGCGAAGTTTGTGCTGCTGGCCGTGCTCGTTCTCTTGCCGCTGTTGTCGGCGGCGGGATTCGTTCAGATGGCGCGCGCGATTGCGCCGGGAAATCTCGCCGTACCGGCACCCGACGCGGTGCTGGTCGCGCACCGCACCGGGCTCGACACGTGGCGACATTTTCTCGTCGTCAGCTATCTGTCGCTGATTGGGGCTGCCTTTGCAGGAGGCCTGTTGCGAAACGGATTCTCCAGAGTCGATTCGCACGACGTGCGCAGCGAGCAACGGTGATCGGCGACTGCCAGGATAGTTTCGACAGACAAAACTAAAACACCGTGAGCTCGTATCCAGATTGACCAAGAGAGGGTCAGCGGAATAATTGCGAAAGCGCAAATATCGCTGCGGCGAGTCGAGCGTTGCGATTTTCGAACGACAGTGCTAAATTTTTCGACAGCACTTCCAGCCGCAAAGCCAAGCAAGAAGTTTCGATAGACGGAACTCTCAGGCTGTACGCCACCGTACCGCCCGACAGGAGACAACTGATGGAACATGCCTCGATCGAGCGCGTGCAGGCCGAGCCGCATGCCCGTGGAGCACGATGCGAGCGATGGTCTGCCGCGGTTCACCCATACCAGGAGGCCGCGCAATGAGCCTGCTGATGTCGCGGCGCGATCTCGCGTTCCTGCTGTACGAATGGCTCGATGCCGAAGCGCTCGCGGCGATGCCGCGCTACGCGGAGCACAGTCGCGAGACCTTCGATGCGGTGCTCGACACCAGCGAGCGGATCGCGACCGACCTGTTCGCGCCGCACGCGGCGCGCGGCGATCGCGAGGAGCCGCATTTCGACGGAGAGCGCGTCACGCTGATTCCCGAAGTCGAGCCGGCCGTGCGCGCATTCGCAGACGCCGGCCTGATCGCCGCGGGCCATGACGAGGCGCTCGGCGGCATGCGGCTGCCGAAGCTCGTCGAAGCGGCGTCGTTCCTGTTCTTCCAGGCCGCGAACATCGCGACGTCGGCCTATCCGTTCCTGACCGCCGCCAACGCGAACCTGCTCGTCGCGCACGGCAGCCCCGCGCAGATCGACGCGTTCGTGCGCCCCGAACTGGATGGGCGCTTCTCCGGCACGATGTGCCTGTCCGAACCGCAGGCGGGGTCGTCGCTGTCCGACATCGCGACGCGCGCGGACTTCGAGTGCGAATCGCCGCTCGGCCCGCGCTACCGGCTCACCGGCAACAAGATGTGGATCTCGGGCGGCGAGCACGAACTGACGGAGAACATCGTCCACCTGGTGCTCGCGAAGATTCCCGACGAACATGGCCGGTTGATGCCCGGCACGCGCGGCATCTCGCTCTTCATCGTGCCCAGGTATCTGCCGGGCGCCGGCGACACGCGCGGCGAGCACAACGACGTGGTGCTCGCGGGGCTGAACCACAAGATGGGCTATCGCGGCACGACCAACTGCCTGCTGAACTTCGGTGAAGGCACCCGGTATCGTCCGGAGGGCCGCGCAGGTGCGATCGGCTATCTGGTCGGCGCGCCGAATCACGGCCTCGCGACCATGTTCCACATGATGAACGAGGCGCGCATCGGTGTCGGCGCGGGCGCGGTGGCGCTCGGCTACACGGGCTACCTGCATGCGCTCGACTATGCGCGCAACCGGCCGCAAGGGCGTCCGCTCGGGCCGGCCGGCAAGGATGCCGCCGCGCCGCAGGCGGCGATCGTCGCGCATCCGGACGTGCGCCGGATGCTGCTCGCACAGAAGGCCTATGTGGAAGGCGGCCTTGCGCTGGTCCTGTACTGCGCACGGCTCGTCGACGACGGGCGCGCGCATCGCGACGCGGATGCCCGTGCCGAAGCCGGGCGCCTGCTCGACATCCTGACGCCGATCGCGAAGAGCTGGCCGTCGCAGTGGTGCCTCGCCGCGAACGACCTCGCGATCCAGGTGCACGGCGGCTACGGCTACACGCGCGACTATGCGGTCGAACGGCTCTATCGCGACAATCGTCTCAACCCGATCCACGAAGGCACGCACGGCATCCAGGCGCTCGACCTGCTGGGCCGCAAGGTCGTGCAGGACGACGGCGCAGCGCTGCGCGCGCTCGACGTGCGCATCGCGGCGACCGTCGCACGCGCACGGGTGACGGACGGTGACGCGCGTGTGCAGGCCGATGCGCTGGCGCGGCGCTGGACCAGGCTTTGCGCCGTCACGGATCAACTGGGCGCGCTCGACGATCCGCAGGTGCGGCTCGCGAATGCGAGCGTCTATCTGGAGGCGTTCGGCCATCTCGTCGTCGCGTGGCTGTGGCTCGACGTGACACTTGCCGCGCATGGGCGCAACGGCGAATTCCACGACGGCAAGCGCGCCGCCGCCCGCTACTTCTTCCGCTGGGAGCTGCCGAAGGTGGACGCCCAGCTCGATCTGCTCGCGAGTGTCGACACGACGACGCTCGACATGCGTGATGCGTGGTTCTGAGCGCGCGCCGATGCCGGCACGGCGACTAGAAATGCCCGCCGACGCGCGCGAACACCTCGTCGCGCAGCGCGACGAGCCGAGGGCCGAAATCGTCGATCAGGCGCGCGCGCGTGACGGTCGACACGCGGCCGCTGCAACTGAAGGCGAGGATGCGCGAGCGATCGGCCGACACCATCGGCACGCCGACCGCGAACAGGTCGGGCATCCAGTCGCCGAGCGACAGGCAAAAGCCGAGCTTTTCGTAGTCGTCGCGCGCGGCGACGATCCCGGCCTCGAGTTGCGGCCACTGGTCCGGCGGGCTGCTCGCGCGGGTGGTTCGCAGATAGCGCTCGAACAGCTCGTCCGGCAGCGCCGCGAGATGCGCGCGGCCGAGCGCGGTCGCGCCGTGCGGAACGCGCGAGCCGGGTTCGAACCGCAGCTGGAACAGCGGATCGCCCTGGCACACGTCGAGCAGGATCATCTGCTTGCCGTCGAACTCGCCGAGCATCGCCGCCGCCTGCGTGTACTCCGCATAGGACTGCAGGAACGGGCGCGCGATGTCGACGACCTCGTTGCTCTGCAGGAACGCGTGCCCGAGATTCAGCACGCCGATGCCGAGCGAGTATTTCTCCAGCTCCGCCGAGTAATGCAGGTAGCCGAGTTGCGTGAGCGTGAACGTGACGCGCGACACGGTCGGCTTCGGCAGGTGCGTGCGCCGGGCGATGTCCTGGTTGCCGAGAAAGCGCTCGCCGCGCGTGAAGCAACGCAGCACCGCCATCCCGCGCGCGAGCGCGGTGATGAATTGCGGATGGTCTTCATTGGGGGCGGACAGCAGCGTGATGGCGTCGCGCTTCGGATTACCCATGCGTGTGCGGTGCGGGATGGAGGTGGCCCGGCGCGGCCGGCGAGTGCCGGGCTGCGGGGATTCTACCGGAAAGCGTCCGGCACGCGCGCGGGCGCCGTCCCGACGTCCGCGCTTCGATTGACCGCGCCCGCCGCTGAAACAGGAGCCGAACCATGCCCATCGAAAGGTCGCCGAACTGGCCGGCGCATCTGTCCGGCCATCTGACGTTGCCGGAAACGAACCTGTTCCACAACGCGGAGGTGGCGGCGGCGCGCTATCCCGACAAGCCGTTCATCGTCTTCTACGACACGGCGGTCACCTTCGCGGAGTTCAAGGACGAGGCCGAGCGCATCGCGGGATTTCTGCAGCAGCGCTACGGCGTGCGCACGGGCGACCGGGTGCTGCTGTATATGCAAAACAGCCCGCAATGGATGATCGCCTACTACGGCATCCTGCGCGCCGGCGCAGTCGTCGTGCCGATCAATCCGATGAACCTGACGGACGAGCTGCAGCATTACGTCGAGGACAGCGGCGCGCGCGTGATGTTTGCCGCGCAGGACCTGTATCCGCGCGTACGGCCGCTCGTTGGCGCGAGCGGGCTCGACCACGTCGTCGTCGCGACCTACAGCGACTACCTCAAGCGGCCGTCGGGCCTCGTGCCGCCGGATTTCATCACGGCGCCGCGCAACGCGAGCGGTCCCGGCGCGACGCACTGGCGTGACGTACTGGCTGCGCAGCTCGCGCCGGGGCCGCTTACGGCCGGGCCGGACGACCTGTGCGTGATGCCCTATACGTCGGGCACGACCGGCAGGCCGAAGGGCTGCATGCATACGCATCGCAGCGTGATGTGCACGGCTGTGGGCGGCGTTCAGTGGTTCGGCTGCACGCAGGATGCGACCATGCTGTCGGTGCTGCCGCTGTTCCACGTGACCGGCATGCAGGGCGGCATGAACGCGCCGCTGTACATCGGCGCGACGGTCGTCGTGCTGCCGCGCTGGGACCGCGACGCGGCCGCGTGGGCGATCGAGCGCTATCGCGTGACCAACTGGCAGTCGATCTCGACGATGGCGGTCGACTTCCTTTGGAACCCGCGGCTCGACGAATTCGACCTGTCGAGCCTGCGCTGGATGAGCGGCGGTGGCGCGGCGATGCCGGACGCAGTCGCGCAGCGACTCGCGGAGCGCACCGGTATCGACTACATCGAAGGCTACGGGCTGTCGGAGACGATGGCGGCCACCCATATCAATCCGCCGCAGCGGCCGAAGCGGCAATGCCTCGGCATTCCGGTGTTCGACGTCGACGCGCGGGTCGTCGATCCCGTCACGTTCGACGCGATGCCGCGCGGAGAGACGGGCGAGATCGTCGTGCACGGCCCGCAGGTGATGCGCGGCTACTGGGGGCGCCCCGACGCGACGCGCGACGCGTTCGTCGAGATCGACGGGAAAGCGTTCCTGCGCACCGGCGATCTCGGCTACATGGACGAGGACGGCTACTTCTTCATGGTGGACCGCCTCAAGCGGATGATCAACGCGTCCGGCTACAAGGTGTGGCCGGCGGAGGTGGAGGCGATCCTGTACGGTCATCCGGACATCCGGGAGGTCTGCGTGATCGGCTCGGTCGACCCGTATCGCGGCGAGACGGTCAAGGCGCTCGTCGTGGCGGACCCGACGCAGCGCGGGTTGCTGACGGAAGACGCGATCGTCGCGTGGGCGCGCGAGCACATGGCGTCATACAAGGCGCCGCGCATCGTCGAATTCGTGGATGCGCTGCCGAAGTCGGGCACCGGCAAGATCCAGTGGCGCCGGTTGCAGGAACAGGAAGCGGCTCGCCGGGCCGCGCAAGGAGAGAGGAACGCATGAAAGCTCTGTTGTGTACCGCATTCGGTCCGATCGACCGCTTGCGGATCGAGGATGTGGCGACTCCCGAACCGGCCGCGGGCCAGGTGCGGATTCGCGTGAAGGCGGCGTCGCTCAATTTCCCCGATGCGCTGATCGTTCAGGGGCTGTACCAGGTGAAGCCGGCGTTGCCGTTTTCGCCCGGTGCGGAGTTGGCCGGCGTGATCGACGCGGTCGGCGACGGCGTGACCGGGTGGCGGCCCGGCGACGCGGTGATCGCGTCGACCGGCCACGGCGGCTTTGCGCAACAGTGCGTGGCCGACGCGCGCCAGATCGCCGCGCTGCCGCCGGGGATGGCGTTCGACCAGGGCGCGGCGTTCGTGCTGACCTACGGCACGTCGCTGCACGCGCTGCAGCAGCGCGCGCGCCTGCAGCCCGGCGAGACGCTGCTCGTGCTGGGCGCGGCGGGCGGCGTCGGGCTCGCGGCGATCGAGATCGCGAAGGCGCTCGGCGCGCGCGTCATCGCGGCGGCATCGACGGCCGACAAGCTGGCGCTGTGCCGCGAGGCCGGCGCCGACGAGACGATCGACTACGCGACCGAGGACTTGCGCCGCCGCGTGGACGAGCTGACCGGCGGGCGCGGCGCCGACGTCGTCTACGATCCGGTGGGCGGCGCGTACAGCGAGGCGGCACTGCGCGCGACCGCGTGGCGCGGCCGGTATCTCGTGGTCGGTTTCGCCGCCGGCGAGATTCCGAAGATCGCGCTGAACCTCGCGCTGCTCAAGGAGCGCGACATCCTCGGCGTGTTCTGGGGCGACGCGGTGCGCCGCGACCCGGCGCAGCATGCGGCCAATATGCGCGTGCTCGCCGAATGGTTCGCGGCGGGCAAGGTGCGGCCCGTGATTACCGAGCGGGTGCCGCTCTCCGGCGCGGCCGACGCGATTGCCCGGATGGCGAACCGGCAGGTCAA
The DNA here is from genome assembly GCF_902833085.1 of Burkholderia ubonensis. Lineage (GTDB taxonomy): Bacteria > Pseudomonadota > Gammaproteobacteria > Burkholderiales > Burkholderiaceae > Burkholderia > Burkholderia ubonensis. Next base: position 215,289 of record NZ_CADFEB010000008.1, read on the forward strand.
GGGCAAGGTGGTGATACTGCCGGACGCGTGATCCGGCTTCGTTGCGCGGCCGGGCGATCCGCGCCGCGCGACGCGGGCTTTCGGCAGCGCCGCGCCGCTGATGTGGGCACATAGAAATGCTAATCATGGTCGACGCGGGTGCGTGAATCGCAGACAATTGCCGCCGGATCCGGAATCGGGTCAATCGCATATCGACAGGCCGATAAGAGAGCTGGCGGATGAAACTGACATACGCAAGTGTGACCCACGACGATGCCGAGACGCTGGTGCAGATGCGCATCGCCGCGATGCGCGAAAGTCTGGAGCGCGTCGGCCGATTCGATCCGCAGCGTGCGAGGGCGCGTTTCCTGTCGTCCTTCGATCCTGCATGCTGCCGGTTCATCGTGGCAAACGGCATCACCGTCGGCTTCCTTCTGGTGAGGCCGGCCGACGAGCATCTGATGCTCGAACACCTGTACATCCTGCCCGCGCATCAGGGAAGGGGAATCGGCTCGGCCGTGCTTGAATCGATCTTCGCCGATGCCGATTCGCGCGCGCTGCCGATCAAGGTCGGCGCGCTACGCGGCAGCGATTCGAACCGCTTTTATCTGCAGCATGGCTTTGTGAAAGTCGCTGACGCGGAATGGGATATCTACTATGTCAGACCGCCTTGTGGAACGCGTCAGCAGGATGCTGCACCGATCTGATGCTTTCCTTGTGCAGCGTCGCCAGGCTTTCCCGGCTCCGGTGACCGATGGTGCGCGCCGTGCGTGCTTTACTTTTGCACAAAAACTGAACTATAAAGAGGCCTGTTTTGATTTCAGGTCAACAATGAAAGTCACGCTCGACGAACTCCAGGCATTCGCGACCGTGGTCGACACCGGATCGATCACGTCGGCCGCGCAGCAGCTCGACCTCACCGTATCGGCGACGAGCCGCACGCTCGCGCGGCTGGAGGAAAAGCTGAAAACCACGCTGCTGCGCCGGACCACGCGGCGGCTCGAACTGACCGAGGAGGGGCAGGCGTTCCTGCAGAATGCGCGCGCGATCATCGAGTCGGTCGAGAGCGCCGAAGAGCAGATGACGGCGCGGCGCGAGAAGCCGTCGGGGCGCTTGCGGGTCGATGCCGCGTCGCCGTTCATGCTGCACGTGATCGTGCCGCTCGTGCGCGGCTATCGCGAGCGGTTTCCGCAGGTCGAGCTGGAGCTGAACAGCAACGAAGGGATCATCGACCTGCTCGAAAAGCGCACCGACGTCGCGATCCGGATCGGCCGGCTCAAGGATTCGACGCTGCACAGCCGGCACATCGGCAACAGCCGGTTGCGCCTGCTTGCGAGCCCGGCCTATCTCGACGCGCACGGACACCCGCGCAAGGTCGAGGATCTCGCGAAGCATGCGCTGCTGGGCTTCAATCAGCCGGAGTCGCTGAACGTGTGGCCGGTCCTCGGCACCGACGGCGAGCCGTATCGGATCGAGCCGGCGATCTGGTCGTCGAGCGGCGAGACGCTCAGGCAACTCGCGCTCGACGGCGCGGGCATCGTCTGCCTGTCGGACTTCATGACCGTCCACGATCGCGAAGCGGGGCGGCTCGTGCAGCTCCTCGCGCGCCAGACGCAGGACGTGCGGCAGCCGATCAATGCGGTCTATTACCGGAACACGGCGATTTCGTCGCGGATCGCGTCGTTCGTCGATTACCTGATCGACGCGATCGACGCCAACGGAGCGACGCGGCAGCCGTCCGGATGGGCGTCGCGCCCGTAAGCCGGCGAGTGCGGGAAGCGATGCCGCGCGGGCCTGCCGCTGGGGCGGCCGCTTCGAGAAATAGCGGGCCGGCGAGTCGCCAGCGATGCTCGGCACCGCGTCGTTCCTGCGCGTTTCCGAAACGATTTTCCCGGCACCCTGTTTCAACTCTGAAACATTCCGTCCCTTCGGACCCACGCGTTCCGCGACGTCCGATCACGGAGGCCCGCCAGACATGGCGTTGCGCCAGATGGTGCGTTCCTTGCATATATCCGGGTGCCGCCAGCGTGCATGTCGACCGAACCGGATCGACGATCGCAAGCCGGCGGTCAGGGAGTACTTCTAATCGGGGACAAGATAATGAAAAAAGATCGAGTCGCAAGGCACTGCGTTGCAAGCATGAACCGCCGAAAACCTCGGGTGCCCGTGTCGCTTCCGTCCGAAGTGACCTGATCACGCTCGGCACCGAATCCCGTCCGACAATCCGCGCTCGCTTCATCCGTTCGCCACGCGCATGACCATCCGGCCAGGCGCAAATCGCCGGCGTTAACGGACATCGACGCAGGCTTCGGCCGACGGACGGTCAACCACGAAATTTGCTTTGTCATCCTGATGAACTGGGTGCGGGTCTCGCATGCCGTGCGCCATGCCGGCGGGCGGTGCGGCAGACCCGAACCGGCATCGAGCGCGACGGCCGGGCGGTGTGATTCAAAACCGAAACCGAACGCGCCTGCCGAAGGGAGGCACCTTGAAAGACCTCGGGAGACGACAACCGGAGCGAGCAGGGAGGGGAGGCAGCGTGCGGCGACGCGCATGACACACAAGAATTGGCGTTGACCGGGGATCATCCGCCGAACATGGCTTCGCGGATGCGACAACGCCAGGTTTCCAGTTGATCCACAACCCCGATGGATCAATTGTTCAAGCGCCCATCACCCTTTGGAGGATGGGCGCCTTTTTTTGTGGCGGGCGGATCCGGCATGCCGAGGGCCGCCGGCACCGGGCGCGCCGCGGTTCGGTATCATGTGCAGACATGCAGGCCCGCCGGTGCGCGTTCCCGGCTGGCCGATCCCGCCCGCTCATCCGCCGCCGTCATGACCGATTCCGCCGCGCCCGGCCCGTCTTCCGCCGTTTCCATCGATCCCGCTGCGCTCGATGCGCTCCATGCGTTCGTCGAGCGCCATCCGCGCCTGCTCGTGCTGACGGGCGCGGGCATCAGCACGGATTCCGGCATTCCCGGCTATCGCGACCGCAACGGACAGTGGATGCGGTCCGCGCCGATCCAGCTTCACGAATTCCTCGGTTCCGACGCCGCGCGGCGGCGCTACTGGGCGCGCAGCATGATCGGCTGGCCGGTCGTCGGCAATGCGCGGCCGAACCGGTCGCATGCCGCGCTCGCGCGGCTCGGCGCAGCCGGCCGGATCGAGCGCCTCGTCACGCAGAACGTCGACGGCCTGCATCAGCGCGCAGGCAGCACGGACGTGATCGAACTGCACGGGGGCATCAGCGGCGTGACCTGTCTCGATTGCGGCGCACACCATGCGCGGGCCGCGATTCAGACCGTGCTCGAAGCGGAGAACCCCGAGCTGCTGGGCGCACAGGCGCAGCCCGCCGCCGACGGCGATGCGCATCTCGAATGGCATGCACTCGACGCGTTCCGCATCCCGGCCTGTCCGGCATGCGGCGGCCTGCTCAAGCCGGCGGTCGTGTTCTTCGGCGAGAACGTGCCGCGCGAGCGCGTCGCCGTCGCCGCCGCGGCGCTCGACGCGGCGGATGCGCTGCTGGTCGTCGGCTCGTCGCTGATGGTGTATTCCGGCTACCGTTTCTGCGTATGGGCGCAGGCGCAGCACAAGCCGGTCGCGGCGCTCAATCTCGGCCACACGCGCGCCGATCCGATGCTGACGCTGAAGGTCGAGGCGCCGTGCGCGTTAGCGCTCGACGCGCTGAACGCGCGGCTGGGCATTGCCGATTCCGAAACGGAGTGTTGCGCACCATGACCGGCACGACCCCCGACGATCCGTCGCTGCGGCTATCCGCGCCCGCGGCCGAGCGCAACCGCGGGCCGATCCTCGACGTGCTGCGCCGCGTGCTGCCGGCCCGCGGCGACGTGCTCGAAATCGCCAGCGGCACCGGCCAGCACGTCGTGCATTTCGCGGCGGGGCTGCCCGGCCTGCATTGGCACCCGAGCGACCCCGACGCGCAGGCGCGGCGCTCGATCGCCGCGTGGATTGCGCAGGCGGGGCTGCCGAACATCGACGCGCCGCTCGCGTTCGACGTGCGCGACGCGGCGTGGCCGTTCGCGGCGCTCGACGCGATCGTCTGCATCAACATGATCCACATCGCGCCGTGGGCATGCGCCGAGGCGCTGTTCGCCGGCGCGTCGCGCGTGCTGCGGCCGGGCGGCGTGCTGGTCCTGTACGGCCCCTATCGCCGCGAAGGCCGGCACACCGCGCCGTCGAACGCGGCGTTCGACGCGCAGCTCAGAAGCCGCGACCCGTCGTGGGGCGTGCGCGATCTCGAGACGGTCGTCGCGCTCGGCCTCGATCGCGGACTCGACTGCATCGAAGTCGTCGAGATGCCCGCCAACAACCTGAGCGTCGTGTTCCGGCGCCTGCCGCACGTCGACCAATGACACTTGCCCGCGCATCGCGGCCGGGTTTCCCTTATCCTTTCGCCTGTGCGCGCGACCCCGATCGGGTCGCGCCCTGTTTTTTCCGGAGAATTGACTAATGGGCAAACAAGCAATCGGTGTGATCGGACTCGCGGTGATGGGCCGCAATCTCGCACTCAATATCGAGAGCCGCGGCTACGCGGTATCGGTGTACAACCGCAGCCGCGAGAAGACCGACGAACTGATCGCCGAATTCCCCGGCCGCAACCTGGTGCCGACCTACACGCTCGAGGAATTCGTCGCGTCGCTCGAAACGCCGCGCCGGATCCTGATGATGGTGAAGGCGGGCACCGCGACCGACGCGACGATCGCCGCGCTCAAGCCGCTGCTCGAGAAGGGCGACGTGCTGATCGACGGCGGCAACACGCACTTCACCGACACGATCCGCCGCAACCAGGAACTCGCGCAATCGGGCCTGCATTTCATCGGCACCGGCGTGTCGGGCGGCGAGGAGGGCGCGCTGCGCGGCCCGTCGATCATGCCTGGCGGCCAGCGCGACGCGTACGACCTCGTCGAGCCGATCCTCAAGCAGATCGCCGCGAAGGCGCCGTCGGACGGCGAGCCGTGCGTCGCGTACATGGGGCCGGACGGCGCGGGCCACTACGTGAAGATGGTCCACAACGGGATCGAATACGGCGACATGCAGCTGATCGCCGAGAGCTACGCGGTGCTGAAGGACGTTGCCGGCCTCACGAACGACGAGCTGGGCGCGGTCTACACCGACTGGAACCAGGGCGAGCTGGACAGCTACCTGATGGAGATCACGTCGAAGATCTTCGGCAAGAAGGACGACGAAACCGGCAAGCATCTGGTCGACGTGATCCTCGATCGCGCGGCGCAGAAGGGCACCGGCAAGTGGACGAGCCAGAACGCGCTGGATCTCGGCGTGCCGCTGCCGCTGATCACCGAGTCGGTGTTCGCACGCGTGCTGTCGTCGCTGAAGACGGAGCGCGTGGCGGCCAGCAAGGTGCTGTCGGGGCCGTCCGCGACGCCGCTGCAGGGCGATCGCGCAGCGTTCGTCGAGGCCGTGCGCCGCGCGCTGTACCTGAGCAAGGTGATCTCGTACGCGCAGGGCTTCGCGCAGCTGCGCACCGCGTCGGAGGAATACGGCTGGAACCTCGACCTGGGCACCATCGCGAAGATCTTCCGCGCGGGCTGCATCATCCGCGCGCGCTTCCTGCAGAAGATCACGGACGCGTATGCGACGGATCCGGCGCTCGCGAACCTGCTGCTCGATCCGTACTTCCAGGACATCGCCGCGAACTACCAGGCGTCGCTGCGCGAGGTCGTGATCGCTGCGGTGAAGGCCGGGGTGCCGGTGCCGGCGTTCGCGTCGGCGGTCGCGTACTTCGACAGCTACCGCTCGGAACGGCTGCCGGCGAATCTTGTGCAGGCGCAGCGCGACTTCTTCGGCGCGCATACGTTCGAGCGTACCGACAAGCCGGGCAGCTTCCACGCGAACTGGTCGTAACGGACCCGCGAGGGCGGCAATTGTTGCGAAAACCTATCGTATCGATAGGGTCTTTTCGCATCAGATCGTGACATTGTTGGCTCCGGCGAAACAGTGTTTTCGCGGTTTCATGGTTTTCCCTAGGTGATCTCGGGACTAAACTCTGTTCCATCGCTGCAGACATGGTGTGTGCGGCGGAGCAAAAAATCACGGAGGTAAGTCATGAAATCGCTGATCGCAACGTTCGCTGCTGCTGCCGTTCTCGCTGTTCCGGCCGTCTCGTTCGCCCAACAAAACGGCCCGGTCACCCGCGACCAGGTCAAGGCCGAACTGTCGGCGCTGCAACAGGCCGGCTACAAGCTCGGCAGCGACCGCACCAACTATCCGGAAGGCATCCTCGCCGCCGAAGCGCGCGTGCATCCGCAGCAGAACGTCGCCGCGGCCGATACGAGCGGCTACGGCGCGCAGCCGGCAGCCCGGCAGGAATCGGGCGCGCCGTCGGGCGCCCCGGCCGCAGGCTGGCCGAACGGGATCAAGCGCGTCGCCGACGGCGCGCCGGTCTACAAGGGTCATTGATCGACGCGGCCGCGAGGCCGCGACCGGCTGCCCGCCGGATTCGATTCCCCCGTCCCGGTTGTCTCCCGCAGCCCATCGTTCCGCGATAAGGAACGATGGGCTGTTCTCTTTTGTGGCGCGCGCGGACTGCGCCGACGACCCGGCGTACCGCAAGACTGTTGCCGGCCGCAGGCGCCTGACGCAGCCCCGACCGCCGCAAATGGTATCTTTGCCGGTTGGGACGACGCAAAACGGGCTCACGAACCCGCGCGTCGTTTCCGATTCGGAAACTGCCGGCCGCATCCGCGGTCGGATACTGGTTGGTCCGGCCGCTGCGCCGGACGCCGTGCGACGCACGCCGGAGGGCGGTGAGCGGCGCACGAGGCAAATCCGGGCAAATCCGGGAGGTACGCTTGAGAGAACACAATCCCATCCACTTTTCCCCGCAACGCTGGCTGCCGCGGCTGGCGCTGGCCGCGGCGGCCGTCGCACTGACGGGCTGCACGATGACGCCGTGGACCGATACCTGGCAGCCGTACCGGCCGTCGACGCCGGCCGCGCCGGCGGGCAGCGTGATAGCGGGCTACTACCGCGTGAACCCGGGCGACACGCTCGCGGGCATCGCGGGCGCGTTCGGCCAGCGCGTGCAGGACGTGGCCAGCTGGAACCACATGGCGCCGACCGACACGGTCAAGCCCGGCCAGGTGCTGCGCGTCGCGCCGCCGCCCGCGGCCACGTCGATCACGCCGCCAGCTGCCGCGCCGGCGGCCCAGCCGGGTACGCTGGCGTGGCCCGCAACGGGTGTCGTGATAGCGCCGTTCTCGGCCGGCAAGACGCGCGGGATCGTCATCGCCGCGTCCGGGCCCGACCGGACGGTGCGCGCCGCGGCGAACGGGCGGGTCGTCTATGCGGGGTCCGGCGTCAAGGCGTACGGTCCGCTCGTGATCCTGAAGCACGAAAACGGCCTGATCACGGCCTACGGCCACAACGGCAAGCTGCTCGTCAACGAAGGCGACGCGGTGCGGACCGGCCAGCCGGTCGCCGAGATGGACACCGATGCGAGCGGGCGGGCGACATTCGAATTCGAAGTCCGGCAAAACGGCAAGGTGGTCGATCCGCTGGGCTTCCTGCCGAGGAACGGCGGCTGACCGGGCTGGCCGGGGCGTGCGCGCCGCAGCATGCGCATGCGTCGGCCGCCGCTCATCCCTCTCCCGTCACGGGCACTTCGGCGGCCGGTTTCGAGCGGTTGCCGAGCCAGCAGATCGCCAGGGCGAGGGCGGCCGAGCCAAGCGCGATCAGCGTGCATTGCATCGCGACGGGCAGATAGCCGTGCGGCCGCGGGTCGACGAACGGATACGGATACCAGTTTTCCCAGGCGCCGCGCAGCAGCGTGTACGCGAGGTAGACGATCGGAAAGCCGAGCCACGTGACCGCGCTCTGCCACTGGATCGGCGAGCGCGGCTCCACATACAGCCAGTCGCCGAGCACGACGAGCGGCACGATGCGGTGCAGCACCCAGTTGTTGTAGGCCGGTGTGATGTGCAGGAGCGCGTCGGGCCGAGCGAGCAGCAATTCGTAGACGATTGCGGTGATCAGCATGTACAGCACCGCCGCGCCGCGCATCGACTCGTAGCGCGCGGACCCGATGCGAGCCGCGCGCCGCAGCCCCGCGAACAGCATCGCGGCCGCGTACAGGCTGCTCAGCTGGGTGAAGTAGCTCAGGTAGTTGCCGACGTGAAACATCGGCATGTCCAGGCGGCCTGCGATGCCGTGCAGCGTCGTCGAAAGCGCGAGCAACGCGGCCGTCAGCCGGTAGGCTGCAACGAAGAACGCTTTGCTCATGATGCTGTACGACGGACGACGCTGGAAACTCCATCGTGCCACAGTCGCATCCGCATGGCGCACAATTCTGCACCCTCGTCGCGCAATGCCGGCGCGACCGAATCGTCGGATATTTGATCCTGACCGTCGAATCCCGCCGCTCGTGCCGCTACAATCGCTGCAGCATGCCGTGCACCGGCCGGCCCACGGCAGCCGTCCCACCCCCGCATTCGATACGAGACCGAGCATGAGAAACATCCTCGCGAGACAGGCGCGCTACAGCAGCCCAGCCATCTTCTTTCATTGGGTCATCTTCCTGCTCGTGGCGCTCGCCTATCTGGCGATCGAGATTCGCGGGCCGAAGGGCAGCGACAGCCGCGCGTTCTGGATGAACGTGCATCTGACCGCGGGGACGCTCGTGCTGGTGCTGTCGGCGCTGCGGATCGTCTGGCGGGCGGTCAGCCGCGTGCCGGAGCCGATGCGGCAGCACGCACTGCTGCAATGGCTGTCGCGGCTGACCCACGTCGCGCTGTACGCGTTCATCATTGCGCAGCCGTTGCTGGGCATCATCATGATCAACCTGGGCGGCAAGCCGGTCTCGCTCGACTGGCTCGGCATCTCGTTCACGCTGCTCGGGCCCGACAAGGCGCTGCGGCCGGCCATCAAGGATGCGCACGAGCTGATCGGCAACGCGTTCTATTTCGTGATCGGCCTGCACACGGTGGCCGCGCTCTACCATCACTTCTTCCTGCGGGACGGCACGCTGAAGCGCATGGCGCCCTGATCCGCGGGCGGGCCAGCCGCACAAGCGAACCGGGGGCGCATGGTTGCATGAACAACCATGCGCCCCCGATTCGCATCGTGGATGCGCAGGCTGGCCATTGCGCTGAACATTCTGTAACATCCCGTCTGATTTACATTCCGCTTACCCGACGCCACGCATGCCGAACCGACATCGCACACTGACTGCCTGGCTGGGCATGCTCGCGATCTGGTTCGCGATCGTCGCGCCGCTGGCGTCGCAGTGGCGCGTCGCCGACGCGTCGACGCCCGACGCGATCGTCTGCAGTGCAGAGCATGGCGGCCATCGCGCATCCGGCGCGGGCAGTGCACACCATGCGCTGCATCTCGATGCGTGCGGCTACTGCAGCTTCTTCACGCACAGCCCGGCGATCGGCGGCGTTTCCGCCGCGCCGGCGCCTCTCTCCGTCATTTCCGCCACGTCCGCTGCCGCGCCTGTCGCCGTCGCCGCGAGCGTCGCACGCTATCCGCGGGCCTATCCACGCGCGCCGCCCGAGAACGCCTGACGCGTTTTCTTCCGTTTTCGTTCTTTTGCCGCCATCCGTGCGATCCGTCGATCGCGTGGAGGGCGTTACTCGGGCTTTCGATCATGATTCACTTCCCCTTGCGCGCGCAATCGGCGTCGCGCAATGCTTCGCGCATTACCCGCAATACCACTCGCAATACCACTACGCGGCGCCTGCCGCTGATGCTGAAACTCACGATGCCCGCGCTGGCCGCCAGCGCGATGACGGCCGCCTGCGCGGCGACCGGCGCCGCGCGCGCGGACGACGCGGGGCCGGCCGCGCAGGCCGGCGCAGCCGACCTGCTGCCGCCCGTCGAGGTCGTTGCGTCGCCGCTGAGAACGCCGCTCGTCGTCGTCACGAATCCGAAGACGCCGCGCCAGCCGCTGCCCGCCAGCGACGGCGCGGATTACCTGAAGACGATTCCGGGCTTCGCGTCGATCCGCAGCGGCGGCACGAACGGCGACGCGGTGCTGCGCGGCATGTTCGGCTCGCGGCTGAACATCCTCGCGAACGGGATGCCGACGCTCGGCGCCTGTCCGGGCCGGATGGACGCGCCGACGTCGTACATCGCGCCGGAAAGCTACGACAAGCTCACCGTGGTGAAGGGGCCGCAGACGGTGCTGTACGGCCCCGGCGCATCGGCCGGCACGGTGCTGTTCGAGCGCACGACGCGGCGCTTCGACAAGCCCGGCATGCGTTTCGACGGCAGTCTCGTCGGCGGCTCGTACGGGCGCAACGACCAGAACATCGACGTGACGGCCGGCACGCCGGACGTGTACGGCCGCGTGACCGCGAATCACGCGCATTCGGACGACTACAAGGACGGCAACGGCCGCACCGTGCCGTCGCAGTGGGACAAGTGGAACGCGGACGCGGCGCTCGGCTGGACGCCCGACGACCATACGCGGGTCGAGCTGACGGCCGGCGGGGGCGACGGCTATGCGCGCTACGCGGGGCGCGGGATGGACGGCGCGCATTTCCGCCGCGAGACCTTCGGCCTGTCGTTCGACAAGCAGCACATCGGCGACGTGCTCGAGCGCATCGAGGCGCGCGTGTACTACAACGAAGCCGATCACGTGATGGACAACTACACGCTGCGGATGCCCGACCCGACGAGCAGCATGCCGATGCGGATGGCGTCGGAAGTGCGGCGCCGCACGCTCGGCGCGCGGGCCGCGGCGACGTTGCGCTTCGGCGACGACTTCAAGCTCGTCGCGGGCGTCGACGCGCAGTCGAACCGGCTCGATTCGCGCTCGGCGATGGGGCGGCAGGACTATGCGGACAAGCCGTGGAACGCGCAGACGACGATGTGGAACACGGGCGCGTTCGGCGAGCTGACCTGGTACGCGAGCGACGCGTCGCGCGTGATCGGCGGCGCGCGCGTCGACTATGCGAGCGCGCGCGACAAGCGGCCGACGACGGGCGGCATGATGGGCAAGCCGAATCCGACGTTCGACGACGACCGCTCGCGCGTGCTGCCGAGCGGCTTCATCCGCTACGAGCGGGATCTTGCGGCGCTGCCGGTCACGTGGTACGCGGGGATCGGCCACGCCGAGCGCTTTCCCGACTACTGGGAGCTGTTCTCCGCAAAGCGCGGGCCGGCCGGCGCGGTCAATGCGTTCTCGGCGGTCAAGCCCGAGAAGACCACGCAGCTCGACATCGGCGCGCAGTACCGGAGCGAGCGGCTCGATGCGTGGGTATCGGCGTACGCGGGCTACGTGCAGGACTTCATCCTGTTCAATTACGCGGCCGGCATGATGGGGTCGACCACACAGGCGACCAACGTCAATGCTCAGATCATGGGCGGTGAGGCCGGTGTCGCATGGCGGCCGGTCGCGCCGTTGCGCGTCGAGACGTCGCTCGCGTATGCGTGGGGGCGCAACGTGGCGACCGGCGATCCGCTGCCGCAGATGCCGCCGCTCGAGGCGCGTTTCGGCGTTGAATACACGCACGGCGCGTGGTCGGCGGGCGGCCTGTGGCGCGTCGTTGCATCGCAGCATCGCTACGCGCTCAACGAGGGCAACGTGGTGGGCAAGGACTTCGGTCCGAGCGCCGGGTTCGGCGTGCTGTCGCTGCACGCGCAATACAACGTGAGCAAGACCGTGCAGGTGTCGGTCGGCGTCGACAACGTGCTCAACAAGGCCTATACGGAGCACCTGAACCTCGCCGGCAACGCGGGCTTCGGCTATGCGGCCAACACGCCCGTGACCGAGCCGGGGCGCACGGCGTGGGTGCGCGTCAGCGCGAAGATGTGAACGATGCGCATGCTGTGTGTGCGGCGCAGCATGCGCGCCCGCGGGCGGAGGCCCGCCGGTTTCGGCCGCCCGCGTCAACCGACTAGAGAGCCGTGTCTAAAGGGGGCGCAAACGTTCATCAGCCATGCTTAACTCCCGCATTCGACGCGTGGGCCGGACGAGGGCGCCTGTCGCGTCGAGACGATCTCTCTCGCACCAGCAGGATATAAACAGGAGAACAAGCATGGCCAGATCAATGCGTTCCAGGGTGGTGGCAGGGGCAGTGGCATGCGCGATGAGCGCCGCGCCGTTCGCGGGCATGACCGCGCTCGCGACGGTTGCGACGACGCGCGCGGCGGTGGCGGCAACCGCACCGGCCGACGATTACGCGACGACGCGTTATCCGATCATTCTCGTGCACGGGCTGACGGGCACCGACAAGTATGCGGGCGTGCTCGATTACTTTTACGGCATCCAGCAGGACCTGCAGCAGCATGGCGCGACCGTGTACGTCGCGAACCTGTCCGGCTACCAGAGCGACGACGGCCCGAACGGGCGCGGCGAGCAATTGCTCGCGCAAGTGAAGCAGGTGCTTGCGCAGACCGGCGCGGCCAAGGTCAACCTGATCGGCCACAGCCAGGGCGGCCTGTCGTCGCGCTATGTCGCCGCCGTCGCGCCGGAGCTGGTCGCGTCGGTGACGACGATCGGCACGCCGCACCGCGGCTCGGAATTCGCGGACTTCGTGCAGGGCGTGCTCGCGTACGACCCGACCGGTCTTTCGTCGACAGTGATCGCGGCGTTCGTCAATGTGTTCGGCATGCTGACGAGCAGCACCCACAACACCAACCAGGACGCGCTCGCCGCGCTGCAGACGCTGACCACGGCGCGGGCCGCGACCTATAACCAGAACTTCCCGAGCGCGGGGCTCGGCGCGCCCGGCTCGTGCCAGAGCGGCGCGCCGACGGAGACGGTCGGCGGCAACACGCACCTGCTGTACTCGTGGGCCGGCACCGCGATCCAGCCGACGTTCTCCGCGCTGGGCGTGACGGGCGCGAAGGATACGAGCACGATCCCGGTCGTCGATCCGGCGAATGCGCTCGACGCGTCGACGCTCGCGCTGCTCGGCAGCGGCACGGTGATGATCAACCGCGGCTCGGGCGAAAACGACGGCGTCGTGTCGAAATGCAGCGCGCTGTTCGGGCAGGTGCTGAGCACGAGCTACAAGTGGAACCACGTCGACGAGATCAACCAGCTGCTGGGCGTGCGCGGCGCGTATGCGGAAGACCCGGTCGCGGTGATCCGCACGCACGCGAACCGGCTGAAGCTCGCGGGCGTGTAAGCGATGGCCGCACGTGACGATCGTGCGCCGCGCCGGCGGCGCGCCGCAGCGGTGGCCGTCGTGGCGCTGGTCGTCGCGGGCGGCGTGTGGGTCGTGCGCGGCGCCGCGTCGCATCACGACGCGGAATCCGCGCGCGCGCCGGCGGACGCAATGACGCTCGGCGGTGCGGCCCCGGCGCTGCCGCCGGACGCGGCGAGCGCGGGCCTGCCGTCGTCGCTGGCCGGCTCGAGCGCGCCGCGCCTGCCGCTCGAGGCGGGCGGCCATCTGGCGAAAGCGCGCGCGGTGCGCGATTTCTTCGACTATTGCCTGAGCGCGCAGAGCGACCTGAGCGCGACCGCGCTCGACGCACTGGTCGCCCGCGAGATCGCCGCGCAGCTCGACGGCACCGTTGCGCAGCCGGAAGCGCTCGACGTCTGGCACCGGTACCGCACGTACCTGGCCGAACTGGCGAAGCTGCCGGCCGCGGGGGCCGTCGCCGACAAGTCCGATATCGGCGCGCTGGAGCTCGCGCTCGACCAGCGCGTGTCGATCGCGCGGCGCACGCTTGGCGAATGGAACGAACCGTTCTTCAGTGACGAGCAGTGGCGGCAGCGCTTCGATCTCGCGCGGCTGAAGATCGCGCAGGACCGCACGCTGACCGATGCGCAGAAGGCCGAGCGGCTTGCCGCGCTCGAGCAGCAGCTGCCGCCCGGCGCACGCGCCGAACGGCAGCGCGTCGCGCAGCAGCAGGCCGCGATCGCGCAGATCGCGCAGCTGCAGAAGTCGGGCGCGACGCCGGACGCGATGCGCGCGCAATTGACCCAGTCACTCGGCCCGGAGGTGGCGGAGCGCGCCGCGCGCATGCAGCAGGACGACGACGCGTGGCAGCGCCGTTACACCGACTATGCGGCGCAACGCGACCAGATCGCCGCGTCGGGGCTGCCGCCGCAGGAGCGCGACGCGCAGATCGCGGCGCTGCGCCAGCGGCTGTTCACGAAACCGGGCGACGCGCTGCGCGCGGCGTCGCTCGATCGCGGCGCGGCGTCCCCGCGCTAACCGCGCTAACCGCGCTAACCGCGCCGCGCGGGGGGGCTCATGCCGCGCGCGTCGCGCGTTGCGGCAGGTGGCGCTCGATCGTCGTCGCGAGCGTGTCGAACGCGGGGCCGATGCTCTCGTGCGCGACGCATGCATAGCCGAGCAGCAGGCCCGGCCGCGCGGCGTCCGCGCTGCTGTAGTAGCTCGTGAGCGGGCGCACGATCACGCCGGCGTCGAACGCGCTCTGCGTGACCGCGCGATCGTCGCAGGCGTCGGGCAGGCCGAGCACGAGATGCAGGCCCGCCTCGTCGCCCATCACCGGCAGCGCGTCGCCGAAGCGGGCATGGATCGCGTCGATCAGCAACTGCCGGCGCTCCCCGTACAGCGTGCGCATGCGCCGCACGTGCGAGGTCAGGTAGCCGTCCATGATGAATTCGGCGAGCACGGCCTGCTGCATCAGCTGGCCCTCGCGATACAGCTCCGACAGCCCGGTGCGAAACGTGTCGACCAGGTGCTCCGGCACGACCATGTAGCCCATCCGCAAGCCCGGGAACAGCATCTTGCCGAGACTGCCGACGTAGATCACGCGGCCGCCGTCGTCGAGCCCCTGCAGCGACGCGAGCGGCCGGCTGCCGTAGCGGAATTCGCTGTCGTAGTCGTCCTCGATGATCCAGCAGCGGTGCTGCCGCGCGTATTCGAGCAGCATCCGGCGCCGCGCGAGGCTCATCACCATCCCGAGCGGATACTGATGCGACGGCGTGACGAGCACGAGCCGCGGCGGATGCTGCAGGTCGCTCACGCGCGGGTCGAGCCCTTCCTGGTCGACCGGCACCGGCGTAAGCGTCAGCCCGGCCGCCTGCAGCACGCTGCGCACGCCCCAGTAGCACGGCTCTTCCACCCACGCGCGATCGCCGATGTCGGACAGGAGGCGCACCGCCAGATCGATCGACTGGTGGATCCCCGTCGTGATGATCAGCTGGTCCGGCGAGCATTTCACGGAGCGCGCGACGCGCAGGTAGTCGGCGAGCGCGCGCCGCAGCGGCCGGTAGCCGCCGCCCGGCGCGTAGGTCAGCAGTTCCGGGTTCGCTTCCTTCCACAGCCGCGCCTGCAGGCGGCTCCATGTGCGGCTCGGAAATTCCGCTACGTCCGGCACGCCCGGCATGAACGCGCCCCACTGGCGGCGCGACACGCCCGCATGCTCGATCAGCTGCCGGCCGCGCATCGACAGGCCGCCCTGCGCGTCGTCCTGCTGCGCCGCCGCATCGACGGCGGAAGGCGACGGCGGCGGGCTGCCCGGCGCCAGCATCGCGGCGGCGTCCGGGCGCGTGTCGGCGACATAGGTGCCGCTGCCGGTGGTCGTCAGCACGTAGCCTTCGGCCGTCAGCTGGTCGTACACGTGCAGCACGGTATTGCGCGCGATCGACAGGTCGGCGGCGAGCGTCCGTGAACTCGGCAGCTTGGTTCCTGGCCCCAATTCCCCGGTCAGGATGGCCTGCTGCATCAGCTGCAGCAACTGGCGATACATCGGCTCGGACGAGCCGCGGTCGAGGCGCGCGGAGAGCCAGTCGGCAAGGATCACGGTATCCAAAGTGGTCCTACTAGGAATATTGAAATGGTTCCCTAGTATAGAACCGTGCCAGCCGTATAGTCGTCTGCATCTCAATAAATGCATGGCGCGTTGCAAGGGGACAGCCACGATGAAGACCGATGAAGTGATCGTCAGCTTTCGCGGCGTGCGGAAGACCTACGACGGCGAGACGCTCGTCGTCAAATCGCTCGACCTGGACATCCGCCGCGGGGAATTCCTGACGCTGCTCGGGCCGTCCGGCTCCGGCAAGACCACCTGCCTGATGATGCTGGCCGGCTTCGAGTTTCCGACGGGCGGCGAGATCCGCCTCGAAGGCGAGCTGCTGAACAACGTGCCGCCGCACAAGCGCAACATCGGCATGGTGTTCCAGAACTACGCGCTGTTCCCGCACCTGACCGTCGAGCAGAACGTCGCGTATCCGCTGATGGTGCGCAAGCTGCCGGCCGGCGAGCGCGCCGAGCGCGTCGCGCATGCGCTGAAGATGGTGCAGATGGAGCGCTTCGCGAAGCGCTACCCGGCGCAGCTGTCGGGCGGCCAGCAGCAGCGCATCGCGCTGGCCCGCGCGCTCGTGTTCGAGCCGCAGCTCGTGCTGATGGACGAGCCGCTCGGCGCGCTCGACAAGCAGCTGCGCGAACACATGCAGTACGAACTGAAGGCGCTGCACGAGAAGCTCGGCGTGACCTTCGTGTACGTGACGCACGACCAGGGCGAGGCGCTGACGATGTCGGACCGCGTCGCCGTGTTCGACAAGGGCATCGTGCAGCAGCTCGACACCGTCGACCGCCTGTACGAATCGCCGTGCAACGAATTCGTCGCGAACTTCATCGGCGACAGCAACCGGCTGCGCGGCACGGTCGCACGCGTCGACGGCGAGTTCTGCGAGTTCCGGCTCGACGACGGCACGAAGCTCGTCGGCCGCAACATCGGCAACGCCGCGGCAGGCGCGGCCGCGGTCGCGTGCATCCGTCCCGAGCGCATGAGCCTCGCGCTGCAGCACGGCAACGGCCACGCGAATGGCCACGCGAACGGCGCGGCCGCGAACCTGCTGGCGGGCGAGGCCCGCAGCCTCATCTATTTCGGCGATCACGTGCGCATGCGCTGCGCGGTGCCGGGGCAGGACGAATGCTTCGTGAAGGTGCCGCTCGGCACCGGCGCGCTCGATGCGTTCTCGCCCGGCGCGCCGGTCGGGCTCGCGTTCGCGCCCGAGCACCTGCGCGTATTCGCCTGAACACGGCTTCACGGTTTTTCGCAGCACGTCGTCCATAACAACGGCGCACTTCCACCACGAGAGGAACCATCATGAATCGAGCAAGCTTTACCGCGCGCCGCACCGCCTTCGCGCTGGCGCTGGCCGTGTTCGGCGCATCCGCGTCGGCGGCGGAGATCACGGTCGTCAACTTCGGCGGCGCGAACGGCGATGCGCAGAAGGTCGCGTTCAACCAGCCGTTCGAGAAGTCGACCGGCAACAAGGTCACCGCCGTCGAATACAACGGCGAGCAGGCCAAGGTGAAGGCGATGGTCGAGGCGAAGCACGTCAACTGGGACGTGGTCGAGGTCGAATCGGGCGACCTGAACCGCGGCTGCGACGAAGGGCTGTACGAGAAGCTCGACTGGTCGAAGATCGCGAAGAAATCCGACCTGATTCCGGAATCGCCGCAGACCTGCGGCGTCGGCTTCTTCGTGTGGTCGACCACGCTCGCGTACAACGCGGACAAGCTGAAGGCCGCGCCGGCCGGCTGGGCCGATTTCTGGGACGTGAAGAAATTCCCGGGCAAGCGCGGGATGCGCAAGGGCGCGCGCTACAACCTCGAGTTCGCGCTGATGGCCGACGGCGTCGCGCCGAAGGACGTCTACAAGGTGCTCGGCACGAAGGCCGGCCAGGATCGCGCGTTCAAGAAGCTCGAAGAGCTGAAGCCGTACATCCAGTGGTGGGAGGCGGGCGCGCAGCCGCCGCAGTTCCTGGTCGCCGGCGACGTCGTGATGTCGACCGCGTACAACGGCCGCATCAGCGCCGCGCAGAAGGAAGGCAAGAACCTGAAGGTGGTCTGGAACGGCAGCATCTACGATCTGGACTACTGGGCGATTCCGAAGGGCACGCCGAACAAGGCGCTTGCGGAGAAATACATCGCGTACACGCTGTCGACGAAGCCGCAGCAGGATTACGCGCAGCACATCTCGTACGGCCCGGCGAGCGTCGCCGCGATCAAGTCGCTCGACGCGAAGACGCTCGCGAACCTGCCGAACTCGCCGACCAACGGCAAGAACGCGGTGCTGCAGGACATCGGCTTCTGGACCGACCACAGCGACGAGCTCGAGCAGCGCTTCGCCGCATGGGCATCGAAGTAAGCGCGTCGCAGTCGTGACGCAACCGGCCGCGCGACGCGCACGCGTCGCGGCGCTTCGCGCGGCATGCCGCCGGACTCCGGTCCGGCCGGAGACACCCGTTGGATACGATGACGATCGCCACTTCTTCGTCGACGCAGTCGACTGCCACGCTGAAACGCGAGCTGAAGGCCGCCGAGGCCAGGAAGCGCGCGATGGCGCTGCTGCTGGTCGCGCCGCTCGCGATCTTCCTGCTGCTGATCTTCGTCGTGCCGATCGGCGCGCTGCTGACGCGCGCGGTGCAGAACCCGGAGATCGCGACCGCGCTGCCGAACACGGTCGCCGCGCTGTCCGGCTGGGACCGCAAGACGCCGCCCGCCGACGCCGCGTATGCGGCGCTCGCCGCCGACATGACGCGGGTTGCCGACAGCGAGGCGATGGGCGCGCTCGCGCGGCGCCTGAACACCGAGATTCCCGGCTACCGGTCGCTCGTCGCGAAGACGGCGCGCGCGATGCCGCTCAAGGGCGATAACGGCGAAGCGCTCACGCCCGCGCAGCAGCGCGGCAAGCTCGTCGAGCTCGACGCACGCTGGAGCGACCCCGTGTACTGGCAGGCGATCGCGAAGAACGGCAGCGCGTACTCACCGTTCTACCTGCTCGCGTCGCTCGATCACAAGCAGGACGGCTTCGGCCACGTCGTGCCCGCCGATCCGGACCAGTCGATCTACCTGGCGATCTTCGGCCGCACGCTCGTGATCGGCGTCGCGGTCACGCTGTTCGCGCTGCTGCTCGGCTATCCGCTCGCATACTGGATCTCGACGCTGTCGGAGCGGCGCGCGAACCTCGTGATGATCCTCGTGCTGATTCCGTTCTGGACCTCGGTGCTGGTGCGCGTCGCCGCGTGGATCGTGCTGCTGCAGAGCGAGGGGCTCGTCAACAAGGCGCTGATCGGCAGCGGGCTGATCTCGCATCCGCTCGCGCTGCTGTTCAACCGGGTCGGCGTGTACATCTCGATGACGCACATCCTGCTGCCGTTCATGATCCTGCCGCTCTTCAGCGTGATGAAGTCGATCCCGCCGACCTACCAGCGCGCAGCCGTGTCGCTCGGCAGCCATCCGTTCGCGGCGTTCTGGCGCGTGTACGTGCCGCAGACCTACCCGGGCGTCGGCGCGGGCGCGCTGCTGGTGTTCATCCTCGCGATCGGCTACTACATCACGCCGGCGCTGCTCGGCGGGCCGAACGACCAGATGGTCAGCTACTACGTCGCGTACTTCACGAACGTGACGATCAACTGGGGCATGGCGTGTGCGCTCGGCGGGCTGCTGCTCGCGGCGACGCTCGTGCTGTACGCGGTCTACAACCGCTTCACCCGCTCGAACGTGAGCCTCGGCTGAGCCGCGGGAAACAGGGAAGGGGATTCGATCATGAAACTGCTCGCCAGGCCGCTGTTCGCGCCGCACATGTCGTTCGTCGAGCGCGCGTGGTACGTCGCATTGCGCGTGCTCGTCGTGCTGACGCTGCTGTACCTGATCCTGCCGGTGCTCGCGATCGTGCCGCTGTCGTTTTCGTCGAGCACGTTCCTCGTCTATCCGATTCCGGGCTTCTCGACGCGCTGGTACGAGAACCTGATCGCGTCCGACGAGTGGCGCATGGCGGCGAAGAACAGCTTCATCGTCGCGCCGTCGGCCACCGTCGTCGCGACCGTGCTCGGCACGCTCGCCGCGATCGGGCTCACGAAGGCCGACTTCCGCGGCAAGGGGCTGCTGATGGCGGTGCTGCTGTCGCCGATGATCGTGCCGGTGGTCGTGGTCGGCGTCGGCATGTACCTGTTCTTCGCGCCGCTCGGCCTTGCAAACACCTATACCGGGCTGATCGCCGCGCATGCGGCGCTCGGCGTGCCGTTCGTCGTTACGACGGTGGCCGCGACGCTGCAGGGCTTCAACCACAACCTCGTGCGCGCGAGCCTGTCGCTCGGCGCGAATCCGGTCACGACGTTCTTTCGCGTCACGCTGCCGGTGATCGCGCCGGGCGTGATGTCGGGCGCGCTGTTCGCGTTCGCGACGTCGTTCGACGAAGTGGTCGTCACGCTGTTTCTCGCCGGCGCGGACCAGACCACGCTGCCGCGCCAGATGTTCACCGGCATCCGCGAGAACATCAGCCCGACGATCGCCGCGCTCGCGACGATCCTGATCATCTTCTCGACGAGCCTGCTGCTCGCGCTCGAATGGCTGCGCGGGCGCAATGCGCGGCGGGCGGTTGCGTGACGAGGTGATGCACCGAGGGCGGCGCCTGCTTTCGTTTGGCTGACTGGCGAAGCGGCCGCCTGCAGGATCGATGCGGCTCTGCAACAATACGGAACGCGGCGGCGCGCGCACCGGTTGCACCGGACGACACGCGCGATGCCGAGCCGGTCCAACCGCGACGCATCGCATTGCGTCGCCCGTCAGCAGAGTCACATCTTGTCCGAAACCGCTTCCGCCGCCCGCACCCCGGAGCAGGCCGTCAACTGGCGCGCGATGGCCGCCGTGCTGCTGGCCGTCGCGCTCGCGACGCTCGACACCGCGATCGCGAACACCGCGCTGCCCGCGATCGCCGCCGACCTGCGCGCGGCGCCGGCCGCATCCGTGTGGATCATCAACGCATACCAGCTCGCGATGGTCGCGACGTTGCTGCCGCTTGCAGCGCTCGGCGACATCGTCGGCCACAAGCGCGTGTATATCGCCGGCCTGGTCATCTTCACGCTGGCGTCGCTCGGCTGCTCGCTCGCGTCGACGCTGCCGCTGCTGACGGCCGCGCGGATCGTGCAGGGCCTGGGCGCGAGCGCGATCATGAGCGTCAACGTCGCGCTGATCCGCAGCCTGTATCCCGCGCACCGGCTCGGGCGCGGCGTCGGCCTCAACGCGCTCGTCGTCGGCGTGTCGTTCGCGGTCGGCCCGACGATCGCGTCGCTGATCCTGTCGGTCGCCGCGTGGCCGTGGCTGTTCGCGGTGAACGTGCCGCTCGGCGTGTGTGCGTTCGCGGTGGCGATTCCGTCGCTGCCGCAGACGGCGCGCGGCCGCCACGCGTTCGATCCGGTGGCCGCGCTGCTCAACGTCGTCACGTTCGCCGCATTGATCTTCGCGCTCGGCGAGGCCGCGCAGCGCGGGCCGCTCTCCATCGTGCTCGCCGCCGCCACGCTCGCGCTCGGCTTCGGCTTGCTGCTGATCCGCCGCGAGGCCGGGCATCCTGCGCCGATGCTGCCGGTCGACCTGTTTCGCCGGCCCGTGTTTGCGCTGTCCGCGCTGACCGCGGTCTGCGCGTTCGCCGCGCAAGGGCTCGCGTTCGTGTCGCTGCCGTTCTATTTCGAAACCGTGCTGCATCGGAGCGCGGTCGAGACGGGTTTCCTGATGACGCCGTGGTCGATCGTCGTCGCGCTCGCCGCGCCGCTCGCGGGGCGCTTGTCGGACCGCTACCCGCCCGGGCTGCTCGGCGCGGTCGGCCTTGCGCTGCTGTGCGCGGGTATGGCGTCGCTCGCCACGCTGCCGGCGGCGCCGCACGTGTTCGACATCGGCTGGCGGATGATGCTGTGCGGCGCGGGCTTCGGCTTTTTCCAGTCGCCGAACTTGAGAGCGCTGATGTCGAGCGCGCCGCCCGAACGCAGCGGCGGTGCGAGCGGAATCATCGCGACCGCGCGGCTGATCGGGCAGGCGACCGGCGCGGCGCTCGTCGCGCTGTCGTTCGGGATCGCGGGCCGTCACGGGCCGACGCTCGCGCTGGTGCTCGGCGCGTGCTTCGCGGGCGCCGCGAGCATCGTGAGCGGATTGCGGCTGTTCGTGCCGTCGCATCGGGCCGGCGTAGCGGTTGCATCGGAGCGGGCGACGAAGTGACGCCCGGTCGGTCCGGTGCATCCACGTGAAAAAGCAAAAAAACCGGCGCGCGGAGCAACGTCCCGCGCGCCGGCTCTACACACCTCGCTCAGAACCCGCCTGACTTGACCAGCTGGTTCAGGTTCGCGATGTTCAGGCTGCCGAAGCCGGTCGTGTAGTCCCAGCCCGTGCCCGCGTTGTAGCCGTAGCCCTGGTAGCCGTTGTTGCCCGACGTGACGTCATAGCGGACGAGTGACGGGTGCGACGGAATCGCGTTGTAGAGATTCCCGGCCGGGAACCCGAGGCCCGTGCCGTTCGCGGCCAGGATGCGCGCCCAGAAGCCGGAGAACAGCGGCGCCGACAGGCTCGTGCCGCCGATCTGCTGCAGCTGGCCATAGTTGTAGATGTACGCGCCGGTGCTCTGCGCGGCATCGAACGACACGTCCGGCAGCTGGCGGTTGCTGCCCGACTGCCACGACGGGGCGGGCAGGATCGTGCTGACGCCGCCGCCCGTCGCCCACAGCTTGCCGTTGCCGTCGAGCCCTTCGTTCCAGACCGTTTCGTTCGAGAACGCGCCCGACGAGCTCGTGTACAGCGTCGTGCCGCCGATCGCGAGCACGTGCGGCGACGAGGCCGGCCACGACACCGTGTAGTTCGAGCCGTCCGGATAGCCGCGGTTGTTGCACTCGTACACGCCTTCGTCGCCGGACGACACCGAGAACGTCTGGCCTTGCGCGGCGGCCGTCGTGAAGATCTGCTCCTCGGCATCGAGCGTGCCGTCGGCGTTCGCGTCGGTCTCGCACCAGCCGAGCGACACGTTGATCACCTTCGCGACGTTGTCCGACACCGCGCGGTTGAACGCCTGCGTGAGCCCGGTGTTGCCCGACGCGTTCAGGTCCGCCATGTAGAACACGAGCTTGCCGACCTGGCCGCCTGCCGCGCCCACGATCGACTGGCTGTCGAGATCCCATTCGCCCTGACCGTCCTGGTCGTCGGTGTAGTTGCCGCCGGAGCCGCCGGTTTGGACGGTCTGGGTCGAGACCGCGCGATAGCCATTGCTGGACGTAAAGGTACTCAGGTCCTGCAGCGTTTGCGCAACGCCGCCGATGGTCATGATGCCGACCGAGACGCCGGCCGCAGTCGGCACGCCGGTCGCGCTGTAGAGCGCCGGGAATTCCTTCGGATAGTGGCCGGTCGCGGTGCCCGCGGCGAGCGCCGTCGGCTTCGCTACGTTGCCGATGCGCAGCAGCGGATGCGCGCGCGCGACGTTCTGCAGCCCCAGCACCGAGCCGACGACGTCGCCGAGCGCGCGCGGCACCTGCGCGGTGGACGCGTTCGCGAAGCCCGAGCGGCCCGCGTACTGGAAGTGCACGAGCGACGTGTTGAACGCGGTCTTGACCGTGCCGGCGGTGCCGCGCGCGGAAACGAGCAGCCGGTTCGGCGCAACCTCGATGTCGACGAAGCCGCTCTTGCGCAGATGGTCGACGACCGACTTGACCTGCGCGTCGGTCGGCGCGTAGTTCGCGAGGAACTGGTCATGCGTGAGGAACTTGCGGTACTGCGCACTGCCGGGCCGGTTGACGTCGCGCGCGAGCTGCTTGAGCTGCGCGGCATTGCGCAGCTTCAGGCTGACCACGACGTTGGTCGTTTCGCCCGCTGCCAGTTCGAGCGACGGCGCCGCACTGCGCGCCATCAGCTGCGGGCCGGTCAGGAAGGCCTTCGTATGTGTGTCGACCCAGTCCGTCGCGCCGTGTGCCGCGCCGGCGGCAAGTACGAGCGGCCATGCGCAGGCGAGACGGCGGGGCGACGGCAGAGGCAGGGAAAACCAGGTGTTCCTTTTCATCGGGTGTCCTTTTGAGGAGAGACGACGTTGCTGGAACCCCCGGCCCTTGTGGGGCCGCGAGCGCAAAGGAGCGTAGGACGCCATAACACTTCGGGTAGCTGAGAGAAACATCAGCTGTCAGTTCTGACAAGGCGCCTCCCGCGCGACGGTCGCGCGGGACAGTGGAGGGCGGCGCATCGGGGCGGACTGCGGAACCGGTTCGCGCGTGCACCGCATGGCAGCGGGCGGCGCGTGCGCCAATCGAGCAGGCGCGGCAGCCGCGTGGGCGGCGAAGCGTGCGTTGCGGCGGCGTGCGTGGGTTCGCCCGGCGGTTCGGGCCGTGCGTCGCGTGCGCCGTGCCGCGTCGCACTATGTGGTCGGGGCTTGCGGCAAGCTTTCCGCCATCGCGTGTCGACGTCGCCGGAACATGGAGAAATCCGCGAGAAATCCGCCTGAACGGGGCGGGGCGTGCCGAATGGTGGAACAGCGCGCGGCGCAGTCTTGCAGGCGGCTTTCGGGTTGCGCGTCCGGACCCCACTTTAGAGTGAACGCTCTATCGAGCGCGCGGACGAAAAAAAGCCCGGCACGAGGCCGGGCTTCCAAATCGGCCGCACCCGCCGAAGCGGGATACGGCACCTGCAAAAGCGGAGCGCTTACGCTGCGAGCAGCGAGCGCAGCACGAACGGCAGGATACCACCGTGCTTGTAGTAGTCGACTTCGATCGGCGTATCGATGCGCAGCAGCACCTGCACGCGCTTCGTTTCGCCGTTCTTGTGGTTGATCACGAGCGTGACGTCCTGCTGCGGCTTGAAGTCGTCGCCGAGGCCTTCGATGTCGAACGTCTCGTCGCCGGTGATGCCGAGCGACTGGATGCTGTCCGCGCCCTTGAACTGCAGCGGCAGCACGCCCATGCCGACCAGGTTCGAACGGTGGATACGCTCGAAGCTGCGTGCGATCACGGCCTTCACGCCGAGCAGCTGCGTGCCCTTCGCCGCCCAGTCGCGCGACGAGCCGGTGCCGTACTCTTCGCCCGCGAACACGACGGTCGGCGTGCCGGCGTCGACGTACTTCATCGCCGCGTCGTAGATCGACAGCTGTTCGCCGCTCGGCTGGTGGATCGTCAGGCCGCCTTCGACGCGCGTGCCGTCCGCCTTCGCCGGGATCATCAGGTTCTTGATCCGGACGTTCGCGAACGTGCCGCGCATCATCACGTCATGGTTGCCGCGGCGCGAGCCGTAGCTGTTGAAGTCGGCCTTCTGCACGCCGTTCTCCTTCAGCCACTTGCCTGCCGGCGAGTCTTCCTTGATCGAGCCTGCCGGGCTGATGTGGTCGGTCGTGACCGAATCGCCGAAGATGCCGAGCGCGCGCGCGCCCTTGACCGTGACGATCGCGTCGGTTGGTTCCATCGAGAATTCCTTGCCGAAGAACGGCGGCTCCGCGATGTACGTCGACTTCGGCCAGTCGTAGACCTGGCCCGACTCGCCCTCGATCTTGCTCCAGAGGTCGCCCTTCTTGGTCAGCTTCGCGTAGTTGTCCTCGAACTTCTTCGGATCGAGCGCGTACTTGAGCAGCGCGTGGATCTCGTCGCTCGTCGGCCAGATGTCGCCGAGGTAGATGTCCTTGCCGCCCTTGCCCTGGCCGACCGGCTCGGTCATCAGGTCGCGCGTGATGTTGCCGGCGATCGCGTAGGCGACGACGAGCGGCGGCGAGGCCAGGAAGTTCGCGCGGATGTTCGGGTGGATGCGCGCTTCGAAGTTGCGGTTGCCCGACAGCACGGCCGCCGCGACGATGTCGTTCTTGACGATCGCTTCGTTCAGTTCCGGCGTCAGGTCGCCCGCGTTGCCGATACAGGTCGTGCAGCCGTAGGCGGCGAGTTCGAAGCCGAGCTTCGACAGGTAGGGCAGCAGGCCCGTCTTCGTCAGGTACTCGGTGACGATGCGCGATCCCGGGGCGAGCGACGTCTTGATGTGCGGCGCGACGCTCAGGCCGGCTTCGACGGCCTTCTTCGCGAGCAGGCCCGCAGCCAGCAGCACGCTCGGGTTCGACGTGTTCGTGCACGACGTGATCGCGGCGATCAGCACGTCGCCGTTCTTCACGTCGACGCCGTTGCTCGTCGTGTAGCCGGCGTCCAGGTCTTCCGCCTTCTTCGCGAAGCCGTTTTCCGCGACCGGCTTCGAGAACAGCTCGGTGAACGTCGACTTGACGTTGCCGATCTCGATGCGGTCCTGCGGGCGCTTCGGGCCGGCCAGCGACGGCGCGACCGTTGCGAGGTCCAGCGTCAGCGTCTTCGTGTAGTCGATCTCGCCGGCCTTCGGGATGCCGAACAGGTCCTGCGCCTTGAAGTAGTTCTCGAACGCGGCGATTTCCGCCTTCGTGCGGCCCGTGCCCTTGAAGTAGTCGATCGTCTTTTCGTCGACCGGGAAGAAGCCCATCGTCGCGCCGTATTCCGGCGCCATGTTCGCGATCGTCGCGCGGTCCGGCAGCGCGAGCGTCTTCGTGCCTTCACCGAAGAACTCGACGAACTTGCCGACGACCTTTTCCTTGCGCAGCATTTCGGTGATGGTCAGCACCAGGTCGGTGGCCGTCACGCCTTCGCGCAGCTGGCCCTTCAGCTCGACGCCGACCACGTCCGGCGTCAGGAAGTACACCGGCTGGCCGAGCATGCCGGCTTCCGCCTCGATGCCGCCCACGCCCCAGCCGACCACGCCGATGCCGTTGATCATCGTCGTGTGGCTGTCCGTGCCGACGAGGGTGTCCGGGTAGAAGACCGTGCCGTCTTCGTCCTTCTTCTTGTGGACGCCGCGCGCGAGGTACTCGAGGTTCACCTGGTGGACGATGCCGACGCCCGGCGGCACGACCTTGAACGTGTCGAACGCCTGCATGCCCCACTTCATGAACTGGTAGCGCTCGTTGTTGCGCTGGAATTCCAGCTTCATGTTCAGGTCGAGCGCGTCCTTCTGGCGGAAGTAGTCGATCTGGACCGAGTGGTCGACGACGAGATCGACCGGGACCAGCGGCTCGATCTTCTTCGGGTTCTTGCCCGCGCGCTTCGCGACGCCGCGCATGGCCGCGATGTCGGCGAGCAGCGGCACGCCCGTGAAATCCTGCAGCACGACGCGCGACACGACGAACGGAATCTCGTCGACGCGCTTGGCGGCCGGCTTCCAGTTCGCGAGCTGCTCGATGTGTTCCTCGGTGATCTTCTTGCCGTCGTAGTTGCGCAGCACGGACTCGAGCACGATACGGATCGACACCGGCAGGCGCTCGATCTTCGTCTTCAGTTCCTTGCCGAGCTGCGGCAGCGAGTAGAACTTGCCTTTGCCGGAACCGCTGTCGAATTCCTTGAGGGTCTTGTGGAGATTGTGGGCCATGGTGATTTTCCTGGGTTTGAGGCTAGGAAAGAAACTCCTTGTTCTGTACCTGACGGCTAGATCACATACAGATCGACGTACTCATTGACCGGCATCGCTTCGAGCTTTGCCTGGTCCAGCGACACGTCGAGAATCGCTTGTTGCTGCTTTGCCGGGAAGCGGCGGGCGAGGTTGGTCCTGAACTTCTCGACCAGGAGCGGGATGCCGTCGGCGCGGCGTCGCTGATGGCCGATCGGATACTCGACCGCCACTTCGGCAAGCTTCGATCCGTCCGCGAACTCGATTGTCAGCGCATTCGCGATCGATCGCTTGTCCGGATCGTGGTAATCCTTCGTGAACTGCGGGTCCTCGACGCACGTCGTCTTCGCGCGCAGCGCGTCGATGCGCGGGTCCGCGGCGACCGCGTCCTCGTAGTCGGCCGCGGTCAGCCGGCCGAACAGCAGCGGCACCGCGACCATGTACTGGATGCAGTGGTCGCGGTCCGCCGGGTTGGCGAGCGGCCCCTGCTTGTCGATGATGCGGATCGCCGCCGCGTGCGTGCGGATCGTGATCCGGCTGATGTCGTCGGTCGATTTCCCTGCCGCGGCGAGCTGCGCGTGCAGCTGCATGGCCGCTTCGGCGGCCGTCTGCGCGTGGAATTCCGCCGGGAACGCGATCTTGAACAGCACGTTCTCCATCACGTACGTGCCGTACGGGCGCTGGAAGCGGAACGGCTGTCCGTTGAACAGCACGTCGTAGAAGCCCCAGGTCGGTGCGGTCAGCGCCGACGGGTAGCCCATTTCGCCCGTCTTCGCGATCAGCGCGAGGCGCACCGCGCGTGACGTCGCGTCGCCGGCCGCCCACGACTTGCGCGAGCCCGTGTTGGGCGCGTGCCGGTAGGTGCGCAGCGCGTGGCCGTCGACGAACGCGTTCGATACCGCGTTGATCAGCTCGTCGCGCGTGAGCCCGAGCAACCGGCCGACGACGGCGGTCGATGCGACCTTGACGAGCAGCACGTGGTCGAGCCCGACCTGGTTGAATGAATTTTCGAGTGCGATGCAGCCCTGGATCTCGTGGGCCTTGATCATCGCGATCAGCACGTCGCGCATCGCGAGCGGCGTCTTGCCGGCGGCGACGGCGGTGCGCGACAGCCAGTCGGCCGTCGCCAGGATGCCGCCGAGATTGTCGGACGGATGGCCCCATTCGGCGGCGAGCCAGGTGTCGTTGAAGTCCAGCCAGCGGATCGTCGCGCCGATGTCGAATGCGGCCTTGACCGGATCGAGCTGGAACGACGTGCCCGGAACCTTCGCGCCGTTCGGCACGATCGTGCCGGGTACGACGGGGCCGAGCAGCTTGGTGCAGGCGGGGTAGGACAGCGCCTCGAGTCCGCAGCCGAGCGTGTCGATCAGGCAATGACGCGCGGTCTCCAGCGCGAGCGCGCTGTCGATCCCCGCATTCAGCACGTAGTCGACGATGTCGACGAGTACCGGATCCGGGGCAGGGCGGACGCTGGAGGTCGGGGCGGACATCGAGGGGCCTGGGTGAACGGGCTTAGTTCGTTGCCGGCTTCAGCTCGTTCGATTGCGTCGGCGCCGGCGTGCCTTGCGCCATTTCCGGCGTCACGCACTCGTCCGCGAGGCGCTCGCCGCCGTTCGCGTCGCTGAACAGCATCGCCTTGGTCGGGATCACGACCAGCTTGAAGCCGTTCGCCGGATCGTAGAACGTGTCGGCGCCCGTCGTCGTTGCCTGGCGCGGCAGCTTGTAGTTCCGCTTCGCCCAGTGAACCGTGACGATCTGGTCGCGCTTCATGTCGCCGGCGAGGTCGAACGACAGGCCGTCCTTGCACGCCCACTTCGCTGCGCCTTCCGGCACCGTATCGACCTTGGCCGCGGCACGCGCCTGTGCCTTCTTGCTGCGCGGGATGATGCGCTTGGCCGGCGCCGGGCGCTTGGCCGTTGCCTTCTTCGCGGTCGTGCCCGCTTCCTGGGCGAACGCGCTCGGAGCCGAGACCAGCATCGTGGCGGACAAGGCGCCGATGGCGGTAGCGATCAGGAGTTTCTTCATGGAGTCAGAACCTTTCGATAATCAGTTGACATGGGCCGGCGGCGTGGGGCCTCCGGCCGGGTAGAACTGCACGCGCCCCGGAAGCGCGCAGCGGCCGCTATTTTCACCTATTTGGGCGCGCAAATTTCAGGTTTTCAGGCTCCGTTACGTTTTTTGTCGTTTAGCAAACCGGCGATCGGCTCGCGCTCACGGCGCGTCTGCCGCGGCGGCCGGGCCGAACAGCGGCGCCGCCTCGGCGGGCACCGGCTGGCCGGTGGCCCGCGCGCGGCGCAGCACCGACCAGTAATAGCGGTAGCTCGCGCGGTCGTGCAGCGTGTCGCCGTGCCGTGTCGGACCCCAGTCGGCGGCCTGCGCGGCCAGCAGGATCTCCGCGGCGAGCGCGACTTCGTCGATGCGCGGCGCGAACGCGTCGACGATCGGCCGGATCTGCGACGGATGGATGCTCCACATCCGCGTGAACGCGAACTCGTCGCGGGCGCGGCGCGCGTCGTTCGCGACGACGCTCATGTCGCGCACCTCGGTCGTCACGTTGTGCGACGGCGTCTTGCCGTGCGCATGGCAGGCCGCGGCGATCTCGAGCTTCGCGCGGTGCACGAGCGGATGCTCGAACTGGCCGGGCGAGCGCATCGCGCTGTCGGGAATCGCGCCGTGATGCGCGGAGACGAAGTCCATCAGCCCGAAGCTCAGCGTGCCGACGAGCGGCAGCGCGGCGAGGGCGGCGGCGTGAGCGAGCGCGCCGTGGGTCTCGACCAGCACGTCGACCGGAATCGGCCGCGCGATGCCGAGCTCGCGGCGCGTGCCTTCGATGAACGCGCACATCTCGGCGGCGTCGGCGGCGTTCGCGATCTTCGGCAGCGTGAGGTAGGCCGGCGCCCGCGCCGCGCGCAGGATGATCCGCACGTCGTCGCGCCAGTGGGGGTGGGAGAAATCGTGGATCCGCGCGCCGACCCGCCCGAAGCGGTTGTCGGCGCTGCCGAGCAGGCCGGCGACCAGCTCCGCGTGCGCGGCTTCCCGGCCGACGGCCGCGCCGTCCTCGCAGTCGAGCGTGATGTCGAACACGGGGCCCGTCTCGGCCTGCAGCGCAAGCGACTTGCGCATCAGCTTCTCGCTGCCGGCGTAGTGATCGCAGCATGGCAGGATCGCGGGCGGGGACGCACCGTCGTACAACACTTCTGCAGGAGTAAGCGCGGACATCGTCTCTACGTCTAGAAGGCAGGCCAGCGTGAAAAATCGGATGCGGGCGCGTTCTGGGCCGGTGGCGGCAAAACGCGTCCGGATCGGATCGGGGGCGCAGCGGGCCGGCGGCATGCCGCCGGCCCGCTGCGCAGCCGTGCCGCCCGCGGGCGGCACGGCCGGCGCCTTACTTCAGCAGGTGGGCGACGCCGTCGCGCTCTTCGAGCAGCTCGGCCAGCGTGCCGTCCATCTTCTCGCGCGAGAACGCGTCGATTTCCAGGCCTTCGATGCGCTTGTACTCGCCGTTTTCGCACACGACCGGCACGCCGTAGATGATGTCTTCGGGGATGCCGTACGAGCCGTCCGACGGAATGCCCATCGTGACCCACTTGCCGTTCGTGCCGAGCACCCAGTCACGCACGTGGTCGATCGCCGCGTTGGCCGCCGACGCCGCCGACGACAGGCCGCGCGCTTCGATGATCGCCGCGCCGCGCTTGCCGACGGTCGGGATGAACGTGTCGCGGTTCCACACGTCGTCGTTGATCAGTTTCAGCAGCGATTCGCCTTCGGCGGTCGCGAAGCGGAAGTCCGGGTACATCGTCGGCGAGTGGTTGCCCCACACCGCGAGCTTCTCGATCGACGCGACCGGCTTGCCCGACTTGGCTGCGAGCTGCGACAGCGCGCGGTTGTGGTCGAGGCGCAGCATCGCCGTGAAGTTCTTCTTCGGCAGGTCCGGCGCCGACTTCATCGCGATGTACGCGTTGGTGTTGGCCGGGTTGCCGACGACCAGCACCTTCACGTCGCGGCTCGCGACTTCGTTCAGCGCGGCGCCCTGGACCGTGAAGATCTCGGCGTTCGCCGACAGCAGGTCCTTGCGCTCCATGCCCTTCGAGCGCGGACGGGCGCCGACCAGCAGCGCGACGTCGGCGTCCTTGAACGCGACCTTCGGGTCGTCGGTGATCACGACGCCCGCGAGCAGCGGGAACGCGCAATCGTCCAGTTCCATCACGACGCCTTTGACGGCGGCTTGGGCTTGCGGGAGGTCGAGCAGTTGCAGGATGACCGGCTGGTCCTTGCCGAGCAGGTCGCCGTTCGCGATGCGGAACAGCAGCGAGTAAGCGATTTGACCTGCGGCGCCGGTGACGGCAACGCGCTTTGCGGGCTTAGCCATTGAAAATCTCCAGGACGGGTGAAGCGTGGGACGCTAGGGAAAACGCCATTCTATGCGCGTTATGCGAAGCGTTGCTTTGAAGCAGGGCGGAGGACTCGCGGTTGCATGCGTGGTGAACCTGGAGACGGGCCGAGGCACGTGGCCGGGGACGCGCTTTGCCACCCGCGAACCCTTGCTCGACCCGGAGTTTAGGAGCCGAGGAACGCAAAGTCAAACGGTATCATATGTCTTATATAAGACAGATGTTTTGCGGAATTTGAGTGGACGGAAAAGCGCGGTTTGTGATGAAATGCGCGCCATGACATCGAACCAGGCGAACAACGCGAATCCGACCGGCGCAGGCGGCCCAGGGCAGCCGGGCGCGGCCGAGCTCGCGCCCACGCCGTCCCCGACGTTCAGCCCTTTATACCAGCAGATCAAGGCATTGATCACGCAGAGTCTCGAGTCGGGCGAATGGAAGCCGGGCGAGATCATTCCGAGCGAAGTGGAGCTCGCCGGCCGCTACAAGGTCAGCCAGGGCACCGTGCGCAAGGCGATCGACGAGCTGGCCGCCGAGAACCTCGTGGTTCGCCGGCAGGGCAAGGGTACGTTTGTTGCGACGCACAATGAAGACCGCGCGCAATTCCGGTTCCTGCGCCTGCTGGCCGACGACGGCGCGGAGCACGCGCACGTGAGCCGCCTGCTCGAGTGCCGGCGCACGCGTGCGCCGGCCGAGATCGCCCGCCAGCTTGACCTGAAGCCGGCCGACCCGGTGGTGCAGGTGCGGCGCCTGCTCGAATTCGAGGGCGAGACGACGGTGCTGGACGAGATCTGGCTGCCGGGCGCGATGTTCCGCGGCCTCACGTTCGAGCGGCTCAGCGAGTACAAGGGGCCGCTCTACGCGATGTTCGAGACGGAGTTCGGCACCCGCATGATCCGCGCGTCGGAGAAGATCCGCGCGGTGGCGGCGGAGCCGGCGGTGGCCGACCTGCTGCATGTGCCGACGGGTTTTCCGTTGCTGTCGGTCGAGCGCGTGTCCTATACATATGGTGACCGGCCGGTGGAAGTGCGGCGCGGCTGGTATGTCACAACCGGGTATTACTATCAGAACGACTTGAGCTGACGGTGCGGGTATCGGCTCGTGTCTCGTGCATTCGCGCTCCCCACACTGTCCGCGAAGCACGTTTCGGTGCGCTTTTGTTCGCGTTTGCGTAACGCTCCTGAGCAGGTTTTCGCTGCAGCGCGATATAAAAAGGCGCTAAAATCGCGGATTAGTGTCACAACATAAGTAGGGGTCTAGCATGACTGACGCAGTAAGAAAGCCGAGGCCGGAATACCGGAACATCGGGTTCGGCGACATCACGATGAAATATCGCCTGCCGCTAGCGGCGAAGGTTTCGATTCTCCATCGAGTCAGCGGTGCGCTGCTGTTCCTGTTCCTTCCGTTCCTGCTGTTCCTCTTCGACCAGAGCCTCACCTCCGAGCTCAGCTTCGAAGGCTTCAAGTACTTTCTTTCCAACGTCATCGTCAAGCTCATCGTCCTCGTGTTGTCGTGGGCGTTCTTCCTCCATTTCTGCGCCGGCATCCGCCACCTGCTGATGGACATCAACCACGATGCCGTCACCAAGGAGCGCGGCAAGTCGACCTCGGTCGTCGTGATCGCCGTCTCGTCGCTGCTGACCATCGCCATGGCCCTCAAACTGTTCGGAGCATTCTAAGAAATGGCAGCCAACAACCGAATCGGCTCGAAGCGCCTCGTCGTCGGCGCGCACTACGGCCTGCGCGACTGGATCGCGCAACGCGTCACGGCCACGATCATGGCCGTCTACACGATCATCCTGCTGGTGCTGTTCTTCGGCGCGCACGATTTCTCGTACGAAGGCTGGGCGTCGATCTTCGCCGCGCAATGGATGAAGCTTGCCACCTTCGTGACGCTGCTCTCGCTCTTCTACCACGCATGGGTCGGCGTGCGCGACATCTGGATGGACTACGTGAAGCCCGTCGGTGTGCGCCTGCTGCTGCAATCGCTGACCATCGTCTGGCTGCTCGCATGTGCGGGCTACGCCGCGCAGATTCTCTGGAGAGTGTAAAGAATGGCTGCAATCAAAACTTCCCTCCCGCGTCGCAAGTTCGACGTCGTGATCGTCGGCGCGGGCGGCTCCGGCTTGCGCGCGGCGCTGCAACTGTCGCGCGCGGGCCTGTCGGTCTGCGTGCTGTCGAAGGTGTTCCCGACGCGTTCGCACACGGTCGCCGCACAGGGCGGGATCGGCGCATCGCTCGGCAACATGAGCGAAGACAACTGGCACTATCACTTCTACGACACGATCAAGGGCTCCGACTGGCTCGGCGACCAGGACGCGATCGAGTTCATGTGCCGTGAAGCGCCGAACGTCGTGTACGAGCTCGAGCACTTCGGCATGCCGTTCGACCGCAACGCGGACGGCACGATCTACCAGCGCCCGTTCGGCGGCCACACCGCGAACTACGGCGAGAAGCCGGTCCAGCGCGCGTGCGCGGCCGCCGACCGTACCGGTCACGCGCTGCTGCACACGCTGTACCAGCAGAACGTCGCGGCGAAGACGCAGTTCTTCGTCGAATGGATGGCGCTCGACCTGATCCGCGACGCGGACGGCGACGTGCTCGGCGTGACGGCCCTCGAAATGGAAACGGGCGACGTCTACATCATCGAAGGCAAGACCACGCTGTTCGCGACGGGCGGCGCAGGCCGGATCTTCGCGGCGTCGACCAACGCGTTCATCAACACCGGCGACGGCCTCGGCATGGCGGCCCGCTCGGGCATCGCGCTGCAGGACATGGAGTTCTGGCAGTTCCACCCGACCGGCGTGGCCGGCGCGGGCGTGCTGATCACGGAAGGCGTGCGCGGCGAAGGCGGCATCCTGCGCAACGCGAACGGCGAGCGCTTCATGGAGCGCTATGCGCCGACGCTGAAGGATCTGGCGCCGCGCGACTTCGTGTCGCGCTCGATGGACCAGGAAATCAAGGAAGGCCGCGGCGTGGGCCCGAACAAGGACCACGTGCTGCTCGACCTGTCGCACATCGGCGCCGAGACGATCATGAAGCGTCTGCCGTCGATCCGCGAGATCGCGCTGAAGTTCGCGAACGTCGATGCGATCAAGGAACCGATTCCGGTCGTTCCGACCATCCACTACCAGATGGGCGGCATCCCGACCAACATCCACGGCCAGGTCGTCGGCACGTCGCGCGACCACAAGGAGCCGATCAACGGCTTCTACGCAGTGGGCGAATGCTCGTGCGTGTCCGTGCACGGCGCGAACCGCCTCGGCACGAACTCGCTGCTCGACCTCGTGGTGTTCGGCCGCGCGGCCGGCAACCACATCGTCGAGCACGTGAAGAACCAGCGCGATCACAAGCCGCTGCCGGCCGATGCAGGCGAATTCTCGCTGGCGCGCCTGAACAAGCTCGAGAAGTCGTCGTCGGGCGAATACACGCAGGACGTCGCGAACGACATCCGCGCGACGATGCAGAAGCACGCAGGCGTGTTCCGCACGTCGGCGCTGCTGAAGGAAGGCGTCGAACAGATGGCCGGCCTGAAGGAACGCGTTGCCAGCATCCACCTGAAGGACAAGTCGAAGGTGTTCAACACCGCGCGCGTCGAAGCGCTCGAGCTGGAGAACCTGATCGAGGTCGCCCGCGCGACGATGGTGTCGGCAGAGGCTCGCAAGGAAAGCCGCGGCGCGCACGCGCACAGCGACTACGAGCACCGCGACGACGAGAACTGGCTGCGCCACACGCTGTGGTACAGCGAAGGCGATCGCCTCGACTACAAGCCGGTCCAAATGAAGCCGCTGACGGTCGAATCCGTGCCGCCGAAGCCGCGCACGTTCTAAGCCGAGTCAAAGGAATCCGAAATGGCAAAACGCATTTTTGAAGTCTACCGCTACGATCCGGACAAGGACGCAGCACCGCGCATGCAAACGTACGAGCTGGAGCTCCAGCACGAGCGCATGCTGCTGGACGCACTGGTCAAGCTGAAGGCCGTCGACGAGACGCTGTCGTTCCGCCGTTCGTGCCGCGAAGGCGTGTGCGGTTCGGACGCGATGAACATCAACGGCAAGAACGGTCTCGCGTGCCTGACGAACCTGAACGACCTGCCGCAGAAGATCGTGCTGCGCCCGCTGCCGGGCCTGCCCGTCGTGCGCGACCTGATCGTCGACATGACGCACTTCTTCAACCAGTACCACTCGATCAAGCCGTACCTGATCAACGACGCGCCGCCGCCCGAGAAGGAGCGCCTGCAGTCGCCGCAGGAACGCGACGAGCTCGACGGCGTGTACGAGTGCATTCTGTGCGCGAGCTGCTCGACGTCGTGCCCGAGCTTCTGGTGGAACCCGGACAAGTTCGTCGGCCCGGCCGGCCTGCTGCAGGCTTACCGCTTCATCGCGGACAGCCGCGACACGGCGACCGGCGAGCGCCTCGACAACCTTGAAGATCCGTACCGTCTGTTCCGTTGCCATACGATCATGAACTGCGTCGACGTGTGCCCGAAGGGCCTCAATCCGACGAAGGCGATCGGCAAGATCAAGGAACTGATGGTTCGCCGCGCGGTGTGATATGACGACCCCCAAGCTCACTGCGTTCGCTGCCCCCCGTGGGGGCGTCGACACCCTTGGGGCGGCCCGGCGGGTGTCTCGATGAGCGACACCGCACATCAATCCGACCCGCACCGCCGCGCGCGCCTCCGCTGGCGCGCGCGGCGGGGTCTGCTGGAGAACGATCTGATCTTCGATCGTTTCTTCAGCCGATACGAGCATGACCTCACCGATGCAGACGTAGGTGCGATGACGCGCCTGCTCGATCTGAGCGACAACGACCTGATGGACTTGCTCCTCGCGCGCAAGGAACCAGAAGGCGACCTTGA
Organism: Burkholderia ubonensis; assembly: GCF_902833085.1. GTDB lineage: Bacteria > Pseudomonadota > Gammaproteobacteria > Burkholderiales > Burkholderiaceae > Burkholderia > Burkholderia ubonensis. The sequence goes on from NZ_CADFEB010000008.1 coordinate 251,613, forward strand.
CAGCCCGGAAGTCCACCGGCTGTTGGAGATGCTGCGCAACGTCTAACCGCGTTACGCCCGTTATCGAATCCCGTTTCTATATTTCGATTGAGGATGTGCCATGACTCCGTCTGATGTAAAAGCCACGCTATCGTTCAGCGACAACTCGCCTAGCGTCGAACTGCCGATCTACAAGGGCACGATGGGCCCGGACGTGATCGACATCCGCAAGCTGTACGGCCAGACCGGCAAGTTCACGTACGACCCGGGCTTCATGTCGACGGCCTCGTGCAATTCGGCGATCACGTATATCGACGGCGACAAGGGTGAGCTGCTGTATCGCGGCTACCCGATCGACAACCTCGCGCAGAACGCCGACTTCCTCGAGACCTGCTACCTGCTGCTGAAGGGCGAGCTGCCGAACGAAGCGCAGAAGAAGGAATTCGTCGCGACCGTCACGAAGCATACGATGGTGCACGAGCAGATGCAGTTCTTCTTCCGCGGTTTCCGCCGCGACGCGCACCCGATGGCGATCCTGGTCGCCGCAGTCGGCGCGCTGTCGGCGTTCTACCACGACTCGCTCGACATCAACGACCCGCGTCACCGTGAAGTGTCGGCGATCCGCATGATCGCGAAGCTGCCGACGCTCGTCGCGATGGCGTACAAGTACAGCATCGGCCAGCCGTTCGTGTATCCGCAGAACGATCTGTCGTACAGCGCGAACTTCATGCGCATGATGTTCGCGAACCCGTGCGAGGAATACCAGGTCAACGACGTGCTCGTCCGCGCACTCGACCGCATCCTGATCCTGCACGCCGACCACGAGCAGAACGCATCGACGTCGACGGTCCGTCTGGCCGGTTCGTCGGGCGCGAACCCGTTCGCGTGTATCGCGGCCGGTATCGCATGTCTGTGGGGCCCGGCGCACGGCGGCGCGAACGAAGCCGCGCTGAACATGCTCGAGCAGATCGGCACGCCGGACAACATCCCCGAGTTCATCAAGCAGGTGAAGGACAAGAACTCGGGCGTGAAGCTGATGGGCTTCGGTCACCGCGTGTACAAGAACTACGATCCGCGCGCGAAGCTGATGCGCGAAACGTGCTACGAAGTGCTGAACGAGCTGGGCCTGCACGACGACCCGCTGTTCAAGCTCGCGATGCAGCTCGAGAAGATCGCGCTGGAAGACGAGTACTTCGTGTCGCGCAAGCTGTACCCGAACGTCGACTTCTACTCGGGCATCGTCCAGCGCGCACTGGGCATCCCGACGTCGATGTTCACGTGCATCTTCGCGATGGCGCGTACGATCGGCTGGATCGCACAGTGGAACGAAATGATTGCGGATCCGGAGCAGAAGATCGGCCGTCCGCGGCAGCTCTTCATCGGCGACACGCCGCGCGAAGCGAAGCCGATCGGCGCACGCTGAGCCGTATGCGGCGCGAATGGCCGGCAGGCCGTTCGCGTCGGATGATCGCCATGCCAAGACACCCCGGCGGGTTTGCCCGCCGGGGTGTTTTCATTTGCGCGGCGTTGTTGCCGTCGTGGCCGCGCGTTCCAGCGACGGCGGGCGCGTGTCGAGATCCGCACGCGCATCGTCCGCGGGCGGATGGCCGTGACGCAGGAAGAACTGCCGGTACGCGCCGGGCGTCATCCCGCGGGTCGCGAGGAACTGCCGGTTGAAGTTCGCGGCGTTCGGAATCCCGCAGCGCGCGGCGACGGTCGCGATCGGCCAGTCGGTGCCGACGAGGTGCCGGCACGCATGCGCGATCCGCAGGCGTTGCACGTAGCGGCCGACGCTTTCGCCGAGATGCCGGACGAACAGCCGCTGCAGCGTGCGCTCGGACAGGTGCGCGACGGCGGCGAGCGCGTCGACGCGCAGCGATTCGTGGAAGCGCCGGTCGATCACGTCGAGCACGCGGTCGAGGCGCTCGGCTTCGGGCGCGCCGGAGGCGGGCGTGCGCTCGTCGGGCCGGTCGTACGCCGGTGCGGTCGCGAGCGGCTCGCCATCCGCTTCGGCCAGTTCGGCGAGCGTGTCGAGCGTCGCGGCGAGCCGTTCGCGCGGCGACGGATCGAGCAGTCGAGGCAGCCGGGCCCGCATCGCGCGCGCGGCGTCGGCGTCGAAGCGCAGGCCCGGCGCCGCGCGCCGCAGCAGCGAACGCAGCGGCGCGTATTCGGGGCAGCAATCGACGAGCCGCCGCACCCAGTCGCCGTCGAACCAGACCACCAGCGCGACCTGCGGCGCGTGCGGATCGATGCGCTCGTTCGACGACCACGTGTGCGGCAGGTTCGGCGGCACGAGCACGAGGTCGTCGTCCGCATAGCTCGCGATGTGATCGCCGATGAAGCGCTTGCCGCGGCTGTTGAGCGTCAGCGTCAGTTCGTACTCCGGATGGCGATGCCATTCGAACGGGATGCGCGCAAGCTTGCGGTGATAGACCCGGATCGAACAGCCGGGCGCGAACGTCACGTGCTCGTATTGCGGTTTCATCGCGATCTCCGGGCGACGGCAGGCGGCGCGCCGTGGCATGATCGTGCGTGATCGTCACGACGGAGCAAAGCCGATGTTTTCACACATTTGCGTGGGCGTCAGCGATTTGGCGCGCGCCTACGATTTCTATGCACCGCTGTGCGACGCGCTCGGCCTGCGGCTGAAATTCCACGAGCCGGACGGCTGGACCGGCTGGATGCCGGCCGACACCGACCGGCCGCTGTTCTTCATCGGCCGGCCGCTCGACGGCAGCCCGCCCGCGCCGGGCAACGGCCAGACGATCGCGTTCGACGCCGCCACGCGCACGCTCGTCGATCGCTGTCACGCGCTTGCGCTGCAGCGCGGCGGCACTTGCGAAGGGCCGCCGGGCCTGCGCCCGCACTATCACCCCGACTATTACGGCGCGTATTTTCGCGATCCGGACGGCAACAAGCTCTGCGTGGTTTGCCACCGGCCGGAGTGATGCCCGGTTGTCAGGATTGTATCGATAGTTGACCGGATCGCGGTAAGGGACGGGATGCGGCGGCAATAAGCTTGCATCACGTTCCAACCCCACGACTGGAGACAAAGATGCCACTGACGATCGACGACCTGCCGGCCGCGATTCGCACCGCGAAACGGACGCTGCGCGCGGACTTGCCCGGCTATGCCACCGCGTTCAGGGAACTGGAGGGCGACATCGCGCGACAGGTCGATGCGATTCGTCGCGCGCACGCACGCGGCGACGACGTGATTCCGGTGCTGCCGTTCGCGCATATCGCGAACGGGACGGTCGACCCGCTCGTGATCGATGCGCTCCGCGCGCGCGGCGCGTGCGTGATTCGCGGCGTGTTCGACGCGCAGCAGGCGCGCGACTGGAACGACGAGATCGGCGCCTATCTCGACACGAATCGCCTGGCGGACCGGCTGCACGCACGCGCCGAGGACCGCTACTTCGGCAACCTTGCGTCCGGCAAGCCGCAGATCTATGGCGTCTACTGGTCGAAGCCGCAGCTGGCCGCGCGCCAGTCGCCGGCGCTCACGCAGGCGCGCGTGTTCCTGAACCGGCTGTGGCGTCATGCGGACGGCGCGCGTGCGCACTTCGATCCGGAGCAGGTGCCGGCCTATGCGGACCGGATTCGCCGCCGGCCGCCCGGCTCGACGTCGCTCGGACTGTCGCCGCACGTCGACGGCGGGTCCGTCGAGCGCTGGCTCGGCGCGAACTTCCGCCGGGTCTACCGGCACGTGCTGGCCGGCAACTGGCGCGCGTACGACCCGTTCGACGCGGAATTCCGTCCCGACGTCGAGGAGATTCCGTCGCCGGCCGTGTGCTCGATGTTCCGCACGTTCCAGGGCTGGACCGCACTGACGCCGCAGGGGCCCGGCGACGGCACGCTGCAGCTCGTTCCGGTCGCGAACGCGATGGCGTACGTCGTGCTGCGCGCGCTGCAGGACGACGTGGCCGACGACGACCTGTGCGGCGCGCGCCCCGGCCGCGCGCTGTCGATCCTGCCCGAGTGGCATGCGCCGCTGCTCGACGCGCTGGTGCCGATTCCGCACATGGAGCCGGGCGATGCGGTGTTCTGGCATGGCGACGTCGTACATGCGGTCGAGGATGCGCATCGCGGCAGCGGCGACAGCAACGTGATGTATATCGCCGCCGCGCCGGGCTGCGCGAAGAACGACGCGTATCTGCGTCGGCAGCTGCCCGCATTCCTGCACGGCGAAAGCCCGCCGGATTTTCCGGCCGATCACTTCGAGGTCGGGTTCGACGGGCGGGGCGGGGAAGGGGACCTGACGCTGCTCGGCCGCGCGCAGATGGGGTTCGGGCTGTAACAGCCGGCGCGCCGCCGAATCGGCTGCGCGCCTACGTCAATTCGACGCAATCGGCTGTCCGCGCAGCGGAAATCGACGCAACCGGCCTATTTTGACTCCCGATAATGGTCTGGAACACAGGGCGGCGGCACGGCGCTTCGCGCCGGCCGCCGCTCATGACCAAGGAGGAGTCGATGCAGTTCACGCAAGCCATCGTTCGTCGCCCGGCCGCATCGTGCGCCGCCGGCCTCACGACCGCGCAGCTCGGCGCACCCGATTACGACAGGACGCTGACGCAGTTCCACGCGTACTGCGACACGCTGCGCAAGCTCGGCGTCGCGCTCGTCGAGCTGCCGCCGCTCGACGCGTTTCCGGATGCGCACTTCGTCGAGGACGTGGCCGTGGTCACGCCGGAATTCGCGGTCGTCACGCGTCCGGGCGCGCCCGCGCGGCGCGGCGAAACCGCGCACATCGAAGCGCCGCTCGCCGCGCATCGCGACCTGCTGCCGATGCGCGACGGCCGTCTCGACGGCGGCGACGTGATGCTGGTCGGCAAGCGCTTCTACATCGGGCTGACCGGCCGCACCGACGCCGACGGCATCGCGGCGTTCGAGTCGCTGGTCGCGCCGTATGGCTATACGGTCGTCGCGGTGCCGGTCGGCGAGGGGCTGCATCTGAAGTCGGTCGTCAACTGCGTCGGCGACGACACGCTGCTCGTCAACGAGGCGCTGGCCGGGCACGCCGCGTTCGCGGGGTTCCGGCGGATCGTGGTCGCGCCGGCCGACGAATACGCGGGCAACACGCTGCGCGTGAACGACGCGCTGATCACGCCGGCCGGCTATCCGCGCGTTCATGCCAGCCTCGAACCGCTGGGCCTGCCGCTGCACGTGATCGACACGAGCGAGTTCCGCAAGATGGACGGCGGCCTGACCTGCCTGTCGCTGCGGTTCTGACCGGATGGCATGCGCCGCGGTTCGGCCGGATAATGGGGCGCGCGTGCGAAGCCGGATCGGCTGCGCGCGCCAGCCATCACCCGACTGGAGCGAACGCGGATGCCCGACAAGAAGATGCAGCTCGACAAGATCGATCTCCGGATCCTCGACATCCTGCGCAATGAAGGACGAATCTCGTACCGGCAGTTGTCGGAGCGCGTGAACCTGACGCCGCGGCCATGCCAGGCTCGCGTGGAGCGGCTCGAGGCGCTGGGGATCATCGCGGGCTACCGCGCGGTGATCCACGCGCCGCGCGACAAGAAGTCGATCGTCGTGCTCGCGCAGATCGTGCTCGCCGATCACGGGCGCTCGCAGACGCCGTTCGAAGAGGAGATGCGCACGAATCCGGCGGTGCTCGACTGCTGGCTCGTCAGCGGCACGTTCGACTTTCTCGTGCGGCTTGCTTGCGAGGATCTCGACGAGTATCGCCGGATCGCGAACGCATGGCTCGAGAGCCGGCGCTTCAGGATCGAGAAGATCGTCACGACCGCGGAGCTGCAGGTGATCAAGCGCAGCGGCGCGTAACGTCGCGCGCTGCTTCGAGTCTGAATCCGCAGGCAATCGACGCAAAAGATCATGCCGGTTAATTTGCATACCGAATCAAAATAATCGAATCGGATTTTCCCGGGGTGAACGACATGGATGCATTGCAAGCGACAGAAGGGGCGGCCGCGCCGTCGACGACGACGCTGAAGCGCCGCCTGCAGGGCCGCCACATCGCGATGATCGCGATCGGCGGCTCGATCGGCACCGGGCTGTTCGTCGCGTCCGGCGCATCGGTCGCGCAGGCGGGGCCGGGCGGGGCGATCGCCGCTTATGTCGTGATCGGGCTGATGGTCTATTTCGTCGTCACGGGGCTCGGCGAAATGGCCGCGCTGATGCCGGTATCGGGATCGTTCGCGGTCTACGGCGAGCAATACGTCGACGCAGGCTTCGGCGTCGCGCTCGGCTGGACCTACTGGTACAGCTGGGCCGTGACGATCGCGATCGAGCTCGTGGCCGCACAGATCGTGATGCGCTACTGGTTTCCCGGCGTGCCGGGCGTCTGGTGGGGCGCGGGCTTCCTGGTGCTGATCTTCCTGCTGAACACGCTGTCCGTGCGCGGCTTCGGCGAATCCGAATACTGGTTCTCGCTGATCAAGGTCGTCACCGTCGTCGCGTTCATCGCGGCCGGGCTGCTGATCGCGGCCGGCCTGCTCGGGAACGGGCACGCGGTCGGCTGGCGCAATTTCACGACGGGCGATGCGCCGTTCGTCGGCGGCGTGCACGCGATGATGAGTGTCGCGCTGATCGCCGGGTTCTCGTTCCTCGGCACCGAGCTGGTGGGGATCACGGCCGGCGAATCCGAGCATCCGCGCAAGACGATCCCGCGCGCGGTGAAGCAGATCTTCTGGCGCATCATGCTGTTCTACGTGCTCGCGATCTTCGTGATCGGCCTGCTGATTCCGTACACGGACCCGAACCTGCTGAAAAGCGACGTCACCGACATCGGCGTGAGCCCGTTCACGCTGGTCTTCAGCCATGCCGGTTTTCCGCTTGCCGCGGGCGCGATGAATCTCGTGATCCTGACCGCGGTGCTGTCCGCCGGCAATTCCGGCACGTATGCGGCGACGCGAATGCTGTACACGCTCGCGAGCGAAGGCCGCGCGCCGGCGATGTTCGCGACGCTGTCGCCGGGCGGCGTGCCGCGCAATGCGCTGTACGCGACGATGGCGGTCGGCGGGCTGTGCTTCCTGACGTCGCTGGCCGACAACCAGCGGATCTATCTGTGGCTGCTGAACACGGTCGGCATCACCGGCTTCATCGCGTGGCTCGGCATCGCCGTCTGCCACTACCGGTTTCGCAAGGGCTTCCTGACGCAGGGCTACCGGCTCGACCAGCTGCCGTATCGCGCGAAGTGGTTCCCGTTCGGGCCTTTGTTCGCGATCGCGGTCTGTCTCGCGATTTCGCTCGGGCAGGACTATCAGGCGTTCTTCGCCGAGAAAATCGACTGGATGGAGGTGCTGTCGATCTATGTGTGGATTCCGCTGTTCGTCGCGATCTGGTGCGGCTATCGGCGCGTCCGCAAGAGCCGGCTGGTGCGCTACGAGGACATGGAGATCGGCCCGTGGCTGAACCGGTCCGTCGAAGCGGTCGATGCGGCGTCCGGCGCGAAGCGTTGACCGTACGCCGGGTTTCGGGGCATCGCCAACGCCGCCGCGTCAGCGGGCCTTCTTCAGGTACGCCTTCATGAAATCCACCCACGCGCGCACCTTCTGCGGCACATGTCGCGTCGACACGTACAGCGCGTACACGCTTTGCGGCGGAAAGCGGTAGCCCGGCAGCGCATCGACCAGCACGCCGCGCGCGAGATCGTCGCGCACGAGCCATTCCGGCAGCAGCGCAACACCGCTGCCTTGCCGGGCCAACTCGCGCAGCACCGACGCGTTGTCGACGACGAGCCGTGGTTTCGCGCTCGGCCGGAACACGTGCTCGCCGCCGTCGCGGCTCACGAGGGGCCACGCGGCAACGCGCTCGAGCTGGCTGTGCCCGAGCTGGGGCAGGCGGGCGAGCGCATCGGGCGTGTCGATGCGCGCCGCGCCGGCCGTCGCGAGCAGTGCCGGGGATGCGACCGGCCGGACGTCGTAGCTGCTGAGACACACGCCGCGATACGGCAGGTCCGCGAACTGCTCCGCGCGGCCGAGCCGGATCGCGACGTCGAAGCGGTCGCGCACGAGGTCGACCTGCGACGTATGCGTCTCGAGCCGCACCCGCAGCGCGGGGTGCTGCTGCGTGAACGCGTGCAGCGCCGGCGCGACGACCATCGACGCATATTCGACCGTCGACGTCACCCGCAGGCTGCCGTGCATGCCGCCGTGCTCGCCGCGTGCGTCGTCGATCGCGCTGTCGGCTTCGTCGAGTACGCGCAGGCAGCGCTTGTAGAAGCGCTCGCCCGCGTCGGTCAGCTCGACCCGTCGGGTCGTGCGCGTGAGGAGCGTGACGCCCAGCTCGGCTTCGAGCTGCTTGATGTTGAAGCTGACGGCCGCGCGCGCCTGGTTCAGCGCGGCCGCGGCGGCCGTGAACGAACCCGCTTCGGCCACGGCGCGGAAGACGGCGAAACGATCCAGGCTCACCATGGTTGTGTCGATCTCCGTGCGAAAACGATATCCGGATCGAAGGGTACCGGGAATGCGCGGCGGCGCGCGCGGATTGTCAAAATTTTTCGACCGGACCGTTCGCATCGCCGGCCTTATCCGCGCGGCCTTCGGACCTTACACTGCGGCGTTTCGTTCGAGTTCCGCCGACATGTCCGACCGCTCCAGGATCGCCGCCGTCTATCTGCTCGGCTTCGCGATCGATCTCGCCAACATGTTCATGCTCAACGCCGCGTATCCGGCGCTGCAGCGCGAACTGCACGCGTCGGTCGCGCAGCTCGCGTGGGTCGGCAACGCGTACGTGCTCGGCCTGACCGTCGTGATCCCGCTCGGCGCATGGCTCGCGCGCCGGGTCGGCGAGCGGCGCGTGCTGTCGGCGTCGCTGCTGCTGTTCGGGTGCGCGAGCCTCGGTGTCGCGCTGTCCGCGTCGATCGGCGCGCTGCTCGCATGGCGCTTGATCCAGGGGCTCGGCGGCGGCCTGCTGATCCCGGTCGGGCAGGCGATGACGTATCGCGCGTACCCGCCGGACGCGCGCGCGCATCTGACGTCGGTCGTGATGATGGTCGCGCTGCTCGTGCCCGCGCTGTCGCCGGCGCTCGGCGGCATCGTCGTCGACCGGGTGTCGTGGCGGGCGATCTTCGCCGGCATGCTGCCGCTCGCGGTCGCGACCTGCGGCCTCGCGCTCGCGTGGCTGCCGCCCGACGGCGCGCGTGCGCGGCCCGAGCCGCTCGACTGGCCGGGATTCGGCCTGAGCGCCATGGCGCTCGTCGCGCTGCTGTTCGGCCTGACGTTCGCCGGCCAGCCCGGCGCGGGCCGGCTCGCGATGCCGACGCTCGCGGCCGCGCTCGCCGCCGGCATCGGCTACGCGTGGCACGCGCGCCGCGCCGCCGCGCCGCTGCTCGATCTCGGCCTGCTCGCGCAGCCGCTGCTGCGTGTCGGCGTCGTCATCTATCTGTGCGTGCCGGGAGTATTCGTGGGCGTCAATCTCGTCGCCGCGCTGTACTTGCAGAACGGCCTCGGGTTGAGTGCCACGCATGCGGGCGCGCTGATGGCGCCGTGGGCGATCGCGTCGTTCGCCGCCATCGCGACGACGCGCCGGGGCTTGCCGCGCTGGGGCGCGAAGCCGCTGTTCGTCGGCGGCATCGTGGTGGACTGCGCGGGCATCGTGCTGCTCGCGACGCCGCTGGCCGCGATCGACGCGGGGCGCGTGGCCGCGTTCGCCGCGATGGGGTTCGGCGCCAGCCTGTGCACGAGCACCGCGCAGAGCGCGGCGTTCGTCGACGTGCCGGCGGAGCGCATGGGCGACGCGAGCGCGCTGTGGAACCTGAACCGGCAACTGAGCTTCTGTGTCGGCGTCGCGGTGCTCGGCAGCGCGTTCAACGGGCTGCTGGCGCTCGACGCGGGCGGCCCGGCATTGCTGCCTTACCGGCAGAGCTTCGCGCTCGCGGCCGCGCTGACGCTGATCCCGCTGTGGCTCGTCGCACGGCTTGCAACACGTCCCGCCGTGGTCGCGCAACCGGTTTCCCAACGATCCTGAGGAGCTTGCCTTGAAACTGTCGAATCCGTATTTCCAGGAAGTCGTCGACGCGCACGTCGACATCGAAGCATGGCTGTCCGGCCGCGCGGAGCCCGGGCGGCTCGCGACGCTGCTGGCGCGTTTTTCGCCGCAGTTCTCGATGATTACGGTGCAAGGTGCGCCGATCGGTTACGCGGGCGTCGACGCGCTGTTTTCGCAGGGATGGAATGCGCGCCCCGGGCTGCGGATCGAGATCGACGAATGTCGGGAAATCGCCGCATGCGATGGCGGCGCGGTGATCGGCTACCGCGAGACACAGACCGACGGGATGGGACGATGCACCGTCAGGCGCTCGACCGTCGTATTCGAGCGCGATGCGCACGGGCGCATCGTGTGGCGGCATCTGCACGAAACGCCGGTTGCGGGCTGATGCCGCGTCGGGTGGCCTCCAGCTTGCGCATCGGCAAGAGGAGGACCGGACCTCGACGACGTCATTCCGACTCCGTCCGGGCCGCCCCGCCCATTTGCTTCAGGAATCGCCGCTGCGCGGCGATCAGCTCGCGGTAGGTGAGCACCCGGTATGGCACGCCGTGGCGCGCGGCGATCGGCGCGGCGAGCGCCGCGAGCGCGTCGCAGTGGCGATGGTGCCAGGTCGGGAACAGATGATGGGTCGCGTGGCGGTGCAGCCCGCCGAGCCAGAACGCGAGCCAGCGCGGCTCGGGCAGCCAGTCGACTGCCGTATGCAGTCCATGCTCGCGCCAGCCGTGCGGCAGCGGCTCGCAGTCGGGCGCGCGGTAGAACGCAACGTCGGCCCAGTGCGTGCCGAGCAGCAGCCCGACGACGAAGCACGATGCGCACATCTGCGCGATCACATATGCGGCGATGACACCGCCCCATCCGATGCCTGTTCCGTGTAGTGCCCAGACGGGCAGCGCGAGCATCAGCGCGAAGTGCGTGAGCTTCGCGCCGACGAACGTGAGCCAGCCGCGCACGCCGGGCAGCGGGCGGTGCCGCGCGACGGGCGTCTTGCCGAGCCGATCCGACCAGTCGTAGATCCAGCCGATGTACGGCATCGACAGTGCCGCGATCAGCGGCCAGTACAGGTGCTGGTAGCGGTGGTGCGGGCGGCGCGTCTGGAACGGCGTCTGGCACAGGAAGAAGTTTTCCTCCAGATCGAGATCGCGGCCCTCGATGTTCGCGTACGGGTGATGAAACGCGATGTGGCGTACGCGCCAGTACGCCGGCTCGATCCCGAGCGGCACGGTGACCGCGCGCGCGATCCACGCGTTCAGCCGGCGGCCCGCGGCGGGCGAGACGCGAGGCGGCCCGATCAGCGTGCCGTGCGCGGCGTCATGCATGAAGTTGATCGCGAGCACTGCGAACAGCATCACGAACGCGACGTACCCGAGCGCGAAGCGTGCCGGGCCGCCGGCCGTCAGCGCGACACCGCCTGCGCCGAGTGCGGCGCTCAGCAGGACGGCGCCCTTGAGCCATTGCCGCGCGTCCGCGTAGCGGTGATCGTTTGCCCCGCGCAGGTAGGCGGCGGATGCGATGCGCAGCTCCGCGTCGAACGGCGGCGTGCCTTCGGGCCACACGTGGGTGGCGGGTCGCGGGTCCATCAGCGTGCTCCGAGCATCGCGCGGTGCCGCTCGCGCGCGAACAGGCAGGCGGCGCCGTGCAGTCCGACCAGCGCGACGAGCGCACAGCCGAGCGGATCGCGCCAGCCGAACCCGACGATGAAACAGGCCGGCATCGCGAGCGCCGCGACGCTCCATGCGGTGCGCGCCCACGCGCGTCCGTCCGACAGCGCGCCGAGCGCGATCGTCTGCGCGGCGATCCAGCCGAACAGCAGCGGCTGCTGCGGCGCGGGGAAGGTGCCTTGCCGGTGCACGTAGTAAATGACGACCGCGAACAGCGCGAGCCCGCCCGTCGCGATCCAGCCGTCGCCGATCCGCAGCGGATCGCGCGCGGGCAGCCGGGGCGCCGCGAGCCCGAGGTAGCGCAGCACCGGGATGTTGTTCGCCCAGAACGGATTGTCGGAGCGCACCGCGTCGTGCACGCCGTAGCGGATCGGCGCATGCGGCAGTTCGCGCTGGTAGGTGCCGAACAGCTTGTCCCAGATCAGCAGCGTGCCGCCGAAGTTCTTGTCGATGTATTCCGGGTTCAGGCCATGATGGACCCGGTGGTTCGCCGGCGTCACGAAGAAGCGGTCGAGCCAGCCGGACCGGTAGATCGTGCCGCAGTGGTTGTAGAACTGCACCGAATAGTGAAACCCGCCCACCAGCACGAACGCCTCGACGGGCACGCCGAGCATGGCGAGGCCCGCGAAGAACGGGATCGACGTAAGCGACGAGTACCACGAATTGCGCACGCCGAGCGACAGGTTGAAATGCTCGCCTTCGTGGTGGACGACGTGGACCGCCCACATCAGCGGAATCTTGTGATGCAGCCGGTGCAGCCAGTAGAAGCAGAAATCCCACGCGAAGAACGTGAAGATCCAGACGCCGGGCACGCCGAGCCGGTCGACCCAGTGCAGGTTCGCGTGCGCGGACAGCCACGCGAACACCGCGACCTCGGCGCCGCGGAACAGCCACAGCACGATGTGCCCGGAATTCAGGTTGAAGATCACGTCGCGCCACGGCGCGCGCTGCCCGCGCAGCCAGCGCAGGCCGGCCACGTCGGCGACCACGAGCGCCACCATCACGGCGAGCGGTAAAGCGAACACATTCATCAAGCGGTCCTCCGGGAGAACGCGGGCAGCCTTGCGGCGAGCATCCCGCAGGCGAGCGCGACGAGCACGCCCGCCGAAATGTCGAGCGCCAGGTGGCGGCGCGTCTGTACGATCGAGTAGGTGATCGCCGCGCTCCACAGCACGACGAGCGTGCTGCGCCACGGACGGCGCGTGTCGACGAGTGCGCGCGCCGCGAGGCAGGTCAGCGCCGCGTGCAGCGACGGCAGGCAGTTCTGCGCGGAATCGCCCGCCGCGAGGAGCCGCAACGCGGCGGCGCTCAACGACGCGCCGGTGACGGGCGGGTAGTGCAGCGTGGTCGGGAACAGCACGAAGACGATGCCGGACACGAGCGCGCCGAACTGCATCGCGCGCATCAGCCAAGCCACGCGTGCGGCGTCCGCGCGAAGGTACGCATACGGGATCAGCGCAAAGAACGACAGGTAGAGCCACACGCCGCTCGGATCGAATGGGACGAGCCGGTCGAGCGCGCTTTCGGTGAGTACCGTCCCGGGGCCCTGCAGCAGGCTGGACAGGGTATAGGCAACGCCGACCGCGCCCCAGCCGAGCGCCAGCGCGCGCAGTCGCGGCGGCAGCGCGATCATCGCGCCTCCTTCGCGCGGACGATGCGGCGCCGCTTCTGCGTGAAGTCGCGCGCGGGCACGACCGGGCTCAGGGTCCACGTGAGCGCGTCCGTGGCGACGCCGAGCCGCGCGAACACGTCGACGAGATGCTGCCGGCACGCGGCGAGCGCGCCGGAGCCCGCACCGTCCACGCCCGTGTCGACCGCGAGCGAGAGCGCGGCGGGCGCCGTCTGCGTCAGCCGGTAGTCGGCGTGCAGCGGCAGCGCCTGCGCGAGCGCCCGCGCGCAGACGTCGGCGAACACGGTGCGCGGCGTGCCGTCGTGGCCGGGCAGCACCAGCATGTCGTCGCAGCGCCCCTCGATCCGCTCGATCGCGAGCGCCGGGCTGCCGCAAGGGCAGGGTGTGCGGCGCACCGCGAGCACGTCGTCGAGCCGGTAGCGGACGATCGGCTGCGTGGAACGCGTGAAGTCGGTGATGACCGGCACGAAGCGCGTGTCGTCGAGCCACTGCGGTTCGACGTGGAGGAATTCCTCGTTCAGGTGCAGCGTGCCGTGCGCGCACGTCGCGCCGAGGAAGCCCTCGGTCGCCTGGTAGACCTCGTCGACGCGGCCGAACGTCTCGGCCAGCAGCACGCGGTCGAGCGGCTCCAGCACTTCGGCGACCGCGATGACGCGAGCCGGCCGCACGGCCAGCCGGCCTTCGCGCACGGCGATCGCGAGCGAGCACAGCACCTGGGCCGGCGCGACGACGATCGTCGGCCGGTACGCATCGAGCTGCGCGACCAGCGACTCGAACGGCTCGAACAGGTCGAAGAACCCGAACGACAGCCACGGCGTGCGGACCGCCGTGTACAGCCGGTTGTTCGCGCGCAGGAACAGCGCGACCCGTTCGCGATGCAGCAGCCCGTGCGGCAGCAGCTTCGCGAGCAGCACGCCGGCCCATGTCGCGCGCTCGGCCGGGCTCGCGACGAACACGCCGCGGCTGCCGGACGTGCCCGACGACAGGCCGACGCTGTAGCGCCCGAGCATCGGGCTGAAGTCGCGCGACTGCTCGGCGCGATGCGCGCACGCGAGCACCTCGTCGAGCGTCAGCCCCGCGGTGTTCATCGCGTCGAAGTGCGCGAGCATCGCCGCCTTGTCCATCAGCGGCCATGCGTCGCGCGGCTGGCTCGCGTACGGCGCGAACCACGGGCTGCGCGCGAGCACGGTGCGCGCGAATCGTTCGAGCCCGCGCGCCTGGTGGCGTTCGAGCGCCGCGCGGTCCGCGAAGCGGCGCGTGCGAGTGCGGGCGTAGGCCCACAGCAGGCGGTGCGGCTGCATCACAGTGCGCCCTCGTGTGTAAGCAGGATCGTCGCGCGGCCGCCGGCGTCGAGCTGATGCAGCCGGTCGAGCGTCGCGTAATAGGCGCGCGGATCGTCCATGATCAGGTGCGCGATCCGCGACGGTCCGCGCGGCTCGCGGTAGCCCTGCGGCGACCACGCCGAATCCGACGCGAGCAGCACCCAGCCGCTGTCGGTCGCGACGAACGCGCCGAGATGGCCCGCCGCGTGGCCGGGCAGTTCGACCAGCAGGATGTCGCCGCCGGCGTTCGGCAGCGCGTAGGCGTGCTCGAACGGCGCGAGCTCGGCGGGCAGCGCGACGCGCTCGAAGCTTTCGACGAAGCACGCGCGTGCGTCGAAGTCGTCCGGCATCAGGCCCGGCACGAAGCCGCGCCTGAGCGCCGCGATGCCGCGCAGCGGGCGCGTCGCGCGCCAGCCGTCCCCGGAACAGATCATCGGCACGCCCGGGAAGTCGCGCAGGCCCGCGATGTGGTCGCCGTGGAAGTGCGACACCACGACGCCCGCGAGATCGGCGGGGCGCAGGCCTTCGCGCGCGAGCTGCGCGGCGATCGCGTCGGTGGCGTTGAAGTACACGGGCGTCACCTTGCGGTACAGCGCGAACACGCCGCGCCGCGTGTGGTCGAGGAAGTGCGACGCGTAGCCGGTGTCCCACAGCCAGCGCCGGCCGTTCGCCTGCAGCAGGTAGCAGCGCGACGGGAACGCGCACGCGGAGAAGCCTGCGCCTCGCAGCGCGACGCAGCCGGGATGGGTGCAGTAGCCTGCCTCAAATGCCGTAATGGTTGCCATGCGTACGAATCCAGTCCGCGGTGAGACGTATGCCGTCGTCGATCGAGATCGGCGGCCGGTAGCCGAGCAGTGCGGCGGCGCGCGTGTTGCTGAGCGTCATGTCGAAATGAAGCGCGCCGATCCCGTAGCGCGTGAGCAGCGGCTCGCGGCCGCGCGCGTGGCCGCCCAGCTCGGAAACGCGTGCGAGCGCGTCCAGCAGCGGATACGGCAGCGCGCGGATCCGGTAGCGCAGCTGAAGCGTGTCGCCGAGCAGGCGTTCGAGCAGCGACGCGAGCGTGCACGGCTCGAAGTTCGTGATGTTGAATGCGGCGCCCGATGCGACCTGCGCGTGCGTCGCGACGCGCAGCGCATGCACGACGTTGCCGACGTAGGTCAGGTCGACGAGCGCGGCGCCGCCGCGCGGCAGCGGCAGCACGCCGCGTCGCGCGTGCAGCAGCTGCAGGATGCGCGGCACGATCACGCGGTCGTGCGGGCCGAACAGCCCGCGCGGGCGCAGCAGCACGAAGGTCGTGCCGGGATGCGCGCCGGCGAGCGCGCACAGCTCGTCTTCTGCCTGCGCCTTGGTCGCCGCGTAGTGATTCACGAAGCGCGCGGCGCGATACGACTCGTCGATGTCTTGGTGATGCCGGTAGTCGAAGTAGATCGACGGCGTCGATACGTGCACGAAGCGCGGCACGCCGCGCGCGGCGGCCGCTTGCGCGAGCCGGCGGGTTGCGGTCACGTTCGACGCGACGAAGTCGTCGCGCCGGCCCCACGGCGACGACAGCGCCGCGCAGTGCCAGACCGCATCGACGTCGCGCAGCAGCGCGTCGGCCTGCGCGTCGTCGAGCGTCGCGAGCTCCGCCGGCACGAACTCGGCGCCGGCCGCGCGCAACGCCTCACCCGCTTCGAGATTGCGGCCGGTTGCGCGCACGGCGCGGCCGTCCGCCAGCAGTGCGTCGACGGCGTTGCGGCCGAGCCCGCTCGTCGCGCCGGTCACGAGGATCTTCATGCGACGAGCACCATCCCGCCAACCGTCAGTCCGGCCGCGGTGCCGATCAGCAGCGCGCGGGTGCCGCGCGTGAAGCGTCCCTGCTCGATCGCTTCGTGCAGCGCGGTCGGGATCGACGCCGCGACCTGGTTGCCGTGCTGCGCGTAGATGTCGACGAGCGACTCGGGGCGCATGCCCAGACGCTTGCGGATGTGTTCCATCGCGAGGTGGCTCGCCTGATGCGGGATCACGACGTCGACGTTGCGCGCCGCGTGCGCGTTGCCGCCGAACAGCTGCTCGAGGAAGCCGCCGATCACCGTGGACGCGAGCCGGAACACGCGCTTGCCGTCCATCCGGAACAGGTAGTCGGCCGGCTCGGCGCCGATGCGCGGATTGCGGCGCGTGCCGCCTGCGCGGACTTCGCAGAACGCGTTGCCTGCGGGGTAGGTTTCCATCCGGAACGCCTCGATGCCGGTTGCCGCATCGCCGCGCTCGACGATCGCGGCGGCCGCGCCGTCGCCGAAGATCAGCGATGCTTCCGGGTCGTTCCAGTCGATGCCGCGTGACGCCAGGTCCGACGCGACGATCGCGATGCGCCGGTATGCGCCGCTCGCGAGCAGGCTTGCCGCGACCTGCAGCGCGGCGACGAAGCTCAGGCAGCTCGCGTTCACGTCGAACGCGGCGGTGCCGGCCGGCAGCCCGGCCGGCCCGAGAATCCGGCTCGCGGTGCTGGGCAGCGCCTGCTCGCCGACGCCCGACGCGGACAGCAGCAGGTCGATCGACGCAGGCGCGACCTGGCCGCGCTGCAGCGCGTCACGCAGCGCGGTCGCGGCCAGCCCGGATTGCGTTTCGGCGTCGTCGGCGTAGTAGCGGACGTCGATGCCCGACTTCTTGCGCGAGAAACCCGGCTTGTGCTCGAGCAGCGCGTCGAGCTCGCTGGACGTGACGCGCCGCGACGGCAGCGCCTTGCCGGTGCAAATGATTCGAATGGGAAGCATGGCGTGGGACAGTGGAAGCGGGGTGCCTGCGGTCACGCGCGAACGCGGCGCGCGATGCTTGACTTCGAGGGCCGATGACCGATTCCTGCGGAATGGATGTCAGGCGGGAAGCATTCGATGAAACAGGACACCTTTCTTTCTCTCAGTTTGATTATCTTGATCGTTATCGCGCTGGTGCGGGGAGCGCGCGCTGCTGACGGTTCCCTCTGACGCCGTTGGCCGACGCATGTCGTTCGCGACAGGGAAGCCATGTTGCAGGCCGGCCGAATGCTACCAAAATTGGTCGCCGACAGGGCGGCGTCGTTGTGCAGGGCCGTCTCACGTTACTCGGCGGCACGCATTGTGGTGCTGGCCGGCGTCCCGGGGCAGAAGTCATCGGCGCTGCGCATGAGCACGCACGCGATTGCCGGGTAATGCCGATACAGGTATTGCCACTACCAGCCAAGATGCTGTTTTTATTGGGTTTTTTCTCGTCGTGTGCGCACCGGAGCGCAATCTGCGTGGCATAATCGACCGCATCCGCAAGGCTTGTAAGTCACAACGACCCCGCATACCCATGGCACAGACTCTCTACGACAAACTGTGGAATACCCACGTGGTCCACACCGAGGACGACGGCACGGCATTGCTCTACATCGACCGCCAGCTGCTGCATGAAGTCACGAGCCCGCAGGCGTTCGAAGGGCTGAAGATCGCGCACCGCCCGGTGTGGCGCATCAGCGCGAACCTGGCCGTGTCGGACCACAACGTGCCGACGACGGACCGCAGCCACGGCATCGCCGATCCGGTCTCGAAGCTGCAGGTCGACACGCTCGACGCGAACTGCGACAGCTTCGGCATCACCCAGTTCAAGATGAACGACGTGCGCCAGGGCATCGTCCACATCATCGGCCCGGAGCAGGGCGCGACGCTGCCCGGCATGACGATCGTGTGCGGCGACTCGCACACGTCGACGCACGGCGCGTTCGGCGCGCTCGCGCACGGCATCGGCACGTCGGAAGTGGAGCACGTGCTCGCGACGCAGACGCTGCTGCAGAAAAAGAGCAAGAACATGCTCGTGAAGGTCGACGGCGCACTGCCGCGCGGCTGCACCGCGAAGGACATCGTGCTCGCGATCATCGGCAAGATCGGCACCGCGGGCGGCACCGGCTACGCGATCGAATTCGGCGGCTCGACGATCCGCGCGCTGACGATGGAAGGCCGGATGACGGTCTGCAACATGGCGATCGAAGCGGGCGCGCGCGCCGGCATGGTTGCCGTCGACGACACGACGATCGACTACCTGAAAGGCCGTCCGTTCGTGCCGACCGGCGCGGAATGGGACCAGGCCGTCGAGTACTGGCGCCAGTTCACGTCGGACGACGGCGCGCAGTTCGACCGCGTGGTCGAGCTGAACGCGGCCGAGATCGTCCCGCAGGTCACGTGGGGTACGTCGCCGGAAATGGTCACGTCGATCGACGGCCGCGTGCCCGATCCGGAACGCGAGAAGGATCCGGTCAAGCGCGACGCGATGGAGCGCGCGCTTGCCTACATGGCGCTCGAGCCGAACACGCCGATCGAATCGATCAACGTCGACAAGATCTTCATCGGCTCGTGCACGAACGCGCGCATCGAGGACATCCGCGCGGCCGCGTACGTCGTGAAGAAGCTCGGCCGCCGCGTCGCGCCGAACGTGCGGCTCGCGATGGTCGTGCCGGGCTCGGGCCTCGTGAAGGCGCAGGCCGAGCACGAAGGGCTCGACAAGGTGTTCACGGACGCCGGCTTCGAATGGCGCGAGCCGGGCTGCTCGATGTGCCTCGCGATGAACGCCGACCGGCTCGATCCGGGCGAGCGTTGCGCGTCGACGTCGAACCGCAACTTCGAAGGCCGGCAGGGCGCGGGCGGCCGCACGCACCTCGTCAGCCCGGCGATGGCGGCGGCGGCGGCGATCGAAGGCCACTTCGTCGACATTCGCAAGCTGGGGTAACGGGACACGGATCATGGAAAAATTCACAGTGCATACCGGCGTCGTGGCGCCGCTCGATCGCGAGAACGTCGACACGGACGCGATCATCCCGAAGCAGTTCCTGAAGTCGATCAAGCGCACCGGCTTCGGCCCGAACGCGTTCGACGAATGGCGTTACCTCGACCACGGCGAGCCGGGCCAGGACAACTCGAAGCGTCCGCTGAACCCGGACTTCGTGCTGAACCAGCCGCGCTACCAGGGCGCGTCGGTCCTGCTCGCACGCAAGAACTTCGGCTGCGGCAGCTCGCGCGAACATGCGCCGTGGGCGCTGCAGCAGTACGGCTTCCGCGCGATCATCGCGCCGAGCTTCGCGGACATCTTCTACAACAACTGCTTCAAGAACGGCCTGCTGCCGATCGTGCTGACCGAGCAGCAGGTCGATCACCTGTTCAACGAGACGGTCGCGTTCAACGGCTACCAGCTGACGGTGGACCTCGACGCGCAGGTCGTGCGCGCGCCGGACGGCCGCGAATACGCGTTCGACGTCGCCGCGTTCCGCAAGTACTGCCTGCTGAACGGCTTCGACGACATCGGCCTGACGCTGCGTCACGCGGACAAGATCCGCCAGTTCGAAGCCGAGCGGCTCGCGAAGCAGCCGTGGCTGAACAACAAGCTGGTCGGCTGACGTCGTCCTTCGAGCGGGCGCACGCCGCGCGTGCGCCGCTTCGCATCCACAACCTACCCAGTCAGGAATAACGCATGAAGATTGCAGTGCTGCCCGGCGACGGCATCGGTCCGGAAATCGTCAAGGAAGCGGTGAAGGTGCTGAACGCACTCGGCGAGACGTTCGAGCTCGAGGAAGCGCCGGTCGGCGGCGCGGGCTACGAGGCAAGCGGCCATCCGCTGCCGGACGCGACGCTGAAGCTCGCGAAGGAAGCGGACGCGATCCTGTTCGGCGCGGTCGGCGACTGGAAATACGACTCGCTCGAGCGCGCGCTGCGCCCCGAGCAGGCGATCCTCGGCCTGCGCAAGCATCTCGAGCTGTTCGCGAACTTCCGCCCGGCGATCTGCTATCCGCAGCTCGTCGATGCATCGCCGCTGAAACCGGAGCTGGTCGCGGGCCTCGACATCCTGATCGTGCGCGAGCTGAACGGCGACATCTACTTCGGCCAGCCGCGCGGCGTGCGCGCAGCGCCGGACGGCCCGTTCGCCGGCACGCGCGAGGGCTTCGACACGATGCGCTATTCGGAGCCGGAAGTGCGCCGCATCGCGCACGTCGCGTTCCAGGCCGCGCGCAAGCGCGCGAAGAAGCTGACGTCGGTCGACAAGGCGAACGTGCTCGAAACGTCGCAGTTCTGGCGCGACGTCATGATCGACGTGTCGAAGGAGTATGCGGACGTCGAGCTGTCGCACATGTACGTCGACAACGCGGCGATGCAGCTCGCGAAGGCGCCGAAGCAGTTCGACGTGGTCGTGACCGGCAACATGTTCGGCGACATCCTGTCCGACGAGGCGTCGATGCTGACCGGCTCGATCGGCATGCTGCCGTCGGCGTCGCTCGACAAGAACAACAAGGGCCTGTACGAGCCGTCGCACGGCTCGGCGCCCGACATCGCGGGCAAGGGCATCGCGAACCCGCTCGCGACGATCCTGTCGGCCGCGATGCTGCTGCGCTACTCGCTGAACCGCGCGGAGCAGGCCGATCGCATCGAGCGCGCGGTGAAAAAGGTGCTCGAGCAGGGCTACCGCACCGGCGACATCGCGACGCCGGGCTGCCGGCAGGTCGGCACGGTCGCGATGGGCGACGCGGTGGTTGCGGCGCTGTAAGAAGGCAGTAAAGGGTGCGAACGCGGCCGTGAAAAACGGCCCGTTCGCGCCGGGTTGGCCGTTGTGCGGCCAGACAGGTTTGTGTAGACTCGTGCGATGGCGCTGATTTCCCTGATCTCCCCGGTCTTGAAACTCCACGGCAACACTGCCCGTGCGGTTACGCGCGCCATCGTCATCACGAAAACCATTACCACGAAAACGATCATTAAACGCTGATCGCCGTCGTGCCCGCCTGTTTCCCCGCGCGGTCACGCGGGGACGGAAATGGCGGGGAAGCTCCATTCAAAGCAAAGGGTTAGTCATGAACGTAGGTCTCGTAGGTTGGCGCGGCATGGTCGGCAGCGTCCTGATGCAGCGCATGCAGGAAGAGGGCGATTTCGACCTGATCGAACCGGTGTTTTTCAGCACCAGCAACACGGGCGGCAAGGCGCCGTCGTTCGCGAAAAACGAGACTACGCTCAAGGACGCGACCAACGTCGACGAGCTGAAGAAGTGCGACGTGATCATCACGTGCCAGGGCGGCGACTACACGAACGACGTGTTCCCGAAGCTGCGCGCGGCCGGCTGGAACGGCTACTGGATCGACGCGGCGTCGTCGCTGCGGATGAACGACGACGCGGTCATCATCCTCGATCCGGTCAACCTCGACGTGATCAAGGACGCGCTCGTCAAGGGCACGAAGAACTTCATCGGCGGCAACTGCACGGTCAGCCTGATGCTGATGGCGCTCGGCGGCCTGTTCCGCGAGAACCTCGTCGACTGGATGACGGCGATGACCTACCAGGCCGCATCGGGCGCGGGCGCGCAGAACATGCGCGAGCTGCTGTCGCAGATGGGCACGCTGAACGGCGCGGTGCAGGAACAGCTGGCCGATCCGGCGTCCGCGATCCTCGACATCGACCGCCGCGTGCTGGCCGCGATGAACAGCGACGCGATGCCGACCAGCCACTTCGGCGTGCCGCTCGCGGGCTCGCTGATTCCGTGGATCGACAAGGATCTCGGCAACGGGATGTCGAGGGAAGAGTGGAAGGGCGGCGCGGAAACCAACAAGATCCTCGGCAAGCCGGCGATGGGCGAGCCGGGCTCGATCCCGGTCGACGGCCTGTGCGTGCGGATCGGCGCGATGCGCTGCCACTCGCAGGCGCTGACGATCAAGCTGAACAAGGACGTGCCGCTCGACGAGATCAACGGCATCCTCGCGTCGGCGAACGACTGGGTGAAGGTCGTGCCGAACGAGCGCGAAGCGTCGATGCGCGACCTGTCGCCGGCGAAGATCACGGGCACGCTGTCGGTGCCGGTCGGCCGCCTGCGCAAGCTCGCGATGGGCGGCGAATACCTGTCGGCGTTCACCGTCGGCGACCAGCTGCTGTGGGGCGCGGCCGAGCCGCTGCGCCGCATGCTGCGCATCCTGCTCGACAAGTAAGCCCGAAATGCGGAATCCGGCCCGCGGGCCGGATTGTCCACGCCAGCGCGCCGCGCCGGCCGTGACGATGTCACGGTCCGGCGCGGCGCGTTTTTCATATACGCGTCAGCGCATGTTCAGTACCGCCTGGTCGACCGCCTGCTGGGTCTTGATCGTCTGCGCGTTCGCCTGGTAATTGCGCTGCGCGGTGATCAGGTTCACGAGCTGGACCGTCAGGTCGACGTTCGAGTTTTCCAGCGCGCTGCCCTGCAGCACGCCGTGGTTCGTGCTGCCCGGCGCGGAAATCTGCGGCACGCCCGACGCGGAGCTCTCGGCGTACTGGTTGCCGCCGAGGTTCGTGAGGCCGTTCGGGTTGTTGAAGTTCGCGAGCGCGATCAGGCCGAGCGTCTGCGTCTGGCCGTTCGAGTAGTTGCCGGTCAGCTTGCCGTCCGCGCCGATCGTGAAGGTCGTCAGCGTGCCGCTCGCGAAGCCGTCCTGCGCGAGGTTGTTCACGCCGTCCTTGCCGCCGTACTGGGTCGTGCCGGTCAGGTCGAGCGTCAGCTTCTGCGGCGTCAGGGAGCCGCCGGTGGCCGGGATCGTGAACTGGAACTGGCCGGTCGAGCCGGTGACGGGTGCGACCGGCGTCGTGCTTGCGATCTGGCCCGACGTGTTGAACGCCACCGTGCCGAGATTGGTCGGCGTCTGGCCCTTGACGCCCGAGTAGACTTCCCACTGGCCGGCCGTCGCGCTCTTCACGAAATACATGTCGACTTGCTGCGCGCCGCCGAGCGTGTCGTACACCTGGATCGACGTCGAGTAGTTGTACGACGTGTTGACCGTCGGGCTGAACGGCGTCGTGGCCGGCACCTTGTCCTGCGAGTTCAGGTTGAACTGGCCGGTGATCTTGGTCGTCGCGGTCGGCGCGAGGTTGGTGGTGGGCGCCTGCATCGGCACGGTGGCCGCGGTGTTGATCACGCCGCCCGCGGTCGCGTTATAGCCCATCAGGTTGCGGCCGTGCGAGTCGACGATGAAGCCGTTCTTGTCGCGATGGAACGTGCCGTCGCGCGAATAGGTGACCACGCCGTCGTTCGACATCTGGAAGAAGCCGTTGCCGTTGATCGCGACGTCGAGCGCGTTGCCGGTCGTATTGATCGTGCCCTGGCCGAACTGCTGGTCCACCGACGCGAGCCCCGAGCCGATGCCGATCTGGGTGTTGACCGACGTCGCGACCGAGTTCGCGTACATGTCGGAGAAGTGCGCGCGGCTTTGCTTGAAGCCGACCGTGTTCGCGTTCGCGATGTTGTTGCCGATCACGTCGAGATTGTTCGACGCCCCGGCCAACCCGCTTAAGCCTTGCTGATAGCCCATGTTCGGTCCCCGTAACGAGCTGGTAAAGGAATGCAGTCGTGCGACTGCGCGGTAAAACTCCCTGAAATCTCGCCGCGTCAGTCCGGCCGATCGTAATGGTCGAATCGCGCTGATTCTTGTTTTCGGTTGATCGTAGCGGTGATCGTTATCGAATTTGTGTAGATTTGTGTAATGTGGGTGAATTACAAACGAAAGGTCGTTTTTGGAGGGATTTCGGGGCTCTATGATGAGCTTGAAATCCTTGCTGGGCGGGGGATTTGGTAGGATGAATGGTCAATTCGCCGATTAGATGGGAGGATTGCCTTCTTATCGATAGATTGAAATTATTTTGAATGTGATTGGGGGTGCTGGGGCGGGATTTATTTGAATTTTCGGCCGTGATTTCATTAACGGCAGGTGCGGCGAATTATTGATGGTGACGACGACGCTTTATTTTCGGGCTGCGGGTTTTTCGCCGGCGGTTTGGAGGCGGCGCCGGTCGCGCGCGAAATGCCCGGTGCAAAAACGTGAAAGCCCCGAAC
Source organism: Burkholderia ubonensis (assembly GCF_902833085.1). Classification (GTDB taxonomy): domain Bacteria; phylum Pseudomonadota; class Gammaproteobacteria; order Burkholderiales; family Burkholderiaceae; genus Burkholderia; species Burkholderia ubonensis. Next base: position 275,981 of record NZ_CADFEB010000008.1, read on the forward strand.
CGCTTGCGCGGCCGGGGCTTTCTTGCATCGATTCCTTTGGCACGAGGAGAGGATGCGTCGCGAAGTATAAGCCGGTGGATTCGTTCCCGGCAGGAGGTTAATGTAGGGAGTTGCCGCAATTGCTGAAGTTTTGTTTGCGAACCGGCGGGATGGCCCCGATTGCGCCGCCGGCCGTGCAGGCGCCGCCCGAAACGCCGCGTGCGTGCCGGCCGGTGCGCGGCAACCGGGGACGAATTCGGCCCGAATCCGGGCGCGTGAAGTAAACTACGCGGTTACGACGCGCAGACCAGCGGAAAGCGTCGCGTTCTGCGCGGCGCTTTTGCATTTCTGCGGCGACTTTTTTTGACGCTTCCAAACGCGAATCCGAGCCGCGCGCCAGCGCGGCGATAGAGCCAACGATGTCCCGAATTTTCTTGTTTCCGCGTCAGTCCCGTCTGTCGCGCGCCGTGAGCGGCGTGCTGGCGATCCTCGCGCTCGGCGCTGTCGCGCCCGCCTGGGCGGCCGGCGCCAGCGACGCTGCGGCGCCCGCTGCCGGCGCTGCCGCGCCGCTCACGATCACGGTCCAGCCGGGCCAGTCCCTCAACGACATTGCGATTGCGGCCACGCAGTCGCACGATCCCGGCGTGATCGCCCGGGCCGGGCGCGCGCTGTTCGACGCGAATCCGCAGGCGTTCATGAAACGCGATCCGAGCCGCCTGAAGGTCGGCTCGGCGCTGACGGTGCCGGCGCTCGATGCGACGGGCGCGGCGATCCCGTCCGGCGCGTCGGCGGCTTCCGTGGCGCCGGCCGCGTCCGCCGGCGCGGCGTCCGCGCCGCATCCCGCGTCGGCGGCGCATGCGGCGTCGGCGGTGCAGGGCGCGCCCGCGACGTCCGCCGTTCATCCGGCGCAGACGAGCGACGCGCATGCGGCGGCGGCAACGGCAGGCGCGTCGGCCGCCGTCGGCGCGTCCGCCGCGCACGGCGCGTCCGGGCCCGGCGCAGAGCCTGCGGCGCAGCAGGCCGGCGCGAGCGGGCCGCACGTGTGGAGCGGCTCGATCCAGGCCGCGCCGTCGTCCGCCAGCGAAGCGGCTGCGCCGTCGACGCCGGGCGTTCCGGCGGCCGGCTCGCATGCCGCCCCGGGCGCGGCGCCGGTGGCGGCCGCGTCGCAGGCGCGTCCGTCCAGTCTGCAGCAGTTGCTTGCACTGAAGAATCGCGTGCTGATGGAACTGCAGAAACACGGGATCGGCAAGCCGGCCGCAACCGGCGCGGCGGCCGATGCGGGGCGTCCGCAGACGCCTTCCGCGCCGCGTCCGGCGGCCGGCGACGCAGGCGCGTCCGCCACTGCGCCGGGGGCCAGCGAGGCCGCGGCGACCGGTGGCGCGGCAAGCGCGGCGCAACCGCAGACGCCGCCGGTGCGCCCGGTGAGGACGACCGGCGCGGCCGGGCAGGTCGACTGGCGCCCGGTTGCCGCGGCCGGCGCGGCAGCGGCGCTGCTGGTGGCCGGTCTCATGTGGCGCAAGCGTCGCAATGCGCGGCGCGGCGCTGCCGAGGCAGCTTCCGGCGCCGGCGACGTGAAGCCGTCGGTCGTGGAGGAGTTGCCGATCCAGCCCGAGACGCCGGTGTCGCGCGATGCGGCGGCCGACGTGCATCTGGCGGCCGCGACCGCGGCGGCGGTGGAGACGGTGGAGGCGCACGAAGCCCATGAAGCCCATGAAGCCCATGAAGCCCATGAAGCCCATGAAGCCCATGAAGCCCATGAAGCCCATGAAGCCCATGAAGCCCATGAATCTCACGATGCGCAGGTAGCGCCGCCGTCCGCCGAGCCTGCCCATGCCGATTCCACGCCGCACGCGCAGGAGGCGGGCGAGGTGGCGGAAGGGGTGGACGCCGGCCACGACAAGCAGCCGACCGACGCCCTGGTCGAAGCCCCGGTCAACGCGCCGGCCGACAAGCCGCTCGAAACGCCTGCCCACGCACCGGCCGACACGCCGGCCGCCCCGGCGGCGGACACGCAGCAAGCAATCATGCAGAGCGCGATCGCCGCGCTCGATAGTCTCGATATGCCGCTGCCGCCGCGCGTATCGGACGAAGCGTCGCTGTCGACGACCGAAACAGCCCCGAAGGCAGGGCTTTTTGTCGACGACAAGAGCGCAACTAACGGTCAACCCGCCCCGCGCCCGCCGGTTGGCGATGATGATCAGACCCCGGAACACCTTGCCGAGCAGGAAGAAGAGCCGGAATGGGACGGCGGCGCGACCCTGCACGGCCATTCGGGGGCGACGACCTCGGCATCTGCGTTCGCACCGCTCGGCGGCGCGCAGTTCGGCGCGCTGAAGCTAGACTTCGATCTCGACCTGCCGGCCGCGCCCGGCGCGGTGCCCCCGGCGCTCACGCCGGACGAGCTGGCGCGCATCGCGCGCAACAAGCTCGAACTCGCCGGCGAATACGTCGAGCTGGGCGATCTGGCCGGCGCACGGACGCTGTTGCAGGAAGTGGTCGACGCAAACGACGCCGCGACGCGCGACGACGCGCGCGCGCTGCTGGCGAAACTGGCGGACGAGGCGTGATGCGGATCGCGCTGGGCATCCAATACGACGGCGCGGCGTTTTGCGGCTGGCAGTCGCAGCCGCACGGCAAGACCGTGCAGGACGCGCTCGAGCGCGCGCTGGCCGAGTTCGCGCAGACGCCGCTGCATACGACGGTGGCGGGGCGCACCGACACCGGTGTGCACGGCCTCGGGCAGGTCGTGCACTTCGACACCGAGCTGGACCGCACCGACTTCTCGTGGGTCCGCGGCACCAACGCGTTCCTGCCGTCGACGGTTGCGGTGCAATGGGCGAAGCCGATGCCGGACGCGTTCCACGCGCGCTTCTCGGCGTTCGAGCGCACCTACTACTACGCGCTGTACGTGCATCCGGTGCGCTCGCCGATGCTCGACGCGCGCGCCGGCTGGATCCACACGCCGCTCGACGACGACGCAATGCGCGCGGCCGCGGCGCACCTGATCGGCGAGCATGACTTCTCGGCGTTCCGGTCGTCGGAATGCCAGTCGAAGACGCCGGTCAAGCACCTGTACCAGATCGACATCCGGCGCGCGGGCCACTTCGTGCATTTCCGGTTCCGCGCCAACGCGTTCCTGCACCACATGGTGCGCAACCTGATGGGCTGCCTCGTCGCGGTCGGCCGCGGCCGCTATCCGGCCGAGTGGCTCGCGGACGTGCTGGCCGGGCGCGACCGTAACCGCGCGGCGCCGACCTTCATGGCCGACGGGCTGTATCTTGCCCATGTCGGCTATCCTGCGGAATTCGCCGTTCCGCCCGCGCAGCTCGGCAGCGTGCCGTGGAGCGGCGTCTGGGCTGATCTGGATCCACAACCATGACCGACATCGCGCTCTCTTCCGATCCCGCCGCCGCGCCGCCGCGCACGCGCATCAAGCTGTGCGGCCTGTCGCGCCCCGACGACGTGCTGCACGCGGCGGCGCTCGGCGCCGACGCGATCGGCCTCGTGTTCTATCCGAAGAGCCCGCGCGCGGTGACGATCGCGCAGGCGGCCGAGCTGGCGCGCCTCGCGCCGCCGTTCGTGTCGGTCGTCGGCCTGTTCGTGAACGCGACGGTAGACGAGATCGAGGCGGTGGTGCGCGACGTGCCGCTGACGCTCTTGCAGTTCCACGGCGACGAAACGCCCGAGCAATGCGACGCGCTCGGCCGCGCGGCGCGGCTGCCGTGGCTGCGCGCGGTGCGCGTCGGCCCCTCGACGCAGTCGGCCGATTTGGTAGAATCGGCACTTCATTATTCGAAAGCGCGCGGCCTCCTGTTCGACACCCTCGTGCCGGACTACGGCGGCAGCGGCAAGGTCTTCGATTGGTCACTTATTCCCGCAGAGCTCGCGCGTCGGGCCGTTTTGAGTGGTGGCTTGAACGCGCAAAACGTCGGTGACGCGATCCGCCAGCTGCGTCCATTCGCTGTCGATGTCTCGAGCGGCATCGAAGTGGAGGGCGCAAAGGGCGTGAAGGATCACGCCCGGATGGCGGCGTTCGTGCGCGCGGTGCGCGAAGCGGACGCCGGGTGATGCATGCCGGTGCGGCGCCCCCAGGAACCGGGGCGCGCACCGACCGATCGAGAGTGACACCATGTACAACCTTCCTGATGATCGCGGCCACTTCGGCCCGTATGGCGGCGTGTTCGTCGCCGAGACGCTGATTCACGCGCTGGACGAGCTGCGCGCGGCGTACGAGAAATTCCAGCACGATCCCGACTTCGTCGCCGAATTCGAGCGCGAGCTGAAGCACTTCGTCGGCCGTCCGTCGCCGATCTACCACGCGCAGCGCTGGAGCGACACGCTCGGCGGCGCGCAGATCTACCTGAAGCGCGAAGACCTGAACCACACCGGCGCGCACAAGATCAACAACGTGATCGGCCAGGCGCTGCTCGCGAAGCGGATGGGCAAGAAGCGCGTGATCGCCGAGACGGGCGCCGGCCAGCACGGCGTCGCGACCGCGACGATCTGCGCGCGCTTCGGGATGGAGTGCGTCGTCTACATGGGCGCCGAGGACGTGCGCCGCCAGGCTGCGAACGTCTACCGGATGAAGCTGCTCGGCGCTACGGTCGTGCCGGTCGAATCGGGCTCGCGCACGCTGAAGGACGCGCTGAACGAAGCGATGCGCGACTGGGTCACGAACATCGAGAACACGTTCTACATCATCGGCACGGTCGCGGGCCCGCACCCGTACCCGATGATGGTGCGCGACTTCCAGCGCGTGATCGGCGACGAGTGCAAGGTGCAGATGCCCGAGCTCGCGGGCCGGCAGCCGGACGCGGTGATCGCCTGCGTCGGCGGCGGCTCGAACGCGATGGGCATCTTCTATCCGTACATCGACGACGCGTCGGTGCAGCTGATCGGTGTCGAGGCGGCCGGTGACGGGCTCGACACGGGCCATCACGCGGCGTCGCTGATCGCCGGCAGCCCGGGCGTGCTGCACGGCAACCGCACGTATCTGCTGCAGGACGACAACGGCCAGATCATCGAGACGCATTCGGTGTCGGCGGGCCTCGACTATCCGGGCGTCGGCCCCGAGCACGCATGGCTGAAGGACAGCGGCCGCGCGCAGTACGTGCCGATCACCGACGAGGAAGCGCTGAAGGCGTTCCACGACTGCTGCAGGATCGAGGGGATCATCCCGGCGCTCGAATCGAGCCACGCGATCGCGTATGGCGTGAAACTCGCGCCGACGCTGCCGAAGGACAAGATCCTGCTCGTCAACCTGTCGGGCCGCGGCGACAAGGACATGCACACGGTCGCCGAGCGATCGGGCATTTCGCTCTGACCCCGACCGATGCGTGACCTGATCGAAGAGCCGGCGGGCGGCGCCGCGAGCGAAGCGCAGGCGGTGCAAGCCGCCGTCGCCGAGCCGCGCGCGCTGCGCGCCGGCATCGAATTGCACAACCGCGATTTCCTGACCGAAGCCGCGCGCCTGCCGGACGCGTCGATCGACCTGATCGTCGCCGATCCGCCGTACGGGCTCGGCAAGGACTACGGCAACGACTCGGACAAGCGCTCGGGCGACGACCACCTCGCGTGGACGATTGCATGGCTGGAGCTGGCGATTTCGAAGCTCAAGCCGACCGGGTCGATGTACGTGTTCTGCACGTGGCAGTATGCGCCGGAGATCTTCAGCTTCCTGAAGACGAAGCTCACGATGATCAACGAGATCATCTGGGACCGGCGCGTGCCGAGCATGGGCGGCACGACGCGCCGCTTCACGTCGGTGCACGACAACATCGGCTTTTTCGCGGTGTCCAAGGCGTATTACTTCGATCTCGATCCGGTCCGCATCCCATACGACGCCGATACGAAGAAGGCCCGCTCGCGCAAGCTGTTCGAAGGCAGCAAGTGGCTGGAGATGGGCTACAACCCGAAGGACGTCTGGTCGGTCTCGCGCCTGCACCGGCAGCACGCGGAGCGCGTCGATCATCCGACCCAGAAGCCGCTGGAAATCATCGAGCGGATGGTGCTCGCGAGCTGCCCGCCGGGCGGCCGCGTGCTCGATCCGTTCATGGGCAGCGGCACGACCGCGGTGGCCTGCGCGAGGCAGGGGCGCGACTTCGTCGGCTACGAGATCAACGAAAGTTATTGCGCGATCGCGCACGAGCGCATTGCCGCGCTCGATGCGCAGGCGTGCGCGTGAGTCGCGCCGCCGTTTCGCCGAACGAATCGAGGAAAATTGCCATGTCCCGTATCCAGCAGACCTTCGCAGCGCTCGCCGAACAAGGCCGCAAGGGCCTGATTCCGTTCATCACCGCGGGCGACCCCGATCCCGCGAAGACCGTCGACTTCATGCACGCGCTCGCCGAAGGCGGCGCGGACGTGATCGAGCTCGGCGTGCCGTTCTCGGACCCGATGGCCGACGGCCCCGTGATCCAGCGCTCGTCGGAGCGCGCGCTCGAACGCGGCGTCACGCTGAAGAGCGTGCTCGCCGACGTGAAGCGCTTTCGCGAGACCAACCAGACAACCCCCGTCGTGCTGATGGGCTATGCGAACCCGATCGAGCGGATGGGTGTCGACGCGTTCGCCGAGCAGGCGCATGCGGCCGGCGTCGACGGCGTGCTCGTCGTCGACTATCCGCCGGAAGAGGCGGGGGTGTTCGCGGAAAAAATGCGCGCCGCGCAGATCGATCCGATCTTCCTGCTCGCGCCGACGTCGACCGACGAACGCATCGCGGACGTCGGCAAGATCGCGAGCGGCTACGTGTATTACGTGTCGCTCAAGGGCGTGACCGGCGCCGGAAATCTGGATGTTTCGAGCATTGCGGGTAAAATCCCGGCCATCAAGTCGCGTGTGCCGGTTCCGGTGGGCGTCGGCTTCGGCATCCGCGACGCCGAAACGGCGCGCGCGGTGGCCGAAGTGTCGGACGCCGTCGTGATCGGCAGCCGTCTGGTGCAGCTCCTCGAGAGCGCCGCGCCGGAAGGCGCCGTCGCCGCGCTGAAGGCGTTCGTCGCCGAGGTGCGCGCCGCGCTGGACGGCGCGGGCAGGACGGCCGCGTAAGTAAACAACCTAGCTACCTAGGAAAGCGGGCCCGGGCGCATGTTGCCCGGCCTGCCACGGAACAGGAAACCAAACGATGAGCTGGCTCGACAAACTGTTGCCGCCGAAGATCAAGCAGACCGACCCGAAAAGCCGCAAGGGCATTCCGGAAGGCCTGTGGGTCAAGTGCCCGTCCTGCGAGGCCGTGCTGTACCGCAACGACGTGGACGCGAACCTGCACGTGTGCCCGAAATGCGATCATCACATGCGGATCGGCGCGCGCGAGCGCCTCGATGCGCTGCTCGATCCGGAAGGCCGCTACGAGATCGGCCAGGAGATCGTGCCGGTCGACACGCTGAAGTTCAAGGACAGCCGCAAGTATCCGGATCGTCTGAAGGAAGCGATGGAAGACACCGGCGAGACCGACGCGATGGTCGTGATGGGCGGTGCGATCCACACGCTGCCGGTCGTCGCCGCGTGCTTCGAGTTTTCGTTCATGGGCGGCTCGATGGGCTCGGTGGTCGGCGAGCGCTTCGCGCGCGGTGCGCAGAACGCGCTCGAGCAGCAGGTGCCGTTCATCTGCTTCACCGCTTCGGGCGGCGCGCGGATGCAGGAAAGCCTGCTGTCGCTGATGCAGATGGCAAAGACCACCGCGATGCTGACCAAGCTGGCGGAAGCGAAGCTGCCGTTCATCTCGGTGCTGACCGATCCGACGATGGGCGGCGTGTCGGCGAGCTTCGCGTTCCTCGGCGACGTCGTGATCGCCGAGCCGAAGGCGCTGATCGGCTTCGCCGGCCCGCGCGTGATCGAGCAGACGGTGCGGGAGAAGCTGCCGGAAGGCTTCCAGCGCGCGGAATTCCTGATTAAAACGGGTGCGATCGACATGATCGTCGACCGTCGCAAGCTGCGCGACGAGATCGCGCAGCTGCTCGCGCTGCTGCAGCGCCAGCCGGCCGACGCGCTGGCCTGATCGGCGCCCAGGGTGTGAACCGCGCGCGTCGCCTGGCTCGATCGCCAGGCGGCGCGCTTCGTTTTTTTGCGTAGTGGCGGTACCGATTCAGATTTGATCCGATGAGCACTTTTCCCACTCTCGACGCGTGGCTTTCGCATCTCGAGCGCGCGCACCCGGTCGGCATCGACATGGGCCTCACCCGCATCGGCCAGGTCAAGGCGGCGCTCGGGCTCGAATTCGCGTGCCCGGTGATCACGGTCGGCGGCACCAACGGCAAGGGCTCGACCTGCGCGTTCCTCGAGACGATCCTCGTGCGCGCCGGCTACAAGGTCGGCTGCCACACGTCGCCGCACCTGCTCGCGTTCAACGAGCGGGCGAGGGTGAACGGCGAGACGGTCGCCGACGACGAGCTGCTGCCGCATTTCGAGGCCGTCGAAGCGGCGCGCACGTCGCTGCCGGAGCCGGTGTCGCTCACGTACTTCGAATTCACGACGCTCGCGATCCTGCACCTGTTCGCGGCGCGCGGGCTCGACGCGGTGATCCTCGAAGTCGGCCTCGGCGGCCGGCTCGACGCGGTCAACATCATCGACACCGACTGCGCGATCGTCACGAGCATCGACATCGATCACACCGAATACCTCGGCGACACGCGCGAAAAGATCGCGTTCGAGAAGGCCGGGATCTTCCGGCCGGGCAAGCCCGCGATCTGCGGCGATCCGGCTGTACCGCAAACGCTGATCGACCACGCGGACGCGATCGGTGCGGACCTGTGGCTCGTCGGCCGCGATTTCCGCTACGAGGCGCAGCCCGGCGCGGAGCGCCAGCAGTGGAGCTACCTCGGCCGCGACAAGCGCTATCCGGCGCTCGCATACCCGGCGCTGCGCGGCGCGAATCAACTGATCAATGCGTCGGCGGCGCTCGCCGCGCTCGAATCGCTGCGCGCGGTGCTGCCGGTGTCCGCGCAGGACATCCGGCTCGGGCTCGCGAACGTCGAGCTGCCGGGCCGCTTCCAGGTGCTGCCGGGCAAGCCGGCGATCGTGCTCGACGTCGCGCACAATCCGCATGCGGCGGCCGTGCTCGCGCAGAATCTCGGCAACATGGGCTTCTTCCCGTACACGTACGCGGTGTTCGGCGCGATGCACGACAAGGATATCGACGGCGTGCTGCGGCACCTGAAGGGCGAGATCGACCACTGGTGCGTGACGGACCTGCCGCTGCCGCGCGCGGCGAGCGCTGAACAGCTGGAAGCCGCGCTGCGCCACGCGGGCGTCGAGGACGGCCCGGATTCGAGCGTCACGCGCCACGCGTCGCCGGCCGATGCGTTTCGCGATGCACTAAAAAGAGCATCGGAGAATGATAGAATCGTGGTTTTCGGCAGTTTCCATACGGTAGCTGGCGTGATGGCCTATCGTAAATCGCAGCAACACTGACTGACGGGCAGTTTCGGACTCAGCCATTCATGGGAATTTTCTCGTTCGGCAAGAAAGACGACGACGCGCCCACCCGGCGCGGCGGTCGTACCGGGACCTCCCGGAACGTGCGTAGCGAGCGCACTGAACGCACAGAACGCGTCGAGCGGCGCTCGCGCCGCACCGAGCGTCCGGAATCGGACGCACTGCTCCTCGATCCGACCCTTCCAGAAAAGCAACGCGCGCGCCGCCGCCTCGTCGGCGCGATCGCGCTCGTGGTGGCCGCCGTCATCGTGCTGCCGATGGTGCTCGATTCGCACCCGAAGCCGGTGACCGACGACATCGCGATCGACATTCCCAACCGCCCCGCGCACCATGCGGCCCCGTCGCGCGACGAGGATGCGTCCGACGTGCAGGCCGGCGTCGCGCACGACGAGCCGCCCGCGTCCGACACGGCCGCGACGGCCAATGCCGGCGCGGCCACGGACGTCGCGAAGGATGCCGCCAGGCCGGCGGCGAAACCCGACACCGCCACGACCACCGCAAGCGTCGCGCCGAAGCCCGCTCCGGCGGCGGCCGCACCTGCTCAACCAGCCAAGCCGGCCAAGCCGGCGGCGCCGAAGCCCGCGCCCGCGGCCGTCGCGAACGCCGATGCCGGCGGTGCGGACGGCGGCGACGCGGCGACGCCGTCGTCGCCTGCCGGCGCGCGGTTCGCGGTGCAGCTCGGCGCGTTCAAGGACGACGCGACGGCCCGCTCGTGGGCGACCAAGTTGAAATCGGCGGGTGTGCCCGCATATGTCGAACACCGCAAGCAGGCGGACGGCAGCACGGCTACACTGTTGCGTGCCGGTCCGTTCGCGGATCGCGCGGCGGCGTCCGCGGCGATCGCGAAGGTGCGCGAAGCCGGGCTGACCCAGTAACGCGCGATGCTGACGGCTTTCGACTACGCTGTATTGGCGGTGATTGCGTTGTCGGCGCTGCGCGGTGCGTGGCGCGGCTTCGTGTCGGAGATTTTCGGGCTGATCGGCTGGATCGCGGCGATCGTGATCGCCAGCCGCTACGTCGGGCTCGTGGTGCCGTATATCCCGGCAACCTGGCCGGGCGGCGCGCTGACGCAGTGGGTGCTCGCGTTCGCGCTGCTCGTGATCGGCGTCGTGTTCGTCGCCGGCGTCGCGAACGCGCTGCTGTCGCGGATCGCGCAGGTAACGGGGCTCGGCGGGGTCGACCGGTCGCTCGGCATGATGTTCGGGCTCGTGCGCGGCGGCGTGATGGTAGTGCTGCTGGTCGCCGCGGCGGGGCTGACCGAGCTGCCCAAACAGGAATTCTGGCGCAATGCGCTTTTGCGTCCGCTGGCCGAAGAGGGCGTGCATGGGCTGAAATCGCTCTTGCCCGACGGCATGGCCCAGTACGTGCGCGTGTGATCACCGCGCGGCCGGGCAGGACGGAACCGTTTTTGTATTCTCAGAAGGACATGCCATGTGCGGCATCGTAGGCGTTATTTCCCAATCCCCGGTCAACCAGCTGATCTATGACAGCCTGCTGCTGCTGCAGCACCGCGGTCAGGATGCGGCGGGCATCGCGACGGCGGACGGCAGCAATTTCCATATGTACAAGGCGAACGGCATGGTGCGCGACGTGTTCCGCACGCGCAACATGCGCAGCCTGCCCGGCACGTACGGGATCGGCCAGGTCCGCTATCCGACCGCCGGTTCGGCGTCGAGCGAGGCGGAGGCGCAGCCGTTCTACGTGAACGCGCCGTTCGGGATCATCCTCGCGCACAACGGCAACCTGACGAACTGGCAGCAGCTCAAGGACGAGATGTTCCGGATCGACCGCCGGCACCTCAACACCAACTCCGACAGCGAAGTGCTGCTCAACGTGTTCGCGCACGAGCTGCAGCTGTCGACGACGGGCCTCGAGCTCGATCCGGCCGCTGTGTTCAAGGCGGTCGCGGGCGTCCATCGCCGCCTGGAGGGCTCGTACGCGATCGTGTCGCTGATCGCCGGCTACGGCCTGCTCGCGTTCCGCGATCCGTTCGGCATCCGTCCGCTCTGCATCGGCAAGCTGGAAACCGAGCACGGCACCGAATGGATGCTCGCGTCGGAATCGGTCGCGGTCGAAGGCATCGGCTTCGAGTTCGTGCGCGACGTGCAGCCGGGCGAGGCGATCTTCATCGACCAGGCCGGCAACTTCCACAGCCAGCAGTGCGCGGAGGCGCCGACGCTCAACCCGTGCATGTTCGAATACGTGTATCTCGCGCGTCCGGATTCGTGCCTCGACGGCGTGCCGGTCTACAACGTGCGCCTGCGCATGGGCGACTATCTGGCCGAGAAGATCAAGCGCGAGCTGCCGAACGTGCCGATCGACGTGGTGATGCCGATTCCCGATTCGTCGCGGCCGGCCGCGATGCAGGTGGCCGCGAAGCTCGGCGTCGAGTATCGCGAAGGCTTCTTCAAGAACCGCTACGTCGGCCGCACGTTCATCATGCCGGGCCAGGCGGTGCGCAAGAAGTCGGTGCGCCAGAAGCTCAACGCGATGAGCATCGAGTTCAAGGACAAGCACGTGCTGATCGTCGACGATTCGATCGTGCGCGGCACGACGTCCCACGAAATCGTGCAGATGGCGCGCGACGCGGGCGCGAAGTCGGTGATCTTCGCGTCGGCGGCGCCGCCGGTGAAGTTCCCGAACGTGTACGGCATCGACATGCCGACGCGCGGCGAGCTCGTCGCGCACGGCCGCAGCGACGAAGAAGTCGCGAAGATCATCGGCGCCGACCACCTGATCTACCAGGACGTCGACGACCTGCGCCGCGCGGTGCGCGACATCAACCCGAAGCTCGAGCGCTTCGAGGCGTCGTGCTTCGACGGCAACTACATCACCGGCAACGTGACGCCCGAGTATCTCGATTCGATCGAGCGCGCGCGTCTCGCACCGGCGTCGCAGGCCGACCGCGACACGAGCGGCGAAGGCGCCGCGCGCTCGCAGATGAACCTGCAGCTGTCGGTCGAGTGACGCCGCTGCACGCCGTCGTACAGGCGTGATAGGATGTGGCCTTGCGTCGATTTGATTTCAGCTTGCGGACGCGGGGTTTCATCCCAAAACAGCTAAAGCGAAGGCCGGCGGCAGCCGGCCTGAGTCGACCGCTGTCGTACCGCACGAAGCCCGCTGATGCCGATGCATAGCGGGCTTTTTTGTTTGGTCTGGTCCGTGCGGCGCAGCACGGACATCGAAAACGGAAAAACGGAACATGGACGACTCCCTCAACTTCGACACGCTTGCCGTGCGCGCGGGCACGCTGCGCAGCGACTTCAACGAGCACTCGGAAGCGCTGTTCCTCACGTCGAGCTTCTGCTTCAAGAGCGCGGCCGAGGCGGCCGAGCGCTTCGCGAACTCGGAAGACTATTTCACGTATTCGCGCTTCACCAATCCGACCGTGACGATGTTCCAGGACCGTCTCGCGGCGCTCGAGGGCGGCGAGGCGTGCATCGCGACCGCGTCCGGAATGGCCGCGATCATGTCGGTCGTGATGGCCGCGCTGCAGGCGGGCGACCACCTGGTCAGTTCGCGCAGCCTGTTCGGCTCGACGCTGGGGATGTTCTCGCAGATCTTCAGCAAGTTCGGCATCACGACGACCTTCGTCGATCCGACCGACCTGAACGCGTGGCAGGAAGCGGTGCGGCCGGAAACGAAGATGTTCTTCCTCGAGACGCCGTCGAACCCGCTGACCGAGCTTGCGGACATCGAAGCGATCGGCAAGATCGCGAAGGCCGCGAACGCGCTGTTCGTCGTCGACAACTGTTTCTGCAGCCCCGTGCTGCAGCAGCCGCTGAAGCTCGGCGCGGACGTCGTGATGCACTCGGCGACGAAGTTCCTCGACGGCCAGGGCCGCGTGCTCGGCGGCGCGCTGGTCGGCTCGAAGGAATTCATCATGGGCAAGGTGTTCCCGTTCGTGCGTAGCGCCGGGCCGACGCTGTCCGCGTTCAATGCGTGGGTGCTGCTGAAGGGGATGGAGACGCTGTCGCTGCGCGTCGAGCGGCAGTCGGCGAACGCGCTGGAGATCGCGCGCTGGCTCGATGCGCATCCGGCCGTCGCGCGCGTGTTCTATCCGGGGCTCGAATCGCATCCGCAGCACGCGCTCGCGAAGCGCCAGCAGAAGGCGGGCGGCGCGATCGTGTCGTTCGAGTTGAAGGGCGACACGCCCGAGCAGCAGCGCGCGAACGCGTGGCGCGTGATCGACGGCACGAAGCTGATTTCGATCACCGGCAACCTCGGCGACACGCGTACGACGATCACCCATCCGGCGACCACCACGCACGCCCGCGTCACACCGGAAGCGCGCGCGGCGGCGGGGATCACCGAAGGGCTGATCCGGCTCGCGGTCGGTCTCGAGGATGCGACGGACTTGCGCAACGATCTCGCGCGCGGGCTCGAAGGCTGAGCTCGGCGCGCGGCGTGGTGGGCGGTTGACCGACGCTCGCCACGCCGCCGGAACGCGTCAGACGTGCGCGGCCTGCGCGCCGCGCATCGCGTCCACCATCCACCGCAAGGTCTCGTCGAGCGGCGTGACGGACAGTTCGCCCACCGCGCGCCGCAGCCTGGCGCGCGAGCCGCTCAGGCTCTTTACTTCGTTGTCCCGCACGAAGCGTGGATCGACCGTCACGTCGATCACGTAGCCCGCGATGCGCGACAGCATCGCCAGCACTTCCTTCAGCGAATACGCGCGCTCCGAGCAGACGTTGAACGTCTCGCCGGCCGGCGCCGCCTCGATCAGCCGCAGGTAGGCGGCCGTCACGTCGCGCACGTCCGAGAAATCGCGGCTCACGTCGAGATTGCCGAGCGAGATGCGCGGTTCGTTGCGCGCATAGTGCGCGACGAGCTTCGGCAGCAGGTACGCTTCGCTCTGGCCGACGCCCGTGTAGTTGAACGGGCGCGCGATTACGATCGGCAGCCGGTCGTGCCACAGTTTCGCCGCATATTCCATCGCGAGCTTGCTGACTGCGTAGTCGTTCGCGGGCGCGGGCGCGACGGTTTCGTCGAGCACGCCGGGCGTCGCGTTGCCGTAGACGTTCGCGCTGCTCGCGAGCAGCACCGCGGACGGGCGGCGGTCGAGGCCCGCGACGGCGGCCAGCAGGTTGCGCGTGCCGACGATGTTGACCTGGTACGTCTGCGCCGGATCGTCCTGCGCGACGTGCGCACGGGCGGCGAGGTGCACGACCGCGTCGGGCCGCGCATCGGCGGCCGCGGCGCGCAACGCGTGTGCATCGAGCAGGTCGACGGACAACAGCGTGCAGTTCGCGAGCGCCGGATCGTCGGGCCGCGGCGCGCCGGGCGCCGTCGTGCCCCACACCTCGTAGCCGGCCGCTTCGAGGCGTTGCGCCATGTAGCGGCCGGTGAAGCCGGTCAGGCCCGTGATGAACGCACGGCGCGACGAGGGTTCAATACGTGTCATGGTGGCGATTGCGCATCAGATCCGCTTCGACCATCATCTGGCAAAGTTGTTCGAGCGTCGTCTTCGGCGCCCAGCCGAGCTTGGCTTTGGCCTTGTCCGCGCAGCCGATCAGCAGGTCGACTTCGGCCGGCCGGTAGAACTTCGGATTCACCTCGACGAGCGCGTTGCCCGTCGCCGCGTCGAGGCCGCGCTCTTGCTCGCCCTTGCCGGTCCATTCGATCTGATAGCCGGCGGCCGCGAACGCCATCCGCACGAAGTCGCGCACGGTCTCGGTGCGGTTGGTCGCGAGCACGTAGGTGTCGGGCTCGTCGACCTGCAGCATCCGCCACATCCCTTCGACGTATTCGAGCGCGAAGCCCCAGTCGCGTTTCGCGTCGAGGTTGCCGAGCTCGAGGCGCGTCGCCTTGCCGAGCTTGATCTTCGCGACGGTGTCGGTGATCTTGCGCGTGACGAATTCGCGGCCGCGCAGCGGCGACTCATGGTTGAACAGGATCCCGCTGCTGCCGAACAGGCCGTACGACTCGCGGTAGTTCACGGTCGTCCAGTGCGCGAACAGTTTCGCGACGCCATACGGGCTGCGCGGGTAGAACGCGGTGGTTTCCGTCTGCGGAATCGCCTGCACCTTGCCGAACATTTCGGACGTCGAAGCCTGGTAGAAGCGCGTCTTCGGCGTAACGACGCGGATCGCCTCGAGCAGGTTCAGCGTGCCGAGGCCGGTCACCTCGGCGGTGGTCGACGGCTGGTCGAACGACACGCCGACGAAGCTCTGCGCGGCCAGGTTGTAGAGCTCGTCCGGCTGCGTGCGTTCGAGCAGGCGCAGGCTCGAGCCGGCGTCGGTCAGATCGTGCTCGACGAGGGTGAGGTTCGGATGCGTGTCGACGCCGAGCTCGGCGATGCGCCAGAAATTGACCGAGCTGGTGCGGCGATAGGTGCCCGTGACCTGGTAGCCCTTGTCGAGCAGCAGCTTGGTCAGGTAGGCGCCGTCTTGCCCCGTCACCCCGGTAATGATGGCCTTGCGAGTTTGGCTCATGGCGATGTCCTAGTCGAAACGATGGAAAAATCAGGCGGTGGTGCGCGCCGCCGCCGGCAATGCGCTGCGCACGGGGCCGCGCGTCAGGCGCCGCTCGAAGCCGTACCAGCTCGCGGTTGCATACGCGAGCGTGATCGCGAGCGCGAGCACGGCGGTGAGGTAGTGGTTCAGGTGCAGCGGCCACAGCGCGTACAGCACGCTCAGGTGGATCAGGTACACGGTGTAGCTGACGGTGCCCACGTAGACGAGCGCGGGGTTCGTCAGCACGCGCTGCACGAAGCCGCGGCCGCGCAGCGCGATCACGACGATCGACGTGCACAGCAGCAGCGAGACGCTGTAGAGCGCCGCGTTCGACAGCGGCGTGTTCGCCGCGCGAAAGCGCGGGAACGACAGGTGCAGCCAGCCGAGGATCGCGAGCGCCACGAGCGCGCCGGCGATCGCGAGCGGGTAGAACGGCTCCAGCGCGCGCCGGTCGCGGCGCAGCACGATCGCGAGCAGCGCGCCCGCGGCGAGCAGGTCCATGCGGAACGGCGTCAGGTAGTAGATCGGCCAGAACGAATCGAACCACGGCGTCGCGAGCGCGCGCAGCACCGGCGCCGCGACGATCAGCGCGGCCGCGATCCACAGCAGCGCGCGTTCCGAGCACCACAGCACGACGAACGGCCAGAAGATGTAGAACTGCTCCTCGACCGCGAGCGACCACAGCACGTTGAGGCTGTCGTGGCCGATGCTGCCGAGCGACAGCCCGATGTTGGTCGAGAAGAACGCGAACCACGGCCAGTGCGGCAGCCAGCTCGTGCCGAACAGCAGCGTCGACACGACGAGCAGCAGCGCGTACGGCGGCAGGATGCGGCGCACGCGCCGCGCGTAGAAATGGCTGAAGTAGGACTGCCCGCGCGCCTTGCGCTCGAGCAGGATGCCGGTGATCAGCAGCCCGCTCAGCACGAAGAACAGGTCGACGCCCATCCACAGCGGCGCCTTCAGTGAGTGCTGCAGGAACACCGCGCCCACGGCGATCGCGCGCAGCCCGTCGAGCTGGACGATGCGGCCATGGTGCGGCACGGGCGTGTCGGCTGCGCGCCGCGCAATCGATGCGTGAACGTCATTCATGCGATTTGCTCTGAGAAACCCCGTCGTTCCTCCGAAGGGGACTTCCTTCGGGGCGTAGGATGGGGAGTGAAAGGAGTGCGGCCGAGTGGCCGCTTTTCCCAGGCTTGAGGCCCACGCGAACCTATGACATGGTGTGATGCATGGACATCAAGCGTGCCTACCGATTCCGGTTCTACCCGACGCCCGAGCAAGCAGTGATGCTTGCCCGGACGTTCGGGTGCGCGCGCTTTGTGTATAACCACATGCTGCGGATGCGTACCGATGCGTGGCATCAACGCCAGGAACGTGTCGGCTATCACGAAACCTCCGCCGCGCTCACCGCGCTGAAGCAAACGCCCGAACATGGCTGGCTGAACGAAGTCAGCTCAGTGCCGCTCCAGCAGGCATTGCGCCATTTGCAGACGGCGTTCGCGAACTTCTTCGCCAAGCGCGCCAAGTACCCGAACTTCCGGCGCAAGGACGGTGCGCAATCGGCCGAGTACACGGCGAGCGCTTTCAGATGGGATGGCACTTCGCTGAAGCTGGCGAAGATGGATGCGCCGCTCGCGATCCGCTGGTCGCGCAGGATTCCGTCGGGGGCGAAGGTGACCACCGTCACGGTGTCAAAAGACACCGCAGGCCGATACCACGTATCCCTGCTTTGCGACGACGTGGTTTCCGCAAAATCGGAAGCAATCGGCAAGGTCGGCATCGACTTCGGGTTGACAGATTTTGTCGTTCTTTCGACGGGCGAGAAGATCGCTGCACCGAACGCGTTTCGCAAGAACGAATCCAGGCTCGTCAAGCTGCAACGACGGCTGGCAAGGAAGCAAAAGGGTTCCGCCAATCGCAGGAAGGCGAGACTCAAGGTCGCACGCATGCATGCCCGCATAGCAGATGCCCGCAGGGATTTCCTGCACAAGCTTTCGACGCGTTTGATCAACGAAAACCAAGTGATCGCGATCGAAAGCCTTGTCGTCAGCCACATGCTGAAGAATCGAAAGCTCGCGAAATCGATCAGCGATGCCGGCTGGTCGGAATTCGTGCGGCAGCTGACGTACAAGGCCAGATGGTACGGCCGCACGTTGATCGGCATCGATCGCTGGTATCCATCCAGCAAGCGATGCGCCGATTGCGGGCATACCGTCGCCAGCCTGCCGTTGAAGGTGCGCGCATGGGACTGTCCGGGATGCGGATTAACCCACGACCGCGACATCAACGCCGCGCGTAACGTTTTGGCCGCCGGACTGGCGGTGTCAGCCCATGGAGAAAGCGTAAGTCCCATGTCTCTTTGAGGCGATGTCGGGTTGCATTCGGTGAAGTGGGAATCTCCTTCCTTTGGGGTAAGGAGAGCAGTCAAGCGATTAGGTGATATATCGAATCGAAATCGATTCTAGGGAAAAGAAATCGGCAAAAAAACGCGCGTCATTGGGTTGACGGAAATCATCCGATTTCCTTTCATGCGCATTGCTCGAAGATAATTTCTCGGCCGAAATGCCCGGGCCGGGCGCTCCGGCGCGGCACTTTCTACAGCTTCACCCCCGTCGAGCGGTCGTTCTTGCCGCTTCGCCATGTGTTTCCGAATGGGTTCGGGCTCGATATTTCACGCAGAAACATCCTCAAATATTTCCAAATTTCTTGTGATTAATTTTGCTTGTAACCTGCATCGCGACGTTTGAAACCCATTTAGCGATGCGGCATTCGCGCGGCTGCGGCCGCCGCGCCGGATCGCTGAAGCATCGAGTGGAGAAGCGCATTGCAACGTCTGATACTGGCCGCCATCGCGATGTGCGCGGCATGGCTGACGTGGGCCGCGCCGGCTGAAACGGTGCTGCCCGCGACGACGTCCTGGATCGGCAATACGTTCGGCTACGGCGACGGCTCCTGGACGCAGATCGACATTCGCGCGATCGCGGTGACGCCCGACGGCAAGGTGTATACGAACGCGCCGTGGGACGAGAGCGGCGCGGAAGCAAGCGTCTACCAGGACGGCAGGATGCTCGGCTTCGCCGGCGGCACGCACGGCTGGGGCAACCTCGGCGGCAATGCGGTCGCGGTGAACGGCAAGTATGCGTACGTCGCGATCGGCGTCGGCAACGAGCGCGGCCACCTCGTGTCGCCCGGCATCTGGCCGGACAAGGGCAAGCAATGGTTCGGCATCTCGCGGCGCGCGCTAGGCGACATGAAGCAGCCCGCGCCGTTTCGCGCCGCGCCGCAGGTCGCGGCCGGCGGGCGCGCGGACGCCGGCCGCGCGCGGATGGCCGCGAGCTTCATGATGGTCAACGAAGTGCCGGCCAGCGCGAAGCCGGACGTGGGCGAGCTGAAGGCGGAAGTCGGTGGTCTCGCGGCCGACGACAGGACGCTGTTCGCGACCAATCCGGCGCATGACGAAGTCGTCGTGTACGACGCCGAGACGATGCAGAAGAAGGGCGCGTGGAACGCGCACGAGCCGGGCCGGATCGCGCTCGCGGCCGACGGCACGGTATGGCTGCTGACCGATACGCTGAACGGGCCCGCGCATCTCGTGCACCTGCGCGCGGACGGCCGCCGGATCGACGACGCGCCCGCGCTGCCGGACAACGCCGACGCGGTCGACGTCGCGGTCGACGCGAAAGGCCGCGTGCTCGTCGCCGACAACGGCCCGCGCCAGCAGGTCCTGATCTTCGCGAAAGGCGAAAAGGGCAATGAAAAGGGCAATGAAAAGGGCTACGCGCTGTCGGGCACGCTCGGCGAGCGCGGCGGCATCTTCTCGGGCGCGGTGCCCGGCCGGCCGGGGCCGCAGCGCTTCAACGGGCTGACCGGCGTGGGCGTCGATCGCGCCGGCAACATCTACGTCGCGACCAACGGCATCGGGCCGCGCCACGACACGATCGGCGCGGGCCTCGGCGCGACGCTCGAGAGCTATGCGCCGGACGGCAAGCTGCGCTGGCAAGTGCAGGGCCTGCTGTTCGTCGACGGCGCGTGGATGGACCCGGCGCGGCCGAACAGCGTGTATACGGGCAACAAGCGCTTCGAGCTCGACCTGTCGAAGCCGGCCGGCCAGGAATGGAAGTACGCGGGCTTCCTGTCGAACCGCTTCAAGTATCCGGACGATCCGGTGTTCCACACCGACCAGTGGCCGGGCACGCCGATGGCGCGCCGTCTCGACGGCCGCACGTTCCTGTACCTGACCGACATGTACGCGGATCACCTGAAGATCTACCGCTTCGATCCGAAGCGCGACGGCGAGGTCGCGCTTCCGTCGGGCCTGATCGCGGGCCGCGCGCGGCCGGTCGACAAGGTGCCGAACAAGCCGCCGGGCGGCGACTGGATGTGGCGCGACGCGAACGGCAACGGCCGCCTCGACGCCGACGAGTTCGACATCAACACGACGGGCAAGGCAAAGGCGGGCGGCTGGGGCTGGTGGGTCGACACGAAGGGCGACATCTGGCGCACGAGCGACGTGCGCGGCATCCACCGGTTCCGCTACGGCGGTGTCGACCGCGCCGGCAACCCGGTCTACGCGTACGACAAGGTCACGACCTATCCGATGCCGCAGCCGTTCACGCAGCTGCGCCGCGCGATCTACGAGCCGCAGACCGACACGCTGTACGTGACCGGCTACACGCCCGACGCGCCGCCGCAGCCCGGCATCAACAAGGAAGTCGGCCGCGTGCTGATCCGCTTCGACAAGTGGTCGACCTCGCCTGTCGCGCGCTACACGGTCGCGCTGCCGTGGCAGCCGGACGCGAAGCCGATCCTGACGCTGGCCAGCATCACGGTCGAGGGCCGCTACATCTTCGCGGTGGAGCCGGTCGGCAAGATCCACGTGTACGACAAGGAATCCGGCAAGGAAATCGGCGTGATGAATCCGGGGCCGGAGGTAGGCAAGGCATCCGGCTGGGTCGATGTGCCGTTCGGCATCAGCGCATCGAAGCGCGAGAACGGCGAGTACCTCGTGTTCGTCGAGGAAGACGCGCGCGGCAAGGTGCTGATGTATCGCTGGAAACCGTGACGGGCGGGAGCATGGACAAAGGCATTCTCAAGAACGTTTCGATCAATTTCATCGGGCTGATCCTGCCGACCTTCGTGTCGCTGGTGACGGTGCCCGCGTACATCCACGCGCTCGGCGTCGAGCGCTACGGCGTCGTCAGCCTCGTGTGGACGCTGATCGGCTATTTCGGGATTCTCGATCTCGGGATGAGCATGGCCGCGCAGAACCACATCTCGAAGGCGCTCGCGAGCGGCGACGACGCCGAAAGCGCGCGCGTGTTCTGGAGCGCGTTCTGGCTGAATCTCGGCACCGGCATCGTGGGCGGGCTGCTGATCTACTTCGGCGCGTTCGTCTACACCGCGTATTTCACGAAGGTGACGGCCGCGATGCAGCACGAGGTGTATCTCGCGCTGCCGTGGCTCGCGCTCGCGATTCCGCTCGCGAACGTGTCGTGGGTGTTCGCCGGCGCGATCAACGGCGCCGAGCGCTTCGGCGTGTTCAACACGAACCAGACGATCGGCACGTTCCTGTTCCAGCTGCTGCCGCTCGGCGCCGCGTGGTGGATCGCGCCGAACCTGCAGACGGTGCTCGCCGCGGCGGTCGTCGCACGCCTGATCGCGGCGGTGATGCTCGGCCACGCGAGCATCAAGGTGCTCGGCATCCGCCGCATCGACCCGCCGCAATGGGGCACCGCGAAAGGGCTGTTCAACTTCGGCGGCTGGATGCTGATCGCGAGCACGACCAGCATGATCGCCGACACGCTCGACCGCGTGATGCTCGGCGCGGGCATGGGCGCGAAGTTCGTCACCTATTACACGGTGCCGCAGAACCTCGTCACGCGCCTGAACATGCTGCCGAACGCGCTCGTGCGCACGCTGTTCCCGCGGTTGTCGGCGGTCGGCCGCGATCACGCGGATGCGCTCGCGCGCCAGTCGCTCGAATTCCTGAACGGCGTGTTCACGCCGGTCGCGGTCGTCGCGATCTTCGCGCTCGGGCCGTTCCTGGCGCTGTGGGTCGGCGCAGATCTCGCCGCGCAGTCGGCGCCGGTCGGGCGCGTGCTGGTGATCAGCGTGTGGCTCGTCGGGCAGGCGAGCGTCACGCGCATCCTGATCCAGTCGCAAGTCAATCCGTCCCGCGCGGCGTTCGCCGGGCTCGTCCAGATGCCGTTCTTCGTCGGCGGGCTGTGGCTGGGCATTCACTATTTCGGGCTGATCGGCGCGGCGGTCGTCGTTGCCGCGCGCGCGCTCGTCGATTACGGCGTGCTGCTTTACCTGTCGGCGATCCGGATGCGGGCGATCGTGCTCGACATGATCGCGCACCTCGCGTTCCTGCTCGCGAGCCTCTACCTCGCGCACGCGTGGCCGGGGCTCGTCGAATCGATCGTCATCTGCGCGGTCGTGCTGGTGCTGAACGTCGCGTGGTCGCTCACGATGACGCCCGGCTTACGTGCGATGGCCCGCGGCCTGATCGTCCGTCTCAATGCGAGGAAAACAGTATGAATCGCGATCTGGCGGAACACGCCATCCTGAACGCGGCCACGGCCGAAGCGTTGGTGACAGCCGAAGCGTCGGTGACGGCCGACGCCGTCGCGCCGCGCCAGGCCGCGCCCTACGAAACCGCGAGCGCGCGCCAACCGGCCCGGCCGCTGCGCGTCGCGATCGTCCACGACTGGCTCGTCACGTACGCGGGCGCGGAACGCGTGCTCGAACAGATCATCGCGTGCTTTCCCGACGCGGACCTGTTCAGCCTCGTCGATTTTCTCGACGACCGCGCGTTCGTGCGCGGCAAGCCGGTCACGACGTCGTTCATCCAGAAGCTGCCGTTCGCGCGCACCAAGTACCGCAGCTACCTGCCGCTGATGCCGCTCGCGATCGAGCAGCTCGACGTGTCGGGCTACGACCTCGTGATCTCGAGCAGCCATGCGGTCGCGAAGGGCGTGCTGACCGGGCCCGACCAGGTGCACATCAGCTACGTGCATTCGCCGATCCGCTACGCGTGGGACCTGCAGCACCAGTACCTGGAACAGTCGAACCTCATGCACGGGCCGAAATCGCTGCTCGCGCGGATGATCCTGCATTACATCCGCAACTGGGACACGCGCACCGCGAACGCGGTCGACGGCTTCGTCGCCAATTCCGCGTTCATCGCGCGTCGCATCAGGAAGGTGTACCAGCGCGACGCGGCGGTGATCTTCCCGCCGGTCGACGTCGACGCGTTCTCGCTGAACGCGGCCAAGGAGGATTTCTACCTGACCGCGTCGCGGATGGTGCCGTACAAGAAGATCGATTTGATCGTCGACGCGTTCGCGAAGATGCCGGACCGCAAGCTGGTCGTGATCGGCGATGGGCCGGAGATGCAGAAGGTCCGCGCGAAGGCCGGGCCGAACGTCGAGATCATGGGCTACCAGCCGTTCGCAGTGCTGCACGACCGGATGCGCCGCGCGAAGGCGTTCGTGTTCGCGGCCGAGGAGGATTTCGGCATCTCGGTGGTCGAGGCGCAGGCGTGCGGTACGCCCGTGATCGCGTACGGCAAGGGCGGCGCGCTCGAAACCGTGCTCGACCCGCAGTCGGGCGCACGGCCGACGGGCCTCTTCTTCGACGAGCAGACCGCGCGCGCGATCGTGTCGGCGGTCGACGATTTCGAACGCGCGCCGCAGCGCTTCACGCCGCAGGCGTGCCGCGCGAACGCGGAGCGGTTTTCCGCCGACACGTTCCGGCGGCGCTTTCTCGACTATGTCGAGGCCGCGCTGCCCGGCGCGACCGCGCAACAGGGCACGGGCGCCTCGCCGCCGCCTGTCGCGCGCGGCCCGGCGACGCTGGTGCTCGACCAGAGCGGCGTGCTGGGCGGCGCCGAGCTGTCGCTGCTCGAGATCATG
The DNA here is from genome assembly GCF_902833085.1 of Burkholderia ubonensis. GTDB lineage: Bacteria > Pseudomonadota > Gammaproteobacteria > Burkholderiales > Burkholderiaceae > Burkholderia > Burkholderia ubonensis. The sequence goes on from NZ_CADFEB010000008.1 coordinate 299,757, forward strand.
AAGCACATGCGCGCGAACGCCGACGTGCTGCTGTTCGCCGACGGGCCGTTTCGCGCGGCGCTCGACGAGATCGGCGCGCGCGTCGACGTCGTCGAGCAGGGCGCGCTCGCGGGCGTGCGCAAGCAGGGCGGCGTGTCGGCCGGCGCGGTGAAGCAGCTGCTGCGGCTCGTGCGCGACGTCGCGCGCCGCGCGCGCCGCGCCGAGGTGATCTACGCGAACACACAGCGCGCGATGGTGGTCGCCGCGCTGGCCGGGCGGCTCGCGCGCAAGCCGGTGGTCTGGCATCTGCGCGACATCGTCAGCGACGATCATTTCGGCCGCAAGCAGCTGCTCGCGATCAAGGTTTGCGCGCGGCTCGGCGTGACGCGGGTGATCGCGAACTCCGACGCGTCCGCGCAGGCGTTCCGCGCGCTGACCGGCTTCACGCCGCAGCACGTCGACGTCGTGTTCAACGGCATTTCCGCCGAGCCGTTCGACGCGCTGGCCGGCGTCAGCCAGGCCGCGCTGCGCGCGCGCTTCGGGCTGCCCGAGCACGCGTGGCTGGTCGGCTCGTTCAGCCGGCTCGCGCGCTGGAAAGGCCAGCACCTGCTGCTGGAGGCCGCCGCCGGCCATCCGGACATGCACGTCGTGCTGGTCGGCGCGCCGCTGTTCGGCGAGGACGACTACGCGGTGCAGCTGCACGAAACCGTCGCACGGCATGGAATGGACGACCGCGTGCATTTCCTCGGCTTCCAGCGCGACGTGGCCGCGTGCATGAAGGCGGTCGACGTCGTCGCGCACACGTCGATCACGCCGGAGCCGTTCGGGCGCGTGATCGTCGAAGGGATGCTCGCGAAGCGGCCGGTCGTCGCGGCGCGCGCGGGCGGCGTCGTCGAGATCATCGAGCACGACGACAACGGCCTGCTGTGCGAGCCGGGCGACGTGCATGCGCTGGGCGTCGCGCTAGCCGCGCTGCAGTCGGATCGCGCGCTGCGCGAGCGCCTCGTCGCGAGCGGCTACGTGACGGCGCTGCGCCGCTTCGGCACGACGACCTACGTGGAACGCGTCGAGAAGATCCTCGCGGATACCGCGCGGGCGGCGAAGAAATAGCGGGAAGCGCGTCGCGTGCGGGGCCGGCGTTCGGCCCCGGCGGCGAGCGGCGGGATGAATGGGCGGGACGAATCGGCCCCCGCGCGGCGATGCGCTGCACGGGGGCCTTGTTCGTGTGAGGGCGTGCCGAAGGGCGCCGCCGCGGCGATCCGCTCCGGACGCGACAGTGGCCATGCAAAAGCCCCCGCGCAGCGATGTGCAGCGCGGGGGCTTGCTTGCAACCGGCAATGGTCAGCCGATCAGACGGCCCGTTCGGGCGCCGGCGCGACGACCCGCGCGCCGCGTGACGGCTTGAGGCTCGCCGACCACGTCATCGCGGGCCGTTCGAACAGCCGGTAGAACAGGTAGGCGACCGGAATCGCGAGCGCCATGAACGCGAACGACGGCCAGATCGACTGCTGCAGCTCGGAGCGGTAGAGCACCGAACCGAGGCAGACGAACAGCGGCAGATGGATCAGGTACAGCGAATAGCTGAAGTCGCCGAACCAGCCGAGCACGGCGAGCGGCGGCGTGGTGCGCGGCGGCCGGGCGAGCGCGCGGTACAGGAAGCACGCGAAGCCGGCCGCCCACAGCTGGAACGCGCCGTACTGACCATAGCGGAACGCTGCGCAGCCGGCGGCGAGCAGCACCGCGGCCGCGGCGTACCACGCGCGCGACGGCGCGGCGGCCGCATTCTTCTGCTGCGCGCGCACGTCCGCGATCCACGCGCCGATCGTCCACGACAGCCAGTACGACGTGAAGAACTGCAGGTCGTGCCGTTCGAGCAGCCAGGCCGACGCGACGTTGACGAGCGCGATGCCGGCCACGACGGCCGGCATCCCGATGCGCCGCCGGATCGCGAACAGCAGCGGATAGATCGCGTAGAACTGCACTTCGAGCGACAGCGTCCACAGCGCGCCGTTCGAGCCGTACGTGTAGCCGGCGACGCCCTGCAGCGAGAACAGGTTCACGAGGAACGCGCTCAGGCCGACGTCGCGGATCTTGTGGCTGACGGGCTCGATCTGCAGGCTGATCGCGTCGAGCGCGAGCGTGAACAGCAGCGCGGCGAGCAGCACCGGATAGATGCGCGCGAAGCGGCGCGCCCAGAAATTCGGTGCGTTCAGCCGGTAGGCGGGATCGGCGGCGAGCTTGAGCGCCGCGTTGCGGTGGATGCAGTAGCCGCTGATAACGAAGAAGATCGGCACGCCGGCCGAGCCCCACGCGAACGGAAACGTCAGGTAGCCGACGATCACGCCCGGGTCGAGCGCATGGCCGTAAGCGCGATGGAAGCTCTGCATCCCGACCCAGACGACTTGCCGGCAGTGGAAATAGGCGACTAGCAGCGCCGCGAAGCCGCGCATCGCGTCGATCACGTGCTCCTTGTGATCGGCGGCGGGCGGCGCATTCAAAGTCGATCCGCTGAATGCTTGCATGCGATTCGGTTCCTTGCGACGGATGAAGGGGAAGTTTCGCACCATCGTAATCCGCAAGAATTCGCGCAATGAATAAAAAAATCTCGTCGTGGAATAATCGCATTCCGGATTGCGGTTTTATGCAGGGACGATATCGGTTTCAGTGCGCGACCAATTATTTGTCGATTTTTTTCTGATAGCTTGAAGCTCCAGTTGATACACGCAAGGAGCGGCAAGATGGACATGCATTGGATCGCGAGCGCGGCGGTATTGGTGGTCATGGCCGTGGTGTCGGCATACCGCGAAGCGCTGAAGAACGAGCCGATTCGGCCGCGCTTCGAGTGGGGCGGCGCGCCCTATGTCGAGGAATTCGAATCGTAAAAATTTGTATCCGGAAAATCGGTAATTTGTCGCTGGTCGATACGGCTGACCGGCAATATCGACCGGTTGGGCGACGATTATCCATTAATCGAACCGGCAGTGCAATTAAGCGTTGCCGTAAATAGCGGCGGCGGGCTGATTTCAATGTGCCGTTGAATCGTGCCGCGCCATCCGGACATTCATTGTGCCGTGTCGTGAAACGATGCGACGCGGCGCGCTCAAAGCAATCAGGATGCAATCATGTTGAAAGTTACCAAGGCCGTGTTCCCCGTTGCCGGTCTCGGCACACGGTTCCTGCCGGCGACCAAGGCGAGTCCGAAGGAGATGCTGCCCGTCGTCGACAAGCCGTTGATCCAGTATGCGGTCGAGGAAGCGATCAATGCCGGCATCACGGAAATGATCTTCGTCACCGGCCGCAGCAAGCGCGCGATCGAGGATCACTTCGACAAGTCATACGAAATCGAGGCGGAGCTCGAGGCGCGCGGCAAGGAGAAGCTGCTCGACCTGGTTCGCAGCATCAAGCCGAGCCACGTCGACTGCTTCTACGTGCGCCAGCCGGAGGCGCTCGGCCTCGGCCACGCGGTGCTGTGCGCGGAGAAGCTGGTGCACGGCGAGCCGTTCGCGGTGATTCTCGCCGACGACCTGCTGCACGGCGAGCAGCCGGTGCTCAAGCAGCTCGTCGACGTGTTCAACCACTATCACAGCTCGGTGATCGGCGTCGAAACCATCGCGCGCGAGGACAGCCGCTCGTACGGCGTCATCGAGGGCCGCGAGTGGGAGGAGGACATCATCAAGCTGTCGGGCATCATCGAGAAGCCGTCGCCCGAGGATGCGCCGTCGAATCTCGGCGTGGTCGGCCGCTACGTGTTCATGCCGACGCTGTTCGATCACCTGCGCAAGATCAAGCCCGGTGCGGGCGGCGAGCTGCAGCTGACCGATGCGGTGCAGTCGCTGCTCGCGCACGAGCAGGTGCTCGCGTATCGCTACTACGGCACGCGTTTCGATTGCGGCAGCAAGATCGGCTACCTCAAGGCGACCGTCGAGCTGGCGCTCCAGCATCCGGAAGTGAGCCGCGAGTTCGAGGCGTACCTGCGGACCTGTTTGCCCGCGCTGGCTGCCGTCGCTTAGCAGCCCTGCGCGTCACGTTTCAGGTGGTGGTTGTTCCGTTGGCCCCGGCTCGCCCTGCGCGCCGGGGCGTTTTTCATGGGCGCGGGCCAGCCGCAATCCGCCAGGGCGTGTTCGCGCTAACGACGGGCTTGCGCTGGCCGCCAGAAGGGCGGATCGCCGCGTCATGCTCCTTGCGAATACGTTCAGTATCCGTTGCGTCCCATTCCTTGCGCTTGGCCCTTCTGGCGGCCAGCCCCGCGAAAGAATTTCTCGAAATCAGGGGAACGTGCCTTGCCGGCCGCATTGCGGCGTCGCGCGTCGCATGTTTGGCTCGGCCAAACGGCGCTCCTTGCTTCTTGCACTGCAGCCGGCATGGCACGTTCGCAAGCCCGTCATTAGCGCGAACAGACCCGCATGCATCACCGGCTCGTTGCAAGCCGGCCGGCGGGTGGGGTGCTGCCGTCAGCGCGCGGACGTGCGTTGCGGCGCCGCGAAATGGCGCGTCAGACGTTCGGCAATCGGCTTCTTGCGGTCCAGCAGCCGCTTTTCGAGATAGCGCCAGGAAAGATGCGCGAGCAGCACGGCGAGCCCGAATTGCAGCATTTGGGGCAGCACGTCGAGGGCGAACGGCGGCAGTCGCGTGTGCTGGTAGAGCGCCTGCGTCGCGCCGAAGCGAGCGGGAATCAGGTTGTGGAACAGGTAGAAGCCGTAACTGATCGTGCCGAGGTAGACGAGCGGCTGCCACTCCAGCAGCACGACGGCGGGATGGTCGGGCTCGCGGACGATCCACAGCAGCAGCGCGCCGAGCGACGCGGAGAGCGCGAGATCCACGAGCGCCGAAGCGGCGCCCGGCAGCGCGACGCACGCGGGCAGCACGAGGAACGTCACGACGCCCGCCGCCGCGAGCCAGCCGGGCGGCGCGTAGCGCGCCACCGCGGGGCCGTGCTCGGCGAGCGCCATCGCGCCGATGCCGCCGAGCGCGATCAGCGCGAAATTCCACGGGGAAAACGCGTAGATCAGCACCGGCGACGCATCGACGAGATAGAGGCCGAGATGCACGGCCGCGCAGAGCGCGACCGCCGCGACGCCGAGCGCGATGTGCCGCGACGCCCGCGTCGCGAGCAGCGCGAGCGGCGCAATCAGGTAGAACTGCTGCTCGACGGCGAGGCTCCAGAAATGCGACGTGGTGCCGGGCCAGCCGTTCTTGACGACGCCGATCCACAGGTTCGACAGGAACAGCGCATGCCATGCGAGACCGAGGTCGACGCCGCGCTGGTAGAACAGCGCATGCGCGATCGCGAGTGACGCGAGCAGCAGGTAATACACGGGGAAGATTCGCAGCGCGCGCTTGGCGAGGAACAGGCTGAGCGCATGGCGGCGCGACAACGTGCCGCGCTCGACCGCGTGGCGGCTGCGGTGCAGCTCGCCCACGATCAGGAAGCCGCTGATGTAGAAAAACGTCCACACGCCAAGCCTCCCCACGTCGATCGCGAGGACGTGGCCCTTGTGGGACAGGAAGACGAGAATGACCGCGATGGCTCGCAGGCCGTCGAGTCCCTTGACGTGTCTGACTTCGCGCATGAAGGCGTCCTGGCATGGGGCACGCCACTATAGGCGCACAAATATCGAACGTAATTCACGTTTCGATGCATACGTGCAGGCGTTTTCTTGCGTGCCGGGCGGTGTCGCAGTCAGCGGCACGCAACAAAACCTGCAGAAAACCCGCGGAAAACGCATAAAAGTACTCCACGAAGCGTCGACGCGCTTGTAGAATCCGGCGTTGAAGCGCGCACGTTGTGCGTTTCGTGTATCCAACGACCACACCTGGTAGGAGAAACATGGCGACTTCCGCAAAAAAGGTGGCCAAGAAGGCTGCCGCACCGGCCAAGAAAGTGGCTGCCAAAAAAGCAGCGCCCGCGAAGAAAGTAGTGGCCAAGAAGGCCGTCGCGAAGGCGCCCGCCGCTCCGACGCCGCTGAAGGACAAGTTCACGAAGGCATCGCTCGCAGTGCACATCGCTGAGCGCGCAGCTGTCGAAGTGAAGGCTGTGAAGGCAGTGCTGGCCGCACTCGAGAACGTCGTGCTGGGCTCGGTCCACAAGAAGGGCGCAGGCGAGTTCACGCTGCCGGGTCTGCTGAAGATCACGGCGCAAGCCGTGCCGGCAAAGAAGAAGCGCTTCGGCAAGGATCCGTTCACGGGCGAAGAGCGCTGGTTCCCGGCCAAGCCGGCCAGCGTGCGCGTGAAGGCACGTGCGCTGAAGAAGCTGAAGGACGCGGCTGCTTAACTGCGGCGCAACGGTTGCCTGCTTCGTGCAGGTGGCCGTCGAGTGTCCCACGATCCCCGTGCGCGAAAGCGCATGGGGATTTTTTATTGCGGCGCGCAACGGGAAGCGGTTGGGCGACGTGGCGAACGACGGCGGGTGCGATGCGTCGATGCACGCGCTGCCGCACGCGCCGCCATTCGATCAACCGTCCTGCGGTTGATCGGGCGTGTCCAGCGTGAGCTGGTAGAACGCCGCATCGAGCCAGCGGCCGAACTTGAAGCCGACCTGCGCGAGCGTGCCCGCATGCGTGAACCCGAGCCGCGTGTGCAGGCGGATGCTGCCGGCGTTGCTCGCATCGATGCACCCTACCAGGACATGGACCTGCGCATCGCGCGCACGGCGGACCAGCTCGCGCAACAGGCGCTCGCCGAGCCCGCGGCCACGCTGTTCGTGATGCACGTACACGCTGTGCTCCACCGTGTACTTGTACGCGGGGAACGCACGAAACGTGCCCCAGCTCGCGAAGCCCAGCAAGCGGCCCGACGCATCGACCGCGCCGACGACCGGAAAGCCGCCTGCGCGCTTCGTCGCGAACCATGTCGCCATCGCCTGCGTGGGGCGCGGCGCGTAGTCGTACAGGGCCGTGGAATTGACGATGGCCTCGTTCAGGATGTCGAGGATGGCCGCCGCATGCTCGGCCTCGCTGCAATCGACGAGGCGCACGTCGTCGTGGTGTTCGGAGAGGGTCATTAAAGCTCCTGTTGACTGGAGGAAGTGTTGCCCGGGCGGATGAACGCGGCGGCGTGTCCTTCGCACAGGACCACGACGTAGTGCGCGGGACGGGACGTCGGGTTGCTGAAGACCAGCGGCTGATCGAGCCGCATCGCGAGGCAGTCGCCGTCGCGAAGCGCGTGGACCTGATCGCCGAGCGTGACGTCGACGCGCCCGCGGATGACCCAGACCTGCTGATGCACGGCGCTCTCGCGTCCCGCCGCTTCGTACGCGACGCGTGCGCCGGCCGGGAACGTCACCTCGACGAGCTGGATCGGCGAAGGCCAGCCGGGCGGAGAGAGATTGCGCCGCACGTAGCCGGAAGCCGGGTCGCGCCACTGCGCTTGCTGCGCGCGGCGCGCGAGCGGCTGCGCGGGCGCGTCTTCGGGGGCGCCGTCGAACAGGCTGGCGAGCGATACGCCGAGGCCGGCGGCAAGCTTGTCCAGCACGACCGCCGTCGGGCTGGCCGCACCGCGCTCGATCAGCGAGATCATCGACCGGCTGACGCCGCTGCGGGCGGCCAGCGCATCGAGCGTGTGGCCGCGCGTCGCCCGCAATGCGCGCACGCGGCGGGCGATGCGCTCGTTGACGTCGGTGTCGGCAGGGGTGTCGGTGGACACGGGCGGCTCCATCATGATGAATTTGTGGTCCAGTATAGTGGAATATCGCGGCGACAAGCATCCCGGTTGGTTCGAGGCCGTTCGCGTCGGTGAGCGGTGGGGGAATTGCGGTCCGGGCATGAGCCCGCGAAATGCGGGGTGTATCGGCCGTGCTGCGACGGCGCGCGGCGGGAAGCAGGCAAGAAAAAAGCCAGCCATGGCCGAAACCGATGACTGGCTTTGCAGGCCGGCGGCACGGCGTCCGAAGGCGCCGCGTGCCGGGAATGTTGTTTTTAGAACTTGTGGCGGATGCCCAGTGCGACGATTTCCTGCGAGCTCGTGCCGGCGATGCCCGACGAAGAGATCGAAGCCTGAGCGGATTGCGTGCCGAGGGTCACGGAACCGTCGGGGTTGACCGTCACGGTGCGTTGCGACCCGCTTGCGTGCTGGTAAGCGCCGATCAGGTAGACGTCCGTGCGCTTCGACAGCGCATAGCTTGCGCTAGCCGAGACTTGGTGGTACTTCGCGTCCGTATCACCGCTCGCCTTCGTGTAAGCGTAGCCGAGGCCGAGCGTGGCAGCCGGCGTAGCCTGGTACGTCACCCAACCGCGACCCGTGTTGTATTTCTCGTTCGACAGGAACGCCGACGCGCCGTCACGATAGTACTGCGCGTTGCTGTAGCCGAGGCCGAACGCAAACGGGCCAAACGTGTACTGGCCTGCGACCTGTGCGATGCCGATCGAGCTTGCCGTTGCATAGCCGGAATTGATCGGGCCGTTGAAGGTCGCGCCTGCGTCGGCCGTCGGGCTCGTCCACCCTGCGGTGCGCGACGCACCGTTCGTCATGTGCAGGTAGCCTGCGGCAACACCCAGCGGGCCGTTGTTATACGCGAGCGCGGCCGACCACGTCTGGCCCGAGCCCGGCTTGCCGGCGACGCCGCTCAGCGAGTACATGCCTTCGAACTGGAAGCCGCCGAAGACCGGCGACGTGTACTTGACCGCGTTGTTGAAACGAGCGCTGTTGTCGTTGTTGTCGACGTCACCAGGCGTTGCGTATTGGAACGCGATGTTGTCGCCGGTCAGGCCTTGAACCAGGTCGGTGACCGGGTCGTATTGACGGCCCAGCGTCACAGTGCCGTATCGCTCGCTTTGCAGGCCAACGTAAGCTTGACGACCGAAGATGCCCTTGTTTTGGCCCAGGGCGCCGGTACCAGGATTGAAGCCGCTTTCCAATTGGAAAATCGCCTTCAGGCCGCCGCCCAGATCTTCGGCGCCCTTGAGGCCCCAGCGGCTGCCGCTCTCGTTGCCCGACATCATTTGCCACGAGTTATTGGCCTTGCCGTCATTGCCGTGAACCCATGCGATCGACGTATCGATCACGCCGTACAGCGTCACGTTGGATTGAGCGTGCGCAGCACCAGCGGTACCCAGCAGTGCGAGCGAGAGGGTAGACAGAGCGAGTTTCTTCATCGTTGAGTTTCTCCACGCGAGTGAGTCGTTATTTGTTGCGGGATGCAGAATAGCTCAGTGCTATCCACGCGAGAAAGCTCAAAAAATAAAGTGTCTCCAAAACATCACAGCGACGAAAAATCCATATAGATCAAGGACATCGCTGGTCATTCCGTTTTTTGAAATAGTTGACATTTGCTGCGATGCGATTGTTGCGTGTTCCATCGTGGTGCATGAGGGATGGACGGGTTTTGCCCAAGGATGCGAGGAAAGTGGCGTGAGCAAACGTTTGCGGTTGCGTTGGCGCGCGCGATGGATGCGGCCCGCTCGTCACGCGACTGCGTGACGACACGAAGAGACGTGAATGAGCGAATTGTGCTAGTCGCGCAGGCGGAATGCGCCGGCGTCAGTGCGACCGGTCACCCGGCGACGCGTCGGCCTGCGTTTCGGCCCGCCGCTCGCGCACCGCGCCGCGGGCCGCCGCGAACTCCGCGCCGAGCAGCAGCACGGCGGCGGAGAAGTACAGCCACATCAGCAGCACGGCGAACGACCCGGCCGCGCCGAACGCGCTCGCGGTGCCGGCATGCGCGAGATACAGCGCGAACAGCTTCTTGCCGCCGGAAAAGAGGATCGCGGACACGGTGCCGCCGATCGCGGCGTCGTGCCATGCGACGCGCGCATCCGGCAGGAACTTCATCAGCGTCGCGAACGCGCCCGCGAGGACCGCGATGCCGACGAGGAACTGCAGCAGATCGGTGATCACGACATAGGGCGAATCCCCCCACAGCCAGGTGCCGACGAACGTGATCGCGGTGTCGAGCACGAGCGACACGATCAGCAGGAACGCGACGCCGAGCACGAGCCCGAACGAGATCAGCCGCACCCGCACGAGGCCGAGGACGCTCGACCAGCGGCTCCCGGTCGCCGGCCAGATCACGCTCAGCGCGGAACTGAGCGACGAGAACGTGGCCGACGCGCCGAGCACCAGCGCGCCGAACGAGATCAGCGCCGCGAGACCGCCGCGGTTGCCGCTGCGGTGCGCGTTCTGGACGATGGTCTGCACGCTCGCCGCCGCATCGTTGCCGATCAGCTGGTGCGCCTGCTGGAACACCAGGCCGCGCGCGGCGTCGTCGCCGTAGAACCAGCCGGCCACCGCGATCACCATCACGAGCATCGGCGCGAGCGAGAACGCGGAGTAGAACGCGATGCTCGCGGCCATCGTCGTGCAGCGGTCGGACGAGAAGCGCCTGAACGCGTTCAGCGCCCAGTTGGCCTGTTGCCGGGCGAGGCGGGTTGCGTCGGAGGTGATCTGTCGTTTCATGCGTAGTCGGTCGCAGCGCAGTGTGCCGGTGAGGGTTGGAAGCGGGACAAGTTCGAGGCACTCGTTGTCTTTTAATAGGACAATTCCGTATTGATACGAGGATACGACCATAGTTGCGCGAACTGTCTATAATTCCTTTCAGTTTCCCCCCACGATAAAGCCGAGACCATCATGCTACAAATGTCCCGGCGCCAGTTCCTGAAAGTGACCGCCACGTCGCTCGCCGGATCGAGTCTTGCCCTCATGGGCTTCTCGCCGACCGAAGCGCTCGCGGAGGTCCGTCAGTACAAGCTGGCGCGAACCGTCGAAACGCGCAATACCTGTCCATACTGCTCCGTCGGCTGCGGCATCCTGATGTACAGCCTGGGCGACGGTGCGAAGAATGCGCAGTCCAGCATCATCCACATCGAAGGCGATCCCGACCACCCGGTCAACCGCGGCACGCTGTGCCCGAAGGGCGCGAGCCTGATCGACTTCATCCACAGCCCGAGCCGCCTGATGCATCCGGAATACCGCGCACCGGGCTCGGACAAGTGGGAGCGCATCTCGTGGAACGACGCGCTCGACCGGATCGCGAAGCTGATGAAGGCCGACCGCGACGCGAACTTCGTCGAGACGGCCGACGACGGCGCGAAGGTCAACCGCTGGCTCACGACCGGCATGCTGGCCGCGTCGGCGGGCAGCAACGAGGTCGGCTACCTGACGCACAAGGTCATCCGCAGCACGGGGATGCTCGCGTTCGACAATCAGGCGCGTGTCTGACATGGCCCGACGGTGGCAGGTCTTGCCCCGACGTTTGGCCGTGGAGCGATGACGAACCATTGGGTCGACATCAAGAACGCGGACGTGATTCTCGTGATGGGCGGCAATGCAGCCGAGGCCCATCCGTGCGGATTCAAGTGGGTGACGGAGGCGAAGGCGCACCGCAAGGCGCGGCTGATCGTCGTCGACCCGCGCTTTACGCGCACCGCCTCGGTGGCGGACTATTACGCGCCGATTCGCACCGGCACCGACATCGCCTTCCTGGGCGGCGTCATCAACTATCTGCTGACGAACGACAAGATCCAGCATGAGTACGTGAAGAACTACACGGACTTCTCGTTCATCGTGCGCGAGGATTTCGCGTTCAACGACGGCATCTATTCCGGCTACGACGCCGAGAAGCACGCGTACCCGGACAAATCGAGCTGGGATTACGAGCGCGGCGACGACGGCTTCGTGAAGGTCGACCCGACGCTCCAGCACCCGCGCTGCGTCTACAACCTGCTGAAGCAGCACTACGCGCGCTATACGGCCGAGATGGTCGAGCAGGTGTGCGGCACGCCGAAGGACAAGTTCCTGAAGGTCTGCGAGATGCTCGCGACCACATCCGTGCCCGGCCGCGCCGGCACGATCCTGTACGCGCTCGGCTGGACGCACCATTCGATCGGCGCGCAGATGATCCGCACCGGCGCGATGGTGCAGCTGCTGCTCGGCAACATCGGCATCGCCGGCGGCGGGATGAACGCGCTGCGCGGCCACTCGAACATCCAGGGGCTGACCGACCTCGGCCTGATGTCGAACCTGCTGCCGGGCTACATGACGCTGCCGATGCAGGCCGAGCAGGACTTCGACGGCTACATCAAGAAGCGCACGCAGCTGCCGCTGCGGCCGAACCAGCTCAGCTACTGGAAGAACTACAAGGCCTTCCACGTCAGCTTCATGAAGTCGTGGTGGGGCGACGCGGCGACCGCCGAGAACAACTGGGGCTACGACTACCTGCCCAAGCTCGACAAGCAGTACGACCTGCTGCAGACGATCGAGCTGATGAACCAGGGCAAGATCAACGGCTATATCGCGCAGGGCTTCAACCCGCTCGCGGCCGCGCCGTCGAAGGGGAAGACGTCCCAGGCGCTCGGCAAGCTGAAGTGGCTCGTGATCATGGATCCGCTCGCGACCGAGACGTCCGAGTTCTGGAAGAACCACGGCGACTACAACGACGTCGATTCGTCGAAGATCCAGACCGAGGTGTTCCGGCTGCCGACGTCGTGCTTCGCGGAGGAACGCGGCTCGCTCGTCAACTCCGGCCGCGTGCTGCAGTGGCACTGGCAGGGTGCGGAGCCGCCGGGCGAAGCGAAGAGCGACCTCGAGATCATGTCGGGGCTGTTCCTGCGGATGCGCGATGCGTACAAGAAGGACGGCGGCAAGTTCCCCGACCCGATCGTCAACCTGACCTGGCCGTACGCGAACCCGGCGAGCCCGACGCCCGAAGAGCTCGCGATGGAGTTCAATGGCCGTGCGCTTGCCGATCTCCCCGATCCGAAGGATCCGGCCAAGACGCTCGTGAAGAAGGGCGAGCAGCTCGCCGCGTTCGCGCAGCTGAAGGACGACGGCACGACGGCGAGCGGCTGCTGGATCTTCTGCGGATCGTGGACGCAGGCCGGCAACCAGATGGGACGGCGCGACAACTCGGATCCGACCGGCATCGGCCAGACGCTCGGCTGGGCGTGGGCATGGCCCGCGAATCGGCGGATCCTGTACAACCGCGCATCGTGCGACGTCAACGGCAAGCCGTTCGACCCGACCCGGAAACTGGTCGGCTGGAACGGCAGCGCGTGGTCGGGCCCGGACGTGCCCGACTACAAGGCCGACGAGCCGCCCGAGACCGGCATGGGCCCGTTCATCATGAACCCGGAAGGCGTCGCCCGCTTCTTCGCGCGCGCCGGGATGAACGAAGGTCCGTTCCCCGAGCACTACGAGCCGTTCGAGACGCCGCTCGCCGCGAATCCGTTCCATCCGAACAACCCGCAGGCGCTGAACAACCCGGCCGCCCGCGTGTTCCCGGATGACCGCGCGTCGTTCGGCAAGGTCGCGGAATTCCCGCACGTCGCGACGACCTATCGTCTGACCGAGCATTTCCACTACTGGACCAAGCATGCGCGGCTGAACGCGATCATCCAGCCCGAGCAATTCGTCGAGATCGGCGAAGACCTCGCGAAGGAAGTCGGCGTCGCGCATGGCGATCGCGTGAAGGTGTCGTCCAAGCGCGGCCACATCGTCGCGGTCGCGCTCGTCACGAAGCGGATCAAGCCGCTGACGGTCGACGGCAAGAAGGTCCAGACGGTCGGCATCCCGTTGCACTGGGGCTTCAAGGGGTTGACGAAGCCCGGCTATCTCGCCAATACCCTGACTCCGTCCGTGGGCGACGGCAACTCGTACACACCGGAATTCAAGTCGTTCCTGGTGAAGGTCGAAAAGGCGTAAGGGGAAAGAGATGGCTTTGCAATCGCTGGATATCAAGCGCGTCTCGGCCACCACCACGCCGCCGCCCACGGCGCGCGAGCCGGTGACCGGGAGCGTCGCGAAACTGATCGACGTGTCGAAGTGCATCGGCTGCAAGGCGTGCCAGACGGCCTGCATGGAGTGGAACGACCTGCGCGACGAAGTCGGCACCAACGTCGGCGTGTACGACAACCCGGCCGACCTGTCGGAGCACTCGTGGACGGTGATGCGGTTCGCCGAATACGAGAACCCGGACGGCAACCTCGAATGGCTGATCCGCAAGGACGGCTGCATGCACTGCGAGGACCCGGGCTGCCTGAAGGCCTGCCCGTCGCCGGGCGCGATCGTGCAGTACAACAACGGGATCGTCGATTTCCACGAGGAGAACTGCATCGGCTGCGGCTATTGCGTGACCGGCTGCCCGTTCAACATCCCGCGAATCTCGAAGCAGGACAATCGCGCGTACAAGTGCACGCTCTGCTCCGACCGCGTCGCGGTCGGCCAGGAGCCGGCCTGCGTGAAGACCTGCCCGACGGGCGCGATCGTGTTCGGCACCAAGGAGGATATGAAGCAGCACGCGGCCGAGCGGATCGAGGACCTGAAGGAGCGGGGCTTCGAGCATGCGGGGCTGTACGATCCGCAGGGCGTCGGCGGCACGCACGTGATGTACGTGCTGCACCACGCCGACAAGCCGTCGCTGTATCACGGCCTGCCGGACAACCCGTCGATCAGCCCGATGGTGAAACTGTGGAAGGGCTTCGCGAAGCCGCTGACGGTCGCGGGTATCGCGCTGACGGCGCTCGCGGGCTTCTTCCACTACATCCGGGTCGGCCCGAACGAGGTGACCGACGAAGAGGAAGCCGCCGCCCGCGACGAGGCGCGACGCATCAAGGAGGACGTGAAATGAAGCATGACGACCCCAACCTGATCGTGCGCTACACGGCGAACGAGCGGACCAACCACTGGATCACCGCGCTCACGTTCGTGCTGCTCGCGCTGTCCGGGCTGGCGATGTTCCATCCGTCGATGTTCTGGCTGAGCGCGCTGTTCGGCGGCGGCCAGTGGACGCGGATCCTGCACCCGTTCGTCGGCCTCGTGATGTTCGTGTCGTTCGCGGTGATGGTGGTGCGCTACTGGCATCACAACGTGCTCGACCGGGACGACGTGCAGTGGCTGCGCCAGATCGACGACGTACTCGCGAACCGCGAGGACAAGCTGCCGGAGATCGGCCGCTATAACGCCGGACAGAAGCTGCTATTCTTCGTGTTGGTGGCGTGTCTGGCGCTGTTGCTGCTGTCCGGCATCGTCATCTGGCGGCGGTATTTCTCGTTCTACTTCCCGATCGGGGTGATCCGGCTCGCGGCGGTAGTCCATGCCGTCGCGGCGTTCGTGCTGATTGCCGGCATCGTCACGCATATCTATGCGGCGTTGTGGGTCAAGGGCTCGATCGGGGCGATGGTGCGCGGCACGGTCACCCTCGGCTGGGCGCGCAAGCACCACCCGAAGTGGTTCCGTGAAAGCGTGAAGTAGTGCGCCGGGACGGGGTGGCGCGCCGCCCCGTCCGGCGTCGGAACCGCCCGAAGCGCCGATACGTCGGCGCTTGTTTTTTTGGAAGATCTCTCGTGACACAACGCATTCTCGATCCGAATGAAATCTCGGCGCTCGATCATTCGGCGATTCCGCGCTTCCGCCTGCCGGAACGCGCAACGGTTTTCTCCGCGCGTGCCGCGCGCCTGCGCCAGCTCGCCGACCTGAACCCGATCGGCGGCTACCTGCGGCTGATGGCGGTGGTCGCGGACGCGCAGCATGCGGTGCTGCAGGACTTCGCCGCGCAGATGCCGTCGCAGGACGCGATCGCGCGCGCGCAGCAGCATTCGATGCCGCTCGTGCCGGCGCTCGGCGGCGAGCGCGATCCGCAATGGCGGGCCGTGCTGTATGAACTGCTCGACCGTGTCGAAGGCGCCGGGCTCGTCAATCCGCCGCTCGCAAAGCTGCTCGACCGGCTCCGCCTGATGGCGCCGGCCGAGCTCGACGCGCAGGCCGACGCGATCCTCGCGCTGCGCTTCGCCGAAGTCGACCCGGCCATCGCGCCGTTCCTGATGGCCGCGCTGCAGGTGGTCTGGACCGACCTCGCGAGCCGCACGCAGGCGGCCGACGTGCCGTTCCTCGACCAGCCGGGGCTGTGCCCGGTATGCGGCACGCACCCGGTCGCGAGCGTGGTGCGCGTCGGCGGCCAGTACGAAGGCTACCGGTTCCTGCAATGCGGGCTGTGCACGACCGAATGGCACATGGTGCGGACCAAGTGCTCGCACTGCGATTCCACCAAGGGCATCGCGTATCACGGCATCGAGGGCGGCAGCGAAGCCGTCAAGGCCGAATCGTGCGACGAATGCAAGACGTACCGCAAGATCGGCTACCAGAACAAGGACTACGACTTCGAGCCGCTCGCGGACGATCTCGCGAGTCTCACGCTCGACCTGCTGATGAACGAGGCCGGCTACCAGCGCAGTTCGCCGAACCCGCTGCTGTGGCCTGAAGCGCCGCGCGAAGGTTGAAGGTTTTGCATGGAGCGCTCCCCACGTGACTGAACCAGGCCTCAACGAGCTGAACGCGCTGCTGGCGCGCGTGCCGTCCGTCGAGCGCGTGCTGTCGTCGGCGCCGCTCCAGCCGGTGCTGGACGAATACGGCCGCACGCGCGTGCTGCAGGCGGTGCGCACGGAACTCGAACGCTGGCGTACCGCCGCGCAGCATGATCCGGCGGCGGCCGAGCCGCTCGACGAAACGCGCATCGCCGCGGCGGTCGCGCGGACGCTGGCCGCGCAAAGCGCCGGCGCGGTGCGCCCGGTGTTCAACCTGACGGGCACGGTGCTGCACACCAATCTCGGCCGCGCGCTGCTGCCCGACGACGCGGTGCGTGCGGTGGTCGCCGCGCTCACGCAGCCGCTGAATCTCGAATTCGATCTCGCGACGGGCCGCCGCGGCGACCGCGACGACCTGATCGACGATCTGCTGTGCGAACTGACCGGCGCCGAGGCGGCGACCGTCGTCAACAACAACGCGGCCGCGGTGCTGCTGACGCTGTCGGCGCTCGCGCCGAAGCGCGAGGTGATCGTGTCGCGCGGCGAGCTGGTCGAGATCGGCGGCGCGTTCCGCATTCCCGACATCATGAGCCGCGCGGGCGCGCGGCTGCGCGAAGTCGGTACGACCAACCGCACGCATCTGCGTGACTACGCGGAGGCGATCGGCCCGCGCACCGCGCTGCTGATGAAGGTGCATTGCAGCAACTATGCGATCACCGGCTTCACGAAGGAAGTGACGCTGCCCGAACTCGCGCCGCTCGCGCGCGAGCACGGGCTGCCGGTCGCCGTCGATCTCGGCAGCGGCACGCTCGTCGACCTCACGCAATGGGGGCTGCCGCGCGAGACCACGGTGCGCGAAACCGTGGCCGGCGGCGCAAACGTTGTCACGTTCAGCGGCGACAAGCTGCTCGGCGGGCCGCAGGCCGGCCTGATCGTCGGCGACCGCGCGCTGATCGGCAAGATCAAGAA
Organism: Burkholderia ubonensis; assembly: GCF_902833085.1. Classification (GTDB taxonomy): domain Bacteria; phylum Pseudomonadota; class Gammaproteobacteria; order Burkholderiales; family Burkholderiaceae; genus Burkholderia; species Burkholderia ubonensis. Next base: position 316,934 of record NZ_CADFEB010000008.1, read on the forward strand.
GCATCCGCTCAAGCGCGCGCTGCGCGTCGGCAAGCTGACGCTCGCCGCACTCGAGCCCGTGCTGCGCCTGTACCAGGCGCCGGAATTCCTGCGCGAACGGCTGACCACGCTGCGCCTGCTGACGCGCCCGCAAGCGGAGATCGCGGCGGCGGCCGCGCGCGTGCAGCCGGCGCTGCAGGCGGCGCTCGGCAGCGGCTACGCGGTCGGCGTCGAGGCGATGTTCAGCCAGATCGGCAGCGGCGCGCTGCCGGTCGACCAGTTGCCGAGCGCGGGGCTCGTCGTGCGCACGCCGGACGGCAAGCGCGGCGGCCGCGCGCTCGCGCAGCTCGAGAAGCGGCTGCGCGGATGGCCGCGCCCGGTGCTCGGGCGCATCGCCGACGGCGCGCTGCGGCTCGACCTGCGCTGCCTCGAAGCCGCCGACGAGGCGGCGTTCGTCGCGCAATGCGCGCGCATCGCGGAGCCGTCGGCATGATCGTCGGCACCGCGGGGCACATCGATCACGGCAAGACGACGCTGGTGCGCGCGCTGACCGGCGTCGACACCGATCGCCTGAAGGAAGAGAAGGCGCGCGGCATCTCGATCGAGCTCGGGTATGCGTATGCGCCGCTCGACAACGGCGACGTGCTCGGCCTGATCGACGTGCCCGGACACGAAAAACTGATTCATACGATGGCGGCCGGCGCGTGCGGGATCGACTTCGCGCTGCTCGTGATCGCCGCCGACGACGGCGTGATGCCGCAGACGCGCGAGCATTTCGCGATCCTGCAGCTGCTCGGCGTCACGCACGGCGCGATCGCGCTGACGAAGGGCGATCGCGTCGACGACGCGCGGCGCGCGCAGGTGCGCGACGAGATCGCCGCATGGCTGCACGATTCGACGCTGGCCGAGGCGCCGGTCTTCGAAACCTGCGCAACCGACGCGGCCGATGCCGGCGTCGCGGCGCTCAAGCATCATCTGGCCGATGCGGCGATCGCGTGGCGCGCGCGGCGCGACGACGGGCTGTTCCGGCTCGCGGTCGACCGCGTGTTCACGCTGGCGGGGCAGGGCACGGTCGTGACCGGCACCGCGTTCGCCGGCCATGCGAACACCGGCGAGACGCTCGCGATCGTGCGCACCGGCCGCGCGGCGCGCGTGCGCAGCATTCATGCGCAGAACCGGCCGGTCGACGTCGGACACGCGGGCGAGCGATGCGCGCTGAATCTCGCCGGCGTCGACAAGGCCGACGTCGAGCGTGGCGACACGGTTGCGGATGCGCGGCTCGTCGCGACGTCGCCGCGCATCGACGTCGAGCTGACGCTGCTCGCGGACGCGGGGTTGACGCTCACGCACTGGGCGCCGCTGCACGTCCATCTCGGCACGCTGCATCGCGTTGCGCACGTCGCGCTGCTCGACGGCGATTCGCTCGCGGCGGGCCAGCGGATGCGCGTGCAACTGGTGTTCGACGAGCCGGTGTTCGCGTTGCCGGGCGACCGCTTCATCGTGCGCAATCCGCAGGCGACGCGCACCGTCGGCGGCGGCCGCGTGCTCGATCCGTTCGGCCCCGCGCGCAAGCGCCGCACGCCCGCGCGCCGCGCGTGGCTCGACGCGCTCGCCGCGTGGCTCGACGAAGGGCGGCTCGACGCGCTGCTCGCGCAGGCGCCGCTCGGCCTTCCGCGCGCGACGCTCACGCACCTGACCGGTTTCGCGCCGGACGCGCTGACGTTGCCAGACGACGCGCTGGCGATCGGCCAGCACGGCCCCGCGGCGAACGACGGCTGCGTGATCGCGCGCGAGCACTGGCATGCGCTGCAGGCCAAAACGCTCGACACGTTGCGTGCGTATCACGAGCGCGTGCCGGACGAGCAGGGGCTCGATGCGGCGCGTTTGCGCCGGATGGCGGCGCCGCTCGTCGACGACGTGTTGTGGCGTGCGCTCGTCGATGCGCTGGTCGACGGCGGCGAAGCGGCGCGAAGCGGCCCGTGGCTGCATCTGCCGTCGCATGCGGTGAATCTGGATGCGCGCGAGGAGGCGCTTGCGCAGACGCTGTTGCCGCTTGCGCGCGCGGGACGATTCGATCCGCCGTGGGTGCGCGATCTCGCCGGCACGACCGGCGCGGCCGAGGAGGCGGTGCGCGTGCTGTTGCGCAAGCTCGCGCGGCGCGGCGACGTGCATCAGGTCGTGCGCGACCTGTTCTATCACGCGGACGTGGTGCGCGAACTGGCCGTGCTCGTTGCGCAGCTCGCGCAGGCGCGCGCGAGCGGCGTGGATGCCGCGACGTTCCGCGATGCGACGGGGCTCGGCCGCAAGCGCGCGATCCAGATCCTCGAATTCTTCGATCGGGTTGGGTATACTCGCTTCCACCGCGATCTTCACTTCCTGCGCCCTGATAGCGGCTGGCTCGACACGATGGCGTAGGTATCTGTTTTTCCCCCCGAGGAAGGCATTCGTATCCGGTGGTACGGCTGGACTTCAAATCCAGTTAGGGGCGTCAGACGCTCCTGGGTAGGTTCGACTCCTGCTGCCTTCCGCCACAAGACTTTTGACCGACGTCGCCGTCGCTCAGCGATTGACCAGCCTGGCCGGATACGCGAGCGCCAGCGCGCAGCCGACCAGCATGCACGCGGCGAAGCCGTACAGCCCCGCGCTTTGCGAATGGAACGTGTCGCGCAGCCAGCCGATGAAATACGTGCTGCCGAACCCGCCGAGGTTGGCGATCGAGCACGCGAACGCGATCCCGCCCGCCGCGGCGGACCCCTTCAGGAAGGTCGACGGCAGCGCCCAGACGACCGGCATCGCGGCGGCCGCGCCGGCGTTGATCAGCGAGAACAGCAGCACCGTCGCGAGCGTGCCGTGCGAGCCGGTTGCCGCGACGGCCAGCGCCGCGCCCGAGACGAGAAACGGCACGACGATGTGCCAGCGCCGCTCGCGCGCGCGGTCGGAGCTCGCGCCGCAGTACAGCGTGCCGATCACGGCGGCGGCGTTCGGGATCACCATCAGCCAGCCGATCTGGTACGCGTCCTTCACGCCCGTGTCGCGCAGGATGCTCGGCAGCCAGAAGCTGACCGCATACAAGCCGAGCAGCACACACAGGTCGATGAGGCCGAGCGCCCAGACCTTCGGGTCGGTGAACGCCTTGCCGAGCGCATGGTTCTTGTTGCCGGACGGTTCGCTGTCGAGATTCGCGCGCAGCACCTTCTTCTCGTCCGCGTTCAGCCACGCTGCCGACTCGATGCCGTTCGGCAGCCAGCGCAGCACCGCGAAGCCGAGCACGATCGACGGCAGCGCTTCGAGCAGGAACAGCCACTGCCAGCCGCCGAGCCCGTGCACGCCGTCGAAGAAGCGCATGATCCAGCCGGAGATCGGGCTGCCGATCATGCTCGACAGCGGCAGGCCGACCATGAAGAACGCGACGATCCGCGCACGGCGCGCGTCCGGAAACCATTGCGTGAGATACAGCAGCACGCCGGGCAGGAAGCCCGCCTCGGCGACGCCGAGCAGGAACCGCACGACGTAGAACTGCATCGGCGTGTGCACGAACAACGTCGCGCCGGACAGCAGCCCCCACGTGATCATGATGCGGGCGATCCAGAACTTCGCGCCGACGCGCTGCAGGATCAGGTTGCTCGGGACTTCGAACAGAATGTAGCCGGCGAAGAACAGGCCGGCGCCAAGGCCGTACACGGCGTCGCTGAACTTCAGCGCATCGAGCATCTGCAGCTTCGCGAGGCCGATGTTGATGCGGTCGAGATAGGCCGCGAAGTAGCACAGGCAGAAGATCGTGATCAGCCGGATCGCGACCTTGCGGTACAGGTTGCCGTGCTGCGCGTCGCGCGCAGGGACGGTGGCGCTGGAATGTACGGTAGACATGGGATTGCCCCCTGTTCTGATGTGGCGGTTGGGAAGAATGCCGGTCGACACGGGCGCGTGCTGAACGCGCGCTGGAGTCTGTATAGCACGCCAATTAAATAGCGTACACACTATAAAATGTGATTCGATCGAGACGCCTTGAAGCGGGCTTCGCGGAACGGGTCGATGAGCCTGATTCCATATGAATAAAGGTGTTTTTCGGGGTGTATTGGATCGTATTCCGGTGCGGGGCGAGACAGGGTGATATGCACGTGAATGGTGCGTGTGCGCTTCAAAAACGGGGTGTCGCCGAAGCGGCCATGATCTCCCGCAAGACGGGGCGGGGTACGCGGGCGATGCGTTCAAGTTCAGGGTGTACACTCGTTACCTTTCTGTTTCGGGCCGCGCCGGCCCCCTTACTTTCATGGCGTCTTCCAAGGATTCCTACGACTTTCACGACCAGATCGGGCATTTGCTGCGCCGCGCGTATCAGCGGCACGTCGCCATCTTTCAGGAGGCGATTCCCGATTCCGATCTCACCGCCGCGCAGTTCGTCGCGCTGTGCGCGGTCAAGCAACAGCAGGCGTGCTCGCTCAACGACATCGTCAAGGCGACCGCGATCGATCAGGCGACGATCCGGGGCGTCGTCGACCGGCTCAAGACGCGCGCGCTGATCGAGGTGCTGCACGATCCGAACGACGGTAGAAAGCTGCTGGTGCGCGCGACGGCGGCCGGCCTCGCGCTGATCGACCGGACGGTTCCGTTCGCGAAGCAGGTGACGGAGCGCACCTATGGGGCGCTGAACCCGGGCGAGCGCGTGGCGCTGCAATTCCTGCTGCGCAAGATGATGGAATCCGAAGAGGAATGAGCGATCGCCCCCGCGCGACGCTCAGGCGCAACCCGCCGCCGCGGGTCCGGCCGCTTCGGGCGCGAGCAGCCGGCCTGCCGCACGCAGGCCCGCGCGGATCGTCTCGGGCGTAAAGGGCGGCGCGTAGAAGCGCACGCCCGTCGCATCGAAGATCGCATTCGCGAGCGCCGCCGGCCCGGGCACCGATGCGGACTCGCCCGCGCCGAGCGGTGGCTCGCCCTGCCTCGGCATCAGCACGACGTCGACGGCCGGCACCTCGTCGAAGGTCAGGATCGGATAGCTCGCCCATTCGCGTGACGCGACCTTGCCGTCGACGAACCGCACGCGCTCCTTCAGCGTGCGGCTCAGCACCTGGATCACGTTGCCGTGGACCTGATGGCGCACGCCGTCCGGATTGATCATCGTGCCGGTATCCTGGCCGACGGTGATCCGCTCGACGCGGATCTCGCCCGTCACACGATCGACCGTCAGGTCGACGACCCACGCGGACCAGGCCGCGCCGAATCCCGGAAAGCGGCTGTGCACGTAGCGCGCATACGCGATGCCGCGGCCGTGCGCGACGCGCGCGTCGTCCGGCGCGCGCCGCGGGCGGGGCGTCCATTCCGCGCGCGCGGCGACCGCTTGCAGCAGTTCGGCGGCGCGCGGGTCGTTCAGATGGCGCAGGCGGAATGTCAGCGGATCAACGCCGGCGATTGCCGCGCATTCGTCGGCGAACGCATCGTGCGCGAACGAATTGGGCAGCGCCGACACGCCGCGAAACCACGAGGCGCGGACGAGCGGCGCGAGATCCTCGCAGACGAAACGGCGATTCGGGCACGCGTAGGGCGACACGGCGGTCCGATCGCCCATCTCGAACACGCGCGGCTCGGGCGCGACCACGCCGGTCAACAGCGACGCGAGCAGCGGCGCGTCGTTCGACGGATAGCGGGTCGAGAAGTCGTAGCCGAGCAACCGGCCGTCGCGGCCGACCGTGCCGGTCACCCGCATCACCTGGCCCGCGCCTTTCGGTTCCCACACATGCTCGTCCGCGCGCGACAACTGCACGCGCACCGGTTGCCCGACTGCGCGCGACAGCAGCAGCGCGTCGCCGCACACGTCATCCGCGCCGTTGCGGCCGTAGCAGCCGGCCGCCTCCATCCGCACGATGTCGAAGTCGGCTTCGTCGCGGGCGACGAGGGTCGCGAGGTCGCAGCGCAGCGACGCCGGGTTCTGCGTGCCGGACCACACGGTGGTCCGGCCGTCGCCCGGCGCGTGATAGTCCGCGACCGCGCACGACGGGCCGATCGAGCCGTGCATCTGGTACGGCCACGCATACGTGCGCGACAGCGTGATCGCGCCGGGCAGCGCGCGGGCGGCGTCGACGTCGCCTTCTTCCAGCAGCGGGCGACGCCGCGCCGGGGCGGCCGAGATCGCGGCGGCGTGCGTGTGGAGCGGCGGCAGCGCGGGATGCGGGCGCCACGTCACGCGCAACTGGCGCGCCGCGCGTATCGCGTGTTCCTCGCGTTCGGCGACGACGCCGACGAAATCGCCCGCGACGACGACCGCGCGCAACCCGGGCACGTCGGCGACCGACGCGCGATCGACGTCGACGAGCGACGCGCCGACGAACGGGCCGCTGTCGATTCCAGCATAGGGCGGCCTGACCACGCGGCCGTGCAGCATCCCCGGCACGCGCACGTCGTGCACGAACGTCAGTGCGCCCGTTGCCTTGGCCGGAATGTCGACTCGCGGCGACGCGCGGCCGACGATCCGGTACGTCGCCGGGTCCTTGGTGCGCGCGTTCAGGTCCAGCTCGAGCGCAATGCGCCGCCCGGCGACCAGCTCGGCGAACGTCGCGCGGCGCGCATCCGGCTCGCCTGTCACGAAGATGCAGCCGTCGTTGCTCGACAACCGTGCGGCGGCGACGCCGAGGCGCTCGGCCGCGAGCTGCAGCAGCGCGTGCCGCGCTTGCGCGGCCGCGCAGCGCAGCGGCACCGCGGAAATCTGGATCGTCGCGCTGGCGATGGTCGGGCCCTGGTTCGGCGTCGTCGCGGTGTCGCCGAGCACCATCGAGACACGCGCGGCGGGCACGTCGAGCTCCTCGGCGACGATCTGCGCGAGCGACGTGCGGATGCCGGTGCCGAGGTCGACGTGGCCGTTGAACCCGAGGATGCGGCCGTCGTCGAGAATCGCGACGAACGCCTCGGGCCGGTCGGGCACGTACGACGACAGGCTGCCCGGCTGGCCGGGCGCGGGCTTGACGGGCGGCGCGGGCTGCCGGATCACGGCCAGGCAGCCGTCGCGCGCGAGCAGTTCGGAAGGGTTCACGGTCAGGCGTTCCAGTCGGGCCGATAAGGGGGCCATCGGCGCATGACGCGCCGCGATGCCGCCGTGCCGCCGCATTCGACGCGAACGAATTTAGGCGGCCAAAAGCGGCGCGTCAATCACGCGGCTGCTGCCCTAGCGCGCGTGCGCCGCATCGATCGCCGCGATCGCGGTGTCGAGCGACATCACGGCCGCGTACTTCTGCTGCATGTCGAACAGGTTCGCGTCGTGCGGCGCGATCGCGCGGTCGCCGACGCAGTCGGACAGCACGAGCGGCCGAAAGCCGTGCGACATCGCGTCGACGACGCTCGCGCGCACGCAGCCGCTCGTCACGGCGCCCGCGACGAGCAGCGTTTGTACCGCGCGCTGCGTGAGCCACGCGCTCAATTGCGTGCCGAAGAACGCGGACGGCACGGTCTTGCGCACGACGAGTTCGCCTTTGGCGGGCGCGAGTTCGGGCACGATCGCGCTGTTCGGGTGATCCTCGGTCAATGTCGCCATCCCGGGCACCTTCAGCGAGAACACGTTGTCGTCGCTGCCGTCGTCCGCGTACACGATGCGGCTGTGCGCGACGGGCCAGCCGCGGCGGCGGGCGAGCGCGAGCGCGTGCGTCGTGCGCGCGATCGCCGGCGCGATGTTGCCGCCGCCGAACGTCGCGGGATCGGCGAAGCCGACGACGAAATCGACGATCAGGAGACCGATGTTGCCGTGCGGCGGCAGCGGCGTGCCGAAGCCCTGCTGCTGGTAGACGTGCGCTTCGGCGTGGCGGGAAAGGTCGTTCATCGCGGGTCTCGGTTCGTCAGGCGGGTTGGTCGATCACGCGGCCGTCGCGCACGACGGTCTCGCCGTCGAGCGCGACCGTGCAGCGGCGCAGCGGAATGTCGATGTGGCAGGTCGTCGTGCGGCTGCCGCCGCCTTCGTTGTTCGGGCCGAGCGAGAACAGGAAGTTGCCTTCGAACGCGCGCGCGTCCATCCCGATCGTCGCTTCGCGGTCGTACAGGCCGAGCGTCGACCAGCGCGCGCGCGGCTGCAGCCCCCAGCCGATGTGCGAGATCGCATAGCCCTCCGGGTCCGCGAAGGTCTCCATGTAGTCGCGCAGCAGGTCGGCATCGACGCCGCCTTCGATGCGCGTCGCGTAGCCGCCTTCGACGGTGAGCGCGATCGGCTCGCTGACGTAGTGCTTCTGCGGCAGCAGGATGTCGCCGCGGTCGATCACGATCGTGCCGCGTGCGGTGCGGTCGTTCGGGTAGGTCAGCGCGAAGCCGCTCGGCCAGTGGTCCCAGCGGCCCGGCGCGTCGACGAAGCCGTATTCGGCGGTCGGCGGGAAGTCGCCGAGCGGGCAGGTGAGCGCGGTACCGGCCGCCGAGGTCACGCGCATCTCGCGCGCGGCGGCGATTTTCGTGGCGGCGGCCAGCACGCGCGTGCGGTCGGCCTGCGTCGGCACCATTCGCGCGAGCACTTCCGGCGGCTCGACCGCGAGCAGGATCTTCGTGCCGGACTTCAGGATGTCGTGCTGCTCGGGCGAGAACAGCAGCGTCATCAGGTCGAGCACGAGGTCGCTCGCCTTCAGCGCCGCGATCGCCGCGCGGTTGCCGGTGAGCGGCGTCGTGCCGAGGTAGGCGAGCGGATCGCGGCTGAACGCCTTGTCGCCGTTGACGGGCGGCAGGTCGAGCCGGTTCACGATCGCGCCCATCATCTGCGTCGCGATCAGCGCGCACGACAAGGTTTGCGGGTGCGTGGCCGGGCTCGTCAGGATCGTGACGGTCTGGCCCGGTTCGAGGCGCGACAGCGTGAGCACCTGCTTCCACGCGTCGATCAGTTGGGTATCGCTGACTGGCATCGTCGGCTCCGGTATGTGCGTGAAGGAAAGGGGCAGGCCGCGAGCGGCGCGCCGAGGAATGCGCCGAACGCCGCGTAGAAGCCGGCCGCGTTGTCCCACGGGATCATGTGGCCCGCGCCGGGTACGCGCACGTGCCGCAGCGACGGCGTCGCGCGCTGCAGCTCCGCGACGTCGTCGTCGCGCACGACGTCGCCGTGCTCGGCCGTGATCAGCAGCGCGGGCACGTCGAGCCGCGCGGCGTCCGCGTGGAAATCGTCAGTGTGGAAGCCTTCGTACGACGCGCGCACCGCGCGCTCGTCGCAAGTGTGCAGCCATTCGGCGCGCAGTTGCCGCTCCGCGTCGGTCCAGGTCGGGCAGAACGCGCGCATCCCGTCGGCGTCGGTGCCGGCGCGCGCGAGGGCCATCGAGTCGATGTACCACGGCAGCTTGCCCGGATAGGGGCGGCGGCCGGGGCCCGACACGGGCGGATCGACGAGCGCGACCGCTTCGAGCCCGCGCGGGCGGCGCAGCGCGGCGCGCGCGGCGATCCGCGCGCCCATCGAATGGCCGACGAGGCTGAAGCGCGACAGGCCGAGCGCGGCCGCGAACGCCGCGACGTCGTCGGCCTGCGCGTCGAGGCCGTAGTCGAGCGCGGGCGACGCTTCGGACAGCCCGCGGCCGCGCACGTCGAGCACGTAGGTGTCGAACGCCGCGCCGAACACGTCGCCGACGAAGCCCCACGTGATCGCGGGGCTCGTGATGCCGGGGATCAGCACGACGGCGGGCCGCGCAGCGCGCGCGTGAGTTGCGCCGCCGTAGCGCAGGTAATGCTGGCGGATGCCGTTCGCGTGAACGTTCGCGCCGTACAGGAAGGTCGAGGGCATGAATGGGCTCCGTTCGAGAGGCGGCGCGCGTCAGTACGCGCCGGACAACAGCGCGCCCGCGCCCGGCACGACCGGCTCGAGGTCGAGCTCGCGCAGCATCGCGTAGGTCGTCGCGATCGCGGCCGTGATCACGGGCTTGCCCGTGATCGCCTCGACCTTCGCGACCGCCGGCAGCGACGGCATCTGCACGCATGCGGACAGCACGATCGCGTCGGCGTCCTGCCACGGCAGCGTCTTCACGATGTCGGGCAGGCGCGCGGGATCGTGGCGGCCGACGTCGAGGTTGTCCGGAATCTCCAGCGCGCGGTACGCGAGCACGTCGAAGCCTTCGTTGCGGATGTAGTCGACCACCAGTTCGGTGAGCGGCAGCATGTACGGCGCGACGACCACGATGCGCTTCGCGCCGATCACCTTCAGCGCGTCGACGAGCGCGCCCGCGCTGGTCAGCACGGGCGCCTGCGCGCCGTTGTCCGCGGTGTGCTTCGTCAGGCGCGCCTGCGACACGCGGTGATAGCCGTGGCCCATCGCCATGATCGCGACGAGGCATGCGTAGCCGAGTACGTCGACGCGCGCGTCGCTCAGCTCGAGCGCGCAGCGGTCGGATTCGGCGTCCATCGCCGCGAGTTCCTCCTTGACGACCTTCTTCATCCGCATCCGGCTCGAGTGATACGTGAAGCGTTCGGGGCGAATCGTTTCGCGCAGCCGCAGCATCGCGGGAATCTCGGTTTCCATCGTCGTGTTGGAACTCGGCACGATCTGGCCGATGCGGTAAGTCTTGCTCATGGCGGAAGGCTCCGTGGCGGGTAAGAGTGTCGAGCGCACTCGGGTTCGAACAAAGTCTAGTGTGTACATTTGAAAACTGCAACGTATCAAAAACTCTGAAGCGTGCTTGATGAGCCGTGTGGTGCGGTTTTAAATGGATTAATACGTGTTTTCCCGTATGCGAGGGCAGCAGAAAACAATTTCCTTGTTGGAATTATTATGAGTGTGTACGCTACATCAACACATCATCAACCAGCCCGCTCGAGGACCTTCGGCACAGCGGGATCACGATCAGGAGATCCGCATGAGCAAACCCCGTATCGCAATCATCGGCGCCGGTCTCGGCGGCACGGCCGCCGCCGGCCTTCTGCAGCGCAGCGGCTACGACGTCGCGTTGTACGAGCAGGCGCCCGCGTTCTCGCGCCTTGGCGCCGGCATCCACCTCGGTCCGAACGTGATGAAGGTCATGCGGCGCATCGGCTGCGAGGACGCGCTGAACCGGATGGGTTCGCATCCGGATTTCTGGTACAGCCGCGACTGGCGGACGGCCGACGTGATCGCGCGGATTCCGCTGGGCGACTACGCGCTGAAGACCTACGGCGCGAGCTACCTGACCGTGCATCGCGGCGATTTCCATGCGCTGATGACGCAGGCCGTCACGCCCGGCACGATCCGTTTCGGCAAGCGCCTGGCGTCGGTCGACGACACCGGCGACGCGGTGCGCCTGTCCTTCACGGACGGCAGCGTCGAGACCGCGGACATCGTGATCGGCGCCGACGGGGTGAATTCGCGGATCCGCGAGCACCTGCTCGGCGCCGAGCCGCCGCGCTACACCGGGTATGTCGCGCACCGGGCGGTGTTCCCCGCGTCGCTGCTCGGCAACAAGCCTTACGACATGTGCGTGAAGTGGTGGTCGGAGGATCGCCACATGATGGTCTACTACGTGACGGAAAAGCGCGACGAGTACTACTACGTGACCGGCGTGCCGCAGGCCGAATGGCCGGAAGGCGTGTCGATGGTCGACAGCAGCCGCGACGAGATGCGCGAAGCGTTCGCCGGCTTTCATCCGGACATCCAGCACCTGATCGACGTCTCGCCGTCGATCACCAAGTGGCCGCTGCTCGAGCGCGACCCGCTGCCTTTGTGGAGCCGCGGCCGCCTCGTGCTGCTCGGCGACGCGTGCCATCCGATGAAGCCGCACATGGCGCAGGGCGCGGCGATGGCGATCGAGGACGCCGCGATGCTCGCGCGCTGTCTCGACGAGGTCGGCGCCGGCGATTACCCGGCTGCGTTCGCGCTGTACGAGGCGAACCGCGCGGCGCGCGCGTCGAAGGTGCAGCGCGTGTCGCACGACAACACGTGGCTGCGCGCGAACGAAGATCCGTCGTGGGTGTTCGGGTACGATGTGTTCGACGTGCCGCTCGTGTCGCCGTCGCACGACAAGGTGGCGGCGACCACCTGACGCGCGCGGCGCGGACCGGCCGTCGGTGCGTGCGATTCCTGCCTGCGAGGGGTGGCCTCGCGCAATGCCGGGCGCTGTCGGCGGCACGGTGTGCTGCGAGGCCTCAAGCCCGTTTTCCGGATCAGCCCATGTCGCATTCCACTACCGTCGCGGGGCCGTTCGCGCTCTGCCTCAACGGCGTGCAGCGCGCCGTCGACGAAGCCGCGCCCGATACGCCGCTGCTCTACGTGCTGCGCAACGACTTCGCGCTGAACGGCCCGAAGTACGGCTGCGGGCTCGGCCAGTGCGGCGCCTGCACGGTGCTGATCGACGGGCAGGCGACGCGCTCGTGCGTGGTGCCCGTCGCCGCCGCGGCCGGGCGGACGGTCACGACGCTCGAAGGGCTCGGCTCGCTCGATGCGCCGCACCCGATCCAGCGGGCGTTCATCGACGAACAGGCGGCGCAGTGCGGCTACTGCCTGAACGGGATGATCATGACCACGAAGGCGCTGCTCGATCGCAACCCGTCGCCGGACGACGACGCGATTCGCGACGCGCTGCGCTTCAATCTGTGCCGCTGCGGCACGCATCTCGAGATCATTCGCGCGGTGCATCGCGCCGCGCGATATCTGCGACACGACGATGAACAGTGAACCGACGACGCACGCGCACGGCGCGCCCGACGGCGTGGACGTCGACGCGGCCAGCCCGGGCGGCGATGCGTCCCGATACCGGCACGTGCAATATCGATGGCCGACGGACGATCCGCACGCGCGCGCGGCGCTCGACGTCGAAACCCGTACCGCCTGCGATGGCCGCATGACGACGTGGCGCTATCGCGCGCAGCTCGATCGCTCGTCCGACGAATTGCGCGCGCCGGTTGCAGAGAGTCGCGCGGATGCACCGGCGACGTTCGTCTATCGGCACGCGCACGCGTCGGTCGAGATCGAGGATGCGGGCCGTGCGATTCCTCCACATGCGCACGTGTTCGCGCGTGAGTCGTTCGTCGACGAGTTGGCCGGCGACACGGGGCGCGATCCGGTCGCGCTGCGACTCCAGCATCTCGATCCGCGCGACGATGCCGGTCCGCGCGAAGTCATCCGCATGGTCGCGGAGCGGGCGGCATGGGGCGCGTCGGCCGGATCGGCGAACGCACGGCCGTCATCCTGGCTGCGCGGGCGCGGCTTTGCTTTCGATGGCGCGGTGGCGGCGGTGGGTGGGGCAGGCGTCGAGCGCGCCGGAGCCGGCCATGACGACGCGCACGCTCCCGCCGCGACCGATGATGGCGGGGCGGCAGGCAAGAGCGCGACGGATGACGGGCAGGCAAGCTGGACCGCGTGGGTCGTCGACGTGGACGTCGACCGTTCGACCGGCGACGTCGTCGTGCGGCGCGTCGTGGCGGGGCAGGGCTCGGGGCAGGCGGATAGCGCGACGCTGACCGGATTGCCCGCGTCGCTGATCGAGGCGACGATCTCGCGCGTGATGGGTGCACACCTGTCCGCGCGCCCCGCTCATGATGAGGCGGACAGGCACGCGCGAGCGGCCGTCTCGCACGAACTCGTGGCGATGCGCGACGTCGCGGCGGACGCGCGTCCGCTTGCGCTGTCGGCACGGGACGCGCAACGCATCGACGAGGCCGCCGCGCCTGCTGCGGCGGCGATCGCGAATGCGCTGTACGACGCGACCGGCGTCCGGTTTCGTGCGCCGCCGTTCGATGCCGAAAGCATTCGCGCCGCGTTGACGCGTGCCGTGCCGGTCGACGCGCACGAGCGCGCGTCGTCGAAGTCCGCGATGCATTCCGCATCGCCGCGCTGGCGTCGCTGGCTCGGCGGCGGCGGCGTGGTCGGCGGGCTGATCGGCCTCGCGTGCGCACTGCTGCCCGGCCCCGCGCCGATCGCGCCGGTTGCGGCGGGTGGGGTGGGTGGCGCGGACGGCGCGATGTGGAGCGCGGCGACGCTCGAGCGCGGCCGGCAGATCGCGCTCGCCGGCGATTGCGCGGTATGCCACACCGCGCCGAGTGGCCCGGTCAACGCGGGCGGCCTTGCGCTCGATACGCCGTTCGGCACGATCTACACGACCAACATCACGCCCGATCCGGAAACCGGCATCGGCGCATGGACGTATTCCGCCTTCGCGCGTGCGATGCGCGAAGGCATCGCGCGCGACGGCACGCATCTGTATCCGGCGTTCCCGTATACGGCGTTTGCGCGCATGAGCGAAGCGGACCTGCTGGCGTTGTATGCGTACCTGATGTCGCAGCCCGCCGTGAAGCACACGCCGCCCAAGACGAAGCTGCCGTTCCCGCTCGACCAGCGCCGGCTCGTCGCGGGCTGGAACTGGCTGTTCCACGACGCGCGGCCGTTCGCGCCGGCGCCGGATCGTTCGGCGATGTGGAATCGCGGCAAGTACCTCGTCGACGGCGCCGGTCATTGCGGTGCGTGCCATACGCCGCGCAACGCGCTCGGTGCGGAGCAGGGCGGGCTCGCGTATCTGTCGGGCGGCGTCGCGGAAGGGTGGGCGGCGCCGTCGCTGGTCGCGTCGAAAGCGTCGCCCGTGCCGTGGACCGAGGATGCGCTGTACGACTATCTGCGCACCGGGTTTTCGGCGCAGCACGGCGTTGCCGCGGGGCCGATGGCGCCGGTCGTCGCCGGACTGGCGGCGCTCCCCGAGTCGGACGTGCGCGCGATCGCGCACTACGTCGCGTCGCTGTCGCCGCGGGTCGACGCGATGGCGGCCGCCGCGGCGGCTGCGCGTCAGGCGCGCGGCGCGGAGGCGGCAGCGACACTGGGCTTCGAGAACGGTCGCCGCGCGTTCGGCGCCGCGTGCGCGGTATGCCATGCGGAGTCGGGTGGTGTCGGCCATTTCGGCGTGCGCCCGTTGATGGGGCTGAATACGAGCGTGAGCCAGGACGCGCCGGACAACCTGTTGCGCGTGCTGCACAACGGCATCGCTCATCCGGCGACCGCCGGGCTCGGCTACATGCCGGGTTTCGGCGACGCGTTCGACGACCGGCAAATGGCCGAGCTGGCCGCCTACATCCGCGCGCGCTACGCGCCGGGGCAGCCCGCCTGGCGGGATCTGGAGGCGGCGTCGGCGCGGATTCGCCGGGAGCATTCATGAGAATCGCGCCGGTCGATGACGGGCGCGCGAGTGTTGTCGCGCGGCGGCTTCGGACGCCTGCGCGATCAGGGGCGGGTAGTGAAGCGATTCGCATCACTCGCGGCATTGCGCCGGCGCCGGCGTAGATTTCGCCGGTCGGGCTTGCCGAACGACGCTGCGATATCGCGTCCCGTCTGCTCGGCTTCCTCGATCAGTCAGTCGAGGAATTGCCGGGCGGCAGGCGAGCCCGCGACCCATGCAGGACGGGTGCGGGCCTGCCCGCCGTGTCGCTCGATTGACGACGGCATTCAACAGGCAGCCGGCGAGCTGGTGCACGCGCTATTCACCAGGGGCACGATGTTGCCGCTCGTAAACGGCGACGCGCCTTGTTGTTTGATCGCCGGATCGGTATATCCCCAACTCGTCACGCCGACCACGGTGTTGCGAGCGGACGCACTGCCGAAGCTCGTGCCGTTGAGTACCGGTGCGATGCCAAGATTGACGTGCCACGGCCCGCCGCTCGAACCGCCGGTCATCAACGAACCGATGATCGTATTGTTCGACGAGCCGGAGGCGACGAATCCTTGAGAGTCGTTGCGCTGCATGAGGCCGCCGCCGTCAAGCGCAACCGGGTAGCCGAGCTGGTTGATCAGCGTCGTTCCGGATGGCGTAAAGCCGTAGCCGTTCCAGCCGTAGCCGAACCAGCCGGCACTGTTTCCCGCATACGAGCCTCCTTGCGGGATCAGGACCAGCACGGCCACATCGTCCTGGCAAATGACGCCCGCCTGGGCACATGGGTCCGTGCCGTTCAAGTACGACGTCATGACGGTCGCGGACGCCACGTTCCATGCACCATAGGGCGCCGTTCCATTGCTATACGCAGGCGTGAACACCCAGTTCGAGTAGAACTGCTGCTGACCGAAATTCGCGACGCAATGCGCGGCCGTGACGACGACTCCCGGCTTGATCAGCGAGGCGGAGCACACGTAGGTTGCCGTGCCGATATTGAAGAACAGTTTCCCGGCGGCCCGAAACGGGTAGTAGTACTGGGTATTGTCTCCGTTGGCATTGACCCGGTTCGTCGTGAACGGTTGATTCGACGTGCCGAATTCCTGTGGCTCCACGCCAGGCTGACTCGATTCGACGGCGGGGGCGAGCCGCACTGGCCGCAGCTTGCCGTCTCCGGTGCCGCCGCGTTCGACGCCCGGATTCCCGGGAAAGCGCGGTGGCCCGTACAGCATCGAATCGGTCGATGAGGCGGGCGCGACACTCGGCCTCGGCAGCGGCATCGGCAGCGCATTCTTGAAATCGATCGTAGCCCTCTGGAGTTTCTGTTCCGGCATGGTGATCTGCGTGATATTTCCTTGGATTCTTATTTGCTGCGCGTGAGGGCTCGTCGAAATTAATGAAATTGATGCTATCAA
This sequence comes from Burkholderia ubonensis, assembly GCF_902833085.1. Lineage (GTDB taxonomy): Bacteria > Pseudomonadota > Gammaproteobacteria > Burkholderiales > Burkholderiaceae > Burkholderia > Burkholderia ubonensis. Next base: position 333,360 of record NZ_CADFEB010000008.1, read on the forward strand.
AATGAGTTGATGCCCGGTCCTGTTCATGTCGATCTCCTGCGATCTTGCAATCCGGCGCTTTGCGTGAGGGCGACCATTGGTCGAAATTTAAAGGCGGTGCTCAATGTGTGAGCAAGACTGATGCTCGACGCCGTCGAGGTGTCGTTCCGTGGGAATTTGGAATGCACCCCGTTTTGTGATGCGACGAACGTGGGTCGCAAAAAGATGAAAATTACTGTCGGCTCGGCGTTATTGGTTTTCGAGTGACGGATTTTTTGTGATGTGTTGCCGTGCGCTCGAAACGTTGCGGGTGAATTATTGGAGTAAATTTTTAATTTGAATCCCCGCTTTATTTTGCTTAAGTTGCGTTGAATGGATTCTATGGCAGATTTTATGGATTGAAGGGATTTAAATGTATGATTGATTTGTTGCGGTCGATTGCATTTTGTTGTGGTTGTGTGTCTCGTTTTTAATGGTGATTATTGTTGAGGTTTCGTGATTTTGTTTTAATTTTATCGATGATGATGCTTATTGTTTGATTGGCCGGCGCGTCGAGGGAGCCGAGCTGGAGATTGCGCGGTTGCCGCTTGCCGCTTGCCGAGCGAATGACCCGGCAAGGACGGCACGCCGCGCTCACCACCCGAACTTCAGCTCGACGCCCAGGTACTCGCTGTTGTGGCCGCCCGCGGCCCGGATCGTGTCGCCCACGGCGTAGTACACGCCTTCGACGGCCCCCGTCAGGTGGCTGTTGAACGTGTAGTCCGCGCGCACCTGCGCATACGCGCCGGTCCAGCGCGTGCCGCGTCCGGCCGTGCCCGCGACCGGGTTGACCGGCTGCGTGTAGATCGCGTCGTCCGTCGTCGCACGCCACTGGAGCGCCAGCGCGCCGAGCAGCGTGAGCTTCGGCATCGGCTTGACCGTGATCGACGGCTTCACGTGAATCAGGTTCGAATAGCCGGTGAAGCCGGCGAGCGTGAAATAGTAGCCGTTCGGAAACAGCGGATTGAACGTGCCGAGCGTGCCGTCGCCCGGATGCCGGTCGCCGGACGCCGCGTCGATCTGCAGCCCGATGCGGGGCGTCCACGCGGTCTTCGCGAACGTGTAGCCGAAGCGCGAGCCCGCCGCCCACGCGCGCACGTCCGCGGGGCCGACGCGGCCGGTCTGCCCCATCGCCTCGAGATCCCAGTCGATGCCGTTGGCCGCGCCCGCGAAGCGCGCGTCGAACACGTTGCGGCGTTCGTTGCCGCGCGCGCCGATGTAGCGGGCATTGTCGCGCTCGTACAGCGAGTAGTACGCGGACAGCTCGTTCTTGCCGAGCACCTGGCGCTCGATCCGGATCGTATGGAAGCGCATGTGCGGGTTCGACGTGTCGTCGAACGCCTTGTCGTCGCGATACTGGACCGGCTGGCTGACGAAGCCGATCACGCGCCACGGGCCGCTCACCCAGTTCGCCCAGACCGCGTCGAACGATTGACGCACGTTCGGGCCGTCGCGCGACGACACGAAGCGCTGCAAGTCGAACAGGAAATCCTGCCGCCCGACACGGAACTTGAGCGTGCCGGCATCGAACGGCTGCACGAACGACACGAACGCGAGCCGCAGGTCGAGCGGGTTCTTGTCGGTGGGCGTCACGGTGTTCTTGCCGAACGCGCGCGCGTCCTCGAACTCGGTGTACAGCTCGACGTGCCGGTTGAGGTGCACGTCGACGTTGAAGTGAAAGCGCTGGATCAGGTACGAATCGCCCGCCGTATGCCCGACGCCGAAATTGCCCGCGTCGCTCGATTCGAACCGCTCGCGCAGGCTCGCGCCCAGCGACACGTAGCTGTACGGGTCGGTCGACGACAACGGGATGTACTTGAGGCTGTCGAGCGGCTCGGTGCGCAACGCCGGATTCGCGAGCGCATACCAGCGTTCCTGCCAGCGGTTCGTCATGATCGCGGGGCGCTGCGTCGGCAGCGCGTCCGGCACGATCGGCGCGTCGGTTTCCTGCGCGGCGGCCGGCGTCGGCGAGAGCGCCAGCGCCGCGAGCAAGGGTACGCCGAGCAGCGCGGCGCAGACGCCGGCCGATGCGCGAGGCGGTCGAAACACGGCGTCGGCTGCGCGCATCACGGCTGCGTCACCTGATGAATCTCGGCGACGTAGCCGCCGGGGAACTGCACGATCGCGGCGTCGCGCCCGTCGGCCGAATACGGCGGCACGAGCACGGTCACGCCCGCGGCCTTGGCCTTGTCGAGCGTTTGCGCGAGGCTGGCGACCTCGTAGCCGGTGGTGTCGCGGCCGTACGGATAGGGCAGCTGGCCGTCCGTCACGAGGACGACCATCTTGCCGAACGGCGATTCGATCCGGACCCGGCGATAGTGATCGTCGGGCCGGCCGATCTCGACGCCGGGCGCCCGCGCGACGTCGGACACCACCTTGCCGTGCGAGAAGCGCACGAACCCGCGGATCAGCGCGTTCGCGACGTCGCGCGGCACGTAGACGCGGTTCTCCGGCACGCGCTCGAACGGCGCGTAGTTCGGCGTCGTCGTATGGATGTAGAGCTGCATGTTGACGCCGCCCGGCCACTGGATCACCGCGTCGCGGCCGATCGGATCCGGGAACGTCTCGACCAGCACGCTCGCGCCGGCCGCGCGCGCATCGCGGATCGCGCGGTCCATGTCGCTCACGAGGTAGCCGGTGCGTTCCGCGCCGAACGGGTAGGGCACGGGCGTCTTGAAACCGAACAGCGAGACCGTGCCGACCGGCGTCTGCAGCAGTTGCGACGTGGTCGAGCTCGGCGTCGGCGTGACCGTCGCGACGACCTGAGGCGTGCTCTTGCCGCCGAAGGTCGCGAGGAAGCTCGCGACGAAGCGGTCGACGTCTTCGGGGGCGACGTACACGTGGGTCGTGTCGTACTGCGGCGCGACCGCGACGGTTTGCGCCGCGACGGGCGGCTGGGCGGCGTACGACGTGCCGGTCGCGCCGATCGAAACGGCCAGGCCGAGTGCCGCGGACAGGAGAAGCGCGTTGAGTTTCATGACGGGTTTCTTTGCTTGGTTTGACATGACGGTTGGAGATATGGGGTGAGCCCGCTATCGGGAGCCGGTGGCGCGATCGTCTGCGCCGCGCTCACGCAGGTCGTGAAGCGCGAGCAGCACGAACGCGCACGCGAGGCCGACGTGTTCGAGAAACGCAGCGGTGAGCCCGAAGCGGGCATCGGGCGGTGCGTGCCAGAACGCGTTCGCGACGTACGCGGCGAACAGCGTGAAGCCCGCGAGCACGCCGGCGCCGAGCCAGCGCAGCACGCCGGTGAGAATCAGCAGCGGCGCGATCAGCTCGACCGCGATCACGAGCGCGGCGACCGGCGCGGCCGGCTCGACGCCGAAGTGCCGCATCTCGGCGACGGCCGCGCCGAAATCGCCGGCCTTGTGCAGGCCGCCTTGCAGATACGCGCTGCACAGGCCGAGCAGGGCCAGCCGGCGCACGACGCGGCTGTGCGCGAGCGGCCGCAGCAGCGCGGCCGCGCGTGCGTCGATCCGGCGGATGGCGCCGTTCATCAAACGGCCCAGCACGCGCAGCCGAGTGCGCCCCAGAACGATTTCAGGTCGGAGGCCGGTACGTCGCTCGACCACGCGCGCGCATGCGCGTGGCCGTGCACGCCGCACGCGCTCGCGCAGCCGCACAGTTGCGCGGCGGCCTGCTGCAGCGGCCGGCCTTCCGCGCCCCAGCCCGCATAGCCGCCGAACGCGCGCACGGGCGACCAGTCGGGCATCGCGGGCGGCAGCGGCGCATCGCGATCGGAGAACGGGCCCGCCGCGTAGACGACCTTGCCGCCGACCACGGTCAGCAGCGACGTCGTGTCGGCGATGTCGGCCTCGGCGCACGCGAAGAAGTCGCGGTCCGGCACGATCACGTCGGCGAGCTGGCCGACTTCGATGCGGCCTTTCTTGCCTTCCTCGTTCGAGAACCACGTGACGTTCTCGGTCCACATCCGCAGCGCCGTTTCGCGGTCGAGACAGTTCGCCTGCGGATACAGGCGCAGGCCGCCGACTGTGCGCCCGGTGACGAGCCACGACAGCGACACCCACGGGTTGTAGCTCGCGACGCGCGTCGCGTCGGTGCCCGCGGACACCTTCAGCCCCTTCGACAGCATCCGCGCGACGGGCGGCGTCGCCTCGCCGGCCTTCGCGCCGTAGCGCTCGACGAAATACTCGCCCTGGTAGGCCATCCGGTGCTGCACCGCGACGCCGCCGCCGAGCGCCGCGATGCGATCCATCGAGCGCTCCGAAATCGTCTCCGCGTGATCGAAGAACCAGTTGAGCCCCGCGAGCGGCGTGTCGCGGTTCACCTTCTCGAACACGTCGAGCGCGCGGCTGATCGTCTCGTCGTAGGTCGCGTGCATGCGCCACGGCCAGCGGTTCTGCGCGAGAATCCGCACCACGTCCTCGAGATCGGACTCCATCTCCGGCGCCATGTCCGGGCGCGGCTGGCGGAAGTCCTCGAAGTCGGCGGCGGAGAACGCGAGCATCTCGCCCGCGCCGTTGTGGCGGAAGTAGTCGTCGCCCTGCTTGTAGCGCGACGTCTTCGTCCAGTTCAGGAAATCGTCCTTCTCCTGCTTGGGCTTCTGCGTGAACAGGTTGTACGCGAGGCGGATCGTCAGCTGCTTCGCGTCGGAGAGCTGCTGGATGACTTCGTAGTCCTCCGGATAATTCTGGAAGCCGCCGCCCGCGTCGATCGCGCCGGTCACGCCGAGGCGGTTCAGCTCGCGCATGAAGTGGCGCGTCGAGTTGACCTGGTATTCGAGCGGCAGCTTCGGGCCTTTCGCGAGGGTCGCGTACAGGATCGCGGCGTTCGGCTTCGCGAGCAGCAGGCCGGTCGGATTGCCGTTGCCGTCCCGCATGATTTGGCCGCCCGGGGGCTCGGGCGTGTCCTTCGTGTAGCCGACGACGCGCAGTGCGGCGGCATTGAGCATCGCGCGGTCGTACAGGTGCAGGATGAAGACCGGCGTATCGGGCGCGACCGCATTCAGTTCGTCCAGGGTCGGCAGCCGCTTCTCGGCGAACTGGTGCTCGGTGAAGCCGCCGACGACGCGCACCCATTGCGGCGGCGGCGTGATCGCCACCTGCTGCCTGAGCATCTCCATCGCGGTCGCGAGCGAGCGCACGCCGTCCCAGCGCAGCTCCATGTTGAAGTTGAGCCCGCCGCGAATGATGTGCAGGTGATTGTCGATGAGGCCGGGCAGCGCCGCGCGGCCGCCGAGGTCGACGACTTCCGTGCGGCCCGCCGCGAGCGCCATCACTTCTTGGTCCTCGCCGACGGCCGTGAAGACGCCGTCGGTGATCGCGACCGCGCTCGCGGTCGGGCGCGACGGGTTCAAGGTCGTGAAGCGCCCGTTGCGGAGGATGAGATCGGGCGATTTCGCGCTTGAGGTGTTCATGAACGGTTCTCCGTGGATTGGCTGGCAACCTGGGTGGCCTGGTTCGCGTTGCGGCCCGGCAATGCGCCGAACATGTGCTGATTGCACTTCGAATCGCGCCATGCCGCGTGGAACGCGGTGCCCGACAGCATCTGCTTCGCGACCGGCACGATCTGCTCGCCGGCGAGGATGCCGAGCAGGCCGACCAGCGCGACGAGCGGCGGCGCGGGCGAGCGCACGTGCAGCAGGCTGTAGATCACGCCGACGAGCACGCCGGCGAGCAACGACAGGACATAGATCTTCATCAGCGGGTCCTTTGGCGGTAGGTCGATGGGATGGCCGCGTGCAGCGCGCGCCTGACAATCGCGTGCGGCAAGCGCCGCGACGAACGCATTGTAGGCAGGCAAGACGCCGTTGCGCCGCGCATTGAGGATGAATTAAGGAGGTTTAAGGATATTTAAGCGGGACGTTGCTAGCATGGAAATGACGCCGAAGGGATCGGCATCGTTGATGCGGCGCAAGCCTGCATCCCCCTGACGTTTTTGAAGATTGAGAGGATGAAGCAACCATGAGCAACCCGAAACTCGAAGTTCTCACCCCGGACAACTGCCAGATGATCTTCATCGATCAGCAGCCGCAGATGGCGTTCGGCGTTCAATCGATCGATAGGCAAGTGCTGAAGAACAACGTGGTCGCGCTGGCGAAGGCCGCGAAGACCTTCGACATCCCGACGATCATCACGACCGTCGAGACCGAGAGCTTCTCGGGCTATACGTATCCGGAACTGCTCGACGTGTTCCCGGATCATCCGCTGCTCGAGCGGACCTCGATGAACTCGTGGGACGACCAGAAGGTGCGCGACGCGCTCGCGAAGAACGGCCGCAAGAAGGTGGTCGTGTCGGGCCTGTGGACCGAGGTGTGCAACAACACGTTCGCGCTGTGCGCAATGCTGGAAGGCGGCTACGAAATCTACATGGTGGCCGACGCGTCGGGCGGCACGACGAAGGAAGCACACGACTACGCGATGCAGCGCATGATCCAGGCCGGCGTCGTGCCGGTGACCTGGCAGCAGGTGATGCTCGAGTGGCAGCGCGACTGGGCGCACCGCGGCACGTATGACGCGGTGATGGCGATCGCGAAGGAGCATTCGGGCGCGTACGGCATCGGCGTCGACTATGCGTACACGATGGTGCACAAGACGAAGCAGCGCACGGCGAACGCCCACGAGATTCTCGCGGCGGTTCCCGCGAACGTGAAGTGATGCCCGCACGTCGCGCCGGCATGCCGGCCCGACGTGCAAAAGCGATACAGAGGTAACGAAGCTGCCGCGTCGATGACGCGGCAGCTTTTTTTTCATCGATGCGCGCGCGGCCGGCGAGCCGCCCGCGCGCGGGGCAGGATCAGTGCGCGGCCGCCTCGGGTGCGGCGCGTCGCGCACCGGCCCACCCGATCATCACGAGCAGCGGCGGCAGGAACAGGCACCACAGGCCGGCGGCCAGATAGAGGCCTGCCGCCGCGCCGCAGCCCGCGGCGAACGCGGCGACGCTGACCGTCATCCGGCGCAGCCGCGCATCGTCGCCCGGCTTGCGCGGCGCGCGCGAGCCGATGCGCTCGCCGAGCGAGATCATGATCTGCGTGACGGTGCCCGTCATCAGCGTGGTCGGCGGCGCGTCGGACAGGTGCAGGCGGTGCAGCGCGTTCTGCACGGCCATCGCGACGACGAGCGTCATGCCGGTCGCGAGCGCGGGCAGCGCATCGCTGTCGGGGAACGGCCCGACGCCCACCGCGAGCGCTGCGCCGCTCGCCAGCAGCGCGGCCTGCGCGAACAGCATCACGCGCAGCGCGTTGGCGCCGCGCGCGTTCAGCCGGTTCGCGCAGACGGTCGCCAGCACGATCGCGATGCAGAACACGGGCAGTGCCGCGAGCTTCGCGATCGCGCCGGACGTGCCGGACACGAGCGTGGCGCCGAGCGTGACGAAGTTGCCGGTCACGTGCGCGGTGAAGAGGCCTTGCAGCGCGAGAAAGCCGGCCGTGTCGACGAAGCCGCCGTTGAAACTGAGCAGCACGGGCAGTTTGTTGTCGGTCATGTTCAATCCTGGACTTCAGCGGTTCATGTGCGCGGAACGACGTGCCGCGCATGGTGGGTGAGGGTGCCCGGGCGGGCACGCGGGCGCTCGTCGAGGATAGGCGAACCGGCGGACGCGGTCACATGAATTGTTCTGAATGCTGCGCGAGCCCGCGATGCGCGCGCTCAGCGGCCGGCGCCGCGCCGCCACGCGCCGGGCGCATGGCCGACGACCTTCGCGAACACGCGGCTCAGGTGGCTCTGGTCCGCGAATCCGCAGGCCGCGGCGATTTCCGCGAGCGTCATGCCGGTCGTCTCGATCAGCCGCCGCGCCTGCGTCACGCGCTGCTCGAGCAGCCACTGGTGCGGCGTGCGGCCGGTGGTCCGCGAGAATGCGCGGATGAAATAGCCGCGCGACAGGTCGCACGCTTGCGCGACTTCCGCGAGCGATACGCCCAGGTTCGCCTTTTCCATCAGGAGTTCCTTCGCGCGCGCCGCCGTCGCGGGCGACAGCGTGCCCTTGCGGTGGAGGTCGTCCGTGGCTGCATTGCCGTAGCGCCGCGTGAGGTGGGTGCCGATAGCGAGCCCGATCTGCTCGACGAACAGCGTGGTCAGCTCGCCCGGCGTGTCGAGGCTGTCGGCGACCGCGTGCGCGAGATGGCCGAGCACGGGGTCGCACTGATCGGCCGCGCAGGTCAGGCCGGCGATCAGCGCGCCGCCGTGTTCCTCGCCGAGCCGGTCGAGACAGGCGCGCGACACTTCCACGAGCACGAAGTCGAAATTGCCGTACAGATCCGCCCGGAATTGCTCGGAGAAATCCCGAATGTAGATCGAGTGGTGCTGGAACGCCCGCTCGACTCGCCGCGCACCCCGATACAGCGCGCGACGATGGCCGTCCTGCAGCGAAATGCCGATCAGGAAGCCGCGGTCGCAGGCCGGCATCACGATGCGCTCGAATTGCTCGCCCGGCATGCACTTGCGATGAAACGTCATGCCGTCCGCGGCGCGTTCGACATCCTTGGACAGCAGGCCCGACACGCAGCCGAGCGTGTCCTTCGACGGCGGCGCAGGGGGCGCGATGAGGGCACGGGACATGACGCAGTATCCTTGAAAGGCGCGCGACGCGCGAAAAAATCGGTCGCTAGTTTATACGGGACGCGTGACTGGCCCAAGTCTATTTGAACGAAAGTGCGCTGGCTATCGGGCGCGCAGGCGCCGATTTGTGCAATTCGCGACCGCGCGGCCCACGCGCGGGCTGCGCATTTTCCTTCAAGACATGCCGTTCGAGCCTGCTTACACTCGGATCGCGCGATGGGCGTTCGGCGTCAGGTTTGTGCAGAAGGGGGCGCGCCGCGCCGATTCCCGGCCCGGCGTTGCCGCGTTCGCCGGGTCGTCATCAAGAAGTCGCAGGGGGCAGCCATGGTCCGGATCGGGACGTTGTCGGTGGATTTCGAGCAGCGGGACCTGCGCCGGCATGGCGTGCCGCTGCGCATCGGCGCACGCGCGTTCGAGATTCTCGAGGTGCTGCATCGCGCGAACGGTTCCGTCGTGTCGAAGGACGACATCATGGACGCCGTCTGGCCCGGCGCGATCATCGAGGAGAACCTGCTCCAGGTGCACGTTGCTGCGCTGCGCAAGCTGCTCGGCGAGAGCCGGAACCTGATCAAGACCGTACCGGGCCGGGGCTACCTGCTGGTCGCCGGCTCGCCGGACCCGCGGCCGCAGGACGCGTCAACGCCCGGCGACGGCCCGCCTTTGCGGTCGGCGCCGCTGATCGGGCGGCAGGCCGAAATCGGGCAGATCATCGACATGCTCGACCGGATGCCGGTCGTCACGCTGGTCGGCGCCGGCGGCATCGGCAAGACGAGCGTCGCCGCGCAGGTCGCGCACGACATGTGCAGCCGCGCCCGGTGCGCCGTGCATTGGGTCGAGCTCGCGTGCGCAGCGACGCGCGATGACGTATTGCGCGTGCTCGCGGCCGCGCTTGGCGTGCCGGCGGACGGCGTGCCCGGCATCGACGCGATCGCCGGCGCGGTCGCCGCCGCGCGCTGCCTGCTGGTGCTGGACAACGCCGAGCACGTCGTCGACGTGGTCGCGTGGCTCGTGGAGACGCTCGCGGCGCGCACCGATACGCTGCGCATGCTCGTGACCAGCCGCGAGCCGCTGCATGTCCCGGCCGAGTGCGTGATGCGCCTCGCGCCGCTCGCGGTGCCCGACCGCGACGCGTGCGCCGACGCGATCGCCGGTTGCGCCGCCGTCCAGCTGTTTCTCTGCCGCGTTCGCGCGACGACCGCCGGCCGCGAGGTGGACGAAGGCGGCATCCGGCTGGCCGCAGACATCTGCCGGCGCCTCGAGGGGCTGCCGCTGGCGATCGAACTCGCGGCCGCGCGCGTCGCGACGCTCGGCATCGAAGGGGTCGCGTCGCGCCTCGACGATCGCCTGAACCTGCTGACCGGCGGCTTGCGTTCCGCGCCGCCGCGCCACCAGGCGCTGCGGGCGACGCTCGACTGGAGCCATGCGCTGCTGAATCCCGCCGCGCGTGCGCTGTTTCGGCGGCTCGGCTGCTTCATCGGCCCGTTCACGTTCGATGACGTGCGCGCCGTGGCGACGGCGCCCGGCATGCCGCTCGGCGAGACGATCTGCGGGCTCGGCGAGCTCGTTGCGAAGTCGCTGTTGAGTGTCGAGTTTCGGGGCGCTCGCGCGCAGTACCGGCTGACCGAAACGGCCCGCGCATACGCGCTGGAGAAGCTGCGCGACGCGGGGGAATTCGAACGCGTCGCCGCGTGCCATGCGCGCCATGAGCGCGAGCAATGGGGCGTGACGGCGGCGCTCGTGCCTGCCGGGCCGGGCCCGGCGTCGCAGCCGGAGGAAGGCGGCGAACACGCACAGCCGGCCGGTGCCGGGCCGGCACCGGAAGCCGCGCCGGCTTCATCGCGCACGAGCGTATGCGGCGCGCACCTGCACGGTGGCGCGTCACGTGCCCGGTCGTGCGCGCGGCCGACGCCTCGACGGTGATCGCGGCGCGGGCCATCAGGTTCTCGTGCCGGCCGGACGCGAAGCCGACGCCGCGGTTGTGCTCGCGACCGGCGTGTCGAGCATGCGCGCCGGCATGGCGCGCGGCGCCACGCCGGCGCGCGGCGCGTTACGCCTTCAGGAACGCGAGCAGCTCGGCGTTGATCTTGTCGGCTTCGACGACGCACATCCCGTGCGAGCCGCCCGGGATCACCTTGAGCTGCGCTTGCTTCACGAGCTTCGCAGACAGGCGCGCCGAATTGTCGATCGGCACGATCTGGTCGTCGTCGCCGTGCAGGATCAGCGTCGGCACGTCGAACTTCTTCAGGTCCTCGGTGTAGTCGACTTCGGAGAATTCCCGGATGCACTGATACTGGCCGTGGATGCCGCCCATCATCCCCTGCGCCCAGAACGCGTCGATCGTGCCCTGGGAAGGCTTCGCGTTCGGCCGGTTGAAGCCGAAGAACGGCACCGCGAGATCTTTGTAGAACTGCGAACGGTTTGCGGCGACGTTCTTGCGGATGCCGTCGAACACGTCGATCGGCAGGCCGCCCGGATAGGCGGCCGTCTTCGCCATGATCGGCGGCACCGCGCCGATCAGCACCGCCTTCGCGACGCGCCGCGTGCCGTGGCGGCCGATGTAGTGCGCGACTTCGCCGCCGCCCGTCGAATGGCCGACGAGCGTGGCTTCGCGCAGGTCGAGCGCGTCGAGCAGCGCCGCGAGGTCGTCGGCGTAGGTGTCCATGTCGTTGCCTTGCGACGGCTGGCCCGAGCGACCGTGGCCGCGGCGGTCGTGCGCGATCACGCGATAGCCGTGCTGCAGCAGGAACAGCATCTGCGCGTCCCATGCGTCGGCGCACAGCGGCCAGCCGTGCGAGAAGACGACCGGGCGGCCGGCGCCCCAGTCCTTGTAGTAGATCTGGGTGCCGTCTTTCGTCGTGATGGTGTTCATGGCATGAGCTCCGTGATGGGCAGAAGTGGCGGCCTGTTTCGGCGTGCCGGCGGCGTTTGCCGCCGTGGGCAGCGCGGCGGCGGCGACGGCCGTCGCGCCGGCAAACAGCATCTCGCGGCGCCGGGTCGATTCGACGGCGTCGGTTTGCGTGGAACGCATTGGGTCTCCTTGAGCGTGCGGTGGAACGACACCGCATGAAACGGATGATGAAGGTGATCGGTGCGTGGCGACTTCGCCCGACAACCGGCAAGCGCCCGCCGTCGCGATGCGGTCGCGACGGATACGAACACAGCGGGGAGCCTACACGCGAGCCCCTTGGCGCGTACTGAAGCGATCTGAATTTTCGTGAACGGGGCGTGTTCCGGATTAGAGGAATGATTCGGATTCCTGCCGGTGGTGCGGGAAGTGCCGGAAGTGCCGGAAGTGCGCACCAGAACGATTCAGATTCGCTAAAGGACTATTCATCGCGCAGCGGTTATCGTCGATCCCGTGCCGGCCCCCCGCCGCGCTGTCGGTGCCGGACAGCGATGCGAACGGGGGGCTGCGCCATTTCCAAGGACACGCCGCCATGAACGAATTCAGCCGTTGGGCACGGATGATCACGCTGCTCGACCCATCCGACGATGCCGGCCGCGCGCTGCCGGCATCGTTCCTCGACGCGAACGGTGCGGGCCGCCGCCACCGCAACGTCGCGCCGGTGCCGTCCAGCGGCGACGCGCGCCGCCGCGCCGCGGTCGTCGCGGCCGAGCGGCAGACCGGCTCGTCCGTGCTGCTGTCGTGGAGCGACCCGACGCGGTTCCGCTACGACGAGCAGCGCTGGATCAGCGCGAAATCGCGGATCAGCAGCAGCTGCGCGCTGAGCGGGAAGGGGATCCGGATCGGCGACGCGGTCTACAAGCCGCAGTGGCGCGGCGCGAAGCGGCCGGCGAACTGCGCGGACATGATCCTCGCGACGGAGCTCGACAGTCTCATCGCCCGGTTGGCCCGTCGCTGACGGCGCAGCCTTCAACCCGCAACGCGCGCCGACGACCTCGTGTAATCCAATCCGCTCCGCTAGTCTTTCCAGTTCGACCCGAGCACCCGGCCGCAGAAGTTCATGCGGCGATAGTTCGGGTCGTGGCGTTCCAGCACGTCGGCGCAGACGCTGCCGAACGTCGTTGCCGCGCGCTGCGCGATGCCCTCGGCGAGCGCTTCGAGGATCAGCTCCTTGAAGCCGGCGCCGCGGGGCCATGCATGCAGCACGGCATCGCGTTCGGCGCGGGTCACTTCGTCGAAGTGCGCGCCGAACAGGTCGGTTTCGACGCCCGCGCCGAGCAGCGCCGTCAGCGGCGCCATGTGCGGATGGATGCCGAATGACGTATGCAGCGCAATTGCGCGCCAGGTCTCGGCGGTCTCGGCCGCCGGCACCCCATGCCCGTCGAGGAACGCTTGCGCGGCGTTCGCGCTGTCCACCTCGAACCGGTGGCGCGAATCCCGGTAGCGCCGGGTCAGGCCGATGTCGTGAAACAGCGCGGCGACGTACAGCAGGTCGGCGTCGAACGCCAGCGCGCGACGCCGGCCGATGAGGGACGCGAACAGGAAGACCCGCATCGCGTGCCGGTACAGCAGCGCCGGCTCCTGCGCGGCCGCTGCCGCGGCCCGCGCGAGCGCGCTGTCGGGAATCCGGATGCCGGCGACGCTCTGGCCCATCGTCGGTGGCCTCATCGTGCGAACGGGGCGGTCGGTGCGTCGTTCATGTGGGCGGGCATGGTCCGAGGTCGGTGAAGGATTGCCGCCGGCGCGCGATGACGCGGGCGCGCCGGTGCGCCGAAGCTGGCAGGCAGTCTGCCCGGCCGGTCGCCGAAAGTCCTGAGCCGAACCTGAATTTTTATGAAGCCTGCAGCGCCATGCCGGCAAGAATTTTCATTCAAATTTCGAATAGTGGACGGCCGGACAATTCACCTGAATAAAAAAAGCACGCTTACTTCAAAAAATTCGACTAGATTATTCTGAATATTTAAAGCTTCGGGAAGCGCAAACGACGTAGCATGGACGTCCTGAGCGGCGGCACATCGGGCCGGCCGCCATTGACTCATCTCCGGAAAGACCGAATCGCCATGATCCGCATTGGACCACTTCAAGTCTTTCTCGATAAACGTGAAATTCAAGCGAACGGCCAGCCGGTACGCATCGGCAGTCGCGCGTTCGACATTCTCGAATTGCTGATCCGGGCGAATGGCGCGCTGGTATCGAAAGACGAGATCATGCAGCGCGTCTGGCCGCGCACCGTGGTCGAGGAAAACAACCTGCAGGTGCACATCGCCGCGTTGCGCAAGGCGCTCGCCGACCACCGCGACCTGATCGTGACCGTGCCGGGGCGCGGCTACCGGCTCGCGGTCCGTCGCCACGACGACGCGCCGGTTGCTCGGGACGAGGCGCCGCCGACGTTGTGGCTCGCCGCCACGGCGTCCGCGCTGATCGGCCGCGAGCGGACGATCGCCGAAGTGATCGCCGCGCTCGATGCCGCGCGCGTCGTGACGCTGGTCGGCGCGGGCGGCATCGGCAAGACCCGCGTCGCGGTCGAGGTGGCGCAGCAGGTCGCCGCGCGCTTCGCCCACGGCGTCGCGTTCGTGCCGCTGGCGGCGGTGTCGGACCCGCGCTTCGTGCCCGATGCGATCGCGGCCGCGCTCGGCATCGCGGAGCCGACCGGCTCGGCCACGCTCGAAACCGTCGCCGCGCATCTGGCGGAGCGCCGGATGCTGCTCGTGTTCGACAACTGCGAGCACGTGATCGATGCCGTCGCGCAGGTCGCCGGCGCGCTCGCGGACGCGCACCCGGACCTCCGCATTCTCGCGACCAGCCGCGAGGCGCTGCGCATCCGCGGCGAGTGGCTGCGTCCGGTGCCGCCGCTGAACGTGCCCGGCGACGACGACTGCGGCGATGCGATCCTGGCGACGAGCGCGGTGCAGCTGTTCGTCGCCCGCGCGCGCTCGGCGGATCAGGGCTTTCCGCTGGACCCGCGCAGCCTGCTGTTGATCGCGGCGATCTGCCGGCGCCTCGACGGCCTGCCGCTCGCGATCGAGCTTGCCGCGGCCCGCGCGGCGCTGCTGGGCGTCGAAGTGTTGGCCACCCATCTCGACGACCATTTCCGGCTGCTGACGGGCGGCTTTCGCACCGCGCTGCCGCGCCACCAGACGCTGCAGGCGATGTACGACTGGAGCTACCGCCTGCTCGGCGACCACGAGCGCATGCTGCTGCGCTGGCTCGGCGTGTTCCGCGACAGCTTCTCGCTCGAGGCGGTCGAGGACGTCGTCGAAGGGAAGGGGCTGTCGGAGCCGGACATCCTCGACGCGATCGCCGGCCTCGTCTCGAAATCGCTGCTGATCCGCGAGGACGCGCACGGCGCGCCGCGCTACCGGCTGCTCGCGACGACGCGCGCGTACGCGCTGCAGCAGCTCGAGAACAACGGCGAATGCAAGGCGGCGGCGCTCGCGCATGCGCGGTTTTTCCAGGCGCTGTTCGCGCAGGCGCCGGTCGGGCGCTTCGACGCGCGGTCGGCCGCCTGGCTCGACGCGGTGCGGCACGAGCTCGGCAACCTGCGCGCCGCGCTCGACTGGGCGTTCTCGCCGGTCGGCGACAAGGCGGTCGGCATCGCGCTCGCGGCGGTGGCGGTGCCGTGCCTGTTCGACCTGGCGCTCGTCGACGAATGCTGCGAGCGGGCCCGCGTCGCGCTCGACGCGACGCGCGACCCGGACATCGCGCCGGTGTCCGACGCCACGCGGATGCCGCTGCTCGCCGCGTTCGCGCTGGCGCTCGCTTATACGGCGGGCCCGACGCAGGCGGTGCAGGCGGCGTGGTCGGAGGTGCACGCGCTGGCCGTCGCGGCGGGGGACGCCGAATACGAGCTGCGCGCGCTGTGGGGCCGGTGGAACGCCAGCCAGCAGGCCGGCCACGCGCGCGACGCGTTGCGATGGGCGCGCCGCCTGCGCGCGCGTGCGCAGACGCTCGACCATGCGCCGGCGCAGATGCTCGCGCTGCACGCCGAGGCGACCGCGCTCCACTACGAAGGCGCGCACGAGGCCGCGCACCGCCGGTTCCAGCAGATGCTGAGTGTGTGCGCGTACGGCGAACGGCGCTGGCATGCGGCCGGCCTGCACCCCGAGCAAGGCATCGTCGCGCAGGCGATGTTCGCGCGCGTGCAGTGGGCGCTCGGTGCGCCGGACGAGGCGCTGTGCCTCGCGACGCAGGCGTTCGACCTCGCGTGCGACTACGCGCCCGACACCGTGATCGGCGCCGTGCTGGCCGAGGGGCTGATCCCCGTCGCGCTGCTCACGGGCGCATTCGACGTCGCCGAGCGCGGCATCGCCGCGCTGCGCGCGTGCGCGAGCCGCGCGGGCTTCAAGGTCTGGCTCGCGTGCTGCGAATGCTATGACGAATACCTGAAGTCGGCGGCCGGCGCGGGCGCGGCGTGGGCGCCGCGGTTCCGCGTCGCGCTCGACGCGCTGTCCGACACCGGCTACGGCGCGGTGCAGACGTTCCTGCTTGCGCAGTACGCACGCTGCCTGGCGGCCGACGGCCGCGCCGGCGAAGCGAAGGCCGCGCTCGAAGCGGCCTTGCAGCGCTGCGACGAAACGGGCGAACGCTGGTTCGTCGCGGAGCTCGAACGGCTCGGCGGGATGCTCGCCGGGATCGAGCGTCCGGCGGCCGCACGTTGCTGACCACCTGATGAGACTTGACGAGCGTTTTCGTCAGAGGCTTTCGGTGAACCGCTCGATCAGGTCCGGGCGGTCGAACTGCTCGATCCACCAGCCGAGCGCGCGGCCGATCTCGTCGTCGCGCCACGCGAGGAAGCACTGCGTGACGTCCCGCATCCCGTTGACCTTGCGGGTGATCAGCCGGCCGTCCGCGATCGCGCGCTCGGCGACGCACTCGGGCAGCGAGCCGACGCCGAGGCCCTCGCATTGCGCGGCGACCTTGGCGGCGAGGCTCGACACCGCGAGCACCTGCTGGCCGGGCTCGACGTCGATCGACCACGGCGCCAGTTCGCGCGACGTATCGCTGATGACGATGCGCCGGTGCCGCGCGACGTCCGCCATCGACAGCGGCTCGGGCACGGCCGCGAGTGGATGGTGCGGCGCGATCGCGAACACGTGCCGCATTTCGCCGATCGGGCGCGTGACGATGTTCGCGAGCGGCGGCGGCTCGCCCGGCGCGCCGACGATCAGGTCGGCGCGCCGGGTGATCAGCGCGTCCCAGGAGCCGCCGAGCACTTCGGTCGACAGGCGCAGGCGCGTGTCCATGTTCAGCTCGTCGAATGCGTGCACATAGGGCCACAGCGCCGCGAACGGCATGATCTCGTCGATGCAGATGCGCAGCTCGGCTTCCCATCCCGACTGGATCCGCTGCGCCCTCATTTCGAGCTGGCCGGCGGCGAACAGCAGCCGCCGGCCTTCGTCGACGACCACCCGGCCGGCTTGCGTGAGCTTCGCGCGGCGGCCGCTGCGGTCGAACAGCACGACGCCAAGATCGCTTTCGAGCTTCTGGACGAGATAGGTGAGCGCCGACGGCACGCGGTGCAGCAGTTCGGCCGCTTCGGCGAACGTGCCGGTGCGATCGATCGCATCCAGTGCCTCGAGCGCCTCGAAGGAAAGCTTCATCAGGGGATTCCCATAAAAACGATGCGCCCGTCCGACGGGCGCGTCAGTCGCCGTGTTGTACACGCGGTTGGGAAAAAAGTCGAGGCGTCGGGGCGGACCGGATGCGAACGCGTTCACAGCCCTCGCAGGCTGAGTTCGAGCCGATTCAGTTCGGGTGACGACGTCGCACGCGAGCGACGAGCTGGTTGACCGGCGGCGGTCGAGCCTTCGGTTCTCCGCCATGCGATTGCGTAGATGCCGTCGGCGACGGCTTGCCATGTGTATGCCGCTTCGGCAAGCGCGGGCGCGCGGAGGCCTTCGGCGGGGTGATCGCCGGCCCCGCTGCGGCACGGCTGGCGGTCGATCGGTGCGTTCATGTTGACGAGCTCCTGCGAAGACGTTTCGGTGGGCCGGTTCGAACGCGTTGGCGGTGCGTTCGACGGGACCGAGTGTGCCCGCTTTGCTCTTTAGTGAACACAGCGTCAAAAGCGAATTACTTTTGACTTGAAATCAAGAATTGCGCGCGCCGGGCGGCGTGCATCGTCATGCCGCCGGCGATCCGGTGTGCGAGTCGCCGCCGGATGCCGGATAAGGCGTGCCGTCCTTGTGCAGGAACCGGCCGTCCGCGCTCGGGCTCATCATGTCGACGTCGGAGCAGGTGATGACGTCGTCGGGCGAGCGCGAGCCGACTTCGAGATAGACGGCCATCGCCCCCGACCTGTTGACCAGGTGATGGCCGTTGCCGGCGTTTTTCGGGAACGCCGCGCAGTCGCCGGCGCGCAGCACCGTCTCGCCGCCGTCCTCGATCAGCGTCAGCTCGCCTGCGAGGACATAGACGAATTCGTCCTCGGCCGTATGCCAATGACGCTGGCTCGACCAGTTGCCGGGCGGCACGCGCATCAGGTTGACGCCGAAGTCGGCGAGCCCGCCCGCATCGCCGAGCCGCCGGCGAATGCGTTCGGCGCAGCGGGCATCGAACGGCGGCGGATAGCCGGAGCCCTTGCGCTCCGGGACATTGGCGAGATCGATCTTGGGCATGGACGGCTCCTCGATGTCACGCGGGCAACGCGCATGGCGTCGATTGTAGGCGGTTTCCGTTCCGCGTCTCGAAGGGCCACGACCTTGCGCCCATGACCTCGCGCGTGACTTTCGATCTATAGGCGCGATTGCCTTCGCTCGACACAATGGGACATCGCCGAATCGACATGCCGAGGCTGTCGAGCTGTCGGCCAATCATCCGGCGGTGCTCGCCGCAGTGATCTGAGGGGGCCCGGGCGTACCGCCGTTGTTTCAATACTGGTCCATGCGGATCAGCCAATCAGGAGAGCAAATCATGTTCAAGCGTTCCACTGCGAAGTATCTGTATGTGATGCTGGTTCTGTTCGCCATGGTGGGGAGCGCACAAGCCGAAAGGTGCAATTTTTCACCCCGCTATAAAGACAAAGGGGGGCTGAGCGGTTGGCCCGCCAGGATAAGGAATTCGAGCGACGAAGCGTTACGTAACGCATTCAAGAACGATAAGTGCACCTTCATCATGGGGGAGCACTCTGGTGGATACGTACCCAGAGGTGCGCCCAACAGCAGGCATATCACGGTGAGCCGAAACGGGAGGGCTTGCCACGTATTCAAGAAGCACCCCAACCTTCGGTGGGACGCCCGTTATCCCACGACCTGTTTTTGACGACGCGTGTTCCCGGCGGCGCACGCTGGACGGGGCGCGAAAATCCGCTTGAGCGTGTCGTGGATTTTGCGTCGGCAAGGCTTGCGGGATTTCATTTCGCAAGCCTTATCCGGGTGAAGACATGCCCAGGTTGCCTTCGGCCAGCGCACCGGCCTTGCCGATGGTGCGGGGCGTGTCGAAGTAGCAGGGCGCCGCACGATTGTCGCGAATGGGCTGGAACGATCCTGGAGAAAGATGGACGAAGCAGACACGGGCGTCATGCCCGCGCCCATGCGTCGGCCGCGTTCCGACGTTTTGTCGACACATCGATTCAAGCCCGACATGCATTCAAGCAAAGCAAGCGGCCGGTTCGAACTGCAGGCCGCACTCAACGAGGTAGGCATGGCGCCGAGCACACACAGTGCGCTGCAGGCTTATCGGCGCAATAGCGACCTGCTGGCGGACTGGCGGGTGATCTATGCCGACACCGAAGACCGATCGAACCTCAAGCTCAGGCGACAGCAGTTGTCCGAGACCGGATTCGTCGCGACCGTGTTCCGGGGCAAGTCGCTCTGGGTATTCGACCGGGAGGCGATCGCGACGGATGCCCTCGTTCATTTTGGAATCGGACACGGCACGTTCGTCGATTCCAATGCGGCGAGCTACATCCGATCGCTGGCCTACCGTGAACGGCCGCACGACGCGCTGCTCCAGTGGTGTCGTGCGCTATCCGCGACGATTCCCGCCGACGAGCTCGCCCGCCTGAATCCGTATCTGTATCTGTGGGAGAACCGGAACGACCGCAGCGCGAAGCGGGTGGCCCGGGTGCGCGAGTCGATCGCCGCGATACACGCGTTGTCGCTGATCCGCGAGCCGCTCGATGCGAATTGGGGAATTCGCTACAGGACTTCCTGCCGGGAAATGGCCGAAGCCGCCGCTGACCAGTTGCTTGCCGGGCTTTATCGCGATCTGGAGTCCGGGCTGGCCGATGCGATCGACAGCCAGGTCGATCTCATGGAGGCCGTGCTGGTCAGGACCAAGATCATCGAACTGGCGTCGGGAAAATCGCCCGGGCACAAGCTGGAAGAGCTGGTGCGGTTCATGCACGACGATCTTTCCACGTTCATGCTGCGCGAGCTGTTCGTGTGTGCCGACATTCTGAGCCGCGGCGGACGCTGCCAGCTTTCGGACAAGCTGAACGCGCTGCAGAACCAGGTCGAGCCGCTGGCTTTGCTCCGGAATGCCGCATGGGATCTCGCGATGCCGCGCTTCATGGAGGAATTGACCAACACGCTGAGCGGGCCGGAGCAATCGGCGTTCTACGTGCCGAGCCTGATCACGTTCGACCGCGACGTGGTCGATATCCTGAACCTGACGGCGCTGCGCGCGATTGCGTTGCCGCGCACGTCGCACGAAGCCTTTCCGTTCATTGACGAGCCGCTGCACGAATGGCTGGGCGAGCGCGTTGGAGAACGCCGGATGTCAGGGCTGGCCCCCTTGTTCGGAGAGGCCGCGTTCGACGCGCGAGCCCGACGCCGAAGCCGGTCCCACGTGCGCGACGTGCTTCGCGAGGATCGCCAGCGCTTGCTGTCGCTCCTGGCCCAGGCGAAGCGTTAGCGCGCCGCGAACGCACTTGACGCCCATCGGGAAACGCCGCATCTTCAGCGGATCGGTTCGAGCAGGATCATTCCGCTGCGCGATCGCCGCGACGCAAGCCGCCACGTCGCCCCGGCGCGCCACCCCATCAAGGAGCCCCCCGATGAACCCGTTTCAATTCCGCACCGTGCCGTCGCTGATCGTGGAGTTCGGTGCGGCGCGCCGGCTCGGCGTGCTGCTGCGCGAGCGTTTTCCGGCGCTGGCGCGGCTGTGCGTCGTCACAGATGCGTTCCTGCATCGCAGCGGCGTGCTCGCGCCGGCGCTCGAGAGCCTCGCCGCGCACGGCTGGCAGGTGACCGTGATCGACGACGTGGTTGCCGATCCGCCCGAGCACGTGGTGCTGGAGGCGACCGGGCGGGCGGTCGCGGCCGACGCCGAGATCGTGCTGGGCCTCGGCGGCGGCTCGTCGATGGACGTCGCGAAGCTGCTCGCGGCGCTCGTGCCCGGACGGCAGCCGCTCTCGGAAATGTACGGCGTCGACAAGGTCACGAGCGCGCGGCTGCCGCTCGTGCAGATGCCGACGACGGCCGGCACCGGCTCCGAAGTGACGGCGGTGTCGATCGTGACGGTCGGCGAAGCGCGCAAGATGGGCGTCGTGTCGCCGCACCTGCTGGCCGACGTCGCGATCCTCGACGCCGAGCTGACGCTCGGCCTGCCGCGCGCGGCCACCGCGGCGACCGGCATCGACGCGATGGTCCACGCGATCGAGGCCTATACGTCCGCGCGCCTGAAGAACCCGGTGTCCGACATGCTGGCGCGGCGTGCGCTGACGCTGCTGTCGCGCAACCTGCTCGCGGTCTGCGACGACGGCCGTGACCGCCGCGCGCGCGAAGCGATGCTGGTGGGCGCGATGTTCGCCGGCCAGGCGTTCGCGAACGCGCCCGTCGCGGCCGTGCATGCGCTCGCGTATCCGGTCGGCGGGATCTTCCATGTGCCGCACGGCCTGTCGAACGCGCTCGTGCTGCCGCACGTGCTGCGCTTCAATGCGCCGGCCGCCGCGCCGCTGTATGCGGAACTCGCGGCGATCGTCGCGCCGGCCGCCGCCGGCAGCGACGAAGCGAAAGCCCGCGCGCTGATCGACGAGATCGACCGGCTGATCGCCGCGACCGGCATTCCAAGCACGCTGCGCGAAGTCGGCGTGACGGAGGGCGACCTGCCGCGGATGGCGGCCGAGGCGATGCTGCAGACCCGCCTGCTCGTGAACAATCCGCGCGAGGTGACGCAAGCGGATGCGCTGGAGATCTACCGGCAGGCGTGGTGACGCGGGCCGGCGCGGGCGCCCACCCGCTGCGCCGCGCTCAGCGCGCGTTCGCGACCGTGACCTTGCCCGGAATCAGTTTCAGCGTGCTGAATGCATCGGCGATGCTCTGCTGGTACGCGAGCGTCGCATCCGTGATCGGCTGGACGCCGTAACCCGCGCGCTTGAGCGCGACTTCGAGCGTCGGCGCGTCGAGGCCGACGAGCGGCGACAGCTGCGCGGCGACGTCCGGCACGTGGTCGCGCGCCCAGCGATCGACCGCGTCCACTTCGTCGAGCAGCGCGCGCAGCACCTGCGGCTGCGCGGCCGCATACTTGCGCGCGGCGAGATAGTACTGCGTGTTGCGCACGAGCCCTTCGCCGTTCGCGATCGCGCGCGCGTTCAGCTGCCGTTCGGCGGCGGCGAGGTACGGGTCCCAGATCACCCACGCATCGACGTTGCGCTGCACGAACGCCGCGCGCGCATCCGCGGGCGTCAGGTAGACCGGCTGGATGTCGGCATACGCGAGGCCCGCGTGCTCGAGCGCCTTCACGAGCAGGTAGTGGACGTTCGAGCCTTTGTTGAGCGCGACCTTCTTGCCGCGCAGCTGCGCGACCGAGCGGATCGGCGAATCGGGCGGCACGACGATCGCTTCGCCGCGCGGCGCGGGCGGTTCGCTGCCGATGTAGACGAAGTCGACGCCCGCGGCCTGCGCGAAGATCGGCGGCGTTTCGCCGACCGTGCCGACGTCGATCGCGCCGGCGTTCAGCCCTTCGAGCAGTTGCGGCCCGGCGGGAAACTCGAGCCATTCGACCGCGACGCCCTGGCTCGCGAGCCGCTTTTCCAGCGTGCCGCGCGCCTTCAGGACGACGAAATTGCCGTATTTCTGGAAGCCGATCCGCAGCCGCGCGGCGTTGCGTTGCGCATAGGCGGGCGCACCGGCGAGCGGCGCGAGCGCGAGTCCTGCCAGCCCGGCGGCTGCGCCGTGCAGCAGCCGGCGGCGGCGCGAATCGGCCGGGGCGGTGTCGATCGGGGTGTGACGTTTGCTCATCGGGCAGTCTCGGGGCAGGGAAGCGGAAGCGCAGCGGGAGATGGTGCACTCCACGCGTGACGGACCCAAGACCTTACGTCGGCAGGCGGGCTGCACCAACCAATCTTTGCGCATATCCAAAGCAGCGAATCAGCGAACGCGTCGGCACGCTCCGACGCTTCCTCTGCGATAAGCAATGGCGAATTAATTGGTAAGTGATTGGCGTCGCGCGCGCGAAGATGAAGCGCAGTCCATCGCGCTTTCTCTCACCGTCATCGCCATCATGAAGACTCTTTTCGTTCCGTCCGTCGCGCGTCGCCTCAGGCTCGGTGTGCTCGCCGGCGCGCTGTGCGCGCTCGCGGCGTCGCACACGCTAGCCGCGCCGGCCGGCAAGACGCTCGTGTACTGCTCCGAAGGCAGCCCGGCCGGCTTCGACCCGGGCCAGCACACGACGAGCACCGACTTCGACGCGAGCACGTTCACGATCTACAACGCGCTCGTGGAGTTCAAGCGCGGCACGCTCGACCCCGAGCCGGGGCTCGCGACGAGCTGGGACGTGTCGCCCGACCAGCGCGTCTACACGTTCCACCTGAGGCGCGGCGTGAAATTCCAGACCACCGCATGGTTCAAGCCGACCCGGCCGTTCCAGGCCGACGACGTCGTGTTCACGTTCCGCCGGATGCTCGATCCGGACGATCCGTTCCGCAAGGCATATCCGACGAGCTTCCCGTACTTCAGCGATCTCGGCTTCGACCGCAACATCGAGCGCATCGACAAGGTCGACGATGACACGGTGCGCTTCGTGCTGAAGACGCCCGACGTGATCTTCGTGCGCAATCTCGCGATGGCCTTTGCATCGATCCTGTCGGCCGAATACGCGTCGCAGCTCGCGGCGCGCCATCGCGAGGCGGACATCAACCAGCTGCCGGTCGGCACCGGGCCGTTCCAGTTGCGCGCTTACCAGAAGGACGCGGTGATCCGCTACGATGCGAACCCCGATTACTGGAAGCCGGACGACGTGAAGCTCGCGCACCTGGTGTTCGCGATCACGCCCGATTCCGCGACGCGGCTGCACAAGCTCGCGAGCGGCGAATGCCAGGTGTCGGTGTTTCCGCGGCCCGCGGATCTCGACACGGTGAAGCGCGATCCGAAGCTCACGCTGTTCTCGGGGATGGGCTTCAACGTCGGCTTCGTCGCGTACAACACGCAGCATGCGCCGCTCGACCGCGTCGACGTGCGGCGCGCGCTCGACATGGCGATCGACAAGGCCGCGATCATCAGGACCGTCTTCGGCGGCGACGCGAAGATCGCGACCAACCCGATGCCGCCCGCGCAATGGTCGTACAACCCGCGGCTGAAGGACGCGCCGCGCGATCTCGCGGCGGCGAAGGCGCTGCTGGCGCGCGCGGGCTTTCCGAACGGCTTCGAGCTGACGCTGTGGGCGATGCCGGTGCAGCGCCCGTACAACCCGAACGCACAGTTGATGGCGCAACTGATCCAGCAGGACTGGGCGAAGCTCGGCGTGCGCGCGAAGATCGTCAGCTACGAATGGGGCGAATACAACCGGCGCTCGAAGCTCGAGGGGCAGCACGACGCGATCCTGTACGGCTGGTCGGGCGACAACGGCGACCCGGACAACTGGCTGGGCGCGCTGCTCGGCTGCGGCGCCGTGCACGGCAGCAACCTGTCGAAGTGGTGCAACGCGGAATTCGACCGGCTGATCGACCAGGCGCGCACGCACGCCGACGTCGCGCGGCGCACGGCGCTGTACGAGCAGGCGCAGGTCGTGTTCAAGGACCAGGTGCCGTTCACGCCGATCGCGCATTCGATCGTGTCGCTGCCGGTGTCGACGCGCGTGCACGGCCTCGCATTCTCGCCGCTGGGCGGACACCGGTTCGACGGCGTGTGGCTCGATTGACGCAATAGGCAGTAAAAACCGCACGAATAAATCGATCCGGCTTCGTCGTTTTTACCGAGCCGCGCGAGCGCATCGGTAATAAATCCAAGCCGACGCGCGGGCCCGAAAATGCAATGAAAATCGACGCGCTGCTCGCGCGCGGTGAACGGCCGATTCGCTCGTGAAGGGGCGAGCACGCGCCCGATCAACGATCCGGAATTGCGTTGCTTCGCGAGAAACAATTGCGGCGCAATGACAAATTGTTGGATTGTTGCGGGGTGCTATCCATAAATACACTCCGACGCCAAATAATTTGAATTCGTCCGGAAAATTGTCTATACCCAAGACGAATCAAGGTCGTCGGCAAGGTGCCTGCCGGCGGCGCAGCGATCGAGTTGACTCCGGGGATGCGAGCGGCCCGATGTGAGGGCCGCCGGAGTCACGCAACGCCATGACGTTCAACGGTCGATCACCGACCCCCTTGCAAGGAGGTTGCCATGCTGCAATACGCCAAGTCCCTGCTGCGTGACGAACGCGGCGTCAGCTCGATGGAATACGCGGTGCTTGCCGGCATCGTCGTGGTTGCGCTCGCGGCGGTCGGCGCGATCCTGAGCAGCACGTCGGGCGGCTTGCCGAGCCTGTTCACCGCGCTGATCACGAAAGTGACCGGCCTGATCTGATTCCCCGACCCCGCGCCGCCGACGCACACGGATCCGCAGCAGTCGAACGTATCTCGCGCGGAGGCGCGCCGACGGACGGCTTCGCTCATGCTCTATCTCGTGCAGTCGGTGGCCACGGCCGTGCTGGCTTCGCTCGCGGTGCAGGATCTGCGTGCGCGGCGCCTGTCCAATCGCGCGGTGCTGGCGTTCGCGACGCTGTACTTCGTCGCGGCGGCGCTCGTGCGCGACGGGTTCGCGCCGGTGGCCGGCCACGTCGCGACCGGCGCGGCGATGCTGCTGCTGTTCGGCGGGCTTCGCCACGCGGGCTGGATCGGCGGCGGCGACGTCAAGCTGGCGGCGGCCGTGTTTCTATGGGCCGGCCCGGCGTTGGCTGTCCCGGTGCTGACGATCGTCGGCGCGGGCGGTCTCGCGTGCGGCGTCGCGGTGCTCGCGGCCGACGCGCGGCAGCGCCGCACCGCGCCCGCGCGTCCCGTCGCGACGCGCGGCGTGCCGTACGGAGTCCCGCTCGCACTGGGCGGCGCGTTGTCGGTCTGGGCGGCGTTTGCGCACGCCGCCACGTTTACTTAGCCGGGGGACGCACGCCGCCATGCCCAAACCCCTGAGAATGGCCGCGCTGATCATTGCCGCCGGCATCGGCGCGTTCATCCTGCGCGAGCTGTACGTCGCCGCGTCCACCGCCAAGCCGCCCGTCGAGTCCGCGGAGGCGCGCGTGCGCGTCGCGGCCGCCGACCTGCCGGAAGGGCTGCTGCTGCGCGACAACGATCTCGCGTGGAAACGCGTCCCGCATGCGCAGGTGCCGCCGGGCGCGTTCGTCGAATCGCAGCCGGGCGCGGACCTGAAGGGCGCGCTGCTGCGCAACCGCGTGAGCGCGGGCGCGCCGATCCGCGCGGACAACGTGATCGCGGCCGGCGCGCCGGATTTTCTCGCGGCGGCGCTGAAGCCCGGCATGCGCGCGATCTCGGTGCCGGTCGACGACGTGTCGGGCAACGCGGGCCTGATCCAGCCGGGCGATTTCGTCGACGTGCTGCTGACCCAGCAGATCGGCGGCACGACGGCCGAGCCCGGCGCGTACGAGGCGGAGACGGTCGTGCGGCGCGCGCGCGTGCTCGCGGTCGGCTCGGAATTCCAGCGCGCGAAGGGGCCTGCCAGCGGCGCGGACGCGACCGTCCATGCGCGCACGGTCACGCTCGAGGTTGCGCCGCGCACCGCGCAGGTCGTGCTGGTCGCGACGCGGCTCGGCTCGCTGTCGCTCGCGCTGCGCAGCTTCGCGACGAGCGACCGGCGGCAGCCGGCGGGCGGCGACGAGCAGGAGCCCGACACGCCGCCGGTGTGGGCCGGCGACGTGTCGCGCGCGTTCCGCGACGCGATGCGCGCGCCGGCCGCCGCGCCGGCTGCCGGCGCGCGGCTGCCGCGGCAGAACAACACGGTGGTGATCTATCGCGGCTCGACGGTCGACGACGGGGCGCGCGGCGGCGGCATCGGCGTGGCCGGCGTGCCGCCGCTGCCGCCCGGGTTGCCGGGCCTGCCCGGCGTATCGAACGGCGCGTCGAACGGCGGCAATCTCGCCGCGCAGGCGCCGCAGCCGCCGGGGACGGCCACGCAGTAACGGATCGGACCGGCCGCGCGGCGGCCGGCATTTGGGCATTTGACGAGAAAACGCATGGTGCGCATGGTTCGTTGGATCGCTCTGTGGTGCATGGCTTGTGTTGCCGCGCCCGGCGTCGCGTTCGCGCAGCGCGCGAGCGCGACGGATGCGGGCGCGCCGCTGACGCTCGCGGCCGGCAAGGGCGACCTGCTGTCGCTGCCCGAGCCCGCGGCCACGATGTTCGTCGCCGATCCGTCCATCGCCGACATTCAGGTGCCGTCGCCGCGCACCGTGTTCGTGTTCGGCAAGAAGGCCGGCACGACGACGCTGATCGCGCTCGGCGCGAACCACCGGCCGATCCTGCGCAAGACCGTGATCGTGCAGGCCGATACGGCGTCGCTGCAGCGCGTGCTCGACAGCCGCTTTCCGCAATGGCAGCTCAAGGTGTCCGGCGCGCCGGGCTCGCTGATGGTGTCGGGCAAGGTGCCGAGCGGGGCCGACGCCGACGCGGTGATGCAGTCGCTCGCGCCGTACCTGCAGGACAAGGAAAAGCTCGTCAACCGGCTCACGCTGTCGCGCCCGATCCAGGTCAACCTGCGCGTCAGGGTGACCGAGGTGAGCCGCAACATCACGCAGCAGCTCGGCATCAACTGGAGCGGGCTCGGCGGGTCCGGCAACTTCATCGGCGGGCTGTTCAACGGGCGCACGCTGTTCGACCCGACCACGAGCCTGTTCAACCTGTCGCCGACGGGCGCGTTCTCGGTGCTCGGCGGGTTCCGCGCGGGGCGCTGGTCGATCGACGTCGTGCTCGACGCGCTCGACCAGGAAGGGCTGATCACGATGCTCGCCGAGCCGAACCTGACCGCGATGTCGGGCGAGACCGCGAGCTTCCTCGCCGGCGGCGAGATCCCGATTCCGGTCGCGCAGAGCGGCACCACGACCGGCGCGATCACGGTCGAGTTCAAGCCGTTCGGCGTGTCGCTCGACTTCACGCCGACCGTGCTCGCCGAGAACCGGATCAGCCTGAAGGTGCGGCCCGAGGTCAGCGAGATCGACCCGACCAACAGCGTGACGACCGGTGGCGTCAAGGTGCCGGCGCTGAGCGTGCGGCGCGTCGAGACGACGGTCGAGCTGTCGAGCGGGCAGAGCTTCGCGATCGGCGGGCTGCTGCAGAGCCAGACGAGCGACGTCGTGTCGCAGATCCCGGGGCTCGGCCGGCTGCCGGTGCTCGGCCGGCTGTTCTCGTCGAAGAACTTCCAGGACAACAAGACCGAGGTCGTCGTGATCGTCACGCCGTACATCGTGCAGCCGGCCGGGCCCGGCCAGCTCGAGCAGGCGATCGACACCGTCGCGCGGCCGAGCAGCGACCTGGAGTTCGCGGTGCAGCGCAACCTCGGGCTCGACCTGCTGTCGGGCGACACGCCGCGTCTGGTCGGCGCCGCGGGCTTCGTCTACTGACTTCGGGAGGGCGCTCATGCGAATTCGAACGACCGTCGCCGCGCTGGGCCTGCTGACGCCGCTGGCGCTCGCGGGCTGCCTGTCGGCGCCGCCGCCGCTGAGCCTGCCCGATACGACCGCGATCGGCTTCGACGGCGCGCGTGCGGTGCCGCCCGACTGCATGAAGCTGATGCAGCCGTCGCATCTCGTCGATGCGGGGTTCGGCCGCGCGGGCGTGCCGTTCGGCTGCGCGACCTACCGCAACCTCGCGGCGATGCTCGCGCGGCCCGAGGATCTCGTCGCGCCGGTGCCGTACGGCGGTGCCGATGCAGAAGCGGCGGCCGGCGCGGTGCGCCGCTACGTCGAGGATCGCGTCAAGCAGCCGGCGCCGGGCAAGACGCTGACGACGACCGGCTCGCCCGGCCGCTGATCCCACTCACGCTTCTCTCACGCCGCCATGAAAGTCCTCGCCAGCCGGAATCCCAAGCGCGCCGCCCCTGCCGGCGCGGCGGACCTCATTGCGGTCGTGTCCGACCCGGGCAGCGAGGACGTGATCCGCCGCGTCGCGAAGGATCTGTCGATCACGCGCGCGCACCTGCAGCCCGGCGGGTGCGACGACGCGATCCGCCTGCTGCAGCAGAACGAGCGCTCGCCGCGCCAGCTCGTCGTCGACGTGTCGGACTCGGTGCTGCCGGTGTCGGACCTGATGCGGCTCGCGGAAGTGTGCGACCCGTCGGTGCGGGTCGTCGCGGTCGGCACGCAGAACGACGTCGGGCTGTTCCGCAACCTGCTCGGCATCGGCGTGCAGGATTACATCGTCAAGCCGCTGACGGTCGAGCTGGTGCGGCGCGCGTTGACGGCCACCGAGTCGGTCGTGCAGGTGCGCACCGGCAAGACCGTGAGTTTCGTCGGCGCGCGCGGCGGCGTCGGCGCGACCACGATCGCGGTGAGCCTCGCGCGCTGCCTCGCGGGCGAGAAGCGCCGGCGCGTCGCGTACGTCGACCTGAACCTGCACGGCGGCGGCGCGAACTCGATGTTCGGGCTGTCGAGCAACAACGGCCTGATCGAGCTGCTGAACATGGAGCAGCGGCCGGACGACGCGCTGTTCGAGCGCATGTTCGTCACGAAGGGCGACCGGCTGCACGTGCTGTCGGCCGAGCTGGCCTACGGCGCGGACGTGGCGCTGCGCGACGAGGCCGTCACGGGTCTCGTCGACATGCTGAAGGACCGCTTCCACTACGTGCTGTTCGACGTCGGCAGCGCGGCCGGCCACCTGTTCGAGGACGCGCTCGAAGCATCCGATCTCGTGTACATCGTCGCCGACCGGTCGGTGCACGCGGCCTACGAAGCTGGGCGGCTCGCGCGCTTCACGCGGGAGCTGCCCGGCGAGCGGCTGCTGTCGATGGTGCTGAACAATCCGCTCGCGCCGGTGGCGGGGCGCGTCGAGCCGGCCGATTTCGAGGAGGCGTTCGGCAGCGTGAGGCTGCGCGAGCTGCCGCACGAGCCGCAGACGCTCGCCGTCGCGGAAAACCTCGGCGAGCCGATCGACGGCGCGAAGCGCCACGGCTTCCTGGACGAGATCCGGCAGCTGGCGAACGGCATCACCGGCGAATCGATGGCCGTGGCCGAGCCGTGGTACGCGCGGTTCGTCAGATGGAGGACAGGCACGTGATGAAATTCGGCACCCGCAACCGGCCGCCGGCGGACTCCGCGCCGGCCGAGCGCGCCGAGCGCGCCGAGCCCGTCAACGCGCCGCGCCCGCCCGCGCCCGCGCCGATGCCGACCCGCGCGGCGGCCGACCACCACGAGTCGCTGATCCGGTCCGGCAAGTTCGACGCGATCCGCACGGCCGTGTTCGCGTCGATGAACATGTCGGCGGCGCTGATGAAGTCGCGCGACGAGGTGCGCGCGGGCATCGAGCAGGTGGCCGCGCACACGGTGGAGCGCGAGCAGCTGAAGATCACGGCCGGCGAGCAGGTGCTGATCGTCGACGCGATTTTGAACGACATGTTCGGCGTCGGGCCGATCGAGCCGCTGCTCGCCGACGAGACGGTGACCGACATCCTCGTCAACGGCCCCGATCAGGTCTACGTCGAGCGCGCGGGGCGGCTCGAGCTCACGACGCTGAAGTTCCGCGACGACGCGCACGTGACGAGCGTCGCGCAGCGCATCGCGGCGGCGGTCGGGCGGCGCGTCGACGAGAGCAGCCCGATGGTCGACGCGCGCCTCGCCGACGGCAGCCGCGTGAACGTCGTGCTGCCGCCGGTCGCGATGCGCGGGCCGTCGATCTCGATCCGCAAGTTCGCGAAGCGCGACATCACGCTCGCGCGCATGGCGCAGCAGGGCAACATCTCGCCCGCGATGCTGCAGGCGCTGAAGGTCGCGTGCACGTGCCGGCTGAACGTCGTGATCTCCGGCGGCACCGGCTCGGGCAAGACGACGCTGCTCAACGCGCTGTCGCAGCATATCGAGGAGCACGAACGAATCGTGACGATCGAGGACGCGGCCGAGCTGCAGCTGCTGCAGCCGCACGTCGTCAGCCTCGAGACGCGGCCCGAGAACACCGAGGGGCTCGGCGGGATTTCGCAGCGCGACCTCGTGCGCAACGCGCTGCGGATGCGGCCCGACCGGATCATCCTCGGCGAGATCCGCGGGCCGGAGGCGTTCGACGTGCTGCAGGCGATGAACACGGGCCACGACGGCTCGATGACGACGATCCACGCGAACTCGCCGCGCGACGCGATCAGCCGGCTCGAAAGCATGGTCATGATGGCGAACGCGAACCTGCAGCTGCTGTCGATCCGGCGGCAGATCGCGAGCGCCGTGCACCTGTTCGTGCAGATCGAGCGGATGCGCGACGGCGTGCGCCGCGTCACGCGGATCACCGAGATCGTCGGGATGGAAGGCGAGGTGGTCATCACGCAGGACCTGTTCGCGTTCCGCCAGGACGGCGACACGACGCGCGACGCGGTGAAGGGCGTGTTCGAGGCGTCGTCGCTGCGGCCGGCGTTCGCCGCGCGCGCCGCGTACTACGGCGTCGACGACGCGCTGGCCGAGGTGTTCCGGCAATGAGCGCCGCCGACCTGTTCGCGGCCTGCGCGTTCGTCGCGCTCCTCGGGATCGGGCTCGCGATCTCGGCGCTGCTCGAGCGCGCGCGCAACGCGCCGGCGCAGCGCATTCGCGCGCGGATGCGCCGCCTGTCGCCGGCGCATGCGGGCGGCGACGCGGGCGCGGCCGACGGTTCCGGCCTCGCGCTGCTGAGCCTCGAGCGCCGGCAGAGCCGGGCGCGCGCCTGGCTGCAGCGCTACGTGTCGCGGGTGCGCGCGGTCAGCGGCGACGGCGGCGTGCGGATCGTGATCGCCAGCACGATCGCCGGCGCGCTCACGGCGCTCGTCGCGGTGAAGCTGATCGAGCCGCCGGGGTTCGTGCGCCCGTTCGTCTACGCGGGGCTGCCGCTCGTCGCGCTGCGCAGCAGCTATCTCGCGCTGATCCGGCGTTTCCGCCTGCGCTTCCTCGAAGCGTTTCCCGATGCGATCGACCTGATCGTGCGGGCGGTGCGCGCCGGCATTCCGGTCACGCAGGCGATCAGCACGGTCGGCGACAGCGCGGCCGAGCCGGTGCGCTCGACGTTCCGGACGATGGGCGACAGCCTGCGCGTGGGCGCGGACCTGAAGGACGTGCTGACGCAGGCGGCGGACCGGCTGATGATCGCGGACTTCTCGTTCTTCACCGTCTACCTGCTGCTGCAGCGCGAAACCGGCGGCAGCCTGGGCGAGACGCTCGACGAGCTGTCGAGCATCGTCCGCTCGCGCCGCGACATCCGCCTGAAAAGCCGCGCGCTGACCGCCGAAGGGCGGATCACGACCAACATCATTTCGGCGGTGCCGTTCGTGATGATCGGCGCGCTGTTTCTCGTGAACCGCTCGTACATCATGCTGCTGTTCACGACGCACGCCGGCCATACGATGCTGACGATCGCGGCCGTGCTGCTCGTGATCGGGCTGCTGGTGATCCGCAAGATCTCGAGAATGGAGACCGCGCGATGACGCTGTCGATGCTGGCCGCCCGCGGCCTCGAACTGCTGCTGTTGCTGGCCTGCGTCGCGCTCGCGCTGGCGCCGCCCGGCGGCGGCACGCGCAAGCGGATCGCCGCGCGCGTGCGGCAGGCGGCCGGGCAGCGCGCGGCGTCGCCGGCCGCGCTGTTCCTGCAGCCGGGCGACGTCCGCCAGGACGTGACGCGGCGGCTCGCGCAGCTCGGCGAGCGGCTGCCGGTGCTCGACCCGATGCAGCGCGTGAAGCTCGGCCTGCAGCTCACGCGCGCGGGTTTTCGCGAGCGCCGCGCGGTGTCGTCGATGATCGGGATCAAGCTGAGCGGCGGCGTGCTGTTCGCGTGCGTCGCGATCGTGTTCAGCCCGTACATTCCGCGGCTCGGCGAGTACTTCGTGATCCGCGCGCTGGCGATGGTCGCCGCGTTCGTGATCGGCGTGATCGTGCCCGAGTACGTGCTCGGCGCGATGATCCGGCGGCGGCGGCGGATCATCGCCGGGTGCCTGCCGGATGCGCTCGACCTGCTGGTGATCTGCACGATGGCCGGCAACAGCCTCGCGGCGGGCATCCGGCGCGTCGGGCAAGAGCTTTCGCGCATCTGCCCGCCGCTCGCCGACGAGCTGTCGGTGTGCGCGGACGAGCTCACGCTGAGCGGCGACGTGGCTGCGACGCTCACCCATTTCGCGACGCGCGTCGACCTGCCGTCCGCTCGCTCGCTCGCGACGACGCTCGCGCAGTCGCAGCGGTTCGGCACGCCGATCACGCAGGCGCTGCGCACGCTTGCGCGCACCGAGCGCACCGAGCAGATCGTCGCGCTCGAGGAGCAGGCCGCGAAGCTCGCGCCGAAGATCACGCTGCCGATGATGCTGTTCATCCTGCCGACGGTCTGCCTGATCGCGGCGGGCCCGGCGGCGATCCGCCTGCTCGAGGTGTTCAGATGACACGATCCGTCGCACGCGTGATCACGATCGCGCTCGCGGCCGTGCTGCCGGTGCTGGCCGGCGGCTGCGGCGCGCCGGGCATCCAGCCGAGGCCGGTGCTGTCGCACAAGAGCGACGATCCGCAGGCCGAGATGCGCATCGCGGACAGCGCGCTGGCCGGCGGCAACGTCGAGCTCGCGGCGACGCTGTACGAGAAGGTGCTCGCCGCGCATCCCGATGCGCTCGCGGCGCGCGTCGGGCTCGGCGACGTGAATTACCGCACCGGCAACCTGGAGCGCGCGCGAATTCTCTACGCGGAAGCGCAGCGGCTGGCGCCGGCGGAGCTCGGCCCGCAGCTCGGGCTCGCGCGCGTCGCGCTGCGGCAGCGCCGGCTCGACGAGGCCGGCGAGCGGTATCGCGCGCTGCTGGCCGCGCAGCCGAACCATCCGCTCGCGGCCGAAGGGCTCGGCACCGTGCTCGACCTGCAGGGGCGCCATGCGGATGCGCAGGCCGTGTATCGCGAAGCGCTGCGCGCGCATCCCGATGCGCAGGGGCTGCGCGTCGATCTCGGGCTGTCGCTCGTGCTGGGCAACCGGCCGCGCGAGGGCGTGAACGTGCTGCTCGACGTCGCCGGGCTGCCCGACGCGCCGTGGCAGGCGCGCCAGAATCTCGCGTTCGCGTACGGCGTGCTCGGCAACACCGATTCGGCGAAGAAGCTGCTGTCCGCCGACCTGCCGGCGTCGGCCGTGGCCGACAACCTGCGCTTCTACCAGGCGGTGCGCGCGCGGCTCGGGGCGCGCGGGAGCACGGCGGGTGCGCGGCCGGCGCTCGCGCAGCCGGCCGCGGAAGCCGCGCCATGACACGCCGGGCGACAGGCGAGCGCCACGCGCGCGGCGTCATCTCGCTCGAATTCGTGCTGATGCTGCCGTTCCTGCTGATGGTGCTGCTCGGCATCATCGACGTGAGCCTGATCCTGTGCGACAAGGCGGTCATCACGAACGCGAGCCGCGAGGCGGCGCGCGCGGGCGTCGTCGTGCGCTCGCCGATGCTGACCACGACGCAGGTCGCCGGCGTCGCGCTCAACTACACGCAGAACAGCCTGATCACCGGCGGCGCCGCGACGACGCCGACCGTGAACGTCACCCAGGCGAACGGCACGACGTCGGGCAGCGCGCTGACGGTGACCGTGACCTATACGTACTCAGGGCTCGTGCTGGGCTCCGCGTTCAGCGCGCTGACCGGCCCGGTCACGGTGTCGGCGACTTCGGTGATGCTGTATGAATGACGCGGGCCGCGAAAGTACCGCATCCGCGCGGCAGCGCGGCTCCGTCGCGCTGTTCTTCCTGCTGTTCCTGATTCCGCTGCTGATGTTCGGCGCGCTGGCGATCGACGTCGCGTGGGTGGCGGTGGTCCGCAACCAGTTGCAGAACGCCGCTGACGCGGCCGCGATCGCGGGGGCGGATGCGTTGATGGCGCCGAGCGGCGGCGCGCTGAACTGGTCGCAGGCGGCAACGGCGGCGAGCGGCGCGGTCGCGCAGAACTCGGCCGCCGGCAGCGCACTGTCGACCGGCACGGTCGCCGCCGGCTACTGGAACCTGGGGCGCAGCCCCGCGACGATGCAGGCGGCCACCATCACGCCCGGCACCTACGACGCGCCGGCGGTGCAGGTCACCGTGTCGCGCGCGCCGGGCGTGAACGGCGGGATGATTCCGCTGCTGCTCGGCGGCCTGCTCGGGATTCCCGGCGCGTCCGGCAGCGCGACCGCGGTGGCGGTGCTGGCGGCGCCCGGCGGGGTGGCGGCCGGCGGCCTGTTCCCGGTCGCGATCGACCAGTGCGTGTACAACCAGTACTGGAATGCGGCGACCAACCAGCCGCTGATCAATCCGCTGACGGGCCTGCCGTACGAATTCATCATCACGAACGGCCAGACCTACGGCGCGACGTGCATGGGCGGGCAGTGGACGTCGTTCCAGTCGACCGCGAACGACGTGACGACGATGGCGGGCCTGATGGCGACCGGCAATCCCGCGCAGCTCAGCATCGGCGACAGCATCTGGCTCGCGACCGGCGTGAAGGCCACGCTCTACACGTCGGTGCCGGTCGGCACGACGGTGGTGCTGCCCGTCGTCACGCAGACGGCCACCAGCACCTACGTTCCGGTCGTCGCGTTCGCGGCGTTTCACATCGACGTGTCGCTCGGCGGCACCTACAAGTACATCCAGGGCCACTTCGTCGCGGGCGTCAAGATGACCGGCGTCGCGAGCGGCGTCGGGCCGTACTACGGCGTGTATGCGCCGCCGAGGCTCGCGTTGTGAGCCAGGGTCTGTTCATGCATGGAATGCGCGCGGCGCAGCAGCATGAGCAGCGCCCCCAGCGTCACGGCCGGCCCGATCTGCGGCGCGTGGAACACCGGGTTCAGGTATTCGTACAGCGGCAGCGCCCACATCAGCGCGATCATCGCCTGCTCGCCGCGCAGCCAGCCGTCGCGCCAGCCGATCGCCAGCATGCACGCGAGCGCGACGCCGAGCCACGCGAGCTCGTAGTGCCACACGTACGGATTCGACGCGAGCGTCGCGACCATCAGCATCGCGGCGCGCAGGCGCGGGTCGCGCGAGCGCGCCCACACGACGCACGCGGCCGCGATCGCGATCGCGGCGACGCACGCCTGCGCGGCATACGCGGCCGCCACCGGCAGGCCCGCGAGGCGGAACGCCGCGAACGGCGTCGGCGACGCGAACCAGAACACGATGCCGTGCTCGAGGATCAGCGCGCGGGCGAGCCCCGTGCTGGCCACGAACAGGCGCAGCGATTCGACGCCGCACACCAGCACGCTGAGCGCGGCGAAGCCGGTCGTCGCGAGCGCGGCCCACGCGAACGTGCGCCACGCGCGCGCGGCCGCCAGCACGAACGGAAACAGCAGCGCCATCTGCGGCTTCACCGACAGCAGGCCGATGCAAAGGCCCGCCCACGCGGGCCGGCGGTCGGCCCAGCAGACGGCCAGCGCCGCGCACGCCGCGGTCAGGAACGCGTTCTGCCCGAACATCGCGGTGACGAACACGCACGGGCTCGCGACCAGCGCGAACGCGCCGACGCGCTTCATGCGGGGGCCGGCGCCGGGAATCGCGGCGAACCCGGACACGCGCCACACGGCGACCCCGAGCAGCGCGACGCCGAACGCGACGAACAGCGGATAGCCGAGTGCGAACGGCAGCAGCGACAGCGGCGCGACCATCATCAGGTAGGTGGGCGGGTACAGCCACGCGAGAAAGCCCTCGCGGTGGAAATGCGGGAACATCCGGGCCGACATCCGCGAGAAGGTCGGGAAATCGTAGGCCTGCCAAGGGTCGCCGTGCAGCATCACGTAGGACGCCGACCAGAACACCGAGTAGTCCGAGCCGGGGCGCGACGCGACGGGCCCGTGATGCGCGACCCACGCCCAGATCGACAGGAAGATCGCATAGAACGCCAGCACGAACGCGCTGTACGCGACGACCCGCGCGGGCGTCAGCCAGGCGCGCACGGGGTGGTGCGCCGCTTGCGCCGATTGTCGGGGGATGTCCATGGGCGGCATGCGGGCTTGCGGGGTTCCTATTTGGCCGAGAGCTTCCTGGCGGGGTGACCGGCCGTCGCCGGCGCGGCCGGCCGGCGGCGTGGGGCGGCCACGCGCTGGGCCGCGGTCCGCTTGACCGGAAACTGCAGCAGCTTCGACGCCGGATGCGCGTGGCCGTGACGCTCGGGCGGCGCGTCCGCGTGGCTGTCGGCGCCGTAGCGGCGCCGCACGAGATAGACGGGGCGTTGCTTCGACTCGTGGTAGATGCGGCCGAGGTATTCGCCGATCACGCCGATGCCGACCAGCTGGATGCCGCCCATGAACAGCAGGACGGAGATCAGCGACGCATAGCCGTGCACGGGGTTGCCGAACAGCAGCGTGCGCACGACGATGAACCCGCCGTACGCGAGCGCCAGCAGCGCGAACGCGAGGCCGACGTAGGTCCACACGCGCAGCGGCACGGTGCTGAAGCTCGTGATGCCTTCGAGCGCGAAGTTCCAGCGCCGCCAGCCGGAGAATTTCGAGCGGCCGCCGCTGCGCGGCGCGCGCGTGTATTCGAGGATCGCGGTGCGGTAGCCGACCCACGCGAACAGGCCCTTCATGAAGCGCCGCCGTTCCGGCAGCGCGCGCAGCGCGTCGATCACCTGCCGGTCCATCAGGCGGAAATCGCCGACGTTTTCCGGCATCTCGACTTCGGACAGCGCATTGTGCACGCGATAGTAGAGCGCGGCGGCCGCGCGCTGCATGAACGGATCGCACATCCGGTTGGTGCGCTTCGCGGCGACGACCTCGGCGCCGGCGCGCCAGTGCTCGATCATCGCGGGGATCAGCGCGGGCGGGTCCTGCAGGTCGGCGTCGAGCAGGATCGCCGCGGCGCCGGCCGCTTCGTCGAGGCCGGCGGTGAGCGCGGCTTCCTTGCCGAAGCGGCGGGTGAGGTCGACGATGCGCACGCGCGGGTCGCCGGCTGCGACGGCGATCAGCCGGTCGAGCGTGCGGTCGCGGCTGCCGTCGTTGACGCAGACGATCTCGAAGCGGACCGCTTCGACCGAATCGAGAATCGGCAGGGTGGCGGAGAAGAATGCGCCGATCGCTTCGTCTTCGTCATGAAACGGCACGACGAGCGATACCAGCGGTTTTCTGGCGTGCGTGGACATGCGTTCCCCCGAAAGATCGGTCGGCGCTGCAATGCATTGCGTGGCAGGCTTGCCGGCCATTGTACGCAGGAAACGGCGATTCGTAACATGGAAGCGCGGGTTTGTGCGGAGGCCGTTTCGGCGGTGAAGCCCTGTTTTACGGGCGGTCGCGGCGATGCTCGCGCTCGGCGCGCATGCGCGGTTCGAGGCGCACCCGGGCGTTCTTGGGGCGAAGGGAGAACCAGCCTTGCGGGGTCACCGGCCCCAGGATCGTCATGTCCCAGTGCTCGACCCAGTAAGCCAGCGAAACGGCCAGGTCCATCATGGCCATTCCGGTGCCGGGGCAGGCTCGCTCACCGACGCCGAATGGAAAATACGCACCCTGCGGCCAGGTCGGGGCTTCCAGGAAGCGCTCGGGCCGGAACGCATCGGGCTCGGGAAACCAGCGTGCGTCGCGATGCGTGATCCAGCTGGAAATCATCACGATATCGCCGCGCGCGAGCGGGGTTCCCGACACGGTCATGGAGCGCGACAGCTGGCGCGGCACCAGCGCATAAGCCGGCGGGTACAGGCGCAGGGTTTCCTGAATCACGGCGCGCAGCAACGGAGCCCGGTGCAGGTCCTGCAGTTGATTCACGCCGGACCAGTCGATCGCGGCGAGCTCCTTGCGTAGCGCGGCCAGCACCTCGGGATGCCGGGCCAGCAGCAATTGCGCCCAGGCCAGCGTTGCGCCGGTGGCCTGGTGCGAGGCCATCAGCAGCGTGGCGAGGTCGTCACGATGCATGACCAGCGGGCGTTGCGATTCCTTTGCGACCTGCTCGATCTGCGCACGCATCACGCGCAGGGCCCAGCGCTTGCGCGGGCACATCTTGCTCGGAAACCAGTGGCCGAGGGGAAGCCCCGTGCTGGATTCGAGCAAGGCGACGCGCGACAGGATGCGCACGGCCTTGGCAATGGTTTCCGCATTCGGACCAAGATCGATGTCGAACAATGCATGGCCGGCCAGCGTGACGCTGTAGGCGGCCATTTCCAGATCCAGATCGACCACCTGGCCCGGCGCGATACGCGCCGACCAGTGTCGGGCGATGCGCTGAATCTCCGGTACGGCCGGCGACTGGATATGCGGGCGCACCGTCTGGCGCTGACGACGCGCCGCTTCGCCTTCCTTCATCATGAAGCTGGACCCGTTCCACTGGCGCATGATGCACAGGCTGGGTTCCCAGCGCCGCAGGTCGGCGCGATGGGAGACCATCAGCTCACGGATCGCATCGGGATGAAACAGGCACCAGAGCCGCTTCACACCCATTCGCACGCTCGCGAGATCGGGCGAGGTCCGGTGCATGTCGGCCAGCCACTTCAACGGATCGCGCTGAATTTCCAGCCAGTGATTCAGGCCGGCATCCGGCAACTTCCAGGATTTGCGGCGCAAGGCCAGACGCTTGCGGACGGGGCAGGTCGTGACGGTCGAGGTGTCGGAGCTCATTCGACGGGTTCAGGAAGGCGTTCTCGGATTCGTCGGCCGCCTCTATGGGGCGGTGGGACGGGCGTCGTGAATTCTATTACAACAGGCTCGAACCGCATGTCGCGGGTGCGGCAGGCCCGGCGCTCATCCGGATCATTCGGCGCGCGCCACGCCCCGCAGGAACGCACGCACGGCGGGCGCCTTCTCGAAGCGCCGGCACGCGAGCGCGAGCTCGGACGTGATCGGCTTGCCCGCGAGCGGCCGGTAGACGACGCCCGGCAGCGACACGCAGCGGGCGAGCGCGTCCGGAATCACGGCGACCCAGCCGTTCACCGACACGCAGGCCAGCACCGCGAGCAGCCCGCCCGGGCGTGCGGCGATCATGGGCGCGAAGCGCCCGCGCCGCGCAACTTCCAGCGTGCCGAGCTCCTGCTCGGGCACCGCGAAGCGCGCGCCGGCCAGCGCGGCGGCCTTGATCGTCGCCATCTCGGCGAACGGCGAATCGGCCGGCACCGCCGCGACGAACACGTCGCGCTGCAGCGTGACGGTGCGGAGCTCGCCGGGCAGCGGCAGCGGCGGCCGCACGTAGGCGACGTCGAGCCGTCCCGCGTCGATCTGCTTCGCGACGTCGTCCATCGGCACCTCGCGCAGGTTGAGCTCGATGCGCGGATGCGCGGCGCGAAACGCGCCGACCGTGCGCTGCAGCGTGCCCGAATAGACCGCCGACGACACGTAGCCGACCTCGATTCGCCCCAGCTCGCCGCGCTCGGCCAGCGCCGCGAGCTCGCGGCCGCGCTGCAGGTGCTCGAGCGCGGCGCTCGCTTCGCCGAGGTAGGCCTCGCCCGCGGCGCTCAGCGCGACCGCGCGCCGCGACCGGTGAAACAGGCGCACGCCCAGCAGCCGTTCCGCTTCCTGGATCTGCCGCGTGAGCGCCGGCGGCGCCATGTCGAGTTCGTCGGCCGCGCGGGCGAAATGGAGATGGCGCGCGACGGCGAGGAACGCGCGGACGTGACGGAATTCGAGGCGGTCCATGATTGCGGAAATCGTCAATAAAACTGCGTGGGAATATCAATGACGGGCAATACGGGCCAAGCCTAGCATAGGGCTCGCCCTTTCTGTTCCGGAGCCCCCGATGTCCCAGTCCTCCCCGGCGCCGGCCGCGCCGCGCGCCGCCGTCCGCCTGCCCGCCGCCGCGACGCTCGCGGTCGCGTCCGCGACCTGTTCGCTGATCGTGCTCGACACCAACGTCGTCGCCGTGTCGCTGCCGAGCATCGCGCGCAGCTTCCACGCGAGCTTTGCCGACATCGAGTGGGTCGTGAGCGCATACATGACCGCGTTCGCCGCGTGCCTGCTGCCCGCCGGCGGGCTCGCGGACCGCTTCGGCCGCAAGCGGATGCTGGCCGCGGGCCTCGCGATCTTCTTCGTCGCGTCGCTCGGCTGCGGGCTCGCGCCGTCGGCCGGCTGGCTGATCGCCGCGCGCGCGGTCTAGGGCGGCGGCGCGGCGCTGTTGCTGACGGCGGCGCTCGCGGTGATCGCGAACCGCTTTCCGGAAGGGCGCGAGCGCGCGCGCGCGTGGGCGGTGTGGGGGATGTGCATGGGCGTCGCGACCGCGATCGCGCCGCTCGTCGGCGGCGCGATCACGCAGTGGATCGGCTGGCGCTGGGTGTTCCTGCTCAACCTGCCGGCATGCGCGCTGCTGGCCGTGGGCGCGCGCGTCGCGATCGACGAGTCGCGCGATCCGCACGCGAAGCGCGTCGACGCCGTCGGCAGCCTGCTGTTCGGCACGGCGCTCGCATGCGGGATCGCCGCGCTGATCGACGCGCCGTCGCACGGCTGGCTGTCGCCGGGCACGCTCGGCCGCTTCGCGCTCGGCGCCGCGCTGTTCGCGGGCTTCGTCGCCGCGGAGCGCTGGCAGGCGCGGCCGATGATCGACCTCGCGCTGTTCCGCGCGCCGCGCTTCGTCGGCGCGGTGCTGGCGATGTTCGGCTACGCGGCGTGCGCGCAGGTGATGATGACGTTCCTGCCGCTGTACCTGCAGAACGCGTTCGGCATGTCGGCGATCGACGCGGGGCTCGGCATGCTGCCGTTCGCGTTCGCGATGATCGTCGGGCCGTCGTTCGGCGCGGCGCTGGCGGCGCGCGTGTCGTCCGGCGGCGTGCTGGCCGGCGGGCTCGCGCTGATCGGCGCGGGCAACCTGCTGACCGCGGCGCTCACCGCGAGCGGCGACTATCGCCTCGTCGCGCTCGGGATGTTCGTGACGGGATGCGGCGCCGGCATCATGAACGGCGACACGCAGAAGGCGATCATGGCGTGCGTGCCGCCGCATCGCACCGGAATGGCGTCCGGCATCAGCACGACGACGCGCTTCTCCGCGATCGTGACGGCGGTTGGCGTGCTCGGCGCGGTGCTCGCCGCGCGCGCGCACGCGCAGCTCGACCGGCTGGTCGCGGCGACGCCCGGCCTGGGGCGCGTCGTCGATGCGCCGTTCATGTCGAGCCTGCTGGCCGGCGATCTGGCGCGCGCGCTCGAGCGCGTGCCGCCGCAGGCCGCGAAGGCGCTCGCGGCGGCCGCGCCCGCGGCGTTCGCGAGCGGGTTTGCCGATGCGCTGGTGTTGAGCGGCATGCTTGCGCTCGTCGGCGCGGTCGTCGTGATGAAGTTGCTTGCGCAACCGATGAAGCAGGGGTGATGCACGCGCGCTGCACATGCGTTGCCGACCCGATCGTCGCGATCAATGCGGTTTCGGCGCGCTGCGATGTGCGCGAGCGATGGTCGCCGGGCGTTGCTTCCCGCAGCGCGGCTCGTGTTTCCGCTCGTGATGCGGCGCGGTTTCCTCGCTCGGCGGCGCCTGCATTGCCGCCGCGCTGATCGCCGCGACGGCCGGCAGCGCCGCGTCGGCGTCGAGCCAGTCGCGCGTCGCCTGCGCGATCAGCGCGCGCAGCCAGCGCACGCCGTCGACGCATGGCCCGGCTTCGTCCCACGTCATCCGGTAGACGATGTCCGGCGGCTGGGCCGGCAGCGCGACGATCGCGAGCGGCAGCAGCTTCGCGTAATGCCGCGCGAGGCGAACCGTGGTCGTGAGGATCAGGTCCGAGCGGACGAGCGCATGCGCGGCGAGCTCGAAATGCGGCAGCGTGACCGCGATCCGGCGCTGCAGGCCGACGCGTTCGAGCTGCCGGTCGATCGCGCCGGACGCTTCGAGCCACGACGGCGTCGGGCACAGCTGCGGCGCGTGCGCGTAGTCGGCGGCCGTCATCGTCTCGCGCTTCGCGTGTCGGTGCGTGGCGCGCATCAGGCAGACGACGCGGTCGTCGAACAGGTCGTCCTGCCGGAATCGCGACGCACGGGCGGGGCGATTGTCGATCACGAGGTCGAGCTCGCCGTCGGCGAGCGCGCGCTCGGCGTCGAAGCCGTCGCCGAGCGGATGGAACACCAGCCTCGCGTGCGGCGCGTGCTCGCGGAACAGCGCGACGAGCTTCGGCACGAACAGCACGTTCAGGTAATCGGGGCAGCCGATCCGGTAGGTGCGCACCGACGTGCGCGCGTCGAAAATCGGCTGCTGGTTGCGGATGAAGTCGATCACACGCAGCGCGTTGCGCAGCGGCTCGACGAGCCGCGCGCCGAACTCGGTCGGCACCATCCCGTAGCGGCTGCGCACCAGCAGCGGATCGCCGAGCAGCGTGCGCAAGCGCTTGAGCGCCGCGCTCGTCGCCGGCTGGGACAGGTTCAGGCGCACCGCCGCACGCGAGACCGTGCGCTCGGTCAGCAGCACGAGCAGGAGCCGCATCAGCCGCGCGTCGAGCGCCTCGAGCACGCCGGCGGCAGCGGCGTGCGGCCGGTTCGCGTCTAGGTCGTCCTGCATCGCGGGCGGCCGAAACGTGACGCAAGGCGGCGCGCGAGGCCGGCGCGGCGAGTGGCTTCGGGTGGCACGCCGAGGTCTCCTTCCATGTGGGGCGCGAGCGCATGCGGCGCGTGCGCGCGGTTCGGGCCCGGATGCCGCGGAGCTTGTTTGCCGGATTCGTCCGCGAGTATGGGCAACCCGCGCAGCAATGGGAAATTAAATATTCGGGTGAATGGCATTTGGAATATGAATGGAGCCGGATCGGCTCCCGAGCGTGACGCCCATCACCCATGTGGCACGGGAGTTGCGCGTTCTGGTGTGCGGTTTTCTACAACACGGGAGGTGTCATGCAACATGATTCATTTCGTATCGTGTGGCGCGCGCTCGTCGTCGGCCTCGTCGCGGTCGGCTTCGCGGCAGGCGCGGGATGTTCGAAGCGCGGCGAAAACGCAACGGATTCGAATGCGACCTCGTCGAGCAGCATGGCGCCTGCCCCGGCCACGCCTCCGGGCGGCGGCACGCCGGGCAGCGCAGCGGCGGGCGGCGGCATGAGTGGCGGCGCGACTGCGCCGGGAGGCGCCACGTCCGCACCGGGAGGCGCGATGTCCGCGCCGGGAGGCGCAGCGTCCTCACCAGGGGCGAGCGGCGGCTAGTGATGATTCGCCGGGACCAGGGGAGAATGCAACGCCCGGCGC
The DNA here is from genome assembly GCF_902833085.1 of Burkholderia ubonensis. Taxonomy (GTDB): domain Bacteria; phylum Pseudomonadota; class Gammaproteobacteria; order Burkholderiales; family Burkholderiaceae; genus Burkholderia; species Burkholderia ubonensis. The sequence goes on from NZ_CADFEB010000008.1 coordinate 377,204, forward strand.
GGTCCGCGGTTGGGATGTCGCGCGTGAGAGCACGCGACGGCGGCCGCGCCGGCCTTGCATCCGGCACAACGAACGGGCGCATTGCATCAGCGCCCGCGCATCCGGGGGCATGACACGCAAAAACTTCAAAGGATTGCAGATATTGACCGCCGTCGCGCGCCGCAGAGCGCCTTGAAGCGACGGCGGCTTTTTTGTCTGCCCAACGCAGGGTCGCAGGGCCGCGATCGGTTCAGCGCATCAGCGCGAGCCGGTTGTAGAGCGTCTTGAGGCTGATGCCGAGCGCTTTCGCGGTGAGCGGCTTGTTGCCGCCGAAATGCGTGAGTGACGCGACGATGAAGCGCTGCTGCGCATGCGCGAGCGTCGCGCCGAGCGGCAGCGTGATCGCGCTGTCGTGCACCTCGTCGCACGCCGGCGCACGGCGCGGCGGATGGATGTCGATCTGCTCGTCGGCGAGGATGAACGCGCGCTCGATCGTATTGCGCAGCTCGCGCACGTTGCCCGGCCACGAGTAGCTGCGCAGTGTGCGCAACGCCTGGCCGGACAGCCGCTTGCGCGTGTGATGGCGTGCGTTCAGGCCTTCGACCAGATCCTGCGCGATGGCCGCGACGTCGTCCTCGCGCTCGCGCAGCGCGGGCACGCCCAGCGCGAACACCGCGATGCGATAGAACAGGTCCTCGCGCAGCCGGCCGTCGCGAATCGCTGCGGCCGGATCGTGATGGGTCGCCGCGACGACGCGCACGTCGAGCGGAATCGCATCGATGCCGCCGACGCGCGTGATCGTGCCGGATTCGAGCGCGCGCAACAGCTTGATCTGCAGTTCGCACGGCATTTCGGCGATCTCGTCGAGAAACAGCGTGCCGCCGCGCGCGGCTTCGAAAAAGCCGACATGCTGCGAGGCCGCGCCCGTGAAGCTGCCTTTCTCATGTCCGAACAATTGCGACTCGGCGATATCGGGCGGAATCGCGCTGCAATTGACCGGCACGAACGGCGACCGCCGGCGCGAGCTCAGATCGTGCACGAGCCGCGCGGCAATCTCCTTGCCGACGCCGCTTTCGCCGACGATCAGCACGCTGGCGCGCGTGGCCGCCACTTTCTCGATCTTGTTCAGCAACGCGCGTATCGGACGCGAATCGCCGAACAGTTGCTGGTTCTCTTTGCCGCGATTCGACATCGATGGCTCGCTGGACTGAAAGGGTCGCACGACAAATGCGCTGCGATGAAATCGGAAGAATTGCGTACGGAATCGCTTTTCGCTTTCAGTAGCGTAGCGAATTCAACTGCGGGGGGAATTGAATCTTGCAATGCGCCCGTAGCGACCGGATAGTAATTATCGATAACGGCTGACAGCGTAGCGTCGTTTCCTATACTGAAAGCGTTGACGGGAGGAAAGTCTTCTTCTCGAGCCGATCGCCGCGGGTGCGGCGGCCGGCTGTCCCATCGGCCGCAGCGCCGGCCGGTCCAGAACCGCCTCGCATTGCGAAGCGTGACAGTTGCAGCGTGCGACGCAGCGTGTGCAACGGAGAATCGATGCCCTACATCCTGATCGTCGAAGACGACGCCGACACGCGCGCGATGCTTGCGGCGCAGGCGCACATGCAGCATCTGACGTGCGACACGGCAGCCACGCTCGAGGAAGCGCGCGCGCTGATGTCCGCGCACACGCCGGACCTCGTGCTGTGCGATCTCGTGCTGCCCGACGGCAACGGCATGAAGCTGTTCGACGAACTGCCGAAAGACTCGCACTGCGAAATGGTGCTGACGACCGGCCACGCGAGTCTCGAGACCGCGATCGACGCGCTGCGGCGCGGCGCGACCGACTATCTGGTGAAGCCGATCAACATGCAGCGCCTGAACAGCATCTTCGCGCACGTGCCGCGCAGCGGCGTGCTGCATGCCGAGATCGACGAGCTGCGTTCGGAGCTGAAGCGGCTCGGCCGGTTCGGGCGGATGCTCGGCAGTTCGCCGCCGATGCAGGCGATGTACGACGCGATCGGCCGCGTCGCCGGCACCGAGGCGTCCGTGTTGCTGACGGGCGAATCCGGCACCGGCAAGGAACTCGTCGCGCAGACGATCCACGACCTGAGCCTGCGGCGGCGCGACCCGTTCCTCGCGATCAACTGCGGCGCGATTGCCGCGAACCTCGTCGAGAGCGAGATGTTCGGCCACGACCGCGGCAGCTTCACCGGCGCCGATCGCCAGCACAAGGGTTTCTTCGAGCGGGCCGACAACGGCACGCTGTTCCTCGACGAGATCACCGAAATGCCGGTCGAGTCGCAGGTCAAGCTGCTGCGCGTGCTGGAAACGGGCCGGCTGACGCGGCTCGGCTCCACGCACGAGATCGACGTCGACGTGCGCATCATCGCGGCCACCAACCGCGATCCGGACGAGGCGATGGCGCTCGGCAAGCTGCGCGCGGATCTCTATCACCGGATCAACGTGTTTCCGATCGCGCTGCCGCCGCTGCGCGAGCGCGGCGACGACATCCCGATGCTCGCGGAAGCGTTCCTGCGCGAGCTGGACAAAGGGAGCGGCCGCAACGTGCGCTTCGCGCCGGCCGCGCTCGCCGCGCTGAGGGGCTATGACTGGCCCGGCAACGTGCGCGAGCTGCGCAACTTCGTGCAGCGCGCGAGCATCTTCACCGACGGCGACGTGATCGACACGCTGCCGCCGCCGATCATGGAGGAAGCATCGGTCGCCGGCGAACCGCGCGACGACCGCGTCACGGTGCCGTTCGGCACGACGCTCGAGGAAGTCGACAGGCGCGTCATCCTCGGCACGCTCGCGCAGTGCGGCGGCGTGAAGGCGCAGGCCGCCGAGGTGCTCGACATCAGCCTGAAGACGATCTACAACCGGCTCGCGCGGCTTGAAGACGCGGGCGACGACGCGGCCGGCGACGCGGCAGGCGAGCCGGATACGTGATGCGGCGGCGTGCGCGCTCCCATCCGTGCCGCTCGCATCGCTACGCGCGCCGCCGGGAGAAGCCGCGATGATCCGCATCGAACGCGGCCGGCTCAAGCATTGCGCGACGGCGATCGTGATGGTTGCGGTCGCAACTGTGTTGCAGGCGATCGCGGTCCGGTTCGGCGGCGTCAACATGCCATTGCTGCTGTACTACCCGATGCTCGCGGGCACCGCCTGGATGACGTCGTTCGGCGCCGGGCTGCTCGCGACCGCGATCAGCACCGCGCTCGCGTGGATGCTGTTCCTGTCCGATCCCGCCGCCTACACGGGCTCGCTGGCCGAGCGGCTGGTCCGGCTCGGCACCTTCATGCTGGTCGGCGCGCTCGCCTGCGCGATCGCGTCGGCGCTGCGGCGCATGACCGATGCGCAGCGGTACCGCGAGTCGGCCGAGCGGGGGCATGACGAAACCGTGCTGGCGTCGCTTCCGCAAGGGGTGATCGCAACCGATCCGGGCGGGCGGGTCACGTTCATCAACGCGACGGCCGCCGAGCTGGCCGGGTGCCGGCCGGACGATGCGCTCGGGCGGCGCGCGCAGGACGTGCTGCGCGTGTGCGACGCGCAGGGCCGGCGCGTACTGGCGACGCCGCTCGAGCGCGTGCTCGACGGCGCCGCCGGCGCGATGTGCGACCGGCACTGGCTGGCCGGCGGCGTCGATCTGGTGCCGATCGTCGAGATCGCGGCGCCGATGCGCGACGCGGACGGCAACGTCGACGGCGCGGTGATGCTGCTGCGCGACGCGCGCATGGAGCGGATCCGCGCCGACGCGAGCCGGACCTTGCGCGCCGTCGTCGATGCGTCGCCGGATGCGCTCGTCGGCGTCGATGCGGCGCGCCGCATCGTCAGCTGGAATCCCGCCGCGCAGCGGATGTTCGGCTACGACGCGCACGAGGCGCTCGGGCGCGACGTCGCGATCCTGGTGGCGGCGCGCTGGTGGCGCCGTCATCCGCTGGCCGACGGATCGCGCCGCAGGCGCGACGACCTCGTTCCGACCGATTGCCTGTGCGTGCGCCGCGACGGCTCGCGGTTTCGCGCGACGGTCCGTGCCAGCCCGGCGCGAGGCGGGGCGCGGGATGACGCGTGCGAGCGCGTCACGCTGTCGCTGACGCTGCGCGCGGCGGACGAGCAGCGGCGGCGCGACCGGCGCACCCAGCGTTCGCTGCGCGGCGCGCGCGACGCGCGGCTGCAGGCCGACACGTCGAACCGGCTCAAGGACGAATTGCTCGCGACCGTGTCGCACGAGCTGCGCACGCCGCTCAACGTGATCTACGGCTGGGTCGAGGTGCTGCGCCATTCCAGCGACCAGGCGCTGCAGCAGCAGGCGATCGACGCGATCGATCGCAGCGCGCGGTCGCTGACGCGGATGGTCGGCGACATTCTCGACGCGTCGTCGCTCGCGACCGGCAAGCTGCGAATCGATGCGATGCCGGTCGATCTCGTGCGCATCGTCACCGAAGTCGCGGGCGGGTTTCGCTCGGCCGCGGCGGCGGACGGCGTCGTGCTCGATACGAACTGCGCGCTCGACGCATGCGTGGTGTCGGGCGACGGCGATCGGCTGCGGCAGATGCTGTCGAACCTGCTGTCGAATGCGCTGAAGTTCACGCCGCGCGGCGGGCGCGTGACGGTCAGCCTCGCGCGCAAGGACGGCCACGCCGAACTGACCGTCGCGGACACGGGGCAGGGCATCGCGCCGGAATTCGTGCCGCACGTGTTCGACGCGTTTCGCCGCGCGGACGATTCGCCGGCGTCGTCGCGCCGCGGCCTCGGCCTCGGGCTGTCGATCGTCCGCCATATCGCCGAGCTGCACGGCGGCACGGTGGCGGTGGACAGCGCGGGGCGCCATCGCGGCGCCACGTTCACGGTGACGCTGCCCACCGGGTGGCAGCCGGTCGGCCCGATGGCGTGGGCGGTCGAGCCCGCCGGCAACGGCGAGACGACGATGCTCGATGCGCAGCGCGTGCTGCTCGTCGACGATGACGCGACGACCCGCGTGAGCCTGGCCGCCGCGCTGAGGACGCTCGGCGCGGCGGTCGACGTCGCGTCGTCCGGCCGCGAGGCGTTCGCGAAGGCGGCCGGGATGCGGCCGACCGTCGTGCTGTCCGATCTCGCGATGCCGGACGGCGACGGCTACTGGCTGCTCGACGCGCTGCGCCGCGACGTCGCGCGCGGGCTGGCCGGCGTGCGGGTGCTGGCGGTCACCGCGCATGTCGGGCAGGCGGACGAGCGCCGCGTGCTCGCCGCCGGCTTCGACGGCTATCTGCGCAAGCCGGTCGACATCCGGCAGCTCGCGCGGGCGATCGCCCGCGCGACCGGCCGCCGCCGCGCGTGAGCCGGGCACTGAAAAATTTACAACGCGGCGCGTGACCCGCGCCGTGGCACCGCGCATCCAGACGCGGCACGCATCTTGCGTCCTCGTGACGTGGCCGGCACGACGCCGGCACGAAGCATGGAGGTCACGATGGACGCGACACAGTGGCGAGCCCGGTCCGGCCGGCCGGCGCGCCGCGCGGGGAAACGGCATTGTGCGGCGGCCGTCGTCCTGACGGCGATCGTTGGCGGCGCCGCGCCGCTCGGGATGGCGGCGGGCGACGACAGCTTTACGGCGTTGCTGGCGGCCGCCGGCACGGAGTTCCGCGACACGGCCATCACGGCCAAGGCCAAGGCGGCGCTCGCCGGCAAGGAAGACCTGTCGTCCGGCGACATCCACGTCACGACGCAGCGCGGCGACGTCGTGCTGACCGGCAGCGTGCCGGACACGAGCCAGCGCGCAACCGCCGTCAACATCGTGAGGCAGCTCGACGGCGTGAGGGACGTGCGCGACCAGCTCGCGGTCCGCGCGAAATGACGGCGACCGCCGGCACGACACAGCCGCAGGCGCGCCGCGCGGTCCCGTTTTCCCTTCAAATTTTTCGGGAGAACCCGCGATGGCATCGTATCTGCATGGCGTTCACGAACCCGGTCAGGCGCACGTCCTTGACGACGAACCGGTGCAGCAAGGTCACGACGCGGGTGCGAGCGGCAAGCCGCCGAGCCCGATCGACATCCAGAAGGCGCTGAAGGGGATGGCTTACCCGGCCGGCAAGGCGGACCTCGTGCGGTGCGCGGAGCACGCATGCGCGAGCCGCGACGTGCTCGACCTGCTCATGCGCATGCCCGAGCGGGAATACGGCACGCCGGCGGCGGTGTCGAAAGAGCTGGGCCGGCTGCCGACGCCGCGCAAGGAATGACAAGGAGGTAGGGATGAGAGCGAGTATCTGGACGATCGCGGCGTGTGCCGCCGGCGCGTTGCTCGCGCCGGCCGTCACGCCCGCGCAAACGTCGGGCGCGGCGCCCGCGTCGCCGGTGTTGGGTACCCATGCAACGCCCGACGTGATCCGGCCCGCGTCCGGGCCTGACGACGCGCAGATCACGAAACGCCCGCAGGGCGTCGACGCGGAATTCGTCGACAGCGCGGGGCAGGCCGGCAAGCGCCAGGTGCAGGCGAGCCAGCTCGCGCTCGAGAAAGCCGCGTCGCCGGACGTGCGCGCGTTCGCGAAGCGGATGGTCGACGATTACGGCGCGTTGAACGCACGGCTGCGCGGGCTCGGCGCGCGCAAGGGCCTGCCGGTGCAGACCGTGCAGATCGTCGATCCGGACGTCGAGGCGTTGCGCGGCCGCAGCGGCCCGGCGTTCGACGCCGCGTATGTCGCGGTGGCCGGGCCGGACGCGCATCGCCACGCGATCCGCCTGTTCGGGGACGAAGTGCACAACGGCCGCGACCCCGATCTGCGCGCGTTCGCGAGCGCGGCGCTGCCGACCCTCAGGCGCCACCTGGCGGCGGCGCAGGTGCTCGTGCACAAGGTCGGCGCGCGCTGACGCGCACGACGACACAGGAGTCTTTCGGAATGAATATTCAACGTAGCGACGACGACGTGCTGCTGTGGCGCTCGCCCGGCAGCGTGCCGGCGCGACCGCGCCGCGTGCTGGTGGCCGACGACTATCGCGATGCGGCGGACGCGCTGCGCCTGCTGCTCGAGGCCCGCGGCTTCGCATGCCGGGTCGTCGACGATCCGTTCGCGGTCTGCGACGTCGCGCGCGACTGGCAGCCGTTCGCGGTCGTGCTCGACATCGCGATGCCGGGGCTCAGCGGCCTGCAGATCGCGCAACGGCTGCGCGACGATCCGCGCACGGCCGACATGCTGCTCGTCGCGTGCAGCGCGTTCGCGTCGACGCGTGACCGCGAGCGCGCGAAGGAAGCGGGTTTCGACGCGCATTGCGCGAAGCCGCTGACGCCGTACCGGCTGCTGAACTATCTCGAAGCGGCGAGCAGGAACGGTGCGCCGCCCGCGGCGGACACGGGCAGCGAACGTAGAACGTAGCGGCCCGTGCGGCTCAGCGCGGACCCGCGTCGCGCTCCGGCCGGTCCGGCGAGGCTTCGTGCGGCGGCGCATCCTGCTCCGAGTCGTAGTCGTCGTCGCAGCTCCACCAGAGCGTGCCGCTGCCGTCGTAGCGCGCCGCGCCGACCCATTGCGGGTCCGCGATGACCGGCCAGTGATCCTTGTCGAACCCCGGCGCGTTGCGAATCCGCTCGGACGACGCCCACAGCCGGAAGCAGCGGCGCTCGGTGTCGAGCGTGAGCGCATCCCACGGAATCGCGAGCAGCCTGTCGCCGATGCCGAACAGGCCGCCGGTCGACAGCACCGCGTAGGCGACGCGGCCCGAGTCCACGTCGAGCATGATTTCCTTGATCCGGCCGACGTCCTGGCCGTCGGCCGTGACGACCCGGTCGCCTTCCAGCGTGCCGGCGCCCATCACGTCCGGGCCGGGGCCGCGCGCCGTCTCGCGATCCTTGCGGATGATGCGGGTCGGGCCTTCGTCGGGGTTGTGCATGGGGTTGTACATGTCATGTGCTCCTGTCGGGGCGCGCACGCGGCCCGTGGCGGGCTGCGTGTCGCACGAGTGGATGTCCGGGCCTGCGCGCGCTTACGTCCGCTTCGGCTGCGATACGCGCTCGAGCGTGTTCACGAGTTCGTCGCGCGACGTGTCGGCGGCGCGTGTCGCGATGTCGCCGAGCGACAGCATGCCGACGAGCCGCCGGTCGTGATCGACGACCGGAATGCGGTGCAGCTGCGCGTCGGCCATGTAGCGCTGGATCTCGTCCAGCGAGTCGTCGTCGAAGCACCATTCGATCGGCCCCGACGCGACCTCGCGCACCCGCGTTTCGGGCGGCTTGCCCGCGGAGACCGCGCGCACCGCGAGATCGCGGTCCGTCAGCATGCCCACCAGGCGGTTGTGGTCGCACACCGGCAGCGCGCCGATGTCGTAACGCGCCATCAGTTGCGCGGCGTGGCGGATGGTGTCGGTCGGCGCAACGCGCACGACGTCCTTCGACATGATTTCGTTGACGCGATGCATGAGCGGTTCTCCTGGCTGGCTTGCGCAATGCGCAAGGCGTTCGTTGCGGCATGCGGCCACGGTCGCGCCGCGTGCGCCGAGCGGGCGGGGTGGGCCTACAGGCCGCCGTGCGGAAAGCCGATCGCGGCGATCAGGCCCATGACCAGCGCACATTCGACCGCGGCGAGCGCGGTCACGGCGAGCGCGTCGTGTACGGCGCGCCATCTCTTCGGGTTGCGATGCATGTTTTTCTCCTGGCGAATGAGCGCGCGATCATCGGTGGAACGCGCGCGCCGGATGGATTCATGCGGACCTTGCCGCAAGCTGCGTTCCCGCGCCGCCCGGGCACACGGCTTGCCGCACGGGTGCAGGCCCGCCGCGACGCTGCGCGCGCCGGCGGCGCAACAACGAGGAGGGGGTGATGACATTGCGGAAGCGGGCGCCCGAGGTGCACTTCGAGGTCAACGTATGCGGCGGCGGTTTCGACGTAGTCGGCAACCGCTTTCTCGCGTGGAAGGAGGAGCCGCTGATTTCGCGGCCCGACCGTCTGATGTTCGAGGGCAAGACCGACGTCCGGCGGCTGAACGACCGGACCTTCGACAGCACCGAGGTGGCGCGTCGCGCGCTGGAGCGTGCCAGCCGGCCGCAGGACGATTTCGCGCTCGCGGCGCCCGTGAATGAAGAGGGCCGCGCGTTCTGGATCGTGCTGGCGGCCTACGAGGCATGAACCGGCGGTGCGGCGTGAAAGATTTGCAGCGGCGCATGTAGCGATTTCAATCGCGGGCGGCGCGCGGCATCCGGCGCGCGTCCGCGGGGCGGCACGCGGATTGCGGATTGCGGCATGCCCGTCACGACCGGAGGACGCATGGAATTTCGATACCTGACATCGCTGCACCGGCCCGAACCGCCGATGCCCGATGTCGATCCGGACCCGGACCCCGAACTGCCGGATCCCGACGACGACCCGCCGCCCGATGAGCCGGAGCCGTACCGGTATCCGGAGGGCGATCCGCCGCACCGCCGGCCGCCGCTGCATGCGCCGCCCGCGGGCGCGGCGGCGCGGCAGGCACGCACGCGATGAGCATTCGCGTCGTGCCCGGCCTCAAGCGCGAGATCGCGGAAACGCTCGGCCGGTACTTCGAGGCGCGCGGCGTGCCGTTCCATATCGAGGAGCGGCCCGCCGGCGTGCTGCATGTCGGTTTCGAGGCCGACGGCCATCCCGCGGCCGTGACCGTGACGTTCGACGAGGACGCGTTCGCCGCGTTCGAGCAGTGGGACATCGAACAGAAGCGGCGGGCGCTGCTGCGCCTCGCGGTCGAGTTTGCCGAGCTGATGGCGCGGCGCAGCCCGACCGCGTGTGCGGGGGATTTTCACGTCAACCGGTTCTAGTGTTCTGTCCCAGAAATAACTTTACATTTGATTGTGTTGCTCTATGATCAAGCGAAATTGAGTGGAGGCGATCATGGCGCGCAAGAGAATCGAGGTGGCGGTCTCAGAACTGGAGCGGGAGCAATTGCTGTCGATGAGCCGCTCGCGTTCGCTGCCTCATTCGCTGGTGCGCCGAGCAAAGATTGTCTTGATGGCAGCGGAAGGTCATACGAACCAGGAAATCGCGGTGCAATGTGAAGTAACGTCCCCTGCGATCACGCACTGGAAGAAGCGGTTTGTCGCGCATGGGCTTGCCGGTCTGCATGACGAAGCACGCCCGGGGCGACCGCGCGCACATGACGATGAAGCCGTGGCGGAGTTGCTGGCGAAGGTGCTGCATGAGAAGTCGGACGGGGCAACGCACTGGAGTGTGCGTTCTGCTGCTGCGCAAACGGGTATTTCGAAGAGCTCGGTGGCTCGGTATCTGTCGCTGTTCGGTGTGCAACCTCATCGCTCGAAGAGCTTCAAGCTTTCGACTGATCCGTACTTCGTCGAGAAGGTGCGCGATATTGTCGGGCTGTATCTGAGCCCGCCGACCAACGCCTTGGTGCTGTGTGTCGACGAGAAGAGCCAGTGCCAGGCGCTCGAGCGTACGCAGCCGGTGTTGCCGATGGGGCTGGGCTACCTCGAAGGTGTTACGCATGACTATATACGGCATGGCACGACAACCTTGTTTGCTGCGCTCAATGCGGCAACGGGCGAGGTCATCGCGCAATGCAAGTCGCGTCATCGACATCAGGAGTTCCTGGCGTTTCTGAATCACATTGACCAGGCGGTCCCGGAAGATCTTGACGTGCATCTGATCGTCGATAACTACGCAACGCACAAGCACCCGAAGGTCAAGGCATGGCTGGCGAAGCGCCCGCGTTATCACATGCACTTCACGCCGACGTATTCGAGTTGGCTCAATCAGGTGGAGCGCTGGTTTGGCCTGATCACGCAGCAGGCTATCCGGCGTGGCTCTTTCAAAAATGTGCGCCAGCTGATTGCCAGCATCGAGCGCTATGTTGAGCAGTACAACCAGCACAAACGTCCGTTCGTCTGGACGGCAACCGCCGATTCCATCCTTCAGAAAGTGGCTCGGCTATGCAAAGTTATTTCTGGGACGGAACACTAGCGGGTGCCGAACGGCGGGCCCGCGGGCCGTCATTTTTCAGGAGAATTTCGATGAAACCGAACTCCGCGCCGACACAGGCCGCGCGCCCGGCCGGCACGCCGGAGCCGCTGTCGCCGGAAGCCGTCGCCGCGAAGACGCCGACCGGGTGCCGCCGATCGACGTCGACGCCCGCACGAGCGACAGCGGCGATCCGGTGCGGCGAGCCGCGAGCCGGATCGTCACGCTGGACAACGCGAACATGGCGGCGACCGACAACACCGTCGACGTCGACGGCAAGGGCATGGAGGCGCGCCAGGGCGCGTCGAAGTGGCAGGACAACGTGATCTATTCGAACGCGTCGCTCGACGACAGCGTCGACACGCCCGATGAGGGGCTCGGCGGGTTCGAGAGCCGCCCGGAAGGCAGCCTGCCGCAGATCGCGCCGCGCGACGGCTGGCGGGTTCGCCACGTCGGCGTCGTCGAGATCGAGCACGGCGACGGCACGCGCGTGGAGCACGTGATTCGACTCGAGCGGGTCGACTGACGCGCGCCGCGCCGCATGACATCCTGACATCCGGTTGAAATGCTTGCATGGGTCCGGCTCACGCGCGAGGCGTGCGCGTGAGCCGGATCAGGTCGGCGCGTGAATGAACCACGAACGCGAACAACGAACGCGCGAACCGGCGCTTCCCGTCAGATCGGCAACTGCGGCACCGTCACCGACGTGCCGGCCGGATCAAGCGACAGCTCGGTGCCGGGCGTCGGCCGCAGCGTCGCCTCGTTGTCGCTCGACAGCACCACGAGCCCGAGCCGATGGCCCGCTTCGAGCCGGTAGTCGCGCGGCATGAAGGTCAGGCGCAGGTCGTACGGCATGCCGGGCAGGACCGGCTCCGAGAACCAGCTCGACACGCGGTTGCGCGGATCGGTCCACGCGCGGGTGACGATCGTCGCGCTACCGTCCGGCGCACGGTCGACCAGCAGCGCGGTCACGTTCGCCACCGCCGAGAACGTCAGCCGCACGCGCGCGGTCGCGGTGCCCGAGAGCCGCGTCGCACTCGCGAACGGCGCCGTCTCGAAGCGGGAGCGATGCTCGCCGGTCGTCGCGTTTGCCAGCGTGAGGGCGGGGACACGCGCATCGTCGGTGAACTTCACGAGCGGACCGCCGCTCGGCGTGCTCAGCAACGTGCCGGTGCCCGCGCCGTCGCCGCCCGCGAAATACGCGACGCTCGCCGCGCCGCGCGCGGGCCAGCTCGCATCCTTCAGCAGCGTGCCGTCCGCCTGCTCGATCACCGCGCCCGGATCGCGCTCGACGCCGTTGTCGTAGCCGAGCAGGTAGCGCGTGAACCAGCGGTTCACCTGCGCCGTCCACGCGTCGGCCATCGCCGGCACGCGGGTCGGATCGGTGTGCTTCAGGCGGTGCAGCCACAACTGCGCCGGCACGCCCTGGCGCCGCATCGCGAGATACCACGAGGTCGACTGGTCGACCCTGACGTTGTCGTCGGTCAGCCCCTGCGCGACGAGCGCGGGCGCGACCGCGAGCGCCGTCGGAATGTCGCGCGCCGCCCAGAACGCCGAATAGTCGCCCGAGGTGCGATCTTCCTTCTTCAGCGCGTCGTCGACGAGGTGCGTGCAGCGCTCCGGATGCGGATTCGTCAGCAGCGCCTTGATGTAGACGTCGACGTCCTCGCCCTGGTAGCCGTCGGGCGCGCGCACGAGCCCGCCTGAGCGGTAGTAGCCGTACATGTTCGACAGGCCGGCGACCGGCACGATCGCGTCGAGGCCGCGCGTGCGCAGGCTCGCGACCATCTTCGGCAGCGTGCCGTCGTACGACACGCCGTACATGCCGACGTGGCCCGTCGACCAGCTCGCGACGACCGGCTTGCCGCTCGCGTCCTTCGCGCTCGCGCCGCGGCCGAGCCAACGGATCACCGACGCCATCGCCACCGATTCGTCGCGCGTCAGGATCGTCGGGCAGCCGTCCGAGCCGGCGGTGCCGAGCGAATCCGCGTACACGACCGTGAAGCCGCGCTGCACGAAATATCCCTCGATCCACGAACGCCCCGCGGCGGCCGCTTCGACCTGCTGCAGGATCCGCGTCTGCGGTGCGGCGGCCATGATGCGCGCGGCGCCGGAAGCGGCGGGGTGCGGCGTGCCGTCGAGCTCGACGTCGACGTTGTGGTTCGGGCTGTCGGCGAGATTGTTGTAGTAGGGGCTTGCCAGCACGATCACCGGCGTGCGCGCGCCCGACGCGGTTTCGGTCGGCCGCACGACGCGCACGTGAATCCGGTCCTTCGCGCCGTCGCCGTCGGAGTCGACGGGCGTCTCGACCCACGCCTCCTCGTTGATCGTGGTGCCCGACAGCGACGGCTGCACCTGGCCGTTCCGGATCACGGGCCGGTAGCGGCCGCCCGACAGGTCGGCATACGGCACGCCGGACGGCGAGAAGCGCGCGGCGAGCGCCTTCGCGTCGGCCGCGGGCGCGGCGGCCCCCTCCTGTCGGCCCTGGGCGAGCGCGGATGCGCCCGGCACGCCTGCGCCGTCCTCGCCGCCGCACGCGGCGAGCGTCGCGGCGGCAACCAGCGCGGCCAGCCACGCGCGCCGCGGTTCGATTCGTTGAAATCGCATTGTTGTCCTCGTTCTTCTAGTTTTCGATGCTCATGTGGAAACGCGCGTCCCGGGCGGGACGGCGGGGTGCAGCACGGGCCGGCGGACGCTGCCGGCCGCAGCGCGTCGCGCGGCGTCGCCCGGACCAGTCCGGGCGCGTTCGCGACGCGTTGCTTCGGCGCCGCCGGCGCGACATCACCGGCGGCGCCGGAACAACCTGACGCGGGCGTTGCAGGCGACGGCGGCGTGCGCCGGTCGCCCGCAGCCGGTCGCCCGCAGCCGGTCGCGCTCGCTTACTTCGTCGCGGCGGCGACCGCGTTGCCGGCGTCGAGCAGCCCCGCGCCGCAGGTGCTCGTCGAGCAGTTCGAGCCGCTCGAGAACGGCCGCGCGCTCGACTGCAGCCGCTGCAGGACCTGCGCCGGCGTGAGCGCCGGATTGACCGCGAGCATCAGCGCGACGGTGCCCGCGACGTGCGGCGTCGCCATGCTGGTACCGTTGTAGCTCGCGTAGCTGTCCGCGGCCGGCGACGTCGTGCCGGCGTTGAGCGTCGACAGGATGCCGACGCCCGGCGCCGCGATCTTCACGGCCGGGCCGTAGTTGCTGAAGCTCGCGCGCACGCCGCTGCTGTTGACCGCGGCAACCGCGATCACGCCCTGGCAATTCGCGGGCTGGCTGTTCGCGACCGGGCCGCCGCTGTTGCCGGCCGCGACGACGACGTTCGCGCCGCGCGCCGTGATCGCGTTGATCGCGTTCTGGTACGTCGTGCTGCAGCTGCGGCTGTTGCCGCCGAGGCTCAGGTTCAGCACTTTCGCCGGCGTCGGGTTCGACGGCGCGCCCGGCACCGGCAGGCCGGCGGCCCAGCGCATGCCGTCGGCGATGTCGCTCACCGTCCCGCCGCACTTGCCGAGCACGCGCACCGGCTGCACCTTGCCGCTCCACGAGATGCCCGCGACGCCATTGCCGTTGTTCGTCACCGCGCCGATCGTGCCCGCGACGTGCGTGCCGTGCCACGAGCTGTTGCGCGCGCCGCAGCCGTAGAACGGGCCGTTCGGGTCGGCATCTTCCTGAGCAGTCACCCAGTCGCCCGGATCGGACGCGTTGTTGTCGCGGCCGTTGCCGTCGTTCGCGGTCGCCGGATCGGAGATGAAGTCGTAGCCGGGCACCAGGTTCGCGGCGAGATCCGCGTGCGGGCGATAGCCGGTGTCGATGACGCCGACGACGATGTTCGGGGAGCCGGTCGTGCGATCCCATGCCTTCGGCAGGTTCGCGCCGCCCGCCGGGCTGAAGTAGCCCCACTGCTCGCCGTAGCGCGTGTCGTTCGGCACGAGCAGCGGGTACATCCGCGCGTCCGGCTCCGCGTACTCGATCGCGCCGTCCGCCGCGAAATCGCGGGCGAGCCCTTCGGCCTCGGCGAGCGACACGCGACGCTGCAGCGACAGCACCGTCGCGCCGCCCGACATGTCGCGCTTGATGCGGATGCCGGCGGCCGGGTCGGCCGGGTTGCCGGGCGCCGAGGCGGCGGCCGCACCGAACGCCTTGCCCGCTGCGCGCGCGCGGCGGGCCGCGAGCACGCGATCGATGGCCGCCTGGACGTCCGCGTGCTCGGCGGTCGCGGCCGAAGCGGCGGACGTAGCGGACAGCGTCTTGGCGGCGCGCATCTTGACGATCAGCTGGTTCACCGCGTCGGCCGGCCCGGGCACGGGCGCAGCCGCGGTTTGCGCGTGTGCGGCGCAAGCGAAGCCGGCCAGCGCGGCACCGAGGACGGTCGCCTTAAACGAAGCAGTACGAATCAATTTGGACATGCCGATACTCCCCCGACAGGATTGAACGGAATGAATCGATGCTGCTCGTCTTGTTGCTGTCTTGTTTCTGCTTGCTTCGCTGCGCTGCCGGCAGGAATCGGATTCGCGTCATGGGAGCCGGGTGAAGCGGCGATCCTTGTTCACGCTGGGCCGCGCCGTTTCTTTCCGGAAGCTTGCGCAGAAATTAGCTCATTGAAATGCTTGCGTCAAACATTTTTAATTTAAATCAAAAAAAGTTTGATTCTTTCGCAATCTGGAACGCAGACAGCCGGACTCGCCGGTGCGGAACGGTGATCGTTTAACCATTGGAAACAATCTGTTCACTTTAGGGGGCATGATCTTCGGTGAATGAGCAGGCATACTTGCGGAAATGATGTGAAATGCCGTTGATCCGGCGCATAACCGCTTCCCATGACGACTCCTGTCCCTTTCCGATCCCTGCGCTGGCTGCCGCTCGTGGCCGCGGCCTGCCTGCTTGCGGCCTGCTCGACCACGTCCGATGTCGCGGCGACGTCGAATCCGAACGTGTTCACCGTGTCCACGCACACGGTCGGCGTGTCGACCAACTGGGCGACCGCGCACGAGAACGCGGTCAACGAGGCGATGAACTTCTGCTCGCAGCGCGGGATGCGCGCCAGCATGAAACAGGAGTCGCTGAGCGCCGGCCGCGGCGTGAGCGGCCGCTCCGAACTCGCGTTCGAGTGCCACCCGACCTTCGAGACCATGGCGGGCCCGCGCGGCTGAGCGATTCCGGCGAGACGCGACGGCGGGGCGGCGGGGCGGCACATGACGCCGCGCCGCCGCCGTCAGGTTTGCGCGCCGCCGGCTCGGCGCCGCCGTCCCGCCGTCACGCGGCCTGCGCCTGCGCCTCGTACAGCTTCACGCACGCGGAGAAGTCGAGTCCGCCGAGCCCCTGCTGGCTCATCGACTGATAGAGCTGCTGCGCGAGCGCGCCCATCCACACCGGCTGGCGCGCCTGCCGCGCCGCTTCGGTCGCGAGCCCGAGGTCCTTCAGCATCAGGTTCGCGGCGAACCCGCCGCTGTAGCCGCGCGCGGCGGGCGCCGCGGGCAGCACGCCCGGGTACGGGTTGCAGCTGTCCGAGCTCCAGCAGCGGCCGGTCGACGTGTTGATGATGCCGGCCAGCACCGCGGGCTCGATCCCGAGCGCCGCGCCGAGCGCCATCGCCTCCGACACGCCCATCATCGAGATGCCGAGCAGCAGGTTGTTGCAGATCTTCGCGATCTGGCCGGTGCCGGTGCCGCCGCAGTGCACGACGTTCTTCCCCATGTCGAGCAGCACCGGGCGGACCTGCTCGAACAGCGCGGCGTGAGCGCCGACCATGAAGGTCAGCGTGCCGGCCTGCGCGCCCGCGGTGCCGCCGGACACGGGGGCGTCGGCGAGCGGATGGTTTTGCCGCGCGGCCGCGTCGGCAATCGCGCGCACCGTGCCGGGGTCGATCGTGCTGCAGTCGATCAGCGTCGCGCCGGCGCGCGCGCCCGCGAGCACGCCGTCGTCGCCGAGATAGACCTGCTGCACGTGTGTAGCGGCCGGCAGCATCGTGATCACGAGCGCGGCGCGCGCCGCCGCGTCGCGCGGCGAGCCGGCGGCCGTCGCGCCCGCGCGCACCGCGGCGTCGACCGCGTGCGCGTCGAGATCGAACACCGTCAGCGCGTGGCCGGCCTTGAGCAGGTTGGCGGCCATGGGGCCGCCCATGTTGCCGAGCCCGATGAATGCGATTTCCATGTTCCGGCTCCTCGCGTCAGCGCAGCGCGATCGTGGTGTTCACGCCGCCCGACGTCGCATCGTCGTCGAACCAGCGCGCGGTGACGGTCTTGGTCTGCGTGTAGAACTGCACGACCTGCTTGCCGTACGGGCCGAGATCGCCGAGCTTCGAGCCGCGCGAGCCCGTGAAGCTGAAGTAGGGCACCGGCACCGGGATCGGGATGTTGATGCCGACCTGGCCGACGTCGATTTCGCTCTGGAACTTGCGCGCGGCCGCGCCGCTCTGCGTGAACAGGCCGACGCCGTTGCCCATCGGGTTGCGGTTGACGAGCGCGATCGCGTCGTCGAGCGTGTCGGCTTCGAGCACGACCACCACCGGCCCGAAAATCTCTTCCTTGTAGATCGACATCTCGGTCGTCACGTTCGAGAAGAGCGTCGGGCCGACGAAATTGCCCTGCTCGTAGCCCGGCACCTTCACGCCGCGGCCGTCGAGCAGCAGCGTCGCGCCGGCCTTCACGCCTTCGTCGATCAGCCCGGTGATGCGCGCGAGCGCGGCCTTCGACACGACCGGGCCGACGTCGGTGCCGGCCTCGTGCCCCGCGCTGACCTTCAGCAGTTTCGCCTTCTCGACGAGCTCCGGCAGCCAGTCGCGCGCGGCGCCCACCAGCACGACCACCGACGTCGCCATGCAGCGCTGGCCGGCCGCGCCGAACCCGGCGCCGACGAGCGCGTTGATCGTCTGCTCGCGATGCGCATCGGGCAGCACGACCGCGTGGTTCTTCGCGCCCATCATCGACTGCACGCGCTTGCCGTGCTCGCTGCCGAGGTTGTACACGTGCGTGCCGACGCGCGTCGAGCCGACGAACGAGATCGCCTTCACGTCCGGATGCGTGCACAGCCGGTCGACCGCGACCTTGCCGCCGTGCACCACGTTCAGCACGCCAGGCGGCACGCCGGCCTCGATCGCGAGCTCGACGAGCTGCATCGTCGACAGCGGGTCCTGCTCCGACGGCTTCAGCACGAACGTGTTGCCGCACACGATCGCCATCGGGAACATCCACAGCGGGATCATCCCGGGGAAGTTGAACGGCGTGATGCCCGCGCACACGCCGATCGGCTGGCGCAGCGTGTAGGTATCGACGCCGCCCGCGACGTTCTCCGCGAACTCGCCGAGCTGCAGCGTGCCGATCGAGCACGCGTGCTCGACCACTTCGAGGCCGCGGAAGATGTCGCCCTGCGCGTCGGGCAGCGTCTTGCCCTGTTCGGCGGTCAGCGTCTTCGCGATGCGTTCGAGGTTGCGGCGCACGAGGTCCTGGAACTTCAGCATGATGCGCATGCGTGCGCCGATCGGCGTGGTCTTCCAGGTCTGGAACGCGCGCTGCGCGGACGCGATCGCGGCGTCGACCTCGTCGACGGTCGCATACGGCACGCGGCCGATCGTTTCCTGCGTCGCGGGGTTGACGATGTCGCCCCATTCGCGGGTGCGCGATTCGACGAACTGGCCGTCGATCAGCAGTTTGGCGGTGGGCAGCGCGACGGTGGCTTGAGGTACGGCGGCGTTCATGAACGATCTCCAAATGAAAAAGCGGCAATGCGAGGAAAGAAGGCGCCCGCGGCCGCCGCGCATGCGCGCCGGCCGGCAGGTCAACGAATGGGGAGCGGGGCGGGGCGCGCGGTCAGTCGCGCCCGCTGCGCATCAGCCCCGTGCAGATCAGCGCGAACACGCCGAGCCCGACGAGGTAGGCGATCACGTAATGCGGCTGGCCGCCGCCCGTCTTCAGCAGCGACGTCGCGATCATCGGCGCGAAGCCGCCGCCGAGCACGCCCGCGAGCTGCACCGACAGCGAGATCCCGCTGTAGCGGATCTCCGCCGGGAACTGCCTGGCGAACAGCAGCGACTCCGGCGCATACAGGATCGGGAACACCACGCCGAGGCCGAGCACGATCGCCCACCACGCGAGCGACGTCTGCCGCGTGCCGAGCATCATGAAGAACGGCGCGACGAACGCGCACATCAGCACGAGGCCGATCGCGAACATCCGGCGCTGGCCGATGCGGTCGCTCAGGTGGCCGCACAGCGGCATCGTCACGAGCGACAGCACCGCGCCCGCCGTGATCGCCTCCAGCATGGCGGCTTTCGGCAGGTGCAGCTGCTGCGTCGCATACGCGAGCGCGAACGTGACGACCATGTAGAACCACGTGTTCTCGGCGGCGCGCGCGCCGACGATCGTCAGCACCTCGCGCGGATGCCGGCGGATCGCTTCCAGCACCGGCGACTTCACCGCCTTGCCCTGGTGCTTCATCTTTTCGAAATCCGGCGATTCCGGCACCTTCGCGCGGATGAACGCGCCGAGACCGACCAGCGCGATGCTCGCGAGGAACGGGATGCGCCAGCCCCACGACAGCATGTCCGCGTCGGGCAGCGCCGCCACCGCGGTCATCGCGAGCGACGACAGGATCAGGCCGAGACCGACGCCCGTCTGCGGCAGGCTGCCGAACAGCCCCTTGCGGCCCTCGGGCGCGTGCTCGACCGCCATCAGCACCGCGCCGCCCCATTCGCCGCCGACCGCCATCCCCTGCAGGAAGCGCATCGCGATCAGCAGCGCGGCCGCCCAGTAGCCGATGCTGTCGTACGACGGGATCAGCCCGATGACCATGCTCGGCACGCCCATCAGCAGCAGCGTGACCATCAGCATCGACTTGCGGCCGATGCGGTCGCCGAAGTGGCCGAACACGATGCCGCCCATCGGCCGGCCGATGAAGCCGACCGCGAACGTGCCGAATGCGGCGAGCGTGCCGACCACCGGGTCGAGCGACGGGAAGAAGATGCGGTTGAAGACCAGCGCGGCGGCGGTGCCGTACAGGAAGAAGTCGTACCACTCGATCGTCGTGCCGGTCATGCTGGCCCAGCCGGCCAGCAGGTGGTCCTTCGCGGTTCGGGTGGGCGCGGGCGCGGCAAGCTCCGCGTGCTCGTCAAGGGTGGATCGGGTCTGCATGGCGTCTCCATCGTTATTTGCCCGCGGCTCGTGGTCCGTGGGTCACGGTCGAGTATAGTTATGCGCAGAATCCTGTAGTACCGACAAAGAATCCGGTTGGATGTGCAAATTTGCATATCGACGGCCGGCCTGAGACCCTCCCACCTGAACCCGCCTGCCGATGCGACACCACCCCGAGCCGGTATCCGGCAACCTGAACTGGGACGACCTGCGGTTTTTCCTGGAAGTGGCGCGCACGCAGCGCGCGAGCGGCGCCGCGAAGCGCCTGGGCGTCGACTACACGACCGTCGCCCGGCGCATCCGCACGCTGGAGGAGGCGATGGGCACGCTGCTGTTCGACAAGTCGCGCTCCGGCGGTTTCGTGCTGACCGCCGAAGGGCAGCGGCTCGTCGCGTATGCGGATGCGATGGAGACGACCGTGCAGTCGGCCTGCGACCAGGTCGCCAATACCGGGCATGCGCTGTCGGGGCACGTGCGGATCGGGTCGACGGAAGGCTTCGGGTGCTTTTTTCTGGCGCCGCAGCTTGCGCAGTTCCGCGCCGCGCATCCGCACGTGACGGTCGACCTGCTGCCGGTGCCGCATTTCGTCAGCCTGACGAAGCGCGAGGCCGATCTCGCGATCACGCTCGAGCGGCCCGAGCGCGGGCCTTATGTGTGCACGAAGCTGTGCGACTACCAGTTGCGGCTTTATGCGACGCGGGCGTATCTGGCGAGTCATGCGCCGATTGCGGGCGTGGGCGATCTCGCCGCGCACGCGTTCATCAGCTACGTCGACGATCTCGCGTTCAGCAGCGAGCTGCTGTATCTGGAACGCGCGGTGCCCGGAGCGACGGCCGGGCTGCGCACGACGAGCGTGATCGCGCAGTATTTCGCGGCGCTGCAGGGCGGGGGGCTGGCGATCCTGCCTTGCTTCATCGCCGCGCAGCAGCCGGCGCTCGTGCCGGTGCTGGCGGATGAGGTGGTCGTGACGCGGTGCTTCTGGCTGACTTGCCGGGAGGATTTGAGGAAATTGCGGCGGGTGACCGCGCTGTGGGATTACCTGCGGGCGGCGGCCGATGCGAATCGCGCATTGCTGGCGGGGGAATCGGGGGAGTTGCGGTTTGTTGGAGCGCCTGACATGCTGGCGGGATTCGCTTGATGCGAATCGCGGTATCGCCTTCGGTGATCGATTCAAAGAAGAACCCATTTTGGCGATAATCGACTTTCGCTAATGGGAGTGTGAATGTTCAATCGAATCATCGCGCGCAAGGCCGCTTCTGCTTGCCCCACATCGGAAGTGCATCACCGCGCTTCGCTGGCAAGCGTCGAACACAGAGTGCTCCGATGGTGAGTCGGCGCGACGTCCAAGAAAAATGGATGCAAGTAGAAAGACATGACGACAAGTGAAAGTGCGGTAGACGAAAGCGTGGCAGATCGCGTTGGCGACGTCGCAGGGTTTTGGCGCAGGACGGCGGCGTTTGCCATCGATTGCATCGTGCTTGGGCTGATTGGACTGGCGCTGGCCATTTTGTTCTTTGATCAGTTGGCCGCAATCGGACAGTGGGGGCGGTTGATTGGGTTTCTAATCGGCTCGACTTATTTCGGTTTGATGGAAGGCCATGCCGGACGGTGCCAGTCACTCGGAAAGCGGGCGTTAAAAATCAAGGTCATCAGATGTGACGCGGGCGGGATTGCAACGCTGGGCGTGACACAAGCGTGCCTGCGCTATGCAATCGTTGCCGTTCCGACCGTTCTCGGCGGTATCGCGTTTGTCGACCTCCCGGCGCTGAATGCGCCTCATGCAGCATGGGTCTCACGGGTCAATTCATTTGCCGTATTTCTGTGGGGCGCAGCGCTTGTATACCTGCTCGCGTTCAACCGGCCTAGCCGACAATCGTTGCAAGACCTGGCAGTCTCGAGTCTCGTCGTTCGAGTCTCCACGAAGCAGGCACGAGTTGTTCCGGTTCGCAGAAAGCACTGGATCGCGCTGGGCGCCTTCGCCGGCCTCATACTGCTCGCGAGTCCGTTCGTCAATCGATTTCTTGCGTCGAAGCTGACGGAACTGGAGCAAATCCAGCGTGCAACGTTGACGGTCCCTTCGGTCATGCGAAGCGGAGTCACGATGAGTAGCATCAGGCATGTCGGATCGTCGGGCGATGCGCCTCGCACGGTTACCACTATTTCCGTTGTAAGCGGCTCCCCGATGCTGCAAACCGAACAGGGTACGCATGCGATCGCGCGCGCTGCTTTCGGCGCGTGGCCGATGCTCGCAAACCAGGACGTCGTTACGATTGTTTCCGTTCGCGGCGCCGACCTCGGCATTGCCTCCTGGCGAACACAGTTTGTCGAAAGTTGGCCGGGCCGCCAATGGCCATCGAAGATGACGTCACCATGAGCGTTTCGTCGGTCGGTTGATGCGCTTTGCATGACACCCACGCCGTAGCCGATCTTCGCGCACCGTCGTCGGATGCAGTGCGGCCAGATGCGGTCACTGGTACTCGGTGTCGGAGGCCCAACACCTGAAGGAACTGGAGCAAGAGAACAGCAAGCTCAAACGGCTGTTGGCCGAATCGATGCATTGACAATGCCGCCCTCAAAAACTTGCTGTAGCGAAAGTAGCTAAATTGAATGGCCGCCTTCTGGGAGGCCGTTTGGCCGCAGGGAGGCGGTAGCGGGGGCTCACATCACCTCCGAGTTCATCGATGTTCGAGAGGCGTCGCGCGGGAGGGAGTGAGTTCCGACCGGATTTACTTCATGACGCGCGCGAAGACCTCGCTCAGTTCGGCATCTTCGACCACCGGCGCGATATCGAGCTCCATCAGGTCGCTCCACATGTACGCGAATTCGGTCAGCGTTTTCGCATCGTCGGTCTCGAGCAAATCGAACCCGCCGCTCAGATCCGCTCGCGTCCATCGGCCGAGCAGCTTGACGCCCGCCGGCGGAAGTCCGCCGGTCTTCTGGAACCGCTCGATGGCTTCCGCCCGGGATAGCGTGTCCGGGGCCCATGTGAACGTCAGCATGAATTTCATGGCTACCTCCCGACTGAACGAATTGGCTGAATTCATTTTAGGCAATCGAATTCATCCACTGCCAGGGGGACAGGCATCTGCAAGGGGGATTTCCGTAGCCGGGGTTTCGGCAAGATGTCACTTGATTCGAGCTGCCCGCGGTGTCCAATCAACCGGTGAATCGACGAAACGGGCGCTCGCTGGCCTGACCTGCGTTGCGCGCGTCGAGCGGCGTGCGGGGCCGTGCGAACCCGGTGGCGGGGCCGCCATGTTGTAAAGTTGCCTGTCGCATCAGCGACGTCCGGCAATCCGGCACGGAACCCCGAATCGATTCGAAGTTTCCACGACCACGACACATGCGTTCACTCCTTCCGTCTCCTGGCACCGTCCTCTTGCTGATCGACCTGCAGCGAGCGATCGACCATCCGAGCTGGGGGGAGCGAAACAACCCTCATGCGGAGTCGCAAGTTCGTCGATTGCTCGTCCATTGGCGCAGCCAGGGCTGGCCGGTATGGCACGTTCGGCACGACTCCACGAACCCGGAGTCTCACTACCGGCCGGGCCAGCCGGGACACGCATTCAAACCGGAGGCCACTCCGGTAGCCGGCGAACCCGTCATTCCGAAACAGACGAACAGCGCGTTCATCGGAACCGATCTGGAAGCCCGGCTTCGGGCCGGCGGCCACGACGCGCTGGTCGTGGCTGGCGTCATCACCAACAATTCGGTCGAGGCGACCGTTCGCATGGCCGGCAATCTCGGCTTTCGCACGTGGCTTGTGGCTGACGGCTGCTTCACGTTCGCCCGGCCCGACTGGAACGGAACGTACCGAAGCGCCGACGACGTTCACGCGATGTCGCTGGCCAATATGCATTCCGAATACTGCACGGTCGTTACCGCGGATGCGCTGCTAGGCACGTCCAGCCAGGCCGAGTGAATTCCGGAGGGCGGCATTCGCAGGTCGATCACACGTTGGCGTCGCAGCGCCATGCTACGATCGACCCGATCCGACTTCCACCCGGTGCGCAATGACGACGCTATACGAATTGCTTGGCGTGCACGAGGACGCCTCCGACGAGGAAATCAAGCGCGGCTACCGGAAGGCCGCGATGAAAGCGCATCCCGACCGCAACGTCGGACGCGAAGCGTTCGCGCATGCGCTGTTCCAGGAGATCAAGGAGGCTTACGCGATTCTCTCGGACCCCGCGCAGCGCCGTGTCTACGACACCGTCTATGCGGAGGAGATGCTTCGCCACGCGCGCGTGCGCGAAGAGGAAGAGCGGGCGCAGGCGGAGCGCGATGCGGAATACGCACGGTTCGTGATGCTGGCGATGCGCTTTGCCGAGCAGGGGCACAACCGCGACGTCGTGCTCGGTGTGTTGCTCGGCCGCGATTGCGAAGCGCCGCTCGCCGAGCGCATCGCCGGCAGCGTGGTCGAGCTGCATGCGTCGCGGCAGGCGGGGGCGTCACGGGATGCGGAGCACGATGAGCCGGTGCCGCAACACGACGAGAACGCGGCGCAGATGTCGTCGGCCCGGGACGAACGAGAGCCGGACGGAATGTCGCAACCCGCGCCGGAGCCAGCGTCGAAAGACGACATCCGAAAGAGCGACGAACGCGCGGCACACACGGATTTCTTCAGCGTGCTGTGGCACAGCATGTTCGGGCTGCGCCAGTGAATCCGCATGCGATCGATGCCGGTTTCTAAAAATCCCCTTTCCTCGAATCACGTCGCGCAATGACGGCTGCCGGCTGCCGGCCGGCCTGCGTTGCCGTAAACGTCTGGCGATTCCTCCCGCTCTCGGTCAAAGCACCGAGCCATTTTGGGCACACCGATTGCTGCCCTACGGACAGATGTAACCGGCTCTGACCGACCGGTTGTATCGAATCCTGTCCCGCTTCGGCTGCATTCGCATGGGCGCGTCCGATCCCGCAAGTTGCTCGTTATGGAGGGTCGCGCACCGTGATACGTGTGCTTACACGTCTCGACAGGTTTGCACGTCCGTCGCGGGTATTGTGAATTCATATTGCCCATAGCAAGGAGGCTGCGATGCAGATACGTTCAATCATCTCCCACGCCGCACTGGCGGCGGTCATGGCAGGCGGCGCCGCGCTGAGTGCGGGGACCGCGATTGCGCAGGAAGGCCCGGCGACCGGCCCGTCTAGTCAGGCGCACTTGATACCGGCCGGCGTCGACATCACGATCGGCATGCATGGCGACCGCTATTGGGATGGCCATCGA
This sequence comes from Burkholderia ubonensis, assembly GCF_902833085.1. Classification (GTDB taxonomy): domain Bacteria; phylum Pseudomonadota; class Gammaproteobacteria; order Burkholderiales; family Burkholderiaceae; genus Burkholderia; species Burkholderia ubonensis. Next base: position 402,411 of record NZ_CADFEB010000008.1, read on the forward strand.
TACTGGCGGCACGAGGAATGGGTGCATGAACATGCGCGCGAAGAACGCGACCCGTGGCGTCGTGACGAAGAGGAGCGGCACATGCGGCTTCGTGACGAAGAAGTGCATCGCGATTATTGATCGCGCATGAGTCGAAGGAGTCGAGGCAGGCGTCGCCGCGTTCGTTGACGGACGTCAAGCGCCGTCAGCCTCGATCGGAAGTCCACCGACCGCACGTCAGCACCGCTCCCGAATACGGGCGTTCGAAAACCATCTGCGCGGCGCGCACGCCGCGCCCTGAATCCGCGGCGACTGATCAAGTCGTCCGCCTGGAAATGTCTGTTCCTGATTGCGCATAAATGCGGCGGCTTTTTGGCCGTTAGTGCCGGAGCGACCTGCGCAAGCCATACCGAATCGGCCTGGCGCGCACGCGTCGCGATTTCGGATTCCGGCTCATGACAATCCTCACCATGATCAAGAACATAAGCATTCGGGTACGCCTTGCGCTGGCGATGAGTTTTCTTGGTGCACTGCTGGTCATCGGCGGCCTGATGGGTATCGCCGGCGTATCGATGAGCAACGACGACATGAAGGACATGTATGCCGGCCGGCTGGCTTCGTCCGAGGCTCTGGGGCAGGCAAACGTCGCCCTGTCGAGGACCCGTCTCTGGCTGTATCGCATCGCGCTCGATCCGACCGGCCCGGATGTCCCGCAGGAAACCCGGACGTCCCGTGACCTGCTCACCGCGTCGAAGCGGGCGTGGGACGCGTATCGTGCGCTGCCGGCCTCCAGCCCCGACGAAGCGCAGCGCGCGGCCGACGCGAATACGAAATTCGACGCATTCGTCAGGAACGGCCTCGAGCCGATGTTCAGCGCGATTGCCACGGGCGATGCGGCGAAGATCACCGAAGTGTGGCGGCACATACCGCCGGCGTTGTTCGCCGACGTGTCCGACGGCATGGATTCGCTTGACCACATTCAGGTCAATGCCGCGCGCGCAACGTACGATGCCGCGCAGGCCCGCTTCCACTGGTTCATTACGGTCGCCATTGCCGGTGCGCTGATCGCGCTCGGTGCGGCGGCGCTCGCATGGTGGTCGCTGCAGCGCGCGATCGGCATGCCGCTTGCCCAGGCGCTTGGCCATTTCAGGGCGATTGCCGACGGCGACCTGACGACGCGGGTCGAGGTCCGTTCAGGCGACGAGATGGGGCAATTGATGACGGGCCTGCAGGCGATGCAGCACAAACTGGTTCAGATGATGGGCGTGGTGCGCGAGGGCGTGCGGTCGATCAATGCCGCCACGCATGAAATCTCGGCCGGCAACGCGGACTTGTCGCAACGGACCGAAGATCAAGCGGCATCGCTGGAGGAAACCGCCGCCTCGATGGAGGAGCTGACGTCGACGGTTCGCCAGAATGCCGACAACGCGAAGCAGGCCAATCAGGTGGTGTGCAGTACGGCCGTGCTGACCGAGCGGGGCAATCAGGCGACGCGGGAAGCCGTACAGACGATGCGGGGCCTGTCCGAATCGTCCGGCAAGATATCCGAAATCATCGGTGTGATCGAAGGAATCGCGTTCCAGACCAATATCCTGTCGCTGAATGCGGCCGTCGAAGCAGCCCGGGCCGGCGAGCAGGGGCGCGGGTTCGCGGTGGTCGCCAGTGAAGTGCGCTCGCTGGCCCAGCGCAGCGCAACGGCTTCGAGAGAGATCAAGGATCTGATCACGGACTCGCTGAACCGCGTCGAAACCGGTGCGCGGCAAGTCAATCGCGCGACGGAGACGATGGCGGAAATTCTGGCTTCGGTGCGACAGGTCAGCGACCTGATGGGTGAAATTACCGCGGCGTCCCAAGAGCAGTCGAAGGGTATCGAGCAGGTCAATCAAGCGGTGGCCCAGATGGATCAGGTGACCCAGCAGAACGCGGCGCTGGTCGAGGAGGCGTCAGCGTCGGCGCTATCGCTGAAAGAGCAGGCAGGGCAACTGGAGGCCGCCATCTCGGTGTTTCGCGTCGGTGCCGCGTAGAACCCCGGGGCCGGGTTCGACCTGCCGCGTCTCGACGAGCCTGGTGCGATCGGTCCGCCTGCGATCGCACCGATCGCTGGGTTGATCGACGTCACGATCCACCCCATTGCTTGCCGCACCATCGTTTCGAAACATGCAACGATCGAACCGGTTGGTTTGACGGAAATCGCGCAAGCCAGAACCCCCAAACCCCTCCGATCCCGTGCAACTCCCTATGCATATGAATGCGCTGCCCGTCACGGATTGGTGCTTAAATGTACCGGTACTGCGGCATGACGCCCGCCGAGCCTCCGTCCGGCTTCGCCACTCATCGGTGTAAACCCGGATGCGGAAACCCGCGCGCCGTCACGATATAACGAATCAGACGTCCCAGACGCGACCAAGAACCACACGTCAGGTTTTCACCTTGAATACCGAACCGCAAAGCCCGCGCTACAGCCTCGGCCTCGCGGCCGAAGTGCTCGCGTCCGAGCAGAGCGTGCTGCGGCTGATCACGCGCAACACGCCGCTGCCCGAACTGCTGGCCGAAGTCTGCTGCCGCGCCGAGGCGCTGCTCGGCGCGGGCGCATCCTGCACGATCATGCTGCTCGACGACGACGGCGTGCACATCCGCGTCGGCGCCGCGCCGTCGCTGCCCGCCCATTACGGCGCGGCGATCGACGGCGTCGAGATCGGGCCCGTCGCGGGCTCGTGCGGCACGGCGATGTACGAACGCCGGATGGTCGCGGTCGAGGACATCGCAACGGACCCGCTGTGGGACGCCTACAAGGGCCTCGCGCTGCCGCTCGGCCTGCGCGCGTGCTGGTCGGTGCCGTTCCAGGACGAAGCGGGCGCGGTGCTGGGCGCGTTCGCGGTCTATCACCGCGTGCCGCGCCGGCCGACCGACGAGGAAACGGCGCTGCTGCGCGACATCAGCAACAGCGTCGGGCTCGCGGTGCACCAGGACCGGATGGCCCGGCAGCTTGCGCGCAGCGAGGAACATCACCGTCTCGTCGTCAACAGCCTGAACGAGGGCATCCTCGTCGTGTCGCAGGACGGCACCGTCACCGCGAGCAACCCGAGCGCGCAACGGATGCTGCGCGCGCAGGGCAGCATCGTCGGCCGCCGGTTGTGGAGCCTGGTGACGAGCGCGTTCCGCGAGGACGGCACGCCGATCCCGCCGGACGACTGGCCGAGCCGGCGCGCGCTCGCGACCGGCGCGCTGCAGCTCGGCTATACGATCGGCCTCGGTCTCGCCGACGGCGACACGATCTGGGTCAGCGGCAACGCGGTGCCGATCGTGAAGCCGGGCGACGCGCAGGCCGGCTCGGTGCTGATCTCGTTCAACGACGTCGGCCCGATGCGCGAAGCGCAGCAGAAGCTGCGCTACCTCGCGACGCACGACGCGCTGACGGGCCTCTACAACCGCCGCTGGCTCGCGGACCGGATGCGCGAGCTGTTCGGCGCGCGCGGCGGCGCGGCCGAAGCCGCGCGCGTCGCGATCCTGTTCATCGATCTCGACGGCTTCAAGAAGGTCAACGACACGGCCGGCCACGATGCGGGCGACGCGCTGCTGCGCAGCGTCGCGTCGCGGCTCGCGGGCTGCGTCGGCGCACGGCACGCACTGACGCGCGTCGGCGGCGACGAGTTCGTGATCCTGGTCGACGACTACGACGCACCGGACGATCTCGCCGCGCTCGCGCGCCAGGTGATCGACGCGATCGCGCGGCCGTTCGACGTGGCGAACAACGAGTACTACCTCGGCGTGTCGATCGGCATCAGCCTCGCGCCGCGCGACGGCGACGACGCGGCAACGCTGATGCGCAACGCCGATTCCGCGATGTACGACGCGAAGCAGCATGGGCGCAACACCTTCACGTTCTTCACCGCGCAGCTGAACCAGCGGCTGCAGCGCCGTTTCGCGATCGAGCAGTCGCTGCGCCGCGCGCTCGCGTCGAACGCATTGCGGCTCGCGTACCAGCCCGTCGTCGACGGCCGCAGCGGGCGCACGGTCGGCGCGGAGGCGCTGCTGCGCTGGACCAGCGCGGAGCTCGGGCCGCTGTCGCCGGCGGAGTTCATCCCGGTTGCCGAGGATACGGGCCTGATCGTCGCGATCGGGCAGTGGGTGCTCGAAACCGCGTGCCGCCAGGCGGCCGAATGGCGCCGCACGATCGCGCCGGACCTGATGATGGCCGTCAACCTGTCGCCGCGGCAGTTCCACGAAGGGCTAGTCGAATCGGTCGACCGCTGCCTCGCGAAGGCGGGGCTCGACCCGTCCGCGCTGGAGCTGGAGATCACCGAAGGGCTGCTGATGTACGACACCGACACGGTGCTGCCGATGCTCCGGGCGCTCGCGGACATGAACGTGCGGATCTCGGTCGACGATTTCGGCACCGGCTATTCGTCGCTGTCGTACCTGAAGCGCTTTCCGCTGCACAACCTGAAGGTCGACCGCTCGTTCGTGTCGGGCGTGCCGGAACACCGGGATGCGGTCGCGATCACGCAGGCCGTGGTCGCGATGGCGCATTCGCTCGGGATGAAGGTCACGGCCGAAGGCGTCGAGACCGAAGCGCAGTCGTCGTTCCTGCGGCAGATCGGCTGCGACAAGCAGCAGGGCTACCTGTTCAGCCGGCCGCTGGAGCCGGCCGAATACGCGCGCCGGCTCGTCGCGCCGTAAGCCACGCGATGCCGCGCGATGCCGCGCGCGGCGCGCCCCGGCGTCAGGCGGGCGGCGTGCCTCCGTATGCGCCGCCTTGCTGCGCCGGCGCGGCCACGTCGATCGCGACGCGGTTTTTGCCGTCGCGCTTCGCACGGTACAGCGCGCGGTCCGCGGCCTCGAGCAGCGACGTCGCCGGCGCATCGGCCGCCGGCACGACGCTCGCGCCGCCGATGCTGATCGTCACGTAGCGGCCGGTCGACGACTGCTCGTGCAGCAGCTTCAGCGCCTCGATCGCGAGGCGGATCTTCTCGGCGAGCAGGCGCAGGCCGCCCGGCGACGTGCCGGGCAGCACGACCGCGAATTCCTCGCCGCCGAAGCGCGCCGCGAGATCGCCCGCCCGGCCGAGACAGCGCTCGACGGTGGCCGCGATCTGCTTGAGCACGTCGTCGCCGGACACGTGGCCGTAGGTGTCGTTGTACAGCTTGAAGTTGTCGACGTCGATCATCAGCAGCGACAGCACCGCTTGCTCGCGCGCGCCGCGCCGCCATTCGGCGCTCAGGTACTCGTCGAGATAGCGCCGGTTCGACAGCCCGGTCAGGCCGTCCGAGTGCGTGAGGCGGCGCAGTTCGAGGTTCGCCTGCAGGAGCTGCTGCTGCGACTGCCGCAGCGCGCGGTAGGCTTCGTCGCGCTGCAGCTGGTTCACGTACGAGCGCGAGTGGTAGCGGATGCGCGCGACCAGCTCGATGCGGTCCGGCAGCTTCACGAGATAGTCGTTCGCGCCGGCGGCGAACGCCGCGCTCTTGATCTCCGGCTCGTCCTTCGTCGACAGCACGATGATCGGCACGTCGCGGGTCGCCGGATTCGCGCGGTACGCCTTCACGAGGCTCAGCCCGTCGGTGCCGGGCATCACGAGGTCCTGCAGGATCACGGTCGGGCGCGTCTGGACGGCCGCGATCATCGCATCGCCCGAATGCGTGCAGTAGTGGAAGTCGATGTCGTCTTCGTCGGCGAGCGCGCGGCGCACGGCTTCGGCGACGATCGTCTGGTCGTCGACGAGCAGCACCATCACCGGCACGTCGGTGGCCGGCGGGGTCTGCAGCGCCTTGCGCGCGGCTTCGAGCGCGGCGTCCGCGGCGTCGGCGGCGGGCGTTCCGCCGTCGTCGCACGGGCTTCGCGTGGTGTCACTGGTCATGTCGATACCTGTTTCTGCATATGCTTGTCGCGCGTGTTCATGGGGTTCGGGCCCGGGCGAGCGCCATCAGCTCGCCCGCGATGCGCTCGAGCGGCAGGATCGCGCGCGCCGCGCCGAGCGTCGCGGCCGCCTTCGGCATGCCGTACACCGCGCTCGTCGCTTCGTCCTGAGCGATCGTATGGTAGCCCTTCATGCGCATCGCCTTCAGGCCGATCGCGCCGTCGCGGCCCATGCCGGTCAGCAGCACGCCGATCACGTCGCCGGGCCAATGCTCGGCGACGCTGCCGAAGAATACGTCGACCGACGGCCGGTAGGGCGTCTCGACCGGCTCGCGCGTGTATTCGAGCGTGCCGTCGCGCGCGATGCGCAGGTGGTCGTTGGTCGCGGCGAGCAGCGCGACCGACGGCTGCGGCCGGTCGCCGTCGCGCGCGATGCGCACCGTGAGCGGCGTCTGGCCGTCGAGCCACTGGGCCATGCCGTCCGCGAACGCCTGGTCGACGTGCTGCACGATCACGATCGGCGCGCCGAAATCGGCGGGCAGGCCGCCGAGGATCGTCGCGAGCGCGGTCGGGCCGCCGGCCGACGCGCCGATCGCGACGAGCGGCCCGCCGTCGCCGCGCGCCGCGCCGGCTGCGCGCGCGGCGCGCGGCGGCTTGTCGAGCAGCCGGCCGATCTGGTCGATCTTCGCGAGCAGGAGCCGCGTGGTGTCGCCGTTCGCGCCTTCGCCGAGGCGCGGCGTGTCCACCGCGTCGAGCGCGCCGGCGCCCATCGCCTCGTACACGCGCCACGCGTTCGCGCCGATGCTGCTCGTCACGACCAGGATCGCGCACGGCCGGCCCGACGACATGATCCGCCGCGTCGCCTCGACGCCGTCGAACTTCGGCATGATCAGGTCCATCAGCACGACGTCCGGCGGCTGCGCGGCGCACATCTCGACGGCCTGCGCGCCGTCGGTCGCGACCCACAGCACGCGGTGCTCGGGCCTGAGCGCGATCGCGCGACGCATCGCCTCGACGGCAAGCGGAAGGTCGTTGACGATGCCGATGTTCACGGGCGGGCTTCTCCTATCAGGTCGCGTACTGCATCGAGCAGGGCTTCATCGTGGAAACTGCTTTTGGCGAGGTAGTAGTCGGCGCCGGCATCGAGCCCGCGCCGGCGGTCTTCCTCGCGATCCTTGTACGACACGATCATCACCGGCAGCGCTTTCAGCGCGGCGTCGCGCCGGATCAGCGTGACGAGCTCGATGCCGTCCATCCGCGGCATGTCGATGTCGGTCACGACGAGATCGAACGCCGCGCCGCGCAGCGCGTTCCAGCCGTCCATCCCGTCGACCGCGACCGTCACGTCGTAGCCGCGTTTTTCCAGCAGTTTCCGTTCCAGCTCGCGCACCGTCAACGAATCGTCGACCACCAGCACGCGCCGGCTGCGCGCGACGGCGGCATGCTGCTCGCGCTGCACGCGGTCGAGCCGGCCGCCGCGCACGAGCTTGTCGACCGAGCGCAGCAGGTCCTCGACGTCGATGATCAGCACCGGCTCGCCATTGTCCATCAATGCGGCCGCCGCGATGTCCTTGACCTTGCCGAGCCGCCGGTCGAGCGGCTGGATCACCAGCATGCATTCGCCGAGGAAGCGGTCGACGGCGACGCCGCAGGCGTCCCACTCGTCGCCGATCACGACGGTCGCGACGCCGTCGCGCGCCGGGTCCGGCGCGCGTGCGCCGAGCAGCTGGTGCGCGGTGACGAGCCCGATCGCGCGGCCGTCGAAGCGGAAGTGCTGCTGGCCTTCGAGCATGTCGATGTCGTCGCGTGCGAGTTCGAGCGTGCGGCGCACGTGCGCGAGCGGGATCGCGTATGTCTCGCCGCCGACCTCGACGAGCAGGCTGCGCACGATCGAAAGCGTCAGCGGCAACTGCAGCACGAAGCGCGCGCCGTGCCCCGGCTCGGTGAAGATCCGCACCGCGCCGCGCACCGCCTTCACCATGTCGTGCACCGCGTCGAGGCCGACGCCGCGGCCGGACACGTCGGTCACGCGCTCGCGCATCGAGAAGCCGGGCAGCAGCAGGAAGTCGAGCAGTTCATGGTCGGACAGCCGCGCCGCGGTGCCCTCGTCGGCGAGCCGGCGCCGCACGACGGCGGAGCGCAACGCGTCGAGGTCGATGCCGGCGCCGTCGTCGCTGACGGAGATCAGCAGCTGGCCCGCGCTGTGGCGCGCTTCGAGCGTCACGCTCGCCTCGGCCGGCTTGCCGCACGCGACGCGCGCGTCGGGCGTTTCGACGCCGTGGTCGAGCGCGTTGCGCAGCAGGTGGCCGAGCGGCGCGTCGAGCATGTCGAGGATGTCGCGGTCGACCTGCGTCGTCTCGCCGACGATCGAGAATCGCACGTGCTTGCCGAGCGAGCGCGCAAGGTCGCGGACGATGCGCGGATACGCGTGCGCGGCGTCGCCGAACGGGCGCATCCGGCAGCGCAGCGCCTCGTCGTAAAGCTGCTGCGCGAGATGGGTGCTGCGGCGGTCGAAACGGTCGAGTTCGTCGATGCGCGCGCCGAGCTGCAACTGCAGCTGGCCGAGCCCCTGGCGCACGTCGTTCAGCGCCGCGAGCGCGGCCGGGTCGAGACGCTCGGCGAGCGTTTCGCCGAGCACGTCGAGCGCGCGCGCGACGTCGCGCTGCATCCGCTTGATACGCAGGATCGACCCGGTGAACGGCTTGAGCCAGTGCGATTCGACCAGCGACTCGCCGGACAGGCTCAGCAGGCGGTCGAGCTGTTCGGCGCGCACGCGCAGCATCCGCTGCGGATCGTGGCGCGCGTCGGGGTGGGGCGTCGACGGCGGCTGCGCGTTTGCGTCGTGCGACGGATCGGTTGGCACGTGCGGCGGCGCTTGCCGGTCCGGCGCGGCGCGGGGCGCATCGGATAAGTCGTCCGTTTCCGGCATCGCGAGTATCCGGCCCGCGTCGCGCGTATCCGGTGCGCCGTCCGGGTCTCGCCCGGCCAGCCGCGCGGCCAGCGCATCGATGTCCGCACGCGCGACCGCCGTCGCCGGATCGGCGTCGCCGATGCGCAGCAGCAGGTCCACGCCGTGCAGCAGATCGTCGATATGCGCGGCCGTCAGCGTCAGCGTGCCCCGTTGCGCGGCAACGAAGCATTCCTCCATCGCGTGCGCGACCTTGACGCCGTCGTGCAGGTCGATGATGCGCGCCGCGCCTTTCAGCGAATGCGCGGCGCGCATGCACGCTTCGAGCGCGGCGGCATCGGCGCTCGCGTGCTCGAGCGTGAGCAGCCCGCTCGCGAGCGCCTGCGCCTGGGTCTGCGCTTCCTCGCGGAACAGGTCGAGCAGCGACAGCCGCGTCAGGTCGTCGTCGGTGCTCATCGCAGGCTCCGGGCGAGCGAGTCGAACACGCGGTCGGCGTCGAGCAGCCCGAGCGTCGTGTCGCGCCACGCGAGCAGGCCCTGCGTGTGCCTCGCGGCGGCGTGGGCGAGCGTCGTCGGCGCCGGCAGCAGCGCGGATGCCGCGAAACGCAGCACGCCCTCGACCTCGTCGACGGGCAGCGCGACCGTGTCGCCGCGATGCTCGACGACCAGCAGCCGCGCATGCGCGTGGCGCGACGCATGCCGGCCGGCGGCGTCGTGCTCGAGGCCGAGAAGCGCGCCGAGCGACGCCGCGATCGTCAGCGTGCCGCGGACGTTGACGAGCCCGAGCACCACGCCGTTGCGCCGATGCGGCAGCGGATGGATCGGCCGCGGCCCGTCGATCTGGCGCAGCGCGGGGACGGGCAGCCCGAGCCATTCGTCGGCGATCCGGAATGCGAGCGCGGACTGCGGCGCGTTCGCATCGCCGGCGCGCGCGTCCGGCGGCGCCTCATGGGCGTCATGAGCCTCATGGGCCGTGCGCGCGGCCTCGGCGAAATCCGCGTCGGAGAGCGGCCGGTCCAGCAGCGTCGCGGCGGCCTGCGCGAACACCGGGCAGTTCAGGCAGCGCGCGTGCGCCGCGAGGCGCGGGCACGAACCGTCGCCGTGCGTGCCGATGCGGTTCCAGCAATCGTCGATGCGCCGCGCCGGCGCGCGGTCGTCATGAGCGGCGTGAACCATCGGTTCCTCCGCGATCGTTCGTCAGGCCGGACGTCGGCGTGCCGCGCAGCGCGCTTGCGCGTTGTGCGCGCGCCATCAGCTGCCGCGCACCGTCGGCGTCGCCGGCCGTGTCGCGCAGCGCGGCGAGGTGCGTCAGCGCCTCGTAGTGGGCCGGCTCCAGATACAGCGTCTTGCGATAGAAGTCCTGAGCGTCGGCGTCGAGGCCGCGCGCATCGGCGATCAGCCCGAGCAGGTAGAACGCGTCCGCGTGCGGCCCATGCACGATCGTGAATGCGTGCGCGGCGCGCTCGGCCTCGTCGAGCCGGCCCGTGTCGGCGAGTTGGCGCGCGTCGTCGAGCGTCGGCGCGACGCCGGCGGGCGACGGGGCCGGCGCCGCGCGAGGCGGCAAGTGGCTGTCGGGCAGGGCGGCCCGGGTGTGCGCGACCGGTGCCGGTGCCGCGGGCGCAGGCATGTGCACGGCGGCGGAGCGTCGGGCCGCTGCCACGAACGACGCTGTCGCCGGCCGCGTCGGCTGCACCGGCTGAGCGCGCACGGCGTCCGGTGCCTTGCCGTCCGACGCTGCGACGCCCGCCGTCGTCGGCGTCACCGCGCCCGGCGGCGCGCGATGGAACGCGAACGCGAGCGGGATGCGCGCGGGCGTCAGCGGATGGCGCATCATCAGGCCGGTTTCGGCCGGCCCGACGAAGATCGTGCCGCCCGCCGCGAGCTGCTGGTCCAGCAGCCGGATCGACTGGTCCTGCGCATCGCGGTTGAAGTAGATCAGCACGTTGCGGCAGAAGATGAAGTCGTAGCGCGCGTCGGCATCGAGCGGCAGGTCGAACAGGCTCGCCCGCACGAACCGGACCGGCTCCTGCACGCGCGCGTCGAGCTGCCAGCCGCCGGCCGTCTCGCGGAAATGGCGGTCGCGGAATTCGAGCGGATGGCCGCGAAACGAATTGCGGCCGTAGAGGCCGTCCCGGGCGCGCTCGATCGCGCGCGCGCTGATGTCGATCGCGTCGACGCTGAAGCGCGACGGGCCGATGCCGGCGTCGAGCAGCGCCATCGCGATCGAATAGGGCTCCTCGCCGGTCGAGCACGGCGCGCTCAGCACCCGCAGCGCGCGCGCCGGCTCGCGCACGAGCCGCGCGTCGGCGAGCCGCGCGAGCGCGGCGAACGCCTCGCGGTCGCGGAAGAACCAGGTTTCCGGCACCACCAGCGTCTCGATCAGCGCCAGCCGCTCGTCGGCCGACGCGTTCAGCAACTGCCAGTAGGCATCGATCGCGCCGTCGCCGGCGGGCGGGCGCGCATCGCCCAGCGCGACGCGCGCGCGATCGGCGACGGCGCGCGCCAGCGCATTGTTGCCGAGCGTGGCGGGGTCCATGCCGGTTTCGCGCGAGAGCCACGCGTCGAAGCGGGGATCGTCGGCGTTCATCGCGGCCGTCATCCGGAGATCGCCTGCGGCAGCGGCTGCGCGGGCGGGAACAGCAGCGCGCGGGCATCGTCGTCGAGCATGCGCCGGACGTCGACCCATTGCACGAATCCGGATGCATCGCCGGCAACCGGCCCGAGCCAGCGTGCATGCGGCGTCGCGATCCCGCTGTCGGCGAACCGAGCGGGGTCGATCCGGCACGTCTGCGTTGCACGCTCGACGATCAGCCCGAGCATGCGCCCGGCCGCGCCGCCCACGTCGGGCTGCATATCGGGCTGCATGTCGGGCTGCGCATCGGGCGTGCGGTAGCGCACCACGACGAGCCGCGTCGAGCGCAGCCGGCGCGCCGCGCGCCCGAGCGCGAGCTGCGCGACGTCGATCACGGGCACCGGTTCGCCGTGGCGGTCGATCGCGCCGGCGATCCACGGCGGCGCGCCGGGAATCGACTTCACCGGCGCGAGCGCCAGCACTTCGACGATCTGCGCCGCCTCCAGCGCATAGCGTTCGCCGTCGAGTTCGAACAGAAGGAAGAGCATCGCGTCGTTCGGCGCGTCAGCCGTCGATCTTGAAGCGCGACACGCCGGTGCGCAGCTGGTTCGCGACCAGCGTCAGGTCGTCGATCGCCTGCGACGACTGGCGCAGCGATTCGGCCGTCTGCTGCGCGGCTTCAGACAGTTGCGACAGCGCCTGCGTGATCTGCTCCGCGCCGCTCGCCTGCGTCTGCATCCCTTCGTTGACCATCTGAAAGCGCGGCGCGAGCGTCTGCACTTCGTGGATGATCTGCGACAGCTGCCCGCCGACCTGCTGGATATCGCGCATCCCGCGCCGCACTTCCTCGGAGAAGCGGTCCATCCCCATCACGCCGGCCGACACGGCCGACTGGATCTCCTTCACCGTCTGCTCGATGTCGTCGGTCGCGACCGCCGTCTGGTCCGCGAGCCGGCGGATCTCGGTCGCCACGACCGCGAAGCCGCGGCCGTATTCGCCGGCTTTTTCCGCTTCGATCGCCGCGTTCAGCGACAGCAGGTTGGTCTGGTCCGCGACCTTCGTGATGGTCGCGACGACCTGGTTGATGTTGACCGCCTTCTCGTTGAGGATCGCGAGCTTCGCGTTCACCGAGCCGGCCGCCTCCATCACGCTGCGCATCATTTCCTCCATGTGCGCGAGGCCGCTCTGGCTCGCGCCGGCGAGTGCCGCCGACTGCTCGGCGACCGACGACACCTCGTTCATCGTGTGCAGCAGGTCGCGCGACGTCGCGAGGATTTCGCGGGAGGTCGCGCCGATCTCGGTCGTCGTCGCGGCGGTCTCGCTCGCGGTGGCCTGCTGCTCCTTCGACGTCGCCGCGATCTCGGCGACCGACGTCGTCACCTGCAGCGACGATTGCTGCGCCTGCGCGACGAGGTTCGCGAGCTCGTCGCTCATCCGGTTGAAGCCGTCCTGCAACGTGCCGAATTCGTCCTGGCGACGCAGGTCGAGCCGCTGGCTCAGGTTGCCGGTGCGCATCGCGTCGTGCACTTCGACGAGGTGCGCCATCGGCCCGGTGATCGCGCGATACAGCGCGTAGCCGAGCGCGAGCGCGGCCAGCAGCACGACGCTCAGCGCGGTCGCGACGGTGACTTCCGCGCCGGTCACCGACCCGTGGATCAGTTGCGCCGAATCGTCCGCCTGGGCGTGGTTTTCGTCGACCAGCGTGTCCGCGGCGTGGATCACGCGGTCCCACGCCGCGCTCAGGCGCGCGAAGCCGGCACGTGCGGCCGCGCGGTCGTCCGCCGCCGCGCGGGTCAGCTCGTTCATGAGCAGCAGGTACTGGTCGTACGCGGCCCGGAATTCGCGGAACCGCGCGCGGTCGTCGTCGCGGAACAGCGTGGCCTCATACCGGGTCGACGCCTGATCGAGATGCCGCAGCGCGTCAGGCATCCGGTCGAGATCGCGCTTCGCGGCGTCCGCGTCCGTATCGACGAAGATGGCCCGCTGCAGGATGACGTAGCTTTCATTGGCGGCCGCGCGCAGCGACGTCGACTGGAACAGGCCCGGCACCGAATCCCGCTTGAGGCTGTCGGCCTCGTCGTCGATGGCCTTCAAACGGCTGTATGAAATCGCGGCCATGACGAGCATCAGCACGAAAATCGTTCCGAAGCTGAGCACGATGCGCGTACCGAGCGTGAACCGCCCGCCGCGCAGCGGGGCGGGCAGCAGGGGGATGCCGGCACGGGGCGTCGTTGTGGCCATGGGGGGCTCCCGGAGGATGGTCGGTCGTAGGACGCCCGCATGCTGTCATGCGGGGCGTCTGATCGCAATCGAATTTTCCGCGCATTGATCGCGCTTTTTCATGCCATTAAAGATAGGTGATTGTTCGGACGATTGTCGTAATTCGATTGGCAAGAACGTGCGGGTTTTACGCGCAGGCGTCGGCGGGCTTGCCCAGTAAGACTATTGCAATGAAAGCAGCGTGCGCGTCGGTGAATACGTGCCGCCTGAATCCGATCGGCAGGCGGTGCGATATCGCATTCGATCGGGAATGGCTGCCGAATCGGCGGGGCGTTCGATAAAATGCGGCGCCGACGCAACTATGGAGGCAGCACGCGCGATGAAGTATGGAAAGGGACGTGACGACGCGATGGGTACGTATTCGCGCAGCTATCTGGTCACGCTCGGCCTTGCGTTGGCGGTGCCGGGCTGCTTCGGGCTGTCGCTGTACGACGCGATGAACGGCGACTGGGTCCCGTTCGCCGTCGCGTTCCTGGTCGGGTGCGCGCTTGGCGGGCTCGTGATGATCCTGGTCGGTCTGTTCGGCTCCGAGCGCACGGCGGGCGGCTGGGCGGACGCCACGTCATCCCATGACGCCGCGCTGATCGTGATGGTCGTGGCGATTCCGCTTCATTTCGTGCTGCGTCGCTTCTACAAGCGGCGCTAGCGCGCAGCCAGCGCCGGCCGTCAATGGCTGCGCGCGTACCCCTGGATCAGCGCCCGCATCATCCCTTCGACCGTCGCGTCGCGCAGGTCGTCTTCCTGCTCGACGTCCTCGACGAGCGCGGCATAGGCGGTGGCGAGCGTCACGCGGTCGACTTCGTGGCGCTGTTCCATCAGCGTCACCATGCCGTCCTTCGCCAGGTGGGCGGAGAATGCACGGCTGCCGATGGTCTCGTATACGTCAATCATGGCGGCTCTCCCGAGTGCTGCGGATGTTTTCCAGTGTAGTTGCTGCATGGGGGCTCCGCCATGCGGGCGGCCCGCCCGGCAGGGCGGGAGCGGCGTGTTCGGACGGCCGCCGGCGCGCGGCGAATCGTCGGACGAAGTGCGCGGCGGACGGCTTCTGCGGTACGCTGGCGACGCAGATGCCCGCGAGCTTCGACATCGCGTGCGGCGGCGCTGCCCGAACCGACGGACAGGCGCGACGCGGCCGACGCGCGACGGATGCCCGCGTCCGTTTCCGTTATCGACGAACCGACGAGAGGACCATGACTGCACGACTCACGCCCGACATCGCGTCGAAATTCGCGTCGCTCGCGCTCGCGCACCTGACGCGCGAATATCCGAACCGGCTCACGCATTCACTCGCCGGCCCGCAGGACGTGCAGGGGCCGCGCGCGCTGCATCCGATCTTCTACGGCAGCTACGACTGGCATTCGTGCGTGCACGGCTACTGGCTCGTGCTGCATCTGCTCGAACGCTACCCGAAGCTGCCGGAGGCGGAGCGCATCGTCGCCGTCGTCGACGCGCATTTCACCGACGCGCACGTCGCGGGCGAGCGCGCGTATCTCGCGCTGCCGCATAACGGCGGCTTTGAGCGGCCGTACGGCTGGGCGTGGCTGCTCGCACTCGCCGCGCAGCTCGAGCGGCTCGCGCTGAAGGGCGCGCTGCCGCAGGCCGCGCGCTGGGCGAAGGCGTTCGCGCCGCTGACCGACGCGTTCGTCGCGCGCTTCGAGGTGTTCCTGCCGAAGGCGACCTATCCGGTGCGCGTCGGCACGCATTTCAACACCGCGTTCGCGCTGGCGCTGGCGCTCGAGTTCGCGCGCGACACGCGTCGCGACGGGCTCGCGGCGCTGATCGCCGACACCGCGAAGCGCTGGCACCTGAACGACGCCGCGTGCCAGGCGTGGGAGCCGTCCGGCGACGATTTCCTGTCGCCCGCGCTGATGGAGGCGGAGCTGATGCGGCGGGTGCTCGCGCCGGCCGAATTCGATGGCTGGTTTGCGCGCTTCCTGCCCGATCTTGCGCGCGGCGAGCCGGCGACGCTGTTCGTGCCGGCGACCGTGAGCGACCGCAGCGACGGCAAGATCGCGCATCTCGACGGCTTGAACCTGAGCCGCGCGTGGTGCCAGCGCGCGCTCGCGAAGGCGCTGCCGGAAGGCGATGCGCGCCGCGCGCGCCTGCTCGACACGGCCGACCGTCACCTGGACCGCGCGCTCGCGCATGTCGCCGGCGACTACATGGGCGAGCACTGGCTCGCGACGTTCGCGACGCTTGCGCTGGAGGCATAGCGCGCGAAACCCCGCTGACGGCAAGGTCATGCGCGCGCGGCTATACTCGCCGCTCGGGCCGTTTCTCGCATCGCGTATCGCGCGAAGCGGCCATCCGCCAGTTCGCTGCATCGTCATGAACAAGCTCATTGCCTACGTCGCCGCTATCCACGGGCTTGCCGGCCCCGTGTCGATCGTCTCGCACACCACGTCGCACGACCGCTGGACCGACGACGACGTCGAGGTCACGCGGGACGAAACCGAATACCGCTTCGACAACGGCGCGATCGTGCGCCGTTCGGTCGAGCAGGATCGCGCGCCGTCCGACCTGCTGTGCGCCGAATGCTGGATCGACTACGACGTGATCCGCCATCCCGATGCACTGGCGATCAGCCCGTCGCGGCTGACGTTCGACAACGCATGCCGCGAAACCTTCTGGCTGCGCTATCAGCTCGCGTGAGCCTGAACGGCTGCGCGAGCCTGCATCGGCCGGGGGGAGGCGTCGCCGCCCGAATCTTCTGCACCGCCTCCGGCAGGTCGTTGAGCGTCATCCGAGCGGCGGCGCATGCACTGCGAGCTCCTTTGGGTCGGGCTACTGAATATGGAATGAAAACAAGTTGGAATAATCTCAATTGGCTTTAAAAAAATTCTGATAAGTTCGAAATTCTCATAGCATAACTGACTATATTCATCACAAACCGTCAATTCTCATCTCGAAAATTGCACAGTGTTTCGTTGCGAGGTAAAAGAACGCTTTCATTCCTTGCACGAGTCGTTGATGAAAAGCGAACAAGACCATGACATGGTCGGTTTGGGCGACACCATCGACCCCGGTGGCAACGTCAGGTTGACGCTCCCCCGGTCGCATACGCTGTCCATTTCCGGCGCGGCGCTGCCGACTTATGGCGTCGACGGGCTGCCGGTATTCGTTCCGGTGCGATTGCAGGGGAAAGAAACGATCGGTCGCATCGACGAATGTCGTTATCTGGTGACGCTGCGAACCGACGACGCCTATGCGTTCTCGCCGAGCCGGACGGCTGACCTCGAACTCGACACGATGGTGGGCACCGAAGCGACCGTATTGATCGAGCTCGAAGGCAAACCGGGCCTTGTGAGCCATGCCGGACTCGGCAACATTGGTGCGGACACACGCGAAATCACGGGGCTGATCGAGGCGGCACGGCTTGCCGGTCAGGATCGTGACTCGATCCTGTATGAACTGGAGCTTCGGCCATGGCTCTATCGTGCGACGCTGACCCAAGACTGCCGCCTGTTTCAGGACATGAGCGTGGTCGAGATCACCGACGCGGTTCTCGCCCAATATCCGTACCGGGTCGACAAGCGTCTGGCCGGTGTGTCGCGCGGCATCTACCCGAAGCGGGACGTGCAGCGTCAGGCGTTCGAGACGGACTGGGCATTCCTGCAACGCCTATGGGAAGAATGGGGGATCTGGTGGTGGTTCGAGCACGACGATGGTCATCATCGCCTCGTGCTGTGCGACACGATGGGCGGTCACCTGCCGCATGACGACGCCTACGAAACGCTGCGCTATCTGCCGCCGGACGGCAAGCGTATCGACGAGGAACACATTCATGCGCTGTCGGTGACAAGCCGGCTCACGTCCGGACGTGTCACCGTGACGGACTACGACTACACCCGACCGCATGCGAATCTGACCGCTATCGCGGAGGACCCGCGCGACACCGCGAGCGCGGACGGCGAGATCTACGATTGGGGCGATTACAGCCAGCCGCTGACCGGCGCGCAGGGTCTCGACGGCCAGCCGAACGATACCGATGTGGAAGCGCGCCATTTCGCACGCGTGCAACTCGAGGCGAAGCGTTGTGCGGGACTACGCGCCAACGGAAAGGGCAACCTGCGCGGGCTGACGGTGGGCCGCACCTTCACCCTGACGGGCTACCCGCAGCAGGCGGCCAACCGCGAATACGTGGTGGTGTCGTCCACGCTCGACATTGAGGAAGTGGGAGACCGCACGGGAACCGGGCAGACCTATCGCGCCGAGGCGCAGTTTGAACTGCTGCCGGCAAACGAGCCGTTCCGGCTCGCGCGAAGCGTGCGGAAACCGCGCCTGTCCGGCCCGGAGAAGGCCATCGTCGTCGGCCCGGCCGGACAGGAGGTCTGGACGGACCAATACGGCCGGGTCAAGGTGCAGTTCGGGTGGGATCGTCACGGCAAGCTGGACGAGCATTCCGGAATCTGGCTGCGCGTGCTGTCGCCGTGGCAGGGCATTGAGATGGGGGCGACGTTCCTCCCGCGCGTCGGTCATGAGGTCGCCGTGGAGCACTACTACGGCGACCCGGATTTGCCCGTGATCGTCGGCAGCGCCGTGAATGCGTTCCACCAACCGGCGCTGGACCTGCCGGACAACCAGGCGGTAACGGTGCTGCGCGGCCGGGAGTTTCAAGGCACGGCGTCCGGCCATCTGGCGATCGACGATACGCAGGGACAAATCCAGACGCAGATCGCGAGCGATGCGGGTGCGTCCCAACTCAGTCTCGGGAATCTCCGGCGCATCGTGAGGAAGAAAGGCCGCGCCGATGCGCGCGGCAAGGGCTTCGAGCTGCGCACGGATTTTTGGGGCGTGGTGCGGGCGTTGAGGGGCCTGCTCGTCACGACGGACGGCCGAGCCGGCGGCCCCGGCCACGCGAAGGATGCGCGCGAGGCGGTCGGCCGGCTCACGCAAGCGCGCGAGTTGCAGGAGAGCCTGTCCGGACTGGCGCAACGGCATGAGGCACAGCAGCTTGACGCCGACCAGAGCGACGTTGCGAAGGCCATCAAGGCGCGCAACGATGCGATTCGAGGGAAGCCGTCCGGCGGCGAACACGATTTTCCGGAGCTGGCGGAAGCCGACATGGTGCTGTCGGCGGCGGCGGGAATCAGCGTCGCGGCGGAACGCAGCGCCCATATCGCGAGCAACGAGGATGTCGCCGTGACGAGCGGCCGGCATGTGGGTCTGGCGGTCGGCCGGTCGCTGTTCGCGAGCGTGGCGAACCGGTTTTCGTTGTTCGTGCACAAGGCCGGGATGAAGCTGATTGCCGCCGCCGGCAAGGTGCGCATCGAGGCACAGACCAATGGCATCGACATGACGGCCAAGCAGGCGGTCACGATCACGAGCACGACCGATCGCATTCATCTCCATGCAGCGAAGGAGATTGTGCTGCACGTGGGCAGTACGGAAGTGCGCATCAGCGAACGGGGCTACGTGGTGCGCACGGCCGGCGAACACACGGTCCATGCAGGCAGTCATCAGGCCGACGTTCCCCAGACGCGGCCGATGCGCTTGCCGGTCACGCCCGACAATCCGGGGCAGTTTGCCGCGCACTTTGTGTTGATGGAACACGCCAGCGGCTTCGCGCTGCCGCAGCAGCCTTACCGGATCACGCTCGACAACGGACGCGTGATCGAGGGGGTGAGTAACGAGCGTGGCGAAACGGCGCTGGTTACCGACCATGACATCACGTTCGGGACGGTCGAACTGCTTGCGGCAAGCGACCCGGATAAGGTGATTGCGGTCAATCATGCGGCGATCGTGCGCGACATCGCGACGCCCTATACCGCCACGGCACCGAATGCCGACAAGCGGACCGCGAAAATCAGGGGCAAGACGGCGAGCACGCCGGAGCAGGGGGCAACGTCCGAGAATCAACAACCTATGTTCGCGACTTGCGACCCGCTCAACTTCGGGCTGCGCTTCCATCACTTCATCAATGGGGCCAAGCAGAGCGATGTGCGAGCGAATCGGCCGCGCAACGATGTCGTGTATCCGGTGACGAAGGCTTATACGGCGGCGATCAAGGACATTCTTCGTCGCATCCAATGGGGGAGGTACAAGACGCTGGATGGTTCGGTTCCGCTTGAACTGAAGGCTGGTGTTGCAAAGGCGGTCGGCCGAGTTCTTTCTGATGCCTTGGGCGAGGGACCATTTGGTTTGCCGAAGGGCTACGCTGACGAGTCGGAGGGTGGGATGCCGCGCATCGATATTGTCAGCGCGCAGCAAGGGCAAGCCCGATACAACATGCGCCCCGATGTCAGTGCGGCGTTCTCAATCAAATATTGGGTAATAGCCGTTCAAGAAGCAGAAATCAGAAAAATTGTCGCCGCATCGGATTTTTCAGACTCCCTAGACGGCCAACTGAAGGCATTGGCCGACACGCTTTACCACGAGGCGCGGCATTGCCAACAGACGTTTTGGATGGTAGCGCTACTTCAGCAGCACGATAATGATTACGCGGCGCTGTCTCAGGTAATGAAGGTATATGAAGACAACGTGCCGCGCAAAATTTATTCAACCACAGGGAAAATACAAATCCCTGGCGATGATCGGGTTGTCGCCGGATTGCATCGAATGTTGATGTTCCACTACTACTGGATGATTTCATACATGCAAGACCAAGCGGGTGGAACTTATGTGAAACCCGATGTGCCAATTGCGCAGGCCGAAGTGTGCAAGTTGCTAAATGTGTCGCCCGAGACGGCGGCAAAGATGGTGAGTTTCGAAGAAGGCTACCGGAGCCAGTTACATGAAGAAGATGCCTATGCGTGTGCGGATGCGGTGCAGGCCTATTGGGACCGTGGTGATCGCGCTCTTGTGTTCAACCCAGGTACATGCACAGACAAGTATGAGGCTGCCCTCAGAGCCGTTGGCGCAAGGAGTTGAGATGCAACATCAAGCGGAAGAACAGCGTGCGATGGTGCACAGTATCCTGAAAAATGCAATGGCGATCCTACGCGATGATAAGCCATTTGATCCGTCAGGTACCGTCTTTGGTCGCATCATCGACACCGAGCCACACTATCGATCGGAAGGGCGGCGCTATCTTTACACCAACCCGGTATCACGTTCGACGACGATTGCGCTTTCGACATTCGACGACCCCGAAGATTACAGCGCAGACCGATCGAAGGTGAAAATCGTCCCGACTGGAGTAAGAATTCTCCTTGACCCGATGATCGCTGATCTTCCCGATACGGAAATCAAGTCCCTTCTTCAATTGGAGGATTATTGGGTGGATTCACAAGATGAAAAAAAATATGGGAATGAAATAATGGGGCGCACGCCTGATGCCCCTAACGCTCAGACGTTTCGCTACCGAGCAAAAGACATTCCCGGCAGCAAATTTCCCGTCGATGTCGAACTCTTTTATGCCAATCCGTTGGATGGGTCGTTTCCGCAGATGCTGGGCGAAATCAGAATAAGCCGGGCCTACACGATTTTGACGCCTGAAGAACGCAAACAACGTCGCCTTGAAGATCGGCAGGCAAAGCGGCAGAAATACGGGGAGATGAACCTGTGCACGGGCATGCTGTGTCCTGAGACCGGGTTATGGCAGGGATACACCAAGACCTCTAGCCCGAATCGCTTGGTGGTCCGGAAAGGGCAAAGATTTCCCATGGTCCGCACGTTGACGCATCAGGAGGAACACGAACAGCGGCGGCCTAGCGAGCTCGTAGCAGGCCAGTGGATGTGGCTGAGGGAGGAGTCCGAGCCTCCAATATGGTGGATGATTGATCCGGAATCGGCGGCATGAGCTGCAAGGTAGCCTAAATTCAATTTCGAAATGAGCGTATCCATGTGAAATCCCACCTGTCGATTTTGCATGTCTAGGCATACGGGCTGTTTGAGTTTCGCCCGAGACGGCGGCAAAGATGGTGAGTTTCGAAGAAGGCTACCGGAGCCAGTTACATGAAGAAGATGCCTATGCGTGTGCGGATGCGGTGCAGGCCTATTGGGACCGTGGTGATCGCGCTCTTGTATTCAACCCAGGTACATGCACAGACAAGTATGACGCTGCCCTCAGAGCCGTTGGCGCAAGGAGTTGAGATGCAACATCACGCGGAAGAACAGCGTGCGATGGTGCGCAGCATCCTGAAAGAGGCGATGGCGATCCTGCGAGATGACAAGCCATTCGATCCGGGAAACACAGTCCTCGGACGGGTATACGCGGCAAAACCACATCTTCCTGCTGAAGGAAAACTTTACCGTTATGTCAATCCAGTGTTACCTGACACGAGAATTGAATTTTCCACTGGTGACGATCCTCAAGATTTGAGTGCTGATCGCTCCAAGGTGAAGATCGTCCCGGCGGGCATGACGATTCGGTTAAGCCCGATGCTCGCTGGCCTACCCGACACGGAAATCAAGGAATTGCTTCAACTGGATGACTATTGGGTCGATTCAAACGGAAATCGTCACTATGAAAACGAGATACCAGGACGTCATCCTCAAACCCAAAATTTGCAAAGTTTCCGTTATAGAAATAAGGATACTCCAGGCAGTAAATTTCCTATCAATGTCACACTTTTCTACGCAAATCCGCTTGACGGATCATTTCCGCCGATGCTGACCGAAATCGAGATAAGCCGCGCCTATAAAATTTTGACGCCCGAGGAACGCAAACAACGTCGCCTTGAAGAACGGCAGGCAAAGCGGCAGAAATACGGGGAGATGAATCTGTGCACAGGCATGCTCTGCCCTGAGACCGGGTTATGGCAGGGATACACCACGACCTCTAGCCCGAATAACTTGGTGCTCCGGAAAGGACAAAGATTTCCCATGGTCCGCACGTTGACGCATCAGGAGGAACACGAACAGCGGCGGCCTAGCGAGCTCGTAGCAGGCCAGTGGATGTGGCTGAGGGAGGAGTCCGAGCATCCAATATGGTGGATGATTGACCCGGAATCTGAGGCATGAGCCGAAGGGGGGCGCTTTCGAAGCATTGCTAGATTCTCCGCAAACCGCTCCACTCTTACTTAGCCGAAGTTAGATTTAAAAATGAGCGCATATCTGTGTGAAATCAACGCGGGTCCGGCGCGACGCGCGCTGAAGCAGCGCGGGAAGGGCAGCGCGCCGATCCCGGCGCTACGTCCGCGCAATACCGCCACCACCCCGCGCCCGCAGCGACGCATCCAGCTTGTCCAGCATCTGCCGCCAGCCGACGCCGACCCCCTTCGGCGCAAGCTCGGCCGGCACGCGCTCATGCGTCAGCACGACCTCGCACAGGCCGTCGCGATCGAACAGTTCGATCGTGACGAGCGTTTCCTGCTGGCTCATGTACGACGAGACCCACGTGAACACCAGCTTCGACGGCCGGTCGAGAACCCGGTATTCGCCGGAGTGCACGTATTCGATGCGCGCGGAACGCATGTAGATGTGAAAGCGCCCCCCGACGCGCGGCTCCAGCATCGCGTCGCAATGCTTCATCGTGCCGGGCAGCATCCACGCGCACAGGCCGTCCGCGTCGAGCCACGCGTCGAACACCTCGTCGCGCGACGCATGCAGCAGCTTGCGGACCGTGATCGCATTGCCGCTCATGGCTGAGGCGGCTTCCGCTTCCGTTTGCCGGCGAGATGCCGGTCGAGCGCGTCGAGCCGCTCGCTCCAGAACTCGGCGTAATGGCCGAGCCACTGCTGCGCTTCCTCGAGATTCGACGCGTCGAGCTGGCACGCATGCTCGCGCCCGCGGATTTCGCGGCGGATCAGCCCCGCCTTCTCGAGCGTCTTGACGTGCTTGGAGACCGCATTGAGGCTCACGTCGTAAGGCGCGGCCAGTTCGCCCACGGTGAGGCTGCCGTCGCGCAGCCGTTCGAGCATCGACCGCCGGGTCGGATCGGCAAGCGCGCTGAAGATGGCGTCCAGCCGGTCGGCCGAACGATCGTGTGGATTCATGGAAGCACTCATGACGGGATTATATTCAACCAAAAGGTTGACAATCAACCTTTTGGTTGAATAACATCGGATCGGTCCTGACAGGAGGATTCCGATGCTCAAGTTGCTGCAAATCGATTCGAGTCCGATGGGCGATGCGTCCATTTCGCGTCGCTTGACGCAGGAGTATGCGCGTAACTGGCGGCGTGCACATCCCGATGGGCGCGTCGTGGAGCGCGATCTGTGTCGCATCGTGATTCCGGCGATCGACGCGGCGTGGACCGCGGCGAACTTCACGCCGCCGGCCGCGCGGACCGAGCAGCAGAACGAGATGCTCGCGCTGTCGACGGCATTCACGACGGAGCTGCGCGACGCCGACGAATACGTGATCGGCATGCCGATGCACAACTGGGGGCCGTCCGCGAGCTTCAAGCTCTGGGTGGACCACATCGTCAGGCAGGGGGAGACCGTCGAAGCGACGCCGCACGGGCCGCGCGGGTTGCTCGGGGGACGGCGCGCGACCTTCATGATCGCGGCGGGGGCGCTTTACGGGCCGGACGCGGCGCGGGCGCAGCGGAATTTCATCGTGCCCTGGCTGCGAACGCTGTTCGGCTATCTGGGCGTCGAAGACGTGCGTTTCGTGATCGCGGACGGCGCGGTGGACGTGCGCACCGGTAAGGTCGATCGCACGGTGTTTCTGTCGCCGCATCTCGACGCGGTGCGTGCGCTGTTCGCGTGAGCCGAGCGGGGCGCCGCGCAGCCGTCGGCTGCGCGGCGCCCGTCGGCATCACTGATAGAAGTTCAGCGTCACCATCGCCGAGCGTCCCGGGGCCCACGTCGCGTAGATCGGATACGCGCTCGCGTAGTACTTCTTGTCGAACAGGTTCTGCACGTTCAACTGAACGTCCATCGTCTTGTTCACGCGCCACGTGGCGGCCGCGTCGAAGCGTGCATAGCCGGGCGTCCACTTGCTGACCGTCGGCGTCACCGACGCGTAGGTCTTGCTCATCACCGTCGCGCCCGCGCCGAGCGTCAGCTTCGGCATCACGTCGTAGCTCGTCCACAGCGTGAAGTTGTGCTTCGGCACCATCACCATCGGCAGGCCCGACGCGCCGGGGCTGCCGGGGCCCGCATCGGTCGTGACCGCATTCATGTACGTGTAGCCGCCGAACAGGTGCCACTTGGGCGTCAGGTTGCCCGCGAAGCCGAGCTCGACGCCGCGCACGCGCTGCGTGCCGGCATTGATCGTGTGGCCGAGCCCGTCGCTCACGCGCGCATTGGTCTTCTCGGTCTGGAACAGCGCGGACGTCAGCGACAGCTGCTCGTGGAGCACGTCCCACTTCGCCCCGATCTCGATGTTGCGCGAGCGCTCCGGCGACAGGTCGCGGTTGGCCGCGGTGATCTGGTCGGTGCCGCCGCCGAGGCCGCCGTTCGCGCCCGGCGGGTTCGACGACGTGCCGTACGACGCATACAGGCTCACGGTCTGCACCGGCTTGAACACGAGGCCGAACTGGTAGCTGAACAGGTTCGACGTGTTCGACAGGTCGGCGGCGCCGGCCTGCTTCGCGGTGATGTCGTAGCGGTCGAAGCGCAGGCCGGCGTTGAAGCGCCACCGCTCGGACAGCTTCACGGTGTCGAACACGTACGCGGACGCGGTGGTCGTGCGCGTGTTCGTCGTCGCACCGGGGAAGCCCTTGTCGCCGTTCAGCACGATGCTGCCGGTCCACGGCATGTTCGGGCTCCAGCCGCCCGCGAGCGGCGTGCAGTTGCCGGCGACCGAGCACGGGCCGCCCGTGCGGATGTTGTGGCCGGCCGCGTCGGTGACGAGATAGCCCTCGTAGCGGTTCTGCTCCTGGCCGAACTCGACGCCGGCCGTCAGCGTGTGCTGCATGCCGAACAGGCTCGCGCGGCCGGTGACTTCGGTCTGGTTCGCGAAGCCGTTGGTCGCGTACTTGCCGCTCTTCGCCTGCAGGCCGAGCAGGTTCGGATTCGACGCGAGGATCTGCGGATTGGTCGCGACGAAGTCGAGCGTCGAGCGCCCGAACATCGTCGTGTTCTTCAGCTTCCAGTTGTCGTCGATGCGATGCTCGACGCGGATTTCGCCGGTGTCGGTCTGCCCGTAGCGGTAGTCGCGCGTGTTCAGCCCGAAGAACCGGCCGCGATCGGTCGGTACCGGCGTGCCGCCCGACGCGCGAAACGGCGCGCTGAAGTCCGGCATGTCGTACGCGTTCATGTGGTAGTAGCTGAGCGTGACCGTGGTCGGCGTGTTCAGCCCGAACACGATCGACGGCGCGACGCCCCAGCGCTTGTTGTACACGTCGTTGCGGCCGGCCTGGTTCGCGTCGTGGCCCATCACGTTCAGGCGCACCGCGGTCGTGTCGTTGAGCTTGCGGTTCGCGTCGACAGTCGCGCGCTTGTAGCCGTCGGTGCCGAAGCCGATGCTGCTGTTGATGAAATCGTCGTTCTTCGGCGTTTTCGTGACGATGTCGATGCTGCCGCCGACCGAACCGCGGCCCGCGTAGACGGAATCCGAGCCCTTGATCACGCTGATCTGCTCGACCGCGAACGTCTCGCGGTTCTGCAGCCCCGAGTCGCGCATCCCGTCGACGAAGATCGAGTTGCGCGATTCGAAGCCGCGGATCACCGGGCGGTCGGCCGACGGGTTCGCGGCCGCGTCGCCGCCGAGGAACGTGATGCCGGGCACCGAGCGCAGCGCGTCGGCGAACGTCGTCACGTTCTTCTCCTTGATGAGCTGCTCGGGGATCACCGTGACCGAGCGCGGCGTGTCGAGCAGCGGCGCGGTGAACTTGTACGACGGCGAGCGCTTCACCTGCATGTCCGACAGCGCGGACGACTGGACCGCGATCGCCGGCAGCGTGGCGGCGGAATCGGCGGCGGCGTTGGCGGCGGGCGTCTGTTGCGCGCCGGAGGCGGGCGCGGTTTGCGCGGTGGCGAGAAGCGGCGTCAGGAAAACGGAGCAATACAGCGCGGACACGAGGGCTCGCGGGCGCGTGTTGAACTGGGCAGGCATACGAGAGGCAGCGGAAGTATCGGTGATCGGCGGCGTGCAGGCGGCGGACGCGGTCCGGGGCAATCCTGCACGCCAATCTTAATGCGTATGATTCGCATTTGCGTCTGCGATTCTAGGGATTGTCGCCAAATATGTAAACAGTTGATTGGTTTTTGTACTAGAGCGGTTGGCTCGCTCGTGCACGATAGCGAGCGTCTTTGCACCGGGCGCAACACCACTTTCCATCCGCGCGTTCGCCCGGCGCGGAGGGGACTCGATACACTTTCGCCTCGATTTGACGAGGCCCGGTCACGCGGCCGTGAGAAATGGAGACAGGATGGATACGAACGGCGCGGCGGTAGTCACGTACCGCGGAAATGCGATCGAGAACACGCACGCGGCGCACGTCGCGGTGGTGGATGCGCACGGCAGGCTGCTGTACCGGCTGGGCGACCCGTTCCGGATGACGCTCGCGCGCTCGGCGGCCAAGCCGGCGCAGGCGTTGTCCGTGCTCGAGACGGGCGGCCCCGACCGGTTCGGCTTCGACGAAGCGGACCTGGCGCTGATGTGCGCGTCGCACAGCAGCGAGGACCGCCACGTCGAGCGAACCCGCGCGATGCTGGCCAAGGTGCACGCGCAGGAATCGGACTTGCGGTGCGGCGGGCATGCGCCGCTGTCCGACGCGGTGCTGCGCTCATGGATCAGGCGCGACTACACCCCGACCGGGGTGTGCAGCAACTGCTCGGGCAAGCATGTCGGCATGCTGGCCGGCGCGCAGGCGATCGGCGCGGCGATCGCGGACTACCATCTGCCGGACCATCCGATGCAGGTGCGGGTGAAGCGCGTCGTCGCCGAAGCATGCGGGCTGCACGACGACGAGGTCGAGTGGGCGATCGACGGCTGCAACCTGCCCACGCCGGCGTTTCCGCTCGATCGCCTGGCCCGCATCTACGCGGGCCTCGCGGATGCCGCGGACGCCATGGAGGCGACGGAAGCCGGCAATGCGCCGCACGCCGCGCGCATCGGCGTGCTGGCGCGGATTCATCACGCGATGACGCGCCATCCCGAGATGGTCGCCGGCGACGGCCGCTATTGCACCGTGCTGATGCGGGCGTTCGGCGGCAGCGTCGTCGGCAAGCTCGGCGCGGATGCGTGCTACGGGCTCGGCGTGCGCGCGTCCGGCGAGACGCGGCGGCTCGGCGCCGACGGCGCGCTCGGCATCTCGGTCAAGATCGAGGACGGCAACATCGACGTGCTGTACATGCTCGTCAGCGAGATCCTGGAACGGCTGCAGATCGGCACCGCGGCGCAGCGCGAGCAGCTGGCGGCGTTCCATCGTCCGCCGATGCTGAACACGCAGGGCGTCGAGACCGGTCACGCGACGTTCCCGTTCGAGCTGCAGGCGGCCTGACCTGCATGGCCCCGGCGACGGCGCTCAGCGCCGTGCGCCGCGGATCTTCTGCATCTGCGCTTCGGAAAGCTCGCCGACCTGGGCCAGCCGTTCCGCCAGGAATTCGCGCAGCACCCGCAATTTCGCGGAGCTGCGCCGGTTCGCCAGATACGCCATATAGATGAACTCGCCGGTCAGCTTGTTCTGCAGCCGATAGCGGGGCAGGACGACCTCGAGCTGGCCGCTCGCCAGCAGATCCCGCACCAGCCAGATCTCGAATTCCGCGATGCCGAGCCCGGCACGAGTGGCGTCGAGCAGCAGTTCCGAGTGGTCCGAGACGAGGTTCCCCGCCGGCAGGATGCTGTGCCGCGCGTCGGCCCCGACCAGCTCCCAGCGCGGGTCGCCTTCCGGGTGGACGTAGCGCAGGCAATTGTGGCTCGCCAGTTCGTGCGGCTCGGCCGGACGTCCGCAGCGATCGAGATAGGCGGGCGACGCGCACAGGATGCTGTCGTTGCGCGACAGCCGCTGCACGACCAGGTTGTCGAGGTAGTTCTCGCCTTCGTGGATGTCGAGGTCGAAGCCGCCGGCGACCAGGTCGTTGTGGTTGTCGGTCAGCCGCACGTCGAGCTGGATCGTCGGGTACTGCGCGAGAAACGGCGCGACCAGCGGCGCGAGATGACGCCGGCCGAACGCGACCGGCGCGGTGAGCTTGAGCGGGCCGCTGGGCCGCGCATTCAGCTCGGCGACGACGCGCAGCGTGTCGTCGAGATCCGCGATCAGCGTGACGGCCCGTTCGTGATAGATGCTGCCGGCTTCCGTCAGCGTCACGCTGTGCGTGGAGCGGTGCAGCAGCGGCACGCCGAGCGCCTCCTCGATCGCCGACACCTTGCGCGCGACGGTGGACGTCGACACGCGCAGCTCCTTCGCGACCGCGGAAAAACTCCCTGTTTCGACCACCCGCACGAATGCGCGCATCGCGCCGAAGTGATCGACGCCAGCCTCTCTCGGCCCCTTCTTCATGCCTGCCTCGCTGTTGCATGTGACGCAAAACCGAATTCGATAATAACGAAATGAGTATTTTTTTGCAAAGACATAGAATGCGAACGCGTCGCGCAGGCGGCAGGCCGGCGAAGACCGGTTCGGCTTCGCGGCGCATCAACCGAGGGCCTTTTCGATGCCGGCGTCCGCCGGCGTACGGGACCAAACTGGAGACACACGATGGCAGGCATCGACTTCCGCGTCGAAACCGATCTTTTAGGTAAACGAAATGTTCCGGCGGACGCCTACTACGGCGTCCATACGCTTCGCGCGAAAGAGAACTTCGATATTTCCGGCCGCAGCATCGCGTCGTTTCCCTACCTGATCATCGCGCTGGCGGCCGTGAAGGAAGCGGCCGCCGACGCCAACTGCGAACTCGGGCTGCTGCCGCAGGCGTACCGCGACGCGATCGCCGCGGCGTGCGTCGAGATCCGCGAAGGCCACCTGCACGACCAGTTCGTCGTCGACATCATCCAGGGCGGCGCGGGCACGTCGACCAACATGAATGCGAACGAGGTGATCTGCAACCGGGCGCTGGAAATCATGGGGCACGCGCGCGGCGAGTATGACTATCTGCACCCGAACGAGCACGTCAATCTCGCGCAGAGCACGAACGACGTCTATCCGACCGCGCTGCGGATCGCGACGTGTTTCGCGATCGAGCATCTGCTCGAGGCGATGGTGCACCTGCGCGACGCGTTCGACGAGAAGGCCCACGCGTTCGCCGGGCTCCTGAAGCTCGGGCGCACGCAGCTGCAGGACGCCGTGCCGATGACGCTCGGCCAGGAGTTCTCCACCTATGCGGTGATGCTGACGGAGGACATCGCGCGCCTGCAGGAGGCGGGCGCGCTGATTCGCGAGATCAATCTCGGCGCGACGGCGATCGGCACGGGGATCACCGCGCATCCGGACTATGCGGCCAAGGCGCTCGCGGCGCTGCGGCGCATCACCGGCGTCGACCTGAGCACCGCGCCGAACCTCATCGAGGCGACCCAGGATTGCGGTGCGTTCGTGCAGATCTCCGGCGTGCTCAAGCGGATCGCGGTCAAGCTGTCGAAGACCTGCAACGACCTGCGGCTGCTGTCGAGCGGGCCGCGCGCCGGGTTCGGCGAGATCAACCTGCCGCCGATGCAGGCCGGCTCGTCGATCATGCCCGGCAAGGTGAATCCGGTCATCCCGGAAGTCGTCAACCAGGTGGCGTTCGAAGTGTTCGGCAACGACCTGACGGTGACCTTCGCGGCCGAAGCCGGCCAGCTTCAGCTCAACGCGTTCGAGCCGGTGATCGCGAGCGCGCTGTTCCGCAGCTTCGGCCACCTGACGGCGGCCTGCATGACGCTCGCCGACAAGTGCGTGAAGGGCATCACCGCGAACCCCGAGCGGCTGCGCGAAACGCTGGAGCGCTCGGTGGCGCTCGCGACCGCGCTCAATCCGTACCTCGGCTACAAGCGCGCGACGTCCGTGGCCGCCGACGCGCACGCGAGCGGCAAGACCATCCGCGAAGTCGTGCTCGGCCGCCAGCTGATGACCGAGGCGCAGCTCGACGAGGCGCTGCGGCCCGACGCGCTGATCCAGCCCCGCGTCTACTGAACGCGGCGGCGTCGTCGCCGCAGCAGCCGCCGCGCCGGCGTTCGCGCGCGGCGGCTGCGCAATGCCCATTCAATTCCAATCACATCGGAGACACATCATGAAACACGCCAGCGAGCGCCCGGCCGACACGGCCGGCGGTGCCGCGTCCCATCATGCCGACCGGGATGCGCTGTTCGCATCGCACGAAGCCGGCTATGCGAAGCAGCTGAAGCCCAGGCACGTGCAGATGATCGCGATGGGCGGCGCGATCGGGACCGGGCTGTTCCTCGGCGCCGGCGGCCGCCTGCAGCACGCGGGGCCCGCGCTCGCGCTCGTCTATCTCGTCTGCGGGATCTTTGCATTCCTGATTATGCGCGCGCTCGGCGAGCTCGTGATGCATCGCCCGACCAGCGGCAGCTTCGTGTCCTATGCGCGGGAATTCATGGGCGAGCGGGCGTCGTTCGTCGCGGGCTGGATGTACTACCTGAACTGGGCGACCACCGGCATCGTCGACATCACGGCGGTCGCGATCTACATGAAGTACTGGGCGGTGTTCTCGGACGTGCCGCAATGGGTGTTCGCGCTCGGCGCGCTCGCGATCGTGTCGACGGTGAACATGATCGGCGTGAAGATGTTCGGCGAGATGGAGTTCTGGTTCTCGCTCGTCAAGGTCGGTGCGCTGGGCGTGTTCCTGCTGGTCGGGAGCCTGTTCCTGGCCAGCGGCCGGCCGCTCGACGGACACCTGCCGGGCCTCCACCTGATCGCGGACGGCGGCGGGATCTTTCCGCACGGGCTCCTGCCGGCGGTGCTGATCGTGCAGGGCGTCGTGTTCGCGTATGCGAGCATCGAGCTCGTCGGGGTCGCGGCGGGCGAGACCGCCGATGCGCGCAAAGTGCTGCCGAAGGCGATCAACAGCGTGATGTGGCGCATCGCGCTGTTCTACGTGGGCTCGGTCGTGCTGCTGGTCACGCTGCTGCCGTGGTCCGCCTACAGCGCGCACGAAAGCCCGTTCGTGACCTTCTTCGGCAAGCTCGGCGTGCCTTACGTCAGCACCGTGATGAACGTCGTGGTGCTCACGGCCGCGATGTCGAGCCTGAACTCCGGGCTCTATTCGATGGGGCGCGTGCTGCGCGCGATGGCGATGGGCGGGTCCGCGCCCCGGTTCGTTTCCAGGATGAGCGCACGCGGCGTGCCTTACGGCGGCATCCTGTTCACGGTCGCGATCAACGCGATCGGCGTGCCGCTGAACTACATCGTGCCGGCGCAGGCGTTCGAGATCGTGCTGAACATGGCGTCGCTCGGCATCATCGCGACGTGGGGCTTCATCGTGATGTGCCAGATCCTGTTCCGCCGCAAGGTCAAGCGCGGCGAACTGAGCGACGTGCCGTTCCGGATGCCCGGCGCGCCGTTCACGTCCTGGCTCACGCTCGCGTTCCTGGTCGCGGTGCTGGTGCTGATGGCGTTCGACTATCCGGGCGGCACCTGGACCATCGCGATGATTCCGGTCGTCGCGCTCGCGCTGACGGTCGGCTGGCGCCTGGCGAAGCGCGGCTCGGTGCGCGAGGCGGCGGCGATGCATCGGTCCGTGGCCGATCGGGTGAATCAAGCCTGATTTCGCAACGGCAGGGGAGACGGCAGCCTGCACGGGCTGCCGTCGCGCGCAGCAGCGCATTTTCTCGATTCGTCAAAGTGATTTGGAAAAGCAATCCGGCGATGTGCTTATTCCATACCATGATTCGTTCGGTAAATTGAATGGCGATCATTCGCAAACGTTTTGCCGATCGTCATGAATATCCCGTCGTGCAATCTCGCGGTCGATAATTCGCGTGACGCGAAAGGCAGGCGCAAAGCCTTGCCGGCTGGTGATCCCGGCAGTTCCTGGGCAAGCGCAACCGTGCGTTAACGGCAAGCCGCAAAGGAACTTTAGGATTTTCGTCCTGAAATTAATCATTTCGATTTACGCGCGAATCGATTCGCGCATGGTCATCCGACGGTCATAAACCATCCCCGATAATTCGGCGCTCGGCCATTCATTCAACAGAACGCACGAGCGTTTGAAGCCGGATCGCTACGGGGAGCTGTACACATGACCATTCGTCATCGCATCACGTTGCTTGTCGTCCTGACCTTTCTCGCGTTGTCGGCGATCGGCGCCTATGCCGTCTACCAGACGCGCAAGAGCGCATCCGAGGTCCGGCAGGTGACGCAGGGCATCGTGCCGAGCGCGCTCGCGTCCGCGGACGTCGTGTCCGACGTGAAGAACATCCAGATCGCGACGATGACGCTGATCTACGCGCCGGACGCCAACACCGCCGCGCAGGCGCGCGACGAGCTGAAGGTGAAGGAGGCGGCGCTGCGCGCGGCGCTCGACGTGCAGGCGAAGTCGGCCGCGAGCCATGCGCAGGAAGGCCTCGTCGCGCAGGCGAAGGACAGCGTCACCAACTATTTCGCGGCGATCGACGACACCGTGAAGATGAAGGCCGACGGCAAGGCCGAGATGGCGCAGGCCTATCTGTTCGCGAACGTCGCGCAATATCGCGACGAGCTCGAAGGCATCGTCGAGACGCTGCGCGTCGAGAAGAACCGCCAGAAGGACGACGCGATCAGCGCGCTGAACGGGATGCTGGCGACGACGGCCACCGCGATCGCCGGCGTGGCCGGCACGGTGATCGTGCTGCTGACCGCGCTCGGCTTCGTGCTGTACCGCCAGATCACGCGCCCGCTCAGCCGGATGCAGACGATGATGAGCGAGATCGCGACGAGCCAGGACTTCACGCGCCGCGTGCCGGTCGGCCGGATGGACGAGATCGGACACTCGATCGTCGCGTTCAACGGGATGATCGAGAAGATCCAGGAGAACGCCGCGCAGCTCAAGCAGAAGACCGCCGACATCCAGGCGATGCTGCAGAACATGCAGCAAGGCATCCTGACCGTCGTCGACGGCGGCGTCGTGCATGCCGAATACTCGGCGTACCTCGAGACGATCTTCGAGACGCAGGACATCGCGGGCCGCGACCTGATGGCGCTCGTGTTCGACGATTCGAACCTCGGTTCGGACGCGCGCTCGCAGGTCGAGGCGGCCGTGCATGCGTGCCTCGGCGAGGACAGCATGAACTTCGAATTCAACGAGCACCTGCTCGTCAACGAGGTCGCGAAGCGCATGCCGGACGGCCGCGACAAGTGGCTCGACCTGAGCTGGTCGGCGATCACCGACGAGACCGACACGATCGTGCGCCTGATGCTGTGCGTGCGCGACGTGACCGAGCTGCGCGAGCTGACCGCGCAGGCCGGCGAGCAGCAGCGCCGCCTGGAGATGATCGGCGAGATCCTGTCGATCAGCCAGGACAAGTTCCACCAGTTCGTGAACAGCGCGAAGGGCTTCCTCAGCGAGAACGAACGAATGATCCGCCAGCACGAGCGCGCGGATCACTCGATCGTCGCGGCGCTGTTCCGCAACATGCATACGATCAAGGGCAACGCGCGCACGTACAGCCTGCAGCACCTGACGAACATCGTCCACGAGGCGGAGCAGGCCTACGACACGCTGCGCCGCGCGGACGCGGGCCCCGAGTGGAACCGCGATGCGCTGATGGACGATCTCGCGCGCGTGCGCGATGCGGTCGAGCATTACGCGACGATCAACGAAGTCACGCTCGGCCGCAGCGGCGAGCCGGCGCAGCGTGCGAGCGAGCACTACCTGATGGTCGAGCGCGCACACATCAGCGAGAGCCTGCGCGTGCTCGACGGCGTCGATCCCGCGAATGCCGCCGACTGGCGCGCCGCGCGCGATGCGGTGCGCCGCATGCTGAGCCTGCTCGGCACCGAGAGCGTCGGCGATGCGCTCGGCGGCGTGCTGGAATCCCTGCCGTCGCTGGCGGCGGAGCTCGGCAAGGCGTCGCCCGTCGTGCGGATCGACAGCAACGGCTATCGCGTGCGCAGCGAGATCGGCGGCACGCTGAAGAACGTGTTCATGCACCTGCTGCGCAACGCGATCGACCACGGCATCGAGTCGTCGGACGAGCGTCGCGCTGCGGCCAAGCCCGCCGCCGGCACGATCGACATCACGGTCGACGTTGCCGACGGGATGCTGCAGTTCACGCTGGGCGACGACGGCCGCGGCCTCGCGCTCGACCGGATTCGCGGCATCGCGTGCGAGCGCGGCTGGATCGATGCGGACAACGCGCGCATGCTCGGCGACGAAGTGGTGGCCGAGCTGATTTTCCGGCCGGGCTTCTCGACGGCGCGCGAGGTGACCGAGGTGTCGGGGCGCGGCGTCGGCATGGACGCGGTGCGCAGTTTCCTGAAGCGCGAGGGCGGCGATATCGCGCTGCGCTTCGCCGACGACCGGCGCGGGGCCGCCTATCGCGCGTTCCGCACGATCGTGTCGCTGCCGGCCGCGTTCGCGGTGGAGGGCGCCGGCGCGACGCAGGACCACGCGCGCGCCGGCTTCGCGGACGCCAACGCGACGGAGTGATCGTGCAGGCATTGACGCATATCGGCGCCGTGCTGGCGGGCGCCATCG
Organism: Burkholderia ubonensis; assembly: GCF_902833085.1. Taxonomy (GTDB): domain Bacteria; phylum Pseudomonadota; class Gammaproteobacteria; order Burkholderiales; family Burkholderiaceae; genus Burkholderia; species Burkholderia ubonensis. The sequence continues at coordinate 437,385 of NZ_CADFEB010000008.1, forward strand.
TCGCCGCGATCATTGCGGCGGTCGTGTTTCGTGTGCATCGCGCGCGGCTCGTCGCGCGGCTGGCCGCCGACGCGGATGCATTGCGCAGGGCGCTCGCGCAGGCACAGGCGCACGCCGGCGAGGCGGCGGCCGCGCATGCGGCGCAGGCCGACGCATGGGCGCTGAAGGAAGCGGAGCTGGCCGACGCGCTCGCGCGGCAGACGGCCGACGCGGACGCGCAGCGCGACGCACGGCAGGCGGTGTCGGCGGAGCGGGACGCGCTGTCGCAGCACGCGGCGCGGATCGCGCACGAGGCCGCGCGCCTGCGCGGGCTCGCCGGCACGTTCGAGCGCTGGCACGAGCAGATGATCTCGCTGACCGCGCAGAACCAGGACATGCGCGCGAAGAACCTGGAGCTGTCCGCGATCGTCGCGCACGTGTCGATCGTGTCGCTGAACGCGTCGATCGAGGCGGCGCGCGCCGGCACGGCCGGCCGCGGGTTCTCGATCGTCGCGAGCGAGGTGCGCGGGCTCGCCGCGCGTTCGCAGGAACTGTCGAACAGCTATCGCGACAGCCTGAACCGCAACGACCTCGTGACCGCGGCGACGTTCCAGGACATCCAGGCGGGCGGCAAGATGATCACCGCCGCGCTCGCGACCGTCGAGACGCTGGCCGGGCAACTGAATGAGCGGCTGGAAGGAGCGGCGGCGTGATCGGCGCACAGGCGAAGGCGAGCTTCGAACGGATTTTCTTCGACGCGGCGCGCACGCGGCTCGCATCCGGCGGCGGCGCGTGCGACATCGCGCCGGCGGCGGACGAGCCGCCGCGCGCGCGCCGGGAGCGCCCGCAGCCGGCCGCGCCGGCCGCGCAGGTCGCGGTGCTGACGATCTCGGCGCTGCATTTCCGCCTGCTGCTCGCGCTGCGCTTCAACGACGATGACGCGACGCGGCGCTATTACGCGGGCGGCGCGGAGGCGGGCGGTGCGCAGCCGTCGCTGCAGGAGGCGTTCATGGAAGTCGCGAACCTCTGCTGCGGCGCGATGAACCAGGCGCTGACCGTCCATTTCCCGGATCTCGGCATGTCGACGCCTTACCTGCTGAGCGACGCGAGCATCGAGTATTTCACCGCGCTGGCGCCCGGCCATGTCGCCGCGTTCGACGTGACGCTCGGCGACGGCGTGCGGGTTCGCGCGACGCTGTGCATCTGCGCGAACGCGCCGGTCGATTTCCATGCGCCGGCGACGGCGGCGGTGGATGCCGGCGGCGAGCTCGAACTGTTTTGACCGGACCGTTCCGGAACCCGAACCCAAGGAACCCGCGCCATGACCGAAGGCAAACCCGTCAGCAAGGTGCTCGTGCTCGACGACAGCCGCACCCATGCCGACGCGATCAAGCGCTTCTGCGACGACCACAACCTGATCGGCCTGACGGTGCGCCGCAACCGGCTGCTGAAGGTGCTGCGCTCGAACATCGATCTCGGCGCGATCCTGCTCGCCGAGGATTACGGCGGCTCGTCCGCCGAGAGCGCGATCGTCGCGACGCAGATCGACGCGCTGCGCCCCGAGCTGCCGATCATCCTGCGCCGCGACGCGCAGGCGTCGCGCGACGGCCTGCCGGACGCGCTCGCGCGCGTCGCGTGCGCGACCTACGTCGCCGACGACATGACGCCGCTGCGGCGCGTGATCGACGAATACATCTTCAGCCTCGACTATCCGAACGCGCTCGTGCGCGGCATCTCGGAGATCACCGAGGCGCGGCTCGACAGCGTGTTTCCCGGCATGACGATCAGCCGCGACACGCCGTGCATCGTGCGCGACCGGATCATCTTCGGCGAGGTGTTCAGCCTGATCGCCCTCGAAAGCGCGTGGTGCCGCGGCTACATGCTGCTGCAGACGAGCGAGCAGCCGCTGCTCGACATGCTCGGCGGCGTGCGCGCTGACGGCCGCGCGCCCGATTTTCGCGACGTGAACGGCGCGCTCGGCGAGCTCACCAATCTCGTGTGGGGCGCGTTCAAGGACCGCTACCTCGGCGATGCGGAAGCGCTCGCGCGCCATCCGGTGCAGGTGCCGCTGATCGTCAATCACAAGCAGAAGTTCATCTCGTTCGGCGGCGATTGTCCGCAACTCTGCTTCAAGTACCGGATGACCGATCCGGCGTCGGGGCAGGAAGTCTGCATCGACCAGCGCTTCGTGTTCAGCCTGAGCTGGTCGCCGGAGGATTTCCGCGAGGTGGTGCAGGACGTCGGGCCGATGGTCGAGTCGGGCGAACTCGAATTGTTTTGAAGTTTTCAGATAAAAGTTCAGCAAGAAAAGGGGAATGACGCATGGCAAAGATTCTGGTGGTTGACGATTCGGGCACGGTGCGCGACGAAGTCGCGGGCTTCCTGCGCAATCACGGGCTGGACGTCGCGACGGCGGTCGACGGCAAGGACGGGCTCGCGAAGCTGAAGACGACGCCCGGCATCCGGCTCGTGATCAGCGACGTCAACATGCCGAACATGGACGGCCTGACGATGGTCGAGAAGATTCGCGGCGAACTCGGCAATGCGGCGGTCAACGTCGTGATGCTGACGACCGAAAGCAGCCCGGCGATGAAGGAACGCGGCAAGGCGGCAGGGGTGAAGGGCTGGATCGTGAAGCCGTTCAAGGGCGATGCGGTGGTCGAGGCGTTGAAGAAGCTGGCGGGGTGAGGCGTGCTGCCGGGCCGCTGCAGCGCGGCCTAATTGTTTGTCGGACACCGGATGGGCGTTGCTGCATTCAGCGTGCCTGATCTGGCCGCGAAGGCGAATGCCGCGCTCGTCCACAGATATGCGCTTCGCCCGGAATCCCGCACATTCTCGGTGTAATCGAACGTGCGAACGGGCACCGTATCGGGCCCGTAGGGCAATCGGGCGAGGAAGCGCGCATCTTCGGTTTCACGGAAGCCTTTCCATTTCAGGTATTCGGCCCGCTCGAACCAGTTCGGCAGGTCGCGGATGCCTGCGACCGCCTCCATCGAAGGCTTGTCGAAGAAAGCCGGCGAGGCCCCGCCAAGTCGATTCGAGTGCCTGAAATGCGGGGTGGTGCAGGCTCGCATCGAGCTGCCGGCCGAGTTGTTCGTCCAGGTCTGCCAGACACCAGTCGAGTAAATCCGGATCCACGCAATTCATCGCATTCGCATTTTTTCTTGAACGCGTGCCGGAAACTACGGCGGTTTTGATGGTCTGATCGCTCTGAAATCCTACACTCGTTGGACGTTGTATTGGGTATGGCCGGACATCAGCGGAGAGCGGCGTATAACATGGCGATCATCTCAAAAACAGCGCATACGTGAACAACTGTTACGTTTCGATCAAATACAACAATCCGCTCGAATAATAGGAGCCCGCGCTTCCCGAGTCAGGGGGCGTGCGGCTATCGTTTGTCGCTCAATCCATCATGCATCGCGCGCAAGCAACGATCCTGCCCACGACGGCAGTGCGTAGCAGTGCTATCTGGACACGGGGTGAACAACAATGGCCAGCCTGTTTGACGATGCGAAGCGGTTCGTGTCGGACCTGAGAGATGTATCGGGGCGTCAGACGTATTTCCTCGACGTGCCCGGCACTGATTCCGCGGCCGCGCTGTCGGTCGTGTCGGTTTTCGCAACCGAGCGGATGGGCGCGCCTACCGAGGTGCGTGTCGCGCTCACGCATCCGCTGCAGCTCGCTCGCACCGAGTACCTGAATCGCGACGCGGCCTGCATGATCGTCCCCGACGACGGCGCGCCTCGCCGGTTCTCCGGCTTCATCGCCCGCTTCTCGACGCTGCAGACCACGCGCGACTTCACCAAATACGAAATCGTCCTGAAGTCGCACTTCGCGCGCCTCGAGGCCGTCACCACCAGCCGGATCTACCAGCACCAGACCACCCCGCAGATCATCGAGGCGGTGCTGCGCAGTCATGGCCTCGAGGGCCACCAGTTCGCGTTTCGCCTGCGCCGCGAGTATCCGCAGCACCTGTTCCGTTTCCAGTACAAGACCGACGATCTGTCGTACGTGCAGATGCTGATGCAGAAGGCCGGCATCTACAGCTATGTGGTCGAGACCGAGCACGGTGACCAGGTCGTGTTCGCCGACGACGTCGATCACTATCTGTGGGATCCGCATCTGACGGTTCCTTATCGTGAGGTGGCAGGGCTCGAGGCGGCCGGTACCGAGGCGGTGACGGCGCTCAGGACGCACACGGTGACGGTGCCGCAGGCGTTCAGCGTGGCCGACTACAACCCCGAGCAGGCGTGGGAGCGCTTCAGGGACGAAGCGAACGTCGCGCCGCAGGACCCGACCACCTACGGCCAGCCGTATGTGTACGGCACGCACCATCTGGACCAGGCCGGCGCGAAATGGGAAGCGCAGTTGCGCCACGAAGCGGCGATCGCCGAGCAGATCGTCTATGAAGGCGAGAGCAACGTGCTCGCGCTGCAGGCCGGCCGCGTGCTGGACCTGGACACCGTGCTACCCGACGCGCCCGACGGGCAAGTCGTGATCGAAGTGACGCACAGCGGCGCACGCGATCGGGCCTACACGAACAGTTACAAGGCCATCCCCGCCAACCGGCGCTTCCGGCTCCGGCTCGAACCGGAGAAATGGCCGAAAATCGCCGGCACGCTGAGCGCGCGGGTGACGAGTCCCGACAAGTACAAATACGCGTACCTGACCGCGGCGGGATACTACACGGTGCGGTTCGACGTCGACTTCGCGGACTGGCCGTCGGGCGGGGAGAGCGTGCCGCTGCGGCTGGCCAAGCCGTTCGCGGGCAAGCTGCAGACGGGCTTCCACTTCCCGGCGCTGGACCACGACGAAGCGGTCGTTTCGTTCCGGGATGCGGACCCCGACAAGCCGGAGATCATCGGCTTCCATCACCACAGTCAGGCGCGCGACCTGGTGACGAACGATCGCCGCTGGCTGTCGCGCAACGTGATCCGCACGCAGAGCAACAACAAGCTGCGGATGGAGGACTGGGCGGGGCAGGAGGGCATCAAGCTCAGCACCGAGCACTCGGGCAAGTCGCAGTTGAATCTTGGCTATCTGGTGAACCAGAAGCTCGAGTGCAGGGGCGAGGGTTTTGAGTTGCGCACGTCCGCTTACGGAGCAATACGTGCGGGTCGAGGCCTGTTCTTCTCCTCGATCGATCGTCCGAACGCGACGGGGCAGCAGCTCGACATGAAGGAGGCGTTGCAGCAGCTTGGGGCCGCGCAATCGCAAATGCAGCAGCTGACCCAGGCCGCCCTGACCGCGCAGGCAGACGCTGCCGATGCCCGGGCCATGAACGATGTGCTGCAGAACCAGATCAAGGATCTCCAGCAGGCGGTGATGCTGTTGTCCGCCAGTGCCTCGATTGCCGTCACGTCGCCCGAGACGATCCAGCACAGCGCCGGAGCGAACCTCACCCTGACTGCCGGCGAAAACGCAGATATCGGCGTCATGCGGAAGTTCACGGTAGCGGCTGGAGAGCTGATCAGTCTCTTTGCAAGGAGGATGGGTATCAAACTGTTCGCGGGCAAGGGAAAGGTCGATATCCGGGCTCTGGAGGACGAAGTCTCGCTCAGCGCTTTGAAGGATGTCACCGTGACCAGCACAAATGGCAAGCTGATCCTCACAGCGAAAGACGAAGTCTGGATCGGTGCGGGAGGCTCCTATATCAAGATCAACGGTAACCGTATCGAGAATGGTACTGCCGGCGACATTATCGAGAAGTGTGTGTCGTGGGACATCGACTCGTCCGGAAGTTCGACGCGCACTGCGGCGCTGGCGACCGTACAGGACTGCGATGTGCCCCGTCATGGCGCGGCTTCGCGCCACGAGGCACTTGTGCCAATGGATGGGTAACGCGATGGAACGCATCCAGCTCGATCGACGTGCGCTCGAACGTTGTGGCTACGCTGTCATCGATCCGCTACAGGTGGATCTGGAGCGCCTGAAACGCTTTCCCCTGGAGTCGTTGGCGTCGGCGATCCATGCCGAACGGGCCTCTCAACTGCCATACGTTCTGCACCTGAATGCGCTCGGCGTTGCCGACCGGGATGATCTGTTTGTCGAGATCGTGGATCGAGAATCGGCTGGAGAGGAACCGCTGTTCAGCCTCCTGATCGAGAGTTCGCATACACCGGGCAGCGTTATCCGTCATTTGCGACGCGTGACGACTGTCCATTCGCCTGCGGAGCGCAAGCCGTACCACCTTCGGTATCACGACGCCTACACGTTGATGCAGCTTTACTGGATATTGGACAAGGATCAGCAGAAGGTGCTGATGGGGCCGTCGTCCGCCTGGTTGTTTCCGCTCGAACGTTGGTGGCGCCTGCGGCCAGACGCTGATGCGTTGGTCACACCGGGTCTTCGACTACGCGACGATCAATGGCAGCAATTGCAGCGCGTAGGCAGGATCAACGTGGCACTGGAGCGACTGGGTACCTCGGCCGACCAGCGCACCGCGCTTGGAAAACAGCTTGATTCGTTGCTTGCGTTCGCGGAGTCGTTTGGTCTGACCGATGAGGAAGACGCGATCGCTTTTGCGATGCAAGGCGTCACGCATCACCCCGAATTCCATCGCCATCGCATCATCGCGCGAATCCTCGCGCAATGCGAGGGGCACCCACGACGTTACAGTCGCGTGACCTTGGGATTCAGCGAGGCCGACTGGCAACGTATCGCTACGGACCTGTCCTCGCCATCCGTCTGATTCAATTACCCCATCGCGTACCCATGACTCTTCCACCCTGTCCGTACTGTGAAAAAGAAGGCTTGCCGATCCTGTTGACACGCTATGGCATCGCACCGGAGAAGGCATTCATGGCCAGGCCCGGAAAGTCGCCCGTCACCCGGCCCGCACCGAAGGCGGCGTCTTCCGTCGGCGACCCGACGCCCGCCATTGCGCTGGGCAAGACCACCGAGGCGCATTACACCGTTCGAAGTTTGCGAGGCGGCTATGTGTACGTCTACTACGAGGTCAGCAAATCGTGGGAGGCCTACGCGGTCGATCAGGAGGGGCGGCTGGCGCAGGTTCCGGTAGAGAGTTACGTGCCCCCGGAGGCAAGGCCTTTCCATCAAGGTTGCGTACAGAACATGCAGAAGGTGGCGAGCGCCTCCCTGATCACCATTCGCGATCCGAAGACTGCCGGAAAGGTATGGTTCGGCTTTTCCGACGCATGGTGGACGCCTGCGGTTCGCAAGGACAACGAGTCTGAAGGGATTCGCCGGCTGCATATGCGGTGCGTCGATGTTCAGCGCTGGTACAACGACGGTCAGCCCGCGAAGGCGCCCCCGCATGCCAGTGCCGTCGCCAACGTCGATGCGGTCGTTGCCGATTATGCGATGTCCGATGAGGATAGCCGGCGTCTGTTCTTCTGGAGTCCGTTTCCGGCTTTGTGGCAGCGCTCGCTCCAGTTGCCCCGCGCGGCCGTTCTGAAGGCTGAATCTCAGCGATTACTGAAGGACAAGGGGCTGATCGTCGTGCTGGACGATCCTGTTGCCATCCTCCAGGAAATTTCCGCGTATATCGACAAGCGCTGGTTCAGCTTCGTTTCGCAAAACGATGCTGAAGATCCGGTACATCCCGATCAGACTTGGCATCGTAAATCCGCACTCAGTTCGTCCCTGGAGGCGCTCAAGCTGCATGTCGAGCGGGAAGCGGAGGTCAGTGTCTATGGCGAAGCAAGGCAGGCGCGTCGGAACGTCGAATGGATCGACGGCGGCGATGGCAAACGCGTGTACAACACGGGGCTGCTGGTGCCGGAGTATCGCAAGGCGGCGAAGACGATCCTCGACGAGAAGGTGACGCAGGCCCAGCTGGAGGCGGCTCGGACCGAGCGCTGGGGGGCACATGAGAAGCTGTTCGATCCTGCGCAGCGGAAGGCCTTCGAAGCGCGCTTTGAAAAGGCGTCCGCGCTGCACGATGCGCAGTACACCACACCGTTGGCCATCGCGCATGCAGCATGGCTTCGCAGCGCGAAGCTGCGTGCCGTTCTCGACCATCATTTCGACATGCGCGATATCAACAGCGGCGCCGCCTTCTCGGGCATGACGTTGTCGTGCATCCGCGGGACGGGCGGTTTGGGCGCCTGCATGAACGTTTATAGCGATTGGTTCGACGAATCGATCGATAAAAGTCCGCTCTGGCGAGCGCTGAACCTGAATCATCGATCGCTGCTGCAGTCGGTGGACGAGGTGTCGAGCGGTTCCGGCGAGCCGTTCAGCAATCCGGATGACTGGACCAACCTGTTCGTCGTCTATTCGGCTGCCGCCAGCAAGATCAGGGAACTCGGCGCGGCCATTGGTGCGCTCGGCGTGAGACGCAACGCGGTCATGAGTTCCGATGTGTTGCCTGCGCTGCTGCAGGAGCTGGGGGGGCTGCCAACGAACATCCTGCGACAAGGCGGAAAGAAGGGGACGGCCATGCGGGCGACGCTTGGCATGCGCAGCGGCCAGCCCATTCGCGTGGTGGAGGTGGCGGCTACGCGACGCGATCTGTACAAGACCATCCTCGATGTGATCCTCAAGTCGCAAGCGGGGCGGGGTATTTCTCTGGGTAATTTGCAGTACTCGCTTGCCGATCAACTGCGCACGTTCGAGATCGAAGGCGTGCCGCTGGACGAGAAGGTGCGGTTCTGGACCCTGGTATTCGACGAGGAGGCACAAACCAGTCTGGCGAACGGTCGTGCCACGCCCGCGCAGCGTGGCGACGCGCTTGGCAAGACGGTCAAGGTGGTTGGCGTCGAGAAGTTCGCGGAAGGTACGGTCGGCAAGGTCATCGAATCGGCTGCGCATCCGGGGGTACTGGCGGGCGTCGGGCTGACGCTGGCGATGGTGGGGCTCACGCAGGCGGCGAGTGCGGATGCGTCGATGAAGCATCTTGGGAGGCGGGCGACGTTGAAGATCGCTGCGCTGTACAGCGCCGGGGCGGGGAGTTTGCTCGATCTCGTGCGGGTGGGGGCGCGGGCGGTGGCGGGGAGAAGGGTTCCGATGCTCAGTCCGTGGCTGGGTGCGCGATTGGGGCAGAAGGGGTTTCTGATCTGGGAAGGACTGGGTGGGGTGGCGGGTGGGGTTGGGACGATCCTGCTCGGGGCAATTGATGTTGGAAACGCTGTGGAAGCCTTGCGCCGAGATCAAAAAGGTTTGATAGCGCTATACATAGTTAATGCCGGTGCGGAACTTTATGTCGGTTTCCGCACTGCTATTGCAGGCATCAAATTTATCTTTCGACTGGGTACGCTCCTCGCAGGATTTAATCCAGTTGTTTTTGGGCTCACAGTCGTTATCCTCGTTACCAGTGTCATCATCGAGATTGAGAAAGATCCACCGGCCATGGATTGGGTGCGCCAATGTCTCTGGGGCGAGGAAAACAATTACAGAGATGCGGCTGAAGAAATGGACAACTTTAATAAGGCATTGAACGGATGAGACCCTGGATGGCTTGGCTGCTGGTACGGAACAACGGCATCGTGATGTCGGGTCGATATTTGCGTGAGCCGGCGTGGACGCCGAGCAAGCAATTCAATCAGTCCGTGCTTGAGAAAAAACGACGTACTGGTGTCGAGCCGTGCACGCTCGGTAGCATCATTGAGTTTAACGAAAATTATATGGATGTGGTCGATTGGGCCTATCAAAAAGTCGGCCCGATTGAGATTATTTCAATGATTGTGATGTTGATTCCAATGTCATTTTCGTTATTTGTTTATTTAAATACATTTTCTGGCTGGAACAAGGACCCGATATTTTACAATACGGTGGCGACTTTTTTTTGCCTTCCTTTCGTCATCTGGTTCGGTCGGATACTATTCAAGACGTTCACAGGCTGCACTCACTATCCCGTTCGCCTGGACCGAAAGAACCAGATGGTCCACGTTTTCCGTCACAACGGGGAAGGCGGCGTGAGCAGCTACCGCTGGCGCGATATTACGTTCGGGATGATCGGTGGCGGGGCCTTGCAGCGAGACTTCGTCCAAGGGGTAATGGCCGGATACGTACGACGTCCTGACGGCAGCTACGACTACTTCCGGCTGGGCGTGATGTGGCCGACGGAAGAGGGCATGCGCGGGCAATGGGAGTACTTCCGGCGCTATATGGAAGAAGGCCCCGATTCGTTGCCCGAGCCGGAAATCCTGCTGCCGATCGAAGGCAAGCGGGAATCGTTCCGCATGGGCGCGCAACTGTGCTGGTTCCTGGCCGGCCCGATGCTCGGTCCGGCGATCTTCCTTGCGCCGCTCACCGTACCCGGCAGCCTGCTGCGCTGGTTCATCATGCACGTCACGCGTCGTCTGCCGCGCTGGCCGCAACACATCTTGGATATCTGTCCGATTTCTGCTGACGACAAATACGCACACAAGCCGCCCAAGTCGCTGGACGTGTCTCTGGACCTGGCGTTCTTCGTAACCGCCGGTGTACTCGCACTCGACGCCACACTGATTTGGTGGTTCGTCGATTGGCTGTCGCAGCCGGGCTATCACTGATAGGGATGAACGGATGAAGCCCTGGATAGCTTGGCTACTGGTGCGGAACAATGGCATCGTGATGTCGGGCCGATATTTGCGCGAGCCGGCGTGGACGCCGAGCGAACAATTCAATCAGTCCCTCCTTGAGAAAAAGCGACGTACTGGTGTCGAGCCGTGTACGCTTGGCAGTGTCATTGCGTTTAATGAAAATTACATGGACGTGGTTGATTGGGCCTATCAGAAAGTCGGTCCAGCTGAGGTTATTTGGGCTGTTATGATGCTGGTTCCTATGTTATTTTCATTTTCGTTTTATTTTGATGCATTTGTTGGGCGTAACCCGGACCCACTATTTTACAATTCAGTGGCGACTATTTTTTGCCTTCCTTTTGTCATCTGGTTCAGTCGGATCCTATTCAAGACATTCACCGGCTGCACTCACTATCCCGTTCGCCTGGACCGAAAAAGCCAGATGGTTCACGTATTCCGTCACAACGGAGAAGGCGGCGTGAGCAGCTATCGCTGGTGCGACATTACGTTCGGGATGATCGGTGGCGGGGCGTTGCAGCGCAGCTTCGTCCAAGGGGTCATGGCCGGATACGTACGACGTTCTGACGGCAGCTACGACTACTTCCGGCTGGGCGTGATGTGGCCGACGGAAGAGGGCATGCGCGGGCAATGGGAGTACTTCCGACGCTATATGGAAGAAGGCCCCGATTCGTTGGCCGAGCCGGAAATCCTGTTGCCGATCGAAAACAAGCGGGAATCGTTTCGCATGGGCGCACAACTGTGCTGGTTCCTGGCCGGCCCGATGCTCGGTCCGGCGATTTTCCTTGCGCCGCTCACGGTACCCGGCAGCCTGCTGCGCTGGTTCATCATGCACGTCACGCGTCGTCTGCCGCGCTGGCCGCAACACATCGTGGATATCTGTCCGATTTCTGCCGACGACAAATACGCACACAAGCCGCCTAAGTCGTTGGACGTGTCTCTGGACCTGGCATTCGTCGTGACTGCGGGTGTGCTCGCACTCGATGCCACACTGATTTGGTGGTTCGTCGATTGGCTGTCGCAGCCCGGCTATCACTGATAGGGATGAACGGATGAAACCCTGGATGGCTTGGCTGCTGGTACGGAACAACGGCATCGTGATGTCGGGTCGATATTTGCGTGAGCCGGCGTGGACGCCGAGTGAGCAGTTCGTGGAAAGTCGGCTTTATCAAAGGCAACGGTCCATATCTGAACCTTGCACGCTCGGCAGTGTCGTAGCGCTCAACGAAAATTATATTGACGTTGTTGATTGGGCTTACCAAAAGGTTGGGCCGCCCGAAATTATCTGGGTGTTTGTATTTTTGTTGCAAGCGGGCTTTTTGGCTTATCTCTATGTCGATACAATTTTCGGTCCATCAAATCAGAGTGCATTATTCTATAATTCGTTTGCTACTGTTGCATTTCTTCCAGGCGTTATCTGGTTCAGTCGGATCCTATTCAAGACATTCACCGGCTGCACTCACTATCCCGTTCGCCTGGACCGAAAAAGCCAGATGGTTCACGTATTCCGTCACAACGGAGAAGGCGGCGTGAGCAGCTACCGCTGGCGCGACATTACGTTCGGGATGATCGGTGGCGGAGCCTTGCAGCGAGGTTTCGTGAAAGGGGTCATGGCCGGATATGTACGGCTTCCTGACGGAAGCTACGACTACTTTCGGCTGGGCGTGATGTGGCCCACGGAAGAGGGCATGCGTGGGCAATGGGAATACTTCCGGCGCTATATGGAAGAAGGCCCTGATTCGCTGCCCGAGCCGGAAATTCTGCTGCCGATCGAAGGCAAGCGGGAATCGTTTCGCATGGGCGCACAACTGTGCTGGTTCATGGCCGGCCCGATGCTCGGTCCGGCGATTTTCCTTGCGCCGCTCACGGTACCCGGCAGCCTGCTGCGCTGGTTCATCATGCACGTCACGCGCCGCCTGCCGCGCTGGCCGCAACACATCGTCGACGCCTGCCAGATTTCTGCTGACGACAAATACGCACACAAGCCGCGCAAGTTGCTGGACGTGTCGCTGGATCTGGCGTTCTGCGTAACTGCAGCTGTGCTCGCACTTGATGCCGTGCTGATTTGGTGGTTCGTCGATTGGTTGTCGCAGCCGGGCTATCACTGATAGGGATGAACGGATGAAGCCCTGGATAGCTTGGCTGCTGGTGCGGAACAACGGCATCGTGATGTCGGGCCGATATTTGCGCGAGCCAGCGTGGACGCCGAGCGAGCAATTCAATCAGTCCGTGCTTGGGAAAAAGCGACGTACTTCTGTTGAGCCGTGTACGCTTGGAAGTGCTATTGCGTTTAATGAAAGCTACATGGATGTGGTTGACTGGGCATATCAAAAATTGGGGCCAATTGAAATAATTTGGACCTTCGGGATGCTTTTTCTTCCTTGCAGCGCAGCTTGGGATACGTGGATTTTCATGTCCGGTCCTTGGTCGGGCGATCTATATATGAAAGCTCTTCTGGTGATAATCACGAACGTGTTATCTATGCCATTTCTTCTATGGTTCATCCGCATCCTGTATAACACCTTCACCGGTTGCACGCACTATCCCGTTCGCCTGGACCGAAAGAACCAGATGGTCCACGTTTTCCGCCACAACGGGGAAGGCGGCGTGAGCAGCTACCGCTGGCGCGACATTACGTTCGGGATGATCGGTGGTGGGGCCTTGCAGCGCAGCTTCGTCAAAGGGGTCATGGCCGGATACGTACGGCGTCCTGATGGAAGTTACGACTACTTCCGGCTGGGCGTGATGTGGCCGACGGAAGAGGGCATGCGCGGGCAATGGGAGTACTTCCGGCGCTATATGGAAGAAGGTCCCGACTCGTTGCCCGAGCCGGAAATCCTGCTGCCGATCGAAAACAAGCGGGAATCGTTTCGCATGGGCGCACAACTGTGCTGGTTCCTGGCCGGCCCGATGCTCGGTCCGGCGATCTTCCTTGCGCCGCTCACGGTACCCGGCAGCCTGCTGCGCTGGTTCATCATGCACGTCACGCGCCGCCTGCCGCGCTGGCCGCAGCACATCGTCGATATCTGTCCGATTTCTGCCGATGACAAATACGCACACAAGCCGCCCAAGTCACTGGACGTGTCTCTGGACCTGGCGTTCTTCGTAACCGTCGGTGTACTCGCACTCGACGCCACACTGATTTGGTGGTTCGTCGATTGGCTGTCGCAGCCGGGCTATCACTGATTTGTTTGCAGGGCGTGCGAATTGCCGTTCGTCCAGCGAATGACTTTATCGAAAAAGGGGGAATGTGATGTTCGATGCAATTCGTCTTGGCGACGCTACAGACCATGGCGGCAGGGTCATCAGTGCGTCGTCGAACATGCGTATCGACGGCCGTCGTGTCGCGCGGAAGGGCGACAGGGTGACATGTCCGAAGCACCCGGACGTCAACCCCAATCTGATCATCGACGGCTTTGAGCAGGGGACGAACAATGGCGTGCCGGTTGCCCGTCATGGCTATAGGGCGACGTGCGGCTGTCGTCTGATTTCGAGCCTGCGATGACTGCCACGCCATGCCAGTGATCCTTCCGCCGCAGCCGCAGCGAACCCCACCCGCGCCCCCCAGAGCCGTCGTCTGGCTGGTGATGTGCGTGTTCGCCATCGCGGCGGCTGCCGCGTACACACTCTTAACATGGCCGAAGGGCGTTCCCACCGGCACCGTCTGGTTCTGGATCCGCGTGCTGGGCTTTCCCACCCTTGCATGCACGATTTCGTATGGCTTGCGGTTGCTGTATTTCGAGCGTGAAAGAGAACGTCAGGATGCCGAACGTGAACAGTGGGAGAACGATTGCGCGGAAGCGACCCGGTTCGCCCAGGAGCCGATTGCGTTGCTGGCGTCGGGTTATCTATGCTCGCTCGGTATCCTCGATGTCGCCGGAGCCATGAGCAACGGAGTCCGGCAACTCGAGTCGGGCGTACCGGCAGCCGGGGGGGAAACGGTGCGTCATACGGCGTTGCGCCTCATTGACGATTCTGATCTTGCCGACCGCTATGCATCCTGCTTCCGCGAGTTGCTGGCAATGATCGACGATGCGCTTCATGTGCTACCCCGGTCGTTGCCGTTCGAGATTCGGCTGGACTGCCCGGGGAATATCGAAGCAGACGAACTTTGCGAAATCTGGCTGAGATGCTGGGCGGAAACGGGCCATCGGGATGCCGAGGTATCGGTGCTTGCGCGCGATGAAGGCGTGATGGCACTCGATGCGTGGCTGGATGCTTACGGTGGGCCCGCACTGGAGAAATACGCGCTGTTTGTGGCCGTTCAGCTTTACGACGAACCGCCGGCGGACAGCGCGGAAGCGGCGGTCGCAATGTTGCTCGGCTGGCCGCAGATGGCGCAGCGCAATGGGACGCCAATAAGAGCCCTGATGCATCGACCCGTAGAAAAATCGGGCGAGATACTTCTCGATGTGCTGCGCACGGGCGTGCTCTGGGGGCGCGCGAAGCCCGAGGGGGTGGCGGACGTCTGGCAAACCGGACTCGCACCGGCCGACAAGCCTGCGTTGCTCGAGGCCGCGTCGGAACTCAAGCTGGATGCGTCGAACACCGACGAACTGTCAGGGTTTCACGATATCGATCTGGCAATGGGTCACGCGGGTGTTGCCGATGAATGGCTAGCCATCGCTCTGGCAGCGGAGCATGCCATTCAGTCTGGAAATCCTCAGGCCGTAGCGATACGCCGTCGTGATTTGCGCGTTGCGGTAGTCCAGCCCCGACCAGTTTCCGGAGCGGAGCACGCGCGGGCACCCATGGAAAACAAGAACGAAGGTAACGCATGAGCAGCAAGAAGATGTCGGGGTACTGGATCGTGGTCGTCGGGCTCACCGTGACCGCAGGCGTACTTGCGTACTACATGGGAGATGCGATCTACCCGTCGCCTTTGGTTCGTATTCTGGTGGTCGCTCTCGCGGGCGCACTTCTGCTTGCGATGGAGGGGCTGGTTCGAGGGGCTTGGCGATGGACAGCACGAGCCGCAGTTGCAAAAGGGCGGAGCCGGTATGGACGTGATCCGGCTGCCCGTGTCGGCGCAACGGAAACCGCGGCCGCTTCTCTCACCGGAAACCGGGCTACGGGCCTGAAAGAGGCGCTGCGTCACCTATACGGCTGGCGCTGGCGCTACCGCCTGCCTTGGCTGTTGCTGGCGGGAACCGATTCGACGATTGGCCGGTTGTTGCCGGAGCTTGCCGAGCGCGGGTGGATGATCACTGACGATGCCGTGCTGTTGTGGGGCGGGCAAGGGCCCGACGGGCGTCCGGATGACGCGTGGCTGCGCCGGATCCGTCGCATGCGTTGCCGGCGCCCCCTCGACGCAATCGTGCTGGCGGTGGACGACACAACTTTGTCGCCGGACGGCGCACGCGGAAGGAGCCCTTGGGCCATTTACCTCGCGCGAGTCATGCACCTGCTGCGCTGGTCCGCACCGGTATACATGTTCGATCTCGCCGATGACGATCCCTTTCACCACACCGCCACACCCGTCACCGGCTGCGAATTTTCCCGATCCGCCGATGCACCCGCGATCGAGGCCGCGCTGCTCGAATTGCGCAATCGCTTGGCCGACACCAGCATCGGACAACTGGCGCGCAATAGCGACGACCGCTACGCATCGGACCTGTCGACCCGGCTCGATACGCGCAGCGGGCCGCTGGCGCGCTGGATCGCGAATCTGTCGGACTGGCAGCGTCGCCCTTTACCGGTAGCCGGTGCGTTCTTCTCGCCGTGGCCTGCTGCCGGTACCGAAGGCGCCCAGTATCCACTGTGGCGTTATCTCGCCGAAGCTGCGAAGCGCTCGCCGGGGCGCCGCACAGGAGCGCACCCAATCACGGTGCTATCGGTGATTGCGTTGGCGGCCGTCGGCTTGTGGAGCGCGGGCATGCTGACCTCCGGCTTGACCAACGCGCGCGAACTCGCGCTCACGAACGATGCGCTCCGCACCTTCAAGCGTGCCGACGATGCGCCTGCGCGTCTGCGAGCCTTGCTCGCGCTTCAGCAACGCATCGAGTTTTACGAGGCGCGCACACAGCACCCGACGCTCTTCTCTCGCTTCGGCCTGAATCATGATCAGGACGTGCTTACCGCCCTGTGGGCACACTACACGCGCGAAGCGCGTCCTCGGCTCGTCGCCCCCGTGCAGCAGAACATCGAAGCTCAACTGGTCGATCTGACCCAGATGCCGACCACCGAGCTTGACGATCAGCTCAGCCGTCTCGCGCGCGACGGTCACGCCGCGCTCAAGACGTACCTCATGCTGGCCGAGCCGGCACGTGCCGACGCCGCGTTCCTGACGCCGCAGCTCGTCCGGTACTGGAGCAGTGGTGCAGGACTGTCGCCGGGTGAAAAACTCGACCTGTCCCAACGGCTGCTGTCGTTCTACGCGCAGCACCTGAGCGCGCATCCCGACTGGCGTCTCGCACCGCGCGACGAACTCGTTGGCGGCGCTCGCCAGACGCTGCTCGCCGTGATCGGCGTCAAGAACTCGGACGACACGATTTACCAAGGAATCCTCGATTCGGTCGGACACAAATACCCCGACCAGACGCTCGCGTCGTTGACCGCTGGAACCGACACGCGAGGATTGCTGCGGACCTCGGCGAGTGTCCCCGGTGCGTTTACGCGTCAGGCGTGGGACGGCACGATCGAGGCCGCAATCGATGCATCGGCCAAACGCAACGGCGTGACCGCCGACTGGGTGCTCGGAACGGGCGGCGCCAATCGCAACGCGTCGGCGATGACGCCGGACGCGTTGCGAACCGCGCTGCGCACGCGGTACTTCGCGGATTACGCGGAACATTGGCAAACCTTCATGAACGGCATCGCGTGCGAGCCGGCGCGAACGCTGCCGGCGGCCATCGCGCAGTTGAAGCTGATCGCCGATTCCCGGCAGTCGCCCGTGATCGCACTGATGAAATCGGTCGAATACCAGGGCGGGGCCGGCGCAGTGCGAACCTCGCTGTCCGACACGCTGGTGACCAAAGCGCAGAGCATGCTCGCCAGCAAGGACGACGCGCCGCAAGCGGCAAGCCCCGATCCGGCCGGGCCGTTGGGGGCATCGTTCGGGCCGGTGCTGCGCCTGGTTGCGTCCGGCAATGCTGCCGCGGCCAGCGTCGCCAGTGATCTGAGCCTGCAGCGCTTCACCGAGCGCATCACGATGCTGCGCCTGAAGCTGCAGCAGATCGCCGACAGTCCGGACGCCGACAGCGAAGCCCGGCAGGTCGCACAGGCGCTGTTTCAGGGCAGGAGTTCGGAACTGGCCGATACGCTCGCCTATGCCCAACTGGTCGCCGCCAGCCTCGGCGAGCAGTGGACCGGAATGGGCCAGGCGCTGTTCGTGCAGCCCATTGCGCAGGCCACGCAGGCCGTTCTCGAACCGGCCCAGGCCAGCCTGAACGACGCGTGGCGGCAGACGATCGTCGCGACCTGGAATCGGTCGTTTGCCGGCCGCTATCCGTTCGCGAACACGGCCAACGATGCGTCGCTGCCCGAACTGGCGCGCTTCCTGCGTCCGCAGGGCGGGCTCGTCGGTTCATTCCTGGCAACCCAGCTTGCGGGCGTGCTGACGCTGCAGGGCGATCAATGGGTGCCGGCGTCGAGCGGCTCCGGCGCGAGTAGTGCGGCACGCACGATCGATCCGGCCTTCCTCAACGCGATCAACATGTTGCAGCGGATCGCCGCTCACCTGCTCGCGCAGGGCGAGCCTCGGTATGCGTTCGATCTCAAGCCCGTACCCACGTCGGGCGTGACCGATACGCGCCTGAGCGTCGACGGTCAGAAACTGCACTACTACAACCAGCAGGAAACGTGGCAGACGCTCACGTGGCCGTCGAACGAGCCGCAGAAGGCCGGCACCCGGCTCGAGTGGCAAACCGAGCGGTCCGGTACGAACCTGAATCTGGAGTTCGGCGGTCGGTGGGCGCTCGTGCGCCTGCTGGAGCGGGCGCAGGTGACTCCGGTGGATACGGCCACCTACCTGATTACCTGGCAGGCTGTGCCGCCGGCACCGTTATCCAGTTCAGCTGCCGCGCAGACGGACGATCACGATGCATTGACGGCGCAGGGGCCGTTGACGCCCGCGCCGTCATCACTCGCGTATCCGCTCACCTACCTGATGCGCACCGAAGTGGGCAAGGGGCCGCTCGAACTGCTGTCGCTGCGCGGGTTCGCATTGCCGTCGCGCATTTTCGTGCCCCGGGCTTCCACGCTTCGCGCGGGCGGGTCGGCCTCGCAACCGCCGCCGCTGCCGCCGGGCGCACTCGCGGCGGCTCGCCATGCGTCCGTGCCCGTCCCGGGCGGACCGATGCCGGAATGACACGACAGGACACCGAATGACGAATCCCATCAAAGATAACGAGATCCTGCGCTATTACGAGGCCGAGATGCGCTATCTGCGCGAAGCCGGCCGGGAGTTCGCCCATGCCTTCCCCGATCGGGCC
>NZ_CADFEB010000009.1:0-376456 GCF_902833085.1 Burkholderia ubonensis
CGTTTCTGCGAGAAAACCGTCTTTCTCAGCAGCGCTGCGTTGTCAGCAGCAGAGAAACGAGATTATGAACACTGTTTCGCAGTTCGTCAACAACTTTTTTTACTACATCGTTGCGACTGCGGGGTTCATCTTCCTTCGCTGACCGGGCGCCCCAACAGGACCTCCAACCAGCTCCGCTTCCCCTTCCGCGCCGCGTTGCCGTCAGCGCGAAAGAGGCGTGATTCTAGGCACGTCTCGCGCCAAGCGCAAGGGGTTTCGTGAAATAAATGTAAAAGCCCCCGTGCGCTGCCGCGCACGGGGGCTTTTGCGTTGACGCATCCCTATATATAGAAGGAGAACGCGCAGCCGATCAAACGATCAGTCGTCGTCGCGGCTCGCCACCTTCTGCGTGCGGCCCTTGAGCTTCGGATACGGCTTCGAGCCCATCATGCCCTTCCACAGCACGCGGTTGAACTGATCCGCCGGCACCTCGTCGGCATCGTCGAAGTTGAACTTCGCCGTTACCTTCGCCCAATACGCCGCGTCATGCTTCGGCGTGACGTCCGACCCGGCCGCGTATTGCACGCTCGCGTCCGTTCCCTGGGCCAGTTGCAAGCCGGTGGTCTTCAGCACCGTCGATGCGACGGCCGTGTAGCTCCACGAAGCCGGACCGTGGACATCGAACACGTCGGTCATCGGGCGCTGGTACGCAGTATTCAGGTTCATGTGCTGCGTGCCGAGCACGTCCTCGATCGTGCGCAGCGCGTTGACCTGGCTGTAACGCGTCTTGATCACCGCGCCCTGCTTCACGTACGGCCCGATGATGTACGCGGGCCCGCGGTGCGAATCCACGTGATCGGGACCGTCCTGCACGTCGTCCTCGGTCACGACGATCAACGTGTCGTTCGCATACGGGCTCTTCGCGACGGCCTCGACGAGCCGGCCGACCGCCAGATCGTTGTCCGCCTGCTGCGTTTCCGGCGTGTTCACGCCGGCGAACGCCGTGCCGAACGCCCCCATGTGATCGTGGGACAGACGCACCAGCGACAGCGTCGGCAGGTTGCCGCCCGCGACGTACTGGTCGAACTCGTGCTTCCACTCATTGAGACGCCACTGATCCGGATAGGTCTGGTCGAAGCCGCGGAAGTACACATCGGTCATCGACGCGAGCCTCGGATCGAGCGCGGCGGCCTGGACGACGCCTGCCGCGCGCGGATCCGTGATCGGATTCGCGGCCGTGCCGATGCTGCCGATGTTGTTCACGAGGAAGCCGTAGTTGCGGACCGTGCCGCCGGCGGCAAGCACCGCGTCGAAGATATAGCCTCGCTGGCGGCCGAACGGCGCATCGGACGACGCGTGATTGCCGGTGCCGGGCAGCAGGTTTGCCGCGCCGCCCGGAAGGCCGGCGGCGGCATTGCTGTAGTTCGTGGTGCCGGCCGGGCCCGCCGCCGCATCGCGTTGCTGCACCGTATCCCAGTTGACCGGCACGTTGCGGTTCGAGCCCTCGCTCTCATAGGACAGGCCGCGGTTGACCGCCGCGTAGTTGATCTGCTGGGTAATCGTCTCGGTGTTGGTGACCCGCCCCTGGAGCGCCCACGACCAGCCGTCCATACTGCCGTCGCCCGGGTTCATGAAGTTGTCGAGGGTCACGAACTGGCTCGCCAGGCGATGGAAGTTCGGCGTGATGCTCCGGCCGAACTGGGCCAGCCGCGGGTCGCCGTTGGCGCCGTTGCCGATGTCGCCGAGCACCTGGTCGAACGTGCGGTTTTCCTTGACGACGTAGATCACATGCTTGATGTGCCGGCGCAGGAAACCCATCACTTCATTGTCCTGGTCGTTTTCCTCCGGACGATAGAAGTTGTTGCGCGCGGCCTGCTGCGTCAGCTTCGGCAACTCGTTGGCCGCCGGCACCGGCGCGCTCACGAGCGACGCGCGCTCGAGCTGGAACTGGTACTCGTTCGACGCGCGCGACGCGGCGGCCTGCGCCGGGGTCGCACCGAACAGATGGTCCGGATTCGGGCCGGTCGCACTCTTGCCGTTGACCACGTACATCCACGTGCCGTCGGCGCTGAACGTCACGTCATGCGGCTCGAAGGCGGTCGGGATCAGCCCGGTGACGCGATATGCGCGCGGGCCGACGAGCGGGATGACGGCGATCTCGTTCGCGCCGGCGTTGGTCGCGTAAAGCGTGCGCCCGTCGCGCGACAGCGTGACCGAGTAGGTCGCCGCACCGGTGTGCGTCTGGCCATGCGCCAGCACGCCGGCCGGCGCACGCGCGTCGATCCGGGTTACGACCGCATTGCTGTTCGTATCGATCACCGCGACCTGGTCGGCGTTGTCCTGCGCGACGAACAACATCGATTGCGACGCGTCGAGCGTCATGCCGAGCGCACTGCCGTCCAGCTTGATGCGCTTGATCAGGCGGCCGTGGGACGGCGACGCGATGTCGATCGCGACGATCTCGCGATCGCGATCCGACGACACGTACGCGACACCGTTGCCCTTTACGACCACCGCGAACGGAAAGGTGCCGCCGGCTTCGCCGTTCCGGCCTTCGTTGCCGGAGAAGAACGGACGCAGGTCGTGCTCGTAACGCACGCTGTTGGTCGCGGTATCGATCACGCTGATCGAATCGTTGTAATTGTTCGCGACGACGAGCGTCTTGCCGTCGGACGACAGCGCGAGACCGGCCGCGTTCGGCTGGACGCGAATGCCGACGCCCTTGCCGTTGTGGCCGAGCGCGATCGTGCTCGACAGCGCCCATGCGCCGCCTTGCCGGGCGTAGACGTAAACCGCGTCGTCGCTGCCGCCCGTCGCGTAGAGCTTGCTGCCGTCGTGCGAGAAGGCCAGGCCGACGAACGCGTTGGTCTGCTGGATCATTTGCTTCAGCGCCGGGCGGGTCTTGTTCGCGCCCGAGACGTCGTACAGGAAGATGTATTGCGTCGAGTTCGCTGTGTCGACCGTGCCGTCCGTCCGGTACAGCGAATTCTGTCCGGCGGTGATGATCGCCAGCGTCTTGCCGTCCGGGCTCAGTTGCGAGCGCACCGCTTCGCCCGCGACGAAATGCGGGTAGGCCGGCAGGCCCGGATTCAGAAACTGCTGGACCGCGCCGCGCACGGCCAGCGGCGTGACGAACTGACCGCTCGGCACGCGGGCGGCATCGGCGGCGCCGAAACCATCGGCGCGAGCCGGTGACGCAAGAAGCACGGCGGACATGACGGCTCCGAGCCGGAGCACGCGCTTGACGTTGCAGTGTTTCATAGGATTCCTCATGACATGGGAGAGACGGATATCGTCTGACATGATCGAGGCTTCGTCAGGCCGTGTCGCGCTGCGTCGAGAGTCCGTGCCAGTCGATCGAATGCCTTGTGCCGGCGATCGTCGGCGCCCCGGCATTACAGCTCCGCCCAATGTCACGCGGATGACCGATCCCGTTCCGGACCGGTCAATTACACATGGTTACAGCAAAGACGTTTCCATGACAGCAATGACGCCCACCCGCGGTCAGCGCCTATGGATCAGCATGTCGGACGTGAGCTCGCCGCAGCCGTTTGCGCCCACCATCGCCATGTTCCGATCGATCTCTTCCCGCAGCAGCCGGATGGCGTGCGTCACGCCGGCCTCACCCGCGACGGCAGCCGCATAATTGAACGGGCGTCCCACGAACACCATGCGCGCGCCCAGCGCCAGTGCCTTGAGCACGTCCGCTCCCCGCCGAAAACCGCTGTCGACCATCACCGGATACTCGCGGCCCACGGCTTGCACCACGTCCCGCAGGATTCGCATCGGCGACGTGGCGCCGTCCAGCTGGCGGCCGCCATGATTCGACAGAATGATCCCGTCCGCGCCCGCCTCGCGCGCGATGACGGCATCCTCGACACTCAGGATGCCCTTGATGACCAGCTCGCCCTTCCATTGCTGTCGGATTCGCGTCAGGTGTTCCCAGTTGAGATGGTCGCGAGCGGAGAAGTCCCGCAGCACGTTGGCGGAGAGGATCGGCGCGCCGCGTGTCGCAAAGGAATTCTCGAAGTGCGGCATGCCGTGCGTGGCCAACGTCCGTGCGAAGGTGCCCAGCAGCCATCGCGGCCGCGTCAGCCCGTCCCAGCAAAGGCGCAGGCTGGGGCGCAGCGGAGTCGAGAATCCCGCACGGACGTTGTTTTCGCGGTTGGCCGACACGGGAATGTCCACGGTGATCACCAGCGTCCGGTAGCCGGCGCGCGCAATGCGCTCGAGCAGCGCGCTGATGCGGGCATGATCGCCCGGAATGTACGCCTGAAACCACGTTCCCGGCGCAGCCTCGGCGACGTCTTCCAACGGAATGAGCGACGAGCCGCTCATGATCGACACGATCCCGGCCGCCTTCGCCGCGCGCGCCAGCACGATGTCGCCTCGATACGTCGACAGCGCATTGATGCCCATCGGCGCGATGCCGAAAGGCGACGCAAAACGCTGACCGAACAATTCGACCGTCTGTTGCCGCTGGGAAACGTCACGCAGTACGCGCGTCAGCAACCCGTATTCATCGAACACCGCACGATTGTCGTCCAGGGTGCGGTTGTCTTCCGCGGCGCCGCTGACGTAACCGAAGATCGGACGCGGCAAGATTCGCCGCGCCCGGGCCTCGAAGTCGTGCAGGCTCAGCACGTTCCGCAAGGCACGGGGCGACACGCCGGCGCCGGCCGCAGGTTGGCGCGCTTCCGCGATTCGAGAAGTAACGGTGGTCATCAATGAGTTTCCGTGAAACGACGCAGCCATTCTAGGTAGCCGCATCATCGAATAAAAGCGATAATATTCAAACGAAATCGTTCTACAAAAGCGAAATACTTTGGCGACTCCGACATTCAAGCAACTGGATGCCTTTTACTGGGCGGCGACTTCTGCGAATTTCGCAACCGCGGCGCAGCGGCTCAATCTGTCCATCTCGTCGTTGTCCAAGCGGATCAACGAGCTGGAGCAGGCCACGGGGCGCGTGCTGTTCGACCGCAGCGGCCATCGAGCCGTATTGACGGAGGATGGCGAGACGTTGCTGCCCGCCGCGATCCGGGTGCTGGAATCCGTGGCTGCGCTGCAGGATGCGTTCGCGCAAGACAAGGGCCTGACCGGTCGCCTGAGCTTTGGCGTGGGCGAGCTGTCCGCGTTGACCTGGCTGCCGCGATTCGTGGCCGCCGTCCAGAAACTGCATCCGCAATTGAAGCTGGAGCCGTACGTCGACGTCGGCGCCGTGCTCGAAGCCAAGGTCGATGCGGGCGAGCTCGACTTCGCGGTGATAGCGGGCCGTTCGTCGCGCGGCAGCATCCTGTCGCAACAGGTAACGGAGGCCCGGTTCGCGTGGATGGCGTCGGAGCGTCTGGTCGGCAGCGCACGCACGTTGACGCCCGCGTTGCTGGAGCAACACCCGCTCGTCACGTTGCCCGCCGGCGCCGGCACGACGCACATCCTGGACGAGTGGTTGCTGGCGACCGGCGTCAACCATGCGCGCCGAATCACGTGCAACAACTGGAGCGCCTTGGCGGGCATGATGCGCGAAGGTGTCGGCATCGGCTTCCTGCCTGCCGATTGGGCCGCCGCGCACACGGACGCGGCGCTGGTGCGACTGGCGAGCAAGCCCGCGTTGTCGCCGCTGCCCTATGCGTTTCAGTGGCGGCGCGGCGACATGCGCGGCCTGATTCCATCGATGCTGGCGCTGGTGCGGCAGTACGCGGATTTTCGCTAGCCCAACCGGTGCGTTGCTGCGTCGGTCGCGCGGTCGCGGTGCTCAATCCTGATCGATGCAGGAGACTTTCTTCGGATCGGGCATCCACAGATAGCAAAGCAGCGACACCAGCACGCATGCGGACACATACCAGAAGAACCAGCTTTCGTGCCCGATGCTCTTGGTCCACAGGGCGATGTACTCGGCCGTGCCGCCGAACAGCGACACCGTGATGGCATAGGGCAACCCCACGCCCAGTGCCCGGATGCCGACCGGGAACAGTTCGGCCTTGGCCACCGCGCTGACGGACGAATACAGGCTGACGATCAACAACGCAGCCAATATCAGCACGAGCGCGCCCCCGATGCTCTGGACCCGGGTCAGCTCGTGGAAGATCGGCACGGTACATACCGTTCCCAGTACGCCGAAGGCGATCAGCAACGGGCGGCGGCCGATCCTGTCGGACAGACTGCCGAACACCGGCTGCAGCAACACGAACACGATCAGGCTGACCACCGACACCATGGAAGCGTCGGCCTTGCTCATCCCCGCACTGTTGACCAGAAACTTCTGCATGTACGTCGTGTAGGCGTAGAACGCGACCGTGCCGCCGAGCGTCAGACCGGCGACGATCAGGCATTCGCGCTTGTGCTTGAACAATGCCGCCAGGGAAGGCGGCGGGCGCTTGTGCTTGCGGGCCAGTTCGAACGACTCGGTTTCTTCCATGTTACGGCGCAGCAGGATCGCCGCGCAGGACGCCAACGCCCCGATGAGGAAGGGGATGCGCCAGCCCCAGCTTTCCAGTTGCTCGGCGCTCAGAAAGAACTGCTGCAGCACGACGAGCACGGCCATCGCCAGCAACTGACCGAGCGAGAGCGTCGCGAACAGGAAGCTGGAGTAGAAGCCGCGATTCGTCTTGTCGGCCATTTCGCTCAGGTAGGTGGCCGAGCTGGCGTACTCGCCGCCGAGACTCAACCCCTGCATGAGACGCGCGGCGACCAGCAGAATCGGCGCCGCCAGGCCGATGCTGTTGTAGCCCGGCGTCAGGCCGATGATCAACGAGCCCGCGCACATCGCCAGCACGGATACGAGCAAGGCGGCCTTGCGCCCCTTGCGATCGGCATACAGGCCCACCAGCCAGCCGCCGATGGGACGCATGACGAAGCCGACGGCAAAGATGGCCGCGGTATTGAGCAACTGGACCGTCTGGCTTCCGCTCGGGAAGAAGACCTTGGCGAAATAAAGCGAAAAGGCCGAATACACGTACCAGTCGTAATACTCGATGAGGTTCCCCACCGAGCCGCTGAAAATGGAGCGAAGGTGCGCGAATGTCCCGGTCTGCCGGACGCCGGCGGTAGGTGCGAGGGGGCTGGCTTTGGGCACGTCAAGTCTCCGTTTCGGTTATTTCAATTGCGTGCACGGATGGCCGACGACGGCGCGCAATTGGGTGCCGTGAGAGTAAACGGAGGCACTGAGCCACGAAAAGCGAAAAAAATTGAACGAATTTGTTCGCCAAACCGAAATACCGAAAGCGGATGACGTGACGGTTGTCTCCGAAGCAGGCAACCGTTTCACCGACATCTCCAAAGCGCTACCCTCTGGCGGCAGCCCACAGCTCCGCGAGCGGGTACTCGCACACAATGTCGATGGGCTTCAAAAGCCTGTGCCGCGTCGATTTGGGGGGATAGAGCCGCCCCGCAAGCCCGCGATCAATGATTTCCTGCGGATGCACGACCACGTCGTCTCGCCACGCGCTGAGCACGACATCCGAGTACTCCAGCAGCAGGCACGGCACGCGCGCCAGCCGGTGATCCAACGCGAATATCCGGCGATGGTGGCCATCCATCACGATCCTGGACGTGCGTTCGACCATGATCGGAACTCGCCACATCCCTTCCCGGAGTATCTCCGCCGCCACCTCTCGTATGCGATCGGACCGGCATTCCTCGGTCGGCAGCAAAAGCTCCGGCGAGAGTAAAACCAGCTCGGGCTTCGGCGAATCGTTGTCCGCAGGTTGTCGACACATTTCCCTCTCCGCTGGACGAAATGGTTTGCCGACCGGATCATGTGGTCTTGTTGCACGAGCGATCGCGAGCCGGCTCATTGATGTTTTAGTACACCTGCGGAACGAGCACTACCGCCGCGCGAACCGCCTCGGGAATCGGGCGCGCAGGCGAATCAAAGACTTCGATTGTTGACGCCCGCGACATGTTGGCCAAACCAAATCCACCTTGCCCGCCTCGATGATTCGCTGCTCGTGAAGCCTGCGGTATCCGGACCTGGGTATCGCCGTCGTCAGGGATTTTCATGCACACGACGAGATCGCTTCGGATCGCCTGCCGGATACTCACGCCACTTTGCGGTGTTAGCATCACGGAAGGAGCGTGTTCGTAAAGCGAAACCTTGACGGACATGACTGAAACGAAACATGAACGAGCATCGCGCCCGTGGAATTCCTTTTCTTTCCGTTGTTCATTCTCGTCGGGCTCATCGCACTTATATTTCCATGGGTTGCCGTGGCAGGCACCCTCATCTGGCTGTCCTGCTTCGTATTCAACGTATCCACTCCGCAAAACCGGAAACGGCTACGCTTGAAAAGGAAACGTTGGTGGTGGCTGACGGCATGCATCCTGCTGATCCTCGATGCAGCATTTGTTCCCAAAATTCGGGAAAGCCACGAAAGGCAGATGAACGACTATCGGATGAAGATTTCATACACCGGAAACGATTCGGTCTTAACAAAAACCGACATTGAATACCATGGATTATTGATTCCGGCCGGATCGATAGTGGAGTGCCTTGGATACGACTATGGAACCGTCGATCGCTTAACGGCCCTCAATCTGACGGAAGAGCTTTGTGCCGCGCGATTTTCTCGCCCGGTAACTGCACAAGGAATCGAGTTCATTGCGCTTGTCCCGGATGGCTACAACAGCACCAACCTTCATAACTACGGATATGTAGAGCTCTCCAAAGATCAAACGATAAACGGCCAATCCTGCAAGAAGGGAGACATGGCGCACTACACCACACCCGGAGTTTCATTCAGGGAACCTCTCGCCCCGGAAAAGTGGAAATTCGAAGGATGCGGAAACGATGAAAAACCCATCCGGCTGACCGCGGGTCCACCGCCACCGAAACCGGGTTTTTGGGATGCTTTTTTCGATGCGCTGCTGCCTCGTCGGAGCGGATTTTACTGCTGCTGAAAATTGTTCCGGAGGAAACTTGCGTAGCGCTACCGCGCAAAATCGAACGGTGTAGCCAGCAGCATTTACTGTCCGGATGCCGGTGCAGCTTGCTTCGGACGCCGTGCGAGCGTCTCCGCTACGTCCAAAGCAACCTCGATGAAGGCGCGCGCAGCGGCCGTTTGGTAGGCGCCCTTGCGCTGCATGAGGACCGCCGTTCGTTGCAGCGGCAACGGGTCCAGGGCGACGGCGGCCAGATCGTCCCGCCCGCGCGCGATCGTTGCCGGCAGCAAGGTGGACAAACGGGTTCTCTGAATGACCTCGATCACCGCGCTGATCGAATTGACCTCCATGAGCACCCGAGGACGCAGGTCGTTCTGGCGGCAATAGCGATCGATATGCTCGCGCGTCGCAAATTCAGCACTCAGCAAGATCAGCGATTCGTCGTTCAGTGCGCTCACGCGCACCGAGCGCCGCTTCGCCAACGGATGATGCCGCCCCACGACCAGGGCGAGCGTCTCGACCAGCAAGCGTTGCACGTCGAGGTCCTGCGAGTGGACCTCTTCGAATGCAATGCCTACGTCGAGTTCGTCGTCGACCAGCAGTTCCTCCATGCGCTCCTGGGACATCTCGCGCACCGTCAATGTGACGCCCGGGTAACGACCGTGAAACGATTCGACCAGCGGCCCGATGAAATAGGACGTGAACGTCGGCGTCACGGCAATACGCAGCGAGCCTCGGCTCAGGTCCCCCACGTCGTGGATCGCGCGCTTGCCTTCCTCCAGGCCCTGCAACGCACGGCGCGCATATCGGCAGTACACCTCACCCGCGTCGGTCAGCCGCGTCGTTCGCCCCGTGCGATCGAAGAGCTGCGCCCCGAGGCTTTCCTCCAGCTGCTTGATCTGCTGCGACAAGGCCGGCTGGGATACATGCAACGCAGCGGCGGCACGCGTGAAGCTGTGGTGTTCCGCAACGGCCAGGAAGTATCTGATGTGGCGTACGAGCATGTCGGCATTACATAAGCAAATCAAATCGGCCGCATAATAAATCGATATTTTTCCTTATGCAAGTCGACGCGTAATCTCCAGTCCATCGCATCGCCCAACGCGATTGCCCACGGAGAATTCACCATGAAGGACATCATTGAAGGCTTCCTGCAGTTCCAGCGAGACGCCTTTCCCAAGCGTGCCGAACTGTTCAAGGATCTCGCCACGCACCAGAACCCTCGAGCACTGTTCATCTCGTGCTCCGACAGCCGTCTGGTGCCCGAACTCGTCACGCAGCGCGAGCCGGGCGACCTGTTCGTGATCCGCAATGCCGGCAACATCGTCCCGTCCTACGGCCCTGAGCCGGGCGGCGTCTCGGCTTCGGTCGAATATGCGGTTGCGGCTCTGCGCGTATCGGACATCGTGATCTGCGGACATTCGGACTGCGGAGCAATGACCGCGATCGCCGCCTGCAAATGCATGGATCACATGCCGGCGGTGGGCAGCTGGCTGCGTTACGCCGATTCGGCTCGCGTCGTGAACGAGGCTCGCACCCACGAGAGCGCGCATCACCGGGTGGATGCGATGGTGCGCGAGAACGTGATCGCGCAGCTCGCGAACATCCAGACGCATCCGTCCGTACGCCTGGCCCTCGACGAGGAGCGCGTTGCGCTCCATGGCTGGATCTATGACATCGAAAGCGGTCGCATCGACGCGTTCGATGGCGCCACCCGCAAATTCGTTTCCCTCGCGGACAACCCCGAAGTCCGTGCTACCCCTCATCAGCTCGTGGCAGCTGTTTGATTTCCGTCCCTCACTCAAGGAGATATCACCATGATCCAATCCCAAGCCAGCAAGAACGCCCGCCTCGACCTGGCAGACGCCATCCTCCTCGCCAAGGCAAGGAAGAATCTGTCGTTCGCCCAGATCGCCGAGGGCACGGGCCTGCACGAAGTGTTCGTGACCGCGGCGCTGCTCGGCCAGCATCCGCTGCCGGCCGAAGCTGCGGAGCGCGTCGGCAAGACGCTGGACCTCGACGCCGATGCCGTGGCGCTGCTGCAGACGATCCCGCTGCGCGGCAGCATCGAGGACCGCGTGCCGACCGACCCGACCATGTACCGCTTCTACGAGATGCTGCAGGTCTACGGCACGACCCTCAAGGCCCTGGTTCACGAGAAGTTCGGCGACGGGATCATCAGCGCGATCAACTTCAAGCTCGACGTGAAGAAGGTCGACGATCCGGACGGCGGCTCGCGCGCCGTCATCACGCTGGACGGCAAGTACCTGCCGACCAAGCCGTTCTGAATCCCGGTCGAAACGACCTGGCCGGCACGTCCGTCGGTGTGTTCAGTACGACTTGCCGCCGACGGTGGCCGACTCCAGTTCGCGCGTCAGGATCTGGATGCCGCCGACGTCCGCGACCGACTTGACCAGACCGACGCCTGGCGCCAGCCAGTCGTCCGCGGTCGTCGTGCTCGTTCGAACCGGATTGGACAGGGTCTCGGTGGTGCGGTAGTGGCATGCGTCATCGAAGACCTTGCCGTTTTTGAGGCTCACTGTTTCGCGGGCGACATACGTCCGCTGTATCGATATCGATGTTTGTCCCCCGCCGGACGGAAAGACTGGCGTATCCACATAAGTCGCCGTCTCGCTCCCCGCAAGCCCGATCGTCTCGACATACGGCGGCGAGTTCACGTCACGCAGCGCCAGGGTTCCGGAGCTATAGACCTCGCCACCGTAATTCGTGCGCACGCCATTGCCGACGAGATAGTAGTGGTTGGTCTGGATGGGCGAGCCGGATGACGTTTCAGCCTGCTGCGTCATGGCGATACCCTGGAACGTCGCTGGCGCGAACGTTCGCGTGTATATACCGTTGTCGACGGCCGGGCTTTGCGGCGTGGCCTGCGTGTACATGTGCAATTTCACGGTATCGCCTTGCTGGTAGACCGGATCGCACGCGACGTTCGAGGTTGGCGTCGCGCCGGAATTGCCGTTCGGTGCACCCTCGGTCGGCGTTGCGCTGCTATTGCCGCTCGTGGCGCCGGGAGCCGCTGCATCATCTCCCCCGCAAGCGGCCAGCACCATGCTCGCCAGTACTGCCATCGGAAACGCCATCATCGCTGTCTTCTTCATTTTTTTCTCTCAAGGTCGGCACGTCGTTTTGTTGGAAAGTTGTCCGCCGGTAGATCGCCTCGGGCGAGAAGGCGCGACGATGCTCGGCGCCCCCGAACCAGCTGGATGTCGGAGAAGCGATCAGTTGACCTGCAACTGGCCGCCGCGGCCGAGGCCGCCCTTGACGTCCTGCGCCTTGTAGCTGCGCAGGGCGACGACCATCTTGTTGTACGCGTCGATGAACGCGACGACGGTCGCCTTGCCTTCCGGCGTCGCCGAAAAACCCGCAAGCGCGCCGCCCACGCCGCCGCCGAAGCCGCCCAGCGCCGCGCCGTAGTTGGTCGCCGTCGAACTGCCTTCCGACGCCGCGATCTGCACGGCCGAGCGCACATCGAACAGCGTCAGCGTGACGACCGATGCCTTCGTCTGCAGGTGGCCTGCCACCGCCGCCACCGCGCCGTTGCCGATCAGCCCGCCGATCATGCTGCCGATGCCGCCGATCGGCGAATCGTTGATGACGATCTGCGGCTCCATGTAGTAATCGGCTGCGACACGCTGGCCCCTCTGCTGTTTCGAGCCGGTGCGGTATTCGCCGGAGTTGCGCTGCAGTTGCGTGATGCGCGACAGGCGCGCGTCGCTCTTCTGGTTGCCGATCGACGTGATCACGAAGCAGTTCGACTGCTGGACGGCCA
The DNA here is from genome assembly GCF_902833085.1 of Burkholderia ubonensis. Classification (GTDB taxonomy): domain Bacteria; phylum Pseudomonadota; class Gammaproteobacteria; order Burkholderiales; family Burkholderiaceae; genus Burkholderia; species Burkholderia ubonensis. The sequence goes on from NZ_CADFEB010000009.1 coordinate 12,647, forward strand.
GGCGCAGCAGCGGGTCGATAGTCGTCATCTTGGTCGCGCTGCCGAACGGGCCCCACCAGTCGGCATTGCGGCCGTCATCGACCGCGATCGTGCCGAGCGGCGACGCGCAGCGCTGCAGCCCCGAATCCGCGCCGGCGCTCGCGCCGCCGGCCGCGGCGCCGGTCACGCCGGCGTTCTGGCCGCCGGGCGAAACGATGCCGCCGCAGCCCGCGACGGACGCGCAAAGCGCTGCGACGAGCGCACCTTGGGTGAGACGATGGGAAAGGATGGTCTTCATGTCGTTATCGATCGATAGAGTCGTTGTTCGGCTTATGTGTTCGTGCGAACTTCGATAAGCCCCCCGGCGCGGCACGCGATGGTGGTCTCCCCGCTGCCGCCTCCGTTACTTCCGGCTGCGGTCAATAGCCGTACCAGGACGTCTGATTCCAGACGCCGTAGTACGGATAGCCCGAATACCAGTAGCCGTAATAGACGTCACGCCATTGCGTGCGCCATTTCCAGTCTTCTTCGTCTTCCTTCTTGGCTTTGCGCGCGAGCTCGAGCAGTTTCTTCGACTCCTTGTCGCCGCGGCCCGCCGCGATCGACAGCCACTTGTCCGCTTCGCGCGGATCGGAGCCCATTTCCTCGAGACCGAACAGATAGAAACTGCCGAGCGCCTTCTGCGCCTGCAGGTCGCCGCGCTCCGCGGCATCGCGCATCCACTTGAGCGCCTGGTAGCTGTCCTGGCGCACGCCGTCGCCACGGAAATAACGCAGGCCGAGGTCGTAGGCGGCCTTCGGCTGGGTCTTCGCGGCTTGCTTCAGCGATACGATGCGTGGATCTTCCCGGTCTTCCGAATCGTCCCTTTTTTGATAGGAGACCTGATCTTTAGGCCGATCGGAACACCCGGTGTCGTCGCAGATCCGCACCGTGTTGCTGGTGGCGGACGGATCCTGCGCGCACGCGGCCAATAGCAACAGCAACTCCAGTGTGAGTAAACGGCGAGGCATTGGTACTCTCCTCAAGTTTTATTTGCGCCGCAATTTTCGAGCTATCCCACCCCGTGAGCTCGCCTCACCCGGTTGCCGGCGACGCGGCGAAGACAATCCGCCAACGTCGGCACGCAGTCCAAGGCCCTCTCAGGTTCTCTTTTCGTCTTGCAATGCCACTGCACCGTCCGAAGTCGGCGAAGACAGGGGGCACAAGCGCGCCGCCCCGGCATTCGCTCAATCCCGTGACTGCGCCCGCCGGGGCGCCGTCGAGCGGTGAATGTCAGCTGACGTTCCGGTTTTTTTAAGCAGAAAACATCGATCGTCATTTTCTGATTTCAAATGATACATATCGGTCTATCCAATAGTCAAGACGACTTGCGAACACGTATGGTGGGCGGGCGGGCCGTGTCGGGAAGGCCAGTAGGCGAGACCGAATGTGACCAAGCGGTACGATGCTAAAATGCCCGATCTACGCAGTCGGAAGGATCAAGGAGGGAGCCGTTCGTGCGAGCCAGCAAACGCCAGTTGGTGGTAGACAAAGCTACCGAACTGTTCTCGAAGCACGGTTTTCATCCGGTCGGCGTCGACTGGATCATCGACGATTCTCGCGTCGCCCGAATGACGCTATATCGGCATTTTCCGAGCAAGGACGAACTCATCCGGGAAGTGCTGGTCCAGCGTTACGACCTGATCGTAGGCAGTATCGGCGCGCAACTGCAGCACGCCACCAATCCGGTCGAGCGGGTCAAGACGATCTTCGACTGGTACGAAGCGTGGTTCAATACGCCGGCATTCGCCGGTTGCCTGTTCGAGCGTGCATTGGCCGAATTCGGGACGGCGTATGCGCCCATCTCGGATGTCGCGATCCGCTATCGCCGCAAGATGGTCGAATGGATCGGCGAACTGCTCGCGGATCTCGTTTCGCCCGAGACGGCAAAGCGGCTGGCGGCCGTCTATATGATGCTGCTGGACGGTGCGACAGTGGAAGCGAGAGCGTTCAACGATTCGGCGTCTGCGGGGCGGGCGTGGCAAGCCGCAAAATCGCTTCTGGAACAGGAAATGCGTGCCGGCGCCGAGCACGCGAAACATGCGGACGCCCATACGCAACATGCGTGACGAGTATTCCCTGTAGATAACAACAACTGTGGGCTCTCAGAAAAGATGTCCTTGGGCACGGGAATCCTCAGAAAAGTCGTCTTTGGGAATGTCAACCGCCTCCGTCCGAGTGTCTCGGAGGAACTTGGCGACAAACGTCGCCGCAGAAGTGCGTATTAGATTCCGGCGATACCGATCGGCATGAGGGGCCCGGATTGCGCCGCGCCGATCGTCTAGGCACGACGCTTCGCGGCCGCTTTGCATATCGATATGCAAACGCTCGCACGGCTAGCCCATGCCCATCGCAATACGGTGATCCGCCTGGCAAAGTCCGAAAGCTCACAAAAAGTGCCTTCGGGAAGCGCTCCGGATCATCCGAGCCGTTGCCGACCTTTGGCTACAAGACTGCTGACATCTTCCCGACCGAAAGCCTCGCCACTCGTGCGGGACAGATCCCTCGACACCTACGGCCGAGCTCTCGGCCGGAAACGGGCGCGATGAAACACATCGTCTGTTCGAAGTCGGCGTGACGTCGAGCAAAAGCACCGACCTGTCGACGCCAACGGCCAGGGAGCATATATGCCGCGAACATATATGCTTTCCACGATCGCTTGTTTTGCGACGCAACGGGACGACGCTAAGATCAAGGTCCGCAGTCGACTTCCCAATGGCTTCGCTGCTTTCGCCCATCATGCCGACCTCCGCCGAACAGGCTGCCGACTGGCTGCTCTCCGGACTCGAACTGCGCAGCACCCTCTTCCACGTGGGTCGGTATTGCGGCGTATATCGTGCATCGACCGCCGGTCATCAGCAAGCGAGCTTCCATCTCGTGCTGGAAGGCGCATGCTGGATGCACTTGCCCGCCAGGAACGGCCGTGCTGCGCAAAGCACGCACCTCGTCGCGGGCGATGCGGTATTCCTGATGCACGACATGGCGCATTGCCTCACGCCCGACTCGAACGCGCCGTCCGATGACGAATACACCGTGCGTATCGGCGCAATGACGCCGCTCGCCGCGCACGACCCTGCACAAGATGGCGTCGCACTGGCGTGTGGTTTCTTTGAATTCCGTTCCGATCTCGGCGATGCGATCACGAGTCTTCTGCCCGATCACATCGTCGCGCGGCACAACGACGCGAAGACGGCAGGCGCGCGCACACTGTTCGATCTGATCCGCACCGAAGCGGCGCGTGCGCAAGACGCGCCGTCGCCGCTCATCAACCGTCTGACGGATGCCCTGTTTTTCTACGCGTTGCGTGCGGTCGCGAGCGACGACGATTTTGCGCCTGGCCTCTGGTCAGTCATGCGTCGCACCGAATTTACGCCACTCGTCAGCGCGATCATCGAGAAACCCGGCGACGACTGGACCACGCACGCGATGGCGGCGTTCTGCCACATGTCCCGCGCACGTTTCTGCAAGCAGTTTGCGCAAGCATGCGGACAGCCCCCCGCCCAATTCCTTGCGCTGCTGCGCATGAAGGTCGCGGCGGAAATGTTGCGGCATGGGGCATCGACGCTCAGCACCGCGGAGCATGTCGGTTATCAGTCGGAATCCGCCTTTGCACAGGCATTCAAACGCGTCACCGGCCTACCGCCGGGCACATGCCGCCGCGAGCCCGAGAGCATCGGCGCAACACCCGTACATTGACGTGAGACAAACGCGCATGAAAGCGAGACGGCGGCGCATTGCCGACTCGACTGGCGCCACCAACAATGATGGCTTTCCGATCGAGAATGCCATGAGTCGCCTGCCTCTCCAAACCATCGAAAGCGCACCTGAAGCCAGCCGTCCTTTTCTCCAGAAGTCGCAAGCCGCCAATGGTTTTTTGCCCAATCTGGTCGCTGCACTCGCCAATGCACCGGTTGCGATCGAAACGTACCTGACCGTCGGCGAAATCAATTCGCGCAGCGGTCTCACGCTGGCCGAGCGCGAAGTCGTGCAGATCACCGCCGCCGCGATTCACGGCTGCGGTTTCTGCGTCGCTGGTCATACGGCTGTCGCGCTGAAGAAGGCGCAATTGCCCGAAGCACTCGTCGATGAAATCCGCGCCCAGGGCGCGCTGTCCGATGTACGCCTGAATGCGATCGCTACCTTCACACGCGAAGTGATCGCGACGCGCGGCGCCGTGTCCGACGAAGCGCTCGCCGCGTTCAAATCCGCCGGTTACAGCGACGCCGGCGCGCTCGAAGTGATTCTCGGCATCAGCCTCGCGACGCTTTGCAACTTCGCGAACAACCTGGCGCGCAACGCGTTGAATCCGCAGCTCGAAGCGTATCGCTGGGAGCCGAAGGCGCAGGCGGCATGAACGCGCCGGTGAGCTTCGAGGCGCTCGACGCCTGGCTCGACGCGAACGCCGAAGCGCTCGACGTCGACCCGTCCCGCGCGACAGATATCCTGCCGCAGCTGGTGCGCTCGTGCGCGGTCGCCGTCGGCGTGCCGGAAGCGTTGGGCGGCACGGGCGGCACGATCGCGGACGCGATCGACACGGTGGCCGCCGTCGCGCAACGCTCGTTGACGGCAGCCTTCGTGCTGTGGGGACATCGCACCTTCATCGAATACGTGTTGCAAAGCGACAACGAGGCGCTGCGCGCACGCTGGCTGACGCCACTGCTCAACGGTGAGATCGCGGGAGCCACGGGTCTTTCGAACGCGATGAAGTATCTGTCCGACATCGAGCCCTTGCAGATGCATGCGGCACGCGGGGGAACCTCGTTCGTTCTGAACGGCAGCCTGCCGTGGATCACGAACCTGCGGCGTGAAGGTTTCATCGCCGCGGCTGCGTTCGATCACGACGACGGCTCGCCGCCCTCCATCTTCGCTATACCTCACGACGCGCCCGGCGTCGAGCGCAGCGAAGATCTCGACCTGATCGGCCTGCGCGCGAGCAATACGGCCGCGCTGCGTGTGAGCAACACCGTCCTCGCCGAAACGTATCGCCTCGCGACCAACGCACCGGCATGGCTTGCACGCTTGCGCCCGGCATTTCTCGGTCTGCAATGCGGTATGTCGATCGGACTCGCGCGACGTGCATTGCTGGCTGCGCTGGAGGCGAGCGAGGCGTCGCGCGAATCGATCGGCGCGGAGATTCGCGAACTCGAGACGAAGCTCGCCGATCAGGCAGCGCAACTGAAGCAAGGCGTGCTCGACGGCACGTTCTTCAACTCGCCTGCGACGATGTTCGAACTGCGCATCGCGCTCGTCGGTACCGTCTCGCACGCGGTCTCGCTCGAGGTACAGGCCACTGGGGGGCGCGGCTATCTGCGCGGCCAGAGCGGCGGTGCACGACGCGTGCGCGAGGCTTCGTTCATCCCCATCGTGACACCGAGCCTCGTCCAGTTGAAAACGCAGCTCGCGCGGCATCAACGAACGGCGGCGGCATGATGCAAAGCGCGCATATCGTCGCGAGCGGCGTCACGCTCCGGTATGCCTCGCGCGGTGTGCTGAACGGCGTCGACCTGTCGGTCGCACCCGGTGAACTCGTTGCGCTGCTCGGGCCGAGCGGTTGCGGCAAGTCATCGCTATTGCGTGCCATCGCCGGTCTGACGCGAATCACATCCGGCACGATTCGCGTCGACGGCGAGACGGTCGCCGGACCACGTCCCGAAGTCGCACTCGCGTTTCAGGACCCGTGTCTGCTGCCGTGGCTCACGGTCGAGCGCAACGTTGGGTTCGGGCTCACCTTCGCGCGTCAACCGCACTTGACGCGCGCGCACCGCAAGGAACGCGTGACAAACGCACTGGCCGCTGTCGGGCTCGAACATGCGCGGCACTCGCTGCCCTCGCAACTTTCAGGCGGGATGGCTCAACGCACGGCCCTGGCGCGCTGTCTGGCCCGGGAGCCGCGTGCCCTGCTGCTCGACGAACCGTTCGGCGCGCTCGACGAAGTGACCCGCGCCGACATGCAGCAGCTTTTGATCGCAGCAGTGCGAAACACGGGCGCGTCAGCGCTTTTTGTCACTCACGACATCGACGAAGCGCTGCTCGTCGCCGATCAGATCGTGCTGCTCGGCAATCGAGGCACGCTGGTCGGACGCTGGGCAGTCGAACTTCCGCAGCCGCGGCAAACGCAGGTGCGCTCGCTCGGCGAGCTGCGCATATCCATTCTTCAAGCGCTGCAGAACTCGATATCAGAGGCGGCTTGAATCCGGCAGACACAAGCGGGGAATCTTCATGTGCAACGTACCTATGTCACGACGCGAATGGCTCAAGCTCGCGTCGCTCTTTACCGTCGCGGGTGCGGCGCCGCTTCTGAAATCGTTCGATGCGCGCGCGGCAGCCGATCCGAATGCGCCCGTGCGCATCGGCTATCTGCCGATCACCGATGCGACGCCGCTGCTCGTGGCTCACAACAACGGCTATTTCGATGCAGCCGGCATTCAGGCGGAGAAGCCGACGCTCTTGCGAAGCTGGGCACAACTCGTCGAGGCCTTCCTCTCGGGACAGGTCAACGTCGTGCATCTGCTGTCGCCGATGACCGTGTGGGCGCGCTACGGCAGCAAGGCGCCCGCGAAGGTCGTCGCATGGAATCACGTGAACGGATCGGCATTGACGGTTTCGCCCGACGTGAACACCGTGGCAAACCTCGGCGGCAAGACGGTTGCCGTGCCGTTCTGGTATTCGATTCACAACGTCGTGCTGCAGGACATGCTGCGCGCGCAAGGTCTGACGCCCGTGCTCAAGCATTCGGGCTCGCCAGGGCCGAAAGAAGTCAACCTGATCGTGATGGCGCCGTCCGACATGCCGCCCGCGCTGGCCTCGAAAAAGATCGCGGGATATATCGTCGCCGAGCCGTTCAATGCGGCAGCCGAGCGACTGAACGTCGGCAAGGTTCTCCGCTTCACGGGCGACGTGTGGCGCAACCACGCATGCTGTGTGATCTTCATGCACGAACAGGACCTGACGCAACGCGCGGCGTGGTCGCAGAAGGTCGTCGATGCGATCGTCAACGCGCAACTGTGGACGCGCGCCAATCCGCAAGAGGCGGCAAAGCTGCTGTCGAAAGAAGGCCCGAATCGCTACACGCCGCACGCATCGCAACTGCTCGCACGCGTGCTCGCACCGCAAGCAGCCGATCAGGGGCGCTATCTCGGCGATCGGGTGATCCAGCACGCGAACTGGGGCTCGAAGCGCATCGACTTTCAGCCGTATCCGTATCCGAGCTACACGGAAGAACTCGTGCGCCGGCTGAAAACGACACAAGTGGAAGGCGCGAGCCAGTTCCTCGCGTCGCTCGATCCGAAACGGGTCGCAAGCGATCTGGTCGATGACCGGTTCGTGAAAAAGAGCATGGAAGCTTTGGGGGGCTTGTCGGCGTTCGGTCTGGATACGGGTTATACGCGCAAGGAGACGATCGTTGTCTAGCGTGCTTGTCCGGGAAACGTTGTCATCCGCGCGGCGCCGTGCGCCTGCGTCCACGCATTGGCGCAGCATCGCGCTGGGGGGTGCGGGGTTGGCGGCCGCATTGGCGCTCTGGTGGCTCGCCGTCACGCTGCTCGCGGGCCACAATGCGATGGCCGCACAGTTCGCCCCGCAGCGGGCCTTTGAAGCTCTGCCCTCGCTCGTAGCCGAAGATCAGTTGCTCGTGCATGTGGCGACCAGTCTCAAGCGCATCGCTGTCGGGCTTGCGTGGGCGCTCGTGGTCGGCGTGCCGTTGGGATTCGCGCTCGGTCGTCTGCGCTGGCTCGAACGGACGCTCTCGCCGACGCTGCAGTTTCTCCGTATGATCTCGCCGCTTTCGTGGATGCCGCTTGCGGTGATGTCGCTCGGCGTCGGCGATCGTGCGGTGTATTTTCTGCTCGGGTTCTCCGCCGTATGGCCACTCGTGATGAGCACGGCATCGGGCGTCGCACATCTCGACCGGCGCTGGATCCAGCTTGGCGAAAGTCTTGCCGCCACGCGCGCGGAAATGCTCTGGCACATCTACGTGCCGGGCATCGCTGCGCATGTGCTCACCGGCGTGCGCCTCGCCATCGGCATCTTGTGGATCGTGCTGGTCCCGGCGGAAATGCTCGGCGTGAGCGCGGGACTCGGCTATCTGATTCTCGACACACGTGACCGGCTGGCGTATTCGGAACTGATGGCCGTCATACTCGTGATCGGCGTACTGGGCTTTCTGCTGGACCTGGCAGCGCGCGCTATCGCTGCGCGCCTATCGAGCGACGTGACCGTGCGGGATTGACCTGCGGCGGAATTTTGTAGCCAATCAGGCAGTGAGTCTCGCGTCGATATTATCGGACTCCAGCCAGGCTCGACGGACCGTGGCCGGAGGTTGGTAGCGGTGAGCGCTATGCCGGCGTCGCTCGTTGTAGAACTGTCGCCACTGCTCGATGAGCACCTTGGCTTCGGCGCGGCTACGGAACCATTCGCGATTCAGCAACTCGTCGCGCAGCTTGCCATTGAAGCTTTCAACGAAGCCGTTTTGCCATGGGCCACCGGGCGTGATGAAGGCCGGACCGATAGACGCATCGCGCAACCAGCACATGACGCGGGCGGCAGCTCAGGCATAGGAAGTCCAAGCCCTACCGTCTTAAAGGTTCTATCAGTCTTCAGAAAAATCAAGATCGTTCAGGACGGTGCGCCACTGTGGATGCGAAATCAAGCTGCTTTGTCACAAGGTTTGATCAAGTGCCGACAACTTTTCATACGCACTGTCGCGAATGTATTGAGTGGTGTCACTGCGGAGCTTCTCGCACCAAACTCTGATTTGATCCGCGTCGAGATACCTAAGGTCAAGGATGTCAATCGCGCCGTGCCGGTCCTCCGCATGTGACGATGCGAGCAAAGTCACAATTGACTGCACCTCATCGGAATCAAATGCGACCTTCTCGCCTAGCGACTCACGCAGAAGTGCTTGCAGCGGCTCGCCCGCAGCAATGCGTTGGACCAACTCTTTTCTCGCATCACTGGACGACACCATTAGCTTCACAAGAGCCGACCTCGCGGCGCTCGCCACGTCTGAGCGGACGTCACAAGCAGCCGTGAAAAGTACGTTGGTCGCGACTGACTGACCCTCGATCATGAGCTTGAGGATTTTGCCCCTCGGACTTGGTGGGATCACCCCCCCTCCCGTGGGGTACGGGTCCTCGTGCTGCAACCAATGATCATATGCTTGCTTTAGCAACGGCTCCAACGCCTGGCGACGTTCCGCTGTACACGCCTGCACCAACTCAAGGGCAGCCTCAGCGGTATGCGGTTCGTGGAACAAGGAGCGCCTGAGGAGTTCGTCTGCTCGTAACTCGAGAGACGGATCCCAGACCTGTATCAGGTAGTCGAACAGGTGCATGCAGCCCTGATTCAAAGGTTCTTTGAGACGTTGAACAATCAACTCGCGAGCAACGTCTTTTCCGAGAAAGTGCAGGGCTAGATGGGCTGCTCCCGCGAGTCCAAAATCCTGCGCCTTCGCGAAGACCTTCGGCGTCAATTCGGCGGCTTGGGCCGTGGTGAGGTAGTGTTCCGCCAAGTTCGCCGCCAGGTAGACAATCCACCTCGATCGATGAAGCAGGCCTGCTGTCAGCACGTTGACCATCTCGTCAGGCGGATCACCGTGAAAATGAACTGGCGCGTCAACGGCCTCCAGACCCTCGAAGCTACGCATCAAACCACTGGCCGCCTTCAGTGTGGTGATTTTTGTCTGCGCTTCGGCAATTAGTTGCCGGTAGTTGTAGGTGCTCAGATGCGCTGTAAGCGCGATGAGCGCTCTCGCCCCGGTTGCCCCTTCCGCATCCGTTGCCAGAGTCGCAGCTGAAATTTCCATATCCATCAGCCCTGACCCATACCAGAAAGCACTCAGGTGAAGAAATGGAGGCTCTACTGGCTCGGGCGCTTTATAGCCTTGTGGGCAGATGGCTTCCAAGAGCCAAAGCATTTCTCTGCGTCCCTCTTCGAAATACTCTGGGGAGAAGAACCTTGATATCTCGGACCCGTAGCCCGAAAGCTCTACTTCGACACCTGCTTCTTTCAGTATGTAAGAGAGCTCGCTCACGAAGCCCATACTCCGCGCACCAAGAGATTGCTTCACACGCGCAATGAACAATTGCTCGTCCGGCCCTATACCGCGACGAACAGCCTCCTTGGCGGCAGGAAGCAGCACATCCTCCCAAAGCTGACGCGATGGATTATTCACGTTGAAACCCCGATTGAGCCTGATCGTATCCGCTCGCTCCACATACGAATCCATGAAATTGCTCAGTCGCGCGAAGTCCAGCAGCCCAGGGTTGGAACGAATCGTGCACGCCCACCCCACCAGCGCAGTCCACCACTGATCGTGGTCAAGGTGACCTTGGGCGGTGACGTCAGCGCCAGGAAGCTTATCCACAGCAGCCAGAAGAGCTACTCCAGCTTGAAGCGCCTGACCGCTATGAAGGCCAGCGACGGCATACCACGAACGCTTTAGGACGACTTGAGCTGTCGTCTCATCCAGCGCGTCTTTGCTATACCTAGCCCACTTCAGCTCACGATGCGGTTCCGGTGCGGTGTCTTCAAGAGCAAGCCGTACGAGTTCCAGCCCCAATCCGAGCGCGCTAAGAAACACGACGACCTCATACCATTGCCGCAAGGGCTCGATGCGTCGCAACAATTCCAATTGCTCATCTGCTGGCTGCGCCAGGACATACTGGGCTGCTGCAAACTCTCCGAATGTCTTGTGGACAAACGTCAAGGCCTCGGTGGTCTTGAAGCGGACGCGTTCGATAATGCCGCCCGCCTCCCAGAACCTCAGCGCTTCGTCGCAGATTGAACGCGCTTTCAAGGGTGGTTCGGCCAACTGGGGTCCGAGTCTCTCTGCGCACGCAGTCAGCACCGTCTTGAGATCCGCGTACGGGTGTTCGGTGAGCTCCCAGCCAAGTTGCTGTAGAAATGCATTAAGGACAGCAGGGGTGACTTTTCCATCGTTCTGCTTCCTCGCAGCCATCCGCTCAATTAAAGTGAATAGCTGCCCATAGAGACCTTCCCTGGTCTCCGCAGCGACTATTCCGTTGAGCGCTAAGGAGGCTAGGAGAGCAACCAGCAAAGGGCTCCTTGCTGAGAACTGATGCTCGCTCTTGTAATCAAAGTGGCTTGTAGCGGCGGCAGTCGCCTGCTTGATGTTTGCAGTTGCACTGCTCTCACCAGCGTTTACCAATCGTTCTACGCTGCGCTTGGCATCTGACGACTCGATGGGAAGCAGTTCGTAATGCGCCCATGAATTCAGCAGCGCGGTGTCGTAGCCGATTGGCCTCGTGACGACGACGATTCGGCAACGAGGAAATGAGACCGCGAACGCAGCCACGGTATTCGCAATTTGTTCTTGCTCGCCCCCTGCCTCATCCAGCCCATCAAGCAGGAGCGTGAGGTTCTCCAGGCCGATCGTGAGAACGTCTTGCGGTCGCAAGGAGGACCCGTCCAACCCAACGTGCAGGGCTGCATCGAGGCATGTGTCCCCCGCTCGGATGCGCTCGGCCAAAGGGCGCAGACGGACAATCAGGGCGGGTTCGTTCTTGTGCGCGAGGAGACGAGAGATCCGGCGCAGCAGCAGTGTTTTACCCATTCCTGGACCGGCCACCACGACGCAATGTCTCACAAAATAGCCCAGCGTCTCTGCGCTGTAGTCATGTGCTTCGTGTCGCCGCTTGCCTGCCGACGGCCCGTCGTGATATCGACTCAGGGCGTCCTGGAGGCTTGAGAAGCTACCCTCGGAATTGTCACGAGCACGAGCCTTCAACTGGATCCAGTCGTCATCCAGGGAAAAAGTCTTGGCGAAACCGGGGATTTCAAAGGCGCCGGTTGTACTCAGGGTCCAACGGATGAGCTGTTTTGCAAGCACCACCGGGGCCACGCCGCCGGTAGCGGTATCGCGCAGGCCCGGAATAACATTGGCAATCGAAACGGTATCTTGGCGACCGCGCATCTGGATCATGCGCATTCCTTCGGCGGTCAGCTCCTTCCACGCAGCGTTAGGTTGCGCTGTGATGTAGCCCAGATGAGCGATCGCGGCTTGTGAGGAAGCGCCATCTTGGTCTAGAACATGGACGGTTTGGATCCGCACTCGAGCGCAGGCAGTAATCGAGATTCCAGCGTCGTCCAACTTATTGGCAAGGTTGGCACCGTTCGATGAAAGGTCGTCGCGTCGATTCGCCCCGAGCCGCACGAGGTCGCGTGCGAGCTGCTCGCGGATCGACGCACTGGATGACGGCCCGATAGCCAGCACACCATAAAAGCTTGAATCTTCGATCGCGCGGCGACACAGCGCCATCAAAGCATTCCAGAGCTCCGGCCCACTCGTAAGGCGTCGCTTGGCTTGAATTTCAAGACTTTCGCCTCCCACCAGCTGCAAAGCAACGTCGTCGCCTGCACCGCCGGTTTCAGAGGCAATATTGATCGGCGTGTCGTTCGCGCAAGTCGACCAGTGAAGTGGTCGACCACATGCCATGTGAACCATGCAGACAGCGGAAATAGCAGCTTGAAAGGTTAAGCCGCCCGCCGCTGCACTCCCTCCCCAATTTTCACTCGACATCTGATTGCACCTCCGTAAGCAGCATTATGCCGAACGTCGGCGCCACGAAATTGCTCAAGCCGCTTGAGGAAAAGATGTGCGGCACGATCGATACGCTCCAAAGCGAGAGTACGTGCACCGGGACCATCAGCAGCAATAAGCCGCAAAGCAGACGTCGGTCGCCGAAATTTGAACGACCGTAATGGGTGGCGGATTCAACCGGTCACCACTGGCCGTTGCCGGCGGAGGCAACGGCCACTGGAATTGCTCGTTGCTCGTTCAAATTTGTGTTGTCCTGTCGCCCCCCTGAAGACAAGGTTCATCGCCGTTAGCTTGTGTACTGCATTTTTGCGCGACATCGTTAAGAGAGTGAACTGCTCGCAATTATCGACGAAGTGCCGGAATCAAGGTGCTGGTGAGCACGACATGGCCGCAACCAAGGTGGGAATCAGGATTCCCTGAGCATGAATTTTGGATCCTGACAACTTGGTGTGAGCTCTCCGGCAGCCCAAACCACATCAGACCTCCACGTGAACGCAATATGCATCACTCACCGATATCAGACTAAAGGTCACTTTTCTTGAAATTCATATCACAACAAAGATCGGCTGCTTCACATCGACATTTGCCATTGGCGCATCAGATCTAAAGTTATTCTTCCTCCCGCCGATATCAGGAACGGGCATCACATCCCAAAGCACGACAACCCATCAACAATCGAACCAGCCGATGCAGAATAGCGCAAAATCAAACAATCCCAAACCAGTCGACAACAATCCAAGCCCATCTCCGAGTCGACGCGAAAATTTTCGGGACTTATTAAAGAGAGTATTCATATGCACTGCGATGCTGGCGGCACTGATGACTTTAATCCCAGCCAGTTGGCGAACCGTATACCTCACCACAAGCTTAATATTACTAATTCCGACCGTCGGCATAAGAACCTTGCAGATCAACTATCCCGGGAGATTTTTGTTTTCTAATATTCTAAAAATCTCACTAAGTTGGTATGAAGGACTCAGTCGCCATCAGCAACTGTACCTTAACGTTGTACTTTGCATTCCATTTCTGATATACATCTACTTGCTGGACCCCAAGACGCTGTTCGTTCCGCTTCTATTTTTGTTCTACACATACTGCCTCGGCGTAGCGACATATGATATTTGTCGGATATACACTTCACTTTCCAGCACCTTGATTGGAAAAGGCCTCATTGCGATTGCATTTGCCATTGGCTCCAATCTTGCCTTTAGCATCTCAGGAAAAGTCATCGGTGAATTGACTCACGTTCCACCTTCGACATTCCCGCACACCCTGTCATTTCTGGCGATCTTCACCATTCCCTTCCTGTTTGTGGCCGCCGGCGCAATCTATGTGCCACTATCCATATTCCTCACCCCAATCGTGATATACACCTCAAAATTCATGAAGGACTCGCCACGAATCACGAAATGGCTTTTGGGCATTGAGATTAAAAATGAAAGATACCGCTACATAATTGCGACGGTTATTTTTCAAACGATCTTCTATTCCGTGGTTGGAGCCGTTACACCAAAAATTTTTCTGTACGCCCTAGGCGAGAACAATCCAAAAATAGAATGGCTCATTGGCAACTCGATATACGAGTTTGACATGTACCCAGGCGTGGAGTGCAAGATGCCATCCAACTATCGAACGGCGTCCTTAGGTGATGAGAATTATGTTACGGCCGCAAAGGGAGTCACCGGCGTGAAGTTCGAACTTCCACGGAAATGTGCTCTTTAGTCAAAGTTGGCCAAGCGCCGAAATAAGGTACGGCGATTTTTGACTAAGCGGAAGACATAGGCGTCGTAGATGCATAAATTTACGTATTCTGCATTGCGAAATCGGCGCCTAACCTCCGTCTAATCGCCCGTCAATCAGCACGACACCCCCTCTCCGTACCGGCATCCGTCAAACCAACTGTACCGGTACTGTACAGAAAACTGTCGCTAGACTGCCTCCATCCCCCGCCTCACCGATGGAGAGTCACGCAATGGAATTCCTCACCCTGAGCGCGCTGCCCGCCGGCATGCTGTTCGCGCTCGTCACGTCGATCACGCCCGGCCCGAACAACACGATGCTGCTCGCGTCCGGCGTCAACTTCGGCTTCCGCCGCACGATGCCGCATCTGTTCGGCATCAGCATCGGCGTCGCGATCCTGATGCTGTGCGTCGGCTTCGGTCTCGGCGAAGCATTCAAGCGCGTCCCGGCGCTGTACACGATCCTCGAGGTCGCGAGCGTCGCCTACCTGCTGTATCTCGCGTGGCGAATCGGCACGTCCGGCCAGGTCAGCGCGCACGGCGGCAAGGCGCGGCCGATGACGTTCGTCGAAGCCGCCGCGTTCCAGTGGGTCAATCCGAAAGCATGGATGATGGTGCTGACCGCCGCGACGACGGTCCGGCTGTCAGCCGACTACGGGATGAACGCCGCGTGGATGGCCGTCGTGTTCATCCTGATCGGCTTCCCGTGCATCTGCCTGTGGGCGGCGTTCGGCCAGGGCCTGCGACATTTCCTGTCGAACCCGCGCGCGCTGCGCATGTTCAACGTCACGATGGCCGTGCTGTTGATTCTGTCCCTGTATCCGCTCGTCGCGCATCTGCTGGCGCGATAAGCGGCAATGAGCGCGCTCGTTGAGATTCACGGCACGCTGGCGTACGCTTGAATTCCGGGCGTGCAAAACCGCTGCGCCGGTAGAGCCGCTGCTGTCGGGAGACAACGGATGAAGCCAACGCTGAGAGCAGGCGAGCACATCGAAGGAATGCACTGGGTCGCCGAATATCACCAGGAGACCCACCACATCCGGATTCTGCGCGAGGACATCGAGGTCGGCACGTATAGCGCGCCGCCGAGCCTGTTCGGCGAGGAGGACGACGTGGGCGCCCCCAACCTCGCCGATCATCGCAGCCGCGATGCCGCGCTGCTCGCGTATCTGCGCAACTTCGTCAAGGAACACGACGCGGAAGAATAGCGGCGCTGCCCAGCCCTACCGCCCGGCAGCGCCCCGGCTTCCTCGATCAATGTCCGAGCGGCTCCGCGTTGCCCGACGACGGCGCGGCCTCATACGGCCGCGCGGTCTGCTTGATCAGCAGCGCGACGCAGGACAGCACGCCTGCAACGGCGATCGTCGCGAACACGCCCGCGAACGTGAAGTGGCGGCGCGTCAGCTCGGCGACGAGAAACGAACCGGCAATCCCGCCGAAGCGCCCGACGCCGAGCATCCATGCGACGCCGGTGCCGCGCCCCTCGGTCGGATAGAACGCGGCCGCCAGCGCGGGCATCGACGATTGCGCGGTGTTCATCAGTACGCCGGCGACGAACACGATCAGCACGAGCAGCCCGACGTTGCCGACCGCCTGCCCGATCGCGTAGACGCTGACGGCCGTCAGCGCATAGCACACGGCAATCACGCGGTTCGCATTGAAGCGGTCCATCAGCACGCCGCACAGCACGGCGCCGACGCCGCCCAGCGGGAACAGCGCCGAGATCAGCGTCGCGCTTTTCGGGGTCAGGCCGGCCTCCTTCAGCAGGATCGGCATCCAGTTGATCGACGCGTAGAAGATCACGAGGCCCATGAAGTAGGCCAGCCACAGCATCACGGAGCCGACAACGTACGAGCGCGACAGCACGACGCCGATGCCCTTGCTGCCCGTCTGCGGCGCCGTCTCCGTCATCACGAACGAGGCGGCGTTCAGCGCGTCGCGCGAAATGCGCGCCAGCGTCGCGCGGATGCGGTCGACGGGCTGGCTGTTCGCGACCATGAAGCGGACCGATTCCGGCATCTTGACGAGCAGCAGGACGCCGAGCAGCAACGGCGTCACGCCGCCCAGCATCAGCACGCTGCGCCAGCCGAAATGCGGAATCATCCACGCGGCGAGGAAACCGCCGAATGCGGCGCCGAGCGGAAAGCCGCAGAACATCAGGTTGATCACGGTCGCGCGGCGCTTGTCCGGGCAGAACTCGCCCATCATCGTGACGGCGTTCGGCATCGCCGCACCCAGGCCGACGCCAGTGACGAAACGCAGGACCGTCAGCTGTTCGATGCCCGACGAAAACGAGGAAACGAGACACGCCGCGCCGAACAGGAACACCGAGCCGAGCAGCAGCGCGCGGCGCCCGAGACGGTCGGACAGCGGGCCCGACACGAGCGCGCCGCACGCGAGGCCGAACAGCGCGGCGCTGAGCACGGGCGCGAGATCCGGCTTGGTGAGATGCCATTCGGTCAGCAGCGACGGCGCAATGAAGCCGATCGCGGCGGTGTCGAAACCGTCCAGCAGGACGATCACGAAACACATGAGGAAGACGAGCCACTGGAAGCCGCCGAACGGCTGCTCGTTGATGAAGGTCTGTACGTTGACGACCGGGGTGCGATTCATCGCCTGTCTCCTGATATATAAGCGTCGCGGCTCATCGGCCGCGCCTTCCTTTGATTGCGCACCGGATTCGATGCGCTGCGTGCCGATGCACTGTCGGCACGTTTGTTGTCAGCCCGTTCACGCGGGCTTCGTCGTCGGCATCCGGCAGGCCGTCAACCCGCCTCGTCCTGCTCCTTGAAGATCCTGTCCGCGAGATGGAACGCCGAGTTCGCGGCCGGCACGCCGCAATAGATCGCGGTCTGCAGCAGCACTTCCTTGATCTCGTCGCGCGTCACGCCGTTGTTGCGCGCCGCGCGCAGATGCAGCGCAAGCTCCTCGCCGCGATTCAGCGCGACCATCATCGCGATCGTCAGCAGGCTGCGCGTATGGCGCGGCAGCCCGTCGCGCGTCCAGATCTCGCCCCATGCATAGCGCGTGATCAGGTTCTGGAATTCCTCGGTCACCTCGTTGCGGTTCTCGAGCGAACGGTCGACGTGCGCGTCGCCGAGCACCGCGCGGCGCACCTTCATCCCCGCTTCGTAACGTTGCTGGTCATCCATCTCGAGCTCCTCAGGCGGTCAGGAAATCGAGCAGCGCGCGGTTGAAGCCGTCCATGCACTCGATGTTCGAGATGTGCGCGGCGTCGAATTCGACGTGCTTCGCGCCGGGAATCGCCGCTGCGAGCGCACGGCCCTGGTCGGGCGGCGTCGACATGTCGTGCACGCCCGTCACGACGAGCACCGGCAGCGCGATGCCCTTCACTTCGTCGCGCAGGTCGGCCGCGTTCAGCGCGTCGCAGTTCGCCGCATAGCCGTCCTTGTCGGTATGCACGAACGTGTCGCGGATCGCGTCGATCAGGCGCGGCTCGCGCTCGACGAACGCATTCGTGAACCAGCGCGGCAGCACCGCATCGGCGAGTGCGGCCATCCCTTCGGTGCGGGCCTTCTGCGCGCGCGGCGCCCACACTTCCGGCGAGCCGATCTTCGCAGCGGTGTTCGCGAGCACCGCGCGGCCGATCCGCGCCGGGAAGCGCGCCGCGAGTGCCGCGCCCGTCAGGCCGCCCATCGAGATTCCGCAGAAATGCGCGCGTGCGATGCCGACGTGATCGAGCAGGCCGATCACGTCGCCCGCGAGCTGGTCGATCGTGTACGAGCCGGCCGGCGCGGCCGAATGGCCGTGGCCGCGCGTGTCGTAGCGCAGGATGTTGAAATGCTGCGCGAGCGGGCGGATCTGCGGCGCCCACATCTGCAGGTCGGCGCCGAGCGAGTTCGAAAAGACGAGCCACGGCGCGTCGTCGCGCGCGGCGCGATCGATCCGGTAATGCAATTGCACGCCGTTGACAGTGGCGAAAGGCATCAGTGTTCTCCTTGAGAATTCGGGCCCGCATACGCGGCGAGCACGGCGTCGACATAGGCGTGCGCCTCGCCGACGTAATGGGCGGGATCGAGCAGGCTTGCGAGCGCGTCGCGCGACAGATGGGCGGAGACGACAGGATCGGCAGCGAGCACGTCGAACAGCGTCGCGCCCGTGCGCACCGCTTCCTTCGACGCGTGCTCGACGACGTGGTGCGCGTCGAGCCGGCCGATCTTGTCGCCAAGCGCGAGCATCACCGCTTCGCCGAGGATCAGGCCGCGCGTCAGGTCGAGATTGGCGGCAAGGCGTTCGGTGTTGACGTCGAGGCCCGCAACGATCTGCGCGATCTGCGCGAGCGCGCCGCCGGTCAGGCGCGCGAGGTCCGGCAGCGCGTCCCATTCGGCCTGCCAGCCGCCGAGCGCGCGCTCGTGCTCCTGGACCATCCCCGCGAACACCGTCGCGACGAGGCCCGGCGCACGCACCGCGGCGGTCAGCACGGCCGCGCAGCCGACCGGGTTGCGCTTGTGCGGCATCGTCGACGAGCCGCCCTTGCCGGCCGCGGCCGGCTCGCCGAGCTCGCCGACTTCGGTCTGCATCTGCAGCGACACGTCGCGCGCGATCTTGCCGAGCGTGCCGATCAGCATGCCGAAGCACGACGCGGCTTCCGCGATGCGATCGCGCTGCGTATGCCACGGCACCGCGGGCAGCGCGAGCGTCAGGTCGTCGGCGAGCGCCGCTGCCACGCCCTGCGCGTGCTCGCGCAGGCTTGCCAGCGTGCCGGCCGCGCCGCCGAACTGCAGCACCAGCGCCCGCGCGCGCAATTCGGCGAACCGCGCGCGGTGGCGCAGCAGTGCGTCGAGCCATTGCGCGAATTTCAGGCCGAGCGTGATCGGCAGCGCCTGCTGCAGCCACGTGCGGCCGATCGTCGGCGTCGCGCGGTGCGTGCGCGCCAGCGCGGCGAGCGACGCGCAGGCCGTGTCGAGCATCGGTTCGAGCACGTCGAGCGTGTCGCGCAGCTGCAGCACGGTGGCGGTATCGATGATGTCCTGGCTCGTCGCGCCCCAGTGCACGAACTTCGCGGCTTCGGGGTCGTCGGCCTTCACGCGCGCGGTCAGTTGCTTGACGAGCGGAATCGCGAGGTTGCCGCCGAGCGCGGCGTCGCGCGCGAGCGCGTCGGCGTCGAGCTGGTCGGCCCGGCATGCGCGCTCGATCGGCGCGACGGCGGCGGCGGGAATCACCTGCTGCGCGGCGAGCGCGCGCGCGAGCGCCGCCTCGACGTCGAGCATGCGCTGGACGGTCGCACGGGGCGACCAGATCCGGTTGAGCGGCTCGGTGCCGCAGATGAGGGAGGTCAGGCGGGCGCTGTCTTCGAGCATGGCGTCAGGGATGGGAAGCGGCGTGCGGCTATTGTCCACCGAAGCGCGCCGGCGTGCGCTTTGGCGCGCACGCCGGCTGCTTCCGGTTCAGGCCGCAGCCTTCTGCGTCGCGTCGATCAGCGGCACGCCGGTCAGCTTCTGCAGCTCGTCGAACGACAGGTCGGTGAAGATCTCCGTCACCGCGAGGCCGTCGCGCGTCACGTCGAGCACGGCGAGGTCCGTATAGATGCGGCTCACACAGTTGATGCCCGTGACCGGATACGAGCATTGCGCGACGATCTTGCTGTCGCCCTGCTTCGTCAGGTGCTCCATCATCACGAACACCTGCTTCGCGCCGATCGCAAGGTCCATCGCGCCGCCGACGGCCGGAATCGCATCCGGCGCGCCGGTGTGCCAGTTCGCGAGGTCGCCCGTCGCCGACACCTGGAACGCGCCGAGCACGCAATAGTCGAGATGGCCGCCGCGCATCATCGCGAACGAATCCGAGTGGTGGAAATATGCGCCGCCCGTGAGCAGCGTCACGTGCTGCTTGCCGGCGTTGATCAGCTCGTCGTCTTCGTCGCCGGGCGCGGGCGCCGGGCCCATGCCGAGCAGGCCGTTCTCGCTGTGCAGGAAGATTTCCTTGTTCGGGTCGAGGTGGTTGCCCACCAGCGTCGGCACGCCGATGCCGAGGTTCACGTACGCGCCTTCGGGAATGTCCTGGGCGACGCGCTTGGCCATTTCATCGCGGGTCAGTCGTTTCATGTCGGTTTTCCTCGGGTCAGGCAGCTTGGGACGCGGCGCGTTCGGCGGCCAGTTCGGCCGCATGCGCGGCCTGCGGCACCTCGACGATCCGCTGCACGAAAATGCCCGGCGTCACGATGTGCTCCGGGTTCAGCCCGCCGAGCGGCACGACTTCCGACACCTGGACGATCGACACCTTCGCCGCGCTGGCCATGATCGGCCCGAAATTGCGCGCGGTCTTGCGGTATACGAGGTTGCCCCAGCGGTCGCCCTTGTACGCCTTCACGAGCGCGAAATCCGCGTGGATCGGCTTCTCGAGCACGTAGAGCTTGCCGTCGATCTCGCGCGTTTCCTTGCCTTCGGCAAGCTTCGTGCCGTAGCCGGTCGGCGTGAAGAAGCCGCCGATGCCCGCGCCCGCCGCGCGGATGCGCTCGGCGAGGTTGCCCTGCGGCACCAGCTCGAGCTCGATCTCGCCCGCGCGGTACAGCGCGTCGAACACCTGCGAATCGCTCTGGCGCGGGAACGAGCAGATGATCTTGCGCACCCGCTTCGCCTTCAGCAGCGCCGCGAGGCCGGTTTCGCCGTTGCCCGCGTTGTTGTTGACGATCGTCAGGTCGCGCGCGCCCTGCTCGATCAGCGCGTCGATCAGCTCGGACGGCATGCCGGCCGTGCCGAAGCCGCCGATCATGATCGTCGCGCCGTCGTGAACGTCGGCGACCGCCGACTGAAGCGATTCGAAAATCTTGTTGACCATGTCTCTTCCTGATACGTACCCGCGGCACGAAGCGCGGCCTGTCGAGGGGACACGCGCGTCTCGCGTGCCGCGCCGGGCCCGTGTCCGGGCCCGGTTTTGTTCGCTATTCGAACCATGATTCGATTAGCGAACCACGGCCGATCATAGGGTCGCGCACAGCGCGTTGTCAAGGCGGGATGCCTCGGGGGTCTCGTCGTCGAACGGCAGCCCGACGTAGTTCTCCGCGAGCGCCTGGGCGGCGGCCCGGGAACGCGTCACATACTTGAGTTCGGCGAGCTTCAGGCGGTTGACGAACGGCGTGTCGTCCTCGGACGGGTGCAGCATGTTCGTCATGAAGTAGGAGAAATGCTCGGCGCGCCAAATGCGGTCGAGGCAGGTCGCCGAATACGCGTCGAGCAGCGCCGCGTCGCCATCCCGGTAGCGCGCGCCGAGCGCGCGAGCCAGCGCGCGGACGTCGGCCACCGCGAGGTTCATCCCCTTCGCGCCGGTCGGCGGCACGATGTGCGCGGCGTCGCCGGCGAGGAAGAGGCGCCCGTACTGCATCGTCTCCGACACGAAGCTGCGCATCGGCGTCACGCTTTTCTGCGTGATCCGGCCCTCGGACGGCGTCCAGCCCGTGTCGTTCGAGAAGCGCGTGTGCAGCTCGTCCCAGATCCGCGCGTCGGACCATTCGTCGACGTTCTCGTCCGGCCGGCATTGCAGGTAGAGGCGCGTGACGGCGGGCGAGCGCATCGAGAACAGCGCGAAGCCGCGCTCGTGGTGCGCATAGACGAGCTCGTCGAGCGACGGCGCCGCGTCGGCGAGGATGCCGAGCCATGCATACGGGTAAACGCGCTCGAACGTACGCTGCCGTTCGGCGGGAATGGTCTGCCGCGCGATGCCGTGGAAGCCGTCGCAGCCGGCGACGTAGTCGCAGTCGATGCGGTCCGCGCGGCCGTCCGCATGCTTGAAGGTGACGTACGGCTTGTCGCCGTCGACGTCGTGCAGCGCGACGTCGCTCACCTCGAAGTGCATTTCATGGCCGTGCTCGACGCCGGCCGCGATCAGGTCGCGCACCACTTCGTGCTGGCTGTACACGGTGATCGCGCGCCCGCCGGTCAGCCCGGTCAGGTCGATGCGGTGACGCTGGCCGCCGAACAGCAGCTCGATGCCGTGATGCTCGAGCCCTTCGCGGCGCATCCGATCGCCGAGGCCGGCCGCATTCAGCGTGTCGACCGTGCCCTGCTCGAGCACGCCGGCGCGGATCCGGTTCTCGCAGTATTCCCGCGAACGGGCTTCGACGAGCACGGAATCGACGCCTTGCAGGCGCAGCAGATGGGAAAGCAGAAGGCCGGACGGGCCGGCGCCGATGATGGCGACCTGGGTGCGCATTGTTCGTCTCCAGAACATTGGTTCGATTAATGAAACGAATTTCAGCGCTTTCCCGACTATGCGGCAACGCGATTCAGGAGATAACTTGTATACGTCTCGCAAATAGTGGTGCTCTGATGGATGCGCTCGATCTGAACCTGATTCCCTACCTCGTCGCGCTCGACGACACCCGCAACGTGAGCCGCGCCGGCGACCGGCTCGGCGTGAGCCAGCCGCGCGTGAGCGCGGCGCTCGGCCGCCTGCGCGAATACTTCGGCGATCCGCTGTTCGTGCGCACGTCGCGCGGGATGGAGCCGACGCCGCGCGCGCTGGCGCTGCTGCCCGCCGCGCGCGACGCGCTCGCGCAGATCGAGCGCGGCCTCGTCGCACCGCACGACTTCGATCCGGCGGCGAGCACGCATACGTTCTCGATCGCGCTGTCGGACGTCGGCGAGATCGTGTTCCTGCCGAAGCTGCTGCAGGCGTTCGCGACGCGCGCACCGCATGCGAACCTGCGCTCGGCGTCGCTGTCGCATGACGAAGTCGCGCGCGGCCTCGAAGCCGGTTCGCTCGATCTCGCGGTCGGCTACTTCCCCGATCTCGACGGCAACAACTTCTTCCAGCAGCGCCTCTTCACGCACCGCTTCGTGTGCCTGATGCGGCGCGGCCATCCGCTCGAACAGGCGCGGCCGTTCACGGTCGAGCAGTACCTCGCGTGCGGGCATGCAGTGGTGCGCGCGGAGGGACGCAGCCAGGAAGTGCTCGAGAAATATCTCGCCAAGCAGCGGATGCATCGGCGCGCGGTGCTCGAGACGCCGCACTTCATGAGCCTGCCGTTCATCCTGAGCCGCACCGACCTGATCGCGACGGTGCCGCACGCGATCGGCTACGCGTATGCGGCCGAGCACGCGTTCATCACGCCCGTCGAGCCGCCGCTCGCGCTCCCGCGCTTCGACCTGAAGCAGCACTGGCATCGCAAGTTTCACAACGATCCACGCACCGCATGGCTGCGCGGCGTCGTCACGTCGCTGTTCAACGACGAGCAGGACGAGTGGCCGAAGTGAGCCGGCCGTGCGTCCGCCGCGCGACGCACGACCGTCGAAAGCATGAAACAATGCTCCCCATCTCGCCGCCGCCGCAGGCGGCCATACTCGATGGAGCGAATACATGGGTAAAAAATCCTCGCGGCCCGAGCCGGCCGCGTCCCGGCCGAGCCGTTCGGATGCCGAGGAAGCCGTCCGCGTGCTGCTGCGCTGGGCCGGCGACGATCCCGCGCGCGAAGGCCTCGTCGACACGCCGGCGCGCGTCGTGCGCGCGTACGAGGAGTTCTTCGCCGGCTATGCGATCGAACCGCGCGACATCCTCGCGCGCACGTTCAGCGAGGTCGACGGCTACGACGAGATGATCGTGCTGAAGGACATCCGCTTCGAAAGCTACTGCGAGCACCACATGGTGCCGATCATCGGCCGCGCGCACGTCGCGTACCTGCCGAATCACCGCGTCGTCGGCATCTCGAAGCTCGCGCGGCTCGTCGACGCATTCGCGAAGCGTCTGCAGATCCAGGAAAAGATGACCGTGCAGATCGCCGACACGCTGTTCGACGTGCTGCAGCCGAAAGGCGTCGGCGTGATTCTCGAAGCCGCGCACCAGTGCATCTCGACGCGCGGCATCCACAAGCCGGGCGTCGAGATGGTCACGTCGCGCATGCTCGGCACGTTCCGCACCGATCCGTCGACGCGGCGCGAATTCCTGTCGATCGTCGCGAATCCTTCTTCCGTGAACCTGACGAATACGTAAATGGAGCCTACGAAGCAGACGGCGGATGCGCCGGTGGTGCTCGTGACCGGCGCGGCGCGCCGGGCGGGGCGCGCATTCGCCGAGTATTTCGCCGCGCAGGGCTATCGCACCGCGATCCACTTCGACCGCTCGGCCGACGCCGCGCACGCGGCCGCCGACGCGATCGTCGAACGCGGGACGGACGCCGTGGCGCTGCAGGCGGACCTGTCGGACGCCGCGCAGGCGGCCGCGCTGATCGACGCCGTCTATGCGCGCTTCGGCCGCCTCGACGTGCTGGTCAACAACGCGTCGGTGTTCTGGCAGGACCACTTCCCGAGCTTCGACCTCGCCGCGCTCGACCAGGCGTGGGCCGTCAATTGCCGCGCGCCGATCCTGCTCACGCGCGCGTTCTACGAGCGGGCGCGCAAGGCGGGCGCGCAAGGCGTCGTGGTGAACGTGGTCGACCAGAAGATCAAGGAGAACTTCCATCGCGACCACTTCAGCTACACGGTCGCGAAGGCGGCGCTCGGCAACCTGACGCAGATGCTCGCGCTGTCGGCCGCGCCGGTGCTGCGCGTGAACGCGGTGTTTCCGGGCCTGATGCTGCCGAGCGACGACCAGACCCAGGCGGATTTCGAACACGCGAGCCGCGCGTCGACGCCGCTCGCGCGCATCGCGGGGCCGAGCGACGTCGCGCGCGCGATCCTGCTGCTGACCGGAGCCGCATACAACGGCGTGGATTTCGTCGTCGATGCGGGACAGAACCTGATCCGCGTCGATCAGGACGTGCTGTACAAGCACCGTTCGCCGTCAGGCGAGCGCTGACGCGCGCGCCGCCGTTACGGCTTCTCCGCGCGGTCGCCCTCGCGCGCCTTGCTCTGCGCGACGCTCGTGCCGGGCGGCACGCTGTGCGTGAGCCACACGTTGCCGCCGATCACCGAGCCACGCCCGATCGTCACGCGGCCGAGAATCGTCGCGCCCGCGTAGATCACCACGTCGTCCTCGACGATCGGGTGCCGCGCATTGCCCTTGACGAGCGCGCCGTCACCGTCGGCCGGGAAGCTCTTCGCGCCGAGCGTGACGGCCTGGTACACGCGCACGCGCTCGCCGATGATCGCCGTTTCGCCGATCACGACGCCGGTGCCGTGGTCGATGAAGAAGCTCGGCCCGATCTGCGCGCCCGGGTGGATGTCGATGCCGGTGGCCGAATGCGCGATTTCATTGATGAAGCGTGCGAGCAGCGGCACGCCGAGGCGATGCAACGCATGCGCGAGCCGGTGATGCATCATCGCCAGCACGCCGGGGTAGCACAGCAGGATTTCCGTGATGTGCTGCGCGGCCGGATCGCCCGCATACGCGGCCTGAATGTCGCTGACGAGCAGCGCGCGAATCGCCGGCAGCTGCTTGCCGAACCTGCGCGCGATGTCGAACGCGCGTTCGTCGAGTTCCGCGGCCGGCGTATCCTCATGCTCGGGCAGGAACGGCAATGCGCGGCGGATCTGCTCGGAGAGCACGCGCAGCGTGCTCTCCAGCGTATGGCCGACGTAGTAGTCGACAGTCTCGTCGGTCAGGTCCGGCGCGCCGTAATGCGTCGGGAACATCGACGCGCGCAGGCCGGTCACGATCTTGCAGATCGCATCGCGGGACGGGAGCTCACGGATGCCGCGCGGATGGCGCGTGCGATGCAGTTCCTCGCGCGACTCGCGCAAACCGGCGACGATCTCTTCGAGGCCCCACTGACGGGCAAGCGATTTCGACATATGCAAAAGGCAGGCAGCCGGCGCTGCGCGCGCGGCCGCAAATAAAAGTGACGGGTCTGCCAAGATTACCGCGTTTTTCAGCCGGAGGCCGGCGTCAGATCGTGACGCTGCTCGCGTCGATCCAGCGCACCGCCCAGTCGCGTGCGTGCGCGATCGCGGCGTCTGCGTCGTTGAACTGGAGCTCCGACGGGAAGAAACGATTGGCGACGAGTTCCCCGTCGCTCGATCGCGAGATCACGACGTAGGGCTTGAACGAACCGTCGCCGGCGCGCGCGGGCGCGCAGTTCAACAGGTAACCGCGATGCGTGAAGGCAGTAGTCGCTTGCATGAGTCCGCCACCTCAAGTCCCTTTCTTTCTTTTGTTCACGATCTGTCCGCAAGGTGTTGCGGCGCCCTGGTCGGGGCGGAAGCGGCCATGCTGCGTCCCCTGTCGCCGCTTCATCGGAAAAGAATCATACTCTGTAGAAAACGCATCTTCTAGCTGAAATAAATCATGACAAATCAGCGCGCGCCGCACGGCCGCGGCGACCGCGCGCGCGCCTTTTCCCGTCGCGTCCGGAACGGGATTTGCTTCGATCCGGAGAGATTCGCCGCCAGGAGATTCGCGATGCAATCGTCTGCACAAATGCGTTCCGCGCATCCGCGCAGCATCGAGTTGTACAACGACGACGCTCACGACAGCACCGTCGACACGGACGGCAAGAATCGCGAAGCGGCACGCCTCGCGCGGGGCGAGCCGATGTCGCCCGATCAGATCACGACGAGCAATGCGTCGCTCGACAACGCGATGCCCGAATCCGGCGACGGCCTCGCGGGATACGACAGCCGGCCGGGCGGCAATCATCCGGCGCTTGCGCTGCGCGCGGGCTACGTGATGATCGAGAAGGGCTTCGATGCGCCGCAGCCGCTCGACGAAGAGGTCGTGAACCCCGTGCGCCGGGCGCGGGGGCGCGAGCACTGGCCGGGCCATGCGCGCCGGCCGGAACGGGTGATCGAGCTGACGACGACGCCGCGCTAGCGGCGGCGTTTGAAGCAACCGTTTGCACGGCCGTTGCCGCGCGCGTCGCGACGTCGGCGCGGCCGCGAAACGACACGCACCATCATGGCGCGGCGGCGTGCACGCGCTTGCGACCGCGTCCGCGGCAGCAGACATTCGACTGCCCGAACGGCGAACCTGACGGTCAATCCACCACCATCGCGACGCCCGGACGCCGGAAGCTGCGACGCCCCGTCGCACCTTCGCGCTCCCTTCCATCGCCGGCGCCCTGTCCGCCGCTTTCCTAGCATGTTCGTGCCGCATCCGGCATGTCGCCGCGCGGTTTCAACGTGCACATCGTTTGATCGACGTCAGGTCGCGTGACGTCATTTGCGATTCAATGGCGAAGCCCGCGCATCGCCGGTCCGGCGATCGTTGCGCAGGCACCCAATACCGACGTGCTTATCGTCCTGTTGCGGTCCTGTTGCGGTCATGCGGCGGTCCCGCGAAGCAATCGGCCGCGGCTCGCCCGATCGCAACCGACGTCGGCGTCGTGCTGCACGGCAGACGGCACTGCAAGGTCGCCGGCATTCGTTTAACCTGCGTCGCAGCAGCGCTGCCGTGCAACCGGCCTCCGGCCGGTTCCTTTTCAACCCGCATCTCGGAGAAACCATGTACAAGCGTATTCTGGTTGCCGTCGACGGCAGCGATACCTCCCGCCACGCGTTCGATGCCGCGCTTGCGCTCGCGCAAGCGCACGGCGCGCAACTGCAGCCGTATTACGTCGTCGAGAACGCCGCGATCTACTACAACGTGCCCGGCTACGATCCGTCCGTGCTGCGCGATCAGCTCGTCGAGCAGGGCAACGCGCTCGCGAAGGAATACACGCAGCGGATGCAGGCCGCCGGTGTGAAGGGCGAGGCCCGGTTCGGCGAAGCGACGTCGCTCACGGATGTCTCGTCGCTGATCCTCGAAGGCGCGACCGCATTCGGCGCCGACCTGCTCGTGCTCGGCACGCATGGCCGGCGCGGCTTCCGCCGGCTCGTACTCGGCAGCATCGCCGAGCAATGCGTGCGGCACGCGTCGCTGCCCGTGCTGCTGATTCCCGCCGCCGCGCACGCCGGCGAACAGCCGAACTGAACCCGGCCGGCGGCGCGCGCAACGGACGCCGTCGCGCCGCCGGTCATGCCTGCATGCCTATAACGAATCGCGACGTTTTGTCACCCGACCGCCACCAACTTGCGGTGGGACAATGATTCCGTCGATTCAACGCCGGAGAAACCGATCATGTTGACGCCCGTCGCCACACGCCACGCCACCACGACTCACACCGCCAGCTGGGCACCGCGCCAGGCTGCGCACTGCTCGTCGTGCGCGATGCGGCACCTGTGCATGCCGCAGGGCCTGGCGCCCGAAGCGCTCAGCCGCCTCGAGACGGTCATCTGCGCCGCACGCGCGGTCAAGCGCGGCGAAGCGCTGTTCCGCGAAGGCGACGCCTTCGACAACCTGTACGCGGTGCGCTCGGGTTCGCTGAAGACCGTCGCGACGCGCCACGACGGCCGCGAGCAAGTCACCGGCCTGCATCTCGCGGGCGAGGCGCTCGGCCTCGACGGCATCTGCGACGACACGCACCCGCGCACCGCGGTCGCGCTCGAAGACAGCTCCGTCTGCGTGATTCCGTACAGCGCGCTCAAGTCGCTGTGCTCCGAAGCCGGCTCGATGCAGCTGCGCATGCACAAGCTGATGAGCGAGCAGATCGTGCGCGAAACGTCGCAGACGATGCTGCTCGGCTCGCTGAACGCCGAGGAGCGGGTTGCCGCGTTCCTGCTCGACGTGTCGTCGCGCTACCTGAAGCGCGGCTATTCGCCGACGGAATTCAACCTGCGGATGACCCGCGAGGACATCGGCAGCTACCTCGGCATGACGCTCGAAACGGTCAGCCGCACGCTGTCGAAATTCCAGAAGCGCGGCCTGATCGAAATGCACGGCCGCCTCGTGCACATCGTCGACTTCGACGGCCTGCGCCACGTGTGACCCGGAACCCGGCCGCGCGCACCGCGTGCGGCCGGCTGCAGCGCGCGATGCGTTACCGCTCGCGCGTCAATCGAGAAACAGCGCGGCCCGCGCCTTGAGCGCCGCGCTGAAATCGTCGAGCCAGCCGATCGACAGGCGCCAGCTCTGCCAGTACAGCTCGATGTCGACGGTGCGCCCCGCCGACATCTCGATGAGTTCCCCCGCCGCCAGCTGGCGCGCGATCATCCGGTCCGGACACATTCCCCATCCCAGCCCCGTTTCGCACGCGCGCAGATAGCCCGCGACGTGCGGTATCCAGTGCTGCGGCGGATCGAGGTCCGCGCGCGTCACACGCCGGATGAAGCGCGCCTGCAACCCGTCCTTCGGATTGAACATCACGCACGGCGCGCGGCGCAGCGCATCGCGATTGATCCCCGCGCCGAAATAGCGCGCATGAAACTCCGGCGAACACACGGCGTGATAGCGGATGCGCCCGAGCCGCGTCGAGCGGCAGCCCTGGATCGGCTCGGCCTGCGCGGTCACCGCGCCCTGCACGCTGCCGTCGCGGATGCGCGCCGCGGTGTGGTCCTGATCGTCGATCACGAGATCGAGCAGCGTCTCGCGCTCCGCGCAGAACGGCGCCACCGCGTCGATGAACCACGTCGCGACGCTGTCGTCGTTGACCGCGACGCGCAACGTCGGCCAGTCGGCCGCGAGCGCGCCCGGCAGCGCGGGCATCCGCCCGGACAGCTCCGCTTCGAGCAGCTGCACGCGCTCGGTATGGCGGCACAGCAGCGCGCCGGAGGTGGTCGCGACGCACGGCTGCCCGCGCTTCACGAGCACGCTGCCGACGCGCTCCTCGAGCAGTTTCACGCGCTGCGACACCGCCGACGGCGTGACGTTCAGCTCCTTCGCCGCCCGTTCGAACGAACCGTGCCGGATCACCGCCGCGAGCGCGTCGAGCAATGCATAGTCGAGCATCAGATTTCCTTAATCACCATTAGCTGATTTAGCTTTTCTTAGCCGGTCAGTCCCCGCAGACTAGCGTCACTCGATTCTTTCGTCTACTGCTGCCCCATCATGAACTGGCTCGCTTTTTCCCATGGCGCGGCGCTGTGCGCGTCGCTCATCGTCACCATCGGCGCGCAGAACGCGTTCGTGCTCCGTCAGGGCATCATGCGCTCGCACATCGGCAAGATCGTGCTGCTGTGCGCGCTGTCCGACATGATCCTGATCGGCGCGGGCGTCGGCGGCGCGTCGGTGCTCGTCGAACGCTATCCGACGTTCGTCCACGCGGTGCTGTACGTCGGCCTCGCCTATCTCGCGTGGTTCGGCCTCAACGCGTTGCGGCGCGCGTTCAAGCCGGGGCACGCGACGCTCGACGTGCGCGGCGACGGCGTCGCGCCGCCGCCGCAGAGCGGGCTCGCGGTCGTGCTGATGACGCTCGCGTTCACGTGGCTCAACCCGCACGTCTATCTCGACACGTTCCTGCTGATCGGCACGGCCGGCGCGCGCGAGCCGGAAGGCGCGCGGCTCGCGTTCGCAATCGGCGCGATGGCGACCAGCGTCGTGTGGTTCCTCGGCCTCGGATACGGTGCGCGGCTGCTCGCGCCGTGGTTCCGCAAGGCGGTTGCGTGGCGCGTGCTCGACGGCGCGATCGGCAGCATGGTGCTGTTTCTGGCGGCCGTGCAGCTGCGGTGATGCGTCAGCCGCGCGCCGCCTCGCGCAGCGCCATCGGCGACGCGCCATGGCGCTCGCGGATCGCGCGGCTGAAATGCGCCGGATCAGCAGCCGGCGTTGAAGGCAGGACCGCCCTCGTGACGGGCGGCACCTCGGGTATCGGCGCGGCGATCGCGCGCCGGTTCGCGGATGCGGGCGCATCGGTCGTCGCGCTCGGGCTCGATGCGGACGGCGCGCATGTGCCCATTCATCCGCGCGTGTGCTGCATCGAGCTCGACGTCACCGACGTCGATGCGCTGTCGGGCACGATCGCGTCGCAGCTGCGGCTTGCCGCGCTCGTCAACGGCGTCGGCATCAGCCGCGACGCGAGCGAATACCGGATGGACGTGTTCGAACACGTGCTGAACACCAATCCGACACCCTCGACCAGTCGCATATTGCCATAATTGTGCACGACGTATACAGTTGCACATAGTGCATTTAATATGCATTGCATGCTGGATCAGCCCGAAACCCTGCCGGACATCGCCATGAATGCAAGTCAACTCCTTCAACACGCGCACGAAATCGTCGGCAATTGCACCTTCTGTTTTATGTCTTCGACCGACGCTTCCGGTCAGATCAACTCCAGGGTCGTCGAGATTCTGGAGATCGGGACGGATCTCACGATTCGTTTCATGACCGACTCGAGAACGCGCAAAGCGTTGGAGATTCGCCAAGGGAAGACGATCAGCCTGTCCTTCCTCAGTATGGCTGACCGAGGATACGTAACGATCGGCACCGCCCCGAAAACCTCCGCGGACACTGCGCTGAAGCAGCGCATCTGGAAGGAATCGCTGCGCACCTGGTTCCCCAACGGGCCGGATGACCCCTGCGTGATCACCGTCACCTGCGAGCCGGCCTGGGTTGAACTGTGGTCGCACATGCGCGGGATTGCGCCCGCTCCACTGGGCCTCAACTCGGCTCGACTGACCCGGAAGGACGGCGACTGGCACGCACATCAAACGTTTCCAACCGATGGCGGGCAACCGATCTCGACCTTCCAACCATGATCGATCAACCATTCACGCTGGAGAAAGACGGCTTCGTCGTGACCTCGCTCGAAGCCGTCGTGGCGGCCGCACGGACGAACAGCCTTTGGTACATGACGTTCGGTCTCGCATGCTGCGCGGTCGAAATGATGCATGCGGCGGGGGCTCGATATGACATGGATCGCTTTGGCATGATCCCTCGCGCATCACCGCGACAATGCGACCTGATGATCGTTTCCGGCACATTGACCAACAAGATGGCTCCGGCCATGCGCAAGGTCTACGATCAAATGGCCGAACCGCGATACGTCGTATCGATGGGATCGTGCGCCAACGGCGGGGGCTACTATCACTACAGCTACTCGGTGGTGCGCGGCTGCGACCGGATCGTGCCGGTGGACGTCTACGTTCCGGGCTGCCCGCCGACTGCCGAGGCATTGATCTATGGATTGATGCAGCTGCAACGCAAGATCATGGAGAAAAGCACGCACAGCCAGCCTCGCGTATTTGAGCGGCGGTGAGTGAATCGGCGTCGTCATCCGGTGCGACGGGCGATAGAATTCGCGCATGCCGCCCCGGTCCGGCGCTTCGAGGATGCCCTGCGCAAGCGGACCTGCTGCCGCCCCTTTCACGACGCCCTTCTCTACGGTCTGCAATGGAGTACATCGATAGCTTACGGATCTTCTGCTCGGTCGTCGAAGCGCGCAGCTTCAGGCGCGCGGCGGATATCCTCGGACTCTCCGCGCCGGTGGTGTCGCGCGCGATCGCGGGGCTCGAGAAGCGGCTCGGCATCCGGCTGTTCAATCGCACGACGCGCCAGATCTCGCTGACGGAAGCCGCCGAACAGTTCTACGAAGGGTGCATGCGCGTGCTCGCCGATCTCGACGCGCTCGAGGAAGGCGCATCGATGCTGGCGCGCGAGCCGACCGGCGTGCTGCGCGTGATCGCACACGCCACGGCCGCGACGAGCCGCATCACGCCGCTGCTCGCGAGCTTCAAGCGCAAGCACCCGAAGATCGACATCGACGTGACGCTGGCCGAGCGCCCGGTCGATCTCGTCGCCGAAGGATTCGACGTGGGCTTGCTGCTGCCGTTCATGCTGACGTCCGATACGGTCGTCACGCGGCTCGTCGAGCGCATCCCGTTTACGCTCGTCGCATCCCCCGACTATCTGAAACAGCACGCCGCGCCGCAGAATCCTGCCGACCTCGACGCGCACGTGTTCGTCGCGATCTCGCCGTCGATCCGCAAGGCCGAGCTGACGTTCCGCGTCGGCGACGACGACGTGGCCGTGCCGTTTCGCTACGAAATCGCGTCGAACAACGCCGTCTTCAACCTCGGCATGGTGCTGCAGGGCTTCGGCCTCGGCCTGCTGCCGAGCCCGCTGGTCCAGGACGATCTGGCGTCCGGCCGGCTCGTCCGCGTGCTCGATTCGTTCAGGATCGTCGACGCCGCGACCGAGCTGCGTCTCGCGTACAGCTCGCGCACGCTGCTGCCCGCCAAGGTGCGGACGTTCATCGACCATGCGGTCGCATTCTTCGACGCGCTGACGCCCTATTCGCCGCCCGCGTGACGGCGCTCGCCGGCCCGATCGCGTCACCCGGGCGCGGCCGGCGCGCACTGACGTTCGGCGGCCGTTCCGGGAGGGCGGCGGGCCTTCCCGTTAAAATCCTGCACTTTCCATCCCGACCGGCCGCTCCGCCATGCAACCCGCCTCCCTCGACCAACCCGCTTCCCATGGCGCCGACGACGCCGAACCCGCCCGCGACCTCGTCTACGGCCCCGACGACCGGCCGGCCCCGACCGTCGCCTTCGTCGCCGCCCTGCAGCATCTGCTGGCGATCCTGGTGCCGATCGTCACGCCGGGCCTGCTGATCTGCCAGGCCCTCGGCGTGCCTAGCCGCGACACCACGCTGATCGTGTCGATGTCGCTGGTGATCTCCGGCATCGCGACCTTCGTCCAGTGCCGGCGCTTCGGCCCGCTCGGCGCGGGCCTGCTGATCGTGCAGGGCACCAGCTTCAACTTCGTCGGCCCGCTGATCGCCGGCGGCAGCCTGATGGTCAAGCAAGGCACTCCGGTCGAGACCGTGATGGCCGCCATCTTCGGCGTCGTGATCGCCGGCTCGTTCGTCGAGATGGGCGTGTCGCGCATCCTGCCGTTCATCAAGCGCCTCATCACGCCGCTGGTCACCGGCATCGTGGTGCTGCTGATCGGCCTCACGCTGATCAAGGTCGGCCTCGTCAGCATGGGCGGCGGCTACGGCGCGATGGCCAAGGGCACCTTCGCCAGCGTCGACAACCTGACGCTCTCCGGGCTCGTCCTCGGCACCATCATCCTGCTGAACCGGGTGCCCGTCGTCTGGGTGCGCAGCACCGCGCTCGTGATCGCGCTCGCGGTCGGCTATCTCGCGGCCGCGTTCATGGGCCGGCTCGACTTCACCGGCGCGCACGAAGCCGCGCTGTTCCAGATCCCGACTCCGCTGCACTTCGGCATCGGGTTTTCGTGGCCGCTGTTCGTGCCGATGCTGATCATCTACCTCGTCACGTCGCTCGAGGCGATCGGCGACGTCACCGCCACCAGCAAGATCTCGAAGCAGCCCGTCGAAGGCCCGCTGTGGATGCAGCGCATCAAGGGCGGCGTGCTCGTGAACGGCGCCAACTCGCTGCTGGCCGGCGTGTTCAATACCTTCCCCAGTTCCGTGTTCGCGCAAAACAACGGCGTGATCCAGCTCACCGGCATCGCGAGCCGTCACGTCGGCCTCTGGATCGCGGGCATGCTCGTCGTGCTGGGCCTGTTCCCGCCGGTGGCCGGCGTGCTGCAGGCCGTGCCCGAGCCCGTGCTCGGCGGCGCCGCGATGGTGATGTTCGGCGCAGTGGCCGCATCCGGCATCAACATCCTCGCGGGCGTCCGGCTCGATCACCGCGCGCTGCTGATCATCGCGGTATCGCTGGCGCTGGGCCTCGGCGTGTCGCAGGTGCCGGAGATTCTCGCCAGCTTGCCGCATGCGCTCAAGAACGTGCTGGAATCGGGCGTCGCCACGGGCGGCATCTGTGCGCTGGTGATGAACTGGTTCCTGCCGGAGAAGAAGTGATGCAGTGATGGGGGTGGGCCGCCCTGATCGGTGCGTCCGTCGCGTCGACTTCGGCCGCTTGCGGAGCGCGCAGGCGGCCGCTTCCCTAACGATGACGCTGGCGCAAGCCATGCATGTGCAATCGCCCGTCGTCACGCAGTTGCGCAACGCCGCATCACGGAAACCAGAAATTCGACGACAATATTCCGCTGCCGAACCTCCTGATCGACGTTTGCCTATCCCCCCATTCCGGAGCCGAAACGTGGATTCGACGACACTTCTGCTGTACGCGGTCACGGTCTCGGCCGTCACCATCACGCCCGGCCCCACGATGCTGCTGGCGCTGAACAACGGCGCGACGCGCGGCCTGCGCGTCGCGGCCTATGGCATCGCCGGCGCCGCCTTGTCCGATCTGATCCTGATCGGCGCCGTGGGCTGCGGGCTCGGCGCAATCCTGCAGGCATCGGAGCAGTTGTTCGCCGCGGTGAAATGGATCGGCGCCGCCTATCTGCTGTATCTCGCGTGGGCGCTCTGGCGCGCGCCGGCGACGCTCGCTCGTCCCGAAAACACGGAGACGGTCGCGGCAAATGACGGCTGGTCCGCCTTCAGGCGTTCGCTGCTGGTCGCGCTGTCCAATCCCAAAGGCCTGCTGTTCTTCTCCGCCTTTC
This sequence comes from Burkholderia ubonensis, assembly GCF_902833085.1. Classification (GTDB taxonomy): domain Bacteria; phylum Pseudomonadota; class Gammaproteobacteria; order Burkholderiales; family Burkholderiaceae; genus Burkholderia; species Burkholderia ubonensis. The sequence goes on from NZ_CADFEB010000009.1 coordinate 48,086, forward strand.
TGCCGCAGTTCATTCATGCGCGCGCGGCTGTCGCGCCGCAGTACGTCACGCTTGCGATCACGACCGCACTGATCGATATCGCACTGATGTGCGTGTACGCGATCGGCGGTCACCATGCGATGAAAGTGCTGTCCGGGCGCGCACTGCAATGGCTCAATCGCGGCTGCGCCGGCATGCTGGCGGGCTTGGCCGTAGCGCTGAGCCTGTATCGGCGCAACGCGGGAAACTGATATGACTTCATCCGGCTCCGGCAGATCGATCCGCGCCGGTGCGCGTCCGCCACCCAACGACAGGGCATCGGCGACACCGGCCGCGACCGAGCGCGCAAGCCCGCCTAGCGATTCATCCCGATATCGGCAACGTAGTTTGCAATACTGAAAAAGCGATAATCGCTCAGCAGGTCCGGCCCCGGGAACCCCTCCGGATGAATCCGCCCATAAATCGGGCTGCCGGGACGCAGGCCGGCCAGCGTCAACGCGAGCATGAATTCGTTGAACGGCGCCATGAACTGGCGCGACACGAAATGCATGCCCCAGTTGAACACCGACGGCAGTTGCTCGGTGCGCAACCACGCGTCCGGTCCGCCCAGCGCGTTCGCGCAGAGATTTTCCGCCCACGGACTGTGTCCTTCGACGATGAGAAAGCCGTGCTTCGCGTGGCGCTTCCAGCGAGTCAGGAAATCGATCAGGTCCGCCGCCGCCACATAACCGGGCACGAGGCCTTCCGCATCGCTGTACGCCACCTTGAACGCACGCTTGATGTCGTCGAGCGCAACCGGGTATTCGGCCTGTTCCGATACCGTCAGGAGGCCCGGATAGTACTGGTCGACGACCGCGCGCAGGCTGGATCGATCGACGATGCGGAGATGGCGCTCGAGTATCGCTTCGGCCGCCTCCTCGCGCCGGATGCTCAACCGGCGGTTGTGGACCAGGAACATGAAGGTATGCAGCAGATCGCTCAGCCGCACCGGGCGCACGCTGCCGTCCGGCTGCCTGACGGTCAGGCCGCTTTCGGCCACCGCTTCGTCGTAGCGGTCGGGCTGGGAAATGTCGGCGGCGATCACGCGCACCTGCACGCCGGGTACGTCCTTCAGCGCGGACAAGGTGGCAGCGGCCCGGCCTCGCGCGGATTCGTTGTAGTCCGCACCGATCACGAGCAGCGGATAGTCCGCGAGGTGCCGGCCGCGCCGCGTCGAGTTGATGACGTATTCGGCCAGACGCTTCACCGCGCTGCCGTCGCCGCAGCCCATGTCGGCGATGCCGGCCGGCTGGCGATCCAGCGGCGTGTCGTCGAACAGCTCGCGCAGGATTTTGGTCGTGATTTCCTGCGACGCCGGCCCCGACCCGGCGCCGCTCGACGCATACACGTTCATCACGCGATCGATGTGGCCGTCGCTATCGATGTCGAGCGGATCGGGATTGCCGAACAGGAGTTCGTCGAGCAGTGCATACGAACGCAGATAGGACGCGGGCAACCCCGCATAAGGGGCGGCGATCGGCCGGTGAATCCGGCCCGACTCGGTAAGGCGCACCTTTTCCCGATCGATTTCCGCCATGCCGAACTTGCACATCAGCGACCACGCCGCGTACAGGACGACGGGGTCCGCATGCATCCACGCGCCGACCGCGACCCCGCCGGGCTGCTCGTCGAGCTTGTCGAAGATGGCGGGCGCCGTCTGCGAATACTGGCCGTCCGGCTGCTTGTCGAACACCGGCATATCGAGCGCGACCCAGGTCGGACCGAGCAGCAGTCCGTCCATCGCCGTGCGCAGCTGTCCATTCACCCGACGCTCCAGATCGCTGGCCGGAGCCGGCAGCTCGGGCCAGCCCGCGACGCAGATCCGCGCGAGCTGCGCATACAGCACGCTGTCGTCGGCCGCCGTGCGTTTTCGATGACACAGCGCGTGCAGATGCTGGAGCACCGACGTGGCATTCGCCAGTTGCTCGAACAGCGGCCGGGTGCGCTCGACGCACGCGACGACATATTCGCCGGCCGGGGTGAGCGCATATTCGGCGTCCTCGTCGCCGCGATCGAGGGTCAGCCAGCCGGCCAGGCTCAACAGGTTCAGCGCGCCCCACAGCACCCCCAGGTTGCGGGTCGGGTCGGGCTGGCGGGACATCGCGAACGCGCGCATCGCGCGGGGCGTCCCGGCCCGCAAGCCGCGGAACGCGCCGGCAAACACCAGGCGCGCCAGCGTCGGCACCAGCACGATGCCGTTCGCCCAGTTGCAGCTGCGCGTATAGGCCATCACGCGCTGCGCGTCGCGCCGGCCGATGCGCAGCGTCGCCGCGTGCGTGTGTTGCTCGAGCCTGACCGGCAACTCCTTGTCGAGCACCTCGACGCCGATCGCGGTACCGGCCGACAGGCCGAGCAAGGCGCGCGTTTCGTTGGGATACGCGTCGAGATAATGTTCGAGCTGCCGGGCCAGGACGGTAGGGGAATCACCAAAGTCGAATCGGGTGTGCATGTTGGGCGGTCTCACAGGATCGAAGGTTGGGCTGCAATGGGCGAATCGGTGTCGTGATCGGCGTGCGCAACGGCCGCCGCCGGCGCGGCGCCTTGAATCCGGGGCGCGAGATGGGCGGCCAGCGCGCGAATGGACGGGTAATCCCAGACCGCCGACGGATCGACGGCCACGCTGAACGTCTCGCTGAATACCATCGTCATTTCGACGGCGAGGATCGAGTCGAAGCCGATCTCGGCGAACGTCGACTCGCGCGTCAATCGAAGCTTGCGGTGCTTGAGGCGCTCGCCCAGCCACGCAATGAGCCATTGTTCGAGCGCAGAAACCTGCTGGCGATCGATCAGGCTCGCCGGCTCGGTCACGATCGGGGCCGCCGCCGAGCCGGCGTCTTCGCCGGCGAGTTCATGGCGCTCGTCGGGCTCGCGGGAGACCGAAGGCGCGCCGGCCGCGGCGTCCAGCAACGGATCGATGAGCTGGCTCGCGCCCGGGATCGTCTGTTCGATCGAGCCGACCTCGAACGCGTTGCGCGCCGCCCAGTCGTTCAACTCCGCCGACGTGGACAGCGCCGAGCGCAGGCCGACCTGCCGCTGGGCCGCCTCGATCGCGAGTTCGTACTGGCTCTGCGCCCAGCGCAGCGCCCCGTCGTCGATGCGCTGCTGCGCAGCCGCGCGCTCGATCACCGCCAGCAGCACGCCCCATTGCGCGACCGTGCCGAGCCAGTAATTGACCCAGACGGCTGCGTGGGCGGCGCCGTCGAGCTTCGACGCGTTGGCGAGCCCGTCTTCCGACAGCTGTTCGCCCAGCTGGCGCAGCTCTCGTGCCAGCACGCCGGCGCCCAGCGCATTCTCCAGATAGCGCAGCAGATCGTCGCTCCCGTTGAGCAGACGGCTGCCCAGATGAACCAGCAGCGTTTCGGTCGGCCCCTCGAAGATGCGGGTCAGGCGCGCGTCCCGGAAGATCTGCGGCGCGAGGTTGGTCTCGATATAGCCCCGGCCGCCCAGGAACTGCATCATCTCGTCGGCCGATTGCGACAGCAGCTCGGAGCCGAGGATCTTCGAAACCAGCAAACAGTCCTCGGGCACCGCAACGCCGAAGTCCAGCTCGGCGGCCAGGTGCTCGACCAGCGCACTGAGCCCGTCGATGCGGTGCCGCAGCTCGCCCAGGCGCAGGCGGCTCACCGGATTGTCCAGCAGCAGGCCGGTGCCGATCCGGCGCCGCGCCCCGTAGCGATGCATCAGCTGCGCGCAACGTTTCATTCCGCCCAGGCTGACGGCCGCGATCGCGAGGCGCGCAATGTTCATTGCTTGCTGCGCCACGGGCATCCCCTGCCCGATGTCGCCGAGCCGGTACGCGTCGCTGATCCGCGCCCGATCCAGATGCAGCGAATTCTGGATCATCCCGCGCACGCCCATCGTCAGCTCCTCGGCGCCGATCCGTACGCCCGGCGTGCCGGGGCGCACCGCCAGGCCGACCATCCCCGCGCCGTCGGCCTGTTTGGCGAACACGTTGATGATCCCCGCCCACGCGGACGAGCCGCTCCAGCTCTTGGTCCCGCTGACCAGCCAGTCGCCGGTGTCGATGCGCTGCGCGCGGGACATGATCGCGCGCGGATGGGAGCCGGCTGCCGGCTCCGTGATCGCGAATGCGGCGAGCATCCGGCCGCTTGCGAGGCTCGGCAGCAATTCGTCGCGCAATGCCGGCTGGGCGTGCTGCATGATCGGCAGGATTCCGAGCGTGTTGTTCAGGCCGACGAAGAAAGCCAATGTCGAATCGATGGCGGCCAGTTGCGAGATCACGCGCAGCATGTCGCGATGCGTGAGGCCAAGGCCGCCATACGAACGGTCGATCGGCATGCCGAGCAGGCCCTGGTTCCCGAAATCGAGCACGACGTGCGGCGGAATCGTGCGGCGCTCGTCGATGGTTCGCGAATCGATGCGCGTGCGCGCGTAGTGCCTGAGCCAGTCGTTCAGTTCGTCGACGGTGGCGCTGTCGTGCCGCCGGTGATCGTTGGTCGCCGGCTTGTCGATGCCGGCGACCGGGCTCGCGGGTTGCCGGCGCTCCGGCGTCGGCGTGTGCGCACCGGTCTCGACGTCCCACTGCGCGAGGATCGTCAGCTCGCCGTCGCGCAGCTGCGTGCGGCACGTGCTGCGGCGCACCTTGCCGCTCGACGTTTTCGGCACGCTGCCGGGCGACACCAGCACGATCGCGCTCGGGCCGATGTCGAGGCGGTTCCAGATCGCCTGGCGAATCGCGTCGATGAAGCCGTCGAGATTGCCCTTGCGCTGCGTGCGTTCGACTTCCGCCACAACGATCAGGCGCTCCGCGTCGACCTGATCGTCCATGAAGGCCGCGCAACCGTTCGGCACCAGTTCCGGCACACCGACGATCAGCGCGTACTCGATGTCTTCCGAGTAGTAGTTGCGGCCGGCCAGAATCACCATGTCCTTGAGCCGGCCGGTAACGTAAAGCTCGCCGTCCAGCATGAAGCCGAGATCGCCGGTCCGCATCAACGCTTGATCCCGATCGCCCGCCAGCATGTGCCGGAAGGTCGATTGCGTCTGCTCGTCCAGCTGCCAGTAGCCGGCGGCGACGCTTGGACCGGCCACGCAGATTTCGCCGATGGCCCCGTCGACGCAATGCTCGTTCGTCTGCAGGTCGCGCACGATCACGCGCTGGTCGCCGGCGGGACGGCCCACGCTGACCAGCACACGTTCACCCGGGCGATCCAGAGACGCCGGCGAGACGCCCGAGAACTCACCGCGAATCACCACGGATTGCCGCTGGAGAGCGGCCTGGTCGACGCAAACCGTCCGGATCGGCTGCTGCGCCGTGCGGCCGGCGACGAACAGCGTCCCTTCCGCCAGCCCGTAGCATGGTCGAAAGCTCCCGGCGGCGAAGCCTGCGGCGGCGAACCGTTTTGCAAAATCCGACAGGGTGCCGGCGCGCACGGATTCGGCACCGTTATAGGCGGTCCGAATACACGACAGGTCGAGCGTCGCCAATTGTTCGTCGGAGATTCGCCTGCAGGCCATCCGGTAAGCAAAATCCGGCGCGCCCGTCAGATCCGCGCGATATTGGCTGATGGCGCGCAACCACAGGTACGGATGCTGGATGAAACGCTCCGGGGCCATCAGGACACTCCGGAAGCCGCCGTAGAGCGACGTCAGGATCACGCCGATCAGGCCCATGTCGTGGTACGGCGGCAGCCAGCTGACCATCGTGCTCCGCTCGTCATAGGCGAACCATTCGCGCAGCATCCCCAGGTTATGCATCAGGTTGCCGTGCGACACCATCACGCCCTTGGGCGTGCCGGTGGTCCCCGACGTGTATTGCAGGAAGGCGACGTGGGACGGCGGCACGCCGGCCGGCGCGTGCAGGAACGCAATCGCTTCGGCGGCCCCGACATCGAGCAGCGTGCTGCCGGATGCCTCGGTATCGGCGATCCATGTCGTGCAACGTTCCAGGTCTTCGGGCGAGCACAGAATCGTGTTCGCGCCTGCATTCCTGACGATGCCGGCAATCCGCACCATATGTTGCTTGTTGCGCGGCGGGTATGCGGGCACCGCGACGGCGCCCGCATACAGGCACCCCATGAAGGCGCTCACATAGTCGAGCCCCGGCCGGCACAGCAGCAAAACCCGGTCGCCGATTGCGACCGCATTCTGTTGCAGCAGCGCGGCGATCCGGCGGGCGCGTGCGTCGAGCTCCGCGAAGGTCATCGAGTCGGCCTGCTCCTGTTCGGGCGGGCCGCTCAGGAACACGAAGGCGGTTTTGTCGCCGAGCGTGGCGGCCCGGGTCTGGAGCAATTCGCTAAGCGTGGTCGGCAAGGTCGCAGTGGTCATGATGTCGTCGGAAGAGGAATGAAAACAGCGAGCAGCGGCCGGGCGCCGGCCGGCGCCCATGCGTTGGCAATGTCGGGAATCCGAAGGTGGCTATTCGGCGCGATGGAACAGGTCGATCATCCGCACCATGCTCTTGAGATGCAGGGAACGCGGCACCACGCGTTCGCTCCTTGCCGCATAACGCGCGGTCCAGCGGTGGGCCAGCTCCTGCGCGGCGGCGGCGTTGCCGCGCACCGCGCGTGCGTCGGTCTCGCACGCATCGAGGCAGGCGCGCGCATGCCGCGCGGCCGATCGGGCGAGCTCGCCCGTGAGGATGCCGTGGTGCCCCAGCGCGAGCCTCGGCGCCTGCAGTTGCTCGATGTCGTCCAGCGATTGCCGATACGCGAACAGGTCCTGAAACACCAGCGGCAACCAGGTGGCGGGACCGTGAAACTCGCCGAGCGCATCCGACACGAAACCGATGTCCAGTTGCGGGCAGTAGTAGCCGAACTGGCAGCGGCTGTGGCCCGGGAGCGCGATCGCCTGAATCTCCATACTGCCGCCGATGTCGAGCCGCCTGCCCGGATTGACGGGGTAGAACGGCAGCTCGGCCAGCTCGGTGAAGTCGATGCCGGCGGGAGGATCCCAGGACTGCGACGCATGCGCGTCGAGCTGGCGGATGGTTCGGCATGCAGACGGACTCTGGAACGCATCGAACGCATCGGGCGACCCGGATACATGGAGCCACGGCATGCGCGACTTGAGCGTCATCAGCAGGCTGCAATGGTCGTAGTGCGAGTGGGTGATCAGCCAGTAGCGCAGATGCCGGATGCCGCCGAAGTCCCGCAGCAGGTCGTGAAGCTGCCGCCACACGAGCTCCGTCATGCCGCTCAGGCCGCCCTCGATCAGCGTCGCTGCCTCGTCGTTGACGATCACGTACAGCGGCACGTCCGCCGTGCCGATGAGCGCCAGCCGCGAATCGATCCACCCGGGGGAATCGTTCAGCATGTCGTTCAGCTCCGATAAAGGGCGCAGGCCCATGTCGCGCCCGCGCCGTAGGTCACCAGGAGATTGAGCTGCCCGGCCGGCATGCGGCCTTGCTCGCGCGCGATAGAGAGCGCGACAGGAAACGCCGCACTCGCCATGTTGCCCAGCTGATCGACGGAAATCATGCAGCGCTCGCGGGGCAGCCCGAGCCGCTCGATGACCGTGTCGAGGATGCGCAGGTTCGGCTGGTGCGGCACGACCAGGCCGATATCCGAGATCGTCAGCCGGTGCTTGTCGAGCATCTGCCGGCACGCGTCGACGATCCGCCGCGTCGCGTCTTCGAACATCGGCCCGCCTTTCATCCGGAAATGGTGCCGGCCGGCCGCGATGTCGTCTTCGTCGATGAAGCGCGGGCGGCGCGCGCCGGGCGCTTCGGTGCTGAGCAGGTCGAACTGGGTGCCGTCGGCGCCGAGCGTCAGGTCGACCAGCCCGTGCGCCGGGTCGTCCGTCGCCTGCAGCAGCAGCGCGGCGGCGCCGTCGCTCAGCAGGATCGACAGGTTGCGGCCGGCGTTGCTGGTGTCGATCCGCCGCGACAACGCCTCGGCGCAAATCAGCAGCACGTTGCGATACAGGCCGCTCGCGAGGAAATGGCGCGCAATCTCGATCCCGTAGAGCCCGCCGCTGCATTGCGCGCGGATGTCGAAGCACGGCACCTCCCGCAAGCCGAGCCGGGGCTGGATGTAGCACGCTTGCGACGGATCGTGATGATCCGGCGACAGCGTATTGACGATCAGCAGGTCGACGTCGTGCGCCGTCACGCCGGCGTCGGCCATCGCCCGTTCCGCGGCCGGGCACGCGAGGTCCGCCAGATGCTGATCGGGGGCGAGATAGCGTCGCGCCACGACGCCGGTGCGTTCGCGAATGAATGCGTCGCTGGTGTCGATCATGCCGGCGACTTCGTCGTTGCTGACGATCCGTTCCGGCAGCGCGTGGCCCATGCCGGCGATGACGAGTCTGGCGCTCATGCCCGGACCTCCTGTTCCGTTACGGCGACGGCGGCATCGCCCGCATCGCCCGCATCGGTCACGACGGTCTCGCCCCAGCGCCACAATTGCGCGCCGAAGCTCCAGCCCGCGGCCGCACCGGCAAGCACCACCAGCGATCCCGGCCGGATCACGCCCCGCCGGATCGACTCATACAGCGCAAACGGCACGGCGGCCGACACGAGGCAAGCACAATCGGCCACGCGAATCACGTATTGGTCCGGCCTGAGCCCGAGCCGCTGCGCCCACGCGCGCACGATCAGCGCCGACGGCTGGTGGAACACCATCGCGTCGATGTCGGCGACGCCGATCCCGCTCCGATGCAACAGCCGCTCGACGATATCGGGAACGGCCACCGGAATGAAACGCGAGATCGCCTCCTGCGCTTCGGGCCTGAGCGTGAAATACACGCCGAACGGGTTGTCGGCGTTGTTTGCCGCATCGTCGACCGCCGCGTCGTCGGCTGGAGTCCGAGCGTTGCGCCACTGCATCGTCGCGATGTCGTAGCGCGTTGCATCGCTGTGATACGCGGCATCCAGCCAATTGGCGCCGTCGGGATCGGCCGGCTCGGCGACGAGCACGGCCGCGGCCGCGCCATCGCCGAAGTTCGTCGACGACTTGCTGGTGTAGTCGACCACCGCCGACATGCGCTCCGACGAGCACACCAGCGCCCGCTTCACGCGCCCTTGCTTGATGAGATTGGTGGCGATCTGCAGTTGCAGCACGAAGCTCGCGCATTCCATCTCGACATCGGCGTCGAGCGCGCGCGTCGCGCCGAGCCGGTCGCGCAGCGCACGCGCCAGCCGCGGCGCGAAACGGCGCCGGCCGTCGGCGTGCGACACGAACGGCGACGTCATGTTGAACAGCACCAGATCGAGCTCGGCGGGCTCCACGCCGGCACGGGCGAGCGCGTCGCGCGCCGTGTGCTCGGCCAGCGCAAGCTCGGATTCGCCGGCATCGGGATCGATCATGTAGCGCGATTCGATGCCCCAGAACTGCCACCATTCCGCCGGAATGGGCTCGACGCCCGCGAAGACGGGATCGTCGTTGGGTACCTGGCGTGCCGGCAAGCGGCAGGCGAGACTTGCGATACGGACGTTGTGCACCATCAGACCTCCATCGTGCTGCAGGCGATGCGCGGCCGGAACGGATCCAGCGTCATGGCGACCACCGTATGTTCATCGTCACGCAACGACATCGAATCTGCGACGCGGGACGCGAGCCACGCGGGCAGCTGGAACGGGTTCGGGACGTCCGCCGGGCCGGCGTCGACATCGACGCGCCATTCGCCCCCCGCGCCGGCGGCAATCGATGGCCAGCCGCTCAGCCACGATTCGCAAAACAGCGTGGCGGCACGCCGGTCGATGCGGCTTTGCACCTCGTCGACCATTGCGCGCACCGCGGCGGCCGCATTGGCCGGTTCGCCGTCGAATCGGCCGGTTGCGTGATCGAATCGGCTCTCGAACCGGGCCAGAGACAGGGCGCCGTTCACGCGCCGCGCGGGAAGCGCATCGAGCGTCGCGAACGGGGGCGACTCGAGGTCCGCGTAGCTGCTCGCATAACCGCGTTCATGGCCGGAAGGCGTCAGGACGATCGCGCCCGCGCCGTCGGCGAAGCCGCTCGTGGCGACCTGCTCGACGTCCGCCAGCGCTTCCGCGCGAACGACGAGCGCGCGCCGATAGCCGAGCTGCCGGCAATGGCTCTGCGCGAGATCGAGGGCAAGCGTCCAGTCCGCGTCGAGCAGGTCGAACACGACCGCATGCCGCGCACGCAGGTCGCGCTGCACCGGGTGCGCGAGCCGCGGCCCGGCGATCGACGGCGCGTCCGCGACCCGGCTGGGCGAAATCGACAGGCTGACGATCAGGTCCAGTTCCGACGGCAGGCAACCGGCTTGCAGCAGCGCCTGCCTGGCCGCCTTGATCGCGTAATCGTTGGCATAGGGTTGCGCGGCGGTCGCCGCGCCCGGCAGGGCCACCGCGGCTCCAAGAATTTTCATAGCGCTTGCTCGCTTCGGACAGGGTGATTCGGAGAACGCATCGCGCCATTGGCCTGCTGCCTGAGCGCGGCGCGCCGCAACTTGCCCGATTCGTTGCGCGGCAAACCGCCGGCGTGGTAGGCAACCCGATGCGGACACTTGTACAACGCAATCACGCCCTTCACGTGCTGCTGCAGCTGCGTCGTCAGCGCCTCCGAGCCGTCGACTCCCGGCTGCAGCACGACGTGCGCGCAGATGAGCGTGCCGCCCCATTCGTCGATCTGTCCGACGACCGCGCATTCGGCGACGTCGGGATGGCGCAGCAACACCTGCTCCACTTCGCCGGGCGACACCGTGTAGCCGGAGCTGATGATCATGTCGTCCGCGCGCGCCTGATAAAACAGATAGCCGTCGTCGTCCAGATAGGCGGCATCGCCCGTCAGGTTCCAGCCGTGCTTGACGTAGTCGCGTTGCCGCGCGTCGTTCAGGTAGCGGCACCCGGTCGGGCCCTGCACGGCCAGATAGCCGATCTGGTTGGGCGGCAGACACTGGCCCTGCTCGTCGACGATCGCCAGGCGGTAGCCGGGCACCGCCTTGCCGATCGCGCCGGGCTTCGACTCGGTGTCGCCCGTCGACGCAAAGATATGCAGCATCTCGGTCGCCCCGATCCCGTCGATCAGGTGCATGCCGGTCCGTTTGTGCCAGGCCTCGCGCGTCCATGCCGGCAACGCTTCACCCGCCGCCACGCATTTGCGCAGCGACGACACGTCGTGATTGTCGAGATGGCCGAGCATGGCCCGATAGGCCGCCGGCGCCGTAAACAGGATGCTGACCCGATGCTTGGCGACGGCGGACAGCAGGCGTTCCGGGCTCGCTTTCGACAGCAGCACGACGCTCGCGCCGACGCTGACCGGAAACAGCAGCAGCGCGCCGAGGCCAAACGTGAACGCGAGCGGCGGCGATCCGCAGAAGACGTCATTCGCCGTGGGCTTGAGCACGTGCTGCGGAAAGCAGTGGCAGGCCGCCATCACGTCGCGATGAAAATGGACGGTGGCCTTCGGCTCCCCGGTCGTCCCCGACGTGAACGCGATGAGGCAGGGATCGTCCGCGCGCGTCCCGGCAGCCGTGAATTCATCCGAATAGCCGCTGAGCCAGCCGTCGCCCGGATGAATGTCGGCCGTCTCGTAGCGCCGGACATCGCCACGCCATTGCATGCGCGTCATCGCCGCGTCGAGTTCGGTGGACAGCGCGGCTTCGCAGATCGCGTGCGTGACCTTGGCCCGATCGATGACGGTCGACAGTTCGCCCGCGCGCAGCTTCGGCATCGTCGTGACGACCACGCCGCCCGCCTTGACCACGCCGAACCACGCCGCGGCAAGGAACGGGTGATTGGTGCCGTGCAGCAGCACCCGGTTGCCGGCCACCAGGCCGGCATCATGAACCAGCATGTTGGCGATCCGGTTGCTCGCATCGCGCAATTCGCGATACGACCACGTCACGCCCGCTTCGGTCGTGATCGCAACGCGTGTCCCCCAGCCCCGTTCCTCGACTGCGGCATCCAGCAGCGCGGCGGCGCAATTGAGGAAATGCGGAAACTGCAGCCCCGGCAAATCAAAGACGAATTTCGGCCAATCCTCGATCGGGGGCAAGTTCGCGCGGCAAAAGTCGTCCATTGTCAGCGCTCGCAAGAGTGTGAGTTCAAAGTCCGCGATAACGGCATGGCAGCGGCCGGACGCTATGCTCGCGCCCGTTCCGTGCAGCCTGAATCGCGATGGCAAAAAGGGGTTGTCGAAGCGGCAGGCGCATGTCACCCCCGGGTGACGTACGGCGCACCCGGTCATTCACATGACGGCCTGTTGATTCACTTGCAGGTATTTCGTCGCGCCATTTTTTAAAAACGAACAAGCACGACGAAAGCAATTCAATCAATTCATTTCAACGCAATAAAATCAGGATTCCGAATTCAAAAGTAAACAATTTCGAACCCGAAGTAATAATCTTGCAAGCTTGGCGGCATTCTAAATGCATGGCGCGTGTGAAGCTAGATGGATCATTCAAATCTTTGCGCGGAACCGATATCATCAACATCAAGAAAATTACGAATCGCACTACTGAATTAAATTATTTCGCAAAGCAGAGGCAATGATTGATCGATCGGCCGCTTCGCAAGATTCTTCTCGTCAACGACTGTCCCGGCTGTCCGTGACAGACGTGCCCGCGGCGACGCAATCGGACAGGGAGCGCCTCGCGCGTCACGCGTGACCCGCAAGAAACTTGAGCGCGCGCGCCGCCGACACGGGCGACGCACGAAACAGCTTCGGATGACTGCCGCCCACCTCCACTTCGAGCCGCGCGCCCGGAATCCGCCCGGCGGCGAACACCGACCCGCCGCAATGCGCAATCTCGTCGTCGTCGCCCGCGACGACCATCGTCGGCACGCTGACGCGCGGCAGCAACGCAAGCGCGTCGACCTTGTTGAGCGCATCGCTCAACTTCGCATACCGATACATCAGCTCGGCATTCGCATACGGATAGAGCGCCGCGTGCGCGATCTCGGCCGGAACGGTGACGAGCGTCGATGGATCGGCGAACCTGCGCTGCAGATCCTGCGCGACGTCGCGCCCCTGCGCGGCGGCCTCCATCAGCCACGCGCAGTTGCGCTGATGCAGCGTCCGCAGCGCGTCGTCCGACAGGTTGTAGTCGCCGTACCACAGGTTCAGCGACACCGCCCGCGCCGGCTGCGCGAGCGCCGCCTGCAACGCGACGACGGCGCCACCGCAGATGCCCATCAGATGCGCGCGATCGACGCCGAAGCGGTCCATCACGGCGAACAGGTCGTCGACCTGCGCGTCGATGTCGGTGCGGGCCGCATCGAACGCATCGCACGCGCCGAACAGCGCGCGCGTCTCCCAGGTCAGCACGAAGTGGCGCTCGGCGAGCGCGTCGAACCAGCGCTGGCACAGGTCGAGCGGCATCCCGCACGGCAGCGCGAGCACGACCGCGGGCCGGTCGCGATGCGAGCCCGCGTATGCGGACAGCGAAACGCCTGCCTCGCGCACGATCCGCACCCGCTCGATGCCGGCGCTCAGCACATCGAAGTCGAAGTCTTCCGCCTCGCGCTGCGCGCAGGCCAGGCGCTGCGGCGTGTCGAAGTGATCGTAGCGGTAATCGAACGCCGCGCTGATGCGCCGGCTCATCAACAGTTCGAACGACGACAGGCGTGCCGCGCCGTCCGCTTCGAACCGCACGTCGCGCGCGCCGATGCGTGCGAACGCGATCGCGACGACGCGCTGGGCGTCGCGCGCATCGGACGCCGGGCGATCGGACGCATCGTCGAACAGACAAAGGCGAACCGGCCCCGGCAGGCTCGCGGCGAGATGCCGGAACACGCGGATCGTGCTCAGCACGCGCAAGTCGAGGACCGAGTCGGACTCGTCCAGCGCGGCGGCGGTCGATTCGTGCATGAAGGGATTCCAGGCGATCGATGACGGAACAGGCGCGCCGGGCACGCCGCCCGGCACGTCGATTGAAGCACCCGTGGGCCGAATTGTCTGCAACGGAAAGCCGGGACACATGCGGTCGTCGCGATCGCCGGCGGCCCCGCAGCGGTCCGTCATACAGTTCTTCGTCACGCAGCCGACGCGCACGCGCGTTCGTCGATCATCCACTTCCTGAGCCCGTGCCGCCCGCTGATGCCGAGCTTGACCGCCGCGCGCTTGATGTAGGTCTCGACCGTGCTCTCCTTCAGGCCGAGCTCGCCCGCCATCTCGCGCAGCATCTTGCCCGCCAGCAGGCCGAGGCACACTTCGCTTTCGCGCGCCGACAGCACGACCGCCGAGCGCGCGAGCCGCGATTCGAAGTCGCGACGCAACGCCTCGACACCCGGCGCGCCCGCTGCCGGATCGCGCGGCGCCGCGCTTGCGACCGTGCCGTGACGCCACGTCGACGCGTGCCACTCGACGAGCGGCAGCAGCGTATCGGCGAAGTTCTTCAGGAACGACATCTCCTGCAACGAGAAGTCGCGATGCGACGACGTTCGATGCAGCGAAATCACGTAGCGGCGATTCGCCTTGCGCGACACGAGATGACACTGGAATCCGGCGCCCGTCTCGCGCAGCGGCATCATGTTGCTGCCGTCGCCGCGCCACGCGGGCGGGTTGATGTGAATCAGCTGCCGGTCGCTGGCGCTCACGATCCAGTTCAGCAGCGGATGCCCGGCCGGGTCCCGCTCGACCTGCGCCGCGTGCGGCACCATCCGCGGATCGTCGCGGGATGCGCCGGACGCGCCGAGCGATTGCACGTCGACGACCTTGCCCTCCGGTTCGTTGAGCGTCCATTCGCTGATCCCGGTGATCGCGAGCGGAATCGACTCGGCCAGCAGCGCGTGCATGTCGGATGCGAACCGCTCGCTTCCCGCGCTCGAAATCACCTTTCCGAGCTTCGCGAAGATTTCGACCATCTGACTCTCCTTGTATTGCGTGCCTGAAGGCAGCGGCGCGCCGCCGGCGCAGTCGCGCGCGGCGCGGATCGCGATGCGTCTCCGCTGCCATCGCGCGCCGTCCGGCTTGCGCCGGACAGCGCGCCTTTTCTTCATGTCAGTTCGATGCCAGTCCGAGCGCGGCCCCGGCGGCGGCCACGGCAGGATCGCCGTCGCCGCGCACCGTCTGCTGCCACCATTGCGCGAAGCGCTCGACGTGCGGCGGCCGAATCATCGTGTAGTGATTGCCAGGACAGCGCCACATGGCCATCCGCGGCGCGAAGCGCCGCCAGCCGGACAGCACGTCCTCGGGCACGAAGCCGCGCTCCGCGTCGTCACCGTCGGCAGCGAGCACGAGCGTCGCGCGCCCCGCATAGACGTCGGCCGGACGGTACGCGGTGCGCAGCGCCGTCCCGTAGGTGCGCACGATACCCCGCACGTCGTGCAGCCCTGAGCCGCTGCGAAGGATGCGGGCGTCGACCATGCCGCGATGGAGCATCGCCCATTGCCCGCGCCGGTCCGCACGAAACAGCGCATCGCGCTCGATGCCGAGCGGGCGGCCCGTGGCCTGTTCGAGCGCGCGGACGAGATTCCACACGACGCTCGCGAACGTGTACTGGCGCCCCAGCCGGCCTGCCGACGCCGGCGCCTCGGTGTCGACGATCGTCAGCGACGCGGGCGGGCGGCCGCGCGCCTGCAGCCGGCACGCGATTTCCATCGCGATCCAGCCGCCGAACGAATGGCCGATCAGATGCACCGGCTCGCGCGCGTCGGCCGCCAGCCGTTCGACGACAGGCAGGTACGCGGTCACCGCGGCGTCGACGCTCACGTGCGGCGCGAGCACGCCGTCGAAGCCGCGCGGCTGAAGGCCGTGCATCGGCCAGCCCTGCTCCACCGCGATCGTGAACGGCAGGAACGTCGCGACGTTGTCGCCTGCGCCCGGAATCAGCACGACCGGCCGGCGGCCCGGCGCCCCGCACTGGATCGGCAGGTGCGGCGAATAGCCCGTCTCCGGCGGGCGCGCGTTCCGTTCGCTGCCGCCGGCCGCCGCGCGGCGCTCGTCCTGCAGCGCATGCGCGATCGCGCGGCCGAGCGCCGGCGCGGCGCCGCCCGCCGACGCGTGCTGCGCCGGCACGTCAATCACGCGGATCTCGCCGGGCTCGAGCCGCGCCGCCCAGCCGTCCGCGCGATCCGGCAGCGCTGCGACGGCGCCGGCACTGCGCAGCTCGAACCAGTGAACCGGCATCGACAGCGGAAACGGTTCGTAGTGCGCGAACGCATGATCGAGCGCCGCCCAGCGG
The DNA here is from genome assembly GCF_902833085.1 of Burkholderia ubonensis. Lineage (GTDB taxonomy): Bacteria > Pseudomonadota > Gammaproteobacteria > Burkholderiales > Burkholderiaceae > Burkholderia > Burkholderia ubonensis. The sequence goes on from NZ_CADFEB010000009.1 coordinate 64,154, forward strand.
TCGAGCCATCGCTGCAATTGCGCATCGCTCAGGCCGCGCAAGCCGGGCGGCAGCAGCCCCGCGTCGCGGCACCGGGACGCGATCTCGGCAAAATCCGACGTCGCCGCGTCCGCGAACAGGTCGCGCGGATCGATCGCACGCGCGCCGCCGCCATTCGCTCGGCCGCCGTCCGCTTCGCCATCGAACAGCCGCAGCCATTCGGCCCGCCGCATGTCGCGCGAACGGGCGGCAACGCCAACGGTTGCATTCGATTCGGCGACCAGTTCGACGAGACGCTCGCCGGCCGGCGCGTCGGCGGCATGCCCGGGCCGGCCGGCCGCGTCCACCGTCGACAGCGACGCATCCGCGACGCCGAGAAACGCGACGGTCTCGTCCCGCCCGGCCAGCTGGGTCGCCACTTCGTAGGCGAGCAGGCCGCCGGACGCCCAGCCCGCGAGGCGGTACGGCCCGCGCGGCTGGAGCGCGACGATGCGCTCGAGCAGGCGCGCGGCAAGCCATTCGACGGTCGGCGGCGCATCGCACGACGGGTCGGCGTCCAGCTCGCACACACGCCAGCCCGTGCCGAGATGCTCGGAGACGCGCCGCGCGCCGTCGCTCGAGCGTGCATAGCCCGCGATCCAGAAGACGCGGTGCGCATACGATCGATCTTCAGGCGCGGCGACCGCTGCCCCGTCATCGACGATCGACAAGGCCGATGACAAGCGTGAAGCAGGCACGATGTTCCTCCGTGTTCGACGGCGCCATGCCGGCGGCGTCGCGTTGATCAACGATCGTTACTGGCAAATGCTGCGAAAAACCGCTGAGACGACTTCCGTCATTGAGCTTTGCTGATTGGCCGCCCGGCAGACAGGCCCGGCGGAAAATCGTTTCCGCAAAACGAAACGATTATTCCCATTGAATTTGGCTCAGGCAGATCCTAGTCGAGCATGATAACGATGAATTTAAAATTTTGCATTTAGTAAAATGTTTCTTTTTATATAACTAAACAGCTCGGCCACTGAACTTCCGGGGATTTCCAAGCGACTCACGTATTCAACCGCCGTCGAATCGGGAAAATTTTCCTTTGCACGCGACGAAATTCGGTAGAAAACTCTTGTTTTTGCGCTAAAACATCCACCGCAAAGACGTCTTATTCAGAACAATTAAGGATTAGCGCGATCAGCATGAGACACGCATCGACAAACGCCAGGCCGTCTCTTTCCAGCGAACTGTTTCGACTCATTCAACGATCGATTCAATCTGCCACGCAACCCGACATGAACCGTTCGCCTGCCGCTCCGCGTCGGCTCGATCACGCGTCCAGCCCCGTGGGACGGCCCGGATAGCATTTCCGATGAATATGACATCGACGTTGCAGAACACGCATAAATCAGATGATCGTTTCTTGACACAAAACTTCTCGCGGAAACGATTGTTTCGAGTGTTATCGAAACTGCAATAATCATGGCGATACAACCCGATTCCCCTCGATCACTCCATGACTTGCCGCATCGAATACAAGTTGCTAACCTTGTCGGGCCGTAAAAATCGAATTATCAACTGTTTTAAAACTGCTTCCGAATTTATTTAATAATCCGAAACCATGAAAACAGGCATTCCCGGACCATCATTATTCTGACGATCGTCGGATATAGCGCTTCGAGATATTCCAGAGCGCATCGTTTTTCACTCCCGGCCAGCCAACGCGCGAATCTGCACGCGCATCCGTTCCGCCGAAACAGCACCATCCGCAGTCTCAACTCGTTGTCTTTGGCCTTTCCATCTGCAAAACAATTCCAATAGTTGGAGCACACCTTGAATCACGACTTCCGAGACGAATCCAAGCCGCGTCGCGCGTTCCTCGCCGACATGGCCAAGCTCGCGGCTGCCGGTGTCGTTGCCGGCTGGACGCCGATCTATCAGGTTGCCGCGAACGCGGCGACGGCCGGCGCGACGCCGCCCGGCTTCCCCGGAGACATTCCGCTCTACAAGCAGGCGTTCCAGAACTGGAGCGGCGAGATCGTCGTGCAGGACGTATGGACCGCCGCGCCGCGCTCCGCCGACGACGTCGTCGCGACGGTCAACTGGGCGCGCGCGAACGGCTACCGGGTGCGTCCGCGCGGCTACATGCACAACTGGTCGCCGCTGACGCTCGATCCGGGCGTCGCCCCCACGAACCTCGTGCTGCTCGACACGACGAAGTCGCTGACCGCGGTGTCCGTCGACACGTCGACGCGGCCGGCGCGCGTCACCGCGCAAACGGGCGTCTCGCTCGAGACGCTGCTCGCGAAGCTCGAGGATTACGGCCTCGGCGTCGTCGCCGCGCCCGCGCCGGGCGACATTACGCTCGGCGGCGCGCTCGCGATCGACGCGCACGGCACCGCCGTGCCCGCGGCCGGCGAAACCTTGCAGCCCGGCCACACCTACGGCTCATTGAGCAACCTGGTAATCTCGCTGACCGCGGTCGTGTTCGATCCCGCCAGCCGGCAATACGCGCTGCGCACGTTCCAGCGCAACGATCCCGACATCGGCGCGTTCCTCGCGCACATCGGCCGGGCGCTCGTCGTCGAGGTCACGCTGGCGGCCGGGCCGAACCAGCGGCTGCGCTGCCAGAGCTTCATCGACATTCCGGCCTCCGAACTGTTCTCGGCCAACGCGTCGCAGGGCCGCACCGTCGCGTCGTTTCTCGATCAGTCGGGCCGGCTGGAAGCGATTTGGTTCCCGTTCACGACTTGCCCGTGGCTCAAGGTCTGGACCCTGACGCCCAGCAAGCCGCTGCTGTCGCGCGCCGTCACGCAGCCGTACAACTACCCGTTCTCCGATTCGATCCCGCAATCGCTGTCGGATCTCGTCAAGCGGATCATCATCGGCGGCGAGGGCTCGCTCACGCCGCTGTTCGGCCAGACGCAATACGCGATCACGACCGCCGGTCTCGGGCTCACGCTCAGCGTGGACATCTGGGGCTGGTCGCGCACCGTGCTGCAGTACATCCGGCCGACGACGCTGCGCGTCACGGCGAACGGCTACGCGGTGCTCGCGCGGCGCGCCGACGTGCAGCGCGTGGTCAACGAGTTCGTCCAGTACTATCAGAACCGCATCGATGCGTACAAGGCGCGCGGCGAATACCCGATGAACGGTCCCGTCGAGATCCGCATCACCGGCCTCGACAAGCCCGCCGATGCAGGCGCCGGCGCGGTGGTCCCGACGCTGTCCGCGCTCAAGCCGCGGCCCGACCATCCGGAATGGGACGTCGCCGTCTGGTTCGACATCCTGACGCTGCCGGGCACGCCCGCCGCCGATCGCTTCTATCGCGAGATCGAGCAGTGGATGCTCGCGAACTACAGCGGCGCGTACGCGACGGTGCGTCCCGAATGGTCGAAGGGCTGGGCCTACACCGACACGGCCGCGTGGCAGGACGACACGATGATCACCACCACGATCCCGAATCTGCAGAGTGCGGGCCAGCCCGCCGCGAGCAACTGGGACGCGGCGCGTGCGACCCTCGAACGCTACGACCCGCAGCGGATCTTCCGGTCGCCGCTGCTGGATCGGTTGATGCCGTAGCGGTTTCGGCGGGTGTCGGCGCTGCGCTTTGGCTTGCGCGCAGCGCCGACGACGTCAGGCCGGATATTTGCGATCGAACGCATCGTTGTTCGCCTCGATCGCGTGCAGCGCTTCCTCCGCCCAGGCCTTCAGCGCGACGACGAGCGGCAAAAGCGTGAGCGCCAGCCCGCTCAGCATGTACTCGACGCGCAACGGCAGTTCGTCATAGACGTTCCGCTCGATCAGGCCGTCGCGCTCCATCGCGCGCAGCGTCTGGGTCAGCATCTTTTGCGACACGCCCTCGAGGCGGCGCCGAATGTCGCCGAAACGCATCGGCCCGTTCTGCAGCGCGACCATGGTCAGCACGGTCCATTTCTGCCCGATGCGTGACAGCACCGCGCGGGACGGGCAAACCTTCAGGAACGCATCCGGCGGCAGTTCGATCTTCTTCGACATGGTTACCTTCAGGTACCTAATTGATTGCGGAAACCATCATTGAAAGAATGATGCCACTGACGCAATCGTGAGGAACATGACCATGAAGATCGCATTTCTCGGTGGCGGGAATTTCGGCGGGAATCTGGCCGAGCTGCTCGTCGCAGCCGGACATGACGTGGTGGTCGGGCTGCGCGACCCCGGACGGGCGCGGCCTCGGGCGCGTTACCGGGTAGCGTCGCTGGAGGAAGCGGCGGCGCACGGAGACGTCGTCGTCATCGCGGTCCTCTATCAGGCATGCGCCGAGGTGTTGCCGCCGCTTGCCGAGCTGTTGGCCGGCAAGATCGTCGTTGACGCAACGAACGCGCTGCGCGACGACTGGTCGCCCCTCCCGCTGGGCGGCGACGGCTCCGCCGCGCAGCAGATCGGCCGCTTGCTGCCGGGCGCTCGCCTGGTGAAGTGTTTCAACACGGTATTCGCCGACATCATGACGCCGGAGCGCATCGATCGCGCCGGACATGCGGTGACCGCATTCATCGCGGGCGACGATGCCGAGGCCAATGCGGCAGTCGCGGAGATCGCCGCGAGCGCGGGATTTGCGCCGCTCGTTACCGGAGCCTTGAACAACGCCCGATATCTCGAGGCGATGGCGCATCTCAACATTCAGATCGCGGTCGTTCGGGGTGGCGGAACGAATGCGGGCTTCGTGTATCACCGGGTCGGCGGGTAACGCGGATCGAGTCAAAGCAAAGAGGGCCGAGTCCCGTGCAATACGGAACCCGGCCCAGTCAACCCCGGCCGTCAGTCAGTTCAGACCGCCGGGGCTTTCTCCATCGACGGTCGTCAGCCGATGTTCACGCCATGGGCTTCAGCCAGGGGCTTCAGGCCGCCGGCGAAACCCTGGCCGATCGCCTTGAACTTGAACTCGTCGTTGTGACGGTACAGCTCGCCGAAGATCATCGCGGTCTCGGTGGACGCATCTTCGGACAGGTCGTAGCGGGCGATTTCCTTGCCATCGGCCTTGTTCACGACGCGGATGTAGGCGTTGGACACCTGGCCGAAGGACTGCTTGCGGCTTTCGGCGTCGTGGATGGTCACGGCGAACACCAGCTTCTTCACGTCGGCCGCCAGGCCGGTCAGCTTGACGACGACCTGTTCGTCATCGCCTTCGCCCTGGCCGGAACGGTTGTCGCCGAGGTGCTCGACGGAGCCGTCGGCGGACTTCTTGTTGTTGTAGAAGATGAAGCCGGCATCGCTCAGGACCTTGCCGCTGTCGCCCGTGACGAAGATGGAGGCGTCGAGATCGAACTCGGTGCCGTCGGTGACGCGCGGGTCCCAGCCCAGGCCGACCAGCACTTCGCTCAAGCCCGGAGCTTCTTTCGACAGGGAGACGTTACCGCCTTTGGACAGACTGACAGCCATGGTGAGATTCCTTGTTCAGTTGAATTGAGTTGCGTTGCGCGATCAGAAGCTCATGCCGTAGCCGTTGGCCAGCGCGCGCAGGCCGCCGGCGTAGCCTTGGCCGACGGCGCGGAACTTCCACTCGTTGTTGTGGCGGTACAGCTCGGCGAAGATCATCGCGGTTTCGACCGAAGCATCCTCGGCGAGGTCGTAGCGGACGACCTCGGCGCCGTTGGTCTCGTTGACGATGCGGATGAACGAGTTGCTGACCTGGCCGAAGTTCTGCTTGCGAGCGTCGGCGTCGTGGATGGTGACGGTGAAGGCAACCTTGTCGACGTCGGCCGGCACGCGGCTCAGGTCGACCTTGATCACCTCGTCGTCGCCGTCGCCCGCACCGGTGCGGTTGTCGCCGGTGTGCTCGACGGAACCGTCCGGGCTCTTCAGCTGGTTGTAGAAGATGAAGTCGGCGTCGCCGCGGACTTTGCCGTTGGCGCCCAGCAGGAAGGCGCTGGCGTCCAGGTCGAACTCGGTGCCGTCAGTGGCGCGCGGGTCCCAGCCCAGGCCGACCAGGATCTTGGTCAGGCCAGGGGCCTCTTTGGACAGGGAGAGGTTGCCGCCTTTTTGAAGAGTCAGTGCCATGCGTACAGCTCCTTGTGGTTGCTACGGGTTACGGGTTGTCGGCCGATGCTTGCGCATGGCCGAGTGGACAGTGCGTCAGAGCTCGAAATCTGCCGGGTTCAGGCCCAGTTCCAGGCAGATCAAACGACAGGCAGCCTTCTCCTTGTCGTCGAAGTTGCCGTCCGAGCCGCCGATGGCAATGCACACCCGCACCAGCAGGCGCGCTTCGCCGTCCTTGCCCTTGATCTTGCTGATGACCTTCAGCGCCTCGGCCTGGCCGATCTGAAAGTCGAATTCGAACTTCGCGCAGGCGTCGGTGAAGACCTTGATCACATCGGTCAGGTTGAAGACCTTCAGCTCCGGGGAGTTGTTGATGAAGCCGACCATCTTCATCTTCTCCTCGGACTGGATCACGCCGTCGGCCGCGGCGATCAGCGCGCAGCCATTGGCCACCGCTTCCATGAAGGTCCGGTTCTTGAACTTGGCGACTTCCGTCGTCAAGGTTTCGCGCGCTTTCGCCGCGTTGGTTTTCAGCCACTCGAGCATGGTTTCCTCCTCGTTGGGCGGGGCGCCTCGGCCCCGCCGGATATCTCGTTACTTGGAGCCGGCGCGCCAGCGCATCCCCCATCCGTAGGCACGGTCCATATCGTCATGCCCACGGTGGAAGTCGACCTGGCGGGTGACCTTGACCGCGCCGCCCACGTTTTCCAGCAGCGCGATCGCGCACATGCCGTGGCGGCCGCCTTCCTCGTTCAGCCGCACCTCGATCTCGGGCTGGCCGGGCACGAAAACGGTCACCACGCCGTCGGTCGCCTTCCAGTTGGGGGCACCTTCGTAGATGAACGCGAAGACCAGGATCCGCTTGATCTCGCTCCACTGCCTGCCGTTGATGTGCAGCCATTCGCCGCCCGCGACGGAGCCGGTGCGGTCGTCACCCATGAGCTGGATGTAAGGCTCGTCATTCAGGTTGCCGAAGGCGTTGCCGAGTGCCTGGACGACGCCCTTGTAGCCGTCCTGCAGTTCGAACAGGCAGCCGACGTCGAGGTCGACGGAATTGCTCTTGCCGAAGATGCCGCCCAGCAGGCCACCGCCGTTGCCGCTGCCGCGGTTCCAGTTCAGGTTCACCTTGATCTCGCCGAAACCGGCTGCCGGCTTGTCCAGGCTGATGCTGGAGCGCGTCTTGTCCAGCGTGACCTTGCTCAGGCTGACCGTCGATTTCGGCGGCGCCGGAGGAACAGGGGCCGGGGCCGGCGCAGCGGCAGGGGCCGGCCCCGGCGCGGAAGCCGGCGCCGGCGCGGCAATGTCGACGCCGAAGTGCTTGGCCAGCGGCTCCAGGCCGCCCGCGAAGCCTTGACCGACGCAGCGGAATTTCCAGGCGCCCTGACGGAGATAGAACTCGCCGAGGATCAGCGCCGTCTCGCTCATGCCGCCGGTCGGAATCTGGGCCTCGATGCCGCCGGTGACGGCCAGCGCCAGGGTCGACACGCGGTCGAAGGCGGCCTTGTTCTCGTAGATGGTTGCGGTCAACGCAACCTTCTCGACCGCGGGGTCGAGACGGCCGAGGTCCAGCGTGAACTCGGCGCGACCCGCGGCGCTGCCGGTCAGTTGGACGGCCCCGCCCAGGATGCTGGTCTGCCCGTAGAAGCACATGTCGCCGTCGCCACGGACTTTGCCCGTGGTGGTCAGCGCGAATGCGGAGATGTCGATATCGGCGCCCGGGATCGGCGCGTAGTTGATGTCGACGCGAAGTTGGCCGGTGGCGACCGGCGCATTGCCGCCAGGCAGCAGCGTGGTCATGCGCGCACCGCCTGAACGGCCAGGTTGACGAGGTCTTCGGCGGTGCGGCCATTGGTGGACTGGCCGATCGCCTTGAACTCCCAGCCGCCGCTCGCACGGCTCAGGCTGGCCATCACCACGCCGGTATGACGGCCTTTCTCGGCCAGGTTGAAGCGCGCGAGCTCCGTGTTGCTGGTTTCGTTCAGGATGCGGCAGTACGCGTTCTCGACCTGATCGAAGGTCTGGCCGCGGAAGCTGTTCACCGTGAAGACCAGATGCGTCGCCTTGGCCGGCAGGCGCTGCAGGTCCACGAAGATGGTTTCGTCATCGCCATCGCCGTCGCCGGTCAGGTTGTCGCCGGAGTGTTCGATCGAGCCATCCTTCGATTCCAGCTGGCGGAACCAGACGACGTCGATGGGCGCGTAGTCGCCATCCAGAACGATGCACGAAGCATCGAGGTCGATCGAGTCGTTACCGCCGCCCAGCATCCTGGCGAGGAAGCCGCTGGGCTTCACGGGGTCCCAGCCCAGGCCCAGGCTGACGTTGCTCAGGCCGGTGCCGGCCGTTTTCTCCAGCGAGATGCTCTGATTCTTGCTCAGGGTGAGTGCCATGATTACGCTCCTTGTTGATCTTCGGTGTTCGGTCGGGATCGAGAGGTCGAGGCGCTCTCCCGGCGCCCGATTTCTTGAGCCGCGGGCGGGCCCGCCGCCGCCCGGAATGAAAATGTCGCCGGCATCAGTTGGCCTCCGCCAGGCGGATGCTGGGCTCGCCGCCGCCGGCCTCGGCAGGCCTGACCCCAAGCCATTTGGCGCGCTCGAGGATGTTGGCTGCCCACTTGTGATGGGTGGCGGGTTCGCACATCGCGTCGTTGTGCTTGAACACGGCCTGCGCGCCCTGATCGACGATCAGCCTGGCGGCGTTGAGATCCTCCAGGCCGACGCGAAGCGTGTCCTGGATGAGACTGATCTGGCGCGGGTGAATGGCCGTCTTGCCCACCAGTCCGTGACAGATGTCCAGCTCCAGTTCGGCTTGCAGGAGTGTCGGCGTGGCGAGCTGCTCGAACACCGGCGCGGTCAGCGAAAAACCTTGCGCGCCCATGACACCGGCCAGCATCGGGATCACATAGCTCATCGGGGTGTCGTAGAGCGTCCTGGCCGGGTTGCGGCGCAGCCCAAGGCAGCCCATGAGGTCGTTGCCGCCGATCCGCAGCGCGATGATGCGTTCGTTCAGGCTGGCTTTCAGCGCCTGGCCCAGCTCCACCATTGCACCCGGGTTGTAGACGTCGGCCGTCTCGAGCGTGGGCATGAGGAGCAGGTCCGGGTTGCTGACCGCTTTCTCCCAGGCGCCCAGGCGCTTCAAGGTCAGCTTCGGCACCACGAAGCCGTCCACGTGCTTCATCAACGGCCAGTCGTTCAGCACGGCCGCCATGCCCACGTCGCGGGGCCGGACGAACACGAGCGGACCTTCCGCAGGACGTCCGCCGCGAGCGTCGATCTGCGTGAGCAGCGCCTGCAGGTTCCCCAGCGCGTGCTCGACATCGATCTCCGCCACGGCGTCTTCCAGGCACACCACGAGCGAGCGAAGCTCGGGGAGCTTGCGGCCGAAGACCACTTCCAGAATGTCGCTGCGGGTGGCCGGCATGTACAGGGTCGCCCCGAGGGCGAACGGCGAAATGGCTTTCATTCGTTCGCACTCCGGATGAGCGTCACTGCACGGTACGGGCCCAGGACCGAACCCGCTTCTTCGACGGTCACGCCGGCGCGCTCGGCGAGGTGCATCAGCAACTGCACGTCGCTGTCGCCACGATCACGGACCAGGACGCGGTCGGGCACGCGGCGAAGGACGGCGCGCGTCGCCTCGGCGATGCCGGGCTTCACGCGGTTCAGGTTGGCGATCCCGAAGCGCGCCGCGAGCGAATGCACCACGCTGTCGGCCTCCGCCTGCAGCTTCAGGCGCTGATCGGCAGTCCACGGCGACGCCTGCGGCACCTCGCCCAATGCGCAACGCGCGGTCTCGATCTGCTCGATGAAGTCGCGGGTGACGTCGTGCTCATGCAGATGGTCGTACACCACGCAGCCATGCAGACCGCCTTGCGCCGGCCAGATGGAACGCGATACGAGGCCGGATACAGTGGCGCCCAGAATGCCGGACGGAATCACCCAGTCTTCTGCCGACGCTGCCAGCCACGCACGGCCGCACGGGTCCGCCAGCACGACGAGGCGCGGATCTTCCGGGAAGCGCTGGTCCGCGCCGAGCGCGCGCGCGAGTTCGCCGGAAATCGCGCCCTTGCCGGTCCAGCCATCCACGAAAACGATGTTCTCCGCACCGTGGAGACGGATGATCGCTTCTAGGGCAATCGTGTCTATGCCGCGGTCGCGGATGATGCTGACGCCGTAGTGGCGCGCGTTGCGCCCCATCGCCGCCAGAGCGCGGCGCAGCAGGACGCCAAGCGGCAGTCCGGCGCGCACGAAGGAGACGAGCGCGATGCTCGCGCCGGCATAGGCGGCATTCAAGGCCAGCGCCAGCGACTGCACGTCAGCGGCCATGCGCTTGCCGTTCTGCGCCAGGGCGCGCGCATAGAGGCGCTGGTGCAGCTCGGTCGGCGCATGCTCCATGCTGATCATCTCGGAGTAGTGCTTGCGGTTCGTCTGGATCAGACGCTCCTTCTCCCGAACGTCCGTCACCTGCATCTGCATGCGCTGCAGCAGGAAATGCACGTCGTCCGGGGCATAGCTGCCGCTGCCGACGGTCATGAGGGAGGCGAAAGGATCACGCATGGATCAGGCCCTCCGCTGCCTTCGCCAACTGGCTCCGGGCCGGCGTGGCCCACATGTGGCAGAGGTCCATGAACCCGAGGTCGGTGATGCTGTCGCCAAAGCCCAGCACCGGGCGTTCGCCGTTGCGTTCGCGGTCGCGGCGCAGCCATTCCCGAGCGGCCAGTCGCTTGGCCAGCCCGTCGGGCAGGAAGGCCAGATTGTTGCCGTTGGTATGGATGTGCATGGCGTCCAGCAGCCCTCGGGCCTGAACTTCTGCGAGCACCGTGGAAAGCACGGCGTCGTCCGATTCGTTGTGCTTGGTCACCACGTAGTGACACAGCCCATGCTCAGCCACAACCCAGCCGCGCAGGGAAAGGCCAAGCTCCCGCCCGATCCGCAGCGTGGTTTCGCTCAGCGCCGGCAGACGATCCTGGAAAGCCCGGAGCGCATCCGCCATCTGGCCGTGCCAGTCCTGATCGAGCGTGCCGTCAGCGCGCAGGATCACGCCCCCGTGGGAGCAGATTGCGCCGTGCGTGAACGGCAGCTTCACGCGGCGGTAGGCCTCGACGCTGCGCGCGGTGACCGGAACGACGTCGGCCGATGCCAGCAGCCAGTTGACGAAAGCCTGCTGCACCGGAGTCATGTAGCCGTTTGGCTGGCCGTCGACATCGACGGTTGCCGGGGTGCGCGGGGTGCCTTCCTGCATCTTGCGTGCGGTCTGGAACAGGGTGTCGTCGAGATCGACGAGCACCAGCGGACGCTTACTGCTCATCGACGATGACCTCCGCGCCCAGGGTCTCGACCAGCTCGGCGGGCAGCGCCTGCGCAGGGGTTTCGGTGCAGATCAGCACCCGGTCGAACTGGCCGGGCTTCACGTTGTAGAGGAAGTTCGGGATGCCGAGGCCGTAGTTGTCCGGGAACGAAAGCGCGTGCTCGATCGCGTGGCCCAGGGCGATGGGGGAACGGGTGGTGGAGCTGAAGTAGACATCCGCGCCGGCGCGCTTCAGGCGCTCCGCCAGCAGGAAGGGCCGCCACACGAATTCGCCGGTGCCGATCACGATGATCTTCTCGCCCGGAGCGGCCTGAAGGTCCGGCGCGAGGGTGTCTTCCACGTTGCGCACGCCCAGGCGTCCCCAGTCGTTCCGAGGGCAGAGCCGCCATTCCCCGACGGACACCGCGCCCACGTCCGGCATGACCGGCAGCGGCGCGGACGGGTCTTCATGAAACCGGTAGGAACCCTTCATCAGCGACACCGACGTGGCCGATTCGCCGATGGCCTTGCCGACGGCCCCCGCGGACCAGTCGGTCAGGACGCAGGTGACGACCCGCTCGATCTTCGTCAGGCCGGCCTCCACCAGCGCGCGATGCAGGTTGACGAAGGTCTTGCCCGTGGAGGCTTCATCGTCCACCAGCACCAGCGATCTGGCCTCGAGCATCATCTCCCGGACTTCGGCCTCGACCGGCATGTGGATCAGATGGGCGCTGGCGTGGCTATGCTCTTCGTCGAATCGCGCGAAGAGTTCGGTGCCGAGCGGATGGCGGGTGCTGACCAGGTAGACCGTATCGGGCCGCGTTGCGCTCAATGCACGGTGCACGCCGGCGCCGAGCCCGACGGCGGTTTCCGCCATGCCGATCACGAGCACCGGGCCCGGCAGGTCCGCCGGGATCTCCGCCGCCAGGCTCTCGAAGCTGGCGGACATGACGAACGGGCTAACCGGTATGTGCCGGCCCAGGACCTTGGACACGAACAGGAAGGCCCGCTTGGGGTTACGGCGCTCGGCGAAGCCGAACAGGGCGGACGGAGGCAGCACGGCATCGTCGACGTTGACTTCGAGCAGTCCCCGCATCAGCTGCGCGCGGAGGGACACGGGTACGACATGGCTTTCCATAGCTGCTTCCTAGATTGGCGCGAGGTGGCGAACCCGACGCCGCTTCCTTGGGACTCGAGTCAAAGTGCTTCTATGGATTCCGCGCCTCGATGCGCCATAGAAATTGCTGGGCCTCGCGGGATATCTGGGCTGTCGTGAAGGTCTTGCCTGACGGGGTTCTGGAGGCGACGACGCCGCAGGCATCCAGGAAGGCCAGCGCGAGGCCGGCCTTCACCGCGAAATTCATGTTCTGGGCATCCGGCACCGTCGAGGTGACCATCCCCACGACCGCACCGGACGTATCGAACAGCGGGCTGCCGCTCGATCCGGGCTGGATCGGGGCCGTGAACTGCAGCAGGCTGGCGTCGTTGTGCAGGCCGAACAGCGCGGAGACACCACCCTGCGTGACCTGCACGCCCCCGCCGGTCAGGCCGGCCAGCGGGAAGCCCATCGCGACCACCTGCTCGCCGAGGTCGCAGCCCGTGCCGTCCCTGAAGAAGACTTGCTTGAAGACGGGCGCCCCCTGGACGCGCAGCAGCGCCAGGTCGTTGCGGCGGTCCACCACCACGGGCTCCGCGCGATGTCGGCCCTCGAGGGAAGCGATATGGATTTCCTGCATGTCCTCGATGACATGCGCACAGGTGAGGATGTGCGTCGCGCTGATGGCGAAGCCGGTGCCGCTGGCAGCGCGACACGAATCGGAGGAGCGTGGACGCCGATCGGGATGGGCGTCGTCGACAGCCAGCCCGATCCTGCGGCCGAGGGCGGAGAGTCCGTAGGCAGAGCCTTCGGCCAGCGCGCGGAACTTCCACTGCTGGTTACGGCAGTAGAACTCGCCGATGATGATCGCCGATTCGCCGTTCTCGGAGAGGTTCAGGCTGAACTCGATCTGGTCGTCGACCTGCAGGCGAAGGGAGCGGAGCTCGCGCACCGGGCCGATGGCCGAGAAGGTGTACACGACGACGAGTACGCGGTCCGCGCCGGCCGGAAGTGCGGAAAGGTTCAGGCGGCAGCCGATTCTCTCCTGGCTGCCGCTCCATTCCATCCAGCCTCGTTCGACCTGGAACAGGGCCGCGTCCCCCTTGGGCTGACGCTTGTCGTCAACCGGGATTAGAGCGACTGCAGCATATTCCCCGAAGGCCGAGGTGTTCGCGCATTCCAGCGTCCAGGAACATTGAGGTGCCCCTAAAGCGGTGTTTGCGCCAGGCGCCAGCACCATCATTCCTGCTTCGCTCCTTGAGTCCGAACCCATACAGAAACAATACAGCCGCCATACAAATATTGGCGGTATGGTATCAAACTTAAGGCGTTTTGTAAGACAAGGGACGAACCCGTCTTGATGGATCCGGCTATATGGCGACGCTGGTCTGCCGTGAACCCCGAATCAGGAAATTGCCCGGCTCAAAAAATAGAAAAATTCGGCGGGCAGGCCATAACGTTTGAACTGCTCACGCAGTCATCACCAATCTGAAATTGTTGAAGAAAAACGATATCAAGCGACCTGCCGTGGGAGACCACGTCCACCAGCCGGCATCACCGCCCTGCGACCGTCACGAGCGCCTGCGCCAGGCACCCGTCGCGACGCGCGAGTGTCTCGAGTACCGAAAAGTGCGTGCAGCCCGGTACGTGGAGCAATTCGACCGCCTCTCCGGCGGCCGCACACGCGGCCGCATATTCGTCCGACTGCCGCACGAGTTCCGGCAATTCCGCGCCGCCGACCGCGACCATCGTCGGCACACCCTTTCCGATATGTCTCAACGGGCTGAATTCATCGATCTCCCGGGCCGACAACTTCAGTTTGTCGTTGAGCCATGACAGGCTGATCGGCTCCAGATCGACGAGCGCACTGATCGGCAGCGCGCTCGTCACAACCGGATGCCCGCGATACATCGCAGTCAGGTGGCCGCCGGCCGAATGGCCGCACAGCACGAGCGGACGCCCCCTCGTCCCGAGCGCGTCGCGATCAGCGGCAAGGTGATCGAGCAAGCGGCCGATCTCACCGACAATCTGCGTCATCGAAGCGTCGGGCGCCAGCGTGTACTCGGCAAGCACGACATTGAACCCGTTCGCGAGCGGGCCGCTTGCGATGAACGCAAAGTCTTCCTTCGCGCAATTCTGCCAATAGCCGCCGTGGATAAATACGAGCGTCGGTGCAGCGGGCTGCCCGCATGCGATCCAGTCGTATCGTTCGCGCGGGCTGTCGCCATAGCGAAGGTCACGGCGGCACGATGCCTGCTCGTATAGCTGGGCGCTGCGCGCCTGAAAATCGGCCAGAACGGCCGGGAAATCGGGAATGGCCTCGACGTTGTTGTAAGCAGCGTCGAGCGCTGCGCGGTTCATGCCGCGATAGAGCGTCGTCATGTTCGTGTCCTCATCGGCTTACAGGATAGACGGACGTGCCGGCTGCGCGGCACGCATCAGCCATGGTTCCACGAATGCTCGCCCCCGGACTATCGCAGCGGCGCCATCCGTATCGAAAACGCGCCATCATTTGCCGAAGACCCGCGCGCCCTTCGTTACGTTCCGCGTGCGCAATTTCCGATGCGGCAAGGTCGATCAACCCTGCGACGCCTGCGTGCCGCCTCCGGTTGCCGAGTGCGCCTCACGCGATGCCGAACGTCGATGATCAATCAGGCCAACCGCAATGGCGGCGACGAGCGCGGGCAAGCCAATCGCCATGAAGTTCTGCTCGAGCGACAGTCCGAATTCCACCAGGATGCCGATCACAATCGGCGCAAGAATGGCGCCGCCACGACCGACACCCAGCGTCCAGCCGACTCCGGTCGAACGGATCGCCATCGGATAGAACTGGCTGGCATACGCGCAGTTGACGATCTGGGTTCCGATGGTCGTGGCGCCGGCAAGCCCGACCAGTACGAACGACCACACGGTCGGCACGTCGTAGCCGAGCATCGTGATCGACGCCGCGGCAAGCAGATACATCAGGACCAGCACTCGCTTGGCCTGGAACGTATCCGCAAGCCAGCCGCCACCGATGGCGCCCATCACCGCCCCGAAATTCAGAACCAGCACGAAGGTCAGTGCGGAACCGAGGCTGTGCCCGGCGTTCGCCATCAATTTGGTCAGCCACGAGCTGAGCGCATACACCATGAACAGGCACATGAAGCAAGCGATCCAGAACATGATCGTGCTGAATCCCCGGCCGTCGGCAAACAGATGCCGAACCGGCGCACTGTCGACCTTGTCTGCGCTCGGCACGCGATATTGGTCGCCCGGCTCCGGTTGGTAAGTCGGATCGAGTTTCCCGGCGATGTACGCCAACTCCTCCTTCCTGTCGCGCTCGATCAGGAACGGCATCGACTCGGGCATCCATTTCAGGATCAACGGGACCAGCAACACCGGCACACCCGCGGCGATGAACACGGATTGCCACCCGCAATGCTCGATCATTTCCTTGCCCATCATCGCGGCCAGCATGCCGCCGATCGAATAGCCGCTGAACATCACCGCGACCATCGTGTTGCGAATCCGCCGCGGTGCGTACTCCGTCATATGGGCAATGACATTCGGCATCACGCCCCCGATGCCGACACCCGCCATGAAGCGGGCGGCGCCGAACAGGAAGGGCGTCGTCGCCAATCCGGCGGCGGCGGTGAAGACGCTGAACAGCGTCAGGCAGACGGCGATGGCCCGTCGGCGGCCCATCCGGTCCGCAATCGTGCCAAACACGATGTTGCCGAACATCATGCCGAATAGCGCGGAACTCATCATGAAGCCGGCCTTCGCCGGATTGACGCCCATCTCCTTCATGATCGAAGGCAAGGCGATCCCGGCAACGGCCAGATCGTACCCGTCGCACACGATAATCAACGCGCACCAGAAAAGAACCATGTAATGCAAGGGACCGAGCCTGGCGCCGTCGGCCAGCGCATGCAGATTGATCTGACGCATGAACATCATCTCCTTTTGTCTCGCAGGACCTTGTCATCGCAGGAACGCGGGCTTCGACAAACCGGCGTTTCCGACGACCTTTTTAAAGGCCCACGGATAGCTTTCTTGTTTTGAATGCGGGTATTGAAAACGCGACGCTTTCCGGCACCGGCGCGTCGTCACGTTCGCCGTCTCGGCGGGCCGCGGAAGGGCGGATGTATCGCGGGCGGGGCACGTGCCAAGGGGGAATCCGTATAATGCTCAATGCTTTTGGCGTTGAGCCCTGTCCGGGCATCCGGGTCGCTCGCCGCGACCGAGCGTCGCACACGGTCCCATCATTCCCGGAACATTTGCGGGTGACTATCGCGGTTGCGCCGCCAGTATCAGAAAAGCGCCATTTTTCGTTGTCCGTGACAACGAGCGGCCCGCTACCAGGAGCCCGATGATGAACGGCCACCTTCCCTGTCCACCCCCGCCGACGTTGCATTTCCCGCCGCTCTTGCCCGGTAGTGATATTCCGCGTGGCGCGCTGCTGTTCCAGTCCGACGATCTGGAGCACGCACGCACCAGGATCGGCCGCATCTATCGTCCATATCGGTTCACGGCTGGCGAACGCCGCACGATGCCCGTCACGATGTTCAAGCTCGACGGCAACGGCATGGCGCTGACGTGGTTCGCATACGGCACCGACATTTCGATCCAGCCCGAGATCTGCGGCGATTTCGCGCTCGTGCTCACCACGCTCGCGGGACACTCGGAAGCCCGGAGCGGCCGGGTCGAACAGGTGGGCGGCACCGGATCGACGGTGCTCGTCGCGTCGAATGCGCGGTCGGCATTCCGCTATAGCGCGGACAACGTGCAACTCGGCGTGCGCATCGACGCGGGCCGCATCGCGGACATCTGGCGCAGCATCGCGGGGCGCGAGCCGCCGGCCGCGCTTCCCGTGCCGGCGCTGTTCGATGCGCCGCGTCGCGACCGCTGGCTCGCGTCGGTTCAACTGGTCAGGCAGTTGCTCGATCCCGACACGCCGGCCGCGCTCAGAGCGATGCAACTCCCGCGGGCGGAAGAAATCCTGCTGATGAGCCTGGTCGGCGAACAGCTGACCGATGCGCTGCCTGCGGAAGGCGGCATTGCATCCGCCTGCGTGAGACGCGCGGTCGCGTTCATCGAGGAACACGCTGAGCGACCGCTGACGCTGACCGACATCGCGACGGCATCGCATTGCAGCGTCCGCACGCTGCACCGTGCATTCCAGCAATGGCGCGATGTCGGCGTCATGCGTCATCTGAAGGACGTGCGTCTGCGGCGCGTGAGAATGGCGCTGCAGGATCCGGATGAAACGGCCTCGGTCACCGATATCGCGACGCGCTGGGGATTCGCGCATCTCGGGCAGTTCGCCACGGACTACCGGAAAGCGTTCAACGAACGGCCGTCGGACACGCGCGCGAAGCGCTAGATGTGAACGATGAAACGCAAACGCTTCAGTGCAGAGCAGATCGTCGCAGTGCGATCAGACCTGTAGGGCAGGGCTGCCTCTCATCCGAATCCTGGCATTGTCGGTCTTACGCTTCGGGATGTGCAGAGGTACGCGATCTGGCTTCCAAGGAGGGCTACGATCCTGTCCGTCCAGGTAGAGTAGCCACATGGACCTGGCTGCCGGCGAGCATCTTGTTCGCTCGGCGCACAAACATCCAGTGCCAAACCCAGAGGAAAACCGCAACTCCGCTGGCGATGTAGCCAATGGTATCGGGTATTAACGAAAGAACCTGAGCAAGACACCACCCGATGCCGCTGATCCGGCCGAACGAGCGCAAACCCGACAGAGCCGGATTGATACGAGACTCCGCCTCCAGGGACTTCGCAACGTTGGAAATAATGAAGAAGTCCTCGATGAAGTTGTATGGCAAGAGGAACATAAACCAGACGCTGTTGGGTTCGGCCACACGCGATCCTCGGTTGACCGATTTCAGGGTGGTCCTGAGGTCGCTCGCGTAGGCATAGACCAGAGCCAGGAAAACTGCGATGACGACGATGCCACCGACTGTCCCAAGCATCTCTATTTCGCTGAGAACGCCTCCGTCTTCCGTGGGATAGATAAGGGGATAGGCGAGCCCAAAGGCAATGGGGATGCTCAGAATGGCTTTGAGAATGGTCCGTGCAGTTGTGCTCATGTGTATCGGATGGAATAGGTGCGTTGTCACCGGCAGCATAGCGAACGATCATCCTCGCTGTGCGACTTTGTCCTGGTATATGCCGCCTTCTCTCGCGACTCTAGCCGAATCGGTGTCTTCGATTGACTCGACCCGTTCGATGGCAGCAATGTAGCCCGCTGGGAGGTGCGCCTCTTGTGCGCCGGCCAGCACGGGTCGTATCCATAGCCGGCGCGTTCTGGTTTGTCGAGCACACTGCGTTTCGTGCCCTCAATGGCGTAAAGGAACTCGATTTTCGGGGGCAATCTCACCGGCGGATGCACCATCCGCGATGGCGTCTCTCTCCGGGACATTTCTCGACGTACAGGGCTGTCCGGAAACACGATCCGGCGATGGCTTCGAGGGCCATCGACAGGCGAGCAAAAGTATCCGAAACGCGCCAGCAAAAGCGTCATCGACGCGTAGGCAGAACAACTGCGTCAGTGATTGATTGCAGACACACGTCGGCCGAAACGGGATCGGCGGACAGCAACGCAGATGTACGAGGAGCAGGAGCGGGATGAAAGTCCTCAACGCGGTGCGTTCGTGCCTAAGTCATTCGAATATGGGGACGCATTCCCGTTTGACTGGAGCTGCGAATACGTCTTCATCTGCGGGTTGCGTTGGCGAATTGACGTAGCGCACGTAAAGCTCGCGGCAAGTCCAGCCCATCCAACCCCAAATATTCCGCATTGACTTCCTATCTTTCGATATATATCTTTAGATATGTTTTTCGACATATAGGACTCGATCATGCGACACAGTCACTTCCGCGGCCACGCCCGTTGCGACGGGTACGGTGCGCAATCCGCCCCGGCCTGGTTCACCGGTTTATGGCACGCGATCGGCCGCCATCGCCGCGGCCGCGATCCGTTCGGCGGCGGCGGGCCCTTTGGCGGCGGCCCCGGCGGTTTCGGGGGATTCGGCGGCGACGACGCGATGCCGCGCGGCCGCCAGTTCAGCGCCGACGACCTGCAATTGATGCTGCTGGCGCTCCTCGCCGACCAGCCGAGCCACGGCTACGAGCTGATCAAGGCGCTCGACACGCGCTCGAACGGCTTCTACAGCCCGAGCCCCGGCATGGTCTACCCGGCGCTGACCTACCTGGAGGAGGTCGGCTTCGTCGCGTCGCAGGCGGAGGGCAACCGCAAGCCCTACGCGCTCACCGACGCCGGCCGCGCGCACCTCGACGCGCAGCGCGAACGCATCGACATGCTGTTCGCACGCCTCACCCATCTCGCGCGCAAGATGGAATTCATGCGCCGCGCGTTCGCCGGCGAAACGGCCGGCGAAACGACGGACGAGTCGCACGGCGGCTGGCTGCCGGAGTTCGTCGAGGCGCGCGTCGCGCTGAAGCATGCGCTGCTGCACAGGAGCGGCGCGTCCGCCGACGAGCAGCGCCGCATCGCCGCGATCCTGCGGCGCGCGACCGCCGACATCGAAGGCCGCACCGGCGAGTAAGCCGCATCGTTTCAGCAAGGAGCGCAGATTGATGCAACACAACCCCGACCTCACCGTGACGCGCGTGCGTCACCCCCTCAAGTTCCGCCTGCTGCAGGTCGTGCGCCTTCACGCGGTGACGCCGCACCTGCTGCGCGTCACGCTGAGCGGCCCCGATCTCGCGGATTTCGAATCGGCGTCGTTCGACGATCACGTGAAGGTGTTCCTGCCGCCGCCCGGCGCCGAACGCCCCGCACTGCCGTGCCTGGGCCCGGACGGCCCCGTGTTCCCCGACGGTGAGCCGAAGCCCGTCGCGCGCGACTTCACGCCGCGGCGCTTCGATCGTACGAAGTGCGAACTGGATCTGGAATTCGTGCTGAACCACCCGGGCCCGGCGTCGCAGTGGGCCGCGCAGGCGCGCGTCGGCCAATGGCTCGCCATCGGCGGCCCGCGCGGTTCGTTCGTCGTGCCGACCGGTTTCGACTGGCATCTGCTGATCGGCGACGACACCGCGCTGCCGGCCGTCGCCCGACGCCTGGAAGAGCTGCCCGCGGGCTCTCACGCGGCGGTCGTGCTGGAAGTCGCGGACCCCCGCGCGCAAATCGCATTCGACACGCGCGCGGAACTGCATGAGATCTGGCGTTTCCGCGACGAAGCGCAGGCCGGCGGCGACGCGCTACTGGACGCCGTCCGCGACCTGCCGCTGCCGACGGGCGATGGCTACGTGTGGGCGGCCGGCGAAGCGCTCGCGATGCGCGCGGTACGGCAGCATCTGACCGGCGAGCGGGGCGTCGACAAGGCGCGGATTCGTGCGGCGGCTTACTGGAAGCGCGGCGCGAGCGCGGTGCACGAATCGCTCGACGACTGACGCATACGGGCAGCCGGCGACGGGCAGCCGGCATACGGGCATCCGGCGACGGGCTCCCGAAATTCGGACTCCCGACACAAGCGTTCCGGCGTCCGGCGCGCGGACAGCCTGGCATTGGCGCGGCGGCTGGTATATACCTACGTCTGCGACGCCGCCGTCAGGCAGTCGACGCTGTCCGCCCCAGGAGCGCCCGGTCATGACAAATGAAAACCATGCTGCGCCTTTCCTTCGTCACCTGAAAATTGCCGGCTATTGCGGCCTCGCGGCCGTCGCGCTTGCGCTGTTCGTCGCGATGTGCGCGATCCTCAACGAAAGCGCGCTCGAGCGCGACGCCGCGCGGCAGCCGGCAGACACGGCCGAGCTGCACGGCGGCGCTGCCCCGGCGGCGGCCGAATCGGCCAGAACGCCGGGCTGACCGCCCCGGCCCGATCCTTCCCGGTTACGGCGTGTGCAGACGCCCCATCACCACCGCATGCACCGACTCGCCGATGCGTTCGAGCATCGCCGTGACGGGTCGCGCATACAGGTGCGCGGCCAGCGCGCCTGCGGTGCCGACCAGCACGCCGCCCGCCATGTCGAACGGCCAATGGACGCCGACATAGATCCGCCCCCACGCGATCGCGGCGGCCATCGCCGCCATCACGAGGCCCGTCACGCGCGTCGCGCCGCCGAGCAGCATGCCGACCGCCACGCTCCAGACGAACGTCATGTGATCGCTCGGAAACGAGCCGTCCGGCGCATGCGGGATCAACTGCGTGCCGACGCCGGCCATGAACGGCCGCGGCGAGAACCAGAAATGCGACAGCACCTGTGCAAGCGCGAGCGCCACGCACGCGCCGACGCCGGCTTCGATGGCCTGGCGCCGCGTCGTGCGCACGCCGAACAGCCAGGTCAGCAGCACCATCGCCGGAATCGCATAAACGAGCCAGTCGGCGGCAAAGATCGCGAGCTTCGCGACGCCCGGTTGCGGCGCCGTGCCGGCATTGATCGCGGAAAAAAGGGTGAGATTGAGGTTCTGCATGTATCGGGAGACGTGGGGCGGGAATGCGCGACCGGTCATCCGGTCACGTCCGATGCTAAGAGCGGCTCGCTTAAGCAATGCTTAACGAGGGCCGGCATCGCGACGGGCGATGCCCGGCCATCCGGCCGCAAGGACGCGCTTAGAGCGTGCTTTGCAACACAAGTTCACACAATTGAAATATTTCGCGCAGAGCGTTTCCCGTAAAGACTCACCTTGCACCCCGAAAAAGCTCACCTTCGGTCACATCGCGGCGTCATCGACACCCGCGATGATCGGTGCGCTGAGCGCCCATCGGGCTATTTGCGCCGTTCGCATCAACATTTGCGTAGTCAATTCATCGATTCGTGCAACAATTTATTCCAGTTGCGGCATCGCACAACGACGGCGCGCAGGCATACGATTACGTGCACTCATCAACGAAGCCGATCAACAACAAGGAGTCCGCATGAAACCCAGCGATGTCCGATCGAAAGCGTTTGCGATGCCGTTGACCAGCCCTGCCTTCCCGATGGGCCCTTACCGTTTCGTCGATCGTGAGTTTCTGATCATCACGTATCGCACCGATCCGGACCGTCTGCGCGAAATCGTGCCTGAACCCCTGCAGGTCACCGAGCCGCTCGTGCATTACGAATTCATTCGCATGGCCGACTCCACCGGCTTCGGCGATTACACCGAAAGCGGCCAGGTGATCCCCGTCGAATACAACGGCCAGCCGGGCAGCTACACGCTCGCGATGTACCTCGACGACCATCCGCCGATCGCCGGCGGCCGCGAGCTGTGGGGCTTCCCGAAGAAGCTCGCGTCGCCCACGCTGCAAGTGAACACCGATCACATCCTCGGCACGCTCGACTACGGCAAGGTGCGCGTCGCGACGGGCACGATGGGCTACAAGCACCGCGAGCTCGACATCGCCGAGCAGGCCAAGCGCCTTGCCAGCCCCAATTTCCTGCTGAAGATCATTCCGCATGTCGACGGCACGGCGCGCGTCTGCGAGCTGGTGCGCTACTACATGCAGGATATCCAGATGAAAGGCGCATGGACCGGCCCGGCCTCGCTCGAGCTGTCGCCGCATGCGCTCGCGCCGGTCGCCGACCTGCCGGTGCTCGAGATCGTCGAGGCCCGGCATATCGTCGCGGATCTGACGCTCGGGCTCGGCGAAGTCGTCTACGATTACCTCGCGCAGTAACTTCCGCCGTCCTTTTCCACCCCTTGCACCTTTTTCACCCTTGATTACGGAATCCCGAACATGAGCAATCTGAATGGCAAGACCGCAGTCGTCACCGGCGCCGCAAGCGGCATCGGCAAGGAAATCGCACTGGAGCTGGCGAAGGCGGGCGCGGCGGTGGCGATCGCCGACCTGAACCAGGACGGCGCGAACGCCGTGGCCGAGGAAATCAAGCAGGCGGGCGGCAAGGCGATCGGCGTCGCGATGGACGTGACGAACGAGGACGCCGTCAACAGCGGCATCGACAAGGTGGCCGAAACGTTCGGCTCGGTCGACATCCTCGTGTCGAACGCGGGCATCCAGATCGTCAACCCGATCGAGAACTATTCGTTTGCCGACTGGAAGAAGATGCAGGCGATCCACGTCGACGGCGCGTTCCTGACCACCAAGGCGGCGCTCAAGCACATGTACAAGGACGATCGCGGCGGCGTCGTGATCTACATGGGCTCGGTGCACTCGCACGAGGCGTCGCCGCTGAAGTCGGCCTACGTGACCGCGAAGCACGGGCTGCTGGGGCTTGCGCGCGTGCTGGCGAAGGAAGGCGCGAAGCACAACGTGCGCTCGCACGTCGTGTGCCCGGGCTTCGTGCGCACGCCGCTCGTCGACAAGCAGATTCCGGAGCAGGCGAAGGAACTCGGGATCAGCGAAGACGAAGTGGTGAAGAAGGTGATGCTCGGCAACACGGTCGACGGCGTGTTCACGACGGTGCAGGACGTCGCGCAGACGGTGCTGTTCCTGTCGGCGTTCCCGAGCGCCGCGCTGACCGGCCAGTCGTTCATTGTCAGCCACGGGTGGTACATGCATTGACGTCCCCGCCCGCCTAAAGGCGGGCAATTCCCACGACTGGCGATGCACGTCCGCGTCGGAGAATGTTCAACGCAGCGTTGGTATCTCGATCATGCACGACACCACAGCCACTGCAGGTCCACTCTCTTATTCTCAGTCCCGCGATACCTTTCGGCCGCGTCGTGCTGTCTTTCGATCCGCACGCCGAACAGGACTGGGTCGAACCGCTTTCGTCCACTTCCTCGAACGTGGCTCCGTGCGCGATCGCCTTGTAACGGAGCTTGTCCCGGAAGGACGACCAGGCTGCGTCGTAGACGCTTTTCGCCATCCTGGTTCTGGCGAGTTTCGCGGCCGACACGTTGCCGACCGCGATGTAATCGAAGCGCCGCACCAGATCGAGTGCGAGCTTGTGCTGGAAATCGGCGCGGGCATTCGCCACCTTGGCATGCAGCTTCGCGATATGCCGCTTGTGCTTGCGCGCCCGTTGCGCTGTCGCGAGCTTGTCGGCCGCGCGTCGGCCGAACCGGTCATTCGGCAGCTTCTCGCCGGTCGAAAGTGTGGCGAAGTCTTTCAGGCCGAGATCGATGCCGACGCCGGAACGGATCGGGCGCGCCGGAACATCGGGTATCTCGATCACGATGTTGAGGAACCAGTTGCCGCGCGCATCCTGCGCGAAGTTGGTGCCTTCCTTGATCTTGCCTTCAGGAAGCGGGCGACTATTGAACACACGGAAGGTATTGCCGGCAAAGCGAAACGCATCGCCTTCGCGCTTCAGGTCGCGGCCCTTCAGCGGCACCCAGCCCAGCGATTTCCGGCCGCGATAGCGCAGGTAAGGACGGCGGTGCTGGCTGCGCGACTTCGCGTACCGCTCGCACGTCGCGTTGACCGTGCCGGAATGGATGCCGAGTGCCTTGCTGCTGCCGGTCGTCAGCACGTTCAGGTCGAAACCCGTCGGCCACGTCTTGCGCCACTTGAGCGCGTGCTTCTGCGTGTCATTGCAGAAGTTCCACACGTAGTTCACCGCTCGGCTCTGCTGATTAAGGAGTCCGTTGAGCGACTTCACCCGGTAGCGATAGACAAGGATCATGCCGGCCATCCTAACTCGTGGAAGAAGCTGCCTGTCAAGCGCACTCCTTTCCTTCCCGCCATCAATGGCGGGGTTTCTCGGAGCAAAGTATGGTGAAACCGCACGCCCGCACCGAAAGGCAGGCCGTCGATGCGGCGGACCTGCATCACGAGGCCGGCGCGCCGGTCGCCGCCCGCACGCTTCCCTACGAGACGATCGCACTCGTGCTGCAGGGCGGCGGCGCGCTCGGCGCCTATCAGGCCGGCGTGTTCGAAGGCTTGCACGAAGCGGGCATTCCGCTCGACTGGATCGCGGGCATCTCGATCGGCGCGCTCAACACCGCGCTGATCGCGGGCAATGCGCCCGAGCATCGCGTCGAGCGGCTGCGTCAGTTCTGGGAAACGATCTGCCAGCCGGCGTTCTTTCCGGCGGTCCCCGCGGCATTCGAGTTCGCGCTGTTCAACAGCATCGACCAGATCCGCACGTTCTTCACCGCATCGCAAGCCGCGAGCGCGATGATGCAGGGCCAGCGGGGCTTCTTCGCGCCGCGCTTCCCGCCGCCTCTGCCGGGCGTGTCCGATCATCCGGACAAGGTCAGCTGGTACGACACGTCCGCGTTGCGCTCGACGCTGCTCAAGCTGTGCGACTTCGACCGCATCAACTCGGGCGAGACCCGCGTGTCGGTCGGCGCGGTCAACGTCGGCACCGGCAACTTCGTCTATTTCGACAACGCGCGCATCCGCCTCGAGCCGGAGCACTTCATGGCGTCCGGCGCGCTGCCGCCCGCGTTCCCGCCGGTCGAGATCGAAGGCGAGTACTACTGGGACGGCGGCGTCGTGTCGAACACGCCGCTGATGGAAGTGCTGCGCGCGCGCCCGCGCCGCGACACGCTCGCGTTCCAGGTCGACCTGTGGAGCGCGCGCGGGCCGCTGCCGCGCTCGCTGGCCGACGTCGCCGAGCGCACGAAGGACGTCCAGTACTCGAGCCGCACGCGTTTCGTCACCGATACGCTGCAGCGCGAACAGCGCTATCGCAACGTGCTGCGCCAGGTGCTCGACATGGTGCCGGAGGAGCAGCGCAAGACCGATCCGTGGTGCATCGAGGCGGAAGCGATGTCGTGCGGGAAGAAATACAACATCCAGCACCTGATCTATCAGCAGAAGGCGTACGAGCATCACTACAAGGACTACCAGTTCGGTCTGTCGACGATGCGCGACCACTGGGCCGCGGGGCTCGACGACATCCGCAAGACGCTCGCCGTCAAGGACGGCCTCGCGTTGCCCGTCAACGACGCGGGCTTCGTGACGCACGACATTCACCGCAGGCGGTGACGTCGTGCCCGGACGGACCGGCGCACTGCCTGCGCCGGTCCGTTTCTCTTTCCGAATCCGACATGCCGATTTTCATTGCCCTGTTCGCGCTCATCGCTCTCGCATGGGGCGCGGTTCATACGTTTCACGTGATCGCCGCGCGGTTCGGCGAGCCGGTCGCGGTGGCCGCCGCGGTGCTTGCCGCCGCGCTGCTGACGGCGCTGGTCGTGTGGTGGGTCCGACGCCGCCGCGACATCGCGCCGAACACGAAGGAAGAAGGCTGGACCCATGTCGTGCATCGCGCGTGGGGCGAACTGCGCGTGTCCGCGACGCAGGGGCTGCTGTGGCTGTCGCACGACGGCGCGGACGGCCGCTATACGCTGTCGCAGCTCGACGGCTGCCAGGCCGCACCGATCGGCGGGCGCTGGCATCTCGTCGTGCAGGTCCGCGATGCCGCGCGCGGCGAATGGAAGCTGCCGATGACGGACAAGCGTGACGCGCAGCGCTGGGCGCGCGTGCTCATGCTGGCGCGGGACAACCGGCTGTGACCCGGTGCGGGCGGCACTGAATCACGATCCCGCAAAAGCTCACCTTTGGCGCGCATCACGCGACGCCGTCGTTCGCCGTGTCGTTCAGATGCGCGAACTCATCCGCGAGAAAGTCGACGCACACGCGCACTTTCGCCGACGTCGCGACCCGTTGCGGATAGACGGCCCACACGTTCGCGGGCTGGGTTGCGTCCGGCAGCACGCGACATAGCGCGCCGCGCGCGATCAGCGGCCCCGCTTCCCAGATCGACCGCAGCACGACCCCGCGCCCTGCGAGCGCCCATTGCACGGCGACTTCGCCATGATTCGTCGACAGCGCGCCGCCGACCTTCACGGTCTGCGTCTCGCCGCGCACGTTCATGCGCCACACGCCGAGCGGATGATCGCGCTCCTTGATCGCGAGGCATTCGTGCGACGAAAGGTCCGCGAGCGTGCGCGGCGTGCCGCGCCGCACGAGATAGGCGGGCGACGCGCACAGCACGCGATGGTTCGACGCGAGCCGGCGCGCGATCAGGTGATCGGCGATCTCGTCGCCGATCCGGATGTCGAGGTCGAACCCTTCGCCCGCGACGTCGACGAGCCGGTCGAACAGATCGAGCCGCACGTTCAGTTGCGGATAACGCTCGGTGAACGCGAGCAGCGCCGGCGCGACGACGTGCCGGCCGAAGCCGAAACTGCTCGAGATGCGCAGCGTGCCGCGCGGCACCGTGCGCGTGGTCGACACGTCCTCGACGAGATGATCGACGTCGTCGAGAATCTTCTCGGCACGCGCGAGCACGCGTTCGCCGGCTTCCGTCACCGCGACACGGCGCGTCGAGCGGTGCAGCAGCCGCGTGCCGAGCTGCGCTTCCAGTTGCGCAACGCGCTTGCTGACATACGCGGGCGACACGCCGAGCTGCTCGGCCGCCGCACTGAAGCTCGTCAGGCGGACGACGACGCTGAATACGCGCAGGTCGTCCAGGTTCGGCGATTTGTTCACGATTCGTGGAAAGTCGATTAACTATTTCGGTGATTTTAATCCGAACGGAAACAAATAGAATGGGGGTGTCCGCTGCTGCGCGCGTGATCCGCGGCGGCCCGAATCGATCTGGAGGAGCATTCGCATGAGCGACAGGATTTACAAAATCGCCGTCATCCCCGGCGACGGCATCGGCCGTGAAGTAATGCCCGAAGGCTTGCGCGCGCTCGACGCGGTGACGGCCCGCTTCGGCATCCGCTTCGACTTCACGCACATCGAATGGGCGAGCTGCGACTACTACGCGCAGCACGGCCGAATGATGCCGGAGGACTGGAAAGCGCAGCTGATGGGCATGGATGCGATCCTGTTCGGCGCGGTCGGCTGGCCCGCGACGGTGCCCGATCACATCTCGCTGTGGGGTTCGCTGCTGAAGTTCCGCCGCGAGTTCGACCAGTACATCAACCTGCGCCCCGCGCGCCTGTTCGACGGCGTGCCGTCGCCGCTCGCCGGCCGCCGCGCCGGCGACATCGACTTCATGATCGTGCGCGAGAACACCGAAGGCGAATACTCGTCGGTCGGCGGCACGATGTTCGAAGGCACCGACCGCGAGGTGGTCGTGCAGCAATCGATCTTCACGCGGCACGGCACCGAGCGCGTGCTGAAGTTCGCGTTCGAGCTCGCGCAGCGGCGCGCGAAACGCCTGACGGTCGCGACGAAGAGCAACGGCATCGCGATCAGCATGCCGTGGTGGGACGCACGGGCGGCCGAGATGGCCGAACGCTATCCGGACATCGTCTGGGACAAGCAGCACATCGACATCCTGTGCGCGCGCTTCGTGCTGCAGCCGGACCGCTTCGACGTCGTCGTCGCATCGAACCTGTTCGGCGACATCCTGTCGGATCTCGGCCCCGCATGCACGGGCACGATCGGCATCGCGCCGTCCGCGAACCTCAACCCCGATCGCGCGTTTCCGTCGCTGTTCGAGCCCGTGCACGGTTCGGCGCCCGACATCGCGGGGCAATTCATCGCGAACCCGATCGCGATGATCTGGTCGGCGGCGATGATGCTCGACTTCCTCGGCAACGGCGCCGGCCGCGAACGCGACGCACACGACGCGATCGTCGCCGCGATCGAGGACGTGCTGCGCACGGGGCCGCATACGCGCGATCTCGCGGGCAGCGCCGGCACGCAGGACGTGGGCGAAGCGGTCGCGGCGCGGATTGCGGGATGACCGGTGATGGGCTGGGCGACGCTGCGCCGTATGCAACAGAGGTGAGGTGATCGGCACGACGCGCCGCACGCTTGGCGCGGTGACGTGCCGATCTTGCACATGGGTGAGATGCACGGTGTATCGACGCGCACCGACGGGTGCTTCCGTTCGACCGGAATGCGGCCCGCGGTGAGAAACACGGCGTGCGGATACGCACCACCATGCATTTCGGCAGCGTCACATCGCGTATTCGCACTGAACGCGACCGGTGAACAGCACGTCGTGCCGGTGCGCCACCGAAGCGACTGATGCGATGGCGTTTTCACCCGCTCCCGAAAACGCTCACCTTGAACGAACCTGCTCCCGCATTTCCTCACCATTCGATCGCACAGCCGCCGCGTCCGACTGTGCGACGCGCTTACAGACCGAGATCGGACAGGCCCGGATGATCGTCCGGACGGCGGCCGAGCGGCCAGTGAAAGAGCCGGTCCGCTTCGCGGATCGGCATGTCGTTGATGCTCGCGTGGCGATGCGCCATCAGGCCGTTGTCGTCGAACTCCCAGTTCTCGTTGCCGTACGAGCGGAACCAGTTGCCGGCATCGTCATGCCATTCATACGCGAACCGCACCGCGATGCGGTTGCCGTCGAACGCCCACAACTCCTTGATCAGCCGGTAGTCGAGCTCGCGCGTCCATTTCCGCTGCAACAGCCCGACGATTGCGTCGCGGCCGGTCACGAACTCCGCGCGGTTGCGCCAGCGGCTCTGCGGCGTATAAGCGAGCGACACGCGTTGCGGATCACGGGTGTTCCACCCGTCCTCGGCGGCGCGGACCTTCTGTCGCGCCGTCTTCAGCGAAAAGGGCGGAACGGGCGGGCGGACTTCGGCTGATTCAGACATCGTTTTCTCCAGTCAGGGTTCGGCCGCGCAAAGCCGCGGCCAGCTTGCTACCTCGACGGCCGCGACACGGCGTCGAGCAACAGTTCGGCAGTGGCGCGCGCATCCCGGGCGGCCGTCGCATCGCCGCTCACGAGCGCCACGCCGATCGCGCCGTCGATCAGCACGAGCCACTGGCGCGCGACGCGCGCGAGCGTGCGGCGCTCGATCCCCGCGTCGTCGGCCAGCGCGTCGAGCCGTTCGCGCACGAACGCCAGCAATCGCGCCTTGTGCGCCCGCGCGACGATCCGCACCGGATCGTCGGCGTCCGCGATCTCGCCCGACGCGTTCAGGAACGCGCATCCGTGAAAATCGGGCTGCAAGAACCAGTCGCGCAGTACGTCGAACATGCCGAGCAGCTGCGTGCGCGGCGTCTTGCCGCGCGCGAGCGTCGTATCGACGAACCAGCGCATCCAGCGTTCGTCGCGGCGTTCGAGCGCCGCAACGACCAGCGCCTCCTTCGATTCGAAGTGCGAATAAAAACTCTTGCGCGCCGCGCCCGACCGTTTCACGATCGCGTCGACGCCGGTTGCGTGGATACCGCCCGAATAGATCAGCGCTTCGGCCGCATCGAGCAGACGGTCGCGCGCGCCCGGTTCCCCGGGCTGAGGTTCGTATGAGGTCATGGTCGGTCAAACGGATCTGTGATGGTTCGAGTTGATGGGTTTACTGTAGAACGATCATTCTCCCTCGTCAAGCAAAATGCAGAACGATCGTTCCACCACAACATGCATGCGACGGTGGTCGTGCGTCGAAGCCGGTCCGCAATCTTTACGACATTTTTTCTTGATGCCGACATTCGCGACTCACTACACTGCGTGCACCTTGTTGGGCCTGAGGATGTCATGCCGCATTCCGAACCCGCACGTCGCACCCGTACCTACGCCGCTTACGCGAAGCAGCTCGACGAGCGCGTCGTGCTGAGACGTTTCGATCCGCGCATCGACTCGTACGAGTCGCTGACCGCGCTGCTGCAGCGTGCCTTCGCGCCCCTCGTCGCGCTGGGCTTTCCGTACCCGGCCGCCGACCGTTCCGCCGCCGGAACGCTCGCGGGCGAGTGCTTCGTCGCGCTCAGCAAGGGACATCTGGTCGCGACGCTGACGATGCGCCCGTCCGATCCCGATTCGCCGTGCGATCCGTATCGCAGCCGCCGGGTCGCGACGATCCGCGAGCTCGCGGTCGATCCGGTCTGGCAGGCGCACGGCATCGGCCGGTCGCTGCTCGCGTTCGCCGAGCAGTGGAGCGCGTCGCACCGGGCCAGCCATCTCGCGCTCGATGTGCCGCAAGAGGCCGGCCGGCTCGTCGCGTTCTGCGTCGGCGAAGGCTTCCGGCCGATCGACGTCATGCGCTTCGCGGGCCGCGGGTATGACAGCGCCGTGCTTTGCAAGCCGATCGGCGCGACGAACCGCACCGCCGCGATGCACGGCGCCGTCGCGATCCGGCCCGTTCGCCGGCAAGCGGCGTCATCATGAAGCGCGACCCGCTCCCGGGACGCGACTCGTCCATCCCGCCCAACCCACCCGTCTCGCCGGACGAAGCCGCGCGGCTCGCGCTGCGCAACGCGCGCCTTCGCGCCGCGATCCGGCTGCGCGGCCTCGCGAAGCTGGCACTCGTCACGATTGCCGTCGCGCACCTGCTGACGCTCGCATTCGAATTCGCGCTCGTCTCGGCGGGGTTCGCGCCGGAGGCCGCGACGCTGCTGCTGTTCCGCTTCATGTCGTGCGCGCTGGTCAGCTACTGGCTGCAGGCCGACGCACAGCGCGCATACCGCCATGCGCTCGAACACGGGTTCGTCGCGTTCGGCGGTCCCGACGAAGAGCCGGTCCGCATCGCGCCGCGCTGTCCGAAGCGCTGGCTCGTGCTCATCAACCTGCAGCTCGATCCGCACTGGATCGAGAACAAGCCGCTCCGCTAGCGGCGCGCGCCGCGTTATGCATGCGTTGAAATGAAACAATCCATTCGATGCAGGCCGGCGGCGCCGGCCTGGGAGGCAGCGTGATCGGCAATGCCTGCGCACAGGTCGGCGTGTTCCTGTTTGTTCTCACCTTTCTGGTCAAACCGCTCGGGACAACCATCGCCCGTATCGCGCTCGGCGACCTGCCGGGGCCGCTGCGGCGCGTCGCCGCCATCGAACACGCGATTTACCGGCTGGCGGGCGTCGCCCGCGACGAGGAAATGGACTGGAAGCGCTATGCGGTCGCGCTCGTCGCATTCAACGCGCTCGGCGCGGTTGCGCTTTACCTGCTGCAGCGCATCCAGGTCTGGCTGCCGCTCAATCCGCAGCACTTGCCGAACGTCGAGCCGGGGCTCGCGTTCAACACGGCCGTCAGCTTCGCGACGAATACGAGCTGGCAGGCGTATGCGGGCGAGACGACGCTCAGCCACCTGACGCAGATGCTCGGCATCGGCGTGCAGGCGTTCCTGTCGGCGGCGAGCGGGATGGCCGTCATGCTTGCGCTGATTCGTGGGCTCGTGCGCCGGGGCAGCAAAACGATCGGCAATGTCTGGATCGACCTGACGCGCATGACGCTCTACGTGCTGGTTCCGCTGGCGGCCCTGTTCGCGGCGGCGTTCATCGGGCAGGGCGTGGTGCAGAATTTCACGCCGAATCGCGACGTCGCGATCGTGCAGCCGTACCGCACGACGCCCGCCTCGAACACGCCCGCGCAAACGGCGCAGTTGTCTGTCGTCAACACGCAGACGCTGCCGATGGGGCCCGTCGCGTCGCAGGAATCGATCAAGCTGATGAGCGGCGACGGCGGCGGATTCTTCAACGCGAACTCCGCGCATCCGTACGAGAACCCGACACCGTTCGCGAATTTCCTGCAGATGCTGGCGATGCTGATCATTCCGGCCGCGCTCTGCCACACGTTCGGCACGATGATTCAGGACCGCCGGCAGGGATGGGCGATCTACGCCGCGATGCTGACGCTGTTCGTCGCCGCCGCCGCGATGGCGATCCGGGCGGAGCAGGCTGCCGGTCCGGCGCTGAATGCGCCCGGCATCGATACGGTCGCGTCGGCGAGCCAGCCGGGCGGCAACATGGAAGGAAAGGAGACGCGCTTCGGGATCGTGTCGTCGGCCCTGTACGCAACGGTGTCGACGAGCAGCGGCGACGGCGCAGTCGATGCGATGCACGATTCGTTCACGCCGCTCGGAGGCCTCGTGCCGATGGCGCTGATGCAGACCGGCGAAGTCGTGTTCGGCGGCCCCGGTTCGGGCCTGTACAGCATGCTGATGGTGGTACTGCTCGCGGTGTTCGTCGCCGGGCTGATGATCGGGCGCGCCCCCGAATACGTCGGCAAGAAGATCGAAGCGTACGAAATGAAGATGGTGTCGATCGCGATTCTCGCGACGCCGGCGATCGTGCTGGTCGGCACCGCAATCGCGGCCGTGACGCCGGCCGGCGTCGCCGGACTCGGCAATCCGGGCGCGCACGGCTTCGGCGAGATGCTCTACGCGTTCTCGTCCGCCGCGAACAACAACGGCAGCGCGTTTGCGGGCCTGTCGGCGAACACGACGTTCTACAACACGTCACTGGCCGCCGCGATGTGGTTCGGCCGCTTCACGGTCATCGTGCCGGTGCTGGCGATCGCGGGCTCCCTCGCGGCCAAGCAGCGACGCGCGGCCGGCGCCGGCACGCTGCCGACGCACGGGCCGCTGTTCGTCTGCATGCTGCTCTCGACCGTGGTGCTGGTCACGCTGCTGACGTTCCTGCCGGCGCTCGCGCTCGGCCCGATCGCCGAGCATCTTGCGATGACGGCCGGCCGGTGACGCTTCCGTGCCCCCGGCCGATGCCGCGCCGCGAGGCGCGACGACGCACGCAATGCAGGGAACGCGTTCAGGCCGTCCAGTCGAGAATCACCTTGCCGCTTTCGCCGGACAGCATCGCCGCGAAGCCCTGCTCGTAATCGTCGACGGCATAGCGGTGCGTGATGATCGGCGACAGGTCGAGACCGCTTTGCAGCATCGCGACCATCTTGTACCAGGTCTCGAACATTTCGCGGCCGTAGATGCCCTTGATCTCCAGCCCCTTGAAGATCACCTGGTTCCAGTCGATCGCGGTCTGCGCGGGCGGAATGCCGAGCAGCGCGACCTTGCCGCCGTGGTTCATCGCCTCGAGCATGCTCGTGAACGCGCTCGGCACGCCGGACATCTCGAGCCCGACGTCGAACCCTTCGGTCATGTGCAGGTCGGTCATCACGTCGCGCAGCGACTCGCGCGCGACGTTGACCGCGCGCGTCGCGCCCATCTTGCGCGCCAGTTCGAGCCGGTAGTCGTTGATGTCGGTGATCACGACGTTGCGCGCGCCGACGTGCTTCGCGATCGCGACGGCCATGATGCCGATCGGGCCGGCGCCGGTGATCAGCACGTCCTCGCCGACGAGGTTGAACGACAGTGCCGTGTGCGTCGCGTTGCCGAACGGGTCGAAGATCGCCGCGAGATCATCGGAAATCTCCGGCGGAATCTTGAACGCGTTGAACGCGGGAATCGCCAGGTATTCGGCGAACGCGCCCTCGCGATTGACGCCGACGCCGATCGTGTTGCGGCACAGGTGCCGGCGCCCCGCGCGGCAGTTCCGGCAGAAGCCGCAGGTAATGTGGCCTTCGCCGGACACGCGATCGCCGATCGCGAAGCCGCGCACTTCCTGCCCCATCTCGACGATCTCGCCGACGTATTCGTGACCGACGTGCATCGGCACGGGAATCGTCTTCTGCGCCCAGTCGTCCCACTTCCAGATGTGGATGTCAGTGCCGCAGATCGCCGTGCGGCGGATCTTGATCAGCACGTCGTTGTGCCCGACCTCGGGGCGCTTCACGCGCGTGAGCGACAGGCCGGGACCGCGTTCGAGCTTTGCAAGTGCTTTCATGGGCGGTCTCCGTCAGACGATGCCGAGCGACTTGCCGACGCGCACGAACGCGGCGACCGCCTGGTCGATCTGTTCGGGCGTATGCGCAGCGCTCATCTGCGTGCGGATGCGCGCGCGCCCGCGCGGCACGACCGGGAACGAGAAGCCGATCACGTAGACGCCTTCGGCGAGCAGCGCATCGGCCATGTTCGTCGCGAGCTGCGCATCGCCGAGCATCACCGGGATGATCGGATGCGCGCCCGGCACCAGCGTGAAGCCGGCCTCGGTCATCTGCTGGCGAAAGCGCGCGCCGTTCTCGCGCACGCGCTCGCGCAATTTCGCACCTTCGTCGCTGCCGAGCAGCTCGAGCACCTCGAGCGACGCCGCGGCGATGCTCGGCGTGAGCGTATTCGAGAACAGGTATGGGCGTGAGCGCTGGCGCAGCAGCTCCACGACCTCCCGCCGCGCGGCGACGTAGCCGCCCGAGGCGCCACCCAGCGCCTTGCCGAGCGTGCCGGTGATGATGTCGATGCGCCCCTCGACGCCGCAGTATTCGGGCGTGCCGCGCCCATGCTTGCCGATGAAGCCGACCGCATGCGAATCGTCGACCATCACGAGTGCGCCGTAGCGGTCGGCCAGATCGCAGATGCCCTTCAGGTCGGCGATGATGCCGTCCATCGAGAACACGCCGTCGGTCGCGATCAGCTTGTGGCGCACGCCCGCCGCGTCGGCTTCCTTGAGCTTCGCTTCGAGATCCGCGAGGTCGTTGTTCTTGTAGCGATACCGCTGCGCCTTGCAGAGGCGGATGCCGTCGATGATGCTCGCGTGATTCAGCTCGTCGCTGATCACGGCGTCTTTCTCGTCGAGCAGCGTTTCGAACAGCCCGCCGTTCGCGTCGAAGCAGCTCGAATAGAGGATGCTGTCGTCGGTGCCGAGGAATGCGGCAAGCGCGCTTTCCAGCTGCTTGTGCACGGTCTGCGTGCCGCAGATGAAGCGCACCGATGCCATCCCGAACCCGTCCTGGTCGAGACCGGCCTTGGCCGCGGCGATCAGGCGCGCATCGTTGGCCAGACCGAGATAGTTGTTCGCACAGAAATTCAGCACGCCGGCGCCGCCGGCGAGCCGCACGGCTGCCGCCTGCGGGCTCGCGATCTCGCGCTCGGTCTTGTAGAAACCGTCCGCGCGGATCTGGTCGAGCGTCCCGCGCACCTGGGCGAGAAAGGCATCACGCATCGCAAAGCTCCTGACATGAATCGCAACCCGCCGGCCGCCGCTCGTGGCGGCGGCCCGGCAGCCTGCTACTGTTATAGTCGGTCGTTCGGTTGACCGCTCTTTTCCGTTATTCCGAACTAAAATTCGAAATACCGAACAACTCTAAGCGAACGGAATTCAAATGGCAAGCTCCTCCGGTTCGCGGCGCACACCCGCCGAGGCCGCACCGCCGCCGGCCGCCGCGACGCCGCCGCGCGTCGGCGAACAGATCCAGCGCCTGCGCAACGAACGCAAGCTCACGCTCGACGACCTGTCGCGCGCGGCCGGCGTGTCGAAGTCGATGCTCTCCGAGATCGAGCGCGACAAGGCGAACCCGACGATCGCCGTCGCGTGGCGGCTGACGAACGCGCTCGGCATCACGCTCGACGAATTGTTCTCGCAGCCGAAGTCGCAGGAGACGATCCGCGTCGACGGTCCGCACGACATCCCGACGCTCGCCGGCCACGACGGCCGATACCAGCTGCGCGTCTGGGGCCCGATCGATCTCGCCGGCCGGTTCGAGTGGTACGAACTGACGCTGCCGGGCGGTGGCGCGCTCGTCTCGAACGCGCACGAGCCAGGTACGCGCGAGCACCTGACCGTGCTGCAGGGCACGATGGAAATCGAGGCCGCGGCGGCCGTGCGCCGCCTGAAGAGCGGCGATACCGCACGCTACCCGGCCGACGCGCCGCACGCGATCCGCAATCCCGGCAAGGCCGAAGCGAGAGCGTTGTTGATCGTGATTCATCGCTGACGGGCCGTCGAGTCAGCCAAACGGCCAGTTGCGGAAAATACTGTATGTTTGTACAGTATACGGACATTCCGATATGCGTCGGCCAGAGTGCGAAGCATGGGGCCACCCCAGGCGCTAAAGCGCCCACTCCGGCCGACCGCAAAGCATGGGGCCGGCGTAAGGCGCTATAGCACCAACTCCGGCCGACAGGAGCCTGCGATGACCGAAGAACAAGATTTGGCCGCGCTCAGCTTCAAGGCTGCTGCGCATGACCTCGAACAGATCGTTCGGCATATTGCCGGGCGCTACATCCGGCAGCAGGTGCCACTGACGTGGCGCCTGCTGCACGCGATCGAAGCCGAGGCATTGGCGGATCTCGGGTTTGCCAGCCGGCACGAGGCCGGCATGCGTCAATTGTTCGAACGGCCGTCGGACATGACGTTTCCCGAAACGGACGACCCGACCGACTTCGGCAAGTCCAACGCGCTGCCGGCCGTATTCTCGTTCGCGGTCATCGCGTATGAGGCCGCGGCAAGCAAGCGCGACGTGCGTCCCCCGTCCGTCAAAACCGCGCGCGTGGCCAAGGGTTGGCGCGGCTGATTGCGGGCCGGGCGCGGCTTGCCGGCAACCGTCGATGCGGTCGAGTGAGTGAGCGCCATGCAGTGCGGCGACGGATGCGCGTCCCGTGTGTCGAGCCTTTCCGCTCATCCCGCCCGGGGTTTGCAAAAAGAGCTACCATGCACGCAACTAACGGAAAAATTAACATGTCCCTTCCTTCATCCACGCACACGCCATTGCCAACGGAAGAAAAGGATTTGTTCGACCGTCACGCATCGGACTGGATCGCATCGCCCGAAGCCGCGTTCGACGCATGGCTTGCCATGCAGGACTACCGCCAGTCGTCCGCCGACGTCTATCGCGCGCAGTGGGGGGCGTTTCTGACCTGGCTGCGCACGCATCAGAAAAATCTCGCATCGGTCGACACCGCGTCGATCGCCCACTTCGTCGGCGAGCTGCCGATCAAGAAAACGCAGCGAATGCGCTACTTGAGGCTGATCGAGCGCGTGCTCGATCATATCCGGCGCAGCGAATTCGGATCGACCAACCCGGCACGCTTCATTGCTCAGGATGGCGAAGCGACCTGGCGCAAGGCGCGCGACAACGAGCCGACCGGCTTTCTCGCGCCGGCCGAGCGCGCGAAGCTGCTTGCCTACCTGTTTTCACCGATCGGCGTAACCGGCGCCGCGCACTGGAAAGAGCGTCGCGACCGCGCGCTCGTTGCCGCGTTTCTCGGCGCCGGCGTGAAGACCGGCGAAGCCCGCGTGCTTACGATTAGTTGCATCAACCCGGGCGGCATGTCGCTGCAGATTCCGTCGACACATCCCGATTTCGCACGGGAAACGCACCTGGCGTCATTCGCGATCGCGCTGTTCGATGCGTGGCTCGCGGAACGCAAGCGTCAGGACATTCCGGGCGACCTCGTCTTTCCGGCATCGCACGTGGGGCGTCCGATGCACAAGGCGACGATGTTGCGCGCAGTCGACGCAATCGTCGAAGCGGCAGACATCGCGACGTCGCGCACCGCGCGCGCAAGCCCGCAGACCTTGCGCAACACCTATGCCGCGGAATTGTTCGAGAACGACGTGCCGCCCGAGCGGGTCGGCACGTGGCTGGGCTTCGTGCAGCCGATCTCGTCGAATCGTCTGCACCGTGCGTGGAAAAACTGGCGTGACAGCCTGATCGAGGGTGAGGTGCCGTCCGAGCCCGAATCTCACTGATCCGGATCTTGCCGGACGCAGCCAGCGATGTGTGAGCGCCTTGCGCAGCAGGGCCTCACCGTTTCATCGATCCCGGAAAACCTCACCTCAAGCCTCCCGAAAAACCTCACCTCTGACTGTGCGTCCGGATTGAACGCGGTCAATTGCTTCCAAAACGGGTGACGGCTTCGAAGCGCGAGGGCCACGAGCCTGATGCGTATTCACACTCCGGGCACGACACTTCGAAACCCTCATCCGTGTGAGACAACTCCGGTTCGCCGTCGCAGTGCGGACACTGGTTCGGCACGGGGATATCGGAGTCCAGTGCCGTGCCGATCACTGTGAATGCGTCGGCGTCGAGCTTGCCGGCATCGGCCAGGCGCCGGATCAACCCGGCAATTTCCGGATTCATCCCGCGATTCGCACGCAGCGTGTTCATTTCGCGCGTCGCCGCGGCCAATTCGTCGCTCTGGCTGCGCAGTTGTTCCTCGAGGCGGTCCGCGCGAGTCTTCGCAGCACTCAATTGCTGCAGAAAATCGAATTCCTTGCGCTGCACGTCACGCAGCCCGGCCTGATACGTCGACGCCATGCTGCGCAACGAGTCCAGCTCGACCAACATCGGCTTGACCCGGCGCTCGGCCTCGGCCACCGCATCCTTGATCTGCTGCGCGTAATGCTCGGTTCGTTGCTGCAACTCGGCTTGCAGCGCATCGATGCGGTCGCGCAGCGCGGCGTTCTGCGTCTGTTCGGCATCGACGCGGCCGGTGGCCGCTGCCAGATCCTTTTCCAGACGGTTGACTGTGGTGAGCAGCGTGGCCTCGTTTGCCGAACCGTGGGTGTTTTGGGACGCTAGCTGAACTTCGAGCTCGGTCACCCGCGCCTGAAGCTGTTCATTGCGGGTTTCGCCGCGTGCGATGGCCGCTTCGAGCGTTTCCTGGCGAACGGCCGCGTCGCGCAACTGCTGTTCAGCCTGCGCGACGTCGGTGCGCACCTGTTCACGGTCCGCGTCGAGACTGTCGCGTGCAACTTTCAGTGCTTCTTCATAGAGTGTGCCGAGCAGCGCACCGGCTTTTTCCTCGACGGCCTTCGGAATCGCGGCGCCTTCCAGACGAACCTTCGATGCCGAGCGGATCCGCTCCCAGAAATGGTCGATGTCCTTCGGAATGTCGCTGGCACTGCCGGTCTGGGTGAGATCGCGGACATTGGCGGCTGACGGCCGGATGCCGAGATCGAAAAACAGCCGCTTGCACGCATGCAGCGACAACTCCTGGCGTCGTGCGCCGGCAGCGCGCAACGATTCCAGCTCTTCTCGGATGACTTGACGCATCTCGTCCAGGGTCATGACGTCTCTCACAAGCATTGAGTGTCGCAATCATAACGAAATACGTAGTGATTGATACTGATTTTTGACAGACGTTGCGAATTTGCGTCGATGTGCACAGAAAGCGCTGCTATGGCCGTCTGTGACCGACGAAGGGTGCAGATTCCGTGAAACAAAGCGAAGAAAATGAGCTAAGCGATTGTATCGAAAGCGTTTTTTAACCAATACCGAAAATTCAGCGTTGTTTCACATGACGGCAGGTCCCAAGGATCGGTGGGTATTGGGGTAAGGGGTGTCTGTGGAAAACTCCATCCCCGAAGTGTTGAGAGTAATAGAAGTAAACACCTTTGAACCCTTAGTTAAAAACGTTAACGCCACGGCACAGCCTTATGTAGCAAGGGTTTCAGACCGGAAAGGTGAAGCTTTACGGGAATCAAGGTGATCTTCTCCGGGAGCTTACGTGATGGGGTTCGGGGGGCTGCGTGAGCCCTTGCAGGAAAGGTCGTGAGCGGATTCAGGACCACAGTGAATCACAGGATTTTCCAAAGGTGAGGGTTTTCGGGGCTTCACAGCCACGAAACGCCTGCTGTGCCTGAGAGCACAGTTTTTTGCCTGTGAGGGTGTCGGTGAGCCTTTTCGGGACCTTCGTTTCCTGCCGATTCTGCCCTTCTTTTAGGCAATTTGGATGAAAGGTGAGATTCCACGGGATTCCACACAGTTTTGATGTGAGGACATCCGGGACGCGAACGCGATTTTGCACCGCAAAAGTCCATTTGTGGACCTGTGATCCCCAAAAGGTGAGTGTTTTCGGGAGCAAAACGGCGGATTCCCCGGCCGGATCGGCTTGAGGTGAGCTTTTTCGGGGCGTGAATGAAGAATGGCCTGTAGACCCAAAGGTGAGCGTTTTCGGGAACGGTATTTGCTCGAAAAATGGTCAATGGTGAGGTTTTTCGGGAGCTGTGAGCGTCCACTTCCGCTGAAATCCCCGCCGGCACTGGATGGTGAGCCCGTTCTCACAGGCGTTTTTTTGGCAAAGGTGAGATTTTTCGGGGCTCGTCACGCAGCTGTCGTACGAATGGGCGCTGTGGATAGGTGAGGCTTTTCGGGGGCTGCTGGCATTGGGGCGGGCATCGGAAAATCTCGCTAAGTATCGGAGAGCATTGGGTTTTTTGAAACCGCGGAGGTTACGGTGAG
This sequence comes from Burkholderia ubonensis, assembly GCF_902833085.1. Classification (GTDB taxonomy): domain Bacteria; phylum Pseudomonadota; class Gammaproteobacteria; order Burkholderiales; family Burkholderiaceae; genus Burkholderia; species Burkholderia ubonensis. The sequence goes on from NZ_CADFEB010000009.1 coordinate 105,081, forward strand.
GTTTTTCGGGAGTCGTCCGAATGTCTGCTTTCGTGGCGTTTTTGTCGGTAAGGTGAGGGTTTGCAGGAGGCGCAAACGGTCGATCCCGCGCGCGACGGGCGTTCGCCACAGATCGGCCACCAGGGCTGTGGGGGGCGAGGGTGAGAGTTTTCGGGAGCCTTTGACGATGGTGCACTGTACAATGCGCGCCCGGGCTGTCGAAGCAGGGTGGCGATGGGCATCGAAACACGCACAGGCCATGCCGGATCTGGTCGTTCATGCGCCGAATGCGTGTGTCTGTCCGGACTTCTGACGCTGTGCCGATCGCCCGACCGGCTTTGCCTGTACATGCATACAGGCGGTTGTGCACAGGTTTGCTGCGCTCGGTCAGGCGCAGTGAAAACGCTGTGCGGCGCTCACGAAAGGCAGTCGCAAATTTGCGACAAGATCACAGGTGAGCCGATACGGGAAGGTGCGGCGCACGTATCGTGCACAGGCGAAAAACTGTGATTCCGCGTCTCCCGCGACGCGTAAAGGTGAGTCCCGCACAGGCCGATTCTGGACTGGTGAGCCTTTACGGGAACCGATTGGGGTGAGTGCCGTTTTGCCGGCGCGCATCACCGGCTATGGTGAGCATGCCGTTCTGGACGCGCATCACCACAGGCGCTATCCTTCCGGGAAACTTCTCCTCCGACCAGACGCATGGCCACGAAGCGCGCCAAGAAAACCGATGTGGATGTGGTGAGTGCCAGTTCAGCCGAATTGCGAAAGGCCGTCGAGGCGATCGCCATTCAGCCGAAAAGCGGCAAGATCACCCTCCTGACTCGCAAGCTGTTCAATGTCCTGCTGGCCGTGGCCCAACAGGCCGACGACTCGGGCGATACTTATCGCGCGCTGCTGTCGGATATCGTTGCCAACTCCGCCTTCGATTCGAACGATACGGCGCTCGTGAAGGAACACCTGCGCCGCATGGTGTCGGTGCAGGTCGAATGGAGCACCGGTACGTCGAGCCAGAAGCCCGGCCGCAAGTGGGGGATCTCGACACTGATCGCGGATGCGGAAATTCTCGAAGACCCGGCCACGCGTCGCGTGTGGGTCGAATTCTCGTTCGCACCGAAGATCAAGAAGAAGCTGCTCGACCCGGTCCAGTACGCGCGCCTGAGCCTCCAGTTCCAGAGCCAGCTGCGCAGCAGCGCGGGCCTCGCGCTATACGAGATCTGCGTGCGCTACCTGACGAACCCGAGCCACCTGACGATGCGCGAGCCGTGGGAATGGTGGCGACCGATCCTGTCGGGCACGCCCGACACCGAAGCCGGCGACGAAGCGAAGCGCGAATACAAGTACTTCAAGCGCGACTACCTGCGTCCCGCGATTGCGGAGGTCAACGCGGTCACGAACATCTTCGTCGAGCTGATCGAGCATCGTGAAGGTCGGCGGGTCGCGGAGATCCAGTTCCGCGTCACCGAACGCAAGCAGCCGATGCTGGCGCTCGACGAGCATCCGAACGTGTTCGACAGCACGCTGGTCGACCGGATGGTGAAGCTCGGCATTCCGTTGAAGGAAGCGCAGACGCTGTATGCGGATAGCGAAGAAAACCGCATCCGTGCGGCGCTGCAGATGACGGAGCAGCGGATGCGCAGCACGTCGCTGCCGCCGGTGCGCAGCGCGGCTGCGCTGTTCAAGGATGCGCTGAAGAAGGGCTATGCGCCGCCGGTGGAGGCCGTCGACGCGTTGCCGGCCGGCGCGACGCCGGGCAAGGCTGCCGCGGCGCAGCCGGACGATCTGAAGGCGCGGCTGCTGAGCGAATATGCCGCGTACCGGCGCAAGGAAGCGAAGGCGCTGTACGACGAGCAGGGTGAAGCGGAGCGCGAGGTGGCGCGCGAGTCGTTCGAATCGGAAGCACTGCCGACGATGGGCTCGCATCTGCGCGACGATTGGCGCAAGCGCGGCCTCGACTCCAAGCTGACCGAGACGGCTTTCTTCGACTGGCTGGCCCGGAAGACCTGGGGCGAGCCGACCGACGGCGATCTGCTTTCCTTTACGCTGAATCAATCCCGGGCGGCCTGAGCCGCCCGTCCTGCCTGCGGCGGCGCCGGCATCGCCGGGCGCCCGCCGCGTCTGATCAGTCCGACAACAGCATCCGCTCGAGCTGCTCGAGAATCGCGTCACGCTTTTCCTTCGGCAGCCCGCGCAGCCGCAATTCGATGCGGTCTTCCCCATACGACTTCAGATCGCCGACCGACTTGCCGCCGAGCTTGATCTCGAGCCGTTGCGCATAGCGCTGACGGCTGGCGGGTTTCGGCGTTTCCTGGGCGGCCGCTCGACCTTTCACGATGTCGGACACCTGGCGTGTGCTCAGGTCGTCCGACACGATCTTGTTGATCAGCCGCAGCGTCGCATCCGTGCCGCGCGCGTTGTGATAGCGCCCGACCTGATACGCCATGTTCGAACCGAAGCGATCGGGGCGCGCGACCATTTCCTGCATGATCGCTTCCGGCAGCTTGCCGATCGACAGCGCGACGGCGACCGTCGACTCGTCGAGCCCGAGATGTTCGGCCAGTTCCTTTTGACTCAGGAAGTGCTTGTCGTCGAGGAATCGGCGCCACACGACCGCGTTGTCGAACACGGTCTGCGAATCGCGCTGGACGTTCAGGTCGTAGCCGAGCTTGTAGCTCTGGATGCCGATCGGCAGATCAATCACGATCGCCTTGACCGATTCCTTGTTCGCTTCCTTCAGCGCACGCACGCGGCGGCCGCCGTCGCTGACGAAATACATGCCCGGATTGTCGTAATCGGGAATCACGTGAATCGCCTGTTGCTGCCCCTGCTTCGCAAGGTTGACCGCGAGCTCGGCAATCGACGATTTCAGATAAAAGTGCCGCGGGTTGAACGGGCTGTGCTTGATCGCCTTCAGCGAGAGTTCGATCACCTGTCCGGGCGCATAGCGGTTCTCGAGACGCCACGCACGGTATTGGGACGATTCGTCCGTCGACACATCGAGGGTGATGTCCGGCGCCGACGGTGTGACGCTGTCTTTCTTGGCTGATTTCGGTGCTGCAGGTGCGGGCGTTTCCGATTTGACGAGACCGTCGATCGCATTCAGCCGATCGAGGGCCGTGCGCTTTTCACTCGTCGTCATATCCGGTCGCGCCTGGAATCCTTTAGCGAATTGGGAAGGTTTCATGCGAGTCCTTTATGCGCATAAAGTCAGGGCAGCAGCGCGACGATCTCGTCGGCGCATGCGCGAATTTCCGCGGCGGCGAGCTTCGCGCCGCGATCGTTCATCTGCAGGACGGTCTGACCGAGTGCCATCGCCTGCTTGTACGCTTCCCGCGTCGGGATTTGCGTCTTGAGCAACGGGAAGCCGAGTTCCTCGAGCGCCCGCTTGAGTTCGCGGGTCAGCATGCGCTTCTCTTCGGTCTTGTTCAGCAGGAATACGGCGCGCAGGTCTTCGTTCATGACCTGCGCTTGCTGGATCAGCTTGACCAGGCCAACACTCGACCAGTAATCGGCCGGCGACGACGAAGTCGGGATGACGGCGATCGATGCTGCGAGCAAGACGACGCCGGAGACCTTCTCGGTGATCGACGGCGGGCAATCCACGACGATGACGTCGTAGTCGTTGATGAACTTCTTGATCTCGCGGTGGATCTGGCCGCCAGCTTCGGCAAGATTCACGACAGGGAAAGGGATGCCGGTTTCGCTGTCGCCCGATGCGCTGGACCAGTGGATCAGGGTGTTCTGACCATCGGCGTCGACGACGAGGACGCGCTTCCCTTTTTCGTGAAATGCGGCGCCGAGGTGCATGGCGATCGTGCTTTTGCCGACCCCGCCTTTTTGTTGAGTGACTGCAATGATTTCCGCGGCCAATTTTCACTCCTGTTTTTGGTCGTTGGAATTCTACAGGACGATATTTATATTTCAATGAAACTGTTGTTCGTCAACTACGCGTTGGCCGTTCGGACGAGCGATTTATGCGCATAAACCGATGACCCGGTGGAGGCCGGGGATGGGCGCGCTTGCCGGGGTGGCGCGTGAAGATGGCCGCATGGTTTTGTCGCTCTGAGGTATGCGAACGGCGTGGCGAACGGTGGTCAGGTCATTGGCAGGTCAATCGGTCGATGCGTGCCACGCGTCGACGTGTAACGGAATCATCGTGTGGCAACGGCCGACGGAGTTTATGCGCATAAATCGAAGGCGCCCTTCCACTCATGCATTGGGGGGATTCGTGACGATCGCCCCGGTGGAGCAGCCCCACGAGCGGACCTCAGACTGGTGAGCGGCTCTCACGTATGGCATTGGCGCGGCGCGTGTCAGGCCTTGTGTGGTCCATATGTCGTTTATGCGCATAAACCGGCCACCGATCAGCGTCCTCTCAGTCGTGGTGTAACAGGCAGTCGAGCCACGGTGCTGCGACTCGAGACCATCGGACGGTGCCAGACGCACACTCCCCTGCCGGACACGATCGCACGCCACGCAATCCTTCCACGGCGATAGAGGGCATCACGCATCGTTGGGTTTATGCGCATAAAGAGAAGGGACACTATTGAATGTCCCGACATTCCGTGGCCCCGCATTGGAATCGAGAGCAGGCAACCAGCAAGCGTCCAAGACGTCGATGCGGAGTGCGGCAACCTTACTCCTCGCGTCCAGCACGCTGTGAGGACTGGCTACAATACGAGACCCTATCACCCAGGTCCGAATGATGATCACGATCTACCACAACCCCCGATGCTCGAAATCGCGCGAGACGCTGGCGCTTGTCGAGGCGCTGAATCCGAGCGGCATGCCCGTGAATGTCATCGAGTATCTGAAGACGCCTCCGACGGTCGAGGAGTTGGAAACGCTGCATCGTCAGCTCGCGCGTCCGGTTCGCGACATGCTGCGTGACAACGAGGAGCCGTACAAGGCGCTCGATCTCGGTCGCGCGAATTTGACCGATGTGCAAGCCTATGAGGCGATCGCCGCGCATCCGATCCTGCTTCAGCGTCCGATCGTCGTGTACAAGGGCAAGGCCGCCATCGGGCGCCCGCCTGAATCGGTGCGCGAATTGTTCGAATAATTCTAATTTCGCGTATTTTTCTTATTGTGCCGAACCGGCGCGGATGCTCCGGATGATCGATGCGTGCTCGACGTGCGGCCGGATCGGCTGCGTCGACACCGCGATCTATCGGCGCGATACGCGGCGGGTATCACGCCGGCACGCGTCAACGGCAGGAATCACCGGCAGCGTCGCTCGACGACCAACGCCGATGCGCACGTCGCGTTTCTCGACCGCCGGCGTCAGCCCGAAGCCGGCGAAGCCGTCACGCCTCCTCGTCCCCCTGCCCCGCCGCGGCCTTCGCCGCCGTGCGCAGCAGCGCGATCTGCTCGCGGTATTGCCGGCAGCCGCTGCAGGTCGGCAAATGCACGCGCACCTGCACGCGCTCGTGGACCGTCAGACGCCGGTCGAGCGCATCCGACAACAGGCGCGTCACATCCTTACATTTCCCCGGTAGCATCTTCGGTCGTCAGCCCCTTTTCGCTCAGGCAGGTGCGCAAGCGCGTGCGCGCGCGGTACAGCAGCACGCTGCAATGATTGGTCGTCAACGTCAACTCGCTGCAGATGTCGTCGATCTCGACATCGAGAAACTCGCGCATCATGAACACGCGTCCGATCTGCTCCGGAAGATGGTTCAGGCAGATCTCGAACAGCATCCAGAACTGCTGTTGCTGCAGCAGCGTCTCCGGTCGAGGCCACGGCCGCGGTTTCGCATGCGCGGCCCAGTGTCCGTTGTCCTTGAAGAGTTCGCGCTCGAGCGCGGATTCGCCGTCGAGTTCGGCGTCGAGCGCGGACAGGTTCACCGTCCGCTGCCGCGCGCGCAGCACGTCGATCAGCTTGTTGCGCAGAATGCCGAACACCCAGGTCTTGTGCGCGGACAGGCCGGCGAAATCCCCCGCATGCGTCCACGCGGCGGTCAGCGCTTCCTGCACTGCGTCCTCGGCCGCATCGGCGTCGCGCAGCTGCAGGCGCGCGAAACGCAGCAGGTCGTGCCGCAGTTGTGCAAGATAGGCGGGTTCGTCGTACGCGGACGGCATCGTCGGGAATCTCTCGGGAGGAAGCCGCGCGCGCCACAGGTCGCCGCGCCGCGCGGTGCGAGCAGCTTACTGGGCGTCGCGCCTGCCCGCAATCCGTGTCATTGTTCCTGAATTCGTGCGCTATGCTTGCCGACAGGTTGGCGTCGCGCAAACGTTGGCGCGCGACCGGTCATGTGCAACAGCCGGGCATGTCGACAAAGTTATCCACAATTTCTGTGGAAAACCTTGTGGAAAGTCGGCCGGATGGCCCCGTGGGACGGCTCGCGGGCTGGCCTGCCTATAAACAGACCTTTGCCGCCTATCCTGAAGCAATCGATTTCATTCCACACCCATCGGAAGGAGACAGTCATGGCACATCGCATTGCGGTCATCGTCGGCAGCCTGCGACGCGGATCCTGGAACCGCGCGCTCGCACGCGCAGTGATCTCGCTCGCGCCGGCCGACCTTGCGTTCGAATTCGTCGAGATCGGCGAGTTGCCGCTGTACAGCCAGGACTACGACGCGGACTTCCCGGAAGTCGCCAAGCGTTTCAAGCAGGCGATCGAAGCGGCCGACGGCCTGCTGTTCGTCACGCCGGAATACAACCGGTCGATTCCCGGCGTGCTGAAGAACGCGATCGACTGGGGCTCGCGCCCGTGGGGCGCGAACTCGTGGGCGGGCAAGCCGGGCGCGGTGCTCGGCACGTCGCCGGGCGCGACCGGCACGGCCCTGTCGCAGCAGCATCTGCGCAACGTGCTCGCGTATCTCGACGTCGCGACGCTCGGGCAGCCGGAGATGTTCATCAAGCACGACCCGACGCGCATCGACGACGAGGGCAGGATCGTCAGCGACGATACGCGCAAGTTCCTGCAGGGCTTCGTCGACCGCTACGCCACGTGGGTGCGCCTGAACAAGGGGGCCTGAGGTCAGGGAAGCGCCGGCCGCGGGCCGGCGCGTTCCGTTAGACGCCGGCCTCGTGCCGCGCATCGCGCGCGTCGCGGATGCCGTGCAGGATCTCGTCGAGCAGCGCAATGTCGAACGGCTTCGACAGCACGCGCACGTTCACGCCGCGCGTGCGGTCGAGCTCCTCCGCATACCCCGTCACGAGGATCACGGCCAGCTTCTCCGGCCGCCGCCCGATCGTTTCGGCGAGATCGATGCCGTTCAGGCGGCCGGGCATGTGAATGTCCGAAATCACGAGATCGAAGCCGTCGTTCGCCGGCGCTGCTTCGACGAGGCTCAGCGCGTCGTCGGCGGTCGCCGCGTAGGTCACGCGGTGCCCCAGCAGCGTGAGCAGCGCCTCCGTTCCGGCGGCGACTTCGCCGTTGTCCTCGACGAGCAGCACGTGCAGGCCCGCCGGCGGGCTCGCGTCCTGCACCGGCACCACGACGGGGGCCGGCGGCCGGGCGGCGGTCACTTCCAGCGGGTTCGCGCGCGGCAGATAGAGCCGCACCGACGTGCCCGCGCCCACCGCGCTGTCGATCGTCGCGAGTCCGCCCGAACGCTCGCAGAACGCGAACACCTGCGGCAGCCCGAGCCCCGTGCCCATCCCGTGCGGCTTCGTCGTGAACAACGGCTCGAATGCGCGCGCGAGCACGTCGGGCGCCATGCCCGAGCCCGTGTCGTCGAGCGAGATCTGCACGAAATCGCCGGTCAGCGGAAAGCCGTCCTCACGGCGCAGCGTCACGTTGCGCGCGCCGACGGTGAAGCGGCCGCCGATCGGCATCGCGTCGCGCGCATTGACGGCGAGGTTGATGACCGCGAGCTCGAGCTCCGCCACGTCCACGCGGATCGGCCATACGCCGGGCTCGATCGCGACGGTCAGCGACGACTTCGAGCCGAGCGACGTCTTCAGCAGTTCGCGGCAGGTGCCGACCCACTGCCCCACGTCGATCGTCTCGTTGTGCAGCGGCTGCTTGCGCGCGACGCCGAGCAGCTGGCGCGTCAGCGACTGCCCGTTCTTCAGCGCCCGCTCGATCGCGCCGAGTTCCGTGTCGAGCTGCTGGACGCCGCGGTGCCGTGCGATCTGCACGTTGGTCGAGATGATCATCAACAGGTTGTTGAAGTCGTGCGCGACGCTGCCGACGAGGTTGCCGAGCGCCTGCATCTTGCGCGACTGCCGGTACGCGGATTCGATCGACCGCCGCATCGACGCTTCCGCCTGCCAGCGGTCCCACGCGGCCTCTTCCGCCTTGAGCCGCTTGAGCGACAGCCAGATCACGCACCACAGCGCGAACGACGGCGCGAACATCGACACGAACAGCACGGTGAGATGCTCGTACCACTCGCGCCAGATCGCCGACGTGCGATACGCGCACGACACGTATACCGGATAGCTGCCGACCTGCCGGTACGCGACGATCTCGCTGCCGGCATCGTGGCGCACGCGCACGACGCCGCCGCGCGGGTCGCTGTGCTCGTCGCCGAACGACAGCGCGCGATAGGCTTCGGCTGCGGCGGGCGGCGGCGGATACGACGCGAGCACCGCGCCGTCGGCGCGCGCGAGCGCCATCGTCATCGGCGTCTTCGCGCCGCCGATCAGCTCGCGGTAGAACGCATTGAAATACGACGACTTCAGCGCGATCGACACCATCCCGGCGAACGAGCCGTCGCTGTGCCGCCGCGCGACGCCGGTGTTGAACACGGGCGTGTCCGCGAGCCGCCTCGGCCCCTGCATCACGCGCGAGACGTGCTCGATGACCTTGCCGTCGCGGATGCCGAGGAAGTCGTCGCGATTCGCGATCGACGTGTGCGGTGCCGGATAGTAGAGGCTGTTCGCGAGCAGCTTGCCGCTCGCGCCGAAGATCGACACCGCCGCGACCTGCGGGTAGCCGCCGCCGATCTCGTTGAGCGCGTCGTGGATGTCGGACTCGTCCTTGCGCACCGCCGCGTCGTCCATGTCCTGCACGAGATCGGCGATGCGCGCGTCGAGCGTCTCGCTCAGGTCGAACACCTTGAGCGCGTGCTCCTCGGCGACGCGCACGGTGCGCATCGTCACGTCGCTCGCAGCGGCTTCGCGCGACTTCAGGTCGTTGTACGCCATCACCGCGACATAGATGCACGGCAACACGATCGCGGCGATCAGCAGCACGATCAGCGTCACGCGGCGGACCGCGAAATCGTGTTCGGGCGCGCCGGACGGATAGGCCCCGTCGTCCTGCCAGTCATCGGCGGAAGCGTGGTGGCGGGAATCGGCGGACCGGTCGGACGTCATGGATGGGAACGGGTGAAGCTCAGGCGGAGGTGCCTGCCATCATAAACGAGTTGCGCCCGAGGCTCGCGCCACGCGGCGCGCGCCGTCCTGACGTTTCCGACAGGGAGAATTTGTCAGATTGAAAACGCGACGAATCCGGCAGCGCAAACGTACACAAAGAAAAATTTTGCGTCCTTGGCGTAAAAATGGTCGCAACTGTTTTCGGAATACGGCGCGATTGGATCGATTCTGTCTGAATCAGCAAAAATGGCGAGTTGCACCGCCCGGGTTTTACCCAGAGAATCGCGCCTTGCTTTCCATGACAGATAGATACGCGCCTGCTGATGCCAGCGCGCAGCCCGCCGCGGACGACAGTTGCCGCGGCGTCCGGCGCAGGGGTGCCCGGCGGCTGCACGCGTTCGCTCACACGGCGCCTAAAGAAACGCGGCGCGCGGTCGTTAACGCGAGAGAGACCATTCCGTATTTCGCTCCGCCCGCTATGTCTTTGCCGATTGTGATTGCCGACGATTCGCTACTCGCTCGCAAGTTGCTGACAAAGGCGCTACCGGGGGACTGGGACGTGGACATCGCGTATGCGGCGAACGGCCGAGAGGCACTTGCGCTCTATCGTGACGGCAAAGCTTCCGTGATGTTTCTCGACCTGACGATGCCGGACATGAACGGCTATCAGGTCCTCGAGACACTGCGCCACGAAGATCTGAATACGTTCGTGATCGTGGTATCGGCCGACATCCAGCCGCAGGCGCGCGAGCGCGTGCGCGAGCTGGGTGCGATCGCGTTCGTCGCGAAGCCCGTGACGTCGGAGGCGTTGCTGCCCATTCTCAAGGAGTATGGGTTGTATGCCTGACTCGGTGTTCACGGCGGAGCAACGCGACGCGTTGCAGGAAATCGCCAATCTTGCGATGGGCCGCGCCGCCGCACGGCTCGCGTCGCTGCTCGGCCGGTTCATCGAGCTGTCGGTGCCGCGCGTGCGCGTCGTGCAGGCGTCCGATGCGGGCAAGGCGCTGCGCGAGATGACGGGCATTCACGACAGCGTGACCGCCGTGCGCCAGGGGTTCCGCTCGGACATCAAGGGCGAGGCGCTCGTGCTGTGCCGTACCGCGAACGTCAGCCGGCTCGCGGCGCTCGTCGACCACTCGTTCGGCGACGCCGCGGCAGGCGAGCGCATACGCGACGATGACGACGAAGTGAATGAAGCCGGCGACGAGACGGCCGCCGCGCTCGGCGAGTCGTCATCCCAGGACGAACTCGTGTTCGACGTCGCGAACGTGCTGATGGGCGCGTGCGTGTCGTCGATCCTCGACGAGCTCGGCCGCACGCCGGTATTCTTCCCGCCCGGGCTGCTGGGCGCGAACGTGTCGTTCGACGACGTGTTCCAGCCCACCGTGCTGGCCTGGAGCGTCGCGCTGCTGCTCGAAGTGAACCTCGGCCTCGAGGACGACGCCTTCCGCGCGCATTTCGTGATGCTGATGGCCGAGGATTCGATCCGCCTGATGGGCGATGCGCTCGACGCGTTGCTTTCCGCGCTATGACCGCCCAGACTGCCCCCACTGCCTCCCCCGCCCCTACCGCTTCGCTGAGCGACCTCGTGATCGAACGGGTCGGCTTCGGCCTGTTCGTGCTCGACCGCGCGATGAACGTGCTGATGTGGAATCGCTTCATGCAGGACCACAGCGGCGTGCCCGCCGACGACGTGATCGGCCGCAACCTGTTCGACTGCTTTCCGGACCTGCCGCGCGCGTGGCTCGCGCGCAAGCTCGAGAGCGTGTTCCAGCTCGGCAGCTTCGCGTTCAGCTCGTGGGAGCAGCGGCCGTACCTGTTCCGCTTCGAGCATGACCGGCCGATCACGGGCGGCGTCGACTTCATGCAGCAGGACTGCACGTTCATGCCGCTCACGCGCGGGCGCGAAGTCGAGGCCGTGTGCGTGACGATATCGGACGTCACGCACGTGAGCGTGATGCAGCGCGAACGCGAGGAAGCGGTGGCGAAGCTGCGCGAGCACGCGAACTGCGACGGGCTGACGGGCATCGCGAACCGGCGCTTCTTCGAGGAGCGGCTGCGCGACGAGTTCGCGCGCTGGCAGCGCTATGGCGGCAACCTGTCGGTGCTGCTGTTCGATCTCGATCACTTCAAGACGATCAACGACCGGTTCGGCCACGCGGTCGGCGACGCCGTGCTGCGCGAGATGGCGCTGCGCGTTGCCGCGATCGTGCGCGCGCAGGATACGTTCTGCCGCTTCGGCGGCGAGGAATTCGCGCTGCTGCTGCCGTGCACCGATCTCGCCGAAGCGATGCTGGTGGCGGAGAAGGTGCGATGCGCGATCGGCGCCACGCCGGTCGATGCCGAGGGCGTGCGCGTGCCGGTGACGGCGAGCGTCGGCGGCGCGAGCGCGCATGCGGGCGCGCAGACCTGCGATGTGCTCGTCAACGAGGCCGACGCCGCGCTGTATCGCGCGAAGCGGCGCGGCCGCGACCGTTCCGTCGCCTACGCGTAGGCCTCGTTCACGTTCAGCTCTTCGCGATGTCCGCCAGCACGCCGGCCAGCACCGCCGGCTGCGACACGAACGGCGAATGGCTGCTGTCGAGCTGATGCACGTGCGTCGGGTTGTCCGGCGTGAACGCATCGGCTTCGTCGATGAAGCGCTGCTGCAGCGCGGGCAGGATCACGTGGTCCTGCAGGCATTTGATGTAGTGGCGGTCGAGCGCACCCCAGCGCGCGGCGGTCGTCGGGATCGCCGTCGCGAACGGCGCGGCCGGCACGTCGCAGCTCATCAGGTTCGCGACCGCCTCGTATTCGGCCTGCGGGACGTCGTCGCACAGCGCGCGCCTGGCCGTCGCGCGATACGCGGCGTCGTCGCTGCGCGGATCGATGCGCAGCGCGCCGGTCGCGCGCGGGCTCGCGAGCATCAACTGGCCGAGCAGTTCGCCCTGGTTCTCCGGCGCGCGCACGTAGTCGAGGCCGGGCACGCCCGACGCGGGCATGAACGCAGCAAGGTAGACGATCTTCGCGATCTTCTCGGGCATCCGTTCGGCGGCCGCCGTGATCGCGATGCCGCCCATGCTGTGCCCGACGAGGACGATCTCGCCGTGGCCGAGCGCATATGCGTCGTCGACCGCCTGCATCACCTGCGACGCGTAGTCGTCGAGCGTCGTGTTCGCGACCGGCGACGGCTCGGCGCCGAACGCTTCGCGGTCGAGCGGCCGCTGGAGGTACGATGCGGGAAAGCGGGCGTTGATTCCGTGCGCGGGCAGGTCGCGCGCGATCGACAGATGGCCGCGTGCGGCCAGCGCGGCCATCACGTGCGCGAAGCACCACGCGCCGTGCCATGCGCCGTGCACGAACACGAAAACCGGGTGGGCGGACTGCGGGGATGCGGATGGCACGGCTGTCACGTTCGTCTCCATGAGTTCGGAATGCGTTGTTCGGATAAAGCGTCATCTTAGACGAACCAACGCGGACCCAAGCGGCGGCGGCCGGCCGCACCGGATCGGCCGCCGGCCATGTGTCCCCGAATGTGTCGCGGAGACGACATTTCGTTCATATCTGATTTAAATTCGCAGCAGATCGCGCTAATTTGATGCTTTACCCTGATCGCGCCCCATGAACGTCGACTATCTCTTTTACCGGAAGCCGGACAAGCCCGGCCCCTATTCCCTCGACGACCTGGGCGACATCGCGCCGCCGATCGGCCCGGGCGACGCGGTGCGCGCGGGAATCGCGCGCGTCTTCGAGCAGGTCGACTGGCGCGAATCGGCCGACGTGCCGGGCGCGTGGTTCGGCACGGGCGGCCCGGTGTTCCAGTTCACCGCCGATCCGGACGGCCGCGTGACGAGCTTCATGGGCTCGCGGCTCGAGCGGCGAGCGATGCTTCAACTGACGCGTGAAATGGGGCTCATCGCGCTCGATCTGCAGCGCGACATCGTCTACGGCTAGGCCTGAAGCGCCTGTAGAGGCCCTCGACCAGACATCCCCGGCCCGCAGGGCCGTCCGGCCGAGGACGGCGGGCCGCGGCGTGCGGCGGCGCGCGTCCGGGCGCCGCCGGCCGCACCGCCATCGATGTTCAAAGATTGCTATACTTTCGCCCAATTCCGGCTTCCGACCGGCAATTCATGCTTGTCTGCGTCGATCGTTCGCACATCTCGCACGCATTTGACGCCCTTACCATCCCAGCCGGGCATGGCTTCTTCAATCGCCCCGCGTGGGCGTCTCCGTGGAGCTCGTCTTGGCCGCTTCCAATCTCGTCGTGGACGAACAAGAAATCGACGCCGCTGCCGTCACATCGAGCAGTTCTTTTTATCTTGCGATGCGCATCCTGCCGGCGACGCAGCGCGATGCGATGTTCCAGGTGTATGCGTTCTGCCGAGCGGTCGACGACATCGCCGACAGCGACCTGCCGCGCGCCGAGCGCGCCGCCGGCCTCGAGCGCTGGCGCGCGGACATCGACGCGTGCTTCGCCGGCCGGCCGCCGCGCCATCTCGCGGCGCTCACGCGCGAGATTCACGCGTTCAACCTGCAGCGCGACGATTTCCACGCAATGATCGACGGCATGGCGATGGACGCCGCCGAAGACATCTGCGCGCCCGACGAGCCGACGCTCGACCTGTATTGCGATCGCGTCGCGAGCGCGGCCGGCCGCCTGTCGGTGAGGATATTCGGGATGCCCGAAGCGGAAGGCATCGCGCTGTCGCACCATCTCGGCCGCGCGCTGCAGCTGACCAACATCCTGCGCGACATCGACGACGACGCGGCGATCAACCGCTGCTACCTGCCGCGCGAGCTGCTCGCGCGCGAAGGGATCGCGATCACCGATCCGGCGACGATCGCGCGCGCGCCGGCCTTGCCGCGCGTCTGCGCGACGCTCGTCGAGCGCGCGATCGAGCATTTCCGGCAGGCGGATGCGGTGATGGACAAGTGTGCGCGAGCCCAGGTGAAGGCGCCGCGCATCATGTCGGGCGCATACCGCTGCATCCTCGATGCGGCGGTCGCGCGCGGCTTCGATGCCCCTCGCCTGCCGGTCCGCAAGCCGAAGGCGCGCATGCTGATGATCGCCGCGCGCTACGCGCTGTTCTGAGGCGATGCCCAGAACCGTCCACGTGATCGGGGCAGGACTCGCGGGGCTGTCGGCCGCCGTCGAGCTGCAACGTCGTGGGCGCCGCATCGTGCTGCACGATGCGCACACGCAGGCGGGCGGGCGTTGCCGTTCGTGGTTCGACGCCAGGCTGAACGCGACGCTCGACACCGGACTGCATCTGGTGTTCGCGGGACAGCCCGCGACGCAACGCTACCTGCGGACGATCGGCGCGGCCGATCAGGTGGACGGGCCGGCGCTGCCGGAATTCCCGGTCGTCGACGTCGGCGCGCAGCAGCGCTGGACGCTGCGCTTCGGCAGCAGCCGCTGGCCGTCGTGGCTGTTCGACGCCGCGTCGCGGGCGCCGGGCACGACGCCGCTGGATTACCTGTCGCTCGTGCCGCTCGCGTTCGCGCGCACGGGCCGCTCGCTCGCGCAGACGATGCGTTGCGACGGCGTGCTGTGGGATCGCTGGCTGCGGCCGTATTTCCTCGGCGCGCTGAACGTCGAGCCGCGCCATGCGACGGCGGAACTCGCGCGGGCGGTCGTGTTCGGCACGCTCGCGGCCGGCGGGCCGGCTTGCCGCCCGCTCGTCGCGCGCCACGGGCTCGGCAGCGCGTTCGTCGATCCCGCGCTGCGGATGCTGCAGCACGGCGGCGCGTCGATCCGGCTGCGCTCGCGGCTCGACACGCTCGAATTCGGCGCGAACGGCCATGCGGCGGTCGACGCGCTGATGATCGACGGCGCCCGGGTCGATCTCGCACCGGGCGACGCGGTCGTGCTGGCGGTGCCGCCCGACGTCGCGCAGCCGCTCGTGCCCGACCTGACCGCGCCGGATACGTATAGCGCGGTCGTCACCGCGTACTTCGCGGCCGAACCGCCGCCGGGCTGCGCGGTGTACACGACCGTCGTCAACGGCGCCGCCGTCGACGCGGTGCGGGCCGCCGAAGGCCAGCTCGCGGCGACGATCCGCGACGCGGGCCGCTGGCTCGACACGCCGCGCGAGACGCTCGCGCGAACCATCTGGCAGGACGTCGCGCGCGTGACGGGCGCGTCCGTGGATGCCATGCCCGCGTGGCAGCTCGTCATCGAGCCGCGCGCGGGGTTTGCGGCGGTGCCGTCGCAGGAAATGAAACGTCCGGCTGCGCGTACGCGCTGGACCAATCTCGTGCTGGCGGGCGACTGGATTGCCACCGGCCTGCCCGCCACGATCGAGGGCGCGATTCGCTCCGGCCAGACGGCCGCGGACGTGCTCCAGCAACAATAAGAGAGGGACCGATGAACGATCTCACCGATATGCCAACCCTGGCCGCCGACTCCGCGGCAGCCGACCTCGACGCCGCCGTCGCACGCGCGACCGATGCGCTGCTGGCCGCCCAGCAAGCCGACGGGCACTGGGTCTACGAACTCGAAGCGGATTCGACGATTCCGGCCGAGTACATCCTGCTCGTCCACTATCTCGGCGAAACGCCGAACCTCGAGCTCGAACAGAAGATCGGCCGCTATCTGCGCCGCATCCAGCAGCAGGACGGCGGCTGGCCGCTGTTCACCGACGGCGCGCCGAACATCAGCGCGAGCGTGAAGGCGTACTTCGCGCTGAAGGTGATCGGCGACGACGAGAACGCCGAGCACATGCAGCGTGCGCGCAAGGCGATCCACGCGATGGGCGGCGCCGAGATGTCGAACGTGTTCACGCGCATCCAGCTCGCGCTGTACGGTGCGATTCCGTGGCGCGCGGTGCCGATGATGCCGGTCGAGATCATGCTGCTGCCGCAGTGGTTCCCGTTCCACCTGTCGAAGGTGTCGTACTGGGCGCGCACGGTGATCGTGCCGCTGCTCGTGCTGAACGCGAAGCGGCCGATCGCGAAGAACCCGCGCGGCGTGCGCATCGACGAGCTGTTCATCGATCCGCCCGTCAACGCGGGGCTGCTGCCGCGCCAGGGCCACCAGAGCGCCGGCTGGTTCGCGTTCTTCCGCGTCGTCGATCACTCACTGCGCGCGGTCGACGGCCTGTTCCCGAGCTACACGCGCGAACGCGCGATCCGGCAGGCGGTTGCATTCGTCGACGAGCGCCTGAACGGCGAGGACGGTCTCGGCGCGATCTATCCGGCGATGGCCAACGCGGTGATGATGTACGACGCGCTCGGCTATCCGGAAGACCACCCGAACCGCGCGATCGCACGCCAGTCGGTCGAGAAGCTGCTCGTCGTGCACGACGACGAGGCGTATTGCCAGCCGTGCCTGTCGCCGGTGTGGGACACGTCGCTCGCGGCGCACGCGCTGCTCGAGACGGGCGACCCGCGCGCGGAAGACGCCGTGGTGCGCGGCCTCGAATGGCTGCGTCCGCTGCAGATCCTCGACGTGCGCGGCGACTGGATCTCGCGCCGCCCGAACGTGCGGCCCGGCGGCTGGGCGTTCCAGTATGCGAACCCGCATTACCCGGACGTCGACGATACGGCGGTCGTCGTGATGGCGATGGACCGCGTCGAGAAGCTCCGGCATTCGGACGCGTATCGCGAGTCGATCTCGCGCGCGCGCGAGTGGGTCGTCGGCATGCAGAGCAGCGACGGCGGCTGGGGCGCGTTCGAGCCGGAAAACACGCAGTACTACCTGAACAACATTCCGTTCTCCGATCACGGCGCGCTGCTCGATCCGCCGACCGCGGACGTGTCGGGCCGCTGCCTGTCGATGCTGTCGCAGCTCGGCGAGACCGTCGCAAACAGCGAAGCGGCGCGTCGCTCGCTCGACTACATGCTGAAGGAGCAGGAGCCGGACGGCAGCTGGTACGGCCGCTGGGGGATGAACTACGTGTACGGCACGTGGACCGCGCTGTGCTCGCTGAACGCGGCCGGCCTCGGCCCGGACGATCCGCGCGTGAAGCGCGGCGCGCAGTGGCTGCTGTCGGTCCAGAACAAGGACGGCGGCTGGGGCGAGGACGGCGACAGCTACAAGCTCGACTATCGCGGCTACGAGCAGGCGCCGAGCACGTCGTCGCAGACGGCCTGGGCGCTGCTCGGCCTGATGGCGGCCGGCGAGGTGAACCATCCGGCGGTCGCGCGCGGGATCGACTACCTGATCGCCGAGCAGAAGGAACATGGGCTGTGGGACGAGACGCGCTTCACGGCGACCGGCTTCCCGCGCGTGTTCTACCTGCGCTACCACGGCTATCGCAAGTTCTTCCCGCTGTGGGCGCTTGCGCGCTACCGCAACCTGAAGCGCGCCAACGCGACGCGCGTGACGGTCGGGATGTAACGCGTGACGGCGTCGAAGCACAACGGCACGCTGCCCGTCATCGCGGTGACGGGGATGGCGTTCGAGGCGCGCATCGCGGGCGGCGACGGCGTCGAGGCGGTGTACGCCGCGCGCGCCGATCGGCTCGAACGTGCGCTGACCGAAGCGACCGCGCGCGGCTGCGCGGGCATCGTCAGCTTCGGCACCGCGGGCGGGCTTGCGCCCGACCTCGCGCCGGGCGCGCTCGTGATCGCCGACGCGATCGACGGGCCGTTCGGCCGCGTGCAGACGGACGTCGGCTGGAGCGCGCGGCTCGTCGGCGCGCTGCATGACACGCCGGTCTGGCCGCGCGTCACGCGCGGTGTGATGGCGGCCGTCGGCGCGCCGGTCGTGAGCGAAGAAGACAAGGCGTCGCTGTATCGCGCGAAAGGCGCGCTGGCCGTCGACATGGAATCGCACATCGCCGCGGCCTTCGCGGCGGCGCGCGGCGTGCCGTTCGCGGTGTGCCGTGCGATCGTCGATCCGGCGTGGCGCACGTTGCCGAGCGCCGCGACGGCCGGGCTGCGCGACGACGGCAGCACCGCGATCCTGCCGATCCTGCGCGAGCTCATCAAGCAACCTTCCCAGCTCGGCCCGCTGCTGCAGGTCGCGGGCGATGCGCGCGCGGCGCGCACGACGCTGATCCAGGCGCGGCATGCGTTCGGGCGCGCGGGGGCGCTGCGGATCGGGTGAGCGGAAGTATCCGCTTGTCCCCC
Source organism: Burkholderia ubonensis (assembly GCF_902833085.1). GTDB lineage: Bacteria > Pseudomonadota > Gammaproteobacteria > Burkholderiales > Burkholderiaceae > Burkholderia > Burkholderia ubonensis. Next base: position 123,385 of record NZ_CADFEB010000009.1, read on the forward strand.
CTCGCTTTCTCTTCGCAGGAACGGTGCTCGACGCGGTATTGTCGGAGCCTGGCGGGCTCCTTTTCTCTGGCCAGGTCGCGTTGCGGTTACGGACGGATCGGATGACGGTCATTTGCGCGAAACTGAGTCTTGCGCTCGGCTGTGAGTTGCGTGACGCCGAAATGTAGGGCTCGCGCGTCGATCAGCCCGATTTGCGACGTTATCGTCGACAGTACGGGGGATTACCAATGAGCAAGCTGGGTTGTCAGTGCGGAAACGTTATCCGAGATAACACGCATTCCTTGCCCTACAAGGCGGCCATATTGAAGGATTCGTTTTGCGAGCGATTCACGGATTGGCTTGTAAGCGAGCTACAGAGCTATGTCGTTGCCGTGGAGCAAGGAAGTGTTCGTTCGTGGCTGTTGAGTCGCGGTTATACGGAAGACTACCTGTCCCTTCAACTCGATCACGGAAACGTGCTTCACGACCACCTTCACACCGAGTTTCTTGGCTTGATGCGCACTGCCTACGAGTGCACTGAATGTGGTCGATTGCACGTCGAGACAGCGAGCGACAACTTGTTTGTCTCATACTCGCCTGATTCGAAGAAAAACAACGGTGTCTTGTCCGAATAGGTCGAATTGATTTCGCTCGTGCAGTTGGGCAGCCAACCAAAAAAAGAGCGCTGCCTCAAGCAGCGCTCCTGATGGTCATCGGGCCGATGCCCTGCTACTTTGCCGCGGGACCGCTCGCAGGCACCGCCGGCGTCGCAGCCGGCGCACTCGCCGGCATCGCACTGCCCGCCCCCGGATCGTCATATTGCGGCAGACCCGGCGCGGCCGGCGCGCTGGCCGGCGCCCCGCCCGACTCGCCCGGATCCTCGTAGCTCGGCAGCCCGGGCGCCGCCGGCGTGCCGGCGGGCTTGCCGCCCGGCGTCGCTTCACTCCCCGACTCATCCGGCTCGTTGTATTGCGGCAGCGCGCTCGGCGCGGACTCGCTCTTGTAGGTCAGCGACTTGCGCTGCTGCAGGTATGCGTCGCGGACGAACGAGTACGGATCGAGCGCCGCCTGCTTCAGCAGGTCGGTCGCGCCGAGCAGGTCCGAACGCGCGCTCACGAACTGCATCACGTACATCGGATTGCGCGCGGCCGGCTCGATGTAGTTGAGCAGATTGAAGCGCACGTCGACCGCGCGGCCGACGCCGTCGCGGATCGTGCTCGGCCCGAACACCGGCAGCACCAGATACGGGCCGGACGGCACACCCCAGCGCGCGAGCGTCAGGCCGAAATCCTGGTGATGTTTCGGCAGCCCCGCGGGCGTCGCGATGTCGATCAGGCCGCCGACGCCGAACAGCGAGTTCATCGCGACGCGCATCAGGTCCTGCGTCGCATCGGTGATCCGCAGCTGCAGCAGGTTGTTCGCGATGTTGCCGAGGTCGCCGAGGTTCGAGAAGAAGTTGCTGATCGCCGTGCGCACCGGCGTCGGCGTGACCTTCTGGTAGCCCTTTGCGATCGGCACCGCGATGTTCCGGTCGACGGTGTCGTTGAACGTGTACACCGCGCGGTTCATCGGCTCGAGCGGATCGGACGGATTGCGGTTGGGGCCGGTCGCGCAGCCGCTCAGCAGCGCGCCAGCGGCGACGGTGGCCGCAATGGTTCTTTTATTCATTGATTCCTTGCGATTGGTTCTGCGCGCGCTTCACGCGCGGTTTGCCCATGAGTACCGGCTGGAACACCACGGCGCCGATCAGCGTGCACGTCAGCGCGAGTGCGAGCAGCTTGCCCATGCTGGACGTGCCGGGGTGATGCGACAGCCACAGGCTGCCGAATGCGGTGGCCGTGGTCGCGGCGCTGAACAGCACCGCATGCGTGAGGCTCGAATGCAGCAGGCCGGTCTGCCCGGCGCGCCACGCCATCACGAAATACACCTTGAACGCGACGCCGACGCCGAGCATCAGCGGCAGCGCGATGATGTTGGCGAAGTTGAGCGACATGCCGAACACGACGCACAGCTCGAGCGTCACGATGCCCGACACGAGCAGCGGCACCAGCGTGCGCAGCACGTCGCCGAAACGGCGCAGCGTGATCCACAGCAGGATCGTGATCGATACGATCGACCACAGCGCCGCATGCAGGAACGCGTTGATGATGGTGTCGGCCGAATGCAGGATCGAGATCGGCCCGCCGATCGCGCCCGGCTCGGCGGCCTTCACGGCCGTCGCGAAGCGGCGCAGCATCGTGTCGTCGCCCGGATCGACGCCCTTCGGCACCTGCGGCGAGATCTGCACGAGCGCATGGCCGTCCGGCGCGACCCAGTCGCGCACGAGCTGCGGCGGCAGCGAGCCGCGCGTGATCTCCTGCGGCTGGAGCAACGTTGCGAGCTGGCTGAGCGCGGTGCGCAGCGTATCGGAGAACGCGCGTTCGGCGCGGTCGCGCGTCGCGGCGTCGGCGGCCGCGAGCTTCGCGAGCGACGCCGACAGGTGCTGCGCGGCCGCCGCGCCCGGGCCCGGATGATCCTCGGCCGCGTAGCCCAGCAGGTCCGACACGCGCTTGAGCGCGGCGACGCGCTGCGCGTCGGTCGCGGGCGGCGCGGCGGGCTGGGTCAGCGCGGGCAGCAGCTCGCTCGCGGCGGCGGCGATCGACGCGCGCTTGGCCGGCTGGTCGGCCGGGATGAAGGTCGACAGCGTCGTCGTGCGACCGACTTCGGGCAGCGCGCCGAGACGCTTCGCGGCCGCGTCGGCTTCGGCGAGCGACGGCGCGAGCAGCGTGACGTCGTTGACCGACGCCTCCGGCGAATCCTTCAGCGCGAGCAGTGTCGCCATCGATTCGCTGGATGGGTCCTTCAGGTGCAGCGGGTTGAAATCGAAGTGCAGGAACTTGAGCAGCGGCAGCGCGCCGATCACGACCGCGAGCGTGCCGATCAGGATCGGCTTGCGGTGCGCGTCGAGGAACTCGTCGACCGGTGCGAGCATCGGAAAGCCCGGCGCCTTCGATTCGCCCGGCGGCGCGAACAGGCGCAGCAGCGCGGGCAGCAGCGTGACGGTGGTGGCCAGCGCGACGAACATGCCGACGCCTGCGATCAGGCCGAGCTCGGACACGCCGCGATACGCGGTCGGGATGAACGAGAAGAAGCTGGCCGCAACCGCCGTAGTCGCGAGCGCGAGCGGCATGCCCATCGAGTGCGCGGCGCCGATCAGCGCGTGGTCGATGCGCGGGTCGCGGAAGCGCTCCTCGCGGTACTTCACGCCGTACTGGATCGAGAAATCGACGCCGAGGCCGACGAACAGCACCATGAACGCGACCGAGATCATGTTCAGCGAACCGACCATCATCAGGCCGAGCGCGGCGGTGACGGCGAGGCCGACGAACAGCGTGACGATCACCGAGCCGATCATCCGCTTCGAGCGCAGCGCGAGCCACAGGATGACGAGCACGGCGAGCAGCGTGAGGGCGCCGTTGAGCGCCGCGCCGTCCTGCACCGACGCGAATTCGTCGTCGGCGAGCGGCTGCTCGCCGGTCAGCCGCACGACCGCGCCGAAGCGCTTCTCGAGGTCGAGCGCGCGCGCGGTGTCGCGGATCGTCCGGCTCGCTTCCTCGCCGGCCTTCAGCGCGCCGTAGTTCACCACCGGCTGCACGGTGACGAACGCGCGCGCGGGCTGCTTCGCGGCGTCGTTGTCGACGAGCGCGCGCCACGAGAACGCGGCGGGCTTGCCGGCCAGCACGTCGTCGACCGTCGCGGCGCTGCGCGACAGCAGCTTGGCCATTGCCGGCAGCTTCACCTGGCCGGTCAGGAGCGGCTGGCCGAGCGTCGTCGACAGCGTGGTCGCGAGCCCGGTCAGGCTCGGGTTCTTCGCGAGCTCGTTGACGAGCGGACGCGCGCGCGCGAGTTCCGACGTGGTGTCCGCGACTTCCTGCGGCGGCAGGAACAGCAGCCCGTTGTGCTCGAAGAACGGGCCGCCGCCGGGCTCGGCGACCTGGCCGATGCGGCCGGCCTCGGCCTGCTTCTGCAGCGCGGCCGTCAGCGTATGCGCGGCGGCCGTCGCGAATTCGGGCGCGGGGGCTTCGACGACCGCGAGGATCGTGCCGTCGCGTTGCGGAAACGCGCGGTCGATGCCCTTGCCGAGCGCCGCCCATTGAGGCTCGGCGTCGACGAGCTTGCTGATGTCCGTATTGATCTTGAAGTGACGCGCGACGTAGACGCCGCTCATGGCGGCGATGATCAGCGACAGCACGACGACCCAGACCGGGCGTCGGACCGACCACGCGACGAGTCGAATGATGAGATTGGTCACCATGAGGTGGTGGGGTGGGGCTCGAAAAGGCAAAGTGTCCAAGTATACCGGCGCAGCGCGGCGGCGGTCGTGACGTTGGGGGTTGTGCGGCCGGAAGTATCTTTTCCTGTCGGAGGGGGAATCGGCGCGGGGCCGGGTTCCCGGCATAGGTAAGCATTTGTTTACTTTCCTCGAGCCGCCGTTTCTGGTCGTGCCTGTGACAATCCGGCTTGAAAGGTAACAGTCGGTCACGGCGCGGCAGGCGTGTGTCAGGCCCGGTATACTTGCGTCGACCGGACGGCGCGCCGCGCCGTCCGTTTTTCCTTAGCGAGTGCGATATCCGTATGAAACGTCATTTGTTTGCTTTTCTCGCCGCGGCCACCGTGTCGATTTCCGCTTTCGCGCAGAGTGCGCCGGTCGACGTGGTTCGCAATGCGGTCGAGGGCACCGTCAATGCGATGAAGGCCGATCCGGTCGCGCGCGGCGGCGACATGGCGAAGGTCACGCAGGTGGTCGAGGCGCGCTTCCTGCCCGCGACGAATTTCGAGCGCACGACCCGCATCGCGGTCGGCGACGCATGGAAGCAGGCGACGCCGCAACAGCAGCAGGAGCTGTACAAGCAATTCAAGCTGCTGATGACGCGCACTTATGCCGCGTCGCTCGCGCAGCTCGGCAACCAGGATGCGAAGTTCTCGTTCAAGGCGGGCGGCGCGTCGGGCGCCGACGCGCTCGTGCAGTCGACGGTGACGACGCCGGGCGACAGCCAGTCGGTCGGCTACCGGCTCGGCAAGATCGGCAACGACTGGAAGATCTACGACATCGACATGTCGGGCGCGTGGCTGATCCAGGTCTATCAGGGGCAGTTCAAGAGCCAGCTCGCGCAGGGCGGCATCGACGGGCTGATCGCGTTCCTGCAGAAGCACAACGCGCGGACGAACTGACGGTCGGACGCGATTTGCGACTGGAATGCGGCCCGTCGGCGGCCGGCTCGTTTAGCCTTTCTGTCGAGACGCCAACCAGCGGAACGTGAACGCTGACACCATGACGCCCCGGTCGCGAATGCGGCCGGGGCGTTTCACATTGCGCGGTGTCCGGCGACCTCGACGCGAGGAATCAATGTCGGGCGGGACGCGGCGGATCTGCTACGAAAATCTGTTCGGCAAAGCGCTGAACGGCATTTTGCTTTCGGCCAGCACGTTGCGTTTGCAATGGCATGGAGGTTGGCCGTACGCGAAGCACTGCTTATGGCTCGCGTCGTTGATTTTCCTCGATGGCTTGCCGTAGCGCCTTGCGAAGCCTGCGGTTCTCGATGAGCAATGCGACGATCGTAATCGCCAGGATAATCGCCGGCGCCTCTTTCCCCGAAATACGAGCGAACACGCTCGCCAACCCGGCACACAAAAGCGCAACCAGCAACAACAGTAACCGGTCCTTCCACCACGCACGTGAAGCCTGTTTCACGTCGCCACCTCAGCTGTATCTGCGGCGAGCGGACGCTGCCCTTCCATCACCGACATCCGCGATACGGAACATCGCGATTTCACTCCTCGATTCAGATTACCGATACCTGCTTGTGATGCCGATTGCCGCATGACGAGTTCGTGCACGCGTCATGCGAATCACGATCGCGTCGCTTGTTGTGGAAAGCGAAAGAATTCCATCGACCTTGGTGGAGGTCGATTGGACAAGTATGAAATTGGAAGGCGAATTGCGCGTGAGCACTGTCCAACGGCAAATGAGCCTGTTGCCGCGCGTCTCCAGCGGGCGATGAGCCCGGAGCGAAGGAAACACGCCAGTGTATCGCCTGCGATGTCCTTGTGTGCCGGGAGCCTGATTCGGACTTATGGCCCGGTGTGCGTTCGATCGTGATGGTCGAGGTCGCTCGGGAAATCGGCGATGCCAAGACGACCGAGCGGCGTTACTACGTGTCGAGGCTGTCTGCCGACGTCGTACGGATTCCATGGGTCGTGCGGGCGCATAGGCGTATCGAGATCAGCATGCGCTGGGAGTCGGACATGGCCTTCGGTGAAGACCAAGGCAGGGTTCGCATCAACAACGCCACCCGGAACTTTGCGATCCTGCGCCGCATCTGCCTGAACCTGCTCAAAGCGGGTGCCAGTGACGCCCGCTGCACCGCTGTTCTCCGTTTGTGACATTTCGTGCGATTGCCCTGCGTTGCAATACATTGGATTCTGCTTTTCGGTTTTGTCTGATTGACGCTTCAAGCTTCATCTTTCATTGTTTGGTTGGTTTGATCTTTCGTTTTCTAATTGGGAGGGGAGAATGGCGCAGGATATTTTCTTAAAGCTAACGGGTATAGCGGGCGAATCGATGGATGCCGATCATTCGAACGAAATCGAGGTGCTGACGTGGGATTGGTCAGTGAGCCAGCAATCTAATATGCATATGGGGAGTGGTGGAGGCGCAGGCAGATGCACTGTTGATGATCTGACCTTTGAGCACTACATCGACCGTGCTACGCCGAATCTGGTTCAGTATTGCCTGACGGGAAAGCATATTGAACGCGCCGTACTGATAATGCGCAAGGCTGGTGGCGCGCCGCTCGAATATCTCACTATCACGATGGAGGACGTGCTCATTACCCAGGTCAAGCCTGTTAGCAACACTAACATGCGGGTTCCGCGCGAAGAAGTTCGATTGTCCTTTGCTCGTATGAGGCAGGAATATGTGGTTCAGAATTCCCGGGGTGGTAATGCCGGGGCTGTGAGCATGGGCTACGACATCAAGGCCAATAAGGCAATTTAACGATAGGGATGTGCAATGTTGTTTATTTCAAAACAAGGTCATGTCGACGCCGAGCGCATCAAGGTTAAGATTTTTTCAACAATTGAGCGAGGTCAGATGTCCAAGGTGAATGGAATCGTCGTTCACCAAACAGATGGAACTGCAGCCAGTAGCACGTTTAATAGCTATGCGGAAAGCGGGGCGAACGGAGCGCACTTCTTGATAGACAAGAATGGAGCCATTTATCAAACCGCCTCGGTGTATAAACGAACCAATCATGTTGGATTGCTAAAATCTCGATGTCTTGTGGAAAAGAAATGTAGCCCATCCGAATTCGAGAAGGTGTCTTCTATGGTTGGAAGATTTAAAAAATTATCAGGGATGGAATACAAGAGAGATTTTCCGGATAGGTATCCTGGGAATGCGGATTCTATTGGTATAGAGATCGTTGGTCGCATGGATAGAAAAACAAACATTTACGAGGTTGTAAATGATGAACAAAATGAATCTTTGAGGTGGCTTGTGAAGGAGCTTTGCGACACATTAGGAGTATCTTTTTCCGAGATATACAGGCATCCCGATGTGTCGTACAAGAGGGAAACTGAAGCGGGTACTGCAAAATGGGATTGATATATAAATCGCTCTTGTTCGCGTACATTTTTTTGTTTTGCTGTGCCTCCCAGGCAAGAGGGGTGAAGGCTATTGAGATTCGCGAATATGGGAAGAGTAGGGAGGGTGATGCGGTGAATGCCTGTAAAAAATTTCAACCTACTGTCAGGCAGGTCAGAAACTTTTTCTTAAAGGCTTATCCTGTCGAGGGGTATATGTTTTCTCATGAGCGCTATTCATCGTGTTATGCAAAGGGGACGTTGAGGTTTGATGATGGTAGTTCGGGGACGTGGGAGCTATCTTCGAGCGGCGTTGCGACATTTATCTTCACAAGAGGGGATGTAGTGACGCTTTATTATAAAAATAATAAATGGTACGACCCATTTGCTTGCACTTATGGGCTTGGCGACGTTGGGGAATGCTAGATTGCCGGGCCGTGTGAGCTGTGAGTTGGACATGGCCTCCGGTGAAGACCCATGCAGGGTTCGCGTCGACAACGCCACCCAGAACTTTGCGGTCCCGCACCGAGTCTGTCTGAACCTGCACAAAGCAGATACGGCTACGAACGCCGGCATCAAGAATCGACGGCTCAAAGCGGGTGCCAGCGACGGTTATCGCGCCGACGTTCTCCTTTTGTGGCCGTTCGTGCGATTGCCCTGGCGCGTGGCGTGAGCTACCCGGGTTTCGCCCCTACCGCCGCCGATGCTCGACCGCGAACTTGATCAGCTCGGCCTGTCCTTCGATGTCGAGCTTGCGTTTCAGGTTGAGCCGGTGCGTCTCGACGGTGCGCACCGACAGCCCGGTCTGCTGCGCGATCTGCTTGCTCGACAGGCCTTCGGCGAGCGCATCGAGGATGTCGCGCTCGCGCGGCGTCAGGCGATCGAGCGGCGACGCCGCCGCGCTGGCGTGGATCATCCGCGCGGCGAGCCCTTCGCTGAAGAACGTGTGGCCCGCAAGCACCGCGCCGATCGCGCGGACGATCTCGCTCGCCGGCGAATCCTTCAGCAGGTAGCCGCTCGCGCCGGCGCGCACGGCCTGCGTCACGTATTCGACGTTGTCGTGCATCGACAGCATCAGCACGCGGATGCCGGGAAAGCGCTCGTGGAACACGCCTGCGAGCGCGATGCCGTTCATGCCGTTCATGCCGACGTCCATCAGCGCGAGATCGGGTTCGAGCGATTCGGCAAGCGCCAGCGCCTCGTCGGCATTGCCGGCCTCGCCGACGACCGACAGGTCGGCCGCCTCGAGCCGCATCCGCAGGCCGTCGCGCACGAGCGGATGGTCGTCGACGAGCAGAAGGCGGGCGACCGGCTGGGCGACCGGCTGGGCGACGGAGTCGGCGGGGAGCCTTGCGGGGGTGTCCGGGGCGCTCATGGGCAATGGGTCTCCTTGAATCGAGTGGCGGCGCGCGCGGTCAGGCCGGTGAAGTCAGCGGCACGCGCGCGGCCACCACGGTATGGCCGACCTGCGACGTGATCGTCAGCGCGCCGCCGAGCGCGTCGAGACGTTCGCGCATGTTGCGCAGGCCGATGCCGCCGCGCGCGTCGGCCTGCGAGCGCTCGGCGTCGAACCCGCAGCCGTTGTCGGCGATGCTCAGCGTGACCGCGTGCGTCGCGACGTCGAGCGTCACCGCGGCGCGCGACGCCTGCGCATGATGCACGATGTTGCTGAGCGCTTCCTGCGCGATCCGGAACAGCGCGGTGTTGACCGCGGCGGGCAGCGGCCGCGCGCCGCTGTGGGCGACCTGTGTGTAGCCGATGTCGACGCCGCTTTCCGCGCCGAGCTCGCGCACGAGCTGGTCGAGCGCGGCCGCGAGCCCGAGATCGTCGAGCATCGCGGGCCGCAGCGCGTGCGAGATGCGCCGCACTTCGCGCAGCGTGTCGCCGAGCCGGACGACGCCGGACGCGAGCGCCTGCTCGGCCTCGGGCACGCGCGCCGCGCCGCGCTCGAAGCGCGCGAGCGCCGATTCGAGCATCAGCTTCGCCGACACCATCATTTGGCTGATGCCATCGTGCAACTCGCGCGACAGCCGCGCGCGCTCCTGTTCCTGCGATTCGACGACGCGCTGCGCAAGCTGCTTGAGCTTCGCATCCGCGCTGCGCGATTCGCTGACGTTCAGCACCAGCGCGCAGACGGCGATCGCCGCCGCGCCGGCCAGCGCGATCACGGTCAGCCAGCTCATCGTGCGCTCGATGTTCGCGGACGCGCGCGCATCGATCCGCTGCAGCGCGTTGTCGACGTCGTCGAGGTAGATGCCCGTGCCGACCATCCAGCCCCAGCGTTCGAGCGCGACGACGTAGCCGAGCTTCGGCGCGGCCCGCCCGGTCGACGGGCGCTGCCAGATGTAGCGGACGTAGCCGCCGCCGTGCGACGCGGCGTTGATCAGCTGCTGGATCGTCAGGCTGCCCTGCGGGTCGCGCATCGTCCAGAAATTGTGGCCGACCCGCTCGGGCTCGCGCGGATGCATCAGCGAATTGCCGTGCAGGTCGTATACGAAGAAATAGCCGTCGGGGCCGAAATCCATTTTCTGCAGCATCGCGAGCGCCTGCGTGCGCAGCAGCGCGTCGTCGCGCGCGTTGCTGCCGCTCGCTTCGTAGAGTGGCATGATCGCGCTCGTCGCCAGGTCGACGTAATGCTTGAGCTCGACTTCCTTGCTCGACAGGTACGCGGACTGGATCGTCGCATGCTGGGTGCGCGCGAGCGACGTCGCCTGGTGGCGCACCCCGAAGCCGATGCCGGCGATCGCGACGAGAAACGGCACGATGGCCAGAAGGAAGATCTTTGCCTTGAGTCTCATGATGATGTGGGCCGGCCATGCGGGCCTGTGCCGGCGCATCGACCCGGTATTGTCGGCGATTTTGCGTGCGCGTGGCGGGGCGCCGCACGCCGTCGCGTCACGCCTGCCGGCGCTGGAAGCGCGTGGGGGCTTGCACGAATACCTGGTTGCGGCCGCGCTCCTTCGCGCAATACAGCGCGTCGTCGGCGCGCTTCAGCGCCGCGTGCACGCTGCCGTCCCATTCGGGGAAGCAGGTCGTCACGCCGATGCTGGCGGTCAGCCGGCCGAACTCGCTGGCGTCGTGCCGGATGCCGAGCTCGTGGATGCTCGCGCGGATCGTCTCGGCGACCGCCGCCGCGCCGCCCGCGTCGACGTCCGGCAGGATCACGACGAATTCCTCGCCGCCGTAGCGCGCCGCGTAGTCGGCCGGGCGGCGCAGGCAGCCGGCGAGGCAGCGTCCGACCGCGGCGAGCGCGTCGTCGCCGGCCTGATGGCCTTGGGTGTCGTTGTAGCGCTTGAAGTAGTCGACGTCGACGAACAGCAGCGACAGTGCATGCTGCGAGCGCGCGGCGCGGCGCCATTCGCGCTCGAGCGTGAGGTCGAGCATGCGGCGGTTGTCGAGGCCGGTGAGGCCGTCGGTGCGCGCGAGCGCCCGCAGCTCGGCTTCCGCGCGATGGCGCCTGCGCAGCTGCACGTCGAGCAGCAGCGACAGGCCGACGAAGCCGAGCGCAAGCAGCACCATCGCGGACCCGATCGGAATCGCGCGGTCGTACCACGCGGCGTAGATGTCCGATTCGGCCTCGGCGACCATGATGATCAGCGGCAGGTTGTCGAGGTGCCGGAACACGTACAGGCGCCGCACGCCGTCGATCGACGCGGTGTCGGCGAAGCTGCCGTCGTGGGCGGTCATGAAATGCTTGAACGTGCTGGCCCGGCTGATGTCGCGGCCGATGATCTTCGGATCGAACGGCTTGCGCATCAGCATCCGGCCGTTGGTCGCGATCAGCGACATCGAGCCGCGCTTGCCGAGCGTGAGGCGCGCGAACAGGTCCTGGAAATATTCGAGCCGGATCGACATCACGGCGATGCCGCCGAACGAGCCGTCGGGCTGCGAGATGCGGCGGCTGAGCGCGATGCTCGGCGAGCCGTTGCGCAGCCGCGACCGATACGGATCACTGATGTACAGGCCGACGTCCGGCCGGTCGCGATGCACGGTGAAGTAGGGTTCGTCGGCGAAATTGGCTTTGCGCGGCACGTCGCTCGCGCCGTCGACCACAATGTTGCCCTGCGCGTCCATCGCATAGATGCCGCCGAGATAGCGGGCCGCCGTCGCGCGGTCGAACAGCACCTGGCGACGCAGCGACATCGGCAGGCGCACGACGTCGGGCTGGCCCTGCCCGTCGACGACCGCCTGCAGCGACAGCGAATAGATCTCGATGTTGCGCTCGATGTCCCACACGGCCATCAGCGCGAGGTTCTGCATCGTGGTGCGCGCGCGCTCGCGCGCATCGATCCGGCCCTCGTAGAGCACGATGCCGCACAGCAGCAGCAGGAGCAGCGCGATCAGCAGGCCCGAGTAGAAAATCAGGTGCGGAAGCAACAACCGGCGCAGGCGTGTGGCGGCGCGGCTCGTCAGGCCGGGTTCGCTGGGCGCTGCGTAGTCGGTATCTGCCATGGTCCGAATATCGGTGGGCATCGCCGGTACGCGCGACGGGCGTGCCGGGCCGATGCTGTTGTTCGTATGGTGTTGCTGGCGGCGATCCGGTACGGCTCTGTTCACGCCGGATGGCGGGCGGGCCCCGGGCGGGCACCGAAACCATCCGGATGTCTGTCTCCTGTTTGATGGAGAAACGACCAGGCTGCGATATCGGCGGCAGGCGGCTGACCCTCGCGCAATTGCCGTCGGCGTCCGATGCAAGGCACATTGCACGGCGCGCATCGGACGCAGTATAACTGCGCGCTTTTGCGGGCGCGATAAATGTTGAGAATCGATGTGACGAATTGAATTACGTCGGGTTTCAACGGACGCGAACGGCGGTTCGCGCCTTGTCCGGCAACGGTTTTCAGGCGCCGGACGGTCAAATCGAACGGCCGTTCGTGACCGGCCATGAAAACGGGCGGCCGCGATGGCCGCCCGTTTCGGCGCGCAGGCACGCGGGGAGACCCGCGTGCGGCGATCAGCCGGCGCGCTGATGCTGCTTGAACGCGAGCCGGAACTGGTGCAGCAGCGGCTCGGTATAGCCGCTCGGCTGCGCAGTGCCCTGCAGCGCGAGCGCGCACGCGGCCTTGAACGCATGCGACGCATCGAAATCGGGCGCCATCGGCCGGTAGTTCGCGTCGCCGGCATTCTGCCCGTCGACGACGCGCGCCATCCGCTTGAACACGCCGAGCACGAAGTCCTCGGTGATCACGCCGTGGCGCAGCCAGTTCGCGATGTGCTGGCTCGAGATGCGCAGCGTCGCGCGGTCTTCCATCAGGGCGACGTTGTTGATGTCGGGCACCTTCGAGCAGCCGACGCCCTGCTCGACCCAGCGCACGACGTAGCCGAGGATGCCCTGCGCGTTGTTCTCGACCTCGCGCAGGATCTCGGCTTCGCTCCATTCGGCACGCTCGACGACCGGGATCGTCAGTAATCCTTCGAGCAGCGCGTCGCGCTCGCTCGCGTACGGGATCTTCTCGAGTTCCTGCTGGACGGCCTGCACGTCGACCAGGTGGTAGTGCAGCGCATGCAGCGTCGCGGCGGTCGGCGACGGCACCCACGCGGTGTTCGCGCCCGCGCGCGGATGGCCGATCTTCTGCTCGAGCATCGCGTGCATCAGGTCCGGCATCGCCCACATGCCCTTGCCGATCTGCGCGCGGCCGCGCAGCCCGGCGGCGAGGCCGGCGAGCACGTTGTTGCGCTCGTACGCGGTGATCCACGCCGACGTCTTCATGTCGCCCTTGCGGATCATCGGGCCCGCTTCCATCGACGAGTGCATCTCGTCGCCGGTGCGGTCGAGGAAGCCCGTGTTGATGAACGCGACGCGCGCGGCGGTGGCCGCGATGCACGCGGCGAGGTTCACGCTGGTGCGGCGCTCCTCGTCCATGATGCCCATCTTCAGCGTGTTGCGCGGCAGGCCGTACAGGTCTTCGATGCGCGCGAACAGCGTGTCGGAGAACGCGACTTCCACGGGGCCGTGCATCTTCGGCTTCACGATGTAGATCGAGCCCGTGCGCGAGTTGCGCTTCGACTTCAGGTCGTGCAGCGCGCACAGCGTCGTGACGACGCCGTCGAGGATGCCTTCCGGAATCTCGTGGCCGTCGCGGTCGAGCACCGCGCCGTTGGTCATCAGGTGGCCGACGTTGCGGATGAACAGCAGCGAGCGGCCGTGCAGCGTCAGCGTGCCGCCGGCGGGCGTCGTGTAGTCGCGGTCGGCGTTCAGGCGGCGCGTGAAGGTCTTGCCGCCCTTCGACACTTCCTCGGCGAGCGTGCCCTGCATCAGGCCGAGCCAGTTGCGGTAGAGCTGCACCTTGTCGTCCGCGTCGACCGCGGCGACCGAATCCTCGCAGTCGATGATCGTGCTGACCGCCGCTTCGAGCACGACGTCCTTCACGTTCGCGACGTCGGTGCGGCCGATCGGCGTCGACGCGTCGATCTGGATCTCGATGTGCAGGCCGTTGTGCTTCAGCAGGATCGCCGACGGCGCATCGGCTGCGCCCTGGTAGCCCGCGAACCGGTCGGGTTGCGCGAGATGCGTGACGCCGTCGCGGGTGTCGACGGCGAGCTGGCCGTCCTGCACGTGGTAGCGCAGCGCGTCGCGGTGCGAGCCGCGCGCGAGCGGCGCCGCGTTGTCGAGCACGCCGCGCGCATAGTCGATCACGTGCTGCCCGCGCGTCGGGTTGTAGGCCGCGGTGCGTTCCGCGCCGTTGTCCTCGGGCAGCGCATCGGTGCCGTACAGCGCGTCATACAGGCTGCCCCAGCGCGCGTTCGCGGCGTTCAGCGCATAGCGCGGAATCGACAGCGGCACGACGAGCTGCGGGCCGGCTTGCTGCGCGATTTCGCTGTCGACGTTCTCGGTGGCGGCCGCGACGCTCGCGGGCGCGGGCACCAGGTAGCCGATCTGCTCGAGGAACGCGCGATACGCGGCGTGGTCGCGCACCGGGCCGGGGTGCGCGCGGTGCCACGTATCGAGTTCCTGCTGCAGGCGGTCGCGTTCCGCGAGCAGTTCGCGGTTGCGCGGCGCGAGGTCGTGCACCAGCGCGGAGAAGCCGCGCCAGAATGCCGCCTTGTCGATGCCGGTGCCCGGCAGCGCTTCGTTTTCGATGAACTGGCTCAGCGCATCCGCGACTTGCAGTCCGTCATGGTCGATCATCGTGAGTCCTCCCGGGGAAAGATGGGGCGCGCGCGGCTCAGGCCGCGACGCTTTGTAGGCCGGCGCGGGCGATCTGCGCGTCCTGTTCGGACTTTACGCCAGACACGCCGATTGCGCCCGCGACCTGGCCGTCGACCGTCACGGGCAAGCCGCCTTCGAGCAAGCCCGCAATCGGCACGCTCAGAAAGGCGGTGCGGCCGCCGTTGATCATATCCTCATACGCTTTGGTTTCGCGCCGGCCGAGCGCGGCGGCGCGCGCCTTTTCCTGCGCGACATACGCGCTCGCGGGCGACGCGCCGTCGAGCCGCATGAGCGCGAGCGGGTGGCCGCCGTCGTCGACGACGGCGATCGTCACGGCCCAGCCGTGGCGTTCGGCTTCAGCGCGGGCGGCGGCCAGCATGCGGTCCGCGTCGGCGCGTTCGAGTACGGGTCTGGTTTGCATGGCGTATGCTCCGGAATCAGTTGACGTGGGGGTGTCGAACAGTTCGCTCCAGTGCGCGCGGGCGGGCGGCCCGTGCCATGCCGATCAGTCTGGCAGCCGATGCGGGCGGTGACAATCGGGTCTGGCTGCGCGGGCCGGTTGCGCGTTCCTTGACGCGCGTCACGGACCATCGATCGCGCCCCGTCGTCGCGCATGCGAATATGTCACAATGTGAGCTATTTTCGCGTGACCTGTCGCGAGAAGCATCCGATGCGTCACCGTTTCTGCATGGAGAACGTCGCATGTCACATCAGACCCGTGGCGAAGCCGGCCCGGCGCCGGTCGACGCGCAGCGCGACGCGCTGCTCGCGGTGCTGGACGAACTGCTGGAAGCGGAGCGCGCGGGCGCGCGCGTCGCGTCCGAGACGGCAGCCGAGATCCACGATCCCGAGCTCCACCGGCTGGTCGCGGGCATCCGCCTGGACGAGGCGCACTGGTGCAGCGTGCTCGTCGACGCGATCAGGTCGCTGAACGCGACACCGACCCGCAAGACCGGCGCGTTCTACGAAAAGGCGATGGCGATCGACGACCTGGCCGAGCGGATGGCGTTCCTGAACCGCGGCCAGCGCTGGGTCGTGCGCAAGCTGCAGGCGCTGCTGCCGACGCTGGACAATCCCGAGATCCATCACGCGCTGACGTTGATGCTCGTGTCGCACGAGAAGAACATCGGGCATGTCGACGCGCGCTTGCGCGAAGGGCATCAGGACCCCGCGCCGTAAACCTCCCGCGCCACCGCGCGCAGCGCGTCGACCATCACCGTCGCCGCCGGCGAATACAGTCGGTCCGTGCGCGTGATGAGCCCGAAATCGTCCATCCGGCAATCCATCTCCAGCGGCAGCATCGCGACGATGCCGTGCGCCGCGTAGTAGCGCGCGACTTCGTCCGCGAGCACCGCGATCATGTCGCTCTGCTCCAGCACGCGCGTGATGAACAGCAGCGCGGCCGTTTCCACCACGTTCGCCGGCGGCGCGAGGCTCGCGCGCTGGAACATCAGCTCGAAGCGATGCCGCAGCACGCTGCCGGCCGGCGGCACGACCCACGCGGCGCGCTGCACGTCGGCGAGCGCGAGCGGCGCGCGCGCGAGCAGCGGGTGCCCGGGCCGCACGACCGCGGCGACCGGCTCGCCGGTCAGCGGCTCGTAGCGCAGGTGCAGCTTGTCGTGTTCCGCGGACAGCCGGCCGAGCACGACGTCGAGCTTGTCCTGCGCGAGGCGTTCGAGCAGCACGTTGCTCGTGTCGATCTCGACGGACACGTGGATGCCCGCATGCGTTTCCTTCACGGCGGCGACGGCCGGCGGCACGACGCGCAGGCCCGGCGACGTGATCGCGCCGACCGCGACGTGCCCGAGGCGCCCGGCCTTCAGCGCGGCGAGCTCCTCGCGGGCCTGGTCGAGGCTGCCGAGCGCCGCGCGCGCGTGGCGGATCAGCGCGTCGCCGTACAGCGTGGGCCGCATCCCGCGCGGCAGGCGCTCGAACAGCACCGCGCCGATGGTCTCCTCGAGCTCGCGCAGCAGCTTCGACGCGGCCGGCTGCGTCATGTTCAACGCGGCCGCCGCGCGATGGATGCCGCCTTCGTCGGCGAGCGCGACGACCAGCAGCAACTGGCGCGTCTTCAGGCGGGTGCGGGGTTCCCACGGGCTGGATTCGGGCATCGTACGGGTTTATATCTATGTCGAAAGTGATATGGCAGACGTTGAAAACGTCATTAGCAAGTTATCAGAATTCTTCCTAGACTGCGCCGATATCCCCGTCTCACACAGGACAGACGATGTCGGCAACCAAGCCCAAGCTGCGCTCCGCCCAATGGTTCGGCACGACGGACAAGAACGGCTTCATGTACCGAAGCTGGATGAAGAACCAGGGCATCCCCGATCACGAATTCGACGGCCGGCCGATCGTCGGCATCTGCAATACGTGGTCCGAACTGACGCCGTGCAACGCGCACTTCCGCAAGCTCGCGGAGCACGTGAAGCGCGGCGTCCACGAGGCGGGCGGCTTTCCGGTCGAGTTTCCGGTGTTCTCGAACGGCGAATCGAACCTGCGGCCGTCCGCGATGCTCACGCGCAACCTCGCGTCGATGGACGTCGAGGAGGCGATCCGCGGCAACCCGATCGACGCGGTCGTGCTGCTCGCGGGCTGCGACAAGACCACGCCCGCGCTGCTGATGGGCGCCGCGAGCTGCGACGTGCCGGCGATCGTCGTGTCCGGCGGCCCGATGCTGAACGGCAAGCTCGACGGCAAGGACATCGGCTCCGGCACCGCCGTTTGGCAGCTGCACGAAGCGCTGAAGGCGGGCGAGATCGACCTGCATCGCTTCCTGTCGGCGGAGGCCGGCATGTCGCGCTCGGCCGGCACCTGCAACACGATGGGCACCGCGTCGACGATGGCGTGCCTGGCCGAAGCGCTCGGCGTCACGCTGCCGCACAACGCGGCGATTCCGGCCGTCGATGCGCGCCGCTACGTGCTCGCGCACATGTCGGGCATCCGCATCGTCGAGATGGCGCTCGAAGGGCTCGTGCTGTCGAAGGTGCTGACGCGCGCCGCGTTCGAGAACGCGATCCGCGCGAACGCGGCGATCGGCGGCTCGACCAACGCGGTGATCCACCTGAAGGCGATCGCGGGGCGGCTCGGCGTGCCGCTCGAGCTCGAGGACTGGATGCGCATCGGCCGCGATACGCCGACGATCGTCGACCTGATGCCGTCGGGCCGTTTCCTGATGGAAGAGTTCTATTACGCGGGCGGCCTGCCGGCGGTGCTGCGCCGCCTCGGCGAAGGCGGGCTGCTGCCGCATCCCGATGCGCTGACGGTCAACGGCCGGACGCTGTGGGACAACGTGCGCGAAGCGCCGAACTACGACGACGAGGTGATCCGCCCGCTCGACCGGCCGCTGATCGCGGATGGCGGCATCCGCGTGCTGCGCGGCAATCTCGCGCCGCGCGGCGCGGTGCTCAAGCCGTCGGCGGCGAGCCCCGAACTGCTGAAGCATCGCGGCCGCGCGGTCGTGTTCGAGAACTTCGACCACTACAAGGCCGCGATCAACGACGAAGCGCTCGACGTCGACGCGAGCTCGGTGCTGGTGCTGAAGAACTGCGGGCCGCGCGGCTATCCGGGGATGGCCGAGGTCGGCAACATGGGCCTGCCGCCGAAGCTGCTGCGGCAGGGCGTGAAGGACATGGTGCGGATCTCCGACGCGCGGATGAGCGGCACCGCGTACGGCACGGTCGTGCTGCACGTCGCGCCGGAGGCGGCGGCGGGCGGTCCGCTCGCGGCGGTGCGCAACGGCGACTGGATCGAACTCGACTGCGACGCGGGCACGCTGCATCTCGACATCAGCGACGAGGAGCTGGCGCGCCGGCTGTCGGACGTCGACCCGGCCACCGCGCCGGGCGTCGCCGGGCAGCTCGGCAAGGGCGGCTATGCGCGGCTCTATATCGACCACGTGCTGCAGGCCGACGAAGGGTGCGACCTCGACTTCCTGGTCGGCCAGCGCGGCGCGGCGGTGCCGAGCCATTCGCATTGACCGTGCCTGCCTGACCGGAACCCGAACCATGACCTCCAGCCGTTCCCCGCGTTACCGCGGCATCTTCCCCGTCGTGCCGACGACGTTCACCGAGACCGGTGCGCTCGATCTCGCGAGCCAGAAGCGCGCGGTCGATTTCATGATCGACGCCGGCGCCGACGGGCTGTGCATCCTCGCGAACTTCTCCGAGCAGTTCGCGCTGGCCGACGACGAGCGCGACGTGCTCGCGCGCACGATCGTCGAGCACGTCGCCGGCCGCGTGCCGGTGATCGTGACGACGTCGCACTACAGCTCGGACGTGTGCGCCGCGCGCAGCCGGCATGCGCAGGCGCTCGGCGCATCGATGGTGATGGCGATGCCGCCGTATCACGGCGCGACGTTCCGCGTGCCCGAGCCGCAGATCTTCGAGTTCTTCGCGCGCGTGTCGGACGCGCTCGACATCCCGATCATGATCCAGGACGCGCCGGCGAGCGGCACCGCGCTGCCCGCGCCGTTCCTCGCGCGGATGGCGCGCGAGATCGAGCAGGTCGCGTACTTCAAGATCGAGACGCCGGGCGCGGCGAACAAGCTGCGCGAGCTGATCCGGCTCGGCGGCGACGCGGTCGAGGGGCCGTGGGACGGCGAGGAGGCGATCACGCTGCTCGCCGACCTGAACGCGGGCGCGACCGGCGCGATGACGGGCGGCGCGTATCCGGACGGACTGCGGCCGATCCTCGTCGCGCATCGCGAAGGGCGCATCGACGACGCCTATGCGCGCTACGCGCAGTGGCTGCCGCTGATCAATCACGAGAACCGCCAGTCCGGGATCCTCACCGCGAAGGCGCTGATGCGCGAAGGCGGCGTGATCGCGTGCGAGCGCGCGCGCCATCCGCTGCCGGAGCTGCATCCGGACACCCGCGCCGAACTGGTCGCAATCGCGCGCCGGCTCGACCCGCTGGTGCTGCGCTGGGCGCGCTGAAGCGGACCGGCAAGCGGCTGCCGCGCATGGCGAAAACGCTGCCGCCGCCGCATCGCCGTCGCGCACGACAACGATACCGACACCGATACCTACACCTACACCACGGTCGACAACGACCCGTACTCAGAGGAGACACGACATGACCCGCACGATTCGCCGACTGACCCTGCGCGCCGCGCTCGCGGCGCTGTGCCTCGCGCCGCTCGGCATGCCGGGCGCCGCCCGCGCCGACGCGCCGCTCAAGATCGGCTTTCTGGTGAAGATGCCCGAGCAGGCGTGGTTCATCAACGAGCAGGGCGCGGCGTCCGCGCTCGGCCAGAAGGAGGGCTTCACGGTCGTGAAGATCGGCACGCCCGACGGCGAGAAGACGCTCGCGGCGATCGACAACCTCGGCTCGCAAGGCGCGCAGGGCTTCGTGATCTGCGCGCCCGACGTGCGGCTCGGGCCGGCGATCGCGGCGCGCGCGAAGCGCTACAACATGAAGTTCGTGACCGTCGACGACCAGCTCGTCGATTCGTCCGGCAAGCCGCTCGCGAACGTTCCGCATCTCGGGATGTCGGCGATCAAGATCGGCAACCAGGTCGGCCAGGCGATCGCCGACGAGATGAAGCGGCGCGGCTGGAAGCCGGAAGAGGTCGGTGCGCTGCGCGTGACCAACTACGAGCTGCCGACCGCGAAGCTGCGCACCGACGGCGCGACGCAGGCGCTGCTCGCGAACGGCTTTCGCAAGGAGAACATCTTCGACGCGCCGCAGAAGACGACCGACGACGAAGGCGGCTTCAGCGCCGCCGCGCCGGTGCTCGCGCGGCATCCGAACGTGAAGAAGTGGGTGGTCTATGCGCTGAACGAGGAGACCGTGCTCGGCGCGGTGCGCGCGACCGAGCAATTGCACATCCCGGCCGCGGACGTGATCGGCGTCGGCATCAACGGCGCGGGCGAGGCGTTCGCCGAATTCCAGAAGAAGGAGCCGACCGGCTTCTACGGCACGATCGCCGTCAGCTCGACGAACCACGGCAAGGACAGCACGCAGAACCTCGTCGACTGGATCCGCAACGGCAAGACGCCGCCCGCCGACACGCAGACGAGCGGCAAGCTGATGACGCGCGGCAACTGGCAGGCCGTGCGCGCCGAGCTGGGCATCTGACGACGGCCGGCGAGGACGCGATGACGACGGACACGATTACGCGGGCCGACGCCGTGACCACCAGCGATGCGCTGCTGGCGCTCGACGGCATCACCGTGAGCTTTCCCGGCGTGCGCGCGCTCGACGCGGTGTCGCTGTCGGTGCGTGCGGGCGAGGTGCACGGGCTGATGGGCGAGAACGGCGCGGGAAAGTCGACGCTGCTGAAGGTGCTGTCGGGCGTGAACCAGCCGCAGGCCGGCACGCTGGCGCTGAACGGGCTCGCGCAGCGTTTCGCGTCGACGCGCGCGGCGCTGGAGGCCGGCATCGCGATCATCTATCAGGAGCTGCATCTGGTGCCCGAGCTGACGGTCGCGGAAAACCTGATGCTCGGGCAACTGCCGAGCCGGCTCGGCGTGGTCGACGCGCGCACGCTGGTCGCGCGGGCGACGCGCGAGCTCGAACGGCTCGGCGAGCGCATCGACCCGAACACGCCGGTCAAGCACCTGTCGATCGGGCAACGACAGATGATCGAAATCGGCAAGGCGCTGATGCGCGACGCGCGCGTGATCGCGTTCGACGAGCCGACCAGCTCGCTGTCCGCGCGCGAGACCGCGCAGCTGTTCCGGATCATCCGCGCGCTGCGCGAGGACGGCCGCGCGATCATCTACGTCACGCACCGGATGGAGGAGGTGTATGAACTGTGCGACCGCGTGACGGTGTTTCGCGACGGCCGGCGCATCGAGACCTTCGAATCGGTCGCCGGGCTCGACCGCGACCGGCTGATCGGCAGCATGGTCGGCCGGTCGATCGCGGACGTGTACGGCTACCGGCCGCGCGCGGCGGGCGACGTGCTGATCGAGGCGAACGGGCTGATGGGACCCGGGCTGTCCGAGCCCGTGTCGTTCAGCGCGTGCCGCGGCGAGATCGTCGGGTTCTTCGGGCTCGTCGGCGCGGGGCGCTCGGAGCTGATGAAGCTGCTGGTCGGCGCGGCGCGCCCGAGCGCGGGCCACGTCGCGCTGCACGGGCGGCGCGTCGCGTTCGCGAGCCCGCGCGACGCGGTGCGCGCCGGCGTCGCGCTGTGCCCGGAGGACCGCAAGCAGGACGGCATCGTCGCGATCGCGTCGGTGGCCGACAACCTGAACATCAGCGCGCGCCGGCATTTCAGCCCCGCGCGCGTGCTGCTCGCGCCGCGCAAGGAGCGCGAGCTCGCGCGGCGCTACATCGAGCGCCTCGCGATCAAGACCCGCGACGGCGACACGCCGATCGGCGCGCTGTCGGGCGGCAACCAGCAGAAGGTGGTGCTCGCGCGCTGGCTCGCGGAGCGCATCGACGTGTTCCTGATGGACGAGCCGACGCGCGGCATCGACGTCGGCGCGCGCGCGGAAATCTACAACCTGTTCTACGAACTCGCGGAAGCGGGGCGCACGGTGATCCTCGTGTCGAGCGATCTCGCCGAGGTGATCGGCGTGTCGGACCGCATCGTCGTGATGAAGGAAGGACGGATCGCCGGCTGCGTGTCGAAGGCGCAGGCGAGCCCCGATGCGCTGATCAGGCTCGCGCTGCCGCGCTAGCCGATGTAAGACCCGAACGGAAACCTGCACACGACATGAGCCAAGCCATGCAACCTCAAGGCACTTCCCCTTCCCCCGACACGCCTGCGCCGGCGGCACGCGCGCGCGGCGGCGCGTGGAATCTGATCAACCGCTCCGGCATCGTGATGGTGTTCGTCGTGCTGTTCGCGACGCTGTCGCTGACCGTGCCGGACTTCCTCACGCCCCGCAACATCCAGGGCCTGCTGCTGTCGGTCACGCTGATCGGCTCGATCGCCGTGACGATGATGTTCGTGCTCGCGCTCGGCGAAGTCGACCTGTCGGTCGCGTCGATCGTCGCGTTCTCGGGCGTCGTCGCGTCGACGCTGATCACCGCGACGCACAGCGTGCTGCTCGGCATCGTCGCCGGCGTGCTCGCGGGCGGCGCGGTCGGGCTCGTCAACGGCGTGCTGATCGCGCGCTGGCGGATCAACTCGCTGATCGTCACGCTCGCGATGATGGAAGTCGTGCGCGGCCTCGCGTTCATCACGTCGAACGGCGACGCGGTGATGATCTCCGAGGAGCGCTTCTTCGAGCTCGGCTCGGGCGCGTTCCTCGGCGTCTCGTATCCGATCTGGAGCAACATCGTCGGCTTCGTCGTGTTCGGCTTCCTGCTGCGCAAGACGGTGTTCGGCAAGAACGTGCTGGCCGTCGGCGGCAACGGCGAGGCGGCGCTGCTCGCGGGGCTGCCGGTGACGCGCATCAAGGTCACGGTGTTCGTGCTGCAGGGGCTCGTCACCGGTTTCGCGGGCGTGATGCTCGCGTCGCGGATGAGCCTCGGCGATCCGAAGACGTCGGTCGGGCTCGAGCTCGGCGTGATCTCCGCGTGCGTGCTCGGCGGCGTGTCGCTGACGGGCGGCGTCGCGACGATCTCCGGCGTGCTCGTCGGCGTGCTGATCATGGGGTCCGTGCAGGACGCGATGAGCCTGCTGAACGTGCCGACGTTTTACCAATATCTGATACGGGGCGGCATTCTGTTGCTTGCGGTGCTGTTCGACCAGTATCGTCGCAATCAGCGGCGTGCGATGCGGATCTGACGGCGGGGCGGGATGCTGTCGGGGCGGCTGCGCGCGAATACAGGCAGACATTCCGGAGACAGCATGCAACAGCAGATTCAGGCGGCGCGGGCGACGCTGCTGGTGGACAGCCGCAACACGCTCGGCGAGGGCGCGACGTGGTGCGATGCGACCGGCACGCTGTACTGGGTCGACATCGAAGGCGCGCGGCTGTGGCGGTGCCGCGCGGACGGCACGGGCGCGACGCACTGGCCGATGCCCGAGCGGCTCGCGTGCTTCGCGCTGACGGACGCCCCGGACGTGCTGCTCGTCGGGCTCGCGACGCATCTCGCGTTCTTCGACCTGAGCAGGCAGACGTTCACGCGGATCGTCGACGTCGAGCCCGAGCTGCCGACGCGGCTCAACGACGGCCGCTGCGATCCGCACGGCGCGCTCGTGTTCGGGATGAAGGACGAAGGCGGCGGTGCGGCGCCGCGTGCGATCGGCGGGTTCTATCGGCTCGGTCCGGATCTGACGCTCGAGCGGCTCGCGTTGCCGCCTGCCGCGATCGCGAACAGCATTGCGTTTTCGCCGGACGGAGCGCGGATGTATTTCTGTGATTCACCGGCGCGCGAGATTTTTGTTTGCGACTATCGCGCGGACGGCGACGTCGCGAACGTGCGGCCGTTCGCGCGACTGACCGACGCCGACGGCGAGCCGGACGGTTCGACGGTCGATCGCGACGGCGGCTTGTGGAATGCGCAATGGGGCGCGGGGCGCGTCGTCCGCTACGGTCCGGACGGCGTCGAGACCGATCGCATCGCCGTGCCGACCGCGCAGCCGAGCTGCGTGGCGCTCGACGACGCAGGGCGCCTGTACGTGACGAGTGCGCGTGTCGGGCTGAGCGATGCCGCGCTCGCGAGCGATGCGAATGCGGGCGGCGTGTTCGTTACGAAGACGCGGTATGCGGGCTTGCAGGCCGCGCGGTTCCCGTTCAAGCAAGCGGTGCGCGGCTGACCGCGTGAGCCGCGCGCGCGTGCTGGTAAGATGGCCCGCAATTTCATCCGGCCCGCGTCATGAGCACTGCACCGACCAAGTCCGCGAGTTCCAAAAACGCGAAGAACGCCGTCCGCGCCGCGGGCGACAAGCCGAAGGCGCGCGCGCCGCAGCGCCTGACCTACGTGATCGGCAGCCTCGACCGGCTGCTGCGCCGACATATGACCGACGCGCTCGCGCCGCTCGGCATCACGCTCGCGCAATACACGGCGCTGTCGGTGCTCGAGGCGCGCGGCGCATCGTCGAACGCGCAGCTCGCCGAGCGCTCGTTCATCACGCCGCAATCGGCGAACGAGGTGATGAGCGTGATGGCGGCTCGCGGCTTCGTCACGCGCGAAGCCGATCCGTCGCACGGCCGCGTGATCCTGCTGAAGCTGACCGACGAAGGCGCGGCGATGCTGCGCGAATGCGAGGCCGTGCTGCGTCCGCTCGAAAGCCGGATGCTCGGCGAATTCCCCGCCGACGACGCCGCGCACGTGCAGCGCGCGCTCGAAGTGTTCGTCCGCAACCTGCGAGGCTGACGTTCCCGACCCCACGAAACCGCCGGTAGTTCGCTGTCCCGGATATCCCCGACAGGACACCCGATCCGGGTTTACACCGGCGTTTTTGTCGCTTGCAATATCAGGTAGCCTGATATTAAATGAAGCCGTTCGCAGCAGAGGCGCTGCGCACCGAATCGGCACTGGAACACATCACAGGAACAGACATGAGCAAGTACGACAACCGCTGGCAGACCGTCGAGGTAAAAGTGGAGGCGGGCATCGCGTGGGTGACGCTGAACCGCCCGGACAAGCGCAACGCGATGAGCCCGACGCTCAACCGGGAGATGCTGCAGGTGCTCGACGCGATCGAGTTCGACGACGACGCGAAGGTGCTCGTACTGACCGGCGCGGGCGCCGCGTGGACGGCCGGCATGGATCTGAAGGAATACTTCCGCGAAATCGACGGCGGCCCGGACGCGCTGCAGGAGAAGGTGCGGCGCGACGCGTCGGAATGGCAGTGGCGGCGCCTGCGGATGTACGGCAAGCCGACGATCGCGATGGTGAACGGCTGGTGCTTCGGCGGCGGTTTCTCGCCGCTCGTCGCGTGCGATCTCGCGATCGCGGCCGACGAAGCGGTGTTCGGCCTGTCGGAGATCAACTGGGGCATTCCGCCGGGCAACCTCGTCAGCAAGGCGATGGCGGATACCGTCGGGCATCGCCGCGCGCTGCACTACATCATGACGGGCGACACGTTCACCGGCGTCGAGGCGGCGGACATGGGCCTCGTGAACCGCAGCGTGCCGCTCGCCGAGCTGCGCGACGCGACGATCGCGCTCGCCGCGCGCCTGCTCGACAAGAACCCGGTCGTGCTGCGCGCGGCGAAGCACGGCTTCAAGCGGTCGCGGGAACTGACGTGGGAGCAGTGCGAGGATTACCTGTACGCGAAGCTCGATCAGGCGCAGCTGCGCGATCCGGAGCGGGGCCGCGAGCAGGGGCTCAAGCAGTTCCTCGACGACAAGGCGATCAAGCCCGGGCTGCAGGCGTACAAGCGCTGATCGATACTGCCATGCAGGCATGGGACTGGAGACACCAATGACCGACAGACAGATGCTGATCGGCGGCGAATGGTGCGCGGCACGCGACGGGCGCACCTTCGACCGTTTCAACCCGGCGACCGGCGCGCTCGCGTCGCGCGCACCGGCCGCGGGCGCCGCCGACGTCGACGCGGCGGTTGAATCTGCGCACCGCGCGTTTCCCGCCTGGGCCGCGCTCGCGCCGACCGAGCGCCGCCGCCGGCTGCTGAAGGCGGCGGACCTGATGGACGCGCGCATCGACGCCTTCATCGCGACCGGCGTCGCGGAAACCGGCGCGACGCCGGGCTGGTACGGCTTCAACGTGACGCTCGCGGCGAACATGCTGCGCGAGGCGGCCGCGATGACGACGCAGATCGACGGCGACGTCATCCCGTCCGACGTGCCCGGCAATCTCGCGCTCGCGATGCGCGTGCCGTGCGGCGTCGTGCTCGGCATCGCGCCGTGGAATGCGCCGGTGATCCTGGGCACCCGCGCGCTCGCGATGCCGCTCGCATGCGGCAACACGGTCGTGCTGAAGGCGTCCGAGGCGTGCCCCGGCGTGCACGCGCTGATCGGAGCGGTGCTGCACGACGCGGGGCTCGGCGCGGGCGTCGTCAACGTGGTCACGCACGCGGCGGACGACGCGCCCGAGCTCGTCGAACGGCTGATCGCGCATCCGCACGTGAAGCGCGTCAACTTCACCGGCTCGACGCACGTCGGGCGCATCATCGCGCGCCACGCGGCGGCGCACCTGAAGCCGGTGCTGCTCGAACTCGGCGGCAAGGCGCCGGTGCTCGTGCTCGACGACGCGGATCTCGACGCCGCCGTCGACGCGATCGCGTTCGGCGCATTCTTCAACCAGGGGCAGATCTGCATGTCGACCGAGCGCGTGATCGCCGCGCGGCCGATCGCGGACGCGCTCGTCGAACGGCTCGCCGCGAAGGCGCGTACGCTCGTCGCCGGCGATCCGCACGCGGGCCATGCGCTCGGCACGATGGTCGATGCGCGCGCGGCCGCCCGCGCGGCGGCGCTCATCGAGGATGCCCGCTCGCACGGCGCGCGCCTGCCGCTCGGCTGCCGGATCGACGGCGCGGTGATGCAGCCCGCGATCGTCGACGGCGTGACGCAGCACATGCGCCTGTATCGCGAGGAATCGTTCGCGCCGGTCGTCGCGATCCTGCGCGCGGACAGTGACGACGACGCGGTCGCGCTCGCGAACGACAGCGAGTTCGGGCTCGCGGCGAGCGTGTTCAGCCGCGACGTCGCGCGGGCGCTGGCGGTCGCGCGGCGGATCGAATCGGGGATCTGCCACATCAACGGCCCGACCGTGCACGACGAAGCGCAGATGCCGTTCGGCGGCGTGAAGGCGAGCGGCCACGGCCGCTTCGGCAGCCGCGCGTCGATCGCCGAGTTTACCGAGCTGCGCTGGATCACCGTGCAGACCGCGCCGCGCCACTATCCGATCTGAGAGGGAAACGATGAACGTATCGATTACCTCGCACGCCACGGATCGCAACGCCGGCGGCGCACGCTATCGCGCGGTGGCGGTCGCGCAGGGCGACGCCGACATCCATTGTGACGGCGACGGCACCTGGCGGCTGCACGCGCTCGAACCGCTCGGCGCGTATCCGGAACGCCTGACCGATTGCCTCGCGAACGGCGCACAAGCGCATCCGGACCGCGTGCTCGCCGCGCGCCGCGGCGAAGACGGCCGCTGGATCGAGATCACGTACGCGCAGATGTTCGAGCGCGCCCGTGCGCTCGGGCAGGGCCTCGCCGATCTCGGGCTGTCGCCCGAGCGGCCGCTCGCGGTGCTGTCCGGCAACGATCTCGAACACCTGCAGCTGATGTTCGCGGCGATGCTGGCCGGCGTGCCGTATGCACCTATCTCGCCCGCGTATTCGCTCGTGTCGACCGACTACGGCAAGCTGCGCCATACGCTCGGCGTGCTGCGGCCGGGCGCGGTGTTCGTCGCCGACGGCGGCGCGTTCGCGCGCGCGCTCGATGCGGCGCTGCCGGCCGACGCGACGCTGATCGTCGCGCAGGGCGGCAGTGCCGACGCCGGGCGCGACGCCGTGCCGTTCGCGCGCCTGCTCGACACCGTGCCGCGCACGATCGACCTGATCCACGAGACGGTCAGCCCCGATCACATCGCGAAGATCCTGTTCACGTCCGGCTCGACGAAGCAGCCGAAGGCCGTGCCGACCACGCACCGGATGCTGTGCAGCAACCAGCAGATGCTGCGCCAGACGATGCCGGAGCTGACGCGCGAGCCGCCGGTGCTGGTCGACTGGCTGCCGTGGAACCACACGTTCGGCGGCAGCCACAACCTCGGCATCGCGCTGTACAACGGCGGCACGCTGTACCTGGACGACGGCCGCCCGGTGCCGGGCCGCTTCGACGAGACCGTGCGCAACCTGCGCGAGATCGCGCCGACGATCTACTTCAACGTGCCGAAGGGCTGGGAGGAGCTGACCGCCGCGCTCGAACGCGACGCCGTGCTGCGCGACACGTTTTTCTCGCGCGTGAAGCTGTTCTTCTTCGGCGGCGCGGGGCTGTCGCAAGCGGTGTGGGACCGCCTCGACCGCGTGACCGAAGCGCATTGCGGCGAACGCATCCGGATCATGGCGGGGCTCGGGATGACGGAGACGTCGCCGTCGTGCCTGTTCACGACCGGCCCGCTGATGCGCTCGGGCTACATCGGCCTGCCCGCGCCCGGCTGCGACGTGAAGCTTGCGCCGTGCGGCGGCAAGCTCGAACTGCGCTTCAAGGGGCCGAACGTGATGCGCGGCTACTGGCACGCGGACGTCGATCCGCGCGACGTGTTCGACGACGAAGGCTATTACCGCAGCGGCGACGCGGCGACGTTCGCCGATCCGGCGCGACCCGAGCTCGGCCTGCAGTTCGACGGCCGGCTGACCGAGGATTTCAAGCTGAGCACGGGCACCTTCGTCAGCGTCGGGCCGCTGCGTGCGCAGGCGGTGTCCACCGGCGCGCCATACGTGCAGGACGTGGTCGTGACGGGGCTCAATCGCGACGACATCGGCCTGCTGGTGTTTCCGCGCGTCGACGCGTGCCGGGCGCTGGCCGGGCTCGGCGCCGATGCGGCGGTGGCCGACGTGCTGCGTGCGCCCGCCGTGCGCGCGGCGTTCGCTGCGTGGCTCGAACGGCTCAATCGCGGCGCGACCGGCAGCTCGACGTTCGTCGCGCGCATCCGCGTGATGGAGTCGCCGCCGTCGCTCGATCTCGGCGAAGTCACCGACAAGGGCTCGCTGAACCAGGCGGCCGTGCAGCAGCATCGCGCGGCGGTGATCGAGGCGCTTTACGACGCGACGGCAGGCGATCCTGCGGCCGGCGATCCGGCGGCCGGCGACCCGGATGTGATCCACGCTTGAGCATCGGCCGGTCGGGTGCGTTGCCGACCGGTTTTTTTTCGGCCATGGAATCAGGCAGCCTGATAAAGGCTGCCGCACGATCAGGAGACGGCGCGTTCGTCAGCCTCTGGCCGGCGGCGGACGCGCAGATGGGATTTGCATAGGACTGGAGACAAAATGAACACCTATGTTGCAGAGAAGCCGGCGATCGCGACGACCCTCGCGCTGTGCTTCGCGATCGCATTGCTCGAAGGGCTCGACCTGCAGTCGGTCGGCGTCGCCGCGCCGCGCATGGCGCACGAATTCGGGCTCACGGTGTCGCAGATGGGCGTCGCGTTCAGCGCGGGCACGTTCGGCCTGCTGCCCGGCGCGATGCTCGGCGGCCGGCTCGCGGACCGGTTCGGCCGCAAGCGCGTGCTGATTGCGTCGGTCGCGCTGTTCGGGCTGCTGTCGATCGCCACCGCGCAGGCGTCGAGCTTCGCGATGCTCGTGGCCGTGCGCGTGCTGACCGGAATCGGGCTCGGCGGCGCGATGCCGAACCTGATCGCGCTGTCGTCCGAAGCGGTCGAGCCGCGCGCGCGCAGCAGCGCGGTCGCCGCGATGTATTGCGGCATTCCGTTCGGCGGCGTGATCGCGTCGCTGATCGGCGTGCTGCTGGCGGGGGACGCCGAGTGGCGCCACATCTTCTACGTCGGCGGCGTGGGGCCGCTGCTGCTCGTGCCGCTCCTGATCGGCCTGCTGCCCGAATCGCGCGCGTATCTCGGCGTCGCCGGCGCCGAGCGCACGAGCGTCGCGCACACGCTGTTCGGCGGCGGGCGCACGCTGTCCACGCTTGCGCTGTGGGTCAGCTACTTCTGCACGCTGATCGTCCTGTACTTCCTGCTGAACTGGCTGCCGTCGCTGATGGCGGCGCGCGGGCTGGACCGCGCGCACGTCGGCCTCGTGCAGATCGCGTTCAACGTCGGCGGCGGGCTCGGCGCGCTCGGCATCGGCGCGGCGATGGACCGGATGCGCGCGACGCGCGTCGTCGGCGGCATGTATGCGGGCATCGTGCTGTCGCTCGCCGCGCTCGCGGCCGCGCCGGGTTTCGCGTCGCTCGCGGCGGCCGCGTTCGCGGCCGGCATGTTCGTGATCGGCGGCCAGTCGGTGCTGTATGCGCTCGCCGCGATCTACTACCCGACCGCGATGCGCGGCACCGGTGTCGGCACCGCGGTCGCGGTCGGCCGGCTCGGCTCCGTCGTCGGGCCGCTCGCCGCCGCGCAACTGCTCGCGATGGGCCGCAGCGCGCCGGTCGTGATCGGCGCGAGCATCCCCGTCACGCTCATTGCCGCTGTCGCCGCATGGCTGCTGATCGGGCGGCCGCAGGCGCGCGACTGAATTTCGTTTCATCCACGAGCGCCATCAGAGCGCGACATCGACACAGGTTCGGAGACACCATCATGAAGAACACCCAGGCCCTGCTGGCGGCCGGCGCATGCGCGCTGGCCGCGGCGAGCGCGCATGCGCAGTCGAGCGTGACGCTGTACGGGATCATCGACACCGGCATCGAATACGTGTCGCACGCGAACGCGGCCGGCGACCACGTGGTGCGCATGCCCGCCGTGACGGGCGAGCTGCCGTCGCGCTGGGGCCTGCGCGGCACCGAGGATCTCGGCGGCGGCTACCAGGCGGTGTTCGTGCTCGAGAGCGGCTTCAACGTGCGCGGCGGCGATCTCGGCCAGGGCGGCCGGCTGTTCGGCCGGCAGGCGTTCGTCGGGCTGAAGAGCGGCTTCGGCACGCTCGCGTTCGGCCGCCAGTACATGATGACCTACCTCGCGCTGCAGGGCGCCGACATCGTCGGCCCGGACATCTACGGCCTCGGTTCGCTCGACGCCTACGTGCCGAACGGCCGCGCGGACAACGCGGTCACGTACACGGCGAACTACCGGGGCTTCACGTTCGGCGCCGGCTATTCGTTCGGCCGCGACGGCGCGGGCACCGGCAATTCGCCGGGGCAGGGCACGTGCGCGGGGCAGGTGCCGGGCCACGCGGTCGATTGCCGCGACTGGTCGGTGATGCTCAAGTACGACAGCGCGCTGTTCGGCGTCGCCGCGTCGTACGAGGAGCAGCGCGGCGGCGCGAACGCGGCGGCGAACTTCTTCGACGGCGCGGCGCCCGCCGCCTTCACGACCAGCGCGGACAAGGATGCGCGCACGCACGTCAGCGGCTACGTGAACGTCGGCCGTGCGCGCATCGGCGCGGGCTGGCTCGGGCGGCGCGTGACGACCGAGGCGCCTGCAGCTCCAGGCGCACGTTCGGACCTGTTCTTCGTCGGTGCGTCGTATGCGTTCACGCCGCTGTTCACCGTCGACGGCCAGGGCTACCGGATCGTCAACACCGCGCACGACACCCGCGCGACGATGGCGACGCTGCGCGCGACCTACTCGCTGTCGAAGCGCACGTCGGTCTACGCGCAGACCTCGTATCTGTGGAACAGCGCGCACGCGCGCTATGCGGTCAGCGGCGGCGGCCCCGGCACGACGCCTGGCGCCGGGATGAACCAGCTCGGCGCGATGGTCGGCGTCAAGCATCTGTTCTGAGTCACGTTCCTGACGAAACGGAGACACCATGAATAAATCTGTACTCCTTTGCGTTGCGCCGCTGTCCGCCGCGATCCTCGCCGGCTGCGGCGGCGACGATTCGATCTCGCCGGCTTCCCCGCATTTGAGCGCCGCGACGCCGGCCGCGATGACGCAGACCTGCGACGCGCTCGCCGCGCGGCTCGCTTATGCGAACACGTCGTTCACGTCGGTGACGACCGCCGCCGCGGGCGCGCTGACGGTGGCCGGCAAGCCGATCGCCGAACACTGCGTGATCGCCGGGAAGATGAACGAGCGCGTGAGCCCCGTGGACGGCAAGACCTACGCGATCGGCTTCGAGATGCGCCTGCCGAAGGCGTGGAACGGCCGCTTCTTCTACCAGGCGAACGGCGGCCTCGACGGCAACGTGCTGACGGCGACCGGCGAGGTCGGCGGCGGCGGGCCGCTGACGAATGCGCTGAACTTGGGCTTCGCGGTGATCAGCTCGGATTCGGGGCACAGCGCCGCGCAGAATCCGCTGTTCGGGCTCGACCCGCAGGCGCGCCGCGACTACGGCTACGCGGCCGTCGATGCGCTGACGCCGATGGCGAAGCAGGTGATCCGCGTCGCGTACGGGAAGGGGCCGGACCGCAGCTATTTCGGCGGCTGCTCGAACGGCGGGCGTCATGCGATGGTGACGGCGGTGCGCAACGCGGCCGACTACGACGGGATCGTCGCCGGCGATCCGGGCTTCCATCTGCCGAAGGCGGCGATCGGCGAGATGTATGGCGCGCAGCAGTTCGCGAAGATCGCGTCGGCGACCGGCGCGAACGGGCTGCCGGACCTTCGCAGCGGCTTCACCGACGCGGAGCGGCAGTTCGTCGGCGCGAAGATCGTCGAGAAATGCGACGCGCTCGACGGCGTCGCGGACGGCATGGTGCAGGACGTCGCCGCGTGCCAGGCGCATTTCAGCGTCGACGCCGACATCCCGATCTGCACGAACGGCGCGCGCACCGGCGCGTGCCTGACGGGCGCGCAGAAGACGGCGCTCGCCAACGTGTTCGCGGGCGCGCGCAACAGCGCGGGCGCGGCGCTGTATGCGAGCTTTCCGTACGATCCGGGCATCGCCGGCGGCGGCTGGGCCGCGTGGAAGCAGTCGAATTCGGTCACGCTCGACCCGGCCGCGATGGCGTTCACGTTCATGACGCCGCCGAAGCCCGCGGCGACGCTCGCGAACCTGCCCGGTTTTGCGCTCGGCTTCGACATGGATAACGACGCGCCGGCGATCTTCGCGACGAGCGGTGTGTATGCGGAATCCGCTTGGTCGTTCATGACGCCGCCCGACGAGACGAATCTGTCGGCGCTGAAGGCGCGCGGCGCGAAGCTGCTTGTCTATCACGGCACCGGCGATCCGGTGTTTTCGTTCAACGACACGAGCGGCTGGTATGCGCGGCTCGCGCAGGCGAACGGCGGGGATGCGTCGGATTTCGCGCGGTTCTATCCGGTGCCGGGGATGAACCATTGCTCGGGCGGGCCGGCGGCGGATCAGTTCGACATGCTGACACCGCTGGTTGCGTGGGTCGAGCAGGGGCAGGTGCCGGAGGCGGTCGTCGCCACGGCGCGCGATGCGGCGAATGCGATTCCGAACGCGGAAGTGCCGACGGCGTGGGGCGCGGGGCGGACGCGGCCGCTGTGTCCTTATCCGAAAGTGGCGCGATATAACGGGGCGGGGGATGTGAATTCGGCGGGGAGTTTTAGTTGTCGGTGACGTGAGGCGGGGCGAGTGCGCCGAATCATTCATGAAAAATCCGTGGTTTGAGTCATATCCTTATGGACAACTTTTCGCCATCTTAAAAATCAAGGAATTACGCGGGCCACATCAAGGTGCGACGTGACGCTCAGGAAATCACGCCGCAACCCGGATCGCCTCGTGGCAAGGGACTCCGGGTGGCCCGCCCAAAAAATAATGAAAAGATGTGTATCGCGAGGTGAGTTTTAGTCTCATTTTCGCTTTCCGTTTTTAGAACAAGTCTGAATTCCTGCATCGTTTGACTGCCAATCGAATTTAACAATCGATAACTATAAATGTAATATTCGATCGCGAATGGCGGGTGCCTGTGTTATTTTCCGATGATTCGTCATGCGAATGTGTCGTGTGATAAAGGGATGATTGAATCTGGGCAATTTATCCGCACCGGAAAGTTCCATTTGTCTGGATTCGGGGGCATCGGATGCCGGGTGGAAGCCGGTCAATGCACTATGACCGGATGCGCATAGGCCAGTGCGTACGCAATATGAAAACGGCGGGAGATCGAGAGGATCAGCATGGTGGAATTCGACCGTGTGACAAGAAATCTGACGGGGCGGCAATCCGCGCATCTGAAGCTGATGCGGCGCAAGCCGAAGCGCGATCCGGCGACGGGCGAGCTGCCTCCCGTGCCCACAGTGTCGGTCGTATCGTGGGTCGTGCGCGAGGCGATCTGCGAGCCGTACAGTGTTAAGGCGGTAGTTACCACGCCGATTGCGATTCCGAGAAAGACGGTGCTCGGGCAACTCGCGAAATTTTCGGTTCAGCCCGAGGACGGACGCACCAAGCGCGAATTTGCCGGCTTTGTGACGCAGTTCGACTCCGTATCGGAATCCCGTGATGGTTACACGTACCGTATTGTGATGCGCCAGCATCTGGCCGTCATGGACGGCCCGAGCAATTGCGCCACGTACCAGGGAATGGCCTCGTGGGAAATCATCAAGGAGATTTTGGCGCGTTACGACCTCCGCTTCTGGATGCAGATCGAATTCAATCTGCGCCGTGAGCATCCCAAGCACCCGTTCCGTTTCCAGTACAACATGGGCGACTGGGACTACATCAAGCTCGAGATGGAGCAAGCGGGCCTGTACTGCTACACAAAGGCCGGTGAGCATGGCGACGTGCTGGTGATCGCGGACGACGTTGACGGCTATCTGCGCCCCGCAATACCCGTACTGGATCGTCCCACTGCCGGGCTGGCGACCTTCGAGGAATCGATCTTTTCCTTCAAGGTCCGCTCGCGCGTCGTGCCGGAATCCTATGTGGTTGCTGACTACAACCCCGAGCAGGCGTGGGAGCGCTTCCGTGACGAGGACCGCGTCGTATCGGACGACGAGACCGTGATCGGCAAGCCCTACGTCTGGGGCACGCATCACGACGATGCCAACGGGGCCAAGCGTGAGGCGCAGTTGCGCCACGAAGCGGCACGCGCCAGTCAGATTCATTACTCGGTGGAGTCGACCGTGCTGGCGATCCGGCCCGGCAGTATCGTGCAGTCTGATCGGGCGCTTGAGGATGCGGACGCGGCCATGTTTGTGACAACGGTCGTGCACCGCGGCGCGCGGAACGCGAGCTACGTGAACAGCTTCACCGCGATTCCGGCTGATCGCCCATACCGGCGGGAAATTGACGAGCGTCGGTGGCCGAAAATCCCCGGCACGCTAGGCGCGACTGTTACGTCACCGGACAAGTACAAATTCGCCTACCTGACCGACAAAGGCGAGTACGTTGTGCGGTTTCACTGCGACTTCGGCAACTGGCCCAAGGGCGGGGAAAGCGTTCCGTTAAGGCTCGCCAAGCCGTTCGCAGGCAAGAACCATACGGGCATGCACATGCCCGCGTTGGACGGCGACGAAGCCCTGATCGGCTTTCGCGAAGGCAATCCGAATAAGCCCTTTATTGTGGCCTTTATCCACAATAGTGAGCGTCCCGACCTGATTAATTCATCGCGACGGCGCATGTCGCGTAACGAAATCCGAACGCAATCCGGCAACAAGTTCTGGATGGACGATTGGGACAATCAGGAAGGCATCGAACTCGGTACGGAGCACTCCGGTCGCTCGCAACTCCATCTCGGCCATATGGTGGACCGCGCACTGAACCAGCGAGGCGCGGGTGCCGAACTGCGGACTTCAGGGCATGCGGTCGCGCGAGGCGGCGCGGGTGTGATGGTGACGGCCTACGACCGGCCGGGCGGCGAGGGCAAGCAGCTTGATATGGCCGAGACGATCGCGCAACTCAAGGAAATGTTGGCGCTTGCCGAATCGCTGGCGAAGTCGGCCGAGGCGTCGAAGGCATCGCCTGCGGATACCCAGGAGCAAAAGGCGATCAACGACGGGCTGGACGGATTGAAAAGGCCCGATGCGGTCATCACCGCGCCGGGATCCGTTGGCGTGGTCTCGGGCGACGGCGTGCAACTCGCCGCCGATGGTTCGATCATCGGGACCGCGAAGAAAGGCATCCACTTAAGCGGGCTCAAACAGATCACTGCGGCTGCGGGCGGTCTGTTGTCACTGTTTGCGCGGAAGGGTATGAGCCTGATCGCGTCGATCATTCCCTCTCACTGCTGCTCAATGCCGAGCAGGTTCCGCGTGAACGCATCCAGCATTTCTGGCACAGCCGCCTCAAAGGCTTGGCGCAACACGCGACGATGGGTGCGATCAAGGAGAGCGGGTTGAAGACAGTTGAGCACGCACTGGACAAGGCGGCAGGGCAGCAGTCTCCGGTGGCGCGCTGGTTGCTACAGGCGCTGGCGGCGAAGATGGCGCATTACGGACAGGGGGCGCAACTGCTGGCCCTGCCTCACGGCGATGGCATCGCGCTCAATCTGGCCGCGAAGGAATCGACACCCGTGAAGGTGCCGTGGAAAGCGAGTTACAACTACAGCCTGTTTCCGTTCTACGAATTCGCGGCGTTGAGCATGTTGTTAGGTGCGATCTTGCTTTTTTTGCCTGGCGATGGCGGATGGTCGACAGGGCATACCCTCTTTTCTTGCATGATCGCCTTGTTTTTCGTGCTTTCTATTGTTATGCGGCTGGTAACGCACAAATTGCATATCGATCGATTCTGGCGTGACTTCGGGTGATTGCCATGTTCATTTCTGCACGCTTATTATTGATCTGGCTATTTTTGATTGCCGATGTTGGCGTCATGAACGCCATAACATGGTTTTCCTCGAAGGAGATTGGGTCGCCGTTGCTGCTGCAACTATCACTGATTTTCCTGGGTGCGGCAATCGGATTGATTACGGGCGAGCTATGTTGCATGCGGCAATGGCACGTTGCGAGGATGTTGCATTTTGAGGATGTCTTGGATGGGGTGTGTCCCGATCACGAATACACCATCAATGACGAAGCCATCTGGCGCTGGTATGTGAAAAGTGGTTCGCCGTGGTGGCTGAACCCGCGTCGTAAGCGGCCCCGTGTTCGGTGGGCCGATACATGGCGGCGCTTTGAGGCGTATGACCGTGCGATGAAGCGCCGGTTACACGCAGTTAAAAATCATGGAAGGTAAATATTTACGTCGCCTGTTTTGCTCTGCATAAATTCGGATCTGTCTCATAGGCATATGCTGTCGTGGAGTGGCAACCTTCTGGCTCAATCGGATCGGATTTTCCTCGCAAATGCAACGTCTACTGAATATCTTGTTGCGGTATGAATGAAAAATATACGCTGGAGCAGATAAGGGAAGTATGGTTGAACGCCTATTTCAATGGGGAGACGGATTGGCTCGCGTATCTGGAGGCTCCCCTATTCTTTGTAAAGAGAAATGGCGAGCTGATATCCAAATCAGAGCAGATAGAATTCATTGAGAGAAGTCGGGCAAAGTTTCCGAGCAAGAGGGCAAATGTTGTCGAGTTCGGGGAAACAGTCGCCGAGATGAAAAAACACGATCACTGGGTCACCGTATCAGGTTCGGCATGGATCAAGAGAAACGGAGAGATCGTCAGTCAATGTGATTTTTTTGAATTGTGGCTGATGGTCGAAAACCGATGGCAGATCGCGACGCTGTGCATCGAAGATATCGACCGCACCCAGGAGACGCAACGATGACGCAAGATTCGCGTTTCCCCGCACGTATCTTCGGATCGTCAAAATCGGCCAACAGATTGGCGTCAGCAGTCTGGTGACATTGCCGACTAGCCAGAATCTGGGCAGGTCGCCGTGCAATCAGAGCGATAGATGCTTCAGCTGCACGAGACTGGATCGAGAATCACGCCTCCAGATCAACGGGCACCCCCAACCCCACCTTCACCCGCCCCATGCTCACCAGCGTCTTGAACCGCTTCACGTTGTTGTTCGAAAAGAACAGCTGCCGCGTGAGCGCGTTGTACTGATCCATATCCCGCACGGTGAGGATCAGCACGAAATCCCACTCACCCGTCACGTAGTAGCACTGCTGCACCTGCGGACACCGCTCGAAAGTCCGCTTCATCGCATCGATCTGGTCGATCTGCTCGCTCTCCATCTCGACGTTGACGACGATCGTCAGCGCATATCCGACCTTCTCCGGCGCGACGACGGCCGTGTAGCGCTCGATCACGCCGTCTTCCGCGAGGCGGCGCAGCCGCCGGTTCACCGCGGCCGTCGACAGGTTCACGCGCGCGCCCAGTTCGTTCTGGGGCGTCTGCGCATCCCGCTGGACTTCCATCAGCAGCTTGCGATCGAACGCATCGAGAGAGGTGGTCATGATTTCGCGTGAAGCCTCGCCAAAGTGAGAAATTGTTGCGCAAAGCTGGCTCAGTTGGGGATTTTATTAACCAGCCTGCGCAATATTATTTTGCTCATCGAGGGCAGGCGCAACCGGCGCTTTCCCGCTGCGACTCAACCGACGGACCTCTGCCGAGGCCGCCACTCCGGAGCAAGCCTGCCATGCTGATCGCCAATCCCCGGTCGTCACGCGCCCCTTATCCCGACGCGCTGCGGCGCGTGCTGAACATTGCGACCGCCGACGAAAGCGGCGCGTGGCTGTCGAACTGGCCGCTCCTCGGCGCCACGCCGACGCCGTTGTGGGACCTGCCCGACGCCGCCGCGCAACTCGGCGTCGCGCGGCTCGCGGT
This sequence comes from Burkholderia ubonensis, assembly GCF_902833085.1. Lineage (GTDB taxonomy): Bacteria > Pseudomonadota > Gammaproteobacteria > Burkholderiales > Burkholderiaceae > Burkholderia > Burkholderia ubonensis. The sequence goes on from NZ_CADFEB010000009.1 coordinate 162,190, forward strand.
CAAGGACGAGTCGTTCCGCTCGCCGCTCGGCAGCTTCAAGGCGCTGGGCGCGCCGGTCGCGCTGCTGCGTCTGGTAAAGCGCCTGTGGCGCACGCACGACCTCGACCCGAAGGACCTGATCGCAGGCCGCCACGCGTCGCTGCTCGCCGGCCTGACCGTGATCAGCGCGACGGACGGCAATCACGGCAACGCGCTGGCCGCGGCGGCGCGCTCGATCGGCTGCCGCTGCGTGATCGTCCTGCATGCGAAGGTCGGCGTCGAACGCGAGCGCGCGATCGCCGCGCACGGCGCGGAGATCGTGCGGATCGACGGCAACTACGACGAATCGGTCGTGCGCGCCGCGCAGCTCGCGCATGCAAACGGCTGGCATGTGGTGTCGGATACGTCATACGATGGTTACGAGGCGATTCCGCGCGACGTGATGCAGGGCTACGGCGTGATCGCGGCCGAACTCGTCGGCCAGGCGGCGGACACGCCCGGCGCGCCCGCGTTCACGCACGTGTTCCTGCAAGGCGGCGTGGGCGGACTGGCCGCCGGGGTCGCAAGCTATCTGTGGGAGCGTCACGGCGCGCGGCGGCCGCACTTCATCGTCGTCGAACCGCGGCAGGCCGATTGCCTGTACCAAAGCGCGCTCGCGGGCCGCGCGACGAAGGCGACCGGCGCCGTCGATTCGGTGATGGCCGGCCTTGCGTGCGGCGAAGCGTCGCCGCTCGCGTGGGATTTCCTCGAGCCGTGCATCGATCACTTCCTGCTGATCGACGACGACGATGCGGTGCGCACGATGCGCCGCTTCGCGACGGGCACCGGCCGCGACGCGCCGCTCGTGATCGGCGAATCGGGCGCGGCCGGTCTCGCGGGGCTCGCCGCGCTGATGCGCGACCGCGAACATGCGCGCGCGGCGGGGCTCGACGACACGTCGCGCGTGCTCGCGATCAGTACCGAAGGGGCGACGGCGCCGTCGGTCTACCGGCAATGCGTCGGCGAATCGGCCGAAGCCGTGCTGGCGCGCCAGCGCGACTGGCTGGATCGCACGGCAGCCGCCGTCGCCGTGTAACGGGCATCGGCATGGGCATCGACATCGACGAGGAGTTCGGCATGGAAAGCACGCTGCAAGGACAACTGAAGGCCTGGCGACAGCACCTGCATCGCTATCCGGAGACCGGTTTCGATGAAGTGAAGACGTCCGACTTCGTCGCGACGATCCTGACGACGCTCGGGCTCGACGTGCATCGCGGGATCGGCGGGACGGGGCTCGTCGCGAGCCTGACGGCGGGAAACGGCAAGCGCGCGATCGGCCTGCGCGCCGACATGGATGCGCTGAACATCGCGGAAAGTGCGCCCGGCCGCGCGCACGCGTCGCTGACGCCCGGCAAGATGCACGCGTGCGGTCACGACGGACACATGTCGATGATCCTCGGCGCGGCGCGGCTGCTCGCCGAGCGCAAGGACTTCGACGGCACCGTGCGCTTCATCTTCCAGCCGGCCGAGGAGCACGGCCGGGGCGCGAAGGCGATGATGGCCGACGGGCTGTTCGAGCGCTTTCCGGTCGACGCGATCTTCGGCGCGCACAACATGCCGGGCATGCGCGCCGGCACGTTCGCGACGCGCGCGGGCGGCATCATGGCGAGCGAGGACAATTTCGTCATCCGTATCAATGGACGCGGCACGCATGCGGCGCGGCCGCATATGGGCGTCGATCCGATCGTCATCGCGTCGCAGGTCGTGCTCGCGCTGCAGACGATCGTGTCGCGCAATCTCGACCCGGGCCGGCAGGCGGTGATCTCGTGCACCGAATTCATCACCGACGGATTGCGGAACGTGATCCCGTCGACCGTCACGATCAAGGGCGACACGCGCAGCTATTCGCGCGACGTGCAGGCGCTGCTTGAAACGCGGATGCGGGAGATCTGCGAAGGCATTTGCCGCACGCATGGCGCGGACTGCGCGTTCGAATACACGCACGAGTTCGCGCCGACGGTGAATTCGCCGGAATACGTCGACGTCGCGGTGCGGGCCGCCACGAACGTCGCCGGGGCGGAGGGCGTGGACGCGAACGTCCAGCCGATGATGATCTCGGAAGACTTCGGCGCGTTTCTTCATGCGGTGCCCGGCAACTTCATCTTCATCGGCAACGGGGACGCGCCGGGCAACGGCGGCGTGCCGCTGCACAACGCGAGCTACGACTTCAACGACGAGATCCTGTCGATCGGCGCGCGATATTTCGCGGAGCTTGCGCGGCTTGCGTTGCCGGTCGTGTGAGAGCCGGCCGCCGCGTCCGGGCCGACGCGTGCGTTCGCCGCCGGCCTCCCGCATCACACCATCAAACCAGCTCGCCGAGACAAGCGTCGAACTGCGCGACCAGCAGGTCGACATCCTGCGCGGTCGTCTCGGGGCACACGAGCATCATGTTGTGGAACGGCGTGATCAGCACGCCACGGTTCAGCAGGTACAGGTGCACGATGTGCTCGAGCTCGCTGTCGAGCTGCCGGCCGGCGATCGTGCCGTTGCGCGGCGGCGTCGGTGCGAACTGGAACTCGGTGCGCGCGCCGATGCGCGTCACGCACCACGGCATCCCGTGTTTCGCGATCGCCTGTTCGAGCCCTGACGCGAGCCGCGCGGCCAGGTCGAACATGTGTGCGTAGGCCGCGTCCGTCGCCACTTCGCTCAGCGTCGCGCGCATCGCATGCATCGCGAGCATGTTCGCGGTGAGCGTCGTGCCGATGCCCGAATGCCCGGGCGGCGCGCTCAGCTTCGCCTGTTTCGCGCGCTCCGCGAACGCCGCACTGAACCCGTAGACCGCGCACGGCACGCCGCCGGCGATCGGCTTGCCGACCACCAGCACGTCGGGATCGAGCCCGTGCGCCACTGCATAGCCGCCGGGCCCGCTGCTGATCGTGTGCGTCTCGTCGATCACGAGCAGCGTGCCGTAGCGGCGCGTCAGCGCGCGGGCTTCATCCCAGAAGCCGGGGTCGGGCAGCACCATCCCGATGTTCGTCATCGCGGGCTCGGCGAGCACGCACGCGACGTCGCCGTCCTTCAGCGCCGCTTCGAGCGCCTCCGGATCGTTGAATTCGACGACGCGCGTGTTCGCGAGCAGGTCGTACGCCTGCCCGAGCAGGCTGTCGCGCTGCACGGGGCGGCCATCGACGAGATCGACGAACACGTCGTCGACCGTGCCGTGGTAGCAGCCGTTGAACACGACGATCGTGCTGCGGCCGGTGGCCGCGCGCGCCCAGCGCAGCACGAAACGGTTTGCATCGCTCGCGCTCAGCGCGAACTGCCAGACCGGCAGCCCGAAGCGGCGCGCAAGTTCGCGCGACACCCATGCGGCGTCCTCGCTCGGCAGCATCGTCGTGTAGCCGCGCGTCGCCTGCTCGGCGAGCGCACGGGCGACGGCTTCCGGCGCATGGCCGAACATCGCGCCCGTGTCGCCGAGACAGAAATCGGCATAGCGATGGCCGTCGACGTCGGTGAACGTCGCGCCGCGCGCTTCCTTCACGTACAGCGAGAACGGGGTCGACCAATCCTGCATCCAGTGCAGCGGGACGCCGAACAGCAGGTGCTCGGCGGCTTCCGCGGACAGTGCGCGGGATCTCGGCATCGCTTCGGCGAACGCGCGGCGCTCGCGGTCGAACAGCGCGCGGGCGCGGGTGAGGTCGACTCCGTGGCGGGAACGCAAGTTGGGCTCCTCTGGCAAGGTTGAGCGGGTGATGCCTGAGCGAGCTTGTCATATTCCGCGCGCGGGGTCGATCAGGGCTCGACCGCGTATCTGTCTGATCTGAAGTTTTTGCGCATAAACGTACGACAACAGATGTTCTTGAGGTGCGTTCCTGAAGTGAGTGTGCGCTCACATATTTGCAGGCGCGCGGCGTTCAACCGCCCGGACGGTTTCGCAAGTGTCGCCCGGGGCCGATGCAGGCGGCACCGCAATCGCGCGGCGTTTGCCGGCCGCTTCGCTGCGTCATGCCAGCGCCTTGACCATGTGGTGTTCGTCGTAGAAGCGGCCGTCCACGAACAGCGACCGGGGCTCCGTTCCGAATCGGACGAACCCTTGCGATGCATACAGCCGTTCCGCGGCGCCGTTGATCTCGTTCACGCACAGCAGCAGTTGGCGGCATTGCCATGCCTGTGCCGCATGCGCGGTCGCACCTTCGAGCAACGATTGTGCGATCCCGCGCCCGCGATACGCGGGATCGACGAACACGCCCCAGATCGTCGCCTTGTGCGCGACCTTCGCCCGCGCATCGCGGCGCACGCCGGTGATGCCGACGAGCGTGTCGCCTTCGAATGCGCCGAACACGGCCCGCGCGGGCGTCGGCGTGATGCGCGTCGCGAATTCGGCAACCGACACGCCGGCTTCTTCATCGCGGGTCGGCAGGAACGAGGTCGGTGAAGTCTCGACCGCCCGGAGGCGCAGGGACTGGAACAGCGCCGCGTCGGCGGCGTCGAGCAGGCGAATCGTGATCATGTGTCGTTGGTCTGGTCGATCGTCGGAATCCGCGGCGCGTCACGCCGCGGGGCGCGTCCATGCTAATCGGATTCGGCAATGCCTGTCTTGCTGATTGAAGCCGTCGCGATGAGGTGCGGATGAGCGCAACCGTGTCGTGCTTGTCGGCTGGCGTGCGCCTGAACGACATGATCCACGCCGCGGGTTCGGCTGGCCGATCTCGCGGCGGTCATTCGCTGGGGCCGTGCGGCAAGGCGGGAAAGCGGGCTGCCCGGAATCGCGTGTCGCGTGCTTCCGGAGCGTGAGCTTGAGGATGGGGGAGGAGCGTTGCGCCGCGCCGTATTGGCGGCGCGTACGAAGCAAAGCGGGCGGCGCGGCGAGCGACGTCGCGCCGGTCAAGGGCACGACGTCGACCGACGACGTCGTGTCGCCGAAATCAGTACCGCGACAGCTGGCTGCCGTCGATCCGCACGCGGTCGCCCGGGCGCAGGTCGCCCGGCGTCGGTACGTCGAACGCGCGCGTCGAGCCGTCGCTGACCTGCACGTCGACCCGGTAGCTGCTCGGCGCCTGCTGCGCGCCCATCTGCTGGCCGATCTGGTTGCCGGCCACCGCGCCGCCGAGCGCGCCGATCACGGTCGCCGCATCGCGGCCGTGGCCGCGGCCGAACTGGTTGCCGATCACGCCGCCGAGCAGCGCGCCGACCACGGTGCCGGCGACACCCGCCGGCGCCACGGCGCTGCTGACCGGGCGGATGTTCGTGATCGTGCCGTACTGCGTGCCGTATTGGTTGCCATACTGGTTTCCATACTGCTGGTTGCCGTATTGCGAATCGTACGGAGACGGCGCCTGGTTCGGATAGGCGGGCTGTTGCTGCACGTAGCCGGGCTGCGAGTACGCGGGTTGCGCATAGCCGGGCGTCGCGTATTGCTGCTGCGGATAGCCCTGCGCGCCGTACGGGCCATAGCCCGGCGCGACGCAGGCAGTCAGCGGGAGCGCCGCCACGGCGACGAGCGAGGCGAACAGAACGGTCTTCGTGGAGGGCATGCGCTTCATGATGTTTCCTGCATCGGCAACGTGTTCGCCGAGGGGATCGAGGGACGGGTGGCGAACTCGGCGTGAGTATAAGGAATGGCCGCAGGCGCGTCCGGAGCGGCCGGGTAACAACGTGTAAAGTCTGTTGCCGCGTAAATCCCGCGGTCTGTATGGCCGGCCCGCCTGAGCGCCGCGCATCGCGAAATCAAATGCGCGGCATCGCGACATTTAATTGGCGCTGCGTACGGGCGTCCGATATGGTGACCGCATTCCCTACTCACGGTCGCGCGGCGCCGGCTGCAATTCCTCCCCTGTCCGCTGCGGCGCGATCGCCTCATCGCCACCGTGTCATGACTGACCGCATCTTCATCAACGCCGTCGCTCCGGACGGCCAGCCCGTGAACCTCGTCGTCCGCGACGGCCGTTTCGTCGCGATCGGCCCCGATTGCGCGCCGCCGCCCGGCGCGGACATCGTCGATCTCGACGGACGGCTCGTGCTGCCCGGTTTCGTCGACGGCCACATCCATCTCGACAAGAGCTTCGTCGGCGATCGCTGGGTGCCGCACGAACCCGCTGCGACGCTGCGCGAGCGCCTCACCGTGGAGAAGCGGCTGCTCGCGGCCGCGCCGCCGATCATCGAGCGCGCGAATGCGCTGATCGCGCAGGCGGCGGCGTTCGGCACCGTCGCGATGCGCAGCCACGTCGACGTCGATGCAACCACCGGCCTTGCGAACCTGCATGCGGTGATGGCCGCGCGCGAGCAATGGCGCGGCATCGTCGACATCGAGCTGGTCGCGTTCCCGCAGGCGGGCGTCGTGTCGTGCCCCGGCACCGCCGACCTCCTCGACGCGGCCGTGCGCGAAGGCGCGGACGTGGTCGGCGGCATCGACCCGACGACGCTCGACGGCGACGCGGACGGGCAGCTCGACATCCTGTTCGGGATTGCGGAGAAGCGCGGCGCAAAGCTCGACATCCACCTGCACGAGCCGGTGCAGACCGGCATCGCGCAACTGCTGCGGATCGCGGCCCGCACGCGCGCGGCGGGGCTCGGCGGGCGCGTTGCGGTGAGCCACGCGTATGCGCTCGGCCAGGTGCCGGCCGACGACGTCGCGCGCACGGCCGCGGCGCTGGCCGACGCGGGCGTCGCGATCCTGACGAATGCGCCGGGCGACTGCGCGTTTCCGCCGGTGCGGCAACTGCGCGCGGCGGGCGTGAACGTGTTCGCGGGCAACGACAACATCCGCGACGCCTGGTGGCCGTACGGCAACGGCGACATGCTGCAGCGCGCGATGCTGGTCGGCTATCGCTCGGGCTTCTACGCCGACGACGAGCTCGGCATCGCGCTCGACATGGCGACGCGTGCGGGTGCGCGCGTGATCGGCCTGCCGGACTACGGGCTCGCGGCCGGCTGCGACGCGACCTTCGTCGCGGTCCGTGCGCCGAATGCGGCGGCGGCCGTCGCGGGCGTGCCGGCGGAGCGCTGGGTCGTGCGGCGCGGCGAAAGCGACGCGGGCGCGCCGCTCACGCCGGCGCTGCGGTTTGCGCGATGAGACGGTCGCGCATCGCTTCGAATCGTTCAGACGAATGGATATGCCGATGACCAGCCTGCTGATCCGCAGTCTCCGCACGGGCGCCGGCGACGCGCTCGACCTCCTGATCGACGGCGGCCGCATCGCGCGGCTCGGGCCATCGCTCGACGCGCCGGACGGCTGCGCGGTCGAGGACGGCGCGGGCGCGCTCGTATTGCCCGGCCTCGTCGAAGGCCACACGCACCTCGACAAGACGCACTGGGGCATGCGGTGGTACCGCAACGAAGTCGGCCCGCGCCTCGTCGACCGCATCGAGAACGAGCGGCGCTGGCGCGCGACGAGCGGCCACGACGCCGGCGCGCAGTCGCTGGCGCTCGCGCGCGCGTTTCTCGCCGCCGGCACGACGCGGCTGCGCACGCACGTCGACATCGATACCGACGCCGGGCTGCGCCATCTGCACGGCGTGCTCGCGACGCGCGATACGCTGCGCGGGCAGATGGACATCCAGATCGTCGCGTTCCCGCAATCGGGCGTGCTGAAGCGCCCCGGCACCGACGCGTTGCTCGCCGACGCGCTGCGCGCGGGCGCCGACCTGCTCGGCGGGCTCGACCCGTGCGCGATCGAAGGCGATCCGGCCGAGGCCGTCGACGTGCTGTTCGGGATCGCCGAGCGTTTCGGGCGCGGGCTCGACATCCATCTGCACGAGCCGTCGACGATGGGCGCGTTCTCGCTCGACCTGATCCTGCAGCGCACGGCCGCGCTCGGAATGCAGGGGAAGGTGACGATCAGCCACGGGTTCTGCCTCGGCGAGATCGACGAACGCGCGCGCGACGCGCTGCTCGCGCGGATGGCCGCGCTCGGCGTCGCGCTGGTTACGACCGCGCCGGCGTCGGTCGCGTTGCCGCCGCTGGCCGCCTGCCGCGCGGCGGGCGTGACCGTCATCGGCGGCAACGACGGGATACGCGATACGTGGTCGCCGTACGGATCGCCCGACATGCTCGAGCGCGCGATGCTGATCGCCATGCGCAACGATTACCGCCGCGACGACGCGCTCGAGACCGCGCTCGATTGCGTGACCGACGGCGGCGCGCGCGGCTGCGGTTTCGCGGATTACGGGCTGCAGGCCGGCCGCCGCGCGGACCTCGTGCTCGTCGACGCGCTGACGCCCGCCGAGGCGGTCGTCGCGCGGCCCGTGCGCCGGCTGGTGGTGTCGTCGGGGAAGATCGTCGCGCGCGACGGCGTGCTGGTCTGAAGCTACAAGCGCCGAGGCTGCCGGGCCGCGGCCTCAGCGCCGCTCGCGCTCCAGCATCGCGGCGAGCGCCTTCGTCAGTTCCTTGACCATCGGATCGGCGGTGGGGCGGTGCAGGATCGCGATGTCCATGTGCTCGATCGGCGCGAAACCCTGCTTCGCGCTCAGCGCGACGTGCTCCGCCGTGACCGCGCGCGCGGGCAGCACGCTGATGCCGAGCCCGTCGGCGACGGCGGCCTGGATGCCGCTCAGGCTCGACGTCGTGAAGCTGATCCGCCAGCGGCGGCCGCGTTCCTCGATCGCCTTGATCATGTCGTCCCGGTACAGCCCGCGCGGCGGAAACGCGACGATCGGCACCGGGTCGAGATCGATCGACGGATGCTTCGCGCTGTCGATCCACTTCAGCTTCTCCGGCCAGCGCACGACCGCTTCGCGGCTGTCGCGCCGCTGCTTGATCAGCACGAGATCGAGGTCGCCGCGGTCGTATGCGGCGCTGACGTCGCGGCTCAGCCCGCAGGTGACTTCGAGCTTGACCTGCGGATGCCGGCGCTTGAACGCCGCGAGCGCGTGCGTCGTGTTGCCCGCCGCGAAATCGTCGGGCACGCCGAGCCGGATCGTCACCGCGACGGTCGCGCCCGACAGCGCCTCGAGCATCTCGTCGTTGAGCGCGAGCATCCGGCGCGCATAGCTGAGCACGGTCACGCCCGCGTCGGTCGGGCGCACGTCGCGCGCGCCGCGATCGAGCAGCCGGTGCCCGGCGATGTCCTCCAGACGCCGCACTTTCTGGCTGACGGTCGACTGGGTCGAATGCAGCCGCGCGGACGCGGTCGTGAAGCTGCCGCAATCGGCGACCATCACGAGTGCGCGCAGCAGGTCCAGGTCGAACAGCGGTCTATTCATTTCTGCACTTCTGCGGGTTCGAGCATTTCATTTCCCAATACGTGCTGCGATTTTTAGCATGCGCTGACGCGACGGGCAATCGCTGCTTCACCCGGGCGGGTGCTGTGTGCGGGTGGTGCAATGGCTAGGGTCTGTTTACATACGGAACGCACATGCGTTGCCACGAGAACGGCCGCTCGCGAGGCGCGCGACGCCGCGAATACTTGGACGTATCGCCAAGGAGCGCAACGCGGCGAGCGGCCGTTCTCGTGGCAACCCCAAATTGAAAAAACCATTCCAGGGGAATGCCCGAAATCGCCCGTATGGCGGCGTCGCTCGTCGCTTGTTTGGCACGGCCAAACGGCGCTCCTCACTTCTTGCCCTACGAGCGATTTCGGGCATTCGCATGTGCGTTCCGTATGTAAACAGACCCTAGTGTTCCGTCCCAGAAATAACTTTGCATGGCCGAGCCACTTTCTGAAGGATGGAATCGGCGGTTGCCGTCCAGACGAACGGACGTTTGTGCTGGTTGTACTGCTCAACGTAGCGTTCGATGCTGGCAATCAGCTGGCGCACATTTTTGAACGAGCCGCGCCGGATGGCCTGCTGTGTGATCAGGCCAAACCAGCGCTCCACCTGATTGAGCCAGCTCGAATACGTCGGCGTGAAGTGCATGTGATAACGCGGGTGCTTCGCCAGCCATGCCCTTACCTTCGGGTGCTTGTGCGTTGCGTAGTTATCGACGATCAGATGCACGTCAAGATCTTCCGGAACCGCTTGATCAATGTGATTCAAAAACGCCAGAAACTCCTGATGTCGATGACGCGGCTTGCATTGCGTGATGACTTCGCCCGTCGCCGCATTGAGCGCAGCAAACAAGGTTGTCGTGCCATGCCGTATATAGTCGTGCGTAACACCTTCGAGGTAGCCCAGCCCCATCGGCAACACCGGCTGCGTACGCTCCAGCGCCTGGCACTGGCTTTTCTCGTCGACACACAGCACCAAGGCGTTGGTCGGCGGGCTCAGATACAGCCCGACAATATTGCGCACCTTTTCGACGAAGTACGGATCAGTCGAAAGCTTGAAGCTCTTCGAGCGATGAGGCTGGACACCGAACAGCGACAAATACCGGGCCACCGAACTCTTCGAAATACCCGTTTGCGCAGCAGCAGAACGCACACTCCAGTGCGTTGCCCCGTCGGGCTTCTCATGCAGTACCTTCGCCAGCAACTCCGCCACGGCTTCATCGTCATGCGCGCGCGGTCGCCCCGGGCGTGCTTCGTCATGCAGACCGGCGAGCCCATGCGCGACAAACCGCTTCTTCCAGTGCGTGATCGCAGGAGACGTTACTTCACATTGCGCTGCGATTTCCTGGTTCGTACGACCGTCAGCCGCCATCAGGACAATCTTTGCCCGGCGCACCAACGAATGAGGCAGCGAACGCGAGCGGCTCATCGACAGCAATTGCTCCCGCTCCAGTTCCGAGATCACCACCTCGATTCTCTTGCGCGCCATGATCACCTCCACTCAATTTCGCTTGATCATAGAGCAACACAATTCCATGTAAAGTTATTTTTGGGACGGAACACTAGGGCCGGGAGCGCGATTTGCGATCAGCCGCTGACTTGGGAAATTGCCGCAGGAATTCGGTCGCCAGTCCGGCGCAGTAGTCGAACGACGGCGCGTAACCAAGCGTCCGGATGTCATTGAAGCGCGGCAGCAGGAAATCGCGGTGCTCGTCCAGGATTCGCAGAAAGGTTTCGCGATGGCGAATCAGGAACTCGCCCGCTGCCATCAAGCTGTCCGGTTCCCGTTCGATTACCAGACTCAGATCGAACAAGTCCCGCGCAGTCGGGCGATCGCCGCGATGCCACATTTTCTTTGCGACGATCTCCGCAGCAGTTTCGACCTTCACTGGATGGTCCATCAGCGTCCACTCGTCAAATCCGGGGCAGTCAGGTTCCGGGACACGACGAAATCGATCTCGCCGTCAGGCAACACGAGCTTCACGAACTCGGCGTGTTCCTCGTAGTCGGTCGTGATATCGGACGCTGCGTCGCTGATGCGGGGATTGACGTACCCGAGGTACTGCGGATTGGGAACGAAGATATCGATGTCCTTGCTCATGCGATGACCGTAACGCAGCATCAGGACGGTGCCGCCACCGAACGTCCAGAACGGATTGGCCGTGCCATGTGTCCGTATCTCGTCGATGAGCGTCAATGCGTGGCGAAACAGGCCCTGCCAAGGACCGTCGGGCAAAGGCACAGGTGCGTTCATCTCCAGACTCCCCGATAAAGATGAAGATCTTTCGACCAGGCTGCGAGGTGCTTCCAGATTTGCCTGAGCGGCGTGCCCGAACGTGTGGCGGCCTCCTCGGCCGCTTTCACCACGACCGGCACCGGAACCTCGTCGAGCACGACTGACAGCTGCGACTGATAGCCTTCCGGGATCCGCCCCGTGGCAAGTGCGTCCGCCAGCAGACGTTCGGTCAGGTCACCTTTGTAGCTGACGTTCGCACTCACTGCGGCCTTGTAGAGGCCTTTCTGGTCTGGCCGCGGCTGGGTCGTCAGTTCGATGCCGAGCACGCTCAGCAGCGGAATCAGCTTGTTGATGCCGAGATCCTTGACCTTGCCGGTTTCGAGCTGATTGACGGTGAAACGCGACAGGCCGGCGAGCTTTGCCAGTTGAGCTTGTGTGAGATCGAGTTCCATCCGCCGTTTCGCGACAGCCCGACCAATCTCGTAGAGTTGCATGCTGACCTCCCGGCCATCTGACGATGGGTGGCCCATCAATGTAAAGTATATCCTACATCAATGGATAGACGGCCGTCGTGCCTCGCCTCGCTTGCTGTATAGACTGCAAATCAAAAATCCCCCTTTCGCCAGGACGTCGGGAGCCGCCGTCGCGGCGTATATGGACTTCTCCGTCCAAGGAATATCGGTGAAAACATGGCTCCGTGGCGTGCAAACCTCGCGGAAGGCTAATACCGAAATGTTGCCGGATTTATCGCGTAATCCGGTACGAAAATGGCTGTCTTCCTTCGGTTATCGGCAGATCTGGCTCATATGCCACCTCGCCCGGATCAACCCGTATCCTCTCCTATTGCGCTCAAAAAACTAGCGGTCTAGACTGCACCCGGCTTCATCGGAAAACAAACTGTTCGCGCGCCGCGCGGGCCATCCGGCGCGGCGCTTCGCACCGGACGCCAGGGCAGCCGCCCGCCGCGTCGAGACACTGAAGGACATGCCATGAACCGGACTGCAAAGCTTCTCGTCACCGCGCTGGCGTTCGCGCCGCTCGTCTCGTTTGCCCAGGACGCGACGACGATCCGCTGGGGCATCGACCCCACGTACCCGCCGTTCGAGGCGAAGCAGCCGGACGGCTCGCTCGCCGGCTTCGACATCGACCTGCGCAATGCGATCTGCGAGCAGCTGCGCGCGAAATGCGTGTGGGTCGAGCAGGGCTTCGACGGGATGATTCCGGCGCTGCGCGCACGGAAGTTCGACGTGATCATGTCCGCGATGACGGCGACCGACGAGCGGCTCAAGCAGATCGACTTCTCGAACAGGCTGTACGCGTCGCCGGCCGCGCTCGTCGCGCCGGCCGGCTCGAAGCTGCTGCCGACCGCGGCGTCGCTCGCGGGCAAGCGCATCGGCATTGACCAGGGCACGACGCAGGAGGCTTACGCGAAGGCCGAATGGGCGCCGAAGGGCGTGACGATCGTGTCGTACCAGAATCAGGACCAGGTGTACCAGGATCTCGTCAACGGCCGCCTAGACGCGACGTTCCAGGACAAGACGCAGGCCGGCTATTCGTTCCTCAGGACGCCGCGCGGCAAGGGCTTCGCGTTCGCGGGCCCCGACGTGACGGACGTGCGCATCACCGGCTACGGCGTCGCGATGGGGCTGCGCAAGGGCGACGCCGACATGAAGAACCGCCTGAACACGGCGATCGCCGCGATTCGCGCGAACGGCACGTACCAGAAGATCGCCGCGAAGTATTTCGATTTCGACATCTACGGCGCGAAGCCGTGATGACGTGGACCCATGACTCAACTCACCGACAGGCAAGCCATGACCATGAGTATCCGAGACCGCGTCGCGAAGGCCGTCACGCCCGAGCTGATCGATGCGTTTCGCGCGGAAGGCGCGGTATGCGTCAAGAGCATCTTCTCGCCGGACGAGATCGCGGCGCTGAAGGCCGGCATCGACGACAACCTCGCGCACCCGAGCACGCGTGCGAAGGTCGCGAGCCGGCCCGACGATCCCGGCTGGTTCTTCGAGGATTTCTGCAACTGGCAGCACAACGCCGCGTATCGCGACTTCATCGTGCGTTCGCCCGCGCCGTCCGTCGCGGCGGCGCTGATGCGCGTCGACACCGTGCGGCTCCATCACGACCACCTGCTCGTCAAGGAGCCCGGCACGCGGCAGCGCACGCCGTGGCACCAGGACCAGCCGTACTACAACATCGAAGGCGACGACAACGTCAGCATGTGGATTCCGGTCGATCCGGTGCCGATCGAATCGACGCTCGAATTCATTGCCGGCTCGCATCGCGGCCCGTGGCTGATGCCGCGCACGTTCATGGACCGGGAAGCGAAATGGTTTCCGGAAGGCAGCCTCGCCGACCTGCCCGACATCGAAGCGGACCGCGCCGCGTTTCCGATCCGGCGCTGGGCGCTCGAACCGGGCGACATGGTGTGCTTCCGGATGCTGACGCTGCATGCGTCGGGCGGCACGCGGAACCGCCGGCGCGCGTTCTCGATCCGCTTCGTCGGCGACGATGTCCGCCATGCGCCGCGGCGCTGGAAGACGTCGCCGGATTTCCCGGGGCTCGCGGACGAGCTGCCGGACGGCGCGCCGCTCGCGCATCCGCTGTTTCCGGTCGTGTGGTCGAAGGCGGCCGGGCAGGCGTCGGCGCTCTGAGCGCGCCGCTCAGGTCTGCTTGTGCCCCGCGCCCGGCTTGAAGCGCGAGCCGAGCCGGTAGCGATTGCCCGGATGCAGGAAGTGCACGAACGTGACGGGCAGGCCGTTGGTCCAGGTGCGCCGCGTGAGCGTCAGGCACGGCTCGCCGGTGCGCATGTCGAGCAGTTGCGCCTGCTCGTGCGTCGGCAGCGACGCATCGACGACGTGCTCGATCTCCAGCTCGTCATGCGACACGTTGTTGTACAGATACTCGGACGGCGGCTCGCTCTGGAAATCCTGGTCGATGAAGCCCGGCGCGGCGGCGGGATTCACGTAGCGATCCTCGAGCTGGATCGGCCGGCCGTTCTCCTCGTGCACGCAGACGACGTGAAACACCGGCGTATTCACCGGCAGGCCGAACGCGGCCGCGACGTCGAACGATGCCGGCTCGCTTGCGCGGCTGAGCACGCGGCAGCGGTACTCGTGGCCGCGCGCGCGAATCTCGTCGCGGATGTGCGCGATCATCAGCAGGTTCGATTGCGGCTTGTTCTCGGCGACGAAGGTGCCGACGCCCGCCACGCGCTTCAGCGCGCCTTCGTCGGTCAGCTCGCGCAGCGCGCGGTTCACCGTCATGCGCGCGACGCCGAATTGCGCGGCGAGATCGAGCTCGGACGGGATGCGATCCCCGGGACGCCAGTCGCCGGATTCGATGTTCCGGCGCACGAGCGTCTTGATCTGCTGGAACGGCGCGGCGGCCTTCTTGACCATCGAGAGTCCTTGGGCGGGGAGAAGCGACGATTCTAGTCTTCGTGACTCACGATGACCAGAATCTCCGCCTGCGCTGCGCCGAGGCTTCGCGTGCGGTGCGGAATCAGCGCATTGAAGTAGACCGAGTCGCCCACCTTGAGCTGCACCGTTTCGTTCGGGAACTCGATCTCGACGCGCCCCTTGTGCACGAACAGGAATTCCTCGCCGTCATGCTCGCGGAACGTCGACGCGGCGAATTCGTGCGGCGGCCGGACGATGAACGGCAGCATCTTCTTCGGCGCGACGCCGGCCGCGATGCTGTCGAACTGCGCATGCCCGGCGGACCTGCCGCCCGGCGCGGCGCGCTCGTCCGCGCGCGTCACGGTGATCAGCTCGCGATTGTGGCGTTCCGAAAACAGTTGCTCGACATCGACGCTCAACGCCTTCGACAGCTTCAGCGCAACGGCGATCGACGGCACGCTCAAGCCGCGCTCGACCTTCGACAGATAGCTCTTGGTGAGACCGGTCTCATCGGCCAGCACATCGAGCGTCCAGCCCTTTTGCTTTCTCAACAGCTTCAGGCGAATCGTCATGGTGCAGAGGTTTCTTTTGGAAAACCGATTGTAACGCATGACACAATGTGTCATATAATCGGCCTCGTGTCATGAGTGCGCAAACGGATGCGTATGACGGGCACGTCCTTTCGATTGAGGAGGCTATATGGCGGAAACATTGCAGTTGCCGAAGGCGGCGCTCGTTGCGCTTGCCGAGCGGCGTCTCGAGAGCGAGGTGGGCGAGAGCGGCTGGACTGTGCGGCAGAAGCTGGCGCTCACGTGCCGGATCCTGTTCGACGCGGGGCATGACTCCGGCCTGGCCGGGCAGATCACCTGCCGCGCGGATGAGGCCGGCACCTACTATACGCAGCGGCTGGGGCTCGGCTTCGACGAGATATCGGCCGCGAACCTGCTGCGGGTCAACGAGGATCTCGATGTCGTCGACGGCGAAGGCATTCCGAATCCGGCCAACCGGTTTCATACGTGGATCTATCGCCAGCGCCCCGACGTGAACTGCATCATCCATACACACCCGACGCATGTCGCGGCGCTGTCGATGCTCGAGCAGCCGCTCGTCGTATCGCATATGGATACGTGTCCGCTCTACGACGATTGCGCGTTCCTGAAAGACTGGCCCGGCGTGCCCGTCGGCAACGAGGAAGGCGAAATCATTTCGAAGGCGCTCGGCGACAAGCGCTCGATCCTGCTGTCGCACCACGGCCAGCTCGTGGTCGGCACGACGATCGAGGAGGCCTGCGTGCTCGCGTTGCTGATCGAACGCGCCGCGAAGCTGCAATTGCTCGCGATGTCGGCCGGCACGATCCGGCCGGTTCCGCCGGCGCTCGCGCGGGAAGCGCACGACTGGATCTCGAAGCCGAAGCGCGACGCCGTGACGTTCGACTATTACGCCCGCCGCGCGCTTCGCACGCATCCCGATTGCGTCGCCTGAACCATCGATGCCATCGATCCGCATTGGCTTTTAATTCTGGAGTGCAAATCGTGTCAATCCTGCTGCAAGGCATCATTGCCTACCCGGTTACCCCTTTTTCCGCCGACGGCGACGTCGACCTGAAAGCGCTCGACGCGCTGATCGAGCGTCTGGTCGCCGATGGCGTTCACGGCATCGCGCCGCTCGGCAGCACGGGCGAGAGTGCGTACCTGTCCGACGCCGAATGGGAGGCAGTCGCCGACACGTCGATTCGTGCGGTCCGCAAACGCGTGCCGACGGTCGTCGGCATTTCCGACCTGACCACCGCGGGTGCGGTGCGCCGCGCCCGCTTTGCCGAGCGGGCCGGCGCCGACGCGGTGATGGTGCTGCCGGTGTCGTACTGGAAACTCGGCAACGACGAGATCGTCGGCCACTATCGCGCGATCGGCGATGCGATCGGCATTCCGGTCATGCTGTACAACAACCCGGCGACCAGCGGCGTCGACATGTCGCCCGAGCTGATCGCCACGATCTGCCGCACCGTCGACAACGTCACGATGGTCAAGGAGAGCACGGGCGACATCATGCGGATGCACCGTCTTGCGCAATTGAGCGACGGCGCGATTCCGTTCTACAACGGCAGCAATCCGATGGCGCTCGCCGCACTGGCAGCGGGCGCGGCCGGGTGGTGCACGGCCGCGCCGAACCTGAACGCGCGCTTGCCGCTTGCGCTGGTCGAGGCCGTTCGGGCGGGCGACCTGGCGCGGGCGCGAGAGGTCTTCCACGCGCAGTTGCCGCTGCTGCAATTCATCGTCAGTGGCGGCTTGCCGGTTACCGTCAAGGCCGGCTTGCGTCTGCGCGGCTTCGACGCAGGCGAACCGAGGAAGCCGCTGCTGCCGCTCGGCGAGGACAGGACGCGCGAACTCGCGCGCCTGCTCGCCGCACTGCCGGCGTGCGTGCAGGCATGAGCGACGCGCATCCGGCGATCGAGGCGGGGATCGGGGCCGTGCTCGTCGGGGCGTGCCGGCCGCTGGCCGGTACGCCCCACGCGAGCGCGATCGCCAAGCGGCCGGTGCCGGCGCGCTTGTGGCTGGGCGCGCTCGGCTTCGCGGGCGACGAGCAGGCGGACCGCCGGCATCATGGCGGCGCCGACAAGGCGGTCCACCACTACGCGCTCGACCACTATGCGTGGTGGTCCACGCAGATCGGCGCACGCGACGTGCTCGCGCAACCGGGGGCATTCGGCGAGAACCTGTCGACGTCGGGCATGACCGAGCGCGACGTCTGCATCGGCGACGTCTTCACGCTGGGCGGCGCCGTGCTTCAGCTATCGCAGTCCCGGCAACCCTGCTGGAAGCTCAACGCGCGTTTCGAGCATCCGCGGATGGCCGCGCTCGTGCAGCAAAGCGGGCGTACCGGATGGTATTACCGCGTGCTGGAGGAAGGGTGGGTGGAGCCGGGCGCGGTGCTGGCGCTGCACGCGCGCCCCCATCCGGAATGGCCGCTGTCGACGGTGCTCGACGTGTTGTACCGGCGCACGCTCGACATGGCGGCGCTCGACGCGCTGTGCGGCATCGGGACGCTGCCGCCCGCCTGGCGCAAGATGCTCGAGCGGCGCCGGACGGAACGAACGGTCGAAGACTGGACGAAGCGGCTGGAAGGGTGACGGGCGGCGGCGCGCGGTTTATCCGGCTGCCAGCTCGCGCACGTCCGCCGTCGGCGTGGCGCCGAACGCATCGCTCAGCGCGTAGTCGATCAGTTGCCGCGCGGCCGCGTCCGGCGTCGCGAGCGCGCCGCTCGCCTTCAGCTGGTCGAACTTCTCGCGCTGCGGGAAACGATCGGTGCTGGTCGCGCGGATCGTTGCCTGCATGCCGGTATCGACGACGCCCGGCGCGACGCTGCAGATGCGCAGCCCGCGCGTTGCATCCAGTGCGACCGCGCGCGCGTGATGGTCGAGCGCGGCCTTGGTCGCGCAATAGATGCTCCAGCCCGCGTACGCATTGCGCGCCGCGCCGCTCGACACGTGCAGGATGCGGCGCTCGACGGTGTCGGCGCCGGCCTGCGCGAGCGCGCTCGACAGCATCAGCGGCGTCGCGACGTTCAGGCTGACCGCGCGCGCGATGGCCGCCGGGTCCTGCGCGTCGAGCGGGCCGATCGGTTCGACGGTGCCGGCGTTGTTGAACAGCAGCACGGTGGATGCGCTGTCGACGAAGCGGGCCAATGCGTCGCCGGCGAGCCATGCTTCGACGCGTGCCGGGTCCGACAGATCGAGTTCGACTTCGGCGAAGCGCTCGCCGCCTTGCGCGCCGAGCGACGGATGACGGCTGCGCGACAGGCCGAGCACGGCGATGCCGCGCGCCAGCAGTTGCGCGGCGAGCGCGGCGCCGAGGCCGCGCGTGTGGCCGGTGACGATCGCGCGAACGGACGGGAATGGAGTGGACGGGCTGGTCATGTCGATGAAATGCGGATGGGGGTTGAACGGACGCGATGGCCGATCGTTCACGGCGATGGGGCGCCGGAAGCGGCTGCTCCGACGCGTCGTGCCCCGCCTGACGAACGCGTATCGTAGCGCCGGCGTCCGCGTCGCGCAAACGCGGACGCCGTTGCGCGATCTACACGGTCGCGACGAGGAACACTTCGCCGTCGACCGGCCGGAACCCGTCGGTCCGTCCGCTGAAATAGCGTTGCGCGAGATCGGCCGGCAACACGCAGCGGGCTTTGCCGAAGCCGGCTTCGCTTGCGAGCGCGAGGATTTCGGACGGACTGAACAGGCTCACGAACGGCGTGCCGGAATCGCGCGCGCGGTTCAGCACTGCCTCATATATCGGGCGGTCCGCCGGCTCGACGAGCTCGGGCGGCAGCAGGAACGTCATCGCGAGCGTCGTGCCGCGCGCGAGCGACGCGATCTGCCGCAGCGTCGCCTTGATCGCGTCGAGGCTCAGGTACATCGTCACGCCGGTGGACGCGACGACCGCCGGCTGGTCGGCCGCGAAACCCGCCGCCGCCAGTTTCTCGAGCCACGATTCTCTGGCCTCGAAGTCGACCGGCACGAGATGCAGCCATTCCGGCACGCCGAAACCGAGCGAGATCAGGCGCTGCCGCTTCCATGCCTGCGGGCCCGGCTGGTCCACTTCGAACACCTGCAGGCGCGACGCGAGGCCCGGCCGGCGCTGCGCGAAGGTGTCCAGGCCCGCGCCGAGCAGCACGTACTGCGCGATGCCGCGATCGGCGTACTCGGCCACCAGATCCTCGATGAAGCGCGCGCGTCCGACGACCGACGCCCGAAAGCCGCGCGTGCCCTGCGGGTGCATGTCGGGACGGTCGCGCCAGTCTTCGTCCGGCGCGATCAGTTGCAGGCCGATATCGTCTTCGAGCACATACGGCGGCGCGTCGACCTCCGTGTGCATGGCCCGCCACAGTGCGACGCGCAATGCGGTGCTTTCCGGTGCGACGGACTGCTTGTCTGGCATGACGTTCTCCTGTCTGGTGGCGAAAGTTTGAGCCGCGCACAAAGTGTAGTCATCGTGCGCGGCGGTTCCAAGCCGGCCGTTACGCGCGATTCGGGCAGCGCATTCGGCGAACGCGACTGACGCATCGCATGCAGCGATTGCGATCGATGCGACCAGCGCAACGAATGCGTTGAATGTGACGAATGCCGCGACACGCGACCGCACGCCCACGCAGCGCGGCACCGGCTATCATATGGCTCGCCCGCCCGGCGCGCCGCCGGGCCGCGATCCGCTTCCCTTTCACACGCAGCATGCCGCGACGCCACCCATGAACACCACTCCGGATACTCCTTCGCCCCGCCCCCTTCGCGAACTGACGCAGCTCGAAGCGCGCATTCTTGGTGTGCTGGTCGAGAAACAGCACACGGTGCCGGATACGTACCCGCTGTCGCTCAACGCGCTGACGGCGGGCTGCAATCAGAAGACCGCGCGCTCGCCGGTGATGAACGTCACCGAGGCCGAGGTGACGACCGCGATCGACGGGCTGAAGCATCTGAGCATCGTGATGGAGGGCAGCAGCAGCCGCGTGCCGCGTTTCGAGCACAACATGAACCGCGTGCTCGGCGTCCCGAGCCAGGCGATCGCGCTGCTGACGATCCTGCTGCTGCGCGGCCCGCAGACCGCCGCGGAGCTGCGCCTGAACACCGCGCGCCTGCACGGCTTCGCGGACATCTCGTCGGTCGAGGCGTTCCTGGAAGAGCTGGCGACGCGCGAGCCCCCGCTCGTCGTGAAGCTGCCGCGCGCGGCCGGCGCGCGGGAGAACCGCTGGACGCACCTGATGTGCGGCGAGGTGAGCGTGAGCGACTTCGCGGGGCAGGATGCAGGCGGGGCCGATTCCGTCCCGCCGTCCGAGTTCGAGGCGCTGAAGGCAGAGCAGAAGCGTCTCGCGGATGAGGTCGCCCGGTTGCAGGCGCTCGTCGAGCGGATGGCCGCCGAACTGGGGATCGAAGTCGATCCGGCGGGCGACGCCTCCTGACACAGCGCCGGTAACGCTTTACGGCAACTTGACGCCCGGTATGAGATAGCGCGTACCACCTGGTTTCAGGATCGGCGTCAGCGCCGCAAACGGCACTTCTAGCTGCGGTCCGAGACAGGCGCCCAACGCGTGCCCGATGCCGGAGACGGTAAACGACAGCTTGCCGGGTACATCGAACTCGAATGCGAGATAGTCGGGAAGCATGTCGGCGCACGAGATCGGATTGCCTTCGCCGTCCGTCGGCCGCTCGCCGGACTTGGCTTCGTCGCGCAGCCGCGCGATGAGGCGCGCCAGCGCGGGGCTCGTTTCCGGTACATCGTCCTTTCCCGGCGAAGCAGCGTCGATGACGCGATTCCAGTCGAGATACGCGCCGCGCAGCAGGTCGAACGTCACGGGGTCGTAGTGATTGTTCGGGTGCGCGCCGCCGCAGAATGTGCTGCCCGATTCCACGATGCCGAGTACTGCCGATGACAGCCACGTGACCGTCACGTGCTCGTCGTCATATCCGCCGAGCGAACCGGCTGCCGGCCCGTCGTCCGTATAGCGCGTCGACGCGCATTCGAGCGCGGCGAGATTCATCTGCCCGTGCCGCTGCTCCAGCAGGCGGTTGACTCGCGTCATCACGGCCGGATCGGGATGGCGGCTGAGCCGCGGATACATGAACTGCGTGCGTGGGTCGCGCCACATCCGGTAGCCGACCGTGCCGTCGCCGATCTCGGGGCCGGCGGGTTGCGCATGGCCGGCGAGCTTCAGCGCCGCGTAAGGCGCGTGCTTCATGTCGATTTCCGCGCCGCGCGCGATGCCGCTGCCGACGCCGCCGGCGATGCGATCGGTGACGGCTTCGACGGAACCGGGTGCAACCGCGTCGGGATCGTATTCGGCGACACGACGCAGTGCGAAGGCGCGCGTCTTGCCGGAGCGTGCGTCGGTCCAGCGGCCGCGATAACCGTCCTTGTCCTGCGTGCCATGCCAGGTTGCGGCGGCATGGTCGAAGTCGGCGTGTTCGTCGTATCTCAATGCAGCGCGCGCGTCGTCAGGCAAATCCGTTCGCGCGAACGGTTCGATGAGCCGCGCCGGCTTGCCGTGCAGCGGAATGTCGATGCCGTACTGCGCGTAGCAATAGCGGCCCGAGATCGCGCCGCCTGCCGCCGGCCGGCTGTCGAGTTCCATCACGACCTCGCCGGCGCCTTGCAGCGTGCCCTGGTAGACGATGCGCGGCGCGGCATCCGCGAAACCTGCGTGCAGTGCGAGCCACAGCAGCGCAATCCGAAGCGGGAGTCTCATGGTGGGTGACGGATGATTCAACCGAGGCCGATCCGCGTCGCGCCCGCATCGACGAGCCGGAACAGCAGATCCTCGACGGCTGTCCCGGGCGCCGAACCGAGATCCGCGTTGACGCGCCATCCCTGTTCAGTGCGAGCCGGTTCGGACAGATAGTGGACGATGCCGTGCAGGCCGTCCTCGGCCGGCGCATTCTCGTCGTCGGCGTCGAACCACGCGAAAAACCACGTCTTGAATGCGTCGGTCGCCGCGCGTTCGTCGAGACCGTCGGCTTCGATCGTGGCCCAGTCCCACACGAACGGGCGGATCGACACGGCAGCCGTATCGAGATCGAACGTGAACGGTTCGAAATCCAGTTGCGTGACCGAGTCGACCATCGCGGGCCGGCCGGCCGATTCGCCTTCGGTCGGAATGGTGTCGGCACGGCATGGCAGCGCCAGCGGCCCTTCGGTGGCCAGCGTGCCGTCGGCGTGCCGGTAGGCCGGTTCGACGCAAGCGGCCGATTGCGCGGCTGCTTTCGCGAGCAGGTCGGCATAGGGCTGGCGGATGGCGCGGAGCAGTTCGGATACGGTCATCGTGGCATGTCGGATGGGTCAGCAGGCCGGCACCCGTGCGCCCCGCGTCGAACGACGGCGCGCGTAGGTACCGGACAGCCGTGATCGTACGGCACTTCAGCCGCGCGTGCGCAGTCGGCCGAACGGCCAGGTCGCATGCATGGCCCTTTGCGATATGCGACCGCGACGACATGCATGACACAAGACACCGGGGACCGTTTCAAAAAAGTGTTTGATGACGGTCGGCATTTCGCCGACCTGTCGACCTGAATCAACGCCACGGGATTTAGATGTTTCCCTTCAAACAACCGAAAACGCCTTCGGCCGCGCGCCTGTTGTGCTTCAATTAATCCGGTTGGCACTCCTACTAAAACGGCACATCCAGAACGAACTCACACAAGGACTACCCCCAATGTCCTCCAAATTTTTCATGGCCATTGCGGCCGCCGCGTCCATCCTGCTGGCCATCGCCGCGCCGCCGGCCAGCGCCGGTGTGCCGACCGTGTCCGATCCGTTCTACACCTATACCGGCACCACGCCATTGGCATCGATTCCACCGGGCACGGTACTCAAGACGCGCAACGTCACCTATCACGTGGCCGGCATTCCGACCGCGGTGACCGCCCAGCAATTGCTGTATCGCACCAATAACGCGCGCAACCAGCCCGTCGTCA
This sequence comes from Burkholderia ubonensis, assembly GCF_902833085.1. GTDB lineage: Bacteria > Pseudomonadota > Gammaproteobacteria > Burkholderiales > Burkholderiaceae > Burkholderia > Burkholderia ubonensis. Next base: position 185,457 of record NZ_CADFEB010000009.1, read on the forward strand.
ACGTGACTTCGGTCATCCGGAGCCAGGTCAGCAACGGCCGGGCCATCTCGTACCAGTCGGCCTACGATTCGTTGAACCCGTACGACGAGCCCTCGCAGGTGATCGCCGGAGATCGGGACGTCACGAAGATCATCAACGTGGGGACCCTGCTCTACAGCGCGGAATCCATTCCGCTGTCGACGCTGCTGCTGCTGGGATACAACATCATCGTGCCCGATACGGAAGGACAGACGGCGGATTTCGCTGCCGGCCCCGAATATGGCATGGCGACCCTCGATTCGATCCGCGCGGCGCTCAATACGCCGTCGACCGGGCTGGTTCCGTCCAGCAAGGTCGCGATGATCGGCTATTCCGGCGGCGCAATTGCCACGAACTGGGCGGCGCAACTGGCGCCGAGCTATGCGCCGGACATCAACAGGCAGCTCGTCGGCGCGGCGGAAGGGGGCGTACTCGTCGACCCCGCCCACAATCTGCGTTACGTCGACGGCGGCATCGTCTGGGGCGGAGTCGCCGCGGCTGCGCTCGCCGGGCTGTCGCGAGGCTATGACTTCGACCTGACGCCCTATCTCAGCGACACCGGCGTTGCGGTATTCAACGATATCCGGAATCAGTCGCTTGCCTATATCCTGCCGAAATACACGGGACTGCATTGGGCAACGCTGTTCAAGCCGCAATACGCGAACGACATCAACAGCATTCCGGCGTATGTGACGTATGCGAACAAGGTGAATGCCGGGCTTGCCGCGTCGCCGACGATCCCGATGTATATCGGTCAGGGAACGGCAGGCGTGCTGGACGGCACGTTCAGCAGCCAGGTGGGCGACGGCGTGATGCTGGCCTACGACGTGCGCGCCCTTGCACAGAAGTTCTGCTCGAGCGGCGTGCCGGTCGTGTACACCGAATATCCGCTTGAACATGCCGGGGCCATCGTGCCATGGGTGGCCGGGATGTTGCCTTGGCTCTATGACCGCTTCGCCGGGAAAGCCGCACCGAGCAATTGCGCGCTGACTGCGCTCCTGCCGAGCAATTCGCTGGCGCCGGAGACGCTGCACTAGGCGCGACGCGCGATGCGGCGAATGGCCGCCAACGCATGATTCATCGCGCGCTGTCTCGTTTTCGACGGGGACAGGCGATCCTCCGCGGATCGCCTTTTCGTCCTGCGTTGCGGCGCGGGCGCCGGGCGTCCCGCACACCGCCCGCCGCCGCCCGCGTCCCTGCGCCGCACCCCTTCGCCGCCCCGCCCGCGATCGCCGCCGTCATGGCCGAGTGCCATAATCGAGCCTGCTGACCATTCCAGAAGACGTCCCCCGGAGAATTACCATGCAGAACCTCGACAATCCTTCACACGATCGCGAGGTCGGCGTCGCCGACGCGACGCAGGACACCACACGCATCGACGACGTCCGCATCGGCGCCGTCCGTCCGCTGATCTCCCCGGCGCTGCTGCAGGACGAGCTGCCGGTGCCGGCCGCTACGCAGGCGCTCGTCGAGGACACTCGCAAGGCGATCGGCGACATCCTGCACGGCCGCGACGACCGGCTGCTGATCGTCGTCGGCCCGTGCTCGATCCACGATCACGACCAGGCGCTCGAGTACGCGCATCGCCTGAAGGCCGCCGCCGACGCGCTGAAGGACGACCTGCTGATCACGATGCGCGTCTATTTCGAGAAGCCGCGCACGACGGTCGGCTGGAAGGGCTACATCAACGATCCGCGGCTCGACGGCAGCTTTCGCATCAACGAAGGGCTGCGCGCCGCGCGGCAGCTGCTGCTCGACGTCAACGCGCTCGGCCTGCCGGCCGCGACCGAATTCCTCGACCTGCTGAGCCCGCAGTACATCGCCGACCTGATCGCGTGGGGCGCGATCGGCGCGCGTACGACCGAGAGCCAGAGCCATCGCCAGCTCGCATCGGGCCTGAGCTGCCCGATCGGGTTCAAGAACGGCACCGACGGCGGCGTGCAGGTCGCGTCGGACGCGATCGTCGCCGCGCGCGCGAGTCACGCGTTCATGGGAATGACGAAGATGGGTATGGCCGCGATCTTCGAGACGCGCGGCAACGACGATGCGCACGTGATCCTGCGCGGCGGCAAGAACGGCCCGAACTACGACGCCGCGCATGTCGAAGCGAGCTGCGCGGTGCTGCGCGCGGCGGGGTTGCGCGAGCAGGTGATGGTCGATTGTTCGCATGCGAACTCGAACAAGTCTCACGAGCGGCAGATCGACGTCGCGCAGGATCTCGCGCGGCAGCTCGCGCAGGGCGAGCACCGGATCGTCGGCGTGATGGTCGAGAGCCATCTCGAGGCGGGGCGGCAGGATCTGAAGGCGGGCGTGCCGCTGAAATACGGCGTGTCGATCACCGATGCTTGCCTGAGCTGGACGCAGACGGAGCCGGTGCTCGACGTGCTCGCCGAGGCGGTGCGGCATCGCAGGGTGTATTCGCGCAACGCGTGATGCGAGGGCGGCGGGCCTGAGCATCGACGCTGATCTGCGTGCGTCGCCGCAGCATTGCTGCGGCATGGTGTCCGATGCAGCGCCACGCTAGCGGCGCTAACATGGCGGCAGTGTTGCGTCATGCAACGCGCCCGACACCAACGACAAACGAACCGGAGTCCGACAACATGGCTTTCTACAAGACCCTCGTCGCAATGACCGTGCTCGCATCGAGCATCGGCGCACACGCGCAGATCGCGGGCACGCAGCCGCTCAGCGTCACCGTCGAGCAATCGCAGGCGCTGCTCGAAGGCTGGAGCGTGAAGAAGAGCGTGCTCGGCAAGCCCGTGTACAACGACCAGAACCAGAAGGTCGGCACGATCCGCGACCTGATCGTCGCGCCGGACGGCTCGGTGTCGGCGGCAATCGTCGCGGCCGGCGGCTTCCTCGGCGTCGCGGCGCACGACGTCGCGGTGCCGATCGCGTCGCTCGACGTGCGCAACGGCAACATCTATCTGCCGGGCGCGACGAAGGAAGCGCTGAAGGCGACGCCGGCGTTCCAGTACGCGAAGGTGCCGGCGCCGCCGAAGCCGAAGCAGGTCGACGAGAAGCACTGAACCTGATGCGCGGACGGCGCGAATGACCCGGTGCGCAATGCACCGGGCCGCGCGCCGCTTTCGCTCATGCGTGGTCGTGGCGTTTCATCTTCAGCACGCGCGACACCTGGCCGGTCGTGAAGCCGCTGTTGCGCACGAGCTGCTGGTAGTCGAGCGGGATGGTCAAGGATTCGCTGACGGCGAACATGCCGACGAAACGAAACGCGTCGGTTGCCATCTTGATGAACACCGGAATCGCACCGCCCTGATTGGCCAGCGTCCTGCCGGCGGCGCGCGCGGACGCGCTGCCGTCGCAGATGATGACGTCCGGCGCATGCGGATTGAGGTCGGTGCGCAGGCACGCGGCGACGACCTTGCCGTTCTTCGTGGGCAGAAACGCTTGCTTGCTGCCGCCGCAGGCCGTGTGGATGAATTCGCGGGTGTAATGCTTGTTGAGTTCAAACATGTCAAAAACTCCTGGGTCGTCAAATGCGAGGCATGCACGCCGGCATGCCCGCGGATCGCATCGTCGGCGTCGTTCGACGCGCGCTTGAAGTCAGGCCGAAGTCAGGCCGGATTGGCAGGTGAAACGGCACGCTCCCGCGTGATCCACTCGCTCAGCATCCGCAGCATGACCTTGCCCTTGCGCGTGATCGAGAACTTGGGGTCGCCCTTGTCCCGATCAATGAGTTCGGCAAGTCCTACGTCGCGGAGCATGGTCATGTCGAGCGTTCCCCGCTCGATCTCGACCGGCGCCTGTTCAAGCAGCATCAATGCCGCCATTTCGTGCGCGCTCAGCCGCGGCATGCCGGCCGGCGCCGAAATTCCGTGTAGCTCGTTCATCAGTAATCCTTTCTTTAACCGCGCACGACGAGCGTGCGGATCATGTCGTTCGCGACGCGATGCGCGAACGAAGCGATGCCTTGGAGGGCGGACGAAAGGCAAGGGGCTGCGTCGCGATGCGGGCGCTGCAATCGCGGTGGCCATGCGCGCATGAAGCGCCCGGCATAGGCCGCCTGAATCGCTGCGGCCCGGTCAACCGTGCACGCGCAAGAACGCTCGGGAGAGTAACGACGGATGCGCACCGCTCGCCTTTCGGCAAGACGATGGCTCGGGAAAGAGCAGGCGTCCTGCCTGTCAGGTGGGGAAGCGACTTGGGGGGCGAGGACTTCGGATGGTCATGTCACCAACTCTCGATGGGATTACGCAAGCATTCTAGTGAGTCGCCATCCGATGGCAAGTAAAAAGGTTGTAAAGGGCGGCTCCCGAATCAGCTCACCTTATCCGTTGCGGCGGGCGATATCGATACGAAAAAAGTTCATCGCTTATTGTGACGCGCCGCCTCCCTCAAGTTTCGTGTGACGAATGCCGTAATCCGACTGTATGGAACCTCACGTTCAGCTGTCACGGTTCATTCACTAAACACAAGGAAGCACGTCATGAAGATCGATTCCTCCCTGGTCGCGGGCCCGGCGCAAGCCGCGGCGAACCCGACGACGGCCGGCGCATCGGGCAATCAGCAAGCCACCGCCGCCACCGCTGCCGGCTCCACGGCATCGTCGGGCACGAGCGAAGGCGCGAAGGCGAACGCCGCGCAGCCCGCGTCGGCCGAAGGCTCCGCGCCGCTGGGCGGTGCGAACAGCAAGGCCGAAGACCCGGCGGTCAAGCAGCTGAAGGAGTTGATCGAGAAGCTGCAGAAGCAGCTCGCGCAGCTGGAAGCCCAGATTGCAAGGGCGGCCGAGCGGGCGAAGAAGGACCCTGCGGCCCGGATCGAACAGCAGGCGCTGGTCGCGCAGGCCGGCGAAGTGTCCGCCGCGCTGCAATCCGCGGTCGCCAAGATGGTGGAACAGCTGCGCAAGTCGTCGAGCAACCCCACGGGTGGCCTGGTCTCGACGCAGGCCTGACGCGAAGGCGTTTCGGTTCACGCCTTTCGTTGCCCCGCCGGCGCGGCGTCGTTCATAGCGGATGTGCGGCGCCGGCCTGCGCCAGCAGCTGCACGGCGGCCGGGTCGGGCATGCCGTTGGCGTCGATCGCCCCTGCCGTCGCCAGCGCGACGAGGTCGCTGTCGACGCCCGGCTGGCCGACCACGAACGGCGTCGTCAGGAACGCCTGCGTCGTCAGCGTGACCGCGTAGCGCTGCTGGAGATTCGCGACGACCGCCACCTGCGCGGCCTGCACGTCGGACTGGTTTTCCAGCACCTGCTGGACATGCGCGCTGTTCGGCAGGTTGGCGATCAGGCCGGCCGTGGTCGTGCCGAGCTGCGATGCGAGGTAGACGAGCATCAGGTCGGTCTCGGGCGTCGTATTGAAGGTGCCGCCGGCGAACGCGAGCGAATGCAGGGTCGTGCCGCCGGAAGTCGCGGTGAGCACGCACGGGAGCGTCGCGTTGAACGTCAGGCTGTAGTTCCCGCCGCCGTCCGACAGCGCGGAGCCAGAACCCTGCGCGCAGCGGGCGATGACGGTCGCGCTGGCCAGCGCCGGGCCGGTGGCGGCCGTGCCGGAGACGGTGATGGTCTGCGTGCCGTTTCCGTTTCCGTTGAAACATCCATCGTTGAAGCCGAAGCACGCTTCGCCGCCGCACGCGGACAGCGTCGCGAGCGAAGCCACGCAGAGTGCGCCCAGTGCGGGGCGGATGACGCGCGCATCGTGAAGGTTCATGGCGGCTGCTTCCGACGATGGGAACGGGAAGCGCCCGGCCGGGGGCACAGCGACGGCCGGCGCTGCGTTCAATTCTAGGTTCTATTCCACGGAACTGCTTGCCGCCGGGAGCGGTTGTTTCCGGATGGGCGGCTGCCGAACGCACTCGACTATTGACCGCCTCCCAAAGTACCGCCCAAGCTCAGGCGACCTTTCTCGACCCACCCTTCGAAATCTTCCCCCGTCTTGCCGTTCACGTACATGATCTGATACCAGCCCTTGTACGGCTTATAGACGGTCACGGAGTCGCCGGGAATGATGAAGGTTCGCTTGGTGACGCACTGCGCGTCGGGAGCCGAATGAAAATAGGCGCGCCCCGAGCCGATGACCGTCGCGGAAACCGGCGGCCTGAAATTGTCGTCGGGGCCCCCGACCGCTTCGTTGAGTTGACGGCAATTCACCGGGCCTTTTGCATGGGCGTACATCGGGGCGATGCTTGCGCACAGCGCGAAAAGGGCGGCTGCCCGGATGCTTTTCGAAATCTTGGTATTCATGGTTTTCCGAGGAGGCAGGGCAAGGCAAGTCTTCGACCGGTCATCAAAAGCCGGCAAGTTTAACGGCAGGCAAAGCGGAAATTCCAATCAGAAATACCGCATGTGCTTCAGCGAATTCGTTTCAAGATACACACTGACGGCCAACGCGTGCATTCGATCTACGTAATTCTACGTAGCCATGCATACGTAATTATCCGCTTGTAAGCGGCCCCCCGAACGAGAATACTACGAGCCCATCATGCCGGCCTTTGCGAGGTCGGCATGACGTGCCATACCGACACACGAGCGTGCGGCGGCCCAAGCGCCGCGCGCTATCAATAACCACAGGAGACACCATGAATCGGGCTTCCAGCACCCTGATCTGGATTGCGGTCGCGCTATTGGGCGCGTTCGCGTTCGGCACCATCGCGCTCGCGCACGGCGAGCGGGTCAGCGCCCTCTGGATCGTGATCGCCGCAGTCTGCGTGTATCTGATCGCGTATCGCTTCTACAGCCGCTTCATCGCCAGCAAGGTCATGCAGCTCGACGGGCTGCGGATGACGCCGGCCGTCCGGCACAACGACGGCCTCGACTACGTGCCGACCAACAAGTACGTGCTGTTCGGCCATCACTTCGCCGCGATCGCCGGCGCCGGGCCGCTCGTCGGGCCGGTGCTCGCCGCGCAGATGGGCTACACGCCCGGCATGCTGTGGATCCTGGCGGGCGTCGTGTTCGCGGGCGCGGTGCAGGACTTCATCGTGCTGTTCATCTCGACGCGCCGCGACGGCCGCTCGCTCGGCGATCTCGTCAAGATGGAGCTCGGCACCGTGCCGGGCGTGATCGCGCTGTTCGGCGCGTTCCTGATCATGGTGATCATCCTCGCGGTGCTCGCGCTGATCGTCGTGAAGGCGCTGACCAACTCGCCGTGGGGCACGTTCACCGTCGCCGCGACGATTCCGATCGCGCTGTTCATGGGCGTCTACACGCGCTACATCCGTCCGGGCCGCATCGGCGAAGTGTCGATCATCGGCTTCGTCGGGCTGATGGCGGCGATTTCGTTCGGCCAGAACGTGAGCGCTTCGCCGACGCTCGCTGCATGGTTCACGTTCAGCGGCACGCAGCTCACGTGGATCCTGATCGGCTACGGCTTCGTCGCGTCGGTGCTGCCGGTGTGGCTGCTGCTCGCGCCGCGCGACTACCTGTCGACGTTCCTGAAGATCGGCACGATCGTCGGTCTCGCGATCGGCATCCTGATCGTCGCGCCGGAACTGAAGATGCCCGCGCTGACGAAGTTCGTCGACGGCACGGGCCCGGTGTGGTCGGGCAACCTGTTCCCGTTCCTGTTCATCACGATCGCGTGCGGCGCGGTGTCGGGCTTCCACGCGCTGATCTCGTCGGGCACGACGCCGAAGCTGCTCGACAACGAAACCAACGCGCGCTTCATCGGCTACGGCGCGATGCTGATGGAATCGTTCGTCGCGATCATGGCGCTGGTCGCCGCTTGCGTGATCGAGCCGGGCATCTACTTCGCGATGAACGCGCCGGCCGCCGTGCTCGGCACGACGCCGGAAGCGGTCGCGAACACCGTCACGCAATGGGGCTTCATGCTGACGCCGGACATGCTCACGCAAACCGCGAAGGCCGTCGGCGAGACGACGATCATCGCGCGCGCGGGCGGCGCGCCGACGCTGGCGGTCGGCATGGCGCACATCCTGCACCAGGTGATCGGCGGCGAGGCGATGATGGCGTTCTGGTATCACTTCGCGATCCTGTTCGAAGCGCTGTTCATCCTGACGGCCGTCGACGCGGGCACGCGCGCGGGCCGCTTCATGCTGCAGGACCTGCTCGGCACGTTCCACCCGGCGCTCAAGCGCACCGAGTCGCTGCCGGCGAACCTGATCGCGACCGCGCTGTGTGTCGCCGCATGGGGCTACTTCCTGTATCAGGGCGTGGTCGATCCGCTCGGCGGCATCAACACGCTGTGGCCGCTGTTCGGCATCTCGAACCAGATGCTCGCGGCGATCGCGCTGGTGCTCGGCACCGTCGTGCTGTTCAAGATGAAGCGTGAGCGTTTCGCATGGGTCACGCTCGTGCCGACCGTATGGCTGCTGATCTGCACGCTGACGGCCGGCTGGCAGAAGGTGTTCGATGCGAACCCGAAGGTGAGCTTCCTCGCGCATGCCGCGAAGCTGCAGGCGGCCGTGGACGAAGGCAAGGTGCTGGCGCCGGCGAAGTCGATCGCGCAGATGAAGCGGATCATCGTCAACGACTACATCGACGCCGCGCTCGCGGGGCTGTTCATTCTCGTCGTGGTGAGCATCGCGGTGTACGGCGTGCTCGCGATCCGGCGCGCGCGCAACGAAGCGAAGCCGACCGTGCGCGAGACGCCGTACGAGGCGATGCCGGCGGCGCAGGCGCTCGGCAGCGGTCGCTAAGGAGAAGCCGCGATGTTCTCCGATCTCGGCAGTGATCTGCGCAGCGCGGGCCGCTACCTGGGGCAGGCGTTGCGGCTGATGGTCGGCCTGCCCGACTACGACACCTATGTCGCGCACATGCGCGATACGCATCCGGACCGCGAGCCGATGACGTACGAGGAGTTCTTCCGCGAACGTCAGAACGCGCGGTATGGATCGGGGGCGGGGAAGTGTTGCTGAGCGGCTGAAGCGGCAACTGATGCAAAAGCGCCATGACGCGAGTCATGGCGCTTTTTTGTTGCTCACGCTTGCTTGTTCTTGTTGCCGGTCTGGTTCGCTACCCGTGCGCCGGCGCTGGAGCGGCCGGTGGTGGTCGGCCATTACGCCGGGTCACGTTCGCCAGTGTAGCGGACCGGCTGCGGCGTGGCCGGGGCGCCGCCATGCGTCGCGCCGGCCGTTGCAGCCGTGCGGGACGTTGCCCACCAGACCGCGGCGGCGAGCACGGATAGCCCGATCGCGACGGCGAGCGTCAGGTGCATCGCAAACCGGAACGGCTGCAGCGTCGCGATGAACGCGCCGAAGACCGCCACGCCGAGGGCGGAGCCGCTCTGTCGGGCGGCGTTCAGGACGGCCGCCGCGATGCCCGCGCGGCCTTTCCCGACGGTGCCGAGCGCGGGCGAGGTCGCGGCCGGCGAGATGAAGCCCGACGCGAACCCGATCGCCAGCATCGGGCCGACCGCGAACCAGTAAGGCGACGTCGCGGTCGACAGCATCATCCCGAGCGCGCCTGCCGCATACAGGCCGAACGCGGCGCACATCGGCCAGCGCCCGCCGAAGCGCCTGACGAGCCGGCTCGACAGCAGGCCTCCGGTCGCGACCATCGCCGTCATCGGCAGGAACGCGAGCCCGGCATCGAGCGGCGACTCGCCGCGCACCTGCTGGTAGAACAGGCTGAACGTGAACAGCAGGCCGTAAAACACGAACGCGGACGCCATCGAGACGAAGGTCGATCCGGCGAAGAGCGGGCTGCGAAAGAAGGCCGGCGGCAGCATCGGATTGCGCCCGCGCGTCTCGATCGCGATCAACGCGATCCATGCGACGCAGCACACGACGATGCCGGCGACGATCGGCGTCGCACGCCAGCCGAGCGACGGCCCCTCGATCAGCACGCCGATCAGCGTGCCGAGCGCGACGATCGCCGCTGCCTGCCCCGTCCAGTCGAAGTGCCGGGTCTGCCCGGCATCGGCGCGCGCAGCCGAGCGCGCGAGCCAGACGCCGGCCAGCCCGATCGGCAGGTTCACGAAGAAGATGCTGCGCCAGCCGAACAGCTGGATCAGCAGCCCGCCGATCAGCGGGCCCGCGGCCATCGCGACGCCGCCGCATCCCATCCAGACGCTGACCGCCGCTGCGCGCTCGCCCGGCTCGGGATACGCGCGGTTGATCAGCGCGAGCGAGCACGGCACCAGCATCGCGCTGCCGACGCCTTGCAGCACGCGCGCCAGCGCGAGGACCGTCAGGTTCGGCGCGAAGCCGCACAGTGCCGACGCGGCGACGAACACCGCGAGCCCCGCAATGTAGACGTTGCGTGCGCCGAGCCGGTCGCACAGGGTGCCGCCCGTCAGCAGCAGGCACGCGAACGTCAACGTGTAGGCGTTCACGATCCATTGCAGCCCGGCGACCTGGCTGTCGAGCGTTCGGGCGATTTCGCGCAGCGCGACGTTGACGATCGACGCGTCGAGCAGGACGAGCGTGTAGCTGACGCTGGTCGCCGCCAGGACCCGGCGGGCGTTGGCATGCAGGTTGGTTTTCATCGGATTTCCGCGCGGGAGGAGCAAAAAGCCAATGTATCGACGCGATGGGCGACGACGTTTCACCGCGGACCGAAACGTGGATGTCGCCGCGTCGCCGCTCGTGTGCCGAGCTTGATCTGCCCGCCCCCGGCGTCATGTCACGGCCGGTATCATATGATTCGTTTGCCCCGATGAACCCGCGCAGGAGGACGACGTCGTGCATGTCGGTGAGCGTTTCAACAGCATTACCCATCTCGTCGGCGCGGTGCTATCGATGGCGGGGCTGGCAACACTGGTGACGATGGGCGCGCTCCAGGGCGACGCTTACAAGGTGGTGAGCTTCAGCGTCTACGGCGCGATGCTCTGCGTGCTCTACGCGATCTCGACGCTTTACCACAGCGTGCGCAAGCCGCGCCTGAAAGCCATCCTGCAGAAATGCGACCATTCGGCGATCTACCTGCTGATTGCCGGCAGCTATACGCCGTTCACCCTCGTCACGTTGCGCGGGCCATGGGGCTGGTCGCTGTTCGGCGTGAGCTGGGGGCTGGCCGCGTTCGGCATCGTGCAGGAACTGACCCTCGGGCGGCGCACCCGTGCCGTGTCGATGGTGCTGTACGTGCTGATGGGCTGGCTCGCGCTCGTTGCCATCCGCCCGTTGATTCATGCGCTGCCGCCGGTGGGCACCGCCTGGCTCGTGGCGGGCGGCGTCATCTACAGCGCCGGCATCTACTTTTTCATCAACGACGAGCGCATCCGCCACGGGCATGGCATCTGGCACATGTTCGTTCTGGCCGGCAGCCTGTGCCAGTTCGTCAGCATTGCGCTGTACGTCGCGTGACGCATGCCGCGGCCGCGCCGTGTCGGCCGCCAGCCGCCGGACAGCGCGTCGCGCGTCAATCGGCCAGCCCGGCCAGATTCAATTCATACGACTTCCCGATCCACACCGCCGCGTCGCGATGATCGCGCAGCGAGTCGTCGGTATTCGGGTGCAGGAAGATGTCGAGCGCGCCGTGATTCAGCGCGAGCCACGGCACGATCTCGGCGAAGTGCGCGGCGGCGAACGCGATCTGGTACGACCAGGCCGGATGCGGCCCGACCAGGCGCTCATGGAAACGGCCGAGATCGATGATCGCGCCGAAGCGCTGCTCGACGATCTGCCGGAAGGCCCAGGCCGCATCGCGGCCGGCGGCGTCGAAGTAGACGTGCGCGTGCCAGCTGTCGATGGCGGCGACGTCGATGAAAGGGGCGTGAGCGTGCATGCGGATGGACGAGCGTGGGCGCCGTCACGTCGGCGACGGCCGGAGCGCCATTATCGCGCCGTGCGGCGCCGCCTGCAGTGACGCACGTCATGCACGGCGGCGCGCGTCACGCCGGGCGAACCGGCGACGCCGCGCCGTCCGCATCCGTCAGCCGCGCGGCGAGCGCGACGGCCTCGTCGAGCGACGCCACCGCCTCGTGCGGAATCCCGAACGTCTTCACGGCCGTCTCGCCTTGCACGGCGCGTCGCTCGGCCAAAAAAAAAGCGCCACGGATCGACTCCGTGGCGCTTCGTTCATACTCACCGGCCGAGGGCATCAGCCCAGCACGGCGATGCGTCCGGTCAGGCCGCCGCGGCCGGCTTCGCCGGCTTCTGCAGCTTGCCCTTGCCGGCGCGCTGGATTTCCTCGAGCTTGATCTCGACGTGGCGCGAGAACACGTACTCGGCCGGACGCTGCTTGTCGATCGGAATGTCCGGTGCGAACGCGCCTTCGGTCTTGATGCCCTTCCGGCTCACGGCGAACGCCTTCAGCGGATGCGCGATCGTGTCCATCACGGCGGTCGCCTCGAAGCCGCAGTGGACCATGCAGTCCGCGCACTTCTCGTAGTTGCCGACGCCGTAGTTGTCCCAGTTCGTGTCTTCCATCAGCTCCTTGAAGGTCTTCACGTAACCTTCGCCGACCAGATAGCACGGCTTCTGCCAGCCGAACACGGTGCGCGCCGGGTTGCCCCACGGCGTGCACTTGTAGGTCTGGTTGCCGGCCAGGAAGTCGAGGAACAGCGACGACTGGCTGAACGACCAGCGCTTGCCGCCTTCGCCGCGCTTCAGGATCTCGCGGAACAGGTTCTTCGTCTTGTCGCGGTTCAGGAAGTGCTGCTGGTCCGGCGCGCGCTCGTACGCATAGCCCGGCGACACGGTGATGCCGTCGACGCCGATCGGCCCCAGCGTATCGAAGAACTTCGCGACGCGCTCGGGGATCGCATCGTTGAACAGCGTGCAGTTGATGTTCACGCGGAAGCCGCGGCGCTTCGCTTCCTTGATGGCCGCGACCGCCTTTTCGTACACGCCTTCCTGCGACACGGAATGATCGTGCATGTCCTTGTCGCCGTCGAGGTGGACCGACCAGACGAAGTACGGATTCGGCTGGTAGTCGTCCATCTTCTTTTCCATCAGCAGCGCGTTCGTGCACAGGTACACGAACTTCTTGCGCTTCATGATGCCCTTGACGATCTCCGGCATCTCCTTGTGGAGCAGCGGCTCGCCGCCGGCGATCGACACGATGGGCGCGCCGCACTCGTCGACGGCCTGCAGGCATTCCTCGACCGACAGGCGCTGGTTCAGGATCGGGTCCGGATAATCGATCTTGCCGCAGCCGTTGCAGGCGAGGTTGCAACGGAACAGCGGCTCGAGCATCAGCGCGAGCGGATAGCGTTTGTTGCCGGACAGGTGTTGGCGCATGATGTATGCGCCGACGCGGACTTGCTGGAGCAGCGGAATAGACAAGAGTTGTCCTCCTTAAACTTCGCGGGCGACAGCTTGCGTGAGCTTCGCCGGCAACTTGAATTCGACTTTTTCTTCACGGCCCGCCATCGTCGTGACCTCGACGGGCCCCAGCGCGCGCAGCGCGCCGATTACATCCTCGACCATCTCTTCGGGCGCCGACGCGCCGGCGGTGAGCCCCACCGTCTGCACGCCCGCGAACCATTCGGCCTTCACTTCCGAGCCGTCGGCGACGAGATAGCTCGGTACGCCGCTTTCGGTGCCGATCTCGCGCAGCCGGTTCGAGTTCGAGCTGTTCGTCGCACCGACGACGAGCAGCACGTCGACCTGCGCGCTCAGCTCGCGCACCGCCGCCTGGCGATTCTGCGTCGCGTAGCAGATGTCGCGCGTGTCCGGCCCGACGATGTCGGTGAACCGGCGTTGCAGCGCCTCGATGATGCCGCGCGTGTCGTCGACCGACAGCGTCGTCTGCGTGACGTACGCGACCGGCGTGTCGACCGGCAGCGTCAGCGTGTCGACCTCGGCCTCGCTCTGGACGAGCGTGACCTCGCCCGGGATCTGGCCGATCGTGCCTTCGACTTCCGGATGGCCCGCGTGGCCGATCAGGATCAGCCGGCGGCCCGCCGCGACGTACTGGCGGCCCTGCACGTGCACTTTCGTGACGAGCGGGCAGGTCGCGTCGAGCACGTCGAGCCCGCGCGTTTCCGCATCGCGCTCGACCGTCTGGGCGACACCGTGCGCGCTGAAGATCGCGACAGCGCCGTGGGGCACCTCGTCGAGCTCCTCAACGAATCGCGCCCCTTTATTACGCAGATTTTCGACAACGTGCCGGTTATGGACGATTTCATGACGCACATAAACCGGCGCGCCGTGCTGTTGCAGCGCGCGATCGACGATCTCGATCGCGCGGACAACTCCCGCACAAAAGCCGCGGGGCTGGGCAAGGATGACTCGCATAATTGAGCGAACTCCGACGACAGACGCGGGGTTCGAGGGAGCCGGCATGCCAGCTCGATCGTCCCGACTTGATGTTATGAATGCAGGAACGACCCGGCAGGCCAGGGCCCGGCACCCCGAATTAATCGCGCATTTTAACTCTATCGGCAGGTCCTTGCTCTGGTGCTGTTTCGAACGTGTTGCAATCGCGTTGCAAGCCTGGGACGGCCGGGTCGGCGCCCGCCGGCGCGGAACCCAGTAAACTAGGCGGTTTCGCAGGCTTCCTTTCGGTTGCCTGACGTCGAGCACATTTCAAGGCCTCCTCGATGACCGTCGATTCCTACGAGTATTGCCCTGCGGCGCCGCAGGCCGCACGCGCCGCCTCCGGCGTTTTAAATCCGACCCTGATTGCAGCGTCCGGCTTCGCCGCAGGCGGTGCCCGCCGGGAGGCGCGCCGATGATGCTGGCGATCGTGTTCCTGCTGTCCTGCCTGTCGCTGCTGATCTGGATCGTCCTGCTCGTCGCGCGCGGCGGCTTCTGGCGCGCGCAGCCGGCGCGGCCGCTGCCGCCCGGCGCACGCGGCGCGGCGGCCGAGGCCGGCTGGCCGGCCGTCGTCGCGGTCGTGCCGGCGCGCAACGAAGCCGACGTGATCGCCCGCGCGGCGACCTCGCTGCTCGAGCAGGACTATCCCGGCGCGTTTCACCTGATCATCGTCGACGACCACAGCGACGACGGCACCGCCGACGCGGCCCGCGCGGCGGCGCTCGCGATCAACCGCGCCGACCGCCTGACCGTGCTCGCAGCGAAGCCGCTGCCGGCCGGCTGGTCGGGCAAGGTGTGGGCGCAGTCGCAGGGGATCGCGGCGGTCGGCGCGCTCGGCCTGCCGGCCGACTACCTGCTGCTGACCGACGCCGACATCGGCCATCCGCCGGACGCCGTCGCGCAGCTCGTCGCGCGCGCGCAGGCCGAGCATCGCGACCTGGTGTCGCTGATGGTGCGGCTGCGCTGCGATTCGTTCTGGGAAAAGGCGCTGATCCCGGCGTTCGTGTTCTTCTTCGCGAAGCTCTACCCGTTCTCGTGGATCAACGATCCGCGCAACAAGACGGCCGGCGCCGCCGGCGGCTGCATGCTGGTGAAGCGCACGGCGCTCGAGGAGGCAGGCGGCATCGAGTCGATCCGCAACGCGCTGATCGACGATTGCAGCCTCGCCGCGCAGATCAAGCATCGCGGCGGCGGCCGCCATCCGATCCGGCTCGATCTCGCCGAGCGCAGCGTGTCGCTGCGCCCGTACGACAGCTGGCGCGACATCTGGAACATGATCGCGCGCACCGCGTTCACGCAGCTCCACTATTCGCCGTGGCTGCTGGCCGGCACGCTGCTCGGCATGACGATCATCTACCTCGTGCCGCCCGTCGCGGCGCTGGCCTACGGCGCGCACGCATGGCCGGCCTGGCTCGCGTGGGCGTCGATGTGCACCGCCTATGCGCCGATGCTGCGCTACTACCGGCGCTCGCTGTGGTGGGCGCCCGCGCTGCCGCTCGTCGCGGCGTTCTACGTCGGCGCGACGTTCGCGTCCGCGTGGCGCTACTGGCGCGGCAAGGGCGGGCAGTGGAAGGCACGCGTGCAGGCGCCGGTGGAGCGCTGAGCGCCTCGGCCCGCGCGGCGCGGCGGGCCCGATGTGAAAAAGGGCGGCGCAAGGCCGCCCTTCGATGGCCATCCCACGGATGGCCGCCCCATGCTTACCGCTGGGTGAGCATCATGTACATCTGAATCACCACGTCCGGCGAGAACGTGAACGGCACCCAGCCGAAGCCGGTGTGGCGCGCGACCAGCAGGCGGTCGCCGTTCGCTTGCTTCTGCACCGCCATCATCGGATTCTTCGTCGACACGAACCGCCAGCCGGACGGGATGCCCGCCGGCTGTTCCGGCTGCATCGACGCGCGCGCGTGCGCGAGTTCCTCGATCAACTGGCTGAGCTGTTCCGGCTGCAGCGTGATCGATTCGCCGTTGACGCTCAGCGTGATCTCGTTCTGCGACGGGCGGGCGACATGCAGCGTCGGTTTGTCCGCAGCAGCGGCGGGCGCTTCGGAAGTCGCCGGCACCGACGCGGATTCCGGTTCCGCGGCGGCTTCGGCTTCGGTTGCCGCGGGGGCATGGGTGTCGGCTTCCGGCGCGGCTGCGGCTTGCGGCGCGTCCGCGGGTTCAACGGCTTCCGCAGTTTCCACGGCGCCCACGGCTTCCGCCGACGCGGCCCCGTTGACGACGGCTTCGACGAGCGCTTCGGCGTCGGCGATGGCCTTTTCATGACGCTGCGCGGCGGCTTCGGCTTCCGCGAGCGCCAACGTGTGGCGCTGCGTGATGGCGTCGGCTTGCGCGGTCGCCTCGGCATGGCGCCGCGCGGCGGCTTCGGCCTGCGCGATCGCTTCGGTGTGGCGCTGCGCAACGGCTTCGGCCTGCGCGGCCGCGTCGGCATGGCGCTGCGCGGCGGCTTCGGCTTCGGCGATGGCTTCGGCGTGGCGCTGCGCGACGGCTTCGGCCTGCGCGGCCGCGTCGGCCTGGCGTTGTGCGGCGGCTTGCGCGTCGGCGATCGCGCTCGTGTGGCGCTGCGAAGCAGCCTCAGCCTCGGCTATCGCAACCGCGTGACGTTGCGCAGCGGCGTCGGCTTCCGCGGCGGCTGCCGCATGGCGCTGCGCGGCGGCTTCCGCTTCGGTCGCGGCGGCGTCGTGACGCTGCGCGGCGGCCTCGGCTTCGGCGATCGCAGCCGCGTGGCGCTGCGATGCGGCTTCGGCGTCCGCGTGGCGTTGCGCGAGCGCTTCGGTCAGCGCGGTCGCTTCCGCGTGGCGCTGCACGGCGGCATCGGCCTGCGCGGCGGCCTCGGTGTGGCGCTGCGCGGCGGCTTGCGCTTCGGCGCTTGCCGCGGTGTGGCGCTGCAGCGCGGCTTCGGCCTCGGCGGCCGCTTGGGCATGGCGCTGCGCGGCAGCTTGCGCATCGGCCTCGGCCGCGGCATGACGTTGGGCGGCCGCGTCGGCTTCTGCCGCGGCCGCGCGCGCGAATGCTTCGGCGCTGCGTGCCGCCTGCTGGGCGGCGTGTTGATCGTGGAGGAGCTGATCGACGCCGGCATTGAGCGCATCGATCTGATCGTTCAGGTTCATGCGTGCTTTCTCTACGTAAGACCCGCGATTTTACCTGCTGCGCCGATGCCGGTCCGCGTGCGGCGTGTAACAAAGTGCGCAAAGCGGCGCGATGTGCGCCGCTTTGTGTTATTTCAGGTAGCCCGCCGAGCGGAACCAGTCGAGTGCGTCGCGCAGCCCGTCGCGGTACGGCCGGGCGCGATAGCCGAGCTCCCGCTCCGCCTTCGCGGACGTGAAATACATCTTGTTCTTCGACATCCGCAGCCCGTCGACGGTGACGAACGGCTCCTTCTTCGTGAACTTCGCGACCGCCTCCGCGCCCACCGCGAGCGGGTACAGCGGCCAGCGCGGCAGCGCGAGCGTCGGCGCCTTGCGGCCGGTCATCTGCGCGATGTCGGCGAGCATCTGCTGCAGCGGCAGGTTCTCGCCGCCGAGGATGTAGCGCTCGCCGATGCGGCCGTGCTCCAGCGCGAGGAAGTGGCCGTTCGCGACGTCGTCGACGTGCACGAGGTTCAGCCCCGTGTCGACGAACGCGGGAATCTTGCCGAGCGCCGCCTCGACGATGATGCGGCCGGTCGGCGTCGGCTTCACGTCGCGCGGGCCGATCGGCGTCGACGGATTGACGATCACCGCGGGCAGCCCTTCGTCGGCGATCATCCGCTCGACCGCGCGCTCGGCGAGCACCTTGCTGCGCTTGTACACGCCGATCGCCTGCTCGGGCGTGAGCGGCCGGTTCTCGTCGGCCGGGTCGCCCGCGCTCGTGACCTTCAGCGTCGCGACGCTGCTCGTGTAGACGATCCGCTCGACGCCCTCGGCGCGCGCCGCGCGCATCGTCGCGACCGCGCCTTCGAGGTTCGCGCGCTCGATCTCGAGCGGATCGGGCGCCCACAGGCGGTAGTCGGCGGCGACGTGCAGCAGGTAGCGCACGCCGCGCAGCGCGGTGCGCATCGATGCTTCGTCGCGCATGTCGCCGGTGACGATCTCGGCGTCGAGATCCGCGACGTTCGTGCGCGGGCTGGTCGGGCGCACGAGCACGCGCACCGCGTAGCCCTTCTGCTGCGCGATGCGCGCGACGGCCGAGCCGACGAAACCGGACGCGCCGGTGACCAGAACGAGATCGCGGGATGTATCAGTCATGCAAGTCGAGTCCTCATGGCCGCGCGCGGGCGGCGCGGCGGTTGTGCATCGTGCGAGATTGTACGTGTTCGGCGCGGGGGGAGACGGGCACTGACATGGTGCGGCGCGCGCGACTACAATGCCGGGCTTGGATGCAACAGCAAGGTGACGACGATGAGCCGCGACGACCATGACGAACGGATTGAAACCTACTACGTGCGGGTGCGCGGCATCGTGCAGGGCGTCGGCTTCCGTCATGCGACGGTGCGCGAGGCGCACGCGCTGAAGCTGCGCGGCTGGGTCGCGAATCTCGAAGACGGCAGCGTCGAGGCGATGCTCCAGGGCCCCGGCGCGCAGGTCGACCGGATGCTCGCGTGGCTGCGGCACGGGCCGCCGGCGGCGCGCGTGACCGAGGTGACGTTCGAGGAACGGCAGACCGACAAGCGCTACGAACGCTTCCAGCAGCAGTGAGCGGCCGATGACGGGGTATCCGGAGGCCGGGCGCGGGCTCGTGCTGTCGGTGACGGCGTCGATGCTGTTCGCGCTGTTGTCCGCGTATGCGAAGCTGCTCGCGCCGCTCACGGGGCTCGACATCTTCGCGTGGCGGATCCTGTGGACCGCGCCGGGCGCGCTCGCACTGATCGCGCTGCGCGGCCGCTGGCCGGCCCTGGTCGCGCTGCTCGGGCGGGCCGCGCGCGACTGGCGCCTGCTGGTCGCGCTGCCCGCGAGCGCCGCGCTGCTCGGCGTGCAGCTTTGGCTGTTCCTGTGGGCGCCGCTGCACGGGCGGATGCTCGAAGTGTCGCTCGGCTACTTCCTGCTGCCGCTGACGATGGTGCTCGTCGGCCGCTTCTACTATCACGAGCGGCTCGATCCGCTGCAATGGGCGGCGATCGCGTGTGCGGCGCTCGGCGTCGCGCACGAGGTGTGGGCGACGCGCGCGTTCGCGTGGCCGACGCTCGTCGTCGCGCTCGGCTATCCGCCGTATTTCGTGCTGCGCCGGCGGATCAATGCCGATTCGCTGGCCGCGTTCGCCGCCGAGATGGTGCTGCTGTGCCCGGTCGCCGCCGTGATGGCCGCGACGAGCGCGACGCCGCTCGCCGGCCATCCCGCACTGTGGGCGGCGCTGCTGCCGGGGCTCGGCGCGCTCAGCACGCTCGCGCTGGCGAGCTACCTGAAGGCGAGCCGGATGCTGCCGATGGCGTTGTTCGGCATCCTCGGCTACGTCGAGCCGGTGCTGCTCGTCGTGGTGTCGCTGCTGTTGCTCGGCGAGACGCTCACGGTCGCGAAGCTCGCGACCTACGGGCCGATCTGGGTCGCGGTCGCGCTGACCGCATGGCACAGCGCGATGCTGATGCGGCGCTTGCCCGCTCGCTGAACGTGGCGTGACTGCCGCGGCGTCGATGCGCGAGGCGATCGCACGCTGTCGGCAGACTGACCGCCAACTGACCACCCGCTGACGTTGCGCTGACCGCGCCGCCCGCTTCTCCCACGTCGTCCTCCGCGGGTCTCGCGCCTGTAATCGAATAGAAGATTCGGTTGCACTTTGTTACTTAGGGTCTCCCCTGAGCGGCTACTAGACTGACCTGACCGTCATTCCTTCGTATGCCGCCTTCCGATGAACGGTCCTCTCCATGCCCGGCCGGCCGGGTCGGCGCGACACGAGCATACGCGTATCGCCGCCGATCGGCGAGCGCGAACCTGATCGTGAGCGCGCCGTCCCCCTCCCATGCGCCGCACGGCGGTCGCCTGATCGAAGTCGACTTCTTCCGGGGCGTCGTGCTGCTGATGATCGTCGTCGATCACATCAACGCGAGCGTGCTGTCGCGCGTGACGCTGCACGCGTTCGCGCTGTGCGACGCCGCCGAGGTGTTCGTGTTTCTCGGTGGCTTCGCGACCGCGAGCGCGTATGGCGCGATCGCGGAACGGCACGGCGCGCGCGCCGCGCAGCGGCGGTTCGTGAGCCGGGCGATGCAGATCTATCGCGCGTTCCTCGCGACGTCGACGCTGATGCTCGTCGTGTCCGCGGTGCTCGACCACTACGGCATCGATGCGCCGAACCTCGCGCTCGACGACGTCAGCGTGATGCTCGCGACGCCGTTGACGGGGCTCGCCGAGCTGCTCACGTTCCAGCGCCAGCCGTATCTCGCGGCGGTGCTGCCGATGTACGTGCTGTTCGCGCTGGCCGCGCCGGCGCTCATGCCGTGGGCGCGGCGGCGCCCGTGGCTGCTCGCCGCCGCGAGCGTGTCGTCGTGGCTCGCCGCGGGCTGGCTCGGCCCCGAGCTGCTGGATAGCGACACGTTCCACTGGAGCTTCAACCCGTTCGCGTGGCAACTGGTGTTCGTGGCCGGCGTGCTCGCGCGCTGCCAGCCCGTCTACCGGCGCGTCGCGCTCGGGCGGTGGGCCGCCGCGGCGACCGGCGTCGCGTGCGCGATCGTGCTGGCCTGCGCGAGCGTCAAGCTGTTCTCGGGGCTGCCGCTGCCGGAGGGGATGATGAAGCGCGACCTGGCGTTCGCGCGCGTCGTGAACTTCGCGGCGATCGCGTGGCTGATGGCGGATTGCGTGCGCTACGGCTGGGTCGCGCGGATCGCGCGGGCGGTGCGCCCGGTCGTCGCGGTCGGCCAGCGCGGGCTGATGTGCTTCGTCGCGGGGGCCGCGATCTCGCTGACGCTCGATTCGCTGCTGCATCCGGCGGCGCATGGCACGCGCCTGCTGCATGTGCTCGGCGTCGGACTGGCCGCGGATGCGTGCGCGCTGGGCCTGATGATGGCGCTCGCGAGTTCGGGGACGTGGCTCGCGCGGCGGCGCGGGGCGGCCGCGTAAGGGTGCGTACGGGCGCGCCCTAGTGAGGTGAGCCGATACGGGAGCGGGGAGTGGGCGGTGCGTCGTCGGTGTCCGCTTCGCCGCGATCGTCGTCGGCGTCGTTCCGTTCGGCGAGCACCGCGTCGGCTTCGGCGGCCGCCTTCGCGGCGCGCAGCGCGGTGCAGCGTTGCGCGCGCCGGATATCCGACAGCATCCTCAAGAGCCGCGTCGTCTTGCTTTTCATGATGTTCTCCTGCCTGTCGCGCGTCTCGTCGGAAGCGCTCCTTGCAACCAGTGTAGGACGGGCGCGGGGAATCGGCAGGAGAATGTGGCGCGCACGCAGCGCGCCAAGGGATTTCACTGAGCCGCGACGGCCGCCGTTGCCGACGTTGCCTCTTCGCGGCGCTCTTCGACGCAGCGCTGATGCTGGCGCGACAGGCGGTTCATCATCGGCAGCAGCAGCAGCGCGAGCAGCATGCCGATCGCGGCGAGCCAGCCGAGCTTCTCGAACAGCGACAGGTAGAGCGGCAGCGATTCGGTCGCCGGCAGGTCGTGCGACGGCATTTGCGCGAAGTTCGCGACCACGCTGCCCAGGTACTGCGACACGCCGGTCGCGACGAAGTACGCGCCCATCATGAAGCCGCTCATGCGCGCCGGCACGTAGCGGGCGATCATCGCGAGGCCGAGGCCGCTCACCAGCAGCTCGCCGAGCGAGTAGAGGCCGTAGCCCCACACCATGAACCACGACGACACGCGGCCGTCCACCGCGTAGCGGCCGCTGATCGTGAACACGAGGTAGCCCAGCGCGACCACGGCAAAGCCGAGCGCGTATTTCGCGGCGACCGGGAAATCGCGGCCGTGCTTCGAGAACTGGTTGTAGACGAACACGAGCACCGGGCTCAGCACCATGATCCAGATCGGGTTGAGCGCCTGGAACTGCGCGGCGCTCCACGTGAACAGCGTCGTGCCGAACAGGATGAAGCGCGGATCGACGTTGCGCAGTGCGAACAGCGTGAGCGACGTCGACATCTGCACGTAGAAGATGAAGAACAGGATCACCTGGCCGATCAGCACGAGCGCCGCGATCAGGCCGGCGCGCTCCGAGCGCTCCGACTTCGCGATCATGTACGCGAAGATCGCGAGGATCGCGAACGCAGCGGTCCACACGCTCGCGACCGCGAGCTGCTTGTGCTGCAGCACGTACAGCGTGACGAGCGCGAGCGCGGCGCCGCCGGCCGCCACCGCGCCGAGGCGCTTCCAGCGGATCGGCGCGTCGTCGGGCTGCGAGCCGATGTGCGCGAGCGTGCGATGCATCAGCACGAAGTTGAGGATCGCGAGCAGCATGCCGCCGCAGCAGACCGCGAACGCGGCGTGCCAGCCCCAGTGGTCCTTGATCCACGGCGTCGCGAGCATCGACACGGTCGAGCCGATGTTGACGGCCATGTAGTAGATCGTGAATGCGCTGTCGATGCGTGCGTCGTCGCCTTCGTAAATCCGGCGCACGAGGTTCGCGGCATTCGACTTGAACAGGCCGTTGCCGACCACGATCACGCCGAGCGACATGTACATGTAGGCGAGCCGGTCGTTCGGCACCGCGAGCATCAGGTAGCCGGCGCACAGCACCGCGGCGCCGATGATCATCGAGCGGCGTGCGCCGAGCACCTTGTCGCCGATCCAGCCGCCGATCGACGGCGACGCGTAGACGAGCGCGGTGAACGCGCCCCAGGTCAGGTTCGCATGGCTGTCGGTGAAGCCGAGCTTGTCGACCATGAAGAGGACGAGAAGCGCCGCCATGCCGTAATAGCCGAAGCGCTCCCACATCTCGATGAGGAAGACCGTCGTAAACGATCGGGTTTGCGAAACAGTTGAAGGTGAATGCATGTCAATCTCGGTTCAAGCGGGCGGCGCGGATCGCGCGCTGCCAAGGGTCGATCTGGTGCCCGCGCGTATCGGCCGGGTAGGCAGCGCGAAGGCGGCGGCAAAATCGGGCGAACTGGCCCGCGTCGGGGTCAGTCGGCTCCTGTGACAGGCGGCGCGAGGCCTCGGCCGGCGCGCGACTGGTAACGTTGACAGGTGCGCCGCGTCAGGTCCGCGCCACACCGGGAAATCCCTGACGTGTCAGGAGTTTTCAGGAAGATTCGTCTCGTCATGTCTTTGTAAGCTTGCGTCAAGGGCCTCGGCAATATCCCGGAGAGCCGCTTGCAGCTTGCCTGTGAAGGCGTCGAGTCTGGCAAGATAGCGCGTTTCGCGGCCTGGGCCGAACGGTGTTTAGGACACCGCGCGCAACGCTTGAGACGCACGTAAACCCGAAGACTAAGCTATATCGATCTAACTTAGTTATTTTCCATCAAACATTTTTTGACGACCCCTTTTCGGCCTGTTATGGTTCCCCCCACTGAAAACACGCGGCCAGCCGAAGCTGGCGCCGCTCTGGGCAGCAAGATTCGCGCGTTGCGCCAGCGACTGAAACGCACGCTCGATGAAACGGCAACAGCCGCGGGTATTTCGAAACCGTTTCTGTCGCAGGTCGAACGCGGGCTCGCGTCGCCGTCGCTGACGTCGCTGGCCGGCATCGCGCAGGCACTCGGCGTGACGGTGCAGTATTTCGTCGAAACGCCGAGCGAGGAGCGGTCGGTGTGCCGCGGCGAGCAGTTGCGCTTCTTCGGGTTTGCCGATTCGGCCAACCTGTTCGCGCGGCTCACGAACGTGACGGAAGGGCGCCAGCTCGAGGCGATTCTCGTGCGGCTGCCGCCCGGACAGACGCGGTCGGAAGTAACGACGCATGCAGGAGAGGAGTTCCTGTATGTGATCGAAGGGGAAGTGTCGTTGACGCTGGAAGGCAGGACGTTCGTGCTGCCGGCCGGCGACAGCGCGCACTATCAGTCGACGGTCCCGCACAGCTGGGCCAACACCGCGAAGATCGAGTCGGTGGTGGTCTGGGTCGGAACGCCGAGGCTGTTCTAACGCACAGGTATTCCTTCGTTCCAGCGACGGATTACCTGTCGAAAGGAACGTAAGGAATACTAAGATGCCATACGAGATCCACGGGCCTCCTCAATCGCTGCATACGGCAGCGTCCTACGTGTAACCCGCGGCGTCCCGCCGCGACACACGCACCGAAAACCCACCAAGTACTGACACGATGAAATCCTTGCATGCCATGTCGGCCGTGCTGGCCGCGCTCGCCCTGACGACGCAGTCCGCGTCCGCCGTTACCGTTCCGTCGAACGTCGCGCTCGCCGCGCAACAGGACCTGACGCGTCAGGTGCCGGCCGAAGTCGAATCCCTCGACCCCGCGCACATCGAGTCATGGACCGGCAACACGATCGGCCTCGACCTGTTCGAAGGGCTTGCCCGCATCGATGCAGGCGGCCAGATCGTGCCGGGCGTCGCGCTGTCGTGGGAGCGCAAGACACCGGAAACGTGGGTCTTCAAGCTGCGCCGCGATGCGAAATGGAGCAACGGCCAGCCCGTCACCGCGGCCGATTTCGTGTATGCGTGGCAGCGACTCGTCGATCCGAAGACGGGCTCGAAGTACACGATCCTCGTCGAGTTCGTGAAGAACTCGAAGGACATCATCGCCGGCAAGGCCGCGCCGTCGACGCTCGGCGTGCGCGCCGTCGACCCGTACACGCTCGAAGTCACGACCGACGCGCCGGTCGCGTTCTTCCCGGAGCTGACCGCGATGGTGCCGCTCGCGCCGGTGAACAAGGACACGGTGACGAAGCTCGGCGACGCATGGACGCGTCCGGGCAACATCGTCAGCAACGGCGCGTACCAGCTCGTCGACTGGCAGCCGAACAACCGCATCGTGATGACGAAGGCCGCGAAGTACTGGAATGCGCCCAAGGTCGTGATCAACAAGGTCACGTACCTGCCGATCGAGAGCGACGAGACCGCGATGCGCATGTACCAGGCCGGCCAGGTCGACTACACCTACACGATTCCGTCGGGCATCTTCCAGCAGGTCAGCAAGCAGTTCGGCGGCGAACTGCGCCCGGGCCTGCAGCTCGCGACGTACTACTACTACCTGAACAACAGCGACGCGACGCTGAAGGACAAGCGCGTGCGCCAGGCGCTGTCGATGGTGATCGATCGCGACGTGCTGACCTCGAAGCTCACGCAGTCCGGCGAGAAGCCGATGTACGGGCTGATGCCGAGCGGCACGAAGGGCGTGCAGCCGTTCACGCCGGAATGGGCGTCGTGGCCGATGGCCAAGCGCGTCGAGACCGCGAAGAACCTGCTGAAGCAGGCCGGCTACTCGGATGCGAAGCCGCTGTCGTTCACGCTGACGTACAACACCAACGACCTGCACAAGAAGGTCGCGCTGTTTGCCGCATCGGAATGGCGCACCAAGCTCGGCGTCAACACGAAGCTCGAGAACGTCGAGTTCAAGGTGCTGATGAAGCAGCGGCATGACGGCAAGGTGCAGATCGCGCGCGACGGCTGGTTCGCCGACTACAACGACGCGATGACGTTCTTCGACCTGCTGCGCTGCGGCAGCTCGCAGAACACGGTCGGCTACTGCAACAAGCAGGCCGACACGCTCGTCGACGAAGGCAACCAGAAGCTCGACGACAAGGCGCGTGCCGCGCTGCTCACGCAGGCGCACGACGCGGCAATGAACGACACGCCGATGTTGCCGCTGTTCCAGTACACGGCCGACCGTCTCGTGAAGTCGTACGTCGGCGGCTACTCGCTGAAGAACGTGATCGACATGCGTGCTTCGCAGGACATGTACCTGATCAAGCGCTGAGCGGAGCGAACATGCTGGCCTACGCTTTGAGACGCACGTTGTGGGCGGTGCCGACGATCCTCGCGGTCATCACCGTCTGCTACCTGCTGCTGCATTTCACGCCCGGCGGCCCGTTCGATACGGAGAAGCAGCTGTCCGCCGCGACGCTCGCGAACCTGAACGCCAAGTACCACCTCGACGAGCCGATGTGGAAGCAGTACCTGCTGTATCTCGGCTCGCTGCTGCACGGCGATCTCGGCCCGTCGTTCCGCTACGTCGACTGGTCGGTCAACGATCTCGTGAGGAAGGCGCTGCCGGTGAGTCTCGGCGTGGGCGGCATCTCGATCCCGCTCTCGATCGGGTTTGGCGTGCTGCTCGGCACCGTCGCCGCGGTGCGCCGCGACAGCGTCATCGACCGCTTCGTGATGCTGATCGGCAACTTCGGCAACGTCGTGCCGCCGTTCGTGCTCGGCCCGGTGCTCGTGTGGATCTTCGCGATCCTGCTGAAGACGTCGGCCGGCAACGGCTGGCTGCCCGCGGGCGGCTGGGGCGACGGCGGCTGGCAGTACCGGCTGCTGCCGATCGTGCTGCTGACGTTCATCAACGTGTCGCTGCTCGCGCGCGTGATGCGGGGCTCGATGATCGAGACGCTGTCGAGCAACTACATCCGCACCGCGCGCGCAAAAGGGCTGCCCGGCTCGACGATCGTGCTGCGCCATGCGCTCAAGCCCGCGCTGATGCCGGTCGTGTCGCTGTTCGGCACGGTCTGCATCTCGTCGATCACGGCGGCCGTCGTCACCGAATCGGTGTTCGCGCTGCCGGGGCTCGGACAGCTCGTCGTGAACGGCGCGATCAACCGCGACTACACGCTGGTGCTCGGCCTCGTCGTGCTGACGACCGTCTGCGCGGTGCTGTTCAACCTGCTGGTCGACCTCGCGTATGCGTGGCTCGATCCGCGCATCCGTTATTGAGCGAGGCACAGCGATGACCCCGACTTCTCCCGTCGTCGGCCTGCCCGCGCAGACCGATACGCCGCCACGCTCGCGCTCGCCGCTCGCGCTGGCCCTCTCCCGCTTCCTGCACAACCGCGCGGCGGTGCTGAGCCTCGTGCTGCTCGTGCTGGTCACGCTCGCGTGCTTCGTCGGCCCGTGGGTGCTGTCGGCCGATCCGGCCGCGAGCGACTGGGCGTCGATCAGCCTGCCGCCGACCTGGGCGAACCAGCACTGGTTCGGCACCGACGAGCTCGGCCGCGACCTGCTCGTGCGCACGCTGATCGGCGGACGCGTGTCGATCGAGGTCGGCCTGCTCGGCACGCTCGTGTCGGGCCTGTTCGGCGTCGCGTGGGGCGCGACCGCGGGCTTCGCGGGCGGCCGCGTCGACGCCGTGATGATGCGCATCGTCGACATGATGTATGCGATCCCGTACCTGCTGATCGCGATCCTGATGATGACCCTGTTCGGCCGCTCGTTCATCCTCGTCGTGTTGACGATCAGCGCGTTCTCGTGGATCGACATGGCACGCGTCGTGCGCGGCCAGACGCTGTCGCTGCGCAACCGCGAATTCGTCGATGCGGCGCGCGCGATCGGCGTGTCGCCGGCGTCGATCGTGCGGCGCCACGTCGTGCCGAACCTGCTCGGCGTGGTCGTCGTGTACGCGACGGTCTCGGTGCCGAACATCGTGCTGACCGAATCGGTGCTGTCGTTCCTCGGCCTCGGCGTGCAGGAGCCGATGACGAGCTGGGGCGTGCTGATCCAGGACGGCGCGCAGAAACTCGAATCGATGCCGTGGCTGCTGCTGGCCCCGGCCGTCATGCTGTGCGTGACGCTCTACTGCGTGAACTTCGTCGGCGACGGCCTGCGTGACGCGCTCGACCCGAAGGATCGCTGAAATGGCTGCACTAATCGAAGTCGACAACCTCGGCGTGCGCTTCACGCGCAAGGACGCGGCGCCGATCGACGCCGTGAGCGGCGTGTCGTTCACCCTCGACGCGGGCAAGACGCTCGGCATCGTCGGCGAATCGGGCTCGGGCAAGAGCCAGACGGTGATGGCGCTGCTCGGCCTGCTCGCCGGCAACGGCACGACGAGCGGCGCGGCCCGCTATCGCGGGCAGGACCTGCTGGCGATGGATACGCGCGCGCTGAACGCGATCCGCGGCGACCGGATCGCGATGATCTTCCAGGACCCGATGACGTCGCTCAATCCGTTCCTGACGATCGAGCGGCAGATGACCGAAACGCTGCAGCTGCATCGCAAGCTGTCGCGCAAGGAAGCGACGAAGCGCGCGATCGAGGCGCTCGAGGCGGTGCGCATTCCCGACGCGGCGCGCCGCATCCGCATGTATCCGCACGAGTTCTCGGGCGGCATGCGGCAACGCGTGATGATCGCGATGGCGCTGCTGTCCGAGCCGGAAGTCCTGATCGCCGACGAGCCGACGACCGCGCTCGACGTGACCGTGCAGGCGCAGATCATCGACCTGCTGCGCGAGCTGAACCGCGAGCGCGGCACCGCGATCGTGCTGATCACGCACGACATGGGCGTGGTTGCCGGGCTCGCGGACGACGTGATGGTGATGTACGCGGGCCGCACCGTCGAATATGCGCCGGCCGAGTCGATCTTCGCCGCGCCGTCGCATCCGTACACGATCGGCCTGCTCAACGCGCTGCCGCGCCTGACCGATGCCGACGACGCGCCGCTCGTCGCGATTCCGGGCAACCCGCCGATGCCGGGCGTGGCGAGCGCCGGCTGCGCGTTCGCGAAGCGCTGCCAGTATGCGCAGAGCCAGTGCGGCACCGCGCGCCCGGCGCTCGAAACCTACGGCGCCGCGGACGCGGTGCGTGCGTGCCACCGGCCGGTGGCCGATCTGACGGGAGGACTGCGATGAGCGTCGATGAACGCCGCAATGCCGGCGCGACGGACGACACGCTGTTGTCCGTCGAGGATCTGAAAGTGCATTTCCGCGTGCCGCTCGGCGGCTATCCGTGGTCGCCGAAGGGGACGCTGCGCGCGGTCGACGGCGTGTCGTTCGACGTGAAGCGCGGCGAGACCGTCGGGCTCGTCGGCGAGTCCGGCTGCGGCAAGTCGACGCTCGCGCGCGCGCTGATCGGCCTCGTGCCGATGACGGCCGGCACGGTGCGCTGGCGCGGCGACGCGGTCGCGCCCGACCATCTGCGCGGCACCGCGATGCGGCGCGAAGTGCAGATGATCTTCCAGGATCCGCTCGCGTCGCTAGATCCGCGCATGACGATCGAGCAGATCGTCGCCGAGCCGCTCGTCACGCACCAGCCGGGCCTCGGCCGCGCCGAGGTGCGGCGCCGCGTGGTGTCGATGCTCGAGCGGGTCGGCCTCAACGCGCATCACCTGCTGCGCTATCCCCACGAATTCTCCGGCGGGCAGTGCCAGCGCGTCGGAATCGCACGTGCGCTGATCGGCGAGCCGAAGCTCGTGATCTGCGACGAACCCGTGTCGGCGCTCGACGTGTCGATCCAGGCGCAAATCGTCAACCTGCTGCGCGATCTGCAGCGCGAACTGTCGTTGTCCTATCTGTTCGTCGCGCACGATCTCGCGGTGGTGAAGGCGATCAGCCAGCGCGTGCTGGTGATGTATCTCGGCCGCGTGATGGAGTTCGGCGCGCGGCACGACGTGTACGGTGTGCCGCAGCATCCGTACACGCGGGCGCTGCTCGACGCGGCGCCCACACCGGAGCCCGCGCGGGAACGCGCGCGGCGGCCGATGCTGCTGGCGGGCGAGATGCCGTCGCCGCTCAATCCGCCGTCCGGCTGCGCGTTCCGCACGCGCTGTCCGGACGCGATCGACGCGTGCGCACGGGACATCCCGCGGCCGGAAGTACGGCACGGTTCTGCGGCGAAGGTCGCCTGCATCCGTGCGGGTGCGGGCTGAAACACCAATAAGCAGGCAGGTCGACAGGGGTAGGTGCGGCGCGAACGACCTTCGCGCCGCGGGGACAGGCGCGTCCTTGACCGGGCGCGCCGGGGTGGGACCGGAAGCGTATCGCGACCGGCGCAGACGACATCAACACAAGAAGAGAACCACGATGACAAAACACAGGAAGATCGGAACGACATCGAAAATGCTGCTCGCGCTGGCCGGCGTCTCGCTGACGGGCGCGGCCTATGCGGACGACGCAGCGCCGCTGACGGTGGCGCAGGCAGCGCCCGGCGCCACCGTCGCGCAGGCGTCCACGCCGAACGCGATCATCAACGCCGAGGCCACGCAGGCCGTCACGCCGCCGGACGAGCCGTCGGCGCAGTCGACGTCGAAGGGCTTCATCGCCGACAGCCATCTGAACTTCCTGTTCCGCAACTATGCGGACGTGCTCGACAGCAAGGGCGGGCCGCACCGCCATGCGTGGGTCCAGGGCGCGATGGCGAACTTCGAGTCGGGCTTCACGCAGGGCCTGATCGGCTTCGGCGTCGACGCGTCGGTGTACGCGGCGCTGAAGCTCGACGGCGGCAACGGCGCGGGCAGCATGGTTCACATCGCGAAGGGCGGCGGCGGCGGCAATCAGCTCGCGTGGGCGTACCCGGGCATCTACGACGTGAAGGCGCGGATCTCGAACACGGTGGTCAAGTACGGTCTGCAGGCCGTCGACAACCCGTTCATGGAGCAGCACGACAACCGTGCGCTGCCGCCGACGTTCCTCGGCGCGACGATCGTCAGCAACGAATTCAAGAACGTGATGCTCGAGGCGGGCAGCTTCACGAAGACCGACGCGCGCGGCCACACGACGCTGACCAACCTGACGAGCCAGTACGGCGGCACGCGCATCAACCGGCTGACCTACGCCGGCGGCACGTGGGACTACTCGCCGGACGGCGAGGTCGCGCTGTACGCGAACCAGGCGGACGACGTGTGGCGCCAGTACTACGCGTCGATCAAGCACAGCATCGGCAGCCCGAAGACGATCAAGTGGACGGGCTTCGCGAACATCTACTCGACGCACGACACGGGCGACAAGCGCCAGGGCGAGATCAACAGCAATGCGTACAGCCTGTCGCTGGCCGCGCAGCACGGCCCGCACGAACTGCTGCTCGGCTACCAGGAGGTGCTCGGCGACCAGTTCTTCGACTACCTGAACGAGACGAACGGCATCTTCCTGACGAACTCGATGGACGTCGACTACAACGCGCCGCACGAGAAGTCGCTGCAGCTGCGCTACACGTTCTACGGCAAGGACGCCGGCCTGCCGGGCTTCAAGGCGATGGTGTGGGGCGTGACGGGCTGGGGCGCGGACGGCAGCAAGATGGCGTCGCAGAGTCCGAACCAGTCGGGCATCTACTGGGTCAACGGCGCGCCGGTGCAGGGCCGTCACCACGAGTTCGGCTTCATCCCGTCGTACACGTTCCAGAGCGGCAAGCTGAAGGACACGAAGGTCACCTTCATCGCGATGTGGCACGTCGGCTCGACGCACTACTCGGACGCGACCAACCGCGAGTACCGTCTCGTCGTGAACGTGCCGGTGAAGGCGTTCTGATCGCCACGCGGAAAGAGACGGAAGGGCACGTGCGCTGCAACGGCGGCGCGCGTCGTGCAGCGGGCACCGCGCGATCGCGGGTCCGCTGCTTGCGTTTACAAGGACCTAAGCAGGCTTGTGAAAGCCGGCGACGGGATCGTTCGCCGCCGGCGTATCTTCCGCAAGCGACGCGAGCTGGCGGCCGGTGTCGCGCCACGCGTCGAGGCCGCCGCGCAGCGCGAGCGCGTCGGTGAAGCCGGCGTCGGCGAGGCGCTTCGCCATCAGCGCGGCGGACACCTCGTTCGGGCACGAGCAGTAGACGACGAACTTCTGGGTCAGCGGATAGCGCGCGACGATGTCGCCGATATGGCGCTCGTCGGCGAACTGCGCGCCCGGAATCGCGAACGGGTCGAGCTTGCGGTGCTCGTCGGAGCGCACGTCGAGGACCACCGGCGCGGCGGCGTCCTGCAGCAGCGCGTCGAGCTCGTCGACGCCGATGCGCGCGTTCGCGAGCTGGCGGATCAGCGCGCGGCGGCGCATCCAGCGCACCGCCGCGTAGGCGGCCAGCAGCGCAACGATGACCAGCAGTACCGCGCGGCCGAGCCGGCTCGCGCCGGCGAACAGCCAGTCGATCTGCCGATAGAACACGAGCCCGGCCGCGAGGCCGACGATCGTCCACAGCGCCGCGCCGAGCGCGTCGTAGCCGGCGAACGTGCGATAGCGCGTGTGCAGCGCGCCGGCCATCGGCACGGACACGAGCGACAGCCCCGGAATGAAGCGGGCGACGGCCAGCACGCGCACGCCGTAGCGGCCGAAGAAGCGCTCGGTTTTCCTCACGCAACTGTCGCGCGACAGCGACAGCCGGCAGATCGTCTTCAGCGTGGCGCCGCCGAAGCGACGTCCGGCGACGTACCACACGGTATCGCCGATCAGCGCGCCCAGCACCGACAGCGCCAGCACCGTCACGAGCTGCGAACCGATCATCTCCGGGTGCAGCGCGGACATCGCGCCGAACAGCACCAGCGTCGGCATCGCCGGCACCGGCAGCCCGACCGCGGCGGCCAGCACGTTGGCGAATACGAGGAGCGGCCCGTACTGGGCGACGAGGTCACGGAGCATCACGGCTGTCCGAAAAGGAAAAGGCGGGCAAAGGCCGGCCAATGCGCGGAATGCGCATGGATGGGCCGATTATCGGCCATTTTCAAGACAGTGGTGGGAAACGTTGAAGCGGGCGAAACGGTGCGGAGGTGAGCCGGCGCATCGTGCGCGGCTCACCGGCCGGATCAGGAGGGGCTGCGCGCGAGCGACGCCGCGCCGTGGTGGTTCTCGCCCGGCAGTTCGGCGCCGTGCGAACGGATCGCCGCGACCAGCTCGGCGGGCGTGATTTCGTAACGGACCTCGCGGTGAATGCCGGGCTTGCGCTCGTCGATCTCGATCAGCAGCACGCTCTTGCCGTCGCTGGTCGCTTCGAGTCGCAACGAACGCAGTTCTCGGCCGTCGGCCGGGTCGTGTTCGGTGAGCAGGGTCATTGCCCCGGATGAGCCGGATGTGCGCATCGAACGTATCCTCGTGTCGTGTGTGCCGTAAAGGCGAAGATGTCGTTTTTGCAAACAGCTTGACGGAGTTTAACGCGAACCGGCGACGAACAAGGAGCATTTTCGTGCAGTGCGAAATCAGGGCGGCACCAGCCATCCGTCTGATGATCGGCGCGGGCCGGGCGGGCGCTGCGATCGCAGCGCCCGGCACATCCGGCGCGCGCTGCGGTGCGGCGAAGCGCGCGGCGGCCGGGCGGGGCAAGGTCATGACGTCGGCGTGATGATGAAACGTCAATGCGCGCCGCGCATGATGTTGCGCACGCAACGAACTACGAACAGCGGGAATGCACGATCTGTCGCGCGATGCAGCGCGATTTCGTCGGTTCGCGACCGTATCCGGCATGGCGACTTCGGATAAGCTCGACGTTTTCCCCCCCGGCATGCCGACGACGTCCTGCGCCGCCGCGACGTTCGCGTGCCCCGTTTGCCTGACAGCCTCATGACCGACATCACGATTCGACACAGCGAAACGAAGGACATCGACGCGATCCGCCAGATCGCCGCGCACCCCGCGGTCTATGCGAATACGCTGCAAGCGCCGTTTCCGTCGCTGGAGAAATGGCAGGAGCGCATCGAGGGTATACGTCAGAAGGGCTTCAGCCTCGTCGCCGAAATCGACGGCGAGGTGGTCGGCCATCTCGGGATTCAGCCCGAGGCGAATCCGCGCCGCCG
Organism: Burkholderia ubonensis; assembly: GCF_902833085.1. Classification (GTDB taxonomy): domain Bacteria; phylum Pseudomonadota; class Gammaproteobacteria; order Burkholderiales; family Burkholderiaceae; genus Burkholderia; species Burkholderia ubonensis. The sequence continues at coordinate 219,069 of NZ_CADFEB010000009.1, forward strand.
CCACGTCGCGGGGTTCGGGCTGATGGTCAAGGCGTCGCACCACGGGCGCGGCATCGGCGGCCGGCTGCTCGCCGCGATGATCGATCTCGCGGAGAACTGGCTGAACGTCACGCGGATCGAGCTGACGGTGTTCGCCGATAACCGGAGTGCGATCGCGCTGTACGAAAGGCATGGTTTCCGGATCGAGGGCGAATCGCCGGACTTCGCGTTGCGCGACGGCGTGTATGCCGCCGTGTGTCACATGGCGCGGCTCAAGCGTGACGCCGGCCCGGCGGCCGGCGGCGGTCGCGAATGACCCAGCGCGGCCGGCGCGCCGGCGGTCGTCCGCGCGGCGCGCTGCTCGTCGCCTGAACCGGTTCCGGACACCGCGCGCGGTATTCGGCGGCGTACCGGTAGCAACAGAATCGACGCCGCGCCCGGCAAGCGACCTTATCGATCTGAATGACGTCGATTCGACGTCGCCCCCACCTTTTCCGTCTTCCCTCCTTCCTCCGTTCCGAAGCTTCGTCCCGGCAGGGTCGGGCGGCGTTCACGCGCATCGGCATCCGAATTCGAAATGAGATTTTTTAAAGCACCAAATGAGACAAAACGATGGGGTCGAAATTGCTTATTTTTCTATGATTTCGTTTAATGAAAGATTTTCATTTAAATAATGGATTTTGATTGCAAATTTAACCATGTATGACAAATATTGCAGCCGGTTTTTACATTTTTTGAAGATTAATCGGTGAGGTAATAAATAGAATCCATTTCCGGTTAGTACGGAGTCGATTTAAATCGTCTCCGATTTATCGATGAAAATAATGGATTCCAATGATGAATAAATGCTATAAAACGATCTGGAACGAATCATCGGGCGCCTGGGTGGCGGTGCAGGAAGGGGCCGCATCGCACGGCAGGACGGGCGGCCGCAAGCGCGTACGGGGCCTTCGCGTGATTGCGGGCATTGCATTTTCGATTTCCGGATTGACGCTCTCTGCATATTCGGAAGCACAAACCGCGGTTTCAGGAACTTCCGCTAATGGTGGCGGATCCGGTTCCGCGGCCAGCGTCGATTCGACCTGTTCGCAGAATTTCGTCGATCGCCAGAATCCCGGCAACCCGTCCAGCGCATCCGGTTCGCAATATATTCTGCAAAACGGCTGCAGTACGGCCATCGGGAATAACGCGAATGCGCAAAAGGCATCGGTGGCAATCGGCGATCGCGCCAGCGCATCGGATTCCGGCATTTCCATCGGCGTCGGCGCGAGCACGACGAAGAACTCGGCGATCGCAATCGGCACGGTCGCGCTGGCAACCGGCAACACCAGCTTCGCGCTCGGCCGCCAGTCGGCGGCGACCGCCGATTACGCGACGGCAATCGGCAACGTTGCCTACGCGAGCGGCGAAAGCGGGATCGCGATGGGGCATTCGGCGTTCGCCCAAGGCTATCGGTCGATCGCGATCGGCTCGTCCGATTCGAGGGCGGCGGGCAACGACGGCGTGTCGAGCGGCGCGACCTACAACCCGGCGACGCAGACCCGCGCGAGCGGCATCGCGGCCGTCGCGCTCGGCGCGGGCGCGGTGGCAGCGCCTGACGGCAGCATCGCACTGGGCGCGAACAGCGTGGGCGCCGCCAACGCGACCGGCCCGGCCCGGTTCAGCGGTGATGCGATCGCGTCCGGCGGCGCGCTGTCGGTCGGCAGCACGGGAGCGGAGCGGCAGGTCCGCAACGTCGCGGGCGGCACGGCGGGCACGGACGCGGTCAACGTCAACCAGCTGGCCGCGGTCGCGGACAGCGCGGTGCAATACGACGACGCGACCAAGGGCAACGTGACGCTCGGCGGCGCAACGAGCACGGACGGCGGCGTGACGGGCGGCACGAAGCTGACGAACGTGGCGCGCGGCGCCGTATCGGCGACGAGCACCGACGCGGTGAACGGCAGCCAGCTTTATCAGACGAATCAGCAGCTGTCGAACGTGAGTACGCAGGTCACGGGCAACACGACGAACATCGCGGCGCTCCAGCAGGACGCGCTGCAGTGGAATGCGACGCTCGGCGCGTATGACGCGAGCCACGGCAGCGGCGCGCCGCAGCAGATTGCCAACGTCGCGCAAGGCGTGAAGGGCACCGATGCGGTCAACGTCGATCAGCTGAATGCCGCGGTGAAAACCGGTGTCGGCCAGCTCGATTCGCTCGCCGTGAAGTACGACGATGCGAGCAAGCAGCAGGTTTCGCTCGGCGGCGGCAACGGCGGCGCGCCGGTGCGCGTGACGAACGTCGCGGAAGGCGGCGTCTCCGCCGGCAGCACCGACGCGGTGAACGGCTCGCAACTGCGCTATGCGACCGACGGCGTGGCGGCGGCGCTCGGCGGCGGCGCGACGGCGAACGCGAACGGCTCGATCAATGCGCCGAAGTATGACGTCGGCGGTGCGACCTTCAACAACGTCGGCGACGCGCTCGGCAATCTCGACACTCGCGTGGCGGGCAACACGACGACGCTCCAGAACCACGAAACCCGCCTCGGCAACGCGGAAACGAACCTCGCCAACAACACGACGGCGATTTCGGGCTTGCAGAAGGATGCGCTGCAATTCGATCCGGCCGTCGGCGCGTACAACGCGGCGCGCGGCGGCGCGGCGACGCAGATCACCAACGTGGCGGACGGCAGCATCGCGGCAGGCAGCAAGGACGCCGTGAATGGCGGCCAGTTGTACGGCGTGAAATCCGCCCTCGAGCAGCAGATCACGAACGTGTCGAACCAGGCCGGCGAGGCCGTGAAGAACGTCGTGAAATACGACGTGGACGCGAACGGCAACCGTCTGAATTCCGTTTCGCTCGTCGGCGGCGACGCCGCGTCGCCCGTCGTGCTGAAGAACGTCGCGGCCGGCGTGGACGATACCGATGCGGTGAACGTGAAGCAGCTGAAGAGCGTGCAGTCGAGCGTCAACCAGCTGGGCGCGATGGCCGTCACGTACGACGACGGCTCGAAGGGTGTCATCACGCTCGGCGGCGGCGCCGGCGGCACGAGGATCACGAACTTGCAGGCCGGTACGCTCAGCGCAACCAGCACGGACGCGGTGAACGGCTCGCAACTCCACGCGACGAATCAGCAGGTCGCGAAGAACACGACCGACATCACGAACCTGCAGGAGAACGTGACCAACGTCACGAACGGCAAGGCGGGCCTCGTGCAGCAGCAGGACCCGAACGGCCAGGTCACGGTCGGCGCGGGCAGCGGCGGCACGTCGGTGAACTTCGCCAACAGCGCCAACGCGGATCGCGTGCTGACGGGCGTGGCGGCGGGCGTCAACAACAACGACGCGGTGAACGTCGGCCAGCTCAACAGCGTGCTCAAGGACGTCAGGACCAGCCAGGAGATCAAGGCCGCAGCCACCGATGCGAATACGAGCTGGATCGCGCATGCGGATGCGGGCGCGTTCGGGTCGACGGCAACCGCGAGCGGCAAGAACGCCGTCGCGGTCGGCCAGGGCTCGGTCGCGGATCGCGACAATTCGTTCTCGGTCGGCGCGAAGGGCAACGAGCGCCAGGTCACCAACGTCGCGGCCGGTACGGCGCCGACCGATGCGGTGAACGTGCAGCAGCTGAACGACAACGTCGCCGCCGCATCGGCGGCATCGCGCGGCTACACGGATCAACGCATCGGCCAGGTCTACAACGACCTGAATACCGTCAAGAAGGACATGTTCGGCGGCGTTGCGTCGGCGATGGCGGTTGCCGGCCTTCCGCAACCGACTGCGCCGGGGCGCTCGATGGTGTCGGCAGCCACGTCGAACTACCGCGGCCAGCAAGGTTTCGCGGCGGGTTACTCGTACCTGACGCAAAACGACAAGTGGGTCGTCAAGGCGTCCGTGACGGGCAACACCCGCTCGGACTTCGGTGCGGTCGTCGGCGCGGGCTACCAGTTCTGACGCAGGCCGACTCGTGACGACGCGTTTCCGTCGAGTGCGTGGCCCGCCGATGTTGCGTGCCCGTTCGGGCGAGCAATGTTTCTGCGCGCTGCAGCAAAGGGCCTAACGCCGGATTGGCTGCACAATCCCGCCGCCGGTCGTCTTTCGTGCAACCGGGCAGCCGCTGCGCTCCGTCGCTCCGCGCATCCGTCGGGATCGAACGGGACGCGATCGCGGCGCGCGCGATCAGCGTGCATGGGCACCCGACGGGAGCGGGTGCCGGGTGTGTCGCCGGGTGTGTCGCCGAGTGTGGCGATCCCCCGGCTCTGCCGGCGACGGCAGCGGATGGTTCGGGCCGCTGCCGTTCGCTTCACCGGCTGCACGCATCGCGTGCATTCCCCGGACGATCGTGCCGCGATGACTGAGAGCGGCGCATGCAGGCCGGCCTTTCGGCAACGGCTTGCGGCGCCGGATTCGCGGCGCTGGACCGTGAATCTGCGCGTCGGCGGCCGTGCCGCGTCGCCGCTCGCGATTCACGGCAAGAAAGATCGCAATAGAGAACAGAAATGCGAGGGGATCATGGCTTCCGGGGAAGTCTTTCTATCGACCGAACGCGTCGAGCCGGCGTTACGCGACGAATACTGGCGCCAGGTCACGCGGCCCATCGTCGACACGACGCCGATTGCCGGGCACGGGGACGCGCGGCTGGCCGGGACGCTGGCGTCGCGGATGCTCGGCGAGCTGCTGATGTGGCGGACGTCGTTCAATGCGCAGCAATACCGGCGCGACCGCCGGACCATCCAGCAGAGCGGCTTCGACCAGTACGTCGTGCAGCTCGTGCGCTCGGGCTCGCTCGTCGGCGATTTCAACGGCGTCGAAGTGCGCGCGTGCCCGGGCGACATCTACATCATCGATCTCGGCCAGCCGCTGTGCAGCCGCGTGGACGCGGGCGAGAGCGTCGCCGTGTTCGTGCCGCGCGAGGGGCTCGAGAAGGCGTCGGGCGGGCGCGACCTGCACGGCGTGGTGCTGCATGCGAACCGGGCGATCACGCGTTTGCTGGCCGATTATCTGGTGGGCATGTACGAACTGGGCGAGCAGGCGTCGCCGGCGCAGGCGATCGCGGTGCAGGACGCGATGGTGGCGCTGCTCGCGGCCGCGCTCGCCGAGGCGGCGCCGCCCGCCGGCCGGCGGCCGGTCACGCATGGCGCCGCGCTGCGCCGGCGGATCGTCCAGCACATCTCGCAACACGTCACCGATCGCGACCTGAGTCCCGACACGCTGATGACGCACTTCCGCATTTCGCGCGCGCACCTGTACCGGGTGTTCGAGGCGGACGGCGGCGTCGCGCGCTTCATTCGCGACCGGCGTCTCGATCTTGCGTACCGGGCGCTCGTCGATCCGCGCTCGAACGGGCAGACGATCAAGGAAGTCGCGTTCCGCTACGGCTTTTCGAGCAGCGACATGCTGGTGCGGGCAATGCGCCAGCGCTTCGGCGCAACCGCGCGCGAGATCCGCACCGAGCACGGCGAGCACTTCGAGGCGGCCCATGACCTGTCGAGCCTGCACGTGCACTTCGCGCGCCATGCGATGCCCGTGATCCCGCTGCAGGGAGGGCGGGACTAGGGACTGTTCGCGATGCGGCGGGAAACGTGAGAGGTAAGGGAGAGCGGCAAAAAAGAAGCCACGCGAAGGTGGCTCAAGAATGGCACAAATATTCCCGGGCGCGGGGAGCGTCCGGGTGCCGAATTGTCACATTCTTTCCGCATCGGTTGAATCACGGCGCGCTTCGATTTGTCTCGTGTTTACCCTGATGACGTCCCATATCGACGCGATGCGGATTCAGGCCGCTGCTGCGGGCCGGCGTGCGCGAATTTTCGACGGCGCAACGATACACGGCTCAATGCAGCCGAATATTTCAGATTTCGATTCGCGCGAATGCCGGAGTGAAGCCACTTCATATCCATTCGAGAATTCAATCGTTTTCTTCTGGATGCGCGATCCGTATCGTTCTACGATTTGTCGGCCTGGCGGATGCCGGATGCCTGCCAAATATTGGGAACGCCGATGTCAATGCGCCGGCGTTCGAGAATGGAATGCCGCGCACGCGCGGCCGTCACGATCAACGGAGACCGCATCGATGCAAACTTCTCTTCGGAAACTCGCCGCCGCGTGGCTGCTCGCGATGGCGAGCGCGTCATACGCGGCCGACACGCCGCGCGAGCCGGTGCACGTGCCGCCCGGCATCGCGTGGCAGCAGGGCGACGTCGACGCCGCGTTCGCGCTGGCGAAGCGGACCGGCAAGCCGCTGCTGCTGTACTGGGGCGCGGTGTGGTGCCCGTCGTGCAATCAGGTGAAGTCGACGGTCTTCAGCCAGCAGGCGTTCCGGGCGCGCTCGTCGTTCTTCGTGCCGGTCTATCTCGACGGCGACACCGAGAGCGCGCAGAAGGTCGGCGAACGCTTCAAGGTGCACGGCTATCCGACGATGATCCTGTTCCGCCCGGACGGCACCGAGGTCACGCGGCTGCCGGGCGAGGCCGATCTCGACCGCTACATGCGGGCGCTGTCGCTCGGCATGAACGCCGCGCACCCGGTGCGGCAGACGCTCGCGAATGCGCTGAAGGGCGGCGCCCCGGTGACGCGCGACGAGTGGCGCATGCTGGCCGACTACTCGTGGGAGACCGATGGCGCGCTGCCGGTGCCGGGCGAGCGCGTCGCGGAAACGCTGCAGACGCTCGCGCAACGCGCGCGCGCCGCCGGCGCGACGGGCGACGCGCAGCGGCTCGAGCTGAAGTCCGTGGTGATCGCGGCGTCGGGCGATCCGGTGCAGGCCGGCGCGCTCGACAAGGCGGCGGGCGCCGACGTGCTGCGCGCGGTGTTGCGCGATGCCGCGCTGTCGCGCGCCAATGCCGATGTGCTGGTTGCAGCGCCCGCGGGCGTCGTCACGTATCTCGGCGGCGACGACGCCCGGCGCGCGCAGTTGCGCGACGCATACGACGCGGCGCTCGCGCGGCTGTCGGTCGAGCGCACGCTGTCGTCGATCGATCGCCTGATGGCGCTGCACGGGCGCGTGCTGCTCGCGCGCGGCGACGCACGCAAGGGCGCACCGCTCGATGCGCCGGCGCTCGTCGCGACGGTGCGCCGGCAAACGGCCGCGGCGATCCAGGGCGCGGCGAACGTCTATGAACGCCAGGCGCTGATCAGCGAGGCGGCCGACACGCTCACCGACGCCGGGCTGCTCGACGAATCCGATACGCTGCTGAAGGCCGAATTGCCGCGCTCAGCGACGCCCTATTACTTCATGTCCGGGCTTGCCGCCAATGCGAAGGCGCGCGGCGACAAGGCCGCGGCGCTCGACTGGTACCGCAAAGCCTACGACAGCGCGACGGGGACCGCGACGCGGCTGCGCTGGGGCGCCACCTATTTCGCGAACGCGGTCGAGCTTGCGCCGGACGACGCGGCGCGGATCGAAGGCATCGCGAGCAGCGTGCTCGCGCAGGCCGGGCAGACCCGGGACGCGTTCTATGGCGCGAACCTGCGTGCGCTGACGAAGGTGGTCGCGCAGCTGACGCGCTGGCGTAACGGCGGCGCGCACGATACGTCGGTCAGGTCGGTGGTGAAGCAATTCGACGGCGTATGCGGAAAGCTGCCGGCGGGCGATCCGCAGGCGGCCACGTGCGAGCGGCTGATTCAGCCGGTGAAGGCGTAGGGTTCGTCGGCGGATGCGTTGGCATCCGCGTCGGCGTGCGATGCGGGCGAGTCGTATCCACGGGTAACATGGGCGTCTTTCCGCGCGCCGGACCGACATGAGCGGTCCGGCGCGACGGCGATTTCAATCACGACCATGACGCCATGCCACATCTGACGCTTGAATACTCCTGCAACCTCGACGGGTTCGATGTCAACGCGACGCTCGTCGCGCTCAACGAAGCGCTCGCCGCTTCCGGGCATTTCACTGAACTCGACATCAAGAGCCGCGCGACCCGCTTCGACGATTTCGTCATCGGCACGGCGAGCGCGCCGCGCGCGTTCGCGCACGCGAAACTCGCGATCCTGAGCGGCCGGTCCGCCGACGTGAAGCGCAGCCTGTCCGAGCGGGTGTTGTCGGTGTTGGCGCAATGCTGCCGCGCGCCGTCCGGAACGCATCTGCAGTTGAGCGTGGAAATACTCGAGCTCGAGCGCGAGACTTACGCGAAGGCGATCGTCGAGCCGCGTTGACCGGGCTGTGGGACGCGCGAAAGGAGTGGGTGGCAGGGTGATCGCAGGCTGAACCGCTGCCCGGATCGATGACGCCGCCTTCAGCCGAGGAACCGGCTGAAGGCGGCGTCGCGCTTACACGAGCCCCGTCGTGTAATACACCGCGATCACGAAGAACACCGCGAGCGTCTTGATGATCGTCACCGCGAAGATGTCGCGATACGACTCGCGGTGCGTGAGGCCGGTCACCGCGAGCAGCGTGATCACCGCGCCGTTGTGCGGCAGCGTGTCCATGCCGCCGCTGGCCATCGCGACGATCCGGTGCAGCACGTCCATCGGGATGTTCGCTGCCTGCGCGCCCTTGATGAACAGGTCCGACATCGCGGCGAGCGCGATGCTCATGCCGCCCGACGCCGAGCCCGTGATGCCGGCAAGCGAGCTGACCGACACGGCCGCGTTGACGAGCGGGTTCGGAATGCTCTTCAGCGCGTCGCCGACCACGAGGAAGCCCGGCAGCGCGGCGATCACGCCGCCGAAGCCGTATTCGGACGCGGTGTTCATCGCGGCGAGCAGCGCGCCGCCCACCGCTGCCTTCGACCCGGCCGCGAAACGGTCGCTGACGCGCTTGAACGCGGTGACGACGACGAGCAGGATGCCGAGCAGCAGCGCGGCCTCGACCGACCAGATCGCGACGACCGTCTTGATCGACGTCGTCACCGGCGTATGCACGCCCGGCAGCACGTCGGGCGCGACCGTGTACGACGCGGCGCCGTACCACGTCGGGATCAGCTTGGTGAGCGCGAAGTTCGACACGCCGACGAGGATCAGCGGCAGGATCGCGAGGAACGGGCTCGGCAGCGATTCGGTCGCGACGCGCTCCGGCTCGTTGACGAGCGACGTGCCGTAGCCTTCACCCTTCGCCATCGCGGAGCGGCGGCGCCATTCGAGATACGAGAGGCCGACGACGATGATGAACAGCGAGCCGATCGTGCCGAGCGCCGGAGCGGCCCATGCGGTCGTCTTGAAGAACGTGGTCGGGATGATGTTCTGGATCTGCGGCGTGCCGGGCAGCGAATCCATCGTGAACGAGAACGCGCCGAGCGCGATCGCGCCGGGCATCAGCCGCTTCGGAATGTTGCTCTGGCGGTACAGCTCGGCCGCGAACGGGTAGACCGCGAACACGACGACGAACAGCGACACGCCGCCATAGGTGAGCAGCGCGCACACCGCGACGATCACCGCATTCGCGCGCGAGCGGCCGATGTAGCGGATCGCCGCGTGGACGATCGACTCGGAGAAGCCGGACAGTTCGATCACCTTGCCGAACACCGCGCCGAGCATGAACACCGGGAAATACAGTTTGACGAAGCCGACCATCTTCTCCATGAAGATGCCGGAGAAGACCGGCGCGACGGCAGCCGGCTCGGTCATCAGGACCGCGCCGAGCGCGGCGATCGGCGCGAACAGGATCACGCTGTAGCCGCGGTACGCGGCGAACATCAGGAACGCCAGCGCGGCGAGGACGATCACGAAGGACAAGAGAGTCTCCTAATGGCTTTGGTTTTGTTCGGTCGCGCGGCGCGCCGCGGACCGGCTCAGGTTCGTGCAGGTTTCGTGCCACCGGCCGCGATGCGCCGCCGGACGCGGGTCCGCCGGTGGCCGGCGGGCCCACGCCGGCCAATCTTCAGGCGATTCTACATAAATCGTCTCCGTATGGAGACGAATTTCCCGTCCGGACGACCCGGACATGCTTGTCAAACGTGAACGGGCAAGGCGTTGCGGGCCGTCTCCGGAATGAGATAATCCGTCTCGTTCCGGAGACGGCCCGGACGATACCCAAAAGCAATACACGGAGACGATGACACGATGATGAACGACTGGCCCCGCTTGCCCGTCGATTATGGCGACGTGCTGCTGCGCGCCGCCGAATCGCTGTTCAGGACGTTCGAGGATTCGAGCGCCGGCACGCTGATCGTCGACCGTGACGCGCGCATCGTGTGGATGAACGAGCGCTATGCGGCGCGTTTCGGTTTCGCCGATCCGCAGCAGGCGGTCGGCCTCGATTGCGAGGCGGTGATCCCGCACAGCCTGATGCGCGAGGTCGTGTCGACCGGGCAGCCGATCCTGCTCGACATCATGGAGACGGGCCGCGAGCCGCTCGTCGTGACCCGCCTGCCGTTGAAGAACGAGGCGGGCGAGACGGTCGGCGCGATCGGCTTCGCGCTGTTCGACCAGTTGAAGACGCTCACGCCGATCTTTTCCCGCTACGTGCAGCTGCAGCAGCAACTGCTCGCGACGCAGCGTTCGCTTGCACAGGCGCGTCGCGCGAAATACACGTTCGCGAGCTTCGTCGGCACGAGCCCGGCGAGCCTCGAGACGAAGCGCCAGGCACGCCGCGCCGCGCAGGTCGATTCGCCGGTGCTGCTGCTCGGCGAAACCGGCACCGGCAAGGAACTGCTCGCGCACGCGATCCATGCGGCGTCGGCGCGCGCGCTTCAGCCGCTCGTGACGGTCAACGTCGCCGCGATTCCCGATGCGCTGCTCGAGACCGAATTCTTCGGCGCGGCGCCCGGCGCCTATACGGGCGCCGACCGCAAGGGGCGGGTCGGCAAGTTCGAGCTGGCCGACCGCGGCACGCTGTTCCTCGACGAGATCGGCGACATGCCGCTGCCGCTGCAGGGCAAGCTGCTGCGCGTGCTGCAGGACAAGGAATTCGAGCCCGTCGGCTCGAACCGCATCGTGCGCGCCGACGTGCGGATCATCGCGGCGACCTCGGCCGACCTGCCCGCGCTCGTGGCGGCCGGCCGCTTTCGCGCCGATCTCTATTACCGGCTCAACGTGCTGACGATTCACGCGCCGCCGCTGCGCGAGCGCGCGTCCGACATCGCGGCGCTCGTCTACGCGACGCTCGAGGAGCTCGCTGCCCAGCACGGACGCGCCGCGCACTGCGAGCTCACCGACGATGCGCTGCGGATGCTGTGCGCGTATCCGTGGCCCGGCAACGTGCGCGAGTTGCGCAATACGCTCGAGCGTGCGCTGATGCTGTCCGACCGCTCGGTGATCGACGCACGGGCGCTCGCGCCGTTTCTCGGGCCTTCGCGCGCACAGTCCGACGGCATGCCGCCCGCGCAGGCCGAACCTGAAGCAGGCGCGGCGCCTGCCGCATCCGCCGTGTCGTACGCGGACGCGTTGGCGGCATGGGAGCGCCAGTTCCTCGCCGACGCGCTCGCCGCCTGCAACGGCAAGGTGGTGGACGCCGCCGCGCGCGTCGGCATCGGGCGCGCGACGTTTTACAAGAAGCTGGCGGCGCTGGGCATCGGCTGACAGCGCGCGCGTTTCCGGCGCGGCTCGAACGAGGAGGCGGCGATGAAGCGAACCTGCATCGCGTGGTGGCTGGGCGTGACGCTGGCGGCGTCCGCGCTTGCGGCATCCGCGCTCGCGCAACCGGACGAGGCGGGCGAACAGACGATGCGACGCAATTGGTACAACGACCCGTTCGTCGCGCTCTCGCGCGACGTCGCCGAGTGCCCGCTGCCGCTCGGGCCGTGGATGACCCGCGCGGAGATGGAGGACGACGCGCATTACCGCGCCGAGCGCGGCACGACCTGCTGGCTCGCGCATCGCTGCACGAAGCCGAATTCTTATATGTACGACGCGCCGATCGCGGCTGCGGCGAAGGCGCACTTTGCCGGCGCGACGCGGCTGGGCGGCACGAGCCTGTGGATCACCGTGCAGCGGCGCTTCGTCTACGTGGAAGGGTGTGCGGACGAGTCGTTCGATCGCGCGGTGCTGCAACGCGAATTGGCGGCGCTGCCCGACGTCGAGCAGGTTTTCGTTCGCATCACAGACGATCCGCGCCGGACGGTGCCGTACAAGACCCGCGCGCAACCCGACCGGGCGCCGAATTGACGAGCGTGCACGGGCGCATGGCATACTCGCGACATTTAAAAAAAGGTTGACGGAAAGAATAATGAAACACATGCTTGCGTCGGTCTGTCGAAGGCCCGAAGCGTTGTTGCGGCGGGCCGGGGCGATTGTCTTGCTGGCGGTACTCGGGGGATGTGGCGGAAGTGCCCCGCTGTTTACTTCGGATGGCCGTCCGACCACGTTGGTGCAATGCACGAGCGGCGATTCATGGGGCAATTGCATGGACAACGCGCGCGTCACCTGCAACGGTGAATTCGACGTGCTTCAGCAATCGGTCGACAGCGGCGTGCGGAGTCTTCTCTTCGCATGCAAGAGAAAAAGCGGTTATTGATCCCGTTTTCGCAGCCGGAGAAATCTCCCGATCGCGCAGGCCCCTTTTCTATTTGCTTCGAGTCACCTATTTTTCATAAATAACACTCAGGGAATCCCATCCATATGGCGACCTACCGGCAACTGACAGCGCAACTCGAAAAACTTCAGCAGAAGATCGATAAGGAACGCGAAAAGGCGATCGCCGACGCGATCGCTGCGATCCGGGCGAAGATCGAGGAATTCGACATTACGCCGGAGGAGCTCGGCTTCCGTTCCACGGGCGCCCCTGTCAAGGCCAAGCGTCCGCTGCCGCCGAAATATCGCCATCCGAAGACCGGCGAAACGTGGAGCGGCCGCGGCCGCGCGCCGGCATGGCTCGGCAAGAACCGCGCGCGTTTCCTGATCAAGGACTGATTCCCGAAAAGTCTCACCTTTTCCGCGCTGACTGACGGTGCGCATGGCCCGATGGCCATCGCACCGTTTTGTTTTTGTGCGCGTGCGGATCATTTGAATCCTCCGAAGCATGGCGCGCTGCTGCGCGATTACCGCGTGCCGTTTCGGCAAATCGCCGCGATTTATCCGCGTTTCGCGCCGATTTCCGGTAAACCGCCGCGCAGTCGCGTGTCGCGTGTGCGTATCCGCAGGCGAATTGCGCGGTGCATGCGCCGAGGATGTTTCCATCACCTTTCGCCGTTTCGCGCATTCACGTGCGCAATTCCCGAACGTTCTCACCTTGGCTCCTGTAAATCCTCACCATTGCCGAACCGGCGCGGACGAACGCGTTCGCGTTTCGCGTGACGCTGCATGCCGGACGCCCGTGCATGGTGCACGGCTTGACCGAGGTCGAGTAGCCGGCCATTCGGCATATAGGCAGCCGCGAGCGGTTCGCCTATGCTTTGAATTCGCGCAGGCCGGACGGCGGCTCGTCGAGCCGCATCCGGGTCCGGCCATCTTTCGTTACCGTATGGAGCCGATGTGACCGTTCGCCATCTCGATGCGCTGTTTCAGCCCAAATCCGTTGCGGTCGTCGGCGCGTCGCCGCGCGCTGGCAGTATCGGCGCGATGGTATGGGCGCGCGTGCTCGACGGCGCGTTCGATGGGGCCGTGTGGCCCGTCAATCCGAAATACGACGCGCTGAACGGCTACGAGGTCGTGCCGGATGTCGACCGGTTGCCCGCGCCGCCGTCGGTCGCGGTGATCTGCACGCCGCCCGCGACGTGGCCCGGCATCGTGCACAAGCTCGGCGTCCTCGGCGCGCGCGTCGCGGTGATCGTCGGCGAGGCGCGCACCAGTGCGCATCGTGCGGCGCTCGATCGCGCGCTCAAGGCGGCAAAGCCGTTCGTCCTCCGTATCGTCGGGCCGGGCAGTCTCGGCGTTCTGTCGCCGGCGCGGCATGCGCATTTCGGCGCGCCGGCGTATACGGTGCGCTCGGGCGGCGTCGCGTGGGTATCGCAGTCGAATGCGCTGACGAACGCGGTCCTCGGCTGGGCGGATGCGCGCGGGCTCGGCTTTTCGCACGTCGTGGCGCTCGGCGGCGAGGCCGACGTCGATGCGGGCGACGTGCTCGACTACCTCGCGAGCGATCCCGGCACGCGCGCGATCCTGCTCGAGCTCGACAGCGTGCGCGCCGCGCGCAAGTTCATGTCGGCGGCGCGCGCGGCCGCGCGCAACAAGCCGGTGCTCGCGTTGCGCACCGGCCGCTCGGACCCGGGCGACGCGCTGTATACGGCGGCGTTCCAGCGCGCGGGGATGGTGCGCGTCGACGCGCTCGACGATCTGCTCGACGAGATCGAGACGCTAGGCGTCGGCCGTGTCGCCGCGCGCGGCGCGGCGACGCTCGTCACGAGCGACGCGGGCGTCGCGAAGCTCGCGGTCGATGCGGTCGCGGAGGTGCGCGACGTGCTGGCCGAATGGCCGGCGGCGGCAACGGAGGCCGTCGCACAAGCGCTCCCGCATCTCGACGCGCCCGGCAATCCGCTGACGCTCGGCGACGATGCGCGCCCCGAGCATTTCGGCGCGGTGATCCGCGCGCTCGCGCCGTTTCCGCAGACCGGCACGCTGTTCGTCGTGCATTCGACGTCGCACAGTGCGCCGGCCGATGCGGTGGCGCGCATGCTGATCGAAACGCGCCAGCATGCGCATCGCGGCATCCTCGCGTGCTTCTTCGGCGCGGTCGATGCGTCGACGCGCGACGCGCTGCATGCGAACGGCATTCCCGTGCACACGACGCCGCAGCGGCTGGCGCGCGCGTATGCGCGCCTCGTCGATTACAACCTCGGCCGCGAACTGCTGATGCAGACGCCCGAAGGCACGCCGCCGCAGCCGGCGGCATGCGTCGCATCCGCGCGCGAGGAGGCGCGCGGGTGGCTGGACGCGGGGCGGCACGAACTCGCCGGCGAGCCCGCGCTGCAATGGCTGGCGCACTTCGGCCTGCAAGGCGCGGCGCCGTCCGACGAGCCGCGCGATGCCGTGGTCGTCGACGTGACGGTCGACATGCACGACGACCCGAATTTCGGTCCGGTATTCCGCTACCTGGTGCCTTCGGCGGACGGCGTGTCCGCGCCGTTCGTCGTCTTCGGGCTGCCGCCGCTGAACACGGTGCTCGCGCGCGCGGTGATGGAGCGCTCGCCGTATGCGCGCCGCGCGCCGGTCGAACCCGCGCTCGGCGCATTCACGGCGCTGTCGCAGGTGGTGTGCGACGTGCGCGAGGTGGTCGCGCTGTCGCTCACGCTGCGCGTGCTGCCCGACCGCGTGCGCGTGATCGCGCCGCGCGTCACGCTGGCGGAGGGGCGCAGCCGGCTCGCGATCATGCCGTATCCGCGCCATCTCGAGCAGACGCTTGCATGGCAGGGCGACACGATGACGATCCGGCCGATCCGTCCGGAAGACGAGGCCGCGCACAACGAACTGCTCGGCGCGATGACGCCGGAGGATCTGCGGATGCGCTTCTTCGGCGCGGTGCGCAGCTTCGATCATTCGCAGCTGGCGCGCATGACGCAGATCGATTACGACCGCGAGATGGCGTTCATCGCGTCGGTCGACGACGGGGCAGGCCGGTCGCACACGCTCGGCGCGGTACGCGCGGTGACCGACCCGGACAACGAGACGACCGAGTTCGCGATCGGCATTCGGCCGGACCAGAAGGGCAAGGGGCTCGGGCGTCTGTTGATGGCGCGCATCATCGAGTACGCGCGCTCGCGCGGCACCGCATGGATGATCGGCGAGGCGCTGCGCGAGAACACCGCGATGATTGCGCTCGCGCGCGCATGCGGATTCACGGTCACCGCGACGGAGGAGCCCGGCATCGTGGGCTTCAAGATGAAGCTGCAGGCGTGACGCGCGGCGCTTCTCCCCCTTTGCCGGATACGGCATGTCGCGCGCACATTCGCCCTCGGCCGCGGCGCGAGCGAAGGCGGGCAACGATGTCTTTACGCCCCTATCGAGTCAAAGGTGAGCTTTTTCGGGGGCCGTGCGTGAGCCTTTCCGGGAATGCACGGGTGAGCTTTTTCGGGAGCCTTCGGTGAGCCCTTTCGGGAAAGGGGCGGTGAGCGTCTCCGGGAGACGCCGGTGAGCCTTTCCGGGACGCAATGGTGAGCCTCTGCGGGAAGCCGTGGTGAGGGTCTGCGGGAAGCGCGGGTGAGCTGATCCGGGAGCCCTCGGTGAGCGCTTTCGGGATGTGCGGGTGAGCACTTTCGGGGCGTGCGGGTGAGCACTTGCGGGAGGCTGAGGTGAGATTTTTCGGGAGCCCGCGCCGGCGGTGCTCCCGTGGGCACGGCGCCGGCTGTCGCGATGCGCGCGCCGGTGTCGGCCGTGCCCGGCGGACCGGTCAGGCGGCCAGTTTCGTCGCCGCGTCGTTTACCTGCTCGCGCGAGATGGCGAGTTCGGTCAGGTGCGCGTCCGCGTATACGGCGCCCGTTTCGCGTTCGAGGCGGGCGATCGTCAGTGCGCAGCGGGCCACGTCCTTCGGCATCGCGATGAAGCGCTTGACGGACTCGCCGGCCTTGAATGCTTCGAACAGCGCGCCGCGGACGTCGTCCGGCAGCGTCTTGGTCCATTGATACGGCTTGCCGTTGAACGTGATCGACGGCGGCAGCGTGCGCTCCTTCTTGGTCGCCGTGATGAGCCCATAGGTGCGGGCGGCGTCGCCGATCTGGTCGGGCGAGAAGAGCTCGTCGGGCGTGATGTCGAATTGCTCGATGTAGTTTTCGATCGCCTGCATCGCGGCAGCGCGGTCGTCGCGCTTCTTCTGCGCACGCGCGACGATGTCGCGCAGTTCGTCCGCCTCTTCGGGCGTGATCGTGAAGCTTGCCTGCTTCTGCTGAAGTTCGGAGAAACGCTGGAATTCGAGATCGTTCAGAAGTTTGGCCATGACATTCATCAGACACGACAGCCGGCGCCGCCGGCCGTCGTAGTTTTGGAGAGGGCCGCTATTCTAGCGTAGCGACCCTGCATGGCGCGGCCGGGCGAAGCATCGCGACCACGCGCAACATGCTCAGTACGCGGCGCCGCCGCGCGTGCCGCGTCGCGGCGCGCGTTGCCGCCGCACCCGCATCGCTCCGATGCGCTCGCGTGCGCCGGTCAGTTCAGCTCGATGCGGCTCATCGACAGCGTCGCGGCGGTGGCGCGCAGGCGCTCGGCTGTCGCGTCGACGGAAGGCGCCGCGTGCGCGTCGATGCGGCGCATGTACGGGCAGGTCAGCGCGGCGATCGCGTGGCCGGACGGGCCGACGATCGGGACGCTGATGTCGACGACGCCATAGGCCTGACGGCTGTCCCGGCACAGGAAGCCGTCGCCGCGGATCGCCTGGCACGCCTGCGCGAGCTCCTGCTCGTCGAGCGGCGCTTCGCCCTTGACCTTGCGGTGCTCGGCCAGCATGTGCGCGCGTTGCTCGGAGGCCTGGAACGCCAGCGTCACGCGTCCCGACGCGGTATCGGCGAGCCCGATGCGCGAGCCGAGCCGCACCGACACGCCCCACGGGCCGGGGCCGTCCACCTGCGCGATCACGAGCAGGTTGCCGTGGTCGTAGATGGCCAGGTGGCAGGACTGTTCCGCCGCATCGGCGAAGCGCTGCATCGGCGGCAGCG
Source organism: Burkholderia ubonensis (assembly GCF_902833085.1). GTDB lineage: Bacteria > Pseudomonadota > Gammaproteobacteria > Burkholderiales > Burkholderiaceae > Burkholderia > Burkholderia ubonensis. The sequence continues at coordinate 236,477 of NZ_CADFEB010000009.1, forward strand.
CTTCGGCGATCAGGCGGCTCATCGGCGGATGGCGGTGGGCGAGCGCGAACAGCTTGAGGCTGAGCGTGTAGCGGTCGCCGCCCGTCGAACGCATCACGTAGCGGCGCGCGACCAGGCGCTCGAGCATCCGGTAGATTTCGCTCGCGTTGCGGCCGAGTTCCTTCGTGATTTCGGTGCGGGTGAGCCCTTCCTTCTGCTCGGACAGGAGTTCGAGGATGTCGAGCCCCTTGTCGAGCGCGGGGGCGCGATAGCGTTCGAGCCCCCCGCCGTCTCCATGGGCGTCGTTACCGGGGGACCGGTCGTTGATCATCTGCATCGTCTTGGTATCGTGGGTCGGTGAATGCGCACGATCGGTCGGCAGCGCACGCGCAACGGCTCTGCAACGCCCATGTGCAAAGCCTGTACGCGCCGGCGAGCGCACTTCGATCGAGCATAACAATAAACAAATTGGAATTAATTCGGCAGATTCTTACGGATTATTACCAATTGGGAGCGTATGAGCGACCACTTTCATTGATAAATATGACAAGAAAGTGCATGTTTATTTTATTAGATGAAATAGTCGCAGTGAACCGATGACGCCCGTATGGCGAGTATCCGCGTCGTGTTGCCCGGAGCGGATCGGGCCGGCGCGGGGGGCGACGCGTAACCGCGATGCTGCGCCGCAAGGCCAGCGCGCGCTTCAATAGTCGGTATCCGTCGCGCGTCATTTCATGGCCGGCGGCGGGTGGTACAAAGAGCGGTGGGCAAGCGCGGAAGCGGCGCCATGCGGGCCGGCGGGGCAACGCTGGCCGCTGCGCGCGAGCGCCGTTGCGCCGGCGCCGATCCGCAAACCGACGGTGGCCCGCCCGTTGCGCGTGGCGGCACGCCTATACGTGCGTCGGCATCCTGTCACATCCGATCAGGGAGGTTGAGTTCGATGAAACTGCTTCGCTATGGCCCGCCCGGCCAGGAAAAACCCGGCTTGCTCGACGCGGACGGCCGGATTCGCGATCTGTCGGCGCATGTCGACGATCTCGCCGGCGATGTGCTGTCCGACGCCGGACTCGCGCGGCTGCGCGCGCTCGATCCGGCGACGCTGCCGCTCGTGCCCGGCGAGCCGCGCATCGGCCCGTGCGTCGGGCGGATCGGCAAGTTCATCGGCATCGGGCTGAACTACGCCGATCACGCGGCGGAAGCGGGGATGCCCGTGCCGGCCGAGCCGGTCGTGTTCGGCAAGTGGACGAGCTCGGTCTGCGGCCCGAACGACGGCATCGACATTCCGAAAGGCTCGGTGAAGACCGACTGGGAAGTCGAGCTGGGCGTCGTGATCGGCGCGCCGTGCAAGGACGTCGACGAGGCGCGCGCGCTCGACTGCGTCGCCGGTTATTGCGTGGTCAACGACGTGTCCGAACGCGAATGGCAGCTCGAGCGCGGCGGCCAGTGGGACAAGGGCAAGGGCTTCGACACGTTCGGCCCGATCGGCCCGTGGCTCGTCACGCGCGACGACGTGCCCGATCCGCAGCGGCTCGACCTGTGGCTCGAGGTCGACGGCCATCGCTACCAGCAAGGCAACACGCGCACGATGGTGTTCACCGTCGCGCAGCTCGTCGCGTATCTGTCGCGCTGCATGCGCCTGCAGCCGGGCGACGTGATCACGACCGGCACGCCGCCGGGCGTCGGCATGGGCATCAAGCCGGCGCCGGTGTACCTGAAGCCCGGGCAAACGGTGCGGCTCGGCGTCGAAGGGCTCGGCGAGCAGCTGCAGCGCACGCGCGCCGCGCAGTAGCCGTTCGGCGATGCGAAAAGCAGAGGCCGGATTCCGCGCACGACGGAATCGGGCCTTGGGTCGACGGGCGGCCGATCGAGCGCGATGCACGCGTCTCCCCCGTCACACGATGTTGTCCAGTTCGCAATGCGCTTCCAGCCGATACCCGTCGGGATCCGTGACGAACGCCGCGTAATAACCGGGGCCGTAGTGCTCGCGCCTGCCGGGCCCGCCGTTGTCCGTACCGCCGTGCGCGAGCGCGGCCCGGTAGAACGCGTCGACTTCCACCGGTGACGACGCCTTGAACGACACATGCAGCCCCGATTCCGGATCGGCCGCCACGGGCCGCGCCGTGTACGTGAGCCACAGAACCGGTTCGGCCGTGCCGTAGCCGAGTGACGACGCGTCGCCGAACAGCCGCTTGTAGCCGAGTGCGCCGAGCGCGCTGTCGTAGAACGTGCGGCTGCGGTCGATTTGGGCGACGCCGAAGGAAAGGTGATCGATCATGTCATTGCTCCTTGAGACTGCGTGGGTGTCAGTGCGGCAAGCGAGTTTTAACCACCATGCCGGTTATGCTAGGAAACGTCCTTGCGCTTGTCAACCGGCATGGTGGTTAGATACGATCGCGACATGAGCGATATGCATCCTTCCGCCGACGCGGACTTCCTGATTCCGGCGCCGCCGGAAGCGCTGAGCATCGATTTCGCGAATACGCGTTACTGGCGGGGCAGCGAGACGCCGACGGAAACGCTCGGGACGGTCGACGACCTGCTGGCATGGTGCCGCGAGCAGGGGGGCGTGCCGGCCGCGCTGGCGGACGCGTGCCGCGCGTCGACCGCGGATGCCGGGCCGGCATGGCTCGACGGCGCGCTGGCGCTGCGAGAGACGCTTTACCGGCTCTACCTCGCGCAGGCGGAGCAGCGCGAGCCGCCGGCGCGCGACGTCGCGGCGCTGCGCGGCCATCTCGCGCAAGCGGCGCCGCGGGTCGCGCTGGTGCGCACGAACGACCGGTACGCGTGGCAGGTCGGGCGCGAGGCCGCGACGCTCGGCGGGCTGCTGAGCCCGGTGCTGTGGTCGGCGATCGACCTGCTCGGCGGCACGCGCCTGGCGAAGGTCAAGCGGTGCGCGAACGACGCGTGCCAATGGCTGTTCGTCGACGACAGCAAGAACGGCAGTCGCCGCTGGTGCTCGATGGCGTCATGCGGCAATCGCGCGAAGGCCCATCGTCACTATTACAAGGCGGACTGACCGGGGACCGGCGGCGGACCGGCGCGCACGGCCGCGTCGCGGCAGGCGTCGCCTACCTGCCGGACAGCTTTCGCCACATCGTCGTCTTGCTGATGCCGAGCATCGCGCACGCGCGGTCGCGATCGCCGCCGCATGCGTCGAGCGCCGCGCGGATCTCGTCGGCTTCCGCGCGGCGGCGGCGCGCCTGCAGCGTCGGCGCGTCGTCCGGATCGGCACACGCGTCGGCCGGGCTCGCGAACAGCTCCGGCGCGATGGCCCGCAAGGCGTCGGGATCGAGCACGCCGCACGGCGCAGCCTGCCCGTCGTCGCCCGCTTCCTCCGCCAGCTCCACCGCGATCCGCTCGATCACGTTCTGTAATTCCCGTACGTTGCCGGGCCACCGGTAGCGCATCAGGATCGCCTGCGCCGCGTCGAGCACGCGCGCCGCGTCGCCGGCATCGCGCAGGCTGTCCGCCAGCCGCGGCTCGCGCCGCGCGGCCTGCACCAGCAGCGCGGCCGCGAGCGCGGGAATGTCGTCCGGGCGCTCGCGCAGCGGCGGCAGCCCGACGTTCAGGATGTTGAGCCGGTAGTAGAGATCCGCGCGGAACGTGCCGTCCTCGACGGCCGCGAGCAGCGGCCGGTGCGTCGCGGCGATCACGCGCACGTCGATGCGGATCGGCTCGGTCGACCCGAGCCGGATCACCTCGCGCTCCTGCAGCACGCGCAGCAGCCGGCTCTGCAGCGACGGCGGCATTTCGCCGATTTCGTCGAGGAACAGCGTGCCGCGATGCGCGGCCTCGAACAGGCCCGTCTTGCCGCCGCGCCGCGCGCCGGTGAACGCGCCTTCCTCGTAGCCGAACAGCTCGCTTTCGAGCAGCGCTTCCGGAAACGCGCCGCAGTTGATCGCGACGAACGGATAGCTGCGCCGCGCGGACAGCGCATGCAGGCTCTGCGCGATCATCTCCTTGCCGGTGCCGCTCTCGCCGAGCACGAGCACGGTCGCGTCGGATTTCGCGTAGCGGCGCACGAGGTCGCGCACGCGCGCCATCGGCGCGGATGCGCCGACCACGTCGTCGAGCGTATAGCGCGCCGCGAACTGCTGCGTGCCCGGCTGAGAGCGCAGCGCACGGTCGAGGCGCTCGACCGCGCGCGATTCCTGGAAGGTCAGCACGCTGCCCGACGTGACGCCGCGATCGACGAGCGGGCCGCGGTGCACGACGTAGCGCACGCCGCGCACGGTCGCGAGCGCGTCGCCGTCGTCGCCGCGCAGCGTGCGCAGCTCCGGCGTCAGGTCGACCAGCGCGCGGCCGACGGCCGCCGCGGGTTCGACCCCGAGCGCCAGCGCGAGCCGTTCGTTGATCGCCTCGACGCACCCGCGCGCATCGAGCGCGACGACGCCGTCGCGCAGGTGCTGGAGCAGGTTGTCGAGGCGCTGGCGGCGCAGCGCCTCGGCGTGCGTCGCATAGGCGACCTCGAGCGCGGTGTCGACGGCCTTGCGCACCGACGCATGCGAATACAGGAACACGGCGCCCATGCCGGCGCTCGCGGCCAGGTCGGTGACGAGGCCGGGGCCGACGATCGTCTCGATGCCGCGGTCGCGCAGGTCGTGCACGCAGGTTTCCGCTTCCTGCGCGGACTGATATGACGCAAACTCGACGTCGAGGCCGTACGCGGCGACGAAGCGGCGCACCTCGGGCGGCGTCTCGCCGACGCTGACGAGCGCGATCCGCGACGCGTCGCGCCGGGCCCGCGCGAGCGCCTGCATCACGTCGAAGCCGGTCGGCGTGACGACTACGACCGGCACCGGCGCACGCGTTTTCAGGAAGCTGCCGTTCGAGCCGGCCGCGACGATCACGTCGGGCCGCGCGGCGCCGGCCTCGGCGATCGCGTTGAGCGCCTCTTCATACGCGCGCGACACGATGCGCACGTCGGCGCGTTCGTCGAATTCGCCGGCGATCTCGCGAAAGAGGTCCCGCAGGCGGCTGATGCCCATCGCCCAGATGCGCGGCCGCACCGCGCGGTCGGCGGGGCCGATGGGCTTGATCGAGGAGAGGTCCATGACGAACGATTATGCGCGCGCGATTTCATTTTTGGAACGTGGAATTTCCAAATTGAAATCAATCGGCTGGGGTAGCACGCGGCTGGTTGCTTAAGAATCAGTGGGTTAGCGGCGACACGCGAGCTGGCCCGGTACTTGCTGTGTAGCAGGCATTCCATCAGGAGGCCGTTCATGAGCAACACGCATCTTCAAAGCGCCGGCGCGAAATTCCGCGCGGCAGTCGCGGCCGAGCAGCCGCTGCAGGTGGTCGGCGCGATCACCGCCTACGCGGCCAAGATGGCCCAGGCCGTCGGCTTCAAGGCCGTCTACCTGTCGGGCGGCGGCGTCGCCGCGAATTCGCTCGGCATCCCCGACCTCGGCATCAGCACGATGGAAGACGTGCTGATCGACGCGAACCGGATCACCAATGCGACCGACCTGCCGCTGCTCGTCGACATCGATACGGGCTGGGGCGGCGCGTTCAACATCGCGCGCACGGTCCGCTCATTCATCAAGGCCGGCGTCGCCGCCGTGCACCTCGAGGACCAGGTCGGCCAGAAGCGCTGCGGCCACCGTCCGGGCAAGGAGGTCGTGCCGGCCGAGGAAATGGTCGATCGCGTCAAGGCCGCGGTCGATGCGCGCACCGACGACCAGTTCGTGATCATGGCCCGCACCGATGCGGCCGCCGCCGAAGGGATCGACTCGGCGATCGAGCGCGCGGTGGCCTACGTCGAAGCCGGCGCGGACATGATCTTCCCGGAAGCGATGAAGACGCTCGACGACTATCGCCGCTTCAAGGCGGCCGTGAAGGTGCCGATCCTCGCGAACCTGACCGAATTCGGCTCGACGCCGCTGTTCACGCTCGACGAGCTGCGCGAGGCGAACGTCGACATCGCGCTGTACTGCTGCGGCGCCTATCGCGCGATGAACAAGGCCGCGCTGAATTTCTACGAGACGCTGCGCCGCGACGGCACGCAGAAGGCGGCCGTGCCGACGATGCAGACGCGCGCCGAGCTGTACGACTTCCTCGGCTATCACGCTTACGAGCAGAAGCTCGACGAGCTGTTCGCGCAGGGCAAGAAGTAACGCGGCCCGCCGCCCACGAGACACGTATCGGAAACATACTGGAGAAGGGAAACATGAGCGAGACGAAAGACGCAGCAGCACCGGCCGCCGCAGGCGCGTTCAAGCCGAAGAAGTCGGTCGCGCTGTCGGGCGTGACGGCCGGCAACACGGCCCTCTGCACGGTCGGCAAGACCGGCAACGACCTGCACTACCGCGGCTACGACATCCTCGACGTCGCCGAGTCGTGCGAGTTCGAGGAAATCGCGCACCTGCTCGTGCACGAGCGGCTGCCGAACCTGACCGAACTGGCCGCGTACAAGGCGAAGCTGCGCGCGATGCGCGGCCTGCCGAACGCGCTGAAGGCGGCGCTCGAGCAGATCCCGGCGTCCGCGCACCCGATGGACGTGATGCGCACGGGCGTGTCGGTGCTCGGCACCGTGCTGCCGGAGAAGGAAGATCACAACCTGCCGGGCGCGCGCGACATCGCCGACCGCCTGATGGCGTCGCTCGGCTCGATGCTGCTGTACTGGTATCACTTCTCGCACAACGGCAAGCGCATCGAGACCGAAACCGACGACGACTCGATCGGCGGCCACTTCCTGCACCTGCTGCACGGCAAGGCCCCGTCGAAGTCGTGGGTCGACGCGATGCACACGTCGCTGATCCTGTACGCTGAGCACGAGTTCAACGCGTCGACGTTCACCGGCCGCGTGATCGCGGGCACGGGCTCGGACATCTACTCGGCGATCACCGGCGCGATCGGCGCGCTGCGCGGGCCGAAGCACGGCGGCGCGAACGAAGTCGCGTACGAAGTGCAGAGCCGCTACCGCTCGCCGGACGAGGCGGAAGCCGACATCCGCCGCCGCGTCGAGAACAAGGAAGTCGTGATCGGCTTCGGCCATCCGGTCTACACGATCTCCGATCCGCGCAACAAGGTGATCAAGGGCGTCGCGCACAAGCTGTCGAAGGAAGCGGGCGACCTGAAGCTGTACAACATCGCCGAGCGTCTCGAATCGGTGATGTGGGATGCGAAGAAGATGTTCCCGAACCTCGACTGGTTCAGCGCGGTGTCGTATCACATGATGGGCGTGCCGACCGCGATGTTCACGCCGCTGTTCGTGATCTCGCGCACGTCCGGCTGGAGCGCGCACGTCATCGAGCAGCGCATCGACAACAAGATCATCCGCCCGAGCGCGAACTACACGGGTCCGGAAGACCTGCAGTTCGTGCCGATCGAGAAGCGCTGATCGGGCGCCCGGGGGAGGCCGGTCGGCTTCCCCGCTCATGAATTCCCAGCTTTCCCCCACATCATGAATACCGCCTACCGCAAACCCCTGCCCGGCACGTCGCTGGACTACTTCGACGCACGCGCCGCGGTCGACGCGATCGCGCCCGGCGCCTACGACACGCTGCCGTACACGTCGCGCGTGCTCGCCGAAAACCTCGTGCGCCGCTGCGATCCGGCGATCCTCGCCGCTTCGCTGAAGCAGATCGTCGAGCGCAAGCGCGAACGCGATTTCCCGTGGTTCCCGGCGCGCGTCGTGTGCCATGACATCCTCGGCCAGACGGCGCTCGTCGATCTCGCGGGCCTGCGCGACGCGATCGCCGAGCGCGGCGGCGACCCGGCGAAGGTGAACCCGGTCGTGCCCGTGCAGCTGATCGTCGATCACTCGCTCGCCGTCGAGTGCGGCGGCTTCGATCCGGACGCGTTCGCGAAGAACCGCGCGATCGAGGATCGCCGCAACGAGGACCGCTTCCACTTCATCGAATGGACGAAGCAGTCGTTCGAGAACGTCGACGTGATCCCGCCGGGCAACGGCATCATGCACCAGATCAACCTGGAGAAGATGTCGCCGGTGATCCAGGCGCAGGACGGCGTAGCGTATCCGGACACCTGCGTCGGCACCGACAGCCACACGCCGCACGTCGACGCGCTCGGCGTGATCGCGATCGGCGTCGGCGGGCTGGAGGCCGAGAACGTGATGCTCGGCCGCGCGTCGTGGATGCGCCTGCCCGACATCGTCGGCGTCGAGCTGACCGGCAAGCGCCAGCCCGGCATCACCGCGACCGACGTCGTGCTCGCGCTGACCGAGTTCCTGCGCAAGGAAAAGGTGGTCGGCGCGTATCTGGAATTCCGGGGCGCAGGCGCGGCGAGCCTCACGCTCGGCGACCGCGCGACGATCTCGAACATGGCGCCCGAATATGGCGCGACGGCCGCGATGTTCTTCATCGACGGCCAGACGACCGACTACCTGCGCCTCACCGGCCGCAGCGACGAGCAGGTGAAGCTCGTCGAGACCTACGCGAAGGAAGCGGGCCTGTGGGCCGACACGCTGCAGCACGCGCAGTACGAGCGCACGCTGACGTTCGACCTGTCGAGCGTCGTGCGCAACATGGCCGGCCCGTCGAACCCGCACAAGCGGCTGCCGACGTCGGACCTCGCCGCGCGCGGGATCGCCGGCCAGTGGGAAGAGAAGGCGGGCGAGATGCCCGACGGCGCGGTGATCATCGCCGCGATCACGAGCTGCACGAACACGAGCAACCCGCGCAACGTGATTGCAGCCGCCCTGCTCGCACGCAACGCGAACGCGCGCGGCCTCGTGCGCAAGCCGTGGGTGAAGAGCTCGCTCGCGCCGGGCTCGAAGGCGGTCGAGCTGTATCTGGAAGAAGCGAACCTGCTGCCGGAGCTGGAGAAGCTCGGCTTCGGCATCGTCGCGTTCGCGTGCACGACCTGCAACGGGATGTCGGGCGCGCTCGACCCGAAGATCCAGCAGGAGATCGTCGATCGCGACCTGTACGCGACCGCCGTGCTGTCCGGCAACCGTAACTTCGACGGCCGCATCCATCCGTATGCGAAGCAGGCGTTCCTCGCGTCGCCGCCGCTCGTCGTTGCTTACGCGATCGCGGGCACGATCCGCTTCGACATCGAGAAGGACGTGCTCGGCCACGACCAGGACGGCCAGCCCGTCACGCTGAAGGACATCTGGCCGACCGACGAGGAGATCGACGCGATCGTCGCGTCGAGCGTGAAGCCCGAGCAGTTCCGCAAGGTCTACGAGCCGATGTTCGCGCGCAGCGCCGATGCGGGCGAGCGCGCGGCGCCGCTGTACGACTGGCGCGCGCAGAGCACGTACATCCGCCGTCCGCCGTACTGGGAAGGTGCGCTGGCCGGCGAGCGCACGCTCAAGGGCATGCGCCCGCTCGCGGTGCTCGGCGACAACATCACGACCGACCACCTGTCGCCGTCGAACGCGATCCTCGCGAACAGCGCGGCCGGCGAGTACCTTACGAAGATGGGCCTGCCGGAAGAAGACTTCAACTCGTACGCGACGCACCGGGGCGACCACCTGACCGCGCAGCGCGCGACCTTCGCGAACCCGACGCTCGTCAACGAGATGGCGGTGGTCGACGGCGCGGTGAAGAAGGGTTCGCTCGCGCGCGTCGAGCCGGAAGGCAAGGTCATGCGGATGTGGGAAGCGATCGAGACGTACATGAATCGCAAGCAGCCGCTGATCGTCGTGGCCGGCGCGGACTACGGCCAGGGCTCGTCGCGCGACTGGGCCGCGAAGGGCGTGCGGCTCGCGGGCGTCGAGGCGATCGTCGCCGAAGGCTTCGAGCGGATTCACCGCACGAACCTGATCGGGATGGGCGTGCTGCCGCTCGAGTTCAAGCCGGGCACGAACCGGACGACGCTCGGCATCGACGGCACCGAGACCTTCGACGTGGTCGGCGCGCGCACGCCGCGCGCGGACCTGACGCTCGTGATCCATCGCAGGAATGGCGAGCGCGTCGAGGTGCCGGTCACGTGCCGGCTCGATACGGCCGAGGAAGTGTCGATCTACGATGCGGGCGGCGTGCTGCAGCGCTTCGCGCAGGACTTCCTCGAATCGTCGCAGGCGGCGGCCTGACCGGAGCACATCAGGAAAACCACACATGGCTCACATCCCTCAAATCAGGATTCCCGCGACCTACCTGCGCGGCGGCACCAGCAAGGGCGTGTTCTTCCGCCTGCAGGACCTGCCCGAGGCCGCGCAGGCGCCCGGCGCCGCGCGCGACGCGCTGCTGCTGCGCGTGATCGGCAGCCCCGACCCGTACGGCAAGCAGATCGACGGGATGGGCGGCGCGACGTCGTCCACCAGCAAGACGGTGATCGTGTCGAAGAGCACGCGGCCCGGCCACGACGTCGACTACCTGTTCGGGCAGGTCGCGATCGACCGCGCGTTCGTCGACTGGACCGGCAACTGCGGCAACCTGTCGGCGGCGGTCGGCCCGTTCGCGATCGGCGGCGGCCTCGTCGATCCGGCGCGCGTGCCGCGCGACGGCATCGCGACCGTGCGGATCTGGCAGGCGAACATCGGCAAGACGATCGTCGCCCACGTGCCGATCACGAACGGCGCGGTGCAGGAAACCGGCGACTTCGAGCTGGACGGCGTCACGTTCCCGGCGGCGGAGGTGCAGCTCGAGTTCATGGACCCGGCCGCCGACGAGGAAGGCGCGGGCGGCGCGATGTTCCCGACCGGCAACCTCGTCGACGATCTCGCGGTGCCGGGCATCGGCACGCTGAAGGCGACGATGATCAACGCGGGGATTCCGACGATCTTCGTCGACGCGGAGGCGATCGGCTACACGGGCACCGAACTGCAGGACGCGATCAACGGCGACGCGAAGGCGCTCGAGAAGTTCGAGACGATTCGCGCGCACGGCGCGCTGCGCATGGGCCTGATCGACACGCTCGACGAGATCGCGACGCGGCAGCACACGCCGAAGATCGCGTTCGTCGCGAAGCCGGCCGACTACATCGCGTCGAGCGGCAAGCGCGTCGCGGCCGCCGATGTCGACCTGCTGGTGCGCGCGATGTCGATGGGCAAGCTGCATCACGCGATGATGGGCACGGCGGCGGTCGCGATCGGCACGGCCGCCGCGATTCCGGGCACGCTCGTCAACCTGGCGGCGGGCGGCGGCGAGCGCCAGGCGGTGCGTTTCGGGCATCCGTCGGGCACGCTGCGGGTCGGCGCGGAAGCGAAACTGGAAAACGGCGAATGGACCGTCACCAAGGCGATCATGAGCCGCAGCGCGCGCGTGTTGATGGAAGGCTGGGTGCGCGTGCCGGGGGATGCGTTCTGACGCGGCGCGTTCAGTGTGAACAGCCCTGCCGATCCCTGCGAAGCGGACCCCGCCGAGCAGGGATTTTTCGTTTGAGAGGGCGTCCGTCGCAAACGCCCTCCGACCGCCAAGCATGGAGAACCGCATGCCGCTCGATTCGCCGCTGAAAGGCGTTCATATCGTCGAATTCGAAGGTCTCGGCCCCGGCCCGCTCGCGGGCCGGATCCTCGCCGGGATGGGCGCGCGGGTCACGCTGATCGCGCGTCCGGCCGGCCGCACGAGCGCGCCCGACGCGCTGCAGGGCCGCGACGGCGACCTGCTGCGCGAGGGCAAGACGATCGTCCCGCTCGACCTGAAAACGCCGGCGGGGCGTGACGAAGCGCTCGCGCTGATTTCACGCGCCGACGCGCTGATCGAAGGACTGCGGCCCGGCGTGATGGAGCGGCTCGGGCTCGGGCCGCGGGACTGTGCGCCGCATAATCCGCGGCTTGTTTACGGCCGGATGACCGGCTGGGGCCAGACGGGCCCGCTCTCGGCCGCTGCCGGCCACGACCTGAACTACGTCGCGTTGACGGGCCTGCTGTCGCTCGCCGCGCCGCGCGGCACGGACAGCGCCAAGCCCGGCCTGCCGCCGACCGTCCTCGGTGACGCGGGCGGCGCGCTCGGGCTCGCGTTCGGGGTCGTCTGCGCGCTGTTCGACGTGCGCGCGGGCGGTCCGGGACGGGTGGTCGACGGCGCGATCGTCGACATCGTCGCGATGCTCGGCACGCTCGCGCTGTGGGCACGCGCGAACGGCCAGCTCGACGGCGCGCAGCCGAGCCTGTTCCACGACGCGCCGTTCTACGACGTCTACCGCTGCGCGGACGGCGAATGCGTGACGATCGGCGCGCTCGAGCCGCCGTTCTATGCGCTGCTGGTCGAACGGCTCGGGCTGACGGACGTCGATCCGGCGTCGCAGTACGACCGCGCGCTGTGGCCGGCGCTGAAGGCGCGTTTCGCGGAGGTGTTCTCCCGGCAGCCGTCCGCGCACTGGCGCGCGCTGCTGGAGGGCAGCGACGCGTGCTTCGCGCCGGTGCTGAGCGTCGCGGAGGCGGCGGAGCATCCGCACAATGTCGCGCGCGGGATTTACGAGACCGACGCGCAAGGCGTCGTGCGCGCGCGCGTTGCGCCGCGTTTCCTGCCGCTGGCGGGCGGCGACGCGGATTAGGGGCGCGTCCATGTGCAAACCCGCGACCGGCGCAAAACCGGCCTCTGCGTGGGCTATGCCGCTTCCTCCGGCGCCCCCGGCACCTTCCCGTCGCCGACGCGGTTGATCGTGCCCTGCGCGATCGCGACCAGCCGCTCGTGATCGCCGTCGATGACGAACACGTGACACTGGCAGGTCGCCTGTTGCCGCCCCGCATAGACGAGCTTTGCGCGAGCGACGAGCGTGCCGTTCACCGCCGGCCGCAGATAGTTGATCTTGTATTCGGCCGTGATCACGCGCGGCCCGAGCGCGAGCGCGCCGGCGAAGGTCAGCGCGTTGTCGGCGAGGTAGCTGATGACGCCGCCGTGCACGTAGCCGTGCTGCTGCCGCAACTCGTCGCGCACGGGCAGGCACAGCGACACTTCATGCTCGCCGATGTGCATCAGCTCCGTGCCGAGCAGCATGCTGAACGGTTGCGCCCGCAATGCGCCGCGGGCGTGATCCACGATGTCCGTCATCGACTTGCCTCGCAATGAGTGGCCGCTTGCGCTGAACTCTAGGAAGCGGGGCGCGGATAAGCAAGGAAATCTGTCCGCATTTCCCGCGATTGGCGGCGCCGCGCAATGAGATTATTGCGTCGCTCGCGCGCGACCTCCGTAAATTGGAGGAGATTCTCGGCCGCACCTGGCCGGCAAGCCTAAAGTCCGCCCGGGAAATGCCGCTAACGCCGGGGCATTGCTCCATCGTCGCTTTCCAGGAATTTCCATGTTCAGCAAAATCAAGCTCGCGTCGGGTCTGCTCGGCGTGTTGACCATGTTCTGTCTCTTCATGCTGGCGGTCGAGGCGCTCGGCTTCTGGTCGTTCACGTCGACGCGCAGCGGCGTCGACGACCTGTCGAACGTCGCGATCGCGCAGGTCGGCGCGGCGAACCAGGCGACCGAACGCCTGCTCGACGCGCGCATCAACCTGTCGCGCGCCGGCACGCGGATGGTGCGCGGCGGCCCGAAGCCGGACGACATCATCCGCCATGCGAGCGATTCGCTCGCCGAGGCGGACAAGGCGTTCGCCGCGCTCGCCGCGGCGCAGCCGGTCGACGAGGAAAACCGCACGCGCGTCGCGGCGCTCACCGACCGTTACCGGAAAGTCCACGCGGCGCTCGCGGAGCTCGTGCAGTTTCTCGACGGCGACAACATCCAGGCGTTTCTCGACCAGCCGACCCAGAGCATCCAGGATGCGTACCTGACCGAGCTGCATCGCTTCGTCGAGTACGGCAGCGCGTCGAGCCGCACCGCGCTCGGCACGATCGACGCGGGCATGAGCTGGTTCAAGTGGGTTGGCATCGTGCTGCTGGCCGCGATGCTGGCGAGCAGCGTGGCGATCTACGCGGCCGCGCGGCGCGCGGTGGTCGCGCCGCTCGACGAGGCGGGCCTGCACTTCGAGCGGATCGCGCAGGGCCGGCTCGACGAGGACGTGCGCGCGGGCGGCGTATACGAGATCGACCGGATGCTGCGCGGGCTCGCCACGATGCAGGCGAGCATCGCGGAGACGGTGCGCGTCGTGCGCCACGCGTCCGACGCGATCCACCTCGGCGCGGGCGAGATCGCGAGCGGCAATGCGGACCTGTCGGCGCGCACCGGCACGCAGGCCGCGTCGCTCGAGGAAACCGCCGCGAGCATGGAGGAGCTGACCGCGACCGTGCGCCAGAACACCGACAGCGCCCGCGCGGCGAGCGTGCTGGCCGACGACGCGCTCAAGGCGACGAGCCACGGCGGCGGGGTCGTCGACAGCGTGATCGACAAGATGCGCGGCATCGCGCAAAGCTCGGGGCGTATCGCGGAAATCATCTCGGTGATCGACGGGATCGCGTTCCAGACCAACATCCTCGCGCTGAATGCGGCGGTGGAAGCCGCACGCGCGGGCGAGCAGGGCCGCGGCTTCGCGGTGGTCGCGGGCGAGGTGCGCTCGCTCGCGCAGCGCAGCGCGCAGTCGGCGAAGGAAATCAAGACGCTGATCGAGGATTCGGTCGCGCAGATCAGCGGCGGCGCGGAACTCGTCGAGCGCGCGGGTGAAGCGATGCGCACGGTGTCGACGTCGATCTCGCGCGTCGTGCAGACGATGACCGAGATCACGTCGGCGTCGGTCGAGCAGACCGTCGGGATCGAGCAGGTCAATCAGGCCGTCACGCAGATGGACCAGCTGACCCAGCAGAACGCGGCGCTGGTGGAGCAGGTCGCCGCGGCGGCCTCGTCGCTGAGCGACCAGACCACGCACCTGATGCAGGCGGTGTCGGTGTTCGAGCTCGGCGACGTGCGCTCGCCGCTCGGCGGGCGTGCCGCGCCGTCGTTCGGCGCGCCGGCTTATGCGTCGGCGGGCAGCGCCGCGTAAGCGGTCGCGAGGTGATAAGGCGTCGTCGACGGCATGTCGGCGCGCGACACCTGGCCATCGGCCGTCTTGCACTCGAACCAGCCGCGCGGATGCAGGAAGCGTGCGGCGAAGCGCTCGATCTGCGCCGCCAGCGGCGCGGACGCCGGCGTGCCGCCGTGCGTCGCGAGCGCGCGCAGATACTCGGTCTGCGCCCAGATCCGCTGCGTGCCGTCCAGGCACGCGCCTTGCGCGTCGAGCGCGGCGCTGACGCCGCCCGTCCGCGCATCGACGCCGTGCCGTTCGGCGAACGCGAAGGCCCGCGCGAGCGCGTCGCGCAGGCCGGTATGCGCGACCCGCGCACCGGCCGCGTCGACCAGATAGAACCATTCGAATTGATGCCCCGGCTCGAAGCGGTTGTCCGCCGAGCCGAGCGGCAGCTCGGCGACGCAGCCGGTGGCCGCGTCGACGAACGTGCGCTCGACCGCCTGCGCGGTGCGCGCGAGCGCATCGTCGAACGCGGCGTCGCCGAACGCGCCGGACGCGGCGAGCCACGCTTCCGTCAGGTGCATCAGCGGATTCTGCAGCGCTCCGCTGCCCGACGACGAGAAATCGGCATGACGCGCGGCGTCGAGCAGTGCATCGCCGCGCTGCGGCGCGAAGCGATCCTGGATCAGCGCGGCCGTGTCTTCGGCGACCGTGCGCGCGGCGCGCTCGCCCGAGGCCGCGTGATAGGCGGCGCAGGCGAACACGATGAACGCGTGCGTGTACAGGTCCTTGGTCGTGTCGAGCGGCGCGCCGGCCGCGTCGATGCTGTAGTGCCAGCCGCCGTGGCGGGCGTCGCGGAAATGGCGGCACAGCGCGTCGAACAGCGTCGCCGCGTGATCGGCCTCGCCCGCCTGCGCGAACACGAACAACTGCCGCGCGCAGGCCATCGCGCGATAGCGCGCGACGGGCAGCGGCGCGTGGGTGGCCGGATCGACGGCTTCGAACGGCAGTTGCAGCGTGCGGTCGAACCCTGACCCCCGCCAGATCGGCAAGACGACGTGCGCGAAATGGCGGCGCAGTTGAGCGGCCTGGGCGGAAGCGGAGTCGAAATCGGACATGACGGGGTTGAGCGCGTGAATCGAATCGTGTCGGCGCGCGCCGGATGCGCGCGGCCGGGGCCAAGGATAAAGCATTCGGCGGCCGGCACCACAAAAAGGACGGAAATCCGCTGCGCGCGGGCTGCCCGGTGTGACGCGCGGCGACGACGGAAGCGGCGGGGCCTGAGACGAATAGGCGACAGGTCATGCGACAATGCGCGGTCACTGATTCCGTTTGACGCTCCGGCTCCGCGTTCGCGGGGCCTCGCATCCCGACCTCCATGACCGAATCCGTAGCCACGCCCCGTTCCCGTTCCAACCGTCCGTCCGCGAAACCGCGCCGTCGCGCTGCCGCTGCCGCTGCCGCTGCCGCGAGCCGCGCTCCGGCCCGCGCGACGATGCAGCCCGGCGGCGACGCGCAGGCAACCGGCGCGCCTCGCGACGAGCGCACGCTCGACCTGTTCGGCGATCCGGTGCCCGAGGCCGGAGAAGGGGCGTCGGCGGTCGCCCGCGGTCGGGTGGCCGAGGTCGCGGCAGTCGTCGACGCGGCAAGCGATGCGCCGGATCATCAGCAAGCGACGCTCGACGGGTTCGACGCGCCGGAGGTGGCGGTCCCGGCGGCGGCTGGTGGCGAGGTTGTCGCCGACGGCGCGACGGCAGAGGCCGGAGATGTGCCGGCGGCTGCCGACGCTGCATCCGGGGCGGCGTTCGAGCCGACGGAGAAAGACATGCCGGCTGGCGCCGAGCGCGCGCCAGCCGCCGAGGCGACGCTGGAAGTCGCCTCCGACGCGACGGCGCAGGATGCATCAGCTCGCATCGCCGACGCCGCATCGGCAGCGCAGGACAGCGGCGCGCCGAGCCGTGCCGAGGACATCGCGACGGCCGGCGCGGCGGCGACGCTGCCGCTTGCAGCGGCTGCCGCTGTTGCCACGAAAGATGACGGCGACGCGGCCACGAAGCCGGCGCCCCCGCGCGCGGCAGGCGCGCGCTCATCGACGGGGACGAAGCGTCGCACGTCGGCGGCAGCCGCCCGCGAAGCGACCGCACCGCCCGCGCCGGGAGCGGCCGACGAAGCTCCCGAGCCGGGCAAGGCAGACACGCCGCCGCGCATGACCGCCTCTGCCGTGAGCGTCGAGCCTTCCGTCACCGCGCCCGAACGCGACGATGCGGTTGCGTCGGTTGCGTCGGTTGCGTCGGCTGCGTCGGCTGCGTCGGCTGCGTCGGCTGCGTCGGCTGCGCGGCCGGCGGCGTCCGCGGCGACGTTCGTCACGAAACCGTCGTCGGACCACGCCGGGCCGTCGTTCGATGCAGATACGCAGCTGCGGCCGCTCTCCGACCGTCTTGCCGCATTGCAGGCGGAAACGACCGCGCTGCGACGCGCGGCCGATCGGGAAATGCGCCGGGTGAACCGCCTGTTGCTGGCGTTGGCCGTCGTCGTGCTGGCGGGGCTCGTCGCGCTGGTGATGCAGATGATGCAGGTGTCGCGCCTGAAGCTCGGCGCCATCGCCCAGCAGCAGCGAATCGATCGCCTGACCGCCGATCTGGCGACGCAGCAGGCCACGGTCACGACGCTCGAGCAGCACAACGACGCGCTCCTGTCGCAGGTCGACCGCCTGGAACGCAACGTGAGCCGCCAGACGGCGGCGGGGAAGCGCGTTCGTCGGAGTCGCTGAACGTTTCGACCCTACCTGGACAGCCCCGCCACGCCGAGATCGGCGTTTGCGGTGCTTGGCTCGTCGTCGGCCGGTTGCGGCAAATTGCTGCGGCACGCTGGCAGAGTCTAGGGAAAACCCTTAGAATGGAGTCCATCTAAGGGAAAACCCTAGCCAACCCTGTCGGGAGTCGCACATGAGCTTCATCCTCGCCCTGCTGCAAAAGATCGACGATCTGTTCGTTTCGCCGCACCTGCCGCTCGATGCGGAATACTCGTACGCCGCGCGTCGCGCCGAAGCCGAGCGCGTGCGCCGGTCGCACCTCGTGCCGCTTTGCCTGTACCGTCGCTGATTCGCTGATTCAGCGCGGCACCCGCCGCACCTGCCCGCCCGTTTCCGCCGCCGCACCGTACGTGTGCGTGCGCGACCGTCCCGCTACACTGGAAGTTCGATTCCTCTCACGACGACCGGGCCATGCTGCAGATGCGGCCGATGACGGCCGGTGAATTTCATGCGTACCGCACGCGAGCCATCGACGGCTACGCGCGCGATCTCGTCTCATCCGGGCAGAACGCCGTCGACGACGCGCCCGCCCGCGCCAGGGCCTGTTTCGACACCTTGCTGCCGGACGGCCTGCTGACACCCGGCCAGATACTCGTCTCCCTCGTCGACGCCGCCGATGGCGATGCGCTCGGCGATCTCTGGTACGCGATCGTGACCGAAGGTCCGAATCGCACGCTGTTCATCTACGATCTCGAAATCGCA
Organism: Burkholderia ubonensis; assembly: GCF_902833085.1. Classification (GTDB taxonomy): domain Bacteria; phylum Pseudomonadota; class Gammaproteobacteria; order Burkholderiales; family Burkholderiaceae; genus Burkholderia; species Burkholderia ubonensis. The sequence goes on from NZ_CADFEB010000009.1 coordinate 254,706, forward strand.
CCGTCCAGGCGCCGCCAGGGCTGGGCCACGCGCGTCATCGACGCGCTCGAGGCCGAGGCGCGCCGGTACGGCGTGACCGAGATCGGCCTGTCCGTGTTCAATCACAATGCGGCGGCGCGGGCGCTGTATCGCGCGTGCGGCTTCGTGCCGATCACGACGACGCTGATCAAGCCGGTCGTGTCGGGCTAACGACGAAGATTTGAATGCTCGCACGTGCAGCGTTTGCAGTACGACACGCTTTCGCGTCAGAGCGCAGGTTGGCTAGCAGTTCGCTTCGTATAGGCCTGTGAGCTCGATTTGACATCTTGAGGGTGGCGCGCTCGAATCCGCAGACCAACTGGAATCCTGCGGCGCAGCTTATGATCGGCAGGCCAATGGCTTGGCACACTCAAGTTGCTAAAAAAACCGAGGATAAATGCGAAAGCACCCATTGCGCATGTTGACCGGTGCGGCACTGCTGGTCATGCTCGTGCTCGTTTTCGCGTTCAACGCGATCAACCTCGAGGAGGCGTACGGCGACGGTCCGCCCTACTACGCACGCACAACCAACATGGACAAATGGACGGACCCGCTTCCGATGCTCGGTATCGTCGATGGAGCGATGTTGGTCGCGATCGGAGCGTATTTCTTCTGGATTCGTCGGCGTCGATGAACCGCCCCTCCACACGTCTCCATGCAAACGGGCCCGGCGAAACCGGGCCCGTCCTTTCTTCCCCTTTATTGCGCCGCGCTCTGCCGCGTGGCGCGCCGCCTCACCGCGCCCGCCCCTTCCATCTCCGCAGCAGCAGCGCGTTCGTCACCACGCTCACGCTGGAAAACGCCATCGCCGCGCCCGCGATCACCGGGTTCAGCCAGCCGAGCGCCGCGAGCGGCACGCCGACCAGGTTGTAGACGAACGCCCAGAACAGGTTCTGCTGGATCTTGCGGTACGTGCGCTTCGAGATGTCGATCGCGTCCGCGACGAGGCTCGGGTCGCCGCGCATCAGCGTGATGCCGGCGGTGTGCATCGCGACGTCGGTGCCGGTCGCCATCGCGATGCCGACGTCGGCCGCGGCGAGCGCGGGCGCGTCGTTGATCCCGTCGCCGACCATCGCGACGATGCCGTCATGCGTGCGCTTGAGCTCCGCGACGACGCGCGCCTTGTCGTCCGGCAGCACCTGCGCGTGGACCTCGCCGATGCCGAGCGACGCCGCGACCGCCGCCGCGCTGCCGCGGTTGTCGCCCGTCACGAGCACGCTCGCGACGCCGCGCGCGGCGAGCGCCGCGATCGCGTCGCGTGCGCCGGGCTTCACGGTGTCGCCGAACGCGATCAGCGCGAGCGGCGCACGCGGCGCGTCGGCGCGCATCAGCCACGAGATCGTGTTGCCGGCGCGTTCGAACTCGGCCGCGCGCGCGTCGAGCGCAGGCGGCACGGCGATGCCGAGCTCGTCGCGCCAGCGCGTACTGCCGAGCGCCAGCAGCCGGCCGGCGACGCGCGCCTCGACGCCGCGTCCGGCGACCGCCCGCGCGTCGGTCGCGACGGGCGCCGACGTCGCGCCGCCACGCGCCGCGACGTCGGCATGGTGCGCGGCAACCACGGCGCGCGCCAGCGGATGATCGCTGTGACGCTGCACCGCCGCGGCGAGCGCGAGCGCCTCGTCGCGCGGCAGGCCGACCGCGTCGAACGCGGTGACGGACGGCTTGCCCTCGGTGAGCGTGCCGGTCTTGTCGAACGCGATCACGGTCGCGCGCTGCGCGAGCTCGAGCGCCTGCGCATCCTTGATCAGCACGCCGTGACGCGCGGCGACGCCGGTGCCGGCCATGATCGCGGCGGGCGTTGCGAGGCCGAGCGCGCACGGGCACGCGATCACGAGCACCGCGACCGCGTTGAGGATCGCGGTTTCCGCGCCCGCGCCGGCAATCAGCCAGCCGATCAGCGTCAGCGCCGCGATGCCGAGGATCGCCGGCACGAACACCGCGCTGACTCGGTCGACGAGCCGCTGGATCGGCGCCTTCTCCGCCTGCGCGGATTCGACGAGCCGGATGATGCGGGCGAGCGTCGTCTCGGCGCCGATCGCGGTGGTTTCGACGACCAGCGCGCCTTCGCCGTTGATCGAGCCGGCCGTCACCGGATCGCCGCCGTCCTTCGCGACCGGCAGGCTTTCGCCGGTGATCAGCGATTCGTCGATGTGCGAGCGGCCCGACACGACCCGGCCGTCCACCGGCACCCGTTCGCCGGGCCGGATGCTGACGGCCGTGCCGACGCGCACCTGCGCGAGCGGCACGTCGCGTTCGACGCCGTGTTCGACGATGCGCGCGCGGTCCGGCCGCAGCGCGTTCAGCGCGCGGATCGCTTCCGTGGTCTGGCGCTTCGCGCGCGCTTCGAGCCATTTGCCGAAGCGCACCAGCGTGATGATCACGGCCGACGCCTCGAAATACAGATGGCCCGGATGCATGGGGTCGCGCAGCAGCATCCACAGGCTCAGGCCGTAGGCGGCCGACGTGCCGAGCGCGACGAGCAGGTCCATGTTGCCGGCGCGTGCCTTGATCGCGTGCCAGGCCGCGCGGTAGAAGCGCGCGCCGAAGCCGAACTGGACGATCGACGCCAGCACCAACTGGAGCCAGCCGTTCAGCATCGCGTCGACGCCGAACGGCGCGGCGAACATCGGCGCGATCAGCGGCGCGCTCAGCAGCGCGGCGGCGATCACGAGGTTGCGTTCGCGAATCGCGTCGCGGCGCTTGCGCGTGTCGGCGTCCGAGGCTTCCGGTTTCTGGCTGGCGGTCGCGCCGGCCGTGGTGGGCAAGCCGGATGCGCCGGCCTGCGGCGCGGCGACGCGCGACGCCCGGTAGCCGGCGGCCGTGACCGCCGCGATCAGCGCGGCCGGGTCGAGCGGGGCGGTGCCGTGCACCGTCGCGCGCTCGGTCGCGAGATTGACCGATGCGCGGGCGACGCCCGGCACGTTCGCGAGGGCCTTTTCGACGCGGCCGGCGCAGGACGCGCAGGTCATCCCGCCGATGTCGAGTTCGACCGCGCCGAACGCGGCGTCCGGCGCGATGGCGGGCTCCGGTTCCGGGACCGGCGTCGCCTGATAGCCGGACTGCTTGACTGCGTCGACCAGTTGGGCGGTCGTTACGCCGGCCGCCGCGTCGACCGTCGCGCGCTCGGTCGCGAGATTGACCGACGCGCGCGTGACGCCCGGCACGTTCGCGAGGGCCTTTTCGACTCGGCCGACGCAGGACGCGCACGTCATCCCGCCGATGTCGAGTTCGGCATGGACGGCAGCGGGAGGCGGTGCGACGGCCGCGTCCGGTTCCGCGACGGGTGTCGCGAGATAGCCGGCCTGTTTGACCGCGTCCGCCAGTCGGGACGCCGGAACGCCCGCCGCGTCGACCGTCGCGCGCTCGGTCGCGAGATTGACCGACGCGCGCGTGACGCCCGGCACGCCGGCCAGCGCCTTTTCGACGCGCGCGACGCACGATGCGCAGGTCATCCCTTCGATTTCGAGTTCGATCGGTGCCGTCGCGGGAGCGGCCGGCGACGTCGGCACAGGCTCGTCAGCGCGACGTTCGCCCGTGTCGACTGCCTCGCGCAACGTCGCGCGATAGCCCGCGTCGCCGATCGCTTCGATCAGCCGGGCCGGATCGACCGTGTCGTGCGCGCTCACGGTGGCCGAGTGGTCGTCGAGATCGACGGCGGCGTCGACGACGCCCGGCACGCCGGCCAGCGCGCGCTGCACACGCCCGGTGCAGCCGCCGCAATGCATGCCTTCCACCGTCAGCACGGTCGTGTTCAGCGCCGCCGAGGCGAGAGGTTCTGTCATGTCGGGTTCCCCAAAAGCGCGGTCTGAGCCGCAGACAGGTCAAGTATCAACATTCCCATCATGGGAAGGTCAAGCGGCAGCGACGATGTGTCGCGGGCGCGACGCGCCGGGAGTCCGCGTCCGACCAAGGCGAGGGTGAATCGTCACGGACGCCACTTATTCCAAAGATAGCCGCTATCGGCGAATGCCCGTTCTTCGCGGCGCCGGGGACGGGCAGACGGCATCGGGCATTTTTCCTGACCTTTGCGCTGCGCTCGCCACCCGCTTCACGAGCAGGTTGTGGCCAACACCGCAACAGGGCAGTGCAACGGTTCCGGCTGTAAAATCCGATGCTTTATACAAACAAAAGGGCCGCGGGATGTTTGATTTCAAGAATTCCACCAAAGAAGCACTGAAGATCGAGTATGACCGCATTGCTCGTGAAATCGGAGACGATCAATTTTTTACGAAAAAGGAATTGAATCATCTTCCCGAAATCCTGATGGACGGTGAGCAGGTGCTGGCCTTCTCGTCTGGACTGATGGATGGCAATACGTGGCTGATCGTGCTGACCGACCACCGAATCCTGTTCCTCGACAAGGGGTTCATTTACGGCCTCAAGCAGATCTCGATCAACCTCAACAAGATCAATGCGGTGTCGGGAAAGACCGGCATGATGCTCGGTGAAATTCGCATCGAGGATGGCGCCAGCGAGCGGATCATCAAAAACGTCTGGAAGAAGACGGTCGTGCCGTTCACGAACAAGGTGAGAGATGCGATTCACGAGTACTCGCGCGCATCGAATTCCCCCGCCGCCGCCGCGTCCGCGCCGACCGCGGACGACGTTGTGTCGAAACTGGAGCGACTCGCAGCGCTGAAAGAGCGAGGAATACTGACCGACGCGGAATTCGCAGAGCAGAAGGCGAAGATCCTGGCGTAAAGGCACCGTGGCGGGTGACATATGGAGGCCCATTGCATCCCTGCAAGCGATGGGTCTTTTCAAATCCGGCGCCGCCTGCGACCGTTCCACCCCATATAGGGGAAGGCGGCACTTTTTAATCCACGCCCGGACAGTCAAATCTCCGGCACCTCGCGCGCCTTGACCTCCACGTCGAGATCCGACGTGTAACCTCCGTTGCCGACCGGCGTGTGCGCGATTCCGTCACCCCACCCTCGAATCAACGCACTCTAAAAGCACGACTCCCTGTCAAAATTACCGGCCGCGGGAGCGGGCCATGTAACAACGCGAGTCTTCCGCAGCCTTCATGCCGCCAACGGCGGCAATATGAGGCACCCGGCATATTGGGGAATGCCCCGAGGCGCTATGATACCGGCCTGACGATAGCGCCCGTTGCAGCGAAATTGCCGCGCGGCGAGGCCGGGGCAGCCTCGATTGACCTTGTTTGGCCTTGGATTCGCAAGTTGCGAATCGCACAAGGCACTGATTTATAAAGAATTAGATACGGCCACGAATCAATGATTAAAACCCGACGAGAATCCGTTTCTCTGCGGCGCGCCTGCGCGTCGCTGGCCATTGCGGCCCTCCTGGCCGGATGCGCCACCCAGCCCGACGCGATCCCGCGCAAGACCGGCTGGATGCGTGCCGAAGTGGCCGACGCCTATATATATGCGTATCCGCTCGTGATGATGGACGTCGCGAAGGACGCCGCCACCGGCGGCGACGGCGCGCAGCCCGGCCAGGCGCCCGTCAACACGCTGCGCCATGCGCAGGCGCTGCCGCCCGTCGGCGCAGTCAATCCGCCGCTGCCGGGCGTCGACACGCTCGATTCGACCGGCTGGCTCGACGTGGCCGCCGAACCGGTGATCGTCACGCTGCCCGACACGCGCGGCCGCTACTGGGACGCCCGCGCGCTCGACATGTGGACCAATGTGCTGTGGTCGTCGAATGCGGCCGCGCGCGGCCCGCGCGGCGGCCCCCGATCGCAAACGATTGCCTTCGCCGCGAAGGACTGGCAGGGCACGCTGCCGAAGGGCGTGACGCGCGTCGACGCGCCGTCGCGCAACGTGTGGCTCGAAGTGCGCCTGCAGACGAGCGGCGGCCGCGACCTGACGGCCGTGAAGAAACTGCAGCGCGCGATCCGCGTGGTGCCGCTGTCGGTGTATACGGGCGCGGCGCGCGGCGCGTCGGTCGCGGTGCACGCCGGCAGCGCAGCCGCCGAGGCGGCGAGCGGCGGCACGCCGGCCGAGCAGGTCGCGGCGCTCGACCCGAAGGCGTACTTCACGCGCTTCGCGCAGGCGCTGCAGGACAACCCGGCGCCCGCCGACGACGCGCACGCGCAGCAGCAGCTCGAGGAAATCGGCGTGATGCCCGGCTATCCGGTGCTGTGGACGGGCGATCGCCTCACGGCCGCGACGGCGGGCGTCGCCGAAGCGCGCGCGCGGCTCGCGGCGCCGCCGCCGAACCTGCTGAACGCGAACGGCTGGAGCTGGATCGGCGACACCGCCGGCAAGTACGGCCAGGACTACGCGCTGCGCGCCTACGCGGCCTACACGCAGTTCGGCACCGCGACGCGCGACGACGAGACGCTCGCGGTCGTGCGCGTCGACAGCGACGGCCATGCGCTGAACGGCGCGAACCGCTACACGCTGCATTTCGCGGCGGGCGCGCTGCCGCCCGTGCGCGCGTTCTGGACGCTCACGCCCTACACGACGGGCGGCGCGCTGCCCGACGTCGGCGCCGCCCGCCGCTCGCTCGGCGACCGCGACCGGCTGCGCCGCAACCGCGACGGCTCGATCGACATCGTCGTCTCCGCGGCGTCGCCGGGCGGCGCGAACGCGGCGAACTGGCTGCCGGCGCCGCGCGCGGACTTCGCGCTGGCGCTGCGGCTCTACGCGCCGAAGCCGAAGGCGAACGACGGCGCCTGGATGCCGCCCGTCGTCGTGCGCAAGTGAACGCACCGCCGCCGCGCCGGTCCGAACGGCAGGCGCGGCGGCGACCCCATCTGCGTTCCGTCACCCCCTGAGCCTATACTTGCGGGAAACGGGCCGGATCGCTTCGATTCCCCGGATTCCCTGACATATTGCTCCCAAGGCAATCCAGCATGGCAAGCCTCAACAAAGACACCGTTTCCTCGACGCTGCATGCGCTGCGCGACGTTGCGCGCGCGCGCCGGACCCGGCGCATCGGCCTCGGCGTGCTGATCTTCGTCGTTCTGTTCGGACTGCTCGGGTTCTTCGCCGCGCCGCCGCTGATCCGTCACATCGCCGAACAGCAGTTGAGCCGGCAGCTCGACCGTCCCGCGACCATCCGGCGCATCGCGCTCAATCCGTATACGCTGAACCTCGAAGCCGACGGCATCCATCTCGGCGAGCGCGGCGGCCAGGGCGATTTCATCGACATCGGCAAGCTCGTCGTGCGCCCGTCGTGGACGTCGCTGTTTCGCGGCGCGCCGATCGTCAACGAAGTCCGCGTCGATGCGCCGCGCTTTCACGTCGTGCGCTACGACGCGCAGCGCTTCAACTTCACCGACCTGATCGAGAAGTTCTCGACGCCGTCGAAACCGGAAAGCAAGCCGACGCACTTCTCGGTGTCGAACATCCAGATCAACGATGGACGGATCGACTTCGACGATCGTCTGCTCAATGAAAAGCACGTCGTCGACAACTGGACGCTCGGCATTCCGTACATCGCGACGCTGCCGTCGAAGACCGACATCTTCGTCCAGCCGAAGCTGCGCCTGCGGTTCGACGGCAGCCCGATCGCGATCGAAGGCCGGACCAAGCCGTTCGCGCAGTCGCGCGAATCGGAGATCGAGCTGAAGTTCGACAGGCTCGATGTGCCGCAGCTGATCTCGTACGTGCCGGCGAAGCTGCCGGTCGCGGTGACGAGCGGCCTGCTCAGCAGCAACCTCAAGCTCAATTTCGTGATGAGCGGCGCGACGCCGGCGCTGCGCGTGTCGGGCACCGTCGACCTGAACGACGCGAAGGTGACGAGCGCGGCGTCCGAGCCGCTGTTCGCCGCGCGCGGCGTGCACGTCGCGGCGGCCGGCCTCGAGCCGCTGCGCAACGCGCTGCATTTCGACGAGATCCGCGTCGACCAGCCGGTCGTCGATCTCGCGCGCGACCGGCAGGGCGTGCTGAACGTCGAGAAGCTGGCCGCGCACCCCGCGGCGGCGCCCGACGCAAAGGCGCCGTCGGCCGCGCCGGCGGCGTCGGGCGTGGCCGTGCCGGCCGCGGCGAGCGCGGCGACGGCCGCATCGGCCGCATCGGGCGCCGCAGCGCCGACCGAAACGAAGACGCCGCCGCTCGACCTGACGATCCGCCACTTCGCGATCGACGGCGGCACGATCAACCTCGACGACCGCGTGCCCGCGACGCCGACCACGCTGTCGCTCACGAAACTGGCGGCGACGCTCGACGGCTTCACGCTGCAGGGCAACACGCCGGCGAAGTACACGCTGTCGACGTCGCTCGCGCGCGGCGGCGACGTGAAGGCCGAAGGCGCGTTCAGCGTCGCGGCGAAGCGGGCCGACACGAAGCTGACGGTCGATGCGCTCGCGCTGCCCGTGCTGCAGCCGTACCTCGGCGAAGCGACGCGCGCGCGCGTGCTCGACGGCACGCTCGGCGCGACGCTCAACGCGAAGGCCGACTGGGGCAAGACGCCGCTCGACGCGCAGGTCGCCGACAGCGAGGTGAGCCTGAAATCGCTGAAGATCGCGACGCCGGCCGCGAAGACGCCGGCCATCGTGCTGCCCGACGCGAGCGCGAAGATCGCGAAGGTCGATCTCGCGACGCGCACCGCGCAGATCGCGAGCGTCGACGCAAGCGGGCTCGCGCTCGACGTGACGCGCCTGAAGGACGGCACGATCGATCTCGCGGCGCTGGCGAGCCCCGAGCAGAAGGCGCTGCCCGCGCGCACGGTTGCGCGCAAGGCGGAGGCCGCCGCGCCGTCGTGGCATTACCGGATCGACGCGCTGAACGTGAAGGATTCGGCGGCGAACTACACGGACCTGTCGACGCCGCGCCCGGTGAAGCTCGCGATCAAGCCGCTGGCGTTGTCCGTCCAGAAGATCAGCGACGACCTGACGAAGCCGCTGCCGGTGGAGCTGACGGCGACCCTGAACCGCAAGGGCTCGCTGAACGTGTCGGGCGACGTCACCGCGCAGCCGCTCAAGCTCGGCCTGAAGATCAACGGCAACCGCCTCGACGCGGCCGCATTCGAGCCGTATTTCGGCAGCGCGCTGAACGCGACCGTCGCGAGCGCGCTGCTCAACGCGAACGGCAACCTGGCGTTCGCGCAGGCGAACGGAGCGACACGCGCGTCGTATCGCGGTGACGCCGCGCTCGTCGACGTGCGGATGCTCGACAAGGCGACGTCCGACCCGTTCGCGGGCTGGCGCTCGCTCGCGCTGTCGAACCTGAAGGCGACCTACGACGAGAAGGGCACCGACGTCGACGCGGCGCGCGTCACGTTCTCGAACTTCTACGGCCGCGTGCTGCTCGACGCGCAAGGGCGGCTGAACCTGAAGGACATCGTCGCGAAGGAATCCGGCCCCGCGCAGTCGCTGACGCGCGACACGAGCAAGGGCGAGCCGGCGCCGGCCGCCGCGTCGGCCGCGGTCGCGCAGCAGGCGTCCGCGCCGGCCGCCGCGTCGGCGCCGGCGGTCGTCAAGGCCGCGCCGCCGCCGCAGAACCCGGTGCGGGTGCATTTCGGCGAGTTCGTGCTGCAGAACGGCCGCGTGAACTACACCGACAACTTCATCAAGCCGAACTACACGGCGAACCTAGTCGCGATCAAGGGCACGATCGGCGCGTTCGGCACCGATTCGACGACGTCCGCGCCGGTCGACGTCGCCGCGAACCTCGCGGGCAACGGGCCGATCACGATCAAGGGCACGGTCAATCCGCTGATCGCGAAGCCGGCGCTCGACCTCACCGCGACCGCGCACGACATCGAGCTGACCACCCTGACGCCGTATTCCGCGAAGTACGCGGGCTATCCGATCACGAAGGGCAAGCTCAACGTCGACCTGCATTACCAGCTCGCGAACGACCAGCTGTCGGCGAACAACCACATCTTCATCGACCAGCTGACGTTCGGCGACCACGTCGAGAACGACACGGCGACCAAGCTGCCGGTGAAGCTCGCGATCTCGCTGTTGAAGAATTCGCGCGGCGAGATCGACGTGAGCCTGCCGGTGTCGGGCTCGCTGTCGAATCCGGAGTTCAGCGTCGGCGGGCTGATCTGGCGCGCGGTGCTGAACCTGATCGCGAAGGCGGTCACGTCGCCGTTCTCGCTGCTCGCGCACGCGTTCGGCGGCGGCGGCGAGGAGCTCGGCTACGTCGAGTTCGCGCCGGGCTCGGACGAGCTCGCCGACGCGCAGCAGAAGAAGCTCGACACGGTCGTGAAGATGCTGAACGAGAAGGCGTCGATTCGCCTCGACCTGATCGGCCGCGTCGATCCGGACAAGGACATGCCGGGGCTGCGCGAAACCTACGTCGACCGGCTCGTGCGCCAGCAGAAGCTGAAGGACGTCGTCGGGCAGGGCGAGAGCATCGATCCGCGCTCGGTGAAGGTCGAGCCTGCCGAGTACCACACGTATCTGACGCGTGCGTACAAGGCCGCCGACTTCAAGAAGCCGCGCAACCTGGTCGGCCTGCAGAAGACGCTGCCGGACGACGACATGAGAAAGGCGCTGGCCGAGCACGCGCCGGTCGACGAGGGCAGCCTGCGCACGCTCGCGCAGGCGCGCGCGCAGTCGGTGCGTCAGTACCTCGAAGGGAAGATCGATTCGAGCCGGATGTTCATCGTCGCGCCGAAGCTCGATGCGAAGGGCATCGACGACAAGGGCGCGACGACGCGCGTCGACTTCGGTTTGAAGTGAGCCTTGCCGTTCTTCCGCTGCCGCGTCCGTCGGTTCGGGCGCGGCAGCGGAACGTTCAGCGCGTGACTTCGGGTTCGCGCTTGTCCAGTTCCTTCCTCGCCGCCAGCGGCAGGCGCGGATCGTCCCATTGCGTCAGCCACTGCACTTCCTTCGCCGTGAACACCTGTCCGTAGTTGCGCAGCGCGTACTGCAACGCGTCGACGACGTGATGACGAATGATTTCAGGGGTGCGTGCATCGTCCAGCACGAACCGGAGGGCTTCCAGGGTCGACATTCTCGTGCTCCGGGTCAGGGAAAACCCTTTATCGCATGACAATAGTCGGGCGCCAAGGTGGAAAAAAAGTGCTGATGGCTGTTCGTGATGAGCGTCAGGCGGCGCTAACGCGCCAAGTCTCGGGCTTCGTCAAGAATCCATTTCGCAAACGCCTGTAGCGGCCCCTCACTTAATTCGATCGGCTCGGGAAGAACGAGGCAGAAGTTCTTGGCAATTGCTTTGCCGTCCGGCCAAGGCGCGACCAAGCGGCCTTGTTCGAGCTCGGTCTCGACGTAAAGACGCGGCACCAATGCGACACCCAGGCCGGCTAGCGCCGCCTCGATCAGCATGGAATGGAGATCGTAACGTGCGCCAACCGCGGAATTGGTCAGCACGATGCCGGACTCTTGTGCATAAATCTGCCACGCGTCCGGATTTTGCCGCCGGTGAAGGCGTGGCAGCGCATCCAGCGATGTGTTCGCACCGGCGTCTGCGAGGAGCGCCGGACTACAGACGGGCACCAGCACCTCTTCCAGCAGGGGATGCAGGTGCATGCCCGCCCATGCCGGATGCTCAAAATGAATGGCCGCGTCGAAACCGCTGCCGGCAAGAAGGAAGGGCTCCATACGTTCGGCGATATGCACGGTAATGTTCGGATGCCGGGTTTGAAAATGTTTCAGTCGCGGAATGAGCCAACGGGTGGCGAAGGTCGGAATTGCCGCGATATCAATGCTCGCGCCCTCGATGGGCTGCCCCATCAGATACAGGCTGTCCCGTTCCAGCCGATCCAGGATCTCGCGAACCTGCACCGCGTATCGCGTGCCGTTGGGTGCAAGCCGTACCCGATTTCCAACGCGCTCGAACAGGGTCACGCCCAGGAACGCCTCCAGCCGGCCGATCTGACGGCTGACGGCGCCCTCGGTCCGGGCCAACTCCTCGGCGGCGCGGGCGAAGCTTCCGTGTCGAGCCGCAGCCTCGAAAGCCAGGAGCGCGGAATTGCTTGGAATCTTGCGTCGCATTGGAGTCTCTCCGATCGGAATGCGTTCGTCGCCAGCTTGAGTAAATGTCACGGAAGGCTGATTTTAATTCGATATCTAACTGAGATGCAGCCGGCTAGCATTACATAACTGCAATGAATGCGCGTCCGTCGCGAAGGATAATCCGATGATCTACACCGTGGAATGCAGCTTTGCCGACCCCGACAGCGAAGCCGAATGGAACGACTTCTACAGCCACGAAAAGCTGCCCGCCCTCATATCGGTTGCCGGCTTTCATACGTCGCAGCGCTTCAAGTCGTTGAGCGATGATTGCCCGGTCTATTTGGCCGTCCACACGATTGACGGTCTCGATGTCCTGACGGGAGACGAATATCGCCGGAAAGGCGGCGGCAATTTCGCTCGGTGGCAGCAACACATCACCGACTGGCATCGAAATCTCTACAGCGATATCGGCCTTGCGCCGGCGGTCAATGCCGACGAACTCCTCGCGCTTTGTGCAAGCGGCCCCGAACCCCTGATCCGGATGGGCCTCACACCGTTGGCCATGCATGCGGTTGCGCTGGAGAAATTTCCGGAACGCCGTTGGCTCGCGACGCTGCCTCGGCAACATGCTCGGCTTGTCGAAAGCATGTCCGAAGGCGTTCACCTCTACTCGCCGATGGCGGAGCAACTGACAAGCTTTCGCCCCGCTTCGACCGAACAGCAAAAATAGGTCCGCGATGCCCAATGTCACGATCTATATTCCTGCGGGGCAAATGCCGTCTGATGAGCGGCTTGCGGAGCTTTCCCGCGACTGCGTCAAACTCTGTACGAGCGTCCTTGAAGCGGCACTCAAGAACGTTCACGTCAACTTTGTCGACGTTCGGCATGGGCACGGACATCCCGTCTTCGCGGAAGTCCAATATCGCGTCGAGACGTTGCGCACGCCCGCGCTAATGAACCGGTTCATGGAAGCCTTGGAGAACGCCATCGCTCGCTGCACGGGCCTCACGGCGCGCATCCGTTGCTTCGGTTACGCCGCGTCGAACATTCACGCCCGAAACTAGCCGGTCTGGAGAAGCGTCGTGTCCACCGTTACCTTTCCAAGCCAGCAAGCTGGCGACTTCACGATTACCGCCATCAGCGATGGCTACCTCACCGCCAGCCTCGACTTCCTGTCGAATATCGACATGTCCGAGGCCGCCGGAATGCAGCGTGATGCAGGGCAAGAGCAGCCCACCGCCGTGCATATCAACTGCTACGTGGTGCGCGGAGCGGGCCGCACGATTCTCATCGACGGTGGGGCTGGAGGGATCAAGCAATGGGGCGGCCGCCTGAAGACCAATCTATCGCTGGCCGGCATCGAACCATCCACGATCGACACGATCCTGCTCACACACGCTCATCCCGACCATGTCGGCGGGCTGGTGAATGCAGACGGGCAAATTGCCTTTCAGAACGCGGAGCTTGTGGCTCATCAGCGCGAGGTCGAATTTTGGCAGGATGACGGAAATCTGAGTCGTGCCAGCGAGCGGGCCCGCGGCAACTTCCTGATAGCGCGCCAGGTGTTCGGCGGCTACGGCGACAAGCTTCGCACTTTCGACGACGGGGAAGTGCTTCCCGGTATCAGAGCGATGTCGCTGCCGGGACACACGGATGGACACACCGGATATATCGTCGAATCCCGTGATCGGAGCCTGCTTGTCTGGGGCGATATCGTTCATTTTCCTCACGTCCAGATCAAGCGGCCGGACGTATCGATTGCATTCGATCAAGACCCGTCCCTGGCAGCCGCCACACGCTCACGGCTTCTGGACCTGGTCAGTTCGGAGGGGCTGTTGATCGCCGGCATGCATCTGGGGGAACCCGGTTTCGCGCGAATCAGGCGAACGCGGGGGGAATACGGTCTGCGTTACGAGACCGACGCATGAGGCCGCGCGCAGACGCAACGGGTCGCACCCATCACATCACGACCCCCTGATGTCACTTGCGATTGGTTACGTTTGACAGAAAACAGAAAGCCTTGCTTCACGGAGCCGCCGCACGGCTCGGCGATATTGACGCGCCTGTTTCGCAGGCCATGCAGTTCAACGTCTATCGATGAGGTGGGGTGATGAATTCGTTCTTCGGTAAGCAGCGGAAGGTGGCGGTGATGGTGGCGGGCGCGCTGGCGCTCGCGAGCGCGGGCGTCCACGCGCAGGGCGACAACGAACGGCATGAGCACGGCCGCCGCGTGGCGAAGCACGTGCTGCTGCTCAGCATCGACGGCCTGCACGAGCAGGATCTCGCGCGCTGCATCGGCGCGAACACGTGCCCGAACGTGGCGGCGCTCGCGCAAAGCGGCGTGACGTACACGAATGCGCACACGCCGGGCCTGTCGGATTCGTTCCCGGGCCTCGCGGCGCTCGTGACGGGCGGCTCGCCGAAGACGGCCGGCCTGTTCTACGACGTGTCGTACGACCGCAACCTGTACGCGCCGACCGACACGACCTGTTCGGGCAAGCAGGGCTGGAACGTCGTGTTCGACGAAACGACGGGCATCGACGCGATGAACGGCGGCCCGCTCGTGCACCTCGACGGCGGCGGCGCGTTCAACCCGCAGGCGATCCCGAACGCGCTCGTCGGCGGCAAGTGCGTGCCGGTCTATCCGCACAACTACGTGAAGACGAACACCGTGTTCGAGGCCGTGAAGTCCGCGATCCCGAACGCGCGCACCGCATGGGCCGACAAGCATGCATGGGGCTACGACTGGCTGAATGGCCCGTCGGGCAAGGGCGTCGACGATCTCGCGCGCACCGAGATCAACTCGATCGACCCGGTGACGAAGACGGACTATACCGACGTCTATTCGCATACCGCGCAGTTCGACAACCTGCACGTGCAGGCGCTGATCAACCAGATCGACGGCCTGGACTCGACCGGCAAGTCGGCCGCGCCGGTGCCGACGCTGTTCGGCACGAACTTCCAGACGCTGAGCGTCGCGCAGAAGGCGGCGGTGACGAAGGGCGGCGGCTACCTGGATGCGAACTTCACGCCGAACGGGCAAGTCGCGAACGCGATCACGTATGTCGACAACTCGATCGGCCGGATCGTCGCCGAGCTGAAGCAGCGCAGCCTGTACGACACGACGGCCGTGATCGTGACGGCGAAGCATGGCCAGTCGCCGACCGATCACACGAAGCTCGTGAAGAACGGCGACACGCTGACGAAGCTGCTCGAAGCGAACAACTATCTCGACCCGAACGGCAACTTCGGCCAGAACAATACGACGACGGGCAACCTGAACGACGGCACGGGCCTCGTCGGCACGGGCTTCGTGCAGACCGACGACGTCGGCCTGATCTGGCTGCGCGACCGCAGCCAGCGCACCGCCGTCGTCCAGACGCTGAAGGCGAACCTCGGCTGCAACGCGCCGGGAATCTGCGCGGACGGCCCGCAGGCGTACATCCTGTACGGCGCCGCGCTCGCCGAGCAGTTCGGCGATCCGGCCAACGGCCGCACGCCGGACATCGTCGTGCAGCCGAACCCGGGCGTGATCTATACGTCGAGCACGAAGAAGGACGAGGAGCACGGCGGCAATGCGCCGGACGACAACCACCTCGGCCTGCTCGTGTCGTATCCGGGCCTGCATCGCGCGCGCACGGTCAGCGACTACGTCGGCACCAAGCAGGTCGCGCCGACGATCCTCGGGCTGCTCGGCGTCGAGCCGGAGCGGCTGCACGCGGTCGTCGCCGAGCACACGCGCGTGCTGCCGGGGCTGGGCATCGAGCACTGACCGGGTGAATTGCCTGCCGCCCGCGCGCGGCAGGCGCACTGCGCGGCGCCGGGCGGTCGACGGCGCCGCGCTCGTGCTGGCGAACGACGCGCGGCGCCGCGGTTACTTCGCGAACAGCACCGGCATCATCTTCACCGCACAGTCGCGCATGCGCTCGCCGCTTGCCCGGATTTTCGGGTCGTCGTCGCCGGCCAGCACGTCACCGGATTTTTTCATCGCCGAGTAGCTGCCGTGCATCGCCGCGTACAGGTAGATCGGCGAGCTGGGGCCCGGGCTCGGGCCCTCGAAAAAGCCGGTCGAGGCAAGCAGGCCCAGGTAGTGCGTGTAGAGCGCGCCGACGTGGTTGGCCTGCAGCCACGTCATCAATTGCGTTCGCCGGTATGCGCTGACGAGATCGTCCTGCGGCCGCGAGTTGAGCGCGAGGTAGAGCTGCAGCCGCGCGAGCCAGTTGCCCTTGCGCGCGGCCTCGACGAGCGCCCGCCATTGCTGGCGCGTCGTCGCGCCGGGCGTGCGCAGGCCGTCCAGATAATCGACGACGGCCTGCTGGTCGGGCGCCGGCCCGATCTGGTCCGGCGACTTGCAGACGAAGCGCGTCACGTCGACGTCGTCGGCGCTCATCGTGTCGAGGTCGTGCTCGATCTTGTGGAAGACGTCCTTGATTTGCCGGCTGACCTCGTCGGAGGACCACTCGGCCGGCAGCGGGCCAAGCCACGCGAGTTCATCGTCGTTGGCGGCCGCGGCGTTGCGATAGCGAGCCAGCGCCGCATCGCGCCGCGTCTTCGCTTCCTCTGCTTCGGCGCGCTCCTCCTCTTCGCGCTGCTGCGAGACCTTGTCCACCGTGTCGACCATCTTGACGCAGCGCCCGAAGTCGGCGCCCTGGCGTGCCCAGCACGCGTCGTCGACCGTGTAGTTCCAGCGGAGATTGATCGTGTCCAGCGCGTAGCGCGTCTCGCCCGCTTGGCGCGCGACGACCGCGCGTCCGTTTGCGTCGGTCACGCCGGCGCGCAGCACCTTGCCGTCGTGCGTGATCCAGCTATAGGGCTCGTCGCTCCACGGCAGCTTGCCGGCGCCGTCGCGGCTCAGGCTCAGATAGTGGCGGGGCGCGGCGTTGTCGGCGGCTTGCGCGGCGCTGGCCATGCCGGCCATGCATGCCGCGGCGAACGCGGTTGCCGCGATGCGTTTCCAGACTGGACCGCGTGCGCCGGCGCGATGCGTGTTCATTGCCCTCTCCGTATTCGTTTTGTTGATTTTTGGAAGACGGCAAGTATAGCCGGCGCGTTCAGGCCGGCTTCGTGACGGCGTACGGCCGGCAGCCTCGCTTTACCCGTTCGCGCATTCGTCCAGCATCCATTCCCTGAAGCGCCGCAACGCGTCGCTCGTCTCGAGGCGCTCCGGCGCGTAGCACAGGTAGTGCCCCTGCGCGTCGACGTCGACCGGCGCGTCGAACGGCTCGACGAGCGTGCCGGCCGCGAGATTGTCGAGGATCAGGAAGCGCGGCACGAGCGCGATTCCGAGCCCCGCCTGCGCCGCCTGGATCAGCACCGAATACTGTTCGAAGCGCGGCCCCGCGAGCGCGTTCATCTGCGTCGCGCGATGACGCTCCGCCCATGCGGACCACGCGATCTCGGCCTGCTCGTGCACGAGACGCGGCGCGGCCGCGGTGTCGGCGGGCGTGCGCAGCGCATGCCGGTCCGCGAATTCGCGCGTGCACACCGGCGCGAAGGTCCGCCCGTCCAGGTAATCGCTTCGCACGCCTTCCCATGCGCCGTCGCCGTAGCGGATCGCCGCGTCGAGCCCGAACGGGAACATGTCGCCGTGCGCGAGATGGCGGCGAAAGCTCAGCGTGACGCTCGGCGCGTTGGCGAGAAAGCGCGCGAGCCGCGGCACGAGCCACTTGGTCGTAAAGGTCGGCACGCTCGCGATCGTCAGCAGGTCGCTGTCGTCGCGTGCGCTCAGCAGTTCGATCGATGCGTTGCCGATCTCGCGCAGCGGCCCGACGACACGTGCGTGGTACACCTGCCCGGCGCGCGTCAACGCGAGATTGCGCCCCTCGCGCACGAACAGCTTCACGCCGAACAGCGCTTCGAGATTCGCGATCTGCCGGCTCACCGCGCTGGGCGTCAGGCCGAGTTCCCGCGCCGCGTACGAGAAATTCAGGTACTTCGCAGAACTGGCGAACGCGTGCAGTTCCGCCACGTTCGGATACAGGTGCTTCATGTCCGACTATTCCTTGCGCGCACAGATCGATGCGGGCTTTGTACGTTTTTTTCATGACGATGCCATGTCGAAACCGCACACTGCGCCTGTCTCGAACAAGCGTGCAGGCCCCGCCCGGCGGGCGTTGCGCGACGTTTTTCCTCATCGGCAGCGAGCGTACCCATGCATCCGTCTACCGCCCCGGCACTGGCCGATGGTGTTCCGATTCGTCGTAACAATGCCGTGCGCCCGAGCGCATGGCGCTTCGTGCTGCAGGCGCTCGTCGCGGTGTTCGGGGTCTACCTGCTGCTGCCGATCGCGCTGCTGCTGATCGGCTCCGTCGGCCAGTCGTGGACGAACACGCTGCTGCCCAGCGGCTTCACCGTGCACTGGTTCGCCGATCTGGCCGCGAACGGGAGCTTCACCCGCGCGTTCGGCGTGAGCCTGATGGTCGCGCTGGCGTGCTGCGCGCTCAATGCCGTGGTCGGCCTGCCGCTTGCGTATGCGCTGCATCACCGTGCGCAGGCCGGGCGCGGCGTCGCGACGCGCATCGTGATGCTGATGCCGGTCGGCGTGCCGGCGCTGACGCTCGGCTTCGGCTACATCGCGATCTTCAGCGGCGACACGTTGCCGTGGATGGGCACGCTGCCGCTGATGATCGCCGCGCACGCGGTGCTGACGCTGCCGTACCTGCTGCAGACCCTGCTCAGCGATCTGCGCCATCTCGGCCTCGAACGTCTCGAGGCCTGCGCGGCGACGCTCGGCGCGACGCCGCTGCGCCAGTTCTTCACGATCGTGCTGCCGAACCTGCGGCACAGCCTGTTTTCCGGGCTCGTGATGGTGGCCGCGCTGTCGATCGGCGAATTCCAGGTGTCGAACCTGATCGCGGGCTTCCGCTATCGCAACTATCCGATCGTGCTGCTGCAGGCGTTCTACGGCGCGTCGGGGATGGCGTGCGCGGCGACCGTCGTGCTGCTCGTCCTCGCCGTGCTCGCGACGCTCGTGTCCGTCAGCACCGTGCAACGTCTGAAGTGAGTCCGTCATGAGTCTCGATTTCGAACACGTCAGTTTCCAGTATCCCGGCGCGCGTCACGGCGTCGACGACGTCACGCTGTCCGCTGCGCAAGGCGAGCTGCTCGCCGTGATGGGGCGCAGCGGTTCCGGCAAATCCACGCTGCTACGGCTCGCCGCCGGCCTGCTCGACGGCTATCGCGGCCGCATCGCGATCGGCGGCGACGACGTGGCGGGCGTGCCCGTGTGGGAGCGCGAGGTGGGCATGGTGTTCCAGCATTACGCGCTGTTTCCGAACCTGTCGGTCGTCGACAACGTCGCGTACGGCCTGCGCATGCGCGGCGTCGCGGCGGACGTCCGGCGCCGGCGCGCGCGGGAGATGCTCGAGCGGGTCGGCCTGTCGGCGCATGCGGATCGCGGCATCGCGATGCTGTCCGGCGGGCAGCAGCAGCGCGTCGCGCTGGCCCGGGCGCTCGTGATCGAACCGAAGCTGCTGCTGCTCGACGAGCCGCTGGCGGCGCTCGACGCCGGTATCCGTCATCAGCTGCGCGACGAGATCCGCGCGCTGCAGCGCGCGTGCGGCGCGACGACGCTGCTCGTCACGCACGACCAGGACGAGGCGCTGAGCATGGCCGACCGCGTCGCGATCGTCGACGGCGGCCGCATGCTGCAGGCCGGCACGCCGCGCGACCTGTACGAGCGTCCGGCGAGCGCGCAGGTCGCCCGCTTCGTCGGCCATTCGACGGTGCTGCGCGGCCGCGTGCTTGCACAGGGCGCGATCGACGTGCGCTTCACGACGCTGTGCGTCGAAACGGGCGCGCACCGGCCGGGCGACACGGTCGACGTGCTGGTGCGGCCCGAGCACGTGCAGCCCGATCCGCCCGCGTACGCGGTGAACCGCATCGATGGCCGGATCGGCGAGGTGCGCTACTTCGGCGCGACGCAGCGTTTCGACTTCGTGCCGGCGGGCGGAACCGACGCGTTGCTGTGCGAAGGGCGCGAACTGCCCGCGCGCTGCATCGCGATCGAGCCGCGCCATCTGCTCGTGCTGCCCGCCGCGTAAGCGCGGGCGACCCCATTCATTCAACGGAGATTCACGATGTCTGCACGCCGCCTGTTCCTCAATACGATGCGCCGCCGCCTGCTGGCGCTCTGCGCGCTCGCGACGCTCGCGCCGTTGGGCGCCCACGCCGCGCCGCTCTATCCCGGCGAAGACGCGCTGTACGAGAAGGCCGCCGACGAGGGGCTCGTCGTGTCGTTCGACACGGGGCCGGAATGGGCGAACTGGAAGGCGCTGTTCGCCGAATTCCGCAAGCGCTATCCGAAGGTCGAGATCACGTACAACGATATCGGCTCGGCGGCCACCGTCGTCGCGCTCGACAAGTCGCGGCGCCGCCCGCAGGCCGACACCGCGTACTACTTTGCCGCGTCGGCGCTCGATGCGGCGGGCAAGGACGTGGTCGCGCCGTTCAAGCCGCTCAATTTCGACAAGCTGCCGGCGGTGTTCCGCGCGGCCGACGGCCGCTGGTTCGCGGTGCACTCGCTGAACATCGCGTTCCTCGTCAACAAGAAGCTCGTGAAGAACGCGCCGCAGCGCTGGTCCGACCTGCTGAAGCCCGAGTACCGCAACGCGGTCGTCTATCTCGATCCGCGCTCGACCGGGCAGGGACAGGTCGCGGTGTTCGCGGCCGCGTACGCGAACGGCGGCAGCGTCGAGAACCCGAAGCCGGGCGCGGAATTCTTCGGCAAGCTGAAGAACGCGGGCAACGTGCTGCGCGTCGAGGGCACGACGCCCTACGCGAAGTTCGTGAAAGGCGAGATCCCGATCCTGATCGGCTACGAGAACGACGGGCTCAAGGCGAAATACGCGGACGGGATGGGCGACGCGGCGGAAGTGGTGATTCCGCAGGACGGCAGCGTGTCGGCGCCGTATGCGATGAGCCTCGTGAAGAACGGCCCGAACCCGGCCGCCGCGCAGCTGTGGCTCAACCTGGTGATGAGCGACGCGGGGCAGGCGCTGTTCGCGCAAGGCTACGTGCGTCCGGCGGTGCCCGGTACGCCGGTGGCGCCGGACGTCGCGGCGAAGCTGCCGAATGCGCCGCAGGTGCGCCCGCTCGACGTCGCGAAGGCGGCGGCGCGCAAGGCCGAGGTCGACCAGTTGTGGTCGCAGGCGACGCTCGGCAAGTAAGGAGCGCGAGATGCAGGCCACTTTACCGGAACGCGGCGCGCTGCGCCGTTTCGGCGCGGCGCCGGCTGCGGGATTGCTCGCGGTGTTCTTCGTGCTGCCGCTCGCGGCGCTCGTCGGCGCGGCGTTCACGGACGGCGGCCGCGCGTTCGCCGCGGTGCTGCGCGATCCGCTCGTCGCCGATGCGCTCGCGCGCTCGCTGGCGCTGGCGGTCGGCGCCGGCACGCTGTCGGTCGGGGTCGGCGTGCCGGTCGCTTTCGCGCTGGCGGGGCAGTCGCCCGCCCGCCGCCACTGGTCGCTCGCGCTGCTCGGCGTGCCGCTCGCGTTCTCCGGGCTGGTGATTGCGTACGGCTTCATCCTCGCGTTCGGCCGCGCCGGCTTCGTCACCACGCTGCTGGCGTCGCTGGGGGCCGACCAGAACGTGATCGGCGGCGCGATCTACACGATGCCGGGGCTCGCCGTTGCCTACGCGTACTACCTGATCCCGCGCGTCGCGCTGATGATCTATCCGGCGCTCGCGAATCTCGACCGCAGGCCGCTCGAAGCGGCGCTGACGCTCGGCGCGCGGCCGTGGCGCGCGTGGCTCGACGTCGCGTGGCGCGAGCTGTGGCCGTCGGTCGCGTCCGCGTGGTGCCTCGTGACGGCGATCGCGCTCGGCACCTACGGCACGGCGCTCGCGCTGGCCGGCACGCAAATCAACATCCTGCCGCTGCTGATGTACCTGAAGCTGTCGGACGGGCAAACCGATTTCTCGCAGGCGGCCGTGCTGTCGATCGTGCTGACGGCGCTCTGCACCTGCGTTCTTGCACTGGGGGAAGGCCTTGTTCGGCAACGGCGTCATTGAATGTGAATGGTCGGAGGACGCGCGTGACGCGCTCGCGCGGCTCGCGCAGCGGCAGCGCGGCGCACGCCGGCACCGGATGCCGGTCGGCGTGATCGGGCCGCGCGATGCGACGGAAATGCAAATGCGCGTCGCCGAGCGGATCGCGTACGGCATCGCGGCGGCGGGCGTCGCGCTCGTCGGCGGCGGCAAGCAGGGCGTGATGGAGGCCGCCGCGCGCGGCGCGCATGCGGCCGGCGGGTGCGCGATCGGGCTATTGCCCGAGGACGATGCGCAGGAGGCGAATCCGTACCTGAGCGTCGCGCTGCCGACCGGTCTCGGCATCACGCGCAATGCGCTGATCGCGCGCGCATCGCTGTGCCTGGTCGCGGTGGGCGGCGGCCTCGGCACGCTGTCCGAGATCGCGCTCGGCCTGCAATGGGGCAAGCCGGTGTTCACGATTTGCGACGCGCCGCAGGTGGCGGGCGTCGAGTGCTTCGACGAAGCGGACCCGCTCGTCGCGCGTGTCGCGCGGTGGCTGTCCGATTCGGCGTAGGTCGGCATCTCGCTCGGGGGGGATGCATCGTTTCGGGTGGCATCGAATCAATAGACAGGAATCCTCTACATGAAGAAGATCACTTTGGCGCTCTGCGTCGCCGGCTGCCTTTGCACCGCGGCGCATGCGCAAGGCACCGTCACGCTCTACGGGATCGTCGACGCGGGGCTCGGGTACGCGAGCAACCAGCGCGTCGCGACGAGCAAGGGCTCGCTGGGCTCGCCGGTCGCGTATCGCGGCGCATCGAGCTACAGCTTCGCGAGCGGCACGTGGTCCGGCAGCCGCTGGGGGCTCAAGGGCAAGGAAGACCTCGGCGACGGGCTCGCCGCGGTGTTCCAGCTCGAGAGCGGCTTCAACATCGGCACCGGCCAGCTCGGTCAGGGTGGCCGCATGTTCGGCCGGCAGTCGTGGATGGGGCTGTCGAGCACGCGCTACGGCACGCTGACGATGGGCCGCCAGTACGATCCGGTCGTCGATTTCGTCGGCTCGATCGGGCCCGGCTCGTTCCTGACCGGGATGGGCGCGCATCCGGGCGATCTCGACAACATCGACAACCAGTCGCGCGAGAACAACTCGGTCAAGTACGTCAGCCCGAAGTTCGGCGGCTTCACGTTCGGCGCGCTGTACGGGTTCGGCAACCAGGCCGGCAGCGTGAAGAACCAGAACACGTGGAGCGTCGGCGGCCAGTACGTGAACGGGCCGTTCGCGATCGGCGCCGCGTACCTGTACGCGACGAACGCGTTCGGCGCGAACGGCGGCGCGTGGACCGGCTCGTATGACGGCACATTCGCGTCGTCGATCAACGAGGGCTTCGCGTCGTCGAAGAGCATGCAGATCGTTGCGGTCGCATCGACCTACCAGATCGGCGCGGTGACGATGGGCCTGTCGTACAGCAACACGCAATACCACGCGGGCGCGGTTTCGACGTTCAAGGGCAACGCGACCTACAACTCGGTCGGCGGCACCGTGTCATGGCAGGCGTCGCCCGCGCTGCGCGTCGCGGCGGGCTACGATTTCACGCGCGGCAGCTCGGTCGGCGGCGACGCCGCGCCGAAGTATCACCAGTTGAACCTCGCGTCGTATTACTACCTGTCGAAGCGCACCGCGCTGTACGGCCTCGTCGGCTACCAGAAGGCGAGCGGCAAGACGCTCGATCCGTACGGCAACGTCGTCGACGCGACGGCGTCGATCGGCGACGTCGGCAATGGCATCTCGTCCGCGGGCGATACGCAGACGCTCGTGCGGGTGGGCGTGCGGCATACGTTCTGAGCCTTCCGAGCGCGCACTTTCTCCAGCGATTTCGATGCGGCTCTCGCGTGATGCGAGGGCCGTTTTTTTGACGTGTGGGTGGAGCGGAATGTGCCGGAGGCTGGCGGGCGTCACGTATCGTCAGGCTTGCTTGAATTCCGCCGGACGCAGCGCCATCTTGATCGCGCATGACCCTTCGACAACGCCTCCAAGTCGTCTCCGATTCGGTAGATTTCTATATAGTTCATCCGAACAAAGCGGCATGACTTGTATAGTTTTCTGCCGAAATGCTGCGGTTTGGCCCAGAGCCGAACGTGCGTTACCAACGAAATGGCACGGATCCTACCGACGACACCATGGACAAGCGCTACACCGCACTCTCGCTTCCGGATCAACTGGCGCTGTGGCTGACCAGCGCCGAAATGGCGAAGCTCGCGGGCGTGTCGACGAAAACGATGCAGGATATCGAGCAGGGGCGCAGCGAGGGCACCGTGCAGACGATGAGCCGCATCTTCGGCATGCTCGGGCTGAAGCTCGGCGTGGTGCGTCAGTCGCCGTAGCGCCTGCCCACGTCGTCAGACCGCCACCGGCCCATCCACTTCCTCCGCCCGCGCGAACAGCCAATCGACGAACGTGCGCAACGGCCGGTCGTCGTCGTCGCGATACAGGCAATGAAACGGCGGCCCTTCGAGCCGGACCTCGGGAAACAGCGCGACGAGCCGGCCGCTTGCGAGGTCGTCGCGCACGACGGCGCGCGTGGCGAGGCATACGCCGAGCCCGCTGGCGGCAGCCTTGAGCAGCAGGAAGAAATCGCGATAGAACGGGCCGCGCAGCGTCTCGGTGACGTCCGTGCCGGCCTGATGGAACCAGTACTGCCACGCTTGCGGCACGGCCTCGTAGTGCAGGAGCGGCACATGGCGCAGGTCGGACGGCACGCGCACGCGCTCGAGCAGCGGATGGCCGGGCGCGCAGACGGGCACCGCGACGCCCGCGAGCAGCGGCCGCGACACGAAGCCCTTGCGGCGCAGCTCCGGCGTATAGCGGCGGATCACGACGTCGCAGGTCTCGTCGAACCGGTCCAGCTCGGCATCGGGCGTCGCGGCGAGCTGCACGTCGATGCCCGGATACGCGGCCTGGAACGCGGCCAGTTGCGGCAGCAACCAGCCGTGCGCGAACGATGCGGTCGTATCGACGCGGATCGGCGGGCTGCCGACGGAATCGAACATCTGCCCGGTCGCCTGCGCAAGCCGCCCGAGGCAGCTCGCGACGTCGACGAGATAATGCCGCGCACGCGGCGTGAGCCGCAGCGAGCGCCCGTCGCGTTCGAACAGCTTCTGCCCGAAGTACGTTTCGAGCACGCGGATCTGCTGCGCGACCGCACTCTGGGTCACGTTCAGCTCCTCGGCGGCGAGGGTCAGGCTTTGCAGGCGTCCGGCAGCTTCGAAGCTGCGCAACGCGTTCAGGGGCGGCAGTCGGCGCATCGTGCGATCGCGAAGAAAAGCTACACAGTCGGTCAGAAAATGTCGTTTGTCGAGGCCGGGGCGCCTCCCTATCATGGCGCCGACAGGAGAATGCCCCGATGACGATCATAGCGCCGCCCGATGTCCGATCAACTGGAATCCGCCGCTTTCGGCGAGCCCGACGGACGCGCTCGCTCGCCTGCGCGGGCCTGTTCGCGGCGCTGGCCGGATGCGCGGCACAACCGGCGACCGAGCGCCAGATCGGCAGCGGCGGGTCGCTGGTGCGCTACAGCTCGAGCCAGACCGAGGTCGACCTGACCGACGCGGAGCGGCAGACGCTGCGCATGCTGAGCGATCGCAGCTATGCGGGCGCGACGCAGGCGCATGTGCTCGACGCGGTGGCGGGCGTGCTGCGCGCGCAGGGCTACGCGCCGGTGACGGTCGATCGCGACACGGGGCTGGTCGAGGCGGGCCGCAGCGACACGCTGCTCCCGAAGTGGCGGCAACTGGTGCGCGGCGCGGTGAAGGCCCGCATCGGCTTTTTGCCGGCGAAGCCGGATCACGAGCGCGTAGCGGCGATCGTGACGGTGCGGGTGACGAGCACGCGCGAGACGGTCGTGCGCGCGCGGTTCGACCGCACGGTGTGGGACAGCAACGGCGATTCGCGCACCAAGACCGTCGTCGAGCCGGATTTCTATCAGACGTTTTTCGCGGCAGTGGACAACGCGATGTGCGCGACGCCGTGCGGGCGGTGAACGGTGCGACGCGCCTACTTCACCGCGAACAGCGTCAGGTTCATGAAGATCTTGAACGCATAGCCGAGCGTGACCGCGCCGGCGACGCCGCCTGCCCACAGCAGGACGAACCACATCCAGCCGCGCAGTTTCGAGCGCGGCGCGGCGCCGTGCTCAGTGGTGGTAGTAGTGCTGGTCTTCATGGCGCACCTTGCCTCGGAATACCCAGTAGCCCATCGTCGTGTAGGCGATGATGATCGGCAGGATAACCGCTGCGCCGACCAGTGTGAAGGTCTGGCTGGAGCGCGGCGCGGCCGCTTCCCAGATCGTCATGCTCTGCGGGATCGCATACGGGAACAGCGTGACGAGCAGGCCGACGTAGCCGAGCAGCACGAGCGCCAGCGCGAGCACGAACGGCGTCGTGTCGTGCCGGTCGCGCACCGCGCGACGCATCCACATCGCGCAGCCGACGACGAGGAACGGCACCGGCAGCAGGCGCCAGAACAGCCCCGAATCGAACCAGCGCTGCGCGATCGCCGGGTCCTGCAGCGGCGTCCACAGGCTGACGACCGCGATGAAGCCGAGCAGCACGACGGTCAGCGGCCACACGACGCGATGCAGGCGGCGCTGCAGGTCGCCTTCGGTCTTCGCGACGAGCCAGCAGCAGCCGAGCAGCGCGTAGGTGGCGACGAGGCCGAGGCCCGTCAGCAGGCTGAACGGCGTGAGCCAGTCGAACGCGTCGCCGGCGAACACGCCGTCCTTCACATCGATGCCCTGCAGGAACGCGCCGAGCGCGATGCCCTGGAACAGCGTCGCGCCGGCCGAGCCGCCGATGAACGCGAGATCCCACAGCTGCTTGGTGCGGCGCGCCTTCGCGCGGATCTCGAACGACACGCCGCGGAAGATCAGGCAGATCAGCATGAAGATCAGCGGCAGGTACAGCGCGGACAGCACGGTCGAGTAGACGACCGGAAACACCGCGAACAGGCCGGCGCCGCCGAGCACGAGCCACGTCTCGTTGCCGTCCCACACGGGCGCGACCGTGTTCATCATCAGGTCGCGTTCCTTCTCGTCCGGGAAGAACGGGAAGACGATGCCGATGCCGAGGTCGAAACCGTCGAGCACGACGTACATGAAGAGCCCCAATGCGATGATCGCGGCCCAGATTACGGTGACGTCCATGAATATCCTCGTATGCGTGTGTGGTGGGCCGTTCAGACGGTCTCGATCAGCTCTTCGACGGCCGACATCGGGCGGCGCGCGGTGTGGTCGGGGCGCGTGTCCGGCTTGTCGTCGTGCGGGACGTCGGGCAGCGCGGGGCCGGCCTTCATCAGCTTGAGCATGTAGTAGACGCCGGTGCCGAACACGAGGAAGTACACGACCACGAACGCCATCATCGAGATGCTGACCTGCTGCGCGGAGAGCGGCGACACGGCTTGCGCGGTGCGCATCACGCCGTACACGACCCACGGCTGGCGGCCCGCCTCGGTCGTCACCCAGCCCGCGAGCAGCGACACGAAACCGGTCGGGCCCATCAGCAGCGCGAAGCGCTGGAACCCCTTCGATTCATACAGCCGGCCGCGGCGGCGCAGCAGCCATGCGAGCGCGGCGAGCGCGATCATCGCGAAGCCGAGGCCGACCATGATCCGGAAGCTCCAGAACACGACCGTCGAGTTCGGCCGGTCTTCCGGCGGGTATTCCTTCAGGCCGCGGATCTCGCCGTCCCAGCTGTGCGTGAGGATCAGGCTGCCGAGGTGCGGGACCTTCACCGCGTAACGCGTCGTTTCGGCCTGCATGTCGGGAATGCCGAACAGGTTGAGCGGCGTGCCGCCCTTCTCGGTTTCCCACAGGCCCTCGATCGCGGCGATCTTCGCCGGCTGGTGCTTCAGCGTGTTGATGCCGTGCTGGTCGCCGATCAGCGCCTGCACCGGCGCGAGCACCAGCAGCAGCCACAGCGCCATCGAGAACATCTTCTTCACGCCCTGGTCGCGACGGCCCTTCAGCAGGTGCCATGCGCCGGTCGCGGCGACCACCAGCGCGGCCACGATGAACGCGGCGATCGCCATGTGGAAGAGGCGGTACGGGAACGACGGGTTGAAGATGATCGCGAACCAGTCGGTCGGCACGACGCGGCCGTCGACGATCTCGAAGCCCTGCGGCGTCTGCATCCAGCTGTTCGACGCGAGGATCCAGAACGTCGAGATGATCGTGCCGATCGCGACCATCAGCGTCGCGCCGAAGTGGGCGCGCGGGCTGACGCGGTTCCAGCCGAACAGCATGATGCCGAGGAAGCCGGCTTCGAGGAAGAACGCGGTCATCACTTCGTACATCAGCAGCGGACCGGTGACCGAGCCGGCGAAGCTCGAGAAGCCGGCCCAGTTGGTGCCGAACTGATAGCTCATCACCACGCCGGAGACGACGCCCATCCCGAACGCGACGGCGAAGATCTTCGACCAGAACAGGCAGAGGGTTTTGTAGTACGGCTTGCCGGTCTTGAGCCAGCGGTATTCGAGCACCGCGATGAAGCTCGCGAGGCCGATGCTGAGCGCCGGAAAGACGATGTGAAACGAGACGGTGAACGCGAATTGCAGGCGGGCCAGATCGAGGGCCGAAAATGCGGTATCCATACCAGTTGACCGAAGCTGTCGATACCCGCCGGCGGGCCTGCCGGCGGACCCTGGCCGAACGCGGCTGCAGGGTTGGCTGGAGTATGGGACGCGATATTGCGCTGCGAAATGCGCCAACTCGTCGCAGATGTCCAGACCCTGCGCGGCGGCGCCGCGTTAAATCGTTGATTCGTATCAAGATCGCGGCGCGGCCCGCGGCGGGCGGGGCGCGGCGGCCCGCCGCACCTGCGTCAATATGGCGCGTCGCATCATCGGGCGCGCGATGCCCGCACGTCCGTTTCGAGCCGTTGGCCGGTAACGCGGGCGCACGCGCCGACGGCCGCCGCGCGCGGTTTCCGTGACACCGGTAACGTCTTGCAACATTGCCGCGCGCCTCCGTAATGGATGCCGGATCGCGTGCGGCGTAGCGTTGAGGACATCGGGTTCGCGTGGCGAGCCGGTTTGTCGGAGAACGAGACGTGAACGCATCGAAGCTAGCGCTGGGGGGCATGCTCGCCGCCGCCGCGATCGGCGCGGCGGGCGTGGCCCACGCCGCCCGCGTCGGGGTCTACGTCGGCCCGGGCTATCCGTATTACTACCCCGTCGTGCCCGCGCCGTATTACTACCCGCCGCCCGTCGTCGTGGTGCCCGTCGCGCCGCCGCCGCCGCAGCAGTACATCGAGAAGGGCCAGGCGCAGGGCGGCGCAGACGCGAACGACGGCGGTCTCTGGTACTACTGCGACGCGTCGAAGCACTATTACCCGTACGTGAAGGAATGCAAGTCGGGTTGGCGGTCGGTGCCGGCGCGGCCGCAATGATGGAGGTGCGACGATGAGCAACACGATCCGAAATGCGCGCTGGCCCGTGCTGGCGGTGTTGGCCGGCCTCGTCAGCGCATGCGCGTTCGTGCCGAACGGCCCGACCGTGATGGCGCTGCCCGGCACGGGCAAGTCGTTCGACCAGTTCCGCGCCGACGACGCGAGCTGCCGTCAGTACGCATTCCAGCAGTCGGGCGGCGTGACCGCCGGGCAGGCGTCGACGGCGAGCGCGGTCGGCAGCGCGGCGGCCGGCACGGCACTCGGTGCGGCGGCCGGCGCCGCGTTCAACGGCGGCAGCGGCGCGGCCGTCGGCGCGGGCGCGGGGCTGCTCGCGGGCAGCGTGGTCGGCGCGGGCGCCGCGCAGGGTTCGGCGTACGACGTGCAGCGCCGCTACGACTACGCGTACCTGCAATGCATGTACGCGACCGGCAACCGCGTGCCGGTGCCGGGCGGGATGAGCGGCGGCTATGAGGGCGCGCCGCGCGCCGCGCCGCCGATGCCGCCCCCGGGCGTCCAGCCGCCGCCGCCGCGTTATTGACGCTTGACGCGCCCGGCAACCGCCCGGCGAATTGCGTACACTCTGAGTCTCCTTTCGGCAGGCCGGCTCGGGCACGCCCGTACCGGCCCGCGTTCACTCAGGGACCACCGATGATCGATCTACGCAGCGATACCGTGACGCGCCCCAGCCCCGCGATGCTGGCCGCAATGACAGCCGCCGAAGTCGGCGACGACGTGTGGGGCGACGACCCGACCGTCAAGCGCCTGCAGGACGCGACGGCCGAGCGCGCGGGCAAGGAGGCGGGCCTGTACCTGCCGAGCGGCACGCAGAGCAATCTCGCCGCGCTGATGGCGCATTGCGAACGCGGCGACGAATACATCGTCGGCCAGCAGGCGCACACCTACAAATACGAAGGCGGCGGCGCGGCGGTGCTCGGCAGCATCCAGCCGCAGCCGATCGACAACGCGCCCGACGGCACGCTGCCGATCGACAGGATCGTCGCCGCGATCAAGCCGCTCGACGACCACTTCGCGCGCTCGCGGCTGCTCGCGCTCGAAAACACGATCGGCGGCCGCGTGCTGCCGGCCGGCTATGCGGAAGAGGCCGCTGCGGTGGCGCGCAGCCGCGGGCTGTCCACGCACCTCGACGGCGCGCGCGTGTGCAACGCGGCCGTCGCGTCGGGCCGCGCGATCGCGGACCTGTGCGCGCCGTTCGACACGGTGTCGATCTGCTTCTCGAAGGGGCTCGGCGCGCCGGTCGGCTCGGTGCTGGTCGGCAGCCGGCCGCTGATCGAGCGCGCAAGGCGCTGGCGCAAGGTGCTCGGCGGCGCGATGCGGCAGTCGGGGCTGCTCGCGGCCGCTTGCCTGTATGCGCTCGATCACAACGTCGAGCGGCTCGCGGACGATCACGAGAACGCCGCGCGCCTTGCCGCGGGGCTCGCGCGCATCGACGAGGTGAAGGTGCTGTCGCACGCGACGAACATGGTGTTCGCGCAGTTTCCCGAGGCCGATTGCGCGCCGCTCGAAGCGTGGCTCAAGGAACGCGGAATCCTCACGCAGATGCTGTACGCGTCGCGTTTCGTCACGCACTGCGACGTGTCGCGCGAGGACGTCGATACGTTCGTCGCCGCGGTCGGCGCGTATTTCGCACAGCGGCGCGCGTAAGCGGGCGGCGGCGGCGCAGCGTCGCTGCGTTGTCGAAGCGATCAGCGCGCGAGCGGCGCGAGCAGCCGCCGCGCCGCTTCGACGACGCGCGCGGACAACGACGCCATCGCCGGCGACTGCACGGTCCACGCGTGCCAGTACAGCGTGACGTCGGTCGGATGCGCGGGTGCGAGATCGACGAGGCCCTGCGCGTCGAGCGGCGTGTCGCCGAGCAGCGGCGCGGGCACCATCGCATAGCCGAGCCCGTGCCTTACCGCCGCGAAATGCGCGTGCGTGCCCGGCACGTAGTGGCACGGGTATGCGCCGACGGGCAGCCCGAACTTTTCTTCCAGAAACGACGATTGCAGCGTGTCGCGCCGCGAATATGCGACGACCGGCGCGCGGCGCGCGCTCGCGCGATTGAGGCCGCGCGGAAACCAGCGCGCGGCGAACGCGGCCGCGGCGAGCAGCCGGTAGCGCATCGTGCCGAGCGGCGTCGCGACGCAGCCGCGCATCGGCTTCGGCTCGGTCGTCACGCAGCCGACCGCCATCCCGCTTTCGAGCAGCGCGAACGTATGGTCCTGGTCCTCGACGATCAGCTCGAACAGGATGCGCTCGCCGGCGAGCACCGACGTCAGCGCGGGCAGGAACCAGGTGCCGAGGCTGTCGGAATTGAGCGCGATCGTGACGGAGATCGGCGATTCGCGCTCGACCGCAAGCGCGCTCTGCAGGTCGGCCTGCAGCAGCGCGACGCGGCGCAGGTGCTGCAGCACGCGCTGCCCGGCGACGGTCGGCCGGCACGGCCGCGTGCGCAGCACGAGCGGCGTGCCGAGGCTTGCCTCCAGCGCGCGCACCCGCTGCGTGACGGCGGACGCGGTCACGTGCAGGCGCAGCGCCGCCTGCTCGAAGCTGCCGGTGTCGGCGACGGCCAGCAGCGCGGCGGCCTGTTTCGGGTCGATCGTCAGCGACATTCGCGGAGCACGACGTCCGGTATCCAGTTGCGCTTGCGGCGGGCGAGACGCTCATCCGTGCCCTCTCCGTCGAAGGAAGCGGCCGCGGCGTGGTCGATGAGCGCGGCGTCGACCCCATCGAACGTGTTGACGTTGACGACCCCGTAGAGCCGGCCGTCCACTTCGCTCGTCACGACCGGCACGACGCCGCACGCGCGGCACACGTGATATCGGGCCGTGCGCGTGCCGAATGCATAGGCGCTGACCTGCGCCGGGTCCTTCACGGTGATTTCGAGCGCGCCGGCCGGACAGGACGTCCAGGAGCCGCCATGCTTGCGGCAAAACGAACAGGTGCACGTACGCGCGGCGATGCGAGGCGCGGCGTCGCGCCAGTCGAGCGCGAAGGAGATGTTGCCGCAGTGACAGCTTCCCGAGGTGATCATCGATCTGCTCCTTGGCTGAATAGCCGGATTCCGGCTGACGGGGAAGCGCGATTGTTTCACAGATTCACGAACGGTCGACGGACGCGGATCGTCACCCTGACCGTGCACAAAAAAACGCCCGCCTTGCGGCGGGCGTCCTCCGTGACGCGGTTTGCGTGTCGGCCTCCCATTTATTGCCACGCGGGCGCCGGCGTGATCTGGGTCGTATAGCTGGTCGCCGGGAGCAGCGTGATCGTGGAATTGCTCTGGCCGCCGTACGTTTCATGCACGGTGCCGAACGTTACGCCGGTGACCGGCACCACGACCGATTGTCCGTCGCTGCGCGATGCGCTGAGCGTGATCGACACGCCGGGCTTCAGCGTGGCGGCCACGCTCGACGAGTTGAACACGAGCCGCTGCTTCGCGAGCGTGCCGGCGTCGGACAGGTACGGGCTGCGGATCGGCATGCCCTTGTAGTACTTGTTGTACTTCGTCAGCACCGCGTTCAGCAGATCGCCGAGCAGGAAGCTCGTGCCGCTGTACATCCGCAGGTTCGACTGGTGGAACATCAGCGGCCGCAGGTCATACGTGAGCAGGTAGCTCACGAGCGTGTCGGACACGTGGTCGAGCACTTGCGCGTAGGTCTGGTCGGTGCCCCACCGTGTCGGATCGATCCCGTTCGCGCCATAGAAGTAGTTGTATTCGGCGACCCATTCCGCCGGCTGCGACACGTTGTAGAACAGCGCCGTCGCATAGCGCGGGATCTCGAAGATGTTCTGGTTCACGCAGTTGAACTTGCCCGCGTTGAACGGCGGCAGCGGCCACGCGACGCCGTTGTTGTTGATCGGGCAGCCCGACGTGCCGACCGGCGGCGTCGGCTTCGACGAATCGGAGACGAGCACCGTGATCCCGTACCCCTGCAGCGCGCCGAGCGTCGTCGCGTTGTAGAGCCCTGAGATTTCCGGCGTGACGATCACGGTCCTGTTGTAGTGCTCGAAGCCGAACGTCTGCGCGACACTGTCGTTGTTCTGCAGCTCGGTCGTGACCTGCGAGGCCGTGGTCGTGAACGGCGGGTCGAGCAGGACGTGGTCGTACGTGTGCGTGATCCACTTGAACTCGTATTCGTTCGAGTTGGTCTCGACCGACAGCGTGTCGGTGCCCGTCGTCGGGTAGTTGCCGAGGCCGCCGTAGTCGGTGGAGTAGCCCGACCCGTTGAACGCCAGCGTGAACTTCAGCGCACCCGCGTTGGCCGTGTTGGCGTTGGTGTTGTCCTGCCAGCTCATCGTGTTGTCGAAGTCCGAGCCGACCGTGCGGTACTCGCACGCGGTCGTGCCCGTGTTCGGGTTCGTCGAGCCCACGGGACTGCCGAGCGGGCACTGGCCCGGAGGGTTCGTGGATGTGTACACGCAGGGGTTGTTGGGCTGGCAGTTACCGTTTCTGACGTCGTACCATTGGCCCGTATAGTCCGACACCGCATACGGGAAGATCTCGTCCGGGATGCCGTTGTCGTCGACCTGCGGATCCATGTACACGTGCCGCACGCCGACGAACAGCCCGCGCGTGACCCAGTTGACGAGGCCGTACGACAGCGTCATCGAATGCATCAGGAACGGGTTGTTGTCGAACGACACCGCCATGATCTCGCGCGACGTGCTGTCGCCCGTGAGCGGCGTCGTGTTGCCGAACAGGCAGGTCGATGCGACCGAATAGGTCGTGCCGTTCGATGCCGTGCCCTGGATCTGCGTCGTCGTGGTCGTGCCGGCCGGCAGCGGGCTCGCGGGCGACATGAAGTAGGTCCACGCGTTCTGCACCGTCAGCGGATTGGCCGTGCTCGTGCCGGCGTTCATGTACGGGAACAGCGTCTTGCCGGTGGCCGTCAGCGTGGTGCCGAGCGGCGACGCGGTCGTATCCCGGTAGCCGACGTACTGCATGCAGCCGGTGTCGCCCGGCCACGTGTAGACGCTCGCGAGCCGCACGTTGTACTTGAACTGGTAGCGCGCGAGCGTCGTCGCGAGCGCGCCGCCGGCGAACGGGTTCATGTAGCGGGCGTCGCTGATCGGCATGATGATGCCCTGGTACATCGCATGGTCGCCGGTTTCGAGCGGGGGCAGCGTCGGGTTGTTGGTGTCGTACGACCAGATCGTGTACGGCACGCCCAGCCGGTCGAGGATCGTCTGCGTCGCCTGCAGTTCGGGTGTGTTGCCGGCCTGCTGGCTGGCGAGCACCAGCACCTTCAGGTCGATTTGCGCGTCCGCGGGGACGGCGTGGGCGACCTGCGCCGCGGCGCAGAGCCCGGCCGCGGCCAGAGCGCGCGCCAGCGGCCCGGGGGAGCGGAACAACGTACGTATTGCACTCATGGCGTACCTCACGCATCAGTGATCGAATGAATGAATCTTTTCTCCGACAACGACTTCAGCGCGATGCCTAGAGTTGTTGCGGCTTGAACTTGCCGATGTTCTTCGCCTCGCTCGGATGCGGGCCGGTCGGCAGCGTCGGAAACTTGGCAGGGATGTTTCCTTTCGACGGCAGCGAGCCGTGGCCGACGTGGCGTGGCCCCTTGCCGGCGGCAAACGATGCCGTCGTGCCGAGCGCGGCGAACGCGACGGCGCTCGCACACAGACCGGTCAGCACCGCGCGCCACACGCGCAGCGATCCGTTCGTTCCTCGCACTTTCATGGTGTCCTCCTGAAGCGACTGGCGTCGTTCGAGACGTTGCAAAAATGACTTCCCGTCCGCCGGCCTGACTGGCGTGTCGGCGCCGATCGGCGCTCCCGGGATGCGTCGGGTTCAACGAAACGGAACGCGCGGACAGGGCATCGGCCTGTTCCGGCGCGGCGTCGGCGACGCCGCCATGTTCCTGTGGGCGCGACCGCGCCGGCGTGCGCGCGCTGATGTCGTGCACATGCGAACCTGCTTCCGGTTGCAAGCGAGCGCCGTGCCATGGGTGCTAACGCGATGATTTGATGGGTGAATTTTTTTCCCTGACGCGCGCGCCACGCTGCAACGCCTGAAAAACGTTTCACGTGTGATCGACGCGGAGAACGGGGCGCGGATGCGGGGGCCGGCGATGACCGCGCCGGCCGGCGGGGACGCCGGCGCGGCGGGGGCGAAGGGGAGGCGATGCGAAGGGAGGTAGCGGCCGACGGAGGGGCGGCGGGGTCAAGCAAGTGCGCCGGTCATGGCTGCCGGGGTGCTTCGGCGGGCGGCGTGCAGTCGCGGAACAGCGTCCTCAGTTGCGTGCGCAACTCGGGCGTGTCGGTGTGCTGGTGCACCGCGACCGCGTGCTGAACCGCGGCCTCCAGCAGTTCGCCGTCGGAATCGGCGGAGATCGCGACCGAGCAGTTCATCGCGCTGGGAAACTCGCGGCAATCGATATAGCGGCGAGGCATGATGTTCTCCTAACAGGAAGGGGACCGGCCGGGCGGTTCGCGCGACCGCCGGTGCGCCGCGACGCGGGCGTGCGTCACGTTCGGGGAATCGATGAAAAAAGTATAGGCGGCGCAACGCGGCGGTTCGGCGCCTCGGCGGGCGCATGCGGGATCGGACACTTTGCGGCCGCGTGCGCTGCGCGGCGGCGCCCGTGGCGCGCGCAATTTGACCTACGCTATAAGCGCGCGCGGGACGCGGCGCGTGCCTGCCTGCGTCCCGCGCGCGTCATGAGGATTTCGACGGTTCCATGCCATGGAGGACGAAATGTCGATTCGACTAGGAGAAGAAGCGCCCGATTTCACGGCCGAGACCACCGAGGGCACGATCCGCTTTCACGAGTGGATCGGCGACCACTGGGCGATCCTGTTCTCGCATCCGAAGGATTTCACGCCGGTATGCACGACCGAACTCGGCTACATGGCCGGGCTCAAGCCGGAATTCGACAAGCGCAACACGAAGATCATCGGGCTCTCGGTCGACCCCGTCAGCGATCACCAGCGGTGGGTGAAGGACATCGAGGAGACGCAGGGGCACGCGATCAACTATCCGATGATCGGCGACGACAACCTGGTGGTCGCGAAGCTGTACGACATGATCCACCCGAACGCGAGCGGCGGGCCGCGCACCGCGGTCGACAACGCGACGGTGCGCTCGGTGTTCATCATCGGGCCGGACAAGAAGGTCAAGGCGATGCTGGTCTACCCGATGAGCGCGGGGCGCAATTTCGACGAGGTGATGCGGCTGCTCGATTCGCTGCAGCTGAATGCGCAGCACACGGTCGCGACGCCGGTGAACTGGAAGCCGGGCGAGGACGTCATCATCCCGACGTCGGTGTCGGACGACGACGCGAAGAAGAAATACCCGCAGGGCTTCAGGACCCTGAAGCCGTATCTGCGGTACGTCACGCAGCCGCGTTGACGGCACGACGGAATGCGGATCGGCTCGCCCTGCGAGGCGGCCGACCGCGCGGGCGGGTGGCACGTAACGCGGCGCGCAGCGCAGGCCGCGCGGCGCCGGGAAAGGTGGCAGGGCAGGAGGCGGAGCGACATCGTGATGATCTTCCGGCAACTCTTCGATCAACAATCGTCTACCTATACGTACCTGCTGGCCGATCGCGCGTCCCGGGAAGCGGTGCTGATCGATCCGGTGTTCGAGCAGGTGCGCCGCGATGCGGCGCTGATCGACGAACTCGGCCTGCGGCTCGGCGCGACGATCGACACGCACGTGCACGCCGATCACGTGACGGGCGCCTGGCTGCTGAAGCAGCGCACCGGCAGCGCCATCGCCATTTCCGCGGCGAGCGGCGCGGCGGGCGCGGACCGCTATCTGCGCGACGGCGACCATTGCGCGTTCGGCGCACGCTACCTGACCGTGCGCGCGACGCCGGGCCACACGAACGGCTGCATCAGCCTCGTGCTCGACGACGAATCGATGGCGTTCACCGGCGATTGCCTGCTGATCCGCGGCACCGGCCGCACCGATTTCCAGCAGGGCGACCCGCGCGCGATGTATCGCGCGGTGCACGGCCGGCTCTTCACGCTGCCGGAAAGCTGCCTGCTGTACCCGGCGCACGACTATCGCGGGCTGACCGTGACGAGCGTCGGCGAGGAGCGGCGCTTCAATCCGCGCCTCGGCGGCGATCTCAGCGAGGACGATTTCGCCGGCTACATGACGAACCTCGGGCTGCCGCACCCTCGCCGGATCGATGTCGCGGTGCCCGCGAACCTGAAATGCGGGATCGCGGCGAGCGCGCCGGAGCGGCAGGACGAGCCCGGCTGGGCGCCGCTCGTCTACACGTTCGCCGGCTTCTGGGAAATCGATCCGCAGTGGCTCGAGGATCATCTGAACGCGGTGCAGGTCGTCGACGTGCGCGAGCCCGCCGAATTCACCGGGCCGCTCGGGCACATTCCGGACGCGACGCCGATTCCCCTCGGCGAACTGGCCGCGCGCGCGGCCGAGCTCAAGCGCGACCGGCCGATCGTGACCGTGTGCCGCGCGGGCGGACGGTCCGCGCAGGCGACCGTGATCCTGCGGCAGGCGGGGTTCGACGCGATCGCGAATCTCGGCGGCGGCATGCTGCGCTGGCGCGCCGACGGGCGTGCGGTCGTGAATGGCCGGCTTTAGCGCCGGCGGCCGCATCGCGGGACGCCGGCGCGAGCGACCGGCAGCGCTCGGTGGTTCGACGTGACAGCAGCAGCGGCAGCATCGCGAGGCCCGCCCCGATTACAGCGTGTGCCTGGCCGACAGCGCGAGCGTCAGCAGTTCGTCGAACTGCGTGATCAGCTCGAAGCACAGCAGGAACGCAAGCGTGTACGCCGGCGCCGGAAAGCGCCCGATCAGCCGCAGCACCGGCGGCGCATAGTGCGCGCGGATCACGTCGCGCGTCATCAGCCACGTGATCGCGACGCCGATCGCGGCGCCCGCCAGCAGGTCGGTCGGATAGTGAAAGCCGAGATACGCGCGCGGCACGCAGATGAACACGATCGTATACAGCAGCGCGAGCACGCCGACGCGGCGCGACATCAGGAAGATGCCGGTCGAGATCGCCATCCACAGCATCGCGTGGTCGCTCGGAAACGAACTCCACGTCTGCAGCGTCGCCGCGCGCAGTTCCGCGGACGGAAAGTGCAGGTGCAGTTCCGGGTTGTAGATCGGCCGCAAGCGGAACGGCAGGGTCTTCGCGAGCAGCCGGCCGGCCGCGAGCGCGACGAGGCCGCTCGCGATCGTCGCGACGATCATCTCCCGCCGCCGCTCGCTGTGCGGGCCCGGCTGGAACCACAGCCAGCACAGCACCGGAACGAGCACGAAGCCCTTGAACGTGTACAGGCCGGCGACGACGCGGATTGCATGATTCAGCAGCGGGCTGAGCGTGATCCGGGTGAGGTAGAGCTGGATGGCGGTATCGAAGCTGTTCATGTTCTGCGGTTCTCGGCGCAAGCGCCACGGGGTGGCAAGTATGTCCACCCGGAATTGCGAAGAAAATGCGAAAAAATACCGGGAATCCCCTGATGAAACGGGCTTTCGACAAAGGGGCCGGATGCGGGCTCCTGAAAAAATATTTCGGTGAACTGGAAAAAAATTGAACCGATTGGTCTGCGCATTGCATTCGCACGTGCGCATCGGGTCGGTCGCACGAAAATAAAAAAGGGCGGGCACGACGTGCGTGCCCGCCCGGTGTGCCACGCGCCGGCCGTGCCGGCGCGCGTGCCGCGTCAGCGCCGCCAGATCCGCGTGGCGAGTGCCGCGAGCGACGCCGCGACGGCGAGCGCCAGCACCGCGGTCCAGCCGAATTGCGCGAGCAGTTGACTGCCGATTGCCGCGCCGGCCGCCATGCCGATGAACATGCCGACGAACAGCACCGCGTTGAGGCGGCTGCGCGACGCGGGATCGATGCGGTACACGATCGACTGGTGCGCGATCAGCGTCGCCTGCACGCCGAGGTCGAAGCCGATCGTGCCCACCGCGAGCAGCGCGAGCTGTGCATGCGCCGGCAGCAGCGGCGCGAGCCCCATGACCGCGAACGACAGCGTGGCGATGCCGATGCCGATCCGCGTGACCCGCTCCGGCCCATGATGGTCGGCGAGCCGGCCGGCGACGGGCGCGGCCAGTGCGCCGGCCGCGCCTGCGAGACCGAATGCGCCGGCTGCCGCGCTGCCGAGATGGAACGGCGCGCCGTGCAGCATCACCGCGAGCGTCGACCAGAACGCGCTGAAGCCGACCGACAGCAGGCCTTGCGCCAGCGCCGCGCGCCGCAGCGCGGGATGGCGGCGCCACAGCTCGCCGAGCGAGCCCATCAGCGCGCGATACGGCAGGCGCGTCGTCGGTTCGAAGCGCGGCAGGCCGCGCGCAGCCACGACGCCGATCGCCGCGACGCTCGCGGCGGCGATCACGAACATCGCGCGCCAGCCGAGGTTCTCGGCGACGAAGCCGCTGACCACCCGCGACAGCAGGATGCCCATCAGCAGGCCGGTCATCACGGTGCCGACCGTCCGGCCGCGATGCGTGTCGTGCGCGAGCGTGGCCGCAGCCGGCACGACGTCCTGCGCCATCGTCGCGGACAGGCCGATCGCGAAGCTCGCGGCCAGCAGCAGGCCGATCGACGGCGCGGCCGCGGCCAGCAGCAGCGCGCCCACCAGCGCGGCCGCCTTGGTCACGATCACGCGGCGGCGGTCGAACCGGTCGCCGAGCGGCGCGAGCAGCAGGATGCCGAGCGCATAGCCGAGCTGCGTCAGCGTCGGCACGAGGCCGACCGCGCGCTCGGACGCGCCGAGATCGGGCCCGAGCACGCCGAGCATCGGCTGGCTGTAGTAGAGCGGCGCGACCGCGAGGCCGGCCGCGGCGGCGAGCAGCAGCACGAGGCGGCCGTCGAGCGGAGCGGCGGCGGTGGCCGCGTGCGGCGGGGCAAGCGGCGCGCGGGCCGCGGCGTCGAGGTTCGTCGGGGTGGACATGATGGGCACCTATGTCGGGTGAAGGAATGGACGCGAGTGTGCCGGCGTGGCGCGAGCGACGGTAGTACCGTGCGGCGCAGATTTGTTATACGCTTGGCGTATGAAAGAAAAATCCCATGTCAAGCCCGCTGCTGGCGGGTCTGCGCGTCACCGCACGGTTCCGGTGGAGGGCGCCGGCTATCGTTTCGAGCTGATGGAAACCTTCGTGCGCATAGTCGAATCGGGCAGCCTGTCGGCCGCCGCCGCGCAACTGAACACGACCCAGCCGACCATCAGCCGCCGGCTGCAGGCGCTCGAGCGCTCGCTCGGCGTGCGGCTGCTGCAGCGCACCACGCACACGATGCGGCTGACCGTCGACGGCGAGCGCTGCTTCAAGCGCGCGAAGGAGCTGCTGGCGAGCTGGGCGTCGTTCGAAGCCGACCTGCGCGGCGCGCAGGAGGAGCCCGAGGGGCTGCTGCGGGTCGCGGTGCCGCACGCGTTCGGGCAGGAGCGCTTCGTCGGGCCGCTGGCGGGGTTTCTGCGCGACTATCCGCGCGTGTCGGTGGAGTGGCTGCTGCAGGACGAGGTGCGGGATTTCGTCGGCAGCGGCATCGACTGCGCGATCCAGGTCGGCGAGCCGACCGATCCGGGCGTCGTCGCGATCCGGCTGTCGAAGGTGCCGCGCTTCGTGGTCGCCGCGCCGTCGGTGCTGAACGGCGCCCCCGTGCCGGCCGAGCCCGACGCGCTCGCCGCGCTGCCGTGGCTGTCGCTGAGCACTTACTATCG
Source organism: Burkholderia ubonensis (assembly GCF_902833085.1). Lineage (GTDB taxonomy): Bacteria > Pseudomonadota > Gammaproteobacteria > Burkholderiales > Burkholderiaceae > Burkholderia > Burkholderia ubonensis. Next base: position 295,624 of record NZ_CADFEB010000009.1, read on the forward strand.
CAACGAACTGGCGCTCACGCATGCGGTCACGGGCGAGACGCGGCGCATCGCGATCCGGCCGCGCATCAGCACCGCGAACCTGTATGCGCTGCGCAGCGCCGCGCTGCTGGGCGTCGGCGCGTGCGTCGGCTCGTCGTGGCTGCTGGCGGACGAACTGGCGCACGGGCGCCTCGTGCATCTCGCACCGCAATGGGAGGCCGCGCCGCTGCCGGTTTACCTGACCTATCCGTATGCGCAGTTCTATCCGTCGCGGCTCGTGCGGTTCGCCGCGCTGATGCGGGAGGCGGTGCCGGGGCTGGTCGAAGGGCACGACGCGTGACGCGCTCGGCGCGCCCGGCGTGCCTTACGCGCCGTAGCAACGCAAACGCGCGAGATCGACGACGGTGATCCCGCCGTATTCGAGCCGCACGAGCCCTTCCTTCTGCAGCGTCTTCAGCGACTGGTTCGCGACCTGCCGCGTGATGCCGGACAGCAGGCCGAGCTCTTCCTGCGTGATGTCGAGATGATCGCCGCCGCCCGGATACAGCACCGGATTGAACAGCGACGCGAGGCAGCGCGCGAGCCGCGGCGTCGCATCGAGCAGCCGGTCGTATTCGAGCAGCGCCATGAAATGCGACAGCCGTTCGTTGAGCTGACGGACCAGGAAGCGGTTGAACGCGACGCTGTGCTCGACGAGCCACATGAAGGTCGGCCGGTCCATGAAGGCCATGCGCGTGTCGCGCAGCGCGACGATGTCGTAGCGGCGAGGCTCGTTCTTCAGCACGGTGCCCTCGCCGAACCAGCCGCCGGCCGGCACGCCGGTGAACGTGACGCTGCGCCCTTCCGGCGACACCGTGCCGATCTTGATCAGGCCGGTCACGACGCCGGTCCAGCTTTCGAGCACGGTGTTTTTCGGGCAGATGCACGCGCCGCGCGCGAACGTCTTCTCGACGATGCCCGCGCAGGCGCGCTCCGCCTCGTCGTCGGGCAGCTCGATCGACCACGCGGCGATATGCGCGAGCCGCGCGCGGCCGATGCCGGGGCGCGCGGGGCCGGCGCCGGGGACGGGCGGCTCAGTCACGCCGGATGCCATCGGGCAGCGCGCTGATGCGGCGCACTTCGGGCGAATCGAGCCACGCGCGCGACGCGACGCAATCGACGAACATCGCGGTCGCGTCCTCGCCCCAGAACAGGTTGCCGTCGAGTTCGAACGTCGGCACGCCGAACACGCCGCGCGCGATCGCGTGGTCGGTATGCGCGCGCAGCGTGTCCTTCACTTCCTGCGCCTCGACGGCGGTCACGCCTTCGGGGAAGCCGACGGCGTCGCACAGCGCGGCGAAGCCTTCCGGCGACGCGACGTCATGCCCGTCGCGCCAGATATGGCGGAAGATGCGCCGGATCGCATCGAGCGAGCCGCCCATCGCGATCGCGAGCCGCAGCGGCTTGATCGGATTGAACGGATGCGCGGGCGGCATCCGGTATGCGATGCCGAGCTGCCCGGCGCGGTAATGCGCGTAGCGGTAGATGAAGCCGCGCTTGGCGGCGATCTCGGTGGGGCCTTTTTGCCCGCAGTGCTTCAGCAACGCGGCGAGCACGACGGGGCGCGGCTCGACGCTCAGCGTCCGCGGCAGCCGCTCGAACTGCTCGAGCTGCAGATACGCGAACGGCGAACCGAAATCGAAATACCAGGTGGCGGTTTGCTTGGGGCTCATCGCGCGAGTCCTTCCGGGGTTGCCGGCGCGGCCTGCGCGTGCCGCGTCGGCGCCAGCGTGAACGGCGCGCCGGTCATGGCGCGGATGTCCTCCAGTGTTGCATGCGACAGGATTTCGCGCAGCACCAGGCCGTCGTCCGTCACGTCGAACACCGCATGCTCGGTGACGATCACCTTCACGCAGCCGCTGCCGGTGAGCGGCAGCGTGCAGCGCGGCAGGATCTTCGGGCGGCCGTGCTTGTCGGTGTGCTGGAGCGCGGCGATCACCTTGCGCGTGCCGTGGCAAAGGTCCATTGCGCCGCCGATTCCGGGCCACCATTTGCCGTCGCGCCGGCACGCCCAGTTCGCGAGGTTGCCCTGCGCGTCGACCTGCAGCGCGCCGAGGATCGTGACGTCGATATAGCCGTTGCGCATCGCGCCGAGCGACGTCGCGAGATCCATCAGCGCCGCGCCGGGCGGCAACGTGATCGGTTCGCAGCCGGCGTTGGTGACGTCGCTGTCGAGCGCGTCGAGCGACGGCCGGCCGCCGAAGCCGAACGCGCCGTTCTCGGTATGGAAGATCACGCCGGCGTCGGCGTCGAGATAGTTCGCGGTCAGCGTGGGGATGCCGAGCCCCAGGTTGACGACTTCGCCCGCGCGCAATTCCTGCGCGCAGCGGGCGGCGATGCGTTGCTTCGGATGCGTGGGCAGCGCGAGGGCGGGCATGGCAGTCTCCTTCATGGCGGGTGCGGGGGCGCGTCGATCAGGCGTGCGCTGCGTCGTCGGCGGTCGGCAGCCGGCCGAGCTTCGTCCATTGCCGGCGGTACAGCGCGTGCTGCTCGTCGAGCGTCAGCCCCTGCACGACCGCATCGACGAACACGCCGGGACAACCGACCCGCTCGGGCGGAATCGCGCCGACCTCGACGATCTCGTTGACTTCGACGATCGTGTAGCGGCCCGCCATCGCGATGTCGCGCTGGTTCTGCAGCGACGTGCCGCGAAACTCGACGTTGCCGAACGTGTCGGCGCGCCAGCCCTTGATGATCGACACGTCCGCGGTGAGCGGCGGCTCGACGAAGCACGTGCGGCCGTCGATCTCGATCTTCCGCTTGGGCGCATCGAGGGCGGGGAACATGCCCGGCTGGTCGAGGATGCCGACGCCGACCGGCACGAGCACGCCGCCCAGGCCCATCGCGCCGGCGCGCACCTTCTCGGCCCAGGTGCCCATCGGGAAGAACTCCGTCACGCGCACCGTGTCGGTCAGGTACGCGTGCGTCGATTCGTCGGTCGTGCCGACGTGCGTGCCGATGAATTCGGCGAGCTGGCCGGACGCGAACAGCTGTGCCTTGAGGAAGCCGCCGCGCAGGCCGGGCGTGTTGGCGATCAGCGTCAGTCCGTTCACGTCGCGACGCAGCAATGCGTCGATGCAGACGGCGGCTTCGCCTGCGCCGACGAATTCGCCGAGCATCAGGCGGCTGCCGGAGTGCACGTGCGACAGCGCGTCGTCGACCGGTCTCACCTTGTTTGCGTAGCGCATCGGCGTCTCCTCCCGGGTTGTGATGCCGCGAGTGTAGGCGGCGCGGCGGGCGGAAGTTGTCTTGTGGATGACAATTGCGGCGCCGGTTTGGCCGGCGCGCGGCGGAATCGGGCGGACGTCGCGAAGCACGTCCGGCCCGCGGGCTCAACTGCGCCGGATGCCGTCCGGCAACGCGCTGATGCGCTGCACTTCGGGCGAGTCGAGCCACGCGCGCGACGCGACGCAATCGACGAACATCGCGGTCGCATCCTCGCCCCAGAACAGTTCGCCATCCCATTCGAACGTCGGCACGCCGAACACGCCGTGCGCGATCGCGTGGTCGGTATGCGCGCGCAGCGCGTCTTTCACGTCCTGCGCATCGACGGCGCTTACGCCTTCGGGGAAGCCGACGGCGTCGCACAGCGCGGCGAAGCCTTCCGGCGACGCGACGTCATGCCCGTCGCACCAGATGTACCGGAAGATGCGCCGGATCACGTCGAGCGAGCCGCCCATCGCGATCGCGAGGCGCAGCGGGCGGATCGGATTGAACGGATGCGCGGGCGGCATCCGGAACGGGATGCCGAGCTTGTCGGCGCGATACTGCGCGTGACGATAGGTGAACACGCGCTTCGCCGCGATCTCGGCGGGCGCCTTTTGGCCCCAGTGCGCGAGCAGCGCGCCGAGCACGATCGGGCGCGGCTCGATGGTCAGCGTCGGCGGCAGGCGCTCGAACTGTTCCAGTTGCAGATAGGCGAACGGCGAAACGAAATCGAAATACCACGTTGCGGTGGTCACGGTGCTCATTTCGGGTGCTCTCCGAAGCATGTGCGGGGGTGGCCGCCGGTGACGACGGCGCGAAGGCACGGCGTGTCGAGGCGGTCGCGGATGCGAGCCAGTGTCGCATGGGGGCGGGTTTCGCGCAGCGCCTGCCGCGCGCGGCGTTCGACCGTCACCCTCAACCGGTTTCGACCAGCGCCGCGAGCTTCGCGAGCGCCATGCGCCAGCCGATCTCGTTGTCGGCGGCCGGCACGCCGGGCGGCAGGCCGTCGTGGACCGCGTCGATGCGCGTGCCGCCTGCGTCGTCGGACAGCGTGATCGTGATCGTCATCGCGCCGCGCAGCGCGGGATCATCGGTTTCGAATGCGTCGATCTCGACGACGAGCTCATTCGGCACAAGGGTCACGAAGCGGCCGTGATAGGAGTCGGTGCGGCCGGTCGTCTTGCCGACGCCGGTCGGTGCGTCGTAGATCAGCGTGATGCGGAACGCGCCGCCTTCGCGCGCATCGAACGCATCCACGCGGCAGGTCATGCCGTCGGGCGCTTTCCGCTGCTCGATCGCGTGCGGATCGAGCAGCGCGCGATACACCTTCGCGCGGGGCGCGTTCAGATGTCGGCTGACGCGGGTCGAGTTCAAGCGAGCCATGCCGTTCCCTCCGGAAGAACGTTCGATCGAACGCGGGGCGTGCCGTCGCGCATCGGCGGCCGGCACACGATCAACGCAGCGTGCCCGCCAGCTCGTCGAGCTGCGTGATGCAGATATTCCAGCCTTCGAAGAAGCCGAGCTGCTCGTGCCGGTCGCGCGTCGCGGCGTCGGGGTGCATCACGCGGGCTTCGTAGCGGCATCCGGCGTCGTCGTCGTTCAGCGTGACGATCGCGGTGAACCCGAGCCACGGCGTATGCGGCCGCCAGCCGCTGGTGAGCATCGACGTGAACACGATGCGCGCTTCGGGCGCGATCTCGAGGAAGCAGCCCGGGTTGTCGCTCGTGCCGCCGTCGGGGCCGCGCATGAACGTGTGGAATGCGCCGCCCGGCCGCAGGTCGAACGCGCGCACCTCGGTGGTCCAGGGCTTCGGGCACCACCACGCTTTCAGCAGTTCGGGATCGGTCCACGCGCGCCACAACGCGGCGCGCGGCGCATGCAGGACGCGGGTGATGACCAGGTCGCGAGTGTCGTCGGGTTCAGCGGGTTCGGGTGACATCGGCTTGCTCCTCTGCATGATGGCGTTCGACGCATTCGGCCATGCAGTCGCGGACCGCGTTTCCCACCTTGCGCGTTGTGCGGCGATCCACTGCTCCGCTTCCGACAGCCGGCTTCCGACCAGTGCGCAGGTGCGCGACCGTCCGCGCTTCCGGGTCCGGACGAGGCCGCTGCGCTCGAGCACGGCGACATGCTTCATGAAGGACGGCAGCGCCATATCGAACGGCGCCGCCAGCGCGGATACGGTCTGCTCGCCGTGGCCGAGCGCGCTGATGATCGCGCAGCGGGTCGGATCGGACAGCGCATGGAACACGTCGCTGATGCCGGCATCATGGTTAGCCATGCGGCTAAATATAGGACAGGGCCGCGCGCATCGCCAGGCGTAAATTTAAAAAATACCGGTCATGATTATATAAATAATCGAAACGACTTAAATCTGCTCGTGCGCAATGGTTTTTCAGAAAGCGAATTATTTCGAACGCGATCTGGTCAGAAATCTCGCAAGATATCCCGACCCTTTGTAAGCTGCCGGTTGCTTGATTCAAGAATGTAAAGCATTGCAATATCTCATGCCGGCTGGGCCCTTTTCGGTTGTGATGTGCCAATTTATTTGGCAGGATTTTCAGTAAGTTGCTCGGATTTAAAATAACAAAACAATCGATTATTTTGTTGGTCAATAAATTGACGCCGAACAACCAACGATTCGACAGATGGACGGCAACAGGTAACGAGGCGGCGAACATTCCGAGATTGTTCGCGATCAAGTGAATCAATCGCTTGCCCGGCCGCGTCGAAGCTGCATTCGAGCGATCCGGGCATTTCCGAAACGGGGCGGCCATGGCGACACTCAAGAACGATTCTTCTGGGCAAGCGTGCCTGCTCCGCCCGTATCACGTGTTCGGTCGCGACGCCGCGCGCTGCGACACGGTCATCCCGGATCCGTCGGTTTCCCGCGTCCATGCCCATATCCGCTGGATCGGCGGCGGTTGGGAACTCCACGATCACAGCAGCAACGGCACGTCGATATCGGGCACGCCGTTGCGCGACGGTGAGCACGCGGTGTTGAAGCACGGCGACGTGATCCGGTTCGGGAAGGCGGGCCTTGCGCCGTGGCGTGTCGATTCGCTCGACGACCCTGCCGATACGCTCTGGCCGATCCGTGGCGCGACGCATCCGATCGTGCTCGAAGCGAGCCAGATCCTGACTGCACACGCCGCGCGGCCGGTCACGATCGTCAAGTCGCCGGCCGGTGACTGGCTCTGCGACGACACGCTGCCGCCGCGAACCTTGCGTCACGGCGACGAAGTCGCGGCCGGAGACGCAACGTGGCGACTGGCGCTCGTGCGCAGCAGCGCGACGATGCTGCTCGGCGCGCCCGCCGATCTTGCCGCGCCGGCGCGACTGCTCGAATTCTTCGTCAGCCGGAACGAAGAACATGTACGCATGCTGCTGCATGTTCGCGGGGGTATGGTCGACCTCGGCGAGCGCGTCCATCACTACGGCCTCGTCACGCTCGCTCGGGCGCGCTCCGTCGACATGCAGGCGGGCTACGACGCCGCGACGCAGGGCTGGATCGAACTAGGCGAGCTGGCGCGCATGCTCGGCATCGATTCCTCCCATGTCAACGTGCAGATTCACCGTGCGCGAACCCAATTCGCGGCCCTGACGAGGCTCGACGCGAGCCAGCTCGTCGAGCGTCGGCGCGGCAGCGTTCGCTTCGGAGACTTTCCGTTTCGCATTATTCGCGGCGAGCACGTCGAATGCCAGTCGGCGGTGGGCCTCGATCCGCATGTCGGCATGCGCCGCCTGTCGCCGGGTCCGGTCGTCCAAACCCTATGAACCCCATGAAAACGGCCGTGCTGCTTCCCGCGTATCGCGAGCCGGTCGTGCCGGGGACGCCGGAACCGCGACAGCCCGCTGCGTCACTCGCCACCGTCGCGCCGTTCGCCGAACTCGCCGGCAAATGGCGTTACCGTCTCGGCCCGCTGCTGGGCGAAGGCGGCGACGGCGTGGTCTTTCGCGCCACCTGCAGCGACACGGCGCAGGACGTCGCCATCAAGCTGATGCGGGACGATGCGACGAAGAGCGTGGCGGAGCGCGCGCGCCGGCGTGCGCGCTTTCGGCGTGAGGCACATCTGTGCGAGGGGCTGCGACACCCGAATATCGTGGCGCTGCTGGACAAGGGCGAAGCGCCCGACGGGCGACTGTTCGTCGTTTTCGAGTTCGTGCGAGGCCGAACCCTGCGCGACTGGCTTGCGGAGGACGGGCCGCTGTCGGCCGTCGACACGGGCCGGCTGATGACGGAGGTGCTCGACGCGCTCGCGGCCGCGCATCGGCGAGGCGTCGTGCATCGGGATCTGAAGCCGCAGAACATCGTGATCGCGATGGCCGAGGACGGGCCGCACGCGAAGCTCCTCGATTTCGGCATCGGCGCATTGCTGCCCGGCATGGAAGGCGTCGAGGGCCAGACGGCGACGCAGGCGACCGAAGTGCTCGGCTCGCCGCAATATTGCGCGCCCGAGCAATTGCGCAACGAGGCGCCGACGCTCAAGAGCGACCTGTACGCATGGGGGCTCGTCGTCATCGAATGCCTGACGGGCGAGGTCGTTATGCGTGGCGCGAGCGTGGCCGACGTTCTCTATCAGCAGTTGAGTCCGGTAGATATCGCATTGCCTCCGTCGATCGCATCGCATCCGCTCGGCTCGGTACTGCGCCGCGCGTTGAGCAAGAATCCGGAGCAGCGCGCCGCATCGGCCGACGAACTCGTCGTGCAGTTTCGCGCGCTCAATTTCGCCGCGCTCGTCGGCCAGTTCGATGCTTGCCATGCAGGCCGGCGAGCGCGCCCGCGCATGGTCGCGCCACGCGGCGAAACGACCGGCACGGTCGGGAAGTACCGGCAGATCACCACGCTGTGCTGCTGCGTCACGATCGCCGGAGAGGGCCGGCAGCGGCATGCCGGCGCCGATCACGGGGACACGCTCGACGGCTACGAAGAGCAATGGCTGACGGCGTGCGCGGACATCGCCGTCGGTTATGGCGCGCAGGTCGGCGGGCGGCTCGGCGACACGCTGCTGTTCCATTTCGGCCTGCAGGGCGATATTGACCGTCCGACTCGGCGCGCTGCGCGTGCGGCGCTCGACATGGTCCGGGTTGCCGCGCGCGCACGGCTGCAGGCGCTGCCGGCTTCCGGCAGCTGCGCCGCCGGCGAAAGCTGGCGCGTGGAGGTTGCCGCCGCGATTCACGTCGGGCAGGTTCTCGCTCACGCATCGCTGATGTCGGGCGTGTCGATGCCCGCCGCTACGTCGAGGTTGCTGCGTCTTGCCGCGCCGGGGCAGATTCTGATCAGCGACGATGCCCGGCTGGCCCTCGAACGGCATGCCGATTATCGGCCCACCTCACTGCGGCTGACGCGCGCGGGTCTTGCGCCACAGCCTGTCCATGAATTGCTCGGCGAGCGTTGCGCCGACACCCCGTTCGATTCGCTCGACGATAGCGTGATGGCGCCGCTGGTCGGCCGCGCGCGCGAACTCGATGCGCTGATGCGCGCGTGGCAAGACGCGCTTGCACGCCACCGTCGCGAGATGCGCGGCGTGCCTGCGCCGCATGGCGTGCCGATGCTCGTGGTCGGCGAGGTGGGCATCGGCAAGTCGCGTCTCGTCCACGAGCTGTGCGAGGCGATCCGGGCGCAGGGCCATGCGTTCGCGCATTGTGCGTGCCTGCCCGAGCGGGAGAATCATGCGCTGTTTCCGATTCTGCGGTTCATCGGTGCGCATTGGCACATCGATGCCGATTGCCCCGTCGATCTCGCCCTCGCGACGATCGACGAAATGATCGCGCCGCTCGAATGCGATCGCGCGACGGCCCGTGCGGCGCTTGCCACCTGGCTCGGGCTGCCGTGCGATGCCAAGGGATTCCTGTGGTCGAGCGCGCGCGAACAGCACGTGCTGTTCGACGTCCTGGAGCAGCTGATCGTCTCGCTCGGCAACGGCGCGCCGATCCTGCTCGTCGTCGAGGACGTCCAGTGGATCGACTGCTCGACGGAGGATTTTCTCGCGTTCCTGCGCCGCTCGCCGCGGGCGCGGGCCATTTGCGTCGTGCTCACGTCGCGCCCCGACAAGCTCGATCGCTGGCGTGGCTCGACCGAGCGCCTGATGCTGCGCCGCCTGTCGCGCGACGACGCGCAGCGCCTGGTCTCGGCGCTGCTCGACCAGGGCGCGGTCGATCCGGCCTTGCTTGGTTTGCTCGCCCAGCGCACAGCGGGTATCCCGCTGTTCATCGAGGAAGTCGCGCGCGAGCTCATGGCGAGCGGCGCGATGATCGACGCGGACGGCGCGTTGCCGGGGCTGCGGGCAACGGACCCTTATCCGCTGCCGGTCAGTCTCGGCGGCATGCTGGGTCTCGCATTCGACCGGATCGACGACGCGCGCGACACCGCCCAGCTCGCCGCGACCATCGGGCTCGAAGTGGATGCGCAACTGCTCGCCGGCGCGTCGCCGCACGATCGGGCCACGCTCGACGCGCATCTGCGGCTCCTGCTCGAAGAGCGGATCGTGTACGCGCGTCATCGGCGCGATCGCGTGTTCTATTCGTTCCGCCACGCGTTGATTCGGGATGCGGCGTATGAATCGATGCCGCCCGCCGTGCGGCGCGGCAACCATGCACGCGTGGGCCGCGCGCTGGCGGTGGAAGCCGATCACGGGGCGGGTGCGCATGCGTTCGGCGTCGCCGGGCACTTTGCGCGCGCGGGCGACTTCGTCGAGGCGGTCGGCCACGGCATCGACGCGGCGCGCCGCGCGCTCGAACGCGCCCGGTACGACGACGCGATCCGCTACGGGCAGGCCGTGTCCGACTGGCTCGTCGACGCCGACTACGCGCAACGCGAGCACGACAGCGCGCGCATTCGCGCGACGTTGACGCACGCGACGATGGCGCGATTCGGCTGGGCCGGTCCGCGGGTGCGCGAGCAGGCGGAGCAGCTTCTGCGGCAAGTGCAGGCGCTCGACGACCAGGAACTCGCCATCAGCGCGCTGTGGACGCTGTCGACCTGCTACCACGTCGCCGGCGATCGCCGCACCGTGCGCGGGATCAGCATGCGGCTCGACGCACTCGCCGCCGATCGCGGCGATGCCGGTGTTCAGGTCGCGGCGGATGCGATGCGCGGCATGAGCCTGTGGGTCGACGGCCACTATTCACGCGCCCGGGTGGCTTTCGAAGCGGCGCTGGCCGGCTACGACGTGCGGCGCGACGCGGACCATCGGCGCCTCTTCGGGCTCGATACGCGCGCGTGGACGATGGCCGCGCTCGCGAGCGTGCGCTGGTGCGTCGACGACGATCCGCAGGCGTCGCTCGCGATGGCGCGCGAGGCCGTGTACTGCGCGACCTGCGTCGACCATTTGCCGACGCTTGGCGTCACGATGATGTACCTCGCACGCATGCACCAGCTGGCCGGGGACCGCGACGCGGCTCGCGCCGTGTCGGAAGCGATTCTCCGCCTGTCGGACGCGCATCGGCTGCGCGCGGTCGAGCACTATGCGGCGATCATCCGCGCATGGGCGGAAGGGGATCGCGACGGTGTCGCTGCGAATCTCGACGCGCTGCGGCAATCGGGCGGGCTGCTTGGCATGACTTACCATGCGTCGCTGATTGCCGAGATGGATGCCGAGCGTGGCGACTATGACGCTGCACTCGCGCAGGTCGAGCAATGCCTGGCGTGGTGCGATGCAACTGGCGAACGGTATTACGAAGCGCAGCTGTTGCTGAAAAAGTGCGAGTACCTGCGCCGGGTTGATCCGCGAGGCAGCGGCGAGGCAGCGTTGGACGCGTGCCGGCGCGCATTGGGAATTTCAACAACGGCGGGAATGGTCCGCATCGCCAGACGCGCCGAGGAGATGTTGCACGCGTTGACGTAAGTGGTTCGATTTTTCTCGAAACGATCAAGTGGCGTCTGTGGGCGCGCTCGATATCACGCACGATCTCGGTGTGCCGGCAGTGGCCGCGATTGCCGAGAATCTGGTCGACGGTCGCTTTTCGATCGGCTTCGGCTGTCATCCGGACGGCCTGTATCGCCGTGTAGCGTGCACCGACCCAAGTCAGCCTGTTGCTGGATCTTGCCGCGGATGCCCCGCACCCGTGGGATCGCACGAAGCTTTCGGATACCGAATTCCTGTATCCGGCGAGCGGCTTGCGCTGCACGACAAACTCGACGCGGCAGTCTGTCGACGCGGCTACGTTGTCGGTGGTGATCACGCATTGCGCAGGTCATCGCGCCGGGGCCTTGCCATTTCTCGTCGCCTTTCGGTGCGCAGCGTATCTACTCAGTTCCGGTGGAGTTGGGTTGGTGCGCGCAATCGCGACGCGAATCCGAGTTGAACAAAGCGCTGTTGTTTCTTTAATCCGACTGCCATGACTGTCTATGGCAACAGGCTGATTACAGCAAAGAGGAATGGCGGGCAGGCTGACCCTGCCCGCCGAAAGCGGCTAAGCGCCATGGTCCCGCTCTGGATGTGGCGGCATTTACGGCGCTCGTCCGTCCTCAGTTAGAAATGGTGATGTACGGATCCCATGTGACGTAGCCCTTCAGATTCTTCTTCCGGTCATAAATTGCCACGATAAGTTGATAGGTTGCTTTGCCCGCGCCTACCGCGGTGGTTTGCCAGAAGAAATCTGCACGATTTTCCTCTTTCAGTTCATCCGTCGACGTCGGCCAGCCCTGCGGGGGGTAAGGATCGTCGAAGTTGGTCGAGTGCGGTGTCGGACCACTCAGCAGATCGGCACCTTCACTGTAATTAATTGCGTAAATATAGGCCTTGTAGTCTGACTCGTCGGAAACCGAAACGGTGCGCCAGCGAATAACATCGCCACCGTCAGCTTTGATGTTCAACTCATTTTCACCCTGACCTGAGATGGCGTTCTTGTCAGCGGTCAACATGTAGACAACGTTGCCTTGCAGCCCGGTCGCGGGGTATGGCGTGTTGCTGAGTGGGCTTTGATTTTGAACGATCGTTTCGACATCTAACACAGTCAGGACGTCAATAATCTCGAAGGTACTCTTTTTAGACATGGTGGTTCCTTTTACGCAGTAACGTTGAAAAATGATGTGCTAAGTGGCGACGCCTATGGCGTCTATATCTCTTCCAGCTAGCAAAGCGTCACTTTCAGGAAATTCAAGACTTGCGGAAGAGTGCTTGCAGCATAGGGAGGATTGACGCGCAAATCGATTACACGTGGTTACAGCTCGCGGTGCGCTAGAAATGGACAATTTTTCCGCACGGCTTAGTCACCTAGCTGTGGAAGAAATCGTAACGTCAACGACGCATTCGCGCACAAACGCATCGCGTCAGGACGCTCGCGCGGTTTCCGGACGAATATTTGCGCGTATGCATTTGCAATGCATGATTGCACACGCATGCCGCACGTAGTACTGCCGATACCGGAATAGCTGCACATCTTTTCCGGCGTACGCGTAACGCGTAACCTGTCACCGCCCCAGAACCGGAGACCGACATGGCGACTGCCACGAGACAAGGCGCACGCTACGGCGTCGCATTAACGTCCGGCCGCCACCGGATCGTCGCGGACACCTGCAAGAACGGCATCGGCGGCGACGCCGGCATGCGCCCTCACGAACTGCTGGAATGCGCGTTCGCGGCATGCATCTGCATGTCGATCGACATGGCGGCCGACCGCACGGGCATCGCGCTGCCGGCGGCCACGGTCGACGTGACCGTAGCGCGGCACGACGCCGCTACCCGCTTCGACGTGAGCGTGCGCTTCGACGCGGTGCTGCGCGACGAGGAGCGCGAACTGGTGCGCGCCCCGCGGCGCTAGCATCGCCGGTCGCGCGCACGCTCGGCAAGCCGGTTCAGGCCGTGCTGTCTTCAATCGAATCGACGTCTTGAACGGAGCGAATGGAGAATTGAATGGACCGGATCACGATCGACGCCTACGACACGGCGGCGCAGGCGTTTGCCGACGAATGGCGGGACCAGCCCGCGCCCGCGGACATGTATGCGCTGCTGACGCAGCACTTCGCGCCGGGCGGGCGAACGGCGGATATCGGCTGCGGCGCCGGGCGGGACGTCGCGTGGCTGAACGCGAACGGCTTTCCCGCCGTCGGCTATGACGCGTCGCCGGGGCTGCTCGAACAGGCGCGCACGCGCCATCCGCATCTGCGCTTCTTCGACGCGGCGCTCCCGGCGCTCGACGGCATCGACGACGCGTCGTTCGACAACATCCTGTGCGAGACGGTCATCATGCATCTGCCGCCCGATGACATCGGCGACGCGTGCAGCCGCCTGCTCGCGATCCTGAAGCCGGGCGGCGTGCTGTACCTGAGCTGGCGCGTGTCGGAAGGCGAGAGCCGGCGCGATGCATCCGGAAGGCTGTATGCGTCGTTCGATGCGGCGCTGGTTACCGCGGCGATGCGCAATGCGACGATCGTTTCGGATACGGAAACGGTCAACCAGTCTTCCGGCAAGCGCGTGCGTCGCCTGATCGTCCGGCGCGCGTCGTGATGGTGTACCGTTTGGTTTCTTCTGCCGATTGAAACCTGTCGTCAGGTTGACGACGCCCCTTCGCCCATCGCCATGAAACGCAAACACCTCATCGTCGCCGTTACCGGTCTCCTGATCACGCTCCCGATCGCGGCATTCGCGTTCGTGAAACCGCTGCGCGTCGTCGCGCCCGCGCTGATTCCGGGCGTCACGTGCCCGGACGCGGACATCTGCACCGACGATGCGTCAAAGCTCGGCGAAGCCCGGCAACTTTACGGCGACGGCTATGCGCGCGCGGCGGCCGTCACCGGCCGATTTCAAGCGTCGCCGCGCGTGGTGTTCTGCGCGACGCAAGCGTGCGCCGACGCGTTCGGCCTCGGGCGGCGCGCGGCGGAAGCGGTCGGGAATATCGGCGTGGTGGTCGCGCCGCGCGGCTGGCGGAGCTTCTATCTCGCGCACGAGCTGATCCACTTCAGGCAGGCCGAAGTGCTCGGCAACGTGGCCGTCGCGACCCGGCCGAGATGGCTGATCGAAGGAATGGCGTATTCGCTGAGCGGCGACCCGCGCCATTCGCTCGGCGAGCCGCTGGAATCCTGGCGCGCGCAGTTCGACGCGTGGCACGCGTCGCTGGGCGCACGCGATCTCTGGGACGCGGCGCGCGACGTGCGGTGACGTCGGCGGGTGTCTATCTGGAGGACGGCGCGGCGCGCTGAGCGCGCCGCGCGTCAAGCGGCCTGGAGCTCAGGCCGACACTTCGATGATGCCGGGGATCTGCACGTCCGGGTTCACGTCGGCGTCGTAGTCGACGCCGGCGATCGCGAAGCCGAACAGGCGCAGGAACTCCGTCTTGTAGCCGGCGAAATCGGTCAGCTCGTACAGGTTCTCGTTCGTGACCTGATCCCACAGCGCGACGACTTTCGCCTGCACCTGCGGATCGAGCTCCTTGTAGTCCGCGCGCAGGCGGCCTTCGTCGTCCACGTGCGGCGTCGCGCCGTACAGGCTGTCCTTGAGCAGCCCGTAGACCTGCTCGATGCAGCCCTCGTGCGTGCCCTTTTCCTTCATGACCTTGAACAGCAGCGACAGATAGAGCGGCATCATCGGGATCGCCGAGCTCGCTTGCGTGACGACCGCCTTCAGCACCGACACGCGCGCGTCGCCGCCGGTCGGGGCGAGCGTGTCGCGGATCGCGAGCACCTTCTTGTCGAGATCCTTCTTCGCGGCGCCGATCGAGCCGTTCCAGTAGATGTCGTGCGTGATCTGCTCGCCGAGGTACGTGAACGCGGTGGTCTTCGCGCCGTCGGCCAGCACGCCGGCTTCGCGCAGCGCGTCGATCCACATCTGCCAGTCCTCGCCGCCCATCACCGCGACGGTGCCGTCGATTTCTTCCTGCGTCGCCGGCTCGAGCACGGTTTCGCGGATCACTTCCTTGTCGGTGTCGAGGCCGCGGAAGCTGACCGACTTGCCGATCGGCTTGAGCGTCGAGCTGATCGTCTCGCCCGTCTTCGGATGCGTGCGGCGCGGCGCAGCGAGGCTGTAGACGACGAGGTCGACCTTGCCGAGGTCGCGCTTGATGGTGTCGATCGTGACCTGCTTGACCGCGTCGGAGAACGCGTCGCCGTTGATGCTGCGCGCATACAGGCCCTTCGCGGCCGCGAACTTCTCGAATGCCGCGCTGTTGTACCAGCCGGCCGTGCCGGGCTTCGTTTCGCTGCCGGCGCGCTCGAAGAACACGCCGAGCGTGTCCGCGCCCGAGCCGAACGCGGCCGAAATGCGAGCGGCGAGGCCGTAGCCGGTCGATGCGCCGATCACGAGCACCTTTTTCGGGCCGCCGGCAATCGGGCCATGCGAAGTCACATAGTCGATCTGTTCCTTGACGTTGGCTTCGCAGCCGACGGGATGAGTCGTCACGCAGATGAAGCCACGCACGCGCGGTTTGATGATCATGGAACCCTCTTCTATAAAAGCGGAAAGCCTGGAAACGGCGAAGTTCGCGCATTGTAAAGGAAGCGGCGGCCGACGCGGCAAGCGCCCCCCAAAACCCGCCGGCCTTCCGCCGGTTATTTCTCTATTGACAGAAATAACTGAAACGCCTAAATTTCGCGACATGGAACTCACACCGATTGCCGAACGATTCATCCTCCACTGGGGCGAAATGGGCTCCCGCTGGGGCGTCAACCGCACCGTCGCGCAGATTCACGCGCTGCTGTACCTGCTCGGGCGGCCGGTTGCCGCGGACGAGATCGCGGAGACGCTGAACGTCGCGCGCTCGAACGTCAGCACGAGCCTGAAGGAACTGCAGGCGTGGCGGCTCGCGAAGGTGGTGCACGTGATGGGCGACCGGCGCGATCACTTCGAGACGTCGACCGACATCTGGGAGCTGTTCAAGCTGATCGTCGAAGGGCGGCGCCAGCGCGAGATCGAGCCGACGCTCACGGTGCTGCGCGATTGCCTGACGAGCCCGGAACTCGCCGACGAAAGCCGCGAGACCGAGCAGCGCCTGCGCGACACGCTGCAGTTCGTCGAAACGCTGACGACGTGGTCGGACGAAATGCTGCGGCTCAAGCCGGACACGTTGATGAAGGCGCTCGGCATCGGCGCGAAGATCAGCCAGACCGTCAGGCGCAAGCCGTCGTCGAAGTAAGCCGAAGCGGGCATGCAGCCCGCTTTTTTCGGAGTATGAATTTCTGTCTATACAGAAATAACTGTAAATAAAGGATGAAAAATGGTGTGGCCAGCGCATGCGACGGAGGCATCGGCATGAATATCCTGGTTTGCGGGGCGAACGGATTCATCGGGCGTGCGCTGTGCGCGCGTCTCGAGGCCGGCGGCCATCGCGTCGTGCGTGGCGTGCATGCCGGGCGTCGGGTGGCGGACCCCGGGGAGATCGCGATCGACTATGCGCGCGACGTGCAACCCGAACACTGGCGCGCGCGGCTCGACGGGATCGATGCGGTGGTCAATGCGGTCGGCATGCTGACCGGGCGGCGCGGCGTGACGCTCGACGCCGTGCACCGTGCGGCGCCGTGCGCGCTGTTCGATGCGTGCTGCCGCGCCGGCGTCCGGCAGATCGTCCAGATTTCCGCGCTGGGCGTCGAACGCGGCGATACCGAGTATTTCGCGAGCAAGCTCGCCGCCGACGCGTACCTGCAGACGCTGCCGATCGATTTCCGGATCGTGCGGCCGGCGCTCGTGTACGGCGCGACGGGCGCATCCGCACGCTATTTCCGGATGCTCGCGAGCCTGCCGGTGCACGTGCTGCCTGCCGGCGGCCGCCAGTTGCTGCGGCCCGTGCACGTCGACGATCTGGCCGAGCTCGTCGCGCGGCTGATCGAGCGGCCCGCCGCGGGCGACCGCATCGTCGACGTGGTCGGCGCGGACGAAGTCGAGTACCGCGAGATGCTCGCGATCTACCGGCGCGCGATGGGGTTTCCGCGTGCAATGCGGGTCAGTGTGCCGGGGGCGCTGTTCGCCGTGGCGGCGACGCTGTCCGGGCGGATGCCGGGCGCGATGCTGACGCGCGACTCGTGGGCGATGCTGCGCGCCGGCAATACCGGCGACGTCGCCGCGTCGAGCGCGGCGCTCGGCAGGCCGCCGCGCGGCCTGCGCGCGTTCATCGGCGCGCAGGCCGTGGCGCTGCGCCACGAAGCGCTGGCGGCGTGGCGGCGTCCGCTGCTGACGGGCTCGCTCGCGATCGTCTGGATCTGGACGGCCATCGCGAGCGCGTTCATCCATCCGCTGCGCGACAGCCTGGCGCTGCTCGCGCACGTGCACCTGACCGGAATCTCCGCGCTGGCCGCGCTCTATGCGGCATGCGCGCTCGATTTCGTGTTCGGCGTCGCGACCGTCGTCGCGCCGTCGCGCCGCCTGTGGGCTGCGCAAATCGTGCTGATCGTCGCGTACTCGGCCGTCATCGCGGTCGCGATGCCCGGCCTGCTGGCGGAACCGTTCGGCCCCGTGCTCAAGAACGTGCCGATTCTCGCCGTCCTGTTGATCCTGTTTGCTGAGGAGGAGCGTTCGTGAATATCTATCTCGTCGTCAAGGCGCTGCATATCGTGTCGTCGGTGCTGCTGGTCGGCACGGGGCTCGGCACCGCGTTCTACCTGTTCTTCGCGAACCGCACGCGTTCGGTGCCGGCGATCGCCGCCGTGTCGCGTCTCGTGGTGCGTGCCGACTGGTGGTTCACGACGCCGGCCGTGATCTTCCAGCCCGCGTCGGGGCTATGGCTCGCGCACGCGGCCGGCTGGCCCTGGGATACGCCGTGGCTCGTCGCGTCGCTCGGCCTGTACCTGCTTGCGGGCGCGTGCTGGCTGCCGGTCGTGTGGCTGCAGATCGAGCTGGCCGCGATGGCGAAGCTCGCGCATGCGAACGGCGCCGCCGAACTGCCGGACAGGTACTGGCGTTACGCGAAGACCTGGGAACGGCTCGGCTATCCGGCGTTTCTCGCGATGCTGTCCGTCTATTTCCTGATGGTGCTGAAGCCGATGTGAGCGAGGCGTGCAAACGATGAATCTCGCTTTCCGGTTTTTTGCTTGCAACGCGATCATCGATGGATTCGACGGAAAGGAATCCGCGATAATCAGACGAATCCGAAATCGCCGTACCCTGACCTCACAAGGAACAAGGAGCCTGCATGCTGCACATCCTCGGCAAGATCCCGTCCATCAACGTGCGCAAGGTGTTGTGGCTGTGCGCGGAACTCGACCTGCCGTTCGAACGCGAAGACTGGGGCGCCGGCTTTCGTTCGACCGGCGATCCGGCCTACCTCGCGCTGAATCCGCACGGCCTCGTGCCGGTCATCAAGGACGACGATTTCGTGCTCTGGGAATCCAACACCATCATCCGCTACCTCGCGAACCGCTACGGCGGCGAGGCGCTCTATCCGGCCGAACCGCAGGCCCGCGCGCGGATCGATCAGTGGATCGACTGGCAGGCCTCGGACCTGAACCGTTCGTGGGTCTTCGCGTTTCAGGGCCTCGTGAGAAAGTCGCCCGATCATCAGAATCCGGACGGCATCGCAAAGTCGATCGCGGACTGGACGAAGCACATGCGCGTGCTGAACGCGCAACTCGACGCGACCGGCGCGTTCGTGGCCGGCGAGCGCTTCACGCTCGCCGACATTCCGATCGGGCTGTCGGTGAACCGCTGGCTCGGCACGCCGTTCGAGCATCCGGATTTTCCGGCGGTCACGCGCTATGTCGAGCGCCTCGCCGCGCGTCCGGGCTTCGAGGCCTATGGCGGCAGCAAGAATCCCTGAGCGGGAACAGGCCCTAAGCGGCAGGCGGCGCGAACCGCAGCCAGCGCACCCCGGCGCGCGGGCCCGGCCGCGTTCACTCGCCGCGTGCCGGCACCGCGTCGAGCACGCGTGCGACGAACGCCTCGTGATTCCACGCGGCTTCCGGCCGCGACAAACCGAGCCGCACGATCACCAACTGCCGGCTCGGCACCACGCTCACGAACTGGCCTTCGTGTCCGACCGCATGGAACGCGTCCGCCGGCAGCGCCGGCGCGTGCGGATCGGGGTCGTTGAACGGCTCGGGCACCTTCACCCACAGATGCGCGCCGAATTCCTGGCGCGGCGCTTGCGGCGTCGCGCGCGCCATGTAGCGCACCCAGCCTTCGGGCAGCAGGCGCTTGCCGTCCCACACGCCGTCCTGGAGGAGCAGCTGCCCGAACTGCGCCCAGTCGCGCGCGCTGGCATACATGAACGACGCGCTCGCGAGCGTGCCCGATGCATCCGGCTCGAAGAACGCATTGCGCATGCCGAGCGGCGCGAACAGCGCGTGTTGGGGGAACGCGAGGTAGTCGGTTTCCGTGCCGCCCATCGCGTCGCGCAACACGCGCGCGAGAATCGCGCTCGTGCCGCTCGAATAATGCCAGCGCGTGCCCGGCGGCGCGTCGAGCGGCTTGGCCGACGCGAAGCGCGCGGCGTCGGGCTGCGTGAACAGCATCACGGCGACGTCGGACAGCGGGTCGTCATAGTCTTCGTTGAATCGCAGGCCGCTCGTCATCCGCAGCAGTTCGTCGAGCGTGATGCGCGCGCGCGGATCGCCGGCGTCGCGCCATTCGGGCAGCAGCGCCGAGGCGTCCGGCGAGAGCTTGTGCTGCGCGACGAGCATGCCGATCAGCGCGGCGGTCACGCTCTTGGTCATCGACCAGCCGGGCAGCGGCATCTCCGCCGAAAAGCCCGGCGCGTAGCGCTCCGCGATCACCCGGCCGCGATGGAGCACGACCACCGCGCGCGTGCGCCGCGGCCGCGCGGGATCGGGCTCGTCGAACGCGCGGTCGAGCGCCGTCCGCAGCTTGCGCGCGTCCACGCCGTCATCCGGCGCGGGCGCTGCCGCGGGCGCGGCGGGCGGCGGGGCCGGGTCGGGCAGCGCGGCGGGCAGTGCGCCGGTCGACGGCCCGAGCGCGAGCGTGCAGCCGAGCCCCGGCCGGAATACCGCTTCGCGCCCGGCGAAGCCGGCGAAGGTGGCGCGCGCCAGATGACGGGCGGGGTCGACCGACGGACGGACCAGCTTGAGCAGCGGATGCACGCCCGCCATGATGTCCACGTCGATCACCGACGCCGCGGGGCGGCCCGATACGAACACGCCGGAGCACAGCGCCTTGGCCGCGTAGCCGGTCGCGATCGGCGCGAGCCGGGACAGCGTGTAGCCCGCGTAGCCGAGCGCGGCGATCAGCGCGAGCGCGGCGGCGCGTCGAAGCAGCGGCTTGATGGGGGGCGTCATGCGCGAGCGTCCTATGGTCTGCCGTCGGGTCACGACCGGCAGTGTCGCAGGTTCGGGCGCGTGGTGGCAATCGCGGGCGTGTCGCGGCGCGGCGCATGATGCCGCCGTCCCCCGGGCAAGGCCCGGGGTCGAGCGGACTCCCCCGGCGGGACACGAAGACAGGCACAGGCCGACGCGCGACGCGCCCCTCGGCCGCGCCCCCGGTTGCGCGTCGCCTGCGATCGAATGGGCCGCCGCCGATTCTGGCGTGGGCGGCTTGCCCGGTTACCGCGTTATTGCTGATTGTTGCCGTTCGGACGCAGCGTCCAGACGGTCGCGGAATTCGTGTTGTCATTGACGGCCGCGAACTGCGGCTGGCCGTTGCTGTCGCGCCCAAACGCGAGACCGAATGCCGCCCCCGGGACGATATCGACCTGCATCTGCGCGACGAATTGCCCGCCTATCGTGAACTCGACGATCTCGCTCGGGTGTTGCGGATCGGGGTTCACCGCGTCGCCGTTGGCGGTCACGAGATGGCTGTTCGACGCGAGCGCCAGCGCGAGCGGGCCGTGCAGATGAACCTTGTCGAAGTAGACCAGCCGTCCAACGCCGGCGTTGCGATTCGTCGTCGCGGCGTTCTGGATCGCGAACACGGCGTTGTCGCCGGTGGACGCGACATAGAGAACGTTGCTGTTGGCGTCGTACGCAAGACCCGTCGGGCCGACGACCAGCGCGTTGGGATCGGTCCGGAACGTGTAGCCCGACGCGATGGTGCGCGAGCTCGGCAGCATCGTGACGCCGTTGCTGTCGATCGTGAGATCGATCCGCGCCACCGTTCCGTTCAGCACGTTCGACACGAACGCGGTCACGCGCTGGCCGCCGTCGATCACGGTCAGGTCCCACGGCCCGTCGAGCAGCGTGGCGTCGACCAGTTGCTTGACGAGATTGCCTTGCGGATTGATGACGAGCAGCGAGCCCGGCGGGATGACGTGCTGGCCGTCCGACGTCGGCACGTTGCCGACCAGCACGAAGCCGCTGCGCAGCACCGCGAGTGCGGTCGTGAGGCCCAGGTTCTGGCCCTGGAAGAAGACCGTCGGCGAGTTGTCGGGCGACAGCTTCACGATCGTCGTGCCGGTGCCTTGCAGGTTCGAGCTGTTGTTGAAGTTCGACACGACGACGTCGCCCGGCTTCAGCGTGCTCCATGCCGGCACGCCGGGCGGGACGAAGGCGATGCCGTACGGGTTGAGGTCGCCGTTGGTCGGCACCGTCGACGCGATGACGGACGACGGCGGCAGGATCGTTCCGCCGTCAGCCCATGCGAAGGCCGACGACAGCGCGACCAGACCGGCGCCGCAGACCGCGCGGCGTAGCGTGCGGGCCATCGCGCGCGACGTGCGGGCGATGGCTGGCGGGTCGGGGGAACGACAGGAGGGGAGAGGGATCATGGCATGACTCCAGTAGACGATCGTGAAAGACCATCCGGGCTGCCGGCCTGCGCAGTCTACGGGTGTCCGGCGTCGGCTCGCGCGCGGCGTTGCGGCGCGCGGCGCGAAGCGGCGCTGTGCGTAAACGCATTGACGTACACGGTTATTCCTTTCGTCTGCATGGGTTGCGCGTGCATCGATGCATGCCGCGCGCCGGGCAACCTGACAGGTTGAAATCCGTCCGGCGGTCGGCCGATAATCGTCCGGACTCGATCGACATCCCGGACTCACGCTTATCGGAACCTGCCATGTCCTATGACACCAACAACCCGTTCGCAAAAATCCTTCGTGGCGACCTGCCGTGCGTCAAGGTCGCGGAAGACGACACCACGCTCGTGATCATGGACCTGATGCCGCAGGCGGACGGTCATGTGCTCGTGATCCCGAAGGAGCCCGCAGCGGAAATCTTCGACCTGTCCGCCGATGCCGCGGCCGCGTGCATCCGGATGACGCAGCGCGTCGCGGCCGCCGCGCGCGATGCGCTGCAGCCGGACGGCATGTTCATCGGCCAGTTCAACGGTCGCGCGGCGGGCCAGACGGTCGCGCACGTGCACTTCCATGTGATCCCGCGCTGGGAAGGCGTTGCGCTGAAGCTGCACGCGCGCGACGTCGCCGACGCGGCGACCCTCGAATCGATCGCGCAACGCATTCGCGAACGCTTCGTCTGACGCGGGCGCGCATCGCGACAGGCGATGCGGCGAGCAGGGCGGCAGCGCCCGGCTCGCCGGATGTTTCAGCGGTCATCCCGGGTAACACGTGTAACGGTGCGCGAAACGTCTCGCAAGCGTGCGGACGCTACACTCGGTTCATCGCTTCATCGGACGATATGGACTGCGGTTCGGGCGTTTCGCAGCGGGCGCATCGCGTCCCGCTGCGCAACCTTCGCACGGCGTCATTCGTCCTGTACCGGGAACCCTCATGTCCAGACTTCTCCTCACGCTCGCGCTGATCGGCGGCCTGTCCGGCTGCGTCGTCGCGCCGCCGTACGGCTATGCGCCTGCGCCGGCCTACTACGGCTATGCACCGGCCTATTACGCGCCGCCGGTCAGCGTCGGTATCGGCGGCTCGTTCCGGATCCGCTGACGCGGCGCGGGGCGCAAACGAGCGCAAACAGGCACAGCCTCGCCGGGACGCCGCCGTCCTATACTTCTGCGGAAAACGCTCGTCCCAGCGAGGCAGCCATGACGCTCACGCCCAAAGTCGCGGCCCTGTCGGTCGCGGCCACGCTCGTCTACCTCGGGCTCGCCGTGCTCGGCAGCGGCGGGTTCGCCGCGTTCTTCTCGCATCCCGCGCTGACGGTCGTCGCGATCGCGACCGTCGTCATGACCGTCGTCGCGGCCTTCAGCAGCGGCAACCTGAGCTCAGGCGAGCGCGAGGATCGCGGCAACCGCTGGGTGCTCGCCGCGTTCGGCGCGATCGGCTTCGCCGCCGCGTACCTGCCAGCGCTCACCGACCGGCTGGACGTCTGGACGCTGGAGGGGGAAACGCTGCGCTGGGCCGGCGTCGCGCTGTACATCGCCGGCGGCGCGTTGCGCCTCTGGCCCGTGTTCGTGCTGGGCCGCCGCTTCAGCGGGCTGGTCGCGATCCAGCCCGGCCATACGCTGGTCACGGACGGCATCTATCGCGTCATCCGCAATCCGAGCTATCTCGGCCTGCTCGTCAATTCGCTGGGCTGGGCGCTGGCGTTTCGCGCCGGCGTCGGCGTGCTGCTGACCGTGCTGACGATTCCGCCGCTCGTCGCGCGCATCCGTTCCGAGGAAGCGCTGCTGCGCTCGCATTTCGGGGCCGAGTACGACGCGTATTGCGCGCGGACCTGGCGGCTGATTCCCGGCGTCTACTGACCCTCTTTGCCCGTCATACGCAACCGCGTGCCCTCGATCGGTATCCGGCGGCACCGCGAGTGGCGTCCGCGCGACGCGGCCGGCGCCTCGTTCCAGAGGGACGGAACCTCTGCGCAGCCAGTGCCGGCGCGGGTTTCCGGGCTTGCCGCGACAGGTGCGCCGAGTGTTTCCAAAGTGCGAACATCTTGTTACCACAATGTAGAAGGCAAGCGTCGGGGACCGATGCTATTCTTCGCCGCAAGCTCAATGAAATGAATTCGTCCGGCGGTCAGCACAATGCTCGAATCAACGCCGATCGATTCAATCGTCATACCAGAGCGAACTCTCGATAACAGATTGCGAACAAGGAAGAACCCGAGCATGTGGAAGAAGATCGCCTCCACCCTCGTCGTCGCCGCTCTTGCCGGCGCGACTGCGCTGCCGGCAGCAGCGAGTGATTTGAACAACGCGCTTGGCGGCGCGCTCGGCGGGGTTGCCGGCGCGGCAGTCGGCGGCGCCGTCGGCGGCAGCACCGGCTCGGTGATCGGTGGCGCGATCGGCGGTGGCGCAGGCGGCGCGGTCACGTCGAACCGTCGCGAGCGCACCGGCGCGATCATCGGCGGCGCACTCGGCGGCGGCGCGGGCACCGCGGCGGGCAACGCGATGGGCGGCCGCACCGGCGGCCTCCTCGGCGCGGCCGTCGGCGGCGGCGCAGGCGCGGCGCTGGGCGGCAACATGTCGCGCAGCAACTCGTATGACGACGAGCGCGGTGGCCGCCGTCACCGCCATAAGCATCATCGCCGCGACTGGGACTGATCGTCCCCGCGTGACACGCCGTCGTGAGCGGTGCGCGACTGGCGCGCCGCAGTACGCGGCGGTCACGCCCAAGACCCGGCCGGGCGGCACGCGCCGCCCGCGTCCGCCGGGCACCGCAGGTTGCCTCGCTGCACCCGCTCTCCTGAATTTCTCCCGATCTGCACGCCGCGTGCGTGTGCCTTCCTGATTCCACGCAGGTTTTCCGTACGCCGTTGCGCGCCGCGCGGGTAGTGCGAAAACGAATGGCATCCATCCCAACATTTAATTGGTGAATCGCGGGCGACTTCGATATCGTCAACCGTGCCCGCCGCCGTTGCGTCACCGCAAGGCCGTGCGGGCCGGCGAGCGGAAGCCGCACCGCTTTCACGTTTCCCCGGCAGCGGCGTCACGCCGCCGCGGAACGGACCCACCCATTGCCTGGATGCTTATGTCTAAGACAACGTATTACGCGCCGCATGGCGGCCACCCGCCGCAGACCGACCTGCTGACCGATCGCGCGATGTTCACCGAGGCGTACGCGGTCATTCCGAAGGGCGTGATGCGCGACATCGTCACGAGCTGGCTGCCGTTCTGGGAGAACACGCGCCTGTGGGTGATCGCGCGCCCGCTGTCGGGATTCGCCGAGACCTTCTCGCAGTACATCGTCGAAGTGAATCCGGGCGGCGGCAGCGACAAGCCCGAGCAGGACAAGGAAGCCGAAGCCGTGCTGTTCGTCGTTGACGGCGAAGTCGAGCTGACGCTGCAGGGTTCGAAGCACGTGCTGAAGCCGGGCGGCTACGCGTTCATTCCGCCGGGCGCGAACTGGACGCTGCACAACGTCAGCGACGCCGCCGCGCGCTTCCACTGGATCCGCAAGCGCTACCAGGCCGTCGACGGCATTGCGCCGCCGGAAGCGTTCGTGACCAACGAGCAGGACGTCGAGCCGATTCCGATGCCGGGCACCGACGGCGCGTGGGTGACGACGCGCTTCGTCGACATGAGCGACATGCGCCACGACATGCACGTGAACATCGTGACGTTCCAGCCGGGCGGCGTGATTCCGTTCGCCGAAACGCACGTGATGGAGCACGGGCTGTACGTGCTCGAAGGCAAGGCGGTCTATCGCCTGAACCAGGACTGGGTCGAGGTCGAGGCCGGCGATTTCATGTGGCTGCGCGCGTTCTGTCCGCAGGCATGCTACTCGGGCGGCCCCGGCCGTTTCCGCTACCTGCTGTACAAGGACGTGAACCGTCACATGAACCTGACGCTGAACGCGGCGCGCTGAGCGAAACGCGCGATCGCTGAACGGGCCCGCCGGTGCAAGCCGGCGGGTTTTTTGTTTTCGGTCGACAAGACTCAGTCGGCAACCGACGACTGCGCCGCCACCTCGCGATAGAACGCATCGATCGCCTCCACCATCTGAGCGAGCCCCGGCTGCTCGAGCGGATAGTGCCCGGCGTTGTCGAGCATCACGACCTTCACCGGCACCTTCCGGACCCGCGTGAGGAACAGTTCGCTGAGATGCAAAGGCGTCCATCGGTCGGCGGCGGGCTGGGTCAGCAGGATCGGGCAGACGTCGAAATCCTCCGGCTCCGTCACGGGCCGATACGACACGTAGGAAGCGAGAAAGGCCATCGTCATCGCGTTGCCCGCCGAGCGCCGGTCGGACAGCCAGACCTTCAGGGCAGCGTCGTCGTTGACCAGCGTGGACATCTTGCTCGCCAACGTCATCGGGACGCGCAGCGCTTTCAGCGGCGTCTTCGCGGCGAAGTTCGTCATCGGCCCGCCGACGCGGCTCATGAACCGGTTGCGCGCGGTCTCGTCGCGCACCTGCTGAAGACGCTGATCGAGAAACGTCATGCCGACGATCCCCTTCACCTTCCGGTTCGTCGCGGCCACGTGGTACGTGAGCATGCCGCCCGCGCTCAGTCCGTACAGCACGATGGGGCGGCCGTCCCTGGCCCGTTCCGCATCGACGAGATCGCTGCCGGCGCGCACCCAGTCGTCGTAACGGATCAGCGCGCCCCTGGCCACCTCGGTCATCCCGTATTCCGGCATGTCGACCGCGATCGTCTCGTAGCCGCGCCGCGCGAGCTGCTCGCCGACGATCATCGACATCTGCCGCCCGTTGGTGCCGACGCCGTGGAACAGGATGACCTTCACCGATGCCCGCGGGTTGCGGTACGTGTCGAGATGGAGGCGATGGCCGTGCCAGCTCCACCATTCCTCTCGTGGCAGCTGGTCGTCCTTCCACTGGAAGTCGGGCGGGAGGAACTTCTGCATGTCGCGCCAGACGGTCTGGCTTGCGTAGGTGTCAGGCATGGCGGCGGGGTCCGGTGAGGTGCACGGGGCGACGTTCATGACGCCGCCGCGGTGCGGGTTGCGATGCCGCCAATCTTGGCCGGGCAGCCTCGGGCAGTCCATGCCGGGGCAGGCCAATCGCTTTAGAATCTAGGCCAACCCCGTGGCGAGGCGCCCCATGAACGTCTGGAACTTTGCACGCAGTCCGGCTTCCGTCCTGCTCATGATCGAGTACGCGCGCGGCCGGCAGATCGCGCCGCCGGCGTTGCTCAAGGGCTCGCAACTCACGCTGAAGCAGCTCGCCGACCCCGACTTCACGGTGCTGGCCGCGCAGGAGCTGACGGTCGCGTCGAACCTGTTGCGGTTGATCGGGCACGAAGGCGGCGTCGGCCTGAAGGTCGGCCTGTCCTACCACCTGTCGGCCTACGGACTGCTCGGGTACGGCCTGCTCAGCAGCGCGACGGGCAAGGCGGCCATCGCGCTCGCGGGCCGCTATCCGGCGCTGACCTATACCTTCGTCCGGATCGCGCATCGCCGCGCCGGGCGGCACGACGTGATCACGTTCGAGCCTGCGCCGGAGCTGTCCGGGCAATTGCAGCGCTTCTTCGTCGAGCGGGCGATGGGCGCGACCTGCCGGGTGCTGCGCGACGTGATCGGCAGCGAGTTCGAACTCGCCGCGTTCGACCTCGCTTACGGCGACGAGCCCGGTGGAAAGCGCCACGTCCTCGGCGCCAGGATTCGGCCGGGCCAGCCCGCGAACGCCCTCACGTTCGAGCATGCCCACCTCGAACGGCCGCTGCCGCAAGCGAATGCGGTCACGGCGGCGATGTGCGAGCGCATGTGCGCCGAGTTGCTCGCGCGCAGGCGCACCCGCCTGGACATGGTGTCGTTCCTGAACGAATACCTGGCCACGCACACGTTCGACAGCCCCCCGCAACTGAAGGACATCGCGGCGCTGCTCAACACCAGCGAGCGCACGCTCAAGCGCCGGCTTCAGGAGGAGGGCGCATGCTTCCGGGACATCTCGAACGCCGTGCGCAAGGCCAGGGCGCAGGCGCTGATCGACGAAGGGCGCCTGTCCATCAAGGAGATCGCGCAGGCGCTCGGGTTCTGCGACGTGTCGTCGTTTTCGCAAGCCTATAAACGGTGGACCGGCGCGGCGCCGAGCGTCGCACGACGGCAGGCGAATCGTCCGTAGCGAACGACCCAGACTCATCCCTAAATAAAATTTAGCCAGCCCAACATTGGCTAAAGAATGTTCCGGTTTCGGGGCATCCCTTCGACAATGCGCGCCTTTCGCGACGAGCGGCGACAGGTTGCGCGCCGCGGATTCACCGCATCGAAGAAGGAGCCCGACATGACCGACACTACCGCTTCCCCACCTCCCGCCCCGCCACGCCGCCGCGTGTGGCGCATGCTCGCCGGCGTGCTGCTCGGGCTGACGGTCGCGTGCGCCGGCATCGGCGCGTGGACGATCCAGCGCATCTGGACGCAGTTGCCGTCCGTCGAGCATCTGGCCGTCTATCGCCCGGCGCTGCCGCTGCGGGTCTTTTCCCGCGACGGCGAGCTGCTCGCCGAATACGGCGTCGAGCGCCGCGAGTTCGTGCCGCTCGAACGCATGCCGCCGCTGATGCGCGACGCGCTGCTCGCGGCCGAGGACGCGCAGTTCTACCGGCATGGCGCGGTCGACCTCGGCGGCCTCGCGCGCGCGACGTTCGCGAACCTCGTCACCGGGCAGCCGGGGCAGGGCGGCAGCACGATCACGATGCAGGTCGCGCGCAACTTCTACCTGACGCGCGACAAGGTGCTGAGCCGCAAGCTCGCCGAGATCCTGATGGCGTACAAGCTCGAGCGCGAATACAGCAAGGACAAGCTGCTCGAGCTGTACATGAACGAGATCTACCTCGGCGAGCGCGCGTATGGTTTCGCGGCGGCCGCGTCGGTGTATTTCGGCAAGCCGCTCGATGCGCTGAGCGCGGGCGAGGCGGCGGTGCTGGCCGGATTGCCGAAGGCGCCGTCCGCGTTCAATCCGGTCGTCAATCCCGCGCGCGCGACCGCGCGCCGCAACTACGTGCTCGGCCGCATGCATGCGCTCGGCCGGCTCGACGACGCGACGTATCGCGCGGCCGTCGACGCGCCGCTCGCGCTGTCGACCACGCCGCCGCCCGGCATTCTCGCCGCGCCGTATGTGGCCGAACGCGCGCGGCGCATGATGGTCGAGCGCTTCCACGACGATGCGTACACGCTCGGTCTCGACGTGACGACGACGATCTCGATGCGCGACCAGCACGCGGCCGAAGCGGCGCTCGCGCGCGGGCTGCGGCGCCAGCCGGCGGCGCGCGATGCGAAGCCCGCGCTCGAAGGCGCACTCGTGTCGCTCGACGCGGCGAGCGGCGACATGCTCGCGCTGGTCGGCGGCGCGGATTTTGCCCGCAACGGCTTCGATCACGCGTTGCAGGCGTATCGCCAGCCGGGGTCGAGCTTCAAGCCGTTCGTTTATTCGGCGGCGCTGGAGAAGGGCTATTTCCCGGGCGTGCTCGTCGACGATACGCAGCGCACGCTGACCCGCGCGGAGACCGGCGCGCAGCCGTGGCGGCCGCGCAACTTCGGCAACCGCTACGAGGGCTTCATCCCGGTGCGGCGCGGCCTCGTGCGCTCGAAGAACCTCGTCGCGGTGAGCCTGATGCAGGCGGCCGATCCGCAATACGTGCAGCAGCATGCGATGCGCTTCGGTTTCGACGCGCGGCGCAATCCCGCGTCGCTGCCGCTCGCGCTCGGTTCGGGCGCGGTCACGCCGCTCGAGCTGGCGAGCGCGTATGCGGTGTTCGCGAGCGGCGGGATGCGGCTGGAGCCGCGCCTGATCGCGTCGGTGAAGCAGCGGCACGGCGGCGTGCTGTATGAAGCGTCGCCCGCGGCCGGCGTGCGCGTGATCTCCGCGCGCAACGCGTTCATGATGGACAGCATGCTGCGCGACGTCGTGAGCGCGGGCACCGGACGCGGCGCGCTCGCGTTGCGCCGCGACGATGCGGCCGGCAAGACGGGCACGTCGAACGGCTCGAAGGACGTGTGGTTTGCCGGCTATTCGTCGGGCGTCGTCGCGGTCGCGTGGCTCGGCTACGACACGCCGCGCGGCGTGGGGCGCGCGACCGGCGCGACGCTCGCGTTGCCGGTATGGCTCGACTACATGAAGACGGCGGTCGATGGACGCGCGCCGGCCGATGCCGCGCAGCCGCGCGACGTCGCGGTCGTCGACGGCGATTTCGTCTATGCGGAATACACGCAGGGCACGTGCACGGCCGACGTGCCGCCGTTCGTGCGCAGCGACTTCGCGTGCGCCGCCGCGCCTGCGCCGGCGGGCGCGTCCGCCGTGGCCGGACATGACGCGGCGGCGGGCGTCGCGATGCCCGCCGCGGTCGACGCGGCCGAGCGCGAGCGCGTGCTCGACCTGTTCCGCACCGACGACTGAGGCGACGCGACATGCATACGCTGTACCTGATCGCGATCGTCGCGGAAGCAATGTCGGGGGCGCTGATGGGCATGCGGCGCGGGATGGACCGTTTCGGCCTCGCGCTCGTCGGCGCGGTGACGGCGCTCGGCGGCGGCACGGTGCGCGACGTGCTGCTCGGCCACTATCCGCTCGGCTGGATCGCGCATCCCGAGTATCTCGTCATCACGCTGGCCGCGGCGACTTTCGCGTCGTGGGCGGCGCGCCGTCTCGCGCGGATGAGGACGCTGTTCGTCACGGTCGACGCGGTCGGCCTCGCGGCGTTCACGATCATCGGCTGCGACGTCGGCGCGAAGACCGGCAGCGCGCCGATCATCGTCGTGCTGGCCGGCGCGATTACCGGCGTGTGCGGCGGGATGCTGCGCGACCTGCTGTGCAACGAAATGCCGCTGATCCTGCGCGAGGAGCTGTATGCGAGCGTCGCGTTCTGCACGGGCGCGCTCTATGTCGGGATGCAGTACCTGGGCATCGACGCCGACGTGGCGACCGTGGTCGCGCTCGCGGCCGGTTTCGCGATGCGGATGCTCGCGGTGCGGCTGGGCTGGAAGATGCGGACGTTCGGCGTGGCCGACGTCGAGCGTTGACAGGCGGCGCATGCCGGACGTCGACGCAAGCGTGCGCTACGCCGGCACCATCACCGGCGGCGCGCCGTCGCCGGTCTCGACCATCCTCACCGCAAACCCGTAGCAGCGCGCGATATGCGCGGGCGTCATCACGTCGCGCGGCGCGCCGTGCGCGACGATCTTGCCGTCGGCCAGCATTGCGATGCGGTCCGCGTGGCGCGCGGCGAGGTTCGGGTCGTGGACGATCGCGAGCACGCCGAGCCGCCATTCGCGCGCGACCGCGCGCACGGTCTCGAGCAGCCGATGCTGGTGCGCGAGATCGAGCGCGGCGGTCGGTTCGTCGAGCAGCAGATAGCGGGGCTGCGCGGCATCTTCGCCGTCGTCGTCGGGCCACAATTGCGCCAGCACGCGCGCGAACTGCACGCGCGCGAGTTCGCCGCCCGACAGCGTCGTGACGTCGCGGCCGACCAGCATGTCGGCCCCCGCGCGTTCGAGCGCGCACCACGCGATGTCGCGATCGCGGCGCGACGCCGCGCCGCCGCGGCGTGCGTGCGGATAGCGGCCGAGCAGCACGATCTCGTCGACGCTGAACGGAAACGCCGGTTGCGCCGCCTGCGGCAGCACGGCGCGCAGGCGCGCGAGCCGGGTCGCGTCGATGTGCGCGAGCGCTTCGCCGTTCAGCGTGACGGCGCCGGACACGCGTGCGCCGGCCGGCGCGCCGCGCCCGCTCAGCTCGCCGGCGAAGGTCTTCAGCAGCGTGCTCTTGCCGGCGCCGTTGCGGCCGAGCAGTGCGGTGACATGGCCTGGCTCGATCGACAGCGACAAGTCGCGAAGGATGACGGCGCGGCGGCGTGCGACTTCGAGTTGGTGGGCGATCAGCATGGTCGTGAAGGAAGGGCTCGCTGGCGTGGAAATCGGCGCGCTCATCCGCCGAGCGCGCCGCGGTTTTTCCACAGCAGCGCGAGAAAGAACGGCGCGCCGAGCAGCGCAGTCAGCACGCCGAGCGGAATTTCCGCCGGCGCGGCGACGGTGCGCGCCGCGAGATCGGCGGCGAGCGTCAGCGCCGCGCCGAGCAGCGCGGCGCCGGGCATCACGATCCGCTGGTCGGGGCCGCACGCGAGGCGGATGCAATGCGGCGCGAGGAGCCCGATGAAGCCGATGATCCCCGCACACGATACGAGCGCGCCGACGGCGAGCGCGACCGCGACGAGCACGCGCCGCTTGAGCCGCTGCACCGGCACGCCGAGATGCAGCGCCTCGGTTTCGCCGAGCTGCAGCGCGTTCAGCGCATCGCGCTCGCGCGCGAGCAGCGCGCAGCCGATCGCGACGCACGGCGTGACCGCCGCGAGCGCGGGCCATTGCGCGCCGCCGAGGCTGCCGAGGCTCCAGAACGTCAGCGTGCGCAGCTGCGCATCGTTCGCGGCGAACGTGAGCAGCCCGATCGCCGCGCCGGCGAGCGCGTTGATCGCGATGCCGGCGAGCAGCAGCAGCGGCAGCGCGAGCCGGCCGCGCGACGCGGCGAGCCGGTAGACGAGCGCCGCGACCGCGAGCGCGCCCGCGAACGCGGCAACAGGGAGCACGGCGGGCAGCACGGCCGTGCCGGCCAATGCGGCGAACAGCGCGGGACCGAGCACGATCGTCGTCGTCGCGCCGAGCGCCGCGCCGCTCGACACGCCGACGAGCCCCGGGTCCGCGAGCGGATTGCGGAACAGCGCCTGCATCGCGGCGCCCGCCGCGCCGAACCCGCCGCCGACCAGCAGCGCGAGCGCGACACGCGGCGCGCGGATGTCGAGCAGGACCGCGCGCGCCTGCCGCGCGGCGGCGTCGCCGGTCAGCGCGGCCCAGAGCTCGGCAGGCGGGATGCGATACGCGCCGATGCACAGCGCGGCGACGGCGGCAGCGGCGACCAGGACCACAAGGGCCGCCAGCGCGAACGGCGCGAGCCGGCGCGACGCGCCGATGCGTGCGGCGCCGGGCGAGGCCGCGTGCGGCGGGGCGGCGAAGGGCGAAGCATGAGCGGGCATCGTGACGATCCGGAATCAGGCGAGCGCATCCGACAATTGCCGGTGCAGCGTGGTGAGGGCGAGCGGCAGGCGCGGGCCGAAGCCGAGCAGCAGCAGCGCGTCGAGCGACACGACGCGCCGCGCGCGGCCGGCCGGCGTCGCGGCGAAGCCCGGCGCGGCCAGCAGCGCCGCCCGGCCGCCGACCGCCGCGAGCCCTTCGTCGGAGATCAGCACGATGTCGGGCGCGGCCGCGGCGAGTGCCTCGGTCGTCAGCGGCTTGTAGTGATCGAAGCCCTGCATCGCGTTGCGCGCGCCTGCGTAGCGGATCATCGCGTCGGCGGCGGTGCGCTGGCCCGCGGCGAGCGCCTGGTTGCCGGTGTGGTTGAGCACGAACAGCACGCGCGGCGCCTGCGCGCCGCCGGGCGGCTGCGCGGCGACCGTCGCGCGTGCGACCTGCCAGTCGCGGTCGAAGCGCTGCAGCAGCGCTGCGCCCGCGTCGCGCACGTCGAGCGCCTGCGCGACGCCCGTGATCTTCGCGCGGGCGGAATCGACGTCGTGGCCTTCACGGAACGTCGACACCGCGACGCCGGCGCCCTTCACCTGCGCGAGCGCGGCCGGCGGCCCGGCTTCGGCCGACGCGAGCACGAGGTCCGGCCGCAGCGACAGCAAGCCCTCGGCCGACAGCGCGCGCTGGTAGCCGACCTTCGGCAGGCGGCGCGCGGCGTCGGGATACGTGCAGGTCGTGTCGGTGCCGACGAGCGTATAGCCGCGCGCGTCGGCGGCGCCGAGCGCGAACGCCGTTTCCGCGAGCGCGCCGCCGATCACGACGACGCGCTTCGCCGGCGTCTGCGCGTGCCCCCGGCCCGGCAGCGCGCTAGCGAGCGCTCCGACTGCCGCGCTCGCGAGCAGGATGCGGCGCTGCCGGTTGAGCGGCCCGCCGCTCACCGTGCGTCTCCGTGCTCCACCGGCGGCAGGCCCGCGACCAGCGTCCGCCAGTCGTCGCGTTCCGGCCGGCCCGGCTTGCGTTCGCCGAACAGCAGCGCGACGTGCTCGCCCTGGCGGTCGAACAGCTCGAGCGACGTGACGATGCCGTCGCTCGTCGGCTTTTTCACGACCCACGCGGCGGCGATCATGTCCTCGCGCACGTGCAGGTTGAAGCCGGGATCGAGCACGTTGAGCCACGCGCCCATCTCGCGCACGTTCGCGACCGGCCCGGTATGGATCTGGATCATCCCCGCGTTGCCGACGAACACCATGATCGGCTGCCCGCTGCCGGCCGCGCGTTCGAGCGCGTGACGCAGCGCACGCGTGTCGACCGGGTACGCGAATCGCGGATCGGCGAGCCGCAGCGCCTGCAAGCGGCTCACGCCGAAGCGCTGCGTGATGCCGAAGAACTGGTGCGTGTCGGTCATCGCGTCCCACGCCGCGCGAAAGCCCTCGACGTCGATCTCGCTGTCCGCGCGCTCGGGCGCCTTCGGCGCGGCCGGCGTGACCGTGAGCCCCGGTTCCTGCGACGGCGCGCGCCAGCGCTCGACGAATGCGTCGTACGCGGCATGATCGCTGTGCGCGCGCAGATAGACCTTGTGGATCGCATCGCCGTGCGCATCGAAGAACTGCAGGCTCTTCAGCGTGCCGTGCGCGGTCGCGTCGCTGACCGCAAACGCGAATGCCCAGTGACGGTAGAAGATGCGCAGGTCGATGTCGCCGAGCGCGAGGCCGACCGGGCCGTCGTGGCTCATCTGCGCATATTCGCCGTCCTTCTCGTGGACGGCGGTCTCGTTGCGCGTGAGCGCCATCACGCGGCCGAGCCGCGGCATTTCCTCGAACATCGCCGGGAAGCGCGCGTCGAGCCGCACGACGTGCTCGCCGACGAACGCGGCGAGCGCCTGGCCTTCGCTGACGCCGAGCGCCTGCGCGGCGTCGCGGTTGCGCAGCTGGCGCTCGGCCTTGAGCTTGACGAACGCGTCGCGCAGCGCGGCGGCCGTGCGCGCCTGGCTGGCGGGTTGACCGGGAACGGCGGATTGCATCATGTCGGACTCCTTCGTGTGACGGATGGGTAGGGAACGCCGGCGGCACGCATCAGAAATCGACCTTCATGCTGACGGCGACGGTGCGCCCGGGCGCGGAATACGCGTCGAGCACCTGCGAATCGGCCGCGATGCCGCGCACGTCCGACCAGTTCCAGTACTTGCGATCGAACAGATTGCGGATGCCGATCGTCGCGCTCACGTGCTTGTTGAAGCGGTAGCCGCCGCGCACGTCGACGACGAACGACGACGGCGGCGCGAAGCACGGCTTGTTGGACTGCGAGCACGTGCCGGCCGGGATGTCCTTGTCGCGCTTCGCGGCCTGGAACAGCAGGTCGGTCTGCACGAACCAGCGCTCGCCGGGCTCGTAGCGCACGCCGAACACCGCGGAGAAAGGGTTGATCGAATCGAGCGGCTGGCTGGCCGCGCCGTTGTTCTGCGTCGAGCCCTTCGTGAAGGCCAGCGCGGTCTTCAGCGTGATGCCGTTCGGCATGATCCATTCCGCGCGGCCTTCGAGGCCGTGGATGCGGGCGTCGGCGAAGTTCACGTACTGGAACACGAACGGATCGTTCGGCCGGCCGCTGCCGGCGATCGTCGTGCGCGAGATGAAGTTGCGATAGCGGCCCGTGAACGCGGCGGCGCTGTAGCGCACGACGCCGTAGCCGGTGCCCGCCTTGCCGCGCAGGCCTGCCTCGAACGTGTCGCTCGTCTCGGGCTTCAGGTTCGGATTGCCGATCGACGTATAGCCGAACACGGGGTTCGAGAAGCTGCTGTTGACCTGGTCCGGCGTCGGCGTGCGGAACCCGTGCGCATACTGCGCGTACGGAATCAGCGCGGGCGTGATCTCGTACAGCACTGCGACGCGCGGCGACAGTTCGCGCGCGCTCGTCGACACGGCCTTGCCGGTGAACAGCGGGTCGTTCGCGCTCGGGCTCAGCCGGTACGCGTCGAAGCGCAGCCCCGGCGTGACGAGCAGCCGCCCGTAGCCGATCTGGTCCTGCACGAACGCGCCGAGCAGCGTGTAGTCGGTGTCCGGGAACGCCTTGTTCGGGAATGCCTCGCCGACGCCCGGCACCGTGCCGTCGCGATAGTTCTTCACGCGCGACAGGCTGCCGTCGACGCCGTAAAGCAGCTTGTGCGCGAACGGGCCGGTCGAGAAGCCGCTTTCCGCGAACGCCGAGCCGCCGAACGTGCGTTCCTCGTAATGGTTGTCGCGCGAGCGGGAGCGCAGCGAGCCGCCGCGCGTCTCGAACGCGAACTGGTCCTGCGTCGCCTCCTGGTAGTAGAACTGCGCGTGCGCGTTCTGAAACCAGCGGAAGACATCGTCGTGGAAGTCGTAGTCGATGCTGAAGCGGTTGCGCTCGAGGCGGTCGCTCGTCGTGA
This sequence comes from Burkholderia ubonensis, assembly GCF_902833085.1. GTDB lineage: Bacteria > Pseudomonadota > Gammaproteobacteria > Burkholderiales > Burkholderiaceae > Burkholderia > Burkholderia ubonensis. Next base: position 331,867 of record NZ_CADFEB010000009.1, read on the forward strand.
GGCCGAGCGTCGTCGGCGGATTGATCGCCGACAGCACGTTCGTGCTGATGCGCCGCTGCACGGTTTCCGCGGTGAGCTTGATCGTGTCGCGCGAGGTCGGCTTCAGCACCAGCTTGCCGAGCAGCGATTCCGAGTAGACATCCTGGGGATTCGACGTGGTGCGCAGCGTGCTCGCAGTGTTGTTGCTGCCGCGCGTATCGATCTCGTGGCCGCGCCGACCGTCGGCGACGATCATCCCTTGCACGCGATCATTGCCGGCCGCGGCCGACACCGTCGCGCCGATGCTGCGGTCGGTCGAGTCGTAGCTCGGCCGGAACGAGAAATAGTAAGGCTTGCGATAGATCGACAGCAGGTCCTGCGGGTCTTTCGTGATGAAGTTCACCGCGCCGGTGAGGCCGTCGCTGCCGTACAGCGCCGACGCCGGCCCGCGCAGGATCTCGATGCGCTTCAGCGTGTCGAGGTCCGCATAGTCGCCGCGGCCCGCTTCGAGCGGGCCGAACGAGAACGCGCTCGGCAGGCGGATGCCGTCTTCCATCAGCAGCACGCGATTGCCTTCGAGGCCGCGGATGTTGATGCTCGAGTCGCCGTCGCGGCCGCCGCCCAGCGCGGCGCTGCCGGGCCGGTACGCGGTGCGGCGCACCGTGACGCCCGGCTCGTAGCGCAGTGCGTCCTTGATGTTCGCCGCCTGCTGTTCCTCGAGATCCTCGTCGGTGATCACCGACACGGACGCGGCCGTGCGGCTCGCGGCCGTCGCGGTGCGGGTGGCCGTGACGGTGACGGGGTCGAGCAGCGCGGCATCGCCGCGCGTGGACGCGGCGAGCCGGGTGGTGGTCGGCGGGGTGGCGCCTTGCGGCAACGAATCGGCGAAAGCCGGAGCGACGGACAGGCCGAACGCGCCGAACAGCGCAGCGCAAATCGGCCGCCGCGCCAGCGTGTAGCAATGCACAGGTGGTCTCCCAGTGATGAAACAAGCCCGAAGGCTGGCTGGGTGACGCGTTCACCTGGCTGGCCCGTTCGCGCACGCGAGGCGCCGAACGGCTGGATGAAAGGAAAAGGGTAAAACGTGCCGAATTGTAAATGAGAATTATTATCAATTCAAGGTGAAGGAGCGCGCCGGGTGCCGTGAGGCGGCAAGGACGCGCGGATGCCGCCAGCGCGGACGCCGCCCGCACGCGCGGACGCCGCGTTACGACAGCGATTCGAGGCGGATCAGCAGATTGCGCGCATGGGCGATGAACGCGTCGTGCGTGTCGCGCTCGCTGCGGCCTTCGAGGTGGTGCTCTTCCGCGAACGCGATCTGCTCGGCGAAGATCTCGCCGAGCGCGCGGCGGGCATCGGGGGGAAGCGCACGGATCATCGAGACGAGCAGCAATTCCTGCGCGCGGAGCATGCCGGACAGCGATTGAGCGTTCATGCGGACTCCCTTGGTCGATGCGGCGCCGGGCGCCGGTCTTTCCATACTAGGCGGTCGGCGCGCGAGCGTGGCGGTGCGGCGACAGAATTGATGTGACCAGCTTTCCTGTAAAAATCAGGGGTTCAATAGAGTTGTTGAGTGTGTTTCAGACGGGATTTCACATTCGTTAACAATGCATATAATTGTGGAATTCACATCGATCTTGCGTTGTCAGGGCTTTTTGGTTTTATTGTTATTGACGCTGCATCTATCACGTAATGCATCGGTCTGGAGTCAATTACAATGGCCAGGTTAAACCGGAGGATCGCCTTTAATGGATGCTCGTCTAATAGAAATGGTGAGGGATGAGGCGGACTCACCGTTGTGGGGAGAGCTTGAAATCACCCCGGAGACGGATCTCTGCATCGATCTGGAAATTTCTGATAGAGCCATGTTGAGGCTGATGAAGAAGTTCTCGGAATTTTTTGATGTTGATATTAGTGATTTCGATATAAATTATTATTACCCGTCAAGAAATTTAAAATTTGGTAGATTTGTTTTGGAAGCATTGAAGTCGCCATTCAGTGCCAGTGCCGGAAATAAAGTGCTGGAACGCCCTCTCACAGTTGGGATGATGGAAGTTGCAATTAAAACTGGTCGGTGGGAAGTGTAATGGATCCATGCGCATGACATGGCTCTATGCTTCCGTGACTGAACGGAACGAATGCGCAACAATGCTTGGAAATATTGGCGAGAAGCCGTCGATTGGTCCGCTCGCGATGGCGGCGTGAGCGTTTGATAATCGATTCGGGTGCCATAAAGAAGAAACCCCGTTAAATCAATGATTTACGGGGTTTTGTGCCATATGGCGGCGGAGAGGAAGGGGAAAGCGGCCGGAAGCACTCAGCCGGCGGTGGCGGCCCCCGCCTGCGCGTCGCGCACGACCTGCGCGACCTGCTCGACGAACCCGGCGTCGATGCTCGACAGCGCTTCACGCTTGCCGTCGGGCATCTCGACGATGAGGCGGTACGTGACGTCCTGCGTCGTCCACGCCAGATAGCCGACGACCACCAGCATCACGCCGACGACGAGCGCGGCGTTCGATCCGTAAAGGCCGCCCGCGACAGCCGACACCGCGCCGATCAGCGAGATCAGCGACGGCACGAGTTTGTTTTTCGGGATCTTGACGACATCGACGCGACGAATGTCACGCAAGGGAAAGACCTGCCCGGCGGCCGACAGGCCGTTGCGCGTGACCGTCACGCCCCGTTCGTTGAAAGCGTTTTCCATCATGTGTGGCGTGGACGAAAACGCGCAGCGTAGCAGACTTCAATGCCGCGTCAAACGGGGCCGAGTGCCGCACACGAGGCGGCAGCGCGTCAGAACTGCAGCCGGCCGTCGCCGTAGAGCCGTCCCGGCACGTGCGACGCGACCACTTCGGCGATCTCCGCGTCGGTCGATTCGGCCGGCACGACCTGGCGCCGCGCAGGCGCGTCGAGATGCATCGTCCATTCGACGAGCCGGTACGGGCGCCCCCACGGGCGCTGCATCTCGACCGACACGCGGCAACTCTGGACGGGCAGCGAGTGCTCGCGCGTCAGAATCGCATGCAGATGGCTGAAAACGGTATCTTCGATCATCGTGGCCTCCGATCCTGTCTCGTAGTGGCCGACAGCCGCGCCGCCGGAATCAAAAAAAAAGCCGCCGATGCTCAGGCGGCCAACAGGGGGGGTGACTGCATCGTCTCAGCCCAGAATTAAGCGAAACTTAAAAGCCCATAAAAAAGCGCCCCGCCTGGGAGGCGGGGCGCTTTTGCCGTCGTGATCCGCGTGTTAAGCGAACGCTTTAGAACTTGTGACGGATGCCGAGGCGAACGGCGAGTTGGTTCTGCGCGTTGCCCGACGTGTTGAAGTAGCTCGTGCTCGAACCGATCTGCGCCGGGACGTTGTTGCCCGATGCTTGCTGGTACACGACGAGGCCGTACACGTCCGTACGCTTGCTGAGCGCGTAGTCGAGCGCGAGGTCGCCCTGGTTCCAGTGAGCCGACTGGCCCGGCAGCGTCGCATTGGTGTACGTGTAGCCCGCCGCTGCCGACAGGGCCGGCGTGATTGCGTACTTCACGCCGGCTTCATACGCGTTGTAGAAGCTGCCCGAGCCGGAGACCGGCGTGAACTGCGTGCGCGTCCAGAGCAGCCATGCGGTCGCCGGGCCCCAGATGTAGCGGCCGCCGACGCCATACGAGCGCAGGTCGCGGATGGTGCCCGTGGAGATGCCCGCGATCGTCGTCGAGTAGTTCGACGTCCCCGCCGGCGTCAGCGACTGGCCCGGGAAGCGGATGTCCGTGTACGCGGCGCCGAGCGAGAACGGGCCGTTAGCGTAGTTCAGGCCGAAGCTGTACGCACGCGACGAGCCGCCCGTGGCCGGGGTGCCCGTGCCCGCCGAGCCGGCGAAGTCCGTCGAATTCGAGAAGCCGTACAACGCGCCGAACGTGAAGCCGGCGTAGTTCGCGCTCTGGAACTTCACCGCGTTGTTGATGCGGCTCGACGTGAGCTGGTCAACGTCGTTCACGTGGTACGCATAGTTGCCCGCGACCGTGTTGCCGCCCGTCGAGTAATTCGCGCCGAGGATGTCGGTCGAGAACGAGTACTGACGGCCGAACGTCACCGTGCCGTACTGGGCCGTGCTCAGGCCGACATACGCCTGACGGCCGAAGATCGCGCCGCCCTGGCCGAGCGCGCCGGTGCCGCTGTTGAACCCGTTTTCGAGCACGAAGATCGCCTTCAGGCCGCCACCGAGGTCTTCGGTGCCGCGCAGGCCCCAACGGCTGCCCTGGGCAACGCCGTCGTCGTACTTGAACAGGCGGTCATTGCCGGTTGCCGTCTTCGAATGGTTTGCGAAGCTGATACCAGCGTCGATCAAGCCGTACAGCGTGACGCTGCTTTGTGCGTGGGCCGCGCTGGCCGTGGCTGCCAGGACGGCAGCGGTCAACAGTTTCTTGTTCAAAGGAATCTCCGAGCGAGTAAGGCGAGTAATTTGCGTGTCCAGTTGCGGTTCCGGCGCTCTACAGGCGCGTTTGCGGACCGGCGGCAACTTTAACGGCGGGCGGCGTAATGAATGTGACAGTTTCTGTCATATGAAGAATGTGTGGTGCCGATGCGACACCAAAATCATGCCCGGTTGCGATCGCAGCGGTTATGCCGATTTCGGCTGACGTTCCACCCGGATCGGGAATATGCACATGAAATAAGCTTGGTTGGTGCCGGTCTGGCCCCGTGCGACGATGCGCGCTCTTACAACGACACGCGACAGAGGACACCAACATGCGACGCTCGAACTGGTTGACCGGCCTTGCCGCGCTCGGCGCGGCCCTGATGTTCGCGGCGCCCGGCGCGCATGCCGATTCGCAGGCGCTGAAGATCGGCACGATGAGCGGTCCCGACGCGGACATCTGGGCCGTGGTGACGAAAGTGGCCGCGCGCGACGGCCTCGCGATCAAGGTCATTGAATTCAACGACTACGTGCAGCCGAACGCCGCGCTCGACGCCGGCGATCTCGAAGCGAACGGCTTCCAGCACCAGCCGTTCCTCGACAGCCAGATCAAGCAGCGCGGCTACAAGATCGTCAGCGTCGGCCTGACCTATACGATGCCGATGGCCTTCTATTCGAAAAAGATCAAGTCGATCAAGGATTTGCCGGTGGGTGCGAAGGTCGGCATCCAGAACGACCCGTCGAACGGCAACCGCGCGCTGCTGCTGCTGCAGAAGTACGGCGTGATCAAGCTGAAGCCGGGCGCCGGCACGAACGGCGTGAACGCGACGCCGCTCGACGTCGCCGAGAATCCGAAGAAGATCAAGCTCGTCGAGCTCGACGCCGCGCAGCTGCCGCGCGCGCTGCCCGACCTCGACGCCGCGTCGATCAATACCGATTACGCGGTGAAGGCCGGGCTCACGCCGGTGAAGGACGCGATCGCGATCGAGGACCTGAAAGGCCCGTACGCGAACCTGATCGCGGTGCGCGCGCAGGACCGGGACAAGCCGTGGGTGAAGAAGCTCGTCGCCGCCTACGAGTCGAACGACGTGCGCCAGTTCATCGAGACGAAGTTCGGCGGCGCGATCGTGCCGGCGTTCTGACGCAAACGGCCGACGCACGCAACGTGGCCGCCCCGTGAAAACGACATCGCCCGCGCAAGCGGGCGATGTCGTTTGAAGCAGACGGTCCGGGCGATCAGGCCGACAGCAGCGAGCCCGTGCGGATCGGCGTCGCGCCGGCGATGCGGGCGACTTCCATGCCGGCCGTCGCGAAGCGCACCACCTGGCGCGCGTACAGCACGCCCGACACGCTGCTCTTGAGCGTAACGACGCGATCGGTCAGCGGATCGACGATGTCGGCCACTTCCTGCCCCACCTCGATCCACGCGCCGACCGGCGTGCGGAACACGATCACGCCCGACACCGGCGCGACGAGCGGATCGGTGCCCGCGAGCGGCGTCGCCGGATACGCGAGCGGCGGCAGCGGCGCGGGCGTGCCTTCGATCACGCCGCGCGCGGTCAGGTATTCGACGATCGCCTGCGCGTCCTTTTCCGCGAATTCATACGATACGTCGCGTTCGCTGCGCAGCTCGACGGTGACCGAGATCGCGCCGTTCGGGATCGGGAAGCGGTCGCCGAAGCGCTCGCGCAGGTCCGACCAGCAGAAGCTGTGGATCTCGTCGAACGGATTGCCGACCGAGTTCAGCGCGAGCAGCGACGCCTGCGCGTCGAGATAGCGCGCGAGCGGCTCGACGTCTTCCCACAGGTCCGGGTTCGTATACAGGTGCATCACCGCGTCGTTGTCGCAATGCAGGTCGAGCACGATGTCGGCGTCGTACGACAGCTTCTGCAGCGCGAGGCGCTGCGATTCGAGCTCGGTGCGCGGCGCCTGCTCGTCGAGCGCCTCGCGCATCGCCGCGCGCACGGCCGCGACGTTGCGCGCCCCGTCCTTCGTCAGGCGCGCTTCGACGCGCGGCAGCACGAGCGCCGCGAGGTCGTAGAAATTGCGGTTGAAGTTCTGCATCGAACCGAGCTCGAAGCGGCCGAGGTGATCGCCGAACACATGCTGCGCGAGGCCGATCGGGTTCGGCACCGGCACGATGACGATTTCGCCGCGCAGCTTGCCGGCCGTCTCGAGCGCGGCGATCTTGCGGCGCAGCAGCGCGGCGACCAGCATGCCGGGCAGCTCGTCGGCGTGCAGCGACGACTGGATGTAGATCTTCGTGCCGCCGCGCGGGCCGTAGTGGAAGCTCGTGATGTGGCGCTCGGTGCCGACGGCGGGAGAAATCAGCGGATGGGTCTGCGTTTGCATGATGAGAAGAGTGCGGCGCAGCCGCGAATGATCCGGTGTGCGGGGAAGATCGATTGTACGTTGCCTTTCGCGAACCCATCAAACCGCTTCCGATGCGCCGGTTTTTCCGTTGTGAATCATCCGTTTAACGCGGAAAAAAACGTATATCCCGCCACCGGCGGCGGCATGTTTCGCGCGGTTCGTTGCGCGCGCGCATAAAAAAACGGGCTCCTCGCGGAGCCCGTCTGCATGCGCGAAACCGCGCCGGCTTGGGTTGCTTGCGTTACTTGCCGTAGACGTCGAAGTCGAAGTACTTCTTCGCGATCTTGTCGTACGTGCCGTCCTTGCGCATGTCGCCGATCGCCTTGTCGATCTTCGCCTTCAGGTCGCCGTCTTCCTTGCGCAGGCCGATGCCCGCGCCGTTGCCGAGCGTCTTCGGATCGTCGAGATCCGTGCCGACGAACTGGAAGTCCTTGCCGCGCGGGGTCTTCAGGAAGCCGATGTCGGCCTGCACCGCGTCCTGCAGCGCGCCGTCGAGGCGGCCGGCGATCAGGTCCGCATAGACCTGGTCCTGGTTCTGGTACGGCACGACCGTCGCGCCGGCCGGCGCCCAGTAGGTCTTCGCGTACGTTTCCTGGATCGTGCCCTGCTCGACGCCGATGCGGTGGCCCTTCACCGACTTCACGTCGGGCAGCAGCGAGGAGCCCTTCTTCGCGACGAGGCGCGTCGGCGTGTTGAACAGCTTCGCCGAGAACGCGATCTGCTCCTCGCGCGCCGGCGTCATCGACATCGACGACAGCACGCCGTCGAACTTGCGCGCCTTCAGCGCCGGGATCATGCCGTCGAAATCATTCTCGATCCACACGCACTTCGCCTTCATGCGCGCGCAGATTTCGTTGCCGAGATCCACGTCGAAGCCGACCACCTTGCCGTCCGGGCCTTTCGATTCGAAAGGCGGGTAGCTTGCGTCGACGCCGAAACGCACGGTGGTCCACTCCTTCGCGTATGCGCTGCCGGCCGATACGGCAAGCAGGGCAACCGTCACAGCCGCAAGAATTTTTTTCACTCGGTGACTCCTCGTTTTGTTCGATGGGTGCGCGGTTGTGCCGCGCCGTAAGCCTTCGGCCCGCCGCGGCTTCGCGTCGGACTGTCAGTTTCGCCCGCCCGATAAGAGCGCACGACGTGCGCAGATTATCAAGACAAAATACCGGTGGTGCGCTTAGTACATGCCCTTAGCGCCTGTTCACGCTGATGACCGGCCTGCGCGACCGTGTCGGAGAGAGGAACGATTCAGCCCAGCGTTTCGTTGACGGCGCGCTGCAGGCACGTGACGAACTGGGTGACGGCCGGCGTCGGCAGCAGGTCGCGCCGCGCGATGATCGACAGGTCGAAGCGCGGCAGGCGTTCCTCGAGCTCGGCCGTGCGGATGCCGAGCGGCGCGACCATCGCCGCGAGCGGGCGCGTGAAGCAGCCGATCACGTCCGAGCGCGCGACGAGCCCGAGCGTCACCGCGAACGACATCGGCGAGTGCAGCAGGCGCTGCGGCGGCGGCAGGCCGTGCGCGCCGAACATCGTGATCATCACGCTGTGCGGGAACTCGTCGGGGCCGACCGTGACGATCCATTCCGCGTCGACCAGCTCGGCGAGCCGACGCGCGCCGGCGAGCGGATGGCCTTCGCGCATCGCGACCACGAACTCGGTCGAGAACAGCGGCCATTGCGTGAAATCGCGGTCCAGCGTCGGGACATGGTGCATCGCAGCGATGTCGAGCGTGCCGTTGCGCAGTTGCGCGAGCGCTTCCGGCACCGTCACTTCCTCGAGATGCAGGTTCACGCGCGGCATCGCGCGGCGGAACGCCGTGACCGCGTGCGGCAGCGCGGTCAGCGCGATCGACGGCATCGTGCCGACCGCGACGCGCCCCGCCATTTCTCCCTTTACCTGCTCGACGGCCTCGACGGTGCGGCGCATGTCGCCGAGCAGCTGCTCGGCGCGCGGCAGCAGCGCATGGCCGCACGCGGTCAGCTCGACGCCGCGCACGGTGCGCACCAGCAGCTCCGCGTTGAGCGCCGTTTCGAGCTCGCGGATCGTGTGCGTGATCGCGGGCTGCGTGACGCCGAGCTCGCGCGCGGCGGCGCGCAGGCTGCGGTGATGCGCGGCGCAGACGAAGGCCTGGAGCTGCGCGATGTTCAGGGGGCTGCGGATGCGGGTCATGGGGCGGGTCCGGAAATTCTGGAACGCCCGCGCGTGATGTCGGGCGGGATGTCTATTCTGCCGGGCGCGTGCGGCCGCCGGATCTTCATGACGCGCTTGCGCCGTCTGCACTGGCCCGGAACGCGTGGCGATACCGCTGCGGCGACGTGCCGACGATGCGGGCGAACCGCTCGCGAAACGCGGTGACCGAACCGAACCCGGCCTCCGTCGCGACATGCTCGATCGACAGTTCCGTGACTTCCAGCAACTGCTGCGCATGCCTGACGCGCGCGGTCTGCAGCCATTGCCGCGGCGACGTGCCCGTCTGCTCGTGAAAACGCCGCGTCAGCGTGCGCACGCTCATCGACGCCTTGCGGGCCATCGCATCGAGCGTGAGCGGCTTGCGCAGGTTCGCCTGCAGCCAGTCCAGCAGATTTTGCAGCCCGTCGGCGCCGGCCGGCCATTCCGGGGCGATGAACTGCGCCTGTCCGCCTTCCCGGACACGCGGCGCCACCGCGTAGCGCGCGGCGTCGACGGCGACCGCGGCGCCGTAGTCGGCCTGGATCATGTGCAGGCAGAGATCGAGGCCCGCCGCCGCGCCGGCCGACGTCAGAATTTGCCCGTTGTCGACGAACAGCACGTTCGGGTCGACCGTCACGCGCGGATAGCGGCGCGCGAGTTCGCCGGCCGCCAGCCAGTGCGTCGTCGCGCGCAGGCCGTCGAGCAGCCCCGCTTCCGCCAGCACGAACGCGCCGCTGCAGATCGACGCGATCCGGCAACCGCGCGCGGCCGCCGCGCGCAACGCCGCGATCACGCGGCGCGAGGTGGGCGCGAGCGGCACGGACGTGCCGGGGACGATGATCGTATCGGCATCGGCGAGGGCGTCGAGACGAAACGCGGGCCGCAGCTCGAACAGGTCGCCGGCGACGCGCGGCTGCTCGCTGCAGACGCGCACGCGGTACGCTTGCTCGACGTTGGGCGAGCGCACGCGTGCGAACGTGTCGCACGCAATGCCCAGATCGAACGGGACGACGTCGGGCAGCGCAAGAACGGCGACGGTGTGCATGACGATGGGGTGAGGGAGGCCGTGGCCGGAATCCGTTGAAAGATGTCATTTTAGCCAATGGATCGCGCCCGCTCCACACGCGACAATCGCGTCGAACCCTCAAGGAGCCCTGCTCATGAAACAAGACGACCGCAATGCGTTGCGGAACCTGCAATACCTGTCGTTGCTGGAGGCGACCACGCTCGTTGCGCTGGTTTGCATCGCCGTGCCGCTCAAGCATCTCGCCGGCTATCCCGTCGCGGTGTCGATCATGGGACCGATTCACGGCATCGCGTTCGCGATGTACGTGTGGGCGGTCGTCGGCACCGCGTCGAGCGGGCTGTGGAGCAAAGGCGAGGTCGCACGGCTCGTGCTGTCGGCCGTCGTGCCGTTCGCGGGGCTGGCGAGCGCCGGATGGATCGCACGCAGGAGGGCTTCGCAATGACCTACCTGTTGCTCAAGGCGGTTCACGTTCTCGCCGTCGTCACGTTCGTCGGCGGGCTGCTGACGCTGTCCGTCGGCGTGCGTATCGCCAATCTGGCCGTACATCGCGCGGTGCGGCGCTGGGATCGCGCGGTGACGGCGCCGGCGCTCGCGATCGTGTGGATCACCGGAATCGCGATCGCGCTCTCCGGACACTGGTTCGGCGATGCGTGGCTGTCGGCGAAGCTCGTCGTCGTCACCGCGCTGTCGGCCTTGCACGGCATCCTCGCCGGCACGCTGCGGCGCATGGAGCGCGACGATCTCGTCGTCGCGCCGGCGCAATGGCTCGGGCAGGCCGGCGCAGCCGTCGTCGTCGCGACGGGAATCGTCGTCGGGCTGGTCGTGATCAAGCCGTTCTGACGCGCGCGGCCGCGCTCGCTAGGCGAGCGCCGTTTCGACGGCGGCCAGCATGCGGCGGCGGATCCAGCCGCTCGCCAGCCGGATCGCCAGCCAGTAGGGCGTGAACAGCAGTCTCGTGCGCGTCGTGGGGCAATGCACGAAAGTTTCGGTGCGCAGCGCGTATGCGCCGTGAGCGCACTCGATCACCTCGAAACGCAGCACGAGCTTCGCATCGCGCGGGTCGGCGTGGCGCATGAAGCCGTCGGCGCCGTCGATGGTCCGCACGTCGAGAGCCGGGCGCCAGAATTGCCCGACGAGGCCGAGCGTCAGCGAGCGATCGTCGCGTTGCAGCGGCGTGAACGTGTCCAAGCCGAAGCGGGCGCGTGCGCGGCGCGCCGATGCGTTGCGCATTGCACCGATGATGGTCGACGGGAATTCGCGCACGGTCAGCAGCGCGTCGACGATCGGGTCGGTGCGCATGTCCAGCGACGTGACGGTGTCGATGATGCGGCGCGCGTCCGCGGCGATCGGTCGCGACTGGTGGATTTCATGGAAACCGAACGATGGAATGAACGGTGGCCGGCGATCGGAAGTCCGGCTCGCCGATTCGGCAATGATCCCTAGCGCATTCATCGCGACTCCGCAGCGTAAAGCCCGATCGTAGCATCGGTTGCAATCTCGCCGTTTGGGCGGCACGCGCTACGAGAGCGCCCGCAACTGGTCGCGCAGCCGATCCACCTCGTCCGGGGAAAACGGCTGCTCGATTTCGGCGTGCGTCCGTTGCCACACGGGGAACGCCTTGGCCAGCAGGCGATGGCCGGCCGGCGTCAGGCTGAGCAGGCGGCTGCGCTTGTCGTCGGGGTCCGGCTCGATGGCGACGAGGTCGCGGCGCTCGAGCGGCTTGAGCGCGGCCGTCAGCGTCGTGCGATCCATCGCCAGCAGCGACGCCACGTCCTTCATCGCGGGTGGATGGGGCCGATTGAGCGACATCAGCAGCGAAAACTGCCCGTTCGTGAGATCGAGCGGGCGCAGCGCCTCGTCGAAGATGCGCGCAAGGTTTCGCGCCGCCCGCTGCATGTGCAGACACAGGCAGCAGTCGCGCACCATCAGCGTCGTTTCGAAGGGGAGCTTGGCTGTACGGGACATGTTGCAATTGTGTTGATATCAACCTATTGTGTCAAGGGCGGGGAGCGGCATCCCGTTGCTCCTTTCATCGGACGGAGGCGTCATGAGCGATCAACAGTTGTTTCTCGCGGTTTTCCTCGCCGGCAAGGACAGCCCGCGCATGAAGGCGTGGCAGGCGATGACGGAGCAGGAGCGGCATGCCAGGGAGCGGGAAGGCATCGCGGCCTGGAAGGCGTGGGTCGAAAGGCACCAGGCGTCGATCGTCGAGCTCGGCGGGCCGCTCGGCAAGACCAAGACGATCGGCGAACGCGGCATCGCCGATACGGCCAACGCGCTGACGGCCTTTACGGTCGTGCGCGCCGCTTCGCACGAAGACGCGGCCAGGATGTTCGAAAGCCATCCGCATTTCACGATCTTCCCGGGCGAGACGATCGACGTGATGCCGGTCCTGCCGATTCCCGCCGCATGAACGTCGCCGGCGGGAGATTTCCCCGACACTTTGGAGATTCGCCATGAAACTCTACGGATTCGCCGGAACCCGTTCGCAACGCGCGCTATGGGGGCTCAAGGAACTCGATGCGGATTTCGAATTCATCTCGGTCAACCTGCTCGAGGGCGAGCACAAGCGGCCCGAATTCCTGCGCCTCAATCCCGCGGGCAAGGTCCCCGTGCTGGTGGACGGCGACCTCGTGATTCCCGAATCGGCGGCAATCGTGCTGTATCTCGCGGACAAGTACCCGCAGAAGGCGCTGCTGCCGGTCGATCTCGCCGCGCGGGCGCAGGCCTATCGCTGGGTCATGTTCGCGGTCACCGAGCTCGAACAGCCGCTGTGGAGAATCACCCGGCACACGATGCTCTATCCGCCGGACAAGCGCCTGCCGGCCGATATCGCGCTGGCAAGGGAGGATTTCGTGAACATGGCGGCGATCCTCGACAGGCATCTCGACGGACGTGCGTTCATCGTCGGCGACACGCTGACGGTTGCCGACTGCGTGACGGCCTATCTGATCGACTGGGCCAACGAATTCAAGCTGATCGACGCGTTTCCGCAATTGCAGGCGTATCTCGAACGCCTGTATGCGCGGCCCAATGCACCGCAGCGCATCGCGGACGCGCGTCGGGCGGCGTGACGAAGCGGGCCGGCCGCCGGGGAGGGAGGCGATCCTGCGACGAGCGCGTCTCTCGTCGGCGCTTGCGTTGCGCAGATTGACAGCTTGCCCGCCCCGGCGCTTGCCGTCATAGTGTGGCGCTCACATCCTGGGCCGGAACCACGAATATGGCGCTTGACTACCTGATTTACGAAGACTCGGTCCGTCGCCCCGAGACGAAACCGGTGTTCGAGGCAGTCATCGCGCAGATCAACGAAGGCACTGCGCGCGTGCGCGCGCTGAGCCGGGGCGAAGGCTTCCAGGCCGGCGGGCAGCGCGTGCTCGGCACGGCAGTGCTGGAGTTCTTCCTTGCCCGCCAGAATGCCGACGGCTTCGACGCCGACGCGGCGCAGGCGTTTGCGGACAAGATGCGCCGTCTGCTCGGCTGGACGGGGATCAGCTACTCGCTGAAGACGTTCTGGTTCGAGGCGACCGTGCGTGACCCGTTCTTCCACGACGTGCCGCATGAAGATCCCGATTCGGCATGGTTGGTCCCGCCGCAATGGGTGCTGAAACCGGACGTCGACCCGGTGCAGGTGAACCCGGAATGGTTGCGGTTCGCGTGCTGGATCGCGATCGGCTACATGAAGTACGGCATGAGCTTCGACTCGATCAACGCGAACGCAATCCTCGATCACGTGAGCGCGCTCGGCTCGGATCTGCCCGCGCGATTGAAGCAGCACGGCTCCGGTCAGCTTCCGGCGGAGGTCGTCCGGTACAAGGACGCCGAGGTGTCCTGCGTGGCCAACGACGCCTTCGCCACCGTCAGGATTGCGTTGAAGGCCGACTCCGAGCACAACTACCGCGCAGTCCTGACGTGGCTGTGCCGGCTGCTGGAGGCGGACTTCCCGCGCTCCTACGAAATCGAGTTTCGAAGCCCGGCCAAGCATTACCTGCCCGTCAAAGGGCTGCCGAAAAAGGGCGTTCATCAACTGTTTGCCAACGCAACCGGTTATCCGGGATTGCGGCCGTTCATCGCGCAATACGCGCGGCTGGCCATGCGCGAGCATGAGTGGTACACGAACATCGACGAAGCGGACCCGGCGATGCCCGGCACGTTCGCCGTGTTCGCCCTCGCGCTGGCCGACGACCAGCATGTGCCGCTCGCGCTGGACTATCTGCGCGTCTGCGATGGGGAGCACCAGTCGATTCATGCCAGGTTCGTCCATGCGTACATCGCCGCCCACGGCTTCACGCCGAACGCCGTCGCGCTGCTGGTCGCTTGCGCCGGCAACATCCAGCATCTCGAACCGATGAAGGCTTACGCGGCGTCCATTGCCAACCGGGACAGCCTCACGGCGCTCGCGAACGCCCGCGGCGAGACGGCGGGGCGGGAGCTTTCGGGCATTGCCCGGTTGACGGCCAACCTCGACGGCGGCGGCCGCGCTCATGACCACGTGTGGAAGGCGGTCGTCCATGCGATCTGGGGGGACGCCGCGAGCACGCATCCCGAGAAGCTCGTCGCCAACGCGCCGGACGAGCTCAAGGCGCTGTATGAGGCGGTGCTGGGCTGATCGCGCGTACGGGGGCTCGCCCGGGATAACCCTGATTAAAAAACCTTATCACGGTGAAAAATTCCGCATCTTATTGAACGGGATTTGGCTCGATATAGTGGCTCGCCTTCATCGCCCCCATCGACGCGGGCGCCACACAGGAACACGAGCCGGAGCCCGTACATGACCGCCCCCCGCTTTACCGAAATCGACGATCTGCTGCCTGCCGCCGACGGCCTGCGCGAGATCCGCCATCACATTCACCGCCATCCCGAACTCGCGTACGAGGAAGTCGAAACCGCCGGGCTCGTCGCCGACAGGCTCGCGCAATGGGGCTGGCAGGTCACGCGCGGCGTCGGCAGGACCGGCGTGGTCGGCACGCTGCGCGTCGGCGACGGCGCGCGCAGCATCGGCATCCGCGCGGACATGGATGCGCTGCCGATCGTCGAGGCGACGGGCCTGCCGTACGCCAGCGCGACGCACGGCAAGATGCACGCGTGCGGGCACGACGGCCACACGGCGATGCTGCTCGGCGCCGCGCAGCATCTCGCGAAGACGCGCAACTTCTCCGGCACCGTGCACCTGTATTTCCAGCCGGCCGAGGAGCACGGCGTCGACAGCGGTGCGAAGAAGATGATCGACGACGGCCTGTTCGAGCGCTTCCCGTGCGACGCGGTGTTCGGCATGCACAACCATCCGGGCGCGGCGCCCGGCGTGTTCCTGACGCGGCGCGGCCCGTTCATGTCGGCGGGCGACAAGGCGATCATCTCGATCGACGGCGTCGGCGGGCACGCGGCGCGGCCGCACCTGACGGTCGATCCGGTCGTCGTCGCCGCGAGCATCGTGATGGCGCTGCAGACGATCGTCGCGCGCAACGTCGATCCCGCGCAGCCCGCCGTGGTCACGGTCGGCTCGATGCACGCGGGCACCGCGAACAACGTGATTCCTCACGGCGCGCGGCTCGAGCTGAGCGTGCGCTCGTTCAGCCCCGACGTGCGCGCGCTGCTCAAGCGCCGCATCGTCGAGCTCGCCGAGTCGCAGGCCGCGAGCTACGGCGCGATCGCGCACGTCGAGTACATCGAAGGCTATCCGGTCGTCGTCAATTCGGATGCCGAAACCGATTTCGCCGCGCAGGTCGCGCGCGAGCTGGTCGGCGACGCGAACGTCGTCGAGCAGGCCGACCTGCTGATGGGCAGCGAGGATTTCGCGTTCATGCTGCAGCGGCGCCCCGGTTCGTTCGTGCGCCTCGGCAACGGCGCGGGCGAGGACGGCTGCATGGTGCACAACCCGAAATACGACTTCAACGATCGCAACCTGCCGATCGGCGCGGCGTTCTGGACGCGCCTCGTGGAGCGTTATCTGGGCCGCTGACACCGGCAGCGCGCGGCCGGCGGTTCCGGCCGATTCGATCGGAGACCTGAACGATGCAGCAAGATCCTCTCGCATTGCCTGCCGCCGCGCCCGCCGCCGTCGCGGCCGACGCCCGCCCCGATTCCCCTGCGGTCACCCGGCGCGGCGCGATCGCGGCGGCCGTGATCGGCAACTGGCTCGAATTCTTCGATTTCACCGTGTATGGCTTCTTCGCGGTGCTGATCGGCAAGCTGTATTTCCCGTCGGGCGATCCGACGACGTCGCTGCTGCTGTCGGTCGCGACGTTCGCGGCGGGCTTCTTCACGCGGCCGCTCGGCAGCATCGTGCTCGGCGTCTACGCGGACCGCAACGGCCGCAAGGCCGCGCTGAACCTGACGATCACGCTGATGGCGCTCGGCACCGGCCTGATCGCGATCGCGCCGACCTATGCGCAGATCGGCGTGGCGGCGCCGCTGATCGTCGTCTGCGCGCGGCTGATGCAGGGCTTCTCGCAAGGCGGCGAGTTCGGCGCGGCGACCTCGACGCTGCTCGAACAGGGCGGCGTATCGCGGCGCGGCTTGCGCGCGAGCTGGCAGCTCGCGACGCAGGGCGGCGCGGCGCTGATGGGCTCGGGCTTCGCGGCGCTGCTGTCGAACACGCTGACGAAGGACGCGCTCGAAGGCTGGGGCTGGCGGATTCCGTTCTTCGTGGGCGTGCTGATCGCGCCGGTCGGCATGATCCTGCGCCGGCGCCTCGCCGACGATGCGCCCGGCGACAGTCACCACGGCATCGACGGCGGCGTGCTGCGCGAGCTGTTCACGAAGCATGCGCGCACGGTGCTGCTGCTGGCGCTGACGGTGATGGGCGGCACGGTGTCGACCTACATCCTGACCTTCTATATGCCGACCTATGCGATCCACACACTCGGTCTGCCGATGAAGCTGTCGATGTTCGTCGGCGTCGCGTCGGGATGCGTGATGCTGCTGACGTGCCCGCTGTTCGGCTGGCTGTCGGACCGGATCGGCAGCCGGCGCCTGCCGATCTTCGTCGGGCGCGGCGTGCTCGTCGTGCTGCTGTTTCCGGCGTTCTGGCTGATGAACCGCCATCCGTCGCTGTCGGTCATCATGCCGCTGACCGCGCTGATGCTGCTGTTCTATTCGATGGGTTCCGCATCGGAGTTCGCGCTGATGTGCGAATCCTTTCCGCGCCGCGTGCGCGCGACCGGGATCTCGATCGCGTATGCGCTCGCGGTGACGATCTTCGGCGGCACGTCGCAGCTCGTCGCGACGTGGCTCGTGCAGACGACCGGCAGCAAGCTCGCGCCGGCGGGCTACGTCGCGGTGTGCGTGCTGGTGTCGCTGGCGGCGGTGTCGATGCTGCGGGAGACGGCGGGGGAAGGGGGCGACTGACGGCGCAACGGCGCGTCCGATTTGCCGGTTGCCGCCCCGTCACCCCCGCCGCGCAACCAGCTCCGACACCGTCTGCGCCGCCTGCTGCAACGGCCCGAGAAACTCCTTCACCATCTGCTTCGCGGTATGTCGCTGCGCGTTGCCGCTCACGTTCATCGCCGCGATGATCTGCCCGCGCCGGTTGCGGATCGGCGCCGAGATCGACAGCAGCCCCACTTCCAGTTCCTGGTCGACGATCGCCCAGCCCTGCTGGCGCACGAGCGCAATCGCGGCCTTCAGTTCGCCGAGTTCCGTGACCGTGCGCGCCGTGTGCGCGCGGATGCCGCTCTGCGCGAGCGTGGCGTCGAGCGTCGCGTCGTCGAGCGCGGACAGCAGCACGCGGCCCATCGACGTGCAGTACGCGGGCAGCCGGCTGCCGATCGACAGGTTGATCGTCATGATCTTGTGCGTCGGCACGCGCAGCACGTAGACGATCTCGGTGCGGTCGAGCACGGCCGCCGAGCAGCTCTCGTGGATCTGCGCGGACAACTGCTCCATCACCGGTTCCGCCAGATTCCAGAACGGCATCGACGTCAGGTACGCGAAGCCGAGCTCGAGAATCTTCGGCGTGAGCCGGAACAGCCGGCCGTCCGCATCGACGTAGCCGAGCGTCTGCAGCGTGAGCAGGATCCGGCGCGCGCCGGCGCGCGTCAGGCCGGTGGCCGACGCGACCTCGGTGAGCGTCTGTTCGGGACGATTCGCGTCGAACGCGCGGATCACCGCGAGCCCGCGCGCGAACGACTGGACGTAGGAGTCGCCGGGTTTGGCCTGGATGTCTTCGGTAGTCATGACCTGTCGGAATATCGTGCAGCCGAGAAGATAGCGCATGGGGCCTGACACGCCAACCGCGCGGCCGCCGCCGGCGCTTGACAGGCCGTCCCCGCACTCCCTATGATGCATCGAACGTTCGATACACGATCTTATGTTCGTATATAGAACATTTAAGCGCATCCCGGCGGGCAATGCAATGGGGGCGCCCATATCATTTCCTCCCGGAGACACTGATGACCGAAGCTTTCCTGTGTGATGCGATCCGCACGCCGATCGGGCGTTACGGCGGCGCGCTGTCCGGCGTGCGCGCCGACGATCTGGGCGCGGTGCCGCTCAAGGCGCTCGTCGAACGCAACCGCGACGTCGACTGGTCCGCGATCGACGACGTAATCTACGGCTGCGCGAACCAGGCGGGCGAGGACAACCGCAACGTCGCGCGCATGTCGCTGCTGCTCGCGGGCCTGCCGCAGGTCGTGCCGGGCTCGACGATCAACCGCCTGTGCGGCTCCGGGATGGACGCGGTCGGCTCCGCCGCGCGCGCGATCAAGTCCGGTGAGGCCGGGTTGATGATCGCGGGCGGCGTCGAAAGCATGACCCGCGCGCCGTTCGTGATGGGCAAGTCGGCGAGCGCGTTCGCGCGCCAGGCCGACATCTTCGACACGACGATCGGCTGGCGCTTCGTCAATCCGCTGATGAAACAGCTGCACGGCGTCGATTCGATGCCGGAAACCGCCGAAAACGTCGCGACCGACTACCAGATCAGCCGCGCCGACCAGGACCTGTTCGCGCTGCGCAGCCAGCAGAAGGCCGCGCGCGCGCAGCAGGACGGCACGCTGGCGGAAGAGATCGTCGCGGTGACGATCCCGCAGAAAAAGGGCGACCCGCTCGTCGTATCGCGCGACGAGCATCCGCGCGAGACGTCGCTGGAGACGCTGGCGAAGCTCAAGGGCGTCGTGCGCCCGGACGGCACCGTCACGGCCGGCAACGCGTCGGGCGTCAACGACGGCGCAGCGGCGCTGCTGCTCGCGAACGAGGAGAACGCGAAGCGCTTCGGCCTGACGCCGCGCGCCCGCGTGCTCGGCTTCGCGACGGCGGGCGTCGCGCCGCGCGTGATGGGCATCGGCCCGGCGCCGGCCACGCAGAAGCTGCTCGCGCGGCTCGGCATGACGATCGACCAGTTCGACGTGATCGAGCTGAACGAGGCGTTCGCGTCGCAAGGACTCGCGGTGCTGCGCATGCTGGGCGTCGCGGACGACGATCCTCGCGTGAACCCGAACGGCGGCGCGATCGCGCTCGGCCACCCGCTCGGCGCATCCGGCGCGCGTCTCGTGACGACCGCGATGTACCAGCTGCATCGCACGAAGGGCCGCTATGCGCTGTGCACGATGTGCATCGGCGTCGGCCAGGGCATCGCGATCGCGATCGAACGCGTCTGACGCCAAGTGTGCGGCGTGGCCGCACACATTCCTTCCTTTCCGGTTGGCAACCGCCCGGCTCGCGCGCCTGTCGCGCGAAGCCGGGCGGTTTTGCTTTTGGGGCGGGCAACGCTGTGCCGAGGCGGCCGTCCGCGCAAGCGATGCGATTTCGTCCGATCAATCGATGCGTATGCGGTGACCCACGAATTTGCTTTCATCCATGAACGATCTGTTTGGTGAAGGTAAGAAGTTGCGGGGAATTTGCATGTTTTACCCTTAGACGGATCATGTTCCCGAAAAAGCTGCCGAAAGCGTAGGAGTCGATTCGGCGGCTTGCGGAATTCCGGGAGGCGCCGGTCGAAGTTCGTCAATCCTGAAGCGGGCGCAAGACCCGCTCATCGGAGCCCTACACCCATGCGCAACAACCAGCCCGTCACCCAACACGAATTCGAATTCCCCGATGACGCGACGCTGATGTCGACCACCGACGCGGACAGCATCATCACCTACGCGAACGCGGCCTTTATCCAGGTCAGCGGATTCTCCGGCGAGGAAATCGAAAGGCAGCCGCACAACCTCGTGCGGCACCCGGATATGCCGAAGGAGGCGTTCGCCGACATGTGGGCGACGCTCAAGGGCGGGGAGCCGTGGACCGCGCTCGTGAAGAACCGCCGCAAGAACGGCGATCACTACTGGGTGCGCGCGAACGCGGTGCCGGTGATGCGCAATGGCCAGCCGAAGGGCTACATGTCGGTGCGCACGAAGGCGACGCGAGACGAGATCGCGGCCGCCGAGGCGCTGTGTCGCGACTTTCGCGAAGGCAAGGCCGGCCATCGCCGCTTCTACAAGGGGCTGATCATCCGCACGGGCGTCGCGCGCGTCACGTCGCTGTTCCAGACGATGCCGGTGAGCTGGCGGCTGCAATTGCCGCTGCTCGGGCTCGCGCCGGCCATGATCGGCGCGGGCTGGGCGTGCGGGCTGACAGGGGCCGGCCTCGCGGCGTTCGCTGCCGCGGCGGCGGGCGCGGCCGTCGCCGCGGGCCTGTGGCTCGACTTGCAGATCGCCCGCCCGCTGAAGCAGGTGTGCGGCCAGGCGCTGCGCGTCGCGACGGGCGAAAGCCGCAGCGGCGCCGGGATGGATCGCGTCGACGAAATTGGCATGACGCTGCGCACGATCAACCAGCTCGGGCTGATGTTCCGTTGGCTGGTCGACGACGTCAGCGAGCAGGTGCTCAACGTGCAGCGCGCGACCAACGAAATCGCGCAGGGCAACAACGACCTGAGCGCGCGCACCGAGCAGGCCTCGACGAGCGTGCAGCAGACGGCCGCGTCGATGGCGCAGATGACGGCGACGGTGTCGAGCAACGCCGAAACGGCGCAGCAGGCGAACCAGTTGTCGGCCTCGGCCAGCGAGGCGGCCGAGCGGGGCGGCCAGGTGGTGTCCGAGGTGGTCACGACGATGAGCGACATCACCGAGAGTTCGCGCAAGATTGCCGACATCATCGGCGTGATCGACGGGATCGCGTTCCAGACCAACATCCTGGCGCTGAACGCGGCGGTCGAGGCGGCGCGGGCGGGCGATCAGGGGCGCGGTTTCGCGGTGGTCGCGGGCGAGGTGCGTTCGCTCGCGCAGCGCAGCGCGAACGCGGCGAAGGAAATCAAGACGTTGATCGGCGCGAGCGTCGAGCGGGTCGAGTCGGGCACGCGGCGCGTCGACGAGGCCGGCAAGACGATGGAGGACATCGTCGCGCAGGTGAAGCGCGTATCCGGCCTGATCGCGGAGATCAGCGCGTCGACGGGCGAACAGAGCACGGGCGTCGCGCAGGTGGACCAGGCGGTCGTGCATCTCGACAGCATCACGCAGCAGAACGCGGCGCTCGTCGAGCAGAGCACGGCGGCGTCGGAGAGCCTGAAGCAGCAGGCGACGCGGCTCGTCGAGGCGGTGAACGTGTTCAGGTGATGCGGGCGCGCCGCGCGTCGTCAAATTCCGAATTGCGGCGTCATGCCGATTCATCGCGCTTCATGCAGCGAAATATCCGCAAGTTCATCGCAATTCTTTTTTTGTTTTAAATCTCGAAATAATCGTATTGCTATTCAATTCGCTCGTGCCGCTCATCGCGAGTCGGCATGGGCGACTCGCCCGGCGCGGATTTGCTTTGTCGCAAACGATTTTGTTGACTTAAATCATTGCGCGAACTTTTTTGATATATTTTTTACACACGAGGGGTAATGTTTTAGAGGGGTTTGCCGAAATAGCAGAGGCATGATCATGCGCGAGCGGTGAAACCGGGCGCGAATGATCCAAGTCGTCAATCCTGAAACGGGCACAAGACCCGCCATTCGGAGCTCTGCTTGATGCGCAACAACCAGCCCGTTACCCAACACGAATTCGAATTCCCCGAAGATGCGACGCTGATGTCGACCACCGACGCCGACAGCATCATCACCTATGCGAATGCGACGTTCGTTCATATCAGCGGCTATTCCCGCGAGGAGATACAAGGCGAGCCGCACAACATCGTGCGGCACCCGGACATGCCGAAGGAGGCGTTCGCCGACATGTGGACGACGCTCAAGGGCGGCGAACCATGGACCGCGCTCGTCAAGAACCGCCGCAAGAACGGCGACCATTACTGGGTGCGCGCAAACGCGGTGCCGGTGATGCGCAACGGCCGCACGGAGGGCTACCTGTCGGTGCGCACGAAGGCGCCGCGCGACCAGATCGCGGGCGCCGAGGCGCTGTATCGCGCGTTTCGCGAAGGCAAGGCCGGCAAGCGGCGTTTCCACAAGGGGCTGGTCGTGCGCACCGGCCTGCTCGGTTTTACGTCGCTGTTCCGGACGATGTCGGTGCGCTGGCGCCTCCATTCGACGCTGCTCGCGCTTGCGCCGGTGGTCGTCGGGGCGGGCTGGGCGTGCGGTCTCGGCGGCGGCGGGCTCGCGGCGTTCGCCGCGGTGACGGCCGGCGCCGCCGTGGCGGCCGGCATGTGGCTCGATGCGCAGATCGCGCGCCCGCTGAAGCAGTTGCGCGACCAGGCGCTGAACGTCGCGACCGGCGATCGCCGCGGCGGCGCCGGCATGGACCGCGTCGACGAGATCGGCATGACGCTGCGCACGATCAACCAGCTCGGGCTGATGTTCCGCTGGCTGGTCGACGACGTCAGCGAGCAGGTGCTCAACGTGCAGCGCGCGAGCAACGAGATCGCGCAGGGCAACAACGACCTGAGCGCACGCACCGAGCAGGCCGCGTCGAGCGTGCAGCAGACGGCCGCGTCGATGGCGGAGATGACGGCGACCGTCGACAGCAACGCGCAGACCGCGCAGCAGGCGAACCAGTTGTCCGTCTCGGCCAGCGAGGCGGCGGAGCGCGGCGGACACGCGATGTCCGAGATCGTCGATACGATGAACGACATCACGGACAGCTCGCGCCGGATCTCGGACATCATCGGCGTGATCGACGGGATCGCGTTCCAGACCAACATCCTGGCGCTGAACGCGGCGGTCGAGGCGGCGCGCGCGGGCGATCAGGGGCGCGGTTTCGCGGTGGTCGCAGGCGAAGTGCGCTCGCTCGCGCAGCGCAGCGCGAACGCGGCGAAGGAGATCAAGACGCTGATCGAGAACAGCGTGGGGCGCATTTCATCGGGCGCGCAGCTGGTCGACGGCGCGGGGCGGACCATGGAGGACATCGTCGCGCAGGTGAAGCGGGTGTCGGACCTGATCGCGGAGATCAGCGCGTCGACCGCCGAGCAGAGCTCGGGCGTCACGCAGGTCGATCAGGCGGTCGTGCATCTCGACAGCATCACGCAGCAGAACGCGGCGCTCGTCGAGCAGAGCACGGCGGCGTCGGAGAGCCTGAAGCAGCAGGCGACGCGGCTCGTCGAGGCGGTGAACGCGTTCAGGTGACGCGGGCACGGAGGAGGAGAGGATGCCGGCCCGCGTCGGGCCGCCCGGTTCCGGCCGGGCGGCCAGGGCCTGTCACCGAAGCGGCAGGCCCCGAACCGTCACACGGCGAGACAGAGGTACTTGATCACGACGTAGTCGTCGATGCCGTAGTGCGAGCCTTCGCGGCCGAGGCCGGACTGCTTCACGCCGCCGAACGGCGCGACCTCGTTCGAGATCAGGCCGGTGTTGACGCCGACCATCCCGTATTCGAGCGCTTCGGCGACCTTCCACACGCGGCCGATGTCGCGGCTGTAGAAGTACGCGGCGAGGCCGAACTCGGTGTCGTTCGCGAGGCGGATCACTTCGTCGTCGCTGCCGAACTTGAACAGCGGCGCGAGCGGCCCGAACGTCTCTTCCTTCGCGACCTTCATCGCCGGCGTGACGCCCGTCAGCACGGTCGGCTCGAAGAAGCCGTGGCCGAGCGCGTGGCGCTTGCCGCCCGTGACGACGGTCGCGCCCTTCGCGAGCGCGTCCTCGATGTGCGCCTCTACCTTCAGCACCGCCGCTTCGTTGATCAGCGGGCCTTGCGTGACGCCCGGCTCGGTGCCGCGCCCGACCTTCAGCTGGCCGACCGCCGCCGCGAGCTTCTGCGCGAACTGGTCGTACACGGCTTCATGCACGTAGAAGCGGTTCGTGCACACGCAGGTCTGGCCGCTGTTGCGGTACTTCGACGCGATCGCGCCCTGCACGGCCGCGTCGAGGTCGGCGTCGTCGAACACGATGAACGGCGCGTTGCCGCCCAGCTCCAGCGACACCTTCTTGACCGTCGGCGCGCATTGCGCCATCAGCAGGCGGCCGACCGGCGTCGAGCCGGTGAACGACAGCTTGCGCACGACCGGGTTCGACGTCAGCTCGCCGCCGATCGCCTTCGGATCGCCCGTCACGACGCTGAACACGCCGGCCGGCACGCCCGCGCGCTCGGCCAGCACGGCCATCGCGAGCGCGGAAAACGGCGTCGCCTCGGCCGGCTTCACGACGATCGGGCAGCCTGCCGCGAGCGCGGGGCCGACCTTGCGGGTGATCATCGCCGCCGGGAAGTTCCACGGCGTGATCGCCGCGCACACGCCGACCGGCTCCTTCGTCACGACGATGCGCTTGTCGCTCGCCGGCGTCGGGATCGTGTCGCCGTACACGCGCTTGCCTTCTTCCGCGAACCATTCGAGGAACGACGCGGCATAGCCGATCTCGCCCTTCGCCTCGGCCAGCGACTTGCCTTGCTCGGTGGTCAGGATCAGCGCGAGGTCGTCGGCGTTTTCCATCATCAGGTCATGCCACTTGCGCAGGATCGCCGCGCGTTCCTTCGCGGTCTTCTTGCGCCATGCGGGCCATGCGGCGTTCGCGGCGTCGATCGCCTGGCGCGTCTCGGCCGCGCCCAGCACCGGCACGACGCCGACGAGGCCGCCCGTCGCCGGGTTGCGGACCTCGAACGTCTCGCCGTTCGCCGCGCCTTGCCATGCGCCGTTGACGTAAGCCTGCTGGCGGAACAGCGACGGGTCCTTCAGGGAAAGGGATTCCTGGACAGTGCTCATAGGGATTGCCTGCTTTGAAGATGAAACGGCCGCCGCCGTCGTGATGACGGCGGCGGCGCGATCGGTTGACTGGACCTCAGGCCGGCACGCCGACCGTTTCCTTCAGCACTTCCTCGAGGATCACGAGCGCTTCGTCGAACACGGCTTGCGGAATCGTCAGCGGGAACAGGAAGCGCACGACGTTCGAGTACACGCCGCACACGAGCAGCAGCAGGCCGCGTTCGAGCGCGCGCGCCTGCACGCGCTTCGTGAAGTCGGCGTCCGGCTCGCCGGTGCCCGGCTTCATGAACTCGACCGCGATCATCGCGCCCGGGCCGCGCACGTCGGCGATCTGCGGCACGTCGGCCTGCAGCGCGTTCAGCTTCGCCTTCAGCACGTCGCCGAGCTGCGTCGCGCGCTCGCACAGCTTCTCTTCGTCGATGATCTCGAGCACCGCGTGCGCCGATGCGACCGCGAGCGGGTTGCCCGCGTAGGTGCCGCCGAGGCCGCCGGGCGCGGCCGCGTCCATCACGTCCGCACGGCCGACGACGCCCGACAGCGGCATGCCGCCCGCGAGGCTCTTCGCCATCGTGATCAGGTCGGCCAGCACGTCGTAGTGCTGCATCGCGAACAGCTTGCCGGTGCGCGCGAAGCCGGTCTGCACTTCATCGGCGATCAGCAGGATGCCGTGCTCGTTGCAGATCTTGCGCAGCGCGCGCACGAATTCCGCCGGCGCCGGGTTGAAGCCGCCTTCGCCCTGGACCGGCTCGAAGATGATCGCGGCGACGCGCTTCGGATCGATGTCGGCCTTGAACAGCATCTCGATCGCCTTGATCGAGTCGGCGGTCGTCACGCCGTGCAGCGCGTTCGGGTACGGCGCGTGGAACACGTCGCCCGGGAACGGGCCGAAGTTCAGCTTGTACGGGGCGACCTTGCCGGTCAGCGCCATACCCATCATCGTGCGGCCGTGGAAGCCGCCCGAGAATGCGATCACGCCCGGACGCCCGGTCGCCGCGCGCGCGATCTTGATCGCGTTCTCGACGGCTTCGGCGCCGGTCGTGAAGAACGCGGTCTTCTTCGGGTAATCGCCCGGCGCGCGCGCGTTGATCTTTTCGGCCAGCTCGACGTACGACGCGTACGGGACGATCTGGTACGCGGTGTGCGTGAAGCTGTTCAGCTGGTCGGCGATCGCCTTGACGATCTTCGGATGGCGGTGGCCCGTGTTCAGCACCGCGATGCCGGCGGCGAAATCGATGAAACGGCGGCCTTCGACGTCCCACAGCTCCGCGTTCTCGGCGCGGGCTGCATAGAAATCGCACATCACGCCGACGCCGCGCGGGGTGGCGGCGTTCTTGCGGGCCTGCAGGTCGGCATTCTTCACGGTCATCTCCTTGATGTTTCGTATCCGGTGGGAAGGAATCGGGCGCGCTCCGGCAGCCCATGACGGCGACTATAATCAGATTTGGCTCTGGCAATCAGAGCCATTTCAATAAATAGTTAGGAGCCAATCATGCGGGCAAGCGTGTTGTCGGACTGGCTCGCGCAGCGTCTCGTGCGCGGCGGTGCGCAGCCGATCTACCGGCAGCTGCACCGGCTGCTGCAGCAGGCGATCCTGTCGCGGGAGCTGCCGGCCGGCACGCGCGTGCCGTCGTCGCGGCTGCTGGCGGCCGAGCTCGGGATCGCGCGCAACACGGTGACCCAGGTATACGAGCAGCTCGCGCTCGAAGGCTATGTGAGTTCGGCGACCGGCCGCGGCACGTTCGTCGCCGACAGCGCGCCGGACGAGCTCGTCGGCGTGCCGGCGGACGCCGCGGGCCTGACGCCGGCCCCGCGGGCCGCCGCGCGGCCGCTGTCCGCGCGCGGCGCGCGGCTCGTCGAGGGCGCGGGCGTGTCGAAGCGGCAGGGCGGCGCGTTCATGCCGGGCGTGCCCGATGTGTCGCGATTTCCGGCGCGCGTGTGGACGCGCCTGCACAACAAGTACTGGCGGAGATTGCGCCCCGATTTGCTGACCTACGCGCCGGGCGGCGGGCTCGCGCTGCTGCGCGAGGCGCTGGCCGACTATTTGCGCACGTCGCGCTCGGTGCGCTGCGCGCCGGAGCAGATCGTGATCACGACCGGCATCCACCAGTCGATCGATCTCGCGGTGCGGCTCCTGACCGACCCGGGCGACGTGATCTGGACCGAGGACCCGTGCTACTGGGGCGTGCGCAGCGTGCTCAACGTGTCGGGGCTGACGACGCGGCCGATTCCGGTCGACGACGAAGGAATCGCGCCGTCGGCCGCCGATCTCGCCGAGCCGCCGAAGCTGATGCTCGTCACGCCGTCGCACCAGTATCCGCTCGGGATGGTGATGAGCCTCGCGCGGCGCCGGATGCTGCTCGAATACGCGCGGCAGCATCGCTGCTGGATCATCGAGGACGACTACGACAGCGAATTCCGCTACGGCAGCCGGCCGCTCGCATCGCTGCAGGGGCTCGACACGGCGGGGCAGGTGATTTACGTCGGCAGTTTCGGCAAGACGCTGTTTCCGGGGCTGCGGGTCGGCTACCTCGTCGCGCCGGAGCCGCTCGCGGACAGCTTCGCGACGGCGAGCGCGGAGCTGTACCGGGAAGGGCAGCTGCTGCAGCAGGCGGTGCTCGCGGAGTTCATCGCGGAAGGGCACTTCGTGTCGCACATCCGCAAGATGCGCACGCTGTACGGGCAGCGCCGCGAGATGCTGCTCGACGCGGTCGCGCGCCGCTACGGCGACGCGCTGCCGGCGGCCGGCAGCGATGCCGGGCTGCACCTGGTGACGCGGCTGCCGGACGGCGTCGACGATCGCGCGGTCGCGCAGGCCGCGCTCGCGCGCAACATCGTCGTGCGGCCGCTGTCCGGGTATTACGCGGACCCGGCGCGCGCGGCGTCGGGGCTGCTGCTCGGCTACGCGTGCGTGCCGGAGGAGGAGATCGCGCCGGCGTTCGCGACGCTGGCTGAGGCGATCGACGAGCGGGCGTTCGGGCGGACGGAGGGCGCGGCCGCATGACGGCGGCGGGCCGCGCAGCCTCGGTCAATGGTCAATACCCGCTCCACACCGCCAGCGTCAGCACCGCGCACGACAGCGCGAGCAGGATCGCGAACAGCGGCAGCACGAAGCGGATCCACGCGCCGAAATCGACGCGCGCGGTCGCGAGATACGCGAGCAGCATCCCCGAGGTCGGCGTGACGAGATTCGTCAGGCCGCCGCCGAGCACGAACGCGAGCACCGACGTCTGGCCGCTCACGCCCGACAGCTGCGCGATCGGCCCGATGATCGGCATGCTCACCGCGGCCTTGCCGGATACCGACGGAATGAACACGTCGAGCACCATCTGCACGGCCATCAGCCCGTTGGCGACCCACACCGGCGACCGGCCGTCCGCGAGCCGCGTGAAGAAGTGGATCAGCGTGTCGAGCACGAGGCTGTTCTGCAGCAGCAGCTCGACCGATGCGGCGAGCCCCATCAGCAGCGCCGCGAGCATCATGTTCTTCATCCCGTCGACGAACGCATCGGACGCGCTGCGCGAATCGAGCCCGCCGATCGCCGCGGTGACGAGGCTGACGAACGCGTAGAACGCGGCCAGCTCGACGTTGCCCCACTTCAGCTCGCGGGTGCCGACGATCAGCATCGCGACGGCCGCGGCGAACACGGCGAGCGTCGCCTTGTGGCGCAGCGACAGTTTCGCGGGCGGATGCGCGCCCGCCGCGGCCTGCCCGGCCCGATAGCCGCTGTTTCGGACATGCCGCAGCAGGTACAGGATGCCGATCGTCAGGAACACGACGAACACGGCCGCGCGCAGCCCGACGCCGCTGAACAGCGGCACGCCGACGAGCGGCTGCGCGACCGCGAGCGCGAGCGGGTTCGTGACCGACGCGATGTAGCCGATCTTCGCGGCGAGCGCGACCAGCGCGACCGCGAACAGGTCGGACAGGCCGAGGCGGCGCGCGATCACCATCACCATCGGAATGATCACCAGGTACTCGGAGATGAAGCCGAGCAGCGTGCTGCCGAGCCCGATCAGGATCATCAGCAGCGGCGTCAGCAGGTACGCGTTGTTGCCGGTGAGCTGCAGCAGCCGGTCGATGCCCGCATCGACGACGCCCGTCCTGCGCATCACGCCGAACATCCCGCCGACGAACATCACCATCACGATCAGCGGCGCGTTCTTCAGCAGGCCCTGCGGCACCGCGACGAATGCGGACACGAGGCTCGCGGGCGTCGCATGGTCGGGCGTGCTCCTGCTGACGGCGGGCGCGACGAGCGTCGCGAGCGTGGTGGTCTTCGGCACGACGTGATAGGTGCCCGGCACGACGAGCCGGCCGTTGCGCTCGAAGCGGCCCGAGTCGACGCTCCACGTGAGCGCGATCGCGGCGGCGAGCACCCACAGCATCATCACGACGGGATGCAGCATCTTGCCGTGCGGACGCGATTCGCGGCCGGCGGGCTCGACGGCGGAGCGCGCGTCGGCGTCCGGCGCAGGTGCGGCCGGGCCGTCGACGGGGGATTGGGCAGCGCGCGCGCTGGACGGATTCGGAATGGAGGCGGGCATCGGTTCCTCGCGGGTGACGGGGCCGTCAGGCCGGTTGCAGCGCGGCGCGCGCCGGGACGTAGCCGAGTTCGGCGGAAATCGCCTGGCTGCAGGCCTGCAGGCGTTCGATATAGTCGGGGATGTCGGCGTGGCTCACGCGCAGCTCGGGGCCCGTCACGCTGACCGACGCGAGCGTCGCGCCGCTCAGGTCGCGCACCGGCACCGCGATCCCGACCGTGCCGGGCGTCACTTCGCCGCTGCTGACCGCGTAGCCCTTGCGCGCGATCGCATCGAGCTCGTCGGCGAACTTCGGCTGATCGGCCGCCTGCCCGCGCTTGCGCATCTGCGCGAAAAACTCGTCGCGCACCACATCGGGCGCGAACGCCAGCAGCACCTTGCCCGACGCGCCGAAATGGATCGGCCGGCGGTTGCCGACCGAGCCGACCGCGCGGATCGCGTGCGTCGTTTCGCAGCGCGCGACACACACCGTTTCGAGCCCTTCGCGTACGCGCAGCACGACCGTTTCGTTGATCGCCTGGTTGAGCGCGAGCATGTGCCGGTGCGCGGCGCGCACGATCGCGTTCTGCTGCGACGCGGCCACGCCGATCACGAACGCCTGCGGCCCGAGCGCGTAGGTGGCCGTGCGCGGGTCCTGCGCGACGAAGCGGTGCAGCTCCAGCGTGCACAGCATCCGGTAGGTGCGCGACTTGTTGATGCCGAGTTGCGATGCGAGCTCGGTCACGCCGAGGTTCGGGTGCTCGGCCACGTAGGTCAGCAGCTTGAGCGCGCTGTCGACGGCGTCGACGATGTACGTCATCGAGGGTCTCCGGAGGGGGCGAGCTGCGTGCGCACGTAGCCGGCGAGCGCATCGAGGTACGCGTCGACCGTGCCCTTCAGCGCGTCGAAGCCCGCGTGCTTCTCGCACGTCGCTTCGTCCATGTAGCGCGCCCGGTTGAATTCGATCTGGATGCTGTGGCGCCGCCGCGCCGGATCGGCGAGCGCATTCAGCAGGTCGCCGCCCTGGTACGGCTCGTTGATCTGCACGCGGTAGCCGGCATCGGCGAACCACTGCGCGGTCCACGCGGTGAACGCGGGATCGGCGCTCGTGCCGAGCCGGTCGCTGACGACGACGTCCGGCCGCGCGGCGCCGGCATCGACGTTCATCGCGTTGCCGCGCGATTTCATCGAATGGCAGTTGACGTGCCACAGCGCGCCGTGCGCGGCGTACAGCGGCTCGGCCGCGTCGGCCAGCGCGCGGCGGTACGGCCGGTAGTACGCGTCGATGCGCCGGCGCACCGCGTCGAGCGGCAGCTTGCGGTCATAGAGCGGCACGCCCGGCAGCGCGAAGCGCCGGATCAGCCCCATGCCGCGCAGCGTGTAGGCCTGCGGCGCGAGCGGCGCGGGCCACGGCTGCTCGAGCAGCTCGGCGTCGATGTCGGTTTCCGCGCGGTTCGGGTCGATGTACGCGCGCGGGAACGTCGCGCCGATCAGCGTGGCGCCGCGCGCGGGCGCGCCGGCCCACAGCTCGTCGACGTACGCGTCCCACGACGTGCGGATCGCGTCGTGCGGCGCGACGGGCGCGAAGTCCGGCGGGTAGGCGAGACCGCTGTGCGGGGAGTCGACGACGATCGGCAGCGCGCCGGCCGACGGCCGCGCGACGAAGTACGCGGACGGTTCGCCGGCGGCGCCGGTGTTGCAATTAAACGTCACCATGGGGATCAGGATCTTTACCTAGGTTATCCATTTATTTTCGGTCGCTCGTTTTAATCATTAAAACAGCGTATCAATATTTCACAACGACTGAAAAAACCGGTCAAGCGCTTTTTTCGGCGTCGAGGTTGAACCGCTGAATCCGGCGCTTTCCCTCGTCAGTATTGGGTTTGTTTCATTCATTGAAACGGCGGCGAAACGGGCTTTGGCGCGAGTATTCGTGTGATCTTTTTCCCATGTTGACGCCAAAAACATCCGAAATAGAAAATTAATAAGACGATGTTTTATTCAATAAAACACGTTTCGAGCGAATCAAATCGCTCCCCATATACAACCGACAAAGGGTCAGAGATATGAAACGGACGGAAATGGCGGCGGCGCTGATGGGTGTCGCGATCGGCGCGGGCGCGTCGCACGCGTGCGCGCAGTCGAGCGTGACGCTGTACGGGATCGTCGATTCGGGCATCACGTACACGAACAACCAGAACGGCCACGCGACCTGGCAGGCGACGGGCGGCAACGAGCAGGGCGCGCGCTGGGGCCTGCTCGGCAAGGAAGACCTGGGCGGCGGCACGAGCGCGGTGTTCCGGCTCGAAAACGGCTTCAACCTCGAGACCGGCGCCGCGAGCCAGGGCGGGCGCCTGTTCGGGCGGCGCGCGTACGTGGGTCTCGCGAACGAGCGCTGGGGCACGCTGACGATGGGCCGCCAGTACAACGCGGCGCAGGAAGTGCTGGAGCCGCTGCAGATCGGCGCGAGCACCGCGCTCACGCAGTACGCGCTGCATCCGTTCGATGCCGACGACCTGAACAACACGTTCCGCACCAACAATTCGGTGCAATACCGGACGCCCACCTGGGGCGGGTTGAGCGCGGTCGGCATGTATGGCTTCTCGAACACCACGTCGTTCGCGCAGAACCGCGTGTGGAGCGTCGGCGCGAGCTACGAGCACGGCCCGCTGCAGCTCGGCGCGGCCTACGTGCGCGTCGACCACCCGGCGCTCGACACGACGGGCGCGGTCGCGTCCGACAACTACTACACGTTCATCAAGGGCGTGACGCGCCAGCAGATCTGGGGCGCGGGCGGCGCGTATGCATGGGGCAACGCGACCTTCGGGCTGCTGTACACGAGTTCGCTGTTCAACCTGCAGACCGGCGGCGCGACGCGCTTCAACAACTTCGAGGGCAGCGTGCGCTACCGCGTGACGCCCGCGCTGCAGGTCGCGCTCGGCGAGACCTATACGCAGGTGCTCGCGTCGCGGAGCACCAAGCCGAGCTCGCACTACCTGCAGACGAGCGCCGGCGCGCAGTACTTCCTGTCGAAGCGCACCGACGTCTACCTGAACGCGTTCTGGCAGCGCGCGTCGTCGAACACGATCGCGGCGATCGACGGCATCTCGAACCCGTCGAGCACGCGCACGCAGATCGTCGCGGTGACGGGCATCCGCCACCGGTTCTGATGCGGCGGGCGGCGCGCTCGCGTGCGATCACAGCCGGATCAGCGCCGCCCCCGCGACGACCAGCGCGCACGCGACGAGCCGCTGCGGGCCGGGCCGCTCGCGCATCGCGAACCAGCCGATCGCGACCGCGAAAATCGAGCTCGTCTCGCGCAGCGCCGACACGGTCGCGACCGGCAGGTGCCGGTACGCGAGCACGACGATCCCGTATGCGACCAGCGAGATCGTGCCGGCCACGACGCCTTGCCGCACCGCGTCGCGCGACCCGAACACGCCGCGCGGGCCGCCGCGCACCGCGCACACCAGCAGGATCTGCGGCACGCTCCACAGCAGGTACACCCACGCGACGTAGCCGAGCGCGCTGCCCGCGACGCGCGCGCCGATGCCGTCGCAGATCGAATATGCGGCGATGAACACACCCGTCAGCAGCGCATACGGCACGCTTTCCCCGGAGAACCTGAACCCGCGCCGCAGCGCGAGCGACATGATCCCGAACGACACGAGCACGATGCCGGCGAAGCCGAACGGCGTCGGCCGCTCGTGCAGCGCGGCGAATGCGAGCACCGACACGAGCAGCGGCGACAGGCCGCGCGCGATCGGATAGATCTGCCCGAACTCGCCGCTGCGATATGCGCGCGCGAGCGTGAAGCAGTACGCGACCTCGAGCGCGGCGGACGCTGCGACATAGGGCCACGCGGCGCGCTCGGGCGCCGGCAGCAGCCACGCGCCCGCGATGCCGAACGCGAGATACGGCAGCGACATCGTGCCGAGCTGCGCGAGCCGGTCTTCGCTGACGTGCAGGAAGGCGTTCCAGACGGCGTGCAGCAGCGCCGAGCACAGCACGAGGGCGATGAAGAGGTGGTCCATGACAGACGGTCAGGCGGTCGAGGGGAGGGCGGATGCGGACGGCGCCGTCATTATGTGGGCGGCGGGCACGCCGGCGCGGAATTGTCGATAATAGAACGTTGTTATTCACCCGATGCCGACGATGACCGAAGCCACCCAGACCCCGCCCGCCGTTCCGCGCCTCACGAGCCTGTCTCATGGAGGCGGCTGCGGCTGCAAGATCGCGCCTGGCGTGCTGTCCGAGCTGCTGAAGCGCGCGACGCCGCCCGCCCTGTTTCCGGACCTGCTCGTCGGCACCGAAACCTCCGACGATGCCGCGGTCTATCGCCTGAACGACGAGCAGGCGATCGTCGCGACCACCGATTTCTTCATGCCGATCGTCGACGATCCGTTCGATTTCGGGCGGATCGCGGCGACCAACGCGCTGTCCGACGTTTACGCGATGGGCGGCAAGCCGCTGCTCGCGCTCGCGCTGGTCGGCATGCCGATCAACGTGCTGCCGCACGAGACGATCGCGGCGGTGCTGCGCGGCGGCGAGTCCGTGTGCGCGGACGCGGGGATTCCGGTCGCGGGCGGCCATTCGATCGACTCGGTCGAGCCGATCTACGGGCTGGCGGCGATCGGCGTCGTGCATCCGTCGCGCGTGAAGCGCAATGCGGCGGCGCGCGCGGGCGACGTGCTGGTGCTCGGCAAGCCGCTCGGCGTCGGCGTGCTGTCCGCCGCGCTGAAGAAGAACCAGCTCGACGACGCCGGCTACGCGCAGATGATCGCGACCACGACCAAGCTGAACCGGCCGGGCGCCGAGCTGGCCGCGCTGCCGGGCGTGCACGCGCTGACCGACGTGACCGGCTTCGGCCTGCTCGGCCACACGCTCGAGCTCGCGCGCGGCGCGGGGCTCACGGCGCGCGTGCGCTACGCGGCGCTGCCGTGGCTCGCGGGCGTCGAGGCGTTCGCGGCGGCCGGCGTGTTCACCGGCGCGTCGGGCCGCAACTGGGCGGCCTACGGCGCGGACGTGCGGCTCGGCGACGCGCTGCCGCCGATCGCGCAGGCGCTGCTGACCGATCCGCAGACGTCGGGCGGCCTGCTCGTCGCGTGCTCGCCCGATGCGGTCGACGACGTGCTCGCCTGCTTCCGCGCGGACGGTTTCGATCGCGCGGCGGTGATCGGCGAGATGACGGACGGGCCGGCCCGCGTCGACGTCGCCTGACGTACTTTCCCCCGGACATTTTTGCGGTCGCTAGAATCGGCGTTTTCCATCGAAGACGTCGACTCCCGATGAACGACTTCCTGTTCGGGCTGATGATCGCGCTGTCGGTCGGCCCCGTTGCGCTGATGATCGCGAACTACGGGATGCGCGCCGGCACCGCGAGCGGCGTGCGCGCGGCGGCCGGCGTCGCGACGGCCGACGGCTGCTATGCGGTCGTCGCGTTCACGATCGGCGCGCTGCTCGCGGGCACGCTCGCGTCGCACCTGTCGCTGTTCCGTCTGGCCGGTGCGCTCGTGCTGCTCGCGATGGGCGCGCGGATGATGTGGCAGGCGCTGCGGGATCGCCGCCGCACGCTCGACGGCGACGCGCCTGCGCCCGGCAGCCGCCCGTTCACGTCGATGTTCTTCGTCACGCTCGCGAACCCGCTCACGATCCTGCTGTTCTACGGCTACGCGACGGCTGCCGCCGCCGCGCATCGTCACTGGCTGCTCGGCGCGGCGTGCGTGTTCGCGGGCAGCCTCACCGGCCAGCTCGTGTTCGCGTTCGGCGGCAGCGCGATCGGCCGCCTCGTCAAGTCGCCCGCGCTGCTTGCCGCGAGCCACGTCGTCGCGGCACTTGTCGTGCTCGGCTACGGGGTCGCGGGGCTCGCGCGGTTGTAGCCCCGGCGCTCGCCCCGATAGCATTCCTCACCTTCTCGCGGAACCGGTATCGCAAGCGGGTTTCGCATCGGACACGGACCGTTCTATACTCCGTCGCGCAGTCTCCGAGAGTCGTTCACACTCAACATCACTTATACAAAGACACAAAGGACGCCGATGCTGACTCGCTCCATTCTTTCCGCCGCCGCCTTCTCGCTCGCCGCCTGCGCGACCGCGCCGTCGATCGCGCAGGGCAATAATGCGGACCAGTCGTTTGCCGACACCGGTGCACAGGGCCGCCCGGTCAAGGTCATGATCGTCACGATGTTCGCGCCGGAAGGCCAGGCCTGGCTCGATCGCCTCGGCCCGTGGCGCGACGTGACGGTGCCGGGCCTGTCGCCAGATTACCCGGCGGTTCACTGCAACAAGCAGGACGTATGCGTGATGACGACCGGCATGGGCTATGCGAACGCCGCGGCGTCGATCATGGCGCTGACGTTCTCGCAGCGCTTCGATCTGCGCCGCACGTATTTCCTGATCTCCGGCATCGCGGGCGTCGATCCCGCGCAAGGGACGGTGGGCTCCGCCGCGTGGGCGAAGTACCTCGTCGATTTCGGCCTGCAGTGGGAGCTCGACGCGCGCGAAATTCCCGCCGGCTGGAACTCCGGCTATCTCGGCATCAACACGAAGAGCCCGAGCGACAAGCCGCCGCTCGACTACCGCAGCGAAGTGTTCCAGCTCAATCCGCAACTGGCCGACGCCGCGTACGCGCTGTCGCGCAACGTCGTGCTCGCCGACAGCACGCAGGCGCAGGCCGCGCGTGCGAAATTCAGCTACGCGCCCGCGAACCAGCCGCCTTCGGTGATCCGCTGCGACACGTCGTCGGGCAATACGTGGTTCTCGGGCACGCTGCTCGGCGAGCGCGCGCGGCAATGGACCAAGATCCTGACGGACGACAAGGGTACGTACTGCATGACCGCGCAGGAAGACAACTCGACGTTCGAGGCGCTGAAGCGCGCGGCGAGCGTGAAGCGGGTGGACCTGTCGCGCGTCGCGGTGCTGCGCACCGGCTCCGATTTCGACCGCCCGTATGCGGGGCAGACGAGCGTCGACAACCTGCTGAACTACGCGGACCAGGGCGGCTTCGTCCCGGCGACCGAGAACCTGTACCGCGCGGGCAATCCGCTCGTGCAGGACATCGTGTCGCACTGGGGCGAATGGCGCGACGGCGTGCCGCGCCGTTGACGCGCTGTTGACCGTGCGTCAGTGCGATTGCGGGCGGAACGGCGTCCAGACCGGCGTATCGCTGTTCCAGTGATCGAGCGGCGAGGGCAGTTGATCGTTCATGATGCGCAACTCCTGCAAATAACCGGCTGATGTGATTCATGACGCCGCGCGCGGGGCGACCCGATGCGCGGCGTCGTGCGTTTACCGGCCCGCGCCTGCGAGCTGGTTGCCTTCCGGCGTCGGACGATACGGGCGCGGCACGAGGTCGAGCCCTTGCGCGTACGACGTGGCCTTGCGGATGTACGCGACGGTTCCGTCGCGCTGCGACTGTTCGAGTTCCGCACGGACTTCGGCGCGGGTGCGCGGGCCGTTGCTTTGTGCGTACAGCGAGGTATTGCCGTAATCGCCTGCGTGGGCCGTGGCGGTGTCGGCGAAGGCCGGCGCGGACACGACGAGTGCAAGGGCAAGGGCGGAGAGCAGACCGCGGCGTTTCATGATGGGACTCCTGTCTATTCGATGCGCATGTTGCTGCGCGACAGGATCTACTCTAAGAGCGCGAGCGCCGCTGATAAATGGCGTTGCGGTGAATTGAATTGTCGCCCCAGTGGAACAATCGGAAACCGCACGAACGATGGGGGTATCGCGGAACGCCTTGCCGGGCGGGGGTGAGCGGGGCACGGCCCGTGCCGTTTTCGGGGGCGCCGCGCGTGCCGTGCAATGTGATTCGTACTATCGGCGCAATAGTCTTCTGCTAATCATGGAGAGACGGCAGCATGCTGCGATGCGTCAGGCCACTCCGAGCCGGTAGCCGCGCGTGTCGATCGTGCTGAGCCGCACGCCGTTCGTCGGTTGGAGCGCGAGCTTCATCCGCAGCCGGTAGATGTGCGTGTCGAGGCTGCGCGACACGCCGGCCATGTCGCGTAGGGAAAGGGGCGCGCACGGCGGGTGAAGTGACGGGACGGCCGGCGTGCGCCGGCCTCATGCGATTCTTACGCGACCCACTCGTTGAGCACCGGCGTGTCGAGCGCCGGCGCGCGTTCCGCTTCCTCGAACGTGCGCTTGCTGCACGTCGCGTCGAGGCTGCCCTTGCCGCTCAGGAGCGGGCAGCGGTCGAACACCTCGGCGATCCAGTCGACGAACACGCGCACCTTCGGTGACAGGTGGCGGCTGTGCGGATAGACGACCGAGATCGGCATCGGCAGCGGCTTGATGCCGGGCAGGACTTCCTTGAGCCGGCCCTCGCGCAGGTGCGGCAACACCATGAACAGCGGCGGCTGCACCAGCCCGAAGCCTTCGAGCCCGCACGTCACGTACGCGTCCGCGTCGTTCACCGACACGACGCTGTCCATCTTGATCTCGACTTCCTTGCCGTCGATCAGGAACGTCCAGTCGATCACGCGGCCCGTGCGGCTCGAGAAGTAGTTGACGGCCTTGTGCTGGCTCAGGTCCTCGATCGACTGCGGCTCGCCGTACTTCTCGAGATAGGCGGGCGACGCGACCGACGTGCATTCGAACAGGCCGATGCGGCGCGCGACGAGCGACGAGTCCTGCAGCGCGCCGACCCGGATCACGCAGTCGACGCCTTCCTGCAGCAGGTCGACCGGGCGGTCCGACAGGCCGAGCTGCAGGTCGATGTCCGGATAGCGCGAATGGAATTCGCACAGCCACGGGATCACGAGCAGCCGCCCGATCGAGCCCGGCATGTCGATACGCAACTTTCCGTGCGGCTTGCGGTTGTTGTTCTGGAAGCTCGCCTCGGTTTCCTCGACGTCCGCGAGAATCCGCACGCAGCGTTCGTAGTACGCGGCGCCGTCGGGCGTCAGCGACAGCCGGCGGGTGGTGCGGTGCATCAGACGCACGCCGAGGAATGCTTCCAGATTCTGGATGATGGTCGTGACGGACGCCCGCGGCAGGCTGAGCGTCTCCGCCGCCTTGGTGAAGCTGCTCGTGTCGACGACGCGTGTAAACACCTGCATGGCCTGAAGCCGGTCCATCGCAACCTCCGCATTTGACGCGCCGAACAAAGAGGCTGCGTTGCCTCGAAAGCAAACGCAGCCCGTGATTGTTCGGAGTCGTTGAATTGTGTTGCCGGATTATAGGCATTTATCCGGATGTCTGCCGGACCCAGAATGCGTTCCATCTTGAAATGGATGCCGTTTCCTCATGGACGCCTCTGAATTCAGCAAATTCCTGAAAGCCGCGCTGCCGACGGAGCCCAGCGCCGGCGCGGCTCTGATGGTCACCGAGGTCGAAATTCCCGGCTACGCGCAGGACATCACGCTGCGTCTGTATCGTCGCCCGGACAAGACCGGACTGCCGGTAGTGCTTTATTTCCACGGCGGCGGGTTCGTGCGCGGCACGCTCGACGACGCCGATTTCGCCGCGCGCTTTTTAGCAGAACGCTTACCGGCGCTCGTCGTCTCGGTCGATTATTCGCTCGCGCCGGCCCATCCGTTTCCGGCCGCGCCGGAGGACGCGTATCGCGCGGCGATCTGGGCCGCGACCCGCGCCCGCGCGTTCGGCGGCAATCCGAAGAAGATCGGCGTCGCCGGCCATGACGCGGGCGGTCAGCTCGCGAACTGCCTCGCGTTCATCGCGCGCGACCGCGGCGAGGTGCCGATCGCCGCACAGGCGCTGTTCGGCCCGATGCTCGATCCGAGCATGACACGCATCGGCGACGCCGAGCGCCTCGCGTCCGACATCACCGCGCGCGAATGCGCGGCGTGCTATCGCGCATACCTGCCGCAGGCGGCGCAGCGGATGCACCCGTACGCGGCGCCGCTCGAATCGGTGCGCCTCGCGGGGCTGCCGCCGACGCTGATCGTCACCGCGCAGAACGACGTGCTGCACGTCGAGGCGGAAAAGTATGCAGGCTGCCTGATCGAATCCGGCGTGCTCACGCAGGTGATCCGCTATCCGGATATCACGCACGCCGCGCTCGCGACGCATGAACTCGCGTTCGAGGAAGCCGTGCGCTTCTTCCAGTGCCGCTTCCAGGCGCGGCAGCCGAGCTGAATCGCGGACCGAACCGGAACCTGACTGCGAATCGAACTGAATAACCAATCCAATCCACGTTCACTGGAGATCTATATGGCCATCCTACGCACCCCTCGTTCCCGGATCGCAGCCGCGGTCGCGACGCTCGCCGTCGTCGGCCTGGGCACGTTCGGCGCGATCCGCGTCAGCGCGAGCGCGCCGGAGAAGCCGGCGGCGCCGCTGCCGGAAGTCGACGTCGCAACCGTCTTGCCGCAGACCGTGACGGACTGGCAGGCCTATTCGGGTCGCCTCGAAGCCGTCGAGAAGGTCGACGTGCGCCCGCAGGTGCCGGGCACGATCGTGTCGGTCAACTTCAAGGACGGCGCGCTCGTGAAGAAAGGCGACGTGCTGTTCGTGATCGATCCGCGCCCGTACCAGGCCG
Source organism: Burkholderia ubonensis (assembly GCF_902833085.1). Classification (GTDB taxonomy): domain Bacteria; phylum Pseudomonadota; class Gammaproteobacteria; order Burkholderiales; family Burkholderiaceae; genus Burkholderia; species Burkholderia ubonensis. The sequence continues at coordinate 371,876 of NZ_CADFEB010000009.1, forward strand.
AAGTCGACCGCGCGGGCGCGCAGCTCGCGGCCGCGCAGGCGCGCAACGGCTATGCGCAGAGCGACTGGCAGCGCGCGCAGCGGCTGATCGGCGACAACGCGATCGCGAAGCGCGACTACGACGAGAAGCAGAACGCGGCGCGCGAGGCGAGCGCGAACCTGAAGGCCGCCGAGGCCGCGCTCGAGACCGCGCGCATCAACCTCGGCTATACGCGCATCACCGCGCCCGTGGCGGGCCGCGTGTCGCGCGCGGAGATCACGCTCGGCAACGTCGTGTCGGCGGGCGCGTCGGCCGCGCCGCTGACGACGCTCGTGTCGGTGTCGCCGATCTACGCGTCGTTCGACGCGGACGAGCAGACCTACCTGCAATACATCGGCGGCGCGCGCGACGGCCGCAAGGTGCCGGTCGAGCTCGGCCTCGCGAACGAAGCCGGCTATTCGAGGAGCGGTGTGATCGACTCGGTCGACAACCGGCTCGACACGTCGTCCGGCACGATCCGCGTGCGCGCGCGCTTCGACAACGCGGACGGCTCGCTCGTCCCGGGCCTCTACGCGCGCGTGAAGGTCGGCGGCAGCGCGCCGCACCAGGCGCTGCTCGTCGACGACGCGGCGATCAACACCGACCAGGACAAGAAGTTCGTGTTCGTCGTCGATCAGCAGGGCCGCGTGTCGTACCGCGAAGTGCAGCCGGGGATGCAGCACGGCAACCGGCGCGTGATCGTCAGCGGCATCGCCGCCGGCGACCGCGTGATCGTGAACGGCACGCAGCGCGTGCGGCCGGGCGAGCAGGTCAAGCCGCACATGGTGCCGATGACGGGCGCGGATGCACCATCGGCGCCGTCCGCGCCGCTCGCCGACAACGCGAAGCCCGCCGCGCCGGCCAAGGCGAATTCGTAAGGGGCGCACCCGCCGCGCATTCGCGTCGAACCAGACAGAGCCAGCCATGAACATATCCAAATTCTTTATCGACCGGCCGATCTTTGCAGGAGTCCTATCGGTGGTCATCCTGCTTGCCGGGGTGATCGCGATGTTCCTGCTGCCGATTTCGGAATACCCGGAAGTCGTGCCGCCGTCGGTCATCGTCAAGGCGCAGTATCCGGGCGCGAACCCGAAGGTGATCGCCGAGACGGTCGCGTCGCCGCTCGAAGAGCAGATCAACGGCGTCGAGGACATGCTGTACATGCAGTCGCAGGCGAACAGCGACGGCAACATGACGATCACCGTCACGTTCAAGCTCGGCACCGATCCGGACAAGGCCACGCAGCTCGTGCAGAACCGCGTGAACCAGGCGCTGCCGCGCCTGCCGGAGGACGTGCAGCGGCTCGGCATCACGACGGTGAAGAGCTCGCCGACGCTGACGATGGTCGTGCACCTGATCTCGCCGGACAACCGCTACGACATGACCTACCTGCGCAACTACGCGCTGATCAACGTGAAGGACCGCCTGTCGCGGATCCAGGGCGTCGGCCAGGTGCAGCTGTGGGGGTCGGGCGACTACGCGATGCGCGTGTGGCTCGATCCGCAGAAGGTCGCGCAGCGCGGCCTCGCCGCGGAGGACGTCGTGCAGGCGATCCGCGAGCAGAACGTGCAGGTCGCGGCCGGCGTGATCGGCGCGTCGCCGTCGCTGCCGGGCACGCCGCTGCAACTGTCGGTGAACGCGCGCGGCCGCCTGCAGACGGAAGAGGAGTTCGGCGACATCGTCGTGAAGACGACGCCGGACGGCGGCGTCACGCACCTGCGCGACATCGCGCGCATCGAGCTCGACGCGTCCGAGTACGGGCTGCGCTCGCTGCTCGACAACAAGCCGGCGGTCGCGATGGCGATCAACCAGTCGCCGGGCGCGAACTCGCTGCAGATCTCGGACGAAGTGCGCAAGACGATGGCCGAGCTGAAGCAGGACATGCCGGCCGGCGTCGACTACAAGATCGTCTATGACCCGACGCAGTTCGTGCGTTCGTCGATCAAGGCCGTCGTGCACACGCTGCTCGAAGCGATCGCGCTGGTCGTGATCGTCGTGATCGTGTTCCTGCAGACCTGGCGCGCGTCGATCATTCCGCTGATCGCGGTGCCGGTGTCGATCGTCGGCACGTTCTCGCTGCTGCTCGGCTTCGGGTATTCGATCAACGCGCTGTCGCTGTTCGGGATGGTGCTAGCGATCGGGATCGTCGTCGACGATGCGATCGTCGTCGTCGAGAACGTCGAGCGCAACATCGAGAGCGGGATGAGCGCGCGGCAGGCGACCTACAAGGCGATGCAGGAGGTGAGCGGGCCGATCATCGCGATCGCGCTGACGCTGGTCGCCGTGTTCGTGCCGCTCGCGTTCATGTCGGGCCTGACCGGCCAGTTCTACAAGCAGTTCGCGATGACGATCGCGATCTCGACGGTGATCTCGGCGTTCAACTCGCTGACGCTGTCGCCGGCGCTGTCCGCGATCCTGCTGAAGGGCCACGGCGACAAGGAGGACTGGCTGACGCGCGTGATGAACCGCGTGCTCGGCGGCTTCTTCCGGGGCTTCAACAAGGTGTTCCATCGCGGCGCGGAGAACTACGGGCGCGGCGTGCGCGGCGTGCTGTCGAGAAAGGCGGTGATGCTCGGCGTGTACGTGGCGCTGGTCGGCGCGACCGTGATGGTGTCGAAGATCGTGCCGGGCGGCTTCGTGCCCGCGCAGGACAAGGAATACCTGATCGCGTTCGCGCAGCTGCCGAACGGCGCGTCGCTCGACCGCACCGAGAAGGTGATCCGCGACATGGGTTCGATCGCGCTGAAGCAGCCGGGCGTCGAGAGCGCGGTCGCGTTCCCGGGGCTGTCGGTGAACGGCTTCACCAACAGCTCCAGCGCGGGCATCGTGTTCGTTACGCTGAAGCCGTTCTCGGAGCGGCACGGCAAGGCGCTGTCGGCGGGCGCGATCGCGGGCGCGCTGAACCAGCAGTACGGGGCGATCAAGGATTCGTTCGTCGCGGTGTTCCCGCCGCCGCCGGTGCTCGGCCTCGGCACGCTCGGCGGCTTCAAGCTGCAGATCGAGGATCGCGGCGCGGTCGGCTACGCGAAGCTCGCCGATGCGACCAACGACTTCATCAAGCGCGCGCAGCAGGCGCCGGAGCTGGGGCCGCTGTTCACGAGCTACCAGATCAACGTGCCGCAGCTCAACGTCGATCTCGACCGCGTGAAGGCGAAGCAGCTCGGCGTGTCGGTCACCGACGTGTTCAACACGATGCAGGTGTATCTCGGCTCGCTGTACGTGAACGACTTCAACCGCTTCGGCCGCGTGTACCAGGTGCGCGTGCAGGCGGATGCGCCGTTCCGCCAGCGCGCGGACGACATCCTGCAGCTGAAGACGCGCAACGCCGCGGGCGAGATGGTGCCGCTGTCGTCGCTCGTCAACGTGACGCCGACGTTCGGCCCCGAGATGGTGGTGCGCTACAACGGCTACACGGCGGCAGACATCAACGGCGGCCCGGCCCCGGGCTTCTCGTCGGGGCAGGCGCAGGCGGCGATCGAGCGGATCGCGCACGAGACGCTGCCGCGCGGCGTGCGCTTCGAGTGGACCGACCTCACGTACCAGCAGATTCTCGCGGGCGATTCGGCGATCTGGGTGTTCCCGATCAGCGTGCTGCTCGTGTTCCTCGTGCTCGCCGCGCTGTATGAGAGCCTGACGCTGCCGCTCGCGGTGATCCTGATCGTGCCGATGAGCATCCTGTCGGCGCTTACCGGCGTGTGGCTCACGCAGGGCGACAACAACATCTTCACGCAGATCGGCCTGATGGTGCTGGTCGGGCTGTCGGCGAAGAACGCGATCCTGATCGTCGAGTTCGCGCGCGAGCTGGAGCACGACGGCAGGACGCCGCTCGAGGCGGCGATCGAAGCGAGCCGGCTGCGGCTGCGGCCGATCCTGATGACGTCGATCGCGTTCATCATGGGCGTCGTGCCGCTCGTCACGTCGACCGGCGCGGGCGCGGAGATGCGTCACGCGATGGGCATCGCGGTGTTCTTCGGGATGCTGGGCGTGACGCTGTTCGGCCTGATGCTGACGCCGGTGTTCTACGTCGTGCTGCGCACGCTCGCGGGCGGCAAGATCCACGTCGCCGGCAAGGATTCGGCCGGTTATGGCGTGCCCGCGCCCGATGCTTGAGGACTACAAAATGGATAACTCGAAGACTCAATCCGGTTTGATGCGCGTGGCGAAGGCGGCGGCGAGCGGCCTGCTCGTGTCGCTGCTCGCCGCGTGCGCGGTCGGGCCCGACTACCAGCGGCCGGACGTTGCGACGCCCGCCGCGTTCAAGGAAGCGCCGACGCTCGCGCCGGGCGAGCAGGCCGGCACGTGGAAGACCGCCGAGCCGTCGGACGCCGCGCATCGCGGCGAATGGTGGAAGGCGTTCGGCGATCCGGTGCTCGATGCGCTCGAGGCGCAGGCGCTGGCCGCGAACCAGAACCTGAAGGCCGCGGCGGCGCGCGTCGAGGAAGCGCGCGCGGCGACCCGCGCGGCGCGCTCGCAGTGGTTCCCGCAGGTCGGCGTCGGCTTCGGGCCGACGCGGCAGGGGCTGTCGTCGGCGTCGCAGTCGTTGCCGCAAGGCAGCGGCCCGAC
>NZ_CADFEB010000009.1:376502-449919 GCF_902833085.1 Burkholderia ubonensis
GTCGGCCGCAACGTCGAGGCGTCGCGCGCGGACCAGGCGCAGAGCGAGGCGCTGTTCCGCTCGGTGCAGCTCGCGCTGCAGGCGGACGTCGCGCAGAACTACTTCGAGCTGCGCCAGCTCGATTCCGACCAGGACCTGTACCGCCGCACGGTCGAACTGCGCGATCAGGCGCTGAAGCTCGTGCAGCGCCGCTTCAACGAAGGCGACATCAGCGAGCTCGACGTGTCGCGCGCGAAGAACGAACTGGCGACCGCGCAGGCCGATGCGGTCGGCGTCGCGCGCCGTCGCGCGGCGTCCGAGCATGCGCTCGCGATCCTGCTCGGCAAGGCGCCGGCGGACTTCGCGTTCAAGGAAACGCCGCTCGTGCCGGTCGGCGTGAAGATCCCGGCGGGCCTGCCGTCGGCGCTGCTCGAGCGTCGCCCCGACGTCTCGGCGGCCGAGCGCGCGATGGCGGCGGCGAATGCGCGCATCGGTCTCGCGAAGTCCGCGTATTTCCCGAAGCTCGACATCACGGGGGCGTTCGGCTATGAGGCGTCGACGCTCGGCAGCCTGTTCTTGTGGTCGAGCCGCACGTTCCTGCTCGGGCCGTTCGCGGGCACCGCGCTGACGTTGCCGCTGTTCGACGGCGGACGGCGCGCGGCGGGCGTGCAGCAGGCGCGCGCGCAGTACGACGAGCAGGTCGCGAACTACCGGCAGCAGGTGCTCGTCGCGTTCCGCGAGGTCGAGGACAACCTGGCCGATCTGCGGCTGCTCGACGACCAGATCCGCGCGCAGGACGCGGCCGTCAACGCGTCGCGGCGCGCGGCGAAGCTGTCGCGCACGCAGTATCAGGAAGGCGAGGTCAGCTATCTCGACGTGATCGACAGCGAGCGCTCGGTGCTCGTGTCGCAATTGCAGGCGAATGCGCTGACGGGCACGCAGGCGGTGTCGACCGTGAACCTGATTCGGGCGCTGGGTGGTGGCTGGGGGGATGCGCCGGCGGCGGTTGGTGATGCGGCGCGGAAGGAGGATGTTGCTGCGCGTTGAGCAGGCGGTGCGTGCGGCGGCTCGGGATGGGCCGCCGGAATGCGTGTGTAGCGAAGAACCCCGATTCGTGGTGATGCGGATCGGGGTTTTTTATCGGGTTATCGAGGATTGGCGGGGAGTGCGGGGCAGACTGTCGGCGTTCGGCTGCGGATTCAACCCGTCGATGCAACGAATTGATGAAATCGTTCAGCCGGTGTGTCGAAGTCTAGCGTCTTTCGAGGACGTTCATTGAACCATTCACCAGACGACTCGAGTGTTCGGCAAGGCCGCTTTGAGCTCATCGACGTTGCTGGCCATGGTGCCGTAAAGAACGAGCTCTCGCAGTCCGGTCAGGCCTTTCAGTACTTCGACGTTCTGGACCGGCGTGTTTGCGAGATAGAGCTCTTGCAGACCGGTCAGCCCCTTTAGCGCGTCGATATTCCGAACCCTGGTGCGAAAGAGATTGAGCATCTGGAGACCCGTCAGGCCGCTCAACGCATCGATGTTTTCGACCCTGGTGTCGGCGAGATTGAGTCTTCTCAGGCCCGTCAGGCTCTTCAGCGCATCGATGTTCGTGACTTGCGTGCGCGCAAGAACGAGTGTTTCCAGTTGGACCGATCCCCGCGTCGCAGCGACGTTCTCGACTTTGGAGCCGTCGAGCACGAGCGTGGTCAGCTTGGGCATTTCCGTTAGCACATCGATGTTTCGGACGGGCGTGTTTGCCAGATAGAGTGCTTGCAGATCGTGCAACTTCTTCAACGCATCAAGGCTCTCGACTTGGGTCTCGTTGAGGTCGAGCGTCTTAAGAGTGGTGAGCCGGCCGAGCGGCTCGATGTCGCGGACATTCCTGGCACCGCCCAGTTTGAGTGTTTCCAGGTGAGGCAATTTCCCGAGCGCGTCGAGATCCCGAACCTGCGTGTCGCGAATGTCGAGTTGCCGCAGGTCGGTCAGGTCCTTCAACGCATCGAGATTGGAGACCCGGGTCTCCCAGAGATTGAGCGATTGCAGGCCGGTCAATCCTTTTAGCGCATCGATGTTCTCGACTTTGGTGCGGTGGAGTACGAGATTCTTAAGGGAACGCATTCCCCTCAGCGCCTCGATGTTCCAGACCGGGGTGCCCGTGAGGTCGAGAGATTCCAGGCGATCCAGTCCATTCAGCGAGTCGATGCTATCGACCTCGGTGTCTGCCAGGTTCAGCTCGAGCCTCAGGCCGAGCTTTCTCAGACGTGGCATCGCGGCCGCGACCTGCACCGTCGTCAATTCCGGCTTTGCCCGCAAAGCCAGGCAGCCTGAATCGGGTGTGACAGCTGAACCATTGCTGTCATTGCAGGTGCCCCTGGAAAATCCCAGGTCGGTCAGCGCCCGTTCATCCGATTTTTCCCGCAAAGGGCTCAAGACCGCCAGCAAGCTGGCGAGCAGAAGGCCGATGCCGCCGCCGATGGCCCATGGCTTGGCACGACGCCAACCCGATTTGCGCAAGCCTTCCGCAGCCGGCTTTGTGTTCGAGGGTGGGGTATCGGCCACACCGGCCTCCGCATGTCCAAGGTTGCCTCCTTTATACACGAACAGCGAGGCCGTCCTGCGATGAAGGCATCTACAGGGAGCACCGCACTGCGAGGTCGACGTAGAGGCGGCATCAAGTCGACGTCCGGCGTGGGGCGGCCGCGGAAGTCGGCGGTCGAGGCGTCAGCGCACGACCGGCAGTCGGTTTCAGCGATTCGTCGCTAAAACGCATTTGCGAGGTTACGGATTGGGTCTGTCAACTTTTTCGAGAGGGTGTTAACTTTCTGTCTTGTTTTGCCGACCAGGAAGCGATGCCCCAAGAACTGATAGACGACGAGCTGTGATCACTCATCGAACCTTTGCTGCCGAAGCGGGCGTCCCATCCGAGGAAAACGCGGACGTCCTCTGTGCAAACCGAAGATTGTTCAAGGCGACCGGGGCTGCAGTTCCGAGCCGCACCGGCAGCGTCTACGCGAACGCGGCATCACACCCTTGCTTGCCAAATCGGTTCGTCTCACGGCAGTGGTCTCGGTAAAACACGCTGGTTCATCGAACGTTCCTTTGCCTGGCTTCATGTATTCAGGCGGCCCAAGATTCGCTACGAACGGTATGCACACGTGCATGAGGCATGCCTCTCGCTCGCGTGCTGCTTGATTTGCTGGAACAAACTCGAGACAGCGTCCGAATAACTTTGCAACAGCTTCTTAACGAGCGGGCCTTCAATTGATCGGTTTCAACGAGCCTGAAATCAATGTGGTGACCTGCACCTCCGGTGCGCGCACCTTCCTCACCAACGCGTTCCTGGTCGAACTGCCGAACGGTGTCGTGGCCATCGACGCCATGATGACTGTATCGGATGCGCGTCAGGTGCGTGATCGGCTGGATGCGCTGCGCAAACCCTTGCTCGCGGTGCTGATCACGCACGGGCATCCCGATCACTACAACGGTGTCGGCGAGCTGATCCGCGGTCTCGACGATGTGCCGGTCATCGCCACGCGGGGCGTCGACGAGGCGATGCGCCGTATCGACGATGCCAAGGCCGTCCAGTGGCAGTCGGTGTTCGGCGACGATTGGCCGGCACGGCGCACCTTCCCGAATCGCTTCGTGCGCGACGGCGACGTGCTGCATTTCGATGGCGTGCCGTTCGAGGCCAGGGAGTTCGGCCCGGGCGAATCGCACTGGGATTTGGTCTGGACCGTGGGATACCACCGGCGTGTCGCCTTCGTCGGCGACATGGTTTTCAACGGCGTCCATTCCTTCATGAACGACGGCCATACGGCGGACTGGCTGCGCAGCCTCGATGCGCTCGAACGTCTGTCTGGCGACGTCGCACTGTTCTATACGGGTCACGGCCAGGCGGGCAAGCCGCTCGACATGATTGCTGCGCAGCGTGCTTATATCGGGTGCTATCGCGCGGCGGTGGCCCGGCTCGCCAACGGCAATTGCAGCCTGGACGATGCCGGGAAGGCCGAGCTGGAGGCGATCATGAAGCGCTTCCTGCCCACGTCCGACCTCGACATCTTCATCAAGGCCGGGGCTAATGCCGTAGCGGCGGAACTGGCGTCGCAGGTATCGGACAGCGCCATTCCCGCCGGCTCGCAGGCTCACTTCGAAGCGAGATGAGGCGATCACGACAGGTAACGCTTGCTATTTGGCGCAACGGAGCATCTTGCACGCGCGCGCCGCTGGACACGCCGCTGATGCCGAGCTTCGTCACGCAATTGAAGGACATCAACGCATTGGCCGAGCGCTCGCCGTGCTTCGTCTGGCGGTTGCAGTCATCCGAGGGCGATGCCGCCGGACGGAATTCGCGGGTTCGATGACCCGTTGATGCTATTGAATATGTCGTTATGGGAATCGGTCGATAGTCTGCGGCGTTTCGTTGACCAAAGCGGTCACGACGTACCGTTCAGGAACACCGCCGGATGGGTTCATCGTCTTGACGGACCCACGACGTGCGGCAGCAGATTCCAGGCGATGCCCGAGCCCAGCACGAATACGTTGCCGGTCAGCACCGCTCGGTCCGGCGTCGGCTTGCGTCCCGCGTATCGGCGGTTGCGCGACGCCCGATTCGGCAGCAAAGGTTCGATGAGTGACTTATCCGCAGTCCACTATTCCCGTTTCTCCGGCTGCGCTTCCGTGCGTTCCGCGATCGCCACCGCATACTGCCCGACGGCATCGGCGATGCGCTCCGCCAGCGCGGGATCGCGCACCGCGCGCGCGAGCGTGGCGCCGCCCGAAAGCAGCGCGAGAAACGCGATCGCGCGCGCATCGTCGGGCGCGTCGCCCAGCCCGGACGACACTTCGTCGACGATCTGCCGCAACGCCTGTTCGTAAGCGTCGCGGGTGTCGTCGTCGGCGCGCATCACTTCCGGTGACAGGCTCGGCAGCGCGCAGCTTTCGCCGAGCGCGCAGGTGCGCCGCGGCCCCAGATAGAACGACACGAACGGCAACCACCAGCGCGCGCCGTGCTCGGCCTTGAACGCCGCGACGCCTTGCCGGAGCTGGTCGAGGCCGGCAAGGACGACGCTGCGGAACGCTTCGCCTTTCGATTTGAAGTGGCCGTAGAACGCACCGTTGGTGACGCCCGCCGCCTTCGTCAGCGGACCGATGCCGGAGCCGCCATACCCCTCCTCGCGGAACAGGCGGCTCGCGGCATCGAGAATGCGCGCGCGGGTTTCGTGCTTGTGCTCGATCGAATAACGCATGACTGGCTCGTTTCAGAGAGATCGCTCTTTATCTTGCATAGAGAGCGACCGGTGTCTAATGTATAGAGAGTGACTGATATTTATATTACGTCACGATTCCGATGACCTGACCATGACCTGACCAGGAGGTGTGCGATGCCGATCACGCTGACAGTATCCGAAGGGGTTTTCACGCCGGACGACGAGGGGCCGGTGTTTGCCGAACTGACCGATGCGTTGCTGGATGTCGAGGGGTTGACCGGGAATGCGTTTCTGGCGCCGAACGTGGTGGGCACGCTGAACGTGCTGCCGCGCAACCGCACATTCGTGCGCGGGCGCGCGGAGCCCGCGGCGTTCGTCGAACTGAAGCTGCCCGCCGTGGCGCTCGCGGCGCCCGACGCGCAGCGGCAATTCGTCGAACGGGCGACCGCGATCGTGCTGCGGCGAGCGGGCGGGCGGCTGACGCCGGCGCAAGTCTGGGTGAATGTCGTCCACGCGGTCGACGGCGGATGGGGCATTGCCGGACGACGCTACGACAACGCGTCGCTCGTCGATTCGATCCGGAGCGCCGCGGCGGCGCAGTGAACGCAACTAACGGTCAGCCCCATCCGGCCCCGACCGACGGTGCGGCGGGATGCCGCCGCACCGGTTACACCTCGTCGCCGGCAGCCCGCAGCGCGCGCACCAGTTCGTCGGCCGCCTTGCCGAGCCCCGTGTGCTTCGGCAAGCGCAGATACACGGGCAGCGCGAGGCCGTTGCGAATATTGGCGAACGTCAGCGGCGCGAGTTCGCCGTCGGCAACCTGACGCCCGATGACGGAGGCCGGCAGGTTCGCCCAGCCGTGGCCGGCCTTCACGAGCGAGATCGCGGTGGCCATGTCGTTGACCTTCCACGTCCGGTTGCCGATCACCGGCCGGATGTCGGTCAGCGGCCGGTCCGCGTCGGCGATCACGATCTGCCGGAAGCCCGACAGCCGCTCGATCGCTTCCGGACGCGCGCATTCGGCAATCAGCGGATGGCCGGGCGCGGCCACCGCGACGAGGGTCTCGGTCCACAGCGCATGAATCTGCTCCTGCGGGTGGAGATCGAGCCCGCCGAAGGCCACGCAGAGATCCACGGAGCAGCGATGCAGCGCGTCGACGATCACGTCCTGCGGCGCCGTGACGACGCTGATCGCCAGCGCGGGGTACTTCGCTGCGACCGCGGTGAGCGCCCGCGCGACGGGGCGGCCGTCGATCTCGGCCGCGATGCCGATGCGCAGCGTGTCTTCGACGCCTTCCGACAGATGCTGCGCATGCGCGCGAAGCGCCTGCAGCCGTTCGGCGATCGAGCGCGCGTCGGGCAGCAGCGCCGCCATCGCCGCGGTCGGCGTGGGCTCGCGCGTGCCGCGGTCGAACAGCACGAGGCCCAGTTCGGCCTCGAGGTTCGCGATGGCCATGCTGACGGCCGACGGCGTGCGGCCCAGCGCGCGCGCCGCCGCGGAGAAGGAGCCCTTGTCGATGACGGTCAGCAGCATGTCGATGTGGTCGCTGGTGAGCACGGGAGGCCTCCTTTAAGCGAAATTGAAAGAACCTGACTTTTGCGGACCGCGGGTCCGCTGCTAGTCTCGACGCCTTGTCAGATTCGAAGGTGGATGTTCATGCAAGGTTGGAAGAGACGCATAGTCTATGTCGTGCTGTTCGAGGTGCTCGGCATCCTGATCGCGTCGGCGACGCTGGGCGCGCTGAGCGGCGCGGGCGCCGCGAAAAGCGGCATGCTGGGCGTGATGATCTCGACGACGGGCGTCGTCGTCAATTTCCTGTACGACCTCGCGTTCGAGGCGTGGGAGCGTCGCCGCGCGGCGACGACCCGCTCCGTGGGGCGCCGCGTGCTGCACGCGATCGGGTTCCAGGTCGCGCTCGTGACGTTCCTGATCCCGCTGATCGCGTGGTGGCTCGATGTGTCGCTGCTGCAGGCGTTTTTGTACGACGCCGTGCTGATCGTGTTCTTCCCGATCTTCACGTTCGTCTACAACTGGTCGTTCGATGGGGTGTTCGGGCTGCCGGATGCGGTGACGCGGAAGGCTGAGCCGCAGGTCTAGGCGGCGTATCGCCGGCGGTCGCGGCTACAATCGCGCGAAGCGCCGCCGGGCGCATCGCATGCCCGGCGGTTTTCCCCTCTTCGATCGAAGCGCCCGGGCGGGCCGCTCACACTGATGAATCCTCGAAACACGTTGGCATTCGGCGTCGCATTGCTGGCCTGCGCGCTGGCCGTTGCATCGCACGCTCATGCGGAAGGGCCGCGGGTGCTTCCGCGCAGCGGTCAGGCCGAGGGCAGCTATGTATCGACACAGTTGCTGCTCCAACCCTGTCTCGACGTCCGCACGCCGTCCGACTCGCCGGACGACAGCCTGCTGAAGGATGCCGCCGCCGCGCGCGGCGCATTCCCGCCCGGTACCTGCGACAACCCGGCGCTGCGGGAGAAGGTGTTCACCGCGCGCTTTCTTCAGTATGCGTCGCTCGCGGTCGTGAACGACCCATGGAATCTCGACCCGAAGCTTGCCGCGCAGAACCGCGCGATCGGTCGTTGCAAGGACACGCGTTGCGTCGATCGTGCATTGGACGCTGTCATTGCCGCGCTGTCGCCCGTGTACCTGAACGCGCATCCGGCATGGCCGCGCGGGAAGGGGCTCTGCACATCGGAGCCTGCCGACGCGCCCGTTGCCGCGGCGCTGGCGCCGCTCGGCGCACGCGCACGCAAGGCGCTCGCCGGCGAATGCGGCAACGAGGCGTTGACTGCGCAAACGTGCAAGGGGCCGCACGGCACGCTGCTGTTCGTCAGTTGCGAGATGAGCGGCAATCAGGTCAATGCGCCGGCGTGGATCTACCGCGCGCGGCACGGGCGCCACGATCCGCTGCTGGCCGTCGATGACGGCCCGGTCGGCGTGCTTGAAAGCACCTGCAACGGGATGCCTGATCTCATGACGTCGTCGCGGAGCAGCATGGCCGAGCACCAGAACACCTATTACCGTTACGACGGGCGTGCGTATCGGTCCGTCTACTCGTACACGGAAATGGGCGTCGGCGCCGACGACAACGGCAACGACCTGGCCATCGCGCAGGGCGGGCGGCCGGATGCGAAGGTCGTTTGCCGGTAGATGCCGGGCGTCCGCTGACTGCTCTCCGCGCGACCACCGAGACCGTCCGGGATCTGTCCGCAAGCGGATCTACATGACCGCGGCGCCACATGGCGGGGGAGAACGCGAACGCGCCGCCCGAACGATTACGCCGCGATGAACTCGTGAACGTAGCGATTGAACACGCCAGGCGCTGCCGCATTCATCCCGTGCGACGCACCGGCGACGGTTTGCCGTTGCGTGTCGCCGATCCACTGCGCGAGCGTGTCGACGTTGTGGCGGAACATCTTCGGGCTGCGCTGACCGTCGATCAGCAGCGTGCGGCATGCGACATCCGCGGCCGCATCGCGCGAATACGCGGGCAGCGGGTCGCGCAACTGTTTCGGCAGCGTGCTCGCGTTGTCGATCGCCATCGTGCGGAAGCTCGCGGTGCTCTTCTTCCACGCGCCGGGGATGCTGACCGAGTCGACGAACGTCTCGAGCCCTGCGTCGACGTCGCCGTTCTCGATCAGGCTCACGGCCTTCGTGCGCAGCGCGATTGCGGCCGGCGGCAGCGTCGCTTCGCGCACGCCTTCCTGCTGCAGCGGGCCGCCCGGATCGGCGAGCGTCAGCGTCTCGACGAGGTGGGGATGGTGGCGCGCGACGTTGAACGCGACGCTGCCGCCGCGCGAGTGGCCGACGAGATGCACCGGGCCGAGGTCGAGCGCGTCGATGAATTCGGCGAGCTCGTCGACGTGGTTCTGCCAGCTGAACTCGTTCTGGATGCCGGCTTCAACCGCCGGCCAGTAGTGACTGAGGCTCGGCGCGATGCAGCGATAGTGCGCCGACAGCGCAGCGAGCTGCGGGTCCCAGTAGCGATAGTCGCAAAGCGACCCATGAACGAACACCATCGGCGCGCCCGTGCCCTGCTCGACATACGGCAGGCTGATGCCTGACGACAGCGTCGCAAATTGCAGGTCGGGGTTCGCGAGCACCGAAGGCTCGATTCGCATGTTCATGACTGAAAAAACTCACAGGTGCGTCATCACGTCGCAACTATGCCCGACCGCGGCGTTTAAGCAAAACGCATAATTTTCATCGCATCGATCAATTTTATTGATGGTGAGCCCGCAAAGCCCCATCAGGGCGAGCGCGTTCGATCGGGCAGGGCATTCGTCCGATGGTTGTATGCGAAACGAAAGGCGGGATGCCGCGCGGCGGCGCGGCGTGAAGGAGGGGCGGGAGAGGGGCCCGGCGGGCGTAGGGGCGAGCGTTTCCGCGCGTCGTCAGCGCACCGCGAAGCCGGGTACAGCGCGTGCGTGGACCGGCAGGTCGTTGTCGTCGGCAAACCGCATCACGAACTCGAATGCGTCGGGGCACGCGGCCTGCAATTCGTGCGACACGAGCAGGCACTTGACGCCGCCGTCGACGACGGGCGTCGCGAGCCGCGTCAGCGCGCTCGGGAAGCCCGGCCGCTTTTCGCCGACGAACAGCGTGATCACGCCCGCGAGACGCTCGGGCCAGTCGCCCGGCCGGAACGTCTTCTGCGCGCGGGTGACGCCCCGGATCAGGTAGCCGTCGGTCAGGCCCTGCTCGGTGAGGTTGATGCGATCCATGCCTGTACGATCCTCGTTCGCCGTCCGTATGCCGCCGTCCGCGTGCATTACGCGTCGCCGCCTTCGGCTTGCGCATCGCCGCGCAGGTGGCGCAGCTTGTGATAAAGCGTCTTCTTCGGCATGCCGAGCGCATCGCTGGCATCCGCGACGTTGCCGTGGTGCCGGCGCAGCATGTCCTCGATCAGCATGCGCTCGAAATACGCGAGCTGTTCCGCGAGCGTGCCGCCCTTCGCGGGCGCGCCGCCGGCCGCCGACAGCAGGCTGTCGCCGGTCAGCCCGAGCACGAAGCGGTCGGCGACGTTCTGCAGCTCGCGCACGTTGCCGGGCCACTGGTGCGTCATCAGTTCGGACACCTGCGCAGCGCTCACGACGGGCGCGGGTTGCCCGAAGCGGCGCGCGGCCGCGAGCACGAAGTGCTCGAACAAGAGCGGCACGTCCTCGCGGCGCTCGCGCAAAGGCGGCAGCTCGATCTGCGCGACGTTCAGCCGGTACAGCAGGTCCGCGCGAAAGCGCCCGTCGGCCGCGAGCTCGGCGAGGTCGGCCTTCGACGCGGCGACCACCCGGCAATCGACCGGAATCAGCTCGTTCGCGCCGAGCCGCTCGACCACGCGCTCCTGCAGCACGCGCAGCATCTTGACCTGCAGCGCGACCGGCATCGTCTCGATCTCGTCGAGGAACAGCGTGCCGCCATGCGCCCATTCGATCTTGCCGATGCGCTTCTTGATCGCGCCCGTGAACGCGCCGGCCTCGTGGCCGAACAGCTCGCTCTCGAATACCTGTTCCGGCAGCCCGCCGCAGTTCAGCGCAACGAAATGCGCATCGCGCCGCCCGCCGAAATCGTGCAGGCTGCGCGCGATCAGCTCCTTGCCGGTGCCCGTCTCGCCGGTGATCAGCACCGACACCGACGTATCGGCGAGCCGCAGGATCTTCTTGCGGACGTCCGCCATCGCCGGCGACTTGCCGAGTACGAGCGCCTCGATGCCCTGCCAGTTGTGCAGCGCCGCGCGCAGGCCCTGCACCTCGAGCGTGAGGCGCCGCTTCTCGACCGCGCGCGCGACGCGCCCGGCGATCACGTCGGACGAGAACGGCTTCTCGATGAAGTCGTACGCGCCGACCTGCATCGCGCCGACGGCCGTCGAGATGTCCGCGTGGCCGCTGATCAGCACGACCGGGATCTGCGCATCGATCGCCATCACGCGGTCGAGCAGCTGCAAGCCGTCGATGCCCGGCATCCGCACGTCCGACACGATCACGACCGGCGCGCCGGGCGCGACGTGCGCGAGCGCGTCGGCCGCCGATGCGTACGCGCTTACCTGAAACCCGGCGAGCGCGACCGCCTGCTCGACGCCGATCCGGACGTTCTCATCGTCCTCGACGACCAGCACCCGAATCTCATCTTCCATGCTCTGTCCTTTGCAGCGTGGCCGCTGCGAAATCGATACTGAACTGCGCGCCGCCCTCGTCGCGGTTCGCGGCCGTGATCTTCGCACCGAACCCTTCGACGATGCGCGACGTGATCGCGAGGCCGAGCCCGAGGCCCTGCCCGCGCGGCTTGGTCGTCACGAACGGCTCGAACAGGTGCGGGAGCACGTCCGGCGCGATGCCCGCGCCGCTGTCGGCGATCGTGAAGCGCACGCGGCCTTGCGGATCGGACTCGCCGGCTTCGATGACGATCGTGCGCGCGGCGGCGTCGCGCACCGCGTCGAGCGCGTTGCCGAGCAGGTTCACGATCACCTGCTGCAGCTGGCTCGATTCCGCGTACACGGTCGTGCCGGGCGGGATCCGCACGTCGAGCGTCACGCCTTCGTCGCGAATCCGCGCATCGTAGATGAGCCGCGCATGCGCGACCGCTTCGCCGAGCGACACCGCGACGCGCTCGATGTCCGGCTTGCGCGCGAACGTCTTCAGCTCGCCGGTCAGCACCGCCATGCTGTCGACGAGTTTGCCGATCCGTTCGAGATTGGCGAGCGCCTGCGCCGGCTGGTTGCGTTCGAAGAAGGTGCGCGCGTTGTCGCACAGCGTGCGGATCGCGACGAGCGGCTGGTTCAGCTCGTGCGTGAGGCCCGCGGCCATCTGCCCGAGCACCGCGAGCTTGCCCGCATGCACGACCTCCTGCTGCGAATCGCGCAGGCGCTGCTCGGTGCGCTCGCGCTCGACGATCTCCTGCTGCATCCGTTCGTTCGCGGCCGTCAGCGCGGCCGTGCGCTGCGCGACGGTCAATTCGAGCCGGTCGTTCGCGCGGCGCAGCGCGTCCTGCGCATTGAGCCGCGCGGCGATCGTGCGGCGGCGCTGGATCGCATACGCGGCATAAAGCGCGGCGATCAGGAACGCGCCCGTCACGAACGCGAACGCCATCTGCTGCTGGCGCCGCGCGCCGGCGACGTCGAGCAGCACCATCAGCGAATCGCCGGCCTGCGGCGCGGGCCGCGACATCACTAGGTAGCGCGCGGTGTGCCCCGGGCGGCGCAAGTCGGGAAACTGGCCGAGCCATGCGGCGGCGTTCCAGCCGCCGACGCGCCGGTACGGCAGCGCCTCGACCGTGCGGCCCGCGTATTGGCGCGACGCCTGGATGTCGCGCTGCTGCTGCGCGGTGATCGGCCGCAGCGCGGCGAACTTCCATTCGGGTTCGGTCGAGATGACGATCACGCCGTTGCCGTCGACCACCATCGCCGCGACGCCGGGCGCGCGCCATGCGAATTCGAGCGCGTCGACGCTGACCTTGACGGCTGCAGCGCCCAGCGTCCGGCCGTCGTCGCGGACCGCGCTCGCGAAATACAGCCCGGGAATGCCGGTGTTGGTGCCGATGCCGAAGAAGCGGCCGCTGCCGTGCGCGAGCGCATCCTTGAAGTAAGGCCGGTACGACACGTTGGTGCCGACGAAGCTGACCGGCTGGTTCCAGTTGCTCGCGGCGATCACCGAGCCTTGCAGGTCGATCACGTCGACCGCGCCGCTGCCCGCGTCGCGGTTCACCGCTTCGAGGTAGGTGTTGACCGTGTGCAGCAGGTCGGGAGATTCATCCGGCGGCGCTTTCAGCAGCGCGCGCACGCCGTCCTGACGCGCGACGAGCGCGGGCAGCAGCTCGAAGCGGCCCAGTTCGCTCTTCAGGCTCGCCGCGTACAGGTCGAGCCGGTGCGCGCCGACCTCCTCGAGCCCGTCGATCGCGCGATCCCACGCGAACTCGACCGCGGCGGCGGTCACGCCGACATACAGCGCGACCGCCGCCGCCCAACCCCACCACGCGATTCCCTTGAAACTCGTCTGCACGTTCGCCCTCATCGATGCCCGCCGCCGGCCTGCCGCTCGCCCGCCGAATGCGCGCGCCGCGCGCCGGGCGAACCGGCGGCGGCGCTGCGCATCGCATGGCCGTCGCGAGCGGACGCGCGGCGACGCGTCATCCGAGATGCGCCAGCAGGATCAGCGTCACCGTGACGACGATCGCGCCGCCGATGCGCGTCGCGATCTGCGCGAACGGCATCAGCTGCATCCGGTTCGCGGCGGTCAGGATCGCGACGTCGCCGGTGCCGCCTTGCCCGCTGTGGCATGCGTTCACGATGGCCGTGTCGATAGGGTACATCTTCATCAGGCGGCCGACCACGAAGCCCGTGCCCATCAGCGTCGCGACCGTCGCGACGATCGTGATCACGTTGACCAGCGTGAACGCGGCGGTCAGCTTGTCCCACGGGGTCATCGCGACGCCGATCGCGAACAGCAGCGGATAGGTGACGGCGGTCGAGAAGAACTTGTAGACGACGAACGCGCCTTCCTGCAGCGGCGGCGACACCGCGCGCGCGAGCTTCACGAGCACCGCGAGGAACAGCATCGCGACCGGCGCGGGCAGGCCGAACAGCTTGTGCGCCATCAGGCCGACGAGGTACAGCGTGATCGCCGTGATGCCGGCGCCCGCGATGTGCGTGACGTCCACGTGGCCGCGGATCTCTTCGTTTTCCGGCGTCATGTCGCCGCTTTCGCCGACCTGCAGGCGGCCGTTGCCGGTCAGGTGCGGCAGGCGCTTGCCGAGCATGTCGAGCGCGCCGGACAGGATGATCGCGGTCAGGCTGCCGAGCATCACCGGCGGCAGCACGGCCGCGAACATTTCGCCTTGCGGCAGGTGCAGGATTTCCGAATAGCCGATCGACAGCGGAATCGCGCCTTCGCCGACGCCGCCCGCCATGATCGGCACGACGATGTACAGCAGCGTGTGCCGCGCACCGAGGCCGAGCGCGGTGCCGACGGCCGTGCCGACGATCGCCGCGGCGATCGAGCCGGCCGCGAGCGGGATGAAGATCTTCAGGAAGCCCTGGATCAGCACGCGCCGGTCCATGCTCAGGATGCTGCCGACGATGATCGACGCGATGAACAGGTACAGGAAGTTCGTCGACTTCGTGAATTCGGTCGTGAGGGTCAGCACGGGCTTCGGCAGCACGTGATAGTAGGTCAGCGCGGACGGCACGAAGGTCGCGAAGATCGCCGCCGCGCCGATGTTGCGCAGGAGCGGCAGGCGCTTGCCCAGTTCCGCGCAGGTGAAGCCGAAGAACGCGAGCACGGCGATCGCCATCGAGATCTCGCCGGGCACCTTTCCGGTGACCGAGAAGCCGACGATCAGCGCGAGCAGGATGAAGTAGATCGGCAGCGGAATGATGCCGATGCGGATTTCCATCAGCTTCCACCAGCCTTCCGGCCAGAAACGGGTGCGCGTGTCGGAACGGGGCTCGGCGATCGGCTCCGCTTGGATCGGGGTGGACGTAGAGGTCTGCAAGACGTGTCTCCTTGGATTTGGCATGCCGGCGTCGCTTCGCGGCATGTGTGCGGACTGTTACGCAACGTCCGTGCCAGAAGCGGGACCGTCGGCGCGTTTGCAGGTCATTGATTTTTAATGGAATTGTTTGGTCTGCGGAAAGGGGTGCAGGGTGGTCGTTCCGATGTTTCGGAATTTCGCCAGCCGGCCGGGCCGAGATTTCAGCCTGGTGTCGGTCGTCGCCATGGCGTCGCTTGCCACGGATACGTAGCCCACGGCATGAATGAGGCGACAACTACCTGCTCGTATCGCTGGCGATCGCCGTTTATGAAGTCGCGGAATCGGACAACAAGCCGCGCGAAGTTGCTCGACAAGGAACCTTGGCCGGCGCCGGAATTGTCGGTGGCTGGGCAACTGGCGCGGCTGCGGTGGCTGGTGGGCTATGCGCTGCTGCCGCACCGGTATGTGTCGCCGTTGTCGGGTTCGTGGGAGGCATGCTGGCCGCCTATGGTGCGGATGCTGCCTTTGGTACGCTATACCCACGAACCCGCCCGATAACACCGTGATGGAACCATTGGACACGAAGCGCCGCGCCCCCGTGTGGCAAGCGCTCGCCGAACTCTTCGTCGGCCGCGAATTGCAGGACCACGACTATAAGTGGGTCGCCGGCATTCTGCAGAGCTCCGGATATTCGCTTGACGAGCTTGAACACATACTCAGGGAAGAGGTCGCGCCAGTCTATCGGCACAACATTTCTGCTTTGGCGATGCCTGATGAAATGGATGGCTGGACCCTGGACGAAGTGACGACCGACATTCGCGCTTACCTGGCGCGCCCGCGCCACGGTTTGCCGGAGCTATTGAAGCGCTTCGCGACACGTAAGCTTCCGGTGCCCGTCGATATCCGGTGGGACAAGGTCCGGTCGCTACTCCCCTGACAGCATGAATAAGTCGGCAACTGCCTCGACGCGCGCCGCTCATATCTCCTGGT
This sequence comes from Burkholderia ubonensis, assembly GCF_902833085.1. Taxonomy (GTDB): domain Bacteria; phylum Pseudomonadota; class Gammaproteobacteria; order Burkholderiales; family Burkholderiaceae; genus Burkholderia; species Burkholderia ubonensis. The sequence goes on from NZ_CADFEB010000009.1 coordinate 392,133, forward strand.
GCGATTTTCTTCGCACAATCGCTTCGTAGACCGCCCTCCCAACGCTCTCTATCATCGGCTGATCCTTTTCCGATGCGACGACCGTCCGGAGAGCGCCCACGCGTTCGCCGCGGGTTCGCTCATGCATCGATACCGTCTTTGGACAGGAGAGTGGTTTCCATGCTGCATGCCGTTTTTTTCGCCCGCTTTTCCTCCCGGTCGTTCGCGCGCTTCGTCCGCCTGCTCGCAGCCGCGCTGCTCGGCGCGGCCCTGCTGGCCGGCGCGCAGGCCGAACCCGCGCCGCTGAAGGTCGGCGTGTCGACCACCCCGCAGATCGACGCGCTGAAGATCGCCGCGAAGGAAGCGAAGGCGCAGGGGCTCGACGTGAAGATCATCGAATTCACCGACTGGAATACGCCGAACGCGGCGCTCGCGAACAAGGACATCGACGTCAACTACTTCCAGCACGTCCCGTTCCTCGAGAACGCGAAGCAGCAGCGCGGCTACAACTTCGTGTCGATCGCGCCGGGCACGATCATGAAGATCGGCCTCTATTCGAAGAAGGTGAAAAGCTTCAGCGAGCTGAAGGACGGCGCGACGGTCGCGATCGCGAACGATCCCGTCAACGGCGGGCGCGGCCTGCTGCTGCTGCAGCGCGCGGGGCTCGTCACGCTGAAGCCGGGCGTCGACTACCGCGCGACGACGCACGACATCGTGTCGAACCCGAAGCACCTGAAGATCATCGCGCTCGAGGCGTCGCAGCTCGCGCGTTCGCTCGACGACGTCGATCTCGCGCAGGGCTACCCGAGCTTCATCAAGCTCGCGGGCACGACCGACCCGAACAGCGCGCTGCTGTTCGACGGCACCGAGAACAAGAACTACGCGCTGCAGTGGGTCGTGCGGCCGGAGAGCGCGAACGACGCGCGCATCCGTAAGTTCATCGCGATCTATCAGACCTCGCCCGCGGTGCGCAAGGCGCTCGACAACGCGTTCGGCTCGCTGTACGCGATCGCGTGGTGACGGAGGCGCGCATGGCGAACCAGAAGAAGATCCTCCTCAACGCGTTCAACATGAACTGCGTCGGGCACATCAACCACGGCTTGTGGACCCACCCGCGCGACCGCTCCGCGCACTACACCGATCTCGACTACTGGGCGGATCTCGCGAAGACGCTCGAGCGCGGCAAGTTCGACGGCATCTTCCTCGCGGACATCGTCGGCGTGTACGACGTGTTCGGCGGCGGCCCGGACGCCGCGCTGCGCGAATCGGTGCAGGTGCCCGTCAACGATCCGCTGCTGATCGTGCCCGCGATGGCGCAGGTCACGCGGCATCTCGGCTTCGGCGTGACCGCGAACCTGACCTACGAGCCGCCGTACCTGTTCGCGCGGCGCATGTCGACGCTCGATCACCTGACGAAGGGGCGCGTCGGCTGGAACATCGTCACCGGCTATCTCGACAGCGCCGCGCGCGGGATGGGCCTCGCGCAGCAGATCGGCCACGACGACCGCTACGAGCGCGCGGACGACTATATGGAAGTCGTCTACAAGCTGTGGGAGCAGAGCTGGGACGACGACGCGGTGATCCGCGACGCGCACGCGCGCGTGTTCGCGCAGCCGGGCAAGGTGCGGCGCGTACGGCACGACGGGCCGTTCTATTCGATCGACGCGATCCATCTGTGCGAGCCGTCGCCGCAGCGCACGCCGGTGCTGTACCAGGCCGGCGCGTCGGCGCGCGGCGTCGAGTTCGCGGGCCGGCACGCGGAGTGCGTGTTCGTGAGCGGCCAGAGCAAGGCGGCCGCGCGCGCGGCGGTGCTCGACATCCGCGCGGCGGCGGCGCGGCAAGGGCGCGATCCGGCGTCGATCAAGATCTTTGCCGGTGTGACCGTCGTCACCGCCGAGAACGAACGGCTCGCGCGCGAGAAGTTCGATGAATACCGGCGCTACGCGAGCCCCGAGGCCGGCCTCGCGCATTTCGCGAGCTCGACCGGCATCGACTTCGCGAAGTACGGGCTCGACGAGCCGATCTCGTACGTGAAGACCGATTCGATCCAGTCCGCGGTCGACGCGATCTCGAAGAAGAGCACGAGCGGCGCGTGGACCGTGCGGCGCATGCTCGACCAGATGTCGCTCGGCGGCCGCTATCACCCGATCGTCGGCTCGCCGTCGCAGGTCGCGGACGAGCTGCAGGCGTGGATCGACGAGACCGGCATCGACGGCTTCAACCTGACGCGCACGGTGATGCCCGAGTCGTTCGAGGATTTCGTCGACTGGGTCGTGCCGGAGCTGCAGAACCGCGGCGTCTACAAGGAAGACTACGATCCCGCGCCGACGCTGCGCGAGAAGCTGTTCGGCGCCGGCGCGCGCCTGCCCGCGTGGCATGCGGGCGCGCGGCACCGGCCGGCGGCCGCGCACGAGCCGGCGCATGCGTGAGCACGACGGAGCAACGCGATGACGCAATTTTTCGATACGCTGGGTTTCGTCGACACGTCGGCCGCGCGCGCCGGCCGTGATGCGCAAGCGCGCGCGGCCGATCGGGCCGGCGCCGCAGCCGCGGACGGCGTCGCCGTCGCGCTGGAGCAGGTCGGCAAGGTGTTCGCGTCGCCGCGCGGGCAGGCCGCCGCGTTGCGCGACGTGACGCTGGACGTGCGGCGCGGCGAGGTGTTCGGCATCATCGGCCGCAGCGGCGCGGGCAAGTCGACGCTGCTGCGGCTCGTCAACGGGCTCGAACGGCCGACGTCGGGCCGCGTGCGCGTGCAGGGCGTCGACGTGGGCGCGCTCGACGAGGACGGCCTCGTCGCGCTGCGCCGCCGCACCGGAATGGTGTTCCAGCATTTCAACCTGCTGTCCGCGAAGACGGTGGCCGAGAACGTCGCGCTGCCGCTGAAGATCGCCGGTGTGCCGAAGGCCGAGCGCGCGCGCAAGGTCGCGGCGCTGCTCGAACTGGTCGGGCTGACCGCGAAGCGCGACGCATACCCGGCGAGCCTGTCCGGCGGCCAGAAGCAGCGCGTCGGCATCGCGCGCGCGCTCGTGCACGATCCTGAAGTATTGCTGTGCGACGAGGCGACGTCGGCGCTCGACCCGGAGACGACGCAGTCGATCCTCGCGCTGCTCGCCGACATCAATCGCCGCCTCGGCCTGACGATCGTGCTGATCACGCACGAGATGGAAGTGATCCGCGCGGTGTGCGACACCGTCGCGGTGATCGAGCAGGGCGAGGTCGTCGAGACGGGCCCCGTGTGGCGCGTGTTCGGCGCGCCGCAGCACGGCGCGACGCGCGCGCTGCTCAGTACGCTGGTGCACGACCTGCCGGCCGAACTCGCGGCGCGCGTGCAGCCGCTGCCCGCGCACGCGGCACTGCCCGACGGCGCGCAGGTCGTGTTCGACCTGCGCTATACGGGCGAGAGCGGCGGCGAGCCGGACGTCGGCGCGCTCGCGGCGGCGCTCGGCGGCTCGGTGCGGTTCCTGCACGGCGGCGTCGAGCGCATTCAGGGGCGCGCGCAGGGCCGCCTCGTGATCGCGTCGGCGGCCGACGCGTGCGCGCCCGGCGCGCTCGCCGCGCTGCTCGAACGCGTGCGCCGCCATGCGAACCACGCGGAGGTGCTCGGCTATGTTTGAGCTCTGGTGGCCCGAACTGCTCGACGCGATGCGCGACACGCTGTCGATGGTCGCGGCGTCGGCGGCGATCGCGGCGCTCGTCGGCACGCCGCTCGCGGTGATCCTCGTGACGACCGCGCCGGGCGGCATATACGCGCGGCGCGGCCTGAACGCGGCGCTCGGCGCGATCGTCAACGTGTTCCGCTCGACGCCGTTCATCATCCTGCTCGTCGCGCTGCTGCCGTTCACGCGCGTGCTGATCGGCACGACGATCGGCGTGTGGGCGGCCGTCGTGCCGCTGTCGATCGCCGCGATTCCATTTTTCGCGCGCGTGGCCGAGGTGAGCCTGCGCGAAGTGGATCGCGGGCTGATCGAGGCCGCGCTCGCGATGGGCGCGAAGCGCCGCCACATCGTGTGGCACGTGCTGCTGCCGGAGGCGCTGCCCGGCATGCTCGGCGGCTTCACGATCACCGTGGTCGCGCTGATCGGCTCGACCGCGATGGCGGGCGCGGTCGGCGCGGGCGGGCTCGGCGATCTCGCGATCCGCTACGGATACCAGCGTTTCGACACCACCGTCATGGCGACCGTGATCGTGATCCTGATCGCGCTCGTCTCGGCCGTGCAAGTCACGGGCGACCGCCTGGCCCGAAGACTGGCCAGGCGTACCTGAGCAGGCGCCACAAGCGCCTGCTCTTCCAATCAACGATCCTGAGAGACCGAATCATCATGACCTTGCCCATCGGCGCGCCGCGCGAGTGGAACGCCCAGTTCGAGGAAGCCCTGTTCCTGGACGTGGCGCGCCGCCATCGTCCCGATTTTCCGGCCAAGCTCGCCGCGCCGCCGCGCGAGCCGCGTAACGCGGACGAGCTGGCTACCGTTGCGGACTACTACACGAAGATGGCGTCGCACGACCTGTTCATCGTACAGGTCGTCGCGAAGGCGATCGACACGCTGTTCCGCGACGATCCGCATTTCCAGCTGATCCTGTCGCGCCAGCTCGGCGACGACGGCGCGCATGCTGTGATCGGCCGCGAGCGCGTGCTGGAGCTGACCGGGCGCGATCCGCTGCCGGAGATCGACGCGCTCGTCGCCGCGCACTGGGCGCGGCTGGGGGACCTGCCGGTGCGCGACCTGGCGGGCTTTCTCGCATTCGAATGGCATTACGAGCTGCACATCCTCGCGAAGCTGTGGATTCAGCGCAAGACCGGCGGCATCGCCGACGGCGCGATGCGCGAGCACGGCGAGAACCGCATCCGTCCCGACGAGGAATGGCATCGCGTGCAGATTGTGGAATGGTGGTTCGAGAAACTGGCCGCGTTGCCGGCGGCCGAGCGCGACGCGCTGATCGAGCGCGTGATCGACGCCGACGAGGAAACGCAGCGGCGGCTCGACGGCTATCTGCACGACGAATACGCGCATACCGCCGAGGTGTTCGGCGCGGACATCGCCGACTATCGCGCGATCTACGACGACTGGCGCCGCGAGATTCTCGCGCGGCTGACCGGGCGGCCCGCGCTCGGATCGCTGGTGCCGCTGTCGGGCGAGCCGGTCGCGCAGGAAGCGCTCGCATGAACGATCCGCGCGGCCCGGCGACGCTTGCCCTCGAAACGGATGCGCCCGTGCTGAATCCGGACGCGCTTGCGCGCGTGATCGACGCGCTGCGCGGCAGTGCCGCCGCGCGCGATCGCGCGGGCGGCCACGCCGCGCAGGAGAAGCAATGGCTCGCCGATGCGGGCCTGCTGACGCTGGCGGTGCCGCACGCGTTCGGCGGGCAGGAAGCCGCGTGGCCCGCGATCTACGACGCGATCCGGCAGATCGCGCGCGTCGACAGCGCGCTCGCGCATCTGGTCGGCTTCCAGTGCCTGCAGGTCGTGAGCGTCGACGTGTGGGGCAGCCCCGCGCAGCGCGAGCGCTATCTGCGCGGGACCGTCGCGCATCGCTGGTGGTGGGGCAATGCGGTCAATCCGCTCGACACGCGGCTCGTCGCGACCGCGACGCCCGACGGCGGCTACCGGCTCGACGGCGTGAAAGGCTTCTGCTCGGGCACGCGCGGCTCGCAGCGGATGACCGTGTCCGCGCACGATCCGGCGCTCGGCCGGACCGTGTTCGGCGTGGTGCCGACCGCGCGCGCGGGCATCACCGTGAACGACGACTGGGACCCGATCGGCCAGCGCCAGACCGACAGCGGCAGCGTGACGTTCGACGGCGTGACGCTCGCGCCCGATGAAGTGCTGCATCGCTCGGAAGCGCCGCCGACGCCGCGCGCGACGCTGCGCACGCTGGTGTCGCAACTGGTGCTGACGAACCTGTTCGTCGGGCTCGCCGAAGGCGCGCTGGCCGACGCGCGCGAATACGTGTTGCGGCAAGGGCGGCCGTGGATTCATGCGGGCGTCGAGCGCGCGACCGACGATCCGTACACGCTGCAGCGCTTCGGCGACATGCACGTGCAGGCGGTGGCCGCCGCGGCGCTCGCCGATCGCGCGGCCGATGCGTTGCAGCGCGCATGGACGCTGCGCGATGCGCTGACGGCCGACGGGCGGGCCGAGGTGGCGCTGGCGGTATCCGAAGCGAAGATCGTCGCGCAGCGCGCGGCGCTCGAGAACGGCGAAGCGCTGTTCGATGCGTGCGGCGCGCGGGCGACGGCCGCGTCGCTCGGGCTCGACCGGTTCTGGCGCAACGCGCGCACGCATACGCTGCACGATCCGCTCGACTACCGGCTGCGGGATGTCGGGCGGTTTGCGTTGACGGGGGCGCTGCCCGAGGCGTCGCTGTATACGTGACCGTGACGAACGCGTGTGGCGTTCGACGCGGCTGCGCCCACGTATTCGTTTCTAGATCGGGAGCCGGGTCGTCTGCTTGATCCGCTTCAGCGGGATCTCGGTCTGGATGTTGCGTACCCCGGCGATCCGCGTGAGCGTCTCCATCTGAAAGCGCTGGAAGTCGTCCAGATCCTTGGCGATGACGCGCAGCAGGTAGTCGTAGCTGCCGGCCATCAGATGGCATTCGAGCACTTCCGGCGCATTTTCGATTTCCCGCGCGAAGTGTTCCACCGTCGCTTTGTCCTGGCGTTCCAGCGTGACGCGCACAAAAGCCGTAAACCTCAACTCGACGGCCGCGGGATTCAGCAGCGCAACGTACGCGTCGATCACGCCTTGCTCTTCCAACTGGTGAACGCGGCGCAGGCAGGGGGTAGCCGAGAGCCCGGCATGCTGCGCCAGCTCGGCGTTCGTCCGGTTCGAGTTCTGTTGCAGCGCACGCAGAATGCGCTTGTCGATCGCATCGAGCTTGATTGGCATGATTCACTACCACGATTGTGAATATTGGAGAATAGCGCCAAATTCACAGCCGATCATGGCCAAGATTGCATCCAATCGCTACGAGAGGATGGCCATAATCTGACGACCACCCACCCTTTCAGGAGTCGTCCGATGCTGCACGTCTCATGGTTGCCGTTCCTGGCCACCTCCCTTTTGATCATCCTTACCCCGGGCCAGGACATGGTCCTCGTGATGTCGCGCACGCTCTCCGGCGGCACCCGCACGGGCGTCGTCACCGCGGCGGGCGTCAGCGTCGGGCTCATCGTGCACACGATGCTCGCGACGCTGGGCCTGGGGGCGCTTCTTCAGGCATCCGAATGGCTGTTCACGGTGCTGAAGCTGGCCGGCGCGCTGTACCTGCTGTACCTCGGCGTCACGCTGCTTCGCTCGTCGGGAGAACTGACGCTGTCGAGCGGCGGCCGCGCGCCGGAATCGGCGCTGCGCACGTTCGCACAGGGTGCGCTGTCGAATGTGTCGAATCCGAAGATCGCGCTGTTCTACCTGGCCTTTCTGCCGCAGTTCGTGCAGGCGGATGCGGCACGTCCGCTGCTGTCGGTATTCGTGCTGGGTGCGACGTTTGCCGGCCTGACGTTTCTCGTCAAAGGCCCGGTCGCGCTGTTCGCCGGCCTGCTGTCGACATCGATTCGCCGCAACCCGCGCATCCTGACCCGCATGCATCGCGTCAGCGGGGTCGTGTTGCTGGGGCTCGGCGTGAAGCTGGCGCTGGAGCGGCGGTGACGCGTACTCCGGGGGCAAGCGTCGTGCCGCGGCCGGGCGCTGCGTTACCATTGCGCCGTGCAACCTGAGAGGCGGCGCCGCACCGGCAGCCGCGCACATCGACAACAAGCCATTCCCGGGGGAATCGAAGAATGAAAAAGACAGTCGCACTGATCGCCTGCACGGCGTTCCTCGCGCTCGCCGCCACGACCGGCCGTGCCCAGACCGAATCCGCGCAAGCGGAAATGAATGCCGCGTCGGCGGCCTTGAACAAAGCCGTCGTGAAGGGGCCGGCCGATATCGACCTGAAGCACCAGGCGGTGCTGAAGCTGACGCAGGGCGAGGGATTCGTGCCGGCGGTCGAGGCGGGCCGCTACCTGCGCGCGATGGGCAACACCGTCGACGAGTCGAAGCTGGTCGGCATGGTGCTCCCCGCCGATCCGGACGCCGACTGGATGTCGGTCGTGTCGTTCGAGCCGAGCGGCTACATCCGCGACGACGACGCGAAGGACTGGAAGCCGGACGAGCTGCTCGCGAGCCTGAAGGAGGGCACCGAGGAGGGCAACGCGTCGCGCAAGGAGCGCGGCCTGCCCGAGTTCGAGGTGGTCGGCTGGGCGCAGCCTCCGGCGTACGACGCCAACAAGCACCGGCTCGTCTGGTCGTCGATCATGCGCGACAAGGGCGCGCTCCCGAACCCGGTGACCGACGGCGCGAACTACCGGACGCTCGCGCTCGGCCGCGACGGCTACCTGTCGCTGACGTTGGTGTCGAGCCTCGACGACCTGCCGAAATACAAGCCGTCGGCCGACGATCTGCTCGCGCACATCGATTTCAAGGACGGCAAGCGCTATGCCGATTTCAACAAGTCGACCGACCACGTCGCCGAATACGGCCTCGCGGCGCTGATCGTCGGCGTCGGCGCGAAGAAGCTCGGCCTCCTCGCGGTGATCGGCGCGTTCGTGGCGAAGTTCTTCAAGGTCGGCCTCGTCGCGCTGCTGGGCGGCGGCGTGGCGCTGAAGCGCTTCTTCGGCCGCAAGCCGAAGGCCGCCGCTCCCGCCCCCGCGATCGCCGACGCGGCCGACACGGAGCGCAAGGAATGACCAAGCTGCTGCTGCTGATCTTCGGCGGCCTGAAGCTCGGCAAGGTGCTCGTTTCGGCGGGCACGATGCTGGCTTCGATCGCGGTCTATGCGCTGTTCTACGGCTGGCGGTTCGCGGCCGGCTTCGTCGCGCTGCTGCTCGTGCACGAAGGCGGCCACTACCTGGCCGCGCAGCGGCGCGGGCTGGCCGTCGGGCTGCCGACCTTCATCCCGTTCGTCGGCGCGTGGATCCAGTTGAAGGACATGCCGCACGACGCGGAAACCGAGGCCTACGTCGGGCTGGCCGGACCGTTCGTCGGCACGCTCGGCGCGCTCGCCTGCTACGCGGCGGCGCGCCAGTACGACAGCAACCTGCTGCTCGCGCTCGCCTATACGGGCTTCTTCCTGAACCTGTTCAACATGATTCCGCTGTCGCCGTTCGACGGCGGGCGGATCACCGCGGTGCTGTCGCCGCGGATCTGGTTCGCGGGTGTGCCGGTGCTGGTCGCGCTGTTCGTGTACCGGCCGAGCCCGCTGCTGATCGTGATGGCGATCCTCGCGCTGCCGCAACTGAAGCGCGCGTGGCGCTACGATCCCGACGCGCCGGAGAACCGCGTCTATTACGCGACGTCGATCGAGACCAAGGCGACCTATGCGCTTTGCTACGTCGGCCTGGTGGCGTTTCTTGCGCTGATGACGTCCGGCGTGCACGACATGCTGGGCGCCGTGCGTTCCGCGAGCTGATGCGGACGGCGGCCGCGCGCAGCGGCCGTCGAACCCTTCCGATCGTTCACGCGGCGCGATGCCGCAATTCGACCCGCCTGATGTCCTTCACGATCACGAGGTAGCTCAGCACGGTGACGAGCGCGTTGAGCCCGACGAACACCAGCGCGCCGTTGAACGAGCCGCTCGCGCCGACGAGGTAGCCGATCGCGATCGGCGCGACGATCCCCGCCGTGTTGCCGAACATGTTGAAGAGGCTGCCCGACAGGCCGATCGCTTCCTTCGGCGCGGTATCCGCGACGACCGCCCAGCCGAGCGAGCCGATGCCCTTGCCGAAGAACGACAGCGCCATCAGCACGATCACGAGCGCTTCGCTGTCGACGTAATTGCAGCCGATGATCACCATCGACAGCAGCATCCCGCCGACGATCGGGATCTTGCGCGCGCGCGTCAGCGACACGCCGCGCCGGATCAGCGCGTCCGACAGCATCCCGCCCAGCACGCCGCCGAGGAACCCGCAGATTGCGGGCAGCGACGTCATGAAGCCGGCCTTCAGCAGCGACATCCCGCGCGCCTGCACGAGATAGATCGGGAACCACGTCAGGAAGAAGTACGTGAGCACGTTCACGCAGTACTGGCCGAGATAGACGCCGATCAGCATCCGGTTCGACAGCAGCTGGCGCACGTAGTACCAGCCGGCGACCTTGCTGCTCTCGGCGGGCGCGCCGTTGCCGCGTGCGTTCGTGCGCACGAGGCCGCCGCCTTGCTCGATGTGCTCGAGTTCCGCGCGGTTCACCGCCGGATGATCGGCCGGGTCCTTCACGACGCGCAGCCAAACGAGCGCGAGCGCGATGCCGGCGAGGCCGAGCCACAGGTACACGTGGTGCCAGCCGTATGCGTGCGTGAGCCACGCCATCAGCGGCGAGAACACGACCGCCGCGAAGTACTGCGCGGAGTTGAAGATCGCCGACGCGGTGCCGCGTTCGGCGGTCGGGAACCAGCTCGCGACGACCTTTGCGTTCGCGGGGAACGCGGGCGCCTCGGCGATGCCGACCGCGAAGCGCATCACGAAAAGCGCCGCGACCGCGAACGCCGCGCTGCCGCCGAGCCCGATCGTGCTCTGCAGCAGCGTGAACGCCGACCACAGGAAGATGCTGCCCGCATACACGCGCCGCGCGCCGAAGCGGTCGAGCAGCCAGCCGCTCGGCAGCTGCGCGAGCACGTACGCCCAGCTGAACGCCGAGAAGATGTAGCCCATCGTCACCGGGTCGATGCCGAACGCCTTGCGGATCGGCGTGCCGGTGATCGACAGCGTCGCGCGGTCCGCGTAGTTGAGCGTCGTGACGACGAACAGCATCGCGAGGATCCAGTAGCGCACGGCGGTGCGGCGCGCGGCCCGGGCCAGGTCGATCGGGAGATCGCGGGAGGAGGTCTGATTAGGCACTTTAACGTACGTCGTCGTATGACATGGCGTGCAGTTTAGTGACGAGTGGCCGCGCGGCGTAACCCGGGTTTTCCCTTTCGCTAGTGCCGCAGAATCCCACTATGTAGACGGCTATTCAGTCGCGGCATGGCTCGCGATTCGAACTCGGCACGCCAAAATCTAGTCGGCAGACATCATATCTGTTGGGCTACAATAGGTGACCTATTCCCGAACCACGGAGCACACCCATGCAACTGACAGGTGAGATGCTGATCGGCGCCGATGCGGTTTACGGCTCGGCCGGAACCTTGCACGCGTTCGACCCGACGCGGGGCGCGGCGATCGACGCGCCGGCGTTCGGCGTCGGCGGGCTGGCCGACGTCGAGCGCGCGTGCGAACTCGCGCGCGACGCGTTCGACGCGTATCGCGCGCAGCCGCTGGCGGCGCGCGCCGCGTTCCTCGACGCGATCGCGGACGAGATCGTCGCGCTCGGCGACGCGCTGATCGAGCGCGCGCACGCCGAAACCGGCTTGCCGGTGGCGCGCCTGCAGGGCGAGCGCGGCCGCACGGTCGGCCAGCTGCGCCTGTTCGCGCGGGTCGTGCGCGACGGGCGCTTTCTCGCCGCGTCGATCGATCCGGCCCAGCCCGCGCGCACGCCGCTGCCGCGCGCCGACCTGCGGCTGCAGAAGATTCCGCTCGGGCCGGTCGCCGTGTTCGGCGCGAGCAACTTCCCGCTCGCGTTCTCGGTCGCCGGCGGCGACACCGCGTCGGCGCTCGCGGCCGGCTGCCCGGTGATCGTGAAGGCGCACGAGGCGCATCTCGGCACGTCCGAGCTGGTCGGCCGCGCGATTCGCGCGGCGGTCGCGAAGTGCGGGATGCCGGCCGGCGTGTTCTCGCTGCTGATCGGGCCGGGCCGCGTGATCGGCGCGGCGCTCGTCGGCCATCCGGCGATCCAGGCGGTCGGCTTCACCGGTTCGAGGCAGGGCGGCGTCGCGCTGACGCAGCTTGCGAACGCGCGCCCGCAGCCAATCCCGGTCTATGCGGAAATGAGCAGCATCAACCCGGTGCTGCTGTTCCCGGCCGCGCTCGCCGCGCGCGGCGACGCGATCGCGACGGGCTTCGTCGATTCGCTGACGCTCGGCGTCGGCCAGTTCTGCACGAACCCGGGGCTCGTGCTCGCGCTCGACGGTCCGGATCTCGACCGCTTCGCCGCGACCGCCGCGCAGGCGCTCGCGGCGAAGCCGGCGGGCGTGATGCTGACGCGCGGCATCGCCGACGCGTACCGCGCCGGCCGCGGCCAGCTCGCCGAGCTGCCGGGCGTGCGCCAGCTCGGCGCGGGCGGGGCGGCGCAGGGCGCCTGCGACGTGAGCGGCGCGCTGTTCGAGGTGTCCGCGCAGGGGTTTCTCGACGAGCCGGCGTTCAGCCATGAGGTGTTCGGGCCGTCGTCGCTGATCGTGCGCTGCCGCGACGTCGACGAACTGGCGCGCGTGCTCGACGCGCTCGAGGGCCAGCTGACGGCGACGCTGCAGATGGACGCGGCCGACAAGCCGCTCGCGCGCCGCCTGCTGCCGATCCTGGAGCGCAAGGCGGGGCGTTTGCTCGTCAACGGGTTCCCGACCGGCGTCGAGGTGTGCGATGCGATGGTGCACGGCGGGCCGTTCCCGGCGACGTCGAACCCGGCAGTCACGTCGGTCGGTGCGACCGCGATCGACCGCTTCCTGCGGCCGGTGTGCTACCAGGACTTCCCGGACGACCTGCTGCCGGAAGGGCTGCAGGAAGCGAACCCGCTCGGGATTCCGCGTCTGCGCGACGGCAACGCGACGTGAGCGCGGGCCTGCGAAAACCTTGAAGAGGATGGCGCCCGCTCGCGGGCGCTATCGCGCGGTTCCCCGTATCACCATCAAGACAAGTCGACCGGTCCGCCGAGGGCGCGACACAGCATCGACAAGTCGTGAATGGTGAGGTGCGGGGAGCGCGTGTCGGGCTCCACGCGTTCCATTTCGGGATGATTCCGGCGAACCAGCCACGCAGCCTGCAGCCCGGCGTTCAATGCCCCGAGAACGTCGAGATGAAAATCGTCACCCACGTGAAGCAATTCCGCGGGATGCACGTTCGCCGCTCTCGCGGCCGCGTGGAATATTCCGGGCTCGGGCTTCGCGGTGCCCAGCGCACCCGCACTGAACGTGTCACGAAAGAACTCGCTGCCGCCGGTCAGCCGGAGGTCCGCGTTGCCGTTCGTCACGGCGACGAGCGGAAACCTGGCGCTCAGCCACGCCAGCGCCGGCCGGACGTCGTCATAGAACTCGACCTGCTGCCGGGCGGAAAAGAACACGCGGTATGCGTGTTCGGCCAGGTCGACGTCTTCCTTCGCCCGCTCCAGCGCGAGCCTGATCGAACCGATTCTCAGCGCACGATAGTCGTTGACGAGGTCCGGGCGCGAGCGCTCGTATTCGCTGCGCAACTGGCTCAGCGCTTGCCGCGTCGGCAGGATGCGCGCCGTATTGGGCGCGTGCTCGAGCAGCCATGCATGCAGCGTCGCTTCGGCACGCTCGACGGCCGGCCCGAACGGCCACAGGGTGTCGTCGAGGTCGAACGAGATGGCGGATACCTTGCCTAGACGCATAGCGGCTGAAGGAGCGGATTGGCGATCCGGACGTAATCGGCCGAACTGAGCACGATGGATCGGTCGAGCCGGCCCGCGTTGAACGCGATCTCATCGAAGCTGCCGATCAGATCCGGATCGACGATCAGCTTGATGGTCGACGAGAACGAGAACGGAGGGATCGCCCCGATCGCGCACCCGGTTTCATGCTGCGCTTCGTCGGCTGACGCGAGCGTGGCCTTCTTGAGCCCGGCCGCTGCCGCGACCTTCTTGAAGTCCAGCTTCCTGTCCCCGGGAAGGATCGCGAGAATCAACGCCTGCCCGGCGTCCTTGCCCTTGCACAGCATCGCTTTCGCGCCTTGCCCCGGTGACGTCCCGCGAATGGCCGCAACCAGGTCGGAGCGTCCCTCCGCCGGGTGTTCGATCACCCGATACCTGGCGCCTTCACGGTCGAGCAACGCGACCAGCTTCTCATACATGGATGACATGGTATTCAATTGTCCCGACACGTTGCAGGTTGCGTCACCGGAACCGCACCGCCCGGCGCCGACGCTTACGACGCCACGAGCGAGCAGAACCGCTCGAGGTCGATATTGCCGCCGCTGATGATGATGCCGACGCGCTTGCCCTCGAGCGATTCCTTCGCATTCAGCGCGGCGGCCAGCCCGAGGCATCCGGTCGGCTCCACGATCATCTTCATGCGCGTCGCGAAAAACTTCATCGCGTTCACCAGATCGGCGTCCGACGCCGTGACGATATCATTCACGTCGCGTTTGATGATGGCGAACGTGTAGTTGCCGAGGTACTGGGTTTGCGCACCGTCGGCGATGGTCCTGGGCGTATCGATGTGGACGATTTGTCCGCTGCGCAGCGAGCGCTGGCCGTCGTTTCCGGCTTCCGGCTCGACGCCGTACAACATGCATTGCGGCGCGAGCGCCCGGGTCGACAGCGCGGTGCCGGAGAGCAGCCCGCCGCCGCCCAGCGGCACGAACAGCGCATCGAGCGCGCCCACTTCGTCGAACAGCTCCTTCGCGGCGGTGCCTTGTCCGGCGAGCACGTCCGGGTGATCGTAAGGCGGAATCAGCGTGAGGCCCTGCTCGTCGGCGAGGCGGCGGCCGATTGCTTCGCGGTCCTCGGCATAGCGGTCGTAAATGACGACGTCGGCGCCGTATCCTTTGGTCGCCGCGACCTTCGCCGCGGGAGCATCGTGCGGCATCACGATCGTTGCCGGGATGCCCAGGATCTGCGCGGAAAGGGCGATGCCCTGCGCGTGGTTTCCGGAGGAGAACGCGACGACGCCGGCCTTGCGCTGTTCCGGCGAAAATCTCGACAGCGCGTTGAAGGCGCCCCGAAACTTGAAGGCGCCCATGCGCTGAAAATTCTCGCATTTGACGAACACCTCTGCGCCGATCAGTTCGTTCAGCGTGCGCGACGTGTGAACGGGCGTGCGATGTGCAATGCCGGCGATGCGCGTTGCCGCTGCCTCGACGTCGGCGAAGGTGGGAAGTTCGAAAGTCGTGGTCATGTGAGATTCGCTGGTCAGATGTGTTTCACCAAGGCCAGGGAACGGAGATGCCGGCTCCGTTCCCGATGGCCTGATCATAGAGGAAACGCGCGACCGTCAAGTCTTGCAGCGCGAGCCCGGTCATGTCGAATACCGTGATGTCGCCCGGCGAGCGATCGATGGACGCCGCTCCCGCAAGAAGGTCGCCGATTTCGGTGCACGGCAGCGCCGGCGCCCATTGACACTCGCCAATGCCGCGCGCCTGCTCCCGGTCGTCGACGACAATGCGCGCACGCGCCAGCACGCCGTCCGGAAGTTCGCGCTTGCCTGCCGTGTCGGCGCCCACGCACGTCAGGTGGGTGCCCGGCTGAACCGCATCGGCATCGAACAACGCGCCGCCGCCCGGCGTGGCGGTGATGACGACGTCGCTGTTCGCCACCGCATCGTTGCGGTCCCGTGCCACGCGGATCGCGCATTGGTCCCGGAATGCCGCTTCGAACCCCGGCTCCGGCTCGCCGCCGACGTTCACGTACTGCACCGTGCAACGCTGCGGCAGCAGCTTCAGTGCGTATGCGAGCTGGACGCGCGCCTGTACCCCCGTGCCGAACACGCAGATTCGGGTGCTCTCGGGGCGCGCGAGCAGTTGCAGCCCGAGGCCGCCCGCCGCACCGGTCCGGGCGGTGGTGATCGCATTGCCGTCCATGATGCAAAGCGGGCGGCCCGTGTGCGGGTCGAACAGCGCGACGGTTGCCTGGTGAGGCTCGCCGCCCCGGCCCCGGTTGCCTGGCCAGAATCCGGCCGCCTTGAATCCGAGAAGGTCCTGGCTTGCGACGTCGCCGGACTTGATGCCGAATACGCCGCCCGTGTGCAGCTTTTCGCGGACCACAGGAAAAACCCGTCCGGCCCTTTGACTGTGCAGGACAAAGGCTTCGCGAACCGCGGCCATGACTTGCTCGGCTTGAAGGGCGGGTTCGACGGCATCCCGGTCGAGGAGAAGGAGTTGGGCGTCTGTCGGCATCGTCAGGTCAGCCTGTCTGGCGCAATGCCAGTCGGGAGTTTTGGCAGTTTGTATAAACTTGGACGAACAGTCAAGTCGTGCGGCGCTGCGCAGAACCTATACAATGCGACCAAATTTAGATGAAGAGTCCAGGATGGCTAAGAAACGACTGACCGGCGAACAGCAGGTCATTCTCGAGCAGGTCAAGCAAATCGCAGCGGGGCTGGGCGAGACGCTGGCGCCGTTTACGGAGGTGGTGGTTCACGACCTGCGCTCGCCGAAGCACGCGATTCTCGCCATCCACAACAACCTGTCCGGGCGCGAGGTTGGCGACCCCGCGACGGAACTCGGCCTGGCTCGCATTGCGGACGACAGCTATCCGCAAGTGCTCGCGAACTATGCGAATCGGTTCAGCGACGGGCGCCAGGCCAAAAGCACGTCGATCGGCATCAAGGATTCCGAAGGGCATTACTTCGCCGCCCTCTGCCTGAACGTCGACGTGACGCTGTTTCGCAGCATCGCGACACTGCTGGAACAGTTTTCGGTTCCCAGCGGGGAGGGGGTCAAGGAATCGCTGGACCCATCGACCGCCGACTCGCTTCGCGAGCGGATCGACCGGTTCGCGGTCGGTTTGGCAACCACGCCGCAGGCGCTTCGTACCGACCAGCGCAGGGCGCTGATGCAGGCGCTCAAGGAAGAGGGCTATCTGGACTTGCGGCGGTCGATGGAGACGATTGCGCAACACTTGGGCGTATCGCGCGCAACCGTGTACAACGACGCCAAGTAACTGAGCCTCTCGCGAGTCGCGGCATTCGCCCCCACCAGGGACTCGCTCACCATCCATGGAATCGCGGCCAGGTCTGTACCGAGCCATCGTCGCCCACGGCGTGATACTCGGGATGTTGCGCGCCGGTGGCGCACGCGTGATTCGGCAGAATGCGCAGGCGGGTGCCGATCGGAAATCGCTTCGCGATGTCTGCGTCCGGCGTGCGCAAGTGCGACACGATGCCGTGCTCCTGGTTGGCCGCGCTCACGACGTACTCGCCGAGCACTTCACCGTCTTCCGCGCATACCAGGCCGTAGCCGAAATCCCGGGCCTGACGCTGCGTTCCACGATCCCGGCTCATGGCCATCCAGCCCGCGTCGATGATCGCCCAGCCTTTCTCTTCCTGATGTCCGATGACGGTGGTCAACACCGAGAGCGCAATCTCGGACAGCGCGCAAACGCCCACGTTGTGCATGACGAGGTCGAACATCACGTAGACGCCGGCCCGAACTTCCGTGACGCCCTCGAGGTTTTCGGCCGAGAGTGCGGTTGGCGTCGACCCGATACTCACGACCGGACAAGGCAGCCGCGCAGCCCTGAGGCGTTCCGCGGCGCGCACGGTGCGGCTGCGCTCCTGCTCGGCGATCTTCACCAACGCTTCCCGGGTGTCGTATTCGTAGCTGGAGCCGGCGTGGGCCAGGATCCCGCCGAGGATCATTCCGCCATCGACGAGCACCCGCCCCACGTCGATCAGCAGCTCGTCCTCCGGCTGGATGCCGGAGCGATGACCGTCGACGTCGACCTCGATCCAGACTTCGAAGCGCTCGCCTTGCTCGCGCCCGAAATCGGCGATCGCCTTCGCGGCATGCAGGTTGTCGGTGACGATCTTCAGGTCGCAGCCCTGGCGGCGCAGCGCGAGCGCCTGGCCAAGCCTGGCGGGAACCATGCCGACCGCGTAGACGATGTCCCGGGCCCCTCCCGCGAAGAACTGTTCGGCTTCCTTGAGCGTCGAGACCGTGATGCCTTGCGCGCCCGCCGCGATTTGCGCGTCGACGACGTGCCGGCATTTGGTGGTTTTGACGTGGGGCCGGAACTTGACCCCGAGCTTGTCCAGATGCGCCTGCATGCGTTCGATGTTGCGACGCATGCGACCGGCATCGATCAATGCGGCGGGGGTGTCGAGCGTCTGAATGCCCATGATGCGTTCGCCTCGAGGTGTTATCGACGCGAACACTGTAGGCCCGACGACTGCCGATGTGCTTAACGGCTGCCTAATCCATCATTAAGCGACGTTTAATCCCTCATGCGTTGTTGCGCCAGGGCGGCGGGCTGAGGAACTGCTTCGCGGTTTCGAGAAAAATCCGCTGCCGGACGGACCTGCCCGTTCGCGACGGCAAGAGCGCGGTCACCGGTGCGGACGGCAACCGCCAGTCGGGCAGCAACCTGACGAGCTTGCCGTTCGCCAGCAATGGCGCGACGTCCCACTCGGAGCGTTCCACGATCCCGAGCCCGGCCAGCGCCCATTCCGTGATGACGGTGCCGTCATTGGAGGAAAGCGCGCCTGCGACGCGGATGACGGTGGACCGTCGAGGGTCGCCTTCCTGCGAGAAGCGCCATCGTGGTACGTCCTCGTCGTTCTCCCGCAGGCACAGGCAGTCGTAGCGTGCCAGGTCGGTCGGGTGATTCAGCGCCTTGATGCGGCGTGCGTACGCCGGGCTCGCACACAGGAATCGCTCGTTGGGCGCCAGCGGATACCCGACCCAGGACGACGACTTGAGGGTGCCGATGTGCACGACCACGTCGGCGCCGGACGCATGGGCCAATGGGCTCTCCGACAGGTGCAGCGATATTTCGAGCTTGGGATGCGCCTGTTGCACGTCGCGCACGATCCGGGATACGTACTTCCGCCCGAAGCCAAAAGGGGCGACGACGCGCAGCGTGCCTTGCACTTCCCCGTGCTCCCCCGAGATATGGACCGGCAAGGCCTCCACTCGCTCGAGAATATCCAGCGCTTCCTGATAGAGCCGCTGCCCCTCGTCGGTCAAGGAAATCCCGTTCGATTTCCGCACGGCGAGCCTTGCGCCCAGCCGCTCCTCCATTCTCTGCAGGCGAATCGTGACGGCAGGGGGCGTGAGATCGAGCAGCCTCGCGGCAGAGGCCAGCGAGCGTGACGCCCCGATGGCGCGAATGAGGCGAAGGTCTTCCAGATCGAGCATTTCGCGTACCTTAATGCGAGCTTTGCCGGGCATTATGCGTCGCCGGCTTTCGCGTCGCCGGATTTTCTCCTACAGTAGCGGAGCTTCGGGCCGTCAGGCCCGCGAGCGAAGCCTGAGAGATCGAGAAAAATCAGAACGAGGGAACAGACGCAATGAACATCAGCAAGCGTGGCGATCACCTGTTCGCCGCCGGATTGTGGAAGGCGATCGGCGACGTCGCACGATCGGTCCGCAGCCAGGTCGGCGAATACAGCGAAGGGCGCGTCCTCAGCAACGAACTGTTCGCACTGCAGCGTGAACTGGGCGGCAGCGATTTCGACGTGACGATCAACAAGGGCCGCCCCGTCACCGGGGCCGACGCGCATTCGCTTGCCTTCGGCGCGGCCGTGCGCCGATTCAAGCTGGATATGGAGGCGCTGGTATTCGCGCTGCAGTACCGGCGCAGCATCGACGACAAGGACCCGGCTGCCCGCTTCGCCGCGCTGACCCAGGCCAACGAGCAGCTCGCGCGCGCGAAGCAATACGCGATGCTGACCGTGCGGCAGTTCTTCGATACGGTCGTCGACCCGAGCGTCCGGGAGCAGCTCCTGGGCGACAAGCCGGGCGGCAGCGACAGCACCCGGTTCGCCGTGGCCAGCGCGAAGCTGGAGCGTGTGCGCCGCGCGATCGTCGAGAGCATTGCGAAGATGTGACGGCGGCGGCCGGGGCGCAATCTCGCACCGACCGATCCCGCCCGAACGCAAACAGCCCGGCGTGTGCCGGGCTGCCCTGCATCACACGCGAAGCGGCGCTCGGCCGCTCCGTCATACCGGCCTGCGAACCGCTTACTGCGGCCCCGTCTTCCTGATCAGCGCGTCGAGCTGCGCGACTTCCTCGTCGTTCAGGTCGACGAGCGGTGCGCGCACCGGGCCCGCATCGCGGCCGACGAGCTTCGCGCCCGCCTTGACGATGCTGACCGCATAACCCGCGCGGCGGTTGCGGATCTGCAGATACGGCAGGAAGAACGTGTCGAGCAGGCGGCCGACCGTCGCGTGATCGTCCTTCGCGATCGCTTCGTAGAATTCCATCGCGGTCTTCGGGATGAAGTTGAACACCGCCGACGAATACACCGGCACGCCGAGCGCCTTGTACGCCGCCGCATAGACTTCGGCGGTCGGCAGGCCGCCGAGGTACGAGAAGCGCTCGCCGAGCCGGCGGCGGATCGTGACCATGCTCTCGATGTCGCCGACGCCGTCCTTGAAGCCGATCAGGTTCGGGCAGCGGTCGGCGAGGCGCTCGAGCATGTCCGCGTTCAGCTTCGAATTCGCGCGGTTGTAGACCACCACGCCGATCTTCAGCGCACGGCACACCTGCTCGACGTGCTCGGCGATGCCTTCCTGGCTCGCCTCGGTCAGGTAGTGCGGCATCAGCAGGATGCCGCTCGCGCCGAGGCGCTCGGCTTCCTGCGCGTATTCGATCGCGACCCGCGTCGCGCCGCCCGCGCCGGCCAGGATCGGCACCTTGCCCCTGCAGGTCTCGGTCGCGACGCGGATCACGTCCGAGTACTCGCGCTGCGTGAGCGAGAAGAATTCACCCGTGCCGCCCGCGGCGAACAGCGCCGTCGCGCCGTACGGCGCGAGCCATTCGAGGCGCTCGGCGTAGGTCGTCGGGCGGAAGTTGCCGTTCGCGTCGAAATCCGTCAGCGGAAACGACAGCAGGCCGTGGGAAATGATCTGTTTGAGTTCTTGCGGAGAAGTCATGATTGGGTCGTCCGTCTAGCGCGAGTGCTGGGTTCGTCAGGAACGTCATGCGGGCCAAGAGTGGCGATGTCGTTGTATGTCATCGTACAACGATGGCAAAGGCGGTGCAAGCGGTTTGCTGTCGGCACCGTGATAGGGTCTTTCCGGATAAGGGTTTACGTACGATGCTCCGGTGGTGTTCAATGTCATATGATGACTAACAATTTGGCCCGTAGCCGCCAGGAATTTCGATGACTGCTTCTCCTCTATATATCCGCGTGCATCCGGACGACAACGTCGCGATCGTCGTCAACGACGGCGGCTTGCCCGAGGGCGCGACGTTCGCCGACGGGCTGACGCTGCGCGAGGGCGTGCCGCAGGGGCACAAGGTCGCGCTGGCCGATCTCGCGGCCGGCGATCCGATCGTTCGCTACAACATCGTGATCGGCTACGCGCTGGCCGACCTGCGGCGCGGCAGCTGGGTCAACGAGCGCACGATGCGCATGCCCGAGCCGCCGGGCCTCGACGACCTGCCGCTCGCGACCCGCAACGCGCCGCCGCTGCCGCCGCTCGAAGGCTATACGTTCGAGGGCTTCCGCAATCCGGACGGCTCGGTCGGCACGCGCAACATCCTCGCGATCACGACGACCGTGCAGTGCGTGTCGGGCGTCGTCGAGCACGCGGTGAAGCGGATCAAGGCCGAGCTGCTGCCGCGTTACCCGAACGTCGACGACGTGGTCGGGCTCGAGCACACGTACGGCTGCGGCGTCGCGATCGACGCGCCCGATGCCGACATCCCGATCCGCACGCTGCGCAACATCAGCCTGAACCCGAACTTCGGCGGCGAGGTGATGACGGTGAGCCTCGGCTGCGAAAAACTGCAGCCGGACCGTCTGCTGCCGCCGGGCGCGATTCCGGTCGCGGCCGATGGCGAACCGGGTGACAACGGCGGCGTCGTGTGCCTGCAGGACGCCGCGCACGTCGGCTTCAACTCGATGATCGACTCGATCATGACGATGGCCGAGTCGCATCTCGAGCGGCTGAACCGTCGCCGCCGCGAGACCTGCCCGGCGTCGGATCTCGTGGTCGGCGTGCAGTGCGGCGGCAGCGACGCGTTCTCCGGGCTGACCGCGAACCCGGCGGTCGGCTTCGCGGCGGACCTGCTGGTGCGCGCCGGCGCGACGATCATGTTCTCCGAGGTGACGGAAGTGCGCGACGGCGTCGCGCAGCTCACGTCGCGTGCGGCCAACGAGGACGTCGCGCGCGCGATCATCCGCGAGATGGACTGGTACGACCGCTACCTGCAGCGCGGCCGCGTCGACCGCAGCGCGAACACGACGCCCGGCAACAAGAAGGGCGGCCTGTCGAACATCGTCGAGAAGGCGATGGGCTCGATCGTGAAATCGGGCAGCGCGCCGATCGCCGGCGTCGTGCCGCCGGGCGAGCGCGCACGGCAGAAGGGGCTGCTGTACGCGGCGACGCCCGCGAGCGATTTCATCTGCGGCACGCTGCAGCTCGCGGCGGGGATGAACCTGCACGTGTTCACGACCGGGCGCGGCACGCCGTATGGTCTCGCGCAGGTGCCGGTGATCAAGGTTGCGACGCGCAGCGACCTCGCGCGCCGCTGGCACGACCTGATGGATCTCGATGCCGGGCAGATCGCGACCGGCGCGGCGACGATCGAGGACGTGGGTTGGGAACTGTTCCGGCTGATGCTCGACGTCGCGAGCGGCAAGCGCCGCACGTGGGCCGAGCAATGGAAGCTCGCGAACGCGCTGGCGCTGTTCAATCCTGCGCCGGTGACCTGACGCGCTGGCGATCGGACGGCCGATCGGCATGCGGGCGCCTTCGCGGCGCCCGCATTCGTTTGGGGCGCGCAGCGGCCGCCGGGATCGGGTAACGTATGCGGTTCGTTCACAATCCCGGAGATCTGCCGTCATGTTGAAGAACCTCGATCCGCTGCTGCACGCCGACATCCTGCACGCGCTGCGTGCGATGGGCCACGGCGACGAAGTGGTGATCTGCGATGCGAATTTTCCGGCGGAGTCCGTCGCGCGGCATACGGCGGTCGGCCGCGCGCTGCGCATCGACGGCGCCGATTCGGCGCGGGTCGTGCACGCGGTGTTGTCCGTGCTGCCGCTCGACACGTTCGTCGATGCGCCCGCGGCGCGGATGGAAGTCGTCGGCGATCCGGTTACCGTCCCGCCGGTGCAGCGCGAAGTGCAGGCCGAGATCGATCGCGCGGAAGGGCGCGCGGTGCCGCTCGCCGGCATCGACCGGTTCGCGTTCTACGCGCGCGCGCAGCAGGCGTATGCGGTGATCGTCACCGGCGAGTCGCGCGGCTACGGCTGCTTTCTGTTCAAGAAGGGCGTGTTGTTGAGCGACGCGCGTTAAACATTTGTGAGGTTTCTCCGCGCAGAGGCTCCTGCGTCGTATTAAGACTTGCTGCGACGTTACCTGGCCGTTTTGATTCCATTAAGCATTTGATTTGAAGGGGAAATATTTTTCTTGCATCCGAAAGCGAATCGAATCAAGCAGATACGCCCGTCGCGTTTTCATACACGATAAAGCCGGTCCTGAAGCAGCGAGCCGTTTCTACGTTGCCCGATCAGATAATGTAGCGACTTCGCGGGACATGCCCTTGCGCCGAGAGAGCAGCGCCGCCACGCTTAAAATTTGGGAAACGATGAGCGAAAACCGATATACCTATGGCATTCACCGCAACCTCACGCCTGCCGACTTGTTCGTGTATGTGGCGATCGACGAAATTCAGAAGCAACTCGGATTCTCCGACCTTGCCGGTGCAGCAGCAATATTGCTAGGTCAGAACGATGTGCCGGTTTCGGGGAAGCTCGGCGGTGCGGTATCGGGAACATCGGTTATATCGATGGCCGCGCGAAATATGCTGCCCTACAATGTCCGAATTCGCTTGCCTACCATTACGAAGGCAGGTGTTGGCGGTCTCCGCATCGCAACGACTCGGAATCTTGGGGCGTTTGTCGGACGGGCTATTCCTGTGGTTGGGGTCGTGGTAGTGTCGATAGATGTTTTTCTCATCATGCGAAACACGGTGGCATCGTACAACCGGATCGTGAAACCTGAAGATCGGGTGCTGTAATGGCGGATGCGATTTGGGATCAACTTGAAGCCTTTGCCCGGGAAGAACTAGGCAAGCCGATCTTCGGGGGGCCGTTGAAGTTGACGCCGGACAGCAGACTCGAGGAGGACTTGCGCTTGACGGGCCTTGATGCCGTCGAGTTCGTCGACAAATGGGCCGAGAAGTTCGGCGTGGAGGCCCAAGGCTTTCCATACAGTCGGTACTTCGGTCCCGACAGTCTCGATGTAATCAAGTCGATTCTTGGGCTGTTCTCGAAGAAGCATCGAGACGCGGACCTAGTCCCGCTGACGCTTGGGATGTTGGCTGAGGCGATGCGTCGAGGACGTTGGGATACCACTGATATTGAAGCGCTAATGGTCAACAGCCGGTAGAGGGCAGGACGATGGTCGAGTGAAGCCGCCTTCGGGCGGCTTCACTATTTCCGGGGAGAGGATTAACGGTGACGACCCTAACCGCAAATGGCCGGTTGACAGGTCGCAGTCCCGTCGCGTTTGCCGTCACGTAGAAGGAGTCGGTGCACCGCCACTCGCTTTACATGGGCAGGGTAAGACCATGAATCTGCTGATGAATTTTCGGCAGATCCGCGGGGATTGAGCGAGGTTGCAACGTTTTGCTACAACCTTTTGCTTTGACTCGCCCGAAAGAGCCTCTATGCTGGCCCATTTGCCGGGCCGCTCAGGCCCGCGGGCCGCACGGGCCGCGACCCGCTCGGCAGGCCGAACCGCAACGAGGAGAAAGGCATGACGCGTCCCGTCGATTCCGCCGTCATTTTTTTCGCGCGCCTGGCACTGGCGGCGCTGTTTCTGTGGGGCGGCGTGATGAAGCTGCTCGGCTACGGCGACCTAGTCAGCTACCTGCGTGGCCTGAACGTGCCGTTTCCGACCTATGTCGCGCCGGTCGTCGTCGCCATCGAAGGGCTCGGCGCGCTGCTGCTGATCGTCGGCTACAAGGTGAAGCCGCTCGCATTGCTGATGGCGTTCTACACGCTGGCGACCGCGGTGGTCGGGCACAATTTCTGGGACGCGACGAACCCCGCCGTCCAGCACGAGATGGTGATCCATTTCTGGAAGAACGTCGCGATCGCCGGCGGCTTCCTGCTGCTGTTCGTGACCGGCGCGGGCGGCGTGAGCATCGACGGCGTGCGCCGGCCCGCTTCGTCGTACGGTTCGGGCCTGCGCTGAACGCGCGCCCGGCCGCCTACTGAAACGGCAGGCCCGGCGGCTCGGCGCGCGCGGCGAACGCGGGATCGTGACCGGACAGGAAGTGCAATAGCGTCCAGTTGAACGTGTCGGCGCGATCGATGTTCGGATGGTGGCCGCTGCCCGGCAGCGAACCGAACTGCGCGCCCGGGATCATCGCCGCGAGACGCTGGCCTTCGACCGGCGGATACACGCCGTCGTCCTCGCTGTGCAGCACCAGCGTTTCGCTGCGCACGAGATTCAGGCGGCGCCGCACGTCGTAGCTCGCAATGCTGTCGCATATGCGCGCGAGATGCGCCGCGTCGGTCGCGGCCGCGCGCGCATGACCGATCTGATACGCAATTTCCCCTCGCTCCGACTGCGCGAATTCCGCGCTGACCAGCGACGGCCACATCTCCTCGAACCAGCGCACCGGGCCGTCGCCACGCTGGAATCCCGCTTTCCATTGCGCGACGCGCCGCATGTGGTCGTCGGCGACCAGGTTCGAACAGCCGTTGCACACCACCAGCTTGCCGACGCGCGACGGCGCGTCGATCGCGATCGTCAGCGCAATCGCGCCGCCGAGCGACAGGCCGACGAGCGCCGCGCTGTCGAGACCGAGATGATCGAGCAGGCTCTCCAGGTCGGCGGCGAGCTCGCCCATCGCGAGCGTGCGCGACGGATACGACGACGCGCCGTGACCGGGCAGGTCCGGCACGATCACGCGATATCCCGCGTGACGCAGGAACGGCACCTGGCGTGCCCAGGCGAGTCCGCAACTGCCCAGATCGTGAATCAGCATGATCGGCAGGCCGCTGCCGATGTCCGCGTAATAGAGATCGTGGTCTTTGAATGATAGTTTTGCCATTTATGCTCCGTTGCGCGCCCACGTGCGCTCTCGTGGTTATCTTAATATTGAGATATATTCATGACAAGCGGGGTTCGATGACCTCATCAGATGCGAGGATATTCATGAGCGCTCAGGCATCCAGCGATCGCGTCGATCACGTCGACCGGGTCGTCGCGCAATGGCGCGACGAGCGGCCCGGGCTCGACGTGACGTCGATGGAGATCTTCGGCCGGCTGGCGCGGCTGGCGAAGCACTGTGAAAAGGCGCGCACCGAGGCGTTGTCGCCGTTCGGTTTCAAGGAAGGGGAGTTCGACGTGCTCGCGACGCTGCGGCGCGCGGGCAAGCCGTATGAATTGTCGCCGACGCAACTGTACCGCTCATTGATGATCACGTCGGGCGCAATCACCAACCGGCTGATGCGGCTCGAACAGGCGGGCCTCGTCGAGCGCGTGCCGAACCCGCACGACGGCCGGGGGCTCGCGGTGCGGCTCACGCCGGACGGGCTCGCGCTGATCGACCGGGCCGTCGCGGTGCACGTCGAGACGCAGGACCTGCTGCTCGGCGGACTGAACCGCGGCGAGCGCGCGGCGCTCGCCGCGCTGCTGAAGACCGCGTTGCTCGCGCTGCCGGGCGAGGCGCTGGCGCCGGACGACGGGACCGGCTAGGCGCGTAACGTGCGCAACGCGGCCGGCGCGCATGGACCGCGCGCCGAGCCGTGCGGGCTTGAGAGGGCCCGCATGCATCACAACGACAAACACAACGAAAAACACAACGAAAAACGACCAGGACATATCGTGCTCAACAACAACGTATTGCGCCAACTCGACTTGCAGGACGTGATGGTGTTTCTGTGCCTGTACGAACACAAGAGCGCGCGCCGCACCGCCGAGGTGCTGAGCATCAGCCAGCCGACCGTCAGCTATTGCCTGAAGCGGCTGCGCAACTGCTTTCACGACGTGCTGTTCGACGTCGATCACGGCAGCCTCGTGGCGACGCCGAAAGCCGAGGCGATCGAGCCGTATCTGCGCAACGTGATCGATGCGGTCAACCACTGCGCGGACATGGACGACGACCAGGTCGCCGCGGCGGCGCACCGCGTGATTCGCGTGTGCGCGCCGGAGTATTTCGAGCTGCTGCTGCTGCCGGGCGTGCTCGAATCGTTCATGAAGCGCGGTCGCGAGACGTCGCTGATCGTCGAGCGGCTCGGCCGCGAATTGCCGGTCGAGCGGCTGCTCGCCGGCGAGATCGACTTCGCGACCGGCTTCGGCCCCGGCTATCACCGGCTGCATCCGGACCTGCAATGGGAGTCGGTGCTGTCCGACACGTTCGTGTGCCTGACCGCATCGCGCAAGCTCGCGCCGACGACGCGCGTGACGCTCGACGAATTCTGCGACATGCATCACGTGTTTCCGACGCCGTGGATCTCCGAGCGCAACATGATCGACGGCTGGCTCGAGAAGCTCGGGCGCTCGCGCAACATCGTCGCGCGGGCGAACACGTATCAGGCCTGCCTGAACATCGTCTCGCGGCTGCCGGTCGTGCTGACGCTGCCGCAACGGCTGATTCCGTACCTGTCGATCCCGCCGTCGGTGCAGATCTGCGACGTGCCGCTCGGCTTTCCGACCTTCACGCTCGACGTGATCTGGGCGACCCAGATGGAAAAGAACCACGACATCCGCAGCATGCGAATGCTGTTCAAGGATCTCGCGAGCGCGAACGCGCTCGAACCCGGCGCGGCGCACGCGCTCTGAGCGGGCCGCGGCGGCGCGTGCCGGCGGGCGCGCCGCCCGGCCGATTCTTTCGCGTGAAGAAGCACCCGGCAGGCTTTTTCACGAATCTCTCAACAAAATTACATCCAGCTTTTAATTTTTAAAACGGCGTGCCGCTTCGTGTCGGTAAATTGAGTGGTGTTCGACGAGGCCAAGACTCGAACACACCAAGACTAACCACACTGAGAGTGAGAGGCACACATGATGGATGTTGACGTAGGCACCGCGCAGGTCCACCACAAACCGTTGCCGCGTTTCGGCTTCGAACTGATCGAGAGCCTGGAGCCGGGCCAGAAGGCGATCGATATCGTCGATACCGATCAGTTGTACGAAAATCTTGCCCACTCGGGCGTCGTGATCTACCGCAACTTCGCGGACACGCTCGAGGATTTCAACCGCTTCGTCAGCCAGCACTCGGCGCGCGTCACGTTCGATCCGGCGCGCAAGGCGTCGACCGAGAACACCGCGGAAATCGACGCGGGCCACCTCGAGATGGGCCTGCACCAGGAAAACGGCAACCTGCCGTTCACGCCGGACCTGCAGTGGTTCTTCTGCCTCGAGCCGGCGCGCGTCGGCTCGGAGACGACGATTTGCGACGGCCTGCGCGTGCTGCACGAGCTGTCGCCGGCCACCCGCCGCCTGTTCGAGCAGCGCAAGATCAAGTACGCGCGCCGCATTCCCTGGCCGAACGTGCAGCGGTTCCTGAGCATCGAGCTGCAGGTGAGCGCGCATGAGGTGAACGACACGCATCTCGAAGTCGTCAACCAGCGCGTGCCGGGCCAGCACTACCGCCGGCTCGATCAGTTCCTCGTGTCGTCCGAACGCGTGACGGATGCGATCACCACGAGCTGCTTCTCCGGCCGCCGCGCGTTCTGCAATTCGCTGCTCGGCCCGAGCGTGAACTACGAACCGCCGCTCATCACGTGGGAAGACGGCACCGACATCGATTTCGAGGTGTGGGACGAAATCAAGGACGTGACCGCACGCTACACGTACGACCTGTTCTGGAACAAGGGCGACATCGTCGTGATCGACAACACCCGCGTGATGCACGGCCGCCGCCGCCTCGCGGACACGGGCCGCCGGATCTTCGGCGCCCAAAGCTATCGCAAAGGAGCCATTGCATGATCAGCGCACTTCTCGAACGTCATTTCGCCGAAGCACAGGACCGGATCGTCGTGCGCGAAATGGAAGGCCGCGACTATTCGCTCGCGGAACTGCGCGCCGACGTGGAGCGCATCGCCGCGACGCTGCAGGACGTGTACGGCGATTGCAGCGGGCTCGTGTTCGGGATCGCCGCCCGCTCGAGCTACACGTGGGTCGCGACGATGCTGGCGATCTTCCGCGTGAAGGCCGTGCTGCTGCCGGTGCCGATCGAATTCTCCGACGAGCAGATCGGCAGCCTGCTGCACAAGGCCACCGCGATCTTCGCGCAGGATGCGCACACCGCGGCGCGCATCAGCGCGATCCTGCCCGGCATCGCGTGCCTCGACGCCGCGAGCGAACGCAGCGCGTGGCCCGCGCAGGGCGCGCCGGCCGGCGAGCGGATCGAGCCCGGCATCTGCGGGATCATCCATACGTCCGGCACGACGTCCAAGCCGAAGGGCGTGAAGATCCGCGACGAGGCGGTCGGCCTGCTCGTGACGAACGTGCTGAAGCGCGTGCCGCAGGCGCCGCTCGACTACCTGTCGATCGTGCCGATGAGCCTGCTGATCGAACAGGTGCTCGGCGTGTTCCTGCCGATCCTGTCCGGCGGCTCGCTGACGCTGATGCCGGCGCGCTATGCCGAGTACGGCGCGCGCAGCGGCAATGCGCGCGACTACCTGGGCCTGATCGCGCAGGTCGATCCGAACTTCCTGTACCTGCCGCCGAAGCTGCTCGAGGAAGCCGACGCGCTGCTCGAATCGACGAGCGTCACGAGCCTGTTCGGCCGCCGCAATCCGCACATCATCACCGGCGGCGCGAAGATTCCGGCCACCGTGCTCGAATCGCTCGACAAGCGCGGCGTGCAGGTCTACGAAGCGTACGGCCTGAGCGAGAACAGCTCGATCATCTCGCTGAACCATCCGGGGCATCGCCGCATCGGCTCCGCCGGCCCGCTGCTCGACGGCATCGTGCCGACGATCGTCGACGGCGAGCTGCGCGTGCTCACCCCGACGCTGTGCGCCGGCTACTACAACTCGGACGACACGTCGTGCGAGCTGACCGACGGCTACCTGCACACGGGCGACATCGCGGAGATCGTCGACGGCTACCTGTACATCACCGGCCGCAAGAAGCACGTGATCATCCTGTCGACGGCCCGCAACATCTCGCCGGAGTGGGTCGAGACGGTCTACAAGGAAAGCGCGCTGATCGACGACATCGTCGTGTTCGGCGAAGGCCGGGAGGAGCCGGCGGCGATCGTGCTGTCGCAGCACGACGAGGCGGCGATTCGCGGCGAGATGGCGCGCCTCGAGCCGCGGCTCGCGGATTTCGCGCGGGTGCGGCGCGTGCGGGTGGTGGCCGACATCGAGCGCTTCCGCAAGGACTATTACACGGTCACGGGCCGGCCGCGCCGGCAACTGATCGAGCGCGATCTCGCGGCGTCGCTGTACTGATCGGGAGCCGAACGTGCACATCGTACGAACTTTCCATCCGGGGCAGGCCGCTTATCGCGCGATGCAGCTGGCGGTCGCCCAGAACTACTACCAGGCGCACGGCGCGCGTCCGGAGCCGCGTCCCGACCAGTTCTGGTGCCTGACCGACCGCGCGATGACGCTGCCCGGCTACGCGTGCGTCGGATTGAGCTGGGGCGACAGCGCCCCGCTCTTCTCGGAGCACTATCTGGACGAGTCGCTGACGCACCTGTACGGGCTGTCGCGCGCGGAGCTCGTCGAACTCGGGCAGTTCTCGTCGTTCGGCTCGAAGGGCGCGGGGCGCTACCTGATCGCGAACGTGTTCCGCACGCTCGCCCAGCATCACTACCGGTACGTGCTGATGACGGCGACCGAGCGGGTGCGGCACATCGTGCAGTCGCTGCAGATCGGCTATGACGATCTCGGTCACGCATGCGTGAGCCGCGTGCGCGACCAGCACGTCGACTGGGGCACGTACTACGACAACGCGCCGCGCGTGATCATGGTGAAGATCGGCGGCATGGCCGCGCGCGACGAGCTGCCCGCCTGGAGCCCGCTCGACGACAAGCCGCCGCCGCGCTGCGCTTCCCGGCACGTCGCGCTCGCCGCGACCGGTCATTGATCCCGGTGGGCCGTGCGCTTCGGCGCCGGCCCGCCTCGTTACATCTGGAACGTCCCCATGTCCGATTCCAAACAATACGAAAACTTTCTCGTGTTCCTGGCGCCGCTGATCAACAGCGTCGGCGGGATCGCGATCGACCTGTACGCGCCGAGCATTCCGGCGATCGGCCACGAGCTCGGCGTCGCGCCGAGCATGATGCAGAACACGATCACCATCACGCTCGTGTTCTATGCGCTCGGCCAGCTCGCGTTCGGCATGCTCGCCGACTGGTGGGGGCGCCGGCCGTCCGTACTGGCCGGCCTCGCGCTGTTCATCGCGGGCAGCGCGCTCGCGGTGGCCGCGCCGTCGTTCGAGGCGCTGATGATCGGTCGCGCGATCCAGGGCTTCGCGATCGGGTCATGCCAGGTGGTCGCGCGCGCCGTGCTCGTCGATACCGTGAAGGGCGACCGTTTCCGCGTCGCGATCGTCTACCTGAGTCTCGCGTTCGGGCTCGGCCCGGTGATCGCGCCGTACGTCGGCGGGATCGTGCAGGAGATGGCGGGCTGGCGCTGGAATTTCGTCGTCTACTGCGGCTACGGGCTCGTCGTGCTGTCGTTCGCGTTCGCGGGGCTGCGCGAGTCGCTGCGGCCCGAGATGCGGCGCACGCCGGCGCAAACGATAGCGGGCTACCGCGAGATCCTGTCCGATCCGCATTTCCTGTCCGCCGTCGGGATGCTCGGGATGAGCTTCTCGGCGTTCCTGATGTGGAACGTGATCGGGCCGTACATCGTGCAGCATCGCCTCGGTCACAGCGCGTCGTACTTCGGATCGACGGCGCTCGCCGTCGGCCTGTGCTACCTCGGCGGCACGACGCTGAACCGCAGCCTGATCAAGCGCTACAGCGGCGAGCAGCTGATGCGCGGCGGGATCGTGCTGTTCGCGCTCGGCGTCGCGTGCGTCGCGTCGAGCGGCACCGCGCTCGTGCTCGTCACCGCGCTCGGCGGGATCATGCTGATCGCATTCGCGCAGGGCTTCATCTTCTCGAACGCGATGGCCCGCTCGATGGCGCTGTTTCCGGGGCGCGCGGGCGCCGCGGCGAGCCTGCAGGGCTGCCTGATGCTGGTGCTCGGGTCGCTCGCGTCGGGCATCGTGAGCGCGCTGCCGATCGCGACCAACGCGGCGATCGCGGTGATGTTCCTGTGCCTGCTGGGCGTGACCTCGTTCGCGTTCCGGCAACTGCATCGCCTGCACGTTCAGGTGGCGCGATGAGGGCGGCCGCCGCGCTCGCGCTGCGCGTCGTGCTCGGCGTGTTCTGGGCGTGGGCCGGGCTGTCGAAGCTCGCCGGGAGCTTCGACGCCGCGCCGTTCCTCGCGGCCGCGGCCACCCGCTCCGCCGCGGCGCCCGACGCGGTGCGGCTCGCGCTCGTCGACGCGATCGGCCGGTTCGCGCTGCCGCACGTCGCCGCGATCAACGTCGCGGTGCCGTGGCTCGAGCTCGGCGCGGGCCTGTCGATCCTGCTCGGCATCGCGGCCGGCTGGGGGATCGCCGCGGCCGCCGCGATGTCCGCGCTGTTCCTGATGTGCGGGGCCGTGAGCACGAACCCGCTGCTGCTGCTCGGCGCCGTGCTGCTCGCGATGTGGCATCCGTATGCGCGCGCGTGGTCCCTTGACGCGCTGCGCCCGCTCACTCCCCGATCCTGACCACGGCGGTGGGCGCTTTCAGGCCGCACGTCCGGTTGCCTCCGGACGTGCGGCTCTTTTTTTTCGTACGGACGCCGCACGAAATATTTAAACGGGCCTTCAAAAATTTGACATCTGGCGCGTGTGGGCCCGACCACACTGACACCATGACTCACTTGATCGGGAAGATTCCCATGAGACGCTCAACGTTCTATACCGTCGGCGCGCTGGCCGTCCTGTTCGGCGCGCTGTTCCTGTGGCGCATGGAACGCGTGTCGGCCGCCGACCGGCCGGCCGCGCCCGCAGCGCCGCTGCCTGTCGAAACCGTCGTCGTCGCGCCGCGCGCCGATCAGCCGTCGCTCGATGCGGTCGGTTCGCTCGAAGCGGTGCGGCAGGTGACGATCGCGCCGGAAGTCGCCGGGCGCGTCGTCGACATCCGCTTCGTCGCGGGCTCGCGCGTGAGCGCCGGGCAGCCGCTCGTGCAGCTCTACGATGCGCCCGAGCAGGCGAAGCTCGCCGGGCTGCAGGCGAAAGCCGACTACACGCGCCGGCAGTTCGCGCGCGCCGAGCAGCTCGTGCCGAACGGCGCCGAACCGAAGGCGACCTTCGACGCGCGCCGCTACGAGCTCGATGCCGCGCGCGCCGACATCCGCGAGACGCAGGCCGTGATCACGCAGAAGCTGATCCGCGCGCCGTTCTCCGGCGTGATCGGCCTGCGGCGCGTGAACCTCGGCCAGTACCTGAATCCGGGCGATGCAATCGTGACGCTCACCGATCTCGATGCGCTGCACGCGAACTTCACGGTGCCGCAGAAGGCGCTGAGCCGCGTCGCGCTCGGACAAGCCGTGCGCGTGACGACGGACGCCTACCCGGGCCGCACCTTCGAAGGGCGCGTGACCGCGATCGAGCCGCAGGTCGGCGACGAGACCCGCAACATCACCGTGCAGGCGACCGTGGCCAACGCCGACCAGCTGCTGCGCCCGGGCATGTACATCGATGCGCACCTGGCGCTGCCGGGCCGCGACGCGGTGATCAGCGTGCCGGATACCGCGGTGCAGACGTCGCAGGCGGGCGACAGCGTCGTCGTGGTCGAGCAGCGCGACGCGCGCGGCGTCGGCGTGGCGCGCGTGCGCCAGGTGCGCATCGGCGCGCGCGACCGGGGCCGCATCGTCGTCGAGGACGGGCTGCGCGCCGGCGACGTGGTCGTGACGACCGGGCAGCTGCGCGTCGCGCCGGGCGCGAAGGTGCAGGCGCTCGCCGATGCGTCCGCGCAACGGGAGAGCGTGCGATGAGCCAGCCCACACATGGACCCTCACAAGGCCCCACACAAGGCGCGCGCTTCACCGACATCTTCGTCCGGCGGCCGGTGCTGTCGCTCGTCTGCAGCCTGCTGGTCCTGCTGATCGGGCTGCGCTCGCTCGGCGCGCTGCCGGTGCGCCAGTACCCGATGCTCGAGAGCGCGACGATCAGCGTCGAGACCGCGTATCCCGGCGCGTCGCAGGCGCTGATGCAGGGCTTCGTGACGACGCCGATCGCGCAGTCGATCGCGACCGCGGACGGCATCGAATACCTCAGCTCCACGTCGACGCAGGGCAAGAGCGTCGTGAAGGCGCGGCTGCGCCTGAACGCGAACGCCGACCGCGCGATGACGGAAATCATGGCGAAGGTGCAGGAGGTCAAGTACAAGCTGCCCGAAGGCGCGTACGACTCGGTGATCACGAAGCTCACCGACGCGCCGACGGCCGTCATGTATCTCGGCTTCTCGAGCGACACGCTGTCGATTCCGGAGATCACCGACTACGTGGTGCGGGTCGCGCAGCCGCTCGTCACGACCGTGCCGGGCGTCGCGTCGGCCGAGATCGTCGGCGGGCAGAATCTCGCGATGCGGGTCTGGCTCGACGCGTCGCGGCTCGCCGCGCACGGGCTGTCGGCCGCGGATGTCGCAGGCGCGCTGAAGGCGAACAACGTGCAGGCCGCGCCGGGCCAGGTGAAGGGCGCGCTCACGGTCGCCGACATCTCCGCGAATACCGACCTGACCGACGTCGGCGCGTTCGGCAACCTCGTCGTGAAGTCCGATGCGAACGGCAGCTTCGTGCGGCTGCGCGACGTCGCGACCATCGAGCTCGGCGGGCAGCAATACAACGCGAGCGCGCTGATGAACGGCCACCGCGCGGTGAACATCGCGATCAACGCGACGCCGTCGGGCAACCCGCTCGACATCGTACGCGGCGTGCAGGCGCTGCTGCCGACGATGGAGCGCAACAAGCCGGCCAGCATCCGGATCGGCGACGTGTTCGACGTCGCGCGCTTCGTCAACGCGTCGATCGACGAGGTGCGCGAGACGATCGTCGAGGCGATCGCGATCGTCGTCATCGTGATCTTCCTGTTCCTCGGCTCGTTCCGCGCGGTCGTGATCCCGGTCGTGACGATTCCGCTCGCGCTCGTCGGCTCCGCCACGCTGATGCTCGCCGCCGGCTTTTCGCTGAACCTGCTCACGCTGCTCGCGATGGTGCTCGCGATCGGGCTCGTCGTCGACGACGCGATCGTCGTCGTCGAGAACATCCACCGGCACATCGAATCCGGCGAGCCGCCCGCGCGCGCGGCGCTGCTCGGCGCGCGCGAGATCGCGTCGCCCGTGATCGTGATGACGATCACGCTCGTCGCCGTGTACGCGCCGATCGGCCTGATGGGCGGGCTGACCGGATCGCTGTTCCGCGAATTCGCGTTCACGCTCGCGGGCGCGGTGTGCGTGTCGGCGTTGATCGCGCTGACGCTGTCGCCGATGCTGAGTTCGCTGCTGCTCGACAGCCGGATGTCGGAAGGGCGCATCGCGCGCGCGATCGAGCACACGCTGTCGCGCGTCACGCACGGCTACCGGCTGCTGCTGCACGCGAGCCTGGCCGCGCGGCCGGCGGTGCTGGTGTTCGGCGCGGGCGTGCTGCTCGGCATCGGGCTGCTGTTCAGCGGCGTGAAGCGCGAGCTCGCGCCGCAGGAGGACCAGGGCTCGATCATGCTGCAGGTGAAGGCGCCGCAGTACGCGAACCTCGACTACCTCGAACGCTACGCGCCGCAAGTCGAGAAGGTGTTCCGCTCGCTGCCGGAAGCCGACACGAGCTTCGTGCTGAACGGCGTCGGCGGCGCCAATCTCGGCTTCGCCGGCGTGAACCTCGTCGACTGGTCGAAGCGCACGCGCGGCGCCGCCGATCTGCAGGCGCTCGTGCAGGCGCGCGCGAACGCGATCGCCGGCGACCAGGTGTTCACGTTCCTGCTGCCGTCGCTGCCCGCGTCGAGCGGCGGCCTGCCGATCCAGATGGTGCTGCGCGCGCCGGCCGACTTCAAGGACATCTTCGCGACGATGGGCAAGCTGAAGGCCGCCGCGTCGAAGAGCGGGCTGTTCGCGGTCGTCGACAGCGACCTGACGTTCGACAGCCGCGCGGTCGGCGTGACGATCGACCGCAACCAGGCGAACGCGCTCGGCGTGACGATGAAGGACATCGCCGATACGCTCGCGGTGCTCGTCGGCGAGAACTACGTGAACCGCTTCGACCACAATGGTCGCTCGTACGACGTGATCCCGCAGGTCGCGCGCGCGGAGCGCCTGTCGTCCGACATGCTGAACCGCTATTACGTGAAGACGCGCAGCGGCAAGATGGTGCCGCTCGCGACGGTCGTGCACGTGTCGAACGGCAGCCAGGCGAACGCGCTCACGCAGTTCAACCAGATGAACTCGGCGACGCTGTCGGCCGTGGCAGCGCCGGGCGTGACGATGGGGCAGGCGGTCGAGTTCCTGCAGAAGCAGGCGCTGCCGCCCGGCTACGACATCGACTGGCTCGGCGAATCGCGCCAGTACGTGCAGGAGGGCAACCGGCTGACCGTCACGTTCGTGTTTGCGCTCGTCGTGATCTTCCTCGTGCTCGCCGCGCAGTTCGAGAGCCTGCGCGATCCGCTCGTGATCCTCGTGTCGGTGCCGCTGTCGGTGTGCGGCGCGCTCGTGCCGCTGTATCTCGGCTTTGCGACGCTGAACATCTATACGCAGATCGGGCTCGTCACGCTGATCGGGCTGATCTCGAAGCACGGGATTCTGATGGTGAGCTTCGCAAACGAGCTGCAGCGCACGCAGAACCTCGACCGGCGCGCGGCGATCGAGCACGCGGCCGCCGTGCGGCTGCGGCCGATCCT
This sequence comes from Burkholderia ubonensis, assembly GCF_902833085.1. Taxonomy (GTDB): domain Bacteria; phylum Pseudomonadota; class Gammaproteobacteria; order Burkholderiales; family Burkholderiaceae; genus Burkholderia; species Burkholderia ubonensis. The sequence continues at coordinate 428,758 of NZ_CADFEB010000009.1, forward strand.
GATGACGACCGCGGCGATGGTCGCCGGGCTCGTGCCGCTGATCTTCGCGCGCGGCGCGGGCGCGGCCAGCCGCTTCGCGATCGGGATCACGGTCTCGACCGGCATGCTGGTCGGCACGCTGTTCACGCTGTTCGTGCTGCCGACCGTGTACACGCTGATCGCGAAGCGGCATCGCGAGGCGGCGACGAGCGAACGCGCGCGCGTGCTGGAGACCGTATGAGCGCGCCATCGACAACGCGCGCCGCGACGGCGCGCAACGGGAGAAACATGAATCGGATCCGTGTTGCGGCCGCCGCGGCGGTCGCGCTCTTCGCCACGGGCTGTACGATGGCGCCGCATTACCAGCGGCCGGATGCGCCCGTCGCGCAGGCGTTCCCGTCCGGCGGCGTCTATGCGACGCAGCCGGCCGCGGCGGCCGGCGCGCGCAGCGCGAACGGCCAGGCGGCGACCGACATCGGCTGGCGCGAGTTCTTCGTCGATCCGCGCCTGCAGCGGCTGATCGAGATCGCGCTGAAGAACAACCGCGACCTGCGGGTTGCGGTGCTGAACGTCGCCGCCGCACGTGCGCAGTATCAGATCACTCGCGCGGACCTGATGCCGACGCTCGACGCGGTCGGCACCGGCAATCGCACACGCTTGCCGAACTCGCTGACGGCCATTCCGGGACGCAACATTACGACGACCTACAACGTCGGGCTGCAGGCGTCGTGGGAGCTCGACCTGTTCGGCCGGCTCCAGAGCCTGAAGGACCAGGCGCTCGCGAAATACCTCGCGACCGCGCAGGCCCGCAAGGCGTCGGAGATTCTGCTGGTGTCACAGGTCGCCGACCAGTACCTGACGGTGCTGTCGACCGACGACCTGCTGAAGGTGACGAAAGACACGCTGAAGACCGCGCAGGCATCGTACGACCTGACGAAGCTGAGGTTCGACAACGGCACGGGCTCGGAGCTCGATCTGCGCCAGGCACAGACCGTGGTCGAAACGGCGCTAGCGAACCAGCAGGCGCAGGCGCGTGCGCGCGCGCAGGCGGTGAACGCGCTGGTGCTGCTGATCGGCGAGCCGCTGCCGGACGACCTGCCGGCGGGCATGCCGCTCGACGCGCAGAACTTCCTGACCGACATTCCGGCCGGGTTGCCGTCGGACCTGCTCGCGCGTCGTCCGGACATCATGGAAGCGGAGCAGAACCTGCTTGCTGCGAATGCGAACATCGGCGCGGCGCGCGCGGCGTTCTTCCCGCGCATCTCGCTGACGGGCGCGTTCGGCACCGCGAGCCCGACGCTCGGCGGGCTGTTCAAGGCCGGCACCGCGGCGTGGTCGTTCGCGCCGCAGATCGCGATGCCGATCTTCGAGGGCGGCGCGAACCTCGCCAATCTCGATCTCGCGAACGTGCAGAAGCGCATCGAGATCGCGAACTACGAGAAGGCGATCCAGTCGGCGTTCCGCGAAGTGGCGGACGGGCTCGCTGCGCGCGGCACGTACGACCGGCAGATCGGCGCGCTCGAGCGCAACGAGCACGCGCAGCAGCGTCGTTATGACCTGTCGGACCTGCGCTACAAGAACGGCGTCGACAGCTACCTGTCGGTGCTGACCGCGCAGACCGACCTGTACGCGGCGCAGCAGACGCTGATTACCGCGCGGCTCGCGCGCTGGACCAGCCTCGTCGACCTGTATCGCGCGCTGGGCGGCGGCTGGATCGAGCGGGCCGGCGAGACGCCGCGCCCGGCCGACCAGCCGGTCGACTACGGCAAGGCGGCTGCACCAGCGTCGGCCGTCGCGGCGAACGGCTGAACGCCGCCGGTCAGACGCCTGCGATACCCCGCAAACGACAACGCCACGGACTTTCGACCGTGGCGTTGTCTTTCATGCGTGAGGCGTCGCGCCGTCTTCGCTCAGTCCGCGTCCTTCGCGAACTGCACCGCGATCGCGCCGAGCACGCAGATCGCCGCGACGTACACGACCGGCGCGAGCGGATTCGACTTCATCATCAGCGACACGATCACCGGCGTCAGGCCGCCGAAGATCGCATAGGCGACGTTGTACGAGAACGAGATTCCCGAGAACCGAACGACCGCCGGGAAGCTCTTCACCATCACGAACGGCACCGCGCCGATCGCGCCGACCGCGAAGCCCGCGATCCCGTAGTAGAGCGGCAGCGTCGACGCGTCGGCCGCGACCTGCGCGAACAGCAGGTAATAGCACGCGGCCAGCACGAGGCCGCCGAGGCCGAGCACGCGCTTCGCGCCGATCCAGCCGGCGAGCGAGCCCGCGGTGATGCAGCCGGCGGTCAGGCACAGCGTCGCGATGCTGTTCGCGAACAGCGTCGTGGCCGGCGACAGGTGGAACTGCTTCTGCAGCAGCGCGGGCGTCATCAGGATCACGACGACGATCGCCGCCGACAGCATCCACGTGAGCAGCATCGACACGATCACCGCGCGGCCGTGGTCGCGCAGCACGGCCTTCAGCGGGATCTCGGCCGCGAGCGCCTTCTTCGCCTTCATTTCGGCGAACACCGGCGTCTCGTGCAGCCAGCGGCGCAGGTAGACGGAGAACAGGCCGAACACGCCGCCGAGCAGGAACGGGATGCGCCACGCGAACGCGGTGACCTCGGCGGGCGCGTAGCGGCGGTTGATGCCGGCCGCGACGAGCGAGCCGAGCAGGATGCCGGCCGTGAGGCCCGCGGTCAGCGTGCCGCACGCGTAGCCGATGTGGCGCGACGGCACGTGCTCGGACACGAACACCCACGCGCCGGGCACCTCGCCGCCGACCGCCGCGCCCTGCAGGATGCGGAACAGCAGCAGCAACACGGGCGCGAGGATGCCGACCGTGTCGTAGGTCGGCAGCAGGCCCATCAGCAGCGTCGGGACCGACATCATCAGCACGCTCAGCGTGAACATCCGCTTGCGGCCGACGAGGTCGCCGAAGTGCGCCATGATCACGCCGCCGAGCGGGCGCGCGAGATAGCCGGCCGCGAAGATGCCGTAGGTCTGCAGCACGCGCAGCCATTCGGGGATGTCGTGCGGAAAGAACAGCTGCCCGATCGCGGGCGCGAAGAACACGAAGATGATGAAGTCGTAGAACTCGAGCGCGCCGCCGAGCGCGGCGAGGCCGAGGGTCTTGTAGTCGCTGCGCGTCAGCGCGCGCTCGGCGGCGCGCGGGGCGCCGCTCAATTCGGAAGCTTGCATGGTCAGGGCGATCGGTATTCGAATTAATTGTCTGAATCGGCGCCGCGTCTCCAAGGCGCGGCCTGCCTCGTCGACGAGGTGCGCCGGGCGCGGATGGCGCACGGCGCACGCATCGCGTCGCCCGGGTCGGGCAAGCGGGGACGAGTGTCAAGCGAGTGGAGGGATTCTACAGGAGCACGAACGTGCGCAAGGCGGGCATGAGGCTTTCGGGCGGCAGCGCGCGGCGCAGGCGGGCGAACGGATCGCCGCCGCGCCGCGCGCGCCGGGGTTGCGTCAGTTGCCGGCGATCGTGTCGACCGGCTTGAACGCGCCGCCCTCGACCCGGTAGATCGTCACCGGCGCATCCTTCAGGTCGCCCTTGGCGTCATAGGCGATGCGCTCCGCCGATACGCCCTTGACCGTCACCTTGCCGAGATACGGCGTGTAGACTTTCGGGTCGGTCGAATTGGCGTCCTTCATCGCGGTGAGCAGCGCGATCGTCCCGTCGTACGAGTAGGGCGAATAGGTGATCACGTCTTCGTTGAAGCGCGCCTTGTAGCGTGCCGCGTAGCCGGCGAAGCCGGGCATCTTCTCCTTCGGCAGCCCGCCCATGTAGACGATCGCGCCTTCCGCCGCGGTGCCGCCCACCTTCAGGAACGTCGGCGAGCGCGACATCTCGCCCGTCACGAACGCGGACTTGATCCCGAGCTGGCGCATCTTGCGGATCATCGGCGACGATTGCGCGTCGCCGCCGCCGTAGAAGATCGCGTCGGGATTCATCCCCTTCAGGTTGGTCAGGATCGCGGAGAAGTCGAGCGCCTTGTCGTTCGTGAAATCGCGCTTGATGATCGTGCCGCCCGCCGCCTGCACGGCTTTCGCGAATTCGTCGGCGATGCCCTGGCCGTACGCGGTGCGGTCGTCGATGATCGCGATGCGCTTGAAGTGCATGGTCTTCACCGCATAGGTGCCGACGATGCGGCCCGCCTGCGCGTCGCTCGTCAGCAGCCGGTAGGTGGTCTTGTAGCCGCGCGCGGTGTATTGCGGCGAGGTCGCCATCGAGATCTGCGGCAGCCCCGCGCGATCGTACAGGTCGGACGCCGGGATGCTGGTGCCCGAGTTGAAGTGGCCGATGATGCCGCGCACGTTGTCGTCGATCAGGCGCTGCGCGACGGTGGTGCCGGTGCGCGGGTCGGCCTGGTCGTCCTGCGAATCGAGCTGGAACGTGACCGGCTTGCCGCCGATCGTCGGATTGGTCGCGTTGAAATCGGCGATCGCGAGCTGCACGCCTTTCTGCATGTCGGTGCCGTAGTTCGATTGCGGGCCGGTCAGCGGCGCGGCGAAACCGATCCTGACGACGTCGGCGGCGATGGCGTGGGCGCCCGACAGTGCGCAGGCGGCGGCCAGCGCGACGTGCGATACCTTCAGCTTCACTTTCACTTCCCCTTGATGGCGTGGTTGGGCCGGCGCCGGAACGTGGGCCGGCTGCCGGTGAACCGGGCGAGACGCTGTGCTGAAATCGGCGCATCGAGCGGCGATCGCGGCATGTCATGCGGGTCGCACGCCGGCAGGGCCGTGTGGCGTCTCGTGACCGTGAAGCGAAGTCTAGGTAGCGAAAATGCGCGCGTCTTGCGCGTTGCGAGCGTGGCCGGCGACGATTTCGGCATATCGTCGATAACCCTGATCTATGCCGAAATCGTCATTTCGCGTGCGCAATCGCGCCAAGGCGCGGCGCGGCCGTGTTTTTTAGGATGGCGGACCCGGGCGCGCACGACTGCGCGCGCGGGATCGTGCGCACGGCGCGCCGCCAGTGGGGCGCGCTCCTATAATCGACGCCATCAGCCACTCGCCTAGCGGATGCCGGGATGACGACCTTGCTTGCCGTACCGTCCATGAGCCTGTCCGACACCTTGCGCTACCAGCCCGACAACGCCGACTTCGGCGCGATGCTCGCGCACTTCCGGCTGCTCGAGCCGGTCTTCGACGCGCTGCCCGACGTCGCGTTCTTCGTGAAGGATGCGGACGGCCGCTACGCGCTCGTCAACCGCACGCTGGCGATGCGCTGCGGCTACAAGGACAAGCGCGACCTGCTCGGCAAGACCACCGACGAGGTGTTCCCGCGCCGCTTCGGCCGCAGCTACTTCGAGCAGGATATGGCGACGATCACCGCCGGCCACCAGCTGACGGACCAGCTCGAACTGCACCTGTACCCCGGCCGCCAGCCGGGCTGGTGCCTGACCTGCAAGGAGCCGCTGCGCGATGCGGCCGGCAAGGTGATCGGCCTCGCGGGCATCTCGCGCGACCTGAAGGCGCACGAAGGGTCGCATCCGGCCTACAGCAAGCTCGCGGACGTGGTCCAGTACATCCAGGATCATTACGTGCAGCCGCTGAACCTCAGGCAGCTCGCGCAGATGGCCGGGATGTCGGTCGCGCAGCTCGAGCGCTACTTCCACAAGGTGTTCCACCTGACGCCGCGCCAGGTGCTGCTGAAGACGCGGCTCGACGCCGCGACCGCATTGCTGGTCACGCACGACAAGGTGACCGACGTCGCGGCGCTATGCGGGTACACCGATCACAGCGCGTTCACGCGCCAGTTCAAGGCGACGGTCGGCGTGACGCCGACGGAATACCGGATGATGCTGCAGGATCGGGCGGGATGACCTGGCGCGCCCGGAGCACGAATCTCGCCACAATTGTCACTCCCACCATTCGCTGACCGGCGACTAAAACTGTCTCATGACCCACAGCGAGCGATCGCTCTGACCCGGAGGCAGCAATGACCACGAACACATCACCGGACGATGGAAGGAAGGAGGGGCAGCCCGCGATGAAGACGCCGCCGATCGTGTCGCCGCAGGACTGGGCGGCCGCGCGCGAACGGCTGCTCGTCAAGGAAAAGGAACTGACCCGCGCCCGCGACGCCCTGGCCGCCGAGCGGCGGCGGATGCCCTGGGTCGCCGTGGAAAAGAAGTACGCATTCGACGGGCCTGACGGCAAGGCGAGCCTGCTCGACCTGTTCCACGGGCGCCGCCAGCTGATCGTGTACCGCGCGTTCTTCGAGCCCGGCGTGCACGGCTGGCCGGAGCATGCGTGCATCGGCTGCTCGATGGTGGCCGACCACGTCGGCCACCTTGCTCACCTGAACGCCCGCGACACCACCCTCGTGTTCGCGTCACGCGCGCCGCAGGCCGACATCACGCGCCTGAAGGCACGGATGGGATGGAATATTCCGTGGTACACGATCACCGACAGTTTCGATGCCGACTTCGGCGTGGACGAATGGCACGGCCACAACGCATTCATCCGCGACGGCGAGCGCGTGTTCCGCACGTATTTCATCAACAGTCGCGGCGACGAGGCGATGGGCACCACGTGGAGCTATCTCGACATGACGGCGCTCGGGCGCCAGGAGACGTGGGAGGATTCGCCGGAGGGGTACCCGCAGGGCCGGCCGTACAAATGGTGGAACTGGCACGACAGCTACGTGCCCGACGCCGCGCCCGACCCGAAGTGGGTCGAGGTATCCGATGCGGGAGAGGCGGCCTTCCGGAAGCGCGACAGTTAATTCGGCGCGGTGGCGCGCGTCGACAGGAACGGCGGCGGTCCGCCGCCTGCGGGCTCAGCGGTAGCCGAGACCTTTCAGTACGGCCGTGCCGTTTTCGGTCAGGCGGAAGCTCGGCTGCGCATCGGCATCGAGCTTGACCATTTCAACGAGGCCGGCTTCCTGCAGCGCCGGCAGTTCGGGTTTTGCGTTGGCGCCGATCGGCGCGTGCAGCAGCACGAGCAGCGTCGCGATTTCGTGATGGCTGAGCAGGCGGCGCAGCATCGTTCTGGGTTTGGCAGGGGGCGCGGCCGGGCGGCCCGCGGGTGCAACTACGGCGCTCATCGCTGTCCTCCTAGTTCGACGGTTTCTTCGGGTATGGTTGCGGATGGTGCCGTCGAAGACTTAAGCGATTCTTAAAACTCCCCGGTCGTCGGCCGGCCGCGGCGAGCCGGTGGTTACGACATGTAACGGCACGGCGGCGGCTTTGCGAACCGGATCGGCGCAAGCCGCTTCAGGCGGGCGTCCGACAGCACAAGCGCCAGCGTAGTGCATGCGCGGCCGATTCACCAGACAAATAGACGATGACCTTTCGTCGCACCCGGTTTTTCCCTGCCCCTTATTTTCTTCGCTGCGCCTGCGCCGCCAGGCGAACGGCCGCGTTCGCCGCGCCGTAGCCGTCGTACCCGCCGCGCCGCTCGACGATCTCGAGCGAGAAGCGGTTGTCGACCAGTTCCGTAAACGCATGCAGGAACTCGCCGCCGCTGTCGTCGCGGTCGTACAGCAGATGGTGGGTGCTCAGCGTGTCGATGAAGTCGTCCGGCAGCGCGTAGCGCGCGGCGAGGTCGTCGTAGTAGTTGCGCGGGATGCGCAGGAACGGCACGCCGTCGGCCGCGAATTCGGCGACCGTCTTCACGATGTCGTCGGTGCGGAACGCGACGTGGTTCAGCCCGGTGCCGTGGTAGCGGTCCAGCGATTCGGCGACGGCCGTGTGGCGATCGACCGACGCGTTCAGCGCGATCCGCACCGAGCCGTCCGCGCTGCGCACCGCGCGGCTGCGCATCAGCCCGTACGGATCGGGCACGAGCCAGCTGCGCTCGGCCTCGAAGCCGAACGCGGTCTTGAAGAACAGGATCCACGTATCGAGCGCGTCGCCCGGCAGCGCGAGGCACACGTGGTCGATGCCGGTCAGCGGGCCGACCTCGCTCGGGCCGTCGATGTCGGTCAGCACGAAATCGGATTCATAGAGCGTCGGCGCGTCCGGCGCCTCGTCGACGAAGTATTCGAGGCTGCCGTCCGGCGCCTTCACGCTCGGCAGCACGCGCTCGTTCGGGCCGACGCTTCCGGAAAACGGCGCATAGCCGAAGCCCGCCGCGCGATCGAACGCGACTTTCGCGTCGTCGACGCGGAACGCCGACGCGCACAGCGACAGCCCGTGCTGCTGGAAGAACGCGTCGGCGAACGAATCCTGCTCCGCGTTCAGCACGATCGACGCGGCGCCGTGCTGGAACAGCGTCACGTCCTTCGAGCGGTGCCGCCCGGCGAGCCGGAAGCGCATCTTGCCGAGCCACTCGCCGACGTTGGCCGCGGCCCGTGCGTCGACCGCGAATTCGATGAACTGGAACCCGACGTGCGCGGGCGGCGCGGGTGGCGCGAACAGCGTCTGGCCGGCGCCCGGCGCGCGGCCTTCCCGCGCGAGCCGCGCGCGCGTCTGCTCTTCCAGGTAGAGCAGCGAGCGGTGGCCGTTGGCGGCCGTGAGCGCGGTCGGCGCCGCGCGGAAGCCGTCATTGAAGATCTCCAGCGACAGCGGCCCCGTATAGCCGGCCTCGATCACTCGCGCGGTGAAGCGCGCGAGGTCGAAGTCGCCCTGGCCGGGGAACGAGCGGAAGTGGCGGCTCCATTCGATCACGTCCATCACGAGCTTCGGCGCGTCGGCGATCTGCACGAACGCGATCCGGTCGCCGGGGATGTCGGCGATCGCGTCCGGCGAATCGTCGAGCGACAGCGTGTGGAAGCTGTCGAGCGCGAGCCCGAGATGCGGGCTGTTCACCGCGTTCACGAGCCGCCACGCGTGGCCGTAGGTTTTCACGACCCGCCCCCACGCGAGCGCTTCGTAGGCGGCGACGACGCCCGCCTGCCGCGCGGCCTCGGCGAGCGCGCCGAGCTGGTCGACGAGCAGCCCGTCGTCCGCGATCGTATCGGGGGACGCGCTGCTGCAGACGAGGATGCGGTCGGTGCCGAGCGCGTGCATCACGTCGAACTTGCGCTTGATGCGGTCGAGGTTGCGCGCGAGCTGCGCGGGGCTCACGCCCTCGAAATCGCGAAACGGCTGGAACAGCACGATGTCGAGGCCGAGATCGGCGGCCATGTTCCGCACGTCGGCGGGCGAGCCGTCGAAGTAGACGAGGTCGTTCTCGAAGATTTCGACGCCGTCGAAACCCGCGGCCTGGATGGCGGCGAGCTTCTCGGCGAGCGTGCCGGACAGGGACACGGTGGCGATCGAGCGCTGCATGGGCGAATCCTGCGGATGAGCGGGGGTGGCGCCGGCCGGACTGACCCTGAATGAACCAGTCATAGAGTCCCGGGAACGCGCCATATCCCGAATTTACTGGGTGATGGATCGGATTATACAAACTAACTAGGTGGTACAAATTAGCGAAAACCCGAAAAGACTTTGCGCTTTCGCAAGCGCACACTAGCGTCGAATCTTGACGTGAGGGGGCGAAGTCGCGTAGCGATGAGCCCCCGTTTTTGGAGCAACTGACATGAGCAAGCGCAAGGTCCTGGTACTGAACGGCCCGAACCTGAACCTGCTGGGGACGCGTGAACCCCACATCTACGGCGCGGAAACGCTCGCCGACGTCGAGCAGCGCTGCCGCGCCGCGGCCGATGCGCTCGGGCTCGCGATCGACTTTCGCCAGTCGAACGCCGAGCACCAGCTGATCGACTGGCTGCACGCGGCGCGTCACGACACGGACGGCGTCGTGATCAACCCGGCCGCGTATACGCACACGTCGGTCGCGCTGGCCGACGCGCTGTCGGCGATCGCGAAGCCGGTGATCGAGGTCCACATCTCGAACGTGCACCGCCGCGAGCCGTTCCGCCACCACTCGTACGTATCGGCGGTCGCCGAAGCCGTGATCTGCGGCTGCGGCACCGAAGGCTACGTGTTCGCGCTGCAGCGCATGTCCACCATTCTTTCGCAAGGAGCCGCGCGATGAGCCGCCCGTCCTTTCTGATCGGCCTGATCGGCCAGGGCATCGGCGGTTCGCTGTCGCCCGCGATGCATGAGGAAGAAGGATTCCGCCAGGGATTCGGCTATGTCTACCGGCGCATCGACCTCGACGTGCTCGGCCTGACCGCCGACGCGCTGCCGCAACTGCTCGCGGCCGCCGAGCAGATGGGCTTTACGGGCCTGAACATCACGCACCCGTGCAAGCAGCGCGTGATCGAGCACCTCGACGCGCTGTCCGACGACGCGCGCGCGCTCGGCGCGGTCAACACCGTGCTGTTCAAGGACGGCAAGCGGATCGGCCACAACACCGACTGGTCGGGCTTCGCGAAGTCGTTCCGGCGCGGGCTGCCGGGCGCATCGCTCGAACGTGTCGTCCAGCTCGGCGCGGGCGGCGCGGGAGCCGCCGTCGCACACGCGGCGCTGCAGATGGGCGCGGCCGAACTGGCGATCTTCGACGTCGACGCGTCGCGCGCCCGCGCGCTCGCCGACGAGCTGCAGCAGCGCTTCCCCGCCGCGAAAGTGACGCAGGGCGACGACCTCGCGAGCGCGGTGCGCGCCGCGACCGGCCTGATCCACGCGACGCCGACCGGCATGGCGAAGCATCCGGGCCTGCCGCTGCCGGCCGAGCTGCTGCACGCGGGGATGTGGGTTGCCGACATCGTGTACTTCCCGCTCGAAACCGAGCTGGTCCGGGCGGCGCGCGCGGCAGGCTGCGCGACGCTGCCGGGCGGCGGAATGGCGGTCTACCAGGCCGTCGACGCATTCGAGATCTTCACCGGACGCACGCCCGACGCCGAGCGGATGTTCGACCACTTTCAGGCGCTCGTTGCGCGCTGACCCTCGATAGATTCAGAGAAAGACGAGACCAGGAGACGACCATGCAGCACACCACCCACACCAACCATGCGCCGGCGCGTCCGGCGCAGGCGGCCGGCACGGTCCGGCGCACGTCGGCGCGCTACAAGATTCTCGCGCTGCTCGCGATCGGCACGATGATCAACTACCTCGACCGCACCGTGCTGGGGGTGGCTGCGCCGCAGCTTACCAAGGAGCTCGGCATCAACGCGGCGGTGATGGGCATCATGTTCTCCGCGTTTTCGTGGACCTACGTCGCGATGCAGGTGCCGGGCGGCCTCTTTCTCGACCGCTTCGGCAGCAAGATCACCTATTACTGGTCGATGACGCTGTGGTCGCTGTGCACGCTGCTGCAGGGCTTCGTGCCCGGCGTCGCGACGCTGCTCGCGTGCCGCCTCGGCCTCGGCATCACGGAAGCGCCGTGCTTCCCGACCAACAGCCGGGTGGTCGCGACGTGGTTCCCGCAGAACGAGCGCGCGATGGCGACCGGCACCTACACGGTCGGCGAGTACATCGGCCTCGCGTTCTTCAGCCCGGTGCTGTTCGCGCTGATGGGCGCGTTCGGCTGGCGCTCGCTGTTCTGGGTCGTCGGCGGTGTCGGCATCGCGTTCGGCCTGGTCTGGTGGAAGTTCTACCATGAGCCGCGCAACCATCCGGGCGCGAACAAGGAGGAGCTCGAATACATCGAGGCGGGCGGCGGCCTCGCGCACAGCGCGAATAAGAACGACCGGCCCGCGCAGGCGAAATTCAGCTGGAGCATGGCCGGCAAGCTGCTGAAGAAGCGCCAGCTCGCGGGCATCTGCCTCGGCCAGTTCGCGGGCAACTCGACGCTGGTGTTCTTCCTGACCTGGTTCCCGACCTATCTCGCGACCGAGCGCCACATGGGCTGGCTGAAGATCGGGTTCTTCGCGGTGATGCCGTTCATCGCCGCGTCGGTCGGCGTGATGTTCGGCGGGATCTTCTCCGACTGGCTGCTGCGTCGCGGCAAGTCGGCGAACCTCGCGCGCAAGCTGCCGATCATCGCGGGCCTGCTGCTTGCATCGACGATCATTCTCGCGAACTACGTGCAGAGCAACGAAGCCGTGATCGCGATCATGTCGGTCGCGTTCTTCGCGCAGGGGATGGCCGCGCTCGGCTGGACGCTCGTGTCCGACATCGCGCCGGACGGCCTGCTCGGCGTGACGGGCGGCATCTTCAACTTCGCGGCGAACCTCGCCGGCATCATCACGCCGCTCGTCGTCGGCTTCATCGTCGCGTCGACCGGCTCGTTCGTCGGCGCGCTGGTGTTCATCGGCGTGATCGCGCTGATCGGCGCGGCGTCGTACATCTTCGTCGTCGGCGACATCAAGCGGATCGTGCTGTAACGCCGGCACGCGGCGGCAGGACCTCGGGCCCGGCGGGAGCAAACCGCCGGGCCTTTTTCGTTCATGGCGCGGGGCGCAGCGCGATGCCGAGCGCCTCGATCGCGTGCGCGATCGCGGCGACCGCGCGCCGGACGTCGTCGGCGTCGATCGCGCCGATGCAGCCGACGCGGAACGTTTCCAGTTGCGTGAGCTTGCCCGGATAGAGGATGAAGCCGGCGTCGCGCACCGTGTCGTAGAAGCGCCTGAAGTCGTATGCCGGATCGTCCGGCGCATGGAACGTCACGATCACCGGCGCCTGTACGCGCGCGTCGAGGAACGGCTCGAAGCCGAGCGCACGCATCGCGTCGACCAGCGTCCGGCAGTTCTCCGCATAGCGCGCGCCGCGCGCGGGCTGGCCGCCCTCGGCGAGAAACTGGTCGAGCGCCACGCGCAGCGCGGCGGCCACGTGCGTCGGCGGCGTGAAGCGCCACTGGCCGGTCTTGCGCAGGTACGCGTACTGGTCGTGCAGGTCGAGCGCGAGCGACGGCGAGCGGCCTTCGCAGGCTTCCAGCGCGTCGCGCCGCACGATCGCGAACCCCATCCCCGGCACGCCTTCCAGGCATTTGCCGCTGGCCGAGACCAGCGCGTCGATGCCGCTGCCGTCGAGCGTGATCGGCAGCGCGCCGAACGAACTCATCGCATCGACGATCAGCCGCTTGCCGTGCCGCCGGCAGCACGCGGCGATCTCGTCGAGCGGATTCAGGATGCCGGCGCTCGTCTCGAGATGCACGAGCGCGACATGGGTGATGCGCGGGTCGCGCGCGAACGCCGCCTCGATCGCCGCGGGATCGGCCGCGGACGCCTCGCCGAACGGCAGCGCGATCGCGTCGATCCCGAGCCGGCCGAGGATCTTCAGGATGCGCGCGCAATACGCGCCGTTGTCCGGCACGAGCACGACGCCGTCGCGCGGCACCAGCGTGCCGAGCGCGGCTTCGACCGCGAACGTGCCGCTGCCCTGCATCGGCACGCACACGTATTCGGCGCCGCCGCGGGCGATGCCGACGAGGTCGGCGCACACGCTTTCGGTCAGGCGATTGAATTCGGCATCCCACGAGCCCCAGTCGCGCTGCATCGCGTCGCGCGTCGCGGCGGACGTGGTGAGCGGGCCGGGGGTGAGCAGGATCGGGGCGGTGGCGGACATCGGTTTTTCTCCAGCACGGGTCGGATGAAACGCCGGGCGGCGTTTCCGGGTGACGGCCATCTTAGTGGCAAATTATGTCATTTTGTGGAATTGTGGGTGGTCGTCACGGGCTTGTCATCGAACGCTGTGATCCTTCGCTTGCCGCACGAAACCGCATCGGTCCAGCACCGGTCGGGCGGCGATGAGGCGGGCCGCCCGGCGGTTCGCCCCCCAATAACTGCTCTGCATGGGGCCAGAGTCAGCGCTGAAGCGCCAACTCTGGCCGACAGAGCCGGTCGTGCCCGGCCGTTTGGTGTTCCGTCTACGGAGAAGTGAGATGACACTGCAGAATTCCTCGCGCGCCGCTGCCGGCGCGTTCCGCAAGCTCGCGCTGGCCGCCTGCGCCGCCGGCCTGCTGCAAGGCGTCGCGCTGTCGGCGCACGCGGCGAACGCGGTCGTGCTGTATACGGCGGACGGCCTGGAAAACCTCTACCGCGACGTGCTGCCGGCCTTCGAGAAGAAGGAAGGCGTGAAGGTCAACATCGTCACGGCGGGCAGCGGCGAAGTCGTCAACCGCGCGAACATCGAGAAGAACTCGCCGAAGGCGGACGTGATCGTCACGCTGCCGCCGTTCATCCAGCAAGCCGGCCAGATGGGCCTGCTGCAGCCGTACCAGAGCGTCAACTACAAGAACGTGCCGGCGATCGCGAAGGCGGAAGACGGCAGCTGGGCGACGTTCGTGAACAACTATTTCTCGTTCGCGATCAACCCCGAAGTCGTCAAGCAGCAGCCGAAGACGTTCGCCGACCTGCTGTCGCCGAACTACGCGGGCAAGGTCGCGTACTCGAACCCGGCCACGGCCGGCGACGGGATGGCGGTGCTGATCCTGACGACCACGCTGATGGGCGAGGACAAGGCGTTCGACTACCTCGCGAAGCTGTCGCAGAGCGTGAAGTTCCACACGAAGGGCACGGGCTACCTGAACGTGCTGCTGTCGCGCAACGAGATCAGCTTCGCCAACGGCGACCTGCAGATGGATCTCGACGACGCCGAGCACGGCGGCCTGTCGATCAAGCCGATCTTCCTCGCGGCGAAGGACGGCGACCAGCCGACGACGTTCCAGCTCCCGTACGGCATCGGCCTGATCAAGAGCGGCCCGAACCAGGACGCGGGCAAGAAGCTGATCGACTACCTGATGTCGACGGAAGTGCAGGCGAAGGTGCCGGACATGTACGGCATCCCGGGCCGCACCGACGTGCCGCTCGCCGGCAAGAACGGCGAGGCGGTCAAGAAGGCGATCGCGGGCGTCAAGCTGATCCCGGTCGACTGGAGCCAGGTGATGGCGAAGAAGCCGGTGTGGCTGGAGCGCTGGAAGAAGGACGTGATCGGCAGCTCGGGCAAGCAGACCGAAGTCGTCAAGCCGAAGTGACCGGCGCACGCCGCGTGCAATTCCGCCTGCAATTGAAAGGATGAAACCGGTGGATACCGCCATGACCCATCCCGGCGCATTCGGCGCCGCCGGACCGCATGCGACGCTGCGGTCCGGCGCGCCGGGCGGCGTGCAGATCGAGCACCTGAGCGTGCGCTACGGCGCGCGCACGGTGCTGGACGATCTGACGCTGTCGATCGGCGCCGGCGAATTTCTGACCGTGCTCGGCAAGAGCGGCTGCGGCAAGACCACGCTGCTGCGCTTCATCGCCGGGTTCGTGAAGGCCGACGGCCTGACCGGCACGCTGACCGTTGCCGGACGTGACCTGACCTATGCGCCGCCGCACAAGCGCAATCTCGGTCTGCTGTTCCAGAATTACGCGCTGTTCCCGCACCTGTCGGTGTTCGAGAACGTCGCATTCGGCCTGCGCGCGCGACGGATGTCGTCGGCCGAGGTGACGCGCCGCGTCGCCGACGCGCTGAAGCTCGTCCAGCTCGGCGACGCCGGCCACCACCTGCCGGCGCAGCTGTCGGGCGGGATGCAGCAGCGCGTCGCGCTCGCCCGCGCGCTCGTGATCGAGCCCGACGTGCTGCTGCTCGACGAGCCGCTGTCCGCGCTCGACGCGAACCTGCGCGCGTCGGTGCGCAGCGAATTGAAGGCGCTGCACGAGCGCCTGCCGAACCTGACCGTCGTGTGCGTGACGCACGACCGCGACGACGCGCTGGTGCTGTCCGACCGCGCGTTGCTGATGCGCGACGGCCACGTCGCGCAGCTCGGCACGCCGCAGCAGCTTTACGACGCGCCGCGCAACGGCTACGTCGCGCGCTACCTGGGCCCGGCGAACCTGCTGCCGCCGCGCGTGATCTTCCCGCTCGGCGATCCGCGTCACGACGTGCGCGACAGGGTTGCATGCGTGCGCCCGGAGCAGTTGACCGTCAGGCCGCTTGCGGCGGGCGGGCTGCACGGCACGGTCGCGTCGGTCGAGTGGCAAGGCGCCGAGCTGTCGATCGCGGTCGTGGTCGACGCGGCGCCGGAAGAGCCGGTGCGCGTGACGATGCAGCGCGGCCGCGGCGCGGCGCCCGAGCGCGGCGCGCGTGTTTCCCTGCATTGCGAGGCAGACGATGTCGTCCTTATCGAGCCCTGACGCCGCGCTGTCGCCGAAGGCGCTCGCGTCGGCCGCCGCCCATGCCGCCGCCGCGAAGCGCCGCCGGCGCGCCGGCGACTGGCACCTGATCCTGCTCGCGGTCGTCGTGCTCGGCCCGCTCGTCGTCTATCCGCTCGTGCGCCTCGTGTTGCTGAGCCTGACCGGCGATCACGGGCTGAGCTTCGCCGCGTACCGGAACTTCTTCGGCAATCCCGACACACGCAACGTGCTGCTGACGACGCTCGGCGTGCTGTTCGCGAGCGCCGGCACCGCGTCGGTGCTCGGCGTGCTGCTGGCCGCGCTGCTGTTCTTCCGGCCGTTTCCGGGCGCGTCGCTCGTCACGCGCTTCCTGGAGCTGTACGTCGCGTTTCCTTCGTTTCTGGTCGCGTTCACGCTGATCTTCCTGTACGGCTCGCAGGGCTCGGTCAGCATCGCGCTGCAGCAGGCGTTCCATCTCGACCAGCCGCCGCTCGATTTCCTGTTCGGCTTCGGCGGCGTGATCCTCGCGCAGACCGTGTTCTACACGCCGTTCGTCGTGCGGCCGACGCTCGCGTCGTTCGCGACGCTCGACCTGCGCCTGATCGAAGCGGCGCGCAGCCTCGGCGCGTCGGGCTGGATGCTCGCGCGGCGCGTCGTGCTGCCGATCGCGTGGCCCGGGATCGCAGCCGGCACCGTGCTGTGCTTCCTGCTGACGCTGAACGAATTCGGGATTCTGCTCGTGCTCGGCAGCGCCAGGCTCGTCACGCTGCCGGTCGCGATCTACAGCAGCGCGACCGTCGATCTCGACCTGCCGACCGCGTCGGCCGGCGCGGTCGCGATGCTCGCGCTGTCGCTGGCGCTGTATGCGGTCTACCGCCGGGTGAACCGGCGCGCAACGGGAGGGACGCGCGATGTCCGCTGAATATCGTATCGGGCAGGCCGTGCCGCGCCACGAACCGGGCTGGAGCGACGCGCTGCTCAAGCATGCGTCGCGCGTCGCGCTCGCGCTCGCCGCGTTCGCGTGCTTCTGGCTGTTCGTGCTGCCGGTGATCGTCGTCGCGCTGTCGAGCGTGTCGAGCCGCTGGTCCGGCACGATCCTGCCGGCCGGCTACAGCCTGCGCTGGTTCGAGCAGCTCGGTTCGCAGGAATACGGCGCGCTCGCGACGAGCCTCGAGATCGGCTTCGGGGTCGCCGTGATCGGCACGGCCCTCGGCCTGTGGCTCGCGCTCGCGCTCGAAGGGCGCGACCGGCGCGGCGTCGGCGCGCTCGTCGATGCGCTCGTGATGGTGCCCAACGGTGTGCCGAGCGTCGTGCTCGGGCTCGCGGTGCTGATCGCGTATCACCAGAAGCCGGTCGATCTGTCGAGTTCGGCGGCGATCGTCGTGCTCGTGCAGCTCACGTTGATTTTGCCGTTCTGCTATCGCTGCGCGGCAGCGGCGCTGCGCCCGGAGCTGACGGTGCTGCGCGAGGCCGCGGCCAGCCTCGGCGCGCCGCCCGCGATGGTGCTGCGGCGCGTGCTGCTGCCGCAGCTCGTGCCCGCGCTGCGCGCGAGCCTCGCGCTCGGCTTCGCACTGTCGCTCGGCGAGCTCGGCGCGACGCTGACCGTCTATCCGCCCGGCTTCGCCACCGTGCCGATCGTCGTGATCGGGCAGGTGGAGCGCGGCTATTACCTGCCGGCGTCGGCGCTGTCGCTGCTGATGCTCGGCGCGTCGCTCGCGGCGCTGCTGCTGATTGCCGCCCGCGTGCCGGGCGGCCGGCGGGCGGCGCGATGAACGCCGCGTTCGCCTTGCGGCTGCCCGGCGACGCGCCGGCCGCCGGGGCGTCGACGGGCCTGCCGGACCAGTCCGTCGACGTCAACGGCCGCCGCTACCGGCTGCCGGCCGTGCCGACCGTCGTCGTGTGCGTCGACGGCTGCGAATACGACTATCTCGAGCGCGCGGTCGAGGCGGGCGTCGCGCCGTTCATCGGCAGGATGTTCGCGCAAGGCACCGCGTGGCGCGCCGATTGCGTCGTGCCGACCTTCACCAACCCGAACAACCTGTCGATCGTCTGCGGTGCGCCGCCGTCGATCCACGGGATCTGCGGCAACTACTTCTGGGACCCGGATGCCGACGGCGGGCGCGGCGCCGAGGTGATGATGAACGACCCGGCCTACCTGCGGGCGGGCACGCTGCTCGCCGCGGCGTCCGACGCCGGCGCGCGGGTGGCGGTCGTGACCGCGAAGGACAAGCTGCGCCGCCTGCTCGGCTGGCGGATGCGCGGCGTCTGCTTCTCCGCGGAGAAGGCCGCGCAGGCGAACCTCGCGGAAAACGGCATCGTCGACGTGCTCGACTGGGTCGGGCTGCCGTCGCCGGACGTCTATAGCGCGGCGCTGTCCGAATTCGTGTTCGCGGCCGGCGTGCGGCTCGCGCAGACGCGCCAGGTCGACCTGATGTATCTGTCGACCACCGACTACGTACAGCACAAGTGCGCGCCCGGCAGCCGCGGCGCGAATGCGTTCTACGCGATGATGGACCGCTATCTCGCGCAGCTCGATGCGCTCGGCTGGGTGATCGGGCTGACCGCCGACCACGGGATGAACGCGAAGCACGATCCGGCGACGGGCCGGCCGAACGTCGTCTATCTGCAGGATGCGCTCGACGGCTGGTTCGGCGTGCAGGCCGCGCGGGTGATCCTCCCGATCACCGATCCTTACGTCGTGCATCATGGCGCGCTCGGCTCGTTCGCGACCGTCTATCTGGCGCCGGGCGTCGACCGGACGGACGCGATGTGGCGCATCGGCGGGCTCGACGGCGTCGAGCTCGTGCTCGACAACGCGGAAGCCGCGGCACGCTTCGAGCTGCCGGCGGACCGGATCGGCGATCTGGTCGTGATCGCCCGGCGCGACATGACGCTCGGCACGCGCGAGCGCGAACACGACCTGTCCGGGCTGACCGTGCCGCTGCGCTCGCATGGCGGCGTGTCGGAGCAGGAAGTGCCGCTGCTGTTCAACCGTCGCATCGAGCGCGACGATCCCGCGCGTCGTCCGCGGAATTTCGACGTGTTCGATTTCGCGCTGAACCGGATCGCATCATGACTTCCCCGGTTCGGCGGGACCATCCGGCATTTCGTGCCGAGGCATTGCGCTGGTGCGGCGCTCGCGCGGCGCGCGAGCGGACCTTCGACGTCACCGATCCCTATACCGGCATGCGTGTCGGCACGGTGCCGCTCGCGAGCGTCGACGACGTGCGCGCCGCATTCGATTACGCGATGGCTTACCGGCCGGTGCTCACGCGCTACGAGCGTTCGCAGATCCTCGAACGGGCGGCCGCGCTGCTGCGCGAGCGCACCGACGAAGCGTCGGACCTGATCACGCTCGAATCCGGCCTGTCGAAGCAGGATTCGCGCTACGAGATCGGCCGCGTCGCGGACGTGCTGAAGTTCGCGTCGGTCGAGGCGCTGCGCGACGACGCGCAGAGCTTCTCATGCGACCTGACGCCTCACGGCAAGGCGCGCCGGGTGTTTTCGCAGCGCCAGCCGCTCGACGGGGTGATCGTCGCGATCACGCCGTTCAATCATCCGATGAACCAGGTTGCGCACAAGGTCGCGCCGGCGATCGCGACCAACAACCGCGTGATCGTGAAGCCGTCCGAGAAGGTGCCGCTGTCGGCGTTCTATCTGGCGGATCTGCTCCATGAGGCCGGACTGCCCGAACCGATGCTGCAGGTCGTGACCGGCGATCCGCGGGAGATCGCGGACGAGCTGGTGACGCACCCGCACGCGTCGCTGATCACGTTTACCGGCGGCGTGGCGATCGGCAAGGCGATTGCCGCGAAGGCCGGTTACCGGCGCGTCGTGCTCGAGCTGGGCGGCAACGATCCGCTGATCGTCCTCGGCGACGCCGATCTCGACCGCGCCGCGTCGCTCGCGGTGCAGGGTTCGTACCGGAATTCCGGCCAGCGCTGCACGGCGGTCAAGCGCATCCTGGTCCAGCGTTCGGTCGCGCCGGCGTTCACCGAGCGATTGGTGGAGAAGACGCGCGCGTGGTCGTACGGCGACCCGTTCGACCCGGCGAACGAGATGGGCACGGTGATCGACGAAGCGGCGGCGCGCCTGTTCGAGGCGCGCGTCGACGAGGCGGTCGCACAGGGGGCGCGACTGCTGGCCGGGAACGTCCGCCGCGGCGCGCTGTATGCGCCGACCGTGCTCGACCGCGTCGATCCGGCGATGGCGCTGGTGCGCGAGGAGACGTTCGGCCCGGTGTCGCCGGTCATCGCGTTCGACACGATTGACGACGCGATCCGGATCAGCAACGGCACGGCGTTCGGGCTGTCGTCGGGCGTCTGCACGGACAGCACGGAAGCGGTCGTGCGGTTCGTGAACGAATTGAACGTCGGCACCGTGAACGTCTGGGAGGTGCCGGGCTACCGGATGGAGCTGACGCCGTTCGGCGGGATCAAGGATTCGGGATTGGGTTACAAGGAAGGGGTGCAGGAGGCGATGAAGAGCTTCACGAACCTGAAGACCTTCTCGTTGCCGTGGGGATGACGGAATGGCGTTGACGCTTGAAGAGATTCGCGGCCTGTATCGCGAGCATGGCCACGTGGCCTATAGCGGGGAGCCGGTCACGCAGCTCGAGCATGCGCTGCAGAGCGGTTTGCTGGCGGAGGAGGCGGGTGCGGACGACGCGCTGGTCGCGGCGGCGTTCCTGCACGACCTCGGGCATCTGCTGAATCGGCAGGGGCAGACGCCGAGCGCGCGCGGTATCGACGATCTCCATCAATATTACGTATTGCCGTTCCTGCGGCCGCTGTTGCCGGACGCGGTGCTCGAGCCGATCCGGCTGCATGTCGATGCCAAGCGCTGCCTGTGCCGGACGGACGCCGGCTATTTCGAGAGCCTGTCGCCGGACTCGGTGCGCAGCCTCGCACTGCAGGGCGGGATCTTCAGCGACGAGGAGGCCGCGGCGTTCCTGCGGCGCCCGTTTGCGGAGGACGCGCTGCGCCTGCGCCGCTGGGACGATATGGCGAAGGTGGAAGGGAAGGCGACGCCGGATCTCGATCACTATATGGAGATCGTCGCGCGCCAGGTGCGCACGGCCTGACGGGTTGGCAGCTTCCATTTAGGGCCCCGCACGCGGCAGCGTGCGGGGCCCTAAATTTTTTTCACGAAACCCCTTGCGCTTGGCGCGCGACGTGCCTAGAATCACGCCTCTTTCGCGCTGACGGCAACGCGGCGCGGAAGGGGAAGCGGAGCTGGTGGGAGGTCCTGTTGGGGCGCCCGGTCAGCGAAGGAAGATGAACCCCGCAGTCGCAACGA
>NZ_CADFEB010000010.1 GCF_902833085.1 Burkholderia ubonensis
CTCGCTCGGCGGCGGCGTCTCGCTCGGCGGCGGCGTTTCGCTCGGCGGCGGCGTTTCGCTCGGCGGCGGCGTCTCGCTCGGCGGCGGCGTTTCGCTCGGCGGCGGCGTTTCGCTCGGCGGCGGCGTTTCGCTCGGCGGCGGCGTCTCGCTCGGCGGCGGCGTCTCGCTCGGCGGCGGCGTCTCGCTCGGCGGCGGCGTCTCGCTCGGCGGCGGCGTTTCGCTCGACGGCGGCGCTCCGCTCGGCGGCGGTGGCGGCGCGGTCGGCGGCGGCGGCGGCGGCGGCAAAACCGGCTTGGTCATCTTCAGGTAGAAGGACGGCATCGGTATCGGCGGAATTGCACCACCACCGCCACCGCCGCCCGCACCTGCGCCATCGCCGCATCCCGGATTCAACTGCAGCGGCGAACCCTGAACCACGACCTCGTCACTGCCGACGATCCGGATCCTCGTGCCGACCAGCTTGATCGTGCCGTCGGCCGTCATATTGATGGCCGATGCGCCGCACACGATGGAAAGCGCGCCGCCGACGTTCAGCGCATATGCGCCACCAACCGACGTCGACATCGCGCCGCCCACCGCGATCGCATATGCACCGCCGACGTTCAGCGCACAAGCGCCGCCGATCATCGTCGACTCAGCGCCGCCTACCGCGTAGCTGGCGGCGCCGCCCACGATGCTGCTGAACATCCCGCCCACCGCACGGGTATGCGTCAGCCCGATGCCCATCGACAAATTCACGCCGACGGTATGCGACTCGTTGTTCTTCGTCAGGCGGTTCATGTCCCGCTCCGCCTGCATGTGGAACTCCTCGGCACCCAGCTTGTCTTCGAAGCGGATACCGCTGTAGTTTTCGCGGCCGCCCCTGATCGACTTGCTCTTGAAGCCGCTCTTCGTCGCGTCTCCAGGCAGATCCCACGGCGGCGGCGTCACTGTGTTGTACAAGCTGCCGAGGATCAGCGGCCGATCCGGGTCGCCGTTCATGAAGCCAACGATGACTTCCTGCCCGATCCGCGGGATATAGATGCCGCCGAAGTTGACACCAGCCCATGCCTGGCTCACTCGCACCCAGCACGAATCCGTCGCATCGTTGCGCGCGTACCGGTCCCACAGGAAGCGCACCTTCACGCGCCCGAATTCGTCGGTCCACACTTCGTGCCCGGGCGGGCCGACGACGATCGCCGACTGCGGGCCGCTCGTGGTCGGCTTCGGCGTCTCGCGCGGCATCCGGAACACTTCGCTCGTCGGCTGCACGATCAGCTCGTTATTGCACTCGTAGCGATAACCGCTGCCGGATTCGTCGGCGATTTCGGTCAGCATCAACGCCGCTTCGATGATCAGGTACTCGCGATTGGCTTCCTCGTGCTTGTGTTTCGTCAGTGTGAAGGTCTGGCCGCACGCAATGCCTCGCACGTTGCCCTTGCCGAACGCACGCGTGCCGGGCGCGCGGCGCTCTTCCATCCGGACCCGGCTGATGAGGTCGCCATGCTTGCTGTCCGTGTAGTCGCCCGGCCACTCGAAAAGCTCGCCCTCACCCCAGTTCGTCTCGCGCGGCTGATGATTCGACGTGACGAGCAACGCCCTGGGCCGCGTGAAATCGAAGTCGTCGACCACCACGCGCCCCGATCGCAGCGATTCGTCCGTCGAGAAATAATTGAGATACTCGATGTCGATCTTGCCGCCTTCCGGGTGATACCTGATTTCGTGATAGGCGGCGCTGGGCGAGCGGCGATGTGCGCCGATGTGATCGCACAGCACGAGCCGGTGCTTGCCGTCGGAGTGCTCGAAGAACCAGTAGATCCCCCACTCCTCCATCAGGCGCTGGATAAAATCGAAATCCGTCTCGCCATACTGCACCTGAAACGCCCGCGGCTCGTTGCGCTTGCTCTCGCCTTGCACCGTGTACTTGTCGATGTCGAGCCGCTTGTCGACAGGGTACGGATAATCGCTCAGCACGGTATCGATGATCTCGACCACCGTCTTGTCCTGAAAGATCTTGTAGTCGCTCGTCAGCGTTGCAAGCCAGAGCCACGGCCGCAACACGATCCGGTAAACGTTGTAGCGCCCCTCGGTGCGCAGGAAACCGGCTTTCACGACGAGACCGCTGATTTCCCGGCCACCGGCGCCGACGCCGCCCTCTGCTCCCGTACCGATGCCATCCAGCTGCACGCTGACGGTCATCTCCGTTCCGATCATCGCCTTCAGATCGAGATTCGCGCTGGTCGACAGCGGCACATGAAAATCATCCGGCGTGCGCAACAGCAGCTCGTACGCGTAGAGCTTCCCAAGGTGTTCTTCACCGCGAAGCGACAGGAACCGGAGCGCGGGCTGGCCGAGCAGCTGCGGCATCGCATCGCTGCGGATCGTCACCGTGCGCTCCTGATTGATCCGTCCTTCCGAAGAGTTCATTGACATGCGGTCCTTTCGCTCCTACTCACCCAAAACAAACAAGCGCGCCCCCGCGCTTCGCCCTAAACGTCGACGTCCGGCGCCGTCGTGATGCCCCGACCGGGGTCATGTGCCGGCCGCGCGCGCCGGATACCGTACACGCACCGTCGCGCGCTTGAGCAGCACGTCGATCAGCAAGTCGGCACCGATACTCGTCGCTGCATCGCCCAGATAGCTCGCGGCCAGCTCGAGGTCGCTCGCCTCACGTGCATCGATGACCTTCCGCCCGAACGCAACGACGCGCCGCATGCTGTAGACGGCGCGAGCATCCGGAACCGGCGGTGCCCCGTCCGCCGGATCGATGCCGACGATCCATCCGACCGGCGTGGCGTGCACGCCCAGCCACTCGCCCAGCATGCTCGCGATCGTCGCCAGATTGCCGCTGCCGCATAGCGCCGCCACCTTCGCGTCGTCCACGCCCCGCAGTTGCCATGCGGCCAGCCACAATGCGCGTTCGAGCTTCCTGGTGTGCGGCATTCGGCGAAAAGCGACCAGCTCGCGGTATTCGCGATGCCGGCTGCGCAAGGTCGTGCAATTCGAAGCAATCGCCCGTTCGAGTGCCCGCGTGCACATTTCGTGCTCGCTCGGCAGCTTGTCGAACGTGTACGTATCAGCGTCCCGTATGTTCATGAATCAGCCTCTGCTCGAAATCGACGGTACGTTGGCGCCCGTCCGCATCCGATTTCAGTTCGTCGACATCGAACCCTGCGCCCGCTTCGCATGCCGGCGCGCCGGCGATCCACAAGCAATCGACGTAGCCGCCGCGGTCGTCCTGTTGCCAGAACCATCCGCCGTCGCCACGTGCCGCGCATTGGGGCCATTCCGCCCATGGCGCGACGGGCACGCCGGTCAGCACCAGCGCCGGATCGGCGTCTCGCTCCGCCGGCAACGCGTCCTCGGTCGCCGGCAACGCGGCCGCCTTCCGGCCGCGGCCGTTCAAGAAACGCCACGCAAGCGAGTGATCTGCGTTCCATATCTCGTCCAGCTGCGCATGCAACGGCACGACGGACGTATCCGCACCCGTTTGCCGCGCACGCGGCGGCACGTGCATCGCCAGCAGTCGAGCCATCCGGAACAGCACGCCGCGAGGCTCGCTCAGCCGGCGCCCCAGCCAGCGACGCGGCACGGTGCAGCAGACGATGCACGGATGCCGCCGTCCACTCCGATCGCACGACCCGGCCATGACGCCGACGACATGGCGCCCGTCGCCGAACGGCGAGCATGCGGGCGCCAGCACAAAGCTCCACGGCAACGCATGCGACGCGCGTTCGCCGGACAGCCGCGCGAGCAGATCGGGATGGCGCTCGAGCCAGTGCTGCCATTGATGGACCTGCGTGACGGTCGTCCGGTGGCGAATCTGCTCGCCGCACGCGGGGAGCCGTCCCCATAGCGCAGGCAGGCCGGGCGTCACGCAAGACCTCCCGGACAATGAAAGCCCGTCAGCAGGTTGCTCGTCAGCGGATTCAACTGACCGCTCGTCATCAACTCGAGCGCCGCATGCCTGCCATCGAAATCGAAAGCCAATGTCAGGCGGCTGGCCGAAGCGGTACCGGTCAGCCGGCCTCGCTCGATCAAGCGAAACAGCGCCCACGGCCCCGTCGCGACGATCGTCGACGTATCCGGCCGGATTGCCGGCTTGGCCGCGACTTCGGCCATCGCGCCGCCGCGCGGCCCGGGCCAGCTCAGTGCGAACGGCGTGACGGGGCCATGCACGTAACGTTGCGTCTGACCGTCAACGTCGATCAGCAATTCGGTGATCTCCGGATCGATGGACGCCACCTTGGCGTCCATCTTCCAGGCCATCCGCTTGGCACCCTGATCGCGGAAGAACACTTCGCGGATCGCGGACGCGCGTTCGAACGGCTCGAGGCTCGGCCCCTTGATCGGCGGCATGCCGGGGCTCAGCGACTTGTAGCGCCACGGCTTGGCATTCGTGTCGACGTAGCTCGCCAGCGATTTCTGGAAGAATTCGTCGAATACGCCGCCCGCCGCGAACATCCGGTTGAAGTCCTCGACGTCGACTTCCTGGCTGCTGCGCACGAACGGATATTTCCCGTCGATCGTGCGCCGGCAGCTTTGCCCGACGCTCGTATCGACCTGCATCGCGAGCAGCCCGCCGACCTCCTGCCCGACCTTGTCCGCGACCTGCGTCGCGATGCCGCCGAGCACGAGCCTCAACGGCGCCGGCAGCTTTTCGGCCTCCGTCTGCAACGTCGTGCCGATGTCGAGCGCGGGCGGCATGCTGTTGGCCGACAATGCGTTGCTCGCGACGACCAGACGCGTGTACTGCTCGTTGATCAGCGTCAGGATCGCGTCGAGCTGCAATGCCTTGCCGCCCGCCGCGATGGGCGTATCCGTCATCGCCGGACCGCTGCCGGTGTCGGCCTGGCCGGTCGTGACCTCGCGCAGCGCCGCGAAGCGGTTGTCGACGAATTCCTTCTCGAGCCGCTGCTCCGGCCGCTGCGCGGCCAGCTTCCGGGCCTCGAGCGCCGCGGTCCTCGCCGTGGAGGATCTGCGGCCCACCGCCGTCAGCGCGAGATCGTTCAGCGAGGACGGTTCCTGCACATCGACGACCGACAGCGACGTTTCCCGGACCACCGCGCGCGCCAGCCGCACCAGCGGCGAATCCGGCGCGGCGAGCGCGCGCAACGTCGCCTGATCGAGCGCCAGCGTGCCGTCCCGGCCGTTCTCGCCGCTCGTGGCCGGTCGAATATCCGCGAGAAACTGCTGCCAATAGTTTCCGTAATCGATCAGGTACTGGCGGCGAATGTCGTCGGCCAGCGACGATCTCGCCGCCACGACGCGCATGCCCTGTATCGACGCAGTCAGGTCGGAACGCTTGCCGGCGCGCCCCATGACCCAACCGTCGTCGTCCTGCGCACGCGCGAGGAATTCCGGCAGGCGCTGGTTGAACAGCGCGTGGTACCCGTCATACGTATAGAGCCCCGGCACGCCCTGCTCGAAGCGCGATCCGTCCACCAGCTTGAAAAGCGACGCGCCCTGCAGCCCGAGCGCCTGCGCGAGCGTGAAATTTTCGGGCGCCTCTTTCTCCATCGCGCCGATCGCCCGCTCGTAAAGCCGCTTCGGCGCCGGGTTCTGGCTCAGGAAGAGCCGCGCCCGCTGCACGAGCGCGGCGTCCTGGGCCACGGTCGGCTTGACGGGGCGATCTTCGATGAACAGCGCATCCAGATGCCGCAACATCAGGTTGCGCCCGCCCATCGCCGCAGCACTGTCGGAACGCTCCCAGTCGCGCAACACCCACGTTCTCACCGCCTTCGCGTCGTAACGATCATCGTCGTACAACATCAGGTAGATGGTCAGCGTCCGGTAGACATCGTCCGCGTTTTGCGCATTGATCTGCGTGCTCAACTCGCTTTCGGCGCGCCGCACGATCTGAGGCAGCAAGGTCTGCTTCAGCAGGCTCAGGTAAGTGGTATCCGATGCCTTGACGATAGCCGGAACGACATAGAGGCCGTAGCGGTACGCACCGCCCGGCGCGTCGAGATCGAGGTCGCCGTATCGCGGCAGGTCCCGCGAGCTGTCCAGCAGACCGCCGATCGCGGCCGCCTTCGGCGACTTGTTGTAGGCGGCGGCCCGCGCGGCGAGCGCCGTCGTCTTGCCGGAGATCGCAGTCAGATAGTTGCGGTTGTTGTCGTAGCTCACCGTGAGCGAGAACACGAGCCATACGAACAGGGTCGCGGTGAGCAGATGACCGGCCCAGCGCATCGCTCTGAAGCGAATCTCCCACTTCAGGTCCGCACGGACCAGATGCGCTTCCGGCACGATCACATGCTGGAACACGTTACGCAGGAAGAAACTGCGATGCCCCGATACCAGGCCCTCGCCGCGCACCTGCGCAGCCGCGTCGCTGTTCGTGCGCATGCGCGCCAGCTTGCGCCTCAGACGCTGCAGCACCGTCTCGCGATCCGCGGCAATGACTTGATCCGTCTGCTCGGCGCTCGTGAAATACACGCCTCGCAGCGTATTCTGCAACTGCACGTCATCGTAGCGGGAGTCGAGGAATACCAGATCGAGCAGATCCGTGACCAGCGTCGACAGACTGCGGAATTCCTGCGCCAGCGGATACAGCCGCTTGCGGCGATCCCCTTCGTATTCCTCCAGAAAGCGGTTGTTCAGGCCGGCGTCGATCCGCGCTTCGAGCAGCGTCAGCTCATGCGCGCAGTGGCGCCGCAGCCCGTCGACACTCGCCGCGCCGGACTCGTCGCAGGGCAACGTGAACCCCCATATCTGCGTACGCCCTTCCGCAGTCAGCGACTGGAAATACTCGGTGAAGCCCGGCAGCAAATCCAGTTTCGTCACGAACACGTATACCGGGAAACGAATCCCGAGTTGCTGGCGCAGTTCGCCGAGCCGGGCACGCAAGCTCGCGGCGAGCACGGTGCGCTCGGCGTCCGACCGGTTGACCAGATCGGCGGCACTGACCGCCAGGATCGCGCCGTTGAGCGGCGCCCGTGGCCGATGCTTGCGCAACTGGCCGAGCAGTTCCTTCCATTCCGCCGCGTTGACAGCCGTCACCGCTTCGTCCTGCGGATCGTCCTGCTCGACATAGCGGCCCGCGGTGTCGATCAGCACCGCTTCGTTCGCAAACCACCATTCGCAGTTCGCGGTGCTTTCGATGCCGTGCACGGACACCGCGCCCATCTGCTCGGTCAGCGGGAATTGCAGGCCTGAACCCAGGATCGCGGTCGTCTTGCCGGCCCCCGGCGTGCCCACCATCATGTACCACGGCAACCCGTACAGATGCCGGTCGACCTCGAGCAGGCGACGCCATCCCAGCGTGCCGCCACGCAGGCGCTTCAACTGCGCGATCGCCTTGGACACCACCATGGCGACCGCGCGCACCTCGTCGCGACCGGCTTCGACCGGCCTATCGCCCTTCGGCTCGAGGAAGCGCTTCAGCAGCGCATCGTTCGACCGCAGTGCCTGCCACAACTTGTAGAGGCCGTAGACCATGTAGCAAAAAGCGATCGTCGCGATCAGCAGGACGCGCACCCAGATCGGCTCGACCGGATGATGGTCGCCCAGCCCGAACAACGGCCCCACGTGCCAGACCACGACGCAGAGCGCGATCACCCAGATCGGGCTCAGCGGCCATCTCAGCAGGCGCAAGACGAGCAAGCCCACGAGCAGCGCGATCACGATCAAGCGGATCGCGACGCCGGCAAACGGATGCAATTCGCCGAACGCGAATAGCGGGCCCAGGAACCAGACCGCGACGCACACCAGCAAAACCGCCACGCACGCCAGCATCCGCCACGAGAAAAACCATCGGAAAAGACGTTTCAAATAAGACATGCTGAATTCCGGTGCTACAGCGTGACCATGATTTCGACGCGGCGGTTGAGCGCCCGGCCAGCCACCGTAGCGTTGTCGCCAACCGGCTGGGAGTCGCCCTTGCCGACCGCGCGGATCCGATCCGCCGGCGTACCGTCCCGCTGAAGGATTTGCGCGACATACGCGGCGCGCTTTTCCGACAGCACGAGGTTGTTCGGGAAAGCCGCGCTGCGGATCGGCTGATTGTCCGTATGCCCGCTCACGAGCACGTTTCCGCCGACACGCGCAACTTCGCGCGCAACCTTGTTCAGGATCGGCTCGATCTCCGGCAACACCGTGCTCTGGCCCGACGCGAACATCGAATCGCCCTTGAACACGACGAGACTGCGCCTGTCATCCTCGTCGACGGTCAGCAGACCGCGCGCGATCTCGTCCCTCAACAGGTACGACAGCCGCAGACGCTGCGGCGCAGACGCGAGCCGTTCCTTGCCGATCTCGAGAATCCGCGTTTCCAGTGCATAGCGCTGGGAGAGCAGGTTGTACTGGTAGAACACGAACAGCGCGAACAGCGCGAGCACCGCGCAGGCCGCGGAGGCCCAGACCGGCACGCTGCGCAACAACGGCAGCCTGCCGGGCCGAGCGCCCCGCCAGTGCGGCGACAGTTCGGGCTGAAGCGCGTCGCGCGCGCCGGTGATGAGCGTCCACAGCCGCTGGCGAATCTGTTCCAGATAGCGACGCCCGTCGGCCACCACGCTGTAGCGCCCCTCGAATCCGAGACCGAGCACGCGATACAGGATTTCGAGGATATCGACGTATTCCTGAGGATCGGTCGCCATCCGGCCGATCAGCAGGAAGAACTTCTCGCCGCCGTCGACTTCGCCCTCGAACGTGATCAGCAGGCTTTGCTCCGCCCATACGCCGCCCCCGCCCCAGCTGGTGCGGTTGGCCGCCTCGTCGAGCGCGGTGCACAGGCAATAGCGAACGACCGCCATGTGCTTCCACGGCAGATCGGCCTTGTCGCACAACTTCTGGAACAGGCTGACCTCGCGCACGAGCAGGGTCCGCAAGCTGCCGACCGCCTCGGACGTATCGAGCGTGGCAGGCATGTCGGCGAGCATCCTGAGCAGCGGCCGCGCCGCTTCGAGCAGCGGATTGCTTGCCGCGAGCACCTCGTCGAGACGTTGCTGGATATCGACGACTGCGTCGAACTCGCCGATGTCGATCGGCTGACGCGGTGCTCCCCTTTCATGGCCG
Organism: Burkholderia ubonensis; assembly: GCF_902833085.1. Classification (GTDB taxonomy): domain Bacteria; phylum Pseudomonadota; class Gammaproteobacteria; order Burkholderiales; family Burkholderiaceae; genus Burkholderia; species Burkholderia ubonensis. The sequence goes on from NZ_CADFEB010000010.1 coordinate 8,995, forward strand.
GCGCGCTCCTTCTGCGGCTCGGGCAACGTCCCGGAATCGCTCGCGAGAAAATCGAACGCGTCTTTGTCGAACGTAGCCGAGTTCATTTATGGCGAACTCCCCACAATTCGAGCTTCAGTTCGGGGAAGTGGCCGGCGATGTGCATCGCGAGCCCACCCTGTTGCGCGATCTGCTCCCAGAACGGCCCACTGCGCGACAATTCGTAGTAGATGTAGCTCGAGTTGAACGGAATCTGTCGCGGCGGCACCGGCAGCGGCACCATCGTGAGCCCCGGCAGGTGCGAACGGATCAGCTCGGGCAGACGCTGCGGCTGGCTGATCTTCGTCTGTGACGCGAATTGCTGCTGGAGCACGTCCGGCGACATCTGCGCGCCGACCGCGAGCACGAGACTCGAATAGCCCGAGAGTTCGGCCGGCATCACCGCGGCGACACGGATGCCGTGCGGCTGTTCGGTGAGCGGAATCGGCTGCGCACCACGTATCAGCACCTGGTTGAGCAGGTAGTGGACTTCCTCGACGAGCGGCCGGATGCTCGCATACAGCTGCGCATGATCGTAGCCGGGCGTCGGCAACGGACGACGTGTCTGCGGACGAACGAACGTCGACAGTTCGCCGGCCATCATCGCAAGCTCTCGATAGAACTCCACGGGCGGCGTCTCGCGAATCCGGCAGATATGCGCGAGCAGCGGCTCATAGCGATTCAATACCTGCAGCAGCAGGTAATCGGCCACTTCCGCCGCCGCGCCCGCGCGTCCGTCGCTGCCGGACAGGCGGGTGGCAAGCGCATCGGCGCGCAGCTTCGCCAGGCCATGCAGCTGCGTCGCCCAGTCTCGCAGCAGCGGGTCGGCGCCGTACTGGCTGACGGGCGGAATGTGGTCGGTATCGTGCAGCGACACCGAGCCGTCCGCGCGCAATGCCTTGATGCGCGTCAGCGCGATGCCGATCCACGACTGCGTCAACTCCTTCTCGGGCAGAAGCCGCAGGCGCAGGTTCGCCAATTGCACGGGCTTGGGCCCCTGGCCGATCGTATTGCTGTCGCGCAGCTCGTTTTCGAAAGCGAGGTAACGGGCAAGCGAGGCCGTCTGCTCGCGAAACACGGTCTCCTCGGTATTGGGCAGACGCAGCGGGACAGCCAGATAGATCACCTGGTTCTGGTGCTCCGGCGCGATCGTCAGCGGCGGCGGCGGCGGCGCATGCGCCGGCACGTCGAACGGCGTACCGTCAGGAAACACGCCGGTCCCGCTCTTGAATACCAGCTTGCCGAACGCCAGCGACTCCTGATCGATCTCGAACTGGCTGAATCCCCAGAAAAAAGGACTGAGCGGCGCCGAGCGCTTGTGCGCGAAATGTTCGAAATAGCGCTCTTGCTGCTGAAACAGCTGTGGAAGCAGGAAAAGGCCCTCGCTCCACACGACCTTGTTATGCCAACTCATGAGTCAATCCAATTCAGTAACAAGAACGGCCCGCTGGCCGATATCCACGTTCAATTTGATTTTCGTGTGCGCCGTCAGCACCCGGAGCCACGCTTCGTCCGGCGGAGGCGGCAAGCGGTAAGCCCCGCGCCACACCGACTTACCGAGCTCGCGATATCCCGCCAGCACGCCGATCGCCGTCGTCGCGGCATTCAGGCGCCGACGAATGTCCCGAACGTCTCCCGGACGGAGCACGAACTCATCGATCACGATTGCGTCTTCGCCCAGCACCTTCTTGCTGTCGCTTTGCAGTGAGAAGAAATCGGCGTTGTCGAACGTGTACGCCGACTTCAACTCGTAGATCCTCACCATGATCGGCGCAGGGCGCCCCAGCTCGTCCGGATTGACGCCATCGCTCACCTTGATCTTCAGATTGAGCGACGCCTGCTCCTTTCGGGACGGCATACCTCCACACGCAGCCAGCGACAGACATGACAGCCCGACCGCGATGCGTTTGATCGCATCACGGCGTGTCTGGCGCGTCTTCGTGCCGAACGGAAATCGAAAAACCATATGGAAGACCCTGTCGTACCCGAAGCAGCCTTTGACCAGGGCCCCGCGCATTGCGCAAACACCCTCGTCAAAGGCCCGCGGTTCCGCCGGCGCCGGCGGAACCACCGAAACTACGGGCGTTAACGCTTAAGCCGCGTTCTTCTTGATGTCGAACGTCGCCGTGATCGCGCCACCGCTGCCGCCCTGCGCGTTCTGCACCACGTATTCCTGCTTGAGGCGCGAGAACGACAGACGGACGATCTCGCGAGGACGCGATTCGTCGGCTGCAACGCCCGACGGGCTCACCTGGGTCACCAGCACGTCGTTCATCGTCAGCAGGATGTACTCGAGCGGATTCCCACCTGCCTTACGCACCGTGAGCTTCGCTTCGTCGATGTGTTTGCCCAGCAGACAGTACTGGATCAGGTTCGGGCTCGCCCGGTCGATGAAATGCTCGAACTGCAGATCGTCCACCGTAGCCTTGCCTGCGCCACCGCCCGAGCCGAGGTGCATGTTCGATTGCTGGCTTACGTTCCACGACCAGCTCAAGACCTCGATTTCGTTCTGGTGAGTGGCATCCTTGGATTCACCGTCGATACCGTTGATCTTGAGGAAAATATCGTGTGCCATGGCATCACTCCTTACGTCTTGGTTAAATTTCTAGTACTACTAATCGATGGATCAGAAATATCTATGATGCATCTGACCACCACGCCACCGGCATGCCATCACGCCGGGATTTCCGGGAACGCCGGCCTCCTCGATGCGATGTCGGTGCGCCCGACGGGTTCGCCGTTCAGCAGCCGGCCACCGCAGTCGCGTGTACGGTCAAGCAGCGGCCTTGACCGACGGAAGCTTCGCGACGAGACGCAGCGACACCGTCAGACCTTCCAGCTGGAAATGCGGACGGAGGAAGAACTTGGCCTGGTAGTAGCCGGGGTTGCCCTCGACTTCTTCCACGACCACCTCGGCAGCGGCGAGCGGACGACGCGCCTTGGTTTCCTGGGACGAGTTGGCGGGATCGGCGTCGACGTAATACATGATCCATTCGTTGAGCCACTGCTGCATTTCGTCGCGTTCCTTGAACGAGCCGATCTTGTCGCGCACGATGCATTTCAGATAGTGCGCAAAGCGCGAGCACGCGAACAGATACGGCAGGCGCGCGGAAAGGTTCGCGTTCGCCGTCGCGTCCGGATCGTAGTACTCGGCAGGCTTTTGCAGCGACTGCGCGCCGATGAACGCCGCATAGTCGGTGTTCTTGCGGTGGATCAGCGGAATGAAACCGTTCTTCGAAAGCTCCGCCTCGCGCCGGTCCGAAATCGCGATCTCGGTCGGGCACTTCATGTCGATGCCGCCGTCATCGGTCGGGAACGTATGACACGGCAGGTTTTCGACGACCCCGCCGCTCTCGACGCCGCGAATCAGCGTGCACCAGCCGTAGTGCTTGAACGAGCGGTTGATGTTGACCGCCATCGCGTAGGCCGCGTTCGCCCACGTGTACTTGGCGTGATTCGATCCGTCGGTCGATTCCTCGAAATCGAATTCGTCGACCGGATTGGTGCGGATGCCGTACGGCAGGCGCGCGAGGAAGCGCGGCATCGCGAGGCCGATATAGCGCGAGTCTTCCGAGTTGCGCAGCGAGTTCCAGGGCGCGTACTCGAGATTCTGCGTAAAGATCTTGGTCAGGTCGCGCGGGTTCGCCAGTTCCTGCCACGAATCCATCTGCAGCACGGACGGCGATGCACCCGTGATGAACGGCGCATGCGCCGCTGCGGCGACCTTGCCGATCGACGCCAGCAGATCGACGTCCGGCGGCGTGTGGTCGAAATAGTAGTCGGCGACGAGACAGCCGTAAGGCTCACCGCCCAGCTGCCCGTATTCTTCTTCGTAGATCTGCTTGAAGAACGGGCTCTGATCCCACGCCACGCCCTTGTATCGCTTCATTGTGCGGCGCAGATCCTCCTTCGACACGTCCATGAAGCGGATTTTCAGCTTCTCGTCGGTTTCCGTGTTCGTCACGAGGTGATGCAATCCGCGCCACGCGCTTTCCAGCTTCTGAAAATCGTCGTGATGCAGGATCAGGTTGATCTGTTCCGACAGTTTGCGATCGATCTCGCCGATGATCGCCTCGATGCTCTTGTAGGCGTCGTCCGACATCGTCACCGAATTCGCCAGCGCCTGTTCGGCCAGCGTCTTGACGGCGGACTCCACCGCTTCGCGCGCCTGCTCCGTCTTGGGCTTGAACTCGCGCGACAACAGCGCGTTGAAATCCGTTTGGGCGCCGAGCTGCGCCTCGGCAGCGCGCGCCTGCGATTCACGTACAGCCATTTTCTTCCTTTGCACCAGTGTTAGATCGTGGTTTGCCGCCCGGGGCCTCATTGCTGCTCTTGCGGCTCCAGAGCGTCCGTTTTCCGCGCTTCAGGCTTCGGCGCCTTCGCAAGCGCGCTCAGCAGTGCCGGATCCTTCAGCACCTGGCTGACGAGGTTCTCCGCGCCAGACTTGCCGTCCATGTAGGTCTGCAGGTTCGCGAGCTGCGTGCGCGCGTCGAGCAGCTGCGACAGCGCGTCGACATTTTTCGCAATGGCTGCCGGCGAAAAATCGTCCATGCTCTCGAACGTGATGTCGACCATCAACCGACCGTCGCCGGACAGCGTATTCGGCACCGAAAACGCAACTCGCGGCTTCATCGCCTTCATCCGCTCGTCGAAGTTGTCGATATCGATGTTGTAAAACTTGCGGTCGCCGACAGCCGGAAGCGACTCCAGCGGCTTTCCGGACAGATCGGCGAGCACGCCCATCACAAACGGCAGCTCAACCTTCTTTTCCGAGCCGTAGATCTCGACGTCGTACTCGATCTGGACGCGCGGAGCACGATTTCGCGCGATGAACTTCTGTGCACTGTTGGATATAGCCATAAGCTCTCCAGCTGGGTTCCGATTAGGTAAAAATCATTGAGCGAATGCTCGCCCGTTTCGCCTCGTCAGCGTAAACCGAGCCGATATTACGGCACTCGGCATCATCTTTATATAGGAACAGTACTAAGTTTTATGTTCAAAAATAACGAGATAGAAATCGTCTTAGTAAAAGTTCTAAACCACGCGCCAGTGGTCTCAAAATGTCGATCAATTGTCCCAATGGAGATAAATTTATATTCGGATAAATTGCGTGATTTCCGCACGCGGACCATCGAATTGCAGCCGGCGCGGCCACGCAAAACAGACAGGCAGCCACGACGACATCGCGACGCGGTCTGCCAACGCGTCGTGACGTCGTCAATGACGCACGCGATCCGGAATCAGGGAAATGTCGACGCGCCGGTTCAGCGCCCGGCCAGCCTCACTGTGGTTGTCCGCGATCGGGCGGATGTCGCCCATTCCCTGGATCGCGAAACGAGTGACCGGCAAGCCGCCCGCGGTGACCAGCCAATCACGGATCGCACGAGCCCGCGCTTCGGATAGCTGAAGATTCGCCTCGTGCGATCCTTCGCTGTCCGCATGCCCTTCGATCAGCACACGCTGGTCCGGATTCACCCGGATCAGCCGCAGCACATGCGCCAGTTCGCGATGCGCGCTCTCCGGGGAAAACGTCGCCTTGCCGCTCGCAAACAAGGAAAGGCTATCGATCCGCGCAGTCGTAAGCGGCGGTTGGTAAGCCGCCAGAGCAGCGTCGAGGCGGGCCGACAACGCACGCCCCGGATACAACCCCCAGCCCGCTCCGAACGGCGCGCCGTCGCGCAGGTTGCGCGCCACTTCGTTACGAGCCTCGCGCACCCGCTCGAACGAGTCGATCTTCGCGGTGATCCGGTCGCCTGGCGTGTTCCAGTATGTAGACAAGTCGCCCGCGATACGCTCGACGATCCGGTAATTCACCCAGCCCGACATCGCCACCGCCACGATCAGCGCCACCACACTCGACAGCAGGACGTGCGACGCGAGCGACCATCCCCCGCTGGTCGGCGGCGGCGCGGCGTGCCGCCCGGCAACACGCGTCGACGCATGGACGAGCGGCGGCGGGAGCGGCCCCGTCACCGGCTTCGTGACGCCCGGCTGCAGGCCGGTTCTGGCGATCAGCCAGCGCGTCCACGCGCCCGGCCGGACCGGCGTATGGCCGACGTCCGCCAGCGACACGCCCTGCAGCGCGAACGGCGACGTATTCGCGAGCGCGGAGATCAACGACAGCAACGCGGCCTCGTCGAGCCATTCGAACACCGAGAGTCCTAGCGCGCTCCGGACCACCACCCCCGTTTGCCGCGACGACGCCAATTGACGACGAATCGCCGGCAGCCGATCGTAAAGCCGAATCGCCTCCTCGAGGCGCGGCACGCCGATGTCGAGCGGATCGCCAAACCACTGCACCTGTGTCACGGCGTCCTCGCCGGGCCCCAGACATGCATACACGGCAACATGACAAGGCAACACGCATTCGGGATGGCAGTACGTTGCCTGCAGCGCGATCCGCCATTGCACAAACTCACGGCGCAGCACGCTTTCGTCGTCGCCCTCCGGCACCACGGGCAGCAGCGCGGCGTCAGGGAAGCGGCCCCGCGACGCCTTTACCTGCGCCATGACGTCGTTCAGCCGCTCCGGCGTATCGGCCAGCAGCCACACCGCCCGATCGTCGCGCCTGAGCGTCGTCCGCCCGCCATCGCGCGGAAACAGTCCGGCGGCATACGGCCCGACGACGACGATCACCGCGAGTTCTTGCGCGACGCTCCCGATCGCATCGGCGGACTCGGCGGAATTCGAAACCGCGCGCGCCGCGCGCCGTCGCTCATGCCAGCCGGCGACGCAAACGAGCGACGCGACTGCCAGCGCGACGAACGTCGCGATCAGCCAATCCGCCAGCCCGGCGAGCACCCACGCACCGCCGATCACGACGACCGGCATCACGATCCAGACCAGCCCGGTCTCCCGCATCGAACGAATGTTCACGGCCGCGCCTCCCCGCCGTTCTGCGCAATGCTCGGCCCCGTGTCGGGCAAGCGCTCCACCGCACGCTGCAACGAGACGTCGCATCCGATCCATACGGCCGCCAGCAGCACCGCCGCAGGCAGCATCCGGCGAAGTGGCGGCCACGCGCGCGTCGCGACCGCGGCAACAGCACGCTGCGTCTGCGGTTCGCCCGCCGCATCGGCCGCGTCCGGGTCGAGCGGCGACGCCACGGGACGCGCCGCGCCGACATGCTGCCGATAAGCGTCGTGTTCGAGCGGCAGCCAGAGATCGAGCAGCGTCGCATACATGTCCTGCAATTGCGGCTCCGAACGCGACTCGTTCAGCAGCGCCTCGATTCGCGCCCGAATCCGGTCCGCGCCGCTGCTCACACGATGAAAACGGAACAGCATCGTCTCGCGCATCCATTCGTCCCGCCTGCCCGCCGGCAGATGGCGCAACGTCACCTCGTCCAGCAGCGCGCATTGCGCGATGCCGACGTCGCGCACGACGTCGCTTGCGCAACCGTCGTCGCGCATCGCCTGATCGAGCCGCTCGACGAGCCCGATGCAACGCGCACGCCACACGTGGATTTCCGGTATCGACGCGCCCTGCACAAGCAACGCGATATGAAGCACGGTCTCTTGAAGCGACGCACGCAACGCTGCGCCTGAACTATCGAATTTCATCTGGAAAACGGGAAAGCGTGTCGGCGGAGTGCCGTCACGGCATTTGGATCACGAAGGTCGCATACGTGCGCACCTTGCCGGCAGTCGTCGCGTCGGTCGCGTAATACCGGGCACCAAACGGAACAGGCGTCGTGGTCGATGCATCCAGGTTCACCGTCGTCATCGTCGCGGCGTTGCCCACCTGAATCGGCGATCCGTCACCGTTCAACAACTGGATCTGGACCCCCTTCGCGCTTGCCGGATCGTTCGGGTCCTCGACGTCGAGATTGCCGTTCGCGTTCGTCGTGGCGCCCCGCTGAAAGTAGACGCGGACCGCCTGGATGCTGCCGTCGCAGCGCAACGGAATGGTGAACGCCGTGGAGCCCGCAGTCTGCCCCGCCGACGTCAGTGATGACGTGGAAATCCTCGGCAACGTCACCAACTGGTTTTCCTGGCCGCCAACGACCGTGCATGTCACCGAGTTATAGGATCCCTGAAACTTGATCGTGACGGTGGGATTGCCAGCCCCCCACGCGACGCCCCCCGGCCACGCGAACATCGCGGCCGCGGCACCCAATGCGATGCACCCGATCCACTTCGATGCAAGCGTTCGTATCGTTCTGTCCATTAGCTCTGCCTCACTTTGATGCAGGCGCGTCATTGCATCGCCGTCGTGCTGCAGCGTAATCGCACGCGCGTCGCCATCTTGACCTTCTCCGCGCCCGCCGGTACGGCAGGCACCACATAGGGCAAACTGCACTGGTTGGCGGCCCCGATTCCCCACTTTGCGGTCAGTTCGCCGGAGCCTTCCAGCCCGCGCAGGAATGCCATGCCGCCCTGGCCGACGCCGCCGATCGACTTTCCCGCACCATCGAACAACTGGGTACCCATCGGTAGCGGCGAGCCGTCCTGTTTTTCCATCGCCGCGAACACCGGCCGGCCGCGCACCGTGCTCATCTTCACGAATACGACCGAGTTGTTGCGTGGCACGACTTCCTCGCTCGTGTTCCCGAGTTCGACGTCGTCGGGGAGACGGGACGGGTCGATCTCGACCGTGTTGACGCGATACGGCGTAAGCGAAGGAATCACCGCATAGCCGAAACGATCGATCGATGCCCCTTGCCCGTTGACGATCTGTCCGCCCGTCGCGCCCTTCGCTTCGATCAGCGCCGCCGCCTGACCAAGCGGCGGGCTCAGCGTGACCCCTCCTCGATGCATGAGCATCGCACCGTTCGCGCCGAACGACGCCTGACGCATCCGGTTGCTGAGCGATGCGTTCGCTCTGTAGGTGCCGACAGACGACCGGTAAGTACCATAGCCGCCGAGCGAAGAGAGACGGTCGCCGTCGCCGACGATGCGTGATGCGTTGACCCCGTAGCTGAACGGCGCAATGGTTCCCTTGCTGCCGGACAGATCCATCTGAACGGCGCTGTTGCCACGCGAATCGCGCGAAGCCGAGGTGGTCAACGAATTGAAGATGCTGCTCCGCGTAGACGTCTGCTTGCCGAGCGGAATCGTCAGGTTGATGCCGACCTGGGTGACCGTCCGGTCGCCGCCGTTACGGGCGCGCTGCGCATACACCGAATACGACATGCGCCGGAATGTGCTGTTGAAGCCGACCTGAAACTGCAGATCCCGCCCCCGCTCGCCTCCCCAGTAGTCCTGCGAACTACCGGTAATGTAGATCGCACTGCGATCGCCCAGGCGCTGGTTGACGTTAACCTGAAAGCGCGTACGAGCCCGATAGTTATACTGACCAATTGAACCATTCCAATCTTTGCGCGCATTCACCGCGTCCTGGAGATTGAAGAAGTTCGACGTCGAATAGCGGTACGCGGCCACCGAAAAATTGGTTCCGGTCGACGTCATCATCTTGCTGTAGGTCACACGGGAGCTGACGCCATGGTACGTGCTCCGACCGGGCACACTCGTGTGGGCGGACGTGACGTCGAAGGCAAATGCGCCGACCGGCGTATTGAACGCCAAGCCGAACAGGCCGGAACCATAGCCGGCCGACGACAACACACCGGCATAGGCGGTGACGAGGTTCGTGATGCCGCGCTGGTAAGTCAACTGGGCGACCCACGGCTTCACATCGGAAAAACCGTCCCGGTACTGCCCGACAGTGACATTGAAGCGGTGCCGACCGGGCCGCAACAGTTGCGGAACGGCGGCGAACGGCACCGAGAAGCGCCGCACGCGCCCGTCCGATTCGGTAACCGTCACCTCGAGGTCACCGCCGTAGCCGGTGGCGGGCAGATCGTTGAACTCGAACGGCCCCGGTGAAACGGTCTCTTCATAGACCGTGTTGCCGCCCTGCCGCACGACCACCCGCGCATTGGTGTCCGCAACGCCGCGGATCGTCGGCGCATAGGCCTGCAGCGAATTCGGCAGCATGCGGTCGTCGCTCGACAACTGGGCACCGCGCACGCTGAAGGAATCGAAGATATCGCCGCTCGTGAAGCTGTCGCCGAGCACGATCTGGCTGCGCAGCGCCGTGATGTCCCGCTGAACGAAGGTTTCGAGACTACGCCAGGATACGCCCTGCCCGCGGCTCGCCCAGTTCAGCGTCGATCGGTGGCGAAAACGCCACGGACCGACATTCACGCCCGACTGCAAGCCGGTATACAGGCTGCTGAAGTTGTGCCCGTAAAAGTTGCTCTCGCTCGTGTACCCGTTGACGTTGTACTGCAGCAGCCCGACGTTGATCCCCTCGTCCCAGCGCGACGGATCGACGTAGCCTTGGGCCGTCTTGCTCATCTCGGTCTGCGGAATCGTCAGATCGAGCTTCAGATCCGCGCTATCGAACGTATACGTCGCGTCGGGTATCGTTTCGCGGAGCGCCAGGCAGACGTCCGGCCCCGACTCATGCGCGGCCGGGGCGCCGTCATCGCTTTCCGGCTTCGGTTGCTGAAGCCGGCTCGCGACCTTGTCGCCGTCGACACCGAACTGCTTCAGCATCTCGAGCGAGAAGCATGGCATGGCGACGTCGCTGCCGGGCACCGCGCGGAACAGCACGTCGTGACGCCCGCGTCCTTTGCCGTTGACGCTCACGTCGACAGCGTAATTGCCTGGCTCGACCGGATTACCCTTCGCGAAACGCGACAGATCGACGCCACTGCCGGCGAACAGCCGGGGGTTGAACGCCACCACAGTGGGATCCATCGCCGTACGAGCCGCCACGTGCATCACCGGCTCCGTCGTCGCGCGAGCCGCCACGTGCATCACCGGCTCCGTCGTCGCGCGAGCCGCCATGTACATCGCCGGCTCCGTCGTCGCGCGAGCCGCCATGTACATCGCCGGCTCCGTCGTCGCGCGGGCCGCCATGTGCAGCACCGGCTCGGCACCCGCCTGTTGCTCGGCATCGAGCCAGTCCAGCTCTGCCGCGCAAACGTCGTCGCCAAGCAAGCCCATGCCAAACGCCAGACTGACCGCCAAAGCCACCCGCCGGCGGCGAAAGACGCTCAGATCGACATCGTGAACACCGTCAAGCACGATATTTTTTGCTGCTCGAACCACTCTTCGATCCTCATCGTTTCCGACACAGTCGGCTGGTTATTCAGCTGTGGCCGAACCTGCCACCTCCGCGCCGTAATCGTTGAGTAGCTTGTAAGAAATCGCGCCTCGCGCGAGCGTGCTACGCGTACCCGGCTGCTGCGTAAACGACACATGGCCGAACGGCGCCACCATGGACGGGTCGAACTGGATTTCCTTGTCACCGGCCTTCAATGCCACATGGCTGAACGACACGTAATAGGGCGACGGATTGTCGACGCGCAGGACGCTCTGCCCTTTGCCGTCGTGCACGACCCTCCACTTCAGCAACTCACCCGAAGGCCCGTCCTGAAGCGCGGCCGGCCGGAAAAACAGCTTGATGCGCGTGCGAAAGGCAAGCTGCAGCAGATTCGTGTCTTCGGCATTCGTCGGCTGCGGAGGAATTTCCTGCACGTTGAGCCAGAACAGCGACTCGCGATCAGCCGGCAGATTCGTGCCCGTGTACATGATGCGCAACGTCTGCCCCTTTTTCGGCTCGACGCGAAACACCGGCGGCGTCAGCACGAACGGCACCTTGATCTGATCGGGATTGGCATCCGAATCACCGTCGTCGATCCACGACTGCACCAGCACGGGCGCCGTCTCGATGTTCGTCAACCGCACATTGACTTCGCGACTCTGCTCCGGGTACACGACCCGCGTACCCGTTATCACGATCGCCGCCTGGGCCGACAGCGCCGCCATGCCCAACGCAAAAGCGGCCGTGATGCCCTTCCATTTCCATGACCTCACGCAAACCTCCTTGATCGATCGTCGCGCGCACTCCGGAGGCTTCGCAGCGAAGCCTCCGGAGCCCGCTTGCGGACTACTTGCGACTCGGGATCACTGATAGGCGAGCGTGAAGCGCGCGAAGGAATTCACCTTACCCGCGGTGGTCTGGCCGGTCGCGAAGTACTGGCCGCCGTAGTACATCGTCGCGCCACGGTCGGTGCCCGTACCCGTCACGTCGTAGTACCGGCCGGTCGAACCCGCCCGAATCCCCGTACCGTCGCTGTTCACCAGTTGCACGACGACGTTCTTTGCCGCCCCATCACCCTCGAGCAGGTTCTTGAGGTTGCCGGTATCCGGATCCATGTTGGTCATCTCGAAGTGGGCAGCGACCTTGTTCACGTCAGTCGCGCAATTCGTCGCGGTGATATCGAACGACGTCGAGCCGATCGTATCGCCACGCTTCGCCAGATCGACCGTCGAGACCTTCGGCAGAATCACTTTCTTGTCCTGGTCCCCCGCCTTGATCGAACACGTGCTCGTGGTCAACTCGCCGTCGAACGTCACCTTGCCTTGCGTAACGGCCGTCTGCGCGAATGCGGTCGATGCCGCCATCGAACCCAGCAGTGCCGCAGTAAAAATACTCAATGCTTTCTTGCTCACTTGACTCTCCTACTCGAATAAAAAGTACGCCGACCTCGTCGGCCAGGTCCGCGAGACGCCGCACCGCCCATGCATGCCGCGCTTATCTCGTTCAGTTGAACCCGGGAGAAATGCTAGCGACACTATTTCCTCGGAGATATAGGACAAGTTCAAATTTGAAAGAACTCTTGTCTCCCGCATACGGCAAATCCGAGATAAGCGCACCTGATTCGCCCGAATAACGAACTTTCAATTCCTCCAATTAACAATTCACTCAACATTTGTTAATTCGATGTAACGATTTCCTTTTCACCTGATAGAGGCAGGTGATCATGAAAAGGAAAACTGCCTGCGCCTCTTCGCACGACGTTCCAGCCGCCAGCAACAGCCTCCCCATCTGTACCGGCCCGGCAGTCCCGCACGCACCGCCCGACGGATTCGCCGCCCGACGGATTTCCGCTATACTTGACGCCAGCAGCCGGCCCTCCACGGGCGGCCGGTCTGCACGACGCGCCGATTTGCTGACTCGATTGCGGGCGCGCGAACCAGCCGGGGCCTTGATTTGTCTTCGTCCCGGCGGTTCACTACAAATGCGGCTAAAGAGGTCGTCAGCCGCGCATCTCCGACTCCGCGCATCGCCGACACCGTTTAGCCGCCCAGTCATATGGCATAAGGCGGAACGAATGGAATCGATCGGCATCGTCGCTCCACAGACCATGCACTTCGCCGAACCGCTGCGCTTGCAAAGCGGCAGCGTGATCGGCAACTATCAGCTCGTCGTCGAGACGTACGGCGAGCTCAACGCCGCGCGCTCGAACGCGGTGCTCGTCTGCCACGCGCTCAACGCGTCGCATCACGTCGCCGGCGTCTACGCGGACGATCCGCGCAGCACCGGCTGGTGGGACAACATGGTGGGGCCGGGCAAGCCGCTCGACACCAACCGCTTCTTCGTGATCGGCGTGAACAACCTCGGCTCGTGCTTCGGCTCGACCGGCCCGATGAGCATCGATCCGTCGAACGGCCAACCGTACGGTGCGCGCTTTCCGGTCGTCACGGTCGAGGACTGGGTGCACGCGCAGGCGCGCGTCGCCGATGCGTTCGGCATCGAGCGCTTCGCCGCGGTGATGGGCGGCAGCCTCGGCGGGATGCAGGCGCTCGCTTGGAGCCTGATGTATCCGGAGCGCGTCGCGCACTGCATCGACATCGCGTCGACGCCGAAGCTGTCCGCGCAGAACATCGCGTTCAACGAGGTCGCGCGCTCGGCGATCCTGTCCGACCCGGATTTCCACGGCGGCGATTACTACGCGCACGGCGTGAAGCCGAAGCGCGGCCTGCGCGTCGCGCGGATGATCGGCCACATCACGTATCTCTCCGACGACGACATGGCCGAGAAATTCGGCCGCGCGCTGCGCCGCGCCGACGGCGCGCTCGACGCGTACAACTTCAGCTTCGACGTCGAGTTCGAGGTCGAGTCGTACCTGCGCTACCAGGGCGACAAGTTCGCCGACTACTTCGACGCGAACACCTACCTGCTGATCACGCGCGCGCTCGACTACTTCGATCCGGCCAAGGCGTTCGACGGCAACCTGACGGCCGCGCTCGCGCACACCAAGGCGAAATACCTGATCGCGAGCTTCTCGACCGACTGGCGCTTCGCACCCGCGCGCTCGCGCGAGATCGTGAAGGCGCTGCTCGACAACAAGCGCACCGTGAGCTACGCGGAGATCGACGCGCCGCACGGCCACGACGCGTTCCTGCTCGACGACGCGCGCTATCACAACCTGATCCGCGCGTATTACGAACGAATCGCCAACGAGGTGGGTGCATGAACCAGCAGGCGCTGAACTCCCTGTCCGCGCGCGCGGACTTCCGCACGATCGCCCGCTGGGTCGAGCCGCGCTCGACCGTGCTCGATCTCGGCTGCGGCGACGGCTCGCTGCTGGCGCTGCTGACGGAGGAACTGGACGTCTCCGGCTACGGCATCGAACTGAACGACGCGGGCGTGCTCGCGAGCGCGAAGAACGGCATCAACGTGATCCAGCAGAACCTCGAGGACGGCCTGCGCCTGTTCGAGGACCACAGCTTCGATATCGCGATCCTGTCGCAGACGCTGCAGACGATCCACCAGACCGCCGCGATCCTGCGCGAGACCGCGCGCGTCGGCCGCGAATGCATCGTGTCGTTTCCGAATTTCGGCTACTGGGCGCACCGGCTGTCGGTGCTGCGCGGCCGGATGCCGGTGTCGAAGTCGCTGCCTTACCAGTGGCACAACACGCCGAACGTCCGCGTGCTGACGATCAAGGATTTCGAGGCGCTCGCGCCCGAGGTCGGCGTCACGATCCTCGACCGCGTCGTGCTGCACGAAGGGCAGCCGATTCGATGGGGAGCGAACTGGCGTGGTAGTCTTGCTGTCTATCGCGTCAAGCGCAGCTGAGCCGGAGCGCCGTTGACGGGCGGCACGGCCGGTCACGGTCAGGCACGGCCGGTTGGCCCGGCCCGCAGCCACGCGGGCGGCTGCCGCGCGCTGCCGCCGCCATAACGTCAACGCTACCCAGTTCCATTCCCATGTCGAAAACGCCACACGAGGCGACCGCACTCACCGCTCACGAGGATCACCCCGGCTGGCGAGCATTCCTGAACACGCACATGCTGATCTGCGTGTTTCTCGGCTTCACGTCCGGTCTGCCCCTCTTCACGCTCGTCTACCTCGTGCAGGCATGGCTGCGCTCGGAAGGCGTGAACCTGAAGGAAATCGGCCTGTTCGCGCTGATCCAGTTCCCGTATACGTGGAAGTTCCTGTGGGCGCCGCTGATGGACCGCTATCTCCCGCGCCTGCCCGGCTGGCGGCCCGGGCGCCGGCGCGGCTGGATGCTGCTCACGCAGTTGCTCGTCGCGGGCGCGATCGCCGCGCTCGGCTTCGTGTCGCCGCGCGATTCGATCTGGACGGTCGCCGCGCTCACCACGCTCGTCGCGTTCTTTGGCGCGAGCGCGGACATCGTGATCGACGCGTATCGCCGCGAGTTGCTGCGCGACACCGAGCAGGGCCTCGGCAACGCGGTGCACGTGAACGCGTACAAGCTCGCCGCGCTGATCCCCGGCTCGCTGGCGCTGATCCTGTCCGATCACCTGCCGTGGGACGTCGTGTTCGCGATCACCGGCGCGTTCATGCTGCCGGGCATCGTGATGACGCTGCTCGTGCGCGAGCCGGAAGTGGTCGGCGCGCCGCCGCGCAACCTGCGCGACGCGATCGTGCTGCCGTTCCGGGAATTCATCCTGCGCGACGGCTGGGCCGGCGCGCTGCTCGTGATCGCGTTCATCTTCCTGTTCAAGATCGGCGACACGATGGCGACGACGCTGTCGACGTCGTTCTTCCTGGACATCGGCTTCTCGCGCACGGAAATCGGCATCGTCGCGAAAACTACCGCGCTCGTCGCGAGCGTCGCCGGCGGGATCATCGGCGGCGTCTGGCTCGTGAAGATCGGCATCGGCCGCGGGCTGTGGATCTTCGGTGCGCTGCAGATGGTGTCGACGCTCGGCTTCGCGTGGCTCGCGCAGGTCGGCCCCGGCTCGGCGGTGCTCGCGACGCTCTACGACTTCACGGTCGCCGCGAGCCACGCGATCGCGTCGGTGCTGTCGGTCGTCGGCATCGAGGTCACGCCGCAGCTCAGCCCGATGACGGTGGCGCTCGCGCTCGTCTACGGCTTTGAAACCTTCACGACCGGCCTGACGATGGCCGCCTTCGTCGCATACATCGCGAGCACGACCGACCCGCGCTATACCGCGACGCAGTTCGCGCTGTTCACGAGCCTCGCGTCGGTGCCGCGCACGCTCGCGTCCGCGGCGAGCGGCTTCATCGTCGCGAAGACCGGCTGGTTCGACTACTTCCTGATGTGCACCGCGCTCGCCATCCCCGGCATGATGCTGCTGTTCAAGATCGCGCCGTGGCGCGGCGACGCGCGCAATGGCGAGGCGACCCGTGCGCAGTGACCGCTTGCGCCGCATCGCGCACCTGGCCGCATCGCTGAGCGTCGGCATCGCGGCGCTCGGCGCGCACGCAGGCGACACCGGTTCCGCGGGTTCCGCGGCGGCGCCCGGCTCGGCGCCGCCGGCCGCGCCCGCGCCGTCGTCCACCCCGTCCGCGACCGCCGAGCCGGCGCAGCCGCAAGGCGCCGCCGCGTCCGCGAAAGCCTACACGCCGACGCCGCAGCAAGTGCGCTTCGGCAATGCGGTGGCGTTCCGCACGCTGATTCCGTCGCCGCTCCTCGAGCAGCTGACCGCGAACGAATACGCGCAGATCGTGCAGGCGGCGGCGCAGAACAATCGCCTGCTCCCCGCTAACCAGCCGCGCGTGAAGCGCCTGCGCGCAATCGTCGCGAAACTCGCGCCGTATTCGGTGAAATGGAACGACCGGGTCAAGACGTGGGCGTGGGACGTCAACGCGGTCCGTTCGCGCGACATCCGCGTATCGTGCCTGCCCGGCGGCAAGATCCTCGTCTATGGCGGGATGCTCGACCGCGTCCGCCTGAACGACGACGAGCTCGGCGTGCTGCTTGCGCACGGCATCGCGCATGCGCTGCGCGAGCACGCGCGCAGCAGCTTCAGCGATACGTCGCAAACGTCGCTGCGCGCGGCGGCGCTGCCGCCGCTGTTCGGCGTCGGCGATCCTCTGCCGCAGCCGCTTAACCTCGACGCGCGTCTGCAGACGCTGCGCTACGACCCGACCGACGAAACCGAGGCCGACGTGATCGGCGGCGACATCGCCGCCCGCGCCGGCTTCGACCCGCGCGCCGCAATCACGCTGTGGGACAAGCTGGCCGCTGCGACGCGCGCGAACAGGGAATCGGGCTTCATCTACACGCACCCGTACGACGCCGCGCGCCGCCAGGACCTGCTGAATCGCCTGCCTGACCTGCTGCCGCTGTATGCGAAAGCTATGGCCAAGCGCGTCGACGCGCTGCCCGACTACGCGGGAATCAGCGCGCAGCGGCGCAAGGTCTCGCGGCGCTGAGCGGATGGCGCGGCGTGCGCCGCGCGCCGACACCCGCCAGCCCGATCTCGCCGGCCGCGTTACGCGCCGACCTGTCGCTCATCCGTCCAGTAGTCGATGACCGCCCCGCCGCCGATCGTGCGGCTGCCCATCTCGCGCATCCAGCGCACCTCGTCACCGGGGCTGCGGCCGAACAATCGCTTGAACTCGCGGCTGAACTGCGACGCGCTCGCGTAGCCGACCCGCGCCGCCGCCGTGCCCGCGCCGATGCCGTCCTGCACCATCATCAGCCGCGCCTGATGCAGGCGCGTCGTCTTGACGTACTGCATCGGCGACGTCGCGGTGACGCTCTTGAACTGCGCATGGAACACCGCGACGCTCATGCCGGCCTCGCGCGCGAGCGTATCGACATCGAGGTCGCCGGTCAGGTCCGCGTGAATGCGGCGCAGCGCCTTCGCGATGCGGCCGAACTGATGCTGCTGCACGAGCGCCGCGCGGATCGCGTCGCCCTGCGCGCCGGTCAGCACGCGGTACGCGATCTCGCGCATGATCGACGGCCCGAGCACACGCGTGTCGTGCGGCGACGCGAGCGCTTCGAGCAGGCGCAGCACCGCGTCCGCGAGCGGCGCGTCGAGCGGGGTCGAATACACGCCGCGCGGCTCGCTGACGGCAACGCCGCGGGTTTCGTCGAGCAGGATCGCCAGTTCCGCGATCACCGCGAGATCGACGCGGACCGAGATCGCGAGAAACGGCTCGTCCTCGCTCGCGAACGTCTCGCATTCGAACGGCAGCGGCACCGACAGCACCAGATATTGCTGCGCGTCGTAGATGAATGACTGATCGCCGAGATAGCCGTGCTTGCGCCCCTGGCAGACGACGACGATGCTCGGCTCGTACAGCACCGGCATGCGCGGCACCGGCCGGTTCGCGCGGATGAAGCGCACGCCTTCCATATCCGCATGCGTAAAGCCCTCGTTCGGCGCGAGACGCGCGAGCAGGTCGATCATGCGGCGCTGCACACGGTCGCCGGCATCGGCAAAAAGGGGCTGGAAGCTCATCGGCGCAATCCTGGACGGCAAGAGAAACAGGCTTGCAATGTAGCACTTTGGCGCTGTTTTAGCGGGGTATTGGCCGCACTTCGAGAGAAATAGGCAAATCTTCGAGACCTTCAGGTATTTCGCGCCGACGCGGCGCTCCGTACGATGGCGTCCTGTCTCGCCGCGCCGCCATATGGCGCGACGGCAGTGACTTTTGCCGAACAAGGAGCCCCGCATGAGCACAACCTATGCCTTTGCAGCGACCGACGCCCAGTCGCCGCTTGCCCCGTTCGAATTCCAGCCGCGTGCGCTGCGCGACCTCGACGTGCAGATCGAGATTCTTTATTGCGGCGTCTGCCACTCCGATCTGCATCAGGCGCGCAACGAATGGCGGAACACGATCTACCCGGTCGTGCCGGGCCATGAAATCGTCGGCCGCGTGAGCGCGACCGGCCCGCAGGTGTCGCGCTTCAAGGTCGGCGAGCTGGTCGGCGTCGGCTGTCTCGTCGATTCGTGCCGGACCTGCCCGAGCTGCGCGGAAGGGCTCGAGCAGTATTGCGAGAACGGCTTCGTCGGCACCTACAACGGCCGCGACCGCGTGAGCGGCGACGTGACGTACGGCGGCTATTCGACGCAGATCGTCGTCGACGAGGCGTTCGTGCTGCGTGTGCCGGATACGCTCGATCCGGCCGGCGCGGCGCCGCTCCTGTGCGCGGGCATCACCACGTATTCGCCGCTGCGCCAGTGGAACGTCGGCCCGGGCAAGAAGGTCGGCATCGTCGGCCTGGGCGGCCTCGGCCATATGGGCGTGAAGCTCGCGCGCGCGATGGGTGCGCAGGTCGTGCTGTTCACGACGTCGCCGTCGAAGGTCGAGGACGGCAAGCGGCTCGGCGCGCACGAAGTGGTGATCTCGAAGGACGAAGCGCAGATGAGCGCGCACCTGAACAGCTTCGACTTCATCCTGAACACGGTCGCCGCGCAGCACGACCTGAACCCGTTCCTGCACCTGCTGAAGCGCGACGGCACGATGACGCTGGTCGGCGCGCCCGAGCACGACCACCCGTCGCCGCAGGTGTTCAACCTGATCTTCAAGCGGCGCCGCCTGGCCGGCTCGCTGATCGGCGGGATCGCGCAGACGCAGGAAATGCTCGATTTCTGCGCGGAGCACGGGATCACGTCGGATATCGAAACGATTCCGATGCAGCAGATCAATGCAGCTTACGAGCGGATGCTGAAGAGCGACGTGAAGTATCGGTTCGTGATCGATATGGCGTCGATCAAGGCGTAAGCAGCAGGCGACAAACAAAACGGGCTGCATTTCGCAGCCCGTTTTGCATCCGGCGCCCGCGCCACGCGCGGCGCGCGTCACTTCTTGTAGTCGTAATCCACCGTCAGCGGCGCATGATCGCTGAACTTGATGTCCTTGAAGATCGACGTGCTTTTCGCGGTGCCGGCCACGCCCGGCGTCGCGATCTGGTAGTCGATCCGCCACCCGACGTTCTTCGCATACGCCTGGCCGCGGTTGCTCCACCACGTGTACTGCTCGGGACGCGGATCGAGCGTGCGGAACACGTCCACGTAGCCGACGTCGTCGAACAGCTGCGTGAGCCACGCGCGCTCTTCCGGCAGGCAGCCGGAATTCTTCTGGTTGCTCTTCCAGTTCTTGATGTCGATTTCCTTGTGGACGATGTTCACGTCGCCGCACAGGATCACTTCGCGCTTCTTCTTCAGCTCGGCGAGGTGCGGCATGAATTCGTCCATGAAGCGGTACTTCGCCTGCTGCCGCTCGTCGCCGCTCGAGCCGGACGGCACGTACACCGACACGACCGACAGCTTGCCGTAGCGGGCCTCGACGTAGCGCCCCTCGGAATCGAATTCGCTGCTGCCGAAGCCGATGATCACGTCATCGGGCTCGTGGCGGCTGTACAGCCCCGCGCCGCTGTAGCCCTTCTTCTCGGCGTGATGGAAATAGCTCCTGAGGCCGTGCGGCTCGACGAATTCGGCCGGCAGGTCGTCGGCCGACACCTTGATCTCCTGCACGCACACGCAATCGGCGTTCTGCTCGCCGAGCCATTCGAAGAAGCCTTTCTTCGCGGCGGAGCGGATGCCGTTCAGGTTGGCGGTAATCACTCGCATCATGTCGGGTTTCCGTTCAATATTCGTTCGTATCGTAGCGCCTGCTTACCGGATCTTCACGCCTTCCAGCTCGGGCTTGGCCGGCGGGAATTCCAGCTTCATGTCGGTCAGCGTGCGTAGCAGCAGCTCGGCGATCATCACGTTGCGGTGCGTCTTCGAGTTCGCCGGAATCACGTACCACGGCGCATGCTCGGCCGACGTCGCGGCGAGCGCGTCGCGGTACGCGTCCTGGTACGCATCCCAGTGCTTGCGCGCATCGAGATCCGAGATGTCGAATTTCCAGTGCTTGACCGGGTCGTCGATACGCGCCTGCAGCCGGTCGCGCTGTTCGTCCTTCGAGATGTGCAGGAAGCACTTGACGACCGTCGTGCCGTTTTCGACGAGCATCGTCTCGAAGTCGCGGATCTGCCGGTAGCGGCGCTCGCACTCCTTCTCGTCGATCGCGCCCAGCACGCGCGGCACGAGCACGTCCTCGTAATGGCTGCGGTTGAAGATCGCGAGCTCGCCGGCCGCCGGCACCTGCGCATGCACGCGCCACAGGAAATCGTGCGCGGCCTCGAGCGGCGTCGGCGCCTTGAACGACACGACGCGCAGGCCGAGCGGGTCGACTTCGCGGAACACCGCGCGCACGGTGCCGTCCTTGCCGCTCGTGTCCATCCCCTGCAGCACCAGCAGTACGCGCTTCTTCTGCTGCGTGTGCAGCCGCTCCTGCTGCACGTCGAGCTCCATCGACACAGCCGACAGCCGTTCGCGGTCGGCTTCCTTCGCACCCGACGAGAACGGCTTCGCGGACGGATCGTATGTGCCGAGCGAGAACGCTGCCGCGTCCTTCTCGCGCGTGTGGTACGGCACCCGGTAATCGTCGAGCGACGGTTGTTTCGCCATGCGTTCCTCCGTGTGACGGCGCGCACGCCGCGTGCGCACCAGTTGCAACGGGCCGCCCCGAACAGGTTCGGCGGCGGCCCGTGGTCAAGCGCGATTCAGGCGCGTGCGCCGCTTACCCGAGCTTCTTCTTCAGCAGCTCGTTGACCTGCTGCGGGTTCGCCTTGCCCTTCGTCGCCTTCATCGCCTGGCCGATCAGCGCGTTGAACGCCTTTTCCTTGCCGGCGCGGAATTCCTCGACCGACTTCGCGTTCGCCGCGAGCACCTCGTCGATGATCGCTTCCAGCGCGCCGGTGTCGGAGATCTGCTTCAGGCCCTTCGCGTCGATGATGCGATCGGCGGCGGCTTCGTCGGTCGCCTTCTCGTCCCAGATCATCGCAAAGATTTCCTTCGCGATCTTGTTCGAGATCGTGCCGTCCGCAATCCGCTGCAGCACGAGCGCGAGCTGCGCGGCCGATACCGGAATCCCGTCGATCTCGATGCCGTCACGGTTCAGCTGCGACGACACGTCGCCCATCAGCCAGTTCGCGGCGATCTTCGCGTTCGCCGCACCCGCCTTCGCGACCACCGCCTCGAAGTACGCGGCCATCGCCTTGCTCGACGTCAGCACGCCCGCGTCATAGGCGGACACGCCGTACTGCTCGACGAAACGCTGCTGCATCGCGGCCGGCAGCTCGGGCATGCCGGCCTTCACGCGCTCGACCCAGTCCGCGCCGATCACGAGCGGCATCAGGTCCGGATCGGGGAAGTAGCGGTAGTCGTGCGCGTCTTCCTTGCTGCGCATCGAGCGCGTCTCGCGCTTGTCCGGGTCGTACAGGCGGGTTTCCTGCACGACTTCGCCGCCGTCCTCGATCAGCTCGATCTGGCGGCGCACTTCATAGTTGATCGCCTCCTCGAGGAAGCGGAACGAGTTCAGGTTCTTGATCTCGGCGCGCGTGCCGAATTTCTCCTGGCCGACCGGGCGCACCGACACGTTCGCGTCGCAGCGGAACGAGCCTTCCTGCATGTTGCCGTCGCAGATGCCGAGCCACACGACGAGCCCGTGCAGCGCCTTCGCGTAGGCGACCGCCTCGGCCGCGCTGCGCATTTCCGGCTCGGTGACGATCTCGAGCAGCGGCGTGCCCGCGCGGTTCAGGTCGATGCCCGTCATCCCCGCGAAGTCTTCATGCAGCGACTTGCCCGCATCTTCTTCCAGATGCGCGCGGGTCAGGTTGACGGTCTTCGAATACGCTTCCTTGCCGGCCTTTTCGTTGGCGGGCACCTGGATCGTGATCTGGCCGCCCTGCACGACCGGAATCTCGTACTGGCTGATCTGATAGCCCTTCGGCAGATCCGGGTAGAAGTAGTTCTTGCGCGCGAAGATGCTGCGCGGCGCGATGGTCGAGCCGATCGCGAGGCCGAAGCGGATCGCCCGCTCGACCGCGCCGCGGTTCAGCACCGGCAGCACGCCCGGCAGCGCCAGGTCGACCGGGCAGGCCTGCGTGTTCGGTTCCGCGCCGAACTGCGTCGGCGCGCCGGAGAAAATCTTCGAGACGGTCGACAGCTGCGCATGCGTCTCGAGACCGATGACGACTTCCCACTGAGTCATTGCTTACACCCCCGCCGGAACTTGCTTGTGCCAGTCGGTCGCGCGCTGGAACGCGTCGGCGACCTGCAGCATCCGGGCTTCGTTGAAATAGTTGCCGATGATCTGCAGGCCGACCGGGCGCTTCTCATTCGCGCCCGCGCCGAAACCGCACGGCACGCTCATGCCGGGCAGGCCCGCGAGGCTCACCGACAGCGTATAGATATCCGCGAGATACATCTGCACCGGATCGTCGCCCTTCGCGCCGATGTCCCAGGCGACCGTCGGCGATGCCGGGCCCATGATCACGTCGCAGGACTTGAACGCTTCCTGGAAATCCTGCGCGATGATGCGGCGGATCTTCTGCGCCTGCAGGTAGTACGCGTCGTAGTAGCCGTGCGACAGCACGTAGGTGCCGATCAGGATACGGCGCTTCACTTCCGGGCCGAAACCCTCGGCGCGCGACTTCTTGTACATGTCGAGCAGGTCGCCGTATTCGGCGGCGCGGTGGCCGTAGCGCACGCCGTCGAAGCGCGACAGGTTCGACGACGCCTCGGCCGGCGCGATCACGTAGTAAACGGGGATCGACAGCTCGGTCTTCGGCAGCGACACCGGCACGAGCGTCGCACCGAGCGCTTCATAAGCGTTGAGCGCCGCGTCGACCGTCGCGCGCACGTCGGCGGCGAGGCCGTCGCCGAAGTATTCGTTCGGCAGGCCGATGCGCAGGCCCGCGAGCGGCTTGCCCGCGTCGTTGCCCGGCGCCCACGGCTGGCCGAGGTGGCGCGTGAAATCCTCGTCGGCGCGCTCGAGGCTCGTCGAGTCGCGCTCGTCGAAGCCCGCCATCGCATTGAGCAGCAGCGCGCAGTCGGCGGCGCTCTGCGCCATCGGGCCGCCCTGGTCGAGCGACGACGCGAACGCGATCATCCCGTAGCGCGACACGCGGCCGTAGGTCGGCTTGATGCCGGTCACGCCGGCGAACGACGCCGGCTGGCGGATCGAGCCGCCGGTGTCGGTGCCGGTCGCGGCCGGCGCGAGGCGCGCGGCGACGGCGGCCGAGCTGCCGCCCGAGCTGCCGCCCGGCACCGCGTTGGTGTCCCACGGGTTCTTCACCGGGCCGAACGCGGAATTCTCGTTCGACGAGCCCATCGCGAACTCGTCCATGTTGGTCTTGCCGAGCGTGACCATGCCGGCCGCCGACAGGCGGGCGACGACGGTCGCGTCGAACGGGCTCGCGTAGTTCGCGAGCATCTTCGAGCCGGCGGTCGAGCGCCAGCCGCGCGTGACGAACACGTCCTTGTGCGCGATCGGCAGGCCGGCGAGCGGGCCGGCCGCGCCGCGCGCGAGCTCGGCGTCGGCGGCCTTCGCCTGCGCGAGCGTGAGGTCGGCGTCGACGTGGACGAACGCGTTCAGGTCCTGCGCGGCGTCGATCCGTTTCAGATAGTGCTGCGCCAGCTCGACGGCCGAGCATTCCTTGGCGGCGAGCGCGGCGCGCAGTTCGGTCAGGCTTTTTGCGTGCATTGAGTGGTTTTCCTGGGAATTCTGGGGCGCGTGCGGCGTGAAGCGGCGCGCACGCTTGTCATCGAACGCTTACTCGATCACCTTCGGCACGAGATACAGGCCGTCCTGCACGGCCGGCGCCGGACGCTGGTTGTCGTCGCGGTTCACAGTTTCCGTGACGGCGTCGTCGCGCAGGCGCTGCGCGACTTCCTGGATCTGTTCGATCGGATGGGCGAGCGGCGCGATGCCGGCGGTGTCGACCGCCTGCATCTGCTCGACGAGGCCGAAGAATTCATTGAGCTGGCCGAGCGTATGCTCGGCGTCGGCGTCGGCCATTTCGAGGCGCGCAAGGTGCGCGATGCGTTTCACGTCGGTCAGGGTCAGAGCCATGCAATCACCGGAAAACAGGGCGGCGCAGCGCGCGAAAAGCGGCGCTGCGGCGTGGGTTGGAGGGTGCGATCCCACCCTCAAAAATCGGGTACGAAGCGGGAAAAATACCGTCCGTTTCGATTCAAATACGGCGAAATTATAAGGTATCATTACGCGTTCGACCCAAACCCGGCAGCCTTTTCCCGTACCGCTGAGCCCCTTGTCGGCAAGCCGTGCGGGCTTCGAGCGGCTCCCGGTAAATTTCATTCGCAGCTTCGAGCGCCGCGGCGGCCGCTTCCGCCACGATCCGAGGCTGTTATTTTTTCCGCTGCCGCCCTCAGCGCTCGCTATGCAGGGCCGGCGCAGAGCGAAACAGGATTCTGAATGTTCGGTTTTTTGCGCAGCTACTTCTCCAACGATCTGGCGATCGACCTCGGTACCGCAAACACCCTGATCTACATGCGCGGCAAGGGCATCGTGCTCGATGAGCCGTCCGTCGTGTCGATCCGCCAGGAAGGCGGCCCCAACGGCAAGAAGACGATCCAGGCGGTCGGCAAGGAAGCCAAGCAGATGC
This sequence comes from Burkholderia ubonensis, assembly GCF_902833085.1. Lineage (GTDB taxonomy): Bacteria > Pseudomonadota > Gammaproteobacteria > Burkholderiales > Burkholderiaceae > Burkholderia > Burkholderia ubonensis. The sequence continues at coordinate 34,505 of NZ_CADFEB010000010.1, forward strand.
TCGGCAAGGTGCCGGGCAACATCGAGGCGATCCGCCCGATGAAGGACGGCGTGATCGCCGACTTCACCGTCACCGAGCAGATGATCAAGCAGTTCATCAAGACGGCCCACGAGTCGCGCATGTTCTCGCCGTCGCCGCGCATCATCATCTGCGTGCCGTGCGGCTCGACCCAGGTCGAGCGCCGCGCGATCAAGGAAGCGGCCCACGGCGCCGGCGCGTCGCAGGTCTACCTGATCGAGGAGCCGATGGCGGCCGCGATCGGCGCCGGCCTGCCGGTGTCGGAAGCGACGGGCTCGATGGTCGTCGACATCGGCGGCGGCACGACCGAAGTCGGCGTGATCTCGCTCGGCGGCATCGTCTACAAGGGCTCGGTGCGCGTCGGCGGCGACAAGTTCGACGAGGCGATCGTCAACTACATCCGCCGCAACTACGGGATGCTGATCGGCGAACAGACGGCCGAGGCGATCAAGAAGGAAATCGGCTCCGCGTTCCCGGGCTCCGAAGTCAAGGAAATGGAAGTGAAGGGCCGCAATCTGTCGGAAGGCATCCCGCGCAGCTTCACGATCTCCAGCAACGAAATCCTCGAGGCGCTCACCGATCCGCTGAACCAGATCGTGTCGTCGGTGAAGATCGCGCTCGAGCAGACCCCGCCGGAACTCGGCGCGGACATCGCCGAACGCGGGATGATGCTGACGGGCGGCGGCGCGCTGCTGCGCGACCTCGACCGCCTGCTCGCGGAAGAGACCGGCCTGCCGGTGCTCGTCGCCGAAGATCCGCTCACCTGCGTGGTGCGCGGCTCGGGCATGGCGCTCGAGCGCATGGACAAGCTGGGCAGCATCTTCTCGTACGAGTGATCGTCTAAGCAGTCCAGTTTGATATGACGCACCCGCGGCGTGGCCGGCTCGCTCGTTCAGAACGAACCGCCGCGCCGTTTGCGCGTCTGAGCATCATTTAACCGATCATTCGCGCCCGGCGCCGACCATGGAATACAGTCCGCCGCCCCTCTTCAAGCAAGGTCCGCCCGCCCTCGCGCGGCTCATTTTCTTCGTCACGGTCGCCATCGCGCTCCTCGTGTCGGACGCGCGCTTCAACACGCTCGAAATCGTCCGCGGGGTGCTCGGCACCGTGCTGTATCCGCTGCAGCGCGTGGCGCTCGTGCCGCGCGACCTGTTCATGGGCGCGGCCGAAATCGCGACCACCGGCGCCACGCTGCGCCACGAGAACGATCAGTTGCGCGCCCGCAACCTGCAGCTGTCGACGCAGGCCAACCAGGCCGCCGTGCTCACGCAGGAAAACGCGCATCTGCGCGCGGTGCTCGAGCTGCGCCAGCACATCGCGACGCAGTCGACGCCCGTCGAGATCCAGTACGACACCGCCGACCCGTTCACGCAGAAGATCGTGATCGGGCAGGGCATGCAGCAAGGCATCCAGGGCGGCGCGCCCGTCGTCAGCGAGGACGGCGTGGTCGGCCAGGTCACCCGCGTGTTCCCGCTGCAGGCCGAAGTCACGCTGATCACCGACCGCGATCTCGCGATTCCGGTCCAGGTGCTGCGCACCGGCCTGCGCAGCGTGATCTACGGCACCCCGCGCGGCGATTCGCTCGACCTGCGCTTCGTGCCGACGAGCGCCGACGTCGTCGCCGGCGACGAGCTCGTCACGAGCGGCCTCGACGGCGTCTATCCGCCCGGCCTGCCGGTCGCGAAAGTCATGCGCGTCGACAAGCTCGCCGACACCGCGTTCGCGCGCGTGACCTGCGCGCCGGTCGCGGCCGTGCGCGGCGCGCGCCAGATGCTGGTGCTGCACTACCAGAACGCCATTCCGCCGCGCCCGGCCGAGCCGGAGTCGGCCGACAAGAACGCGAAGGGCGGCAAGAAGGGCGCGAAGGGCGCCGCCAAGGGCGAAAAGGGTGACAAAGGCGACAAGGCGGCCGACGCGGGCGCGAAGCCGGCGGCCGGCGCCGCAGCCCAGCCCGGCGCGACGCCCGCGCCGGCTGCGCCCGCCGCCCCTGCGGCCCCTGCGGCCCCTGCCGCAACGGCCAAGCCCGCCGCGCCCGCGAAGCCCGCCGCCGGGCAATCAGGAGCCCAGCGATGAATCGCCCGCAATACATCCTGCAGCCGGTCAACCCGTACTTCATCGTCTTCAGCCTCGCCGCCGCGTTCCTGCTGAACCTGATGCCGTGGGGCCACCTGCCCGGCGTGCCCGACTTCGTCGCGCTCGTGCTGCTGTTCTGGAACATCCACCAGCCGCGCAAGGTCGGGATGGGCGTCGCATTCGCGCTCGGCATCCTGATGGACGTGCACGAAGCGGGCCTGCTCGGCGAGCATGCGCTCGCCTACACGCTGCTGTCGTACGGCGCGATCACGCTTCACCGCCGCGTGCTGTGGATGCCGATCGGCGTGCAGGTGCTGTACGTCACGCCGCTCCTCGTCGTCGCGCAGCTCGTGCCGTTCGTGATCCGCCTGCTGATGGGCGCCGCGTTCCCGGGCTGGCGCTACCTGGTCGACGGCTTCGTCGAGGCCGCGCTGTGGCCGATCGCGAGCCATCTGCTGCTGATGCCGCAACGCCGCCCGGTCGATCCGGACGACACGCGCCCCATCTGAGCGCGCCCGCGCCGCCAGGACCTGCCTTGAACACCCGCCGCCCCTCCACCCGCCGCGCCGGGGTCCGCTCGACCGTAACCGCATGACCGAATTCAACGACACCCAACAGCAGCTCTCGAGGTTCCGCCTGCGCGTCGCGGCGGCGGGCGTGTTCGTGTTCGTCTGCTTCGGGCTGCTCGCGAGCCGCTTCTTCTACCTGCAGCTCTGGCAGCACGGCAAGTACGCGCTGCAGGCCGAGGAAAACCGCATCTCGGTGGCGCCGATCGTGCCGAACCGCGGCATCATCACCGACCGCAACGGCGTCGTGCTCGCGAAGAACTACTCCGCATACACGCTCGAAATCACGCCGTCGAAGCTCACCGACACGCTCGAGAACACGATCGACAAGCTCGCGACGATCGTCCAGATCGACGCGCGCGACCGCCGCCGCTTCAAGAAGCTGCAGGAAGACTCGAAGAACTTCGAAAGCCTGCCGATCCGCACCCGGCTCACCGACGACGAAGTCGCGCGCTTCACCGCGCAGCGCTTCCTCTTCCCCGGCGTCGACGTGCGCGCGCGGCTGTTCCGCCAGTACCCGCTCGGCACGACGGCCGCGCACGTGATCGGCTACATCGGCCGCATCTCGAAGCGCGACCAGGACCGGATCGACGCGATGAGCGACGACAACGACAGCGACCCGGAGCACTACGATCCGCGCCGCGACGCGAACAACTACAAGGGCACCGACTACGTCGGCAAGATCGGCGTCGAGCAGAGCTACGAGACCGAGCTGCACGGCCTGACCGGCTTCGAGGAAGTCGAGGTGACGGCGGGCGGCCGGCCGGTGCGCACGCTGTCGCGCACGCAGGCGACGCCCGGCAACAACCTCGTGCTGTCGCTCGACATCGGGCTGCAGCAGGTCGCCGAGCAGGCGTTCGCCGGCAAGCGCGGCGCGCTCGTCGCGATCGAGCCGAAGACGGGCGACGTGCTCGCGTTCGTGTCGTCGCCGAGCTTCGACCCGAACTCGTTCGTCGACGGCATCGACCAGCAGACCTGGGACGAGCTGAACAACTCGCCCGACAAGCCGCTCCTGAACCGCCCGCTGCACGGCACCTACCCGCCGGGCTCGACGTACAAGCCGTTCATGGCGCTCGCGGGCCTTACGCTCGGCAAGCGCACGCCGAGCTGGGGCATCCAGGATCCCGGCTACTTCACGTTCGGCGGCCATACGTTCCGCAACGACGTGCGCTCGGGCCAGGGCTTCGTCGACATGAACAAGGCGATCATGGTGTCGAACGACACCTACTTCTACATGCTCGCCCGCGACCTCGGCGTGAACGCGATCGCGAACTTCATGAAGCCGTTCGGCTTCGGCCAGATCACCGGCATCGACATCCAGGGCGAGGCGCGCGGGATCCTGCCGTCGCCGGACTGGAAGCGCAAGACCTTCAAGAAGGCCGCGCAGCAGAAGTGGTTCGACGGCGAGACGATCAGCCTCGGGATCGGCCAGGGCTACAACTCGTTCACGATCCTGCAGCTCGCGCACGCGACCGCGACGCTCGCCAACGACGGCGTCGTGATGAAGCCGCACCTCGTGAAGGAAGTCGAGGATCCGATCTCGCGCGGGCGCCACCTGACCGTGCCGAAGGAAAGCGACACGATCCCGCTCAAGCAGTCGGACATCGAGGTCGTGAAGCGCGGGATGGAGAACGTGATCGAGAACCCGTCCGGCACCGCGTACAAGGTGTTCCGCGGCGCGCCGTACCTCGCGGCCGGCAAGACCGGCACCGCGCAGGTGTTCTCGCTGCAGGGCGGCAACTACAAGGGCCACCTGCTCGCCGAGCACCTGCGCGATCACGCGCTGTTCATCGCGTACGCGCCGGTCGACCATCCGCAGATCGCGCTCGCGCTGATCGTCGAGAACGGCGGCTGGGGCGCGCAGTCCGCAGGACCGATCGCGCGCCGCGTGCTCGACTTCTACCTCGTCGAGCGCCAGAAACCGGAAAACGAGGCGGCCGCGGTGGCCGCCGCGGCCTCGGCGACCGAGCCGATCAACGCGCCGGTGATCGGCGACGCGTCGAAGGCCGTCACCGTCGCGGCCGGCTTCAAGATGCTGCCGCAGCCGGTCGTGCCGGGCGCGGCCAGCGCGGCGGAAGCGGCGTCGGGCGCATCGGCGCCGGGCGCGAATCCCGCATCGGGCGCGAACGCCGCCGAGCTTTCCGCGCCCGTCACGGCAAGCGCCGCGGCGCCGGCCGCCGCGAGCATGCCGCCGTTCCGGCGCATGCCGCATCGGCCGCACAAGCCGGCCGGCGAAGCGCAGCCGCTCGCCGCCGCGCCACGCAACGACAACCGTGCAGCGCCCCCCGCGAAGGCGGCGGACGCGGGCACCGCTCATTGACGGAGAAAGGCATGCAATTCGACAAGCGCGCCTGGCTCGACAAGATCAAGCAGATGTTCGCGGGCTTCGACCGCCCGCTCGCCCTCATCGTGTTCCTGCTGCTGTGCGTCGGCATCGTCACGCTGTACAGCGCGAGCATCGACATGCCGGGCCGGGTCGAGGACCAACTGCGCAACATCCTGCTGACGTTCGTGCTGATGTGGGTGATCGCCAACATCCCGCCGACGACGCTGATGCGCTTCGCAGTGCCGCTGTATTCGTTCGGCGTCGCGCTATTGATCGCCGTCGCGCTGTTCGGGATGACCAAGAAGGGCGCGAAGCGCTGGCTGAACGTCGGCGTCGTGATCCAGCCGTCCGAGATCCTGAAGATCGCGACGCCGCTGATGCTCGCGTGGTACTACCAGCGCCGCGAAGGCGGCGTGCGCTGGTACGACTTCATCGCCGCGTTCGGCATCCTGCTGGTGCCGGTCGGGCTGATCGCGAAGCAGCCGGACCTCGGCACCGGCCTGCTCGTGTTCGCGGCGGGCTTCTTCGTGATCTATCTCGCGGGCCTGTCGTTCAAGCTGATCGTGCCGGTGCTGATTGCCGGCGTGATCGCGGTCGGCTCGATCGCGGTATTCGAGGAGCGGATCTGCCAGCCGGAAGTGCAGTGGCCGCTGATGCACGACTACCAGAAGCACCGCGTCTGCACGCTGCTCGACCCGACGTCCGACCCGCTCGGCAAGGGCTTCCACACGATCCAGGCGGTGATCGCGATCGGCTCGGGCGGCGCGCTCGGCAAGGGCTACCTGAAGGGCACCCAGGCGCACCTCGAATTCATTCCCGAAAAGCACACCGACTTCATCTTCGCGGTGTTCTCCGAGGAATGGGGCCTCGCCGGCGGCCTCGTGCTGCTCACGCTGTACATGGCGCTGATCGCGCGCGGGCTGTACATCGCCGCGCAGGGCGCGACGCAGTTCGGCCGGCTGCTCGCCGGGTCGCTCACGCTGGCGTTCTTCGTCTATGCGTTCGTCAATATCGGGATGGTGAGCGGCGTGCTGCCCGTCGTCGGCGTGCCGCTGCCGTTCATGAGCTACGGCGGCACCGCGCTCACGACGCTCGGCATCGCGATCGGGATGATCATGAGCGTCGGCCGGCAAAGGCGGCTGATGAAGACCTGACCCGCGCGGAAAATCAACTCGAAGCGGCGCAACATGCGCCGCTTTGTCATTGCGGCGGCGCATCATGCGCCGCTTCGTCATTGCGGCGGCGCCGCGCCGGCGCCGGCGCCGCCGCCGCTCGCCGGGCCCTGCGCCTTCACGCGTTGGCTGAGTTCCTTGAATTTGAGTCCCGCAGTCTCGTCGCCCTGCGCGGCGGCCGCCGCGTAGTACGCGCGTGCGATGTTCAGGTTCTGCTCGACGCCGTCGCCGCCGCGCTCGTAGAACGACGCGGTCACGTATTGCGCGGTCGGATCACCCGCATCGGCGGCCTGCTTGTACCAGACGAACGCCTGACGGTTGTCGCGCGGCGTGCCGCGTCCGTCGAGGAACTGGTTCGCGAGCGACAGCGCGGCCTGCACGTGGCCCTGCTTCGCCGCCTTCAGGAACCAGCGATGCGCCTCGGCCGGATTGCGCGCGACGAAATCGCCGTCATCCAGCATCCGGCCGTACACGTACTGCGCGTGCGACATGTTCGCGTCGGCCGCGCGCCTCAGCCAGCGCAGCCCCTCGTCGACGTTCGCCGTCACGCCCTCGCCCGTGATCAGCATCATCGCGTAATTGAACTGCGCGAGACGGTTGCCCCGCTCGGCCGCATCGTGAAACTGCACGAGCGCCGCCCGGAAATTGCCCGCGTTGTAATCGGCGATCGCGGACTCCGTCTCGCGCGCCGGCTCCGGCTGCGCTCGCGCGCCCTGCGCGAACGCAGCGCCGCAGACGGCCCACAGGCCGAGCGCCGCGCCGCCCGCCCGCAACGCGCGCGCGCAGTTGCGGCGACACGCGCCGGCACTCGCGTTCATGACCGCACCTCCTGCAATGCCTGCCGCGTCGCGCGCAGCAGCCAGCTGACGTCGGCGGACAGCGAAATGACCCGGTAGCCGGCGTCGCGGTATTGCCGCGCCGCGGCCGTATCGGCCGCGTAGATGCCGACCGCGACGCCAGCTTGCCGCCCCGCCGCGAGCACGCGCGCCATCGCGGCCTCGACGGCCGGATGCCGGATGTCGCCGAGATGCCCGAGGCTCGCCGCGAGATCGGCGGGACCGATGAACAGGCAGTCGATGCCCGGTATCGCGGCGATCCGCTCGACTTCGTCGACGCCGCGCGCCGATTCGATCTGCACCATCACCGCGACCTGCGCGTTCGCCGTCTGCAGGTAATCGCGCCGCATCCCGAACGCCGCCGCGCGCACCATGCCCGCCACGCCGCGCAGCCCGTCCGGCGATTCCGGCGACGGGTAGCGGGTGAGCCGCACCGCGTGCGCGGCGTCGTCCACGGTTTCGATGTTCGGAAACATCAGCGTGCGCGCGCCCGCATCGAGCGCGCGCTTGACGAGCCACGGCTCCCGCGCCGGCACGCGCACGACCGGCTCGCTCGGCAGATGGGCGGCGGCCAGCGCCCGCAGCTGCGACGCGACGTCGTCGCTGTCGTTCGGCGCATGCTCCATGTCGATGCAGAGCCAGTCGTAGCCGGCGTGAGCGAGCGCCTCGGCGGCGGCGTCGCTCGCGAGCGTCAGCCACAGGCCGTACAGCGGATCGTCGCCGTCGTGCAGACGTTGTTTGAGGGAATTGGTCAGCGTGCTCATCGAAACGGCCTCCAGACGGACGGGCATTCGAAAGGGACAAGCAACGGGCGGGACGGGGCGCGACGCGCCGGGCTGCGCCGGCGGAACCGTTCAGCGGCGGCGCCGGCGCAGAAACGCCGACGCGTTTTGCGACGCCACGCAACGATCATAGCGCGGCACGCGGCGGAATGTGGGAAGGGGCGGAACGGCTAAGGGATTACCGCCATGGACCGCGGCGGCAGTCCGCGTCGACCGGGCGGAGCTGCCGCGCCGGGAAGCTCAGCGGCCGGGCTCGCGCTCGACGTCGGCCCAGCAGTTCGGCGTTTCGTACAGGCGCACGCGCTCGAGGCGCAGGTTGATCCCGTAATGCGCGTCGTAGACGTTCGCGAGGATGTCGAACGCGATCGCCGCGAGGTTCTCGACGGTCGGAATCCGGTCGATCACGACGGTCTTGTGATCGGCCATCTGCTCGAGGAACGAGCGCACGACCTCGTCGCGCGCGTAGACGAGAAACGCGTGATCCCACTTGCTGACCAGGTGCTCCATCGCGAGCGCCTTCACGTCGGCAAAATCCATCACCATGCCGCGGTCGGGCGCGCCCTCGGTATCGACGAGATCGCCGCGCAACGTGATTTCGAGCACGTAGCGATGGCCGTGCAGGTTCCTGCACTGGCTGCGGTGATCGGGAATGCGGTGTCCCGCGTCGAATTCGAGTTTTCGGGTAATCAGCACGATGTCAAAAGCCGGTGAATCAGGGAATGTTCAGATATTTGTGGGTCTGCATCGACAGGCGCCACTGCGGATGGCGCTTGCACCAGTCGATCGCGAGCTTCGTGTTGAGGTCGCGCGACGGGCCGTCCATCGGTTGCACGAGGAAATAGTCGAAGTCGAGCTTCGCATAGTCGGCGAGCCGCTGGTTGTCCTGCGGGATCACGACCTTCAGCTCGTTGCCCTTCGTGACGACGAGCGGCGCGTCGGCCTTCGGGCTCACGCAGATCCAGTCGATCGATTCGAGCACCGGCAGCGAGCCGTTGGTCTCGATCGCGATCTCGAAGCCTGCCGCATGCAGCGCGTCGACGAGCGGCTGGTCGAGCTGCAGCATCGGCTCGCCGCCCGTGCAGACGACGAAGCGGTGTGCCTCGCCGTCCGGCCACAGGCTCGCGACCTGCGCGGCGAGCGCCGCCGCGTCCTTGAACTTGCCGCCGTTCTCGCCGTCGGTGCCGACGAAATCGGTGTCGCAGAAGCGGCACGCCGCCTCCGCACGGTCTTCCTCGCGGCCCGACCACAGATTGCAGCCGGCGAACCGGCAGAACACGGCCGGACGGCCTGCGTTCGCGCCTTCGCCCTGCAACGTGTAGAAAATTTCCTTGACCGCGTAAGTCATCGTCCTGGATCCGGCTCGCGCCGCTCGTTCTCGATCAGTTCATCATTGTGCGCCGCCGGCGCACGGGCGTCACAGCGGCGCTTCGGTCACGCGCTCGCCCTTCAGGTAGGCCTCGTAGCCGCGCTTGCGCAGCTTGCACGCCGGGCATTCGCCGCAGCCGAAGCCCCAGTCGTGCAGCTCCGCCCGTTCGCCGACGTAGCACGTATGCGTCTCGACGCGGATCAGCTCGACGAGCGCCTGGCCGCCGAGCTGCTCGGCGAGCTGCCAGGTCTGCGCCTTGTCGAGCCACATCAGCGGCGTCTCGAGCACGATGCGCGTGTCCATGCCGAGGTTCAGCGCGACCTGCAGCGCCTTCATCGTGTCGTCGCGGCAGTCCGGATAGCCGGAGAAGTCGGTCTCGCACATCCCGCCGACCAGCACGCGCAGCCCGCGGCGGTAGGCGATCGCCGCGGCGATCGTCATGAACAGCAGGTTGCGGCCCGGCACGAACGTGTTCGGCAGGCCGTTCGCCGACGTCTCGATCTCGATCGCGCGCGTCATCGCGGTGTCGCTGATCGCGCCCAGCACCGACAGGTCGATCATGTGATCGTCGCCGAGCCGGCCCGCCCATGCGGGAAACTGGTGCTTCAGCGCGTCGCGCACGCCTTCGCGGCACTCCAGCTCGACGCGATGGCGCTGACCGTAGTCGAAGCCGAGGGTCTCGACCGTCTGATAGCGTTCGAGGGCCCACGCCACGCACGTGGCCGAGTCCTGCCCGCCGGAAAACAACACGAGCGCGCCGTCTTTAGCGTCTGTCCGAATCACCGTGATACTCCGTGAATGTGTAGGCTCGCGTCGCGACCGAGCGACCGGCTGTCGCGAGAGCGGCCCGACGCGTGCCGGCTGCGCCGGCTCGACCAGTATAGGCGGGGCCGCCTGCTTCAAAGACGACGGGACGCTTATGCCGCCCATCGCGCGACAGCGGCGCCTCACAGCGGCGCGATGCCGGACCGCGCGCTTCGCGATGCTCGCGAAACGACGCGCTAAGTCATTGAGCGGGCACGGATTTTATCACGTCGCCGCGAAAGCCGCCGGGCGGCGCGCGCCACCACAAACGAAAAACCCCAAGAATCTGGCGATTCTTGGGGTTCGAAATGCTGGTGGCCTGGGACGGAATCGAACCATCGACACGCGGATTTTCAATCCGCTGCTCTACCAACTGAGCTACCGGGCCAACGAAGAAGAGAAAGTATATCGGCGTATATGGCGTTGCGCAAGCACTTTCGTGAAAATTTTTACGCGATGCCTTCCGGCGGCTTCTTGCCGAGTTCGACGCCGAGCTGCTTGAGCTTGCGATACAGGTGCGTGCGCTCGAGGCCCGTCTTCTCCGCGACGCGCGTCATGCTGCCGTTCTCGCGCGCGAGGTGATACTCGAAGTACGCGCGCTCGAACGCGTCGCGCGCCTCGCGCAACGGGATGTCGAACGGAATTGCCGCCGTCTGCCCCGCGAGGCCGAGCGTCGCGACCATGTCGTCGCCGAGCGTCGGCAACGCGGCCGCGGACGCGATCGCCACCGGCCCCGCGGCCGGCCCTGCTCCGGGCTTCGCCGCCGCGTTGACGGTCGCCGGCGCCGCGCCGCGCGCGAGCCCGTGTTCGACCGCCTTCAGCAGCTTCTGCAACGCGATCGGCTTCTCGAGGAAATCGAGTGCGCCGATCTTCGTCGCCTCGACGGCCGTGTCGATCGTCGCATGCCCGGACATCATGATCACGGGCATCGTCAGCAGCCCCTGCGCCGCCCATTCCTTGAGCAGCGTGACGCCGTCGGTATCGGGCATCCAGATATCGAGCAGCACGAGATCGGGCGTCTGATTCAGGCGGTAGTCACGCGCGGCCTGCGCGTTCTCCGCCGCCTCGACGACATGTCCTTCGTCGCTGAGGATCTCCGAGAGCAATTCCCGGATGCCCATTTCATCATCTACCACCAGGATGGTTGCCATTTACGCTGCCTTTGTCTGCACACTTGCTTTTGTCTTTGCGGGGGCCGTCCCGCCCTGCACGCCCTGTACGCCATGCCCGGCGTCCGGCGCATCGCTCGCCAGCTGGAGGAACAGGATCGACACCTGCGCACCCTCGACGACCTCGCCGTGCATGCGATTGCGCAGATCGATCCGCGCGCCGTGCTCGTCGATGATTTTCTTCACCGTTGCCAGCCCGAGGCCCGTGCCCTTCGCCTTCGTCGTCACGTAAGGCTCGAATGCGCGGGTCAGGATGCGTGCCGGAAAGCCCGGACCGTTGTCGGACACGGTCAGGCGAACCGCGACACGCGTTTTGCCCTCGGTGTCGGGATCGCCATATTCTACTGTCTTGGTTTCGATCAACACACGCGGCTGCGCGACATCCGCCACCGAATCCTGCGCATTCTGCAGCAGGTTGTGGATCACCTGGCGCAGTTGCGTCGCGTCGCCGCGAATCACCGGCAGCGGCGCGAGCTCGACGACGATCGTGCTCTTGCCCTCGCCGACGCCGTAGAGCCCGAGCACCTCGCTCACCAGTTCGTTGAGCTGCAGGTTCGCGAGCACCGCCGGCGGCGTGCGCGCATATTCGCGGAAATCGTCGACCATCCGCTTCATCGCCGCGACCTGGTTGACGATCATCGTCGCACCGCGCTTCAGCACGTCCGCATCGGTCGGCGCGAGCTTGTCGGACAGCTTCATCTGCAGCCGCTCCGCCGACAGCTGGATCGGCGTCAGCGGGTTCTTGATCTCGTGCGCGAGCCGCCGTGCGACCTCGCCCCACGCAACCGAGCGCTGCGCGGAAATCACGTCGGAGATGTCGTCGAACACGACGACGTAGCCGGACGTCTGCGGATCGTCCGCCTGTCCTTCCACCGTCGACACGAGACGCGTGCCGCGCACGAGCAGCGTCAGCGGATCGGCTTCACCCGGCACTTCGACCGCGAACTGCTGCTGCCAATGGCCGTGATCGCCGCTGCCGCCGTCGGACGCCGCCTCGCGATCGGCGAACGCCTTGCGCACCATCGCGCCGAATTCCGCGACGACGCCGACCTGGTCGAGCGTCGCGCCGATCAGCGCATCGAACGGCTGCCGGAAGATTCGCTCGGCGCCGCGGTTCGCGGTCGTCAGCCTGAACTGGCGGTCGAGTACGAACACGCCCGCGGTCAGGTTCGCGAGGATGCTCTCGAGATAGGCCTTCGAATGCTCGAGCGCGATGCGGTTGTTCTCGACCGCGAGCCGCGCCTCGGACAGCTGGCGCGTCATTGCATTGAACGCCTGCGTGAGGAAGCCGAGCTCGTCGCGCGACTTGATCTCGCGCTTGGGCGTGTAGTCGCCTTCCGCGACTTCCTTCGTCCCCTGCGCGAGCAGGAACAGCGGCCGCGCGAGCTGCTGGCCGAGCGCGAGCGCGAGCATCATCGCGATGAAGGTCGCGAGGAACAGCGCGAGCGTCAGCGTGCCGATGTACATCTTGCGCAGGCCCGTGCGGCCGAGCGCCTTTTCCTGGTACTCGCGATACGCGCGCTGCACGGCGTCCGCGTTGTGCGCGAGCGTCGGCGGCACCGGCTGCGTGAGCTGCAGGAAGCGTTCGGCCGGCTGCAGCAGCGACGTGGACGCATCCGGGATGGGCCGCACGACGCGCAGCCGCAGCGCGCCCTTCGCGCCGTGCGCATGCGGATCGCCGTCGACCTCACCCTCGATCGCCGCGTACACGCCGCGTTCGCGCGCCTGGTTCAGCATCAGCGGCGTCGGCAGGTCGTCCGGGATCAGCGCCGCGAAATTACCCGACGCCTGCGCGACGATGTGCAGGTCGGGCGCGGCGCCCGGGCCGTTGCGGCCGGGCTCGACGATCGTCGCGTCCTGCACGCCGAACTGGTCGCGCAGGCGCAGCAGCGTGAGCGTCGTGCCGTTCGTGTTCGTATCGGCGCTCGCGAGCTGGTCGGACATCAGGCGCGCCTTCGTCTGCAGGTCCGACAGCGATGCGTCGAGCATCCCGCGGCCGAGATTAAGGCCGGCGGTCAGTGCGGTTTCGACGTTCACGTCGAACCACGATTCGATGCTGCGCGATACGAACTGGTACGACACGATGTAGATGATGCCGCCCGGCACGACGCCGACGAGCGCGAAGAACACCGCGAGCTTCGCAAGCAGCCGCGTGCCGAATTTGCCCTTCCTCAGGCGCACGACGATCATGCCGATCAGGCCGAGCACGACGAGCAGGAACACCAGCGCGACGACGATGTTGGTCGCGTACAGCCACGAGTAGTAGCGGTCGAAGAATTCGGTGTTCGCGCTCGCGGCCGCCAGCAGCACGAGCAGCAGCAGCGCGGTGAGTGCAACGGTCGTAACGATCACGCGCACGAGCAGGCTCTTTCCGCTGGCCGCGCGGCGCACTCTATTTAGCACGTTCGGTCACCGTGAAGGTAAAGCGCTTCCAGTCCGACCCGAGCGTCCAGTCGCGGTTGTTCACCGCGTCGACCTGGAACGGCTTCGGCATCAACGCCGTATCGAGCTGCATCCGCACCGAGGCCGTATAGGTTTCGCCCTGGTGCACCTGGTTCCGGTCGATCACGTGCCACGACGTGATGTGCTTGACGACCGCGAGCGCGTCCTTCAGCGTGCCGAAGCCGAGCTGCAGGCCGCCCGTCGACACGCGGTATTCGCGCGTGAGCGGCTGGAACGACAGGCGGATCGTCTGCGACACCGACACCGGCTGTTCGTCGAACCAGTACCAGCGCGCGCGGCTCAGCTCGAAATCGGTCGTGAAGTAAAGCGGGATGCCCTTGTTGACGGCGTCCTCGAGGTTCGAATTCAGCTCGAAGTCGAAGCGGGCGTCGAGGCTCCAGCCGCTGCCGTCGAACTGCAGCGACGCGCGCTGCACGGCGATCGATTCGGCGCGCGCCGGCCTCGCGACCGCGAGGCACAGGGCCAGTGCGACCGTCAGCACGGCCGCGAGCCGAATTGGAAAAAGGTGTTTGATCGTCACCGTTTCTGAAACCGCGCGTAGAAAAATCCGTCGTGATCGGTGTTCTGGTCGGGACCGGCCGCGCCTGCCTGCGCCCCGCCCGAGGCGGCGCGCGGCAGCAGCTGGCCGGGCGCGTCCAATCGTACCGCATCTTCACAGGCCGCTTCAAACCAGCGCGCCTGCAGCTCGCCCTCTTCCGGAAAGATCGAACAGGTCACGTACAGCAGTTCGCCGCCCGGCTTCACGAGCGGCCACAGCGCCGACAGGATGCGGCGCTGCTCGGCGACGAGCGCAGGAATGTCGGCCTCGCGGCGCAGCCAGCGAATGTCGGGATGACGGCGCACGATGCCGGACGCCGAGCACGGCACGTCGGCGAGGATGCGGTCGAACGGCCGGCCGTCGTGCCATTCGCCGGGCGCGCCCGCGTCGCCGACGCGCACGTCCGCGACCAGCGACAGCCGCGCGAGATTCTCGCCGATGCGCGTCGCGCGGGTGGCGTCGCTTTCGAGCGCAACGACTTCCGCGTCGGCGAGCTCGAGAATATGCCCGGTCTTGCCGCCGGGCGCGGCACAGGCGTCGAGCACGCGCATCCCGTCGGCCGCGCCGAGCCATTCGGCGGCAAGCTGCGCGCCCGCGTCCTGGACGGAGACGACGCCGTCGGCGAAGCCCGGAATTCGTTCGACCGGCAGCGGCGACGCGAGGCGCACCGCATGCTTGCCGATCGCGGCCGCGTCGATGCCGTGCGTGCGCAGCGTGTCGAGATACGCGTCGACGGTCGTGCGGCGCGCATTCACGCGCAGCGTCAGCGGGCCGGGACGGTCGCCGGCCGCGAGCATCGCCTGCCAGCCGTCGGGCCACGCGGCCTGCACTGCGTCGCGCCACCACGCACGGTAGTTCCAGCGCGCGACCGGATCGTCCTGCATCGCCGCGACCAGCGCATCGCGCTCGCGCAGGAAGCGCCGCAGCACCGCGTTGACCATCCCTTTCGCGAATGCGACCTCGCGACGCGCGCCGATCGCGGTCACGGCCTGGTCGACGACGGTGAACGCCGGATACGCGGCGGCGTCGCCTTCATCGAGCAGCAGTGCGAACGCGCACGCGAGGATGGCCTGGACATGCGCGGGCGGCGCCTTGCTGACGAGCCGGCCGATCAGCCAGTCGGCGCTGCCGAGGCGGCGCATCGTCCGGTAGGCGACGTCCTGCGTCGCGCCGCGCGCAAACGCCTGCGCGCCGGACGCCATCCCCGCGAACACCGTCGCCAGCGCGGCCGGCAGCGCGGTGCCGCGGCGCACCGCGTCGACCGCCTGCGCGGCCGCATCGAGCGCAAAACCGAGCGATTCGGGCGCGAGATGCAGTGCGGACAGGCGAGCCGGGCGGCCGGACGAAGGTTTGGCGGAGGTGCGGTTTCGTGTCATCGGATCGAGGCGTCGGCAAGCAACGGGAGCCGCGGCGGCTGCGTGGCCGCCGCGATCCCAAACCGCGCATTGTAGCGTGGGAGCATCCGCGCCCTTTTTCGGGACGCACAAATGGAACACCCCGCAGCGCATGCGGGGTGGGGCAAAGCGTGCGCGTCCATTGCCGCGCGTGAGGCGGCAGGGAGGCTTAGTCGAAACGGCCCGTGCGCGCCATTTCCATCAGGCGCGCGATGCGCTCCTCGGTGGCCGGGTGCGTCGAGAACAGGTTCTGCAGGCCGCCGCCGTGCAGCGGGTTCATGATCATCATCTGCGCGGTGGCCGGATGCTCCTCGGCCGCCGGGAACGGGATGCCCGCCGCGTAGCGATGGATCTTGTCGAGCGCCGTCGCGAGCGCCTGCGGATCGCCGGAAATCTGCGCGCCGCCGCGGTCCGCCTCGAACTCGCGCGCCCGCGAGATCGCCATCTGGATCAGCGCGCCGGCGATCGGCGCGAGCAGCGCGACTGCGATGCCTGCGATCGGATTGGCCGGACGGCCGTTCTCGTCACGCCCACCGAAGAACATCGCGAAATTCGCGAGCGCCGAAATCGCGCCCGCCATCGTCGCGGTGATCGTCGAGATCAAAATGTCGCGGTGCTTCACGTGCGCGAGCTCGTGCGCCATCACGCCGCGCATCTCACGCTCCGACAGCACGCGCAGGATGCCCGTCGTCGCCGCGACGGCTGCGTGCTCGGGGTTGCGGCCCGTCGCGAACGCGTTCGGCGCGTCTTCGTTGATCAGGTACACGCGCGGCATCGGCAGGTTCGCGCGCGTCGCCAGCTCGCGCACCATCCGGTAGAACTGCGGCGCCGTGCTCTCGTCGACTTCCTGCGCGTTGTACATGCGCAGCACCATCTTGTCGGAGAACCAGTACGAGAAGAAATTCATGCCGAGCGCGAACAGCAGCGCGATCGTCATGCCGCGCGAGCCGCCGATCATCCCGCCGATCACGATGAACAGGGCCGTGATCGCGGCCATCAGCATCGCGGTTTTGACCCAATTGAACATACGTCCACTCCTTGTCCGAATGCAGCACCCGCCGGATGCCTCGAGGCGCGGCGGAAAATTGTAAGCGATCTGTTAGATATGTGCGTATCGGAAAAATTCAATCTCAGCGTTGCGAAGCCGCGAGCCGGAGGCCGAGCCCGACGAACGCGCTGCCGACCGTGCGGTCGAGCCACTTCTTCACGCCCGGCTTGCCGGAAAAACGGCGCGTCACGCTGCCCGCGACCCACGCGAGCATGCTGTTCCAGATCGTGCTCATCACGACGAACACCGCGCCGAGCGTCAGGAACGCCAGCGCCTTGTGCGCGCTGTCGGCCGACACGAACTGCGGGAAGAACGACACGAAGAACAGCACGACCTTGGGGTTCAGCACGTTCGTCCAGAAGCCCTGCATGAACAGCTGGCGCAACGGCTTGGCGGCCGCGACCGGCGCAGCCCGCGCCGTGTCGGTCCCGGCGCCGGCCGCCGGCTTCGCGAGGATCATCCGCACGCCCAGGTAGATCAGGTAGGCCGCGCCCACCAGCTTGATCACCGTGAACGCCGTGGCCGACGCGGCCAGCAGCGCGGTCAGGCCGAACGCGCAGGCGAGCGCGTGCACGCAGCAGCCGGCGGAGATGCCGAGCGCGGACATCAGCCCGGCGCCGCGGCCTTGCGCGACGCTGCGGCCGATGATGTACGCGGTGTCGGGACCGGGCGTGACGTTCAGCAGGAACACCGCCAGGAGAAAGAAGCCGAAATGGGTGATGCCAAGCATGGAAACCTCGGAGCCGGGAAAGCGCAAGGAAATTCTACGCGCGCGCGCCGTACGTTGCGACTCGGCCGTTCGGCCGATTGCGCGCCACCGGCGAGCCGTGTCGAATGACGCTCAGGACGCGTCGGGAAGCGTGAACCGCTGGCCTGCGGCCAGCGGCGCGCCGGCCAGGAATTCGCGCGCCGGCAGCCGCTTGCCGCCCGGTTTCTGCAGCTGCGTGACGCGCAGTGCGCCGCTGCCGCACGCAACGATCACGCCCTCCGGGCCCGCGTCGACGATCGTCCCCGGCGCCGCGTCGCCGCGTGCGTCCACGGGCGCCGCCGCCCACAGCTTGAGCGCCGCGCCGTCGAGCGTCGCGACGCCGCCCGGGAACGGATCGAACGCGCGCACCCGGCGCGCCAGCACGTCCGCGGGCTCGCGCCAGTCGAGCGCGGCCTCGTGCTTGCCGATCTTCTCCGCGTACGTCACGCCGTCGGCCGGCTGCGGCGTGGCCGGCAGGCTGCCGGTGCGCTCGAGCTGCGCCAGCGCGTCGACGATGAGGCGCGCGCCTTCGGCTGCGAGCCGGTCGTGCAGCGTCGCGGTCGTGTCGTCGGGCGCGATCGCGACGCGCGCGTCCTGCAGCATCGCGCCGGTGTCCAGCCCGGCGTCCATCTGCATCAGCGTGACGCCCGTCTGAGCGTCGCCCGCCTCGATCGCGCGATGGATCGGCGCGGCGCCGCGCCAGCGCGGCAGCAGCGACGCATGGATGTTGATGCAGCCGTGGCGCGGAATGTCTAGCACCTCCTGCGGCAGCAGCAGGCCGTATGCGGCAACCACCATCACGTCGTGCGGGGTCGCGCGCAGCAGTTCGATCGCTTCGGCCGCCTCGGCCGGATACTTGCCCGCGCGGCGCAGCGACGGCGGCTGCGCGACGGGCATGCCGTGCTCGACGGCATAGCGCTTCACGGCGCTCGCCTGCAGCTTCATCCCGCGCCCGGCGGGGCGGTCAGGCTGCGTGAGGACGAGCGGCACCGGAAACCCGGCCTCGTGGATCGCGGCGAGTGCGGCCGCGGCGAATTCCGGCGTGCCGGCAAAAATGACGCGCAACGAATGTGTCATGACAACGGATCGAGGTCAGGCAGGGCGAACACGCGTCACATCGCGCGTTCGAGTTTCTTCATCTTCGACTTGATGCGGCTTTGCTTGAGCGGCGACAGGTATTCGACGAACACGCGGCCCATCAGGTGATCCATCTCGTGCTGGATGCACACGGCCAGCAGGCCCTCGCAGTCGAGCTCGAACGTCTCGCCCTTTTCGTCGAGCGCGCGCACGCGCACATGATCCGGACGCTCGACTTCGTCGTAGACGCCCGGCACCGACAGGCAGCCTTCCTCGTAGACCTGCTTCGCGTCGCTCGACCACACGATCTCGGGGTTGATGAATGCGCGCAGCTCGCTCTTGTCTTCCGAGATGTCGATCACGATCACGCGCTCGTGCACGTCGACCTGCGTCGCGGCAAGGCCGATGCCCGGCGCGGCATACATGGTTTCGGCCATGTCGGCGACGAGCTTGCGGATCCGGTCGTCGACCTTGTCGACGGGCTTGGCGACCTTGTGCAGCCGCTTGTCGGGGTAATGAATGATGTTCAGCAAAGCCATGGCGTTCGGTAATCGGTAAATCGGCGGTTCGCGTCGGCCATCCGGCCGACTGGCCCAGCCGCGGGGATGCAATGAAGATGAGGCGGACGCGCGGCGTATCAACGCCCGCGGATCACGCGACCTGCAACCGGCCGCGCGCCTGCGCGCAGCCTCATCGGATTATTTCGGATGATGAAAATTTTAACATGGCGACACGCGTCTCGCTGGCCGTCGCATTCGACGGTTTCCTCATGTCGCCGCACCCGCTGAGCGCCGCCGAGCTGCGCACGTGGCTGCAACTCGCCGAAGCGCCCGGACTGACGCCCGCGGTGCTGCGTGTGCTGCTCGACGCGTTCGGTTCGCCGCGCGCGCTCATCGACGCGCCGGACGACGCGATCGCCGCCGCGAGCAGCCCGGCGGCGGCGCAAGCCGTGCGCGCGAGCGAGCGCGCCGACCTGGACGCACGGGCCGCCGCGGCGCTCGCGTGGCGCGACGCGCCCGGCAACTGCATCGTCCCGCTCGGCGATCCCGCGTATCCGCCGCGGCTGCTCGACCTGCACGACCCGCCGGCGCTGCTATATGTAAAGGGGCGCGTCGCGCTGCTGCACGCGCGCGGGATCGCGATCGTCGGCAGCCGGCACGCAACGCCGCAGGGCCTCGCGGATGCGACGCACTTCGCGCGCATCCTGTCGGACGCCGGGCTCGCGATCGTCTCCGGGCTGGCGCTCGGCATCGACGGCGCCGCGCACCGGGGCGGGCTGGACGGCCGCTCGAGCACGATCGCGGTGATCGGCACCGGCGCCGATCTCGTCTATCCGGCGCGGCACCGCGCGCTTGCGCACGAGATCGCCGCGCACGGCGCCATCGTCTCCGAGTGGCCGCTCGGCACGCCGGCCCGCGCCGCGCACTTCCCGCAGCGCAACCGGCTGATTGCCGCACTGGCGAGCGGCGCGCTCGTCGTGGAGGCCGCGCCGCGTTCCGGCTCGCTGATCACCGCGCGGCTCGCCAACGAATTGGGCCGCGACGTGTTCGCGATGCCGGGCTCGATCCACGCGCCGCTTGCGCAAGGCTGCCACGCGCTGATCCGCGACGGCGCGAAGCTCACCGCGACGCCCGAGGACGTCCTCGACGAATATGGGCTGCGCACCGAATCGCCGGGCGACGCGCCGCCGGCCGCGGCGACATCCGGCGACGCGGCCGAGCAGGCCGTCCTCGCCGCGCTCGGATATGGCCCCGTGACCTACGAATGGCTGGCCGAGCGCAGCGGCCTGTCCGACGACGCGCTCCACCGGGCGCTCCTCGCGCTCGAACTGGCCGGCCGCGTCGCGAGCCTGCCGGGCGGCCGCTTCGTCCGGCTCGGCGGTCCCGCCGCGCCGCAGCTTGCGCGCGGCGTGCTACATTCCCCCGCATAGGGGCGGCTGCGCCGCCCGCCGACTTCATGCAAGGAAACCCATGCCCGCGCTGAATCTCGACACCGACGCGGATCGGATCGCCGAGCGCCTCGGCCATCCCGACACGCTGCTCGTCGCCTGCCTGTGCGCCGACTGGTGCGGCACCTGCCGCGAATACCGCGCCGCCTTCGACCAGCTCGCCGACGCGCATCCCGACGCCTGCTTCGCGTGGATCGACATCGAAACGCATGCCGACCGGCTCGACGATCTCGACGTCGAGAATTTCCCGACGATCCTGATCGAGGACGCCAACGCCGCGCGCTTCTTCGGCACGGTGCTTCCGCACGCGGCCATCGTCGAGCGCATGCTGTCCGACCTGACCGCGCTGCCGGGCGTGCCGCATGCACCAAAACTGCGCAACATCCTGAACGTCGAGGCCTAAGCCGCATGCCGGCGCCGCGGTATTTCGCGCGAAAGCGCACTCTGCTGCGCCGCACGCTTGCCGCCGTCACGCCCCCCCACTATGATGAGCCGCTTTTTGCACGCCGAGCCGCCGTCATGGCGCCGTGTGCTATAAAGCCGTCGTAAAAGGGACCCACAACCGGCAAACCCGGTCTACCACACACACAGTCATGTCCAAAGCTCTGATCATTGCGGAAAAGCCTTCTGTCGCGAACGACATCGCGCGCGCTTTGGGTGGCTTTACGAAGCATGACGATTACTTCGAGAGCGACGAATACGTCTTGTCGTCCGCTGTCGGCCACCTGCTCGAAATCGCGGCCCCGGAAGAGTACGAGGTCAAGCGCGGCAAGTGGAGCTTCGCGCACCTGCCCGTCATTCCGCCGCATTTCGACCTGAACCCGATCGCCAAGAGCGAGTCGCGCCTCAAGGTGCTGACCAAGCTGATGAAGCGCAAGGACGTCGACCGCCTGGTCAACGCATGTGACGCGGGGCGCGAAGGGGAGCTGATCTTCCGCCTGATCGTGCAGCATGCGAAGGCGAAGCAGCCGGTCCAGCGCCTGTGGCTGCAGTCGATGACCCCGCAGGCGATCCGCGACGGCTTCGCGCACCTGCGCAGCGACTCCGACATGCAGCCGCTCGCCGACGCGGCCCGCTGCCGCTCGGAAGCCGACTGGCTCGTCGGGATCAACGGCACCCGCGCGATGACCGCGTTCAACAGCAAGGGCGGCGGCTTCTTCCTGACCACGGTCGGCCGCGTTCAGACGCCAACCTTGTCGATCGTCGTCGAACGTGAAGAGAAAATCCGCCGTTTCGTTCCGCGCGACTACTGGGAAGTGAAGGCGGCGTTCGCGTGCGCGGGCGGCTTCTACGAAGGCAAGTGGTACGACCCGAAATTCAAGCGCGACGAATTCGATCCGGAAAAGCGCGACTCGCGGCTCTGGAGCCTGCCCGCTGCCGAGACGATCGTCGCGGCCTGCCGCGACCAGATCGGCACGGTCAGCGAGGAATCGAAGCCGTCGACGCAGCTCTCGCCGCTGCTGTTCGACCTGACGAGCCTGCAGCGCGAAGCGAACAGCCGCTTCGGCTTCTCCGCGAAGAACACGCTCGGTCTCGCGCAGGCGCTGTACGAAAAGCACAAGGTGCTGACCTATCCGCGTACCGATGCGCGCGCGCTCCCGGAAGACTACATCGCGACGGTCAAGTCGACGATGGAGATGCTCAAGGAGAGCCACAACTACCTGCCGCATGCGAAGCAGGTGCTCGACAAGGGCTGGGTGAAGCCGAACAAGCGGATTTTCGACAACTCGAAGATCAGCGACCACTTCGCGATCATCCCGACGCTGCAGGCGCCGAAATCGCTGTCCGAGCCGGAACAGAAGCTCTACGACCTCGTCGTGAAGCGCTTCCTCGCCGTGTTCTTCCCCGCCGCGGAATACAAGGTCACGACGCGGATCACCGAAGTGGCCGGCCATCACTTCAAGACCGAAGGCAAGGTGCTCGTCGAGCCGGGCTGGCTGCAGGTGTACGGCCGCGACGCCGAAGGCGCGGACGCGAACCTCGTGCCGGTGCAGAAGGACGAGAAGGTGAAAACGGACGAGATCGCCGCGGTGGCGCTCGTGACGAAACCGCCTGCCCGCTACTCGGAAGCGACGCTGCTTTCCGCGATGGAAGGCGCGGGCAAGCTGGTCGAGGACGACGAGCTGCGCGAGGCGATGGCCGCGAAGGGGCTCGGCACGCCGGCCACGCGCGCGGCGATCATCGAAGGGCTGCTCGGCGAGAAATACCTCGTGCGCGAAGGCCGCGAGCTGATCCCGACCGCGAAGGCGTTCCAGCTGATGACCCTGCTGCGCGGGCTCGGCGTGAAGGAACTGACCGCGCCGGAGCTCACCGGCGAATGGGAATACAAGCTGTCGCAGATGGAGCGCGGCAATCTCGGGCGCGACGCGTTCATGCAGGAAATCGCCCGCATGACGCAGCAGATCGTCAAGCGCGCGAAGGAATACGATTCCGACACGATCCCCGGCGATTACGCGACGCTCGAGACGCCGTGCCCGAACTGCGGCGGCCAGGTGAAGGAAAACTACCGGCGCTTCGCGTGCACGAAGTGCGAGTTCTCGATCTCGAAGATCCCGGGCAGCCGGCAGTTCGAGATCGCGGAAGTCGAGGAGCTGCTGCAGAAGAAGGAAATCGGCCCGCTGTCCGGTTTCCGCAGCAAGATGGGGCGGCCGTTCTCGGCAATCCTGAAGCTCTCGTTCGACGACGAGACGAAGAACTACAAGCTGGAGTTCGATTTCGGCCAGGACCAGGGCGGCGAGGAAGGCGAGGCGCCGGACTTCTCCGCGCAGGAGCCGGTCGGCGCGTGCCCGAAGTGCAAGGGCCGCGTGTTCGAGCACGGGATGAGCTACGTGTGCGAGCACTCGGTCGCCAACCCGAAGACCTGCGACTTCCGCTCGGGCAAGGTGATCCTGCAGCAGGAAATCACCCGCGAGCAGATGGGCAAGCTGCTCGCCGACGGCCGCACCGACCTGCTGCCGAACTTCAAGTCGTCGCGCACCGGCCGCAACTTCAAGGCGTATCTCGTGAAGCAGCCGGACGGCAAGATCGGCTTCGAGTTCGAGAAGAAGGAGCCGAAGGCGGCGGCCGCGAAGAAGACGGCGAAATCGGCGACGAAGGAAGCCGAAACCGTGACGGAAGGCGCCGACGAGAAGCCGGCGCCGGCCCGCAAGACCGCCGCGAGCAAGACCGCCGCGCGCAAGACGACGACGCGCAAGACCGGCTCGTAAGGGCTCGCCGCCCGGCGCACCCGGCGCCGGGCCGGCCGACAAAAAAACGCGGATCGATCGCTCGATCCGCGTTTTTTATTGCGCGGGCGGTTCGATCACCGCCCCGCCCCCGCGTTACAGCGGCGACGGCACGGCAACCCGCGACCGTGGCGAGCGCGGCAGGCGCGACGAAACCGTCGAATCGGCTGCATCCGCCCGTTCGGGGCGCATCTCGACGCCGATCGGCGCCGGCGCGACGCCCTGTGCCGCCCATTGCTCGCCCATCGTCGCATCGGTCGAATGGCTGAAATGCTCGACGAGGTGGTCGATGAAGGTGCGCACCTTCGCCGGCAGGTGGCGGCGGCTCGGATACGCGATGTTGATCTCGACCTGCGGCAGCCGGAAATCCGGCAGCAGCCGCACGAGCGCGCCGCGCGCGATGTCGCTGCCGATCAGGTAGCTCGGCAGGATCGCGACGCCCATCCCGAGCAGCGCGAACTGGCGCAGCATCGCGGTGTTGTTCGCGACGACCACGTTGGTCGGCCGCACCCGCACTTCGCCATCCGGCCCCGTAAACACCCGGTCGTCGCCCCAGTATTCGCTCGGCAGGCTCAGGCTCGGATGCTCGGCGAGATGCTCCGGATGCGTCGGCACGCCGTGCTTTTCCAGGTAGCTCGGCGTCGCGCAGACGGTCATGCAGCCGGTGGTCAGCCGCCGCGTCACGATGCTCGCGCTGCGCATCTGGCGCGTCACCACGATGCCGACGTCGAAGCCTTCCTCGACCAGGTCGACCTGCCGGTCGACCAGCGTCAGATCCGGCACCACTTTCGGAAACTGCTCGGTATAGGTCTGCAGCACCGGCGCGAGGTTGTGCAGGCCGAACACGACCGGCGCGACGATGCGCAGCGTGCCGACCGGCTCGTGGTTACGGGCGACGACCATCTGCTCGACGTCTTCGAGTTCGTCCAGGATCTGGCGCGCGCGCTCCAGATACACCTGGCCGGACTCCGTCAGCGAAAGGCTGCGCGTGGTGCGATTGAGCAGGCGCGTGCCGAGACGGCCTTCCAGATCGGCGACGTGACGGGTCGCGACCGCGTTGGAGATATCCATTGCACTTGCGGCCCGCGCGAAACTTCCGAGATCCGCAACCTTGACGAACACTCGCATCGACTGCAAATGATCCATTAACGACTCCTGCCGCTGTTACCGCTTCAAAAAGATGAAGCAAATGCGTAATTCTCCTACGACAGCGGAATTGATGCAGAGTTGCTCAACAAGCCCGGTGTAGCCGATAAAAACAGTCAAACATCCTCGCCGATGCCAGAAAAATGACCCAATTATTCTGATTAGAGCAACAATTGGGTGAACCTCGTCGTCCAACCGACGGATTCAGGAAGGACGTATTTGATGCGGCACGGCATCGGCGGCCGGCGGGGGGCGCAAACACGGCGCCGGAGCAGGCCGACGCCAATTGCGGCGGGGCGTAACAACCTGTTAAAAAGACACCACGAGGCCGCTCGACATTGCATCATGTCGGCCCCGGCCGGGCGGGACGAGGCGCGACCGCGCACCGCCGCCCCTGCTTTCAACGCGCGATTCCCGCAAACCATGAAAATTGCCATCCTCGACGACTACCAGGACGCCGTCCGCAAGCTGAATTGCTTCCAGATGCTCGCCGACCACGACGTGAAGGTCTTCAACAACACGGTGCGCGGCCTGGGACAACTCGCGAGCCGCCTGGCGGAAGTCGAAGCGCTCGTGCTGATTCGCGAACGCACCCCGATTTCGTCGCAACTGCTCGCCAAGTTGCCGCATCTGCGCATGATCAGCCAGACCGGCCGCATCGGAACCCACATCGATCTCGAGGCCTGCACCGAGCGCGGCATCGCGGTGCTCGAAGGCTCGGGCTCGCCGATCGCGCCCGCCGAGCTGACCTGGGCGCTGATCATGGCCGCCCAGCGCCGGATTCCGCAGTACGTCGCGAACCTGAAGCAGGGCGCGTGGCAGCAGTCCGGCCTGAAGACGTCGGCGATGCCGCCGAACTTCGGCCTCGGCCAAGTGCTGCGCGGCCAGACGCTCGGGATCTGGGGCTACGGCAAGATCGGCCGGCTCGTCGCCGGCTACGGCAAGGCGTTCGGGATGAACGTGCTGGTGTGGGGCCGCGAGCATTCGCTCGAGGCAGCGCGCGCGGACGGCTATGCCGCGGCCGACAGCCGCGAGGCGCTGTTCGAGCAGAGCGACGTGCTGTCGCTGCACCTGCGCCTGCACGACGACACGCGCGGCATCGTCAAGCAGGACGACCTGATGCGGATGAAGCCGACCGCGCTGCTGGTCAACACGAGCCGCGCCGAGCTGCTCGAGGAAAACGCGCTCGTCAACGCGCTGTCGCACAACCGGCCGGGGATGGTCGCGATCGACGTGTTCGAGAGCGAGCCGATCCTGCAGGGCTACAGCCTGCTGCGGATGGAAAACGTGATCTGCACGCCGCACATCGGCTACGTCGAGCGCGAAAGCTACGAGCTGTATTTCAGCGCGGCGTTCAGGAACATCCTTGCATTCGACGAAGGCGACATGTCGAACGTCGCCAACCCGGAAGCGCTGACGCCAACCCGGAAGCGCTGATCGCCCCTCCGGCCGCGCCCGCCCCTGAACCGTCAGCCGCCCGTCATCGCGTCGATGCGCGCGAGGAAGTGCTCGCCGTCGCGCCGGCCGAGATCGTATGCGTGGCGCATCTGCGACGGCCTCGTGTAGTCCCAGCTCGAAATCGGCACCTTGCTCGACGGCTGCACGTAGAGGCGCTGCTGTTCGCCGTACGCGACCGTGAACATCTGCGGCCGCGGGTACAGCCGGGTGACTAGCACCAGTACACGACCCGGCGACGCATCGAGCGCGCCGACCGGCACGTTGTCGACCATCCCGCCGTCGAGCACCGGCCGGCCGTTGCGGTGCAGGACCGGCGTGAACGGCGGCGTGCACGACGACTGCAGGATCAGGTCGGCGAGATCCTCGACGCGCGCGCAGTCCTGCGCGCGCACGAATTCCGGCTGGAAACCGAGCGCGCGGCCGAGCGTCGGATGCAGCGTCTTGCGCACGTATTTCTCGATGTTGTACGCGACGAGCCCCGCCGCGACCGCGCTGCGCGCGCCGAGCCAGCGCGGCACGTGCGACACGCCGATGCGGATCTCGGGCGCGCCGGCGAGCTTCGCGAACGGCTCGCCGTAGATGTCGAGCAACGCCTGCCGGTAGATCCGGTAATGCGGAAACACCGGCTCGCGGCCGAACAGGTTGCCCCAGTACGCGTTCTTCCGGTTGTGGCGCAGCGCCTCCTCGTAATAGCGCATCACCCATGCGGCGTCGCGCGTATACAGCATGCATGCGGTCGCGGCGCCGGCCGAGATCCCGGCGATCACGCGCGGCCGCAGCGCGAGCGCCGGCTGCGCGACGTCCCAGAAGCCGGCCTGCCACCAGCAGCGATTGCCGCCGCCCGCGAACACGATCTGGTCGAACATCGCGCGCCGCTCAGCTGACGAGCGCGTAGGTCGACGTCGCATGGACGGCCATCTTGCCGTCCTCGTCGAACAGCTCGACCTCGCCGAACACCAGGTTGCGGCCCATCCGCAGCACGCGCGCGGTGATGAGCACGTCGCCCTTGCGCACCGGCCGCATGAAGTTCGTGTTGAGCGAGACCGTCGTCATCGGCCGGAACTCGCCGAGCGCGGACGAGATGGCCACCACCATCGCGGTATCGGCGGCGGCCGTGAACACCTGGCCGCAGATCACGCCGCCGGAATGACGGAATTCGCCGGAAAAAGGCAAACGCAGCGTGATGCTGTCGTCGGCGATCGATACGGGGACCAGACCGAGCGAGCGGACCCACGGGGCCAGCAACCGGTCCAGCAATTCGCGGACTGCGTTTTCGTCCATCTTCGAATGTCCAGGAAATGTTGCGCGACCGCCGCGCAACAGGTGTGGGCGTCATCATACCGGGAGCGCGCAAACTGCGATCGCTCGTTGCCACCCCAACCGGCCCGCACATTCGTGACGAAATATTTTCGAGAAATTTGCAGAAAGGGCTTGTCAGGGGTAAAAAACCCGTGCATAATTTCACTTCTGTTGGGGGCGTTAGCTCAGTTGGTAGAGCAGCGGACTCTTAATCCGTAGGTCGAGTGTTCGAGTCACTCACGCCCCACCAGGAATTCCGAAGCCCGGTTAGCGAAAGCTGACCGGGCTTTTTGCTTTGGCCGGGACGTTTCCGGTCGATCGACACACCGAACCCGACTGAGCAGGCCGTTAGTCTGCCAATCGTCACCCGCATCTGTCGCTGATGCCATCTTTCGCCTGTCCCCCATGCATTCCGGACGCAGCGTTCGCTGCGCAAACCCGATTCCGACCATCACTTGCGCTGACAATCTTTCCCAGATGCCGGGCCTTGCGAGCCTGCTGCAAAACGAAGATGGAACGCCGGTCAGCCCGTTCGAACTGCGGTCCAGATTCGACAAGGCGCGTCGGCTGGCGGGCGTGTCGTTCCAGTTTCGCAATATTCGAGCAAAGGCGGCAAGTGATACCGGCGACCTTGCATACTCGCAAGAACTGCCCGGACACCAGAGCCGGAACATGACCAAGCACTACGTCCGATCGCGGCGTGCGGCCGGTTCGATAACGCTTACCGACCCGGTTGCAGGATCGAAACCGGGCCAACTGGATCAATCAAACGCCGGTTGAACCAAGTTGGGCGGGCGGTTGCGGCGGCTACGGTGATTCGGCCGGCGGCAAACGGGCGCACGCACATCGAGCACCCCAGCGGCCGCCGCGAGGCGCAAGTGTTGCCATTCACTTATTTCACTTATTGCATTTGTTTCAGATGGCCGCTACGCTTACAATCGCGGCGCACGCGGTTGTAAGCGTAGCGGCCATCTAGTTCTAACTTTGAGAGAGGAATATATGCGCACCGTAGAGCGGATTCGGGAGATGACGCCACCGCCGATGACGGAGAAGGATCTTGAAATGGCCCGCGTTGCACAGCGCTGCATCATGGAGGCTCTGGATCATTCGCGCGCGGCGCAAATCACTCTGACGACGGATACCGGCGAACATCCATCCATCGCCCTTCCGCCTGCATCACTAAAATTCATCGGGCAATTACTCGGAGCAATGAGCGAGGGCCGGCAGATCACTCTCATGCCTGCAGACCGCGAA
The DNA here is from genome assembly GCF_902833085.1 of Burkholderia ubonensis. Lineage (GTDB taxonomy): Bacteria > Pseudomonadota > Gammaproteobacteria > Burkholderiales > Burkholderiaceae > Burkholderia > Burkholderia ubonensis. Next base: position 63,214 of record NZ_CADFEB010000010.1, read on the forward strand.
TTCACGACCGTCGAAGCCGCCAACTTCCTCAACGTGTCGCGCCCATTCGTGATCAAGGAAATAGAAGCAGGCAGGCTCAAGCATCACATGGTCGGAACGCATCGTCGGATCGCGTTTGAAGACCTTATCGCATACGCTCGGCAAATGCGCAAAAAGCAAGTAGCTGCGCTGGACCGGTTGGCGGCAAATGCCCAGGAACTAGGACTAGATTACTGACATGGCCGGCCACGTACGCTATACGGCTCTGCTCGATGCGTGCGTTCTGTTTCCGATCGCCGTCGCCGACTCGCTCATGAGTCTGGCGACTGCGGGACTCTTCGCCGCGAAGTGGACTCAACGTATCGAGCAGGAATGGATCACCAATCTGGAAGAACTTCGGCCGGAGCTAAAAGGTAGGCTCGAAGTGCGACGAGACGGCATGCGGGAAGCTGTGCCGGATTGGGAAGTGAACGAATCCGCATGGGCACCGCTCGTCGGGAATATGAAACTACCAGACCCTGACGATCAGCATGTCTTGGCGGCGGCCATCGCGGGTCACGCCGATTGCATTGTGACGGCCAACCTCCGGGACTTCCCGGCTGAGATCGTCAGCCCGTATGGAATCGAAGTCATCCATCCCGACCGCTTCATCATCAACCAATGGGACCTAGACCATATCGCCACCATGTCGTCGTTCAAAGGCATGCGAGCTCGATGGAGAAATCCGAAAGCGACCCCCGAAGATTTCGCCCAGGCACTTGAACGTAATGGCCTACCGGCAACCGCTCAACGCATTCGCGAAGCGGCCGCTCTGATCTAGATCGAGCCTTCTACAATTTGAGGTCAGGATCACGTGTGGCGCGGATTCCAGTCTTTCGCGTAAACGACGATTCTTAGAGGCGAACCACCAAAAGAGCCTTGATCGCAGACGAGTTTACGATTGCCTCTTAATCCGCAGGTCAAATGTACAAGTCACTCCCCCCACCAGGAATGCCAAAGGCCGGTCAGCACAAGCCGACCGACCTTTTCCGTTTGGCGGGCCGAAAATGTGGCGGCCGGTCGCGATCCGGCCGCGCCGCTCAAACCACCACCGCCGCCTGCGCGAGCGTCGAAACGAACCGCGCGGTACGCGCATCACGCGGCCGGCTGAACAAATCGCGCGACGCCCCGCTTTCCACCACGCGCCCCTCCGCAAGAAACACGGCGTCGTGCGCGATCGACGCGGCGAGCCGCAGGTCGTGCGTCGCCATCAGCATCGTCGTGCCTTCGCGCGCGAGCTGCCGCAGCACTTCGACCACTTCGACGGACAGCTCGGGATCGAGCGCCGACGTCGGCTCGTCGCACAGCAGCACCTGCGGCGACGGCGCGAGCGCGCGTGCGATCGCGACGCGCTGCTGCTGACCGCCCGACAGCGTCGACGGCCATGCGTCGGCCTTGTCCGCGATGCCGACTTTCGCGAGCAGCGCGAGCGCCCGCTCGCGCGCGCGTTCGCGGCTCCACTTCTGCACCGTGACGAGCCCCTCCATCACGTTCTGCGCGACCGTCAGATGCGGAAACAGCTGGAAGTTCTGGAACACCATGCCGGTCTGCCGGCGCACCGCGAGCACCGCGTCGCGCGACGGCCGGCGGCCAGCCGAGAATTCGACGTGCGCGTCGCCGACCGTCAGCGCGCCGGCTTCCGGCACCTCGAGCAGGTTCACGCAGCGCAAGAGCGTGCTCTTGCCGCTGCCGGACGGGCCGATCAGCGCGGTGACGCTGCCGGGCTTCAGCGCGAGATCGACCTGCGCGAGCACCCGCTGCGCGCCGAACGACTTGTCGATGCGTTCGAGCCGGATCATCGCAGCTCCGCGTGGAACCGCGCATGGCGGCCGAAATGCGTTTCGAGGCGCAGCTGCAGCGTCGACAGCACCGAGCTGAACAGCAGGTAGATCAACGCGGCCTCGGTATAGAGGATCAGCGGCTCGTAGGTCACGGCCGCGATGCGCTGCGCGGCCTGGAAGATCTCCGGCACGGTCAGCACCGCCGCGAGCGACGTGTCCTTGACGAGCGAGATGAACGAATTCGACAGCGCGGGCAGCGCGACGCGCGCCGCCTGCGGCAGGATCGCGCGGCGCAGCGCCTGCGCGCGCGTCATCGCCATCGAGTAGGCGGCTTCCCACTGTCCCTTCGGGATCGATTCGATCACGCCGCGAATCACCTCGGCGTTGTACGCGCCGACGTTCAGCGAAAAGCCGATCACGGCCGCCGTCAGCGGATCGAGCACGATGCCGACGTTCGGCAGCCCGTAGAAGATCACGAACAGCTGCACGAGCAGCGGCGAGCCGCGAAACAGCCAGATGTAAAAGCGCACGGCCGCCTGCGCCCAGCGCGGCCCGAACAGGCGCGCGAGCGCGGCGGCGAACGCGAGCAGCAGGCCGATCGCGAACGACGCCAGCGTCAGCGGCACCGTGAACACGAGCCCCGCGTACAGCAGGGGCCACAGCGATTGCGCCATCAGGTGCAGCCACGCCGGCATGGTTCAGCCCCGCGTCACTGCTGCGACACGTCGTGGCCGAAGTACTTCTGCGAGATCTTCGCGTAAGTGCCGTCGGCCTTGATATCGGCGAGCGCCTTATCGATCGCCGCGCGCAGCTCGGGGCTGCCCTTGCGGATCAGCACGCCCGACTGGTCGCCCGCACCGGACGTGTCCGTCGCCGCGATCTTCAGCTTCGCGTCGGGCTTGTGCTTGCGGAAGTCGAGGTACGACAGCGAATCGTTGACCGTCGCGTCGACGCGCCCCGACGTCAGCAGATCGATCGCCTCGTTGAAGCCCTGCACCGCGACGACGTCCGCGCCATGCGCGGCGGCGAGCTTGCCGAAGTTGCTCGTCAGCGTATTCGCCGACTTGCGGCCCTTCAGGTCGTCGAACGACCGGATCGTCGCGTTGTCCGCACGCACGATCAGCACGGCGCGCGACGTGATGTACGGCGCCGAGAAGTCGTACTTCGCCTTGCGCGCGTCGGTAATCGCCACTTCGTTCACGACCGCGTCGTAACGGTTCACGTCGAGGCCCGCGATCAGCCCGTCCCATTTGCCCTCGACGAACTGCGGCTTCACGCCGAGACGCTGCGCGATCGCGGTCGCGATGTCGACGTCGAAGCCCGTCAGCCGGCCCGTCTCGTCGTGGTACGTGAACGGCGCATACGTGCCTTCGGTGCCGACCCGGAACACGCCGGACGACTTGATGTGCGAGAGGTCGTCTGCGGCGAAGGCATTCGCAGCCGCAACGATCGGCAGCAACGCGACAAGCAGCATGGAGCGGATGAGTTTCATGGCACGGACCCCGAATGATTGGACAAGGTGATCGATCTCGCCGGCGCGGCCTGCCGCGCGAGCGGTCCGCGAATTCTACCGACGGCCCGATGGCCGGCAAAAACGCAAATCGGCTAACGATATGAGCGTGTCGAATAACGCGCGAACCGCGTCACGACGGGCATTGCCGGCCGCTCCTCCTTAACGTCAGACGAAACCTCGCGTAACGCGGCGCACGACGCCGCGTTACGCGTAGTTACAGAAGCGACAACGCGGTATCACCCGCGCCGTGGGCCATACGTACCATTGAAGCAGGGAGGTGATTGTTCGCGGGCAGTCGGCCGCGAAAGGAGTGAAGAGTGATGAAGCGAATCCTGTTGTCCGGCGTCATCGGCATTGCGGCGGCCTGCGTGTCGGCAAGCGCATTCGCACGTGCCGACGTCGGCGTGTACTTCGGCGTGCCGGGCCCGGTGATCGAAACGCCGCCTCCGGTGGTCTACGCGCCGCCGCCCGTCTATTACGAACCTGCGCCTGCCTACTACTACGGCCCGTACTACGATGACTACCGCTACCGCCGCTGGCACGACAACGGCTGGCATCGCGGCTGGCGCCATCACCACCATCACGGCGGCGAAGATTGACCACCGCCGCGCGCCGCCGGCGGACATCGCGCCACCCGGTGGCGCGGCGGCATGCGAGCGCCGCCGCGCTCACCACGGCAGCGAATACGTCTTCGTGTTCGTGAAGCTCTTCATCGCTTCCTGCACGCCTTCCTTGTAGCCGAGCCCCGAATCCTTCACGCCGCCGAACGGCGTCAGTTCGAGCCGATATCCGGGCACTTCGCGCACGTTCACGCTGCCGACTTCCAGCTCGGTGATGAAGCGCGTGATGGTGTCGAAGCGGTTCGTGCAGATCGACGACGACAGCGCATAGTCGGTGCTGTTCGACATCCGGATCGCGTCGTCGATGTCGCGAAAGCGCATGATCGGCGACACCGGCCCGAAGGTCTCGTGCTTCACGAGCGGCATGTCGGGCGTCACGCGATCGACGACCGTCGGCGCATACACCGCGCCGTCGCGCACGTTGCCGGCCAAAAGACGCGCGCCGCGCGCGAGCGCGTCGTTCACCTGCTGCTCGCAGAACTTCGCGGCCGCCTCGTCGATCACCGTGCCCATGTCGACCGACGGATCGGCCGGATCGCCGTACGACCACGCGCGCGTCTTCTCGACCACCAGCTCGGTGAAGCGGTCGGCAACCGCCTCGTGCACGAGCATCCGCTTGATCGCCGTGCAGCGCTGCCCCGAGTTCCGGTACGAGCCCGACACCGCGAGCGTGCTCGCCTCGTCGAGGTCGGCGTCCTCCATCACGATGATCGGATCGTTGCCGCCTAGCTCGAGCACCGCGCGCCTGTAGCCCATCCGCGCGGCGATCGACTTGCCGATCGACACGCCGCCCGTGAACGTGATCAGGTCGATCGCGGGGTTCGTGACCAGCTCGTCGGCGATCTCCTTCGGGTCGCCGGTGATCACCTGCAGCATCTGCGGCGGCAGGCCCGCTTCGTACAGGATGTCCGCGAACAGGCAGCACGACAGCGGCACCTTCTCCGAAGGCTTCACGACGATCCGGTTGTTGGTCGCGACCGCCGGCACGACCTTGTGCGCGACCTGGTTCATCGGGTGGTTGAACGGCGTGATCGCCGAGATCACGCCGAGCAGCGGCTCGCGCTGCGTGTACACGCGGCGCTTCTGGCCGTGCGGCGTCAGGTCGCACGAGAAGATCTGGCCGTCGTCCTTCAGCACCTCGCCCGCGCCGAACGTCAGCACGTCCGCGACGCGGCCCGCTTCGTACGTCGTGTCCTTGATGCACAGCCCCGATTCGGCGGTGATCAGCGCCGCGATCTCGGCGGTGCGCGAGCGCACGATGTCGGCCGCACGGCGCAGGATCGCCGCGCGGTCGTGGCGCGTGAGCGTCGGCCGGTACGCGCGCGCGACCGCGAACGCGCGCCGCACGTCGTCGAGCGTCGCCTTCGGCACGGTGCCGACCAGCGCGCCGTCGTACGGATTGCGCACGTCGATCGTCGCGTCGCGACGAATCCGTTCGCCGTCGATCCGCAATGCTTCGCGACGGATCTCGCCGCCCCCCGTCGATGCTGCCATGGCGTTCATGAATGAGCTCCCTTCCGGATTCGTTCGCATCACTGAAGATGGTTGAGCGCGATGTCGATGACGTCGAAGTTGCGCAGCCGCGCACGGCCCGCCGCGTCGGCGTCGACCGGCCGGCTGAAGACGAGCGGCACGATCTGCTCGGAGAGCCCGCCGTGCGAGCGCAGCGGCACGTCGAGGCCCGACAAGTCGTGCCTGCTGCGGCGCGTGCCGAGCACGACGTCCTGCCGCGACACCACGATCAGGTCGCCCAGCCGGGCCGGCGGCAGCTCGAACCGTGCGCAGCCTTCGGCGCCCGTCAGCGCGAGCTCGATCCCGTCGACGGCGGCGAGTCGCGCGCGCAGCGCGTCGACGTCGGCCGACGCCGGCACGTAGACGGTCGCGAACGAACCGAGCGCGCCGTGGTGCACGACGTACGGATCGGTGATCGGCAGGATCACGCGCGCGGCGTCCGCGCCGAGCCAGTCGTCGAACAGTTCCTGCAGGTAGATCACGTTCGGCTCGCCGGTCGCGGCGTCGTGCTTCGCGTTCATTCCATGGTCGGCGGTGAGCGCGACGATCGCGCCGAGTTCGTCGAGCCGCTTCAGGTAGCCGTCCATCATCGCGTAGAACGCGTTCGCGCCGGGCGTGCCGGGCGCGCACTTGTGCTGCACGTAGTCGGTGGTCGACAGGTACATCAGGTCGACCGGGCGCGTCTCGAGCAGCCGCACGCCCGCGGCGAACACGAACTCCGACAGGTCCGCGCTGTACACGTCCGGCACCGGCTTGCCGACCAGCTCGAGCACGTCGTCGATGCCGTTTTCCGCGATGGTCGCGCAGTCGGCCTTCTCCGACGAGAAGCAGATGCCCTTCAGCCCGTTGCCGAGCAGGCGGCGCAGCTTGTCCTTGGCAGTCACCACCGCGACGCGCGCGCCCCGGTCGGCGAACGCCGCGAGCACGGTCGGCGCGACGAGGTACTTCGGATCGTTCATCAGCACTTCGGCGCCGCTGTCGCGATCGTAGAAATAGTTGCCGCTGATCCCGTGCACCGACGGCGGCACGCCCGTCACGATCGACAGGTTGTTCGGGTTCGTGAAGCTCGGCACCACGCACTCGCCCTTCAGCGCCGTCCCCGGCTTCAGCAACGTGCGCAGGAACGGCGCGACGCCGGCCTCGGCCGCCTGCTCCAGATATTCGTATGCGCATCCGTCCACGCACACCACCACCACCGGCAGGCTCATCCAGTTGTAGCGGCGGCCGTTCACTTCCACGGAAACAGGCGTTTCGGTCATGACAATCCTTTCGATGCGGAGGGAGAGCGGCGCCGGCATCCGTGCCCGGCGGCGCTTCGATGCTTGACATTAAAATCGATGGTTTGTAGATTGTCAACAATAGGCAGAGAACAGAATGCAATGTGCCGGTCGGTCGTGGCGACGACTTCGGCATGTTTTATCGGGTGGTCAAAAAGCGCGGCTACCTTCCGTATCCGGCCGTGCGCGACACGGCCGCCTTTCCATCCTTGCGATACGACTGATCGACTGATGCGTCCCTTCTGGATCGAACAAGCGCTGTTCCACGACGGCGATCTCGCCCCTGCGCTGCAACGCGCGACGCAGGCCGACGTCTGCATCGTCGGCGGCGGCTTCACCGGGCTGTGGACCGCGATTCAGGCGAAGCAGCACAACCCCGCACTCGACGTCGTGATCCTCGAAAGCGACCTGTGCGGCGCGGGCGCCAGCGGCCGCAACGGCGGCTGCCTGCTCACGTGGTCCGCGAAATTCCTGACGCTGCGGCGCCTGTTCGACGAAGCCGAGGCGATCCGGCTCGTGAAGGCGTCGGAGGCGGCCGTGCAGCACATCGCCGCGTTCTGCCGCGAACACGGCATCGACGCGGAACTGCGCGCGGACGGCACGCTGTACACGGCGACGTCGCGCGCGCAGGTCGGCACGCTCGCGCCGGTGCTCGACGCGCTCGCCGCGTGCGGCATCCACAGCTACGCGCCGCTGCCGCCGGCGGAAGTCGCGCGCCGCTCGGGCTCGGCGCGCAACCTCGACGGCGTGTACTCGCCGATCGCCGCGACCGTGCATCCGGGCAAGCTCGTGCGCGGGCTGCGCCGCGTCGCGCTCGCAATGGGCATCCGCATCCACGAGCGCACGCCGATGCTCGACTTCACGCCGGGGCCGCCGGCCGTCGTGCACACGCCGGCCGGCAGCGTCACCGCAGGCAAGCTGGTATTCGCGATCAATGCGTGGATGGCGAGCCGCTTCCCGCAGTTCGCGCGCACGATCGCGGTCGTGTCGAGCGACATGGTCATCACCGAGAAGTGTCCGGAGCTGCTCGCGAGGACGGGGCTCGCCGACGGCGTGTCGGTGCTCGATTCGCGGATCTTCGTGTACTACTACCGCAGCACGCCTGACGGGCGGCTGATGCTCGGCAAGGGCGGCAACACGTTCGCGTGGCGCGGGCGCATCGCGCCGGTGTTCGACCAGCGCTCGCCGTACGAGGCGCAGCTCACGCAGAGCCTGCGCGAATTTTTCCCGTCGCTCGCCGGAGTACCGATCACCGCGAGCTGGAACGGCCCGTCGGACCGCTCGGTGACGGGCTTCCCGTTCTTCGGCCGCCTCGACGGCGCGCCGCATGTGTTCTACGGCTTCGGCTATTCGGGCAACGGCGTGGGGCCGACCTACATGGGCGGGCAGATCCTGTCGTCGCTGGTGCTCGGCCTCGACAATGCGTGGACGCGCAGCCCGCTCACGCGCGGCCCGCTCGGGCAGTTCCCGCCGGAGCCGTTGCGCTACGTCGGCTCGCATGTCGTGCGCAACGCGATCCGCCGCAAGGAGCGCGCGGAGGATGCGAACAGGCGGCCGTGGATTGTCGATACCTGGCTTTCCGGGCTGGCGAGCGCGGCGGGGAAAGCGGACAAGGCTTGATGTGCGGGTCATGAAGGTGCGCTGAGCGCCGCACCAGGCGTGGTCGGGGCCACTGTCGTGGGGCTCGCACCGGCCCGTGATTGGCCTCGCGATACCGGTGGCATGTGGTGCTGCGATCTTTGTGCAAAAAAGCCCGATCGGCCAGGATCCGTGCAGGATCGACGGCGGTCGCCCGCTAAACTACTGCGGGCGGCGGGTTGATTGTGGAAGTGTTGGCCGCCAAGCCTGAGGACAGAGTGTTTTAATGGAAAAATACACGCGGGACGACCTGATTGCGTTTATCCGGCAGGAGGCCTGCATGCCTTCCAAGAAGCCCATCACCGACGATATGGATGTTGTGCACTCTTTGGGCCAACACGGAGATGACGCCAATGAGTTTATGGAAAAGTTCTTCGAAACCTTCACAGTGAACCGGGGCGACTACGATTTTTGCCGCTACTTTTTCATGGAGGGCGAGGGATTCATCTCGCATCTTTTCAAAAAATACATCCTGAGAAAACCTCACTCACTAAAAAGAGAGACTATTACGGTCGGAATGCTTCACAAGGCGGCCCTCAACCGCAAATGGGATTGCAAAGCTCTGTCGGGGACTTCTTGAAGAAATGGCCATGTCCGCCACGCGGGAATTCAACAAGAAATAGGAGTTCCATATGGAAATCATGAAACTCGAACTGACAGCCAGTCAGGTCAAAATCCTCCTCGAGGCGCTTGCCGAAACAGACAAGCAATGGACCGATATCTGTAACACATCCGACGATGAGGACGTCGTGGCCGATTACGGTAACGACCTCGTTCTGCTGCGCATCGTCAGAGACGAAATCACCCCAAAGGCGGTCGCCGCATTCGGCCCCGACATCGTCAATTTCGACCGGGGCTGAACCCATCCGGCGCGGCAGGAAAAGCGGACCGCGCTAAAACACAAACACAAAGGGCACCGATCAATCGGATCGGCGCCCTTTCGTCATCGATATGCCAGCCGCGCGTCCCGCGCCCGTTGTTCACGTGCCCGCCTTCTCCCGCGCCGCCTTGCCCGTCGCCGGCAACCCCTGCTCATGCATGCGGCGCATCCGCGCGAGGCCGTGCGCGAGATGCTCGCGCACGAGCGCGACCGCCTTCTCCTCATCACCGTTGCCGAGCGCCTGCACGATCTTCTCGTGCTCGGACGCCGACACCGACAGCGCATCCTCCTCGGCCTCGATCGCCGCCTGCCGCAGCAGGCCGAGCTGCCGCACGAGCCGGCGATAGGTGTCGGTCAGGTGCGTGTTGCCGACGCCGACGACCATCGCATCGTGGAACTGCACGTTGAGCTCGGTGTAGCGCGTGACGTCGTGCGCCTTCGCCGCCGCCTTCATCGACTGGATGATGCCCTTCAGCACCTTCAGCGTATCGGGCGCGATGCGCTTCGCGAGCGCGCGCGCGACCGACTCGTCGAGCATCGCGCGCACTTCGTAGATCTCCTCGGCCTCACGCAGCGGCACGACGCGCACCGTCACGCCGCGATTCTTCTCGTTGCGCAGCAGGCCCGCCTGCTCGAGCGCGCGGAACGCCTCGCGCACGGGGCCGCGCGACACGTTCAGCTTCGTCGCGATGTCGACTTCGTTGAGCTTCTCGCCGGGCGCGTATTCGCCGGACACGATCGCGCGCTCGAGCATGTCCTGGACGATCATCGCGAGCGACTGGCTCTGCAGGAGTTCGATGGCGTTGAGCGCGTTCGGGGAAGTCATGGTCGGGCGGGCAGCGGGACTGCGGTGAGGAACGGGAGCGCCATGTCGGCGAATGCTCCGTTATATACCCGCGGCCCCGCACATTGTCAACAGTCTTCAGTCACCAAACGCCGATCCCGACGGACCGCGATGCCGTCCGGCATCGCGGCGCCCACCGCCGCGCGTCAGCGCTTCACCGGCCCCGGGTCGCTCTGGCTCGGCCGGCCCGTCTCGACGTGCCCGGCAAAGCGGCGCACGACCTTGTCGCTCGCGCCGCCCGTCGTGGTCGCGACGATGTTCAGGTCGTACCAGCCGTGGCTCGAACTCAGCTCCCAGTGATCCTCGACGCGCGCGCCCGGCTCCAGCACATAGGTCCGCGCATGCGCATGGCTGTATGCGTTGTCGACGACCACGCGGCACGTCGCACGGCCGCTGTTGCGCAGCTGCAGGTACACGTGGCGGTTGCGCACGTCGTAGCCGAGCTTCGCTTCCGGGTTCGCGTGATGGCCGTCCATCGCGAGCGTGGTGTTGCCCTGGAACTCGCACAGATAGCCGTTCGGACCATACACCGCGAGGTGATAGTCGCCCTGCGCGACCGACGTGCTCCAGCTGTCGGCGATCCTGTCGCCCGCGGACACCGCATAGCGGCGCGGCTGGCTCGACGGATTGCGGCGGTCGTACACGTAGAACGCCGCGCCCGCGTCGCCGGTGTTCGCGAAATCGAGCCACACGTTGCCGTCGTGGCCGTTCACGCGGCTGTGCACGAACACCTCGTAAGGCAGCGCGCGCGCCGGCCGCGTGCCGGCTTCCTGCGCGGGCATCGTCTGCTGCGCGGGCACCTGGTACGCCTGGCCCGCCGTCGTGAGGTGCTGCGGCACCGTGAAGCTCACCGTCGACGCATCCGGCTTGCCGGAGAAGTCGAACGCCGACGTCAGGTCGCCGCAGACCGAGCGGCGCCACGCGCTGATGTTCGGCTCCTTGACGCCGAAGCGCGCCTCGAGGAAGCGCAGCACGGACGTGTGATCGAAGGTCTCCGAGCACACCCAGCCGCCCTTGGTCCACGGCGAGATGATGATCAGCGGCACGCGCGGCCCGAGGCCGATCGGCTGGATGCCGCCCGGGTCCGCGCCCGGCACGAGCGGGCTCATCTCGCCCGGGTACTTGTTCAGGTCGAGCAGCTCGTCGCCGAGATTGCCCAGCAGGTTCGCCGACACGACGCCCTGCCCGTTCACGCCGCTCGTGACGGGCGGCACCGGCGGCACGACGTGGTCGAACAGCCCGTCGTTCTCGTCGTAGTTGAGGATGAACACGGTCTTCGCCCACACGTCCGGGTTCGACGTCAGCGCCTCGAGCACCATGTTGATGTAGAACGCGCCGTCGGTCGGCGACGCCTGCGGATGCTCGCTGTACTTGTACGGTGCGACGATCCACGACACCTGCGGCAGGCGGTTCGCCTGCACGTCGGCCTTCAGCTCCGCGAGCGTATGGTTCGACGCGCCCTTGTCGACGAGCGGGCCGCTCGCGCCTTCCTTCACCTGGAAGCGCTTGAAGAACATCAGCGAGTTGTCGGTGTAGTTGTCGGTCGGGTCGCCCGGGATGCCGGTGCCGCCCTGGTACACCTTCCAGCTGACGTTCGCGTTCTCGAGCCGCTCCGCATAGGTCGTCCACGTATAGCCGTTGACGTCGTTGCGCTCGCCGATGCCGGGGCCGTTCGGCTGCGCGCCGTACACGTTGCGCGAATCGATCGTGCCGGTCCACAGGTAGATGCGGTTCGGCGCGGTGTCGGCGTGCGCCGAGCAGAAGTATGCGTCGCAAATCGTGAACGCGTCGGCCAGCGCGTAGTGATAGGTCAGGTCCTGGCGCTTCAGGTAGCCCATCGTCAGCACGTCCTGCTTCTGGTTCACCCACTGGTCCCACTGGCCATTGTTCCACGCGAGGTGGCCGCTGCTCCAGCCGTGGTTGGTGCCCGGCTGGAATTCGGTCGTCTGCTTCGGATCGAGGTAAAACGGCAGCACGTACGGCGCGGCCGGATCGAGCCCGCGCGCATGGTAGTTCTTCGTGTGCACGGCGGCCGGCGGCTGCCGCCAGACCGGCGCGCCGTTCGGCAGCAGGTGCGGGCGCGGGTCGTTGAAGCCGCGCACGCCGCGCAGCCCGCCGAAGTAGTGGTCGAACGAGCGGTTTTCCTGCATGAAGATCACGACGTGCTCGACGTCCTGGATCGAGCGGGTGCGCGAGGCGGCCGGCATCGCGAGCGCCTTGCGGATCGCGGGCGGAAAGCCCGCGTAGGCGGCCATCGCGCCGGCTGACTGGGCGGCAAGGCGCAGGAAATCGCGTCGGTTGGTCGAGGACATGAAAAGGATCCTGTGGGTCGGTAGGGATGGAGCCGGCGCGAGCGGGGCCGACGGTTCGGTGCTTCGACGATGCCGTTATTAGTCCGTAAGCGCGTGTCCCGGCCGTGACCGGTTCCCGCAGGTTTCTTGCGGTCATCCCCAGCTTTTTTTCGAAGCGGCGGGCGATGCGGGTTTCATGGGGCCGACACATGCTTGCGTTAGCCTGACGCGCGATGAAAGGGGGAGAGGCCGATCCGTGTTCGATCAGCTGAAGGCATTCCACGCGACCGTCCGGCAGGGCAGCATTACGCGCGCGGCGCGGCATCTCGGCGTCAGCCAGCCGACCATTGCCGCGCAGATCCGGCAGGTCGAGCAGGTGTACGGCGTCGAGCTGTTCCACCGCAGCGGCCGGCGGCTCGAAGTCACCGAGACCGGCATCGGGCTGCTGCCGCTGGTCGAGCAGATGATCGCGCTCGAAGCGCAGGCCGACATCATGCTGCGCAACGTCGGCGGCCTGTTCGAAGGCCATCTGCGGATCGGCGCGACGGGGCCGTACTACATCATGGAAGCGGTCGGACGTTTTTCGAAAGCGCATCCGTCGATCGCGCTCACGTGCCGGATCGGCAACTCGGAAGAAATGCTGCAGGCGCTGCACGAGTTCCGCATCGATCTGGCCGTCTCGTCGCAACGCAACGACGCGGACGGCCTCGAGCGGCAGGTGATTTCCACCGACCCGCTGGTGCTCGTCGTGCATCGCAGCCATCCGCTCGCGCGCTTCGACGCGATCGACGCCGCGCGGCTCGCCAACGTGCGGCTGCTGATCCGCGAACAGGGCTCGGTCACGCGCAGCTGCACCGAGACGATCCTCGCGGCGGCCGGCGTCGCGCCAACGTCGGTCGCGGAGATCGGCAGCCGCGAAGCGATCCGCGAGGCGATCCTGCACGGCGTGGGCGGCAGCCTGTTTCCGCGCGGCGAGGCCGAACGCCACCCCGACCTGCGGATCATCACGCTGCGCGGCGTCGACACGACGATCGACGAATACGTGTACTACCTGAAGGCGCGCCGCCACAGCCCCGCGATCGACGCGTTCCTCGCGTGCATCGTGCCGAAGCGCGCCGAGGCTGCCGCCGAACCGGCCGCGCGTCGCGCGACCGCACGCTGAGCGCGGGCGGGCCGCGCACTCACTTCGGCAGCGTCGGGATCATCCACGTCAGCACGTGCTGCTGCAGGAACACGAGCACGCCGAGCAGCAGCGTGAGGATCACGCTGTGCCAGAACGTGCGCGCGAACACGACACCCTCCTGCCCCTTCAGGTCCGTCGTCGACACGCCGGTCGCGATGTTCTGCGGCGAGATCATCTTGCCCATCACCCCGCCCGACGAGTTGGTCGCGGCCATCAGCACCGGGTCGAGGCCAAGCTGCCGCGCGGCGACCACCTGCAGGTTGCCGAACAGCGCGTTGCCCGACGTGTCGCTGCCGGACAGGAACACCGCGATCCAGCCGAGCGACGCGGACACGAGCGGGAACAGCGCGCCCGTCGACGCGACGCCGGTGCCGAGCGTGTAGCTGATGCCCGAGTAGTTCAGCAGGTAGCCGAGGCCGACGATCATCATCACGGTGACGATCGCGATGCGGGTCTGCCGCCACGTCTTCGCGACGCAGCCGAGGACATCGCCGGCGCCGGTGCGCGTCCACACCGCCGTGACGAGCGCCGCGAGCAGGATCGCGGTGCCGGTGCCGAGCGGCTGGAAGTCCCAGACCGCCGCATACGGCTTCTGGTACAGCGTGACGTACACGGCGTTGTGCAGGCCCGGCCACTGGATCTTCACGTCGCCGATCGCCGCGATGTTCGCGCGCACCCAGACGATCACGATCACCGACACGACGAGCCACGGCAGCCAGCCGCCGTAGCCGACGCGCCCGCCCGCGGCGCCTTCCGCGCGCGTGCTGCGCGCGATCGCGAATTGCGGATCGGCCAGCGGCTTCCACATTTTCAGGAAGCCGATCGTCACGATCAGCGACGTGAGCGACGACAGGACATCGGTGAGCTGATAGCCGAGGAAGTTCGACGTGACGAACTGCGCGAGCGCGAAGCTGCCGCCCGACACGAGCAACGCGGGCCACAGCCGCGCGATCGAGCGCGCGCCGCCGTACACGCCGACCACATAGAACGGCAGCAGCAGTGCGAAGAACGGCAACTGGCGGCCGACCATCGCACCGAGCGTCGCGGCCGGCAGCGATGTGACCGCGCCGAGCACGGTGATCGGCACGCCGAGCGCGCCGAACGCGACCGGCGCGGTGTTGAACAGCAGCGTGTAGGTGAGCGCCTCGATCGCCGGGAAGCCGAGCGCGATCAGGAGCGCGCTCGTGATTGCGACCGGCGTGCCGAACCCGGAGATTCCTTCGAGCAGGCAGCCGAACGAGAACGCGACGACGAGCAGCACGAGCCGGCGGTCGTCGGGCAGGTGGTCGAGCATCCACTGGCGAAACTGGTCGAAGCGGCCCGACTTCACCGCGATGTTGTACAGCAGCAAGGCGTTGAAGACGATCCACATCACGGGAATCAGCGCGAGCGCCATGCCCGCGGCAACCGCATCGAACGCGAGGCCGACGGGCATGCCCCATGCGCCGATCGCGACCGCCAGGCCGGCGATCAGCCCCGCGAGCGACGCCTGCCACGCGGGGCGGCGCAGCACGCCGAGCGCGATCAGCGCGACCGCGATCGGGATCACCGCGACGAGGAACGACAGCAACAGCGAGTGGCCGACGGGCATGAGCGGCTGGGCGAAGACCGCGCCGGCGGGTAGGGAGGATGAGGGGGTCATCTTGTCTCCAGTCGACCGGAGCTGGCGCTTCAGCGCTTGCTCCGGTCCCATGCCTCGCGGTCGACCCGCGTTGGCGCTTCAGCGCTGCGGCCGCCATAACCCGGAAGTCGCATCGGGTATCCCGTCGCTTGCCCGCGCAACGACATCGCCGCGGCCAGTCGATCGGTCACTCAAAAAGGTTAGGCGGCACGCGCCGCTTGTACAAGGAGGGGCAGCCCGATATGACGAATCCGGGCGACAGGGCAACCGGCGCCCCTTCCCGCCCCCCGCACCGCCGCAATCTTGCACTGCCAACAAAGGTGCCTATCCGCGAGCGGGGTGTTTCCCCGGGTATCCGAAGCCTAGACTGCACGCATCGATTCACGCCGCGGCGATTCAGCGCGCGACGCTCGACCAACCCGGAGTGCAACATGAAGAAGACGATGATACGTGCGGCTTGTATCGGCATCCTGATGATGGGTGCCGCTGCCGCGGCCCAGGCGCAGGCCTCCTCCCAACCGCTGACGCGAGCCCAGGTTCGACAGGAACTGGCCGAATACCAGGCGGCGGGTTACCGCCCCGCCATCGTCAGCAGCCCCGACTATCCGCAGAACGTTCAGGCGATCACGCAGCGCGTCGCGCAAGCGCGCGCGGACGCTGCCAGCTACGGCGGCAACGGCCATGCAACGGTCGAATCCGGCAAGCGCGACGCAGCGCCGGCCGTCGATCCGTCGACCTATTCACACCACTGAAGCGAACGCGCGATGAACCGCGTGGATGAGGCGCCGGGCACACCGACGCCGGAACGCAACGGCGTCGCCGGCTCGCACCGGCTGCCCTGTACGCGCCGCCGCGCACATGCCGGATTCCGCCGGCGTGATCGCGCGCAGGCGATCCGCACGCCGATGCGCGCGGCTGCGTGCGCGATCGTCAGACGCTGAAGCGGTTCAGCGTATACGCGCGATAGGCCGCGACGAAAGCGTCGAACGAACCGGCTTCCTTCGCTTCCAGTTCAGCCTGCTCGGCCAGCGAGCGCTCGGCGAGCGCCGCCGCGGCGCGCGCGTCGGCCTCCGGAAGCGGCCGCGCGCGGAAATGCGCGGCATGCGCGTCGCTTTGCGCGCGCGCGAACGCGAGGAACGACTGCCCGTTGTCGCGCATCGTGCGCAGCACGCGCGCGGACGGCGTGCGCTCCGGATCGGCGAGCTTCTCGCGCTGCGCGGCGATCGCGCGCGCGTGCTCGTCGCCGCCGCGAATCTCGTCGAGGCGCCGGCCGACGGCTTCGACTTTCGCCATCAGCTCGTCCGCCCACGCTTGCAGCGCAACCGGGCTGCCGTCGCGCGACAGCGCAAGGCCCGGCTTGCGGCCCTCCATCGTCACGGCGCCGAAGTTCGCGTTCGCTTCCCGGTACGCGTCGCCGTCGAGCGGCGGGCTCGCGTCGAGCGCGCACGCCAGCAGATACGCGTCGATGAAGCGCGCGGTGTCGAGCGCGATGCCGGTCGGCGCGAACGGATCGATGTCGAGACAGCGCACTTCGATGTACTGCACGCCGCGCGACGCGAGCGCATGCAGCGGACGCTCGCCCGAATACGTGACGCGCTTCGGCCGGATCGTCGAATAGAACTCGTTCTCGATCTGCAGCACGTTCGTGTTGATCTGGATCCACTCGCCGTCGCGATGCGTGCCGATCGCCTCATACGGCGGATACGGCTCGCTCACGGCCTTCGACAGCGCGTCCAGATAGCCCGCCAGCGTGTTGTAGTCCGCCTGCAGCGCCGCCTGCGCGGTCGTGTTCGAGTAGCCGAGGTCGCTCATCCGCAGGCTCGTCGCGTACGGACGGTACAGCGTGTCGGCGTCGAACGTGTCGAGCGTGTGCGGGCGGTCGCGCAGGAACCGCCGGTCGAGCGCCGGCGATGCGCCGAACAGGTACATCAGCAGCCAGCTCGTGCGGCGGAAGTTGCGGATCAGCGCGAGATAGCGCTCGGACTGGTAGTCGACGAGCGTCGCGGTCGAGCCTTCCTCCGCGTGCAGGCGCCGCCACACTTCCTCGTGCAGCGAATAGTTGTAGTGGATGCCGGCGATGCACTGCATCGTGCGGCCGTAGCGATACGCGAGGCCGAGCCGGTACACCATCTTCAGGCGTCCGATGTTCGACGTGCCGTAGTCGGCGATCGGAATCTGGTCGTCGGCGGGCAGCAGGCCCGGCATCGACTCGTTCCACAGCATTTCGTCGCCGATCGACGCGTAGACGTAGCGATGCAGCTCGTCGAGGCGTTCGAGCGTGAGCGCTGCGTCGGGTTCCGCCGGCGTGATCAGTTCGAGCAGCGCTTCGGAGTAGTCCGTCGTCAGCGACGGATGCGTGAGCGCCGAACCGAGCGCGCGCGAATGCGGCGTGAACGCGATCATCCCGTCGCGCGTCACGCGCAGGCTTTCCTTTTCGATGCCGCGCAGGCCGTCGGGCAGATGCTGCCGCGTCGGGCCGGAACTCAGCACGTCGAGGCGATCCAGCAGCAATTCGGTCTGGCGGATGGTCATGGTGTTCGACATTGATGCGCAAGTGCGGGCACGGCCGCGCGCGGAACGCTCGCGCGCGGCCGGCAGGATTGTTGGTCGCTTTCGTTGGTAGCGGGCACTTTAACATCTCGCCGGAACACGCGCTTGGGGTGGCCTCGCGCCTGGGCGGGCGCGTCGGAGCGCGCGGAAATGATCGTGCGGGGAGGCGGCTTTCAGCGGTCGGCGAGCGCGCGCGGGGGCGTCGCGCAAACGCCGTCGCGCACGGCGGCGGGCATTCGTCTGCCGGATGACCGGATGCGCCGGCCGGCAGCTTGCCCGCTTCGTGCGTTGCGCTATCCGCCGCGCGCCGCGCCCGCGCGGTCGGCCACCTCGTTCCACAGATGGAGCGCCGCATACGCGCGCCACGGACGCCAGCCGTCCGTGCGGCGCTTCTGGCTCGCGAGCCGGTCGAGCGACGGATCGCGCGCGGTGATCGACTGCATCAGCACGAGATCGGACGCGGGCCACGCATCCGGGTCGCGCCATGCGCGCATCGCAATGTATTCGACCGTCCATGGGCCGATGCCGGGCAGGTCGAGCCACGCGTGGCGCAGCGTCGCGAGGTCGGCCTGCGCGGGATCGAGCGGCACGTCGCCCGCCGCGACCGCGCGCGCCATGCCGGTGAGCGCCGCCGCCCGCTTGCCGGGCATGCCGATCTTCGCGAGATCGCACGCGGCGAGCGCGTCCGGCGCCGGAAAGCGCCACGCGGGCGCACCGTCCGATGCGTGCACGCCGTCGTCGTGCACGACGCGCTCACCGGCGCGCTCGACGAGCCGGCCGACGATCGTCGTCGCCGCCTTCACGCTGACCTGCTGGCCGACGATCGCGCGCACCGCGAGCTCGAAGCCCGACCACGCGCCCGGCACCCGCAGCCCGGGCGCGGCCGCGACGAGCGGCGCGAACCACGGATCGCGCGCCAGCTCCGTGCCGATCGCAGCCGGATCGGCGCGCAGGTCGAACATCGACGCGATGCGCGCGGCGAACGCGTCGTCGACGTGGCGCGCCGCCGCGCCCTCGACCGTCGCGACGAGGCAATGCCGGCGCGGATGCCGCTCGACGGTAAGCCGGCCGGGCGCGCCCTTCAGGTCGACGATCCGGCGGTACACGCCGCCCGCGACCTGCTCGACGCCCGGAATCGCGCGCCCGCTGAAGAAGCGCAGCACGCGCGCCCAGTCGTAGGGCGCCTTGAAGCGCAGCTCGAGTTGCACGGCCGACGGCACGCCGTCGCCGTTCATGGTTGCGCTGGGGGTTGCGACCTTCAAGCTGCGCTGCCCTCCGTGACGGCGACGTCGGCCGAATCGTCGTGCGCATGGCGCGCCTCGGCCGCGAGCAGCGTCGCCTTGCGGCGCACGCCCCAGCGATAGCCGGCCAGTGCGCCGCCCTTCTGCACGACGCGATGGCACGGAATCGCGAGCGCGACCGGATTCGACGCGCACGCGGACGCCACGGCCCGCACCGCGCGCGGCGCGCCGAGCGCCTCGGCGATCTCCGAGTAGCTGCGGGTCTCGCCGTACGGAATGTTCGTCAATGCCTCCCACACGCGCTGCTGGAACGCGGTCGGCGCGATGTCGAGCGGCAGCTCGAAGGTGCGGCGCGTGCCGTCCAGGTACGCACCGATCTGCGCGATGAACGGCGCGAGCCGCGCGGGCGACTCGACCAGCTCGGCGCGCGCGAACGCGTCCTTCAGCGCGGTGACGAGTGTCGCGGGATCGTCGCCGAACGCGATCCGGCAGATGCCCTGCGCAGTCGCAGCGACCAGCACCGTGCCGAGCGACGTCGGCGCGCTCGCGTAGTCGATCCGCAGCCCCGCACCCTGGCGACGGAACGCCGACGGCGCCATCCCCAGCTCGCGCGGCACCGACGCATACAGCCGCGACGGCGAATTGAAGCCCGCGTCGACGGCCGCCTGCGTGACCGGCCGGCCGCTCTGCAGCGCCTGCCGCAACGCGGCGCCGCGCTGCGCGGCCTGATACTGCCGCGGCGACACGCCGACCACGCGCTTGAACAGCCGCTGCAGGTGGAACGGGCTCACGTGGACCGCATCGCTCAGTTGCGCAAGCGTGAGCCGCTCGGGATGCGCGTCGAGCACCGCGCACGCGCGATTGACGATCTCGAGCTCGCGCGGCAGCCCCTCGGGCTGGCAGCGTTTGCAGGGACGGAACCCGGCCGCGCGCGCGGCGGCCGGATCGTCGAAGAAGGCGACGTGGTCGCGCCGCGGCAACCGCGACGCGCAGGTCGGGCGGCAGAACACGCCGGTGGTGCGCACCGCGTAGAAGAATGCGCCGTCCGCCTGCGGATCGCGGGCGGTCACGGCATTCCAGCGGGCGTCGTCGGTTGGATAGGCGGATTTCATCGGAACCTCGCACTCTCAGTGTAGACGGTGCCTACTCTAGTCAGCCGCACGCACCGTCGCGCCCCGAATCTTGCTCTGTGATTCGCGCCGACCGCCGACAAACGGGGGACGCATCGAAAAAACGGGTATGAACGGTCAACTTTCGGGCGCATTAGTCACCGTTCCGTCACATTCATGTTGCAGTGCGGGTGCGGCAAAACGCCGTCCTGACGTTTTTTTACACAAACAATATTGCGTCGCACCATCACCGTGTGTATAGTTGGACCTGTCTCCTCCATGTCTCCTCCTGATATGGATTAAGCCCGTTCCTCGTGAGCGGGCTTTTTTTCGTCTGCCGATTTTGCCGCGTTCGCGCAGGCGCTCCCGACTCCTTGGTCTACACTCGTTGAACCTCGCTTGCCAAGGAGCGTTCACCATGAAACCGATCCTCCGCGGGATCGATCACGTCGTGCTTCGCGTGACCGACATGGCCGCGATGACGCGCTTCTACTGCGACGCCGTCGGCTGCCGTGTGGAAAGGGAACAGCCGGAACTCGGCCTCGTGCAACTGCGCGCCGGCGACGCGCTGATCGACCTGCTCGCCGTCGGCGGGACGCTCGACCGGCCCGACAGCGGGCCGCCCGGCGCCGGGCGCAACCTCGATCACCTGTGCCTGCGCGTCGAGCCGTTCGACCCGCAGGCGCTCGCCGCGCATTTCGCCGCGCACGGCGCGCCGCCGGGCGCGCCCGAGGAACGCTACGGCGCCGACGGCTACGGCCCGTCGATCTACCTGTTCGATCCGGAAGGCAACATGCTGGAGCTCAAGGGGCCGCCGGCCGCGATCGCGTGAGCGCGGCCGGCGCGCGCGTCACGCGTCGGCGCGCGCCTTGAGAACCGTCCACTCGACGGCCACCGGATCGTGATCCGCGCTCGAGATCCACGCGGCGCCGTCCTGCACCGTGCACTGCAGGCGCATGGTCCGCTCGGCGAGCCGCCCGAGCGCCGCTGCGACGCCCTCGTCGAGCGACAGCACCTGCACGTTGCGCAGCCGCTCCACCTTGCTGCGCACGCCCTGCCACCAGATATCCGAGGTCTTGCCGCCGTACGCGATCACCGTCACCTGCGCGGCGCGGCCCGCCGCCTTCGAGATGCGCCGCTCGTCGGGCTGGCCGACCTCGATCCAGGCGTCGATCGCGCCCGTCAGGTCCTTCTGCCACAGATCGGGCTCGTCGGTATCCGACAGCCCCTTGCAGAACTCGAGCCGCTCGTGCGCGAACAGCCCGAACGCGGCGATCCGCACCATCATCCGCTCGTCGGTTTCAGACGGATGGCGCGCGACCGTCAGCGTGTGGTCGCCATAGTAGTGCCGATCCATGTCGGCGATTTGCAGTTCGGCTTTGTAGATCGTGGATTTGAGCGCCATGCGGGTAGTGCCCGGGCGGGCAACGGTTCAGGTCGGGCCGTGATGATACCGAAAGCCCGGCGTCCGCTGCATGACACGCACAGCAGAACGGCCCGGCGGGCGGCCGGGCCGTATCGGTTCGCGCCGCCGGCTTGCGCCGGCGCGCATGCGTCCGTTGATCGGCGCGTTATTGCTTGATGAAGCGCGAATCGGCCCAGAGACCTTGCTGGTCGCTGTTGTCGGCGCTGACGAACTGCACGTCGCCGTTGTCCACCGACACCACGCGGAAACGCTGGCCTTCCGGCACCGACAGGCAGCGGAAGTCGTCGAAGTATTGCTGCTTCGCCTGCGAGTGGCCGCCGCGCTCGTGATCCAGTACGGAATCCAGATTATCTTTCGACAGGCAGCCCCACGCGTTCTTCGTCAACTGGATCTCCTGCCGCGGCTTCACGGCGGCATCGCCGCCGGCCTGGGCAATCGACACCACGGCAAATGCACCGACAAGCGCAACAAACACACCGGTTCGTTTCATCATGTTCAGTCTCCCATGCGCGCTGGCAACAGGCTGGGTTAGCTATGTGTTTAAAGGTGAGCGCGAAGCAACGTTTTTCACTTTAGGAGACCGGCAACCGATGGCAAGCATATTTGTTGTGCGACCGCAATAGCGGCGAATTGTCGCAGTTCGCACGCCGCAGCTTTCGGCGGCCCGTCTGCGGTGCGGCAAGGAATCCGTGCACGGCACACTGGCTCACGACGTCGGCCGCAATGCCTTGTCCGACAAGGCTTTCAACGAATCGTCACGACGCCGGCTGAACGGTTTGGATAATTCATTTCGATATCCGGACGATTTTGATGCATCGCACATAAAGTCATCCGGAACATCAGCGGTTTTACCGCATTGCGCCACGTTATTAAGCGCAAACAAGAAAAATGCCAGGCATCGAATACTCGGCATTTACCCGTATATCAGGCCGCGCGCTGCCGCTCGAAATAATCGCTCTGAAACTGGCACATCCGGTAAGCGTTGTGATATGCGCCGTTGCCGAAGAATTCCTCGATCAATTCCGCTTCACGCCGGAACCCGCATTTTTCATAAACGTGAATGGCCGCCGCATTGGACGTATCCACGATCAGGTACAGCTTGCGCAGGTTCAGCACCTTGAACGCGTACTCGACCGCGAGACGCGTCGCGTGGCCCGCATGGCCGCGGCCCCGGCAGTACGGCGCGATGATGATCTGGAATTCGCCGCGGCGGTGGATGTAGTCGAGCTCGATCAGCTCGACGAGCCCGACCAGTTCGCCTTGCGGGTCGACCGCGACGAAGCGGCGCTCGCGCTGGTCGTGCACGTGGCGGTCATACAGTTGCGACAGCTCCGCGAAGGTTTCATACGGCTCCTCGAACCAGTAGCGCATGATCTTCGCGTCGTTGTTCAGTTCGTGCACGAAGCGCAGGTCCTGACGCTCGAGCGGCCTCAGCGCGAGCGTGTGAGTTTCGTTTTGCAGTTGCATCGTAAGGGTCCTTGTCCCGATTGCTCCCGGTGCACACGGTAAGAAAATGAACGTGGGCGAAGTTGAGAGCCTAGAATGGATCAAGGGTTCCTGCCACCGCGAGGAGGCTATCGTGATCGAGCAAGTGATACTCGGTGTCTTTCTGGTGCTGCCGCTCGTGATCGTGGCTGTGCTGTTTTCCGATGAACTCTGGCAGGAACACCGGCGTCAGCATCCGCGCGACGAGAACGCTCCGCATATCGACTGGAAGCATCCGTGGCGCCGCGTGCGGCGCGGGCATTGAGGGTCCCGCGTCGGCCGGACTCGGGATACCCCGCGTCGGCGGGGTGCGCTTGCGTCCATTGCCGACGCGCTGGCCGTTTCGATTCCATTGCGAGGCGCTGACGTGAACGACACCCCTTCCCCCCGCAAGCCGGATATCCCGCACGAGACGATCGACCTGCAGATCGCCGACGTGCTCGCCGGCGTCGCCTACCCCGCGAACAAGGATGCGATCGTCGACGCCGCGCGCGTTGCGGGCGCAAGCAACGAAGTGCTGTCGATGCTCGACGGGCTGCCCGAGCAGGACTACGCGGACATCGACGCCGTCACGCGCTGGGTCGCCGGCAACTACGGACCGGGGCTGGGGGTTTGAGCGCGCGCAAATAACGCGCTAGGATCAGGCCGCACCGGTCGCGCGGCGGCCGGGCGGCTGCGCGCACGAACGCCTCGGAGACCTCATGGAAGGCATCCTGATCCAGCACACCACGCGACGGCAACTCTGGTTCGCGGCACTGTCGGCATGCGTCATCCTGCTCACGCTCGGCATCGCCGCGCCGCATGCGGACGTCGCGCTGCCCGCGGTCGAGCCGTTCATGCCGATGTGCGCGCTCACCGTGTTCACCACCGCCGGCATCGCGGCGTTCTTTCTCGGCGCGCAATTCGCCGTCACGCGCCAGCCGGTGCTCGGGGCGCTTGGCGGCGCCTATGCATTCACCGCACTCGCCGTCGCGCTGCAGTTGCTGACGTTTCCCGGCGTATTCGCGCCGCAAGGCCTGCTTGGCGCACTGCCGCAAAGCGCCGCGTGGATGTGGATCTTCTGGCACGCGGGCTTTCCGTCCTTCGTATTGCTGGCGCTGCTCGCGCGCGAGCGCATGGCGCGCAAGGCGATCAGCGCGCAGCGCATGCGCGGGTGGACGATCGCGCTGATCGGCGGGCCGGCGGCCACGGCCGCGCTGCTGTGCATGCTCGCGCTGAAAGTGCCGCTGCCGCCCGCGTTCCGTCCGCCCGGCGACGCCGCCGTGTTGCCGGTCAACGCGGTCGCGCTCGTCGTCTGGACGCTCAACGCGCTCGCGCTCGCCGCCGTGCTGCTCACCGGCCGGCTGCGCACGACGCTCGACCTGTGGCTCGCGATCGCCGTGCTCGCGTGCCTCACCGACACCACGCTGAACCTGCTGAGCGCGAACCGCTTCACGGTCGGCTGGTACGTCGCGCGCGTGTTCAGCATGTTCACGCCCGGCGTGCTCGTCTGCGTGCTCGCGTGGGAAGTGACGATGCTGTATCAGCGCCTGTTCGAAGCGCACGCGACGCTGATGCGCTCGTCCGCGCGCGACGGGCTGACGGG
Source organism: Burkholderia ubonensis (assembly GCF_902833085.1). Classification (GTDB taxonomy): domain Bacteria; phylum Pseudomonadota; class Gammaproteobacteria; order Burkholderiales; family Burkholderiaceae; genus Burkholderia; species Burkholderia ubonensis. The sequence continues at coordinate 87,788 of NZ_CADFEB010000010.1, forward strand.
CGTCTACAACCGCAGCCACTTCAACGATCATTTCCACCTGCTGTTCCTGCAGGCGCGTCGGCAAGGCGAGCCGCTGTCGCTGCTGATGGTCGACGTCGATCACTTCAAGGCGTACAACGACGCGTTCGGCCACGTGAAGGGCGACGCGTGCCTGATCGCGGTCGCGAATGCGCTGACGGGCGTCGTGCGCCGGCCCGCGGATCTCGTCGCGCGCTACGGCGGCGAGGAGTTCGCGATCGTGCTGCCGAACACCGGCGCGCGCGGCGCGCGGCTCGTCGCGGAAGAAGCGCGCGAGGCGGTGCTGCGGCTCAATCTGCCGACGCGCGGGCCGGCCGGGCGCGTGTCGGTCAGCGTCGGCTGCGCGACGGCGTCGCCCGACGAACCGACGATGCCGGACGCGCTGATCGAAGCCGCCGACGCCGCGCTGTATCGTGCGAAGGATGCCGGGCGCAACCGGATCATGACGGTTTAAAGCGCTTTTTTCATCGGGCGTTTTGACCGGAATAATCCGCCGTTACGCAATGCACGGTTGGGAAACGATTCCTTACAGCCGCTGCCAGGGGCGCTCGATATGCTGGGCTCATCTTGAACCTGAGCAGGTGAGCGCCATGAAAACCCTGTTGTTGATTGTCGGCGTCGCCGCGTTGTTGAGCGGCTGTGTCGTTGCGCCGTATGACGGTTACTACGGTGGCGGGTATTACGGCGGCGGGTATTACCATCACCATCATCACCGGGATTGGGATTGAGGGTTGTGAAGGCGGACGCAGGCGGTGACTGCCGCCGTGCGTCTCGGCGCCTTGTCATTTCCCGATGCAGAACCTGCTGAAAATCACCCCCAGCAAGTCATCCGAAGTAAATTCCCCGGTAATCGAATTGAGCTGCTCCTGCGCGAGCCGCAGCTCCTCCGCGAACAGGTCGAGCGACTGCGCGCGCTGCTCCGCGTGATCGGCCGCCTGCGCGAGATGTTCCTGCGCGGCACGCAGCGCGATCAGGTGCCGCTCGCGCGCCAGGTACACCCCCTCGGCCCCCGCCTGCCACCCCGCGATCCGCAGCAGCTCGCCGCGCAGCAGGTCGATCCCGTCACCGCGCTTCGCCGACAGATGCACCTCGGTGAGATCCCCTTGCGCCGCCGGATGCGCAACCGACGCCGGCACGCCGGTCAGATCCGTCTTGTTCAGCACACGCACGACCGGCACGCCCGCCGGGAACCGTGCGGCGATCGCCTCGTCATCGGCCGTCATCCCGCCGCGTGAATCGAGCAGATGCAGCACGACGTCCGCGCGCTCGATCTCGCTCCACGTGCGCGCGATGCCGATCCGCTCGACCTCGTCCTCGGTCTCGCGCAGCCCCGCCGTGTCGATGATGTGCAGCGGAATCCCCTCGACCTGGATCGTCTGCGCAACCTTGTCGCGCGTCGTGCCGGCGATCGGCGTGACGATCGCGAGCTCGGCGCCCGCCAGCGCGTTCAGCAGCGACGACTTGCCGACGTTCGGCTGCCCCGCGAGCACCACCGACAGCCCTTCGCGCAGCAGCGCGCCCTGCCGCGCATCGCCGAGCACGTGCGCGAGCTGCTCGCGAATGCGCGCGAGCTTGCCGCGCGCGTCCGCCGCCTCGAGAAAATCGATTTCCTCTTCCGGGAAATCCAGCGTCGCCTCGACCAGCATCCGCAGCGTGATCACGTCGTCGACGAGCGTATGGATCTGCCGCGAGAACGCGCCGTCGAGCGAGCGGCCGGCCGAGCGCGCAGCCGCCTCGGTGCTCGCCTCGATCAGGTCGGCGACCGCCTCGGCCTGCGCGAGATCGAGCTTGTCGTTCAGGAACGCGCGCCGCGTGAATTCGCCCGGCTCCGCGAGCCGCAGCCCGAAGCCGCGGCCGGCGTCGAGGCAGCGCTGCAGCAGCAGCTGCATCACGATCGGCCCGCCGTGCCCCTGCAGTTCGAGCACGTGCTCGCCCGTGTACGAATGCGGCGCCGGGAAATAAAGCGCGATGCCGCGGTCGAGCGGCGCGCCGTGCTCGTCGAGGAACGGCACGTAGCTCGCGTGGCGCGGCGCGAGCCGCTGCCCGCACAACGCGTCGATCAGCGGCAGCGCCGCCGCCTCGCCGCCTCGCCCGAACGACACGCGGACGACGCCGATCCCGCCGCGGCCGGCAGCGGTGGCAATGGCGACGATCGGATCGGAATCGGTAGCAAGCATGGCAATCGGAAATCAGCGGTGGAACGGCCAACCCGCGCGGAACGACGCACGGGCATCGGGACGCCGGCATTGTAGCGTGACGACATGCGCGTCACCCGCGCCCGCCCCAACCACAATTAGAACTCGAACTAATTTATCCCGTCAGAGATAAGATAAATACTAATCGAACAGTGCGAACCGACATCGGTTTCGGATAAGCCCGCCTAATCAGGGCGACTCGCGCGCCGTCCGCCTGGCATGACATTCATCTGATAATAGCTTGAGACTCATCCGAAAAAGATATGTTTATCCTGATTGGTTGTCTGAAAGCCGTTAGTCGAAATGCACAATCTCTTCCATGCCGACATCCGAAGAGAAAAAGGCGTTCTCCATACGCCTGAAATTCGCCTTGCAGCGCAACCCGCACAAGATCGTGGGCGCGACGGAGCTTGCCAATCAGTTCAATCTTCGACATCACGGCGAGCATCCGGTGTCGCCGCAGACGGCGCACAAATGGCTGACGGGGCGCACGATCCCGACGCAGGACAAGCTGCGCACGCTCGCGGAGTGGCTTCGCGTCGATCTTCACTGGCTGCATTACGGCCCGCCGCCGAACGGTGCGGCGCATTCGACGCCGCAACCGCTGCCGCGCGACGAGCGCTACCCGCCGACGCCCGAGACGATCGAGCTCGCGTCGAAGATCGAGGCGCTGTCGCCCCACCATCGCTACCTGGTTCAGGAACTGATCGAGCAGTTCTACGGCGACGCGACGAAACGCTGAGCGCAGCACCAGTAAAAAAGCCGCAGGGCCCGAAGGCCATGCGGCTTTTTTTGCATCGTCGCGACGACCGGGGCCGCGGGGCGGACAGCTTCCGCCCGCGGCGCCGGCCGATCGTCAGGCGGGTTTCTTCTTGACCCCGCCCAGCTTGCGCGTGATGTAGTACTGCTGCGCGATCGACAGCACGTTGTTCACGACGTAGTACAGCACGAGGCCCGCCGGGAAGAAGAAGAACATCACCGAGAACGCGATCGGCATGAACATCATCATCTTCGCCTGGACCGGGTCCGGCGGCGTCGGGTTCAGCTTGGTCTGCACGAACATCGACACGGCCATCAGCACCGGCAGGATGAAGAACGGATCGCGCTGCGACAGGTCGTGAATCCACAGAATCCACGGCGCGCCGCGCATTTCGACCGATGCGAGCAGCACCCAGTACAGCGAGATGAACACCGGGATCTGGATCACGACCGGCAGGCAGCCGCCGAACGGATTGACCTTCTCGGTCTTGTACAGCTCCATCAGCGCCGCGTTCATCTTCTGCGGGTCGCTCTTGAAGCGCTCGCGCAGCGCCTGCATGCGCGGCGTGATTTCCTTCATCCGCGCCATCGACTTGTAGCTCGCGGCCGACAGCGGGAAGAACACCGCCTTGATCAGGAGCGTCAGCAGCACGATCGCCCAGCCCCAGTTGCCGACGAAGCTGTGGATCTTCTCGAGCAGCCAGAACAGCGGCTTCGCGATGATCGTCACCCAGCCGTAGTCCTTCACGAGCTCGAGGCCCGGCGCGATGCCTTCCAGCATGCGCTCTTCCTCCGGGCCCGCGAACAGGCGCGCCGACACGTCGGCCGACTGGCCCGGCGCGATCGCGCCGACCGGCTGCTTCACGCCGACGCGGTACAGCGTCGGATCGAACTTCTCCGCGTAGATGTCGCGCTTCACGCCCTGCTTCGGAATCCAGGCCGACGCGAAGTAGTGCTGGACCATCGCGACCCAGCCGTTGTCGGCGGAGTTAACGTAGTCGGCCTTGTTCTTGTCGAGGTCGCTGAAGTTGATCTTCTGGAAGTGCTTCGCATCCGTGTAGACCGCCGGGCCAAGGAACGTATGCGAGAACATCGGCGTTTCGACCGCCGTGTTGTCGCGCACGAGTTCCATGTAGACCGTCGGCGACACCGGCGCGGTGCCGACGTTGTCGATCTTCGTATCGACGTCGATCACGTAGCTGCCGCGCGTGAACGTGTACGTCTTCACGACCTTCACGCCGCCCTTCACCGGCGATTCGAACGACAGCTTCAGCGCGTTCTGGTCGCCCGACAGCGTCGTCGGGCCCGCGTTGACCTGCGAGTAGACGTCGGTGTGGTTCGGGAAGTCGCCGCCGAGCAGGCCTGTGCGCGCGAGGTACGTGTGGCCGGCCGTGTGGTCGAACAGCGTGATGTAGAGGTCCGGCTGCTTGCCGTCGCCCTGCTTCTTCAGCGTCAGCTTCGCGAGCGTGCCGCCGCGCGTGTCGATCTCGCCGTCATACACGTCGGTCGAGAACTTCACGAGCTGCGCCTGCGCGGCAGGCGCCGTCGTCGCGGGCGCGGCGCCGGCTGCCGCGGCCGGCACGCCGCCGGCCGTCGTCGTGCTTGCGCCGGTCGCGCCGGGGCCGGAAGCGCCGCCTGCGGCTGCGGGAGCCGTCTGCGTGGCGCCCGGGAAGAACATCGACGGGCGTCCATGGGACCGCTGCCAGTTGTCATAGAGCATGACCGCTGACATGAAGAAGATCACCCATAGGACGGTGCGTTTGATATCCATGCGTTGTCTCAGAGTCGATGGGACCGCGCGTCGGCCTGGCCGGTAGCGCGTGTGTCGGAGTTGGGCGGCGGAACGAGGTCGATGCCGCCCGCGGAAAACGGATGGCATCGGCACACGCGCCTGGCGGCGAGATATGCGCCGCGCGCGGCGCCATGATACTGGATTGCCTCGCGCGCGTAATCCGAACAGGAAGGATAAAAACGGCAACGGTTGCCGAGCAGCGGACTCACGGCAACCTTGTAGAAGCGCAGCAAGGCGATCAATACCGTTTGCATACCCAACGCGGCGCCGTTCAGCGCCGCTTCAAAGCCGGCCGCGCAGGCGCGAACGCCGCACGGCTAACGGGTGCGTCACTCGGACGCGGGCTTCGACGCGCGGCGAGCGATCTCCCGGGCCGCCCTGTCGAGCAGCTCGCGGATCTCGGCCGCGCACATCGCCGCGAGCGGGGCGGAAGCCGCGCTCGGCAGCGCCTTCTTGTCGAAGCGCGTGTGCTGCCGCAGCAGCAGGTCGTAACCGGCGAACTCGGCCCGGCGCAGGCGAAACGCATCGCGCGCGAGCCGCTTCACGAGGTTGCGCGTCACTGCGCGCGGCGCATACTTCTTGCCGACCACGAGCCCCAGACGCGCGGGCTGGCCGGTCGGCTTGCCGTAAATCACGAAGTGCGCGGAGCGCCGCCACGGGCGCAAACGAAAAACGGATGAAAATTCATCCGTTTTCAGAAGTCGCGCAGCTTTGGGGAAGGCGGCTTTCGTCTGCAACGGATTCGCACCCGGCTCGACGGCCCCTTCCGCATCACTGCGGACGGCGGTCACAGCGCGCAACCCGCGTTAGATCGCGAGGCGCTTGCGGCCCTTCGCGCGGCGTGCGTTGATGACCTTGCGGCCACCTGCCGTCTTCATGCGGACACGGAAACCATGGGTGCGCTTGCGGCGCGTCACGGACGGTTGGTAAGTACGTTTCATGATGCTCTCTCTTGGTTGAGAATGTCGGAATTCAGGGACCGCGCACCCTTACCAACAGGCCTTCGGGCGAACGCAATCGCCGGAAATACAGGATTGGTTTTCGCGGAACCCGCTATTTAAACCGTTTTTCTCTTGACGGTCAATACTTTAGAAGCTATCCAGGCGCGCCGGGGCCCTGTGATCCGGCCCCGCGACCCACAGCACGCCCCTGTGGATAACTCGCGCTGTGGCCGCGTTTGCGGGTAGAATCTCGCCTTATCTCCAAGAATCCCGCACGCCGCCTCGGCCCAAGCCTGCCTCTCCACCGCTGTGACGCAGGTGTCCGACGCATGCTCGCACGACCGCTTCGGGCCTTGTTGCGCATTCGCGACAAGGGCGCCGGCGAGCCGCTGTGCACGCAAAAAACGACAGTTACTTGATGAACGATTTCTGGCAACACTGTTCCGCACTGCTGGAGCGCGAGCTGACGCCCCAGCAGTACGTGACGTGGATCAAACCCTTGGCCCCGGTGGCCTTCGATGCGGCGGCGAACACGCTGTCCATCGCCGCGCCGAACCGCTTCAAGCTGGACTGGGTCAAGAGCCAGTTTTCGGGGCGGATCTCCGATCTGGCCCGCGATTTCTGGAATGCGCCGATCGAAGTCCTGTTCGTCCTCGATCCGAAGGCCGGCATGCGCAGCGCGGCGCCCAGCGCCGCACCAGCCGCGCCGCGCGCACCGCTGGCGCCGGCCAGTGGCCCGGCTGCGACGGTAGCCGCAATTGCCGCGAACCTCGCCGCGGCGGCAACTGCCGCCCCCGCGCCGGTTGACGCGCCGATGAGCGCCCAGGCTGCCGCGCACCTGAGCGCCGACGACGCCGACATCGACCTGCCGAGCCTGCCCGCGCATGAAGCGGCCGCCGGCCGCCGCACCTGGCGCCCCGGCAACGGCGCCGCGCCGGCCGCCGCCGGCGAGACCGATTCGATGTACGAGCGTTCGAAGCTGAACCCGGTGCTCACGTTCGACAACTTCGTGACCGGTAAGGCGAACCAGCTCGCGCGCGCCGCCGCGATCCAGGTCGCGGACAACCCCGGCATCTCGTACAACCCGCTGTTCCTGTACGGCGGCGTCGGCCTCGGCAAGACCCACCTGATCCACGCGATCGGCAACCAGCTCCTGCTCGACAAGCCGGGCGCGCGGATCCGCTACATCCACGCCGAACAGTACGTTTCCGACGTCGTGAAGGCGTACCAGCGCAAGGCGTTCGACGATTTCAAGCGCTACTATCATTCGCTCGACCTGCTGCTGATCGACGATATTCAGTTCTTCTCCGGCAAGTCGCGCACGCAGGAAGAATTCTTCTACGCGTTCGAGGCGCTGGTCGCGAACAAGGCGCAGGTGATCATCACCAGCGACACGTACCCGAAGGAGATTTCGGGGATCGACGACCGCCTGATCTCGCGCTTCGATTCGGGCCTCACCGTCGCGATCGAGCCGCCCGAGCTGGAAATGCGCGTCGCGATCCTGATGCGCAAGGCCCAGTCGGAAGGCGTGAACTTGTCGGAGGACGTCGCGTTCTTCGTCGCGAAGCACCTGCGCTCGAACGTGCGCGAGCTCGAAGGCGCGCTGCGCAAGATCCTCGCGTATTCGAAGTTCCACGGCCGCGAGATCTCGATCGAGCTGACCAAGGAAGCGCTGAAGGACCTGCTGACCGTGCAGAACCGGCAGATCTCGGTCGAGAACATCCAGAAGACCGTCGCCGACTTCTACAACATCAAGGTCGCCGACATGTATTCGAAGAAGCGTCCGGCGAACATCGCGCGGCCGCGGCAGATCGCGATGTACCTCGCGAAGGAGCTGACGCAGAAGAGCCTGCCCGAAATCGGCGAGCTGTTCGGCGGGCGCGATCACACCACCGTGCTGCACGCGGTGCGCAAGATCGCCGACGAGCGCAGCAAGGATGCCCAGCTCAACCACGAGCTGCACGTGCTCGAACAGACGCTGAAGGGCTGACCGGCACGCGGGTTGAGAATTCGGTGTCCGCCCCAATTTAAGGGGGGCGGTTCGGTTTTGAGGCACAATATAGGTTTGACCGCTCCGGCGGCGAAGGGCCAAGAGCCCGGCCGGCGGGGCGTTGCGAGGCTGCTGCAGGCCGTTATCTCAACGAAGGAACTCTATGCAACTGGTCAAGACCGAACGAGACACCCTCCTCAGGCCGCTGCAAACGGTCAGCGGCATCGTCGAACGCCGCCATACGTTGCCGATCCTCGCCAATCTGCTGATCACCAAGAACGGCGCGGACGTTTCGTTCCTGTCGACCGACCTGGAGCTGCAAATCACCACGCGCGCCGATTTCGGCGTCGGCAACGACCAGGTTGCGACCACCGTTGCCGCCCGCAAGCTGCTCGACATCCTGCGCGCGATGCCTGACGGCCAGGTCACGCTGTCGCTCGCCGACAAGCGCCTGACCGTCCAGTCGGGCAAGAGCCGCTTCGCACTGCAGACGCTCGCGGCCGACGAGTTCCCGACCGTCGCGCAGGCGAAGGATTTCGGCGCGAGCCTCTCCGTCCCGCAGAAGTCGTTCCGCCAGCTGCTCGGCATGGTGCACTTCGCGATGGCCCAGCAGGACATCCGCTACTACCTGAACGGCATGCTGCTCGTCGTCGACGGCGACCAGCTGATGGCCGTTGCGACCGACGGCCACCGCCTCGCGTTCTCGTCGATGAAGATCGAGGGCGGCACATTCGGCCGCCAGGAAGTGATCGTGCCCCGCAAGACCATCCTCGAACTGCAGCGCCTGCTCGAGGACATCGACGACACCGTCACGATCGACATCGCGCAGACCCAGGCAAAGTTCACGTTCGGCCAGGTCGAGCTCGTGTCGAAGCTGGTCGAGGGCAAGTTCCCCGACTTCCAGCGCGTGATCCCGAAGGCGCACAAGAACACGTTCGAGATCGGCCGTGAGGAACTGCAGCGTTCGCTGCAGCGTGCGGCGATCCTGACCTCGGACAAGTTCAAGGGCGTGCGCTGCATCATCGCGCCGGGCCAGCTGAAGATCATGTCGACCAACGCCGACCAGGAAGAGGCGCAGGAAGAGCTGGAAATCGCCTACCAGGGCGACACCGTCGACATCGGCTTCAACGTCACCTATCTCCTCGACGTGCTCGCGAACCTGAAGGTCGACACCGTGCAGGTGAGCCTCGGCGACGCCAGCTCGAGCGCCCTGATCACGGTGCCCGAGAACGAAGAGTTCAAGTATGTCGTGATGCCGATGCGCATCTGACGCGCGCGACATCACGACACACACCAGGGGGCGGCAAGCCCCTTTGGCGTTTTTATGGCGAATCTAAAACCCCTCCTTTCGGCGCCGGGCCGGCGCCCTGGACGGGTCAGGAAAACTGGAGCGGCCCGGCGTTATCCACAAGATGCGCACCGCGCCGCCGCTTGAGTGGCCTCGCAGAACCGGAAGATATCCATGAGTGAACAGCACAATACGCAGCCCGATAACAGCAGCTACGGCGCCTCGTCGATCCAGATCCTCGAGGGTCTGGAGGCGGTGCGCAAGCGCCCCGGGATGTACATCGGCGACACGTCGGACGGCACCGGTCTGCATCACCTCGTGTTCGAGGTGCTCGACAACTCGATCGACGAAGCGCTCGCCGGGTACTGCAACGACATCCACGTGACGATTCATGCGGACAACTCGATTTCCGTGACCGACAACGGCCGCGGGATTCCGACCGACGTGAAGATGAACGACAAGCACGAGCCGAAGCGCAGCGCCGCCGAGATCGTGATGACCGAGCTGCATGCCGGCGGCAAGTTCGACCAGAACAGCTACAAGGTGTCCGGCGGCCTGCACGGCGTGGGCGTGTCGTGCGTGAACGCGCTGTCGAGCTGGCTGCGCCTCACCGTGCGCCGCGACGGCAAGAAGCGTTTCATGGAGTTCCATCGCGGCGTTGCGCAGGACCGCGTGATCGAAACGGTCGACGGCGTGGAAGTGTCGCCGATGCTGGTGACCGGCGACACCGAGAACCGCGGCACCGAAGTGCACTTCATGGCCGATCCGACGATCTTCGGGACCGTCGAGTACCACTACGACATTCTCGCCAAGCGCATGCGCGAGCTTTCGTTCCTGAACAACGGCGTGCGGATTCGCTTGACGGACCTGCGCACGGGCAAGGAAGACGATTTCGCGTTCGCCGGCGGTGTGAAGGGCTTCGTCGAGTTCATCAACAAGACGAAGAGCAACCTGCACCCGACCATCTTCCACGTGAACGGCGAGAAGGATGGCGTGGGCGTCGAAGTCGCGATGCAGTGGAACGACAGCTACAACGAAAACGTGCTGTGCTTCACGAACAACATTCCGCAGCGGGATGGCGGCACGCACCTGACCGGCCTGCGGGCCGCGATGACGCGCGTCATCAACAAGTACATCGCCGACAACGAAATCGCGAAGAAGGCGAAGGTCGAGACGTCCGGTGACGACATGCGCGAAGGGTTGTCGTGCGTGCTGTCCGTGAAGGTGCCGGAGCCGAAGTTCAGCTCGCAGACCAAGGACAAGCTGGTTTCTTCCGAAGTGCGCGCGCCGGTTGAAGAAGTCGTCGCGAAGGCGCTGGAAGAGTTCCTGCTCGAAACGCCGAACGACGCGAAGATCATCTGCGGGAAGATCGTCGAAGCCGCGCGTGCGCGCGATGCCGCGCGCAAGGCGCGGGAGATGACGCGACGCAAGGGCGTGCTCGACGGCGTCGGCCTGCCCGGCAAGCTCGCGGACTGCCAGGAGAAAGACCCGGCGAAGTGCGAAATCTACATCGTCGAGGGCGACTCGGCAGGCGGCTCGGCCAAGCAAGGCCGCGATCGCAAGTTCCAGGCGATCCTGCCGCTGCGCGGCAAGGTGCTGAACGTCGAGAAGGCGCGCTACGACAAGCTGCTGTCGTCCGAGCAGATCGTGACGCTCGTGACCGCGCTCGGCTGCGGGATCGGCAAGGACGATTACAACCTCGACAAGCTCCGGTATCACCGCATCATCATCATGACCGACGCGGACGTCGACGGTGCGCACATCCGGACGCTGCTGCTCACGTTCCTCTATCGGCAGATGCCGGACATGATCGAGCGCGGGTATGTGTATATCGCGCAGCCGCCGCTTTACAAGATCAAGGCGGGCAAGGACGAGCGGTATCTGAAGGACGACTCGGAGCTCAACGCGCATATGCTGCGGCTCGCGCTGCAAGGGTCGGAGCTGGTGCCTGGTGAGAACGCTACGGCGATTTCGGGGGATGCGCTTGGGGAGCTCGCGCGGTCGTATCTGATGTCGCAGAGCGTGATCGAGCGACTCAGCCGACTGTATGACCCGGCCGCGCTTGAAGCCGTCATGGATGGGGTTGTGATCGATCTCTCCAGCGAAGCCTCTACGGAGGCTTCGGCGAAGGCTCTGCATGCGGCGCTGCATGACGAAGCGCTCAAGAATGAAGTGCGGGTCGTGCCTTCGTATGACGCAGTGCGTGAGCTGCGGTCGCTGCGGGTTGAGCGCGCGCATCACGGGAATGTGCGGGTCTCCGTCATCGACGAGGAATTCCAGCATACGGCGGATTATCAGCAGCTCGTGACCACCGCGAATACGTTCAAGGGGCTTATTGGGGAAGGGGCGGTCATCAAGCGGGGGGAACGCAGTATGGCTGTGACCGACTTCAAGAGCGCGATGAAGTGGTTGCTGGCGGATGCCGAGCGGAACGTTTCGAAGCAGCGGTATAAGGGGCTGGGGGAGATGAACCCCGAGCAGCTTTGGGAAACGACGATGGATCCGGCGGTAAGGCGGTTGCTGCGTGTGCAGATCGAAGATGCGATCGCGGCGGATGGGATCTTTACTACCCTCATGGGGGATGAGGTCGAGCCGCGGCGGGCGTTTATCGAGTCTAATGCGTTGAGGGCGGGGAATATTGATGTTTGACGAATGCCAAGCGTAGCCAATAGAGAAAACTGTATCTATGCAAGTAGAGAATTGCTGCCGTAAGAGAACGAACAGATCGGACAAGCAGTGAATATGGAGACGCCCGGCATGTCCGGGCGTCTCGCTGGAATTCACGATGTTGCGGATACGGCTTGCCACATCCTCGGATCCTTGGCGTCAATTTCTCGACGATATCCTCTCGTCATCAACCGCGCCGACCTCGTGATAGATCTTTAATGACGAGAACACGTTAGCGCCCGTCCGTAACAACCCAAGCCAGCCACTTCTTCCTAGCCCACGCTTGACCGCTCGCCATCGGGCTCGTCCATTCCCCAACTGTTCGTTTGCCGCGCCTTGTCGCACATTTTTCAATTACCACTTTTAAGTATAGTAATCCCCCCATTTACCTACCCTCCATTCATTGACGCCTACGATATACTTATTTACTAGGTCTGAAGATCTAGAATTTTATTCGCGAGTTCAGCATCGATTACATTTGGTGGCGTGAGATCATAGCGGCGAATTGCACGCTCGAGAACGGCCCGCAGGACCTTAAAAATATTTCTAGGGGTCATTTCGATGATGCGCTCTAGCGCAGCATCGATTGCCTCCTCTGCGAAGGGATAGTAAGGACTTGGGGGCTCGAACCCGTCCCTTCTAAACCCAATAAGCTGTTCCAGTATGAAATTCTTCGCTTCCTCGGGCTGCATAGTCGGTAATTCGATATATTTTCTAGTCAATCGCTGCAAAATCGCGATTGGCAGAATAGCCTCGATTAAAGCCGCATCCGCACTAAAACCCCAAATCATACAAAAATAATTTGGCAATTGGTTGATCAGTTCACGAAATGATTGAAGCAGTTGAACCGACTCGACAGCTTTCATTTCAACAAGATTCTCTTGTTCGTCAACGAACAAGTAGACTGCCTCATAGGCCGGAGCCACCGAACCTATCTTCGCAGTCATGGTCTTAAATATGCCGGCCAACGTTGAAACCGCGTTGTAATCATTATTGATTCGAGAACTAAGACCGATTTCTGGAAATACCTGATCGTCTCCACGAAGGAAGGACCAAACACGGTCCACTCCTCCGTTCGATGCAGCCATCAAGAGCTTAATATATGGAATAGCACTTTTCGGCGCCATTTCATCAAGCGTCTCATTCATATGACGGTTTTGATCGGCCATCAGCTGAGGCCTTACTTCCGGTGCTACACTATGCAGATAATCGACCTTTGCTTGATTAACCTGCTGCGAAACATGAGCCGCCAAATACTGAAAAAAATTCTTACCAAGTTGATCAATTATAATCTTGTAAATTTCAATAAACTGAACCTTCTGACTGACTCGAACCGTTTGAAGATAAATCGCCTTACCTTTGTAATGGTCTGCCTCATCTTCATTAATTTTTGTGGCAAGATACCGCAAGGCATGCGACTTCCCCGCTCCGTATTCCCCGTGAACAATTACAAATTCACTTGACCCAATATCCGACGCACGAACGCTATCAACAACATCCAGGAGAATCATTTTCTCACGTTCTCGGCCAGCCCACCGGTGCACCGATATATCGCTTACTGTAATCGCAAACGGATCACTATTTAAACCAAATTCTTCAATTGCATTCATTTTACTGCCCTCATTGTGAGTTTCCTGCTCTTCCAGATTTGATATGGGAAGCTCCCATTGGTTGAAAGTCGAGCGATTTCTCGAAGCACCTCACTATGATCATCGGGATGCTCGATCCGAACCATTGTCTCGTCATTTCTCTCAAAACCACCAGATGTAAAATTCGAGCTTCCAATAAAGGCGGCGTAACGCGCAGGCTCCTCAAACTCAAAATAATAGAGTTTAGCATGCAAATTAGTTTCCCGAATTTTAAGAGAAACACCTTCTGCCTCGATGAGCTCTGCCTCCTTACGCGTAATGCAATTGGGTCGCTCCATCCCGTGATTGTCATTTAGCGGAGGGCACGTCACAATCTCCAACTTAGAGGTTCCACGCGAGAGAACAAATTTTGAAAACTGCAACAAAGATTCCCATCCCTTCACCGGAGTTAAGAATGGAGAAACAATTGTCAGAGCAGTTGGCCCTTCCGCAAGGAACGACCGAAAAGACGCAGCAAACTGCCGCGTCGGAAGCACCTTCACATTAGCCATTATTACTTTTCCTTAACTGGTAGTACGCAAGCGTTCCGGATCTACTGGAGAAAAATGCAATCTCCTTTCCGTACGCGCGCACAACCGCCTGTAATAGCGCCTCTTTGTTATAGCGCTTTCCGTCCTTTCTCTCCTGTGCCAAAAGAAAGTAGGTCACTGGAGAGGTCAAGGCTTGGCGCGCGTGAACTAGTCTAATATGATCAAACGCATCTCGAAGAAATTTTCTCGTGGAAGATATCATATTTTCATCAGGCTCACACAACTCAGCTTGCGGGCGCAGAAGATCTAGTGTTGGCGCTTTCTCTCCATATAACACCCCTCCTTCTGGAATTCTCAGAAATTTAAGACATTCGATGGCCGGACTTATCCAATGATTCGCTGCTTGCGATCCTTTCCAACCAGCGTATTCGAGGAATTTTCGACCACCTAAAGTAACTGATTTTGTGTTGGAGTCATAATGCCCAAGCTCAGTCGCCCATGATTTACGTGGCGAAAAATGATGTCGACCGAAATCTGCGCTTGGACGTTCTAAATCAACCAGTCCGAGACGATTTGCCTTTAACCAATGAATCTGAGAAGCCCCCCCTTTTACAAGTCGCATCAGAACAGGTTTACTTGGAAATATGGCTTGCATCCACTCAAATCTTGCTTGGCGAGTCGCAAATATCAAGTCTCTAAAATCAGTGGCCAGATTATCTGACGACTTGCTTGGCTCGCTAGCAAGCAGCCAGAGCGCTCTCAAATAAGCGTCCGCATCGTTTTCTAGAATCAGATGTTCGAGGATAAGTTGTTCTAGTTCTGGATCCACTGCTCGCGCAGCACGGATCGCCACACCGGCATCAGTTAATACGTATTTACTCAAGTGTGGCACGCTCGCTCCTGGCAGCTTGGAGATGATTCCAAGTTCAGATGCGAAGTTAAGAACGTCTACTGCGTATTTCTCAGTTAGCGGCTCTCCGGATGGGCCGACCGCGGTGAGACGCTTTGTAAGCTCGAACTGGTAGGCGCTTGCGTCGTCAAACAGCGTAACGATGCCTGCCATGCGACGAACACTGAAGGCTCCAGCTGTGTAACCGATCTGTCGAGTTAGCGCGTGGACGAACTCGGCCTCGGCTTGCGCCCTATTGTAGACACGCCTTTGCATCATGTTGGGGTGTTCCCACCATGCGCAGTTACCCTCGGCCGAATCTTAGCGGCAAACGCCCGACCGGTTGCTGCGTCCGCCACGAGACACTCACCGGGGTCCAGTGCTCGAAGTACATTTGGTAAATCAACGCCTCGGGAAGAACCGATATCGTAGGTAAACGACGCCCTCGTAGGCATTCGCGCTACTGCCGCCTGTAGGTCCGTTTCGAAGCCCAAAAAATGCGTAAGTGTCATATCGACTTGGCTCATCAGTCGAGGGTCGACGGCAGAAGGTTGTTGAGTTGCAAATACCATCGAAAGGCCTGCGTCTCTCCCCCGTTTAACGTAATCAATCACGGGCCCAGTAGCCGCGGTTACTGCTCCGGCAGGAACAACCACGTGGGCCTCGTCAATAAATAGCCAAAGTCGGTCAGGTAAATTGGAACCCTCTGTTGGGTCGCCCCCCAGTCTACGCGCGACTCGACGTGCTTGGTGGTGGAAACTCATGCGGTCGGCAAGCAGCCGCGTGAGGACGCCGACAACGAGAGCTCGCATTGAGTCTCCTAGCTGACGCATCAGAATTACGGAGACACAACCAGGCGTCAGTAGCTGATCTAGGGCAACGGCGGATGAGCCAATCAGCTGAGATCCAGCCAGCGACTCAAGGCGCCAACACAGACCTTCAACTGTCGATGTTTGAAACGATGATAAGACACCATTTGGGATGCATCTTGCAGCGAGACCAGAAGGAGGCTCGTCGGGAAAATTTCGAACAAGTGTGGTTAGTGCTTGCCCCAAAGATGAAAATTGCTCCAGTTGAAGCAACGCTAGCCAATCGTCAATAGTGAGCTGGGAAGGAGAGATCTGTAGCGTAGTCACATCGCCCAAAGGCGTACGATATCCCTCTGGCGCCCAGAGGCGTACATTCGGGACCGACGTGGCCGATAGCCCCCAATGATCGATCGCTTCCAACTGACGTCTGTCTTCATCCAAAGTTACGCTTGGTTCTCGAGCAACAGTCCAAAACTGGTCTTGAACGTCAAATATGACCGTCGACCACGTCTGATGACTATGGCCGCTAACGGTCCCCACCCCAGCCACGGACTCGGCAATTACACCGAGATCAAAGCTCTTGCCGCTTCCCCGCGATCCAAAAATCCCGATCACATGTGGGAATGACAAATCCAGCCAGACTCCAGCGTCGAGAGCATTTGAAGCTTGCGCACTTTCAGCAACCTTGCCAATTAACCCAAGCCGCCCGCTTGAAGAATCGAGACGTCGACCGACCACCACTGCTCGGCTCGAGGGTTCGAAGTTGAGCAGAGCTGTCGATTCATTAGCCTTCAGTCTTGACGAGGTGAGAACCTTCTTTGTTTTCATTCTTAACTCCAGATGGGTCTGGTCTTCTGTGTACCTTAACTGCCCGGCCAGGCAGCAATTGCACGACTTTATCAGGCTCTAGTGCAGCGAGAAGTCGATCCGGTGATGCAGTGGCGGCTAGAATAATTTTCCCCGTTCGTCGGCTCAACTCTCGCAGCCCCTTGCACACGGCGGCAGCCGAGAGATCGTCCAATGGCTCACAGAATGCATCGACAAACAGAACGTCGGGGTCTTCTGCCAGTGCACATGCAATGGTCAAGCGATACTTTTGCCCGTCACTAAGAGTCGCAGCTGGCCGCACAAACAGTGATGACTCGGCCAAGCCCGCGATCCCAAGGAGTGACAAGGCATGCTCAAGACTCACTTTATCAAGTAAGTCAACGGGCGCTTTGCTTAGGTCTACTTTCGTAACCCAGGAGACTCGGTCAGTGCCGGATATCTTGCCATTTTGAATGGAGACGCCGTCAGGTAGCGATTGAATTCCGGTGAGACTTTCATGTATCGCACGCAATAAAATGGATTTTCCTGTACCACTTGGTCCAGTGATTAAAATCACATCCCCAGAGTGGATCTCCAAATCTAGGTTTGAAATTAAGCTAGTGTCAACCCGCTTGGCGACAATACCAAACGCCTCAGCAACTTTTCGCCCGCGTGGACTAGCTGATGGAGCGACAGAAGTATTTATGCTCAAGCCGTTTATGTTGATCAAGTTTGCTCCTGAGGCAAACGGTCTGGACCTAAGAAGATGCGCTCCGTTAGGCACTTGTCGTGCGATGGGTGCTACCGCGTGAAGGTGTTTCGTCGCTGCAGGTGTAAGGCCATACATGTAAGTTGGCTTCGGGCGCCTAAATACGCGATGTAGAGAGATCCATTCGTCGTCGTCAAGTGTCTCCGGGGAGCGTCGAAGAACGTTAAGCAGGTGCTCTAGCCCGATGTTGCGTCGATTCATTACTCCAAGCAGCATTGTCGCGTAAGAACGCTGCAGACTCATGATGCCGCCGCCACCTTGAGGAAAATCGTCGTTCGATCCACTCTTGATCGTTCTGTTCAAGAGATAGCGCATATCCCGAAGCATGCGCACCTCATTCCCCTCTGTATCTCCAACATACGTGAAACCCGCGCCTAATACAAAAGGTGCAAAGCGGAGCATATCCGCTGTGATCTCAAGAAATACAGCTTGACTTCCCCCATAGTGCCAACGGTCGCGAGCGTATATTGTCGCCGCGTTGGCAAGCTTTGACGCCAAGCCTAGTCCACGGAGCTCTGGATAGACTACACATCTAGAGATTCGCGCGAGTCTTTTAGTATGACGCTTCGCTGTATTCATATCCCATCGCTGCCAGTGCACGTCACGCTCAGGGTCGGAGAACGGACGGTCCAAGACGGTCTTGCGCGCCGTGTTGACAAGCAGTGCGGAGGTTATCTCGATGAACCCAATGACTTTAGGCAAAAGCCTATGGGACGTCACCGCGATAAGCGGCACCGCCCGGCCTGCCATGTTTTCACCGCGATAGTGAAACTGCTTCAAGCTGTTAAGTGCAGAGAGCTCATCTTCAGACTCCACCTCCTTAACAGTAATGTCGAGGTGCTCTTGGCCAAGATCGACTCGATATGAAACCGACCATGAGCTACTCAAATCCAGAAGTTTCTGCTCTTCCTCTAGAAGGATTTTTACTCCGCTGCCATCTTTTGCGACCAACACCTTATCGCCTTTGCCCACGGGAGCAAACGGACGAATAGAAATAGAAGCGCCCGATTCGAGTCGAAGTTCCGTCGATGCCCCGCGCCTCACTCGCGCGATGACACGATCTCCAATAGTTTCCAGTTTCTTCAAGCTCTTGTGCTCACGTGAATTTTAACTGCCATCAGAATGATTCAACACCATTGCTTCGTTCGGAACTGAAGAAGCCAGTGCTACCCATCGCTGATTCATGAAAGTAATCTGTATAACTCTCCATTTGTCACCTGGGATAAACGGAAATTCTAGTTTCGATGGATTAGAGAATCTCTTGCTACCTTTTTTCCGTACCGCTGCTACGACAAATAGCACTCCCTTTTTTCCACGCATCTCCATCAATTCGGACAACTATTCGTCGTCGATCTAGCGCAACCCACTCTCTTCCCTTTTCACCGAAACATGCAAGGATCATATTCCGAATGCCGGAATATGATCGAAGATCAAGTATTTTCGCTCGATTCCACGGGCCAAGCTGCTGAGCCCCCTGTCGTGCCTTGCTTAGTGTGTGCTTTGCAAGGTCGGCGAGCGCCTCAAGTTGCGCGTCTGAACTGAGTTCAAGATGTACCAACGCATCGCTGATGAACTTGTCGTCGTCTTCAGGAACGAAAAATTGCCTTTCAGCGGTCGACATCGACTTTGGCCACAAATAGCTCCGCAACTCATCTATATTAGATACGAAGTGTACCGAAGTTTGTTGTACCAGCACAAGGGGATAGGACCTGCCCCGATGCTTGTACAAGCCCTGGTACTTGCCTACTACTTCGTCGACGTCGACGCCCGCTATACCGTTTGGCCAATCCGTTCGTAGTCTCGTCAGTCAGACCTTTCTTCCCTTACACTCGTATAGCAGCACCGCAAAAAAGCGCGGGCCGCATGGGCTGCCACCCATACGACCCGCTGACCACAACCAACTCACCGTAGGAGTTGCCCATGGCTAACGCCAATCATAAGTCACGTCCAAAGAAACACAATCTGAACACCAGGCTTACGATGATCCTCCGCAGCACGCCAGACCGCCCCAAGAGAGGCTGGCCGTACCTGCCTTGGATGAGCGTCATCGATGCCCACTTCAAGCTATTCGGATTCGAACCGGGTGACCGCGTCTATCTCGACATCAATCACAAGACCCGGCAAATCACCATCACGCCCGACTACAGCGACCTTGTCCCGCGAGAGCAAGCGGCGTAACAGCAAGGGCCGCTTCGTGCGGCCCTTGCTGCATTTCGGTAGTTGGCTCGACGCGAAGTGCTGTTCTCAGTCGGACTTCGCACCTCAATGTGCGGTTCGGACGCAATGGCGATTTTTCGGCCGCCATCTTCAACAACCGTCACAACAAAAAGCAGCCTTCCACCCTCACCTCCCCACCATCGCCCTCAACACCCCATCCCGCCTCACCAACCCGTGATAAAGCGCCGCAGCAAAGTGCGCAAGAAACGTAGCAAAGAACAGATAAGCCACCCACTGATGCGCGATCCTGAGCCACGCAAACGCAACAGGATCAGCCGAAACAATCGCCGGCAGTTGCACCCCGTCCCCGAGCGTCACCGGATACCCGCCGGCGGAGAGCATTGCCCACCCGATCAACGGCATCGCGATCATCAGCGCGTAGAGCGCGAGATGCGACCCAAGCGCCGCAACCTTCTGCCACCCCGGCAAATCCTCCGGCAACCCCGGCGGCCTGGAACTCAACCGCACGACAACCCGCACACAAGCGAGCACGAGAATCGATATCCCCAGCGGCTTATGAATCGCGACGAGCACCGCATGCCGCGCCGACACTGACGAAACCATCCCCACCCCGATAAACAGCATCGACACAATCATCGCGGCCATCACCCAATGCAGCACCCTCGCCGGCAAACTGAACACGCTTTTCATCACCGCTTCTCCGAAGAAGTCACACGCCCAGCCCCAGGCACCCCCGCCTCTTCACTCGTCCTGCGCAGATACGAATCCGCATACGCCGCCGACCTCGCCGCCAGCAACGGATCCCCCGAAGCCTGAATCCCTTCCGGCAGCACCGTCGGGTCGTAATTCACATCCCGGCACGGCCCGCTGTCCTGCTTCGCCACGCGATCGAGCACCAGCGTCCCCGCATCGATCGTCGTCCGTTGCGCGGGCCAGGCCTTCGTCGCGTCGTCCACCGGATCGCCCGGCTCCGCGAGCGTGAGCAGCAGCCTCCACCTTTGCGCACCGTCGCCGATCCGCCGCGTCAGGTCCGCCTGCAACACATCCGGATCCCCGGCCTGCGCGACCTCCCCCGCCCCGGCTGTCTGCTCCGGCACCACCCGCCACCTCACCGCCCGTTTCTCACCCGCCGCATCGACGAGATAAAACGCATTCAACGCGTAATACGTCTCGGTGACGTAACTCGCACTCGGCTTCGCCCCCTTCACCCACGCGCGAAACGCCGCCGTCTCCGGATGCGCATCGAAGAACGCCTTGAGCTTCGCCGGATCCGGCTTCCCGGTCGTCGGATCGGGCCGGCTCGCCACCGTCTGCGCATAGAACGCTTCCGGCGTCGCCACCGGAAACACTGGCATGCTGTTCATCCCGGTCCGCCATTGCTCCCCATCCGGCGCGGTGAGCCGCAACGCCATGCTGCGGATCGGCACGCTGCTGTCCGGCGCATACGGATTCCCGCCCGGCAACGCGAACCGCCCGACCACCGGCGTCCTCACCGCCTTGAAAAAGGGTGCGGTCGAATAAGCACTCGCCGCGCCATTCCCGTCGAAGTAACCGCTCACGCACACGCCTTTCGCGTGATTGCGCCGGTACTCGGGATGCAGGCCGCCGTTCGCCTGCAGCGCATCGACGAGCTTGTGCGGCGTCAACCGCGCCGGCGCGAGCCACCCGCCGGCATACCCGAACGCCGCCGCCACGCCCACCACGGCCCCGCCGATCGCCGCCCAGCGCCATAATCCGCGCCCCGGCTCGCGTTGCGAAGAAGAAGATCGCTCCATGAAAGTCACTCCCGACCATGCGGTCATATGTCGAACTCGAGTAGGACGCCGCCCAACCCGCTCTATTCCATCGAAAAATTTTTCGTAAGCTGGTGGAATAACTCCGCGCGGCAATCGTCCTACGCGACGAATCCACGCCCTACCCGGCAACCGGCCCGCCATGCCCTCGACCGACCAAGACGATCAATTGCGCGAACTGATCCCGCGGCTGCGCCGCTTCGCGCTCTGGCTGACCCGCGACGTCCACGCGGCCGACGATCTCGTGCAGTCGACGCTCGAGCGCGCGCTGTCGCGCTGGTCGAGCCGCCGCGACGACGCGTCGCTGCGCAGCTGGCTCTTCACGATCCTGTACCGGCGCTTCCTCGACGGGAAACGCAGCGCGAAGCGCTACGCGTGGCTGCTCGGCCGCCTTCAGGAACCGGACGAGCCGCACTGGCCGTCCGCGGAACGCGAGTTCGCCGCGCGCGCGACGCTCGAAGCGTTCGGCCGCCTCTCCGACGAGCAGCGCAGCCTGCTGCTGCTCGTCGCGGTCGAGGGCTTCAGCTACCAGGAAGTCGCCGATCTGCTCGACGTGCCGATCGGCACCGTGATGTCGCGGCTCTCCCGCGCGCGCCAGGCGCTGCGCCAGCTCAGCGACGGCGAAATCCCCGCCCCTTCACTGCGGTTGATGAAGAAATGAACATCCCACCCGACGAACACGACCTCCACGCCTACGTCGACGGCCAGCTCGACGACGACGCGCGCGCCGCGGTCGAACGCTATCTCGCGCTTCATCCGGACCGCGCGGAACAGGTGCAGCGCTGGCGGCAGGACGCGCAGCGGCTGCGGGCCGCGCTCGCGAGCGTGCCGCTGCCGACGGAGAACCCGGCGCTCGATCCGACGGCGATCCGCGCACGACGCGCCGAACGCGCGCGGATGCGGTTCGCGATGGCTGCATCCTTTGTTCTCTGCGTTGGCCTTGGGACGTTCGGCGGATGGCAGGCGCGCGGGTGGAATGCGCCGCCGACGGTCGCGCCGATGAGCGACGCGGTCGAGGCATACAAGCTGATGGTGGTCGATCGCAGCGCGCGAGTGGATGTCACGCCGACGAGTGCGGACGAGTTGCAGACTTGGCTCACCCGTCGCGTTGGTTCGGGCGCGAAGCTGCCGGATTTGAGCGCAGCGGGGTTCCGGCCGGTTGGCGGGCGTCTGTTCGCGACCGAGCGCGGTGCGGCGGCGATGGTGCTGTATGAAGACGATGCGGGGCGCATGCTGAGCTTCTACGTGCGGCCGCCTGAGTCGGCGCATCGGCTGCTTGCGGCCGGTGAGCGCGTCGATGGTGAGCTGCTCGCGCGCTATGGCTCACTGCACGGGCTCAACTATGCCGTGGTCGGAAAGGTGGACAGTCTCGGCGAGAAAGCCGTCGCGCGCGCGCTTGACGAGCAGACGTGATTGGCGCGATGTGGTCGCCGTTTGCGCAAGGCGACCGCCCTTGTGCCGAACATCTCACCAAATTGACCGCGCCGAGCAGTGCATTACATTGGACGAGCCATGGGATCAGAAACGGCTACCAGTTCGGCATGACCAAAAGATTGCCGGTTGGAAAAGTCGCCTTCAGAATCTGCATGATGACCACGATAGGAAATGCACGCAGAAATGTCCTCTAATGAGCAGCTGAAATCTCTTTTTGAGAAGTACAAGACCCATCCCGAATTCCTTGGACTTGAACTGACTGACCCAAATCAACGAGGGGCGGTGGATGATACGCTCTTGCATCTCGCCGCGCGCAAGGGCGCCATTGAAGATATGAAAGTGTTGATTGATGCCGGCGCCGATGTGAACATTGCGGGCGATCTGGGCAATACGCCACTTCATCAGGCGGCAATGATGAAGCAATTGGAATCTGTGAAATTTCTTTTGACGCACGGCGCCAAGAAACAACTGAATAACGAGTTCGACCAGACGGCACTGGATGTCGCCAAGATTACCAAAAATGCCGAAATCATTCGTCTTCTCGAAACGTGGCAATGAAATCAATCCGCATCACAGCCCGGACGTGAGCCAATGGAACACCTCTTCTCCCTATTCCAGAACGATACTTTCTCCATGGAGAAGGCAGTCACAAACAGAAATGGGATTGAGGCGCGAGCAGTAGACGACTTTTTTAGAGGCCGGAGGAAATTCGAAACGAGTCTGGCGGAACTTCGGGAAGACTACGAATGTGACGAGTCAGCATGCCTTTCCTTTATGGAGCCGGAGGCGTTTGCGTTCTTTTTACCGTTATTCATGAAACTGGCTGCGTGCAGCTACGACGAATCGGGCAACATTCCTGATTCACTAGTGTACAAATTGCATCGGATGGCAACAGGCGGGGCCGACCACTTGCTGCATACGATATCGACGACTTACTCAAAGAGTCAATGCGATGTTGTTGTGAAATTTCTCGACGAGATGAGCCGAATTGAATGGCAACATCAATCCCCCGATCTGGCAGCGGAAGCTGCAAGACTACTTCGGGAGAAAATTGGATAGAAGATTTTGGCGCCAAGTGAAGTCTCGGCGAGAAAGCCATCGTGCACGCACCGGATGACGCGGTGCACCCGACCGGAGTCAAGCACGCTCACCATTCGGTTTCACAGCGTTTCGAGTCCTTTTGGAGGGCGGATATCCACAACGAGCGCGGCGACTCGACGCTTTCATCCGGGAGCATTCACCCTCACCTTCGGAATGCACAGCATTTCGACTGGTTTCGGAAGCAGGATATCCACAACGAACACGACAGCCCGGCCGACCGCTTTCTCCCGATTGAAACGCCCCGGCAATCTGCACGGAACGACCGCCTGCTGGCCGATTGACGCAATGTGGTCAACCGCAGGCATCGACCCTCACCTTTCCAATTCACAGCATTTCGAGTCATTTCGCAGGCCGGTTATCCACATCGACCGACACAACATGACCGCCTCTCGCCCTCGACCTGGCGCGGCCTCTTCGAGAAATAGCCGGCAGCGCAGCGCCCAACGCGCGGACGCCTGCTCCCATCCGATCGCGTCGCAGAATCCGCATCGCAAGGCGGATGCGCGCGGTCGCGCACGATACCACACACAGAATTTCCGACTGCTTCTGCGATCGATTGTCCACACCTTTGCGGTCGACGCGTCGCCGAAGACGTCGCAAAACGTCCATCACGTCGCACGCGCTTGCGATCGAGTCAGGCACAGCATTTTCAATTCTTCTTGCGCATGGTTGTCCACAACTTGAACGACAGAACCGTCGACTCGATCATGTGACGCACCGCGTCGTATGACGCGTGCATCTGGTAAAGACGATCGCGCTCACAGCGTTTTCATTCTGTTCCGCGCCGCATATCCACAACGCAAATGATGGATCGAAGCGCATTCCATATCGTGCAGCGCGAAGGTGTTGGAGATGTCGCAGCTGAAAGCGACGTCGAGCGACACAATCCACTCATACCGCCGAACACGCTTCGGCAAGCACCGGCCATCGCAGGCACAGCATTTTCACCCCCTTCACTACCGGATATTCACAACCTGCATCACGGCGCCATCGGCTTCCCGCACCTCGACTTTCATGCCGGCGTATCGGCCCCCACCACACCGCTACGCCGCAACACGTCACGCAAGCAGACCGGACAAACCCGCTCCCCCGCATTCCAGAGCTTCACGAAAGCGGCCCGGCTTTCCAGCCGGAACGTCGATTCGGCGATCCCGATGTCGGGCCCGAATACCCTCCGGAGAAACGCTTCATCGAACCAGTACACGGGCTCATGCGCCACTGAAGCATCGACGACCCGAACCACGCGAACCTCGCGCAGCACGTCGATCGTCAGAATCGCCTCCTCGATGTCCGGCGATGATCGCGTCGGAAAGATCAACCCATGCAGCTCGCACTGCGCGATCGACCCGCTGCACGTCACGCCTTCGGCCACGACCGACGTATCGAACGCCTGCGCGTCCGACGTCGGTGCATCCGGCACTTCGCCGGACCTCACCAGCAGTTCATCCAGGCACGCAGGACAGACATGCGTCCACGCGCGTTCGAGGGCGGCGATCTGCGGAAATGCCGTCACATGCGCAACGTTGTCGACGTACTTCGCATCGACCTGATGCGCATTGAGATCCGCACGCAGCATCCACGCGACCTTGCTGCCCTTGGGCCGGTCGAGCGACACCTTGATCAGTTCGCCAGGTGCGAAGCGCCCACGCGTGCGGATGCGCGCGCCGATCCCGTTCGACGCCTTCCTGAAGAACCGGACACCGTGACGATGACAAAGCACCGGCCCCATCAACGATCTCCGCTGCGCGCATCATCCTGCGCCTGTTTCATTTCCATCAGGCAGCCGTGGCACGTTGCCGTCATCAGATCGAGCGCCGCCCACACCGCGTCCTCGCCGGTGATGCGGTAGTTCCCGTCGGCATCACGCACCGCGCCCAGCGCGACGACCGCCGGCCCGTCCGATTCGAGGATGAAGCACCGCCATTCGACGCCTTCGTCTTCGAGCGTCAGCGCAACGAGCCGGCTGGCGGCCGCCCATTCGTCGCGATCGCCGTAAAGCAGCGCAGCCGCGGTGCGCGTCAGATGGACGCCGCTGTCGCGGCCATGTACCGAACAATTGATTACCGACATTCATGTTCCCTCGTTCACGCGACAAGCCACCGGACGATGTCGGCCATATCGCTGTCCGACAACGCGCCGATCCGGTCGACGAACACCCCGTAGTCGAGATCGAATTTCACGTTGAACCGCTCGCCTTTGTAGCGGCAGCACAAGACGTCGGCTTCGGGGATCGATACGCGTTGTTCGAGAACGATGTCGCCGGGATGCTGCTGCAGGCGATGCACCACGACATCAATATCGAGCGCATCCAGTTGCTTGGCCTGGGTTGTCATTGCCGCTCGTCCGCGTGCGGTGCAACGCCCGAATCGTTCCGCTTCACCCGTCGCAACGACATGCAGCCGATCACCACGTAGTCCGCAACGGTGATTAACGACACGACGAGATGCGTCACCGTATCGACGACGAACCAGACGATCCGCTCGTCGTCGTCGAGCCGGTCGACCGCCGCTTTCGCTTCGACGAAGCCATGATGTTCGCGGCACTGTTCGTCGAACAGGCCGATCCTCAGCGCCAGCAGCCCACTCATGCCGATGCGGGTGTATTCGTCAAGATTCCAGTCGCGTCGCAGCCGCTCGTCCAGCCCGCCCTGTGCGATGGCCTGGGCGAGCACGTCGCGTGCCGCTCGGCTGAAGTCGTCTCGCTCAACCACAGCCCCGAAATCGACATGGGTCGCCAGATCGCGCATCTTCATCGGCGAGCGCCCGTCATCCAGAACGATCGGCAGCGCATCACGCCTCCTTGATCCAGTCGGCCGCAAGCGCCAGCAGCTCAGGCAGGTTGCCGGGGCCGCCATACCCGGCAAACGCTGTGTCGGTCGCGCGGACCGAGATCCAGTCCATCTCGTCGCGCTCCACATGCAGGTCGAGCGGCTTGCCGGCCGATGCGCCATCGATCTTCACGCGCCAGCCCGGATTGTCGATATTGGCGATCTCGATACCGTGCGCATGCTCCCAAACGCCATCGCAGCGGGACGCGTACCAACGTTGCAAAACGGTCAGCGGATCGTTCATGTGCAGGAGATTCGTGATCGAGCGGACGATCTTTTCTGTGATCCGATGCCGCGCCGTGCTGTTTGCCGGCGTGATGGGAAAAGCGTCCGCTGCGTCGATGTGCGCGATTCTACAGAGGATTTCGCACCGCTCGCGGGTGCTGGCCACAGCATTTCACGCCGTTTGTGCACCGATCACAGTCACCGCCCTGTGGTTCTCCAATGGTTTTGACTGGATATGTATACAAACGTAGTAGTAGTTAACAAGCCCTGCTCCGCGCTGTGGATAACTCCACAAATGCACTGGAAAATCAACGCGATGCCGAATTCATAACCGCACGAAATTCGCCTGCACAGCTCTGTGAAGCACAGAACAACTTTTGGCGCGTTGCACAGGCCGCACAGATATCCTCAATCGTTCCACTGTGAGTCCAGAGGCTTGCGAAACGGTTATCCAGAGGGAAATGTGGATAACCTGACGCCCCCGACGCGTTTGCCTGTGCAACGCATACGCATGCCCGCCCGTGCCGCACACCCCGATCCAAAAAAATTTGCATCGAAACACTTGTGCTCCGCACCAACCGTGTCTATAATTTGCGGCTTCTTAGGCTCGTAGCTCAGCTGGTTAGAGCACCACCTTGACATGGTGGGGGTCGTTGGTTCGAGTCCAATCGAGCCTACCAACGCACAAAAGAAGGGGTCCGGCAGCGTGCATTGCCCACAGGCAACGCGGCTCGCCAAACGATCAGACGCCGCGCGGCAAGTCCGCGCGGCGTTTTTCTTTTTAGGCCGTCTTACGCCGAGCGTAGCGCATGCAGTCCCAGCGCCAGCGCGTTGAACGGCATCTCTCCCGATCCCATTCCGTAGTTCACGATGTTCGGCGCCGCGCGCGGCCGGCTCAACAACACCGGCACGATCCGCTCGCACGCCTGGCCGTCGCCGTACGGATTGCTCGCATGCGCCATCTCGTCGTACGCGCTGTTGCTAGCGATCAGCCGCGACGCTTCTTCGACGAGGCGCTCCGCGTCCGTGCCGACGAGCCGCGCATTGCCGGCCTGGACCGCCTCCGGGCGCTCGCACGTGTCGCGCGTGACGAGCACCGGCTTGCCGAGCGCCGGCGCCTCCTCCTGGATGCCGCACGAGTCGGTGATGATGAAGTGCGCGCGCGACATCAGGAACACGAACGACAGGTACGCAGGCGGCTCGATCACGTGCAGGTTCGCGATGCCCTCGAGCAGCGCGCACATCGGCTCGTCGACGCCCGATTCGCCATGCAGCGCATAGACGAACTGCACGTCGCGATGCCGGCTCGCGAGGAGGCGCAGCGCATGCCCGAAGCACGCGCGCACGTCGCCGCTGTAGAAGCGGTGGCCGGACACCAGCACGATGCGGCTGTCGCCGGCGACGAACGGATAGCGCTCGACGATCGTGCGCGCGAACGCCTCGTCGCGTTCGAGGATGCGCCGCACGCCCTGCAGCGCGTCGATCAGCGTGTCGCCGCTCAGCACGACGCTGTCGGCCGGCACGCCCTCGCTGAACAGGTTGCGGCGCGCGCGCTCGGTCGGCGCGAAATGCCAGGTCGACACCGCGTCGGTGATGCGGCGGTTCAGCTCCTCGGGCCACGGCGACCAGATGTCGCCGCTGCGCAGGCCCGCCTCGACGTGCGCGACCGGCAGATAACGGTAGAACGCCGCGAGGCTGACCATCAGCGTCGTGATCGTGTCGCCGTAGACCACCACGGTGTCCGGACGCAGCCGGTCGAATACGTCACCGATCGCACGCAGCAGGCCGGACGTCGCGTCGGCCTGCGCGTGGCTCGAATCCGTCAGGTTGAGCGCGTAGTCGGGCGTGATGTCGAACAGCGCGAGCAGCGGGTCGAACGTCTCGCGCCGCCGCACCGTGACGCAAACCTTCGCGTCGATGTTGCCGTGAGCCTTCAGCGCGCGCACGAGCGGCGCCATCCCGGCCGCCTCCTGGCGCGAGCCGAGCACAAACAGGAATTTCCGCATGTCGAACCTCGAATCGCTCCCTGATTCGTCCTGGCGCGGGAGTCCGCCCCCGCGCGCAAGCACGGGTGAATCGGCGGTGCAGCGCGGCCGTGGGCAGCGCTGCGCAAAGGGCTTGGGCCCGGGGATCGTTTCGTCGTGGGGGCATGCGCTGGCGAAGCGTCCTCGTACCCGCCATCTCGTGGCGAGTGGCAAGTCATGTCATGTGTCGTACCTCGTCATGCCGGCCGTCCCGCCGGCTGAATGATTCGCCGCGCCGCGAATGCAGGTGCGGGCGGCGTCATGCGGGATGACGCAAATTTCAAACCAGCCGCGCCGCATCCGGCGGCCGCGTCGTGCGGCGTGGTCGGTCGTCGCTCCGGCATGACGGAACGTTGCACACGTGATACGACGCGCGGCGCGCGCCGGGCCGGCGCGACGCGGCAATCGGCGCGTGTCCGCTGACGAATGCCGGACGACCGAGAGTCGGCACGGCTGCTGCTTCGGCAATGCGCGAGACGCGACACCGCAGGCATCGGCGGCCGTTGCGCGCTCATGGGGATTTTCCCCATGCCGGTACGGGCAACGCGCGGCCGGAGCGAAACGTTGCGTCCATGAAACGGGCATCCGGCGCCCTTTCCGCGGCCGTCTCGCGACGGCAATCGGTGAGCTGCATACAGGCGTGCGCCGAACCGTTGCGGCCCTGCACACAAGGCGCGGCGAAGGCGTGATGCCGGTGATGGCTCCCGCAAAGAACGTTCCTCGGGTCGCGCAGACGGCTGATACGCAGATGAATCAAAAACCTGTCGACTGCGTAATCCGGGCCTCGGCCGGCACGCGATTCGGCCTTGCCGGACACGGCGCGCCGCGCGATGGCTCGGCCCTTGCTTCCAATGGGGTGTGCCCCGTCCCAATGCCTGAACGACTAGCCGTAGATACCGGGACGGTTGAATGCGACTGACACGAGGCCGGGGGGCGGTGTGAGCGGTCGGCATCGGCGGCGCCGCACGCGAAAAAGCGGCGGCGCGGATCGATGCGCGCTCCACCGGCTCCCGTTGAATCCTGTACGTCCGCGACGGCGATCCCGGCGCGGATACGGGGACGAACGATGAAGGACTGTCGGGCGGGTTCGCTCTGCGTCGACGACGTGTTGCTGGTCGCGCTTGCCTGCGCGCTCGCCGCATACGATGCGGCGCTGGCGTGTCCGGCCTGCCGCGATTTCGTCTTCCCGCCGCCGTATTCCGCCGCGTGGCTGTGGCTCGCGGCGCTGCTCGTCTGCGCGCGCAACGTGCGTGCGCTGCCGCGTTGCCCCAACCGCTTCCTGTGTGCGTCGCCCTGCCCGCTGCCGGCCTGGCACATCGTCGCGGGCGCGATCTGCTGCGACCGGTTTGCGCGTGCGTGTGCGTCAAGCGCGCCGCGCGCCCTCGCCGCTTCCGTCGATCCGTCGGCACCGCCCGTCGACGACGACGGTCATCTTCGCGAACCCGCTTCACCGCGCCGCAACGCGAGCCAGCACGGCCGCGACGCCCGTCGCCTCGTGACGCGCGCCCCGCCCGGCCGGCGCGCGGCCTCGCATGCGAGCGGCTGTGCGCACGGCGCACGCGCGTGTCGCACGCCGGGCCGGCCGTTGCCGTGCCGCGTGCTGTTGCGCTCGCTGCCGCTGGCCGCGACCGCGCCGCCAACGTCGCCCTGCGCCGGTCACGGGCCAAGGGACGGCTCGCTGACGCGCGCCGCGCGGGCGCATCGCGCAACTGCACACCAGCATCACGACGGCCGCGGCCGTCATCGCGAATCGTTTCGCCTGCGCGCCGAGCGTCCATGCGCGCGGCACCGCTCACTTCACTGGAGGTAACGCGTCATGTGTGGGATCGTCGGCGCTGTCGCGCAACGGAACATCGTTCCGATTCTGATCGAAGGCTTACGCCGCCTCGAATACCGGGGCTACGACTCGTGCGGCGTCGCGACCGTGGTCGACGGCGCGGCACGCCGCGAGCGCAGCGTGTCGCGCGTCGCGGATCTCGAAGCGCACGTGCTGAGCGCCGGGCTTTCCGGCAGCACGGGCATCGCGCACACGCGCTGGGCGACGCACGGCGCGCCGGCGACCTGCAACGCGCACCCGATCTTCTCGCGCGACGAAATCGCGCTCGTGCACAACGGCATCATCGAGAATCACGAATCGTTGCGCTCGCAACTGTCAGGCGAGCATTACGAATTCGACGGCCAGACCGATACCGAGGTCGTCGCGCACCTGATCCACAGCGTGTATCGCGGCGACCTGCTCGCGGCCGTGCGCGACGCGACCTCGCAGCTGCACGGCGCGTATGCGATCGCGGTGTTCAGCAAGTCCGAGCCGCAGCGGCTCGTCGGCGCGCGGGTCGGCTCGCCGCTCGTCGTCGGGCTGAAGGACGGCGAGTGCTTCGTCGCGTCGGACGCGCTCGCGCTCGCCGGCATCACAGATCGCTTCATCTTCCTCGAGGAAGGCGACATCGTCGAGCTGACGGCCGGCCACGCGCGGATCTTCGATCGCGACGGCGTGCAGGTCGAGCGCCCGGTGCAGACGGTGACGTCGGGCGACGCCGCGGTCGAGCTCGGTCCGTATCGCCACTTCATGCAGAAGGAGATCTTCGAGCAGCCGCGCGCGGTCGCGGCGACGATTCCCGATGCGGGGCTGTTCGACCCCGCGGTGTTCGGGCCGGACGCGCGGCGCATCTTCGAGCAGATCGACAACGTGCTGATCCTCGCGTGCGGCACGAGCCATTACTCGGGGCTCACCGCGCGCCGCTGGCTGGAGACGATCGCGCGGCTGCCCGCGCAGGTCGAGATCGCGAGCGAATACCGCTACAGCGACGCGCTCGCGTTGCCGAACACGCTGGTGGTCGTCGTGTCGCAATCGGGCGAGACGGCGGACACGCTCGCGGCGCTCAAGTACGCGCAATCGCTCGGGCATCCGGACACGCTCGCGATCTGCAACGTGCCGACCAGCGCGATGATGCGGCAGACCAGCCTGCGCTTCCTCACGCGCGCGGGTCCGGAGATCGGCGTCGCGTCGACGAAGGCGTTCACGACGCAGCTCGTCGCGCTGTTCATCCTGTCGGTCACGCTCGGGCGGCTGCGCGGCTGCGTCGACGACGCGCAGCTCGCGCGCTATGCGACGCAGTTGCGGCGGCT
Organism: Burkholderia ubonensis; assembly: GCF_902833085.1. Classification (GTDB taxonomy): domain Bacteria; phylum Pseudomonadota; class Gammaproteobacteria; order Burkholderiales; family Burkholderiaceae; genus Burkholderia; species Burkholderia ubonensis. Next base: position 119,539 of record NZ_CADFEB010000010.1, read on the forward strand.
GCCCGACGCGCTCGCCGACGTGCTCGCGCTCGAGCCGCAGATCGCACGCTGGGCGGAGGAATTCGCGCGCCACGAGAACGCGCTGTTCCTCGGGCGCGGGCTGCATTATCCGATCGCGCTCGAAGGCGCGCTGAAGCTGAAGGAGATCTCGTACATCCACGCGGAGGCGTATCCGGCGGGCGAACTGAAGCATGGGCCGCTCGCGCTCGTCACGCACACGATGCCGGTCGCGACGATCGCGCCGAACGACATGCTGCTCGAAAAGCTGAAGTCGAACATGCAGGAGGTGAGGGCGCGCGGCGGGCAGCTGTACGTGTTCGCGGATGCCGATACGCGGATCGACAACGGCGACGGCGTGTCGGTGCTCAGGATGCCGGACTACTACGGGCTGCTGTCGCCGATCCTGCACGTCGTGCCGCTGCAGCTGCTCGCGTATCACGCGGCGTGCGTGCGCGGCGCGGATATCGACAAGCCGAGGAATCTGGCGAAGTCGGTGACGGTCGAGTAAGGGGAGGGGCGTTGCGCGGCCGGCGTTACGGCGCGCGCAACGCCGTCAGCTCGCGATCGAGCGCCTGCCAGATGCTGCGGAAGATGCATCGGCGGCGACGGATCGCGCGCCCGCAGCGGGCTTCGAAGCGGCTGAAGGCGGACGCCTGCTGCTGGTCGAGCCAGACGGAGATCTCGCGGATCACGTCTTCGTCGGCGAACGCGAGCCACACGGGCGGGATGGGCGTCAGCAGGTTGCTGCCCAGCACCGGCGCGACTTCGTCGAAGAACGCCGCTTCCAGCGCGGCGTGCGACAGGTTCGGGCAGCGCTCGCGCAGCGACGCGGCGACATACGCGTAATCGACTTCGTTGTCGACGAACAGGTCGGACATCACGACCCAGCAGTCGTGCCGTTCGCGGAGGTCAATTGCGGTCGTCATGCTGCGTGCACTGTCCTGTCGAAAGTCGTCGTCGCGGCCATTCTTGACGCGCTCGACCGGCGCCGTCAACCGCTTTGCTTCAATGACGGGCTGCTAGAATCAGGCGCCCGACGCAGCGGCCGCGCCGCCTGCCGCTCGATTGCGGGTGCAACAGAACAACAACGCGCATCGCGCCCGACTGAGAGCATGCCAAGCATGGCCAAGATCAATACCAAGACTTCCAACCGCATCGCCGCATGGCGGCCGCAGCGTGTCATAGCGACACTGATTGCGAGCCTGCTGCCCGCGGCTGCCGCCCACGCGAGTGGCGACTTCGGCTGCGATCCCGGCGCGACGCTGCGCTTTGACGCATACACCTGCGCAGGCGTGCCGTTCCTGAGCCCGGCCAACGACACGAGGATCAATGCGATGCTGCTGATGGCCGACAGCAGCAAGCTGAGCGACGTATTCCCGAATCCGGCCTCGGTCGCGCCGGCGGACCGCGCGTCGCGGCTCGCGGTGCCGTTCTCGTACGACTTCTCGGGATGGATCGACATCGGCCAGAAGGTGACGACGATGCAGATCGCCGACGGCGCGCAATCCGACACCTACGCGGACGGCGAGGGCGGCATCTGCCGCAGCGCGTCGTCGGGCACCCGGGCGTTCAACGACGCGCTGGACGCGGCGAAGGGGCTCTCGGGCGACGATGCGGCGCGCCTGCGCGCGGCCCGCGCCGACATGGTGAAAACCTGCGCACCGGGCGCGAACGCGGCAGGGGCGGGCTGGACGAAGCCGGCAGGCCTCCAGTCGCCGCTCGGCCAGCAGTTCGCCGCGTACCTCGACGGCGCGCACGCGTTCTACGCGAGTGACTTCGACGGCGCGGCCACGACCTTCGACGGCCTGCGCGACAGCGCCGATCCGTGGCTGAAGGAAGCCGCGCTGTACATGGTCGGCCGTGCGCGGCTCAACGTCGCGCAGGCCGACGCGTTCGGTTCCGACAACTACGCGATGAAACCCGAGCGGGTCGACAAGGCCGCGCTCAACGCGGCCGACGCGGCGTTACGCGGCTATCTGAACGCGTATCCGCACGGCCGCTACGCGGCGTCCGCGCTCGGCCTGCAGCGACGCATCGCGTGGCTCGGCGGCGACACGGCGCGGCAGGCCGCCGTCTACGACAAGGCGTTCGCCGCCTGGTCGCCGGCGGCGTCGAACGTCCCGCTCGGCCAGCTCGCGAACGAGCTCGACAGCAAGATGCTGATGTCGCTCGGCGACGATACGAGCCGCATTCAGTCGCCCGCCGTGCTCGCGCTCGTCGACTTGATGCGCATGCGGTCCACGGACACGGTGTACTGGAGCGACCGCAAGCCCAAGCCACTGACGCTGGACGAGCTGCGTGCGCAGAAGCCGCGCTTCGCCGCAGCGCCGGCGCTGCACGACTACCTGCTGGCCGCGTACCACGTGTACGTCGACAAGAAGCCGCAGCAGGCGCTCGCGCTGCTGCCGTCGTCGCCCGGCGCGCCGCTCGATTACCTCGCCCTCAGCCAGCAAACATTACGCGGTTTCGCGCTCGAGGACAGCGGCCAGCCTGCGCAGGCGCGGCAATTGTGGGAACGGCTGATTCCGCTCGCGAAATATCCGCTGCAGCGCGAGGCGCTGGAGCTCGCGCTCGCGATCAACCTGGAGCGGGCAGGGCAGATCGCGCCGATGTTCGCGGCAGGTTCGCCGATCCGCAGCCCGGCGATCCGTTCGATCCTGCTGCAGCACGACGCCGACGCGGACCTGCTGCGCCGCGAGGCGCAAAGCCGCTCCGGCGACGCAGCGCTGCGCGAGATCGCGCTGGCCACGCTGCTGTACAAGGAACTGACGCGCGGCCACTACGCGACGTTCCTCGACGACCTGGCGCTCGTGCCGGCCAAGCCGTCGGACGCGTTGAAGGCCTTTGTGCAGACGGGCGGCGTCAGCGGCGACGAGTACGTGTGTCCGTCGATCCGCGACATCGCCGCGACGCTGAAGCGGACGCCGGCCGATCCGAAGGGACACAACTGCGTCGCCGAATTCGTGCGGCGCCATCCGCCCGTCTACGGCAACGACGACCCGTCGTTCGGGCGATCGCCGGCGGACCCGCGCACGTGGGCGTCGAAGAAAGCACCGCCGTCGCTCGGCAGCGCGCCGTCGCAGTTCCAGGGCGGCACCTACGCGCGGATCGACAGTTACCGGAAGGTGATCGGCAACGCGCAGGCGCCGGCCGACGATCGCGCGTATGCGTTGTATCGCGCGGTGAGCTGCTTCGCGCCGGCGGGCTACAGCGAGTGCGGCGGCAACGACATTCCGACCCGCACGCGCAAGCAGTGGTTCAAGACGCTGAAGGCCGCGTATCCGCGCAGCCAGTGGGCGCAGTCGCTGCAGTACTACTGGTGATGCACCGCCGCGGCGTCAATGCAGATGCCGCAGCTTGTCCGGATTGCGGACCACGTAGATCGCCGCGACCTTGCCGTCCTCGATCTCGAGCGCGGTCGTCTGCAGCTCGCCGTCGGCTTCGAGCGTGACGAAGCCCGGCAGCCCGTTGATGAAGCCCGCGCGCACGAGCGTCGACGCGTTCTTGCGGAACAGCTCCGCGAGGTATTCGTGGACCTTCATCACGCGCTCGAAGCCGAGCACCGGCTCGCCGGCCGCCGGGCGCTTGCCGCCGCCGTCCGCATGCAGGCTCACGTCCTCGGCGAGCAGCGCGCCGAGCGCGCGCATGTCGCCGCTGCGCGACGCCGCGAAGAACGCCTCGGCGATCTCGACGCCGCGCTGCTTCTCCACGTGAAAGCGCGGCCGCGCTTCGCGCACGTGCGTGCGCGCCCGCGCGGCGAGCTGCCGGCATGCGGCAGGCTCACGCCGGATGGTCGCGGCCACTTCGTCGAACTCGAGGCCGAACACGTCGTGCAGCAGGAACGCCGCGCGCTCCAGCGGCGACAGCCGTTCGAGCGCGAGCATCAGCGGCAGCGTGACGTCCTCCTGCTCGTCCTCTTCGACGACAGGCTCGGGCAGCCACGGGCCGACGTAGGTCTCGCGCTGATGCCGCGCGGATTTGAGCTGGTCGAGGCACAGTCGCATCACCATCCGGCGCAGGAACGCCTCGGGCACGCGCACCTCGCTTCGATCGACGTCCATCCAGCGGATGAACGCCTCCTGCACGATGTCCTCGGCATCGGCGACCGAGCCGAGCATCCGGTAGGCGACACGCACGAGCAGGCGGCGCAGCGGGTCGAAGCTCGTCGCCGCGTCCGTTGCGTTCGTTGCTGCGGCGGGATCGCGCGCCTGCGTCATGCGGCAGCCTGCGCCGCGGCCGGTTCGACCCACAGGCCGAAGCCGATGGCGATCCGGTTCCAGCCGTTGATCACGTTGATCATCAGCGTGAGCTTCACCTGTTCCTCCTGCGTAAAGTGGTCGTTCAGCGCCGCGTACGCCTGCTCGTGCGTGTGGCCTTCGGAGAGCCGCGTGAGCGCGTCGGTCCAGCCGAGCGCCGCGCGTTCGCGCTCGGTGTAGCAGGGCGCTTCGCGCCACGCGGACAGCAGGTACAGGCGTTGCTCGGTCTCGCCCTTCGCGCGCGCTTCGGCGGTATGCATGTTAATGCAGTTCGCGCACGCGTTGATCTGCGAGGCGCGGACCTTGACCAGCTCGATCAGCGTCGGCTCGAGGCTCGCCTCGGCGGCCAGCGACGTGCTCATCCAGTTCTTCATCAGCGACGGGGCGGCGGCGAACGGGTCGAGTTTGGCAGTCATGGTTTCATCTCCTTGGGTTGGGTTTCGATGACATGACGAGCGAGCCCCCCGCGTGTGTGACATGCGCGCAAAAAAATTTTTGCGGCGTGCGTGCGGCTACCGATCTTCCGATGATTGCGTCGTCACATGGCCGTCACGATCGGGCCGCAGGCGACCGGATGCGCGCGCAAGCGTCGCAACGATCAAGGCTTTCATTCCTCTTGCGTCGCCGTTTCATTCCAATCGCAGGTCGCGACATTCACATTTCTGGGCCATACTGCTTTGCACGGGCGGACGAATCGACGCCGCATCAGTGGTCCTGCCCGTCGCAGCATCGAAGGTCGCACGTCAGTCGCGCGCACCGAGCGCGGGGCTTCCTTTTCCGGCAACGCAGCTAATCGCGACGTGGACGGTGAACCGATGAGCCTCCTTGCATCCCAGCTTCAGCGCCGCTACCGCGACGTTCGCGCGCACAGCGTCGAGCTGACGGCGACGCTGTCCGCCGAAGACCAGGCCGTGCAGTCGATGCCCGACGCGAGCCCGGCCAAGTGGCATCTCGCGCACACGACGTGGTTCTTCGAGACGGTCGTGCTGTCGCGCCGCGTCGCGGGCTATGCGCCGTTCGACGACGCGTACCGCTTTCTCTTCAATTCCTACTATGAATCGCTCGGCCCGCGCCATCCGCGGCCGCAGCGCGGGCTGCTGACGCGTCCGTCGCTCGACGAGGTGCGCGCGTACCGCCATTACGTCGACGAAGCGATGCTGACGGCGATCGCGAACGCGGATGCGGCGCTGCTGGAAGCGATCGCGCCGGAGATCGAGCTCGGGCTGCAGCACGAGCAGCAGCACCAGGAGCTGATCGTCACGGACATGCTGCATGCGTTCTCGTGCAATCCGCTGCGGCCGGCGTTCCGGCCGCGCGACGGCGCGAGGGACGTCGATCCGCGCGCAACGGCCGGCGCGCCGCGCTGGCTGCGCCAGCCGGGCGGGCTCGTCGAGATCGGCCATGACGGCAACGGCTTTTCGTTCGACAACGAGCGGCCGCGGCATACGGCGCTGGTGCAGCCGTACGAAATCGCGGATCGCCTCGTGACCAACGCGGAGTTCGCCGCGTTCGTCGCCGACGGCGGTTACGCGCGCCCCGAGTTCTGGCTGTCGGACGGCTGGGCGACGGTCCAGCGCGACGGCTGGCGCGCGCCCGCGTACTGGCTCGACGACGACGCCGACGCGGCGCCGCGCGACGCGCCGCATCGCGCATGGCGCGCGTTCGGGCTGCATGGCGTCGAGCCGCTCGCGCCCGCTGCGCCGGTGTGCCACCTGAGCTTCTACGAGGCGGCCGCGTATGCGGAATGGGCGGGCGCGCGGCTGCCGACCGAGTTCGAATGGGAAGCCGCATGCGGCGCGGACGGCGTGCGGCAGATGACGGGACACGTGTGGCAATGGACGCGCTCGTCCTACGACCCGTATCCGGGTTTCCGGCCGCTCGCGGGCATCGCGGCCGAATACAACGGCAAGTTCATGGTCGGCCAGCTGGTCCTGCGCGGCGGCAGCATCGCGACGCCGCCGGGCCACGCGCGGCCGACGTACCGCAACTTCTTTCCGCCGGCCGCGCGCTGGCAATTCACGGGAGTCCGACTTGCGCGAGACGTCTGACCTGACGGCCACGAGCGGTGGCCTGCAATCCGCCCGCGATCCGCGGCCCGTCGCATTCGAGCGCGACCTGATCGACGGGCTGTCGCGCCGGCCGCGCAGCATTCCGCCGAAGTATTTCTACGATGCGGCGGGCTCCGTGCTGTTCGACCGCATCTGCGCGCTGCCGGAGTACTACCCGACGCGCACCGAGCTCGGCATCCTGCGCGCGCACGCGACGGAGATCGTGCGGCGCGTCGGCCCGCACGCGGACATCGTCGAGTTCGGCGCGGGCTCGCTCGCGAAGATCCGCATCCTGCTCGACGCGTTTTCGGCGGAACGCGCGCCCGCGCGCTACGTGCCGGTCGACATTTCCGCGGACTACCTGCACGAGGCGGCCGCGCGCCTGCGCGCCGCGTATCCGTGGCTCGACGTCGCGCCGATCGCCGCCGACTACACGAAGGCCGAGCAGCTCGCCGCGCTGGCGGCCGAGCCGCGTCGCCGCATCGGCTTCTTTCCCGGCTCGACGATCGGCAATTTCTCGCCGGATGAAGCCGACGCGTTCCTGCGCGACGCGGCGCGGCTGCTGCGCGGCGGCGCCTTGCTGGTCGGCGCCGATCTCGTGAAGGACGAAGCCACGCTGCACCGTGCGTACAACGACGCGCAGGGTGTGACGGCGGAGTTCAACCTGAACCTGCTCGCGCGCGCGAACGCCGAGCTCGGCGCGGATTTCGATCTCGACGGCTTCGCGCATCACGCGTTCTACGATCCGCAACGGCAGCGCATCGAAATGCATCTCGTCAGCATGCGCGCGCAGGCCGTGCGCGTATGCGGCCGCACGTTCCGCTTCGATGCCGGCGAGCGGATCCACACGGAGAACTCGTACAAGTTCACCGTCGACGGCTTTCACGCGATCGCGCGGCGCGCGGGCTTCGAGCCCGATGCCGTGTGGACCGACGACGCGCGCCTGTTCAGCGTGCACTGGCTGCGCAGCCCGGGCGACATTCGTGCGTGACGACGGGCTGCGTCGCAACGCGTAAACGCCCGTTACCAGTCTCGCAGACCCGTAGCACCTGTATCGCCGCCTCCCGCCTACACTCCGAACCGTATTCACTGGAAGCACGTCAAGTGCAGGGAGTCGCGGGATGAACACGAAACTTCTCATCGGTGCCGTTCTCGGTGCGGCAGCGCTCGCGGTGTCGGGCGTTGCATCGGCCCACGTCGACGTCGCGGTCGGCATCGGCGTGCCGGGCGTCTATGCGCCCCCGCCGCCGGTGTACGTCGCGCCGCCCGTTGCGTATGCGCCGCCCGTCACGTACGCGCCGGTCGGCTATCGCTACGACGACTGGCGCGCCCGCGAATGGCGGGAACGCGAGTGGCGCCGCCACGAATGGCGTGAGCACGAGTGGCGTCAACGTGAATGGCGCGATCGCGGCCGCTGGGATTGATATCAATCACCACCGGCCTCAATGAAGGTTCACAACGACAAGGACGGGAATCGCATGACCACCATTCGACACATCGGGAAACTGGCGCTCGCCGCCGGCGTCGCGCTCGCGACGATCGGCAGCGCACATGCGGCGGGCTGCATGAAGGGCGCGGTCGTGGGCGGGGTCGCCGGCCACTACGCGGGCCACCATGCGGTGGTGGGCGCGGTCGGCGGCTGCATCGTCGGCCATCACCTGGCCAAGCAGCACGCGCAGGAGCAGGCCGCGCAACGCAAGGCCGCCGCGCAGGGCATGCAGCCGGCGCAGTAAGTTCGGCCACCGCGCACGGCAAACGCGCCGTGCGCGTCAGCGTTCCGGCCGTCCCGGCGCGAACGCGCACATCGCCAGCGGCACGACCACGATCGCCGCGCCGGTGAAGAACATCGCCGGCGCGCCGAAGCGCTGCCAGATCCATCCGGCGATCGCGCTGGCGAGCAGCATCGCGACCCCGCTCGCGAGATTGAACAGCCCGAACGCGGTGCCGCGCCATTCGGCCGGCGCGGTATCGGCGACCATCGCCGCGAGTATCCCCTGCGTGAACCCCATGTGCAGCCCCCACACCGCGACGCCGGTCAGCACCGTCGCGGCATCGGCGCGCGCGCCGAGCAGCAGGTCGGCGGCGATCAGCAGCGCCATGCCGATCGCGAGCAGCGCGCGCCGGTCGAGCCGGTCCGACACGACGCCGACCGGATACGCGGACAGCGTATACGCGAGGCTCATCACGACCATCACCGACGGCACCCACGCGACGTCCATCCCGGTCTGCTGCGCGCGCAGCACGAGGAACGCCTCGCTGAAGCGCGCGAGCGTGAACGTCGCGCCGATCGCGACGACGTACCAGTAGCGTGCCGAAAACATGCGCAGCGCGCGCCGGTCGAGCGGCGAGCGGAACGGGCCGGAGCGGTTCGCCCGCGCGGCAGCGGGCTCGCGCACGCCGAACAGCAGCACGGCGAGCGTCGCGAAAGCGGGGATCGACGCGAACCACAGCACCGCGCGGATGTGATCTGCGAACACGAACATCAGCGCGATCGCGAGCAGCGGGCCGCCGACCGCGCCGACGGTATCCATCGACTGCCGCAGCCCGTAGCACGCGCCGCGAATCTCGGGCGGGGAGACGTCGGCGACGAGCGCGTCGCGCGGCGCGCCGCGGATGCCCTTGCCGAAGCGGTCGACGAGGCGCGCGGCGATCACGAGCCCCGGCCCGTGCGCGAGCGGGAACAGCGGCTTCGTCAGCGCGGCGAGCCCGTACCCGGCGAGCAGCAGCGCCTTGCGGCGGCCGAGCCAGTCGCTGATCGCGCCCGAGAAAATCCGCACGATCAGCGCGGTCGCCTCGGCCGCGCCCTCGAGCACGCCGAGCGCGACGACGCTCATGCCCATCGTCGTCACCAGGTACACGGGCAGCAGCGCATGCACGAGCTCCGACGACAGGTCCATCAGCAGGCTGACGTATCCCAGCACCCACACGGTGCGGGGGATCGCGGGACGGGACGATACGGTGGTGTGCGATTCCATCGGATCTCCGGAATGCGCCGGGCGGGCGCGGTCAGGTGAGTGTCGCGCCGCGCGAACGGCGTTTCAACTGCCGGCGCGCAGAAATTGGTCAGACGAATGCGCGCGATATTTCGCGTTACGAATATTTACAACGTGAGCATGTCGCGAATCGGCGCGTTCGTACAATGCAATCACCTCAATGCGCTCCAAGGAGCAAAAGATGAAACAACGACGCTTCCTGCCCGCGCTCGCGGCGGCACTCCTCGCGCTCGGCGCGGTTTCGGCACACGCGGCGGCAGGCGGTAACGGCGGCGGTGGCGGTGGCGGTCATGGCGCGGGCGGCTCCGGCGGCAACGCCGGCGGCATGTCGGGCGGTCACATGAGCGGCGAGGCCATGTCCAACTCGAACGGCTTCAAGTCCGGCGACCGCGACAAGGGCCTCGCGCGCGCGGCCGACCGCTCGGACACGATCTCCGATCGCGCAGGCGCGCAGCCGGGCCACGTGCACGGCCGCACCGCGCACGCGAGCTCGCATACGCATCACTCGAAGCACAACGCGTTCGGCCGCACGCTGTAAGCGTCGTCCGGCACGCACCAACGAAAATGGGCGCCCTCGGGCGCCCATTTCGCATGCCTGAGCGAAACGCTCAGCAGCGGCCTTTCTTCGCCTGCCCCGGCGGACAGAAGCCGTTGCCCGGGCCGCCCTGCGGCGCGACCACGACCGGTGCGTCCGGCACATACACCGCGCATCCGCTCAGGACGCTCAACAATCCGGCTGCGGTCAGCAGCGTGATCACCGATTTCTTCACTTCGTTCTCTCCATGCGAAAAGGAGAGGGCCGCGAGCGGCCCCCTCCGGTCAGATCGTCAAGACGCGCGCTTCACCGTCGTCAGAAGCTGAAGTTGACGTTCGTCTGGCTCGTCGTCGCGTTGACGTTGGTCGATTGCGTCGCACCCGACGCGGCGTCGGCTTCGATCGTGTACTGGGCCGCTGCGGCCGGCGCCGCGGCCAGCGCGACCGGCAGCGAACCGCCGTACGTGCCGACGATCGGCGCGGCGGTCGGCACCGACAGCACATAGATGCCCGTGTCCAGGTTCGCGTTGGCCGACGTGATCTCGTAGGGTGCCGCATCGATCGACTGCAGCGCGCGCACCAGTGCGTTCGCGGTGGGCGTCACGGTGCCGCTGACCGTGCTCATCGTCGAGGCCGGCAGCGCGATCGGCACGTTCGACGTCGACACGGCGGTGGTCGTGTTCACGACCACCGGCACCGAGCGGACGACACCCGACGCGACGTTGTTCTGCACGATCACGACGTCGTAGTTGCCCTGCGTCGAGCTCTGGACCAGCGGCGACAGCAGGAACTTGCCGCTGCCGTCGGCCACCGTGCCGCGCACGACCTTGCCGCCCTGTTCCGCGTACACGGTCGCGCCGGCTTCCGTCGACGAAACGTAGCCCGAGATCGCGCCGCTCACGACGGTCGGCGTCGCGGTCACGACCGGTTTCAGCGCATACGAGCCGTTGCCGTGCTGCACGACCGACTTGCACGCGTTGAAGTCGAGCACGAGATCGACGAGCGTGTTCGGCTGGACCGTGAACGGGCTGATGAGCTTGATGCCGCTTTGCGTCGCGCTCGGCGTTGCGAGCGGCTGCTCGGCGCCGCCCGTCGGCACGACCGAGTTCGCGAGCGTGTTGCCCTGGTTTTGCGCGAGCACGAGGCGGATCTGCTGGTACTGGCCGGCCGGCAGCGCGGTCTGGCCGAGGTCGGCGAGCGTGCCGTTGGTCAGCGACAGCAGGTCGATCTTCTGCTGCGCCGGCAGCGCGACCGTCGACCAGCCGGCGTCGTTGTCGCCGGCGTTCGCGTTCATGTTGACGCGCACCTGCGACACGGTGACGAACACATGATCGAAGCCGCACGACGGCGCGTCGGTCATCGCAACGTGCAGCGTGCCGGTCTGCCCGCTGGGGCTGCCGCCGCCATCGCCGCCGCCGCAGCCGGCGAGCGCGAGCGAGACGACCGATGCGCAGGCAAGCGTCTTAAGCAAGTTGTTCATGACGAACCCCCTTCCTTCGTTTCTTGTGTGGGTGCCCGGAGCATAGTGCCGGCCTGTCGTTGCGATTCGTCAAATTTGCAACGAGGCGTAACCGGCCGGTGAAAACGCGTGGCGCGGCAGGCTTTCAGACAGGCAACGGCATGCAGGCCGATGGAAGGGGCGAGCCCGCTTTGCGGCAGTGCGATATCCGGGCCGCGGGCAAGCCAGGCGAGGAGAAAAGGAGGAGAAAGAGCAGGGCGGCCACGGGAGCGGCCGCCCCGTCGCGTTACCGTTCGCCGCTCGCGAGCGGCTCGCGCGCGAACAGCGCGTCCACATCGCGCGCCCGCACGAAGCGCGCCGCATCGTCGCCGTCGGCAAGCGCGCGGAAATGCGCGTCGCCGCACGCGAGCTTCGCGCGTTCGTGCTCGCGCGGCGCGTCGTCGTCGGCGCTGCGCGGCGTATCGACGACGAAGTACAGGCGCGCGTCGCCGCCGTCGCCCGCGAGCACCGCCCAGTCGGGGTGATAGCTGCCGAGCGGCGTCTGCACGTCGAACCAGCGCGGCAGCTTCGCGTAAAGCTGCACGTCGTCGCGCGCCTCGAGCGCGTCGGCGAACGCGCGCTCGGCGTCGGTCTCGCACACCACCGCCTCGTGAATCGACTTGCGCGCGTCCGTGCGCAGGTTGCGCAGGTAGCCGGTCAGCGCTTCGCTCTCGAACGATTCGAGCGCATGCACGTGCCGCTCGCCGAGCTTGCGGTACGTGATGCCGTCGACGAGCGCGAGCCGCTTGCAGCGGTTGATCGCGTCGGCCGCGAGCGCGATGAACTGCTGCGGGTTGAGCCGGAAATCGTCGAGCCGGCCGCTGTCCGCGAGGATCGTCGCGAGCGAGCGGCGCGTGAGCTGCGTGCGGTCCTGCAGCTCGGTGAGCAGGTCGGGCAGCAGCAGCGCACCCTCGTCGATCAGCACCGTGCCGGCGCCCGTCACCTCGATCGCCTCGACGCCGGCCTTGCCGATGTCGATCTCGGCCTTGCGCCACTGCAGCCGCGCGCGCGCCACCTCGGGCGCGTCGCGCAGCGCGGCCGCGCAATCGCTCACGAGCTTCGCGTTGTCGAACTGCACGCGGTACACGGTGCGATGCTTGATGCGCTCCCACAGCGCGCGGAAGTCGGGGCCGAGCACCACCGCCTTGCCCGACGGGTCGCGGCGCAGCGCGATCTCGCGGCGCTCGTCCGCGTTGCGCACCGCGAAGCGGCCGGACACCTTGCGCAACGTCGCGACGATGCCCGGGCGCAGCATCTCGAACGCCGGCGGCAGCACGAGCGCGCTTTGCCGCAGCGCGTCCTTCAGCCGGTCGAGCACCTTGCCCTGCGCGTCGACGTAGCCGTGCTCGCGCAGGTGCGTCCACAGCACGCCCGACAGCTCGATGCCGAGCGCATGCGCGGGCCCGTCGCCTTCCTGAACCGCGAGCGCCGCGAACTGGTGCTCCTCGACGATCCCGAAACGGATGCCGGTATCGGCCTCGATTTCCTTCTGCAGGTTCTCCGCGAAGCTCTCGTAGCGCTCGGTCGCGATCACGGTGAGCGTGTTCACGCCCGGGTCGCGCACCCGTTCGCCATCCTGATCGACCGCGAGGCGCAGCCCGCGGCCGAGCGTCTGGCGGCGCTCGCGTTCGGTCTGGATGTCGCGCAGCGTGCAGATCTGGAACACGTTCGGGTTGTCCCAGCCTTCCTTGAGCGCCGAGTGCGAGAAGATGAACTTGAGCGGCGTGTCGAACGACAGCAGCGCTTCCTTCTCGCGCATGATGAGCCCGTACGCGCGCTCCGCGTTCTCGCGGCTCGCGGCGCTGCTCTCGCTGGTGTCGGTCCAGCCGCCCTTGCGGTCGATCGAGAAGTAGCCGTTGTGCGCCGCCTCGACCTCGCGCGCGACGTCGACGCCGTCGAACAGCGCGCGATACGCGGGCACGCGCGCCGCGCGCGCGTATTCCTCTTCGAAGATCAGCGCGTAGTCGCCCTTCACGGGCATGCCGTTCTCGTCGTAGCGGCGGTAGCGCTCGACCGAATCGACGAAGAACAGCGACAGCACCTTCACGCCGCGCTCGGCGAGCCGCAGCTCCTTGTCCAGATGCTCGCGGATCGTGCGGCGGATCATCTCGCGCTGCACGGCGAGCGTGTCGATGTCGCCGTATGCCTCGCCGAGCGACAGGAACGCCTCGCCCGCCGGATGGCGCAGCTCGATGTATTCCGCGCCCTTCGCCGCATGTACCTCGCCGATCCGCAGGCCCGCGTACAGCGCGCGCTTGGTCACGCGCTCGAGATCGTCGCCGTCGGTCACGGACGCGATCTGGCGCTTCACGCCGGCCGCCGTCGCGACGTCGAGCTCGACGCGCGCGGCGATCGCGCCGCGCCGGTTCGACACGCCGACGAGCCGCAGGTACGGCTTGTTGTGCGCATCCTCGACGATCGCCGATGCGATCTCGATCTGCTTGACGAGCTTGCGCTCGTACGCGTCGACCGCGTCGAGCCGGTACACCATGTGGTGACGGTCGACGTGGGTCGCCGAGTAGCGCAGCGTGCACAGCGGGTCCATCGCGGCGAGCGCCTCGCGGCCGCGCCCTTCGAGCCCGCCGTCGACGCTTTGCGGCTCGTCGACGATCACGATCGGCCGGGTCGCGCGGATCAGGTCGATCGGCTTCTCGCCGCCGGTCTTCTCGCTGTCCTTGTAGAGGTTGTTGACGTCCTTCTTGTTGATCGCGGCAACCGTCATCACCATGATCTGGATCGTCGCGCTCGCCGCGAAGTGGCGCACCTGGCCGAGCTTCGCGGAGTCGTACAGGAAGTAGTCGTACGGCATGCCCGCGTACAGGCCGCGGAAGTGATCCTCGGTGATCAGCAGCGTCTTGTGCACGCCTTCCTTGATCGCGACCGACGGCACGACGATCACGAACTTCGTGAAGCCGTAGCGGCGGTTCAGCTCGAAGATCGTGCGCAGGTACACGTAGGTCTTGCCGGTGCCGGTCTCCATCTCGACCGTGAAGTCGCGCGAGGCCGGATCGCCGGACGGCGGCAGCCCGCCGCGCAGCTGCACGTCGGCGAGGTTGCGCGCGAGCGCGTCGGCGGTGATCGACAGGTGGTTGCCTACACCGCGCTCCGACAGCGCGAAGCCGAGCGCCGTCTGCGCGCTCGCCGACGTGCCGGGCGCGGCGTTCGCGAGCACGCTGAAGTCGCCGCGGCACGCCTCCTGCCCGCGAAACAGGTCGCAGACGGCGTCGATCGCGTCGCGCTGGTAGTCGAGGTCCGCTTCGAAATGCAGCCGCATCACAGGCTCCGCACGCGCTTCACGCCGTGCTGCTCGAGCAGCGCGGCGAGATTGAGCTTCGCGACGTCGTCGACGAAGCCGCTGTCGCGGAACAGGCAGGTGACGTCGCGCGGCGCGCCGTGCGCGTCGAGCAGTGCGACGATGCCGTCGGCGAGCGGCTCGGCGTCGTCGCGCGACACGCGCGCGTCGAAGCAGGCGAGCACCGACCGGCCGATCAGGTGGACCGTCTTGCCGGCGACCGCGTGGTGCGTGACCGGCGTGCACAGGTCGAGGCCGAGCTTCAGCGTCAGCTCGGCGAGCAGGTCGTCGTCGCTGCGGCCGGTCTTCACGTGCTCGACCGACGCGAACAGCGCATGGTCGAAATCGTCGCGGCGCGGGTCCCACTCGATCACGTTGGTCGTGTCGAGCCGGTACACGCGGAAGCCGAGGTCGCCATAGCTTTCCGGATAGTCGCGCGCGACCTGCTGCGCGGCGCGGCGCAGGCGCTCCTTGGTCAGCTCGGCGAGCGTCGCGGGCTTCTTCAGCTTCGCGCAGAATTCGGCCGCGGCGTGCTGCGCCTTGTCACGGCCGTCGAGCGGCTCGGGCAGCTGCACGAGCACGTAGCGGCGCGCACCGCCGTCGGTCGCGTTGAGCTGCATCACCGCGTGGCCGGTCGAGCCGGAGCCCGCGAAGCAGTCGACGACGATGTCGTCGCCGCGCGTGCACCAGCCGATCACCGCCGCCGCGAAATCGACCGGCTTCGGCTGCTCGAACGGCACGCCGAGCGCCTTCAGCAGCGCGTCGTCCGAGCCGCCGAACGGCAGCACCGACGGCACGTTCTCGTACATGTTCTCGTCGAGGTAGTAGATCCGCTGCGGCTGCGTGGTCTCGTCCGCGCCGAACTCGATCAGCCCGCGCTCGAGCAGCGCCTGCATCGTCGCGGGCGGATTGCGCCAGCCGCGCTCCGGCATCGCGCACGGCTTGCCCGTGACCGGGTGCACGAGCGGCACGAAGTATTCGTCCGGGGCCTTCTTCTTGTTCGGCCACGCCATCGACACGAGGCGGTACACGCGGCCGTCCTCCGACAGCCGGTCGTACATCACCTCGCCGCCGGACAGGTTGGTCTGCGCCTTGACCCACGCGCGATACGCCTGCGCGGCGTCCGCGTGGGTGCCGCTGCGGCGCACCAGGTCGTACGCCGCGTCGAGCATGCGCTGCGCGTTGCGCTTCGGGCGCTTGAGCGGCGTCGCGTCGTGCAGCGCCTCCGCGTTGCGCGCGAACAGCACGAGCGATTCGTGCTGGTACGCGACGCCGCGCGCGTCGCCCTTCGGGTTGCGCTTGTCCCACACGGCCACGCCGAGCTCGTTCTCCTCGCCGAAGATCTCGCGCAGCATCAGCACGAGCGCATGCACCTCGTGCTCGTCGATGTGCACGGCGATCAGCCCGGCGTCGGACAGCAGCGCGTGCGCGAGCTTCAGGCGCGGGTACATCATGTTCAGCCAGTCGGTATGGAACCGGCCGTTCGCCTCGGTGTTGGTGCTGCGCTTCACGCCGCCGTCGGTCTGGCCCGTGACCGCGAGATAGTGGCGCAGGCTGTCGCTGAAGTCGTCCGGGTACACGAAATCGCTGCCGGTGTTGTACGGCGGATCGATGTAGACCAGCTTCACCTTGCCCGCGTAGCTCTTGTGCAGCAGCTTCATCACGTCGAGGTTGTCGCCCTCGATCACGAGGTGGCGGGTGTCGTCCCACGCGACGCTGTCGGCCGGGCAGGGCCGCAGCGTGCCGGTCGACGGCGTGAGCGCCGCCTGCCGCGCGCGGCGCTTGCCGTGCCAGTGGAAGCCGTATCGTTCGTCGGCGTCGCCGACCGTGCGATCGCCGACCAGCGCCTTCAGCGCGTCGACGTCGACCGAGGCGCCGCCGGGGCCTTCGGTCACGAGTTCGGGGAACAGCGCCTTCAGGCGCGCGACGTTGTCGGCGGTGAAATCCGTCGACTTCGCCTGCGGGCTCGCCGCATCGAGTTTGTGCATCGTCATTTTCATCCTGGGCCCGGCCGCGCCGCGCCCGGACGTCGGGCGCTGTCGCGATGCCGGCGGCCGGGAGAGGGGCCGCCGCGGGCGAACCCGAAACGCTAGCGAGTCGGTCGGCGCAGGTCAAGCGCCGTCGTGCGCCGCAAACCGCTCCGACGAGCGGGATCGCCCGCCGGGCGGGCGCGGCGGGGCATCGGCCGCGTTGTCGCGGCGTGCGGCGGACAGGCCGGAACGGGGGACGAAAAAAAGGGGCACGGACGGCGCGGTGCGCCGGCGTGCCCCGAGGGAGCATTCGTGAATGACGGTCCCGGGCAGGGCGCGACGCGCCCCGCACGGGGTCGGAAGAGGGTCAGAAGCGGGTGCGGATGCCGGTCGTCAGCTCGAGCTGGTTGTTCGAGCCGAACGTCGACGACACCTTGTAGCCGCCGTGCAGCTTCATGTAGTCGCCCGCCAGATAGACTTCGGTGCGCTTGCTCAGGTGGTAGAAGATCGAGCCGTAGATCGTCTCCTTGAAGCCGCTGCCGACGCCGTTGGTCAGGCTGAACGCGCCGAGGTTCGCGTTCGGCGTGAAGCCGTCCGCGTTGTACGCGGCGTTCTTGGTGCGCATCTGCTGGTAGCCGAGCTCGTAGTCGAGCGGGCCTTGCGGTGCGATCTTCATCGACACGGTCCACGCGTCGTCATGGCGCTGGCCGAGCGAGCCCTGGTCGCCGTTGTAGCGGAAGTAGCCGGCATTCACGCGCACGATGCTGAACGTGTAGTTGCCGCCGGCCGAGAACGTCTGGTTGCGGAAGCCGCCGTTGTTCACGTGGCTGTAGAACCCGGACACGTTGAACGGCCCGCCGTTGTAGCCGAGCGCGACCTGGTACGCGGAGCCGGTCGCGAAGGCCGTCGAGTTGCTGAACTGGTAGCCGGCGCTGGCGAAGATGCCGTTGCTGAACAGCTTCTTCCACGCGAGGCCGTTGTTGTAGCGCGTGCCGGTCGGGCCGGCCGCGTAGAAGATCATCTGCTTGAAGTTGTTCGAGTTGGTCCAGCCGCCTTCCTCCGTGGTCAACTGCGCGGTGCCGTACGGGTCGCCGTAGATCGCCGCCGCGTCGCGCGCGATCGTGTTCTGGAAGCCGGCCGTCAGCTTGCCGAAGCGGTCGTCCTGGATGCCGACCCACGCGTCGCGGTCGAAGATCTGGCCGGAGTCTTCCATCTGGCCATTCGCGACCACGAATTCGCTTTCGAGGCGGAAGATCACCTTGGTGCCGCCGCCGATGTCCTCGGCGCCGCGCAGGCCCCAGCGGCTGCCGCTGAACCACGGCTCGCCGTCGTTGCCCATGCCGATCACGTGCTTGCCGTTCGCGTCGGCGTGCGTGCGGTAGGTCGGGAAGCTCAGGTCCATCAGGCCATAGAGCTGCACGCTCGATTGCGCATGAGCCTGCGTCGCGGCGCACAGCCCCGCCGCGATGGAAAGGGCCAGGTATTTTCGTTTCAAGATCGTCTCCTCCGAGCTGCCGCATTGAAATTCGGTTGTTGGCAGTACCTAATGGTTGCCGTCTCCTGCCGGCCTTAGCGAGAGGACCGACGCCTAGCATCGTAGGTCCGGCAACCCTTCGCGCCGCTTTCGCGAGCGTGTGGATCGGATCAGTGAAAACACCGAACGACAGCGGTACACCGGAGTCCTGAATGGCGCCGAGGCCCGCGGGACGGGGCGGAGCGGGATCGTGGCGCCGCGCAGGCAATCCCGGCAGGTGTGCGTGAATACAACAGTGAGCGGGCCGCGATCGACCGTATTGACCCGCGATCCGCGGGCGTGCGCCAGCGCTGCCGCGCCGGCGGCAGGCCGTGGGGGCACGCGGCGTCAGCCTTGCGCGGTCTTCGCGCGCAGGATGTAGCCGAGCCCGCGCAGCGTGATGATCTCCGCCGTGCTGAGCGCGAGGTGCTTGCGCAGCCGGTGGATGTAGATGTCGATCGCGTCCGCGCTCGGCTCGTCGTCGAGCGCGAACACGCTGTCCATCAGCCGCGCCTTCGACACGGTCTTGTTCTGCTGCAGCATCAGCGTCTCGAGGATCGCGTGCTCGCGGCGGCGCAGGGTCAGCGGCACGTCGTTGCAGCGGAACTCGCGCGTGCCGAACGCGTAGACGAGATCGCCGCACACGAGCTGGGTCGCACCGACGCCCGCCTGGCGGCGGATCAGCGCGCGGATGCGCGCAACCAGCTCGCGCGACTCGAACGGCTTGACGACGTAGTCGTCGGCGCCCGCGCCGAAGCAGTCGACCTTGTCGTCGACCGAGCCGTGCGCGGTCAGCATCAGCACCGGCACGTTGTCGTTGCGGCGCCGCAGGCGGCCGAGCACTTCCTTGCCGCTGATGCCCGGCAGCCGCATGTCGAGCAGCACCGCGTCGTAGCGCTCGGTCTTCAGCACCGCGTCCGCGCGTTCGCCGTCGCCGACGCTGTCGACCGCGAAATCCTCGCCGCGCAGCAGGTTCACGATCCAGTGCGCGAGCTCGGCGTTGTCTTCGACCAGCAGGAGTTTCATCAGACGTTCTCTTCAAACATACGCAGGCAGCCGCACCGTCACGACGACCCCGCGGTTGCCGGGCCCCGGCGCGAGCGACGCCATCCCGCCGTGCGCCTGCGCGATCTCGCGCACGATCGCGAGTCCGAGCCCCGATCCTTCAGTATCGCTCGATACGCGGTAGAAGCGCTTGAACACGTGCGGGCGCGCCTCCGCCGGAATGCCGGGGCCGTCGTCGATCACGTCGAGCACGACCGTGTCGCCGTCGCGGCGCGCGGCGACCGTCACGCAGCCGCCCGGCTGCGTATAGCGCACCGCGTTGTCGACGAGGTTCATCACGAGCGCGGTCAGCAGGCTGTCGCTGCCCGTCACGTCGAGACGTTCGCCAAGGTCCGCGCCGAGGTCGATATTGCGCCGCTGAGCGAGCACGATCGTTTCCTCGAACACGCTCGATACGACCGCCGCCAGGTCGACGCGATGCGTGAGCAGCGTCGACGGCGTCGCCTCCGCGTGCGCGAGCAGCAGCAGCTTGTCGGTCACGTCCGCCATCTTGCGGCTGCTGCGCTGCATGCTGTCGAGCATTGCGCTCAGCTCCGGATCGTCGCGCTCGCGCTGCTGCGCGTACTGGATCTGCGTGTCGAGCACCGCGATCGGCGTGCGCAGCTGGTGCGCGGCGTCGGCGATGAAGCGCCGCTGCGTCGCCGCATGCGTGTTCAGCCGCGCGATGCACTGGTTGATCGCGTCGACGATCGGCCGCAGCTCGTGCTGCAGCCGCTCCGGGCGGATCGGCTCCAGCTCCATCGGCCCGCGGTCCGCGACGTCGTCCTTCAGCTTCATCAGCGGCCGCAGCTCGAAGGTGAGGCCGAGATACACGAGCACGACCGCGAGCAGCAGCATCAGCGACAGCCGCGCGAGCTGCGGCCGCCAGATCGTGTCGAGCATCGCGCCGCGCGAGCGCGGCGTCTTCGCGACGGCCACCGTCACCGTCTCGACCTGGCCTTCGTTGTACAGCTGGCGGTCGTACGCGACCGCGCGCAGCCCGATGCCGTCGAGCGCCGTGTCGTAGAGCGTCGGCTCCGCGCCGTGCCGCGCGGGCACCTCGAGCTCGGGATTGCCCGCGAGCAGCCGGCCGTGGCCGTCGATCACCTTGTAGAACACCGAGTCGCGCGACGGCGATTCGAAAATCTCCAGTGCGGCCGGCGGCACGTCGGCCGCGAGATAGCCGTTGCGCCACTCGACGTCCTCGCCGATCGTGCGCGCGGACGCGACGAGCGCGCTGTCCTGCACGAGGTCGGCGGTGCGGCGCGCGGTGTCGTACGACATCGCGCCCGCGATCAGCACGAACGCCGCGAGCGGCAGCAGCAGCCACCAGAGCAGCCGACCGCGCAGGCTGTGCGTCATCCGTTCCCGCTCCTTCTTCTCAATGCCGAACCGCGCCGGGGCCGGCAGGGCCTCAGGCGCGGTCGGGTCCATCCTTGTCTTGCGGCGTTCAGAACTGCGTCGGGCGCCACTTCAGCAGCCGTTTCTCGAGCCATGTCAGCAGGTAGTCGGCGGCCAGCGCGACCACGGCCAGCACGATCATCGCCGCGAACACGCCGCTCGCGTTGAACGCGCCCTGCGCGGTGGAGATCAGCAGGCCGATGCCCTGCTTGGAGCCGAGGAATTCGCCGACCACCGCGCCGACCAGCGCGAAGCCGAAGCTCACGTGCAGGCTCGCGAGAATCCACGAGAGCGCGGACGGAATCACGACCGACGTGGTGATCTGCCGGCGCGACGCGCCGAGGATCTGCGCGTTCGCGATCAGGTAGCGGTCCGCTTCGCGCACGCCCTGGAACGCGTTGCCGAACACCACGAAGAACACCATCACGACGGCCAGCGCGATCTTCGACGCCATCCCGAGGCCGAGCGCGATCACGAAAATCGAGCCGAGCACGACGCGCGGGATCGAGTTCGCGATCTGGATGTAGAGGCCGAACACGTCCGACATCAGCTTGTTGCGGCCGAGCACGATCCCGCAGAGCACGCCGGCGACCGAGCCGATCAGGAAGCCGATCGTGGTTTCCTCGAGCGTCACCCAGACCTGCGTGAGGAGCGGCCCCTGCGACGTGCCGTTGGCGAACCAGTCCTGGAGCTGCGCGAAGATCAGCGTCGGCTGCGAGAAGAAGAACGAATCGATCCACTTGAGCCGCGCGGCGAGTTCCCAGCCGCCCAGCACGACGACGAGCACGGCGATCCGCAGGCCGATGATCAGTTGCCGGCGGCGTCGCAGCCGGGCCTGTGCGGCGCGCGACTCGTCCTCGAGCGACGGCGCCGGAATGGCGGTGGGGGGAAGCGTCATGTCGGTCATGCTCCTGTCCTTTGCGTCCTTGCTTGCGTCAGCCGATCTGCACTTCTTCGCGCAGGTCGTGCCAGATGTCCTTGGAAATCTCGATGAAGTGCGGGTGATAGCGAATCTCCGACGTGACGCGCGGGCGCGGCAGGTCGATCGGGTACACGCGCTTGAGCGTCGCCGGGCGCGCGGTCAGCACGAACACGCGGTCCGCGAGCGCGATCGCCTCTTCCAGATCGTGCGTGACGAACACCACCGAGCCCTTGTTCGCGGACCAGAGCTGCAGCAGCTCGTCCTGCATCAGCGTGCGGGTCTGCATGTCGAGCGCGGAGAACGGCTCGTCCATCAGCAGGATTTCCGGCTGGTTGATGAAGGTCTGCGCGAGCGCGACGCGCTTCCTCATCCCGCCGGACAGTTGATGCGGGTAGTGCTTCGTGAACTTGTCGAGGCCGACCTTGCGGATCCATTCCTCGGCCTGTGCATACGCGACGTCCTTCGAGCGGCCGCGAAACAGCGGGCCCGCGGCGACGTTGTCGATCACGTTGCGCCACGGGAACACCGCGTCGGCCTGGAACACGAAGCCGATGCGCGGGTCGATCCCGTCGACCGGGCGGCCCATCACGCGCACCTCGCCCGACGCGGGCTTGAGCAGCCCGGTGATCAGGTTCAGCGTCGTCGACTTGCCGCAGCCGGTCGGCCCGACGATCGCGATGAACTCGCCGCGCGCGACGCTCATGCTGAAGTCGCGCAGCGCGACGGTTGCCTTGCCTTCCGGCGAAATGAAGCGGCACGACACGTTGCGAAACTCGATCGCCGGTGTGCTCGGTGAAACTGCCTGGGTCATCGCATTCGTCCTGCGGGTGGAGCGCCGCCTGTCGGACGGCGCCGGGGCCGGTCAGCCGGGCCGGAACGGGGGAGCGGGGCGCGCGGGATCGTCCGCCGCCGCGCTTACTTCGCGCTCACGTACTCGTTGGTGTAGGTGCGGGCCAGGTCGATGTGCTTGCCCTTCACCGACGGGTTGAACGCCGACAGCACCTTCAGCACGGTCGCCGGGCCGTCGGCCGGCATCTTCGCGTCGGCGGTGTACATCGGCAGCGACGCCTTCAGCGCGGTCACGTACAGCGCCTTGTCCTTCTGGTAGTCGGCCGGCATCTTCGCGGCGATCTCCTCGGCGCTGTGCGTGTGGATGAACTGCATCGTCTTCGCGAACGCATGCGCGAGCTTCGTCGCCTGCGCCTTGTGCGAATCGGCCCACGCGGATTGCACGTACAGGCTCGCGGCCGGATAGGTGCCGCCGAGCGCCGCGCGCGTGCCTTCGAGCGTGCGCAGGTCGACCAGCACCTTCGCGTCGCCCATCTTCTCGAGCGCGGACACGGTCGGCTCGGTCGTCATCCCGGCGTCGATCCGGCCCTGCTTGATCGCGGCGATGAAGCTCGCGTCGGCGCCGACCGGCAGCATCGTGTACTGCGTCGACGGCACGCCGTGCTGCAGCGCGAGGTATTGCGTGAGGAAGCTCGTCGACGAGCCGAGGCCCGTCACGCCGAGCGTCTTGCCCTTCGCGTCGGCCATCGACTTGAAGGTCGGCGCGGCCTTGGTCGCCACCATCTCGACTTCGCCCGGCACCTGGCCGAACACGGCGATCGCCTTCACGTCCTTGCCCTTGCTCTGCAGGTCGATCGTGTGGTCGTAGAAGCCGACCACGCCCTGCACCGCGCCCGCGAGCAGCTCGTTCTCGGCATCGACGCCGGCCGGCTGCGACAGCAGCTCGACGTCGAGCCCTTCGTCCTTGAAGTAGCCGAGTTCCTGGGTCAGGCGCGCGGGCAGGTAGATCAGCTTCGCGATCCCGCCGACCATGATCGTGATCTTGCCGCCGTCGTCCGCGGCGAGGGCGGGATGCGCGGCGAGCGCGCAGGTCAGGGTGGCTGCAACGGCGAGGGGGCGCAGGATGGTTCGCATCGGGGGTGTCTCCGTTCGTTATCCGTATGGCGCGATGCTTTCTTGCATCGTTGCAGCGAGTATAGGGACACGAAACCTTCTGCAACCTTTCGCGGACCGGCCGTTCCTTTAGGGGTTTTCCAGCAATCCGGCGGCCGGACCTGGGCGGTTGCGACACAAAACAGCCGGGCGGATGCGAAATCCGGAGATTCCGCTTGGTTTTGTGCCGATGCTCCGATCATTAATCGATCTGAATATCGGACCAGCTTGATAAAAATTAACGATATCAAAGTGCAGATTTTGTTAATTTTCTATTTTGAGATTTCTCGTTTGATATATTCGAATGAAACATTCATTTCCGGGGCGCTTATCTATAAATAACCGTTCTTTCATTTCGCTTTCACTCGATAAACTCACACATTGGAGTCAATCAATGCGCTGCTCCTTTGCCGGTGACCTCGCAAGAGGCGCCGCCGCATTGGGAATCGTCGAATAATTTCGAACGACGCAGATTTGAGATATGAACGAAATAACCGTCGCCATTGCCGACGATCATCCCGTGGTACTGGAATTGCTCGATCGCCTGTTGAAATGGAATCCGCCATTTCGTGTCGTGCATGCCTGCCGCAGCGGCACCGCATTGATCGCCGCGCTGACGCAATCCCCGGTTGATATCGCGATCGTCGATTATTCGATGAGCCGTGGCGAACGGCCGCTCGACGGGCTCCCGCTGCTGCACAAGTTGCGCAGCGTCGCGCCGCGCACGCGGTGCGTGATGTTCACCGCGCAATCGAACCCCAGCGTGCTCGCGGCGGCGCTGAGGCTCGGGATTGCCGCGATCGTCAGCAAGGAAGACCCGATCGACGAGATCGTCCGTGCGTGCCGGCGGCTCCGTGCGTGCGACACGCAGCACCTGTCGCCGACGGCTCGCCAGACGCTCGAGCGCGGTGACGCGTGCGCGCCCGAGCGGAAAACGGCGCTCACGGCCAGGGAACTCGATGTCGTGCGGCTGTTCGCGTCCGGGCATTCGCTGCAGGACATCGCGAGACGGCTCGGCCGCTCGGTCAGCACCGTGTCGACGCAGAAATACACCGCGATGCGCAAGCTGCAGGCCGATACGAACACCCATCTGATTCGTTATGCGTATGAAAACGGCCTGATCTGACGACGCGGCGCTACCGATAGATGATCGTGAAGGTCGCCGAGCCGCTGGCGACGCCCGGCCTCGTCGCCGAGCCGGCCTGATAGTACCGGGCCGAAAGGGGGACCTGGAGGTTCAGCGACGATGCCGGCGAATCGCCGATGCGCCACGGCGTGCCGAGCGGCACCGGCCGGCCGTCGCTCATGAGCAGCTGGATGCCGACGCCGGAGGCCGTGCTCGACGACGACAGCGCCAGTACGCCATTCGACGCATCGAGCGCGGCGCCGTCGAGCATCAGGTGGACGGCGTAGGCGCCCGCCACGCCGGTATCGCACGCCACGCCGATCGTGAAGCTCTTCGACGGCGACGTCGAGCCGACGCCCGAACCGAGCCCGGACGACTTGCCGAGCGCCTGGGGTCCGAGGTCGACGAAAACCGCCGGTGTCGTCGTCGAGCAGGTCGTCGGCTGGAACGAGATGTCGTCGAACCCGTGCGTCAGGTAGCGCGCCGCGTCGGAGTACGCGTTGTTCGGACCGCCGATCAGCAGGGTCGGGACCGACTGGAACGAAAGCGGGGCCGGCACGGACGGTGTCGGCCCGGTCTTGACCAGTTCGACGTCGACGGTTGCGTTGACGATCGTGAAGCCGATTGGATTGATCGTCGTGCCCGTCGGGAACGATGCGGCGCCGTGCCCCCGGTTGCCGTTGTAGGTCACGTACAGCGCGAGGCCGTTGGCCGTCAGCTGCGGATCGTCCATCCATCGATACAACGTCGCTTCGACACCGGCGGCTCCAGGTACCTGAAGGATCTGTGAGCACCGCGCGACGACGTTGATCCCGCGCTTGCTCCACAGCACCGTGCCGATCGGGGCATCCGCCGAGATCTTGAACGCAGACGGCAGGCGTCCGAGTTCCGACGCCGACGCGTTCGTGCAGGTTGCCTCCGACGCTTGCGCGCAGCCGCTGCCTGCTGCCCACAGCAGCACGCCGGCCATCCTGCGCAGCCAATCCGCGCGACGCCCGGTGCGAATGCGCAAGCGCGGGCTCCCGCCCTTGCGTTGTGTTTTCATCGTGATGCTCCTGCCGGGCTTCGTCGGGCGGCCGGCGCGCCGCGAGGGGATCCGCCGAATGCGTCGGCGGGTTCCGCTTCCAGTTCGCAGGGGGCGTCGATGCGCTCGATGCCGATTCCCGCCGCCTGCCGATCCGGCGGCGGCAACGCGACTTTGATCGAGCATCGCCACGCGTCGGCGCGCCCCCATTTGACGGTGAGCGTGTCGTTCGGCGCCGTGATCCGCACGTAGATCTGCCCGCCCTGCGACACGATCCCGACGTTGTCGCCGTTGCCGTCGAACACCGGCGCGCCGAACGGCAGCTCCACGCCATCCGGCGTCGTCGTCCGGATCAGCAGCGGACGGCCCTTCACCGTCGGGTAACGCAGCATCACGACGGCGCCCTGGCGCGGCGCGACCTGCTGGCTCGTCGTCCGCAGCTCGACGTCGGCGGGCAGGCCGCGCGGATTGATCTCGATCTGGTTCAGGCGATACGGGTTCAGGTGCGGCACGACCGCGTAGCCGCGCCGATCGAGGCGGATGCCGCCGTACCCGGCGACCGCGGCGCCGCCGGCGGCCGGCGCCGCGACGACGGCCATCGTGTCGGCCGCGTACGGAGTCGCCGTCACGCCTCCGGGGTGGACGACGACCCCGCCGCCGACGCCGAACGATCCCGATCCGTAGCCGCTGCCCTTGCCGAGCGCGCCCTGGACGGCCACGACCGGCGTCCGGTACTGGCCGGACACCGTGCCCGAATACGTCGCGCCGGCGTCGCGCGATCCGGAAACCGAATAGCTGCCCTCGTTGGCGGCGCCGATGAAGCCGGTCGCGGACGCCATCGACGTGACGCCGTTCAGGCTGTCGCGCACGACGTTGACGCTCAGGCGCGGCGCCCGCGGCGTCGAGCCGAGCGGCATCGACACGGTCAGCATGACCTGCGTGTCGGCGTCACCGGCGAACGTGCGCGTCCGGTCCACCGACACGCTGTAGTCGAACCGGCGGTAGAAGTTGCTGTAGCCGACGTGGAACTGCGTGTCGGTGCCGCTGCGCGCCCAGTAGTTCTGCGTAAAGCCGCTCGCGTAGAGCTGCCCCCACCTGCCGCCGAGCGGCTGCGCGGCGGTGATCGACACGCGGCTACGGGTGCGCCACGCGGGCCGTGCGGCCGCGCCGGTCAAGCCGCGCTTCGCGTTGTCGACGAAGACGAGCGCATTGCCGAAGTCGACGTAGCCCGACGACGAGAAGCGATAGGCGGCCACCGACAGGTTGCTGTTCGTCGACGCGATCGTCTTGCTGTACGTGACGCGCATGCTCGTGCCGCGCAGCCGCTGGCCATGCGCGGACGTCGACGCGCCGGACACGTCGAGCGCGATCGCGCCGAGCGGCGTGTTGAGTGCGCTGCCCGCGAGGAGGCTCTGGTAGTGCTCGTTCGCCAGCACGCCGCCGTACAGCGTCAGCAGGTTGGTCACGCCGCGGCTGTACGTCGCCTGCATCACGCGCGGGGTGTACGACAGATCGACGTTGCGCACGATGCCGGCGACGACGCTGAACCGGCTCCGGCCGGGCCGCAACGACTGCGCGACCGACGCGTTTGGCACCCTGAACGCGCGCTCGCCGCCGTCCGCTTCGATGACGGTCACGTCGAGATCGCCGCCGTAGCCGGTCGGGAACAGGTCGTCGATCACGAACGGGCCCGGCGGCACCGCCGTTTCGTAGATCAGCGCGCCGCTCTGGCGTATCGTCACGCGCGCATTCGTGTTCGCGATGCCGCGCACGACCGGCGCGTAGCCGCGCTGCGAATCCGGCCACATGCGGTCGTCGGTCGCGACCTGCACGCCGCGGAACGCGAAGGTGTCGAACAGCTCGCCGGACGTATTCGCGTCGCCGATCCGGATTCTCGCCTCGAGCGCGGTCAGGTCGTGCTGCACGTAGGTGTTGGCGACGTCGTAGCGCCGGTCGCCGCGCTGCTGCCAGTTCAGAGCGCCGTCGTGACGGAAATACCAGCTGCCGACGTTGACGCCCGCATTCAGGCCGACGTACGCGGCGCTGGTACCCTGTCCGCGCGCGACGTTCCGGTAAACGTTCGCGTTGTAGCCGACCCAGCCGGCCGTCACGCCGTCGTCCCATTTCGACGGATCGACGTAGCCGCGCGTCGCGCGCCGCAACAGCGCCTGCGGAATTTGCACGTCGAGGCGCGCGGCACCCGCATCGAACGACGCGGACGCGCCCGGCAGCAGCGCATCGAGCGGTACACACGCGGCGGGCTCGTCGAGCATCGCGAGCGCGTCGGGCGAGACCCGGTCCGGGTCGGCGTTGAGTTTCCCGAACAGCGTGCGGCCGAGGCAGATCTGCGGAAGGTCGCGGCGCGCGGCGCGCACCGTCACGTCATCGCGGCCGATCGGCATGCCGTTCAGGTACACGTCGGCGCGGTACTGGCCCGGCCAGACCGGATTGCCGCGCTCGAAGCCGGACAGGTCGATGTCGCTGCCGGGAGGCATGGCGACGAGATCCGGGTTGAAGCGCACCGATCCGGCCCCCGCATTGTCGCCGGCGGCGGACACGTGCTCGCTGCCGGCGGCGTCGAGCGCCATCGCCGAACAGGCGAACAACACCATCGCACATGACCAGCACGGGACGGGCATCTGCGGGCAGGCGCACCGCCTCTCCGCACGATCGGCGCATTCCATCGAATTCGCTCCAGACACTCGAACCAAACGTGCTGCGTGCGGGGCAGGGCTCTGGCGCAGCGGCGGTCGGTTCCGGCTGTCGGGCCGCGGTCCCGCGGCCTGGCGTGAACAGGCGCTTCTAGCGGGTGTCGTCGACCGTCGATTCCCACGGCGCGCCGGTGCCGAAGTCGTTGATGGTCGAATAGTCGAGCTTCGTGCCGGGCGGGAGCGCCGGCAGCGGCGCATCCAGACGGAATACGTGCGACT
This sequence comes from Burkholderia ubonensis, assembly GCF_902833085.1. Lineage (GTDB taxonomy): Bacteria > Pseudomonadota > Gammaproteobacteria > Burkholderiales > Burkholderiaceae > Burkholderia > Burkholderia ubonensis. The sequence goes on from NZ_CADFEB010000010.1 coordinate 148,031, forward strand.
GCCGCGGCGCCACCATCGCGCCGTCGACGAGCTCGAACGTGCGGCCGCCATGCGCGATGCGCGCCGACAGCACGATGACGTTGAAAGGCGACGGGTTCGTCGCGCGCAACGCATAGCCCTTGCCGTCCGGCGCGGCCGCGAGCGACCACTTCAGCTGCTTCGCCGCGGCGACGGCGCCATCCGCGTCGAGCCCGACCGGCCGGAAGAACAGCTTGATCCGCGAGCGGAACGCCAACTGCAATGCGGTCGTCGAACTGGTTTCCTCGACGCGCGGCGGAACGTCCAGGACGTTCAGCCAGAACACCGATTCCCGGTCCTGCGGAAGCGGCTCGCCGGTATAGACGATCCGGACGGTCTGCCCTTTGCCCGGGTCGATCCGGAACACGGGCGGCATCAGCACGAACGGCACCTTTGCGGTGCCGGGACGCGAATGAACGTCGCCGTCGTCGAGCCAGGCCTGCACGAGCGCGGGCTGCGTGCCGTTGTTGTCGGCCTTGACGGTGACCTCGCGGTCGCCCGCCGGGTAGACCACGCGGGTGCCGGAAACGATGACGGTTGCCGCGGCCTGCTGCGCGACGCACGCGAGCAAGATGCAGGCGCACGACGATAAACGGCGGAAGAGGGACAAGAGGATCGGGGCCATCATTCGTGGAGCGATTGACAGGGAGCGCCGACGCGCGGCGCTTCCCGCGGCACGATCATGCCGGCGGCATGCGTCATGCCGCCGACGGACATCGCCGCAACGAGCGGGCACGCAAGGGGCGCCGCCTGTCACGCCTGCGCGCGAATCAGAGGTAGTCGATCGAGTAGGTGACCGACGTGTTGACGCTGCCAGCGGTCGCCGTGCCCTGCGCGTAGTACTGCGCGCCGTAGGTCATCGTCGCGGCGTTGTTCACGAGCGGCACCGAGCCGCCGTTGCGCTGGCTGACGTCACCCGTTTTCAGCGCACTTCCGTCCATGCCGAGCAGCTGCACGGACACGTTCGTAGCCGCATTGTTGGTCGCCCGGTTGGTCAGCGTGCCGTCCGCGGTATTCACGTTAGGACCGGCCTCGAAGAATGCGCGCACCGACCTGCCGGTCGCGTTTGTGCAGTTCTTTACCGCGATCGTGAAGTTCGTCGCACCGATCGTCGCGCCTTTCGACGAGAGCGAACTCGCGCTCACGCTCGGCAGCTGCACCGTGCCGTTTTCCTTGGCGCCGTTGACTTCGACGTCGCAGGTCGCACCGTTCAGCGAACCCGTGATGGTCACGGTGCCGTCGTATGCGTGCGCGGTGAGCGGCACGAACGTCAGCGCCACAATAGCCGTCGAAACCACGGTAAGTTGCTTGATCATGTTTTTTTCCCTCTGTGATTCGCTCGAAAAGATTCTGCCGGCCGTTCCTCGGTGCCGGCAGATCAATTTAGTGAGTACAGGCGGGTCTCCACAATCGTAATTCGTCCAGAAACAGCGCCGTCAGCGCGGCAAGCCGTCCGGCCGCGATGCGTGCGAGCGCGCCCAATGCGGCGCCGAAGCTCGGCGTATGTGGCGAGACCGGGACGGGCGGCAACGTATCGACTGTTTGCCAGTGATCGACGTTGGTGTAGAAATCGAGCGAACACAAGCGGCCCGCGCGGTCGAGCGTGAGGGTCAAGGTGCCGGCGGTGATGACGCGAGGGGCGTCGGGCGGAATGCCGAATTGCTCGTCCAGCTGGTCGCCAAGTGTTGGCGGCTGAGCCGGCTGATTATCCGGCGCGTAGCGAATCTCGCACGAGAGCGTGAAACTGTCGTCTTCCCATTGCACGCCGGCGATTGCCGGCGCAGCGAGCAGCGTGACGAGATTTCACGTCGTCGTCAGCAGCCGATGCGCGGCGCGATTCTCGTCTACCTTCGAAGTACGACGGCCATGCGTCCGGTGCGAATGCCCTTTTACCGCCATCCCACCAGCACCCGCCCCATCGCATCCAGCCCCATATCGAACAAGTGCCCGAAGAACGGCACCATGTTCGGCACCATCAGCTGCACGAGCAGCAGGCCGACCAGCATCGTGACCGGAAAGCCGACCTGGAAGATCCCGACCTGCGGCGCCGCGCGGTTCAGGATGCCGAGCGCGAGGTTGGCGATCAAGAGCGCCGCGACCACCGGCAGCGCGAGCAGCAGCCCCATCTGGAACACCGTCGCGCCGAACGCGGCGAGCGTGCGCCAGCCGGGCGCGTGCAGCAGTTCGGCCGACACCGGCAGCGCCTGGAACGACGCGGCGAGCGCCGCGAGCACCTGCAGGTGGCCGTCGAACGCGAGGAACGCGAGGATCGCGACCGCGTTCAGGAAGCGGCCCATCACCGGCGTCGCACCGCTCGCGTGCGGATCGAAGAAGGTCGCGAAGCCGAGGCCCATCGACAGGCCGATCGCGTCGCCGGCGGCCTGCGCGGCGGCGAACACGATCTGCATTGTGAAGCCCATCGCCACGCCGATCAGGAACTGCGTGACGACGATCCAGATGCCCTGCGCGGAAAACACGGTGACGGCCGGCAGCGGCCCGAGCGTCGGCGCGACCACCAGCGCCATGAATGCCGCGACGCCGATCTTCACGCGTCCCGGCACCGACGCGTGGCCGGTCACCGGCGCGACCGCGACGAGCGCGAGCATCCGCACGAACGGCCACAGGAACGCCGTGAGCCACGCGTTGAGCTGCGCGTAGGTGACCGAGAACATCGCCGGAGCCCGGAGCCGCTAGGCGTGCGCCGCTCAGCCCGCGCCGAGCGTCGCGACGTGCAGCAGGGTCTGCCGCAGGTAGTCGAGCACGGTCGTCATCATCCACGGGCCGGCGATCACGAGCGTGGCCAGCACCGCGAGCAGCTTCGGGATGAACGACAGCGTCGATTCGTTGATCTGCGTCGCGGCCTGGAACAGGCTCACGAGCAGGCCGACCGCGAGCGCGACGAGCAGCAGCGGCGCGGAGACCAGCAGGCCGACCACCATCGCGTGGTGCGCGAGCGTCATCACTTGTTCGGGCGTCATCGCATGCTCTCCGGAGCGTTTCAGGTGAAGCTCTGCGCGAGCGAGCCGAGCAGCAGCTGCCAGCCGTCGACGACGACGAACAGCATCAGCTTGAACGGCAGCGACACGGTGGACGGCGACACCATCATCATCCCCATCGACATCAGCACGCTCGCGACGACCATGTCGATGATCAGGAACGGGATGAAGATCGTGAAGCCGATCTGGAAGCCCGTCTTCAGCTCGCTGGTGACGAACGCGGGCACCAGCAGCGACAGCGGCACGTCCTCCGGGCCCTGCATCGGCGCGGCCTTCGAGATCTTCGCGAACAGCGCGAGATCGGTCTCGCGGGTCTGCTTCAGCATGAAGCCCTTGAACGGCGCGACGCCGCGCTGCACCGCCTGCTCCATCGGCACGCTGCCGTCGGAGAACGGCTTGTAGCCGTCGTTGTACGCGCGGTCGAGCACCGGCGACATCACGAAGAAGGTGAGGAACATCGCGAGGCCGACCAGCACCTGGTTGGGCGGCGTCGACGACGTGCCGAGCGCCTGCCGCAGCAGCGACAGCACGATGATGATGCGCGTGAAGCTCGTCATCATCAGCAGCATCGCCGGCAGGAACGACAGCATCGTGAGCAGCAGCATCGTCTGCACGCTCAGCGAGTAGGTCGTGCCGCCGTTCGGGCCGGGGGCCGCGTTGAAGGCGGGCAGGCCCGCCGCCTGCGCGCATGCGAGCGCGGGGGCAAGGCCGAGGATCAGGGCGGGCGCGATGCGCGCCGCGCGGCGCAGGAAGACGTGTTTCATCGGAATGCGGTGAGTGGAAGGGCGCGCGAGCGCATCTCAGCGGTCCTTGCCGCGCCCGAAACGTTTCGCGGCTTCGCCCGCGAGCGCATCGCGAAAGCGCTGGCCGAACGTGCCGGGCAGGCCGTCGCCGGCAGCGGGCGCGGAGGCCGGCGGCGCATCGGCCGCGACGGCCGCACCGGCGTGCGCGGAGCCGGCCGGCAGCGTGTGCAGCAGCCGGACGTTGCCGGGCGCGACGCCGAGCACCAGCCACGTATCGCCGATCTCGACGATCGTCGCGCTTTCCTTCGCGCCGACCGCGACGCTCGACACGACCTTCAGCGGGCCGCCGCGCCGCGCCGGCTGGAAGCCGAAGCGGCGCGCGAGCCATGCGCAGCCGAACACGAGGCCGATCACGACCGCGAGCCCGACGAGCGTCTGCAGCACCGCGCCGACGCCGAGCGACGGCGCGGCCGAGCCGACCACCACGCTCGACGCGATCGCGTCCGCATGGTTCACCGCGTTCAGGTCGGCGGCCGCGGCCGCCCGGGCGACGAGCGCGCCGGCGGCGAGCGCGGCCAACGCAACCAGACGGCGGCCGGACGGCGCGAATCTCATCGATTCAGTTTCCGGATGCGCTCGGACGGCGTGATGATGTCGGTCAGGCGGATGCCGAACTTGTCGTTCACGACCACCACTTCGCCCTGCGCGATCAGGCAGCCGTTGACCAGCACGTCCATCGGCTCGCCGGCGAGGCCGTCGAGCTCGACGACCGAGCCCTGCGCGAGCTGCAGCAGGTTGCGGATCGCGATCTTCGTGCGGCCGAGCTCCACGGTCATCTTGACCGGGATGTCGAGGATCATGTCGATGTCGTTGTGCGTCGACGTCGACGCGGCCTTCGACAGCGGCTGGAACACGCCGGCGCCCGTCGCGCCCGGCTGGACCGCCGGCTGCTCGTTCTGCTCGGCGAGCGCGGCCGCCCAGTCGTCCAGCCCCTGCTCGTCATCGGCGTCGGCGGCAGCCGCGGTCGCGGCCGCGGGAGCCGTCTCCGCGAGTGCGGCGTCAGCCAGCGCCTGCGGGTCGAGGTCGTCCGTCTGATTCAGCTCACTCATATCCACCTTCCCTCATCGTGTCGTTCGCGCTGATCATCTTCTGCACGCGCAACGCATATTGACCATTGAAAATCCCGTAACCGCATTCCATGACCGGCACGCCGTCGACCTTCGCGGTGATCGTGTCCTCGATCGCGAGCGGCAGCACGTCGCCCGCGCGCAGGTTGAGGATCTGCTCGAAGGTCACCGGGATCTCGGCGAGATTCGCGGTCACCTCGACCTCGGCCGTCTGCACCTGCTGCGACAGCACGCGCACCCAGCGGCGGTCGACTTCGAGCGCCTCGCCCTGGATCGGCGACGCGAGCACGTCGCGAATCGGCTCGACCATCGAATACGGCATGCAGATGTGCAGCGTGCCGCCCGTCGGCCCGAACTCGATCGAGAACTGCGTGACGATCACGATCTCGTTCGGCGTCGCGACGTTCGCGAACTGCGTATGCATTTCCGAGCGCACGTATTCGAACTGCAGCGGCCGCACGCTCTTCCACGCGGTCGTGTAGTGCTCGAACACGAGGTTCAGCAGCTTGCCGATGATGCGCTGCTCGGTCGCGGTGAAGTCGCGGCCCTCGACGCGCGTGTGGAAGCGCCCGTCGCCGCCGAACAGGTTGTCGACGACGAAGAACACGAGGTTCGGGTCGAACACGAACAGCGACGTGCCGCGCAGCGGCTTCACGTGCACGAGGTTCAGGTTCGTCGGGATCGGCAGGTTGCGGGTGAACTCGCTGTACTTCTGCACCTTCACCTGGCTGACGGAGATTTCCGCCGTGCGCCGCATGAAGTTGAAGATGCCGATGCGCAACAGACGCGCGAAGCGGTCGTTGATGATCTCGAGGCCGGGCATCCGGCCGCGGACGATCCGCTCCTGCGTCGCGATGTTGTAGGGGCGGATGCCGGCTGCGTCGCGCTTTTCGTCATCCGCGTCGGCTTCGCCCGTGACGCCCTTGAGGAGTGCATCGACCTCCTCCTGGGACATGAACTCCGAGTGGCCCATCTGCGTTCCTTTGTCGGCGAGTTACTGGACGACGAACTCGGTGAACAGCACGTCGTCGACCTTCGCGTGCTGGTTGCCCGGCTGCGTCGGCTGCTCGATCAGCCCCTTCAGCTCGCCGGCGAGCGCGCGCTTGCCGTCGGGCGTCGCGAGCTCCTCCGGGTGCTTGTTGCTCAGCGCGAGCAGGATGCGGCTGCGGATCTCCGGCATGCGCGCGGTCAGCTGCTCCTGCGCCTTCGCGTCGGTGATCTTCAGCGACAGCCCGACGCGCAGGTAGTGCTGGATGCCGTCTTCCGACTGCAGGTTCACGGTGAGCGGGTCGAGCGGGAAGAACACCGGCGCGGCGAGCGGCGGCGGTTCGACGGGGCCGCTCGCATGGCTGACGCCCTGCTTGCTCAGGAACACGTACATGCCGCCCGCGGCGGCGGCCGCGGCGCCGAGCGCGATGACGGCGAACAGCGCGATGCGCTTGAGCTTGCCGGACGAAGCCGGCTTGTCGGCGGGCGGATTTGCAGTCGTGGAGGCCATGTGAATGCGTGCGTGGTGACTCGTAGCATGCATTGTTCGGCATCCGGCCCGAAGCCGATGGGCGGAAAAGAGGGGGGATTTGCGGTTATCTCAGGCGATTGTCGGGCGGGCGGGGCGGCGAGGGGCGCAGCGACGGGCGGCCGGAGGGCGGGCAACGGCAAAAGGCCGGGCGAACGCCGGCAGCCGCGATCGGCCGGGCGGCCGCGCCGGCGTGCCCGGCCGCCGCCGTCAGATCGGCAGCAGCGTCAGCAGCGGCGCGAGCAGCACCATCGCGACGCCCGCGATCATCATCGTCAGGCTCGACACGACGCCTTCCTCGCTGCCGATCTCGCGCGCCTTCGCGGTACCGACGCCGTGCGCGGCCGCGCCGAACAGCGCGCCGCGCGCGAGCCGCGTGCGCATCGGCACGAGCGCGAGCACGATCTCGCCGAGCAGCATCCCGCAGATGCCGGTCGCGATCACGAACAGCGCGGTCAGGTCCTTCGGCGCATGGATCTTGTCGGAGACGGCCAGCGCGAACGGCGTCGACACCGAGCGGGTCATCAGCGAGCGCTGCAGCTCCGGCGACAGGTGCAGCAGCTTCGCGAGCAGCAGCGACCCGCATACGCCCGCGCCGATCCCGACCGCGACGCCGACCGACAGCGACAGCCAGTGGCGGCGGATCAGGTCACGATAGTCGTAGATCGGCACCGCGAAGGCGATCGTCGCCGGGCCGAGCAGCCACATCAGCCAGCGCGTGTCGCGGAAATAGACCGAATACGGGATGCCGGTCAGCAGCACGAGCAGCACCAGCACGCCCGGCACGAACACGAGCGGCGAGAACAGCAGCGTCTTCTTGTACGCATAGAGCCGCTTCGACGCGAAATACAGCACGATCGTCAGCACGAAGCAGCCGACGGAGATCGCGGTATTCACCCGGTCGGCGGGCAGGTTCGATAGCGCGGCGAGCATGGAAGGCTCCGGCTCAGTGGGCGATGGCGCTCAGGCGCGCGCGGCGGCGTTCGGCGAATACGCGCTGTGCGGCGAGCCGGCGTTCGAGCTTCGCGGCGAGATCGACCGCGACGGCCACCGCGACCATCACGAACGCGGTGCCGGCGAGCATCACCAGCGCGATGCGCCAGCCGTCCTCGCGGAACAGCCCGCCGTACTGCACGGCCGCGACGGCGGCCGGCACGAAGAACAGCAGCATGTCAGATAGCAGCCAGTTCGCGCCGTCCTTCACCCACGCCGGCGCGACGCGGCCCGAGAACAGCAGCACGAGAAGCACCGCGAGGCCGATCACGCCGGACGGAATCGGCAGCCCGACCTTGCGCACGGCCCAGTCGACCGCCATCCACAGCACGCCGAGCGCGGCGGCCTGCAGCACGATCCGGCCCGTGTGCGCGAGGCTGCCCGAAGCGGCAGGGCGGGCGGCGGCAGTGGCGGTCGGCTTGTTCATGGCGGGCTCCCTACAGATGTTTCTGTCAATGGAGCAAGTATAGGGTTTCCCCTAACCATAAATAAAATGACTTGTCTCTATCCTTGTCATTCCAATTCGGAATTCGCTTGAATTCAGCTGCACCAATCTGGGGAGTGATCGATGGAATTGCGCGCGCTGCGGTACTTCGTCGAGGTGGTTCGCCAGCAGAGCTTCACCGCGGCGGCCGACAAGCTGTTCGTGACCCAGCCGACCATCAGCAAGATGGTGAAGGCGCTCGAGGACGAGATCGGCTCGCCGCTGCTGCTGCGCGACGGCCGGCAGATGGTGCTCACCGATGCCGGGCGGATCGTGTTCCAGCGCGGGCAGGACGTGCTCGCCGCGCAGGCACAGCTGCAGTCGGAGCTGAACGATCTCGGCACGCTCGGCCGCGGCGAGCTGTCGATCGGCATCCCGCCGCTCGGCGGGTCGCTGTTCACGCCGATCATCGCCGCATACAAGCAGCGCTACCCGAACATCGAGCTGAAGCTGTTCGAGCAGGGCGCGCGGATGATCGAGGCCGCGCTGGTGGCGGGCGAGCTGGAGCTGGGCGGGCTGCTGGAGCCGGTCGACCCGGAGGTATTCGACCGGCTGCCGATGGTGCGCGCGCCGCTGTGGCTCGTCGCGCCGCGCGAGTCGCGCTGGGAGGAGCACCCGGCGGTGCCGCTCGCGGACCTCGCGCGCGAATCGTTCGTGTTCTATGCGGAAAGCCTCGCGCTGCACGATGCGGTGCTCGACGCGTGCCGGCAGGTCGGCTTCACGCCGTCGATCGTGAGCCGCAGCGGGCACTGGGATTTCATGGCCGCGCTCGTGCACGCGGGGGTCGGCATCGCGCTCCTGCCGGAGCCATACTGCCGTCGGCTCGATCCCGACCAGTTCACGTGCCGGCCGATCGTCGAGCCGGAGATCACCTGGGCGATCGCGCTCGGCTGGCTGAAAAAGGGCTATCTGTCGCACGCGGCGCGCGCGTGGCTCGAGGTCGCGCGCGCGACGCTGCCGGGCGCGCCGGGCGACGATCTCGCGTTTGGCGGGTTGCGGGCGCGGTGATGGAGTTGAGCGTACTGGCGATGTTCAGCAATTCGGCCGCGCCCCCGCCGCCTAAGGGATCAGGTGTGTGCGAGCAGCAGCTTCACGCGTTGCTGTGGAACAGCTTCCGGATTTCGTCGGCGCCCTTCGAGTCGAAATCGTCCGGGATACGGATCTGCCCCTTCATGAAGCCGATCCGGCTCGACGACTCAGGTTTCGGCGTTTCGATCGGCACGACCTTGACAAGTGGTTTGCCGGCTTTCGCAATCACGAACGGTTCACCAGCATGGACGGCTTCGACAAGTTCGTCTCCGCATCATGCATGTCATAGGTCCGCATCGCGCCCACCAATAAGCCAAGTAGCGAGGTTCACGTGTCATGACAGCGCAGTTTAATTGATCGACGTGAGCAACGCCGGTCCGTTCGCGACACAACGGCCAGGCAGCGCCACGCCCGATCACGCCGACATCAATGCCCCATCGCCGGCCCCGCGCCCTTCCTCGGCTTGGTGATCCACACGAGCGCCGCGAGCGCGACGAACACGATCGCCGACAGGTGGAAGAAGTCGTTGGTCGCCATCATGAAGCCTTGCTGCGTGACGATCTGGTTGATCTGCGCGTTCGACATCTGGCCCGCGATGCCGAGCTGCGCGAGCGCGCCCTGGTAGTCGGTCGTGCTCTGCGCGTAGACGCTCACCGATTCCGACAGCCGCGCATGGTGGTAGATCGCGTCGTTCTCCCAGAACGTCGAGCTGGCCGCGGTGCCGATCGCGCCGGACAGCGTGCGCAGGAAGTTCGACAGCCCCGACGCGCTCGCGAGCCGCTCGTCGGGAACGCTCGACAGCGTGATCGTCGTCATCGGCACGAAGAAGCACGCGACGCCGATCCCCTGCACGAGCCGCGGCAGGATCACGTGGTTGAACGGCACGTCGAGCGTGAACGTCGAGTTCCAGATCGACACCCCGGCGAACACGATGAACGCGAAGCTCGCGACCATCCGCAGGTCGAGCCGGTGCATGTTGCGCCCGATCAGCGGCGACAGCACGAGCGCGAGCAGCCCGACCGGCGCGGTCGCGAGGCCGGCCTTGCCGGCCGTGTAGCCCATCACCGTCTGCAGCCACAGCGGGAAGATCACGACCGAGCCGAAGAACGCCATGAAGCCGAACGAGATGATCAGCGCGCCGAGCGCGAAGTTGCGGTCCTTGAAGAGCGTGAGGTCGACCACCGGCTCCTTCTCGGTCGCCTCCCACACGAGCATGAACGCGAGCGACACGACCGCGATCAGCGCGAGCGCGACGATGAACGTCGAGTTGAACCAGTCGCGGTCCTTGCCGAGGTCGAGCATCATCTGCAGGCACGATACGCCGATCACGAGCAGCGCGAGGCCCACCGCGTCGATCCGCTGCCTGGTCGTCTTCGTCTCGCGGCCGCGCAGCAGGAAGTACGCGCAGGTCGCCGAAAAGATGCCGATCGGCAGGTTGATGTAGAAGATCCACGGCCACGTGTAGTTGTCGCTGATCCAGCCGCCCAATAGCGGGCCGAAGATCGGCGCGACGATCACCGTCATCGCCCATAGCCCGAGCGCGAGCCCGCGCTTCGCGGGCGGGTAGCTGCGCATCAGGATCGTCTGCGACAGCGGCACCATCGGCCCCGACACGAGGCCCTGCAGCAGCCGGAACGCGATCAGCGTCTCGAAGTTGTTCGCGAGGCCGCACAGCGCGGACGCGACCGTGAACGCGAGCACCGACAGCGTGAAGAGGCGCACCTCGCCGACCCGCCGCGCGAGCCAGCCGGTGAGCGGCACCGCGATCGCGGACGCGACCGAATACGACGAGATCACCCACGTGCCTTCGCTCGTCGCGACGCCGAGGCTGCCCGAGATCGTCGGCACCGCGACGTTCGCGATCGACGTGTCGAGCACTTCCATGAAGGTGCCGAGCGCGAGCCCGACGGTGAGCAGCGCGAGGGCGCCGCCGGACAGCGGCGCCGGTTCGGCGGCGGGGGACGCGGGCGAGGCCGCGGAGGCCGTGGTGGCGGACATCGGAATCTCCTATGCGCGGCGCGCGCAAAGCGCACGTCGGGCGTGCACGGCCGAGAACGACGGGAAGTACATGGAGCGGAGCGTATGACGCGTCATCTTCTGCCCAGACAGATAAATAAGTGAACGCTTAACCAAAATGTCGACGCCTCGCGCAGCTTCAGCAGTCCGGCTCGCCGGACGAATCGCACCCGGGGATGCCGGGGCTGTTCGCGATGAAGCGCTGCAACAGGCCCGTGAGCGTCGCGAGCTCGTCGGCCGAGAAGCCGGCGAGCTGCGCGTTCAGCGCGGTCGCGATCAGCGACGGCAGCGCGCGGGCGGCGTCGGCGCCGCGTTCGGTCAGCGTCAGCTCGATCACGCGGCGGTCCTGCTCGCTGCGCGAGCGCGCGATGAAGCCCTTGCGCTCGAGCCGGTCGAGCATCCGCGTCATCGAGCCGCTGTCATACGCCATCTTGCGCGACAGCTCGAACGGCGTGCGCACGTATCCGCGCGACAGCAGCAGGATCACGCCGACCTGCTGCGCGGTCAGGTCGAGCGGCTCCAGCGCGCGGTCCATCCGCTCGATGAGCGCCTGACGCGCCTTCGTCAGGTAGTAGCCGAGGCTCGATTCCAGCTCGATGCCGTCGGGATCGTAGAGACCGCCGTTCATTCTCGATTGCGCGGGCAGCAATAGTGCCTTGTCGGAAAAACGCGACCAGTATCTTGAAAATTAATTGCTTAGTCAATATTATTTCAGGCAACCAGTTACGACGTGCGACCTGCACTGCCGGAGACGATGTTCTGACCTGCCTTGCCCGCGCCGCGGGCACCCCGAGGATGTTCGCGATGCTGTTCCTGAAAAATGCCGTCGGCGCGCTGCGCCGCAACCTGACCGATACCGCTCACCATGTGTTCTCCGGGCCGCACCGCGGCTGGAAGCTCGCGCTGTACGTCGCGATGCTGGTGTTGCCGGGCGGCTCGCTCGCGGCGCTCGGGTTCGCCTGGTTCGATCATCGCCGGCAGCGCAACGCGAAGGGGGCGCGCAATGGCGAACGCAAGGCGGCGGCCACGGAGCCGTCGTCATGGCGCACGGCCGCCATCGAGCCCGCACGCTGCCACTGACTGACCGGCCGGCGCCTGCCGGCGAGCGGCGCGCCCGTGTGCGCCATCCGCCGCAAGCGATCCGTAATGCCCGGTAAACCGGCCTGCCGCGCCGGTAACACATTCCCGCCGCCGCGCGCCTTACCCTAACGGCTGCGCAGCTTCCCCGCCGTCAGTTACCATTTGTCCGCCTGCGGCCTGCCGGCCGCATCGCGTGCCCATGCCCCGGGCCGCGCCCAGACAGGAATCACACGCATGCCGTACGTCCCATCCCCGCGCGCCCGCCGCCCGTTTGCCGCCGCCGTCGCCTTCGCGACCGCCGTGCTGCTCGCCGGCTGCGCCGTCGGGCCCGACTATCATCGCCCCGATACGCCGATGCCCGCCGCGTTCAAGGAAGCGCCCGCCGGCTGGAAGGTCGCGCAGCCGGCCGACGGCGCCGACCGCGGCGCATGGTGGAGCGTCTACGGCGACCCGCAGCTCGACGCGCTGATCGACAAGCTGAACGCGTCGAACCAGACCATCGCGCAATCGGCGGCCGCGTACCGGCAGGCGCGTGCGCTCGTCGCCGAGGCGCGCGCCGCGTATTTCCCGACCGTCGGGCTCACCGCGTCGGGCTCGCGCTCCCGCACGCCGCGCGCGTCGCTGTCGTCCGGCTCGTCGTCGAGCTTCGGCGGCGGCAGCTCCGGATCGATCGGCAACAGCTACAGCGTCGGCCTCGACGCGTCGTGGGAGCCCGACCTGTGGGGCAAGGTAAGCCGCACGGTCGGCGCGCAGCGCGCGGGCGAAGCGGCGGCCGCCGCCGATCTGGCGAACGCGCGGCTGTCGCAGCAGGCGACGCTCGCGCAGACCTACTTCCAGCTGCGCACCGCCGACGCGCTGCAGAAGCTGCTCGACGACACCGTCGCGTCGTACGCGCGCTCGCTGCAGCTCACGCAGAACCGGTACGCGCAGGGCGTCGCCGCGCGCGCGGACGTGATCCAGGCGCAAACGCAGCTGCAGAGCGCGCAGGCGGCCGCGATCGACAACGGCGTCGCGCGCGCGCAGTACGAGCACGCGATCGCGACGCTGATCGGCGAACCGGCGTCGACGTTCTCGCTGCCGCCGCTGCCGCTCGCTGCCGAGCCGCCCGTCACGCCGGTCGGCGTGCCGTCGGCGCTGCTCGAGCGGCGGCCCGACATCGCGGCGGCCGAACGCCGCGCGGCCGCGGCCAACGAGCAGATCGGCGTCGCGATCTCGGCGTTCTTCCCGACGCTCACGCTGTCGGCGCAGGGCGGCGTGCAGAGTTCGGTGTGGTCGAACCTGTTCACGCTGCCGGCGCGCTTCTGGACGGTCGGCCCGCAGCTCGCGGCGACGCTGTTCGATGCGGGCCTGCGCGCCGCGCAGACGGAAGCCGCGCGCGCGACCTACGACCAGGACGTCGCCGCGTACCGGCTGTCGGTCCTCACCGCGTTCCAGGACGTCGAGGACAACCTGGCGTCGCAGCGCATCCTCGCGCAGGAAATCGACGTGCAGCGGCAGGCGGTGGACAGCGCCGAACATGCACTCGCGATCGTGACGAACCAGTACAAAGCCGGCACGGTCGACTACCTGAACGTGCTGACCGCGCAGACGACCGCGTTCAGCGCGCACCAGAAGCTCGCGACGATCACGGGGCAGCGGATGGTGTCGTCGGTCGGGCTCGTGAAGGCGCTCGGCGGCGGCTGGGACGTGTCGCAGATCGCGCGCGAGACGGGCGGCGTGGCCGCGCCTGCGCCGGCCAGCGGCGCGGCGGCCGTGCCGGTTGCGCAGAAGTGACGTGAAATGCGCGCGGCGCGCGCGTCAGCGCGCCGCGTCGCCGTAGATCAGCGACACCGAGCCGTCGCCGACCGGATGGCCGAGCAGGTTCAGCAGGCCCGCGAGGTTCGCCAGCTGCTCGGGCGCCGCATGCGCGGTGCCGCGGAACGACCCGCTGCCGGGCCCGAATGCGCCGTGCCCGTCGAGAAACAGCGGGCCTTTCGTCGTAGCCAGGTCGAGATCCGCGCCCGAACCCTTTGCCTGCAGCACCGCACGGTACGAGCCGAGCGGCTTCACGCGCGACACGCGCGAGCTCATGTCGTCGATCGTCACCGTCAGCTGGCCGAACGTGTTGCTGCCGATCAGCCGCCAGTCGCTCCAGCCGACCCGCACGTCGCCCTGCAGGTCGAGCGTGTTGAACGGCGTGCCGAGCCCCGCCAGCAGCGACGCCGGCACCGCCATCCCGCCCGCGGACAGCACCGCGCCGCGCCACGTCGCGTCGAGCGTGACCGCCTCGGGCATCGCCTCGGTCTGCCGCATCCGCATCTGCACGCGCCCGGTCAGGAGCGGCCAGAAGCCCGTCGTCCACTCGACCCGCCCCGGCAGCAGCGTCGCCGCGCTGCGGTCGGCGCCCGGCGCGAGCATCAGTGTCCCCGAGCCGTGCCACAGCGAACCGTCCGGATCGACGAGGTTCACGTGGCCGCCCGTCGCGCGCGCGAATTGCGGCGCGATCCACGCGGCCGGCGCGAGCGCGACCAGCGTGACGGCGGTTGCGAGTCCGCCCGCCGCGAGCCACGGCAACGCGGCCCAAAGCCGTCTCGACCACGGCCTGATCGGCCGGCCGCCGCTTGCATCATCCATTGCGTCGTTTCTGCATCATTTCTGCGTCGACGGCTGCATCACGGCCGTCAGGTCGACCTGGCCGTCGTCCTTCAGCGCGGTGACGTGCGCCTCGCCGACCTGCACCTTGAACTGCTTGCGCGCGTCGTCGAGCCATTGGGTCCACACCGGGAACGACGCGTTCTTCAGCTGGATCTGCACGCCGTTGCCGACCACCTGGATCTGCCCGCCGGGCATCCCGTGGTCGGACAGCGACGCCGTCAGCGCGTCCTTCAGCGCGGCGCCGGTCGGCGCGACGCCCTGCGCGGCCGCCGTGAGCGAGCGCGCCTCGTTCGCCTGCGCGGTCATCTTCGCGAGCTCGGCGCGCATCGCCGGCAGCGCGCGCATGATCCGCGCGCGGCCTTCCTGCGCGGGCGACCACAGCACCGAATAGGCGATCGCGACCGCCAGCACGGCGCCGCCCCAGCCGAGCAGGTTCTTTTCCCGCGGGGTGCGCTCACCCCAGAATTGCGTGAGCGTCTGGTTCAGTTCAGCCTTCATGACCGGCTCCGGATCGTCCATTTGCCCGTGCTGCTGTCGACTTCGCCGGCCAGCCCGTTGCGCGCGAGGCGCTGCGTGAAGTCGGGATCGACCGTCACGCCCTGCTTGAAGCCGACGTCGAGCCGCCGGTCGTGATAATCGAGCGACGCGATGCCGTTCATCGGCAGCGCGCCCATCGAGCGCGACAGCCCGCTCGCGAGCGCGAGGAAATCGTTCGGCGACAGCTCGCCCGCCGCGAGGCGCAGCTGGTCGAGCTGGCGCTGCATCTGCGCGGCCGGATCGAGCACCGTCGTGGTTTTCGGGAACGCGGACAGCAGCGTCTCGGTGATCTGCGCGGACAGCGCATCGCGCTCGCGCGACAGCTTCCACCAGTGCGCGTTCATCCCGATCACCGCGACGCCGAGCGTCGCCGCGACGAGCGCGACCGGAACCCGCAGCCGCTTGAGCGTTGCGCGGTCGAAGCGCCACGGCTGCGACTCGAATTCGAACTGGCACAGATCGAAACGCTCGGCCAGCGCGCGGCGCGCGAACGTGTCGAACGGCAGCGGCGCCGCGCCCGGCAGCAATGGCTCGACGTCCGTGCGCTTGACCGACGCGAGCTGCGGTTCCGCGCCCGGCTCGCCGAGCTCGTACAGCTCGACCGGGGCGTCGCCCGCGAGCGCGGCGAGCGTGCCGGACGCGCGCTGCGCGGGCGCAGCGAAGCCTTCGCCCAGCGCGCCGCGCGCGACCGCCAGCTCGAGCCGCGGCGAGCCGGATGCGTCCGGCTGCGCGCCCGCTTCGACGAGCACCGGCTCGACCGACGCCGCGACGCCCAGCACCGCGGCGACCGCGGTCGGGCGCGGCGGCGGGGCGGCGTCAGCCCCGGCTTCGGCGACGGCCTCGTCGGCCGCCGGCGCCGGATCGGTAACGGCCACGGCCGCCGCGAGCGGCAACGGCAGGCAGCGCGTCGCGGGCACCGCGCGCAGATGCCGGTGGCCGGCCGCGGTAAACGCGTCGCAGATCGCGCGGAACCACGCGCGATCGACGACCGCGAGCACGCGGCGCCCGTCGGGCAGCGCGGCCGGATCGACCGCGACGTGGCAGCCCTGCGGGTCCTGGATCAGCTGGTCCTCGACGATGTTGGGCAGCGCCTGGCGCAGCTTCGGCCCCTTGAGCGGCGGCACCGTCGCGGCCAGCAGCAGCACGTCGCGCGCGGCGACGACCAGCACCGTCGCGGCCGCGCGCGGCAGCAGCGCGAGCGCGGCGCGGCCGGCCCGCTGCGTCTGGCCGGCCTTGTCGACGAGCATGAACGGCAGCTCGGGCCATTGCCATTCCTGCAACGGCACGGCGGGCTCGCGCGGCGGCAGTAAAACAATCAGCGTGCTCAAGGGCTCCTCTCCCGAATGGCGTCGTTATAGCTGGTCGCGGATGCGCACGACCCGCGTCGAGTGCGTGGTCGGATCACGATACACGAGCGAGGTGCGGTCGACCTCGGCGCGATCGTGCTGGATCCGGCCATGCACGATGAAATAGTTCGAATTGACGTCGATCAGCGTCGAATCGATCGTCACGTTCGGCGGCGCGCCGGCGCCGCGCAGCGCGAGCTGAACGTCGCCGACGTTGCGGAAGAACACGGTCTCGCGGCGCGACACGAGCGCCTGCGCCGACGCCACGCTCATCCCCGGCACCAGCGCCGCGATCACCTCGGCGGGCGCGGTGTTCATGTTCACGGGCGTCGTGGTCGGCAGCACGGTGACGAACGGGCGCAGCCGTTCGACCATTTCCGGCGTGACGCCGTCGACGTCGAGCAGGCTGTCGACGCTCGTCATGATGAGCGGCGCCGGCCCGCGATCGCTGTCGGCGAGGCCGGGCTCGTCGGTGAAGGTCGTGCCCTGCGTGCCGGTGCCTGCCTCCGGCAAGGGCGCGCCCGCCGCGCCGGGCAGCGTCGCCATCTGGAAGCGCGACGCCGAGTGCTTCAGGCCCGCGCGCACCTGCAGCGCGATGCGCTTCGCGAACGCGCCGTCGTAGCCGAGCGTCGTCAAGAGGCGCTGGAACGCCTGGAGCTGCGCGGCGTTGAGTTGCAGCACGCCGGGCGCGGGCGTCGACACGAGGTTGCGCAGGTTGAACTTCGCCTGCGCGTCCTCGATCGCGCCGGACAGATAGGTGTCTTCGCCGCCATCGCCGCCGCCGCCCACGCCGATCTTGCCCATGAAGTCCGACAGCTTCGTCTTCGCGATCGGCACGCCCCAGATGCCGCCGAGATACGTGATGCCCGGCGCCGTGTCGCCTTCCGAGCGCAGGATCATCCGCGTCCAGTCGAGCCCGCCGCGCGCGACCCACTGCGCCTGCGCGATCAGGCGCTGGTTCTCGATGCGGCGGATCTGCACCTGCTCGCGCCACAGCATCCCCGATACGAGGATCGCCGACAGCGCGACGACGAGCAGCGCGGTGATGATCGCGGCGCCGCGTTGCCGGCGCATGGGACGGGGGGGCCGGAGGAACGGAAGCGGGGCAGGGGCGCGCATCGTCATTCCCCGACGAGGAAGATACGGGTCACCGGCACGCGCAGCGACGTCGCGCCGATGCTGACCTGCAGGCCCGTCACCGCGCGCGGCGGCGGCGCGTTGCCGAGCTGCGGCACCTTGATCGCATCGTTGTTCTGCGCGAGCGCGTCGTCGGCCGTCTGCACGTTCGTGGTCCAGCCGACGCGCGGCACGTAGAGCTTCGCGTCGATCGCGCCGACCCCGCCCATCAGCGCCACCGAGCTCCAGCCTTCGACGTCGGGGTTCTTCAGCGTGTCGCGCAGCCGGTTCGCGTCGGCGAGCGGCGGCGACGCGTAGCGCACCACGCGGCCACCCGCGATCCGGTAGCGGATCACCTGCAGCCGCGGCGCGGCGCCCGGCGCGTCGAACGTGCGGACGATCTGCAGCGTGTTGCCGGCGACGCCGAGCGCGGGCTGGCCGGCCTCGTCGTCGGTCGCCGCGCGGCGCGCGTCGATGCGCATCTGGTCGAACATCTGCGCGAAGATGCGTTCGTCCTCCATCGCCGACGACACCTTGTCGCGGCCGCGCATGATCTGGTCGAGCCCGCGCCATGCGAGCACGGCGACGACCGCGAGAATCGCGATCGCGATCATCAGTTCGATCAGCGTGAAGCCGCGCGTGCGGACGCGCCGCGCCGATTCAGAGCGAGCGGCTGGTTTCATTCGCGACCACCGTGACCATCTGAGCGAGCACGCCTTTGCTGTCCGGCGCGCTCACCGATACCTGCACGCGCCGGAACACCGGATTCGGCGTCGTGCTGACGCGCTGCGTGCAGACGAGCTGCACGTTGCCCTGCGAGCAATCGAAGCTCTGCTCGCCGATCTCCGGCCACGCATGCGTGAGCCGCAACTGCGCGAGCGCGTTGTCGGCGCTCCAGCTGGCCAGCAGCCGGCGATGCAGGTCCGACGAGCCGGTCGCCAGCGTGCCGACCGCGCGAATCGACGCGGCGAGCGCGACCGCGATGATCGCCAGCGCGACCAGCACCTCGATCATCGTGAAACCGCGCGCCGCTGAACGTCCCGTGCAGGGACGCATCGCGGGAGCGGGGGAAGGGGAGAGGAACGGCCGGCGATGCATCGTCACTGCACCTCGTAGCGGCCGTTGCCGGTGCCGACGATCGTCACGCTGCCGACGGTCGAGTGCAGCGTCACGCGCACCGGCGTGTCGATGCTCTCGGTGCCGAACACGACGCGGTCCACGCGCGTATCCGAACCCGGATAGTCGATGTCGGCGCCCGTCACGCCGCCGTCCCAGTCGCGCGGGCGCAGCAGGTCGTCGCGCAGCGTGCGCCAGCCGTCGGCGCTCCTCATGTCGAAGCGGAAGCCGCGCGCGGTCGGCTGCCATGCGATCGGACGGGCGCGCACCTGCGCCTCGTCGCCCGCCGTCTCGAACAGCAGCGCGAGCCGCTGCGCTTCCTCGCGCAGGTCGGTGCGCGGATTGCGCGTCAGCGACAGCGACGCGAGCGACACCAGCAGGCCCGCGATCACGAGCACGACGAGCATCTCGAGCAGCGTGAAGCCGCGCTGCGACGCCCGCGCGCCACCCGCGCGCGCCGGGGCCCGGCGCACACGGCAGCCGCGCCCGAAGCGGGAAGTCGTGCGGATGGCGAGCATGGGGATCGGAAAAGAGACGTCGGGCCGGTCAGCGATCGTTTACTGCCACGATCCGATGTCGGAGTCGTTGGATTCGCCGCCTTCCTTGCCGTCGGCGCCGTAGCTGAACACGTCGATCTCGCCGTGCACGCCCGGGTTCAGGTACTTGTACGCGTTGCCCCACGGATCGTTCGGCAGGCGCTCGAGATAGCCGCCGTCCTTCCAGTTGTTCGGGATCGGATCGGTGCTCGGCTTCTGGATCAGCGCCTGCAGGCCCTGGTCCTGCGACGGATAGCGGCCGTTGTCGAGACGGTACAGCTTGAGCGCCTGCATGATCGTGCCGATGTCCTGCTTCGCGGCGATGCGGCGCGCCTCGTCCGGACGGCTCATGATCTTCGGCACGATCAGCGCCGCCAGAATCCCGAGAATCGCGACCACCACCATGATCTCGATCAGCGTGAAACCGCGCTGACGGCGAACAGCTCCGTTGCGTCGAGTGATCCACGTTTGCATGCTGACTTCCTCTTTCCAAAAAATTGTCGTCGATTGAGTGACGTTTCCGAAACAACCGGGTCAGGTCCCTGCGGGACTGCTGCGCCGATTGCGCCGGCACGGAGCACGCATTGTAAGGCGCGGCCCGCCGAGGGCTTTCACTCAACGCAAATTTCACATACATCCGTACAATAGCGCGCATGAACGCGATCTCGATCCGGATACTCTCCCTCGCACTCTTCGCTGCGTTGTGCGCGACGGCCACCTATTGGGTCGTCACGCTGTCGGCTCGCGAAGCGCCGC
This sequence comes from Burkholderia ubonensis, assembly GCF_902833085.1. Taxonomy (GTDB): domain Bacteria; phylum Pseudomonadota; class Gammaproteobacteria; order Burkholderiales; family Burkholderiaceae; genus Burkholderia; species Burkholderia ubonensis. The sequence goes on from NZ_CADFEB010000010.1 coordinate 168,074, forward strand.
TGCCCGCCGCCGCCGCGCGGCCCCCGATTCGCACCGAGGATGCCGCCGCGCTGTTCGGCGGCCAGCTCGACAAGAATCCCGTGCAGGACATCCACCTGTTCGGCATCCTCGCGCTCCAGCGCGGCGCCGCCGCGATCGTCGGCGTCGGCGGCGAGCCGCCGCGCGCGGTGTCGCTCGGCGCCGAGGTCGCGCCCGGCGCGAAGCTCGCCGAAGTCCGCGACCGCTCGATCATCGTCGAGCGCAACGGCGCCCGTGCCGAAGTCGCGTTGCCCGCCAACACGCCGTCTCCGGCGATCTACATGCGCTGAAAGCCCGGTGACGGCCGGCACGGCCGTCACTGCACCATGTTGTTCAGCTCGATGATCGGCAGCATCACGGCCAGCACGATCACGAGCACGATGCCCCCCATCGCGAGAATCAACAGCGGCTCGAGCAGGCTCGTCAGGAACATCGTGCGGCGTTCGAGCTCGCGCGCTTCGCCTTCGGCCGCGCGGTCGAGCATCGTCGTCACGTCGCCGGTCGCTTCGCCGGAACGGATCAGGTGCACCAGCACCGGCGGAAATGTCTTCAGGTTGTTCAGCGCGCGCGACAGCGCGGAGCCTTCACGCACGCGCACGATCGCGTCGTCGATGTTCGCGCGCATCGCGCGGTTCGACAGCGTCTCGCCGGCCGCCTGAAGCGCGCGCAGGATCGGCACGCCGGCCGCCGTGAGAATGCCGAGCGTGCTCGCGAAGCGCACCGTGTTGTAGCCGCGCACCAGCTTGCCCGCGAGCGGCGCGGTCAGCAGCCAGCGGTCGAACGCGAGGCGCGGCCCGTCGCGCGACAGCGTCGCCCTGACGAACCAGACGACGAGCACGACCGCGATCACGATCGCCCACCACCAGTGCCGCACGAAGTCCGACAGCGCCATCATCACGACCGTCAGGATCGGCAGCTGCTGCTTGGTGCTCGCGAACACGTTGACGACCTGCGGCACGACATAGCTCAGCAGGAACGTGACGATGCCGAACGCGATCAGCGTGACGATCCCCGGGTACGTGAACGCGAGCAGGATCTTCTGCTTCAGCGCATTGCTCTGCTCGATGTAGTCGGCGAGACGCGACAGCACGATGCCGAGCTTGCCCGTGTGCTCGCCCGCCGCGACGAGCGCGCGATAGATTTCCGGGAAATCGCGCGGATGCTGCGCGAGCGCGTTCGCGAGCGAATGGCCGCCCAGCACCTCGGCGCGGATCGCGGCCATCAGTTCGCGGATGTAGTCGCGCTCGGCCTGCTCGGTCAGCACGCCGAGCGATTCGTCGAGCGGCAGCCCGGCAATCAGCAGGCTCGCGAGCTGCCGCGTGAGGATGGCCTGTTCGCGCTGCGACAGCCTGCGGCCGAGCGCTAGGCGCTGGCTGCGCGCGCCGCGGGTCGCGCTGGCCGCCGGCTCGACAACGAGCGGCGTCAGCCCCTGCGTGCGCAGCTGGCCGCGCGCGGCGCGCGCGCTGTCGGCTTCGACGACGCCCTTTTGCGCATGACCCGCCGCATCGATTGCTTCGAATCGGAATGCCGGCATCGCGCTATGCGCCTCCCGTCACGCGCAACACTTCCTCGAGCGACGTCGCGCCCGCCGCGAGCCAGCGCTCGGCGTCGTCGCGCAGCGTGCGCATCCCTTGCGCGCGGCCCGTCGCGAGAATCTCCGCGTCGGCCGCGTTGCGGTGGATCAGCGTGCGGATCGACTCGTCGACGATCAGCAGTTCGTATACGCCGCGCCGGCCCGCATAGCCCGAATGCCCGCACTTGTCGCAGCCGACCGGATGCCACACCGTGCGGCCTTCCTCATGCCGCTCTTCCTTGCAGACCGGGCAGAGCTGCCGCACGAGCCGCTGCGCGAGCACGCCGAGCAGCGACGATGCGAGCAGATACGGCTCGACGCCCATGTCGGTCAGGCGCGTGACGGCCGACGCCGCATCGTTCGTGTGCAGCGTCGCGAGCACGAGGTGGCCCGTCAGCGACGCCTGCACCGCGATCTGCGCGGTTTCGAGGTCGCGGATTTCGCCGATCATGATCACGTCCGGATCCTGCCGCAGGATCGAGCGCAGCGCGCGGGCGAAGGTCATCCCGATCCGCTCGTTCACCTGCGTCTGGCCGATGCCGGACAGGTCGTATTCGATCGGGTCCTCGACCGTCATGATGTTGGTCGTCGCGGTTTCGAGCCGCGACATCGACGCATACAGCGTCGTCGTCTTGCCCGAGCCCGTCGGGCCCGTGACGAGCACGATGCCGTGCGGGCGCGCGATCAGCTTGTCGAACTGCGTGAGCGTGTCGCGGCCCATCCCGAGCGCTTCGAGGTTCAGGCGCTGCGCGTCTTTCTCGAGCAGACGCAGCACCGCGCGCTCGCCGTGCCCGGTCGGCAGCGTCGACACCCGCACGTCGACCGGCCGGCCGCCGACCCGCAGCGTGATCCGGCCGTCCTGCGGCAGGCGCTTCTCGGCGATGTCGAGCTGCGCCATGATCTTGATCCGCGAGATCAGCGCGCCGTGCAGCGCCTTCTTCGGCCGCACCACGTCGCGCAGCGTGCCGTCGACGCGAAAGCGCACGACCGACGCATTCTCGAACGGCTCGATGTGGATGTCCGACGCCTGCTCGCGCGCCGCTTGCGTGAGCAGCGCGTTGATCATCCGGATGATCGGCGCGTCGTCTTCCGATTCGAGCAAGTCCTCGACTTCGGGGATGTCCTGCATCAGCCGCGACAGGTCGACTTCGCCCTCGACCTCGCCGACCACCTGCGCGGCGCTGCCGTCCTGGCGCGCGTACGCCTGGTTGATCGCGTGCGCGAGTTCGTCGGCCGGCAGGCGCAGCACCGAGATCGAGCCGAAGTTGCGCGCGATCTCCGCGAGCGCCGCGTCGCTCGTACGGTCGCTGATCCACACTTCGAGCGTGTCCTCGTGCTGATGCGCGATCAGCACCTGGCCGCTCTTCGCGAAGCCGTACGGCAACAGCCGAGCGGCGAGCGGCGACGGCGGCGGGCGTTCGCCCGGCGCGCCGTCGTGGGTGGAGGCGAGCACGTCGCTCACTGCGAGGCTCCCGAGGGTACCGTCAGCGGCTGTTGCTGCATCTGCTGCTGCGGCACGGCTTGCGGCTGGACGGCCGGTTGTTGTTGCGACGGCTGTTGCGGCACGGGCTGCTGGCCCTGTTGCTGACGGCGAATCTTCGTCAGGTCGAACAGGTTCAGTGCCGAGCCGCCTTCGGCCGGGCCGATCGGCATCGGCGGAACGGTCGGATCGTCCTTGTCGCGCATGACGTTGTTGTCCGACTTGTACGAGCCCGTCACGCCCTGGACATAGTCGTAGCGGTTCGCCGAGACCGCCTGCGCGGTCTGCCGGTCGTTGATGATCACGGGGCGCAGGAACACCATCAGGTTGGTTTTCTGGCGCTGCTTCGATTCCGAGCGGAACAACTGGCCGATCCACGGAATGTCGCCGAGCAGCGGCACCTTGCTGTTCGACACCTGGTAGTTGTCCTGCATCAAGCCGCCGAGCACGATGATCTCGCCGTTGTCCGCGAGAATCGTCGACTGGATCGAGCGCTTCTGGAAGGTCGGGCCGGTCGTGGCGGTCAGCGTGCCGTTGACCACCGACGAATCCTCGGTATAAAGCTGCAGCTTCAGGATGCCGCCGTCGGTGATCTGCGGCTTGACATGCAGCGTGAGGCCGACGTCGCGGCGGTCGTACGTATTGAACGCGCTGTTCGTGTTGCCGCTCGTCAGGTTCGAATACGAGCCCGTCGGAATCGGCACGTTCTGGCCGACGACGATCTTCGCTTCCTCGTTGTCGAGCGTGACGAGGTTCGGCGTCGACAGCACGTTCGCATCACTCACGCCCGCGAAATAATTCAGCAGCGCGCCAAGGCCCTGCACGCCGAACATGTTGTGCAGCCAGCCGACGTTGAGGCCCGGCAAGAGGGTGGACGCCAACTCGCCGATACCCGCCGCACTGCCGGTCGTCACCCCGAGGATGTTGCCGGTGGGCGGACCACCGGGGGCGCTGAAGTTCGTGCCGCCGAGAAACTGGCCGTTCGCGATCTGCCACTGAATGCCGAGGTTGCCGGACGTATTCGAGTTCAGTTCGACGATCAGCGCCTCGATGTAGACCTGCGCGCGCCGCGCGTCGAGCTGGTCGATCACCGCGCGCAGGTTCCGGTACACCGGGTCGGGCGCCGTGATGATCAGCGAATTCGTCGCCGCGTCGGCCTGGATCATCCCGCCCGGCTGGTTTTCTTCGCCCTTGTCCTTGTCGCCGCCGAGCAGGCCGCCGGTGCCGAGGCCACCACCTTGCGACGAACCGCCGCCACCGCCGTATGACGACGACGACGAGCCGCCGATGCCGCCCGACGGCAGCGGCGGCGTGCCCGAGATGCCGGTCGAGAAGTTGCCGCTCGATGACGAGCCGCCCTGGTTGAACGCGTTCGCATCGTTCGACGTCGCCGACGCGCCGGTTTCGCCGCCGCCCTTGCCGAGCATCCCGCGCAGCGTCTTCGCGAGCTTCACTGCTTCGGCGTTCTTCAGCGGCACCACGTGCATGTTGCCGGGCACGCCGCTGGGCGCGTCGAGCTGCTGCACGAGCCGCTTCGCGGCCGCGAGGCGCGACGCGCTCGACGCGCGCAGCATCAGCGAGTTGGTGCGCGGGTCGGCGATGACCGACACCTTCAGTGTCGCGTCGCTGTTGCCGATCGCGCCGGGGTCGAGCATCTTCTGGAGCTGCGTCGCGAGGTCGATCGCGTTCGCGTTCCGCAGCGGCACGACCACCACCTGCGCGCCCGCGGCGCTGTCGACGCCCGCGATGATCTGCGCGATGCGGCGCACGTTGTCCGCATAGTCGGTGACGATGATCGTGTTGTTGGCCGGATACGCGGTGACCGTGTTGTTCGGCGAGATCAGCGGCCGCAGCACCGGCAGCAGGTTGTTCGCCGATTCGTTACGCAGTTCGAATACCTGCGTGACGACCTGGTCGCCGCGCGCCTGCGGCGTGTTGCCGACGTAGGTCGGCACGCCCTGCAGCTTGGCGTCGGCCTCGGGCACGACCTTCAGCACGCCGTGATCCTGCACGAGCGCGAAGCCCTGCATGCGCAGCGCGGACTGCAGCGTCTTCAGCGCCTGGTCTTCCGGCACCGGACGTTCGGCGACGAGGTTGAGCTGCCCCTTCACGCGCGGATCGACGATGATCGTCTTGCCGGTCGCGGCGCCGATCGCCTTGGCGACCTGATCGATATCCGCGTTCACGAAGTTGAGCGTGACCTGAGCGTGGGCGGCCTGCGCGACGATCATGCCGGCGACCATCAGGGTCGCAGCGACGCGCCGCATAACGAAGCGATTTCTTGTCATGGATGAATGGGTCGATGCCGGCTCAGGCCACATCCGGCGGTGGTACTGGATCCAATTCCGAAAACAGCGACATTAGCAGTTTTTCATGTCCGAAATATCACATCGATCCGAATACTGTCTCATATACGACAGTATTCCTGACGTATGTATGCGAGATGTAAGATTTCGCGTTTGCTGCCGTTTGTTCGTCTCCGTCATCATTTCAGGATGAGTTGAAACGAAAATGCGGTATAACCCGGCATACGGCGCCGCGCTTGCCGCACCGCGACCGGCTGCCGGTATGATACGGGCGTCGCATTGCATATCGCGCGAATTCCGTTCCGGCCGCGGGTTTTCCCGCCCCCGTTTACTGCACTTTTCGATCAATGAACAGACGGCTCGTTTCGATTGCGTTGTTGACCGCCGGCGCATGGCTCGCCAGCGGCAACGCTCGCGCCGATTGTTTCGACGAAGCGGCCAAATACCAGCAGGTCAATCCGCTGATCCTGCGCGCGATCGCGTGGCAGGAATCGCGCAACCGGCCGGACGCGAGAAACAAGAATGCGAACGGCTCGACCGACTACGGGCTGATGCAGATCAACTCGATCCATCTGCCGGTGCTGTCGCGCTACGGGATCGGCCGCGACACGCTGATGGAGCCGTGCAAGAACGTCTATATTGCGGCGTGGCACCTGCGCCAGAAGATGAACCGGTACGGCAATACGTGGCAGGCGGTCGGCGCCTATCACTCGGAAACGCCGTCGCTGCGCGACAAGTACGCGAAGCAGATTGCCGGCATCCTCGCGCAATGGAAATTGCTGCCGCCGCAGCCGTAATCCGGCGTCGCGCCGGCCGGCCGATGCGCGTTTGATGCACAATGCGGGCTCACGCCGCGAATTTGCCCCGGCGCCCGGCCCCGGCCGATGGCGCGCCGACCGGGCCGCCGCGGCCGCTTTTTCCTCTTTTCCGTTGGTGCGTATCGTTATGAATCCGGCAATGAACCAGCCGTTGCCCGTCACCGTGCTGTCCGGCTTTCTCGGCGCCGGCAAGACCACGCTGCTCAACCATATCCTCGCGAACCGCGCGGGCCTGAAGGTCGCGGTGATCGTCAACGATCTCGCGGCGGTCAACATCGACGCGTCGCTCGTGCGCGACGCACAGGCGCTGTCGCACGTCGAGGAGCGGCTCGTCGAGATGTCGAACGGCTGCATCTGCTGCACGCTGCGCGACGACCTGCTCGTCGAAATCCGCAAGCTCGCCGCGGAGGGCCGCTTCGACGCGATCCTGATCGAATCGACCGGGATCGCCGAGCCGATGCCGATCGCCGAAACCTTCACGTTCGTCGACGACGACGGCACGTCGCTCGGCGAGCTCGCGCGGCTCGACACGCTCGTCACCGTCGTCGACGCTTTCAATTTCCTGCGCGACTACGGTTCGGACGACGCGCTCGCCGCACGCGGCATCGCGGCCAGCGAGGACGACGACCGCACGCTCGTCGAACTGCTGATCGAGCAGATCGAATTCTGCGACGTGCTCGTGATCAACAAGGCCGACCTCGTCGGCGCGGACGAACTGGCGCGACTGCAGCACATCCTCGCGCGGCTGAACCCGCGCGCGCACCAGATCGTGTCGACGTTCGGCAACGTGCCGCCCCGCGAGCTGCTGGACACCGGCCGCTTCGATTTCGACGAGGCGGCGAACGCGCCGGGCTGGCTCGCGTCGCTCGAGCACGCGCATGACCACGATCACGATCATGCGCACGGCGAAGACCACGACCATGCGCATCCGCACGTGCATGGCGAGGCGGACGAATTCGGCATCGGCAACTTCGTGTACCGCGCGCGCCGGCCGTTCCATCCGGGGCGCCTGTGGGCACTGCTGCACGAGGAGTGGACGGGCGTGCTGCGCAGCAAGGGGTTCTTCTGGCTCGCGACGCGCAACGACATCGCCGGCTCGCTGTCGCAGGCGGGCGGCGTGTGCCGGCACGGGCCGGCGGGCTTGTGGTGGGCCGCGCAGGATCGCGCGGAATGGCCGGACGACGACGCGCTGCTCGCCGAGATCCGCGCGGAATGGCAGGGTGACCTCGACGACCGCTCGGTCGGCGACCGGCGCCAGGAACTCGTGCTGATCGGCATCGGCCTCGACGCGGCCGCATGGCGCGCGAAGCTCGACGCATGCCTGCTGACCGACAAGGAATTCGCGCTCGGCGCCGCAGGGTGGGCGGAGCTGTTCGACGACCCGTTCCCGGCCTGGGACATCGACTCGCACGACGACGAGGACCACGGCGACGCGCAGATTCTGCATCGTTCGTAACAACCGTTAAATCTTGCAAATACGTCGTGAAGTGTGGCGAAAAAGCCGCGCGCCGCGCGAAAAAAAACCCGCCGAATGGCGGGTTTTTCGTAACAGGCGCTGAACTTAACGCTTGTTGACGGCGTCCTTGAACGCCTTGCCAGCCGTGAACTTGACGGTCTTGGCTGCCGGGATCTTGATGGTTTCACCCGTCTTCGGGTTGCGGCCCGTACGTGCTGCGCGCTTGCCCGAACCGAAGCTGCCGAAGCCGATCAGCTGAACCGCATCGCCCTTCGACACGGCTTTCTTGATGACTTCGAGCAGCGTGTCCAGCGTTTCGCCGGTTTGAGCCTTGCTGGCGCCCGTTTGGGCGGCGACGGCGTCGATCAGTTCCTGTTTGTTCATTAAGGTTCCTTTTTCAGGTTAGGTTGACACGAACAGCGCGAACGCGCCGATTATACGTGCGCGAACCGTGCCGTCGAGAGTCGGACTCCGACGGCACTCCGCCGAATCCTGGCCCCGCAGGTCGGCCCCCGGCATGCCGAAGGCCGCCCCGCAGAACGGCGCTTGCTATGATAGCGCAGCGCAAACCCAATAACGACAAGGGTTTCAAAGATTTTCATCGGTGTTTCGCCGAATGAATCACTGACTGCGGGTTTTTTGACCTGCGCCAACCGGACAGGATACGCAGCGCGATCGGCCCGTGTGCAGCGTCGTTGGTTTTTGCCAACGGCGCGCCGGGCCGGTCCGCGCAATCCCTTGCCAGGCTTGGCCGCCACGATATTTGTTTCGCATGCCAGACCGACTCGTTCCCGCCACGCTCGCGTTCAGCGACGACGGCACCCTCGTCTCGCCCGCCTACGGCGACATCTATCACAGCGCCGCCGGCGCACTCGCGCAGGCGAACTACGTGTTCGTCGCAGGCAACGGCCTGCCCGCGCGCTGGCAGGGCAGGCGCACGTTCACGATCGTCGAGACCGGCTTCGGCGCCGGCGGCAACTTCCTCGCGACCTGGGCCGCGTGGCGCGACGATCCCGCGCGCTGCGAGCGGCTCCACTTCGTGTCGATCGAGAAGCATCCGTTCACGCGCGACGACCTGCGCCGCGCCGCATCGCACATGGTTGCAGAGACAACGACATCGGCGGACGTCGACGCGCTCGCCGACGCGTGGCCGATGCTCGTGCCGGGCCTGCATCGACTCGAATTCGACGGCGGACGCGTCGTGCTCACGCTCGTGTTCGGCGATGCGCTCGCGATGCTGCCGAAGCTCGCAGTGCGCGCCGACGCGTTCTATCTGGACGGCTTCGCGCCGTCGAAAAACCCGGACCTGTGGTCGATCGACGTGTTTCGCGCGCTCGCACGCCTCGCCGGCGACGGCGCGACGTTCGCGACGTATTCGAGTTCGGGCGCCGTGAAGCACGCGCTTGCGGAAGCGAGCTTCGCGTATCGCAAGGTCGACGGCTTCGCCGGCAAGCGCGCGATGCTCGTCGGCGAATTCGCGCCGCGCTGGCAGATGCGCCGCCACGAGCCGCCGCGTGCACTGCCGGTCGACACGCGCCGCGCGATCGTGATCGGCGCGGGCCTCGCGGGCTGCGCCGTGGTCGAGCGGCTCGCCGCGCGCGGCTGGGACGTCACGCTGATCGAGCGGCGCGAACGCATCGCGAGCGAAGCATCGGGCAATCCCGCCGGCGTGTTCCATCCGCTGATGACGCGCGACGACAACGTCGCGAGCCGGCTAACACGCAGCGGCTTCCTCCACGCGCTCGCACGCTGGCGCGCGCTCGAACGCGCGGGCCACGGGTTCGGGCGCAGCACGCGCGGGATGATCCAGCTCGCGGAATCGGCCGACGATTTCGAGCGGATGCGCGCGGCCTTCGACGCGCTCGGCGTGCCGCCGGACTATGCGCGGCTGCTGAACGTCGACGAAGCGCGCGCGCGCCTGTCGCTGCCGGTCGCGCACGGCGGCCTGCTGTTTCCGCACGGCGGCGCGGTGCGGCCGGCCGAGTTGTCCACCGCGCAGTGCGCGGCGGCCGGTGAGCGCGTGCAGATCCTGACGCGCACCGAAGTCGCGCGGCTCGAACGGCGCGGCGCCGACTGGCACGCGCTCGACGCCGCCGGCCGGACGCTCGCGCAAGCGCCGGCCGTCGTGCTCGCCAACGCCGGCGATGCGGTACGGCTTGCCGGCCTGCGGCACGTCGCGCTGCAGCCGGTGCGCGGGCAGCTCACGCTGCTCCCGCCGGGCAGCGCGGCGCCGCTCGACTGCCCGGTGATCGGCGACGGCTATGCGGTGCCGCTCGACGACGGCACGCTGCTGATCGGCGCGACGTTCGAACCCGACGACGTCGACCCGGCGCTGCGTCCGGCCGGTCATGCCGAAAACCTGGAGCGGGTCCGGCGCCTGCTCCCGGGCCTGATCGGCGACGCGCCCGGCGTCGGCGAACTGCCCGGCCGCGTTGCGTTCCGCTGGGTCGCCGGCGACCGGCTGCCGCTGATCGGCCCGCTCGCGGACGAAGCGCTGGCGCTCGCCCACGCGAAGGCGCTCAGCGGTGCGAAAGCGCGCGACCTGCCGCGCACCGAGGGCCTTTACGGCGCGTTCGGCTACGGTTCGCGCGGCCTCGTCTGGGCGGCGCTCGGCGCCGAGCTGATCGCGTCGCAGCTCGAAGGCGAGCCGTGGCCGCTCGAGCGCGAGCTCGCCGACGCGATCGATCCGGCCCGCTTCCTGATCCGCGCGCTGCGCGCCCGACAGGCGGGCGCGGCCAACTGACGCGCCGCGCATCCGCATCCGCATCACAGTGATCGCAGTTCGTCTCGCGATGTTATCCACGCCCACCTGTGGATAACCGCGCGAAATCCGTGCGCACTCCATGTGCAATCACAGTGGACGTAAACTGGGCAAGTCCGCACAGCTGTGAAACGGCCCGAAAGTTGCTCAACTCAAACCGCTGTGCGCGCACAGCCTGTGCAGCGGGTTATGGTTTCGCCAACGCGTTGATCCGTCTACGTAAACCGAAGTTATCCACAGAACTGTGCGGTTCTTGTTAACTTCTACTACGTATATATACAGGTAAACCTTTGAATCGAAAGGCAAGCCCGCCCGCTGGACGGCCGGTCTGCCAGGCAATCGGTTCCAGAGCGAAAAACCTGTGGCACAATCGGTTTCCTTCGCGTTCGTCCGGCCAGGCGCCGGACATGCTTCAATGGAACGGTCGGCACAGTTTCGAATCTGAATCTTCGAGATCGCGCAGGCCATTCACACACCAGGCCGACAATCCAGATCGGCATATCTGAACGACATCGCCGCCGAATGGCGGAGCAGGCTGTTCCCATGTCCTGCCGTCGCGCACAACAATCACATTTCGGGGCAATACCCAGCCGGCGCGCATCTCGACGTTGACGCTTGACCCCCGTGTCGCTGGCGGTTGCTTCCAAAGGAGAAGTCACCACGATGAAGTCGGCGTTCTCATTCCTGCCCAATTGGCCGCTCGCGCCGGATGCCGTGTTCTGGGCCGGGCTCGCGCTGTTCGCCGCCGGCCTGTGCGGCGAGCTCTGCTATCGCGCGTGGCGGCTGCCGCGCATCACCGGCTATGCGGTGATCGGCCTCGTCGCCGGCTCGTTCGGTTTCGGCGTGATCGACGCCAGCACCGACGAAACGTCGCGCTTGCTGATCGACGTCGCACTCGGCCTGCTGCTGTTCGAGCTCGGCAGCCGGCTCGACTTGCGCTGGATCCGCCGCAACCCGTGGCTGATCGCGTCGAGCCTCGCCGAGGCCACGCTCACGTTCGTGCTCGTGCTGTTCGTGCTGCTCGCGCTCGGCGTGTCGGGCATGGTCGCGCTCGTGCTGTCGGCGATCGCGGTCGCGACGTCGCCGTCGATGGTGATCCAGCTGAAGACCGAGCTGCGCGCGGAAGGGCAGGTGTCGCAGCGCCTGATCACGCTGACCGCGCTCAACAGCGTCTATGCAGTCGTGCTGACCAAGCTCGTGACGAGCTGGCTGCACCAGGAGGCGTACGGCAACGTGTTCGCGACGGTCCTGCAGCCGGTCTACCTGCTGGCCGGCTCGTTCATCGTCGCGTACCTCGTCGCGCGCGCGTGCAATTACCTGTTCCGCCACATGACCGCGACGATGCGCGACGAGCACTCGTTCGTCGCGCTGTTCGGGCTCGTGATGCTCGCGATCGCGGTCGCGCAGGCGCTGAAGCTGTCGACGCTGCTCACGCTGCTGCTCGCCGGCATCATCGTGAAGAACCTCGAGGCGCGTCCGCAGCTCTGGCCCGAACACTTCGGCACCGCCGGCTGGCTGCTGACGGTCATCCTGTTCGTGCTGACGCTGACGTCGTTCACGTGGGGCGACATCGCGCTCGGCGGCCTGTTCGCGATCGCGCTGATCGTGACGCGGCTGGCCGCGAAACTGGCCGGCGTCGTCGCGTTCGCGAAGCCGAGCGGCATCGGGATGAAGCAGGGCGTCGCGCTCGGCATCGCGCTGTCGCCGATGTCCGCGCTCTCGTACCTGCTCGTCGACGATACCTACCAGATGTACCCGAATTTCGATCCGCACCTGCGCGCGATCGTGATGTGCTCGATCGTCGTGCTGCAACTGGTCGGCCCGTTCCTCGTCTACCGCTGCCTGTCGGCGGTCGGCGAACGCAGCGACAGCAACTGATTTACGGAAACTGCCATGGCACTCGAAACCTTCGTCAATTCCGAGCCGTTCACGTTCGGCGTCGAGCTGGAAATCCAGGTCGTCAACACGCACAACTACGATCTGACGAAAGCGGCGTCCGACCTGATGCGGCTGATCCAGGGCGAAACCTTCCCGGGCAACATCACGCCGGAAATCACCGAGAGCATGATCGAGCTGTCGACCGGCATCTGCCACACGCACGAGCAGGCGGTCGGCGAGCTGCACGCGATCCGCGACGTGCTCGTCAAGGCGGCCGATCAGCTCAACGTCGGGCTGTGCGGCGGCGGCACGCACGCGTTCCAGCAATGGAGCGACCGGCAGATCTACGACGCGCCGCGCTTCCAGTACATCTCCGAGCTGTACGGCTATCTGGCGAAGCAGTTCACCGTGTTCGGCCAGCACGTGCACATCGGCTGCCCGGACCCGGACAGCGCGCTGTTCCTGCTGCACTCGATGTCGCGCTTCATTCCGCATTTCATTGCGTTGTCGGCGTCGTCGCCGTTCGTGCAGAACGTCGACACCGGCTTCCATTCGGCGCGCCTGAATTCGGTGTTCGCGTTCCCGCTGTCCGGCCGCGCGCCGTTCGTGCTGACCTGGAGCGGCTTCGAGGAGTACTTCACGAAGATGGTGAACACCGGCGTCGTCAATTCGATGAAGGATTTCTACTGGGATATCCGGCCGAAGCCCGGCTACGGCACGATCGAGGTGCGCGTGATGGACACGCCGCTGTCGGTCGACCGCGCGGCGGCGATCGCGTGCTACATCCAGACGCTCGCGCGCTACCTGCTGACCGACCGGCCGCTGACGCTGTCCGAGGACGACTATCTCGTCTACACGTTCAACCGCTTCGAGGCATGCCGGTTCGGCCTCGAAGGCACCTGCGTGAATCCTCAGACCGGGGAGCGGCGCACGATCGCCGAGGACATCCTCGACACGCTCGACCGGATTGCTCCGCATGCCGCAGAACTCGGCTCGCGCGCGGCGCTCGACGAGATCGGCGCGCTCGCGCAAGCGCGCGTGAACGACGCGTCGTGGCTGCGCACGGTCTACAAGCAGGAAAAATCGCTGAATGAGACCGTCCGCCAGCAGTGCTTACGTTGGCGCGAATGAAAAAATGTTTTGCTGATTGCGGGCTCGACCGCAAAGCAATTCGCTGAGCGAAGGTTGAAGCAGCGCTGAGGGACGGTTGACGCAGGTCAATGGCGAAATCGTTTGCAGGTTTCCTCCAAATCTGTGGATAACCCGATATTCCTCTGCAAAGTCAACGGCCTGCCGAACGGATAACCCGGTGGACGGCAAGCTGGTGGCGGCTTGCCGGGCGACGCGGGAAAATCCTTGCCGGTCCGGCCGCACCGATTGGAGAATATCCGCGCACAAGGTTTTCCGGTCTTATTCAGCCGTTATCCACAGATTGGAGGGGATAACTTAGCTGTGCGATTTTCCGCTCTCGCTTAGAATGTCGGCTTTGCGGACGCCGGAACGACGTGTGTCTCACCGGTTGCCGCGATGGCGGCCGCCGTGTGTGCCTCGCGACGGCCGTGTCGGGTGCGTGAGGTTTCGCGCGCCTCTTTTGACAGAGATTCGATCTCCACACTACGGCTGCCCGGGATGACGGGCGGCGGCAAAGCGAAAAGACTATGAGCGAAGGCGTTTACGGGAACCAAGCTGCGGGTCGTGTCACCCACAGTCTGCTGCGATTGAGTACGGCCATGCGGAGCCAGGCATGGGATTGGGCGGAAGGCGCCGGCCTCACGCCGACGCAGGGCGAGATCCTCGTGCTGCTGCTGCAACGCAAGGGCCCGATGCGGCTCGGCGAGATCGCACGCGAGACGCAGCTCACCGCGGCGACGACGAGCGATGCGGTCAGCACGCTCGAGACCAAGGGGCTGGTCGAAAAGCGCCGCGCGCTGGACGACGGCCGCGCGCTCGCGGTGCGGCTCTCCGCCCGCGGCCGCACCGCTGCGAAGAAGGCGCTGCAGTGGCCCGAGTTCCTGACCAAGGCGGTCGGCACGCTCGGCGCGGACGAGCAGGGCGCGCTGTACCGCGCGCTGCTGAAGACGCTGCGCGAGCTGCAGGTGGCCGGCGCGACGCCGCCGCACCGGATGTGCGTGACGTGCGCGCACTTCCAGCCGTCGAAGGCATCGAAGAAGGCGGCCGCCGCGCATTACTGCGCGGCGCTCGACCTGACGCTCGCCGACAGCGACCTGCGCCTCGATTGTTCGGTACACGAAGAAGGTGACGCGGCGACGCAAAAGAAGATCTGGAAGATTTTCGCGGCCTGACGTCCGTCGATCGACCGGGAGGCCGATGATGAACGCTGAAGTCGTGGCGATCCGCCACGTGCATTTCGAGGACCTCGGCAGTTTCGAGCAAGTGCTCGGCGAACGGGGGAGGCGGGTGCGCTACGTCGACATCGGATCATCCCGGGTCGAGGTGCTCGACGTGCTCGAGCCGACGCTCTTCGTCGTCCTCGGCGGGCCGGTCAGCGTGTACGACGATGCGCAGTATCCGACGAACGCGCCGCTCGCGGCGCTCGTCAAGCAGCGCATCGACGCGGGCCTGCCGATCCTCGGCATCTGCCTCGGCGCGCAGTTCATCGCGCGCGCGCTCGGCGCGCGCGTCTATCCGGCCGCGCGCAAGGAGCTCGGCTGGACGCCGCTCACGCTCACCGACGCGGGCCGCGCGTCCGCGCTGCGTCATCTCGACGGCGCGGCGACGTCGATGCTGCACTGGCACGGCGATACCTTCGACCTGCCGGGCGGCGCGATCCATCTCGCGTCGACGCCCGCTTGCCGCCATCAGGCGTTCACATGGGGGCAGCACGTGCTCGCGCTGCAATGCCATCCGGAAATCCGCGCCGATCGCTTCGAACCCTGGCTGATCGGCCATGCCGGCGAAATCGCCGCGACGCCGGGCATCGACGCGCGCCAGCTGCGCGCCGACACCACGCAACACGGCCCCGCGCTCGAAACGGCCGCGCGCCGCATGTTCGCGGAATGGCTCGACAGCGTCGGGATTTGACGCCGGCGCCAGCCCCACCTGGGCGGCCCCACCTGACCAATCGCTTGCGGCCGAACCCGCGTCCTGCACGCGATGGACACGCGTGCTACGCTCATCCGCTGTTTCCCTTTCCGAGCGAGCGCCACCCATGACTGCGCTGTTTTCACCGTTCACGCTGCGCGGCTTGACCCTTCCGAACCGGATCGTCATTTCCCCGATGTGCCAGTACTCCGCCGAGCGCGGCGAGGCAACCGACTGGCACATGATTCATCTCGGCCACCTCGCGCTGTCGGGTGCGGGCCTGCTCTGCATCGAGGCGACCGCGGTCGAGCCGGACGGGCGCATCACGCACCACGACCTCGGCCTCTGGGACGACGCGACCGAAGCCGCGCTTAAACCGGTGCTGGCGGCGATCCGCAAGCATGCGCCGATCCGCGTCGCGATGCAGCTGGCGCATGCGGGCCGCAAGGCGTCGAGCCAGGCACCGTGGGAAGGCGGCCAGCTGATTGCGGTCGCCGACGGCGGCTGGCTTGCGCATGCGCCGTCCGCCGTGCCGCACAAGGAGGGCGAGACGCCGCCGCTTGCGCTCGACACCGCGGGCCTGAACCGGATCCGCGACGCGTTCGCGGCGGCCGCGAAGCGCGCGGCGCGGCTCGGCATCGACGCGATCGAGGTGCACGCGGCGCACGGCTATCTGCTGCACCAGTTCCTGTCGCCGCTCGCGAACCGGCGCACCGACGAATACGGCGGCTCGCGCGAGAACCGGATGCGCTTTCCGCTCGAAATCCTCGAGATCGTGCGCGCGGCGTTTCCGGAGGACCGGCCGGTCGGCGTGCGCGTGTCCGCGACCGACTGGGTCGAGGGCGGCTGGGAGCTCGACGATACGATCGCGTTCGCACACGAGCTGAAGCGCCGCGGTTGCGACTGGATCGACGTGTCGTCGGGCGGCGTGTCGCCGCTGCAGAAGATTCCGCTGTCGCCGGGCTACCAGGTGCCGTTCGCGCAGGCGGTGAAGCGCGCGGTCGGCATGCCGACGATCGCGGTCGGCCTGATCAACGAGCCGGCGCATGCGAACCGGCTGATCGACGCGGGCGACGCCGACTTCGTCGCGATGGCGCGCGCGATGCTGTACGACCCGCGCTGGCCGTGGCACGCGGCCGCCGAACTCGGCGCGCAGGTGACGGCGCCGCCGCAGTACTGGCGTTCGCAGCCGCGCGAGCACAAGGCGCTGTTCGGCGACATTGCGTTCGGCCAGCGTTGAATGCCGCGTTCGCGGTTGAATGTTGCAATCCCGAGCGTGTAGGATGCGGGTGATTCGCCGCATGCCCCGACGCGGCGCCGATCGGCGCCGCGTTTTCATTTGGCGGGCCCGCGGCGGCCCTTTCCTTTTCAAGTCGACTTCACAAGGATTCGTTCGATGAGTTCACGCAGGATCGCGGTGCGCCGCTCGGGAGTACACGGCAGGGGCGTGTTCGCCGTGGCGCCGATCAAGGCCGGCGAGCGCGTTGTGGAATACAAGGGCGAGCGAATTTCGTGGAAGGAAGCGCTGCGCCGCCATCCGCACGATCCGAACGAGCCGAATCATACGTTCTACTTCGCGCTCGAGGAGGGCGGGGTGATCGACGGCAAGGTCGACGGCAACAGCGCGCGCTGGATCAATCATTCCTGCGCGCCGAACTGCGAAGCCGAGGAGCTCGACGGCCGCGTATTCATCCATGCGCTGCGCGACATCGAGCCGGAGGAGGAGCTGTTCTACGACTACGGCCTCGTGATCGACGCGAAGCTGACGAAGAAGCTCAAGCGCGAATACGCGTGCCATTGCGGCGCCCAGTCGTGCCGCGGCACGCTGCTCGCGACGTCCGACACGGGCGCGGACGCGAAGAAGAAAAAGAAGAAGAAGGACGACGCGAAGCCGAAGGACAAGAAAAAGAAGAAGTAAGCGAGCGAAGGCGCGCGTGATGCGCGCCGATGGTCTCGCTCATGCGCTTGACGGGCCGGCGAACGTGCATTGCCGGCTCCGTCCTCGATGCTCAGTGCATCGGCGCCGTGGCCGGCGCGGCGTCGCTCGCCGGCTGCGCCGCCTGCGCGGCGAGCGGCACCTTCACCACGAACCGCGAGCCGCCTTCCGGCGCGTCCGCATACGACACGCTGCCGCCATGCATCGCGATGATGTCGTGCACGATCGCGAGGCCGAGGCCCGCACCCGTCTCGACGCCGTTGCCGCTTTGCGCATCCCCGCGGAAGAACCGCTTGAACAGGTCCGCCTGCTGGCTCGCGGGCACGCCGGGGCCGTTGTCCTCGACGACGATCTCGGCCGCCGGCACACCGGCCTCGAGCATCGCGCGCCCGACGTTCACCGTGATCCGCGCGCCGTGCAGCCGCGCGAGCGGCACGTACTTCAGCGCGTTGTCGAGCAGGTTCGCGATCACCTCGCGCAGCAGCACCGGGTTGCCGCGCACGAGCAGCGTCTGGCCGTCGTCACGCGGTTCGTCGCTGCGCTGGAAGCCGAGGTCGACGTGTGCGGCGAGCGCGCGCGGCACCCATTCGGCGCCGGTCTCGAACGCCATCGCGGCAAGGTCGACGTCGACGAAGCGCGCGGCCTGTTCGCCCGGTTCAGCACGCGCGAGCGACAGCAGCTGGTTCGACAGCCGCACCGCGCGATCGGCGGCCGCGCGCAGCTCGCGCACCGCGGTGAAGGTCTGCTGCGGATCGCGCGCGATGGCGGCCTGTTCCGCATGCAGCTTCACCGCGGTGAGCGGTGTGCGCAGCTGGTGCGCGGCGTCGGCGATGAACTTGCGCTGCGCGTCGAGCGCGGTCTTCAGGCGCCCGAGCAGCGCGTTCATCGCGCTCGTCAGCGGCCGGATCTCGAGCGGCACGTCGGTTTCGTCGACCGGCTCCAGCGACGTATGGGTCTGCCGGTTCAGCGAATCGGCAAGATGCGTGAGCGGGCCGAGCTGCTGGTTGACGACCCGCCACACGATGCCCCAGCCGGCGAGCAGCAGCAGCAGGAGCGGCATCATGATCGCGACGAGGAATTCGGCCGCGATCCGGTAGCGGTGCCGCACCGGCTGCGCGACCTCCACGACCATCGGCTTGCTGCCGTCGACTTCCTCGACACGCACCTGTGCGACCCGCACCGCGCGGTTGTCGTATTCGGCCTCGAACACGTATGCGTAATGCATGCGCCGCACGTGGGTGCCCTGCAGCGGCAGCTTCGGATCGCCGGCGAGTTCCTGCTCGCCGTCGCTGATCCGGTAGATCAGCGCTTCGGCCGGATCGGAGAACATCGCCTGCGCGAGCGGCGGCACCGTGAACGGCGCGTCGGGGCCGGCGATCTGGATCTGTTTCGAGATGGCGGTCGCGAGATCCGCGAGCGAGCGGTCGATCACGTGCTGCGTGTATTGCCACGCGAGCCAGTACGCAATCAGGCCGCTCATCAGCGCAAGCATCGACAGCGGCGCGGCGAGGCGCCGCAGCAATGAGCGGCGCAGGCTGGTCACAGCCGGATCAGAAGACATTTCGAGAATGAAATGGATGAACGCCGCTCACGGGGAGCGGCGCGGGCGTAGGCCGGTCGGCGGGACGGGCAGGAGGCTGGCGGTGCAAGCGGGTGCCGGGCGGCCGGCGTGGACGTCCGGTGCGGACGCCCGTCACCGGAAACCGGCCGGCGCTTGCCGTCGCCTCGCTCAAACGCTCGCCGTCTGGCGGATTTCCTGCAGCAGATAGCCGAAGCCGCGCACCGTGACGATCTCGACCCGGCACTGCTCGAGTTTCTTGCGCACGCGGTGCACGTAGACTTCGATCGCGGTGTCGCCGAGATCGCCGCCGAAGTGCGTCAGGTGGTCCTGCAGCTGAGCCTTGCTGACGACGCGGCCGTGGCGCAGCAGCAGCATTTCGAGCACCGCGAATTCGCGCGGCGACAGCTCGAGCGGCTTGTCGTCGTTGAAGATGCGGCGATCGACGCCCGACAGGCGGACGCCGCCGAGCGACACTTCCGGGCGCGGCATGTCGCTGTGCGGGCCGCTGCGGCGCATCACCGCGCGGATTCGCGCTTCGAGCTCGGCCGGCTCGAACGGCTTCAGCATGTAGTCGTCGGCGCCCGAGTTCAGGCCCTGGATCCGGTCGTTCAGCTCGTCGCGCGCGGTCAGCACGATCACGGGCGTATGACGGTTGGTCTGGCGGAAACGGGTCAGGAGCGTCATCCCGTCGATGCCGGGCAAGCCGAGGTCGAGGATCACGAGTTCGTGGCGGTTCTGCGCGAGCGCCTGCTCGGCAAAGATGCCGTCGTGCACCATGTCGACGGTGAAGCCAGCCTGTTCGAGGCTGCTCTGGATACCGCGTGCGATGGGGCGGTCGTCTTCGATCAGAAGGAGTCGCATGAAGTTCGCTCAAGTACAATGGGTTGGCGGTTCAGGCACGCGGACAGCACGACGCCGTTTCCACAGGGGCGCCGCGAGCCAGACGTCAAGCAGGCGGCCAGCGAACGAATCAATCCAACAACCATGTCCGATATTTCGATCCACGACCTTGAAGCCGCGATCAATTTCTGGCGCGCCCGCTCGCCGTCGAGCGGCGACGAACTCAAACTCTGCGAAGAGGCTAGCGCGCTCTCCAAGCCGTATGCGCTGCTGATTGTACAGCGGCAAAGCGCCATACAACTGGAAGGTTTGGACCCCAAGGCACGGAAAGCATGGGACGCTTACGTGCGCCTTAAGGATGGCTTGGAAAGCTGAAGGCTTTCGCTCACTACATCGTAGAAAACGTTCATCGAAATGAAAAGTTGACGCGCCGCGCGCCCGAATTGCGCGCGGCGGGGAGACGTCAGGCGGCGGGCTTCGCGTGCGCGCCGGCCTGGTCGATGAAGTGGGCGAGCGCGATGTCGCGTTCGGTCAGGCCGTCCGCGTCGTGGGTCGACAGCGTGACGTCGACGCGGTTGTAGACGTTGAACCATTCCGGATGATGGTTCATTTCCTGCGCCTTGATCGCGACGCGCGTCATGAAGCCGAAGGCCTCGTTGAAATCGGCGAAGCGCAGGCTGCGCTGGATCGCGTCGCGGCCCGGCACGGCCGTCCAGTGCGGCAGGCGCTCGAGTTGGGTCTTGCGTTCTTCTGATGTGAGTTTGTGGATCATCGTGCACCTCGTTCGGTAACGGCGGGCTGCGCGCGACGTCCGTCGCCCGGAGCACTGCCGGCACCGATCATTCTTCCATAGTTGCGTGACAGGCGTAGGCGGCGCGCATGACGGTTCGCGTCATGCGTGCGCGTCGTTCGGCCAGCCGGCGCCGGTGCCGCGATGCAGCACGCGGTCGGTGTCGAGCACCGCGCCGGCCGGGTGTTCGGGCAGGCCGGCGAGCCGGTCGGCGAGCGCGCGTCCGTCGACGTGCGCGAGCGCGAACAGCTGCGCGAAGTCGTCGATCACGAAGTAGGTCTGCTGGAACGCGTCGATCCGGTACTGCGTGCGCATCACGCGCTCGAGGTCGAAGCCGAGCCGGTTCGGCGCCGCGCTTTCCAGGCTGTACAGGCTCTCGCCCTTGCTCGACACGATCCCCGCGCCGTAGATCGACAGCCCGTTCGTGCCGCGCGGGTCGCGGATCAGCCCGAATTCGACGGTGTACCAGTAGAGGCGCGCGAGCCGCGCGAGCGCGTGCGGATCGTCGGCGACCGCGAGCGCGATGCGCCCGTACGCCTGCATGTAGTCAGCGAACACCGGGTCGATCAGCAGCGGCACGTGGCCGAACAGGTCGTGGAAGCAGTCCGGTTCCTGCAGGTAGTCGAGCTGGTCGGGGCGGCGCATCCACCAGGTCACCGGAAAGCGGCGGTTCGCCAGATGCTCGAAGAACACGCGGTCGGGCACGAGCCCCGGCACCGCGACGATCTCCCAGCCGGTTGCCGGCTTCAACTGGCGGTTGACGTCGGCGAACGACGGCACGCGGTCGGCCGGCAGGTCGATTTTCGCGAGCCCGGACACGAACGCGTCGCACGCACGTCCCTGCAGCAGCACGGTCTGGCGTGCATAGAGCTGGCTCCACACCGCGTGGTCGACCTGCCCGTAGCGTTCGAGCGGCTGGTCGATGGTGAAATCGGCGCGGGTTTCGAGGCCCGCGTCGAACTGCTCCTGCAGTTTCGCGGTGACGACGGTGGACATGTTCGGCTCTGCACGTTGCGGTTGGAATGCATGCAAGTGTAGAGCGGCATACGCGCGGGATGGGCGCAAAGTTGGCGATGATTTGCCTGATGATGCGATAATCGCGCACCAAAGTACAAGATCACGCGGAGAAACTTCATGTTGGAACTCGATCACTTCGATCTGGCGCTGCTGGACGTGCTGCAGCGCTTCGGGCGGGCCACGCATCAGCAGCTCGGCGAGGAGGTGCCGCTGTCGCCGTCGCAGATCGGCCGGCGCCTGCAGCGGCTCGAAGCCGCGGGCGTGATCGAAGGCTACCGCGTGATGCTGCGCCCGGAGAAGCTCGGGCTCGGCGTCACCGCGTTCACGAGCCTGAAGCTCAAGCATCACGGCGATTCGATCATCGAGCAGTTCCAGCAGCAGATCGACGTGCTGCCCGAGGTGCTCGAATGCCACGCGGTGGTCGGCGACGCGGACTACCTGCTGCGGATCGTCGCGCCGGACCTGAACGCGCTGTCGCAGTTCGTGATGAAGAAGCTGATGCGGGTGCCGGGCGTCGACAGCGTGCGCTCGAACATCGTGCTGACGACGTTCAAGCGCAACGGGCCGCTGCCGCTCGCGCACCTGGAGCCGGGCGCCGCGTGAGCGCGCGGCCGGGGAGGGTGAAGCGGGTTCAGGCGGCCGTTTCCGGCGTGCCGGCGTTCAGCAGGTCCACATAGGCGACCGCGACGAGATCGTCGTGCGACACGCCGAGCTTCGCGAACACGTCGTGCGCTTCGGCTTCGCCGCCCGCTTCGTCGTCGTCCGGCGCGAGCACGACTTCCAGCTCGATGAAGTCGCCGAGGCCGTCGACGCGGTCGAGGTGAATGCGGGTGCGGCCCGCCAGGTACACGTGCCGCTCCTTCGTGACGATGCCGCGCGTCGTCAGCGCGGTCGCGAGCAGCGCATGCATCGCGTCCGGGTTAGTCACCGGGCTGCGGGTGTAGTACGACGCCTTCGGGCCGTCGCGGTCGTCGCGCTGGTAGAAGATCAGCTCGGCGGGCGTGCCGTCCTCGAAGCGGCGCAGCTTCAGCCGGCCGCGCGGCACGTCGTAGAAGAAATCCTGCTGGCGATAGAACAGCGGCGCTTCGGTGGCGAGCGCCGCCGCGCGTTCGCGCAGCTGGTCGAATTCACGGGCGCGGGCTTTGATCTCGATGTTGCGGGCCATGCGGGTCTCCTTCGGTCGACAAGGTTTCGCGAATGCGAACGCACAATCTAGCAAAAAGGCCGAGACGGCGTCGTGACGCGTGCGGCGAGCCGCCAGGGCGAGGAGGACAGGGGCGCAATGCGGGTCGTGCAGGGATCAGCGCGCGCGCCGAAACGATGCCAATTTCGCCAACAAGCGGGACAGCAGGAAGGTGCGACGAAGCGCCTGGACTTTCTCGTATTCCCGGTTGACGAAGCGTCGGCCGGTCTGGCGTTCATAGCGGTACAACGCATACAGGTAGGCAAGTCTCGGCCCGATGAATACGGCGGCGACGTAAGAAAATGCCAGCGCGTACAGCGATGCCACGATCAGAATCGCGCTGCTGTTTTCGCCGATGTAGGTGTTCAACGCAATCGGCAGGTTGGCGGTTAATGCGATGGTCGCTGGCGCGAGCGTGTTCGGGGGAACGGTCATGCCGCAGTTGGGGTCGATCGTGAACGAGCGGGTATCGGCGAGGTATTCGCCATTTTTGAAACGGCGATCGGGGTGGCGCTTCAGTTCGCGGAGTTTGAGGGCAAACGTCAACGCGAGTGCGGTCAATATGGTTGCGTGATAGAGAAAGACAAACAGCAGGTACGGCTTGCTGGATGCTGGTTTTTCGATGATCGACCACGTGCTCAATATGGCGGTACCCATCAGAAGACCGAATACGGCAAAGATATTGACCGTGTACGCCGCCAGAAAGCGTACGGACAGCGCGGAGCGATACTTGATGTGGTATCCGGCAGCCAGCCCTGCAACAAGAACTGCAAGCATGGGCCAGCTCGTGAGCTGGAATGCGATGCCGTTTGCTTTCGCGATGGCGTACAGGCAGAAGCTGAAGATCATGAAGCTGCCCGGGCCGAGGCAAAGCGGGGCATGGCAGAGCAACGGGCGGGCGCGCTCAAGGTCGGGGAACATCATGTTAGTTGTCCAGCAGGCGTTGGACCTGCGATTCTGCAAAGTCAGGACCGGTGGACGCGTTCCAGACTGATTGCACGAAATATCCGGCTCCGAAGGCGATCAGGATGACCGGAAGGGCGCTCATGCCGTTCGCGAGCAGGGCGATGGACGTAGCCGCCGAAATGCCAATCCCGATCGCATTCCCGCCTATCGCCGGAACGTCCACGGTCTGCGAAGTCGTGCGTCCAGTCGGACGCGGAACACTGGCCTGATGTAACGAGCGCGTTCAGAAGCTGGTCCGCAAGATGCGGATCGATATCGAAATCGCCGCTGAACGAATCGTCACCGATCAACCAGCCGTTGCGTTGATGCGTGCGAATGCTTGTATGGGCGGGCAGGTTTTCAGCGAGCGTGCGGCGATGGCGTCGCAATGCATCACATACCGCGAAGCTTTGCGAGCGGGCGTGATCGGCGAGCGGACCGGTCATGTTCGGATTTCCCGTGTTCGACAGACGAATCGACGACATTACAAATATCTTTCAATTTCATCAATTGGACCGGAACGAAAGTTGAGAGGCATGTCGACCGATCCGCGCCATCCTTTCGCCCATCAGCCCGGTCACGCATGATGAGCGCCGCTCATATTGCCCACTGCGTTTCGATCAGCCGCAGCGCCGCCGCGATCGCCGGCTCGTCGCGCCGTGCGGCGAGCGTCACGAACGTCAGCTCGGTCGGCACCGTCACGCGTTCGACGATCGTCAGCGCGTGCGCGTGCGCTTCGGCCAGCGCGGTCGAGTCGCGCGCGAGCGTGAGCCCGATCCCCGACTTGACGAGATCCAGCATCGACTGCTCCTGGTCGACCTCGGCAACCTTCACCGGCTGCGCGCGCGCATCCGCGAACCGGCGCGACAGCAGCCGGTGATGCGCGGACTGCGGCGGCGTCCAGATCCACGGCAGCGCGGCGAGCGCGCGCCAGTCCTGCGCGCGCTGCACGCGCTCCTTCCAGCCGGCCGGCGCGAGCACCCGATACTGGAAATGCGTGAGCGTGACGGTATGGAACAGCGCACCGTCGCGCGGATCGTCCTCGCCGGGCTGGCCGATGTAATAGCCGACGTCGAGCGCCTGCGCGCGCACCTGCTCGAGCACCCAGCCCGACATCCCGTGGCGCAGCGCGGTCTCGATCTGCGGATGGGTCTCGACGAGCGCGCGCAGGAAGCCGCCCAGGCGCAGGAATTCCGGATCGAGGATCGTGCCGATCCGCAGCCGGCCGCGCACCTCGTGGCGCAGCGCGGCGGCCGCGCGCTGCACGTCGGCGGCCGCGGCGAGCGCGCGTTCCGCGTGCGGCAGCAGCGTCTGGCCGTCGCGCGTGAGCGCGAGCCCGCGCGACGTGCGCGTGAACAGCACGACGCCGAGCGTCTCCTGCAGATGCTTGACCTGCAGGCTGACGGCCGGCTGTGTGAGGTGCAGCTGCTCGGCGGCGCGCGTCAGGTTGCCTTCGCGGGCCACCGCGGCGAAGGCGCGGAGCAGGGTGAGGTCCATCGTCGTGATCGGTCCTGATATAAGCGCGGCTTATGACGCAATTGAGCATAACTCATTGGATCGGCGGCCGGCAGCGGCGGTACGCTTCATCGGCCACGTCATCCGACGTATCCCACCCAACGAGCGAGATCTGGAGAGACACACATGAGCGAGACCGAGCAGCGCCCCCGCCTGCTGACCCATTTCATCGGCGGCCGCGCGGTCGACGGCGCGAGCGATCGCTACGGCGACGTGTTCGATCCGGCGCTCGGCGAGGTTGCCGCGCGCGTGCCGCTCGCGAGCGCGGCCGAAGTCGACGCGGCGGTCGCGGCCGCGCAGGCCGCGTTCCCGGCCTGGAGCGAGACGGCGCCGATCAAGCGGGCGCGAGTGATGTTCCGCTTCAAGGAGCTGCTCGACCGCCATCACGACGAGCTGGCCGAGCTGATCACGCGCGAGCACGGCAAGGTGTTCTCCGACGCGAAGGGCGAGGTGATGCGCGGCATCGAGGTCGTCGAGTTCGCGTGCGGGATCCCGAACCTGCTGAAGACCGATTTCACCGACCAGATCGGCGGCGGCATCGACAACTGGAACCTGCGGCAGCCGCTCGGCGTCGTCGCGGGCGTGACGCCGTTCAACTTCCCGATGATGGTGCCGTGCTGGATGTTCCCGGTCGCGCTCGCGTGCGGCAACACGTTCGTGCTGAAGCCGTCCGAGCGCGATCCGTCGGCGTCGCTGCGGCTCGCCGAGCTGCTGAAGGAGGCCGGGCTGCCGGACGGCGTGTTCAACGTCGTGCACGGCGACAAGACCGCCGTCGACGCGCTGATCGCGCACCCGGACGTCGCCGCGCTGTCGTTCGTCGGCTCGACGCCGATCGCGGAATACATCTACACGGAAGGCACGAAGCGCGGCAAGCGCGTGCAGGCGCTCGGCGGCGCGAAGAACCATCTCGTCGTGATGCCGGACGCCGATCTCGACCAGGCCGTCGACGCGCTGATCGGCGCCGCGTACGGCTCGGCCGGCGAGCGCTGCATGGCGATCTCGGTGGCGGTCGCGGTGGGCGACGTCGGCGACGCGCTGATCGAGCGCCTCGTGCCGCGCGTGAAGGCGCTGAAGATCACGAACGGGATGGACCCGGCCGCGGAGATGGGGCCGCTCGTCACCGCCGCGCATCGCGCGAAGGTCGCCGGCTACATCGACGCGGGCGTGGCCGCCGGCGCGAAGCTCGTCGTCGACGGCCGCGATCACGTCGTGGCGGGCCACGAGAAGGGCTTCTTCCTCGGCGGCACGCTGTTCGACCGCGTGACGACCGACATGTCGATCTATCGCGAGGAGATCTTCGGGCCGGTGCTCGCGATCGTGCGCGTGCCGGATTTCGCGAGCGCGGTGCAGCTGATCAACGCGCACGAGTTCGCGAACGGCGTGTCGTGCTTCACGTCCGACGGCGGCATCGCGCGCGCGTTCTCGCGGCAGATCCAGGTCGGCATGGTCGGCATCAACGTGCCGATTCCGGTGCCGATGGCATGGCATTCGTTCGGCGGCTGGAAGCGCTCGCTGTTCGGCGATCACCACGCGTACGGCGACGAAGGCGTGCGGTTCTATACGCGCTACAAGAGCATCATGCAGCGCTGGCCGGACAGCATCGCAAAGGGCGCGGAATTCACGATGCCGGTCGCGAAGTAGGCGGCCGGCAATCGGGACGGATCGGGCGGGGGCCGCCCGAAGCGCTATGCTGGAAATATCGCGCGATGCCGAAATCGCGCGGCGCACAACAAGCGAGCTTTGCATGGGACCATGCGTAAGCGCTAAAGAGCTAACGCTGGTCGACAGGGGACAGGCTGTGAACACTGAACGGACGCTCGAGGGTGAATTCGATTACGTGATCGTCGGCGCGGGCACCGCGGGCTGCGTGCTCGCGAACCGTCTGACCGAGGATCCGGACGTCACCGTGCTGCTGCTCGAAGCCGGCGGCAAGGACGACTATCCGTGGATCCATATCCCGGTCGGCTACCTGTATTGCATCGGCAATCCGCGCACCGACTGGCTTTACAAGACGCAGCCGGAAGCGGGGCTGAACGGCCGCGCGCTGTCGTATCCGCGCGGCCGCGTGCTCGGCGGCTCGTCGTCGATCAACGGGATGATCTACATGCGCGGCCAGCGCGAGGACTACGACGGCTGGGCGCGCGAGACGGGCGACGCGGGCTGGTCGTGGGACAGCGTGCTGCCGATCTTTAAACGCAGCGAGGATCACCACGCGGGCGCGAGCGACGTGCATGGCGCGGGCGGCTGCTGGCGCGTCGAGAAACAGCGGCTGCGCTGGGAAATCCTCGAATCGTTCGCGCACGCGGCGCAGGAAACCGGCATCCCCGCGACCGACGACTTCAACGGTGGCGACAACACCGGCGTCGGCTATTTCGAGGTGAACCAGAAGCGCGGCGTGCGCTGGAGCGCGTCGAAGGCGTTCCTGCGTCCGGCGATGTCGCGGCCGAACCTGACCGTGATCACCGGCGCGCACGTGCAGCGCGTGATCTTCGACGGGCGGCGCGCGACCGGCGTCGAATATCGCGGCGGCGGCACGGAATTCATCGCGCGCTCGCGCGCCGAAGTGCTGCTGACGTCGGGCGCCGTCAATTCGCCGCAATTGCTCGAACTGTCCGGCATCGGCGACGGCCGGCGGCTGCAGGCGCTCGGCATCGACGTCGTGCAGGACCTGCGCGGCGTCGGCGAAAACCTGCAGGATCACCTGCAGCTGCGGATGGCGTTTCGCGTCGAGGGCGTGCGCACGCTCAACACGCTGGCCGCGCACTGGTGGGGCAAGCTCGCGATCGGCGCCGAATATGCGCTGCTGCAGCGCGGGCCGATGTCGATGGCGCCGTCGCAGCTCGGCGCGTTCGCGAAATCCGATCCGGACGACCCGACGCTCACGCGGCCCGATCTCGAATATCACGTGCAGCCGCTGTCGCTCGAGCGCTTCGGCGAGCCGCTGCACAGCTTCAATGCGTTTACCGCATCGGTCTGCCACCTGCGGCCGACGTCGCGCGGCAGCATCCACATCGCGAGCGCCGATCCGGGCGCGGCGCCCGCGATCGCGCCGAACTATCTGTCGACCGACCACGATCGCCACGTCGCCGCGAACGCGCTGCGGCTCACGCGCCGGATCGCGTCCGCGCCGGCGCTCGCGCGATACCGCCCCGAAGAAATCCTGCCGGGCCCGCGCTACCGGACCGAAACCGAACTGATCGAAGCGGCCGGCGCGGTCGGCACGACGATCTTCCATCCGGTCGGCACCTGCCGGATGGGGCGCGCGGACGACGACGGCGCCGTGGTCGACAGCCGGCTGCGGGTGCGCGGCGTCGCCGGGCTGCGGGTGGTCGACGCGTCGGTGATGCCGACCATCACGTCGGGCAACACCAACTCGCCGACGCTGATGATCGCGGAGCGCGCGAGCGACATGATCCGCGCGGACCGGCGCGCATCTCACGACGCGGCGCTGGTGGGGCGCGATGCGGCCGTATCTGCCGCATGACCGCCAGCTGGTTCGCCATGCATATCAAGCCGGCGCCCGCCGATTATTTCGGTTAGGAAAATATTCGCCGTTATGCCGCGCGTGAGCGTGACGGATTTTTGTTGCGTAATCGCGCGCAAATCGAATGCGACTTTCGGCGCAAGCCCGTGCGCACGCGGCCGCGCAGCCGCGTAGGGAAGGGTGACGCAATCCGCATGCCGGCCAAAAATATTCCGTAAAACGTCGTTCCGATCGGTCCGATATGGCGGCCAGCCCTATAAGTGCAAATCCCGATGAATGCACTGCACCAACGGCGCGACAATGTTGCGCAGTGTGAATACGCGTCGGCGCGGGAGACCACCCACGAGACGTGACGCAAAGCTCGGGGGCAGCCTTATCATCCGCTGACATGTTTGCGGCCGTTTGCGCGAACCCTCCCGGTGCTTCGCCCGATTTCGTACGGAAGGGAACATGATTCTCGGCGACACGATTCTCGAAACACGCGGACTGACGAAGGAATTCAAGGGCTTCACCGCCGTGAACGGCGTCAACCTGCGCGTGCGTCGCGGGTCGATCCACGCATTGATCGGACCGAACGGCGCGGGCAAGACCACCTGCTTCAACCTCCTGACCAAATTCCTGACGCCGACGGCCGGCCAGATCGTCTTCAACGGCATCGACATCACCGACGAGCGGCCCGCACAGGTCGCGCGGCGCGGCATCATCCGTTCGTTCCAGATCTCCGCGGTGTTTCCGCACCTGAGCGCGCTGCAGAACGTGCGGCTCGGCCTGCAGCGCTCGCTCGGCACCGAATTCCATTTCTGGCGCAGCGAGCGCTCGCTGAAGGCGCTCGACGATCGCGCGATGGACCTGCTCACGCAGGTCGGCCTGACCGATTTCGCGCACGTGCCGACCGTCGAGCTCGCCTATGGCCGCAAGCGCGCGCTCGAGATCGCGACGACGCTCGCGATGGAGCCGGAGCTGATGCTGCTCGACGAGCCCACGCAAGGGATGGGCCACGAAGACGTCGACCGCGTGACCGCGCTGATCAAGAAGGTGGCGAGCGGGCGCACGATCCTGATGGTCGAGCACAACATGAACGTGATCGCGGGCATCTCCGACACGATCACCGTCCTGCAGCGCGGAGAAGTGCTTGCCGAGGGCTCGTATGCGGAGGTGTCGAAGAATCCGCTCGTCATCGAGGCATACATGGGCAGCGCCGATGCAGCGCTCGCGGGGGCGCACGCATGAAGCGCAGCGAACGGGAGGAACGCGAATTGAGCGGCGTCGAAAGCGGCACGCCTGCGCTGGAGATCTCGGGCCTCGAAGCCTGGTACGGGGAATCCCACATATTGCACGGCGTCGATCTCGCCGTGCACCGCGGCGAGGTCGTGACGCTGCTCGGCCGCAACGGCGCGGGCCGCACGACGACGCTGCGCGCGATCATGGGCCTGACGGGCCGCCGCAGCGGCTCGATCAAGGTCGCCGGCCACGAGACGATCGGCCTCGCGACGCACCGGATCGCGCATTACGGCGTCGGCTATTGCCCGGAGGAGCGCGGCATCTTCTCGAGCCTGTCGTGCGAGGAGAACCTGATGCTGCCGCCGCTGATCGGGCCGCAGGAGCACGCGATGTCGCTCGACGACATCTATGCGATGTTCCCGAACCTCGCATCGCGCCGGCAGAGCCAGGGCACGCGGCTGTCCGGCGGCGAGCAGCAGATGCTCGCGGTCGCGCGGATCCTGCGCACCGGCGCGAACCTGCTGCTGCTCGACGAGATTTCCGAGGGTCTCGCGCCCGTGATCGTGCAGACGCTCGCGAAGATGATCGTCGCGCTGAAGGCGCGCGGCTACACGATCGTGATGGTCGAACAGAATTTCCGCTTTGCCGCGCCGCTCGCCGACCGGTTCTACGTGATGGAGCACGGCCGGATCGTCGAGCATTTCGGCGCGCGCGAACTCGCAAGCAAGATGCCGGTGCTGCACGACCTGCTCGGCGTCTGACGCCATCCCGCGCCGCTAGCCGTGGCGGCCGCTGTCGAATAACCACAACGCATCAGAAGAACAGGAGACGTCAATGAAAATGAAGACCCTCGCACGCGCCTGTCTCGCGCTCGCGGCCGCCGCGTTCACCGCCGGCGCCGCGCAGGCCGCGGATACCGTGAAGATCGGTTTCATCACCGACATGTCGGGGCTTTATGCGGACATCGACGGGCAGGGCGGCCTCGAGGCGATCCGCATGGCGGTCGCGGACTTCGGCGGCAAGGTGCTCGGCAAGCCGATCGAGGTCGTGTACGCGGATCACCAGAACAAGGCGGACATCGCGGCGTCGAAGGCGCGCGAGTGGATGGACCGCGGCGGGCTCGACCTGCTCGTCGGCGGCACGAACTCGGGAACG
Source organism: Burkholderia ubonensis (assembly GCF_902833085.1). Taxonomy (GTDB): domain Bacteria; phylum Pseudomonadota; class Gammaproteobacteria; order Burkholderiales; family Burkholderiaceae; genus Burkholderia; species Burkholderia ubonensis. The sequence goes on from NZ_CADFEB010000010.1 coordinate 199,053, forward strand.
GCGCTGTCGATGAACACCGTCGCGGCGGAGAAGAAGAAGGTCTACATCAACATCGGCGCGGGCGCGGACACGCTGACGAACGAGCAGTGCACGCCGTACACGGTGCACTACGCGTACGACACGATGGCGCTCGCGAAGGGCACCGGCTCGGCGGTGGTGAAGCAGGGCGGCAAGACGTGGTTCTTCCTGACCGCCGACTACGCGTTCGGCAAGGCGCTCGAGAAGAACACGTCGGACGTCGTGAAGGCGAACGGCGGGCAGGTGATGGGCTACGTGCGGCATCCGCTGTCCGCGTCGGACTTCTCGTCGTTCCTGCTGCAGGCGCAGGCGTCGAAGGCGCAGATCCTCGGCCTCGCGAACGCGGGCGGCGACACGATCAACGCGATCAAGGCGGCGAAGGAGTTCGGCATCACGAAGACGATGAAGCTCGCCGCGCTGCTGATGTTCATCAACGACGTGCACAGCCTCGGCCTGGAGACGACCCAGGGGCTCGTGCTGACCGACAGCTGGTACTGGAACCGCGATGCGGCGTCGCGCCAGTGGGCGCAACGCTACTTCGGCAAGATGAAGAAGATGCCGTCGAGCCTGCAGGCGGCCGACTATTCGTCGGTGACGACCTACCTGAAGGCGGTGCAGGCGGCCGGCACGACCGACTCCGACAAGGTGATGGCCGAGCTGAAGAAGGCGAAGATCAACGACTTCTATGCAAAGGGCTACATCCGCGCGGACGGCAGCATGATCCACGACATGTATCTGATGGAGGTGAAGAAGCCGTCCGAATCGAAGGAGCCGTGGGATTACTACAAGGTGCTCGCGACGATTCCGGGCGAACAGGCGTTCACGACCAAGCAGGAGACGCGCTGCGCGTCATGGAAGTAAGCGCGCGGCGGCGGGCGGGGCAGGGCGCCCCGCCGCCTGCGCGCGCGCCTAATCGGTTGCGCGCGCAACGAACCTCACTCTGACGGCGGAAGCGATGGAAATCTTTGGCATTCCGTTGCCGGCGATGCTGAGCCAGTTGTTGCTCGGGCTCGTCAACGGCTCGTTCTACGCGATCCTGAGCCTCGGGCTCGCGGTGATATTCGGGCTGCTCAACGTGATCAACTTCGCGCATGGCGCGCTGTTCATGCTGGGCGCGATGCTCGCATGGATGGGGCTTTCGTATTTCGGGCTGCCCTACTGGGCGATGCTCGTGATCGCGCCGGTGCTCGTCGGCGTGTTCGGCATCGTCGTCGAGCGCTCGATGCTGCGCTGGCTGTACAAGCTCGACCACCTTTACGGGCTGCTGCTGACGTTCGGCCTGACGCTCGTCGTCGAGGGCGTGTTCCGCTCGATCTACGGCGCGTCCGGGCAGCCTTACGACGTGCCGTCGCAGCTCGCCGGCGCGACCAATCTCGGCTTCATGTTCCTGCCGAACTATCGCGCGTGGGTCGTCGTCGCGTCGCTCGCGGTGTGCCTCGTGACCTGGTTCGTGATCGAGAAGACGCGCCTGGGCGCATACCTGCGCGCGGGCACGGAGAATCCGAAGCTCGTCGAGGCGTTCGGCGTGAACGTGCCGATGATGATCACGCTCACCTACGGCTTCGGCGTCGCGCTCGCCGCGTTCGCGGGCGTGCTGGCCGCGCCGGTGATCCAGGTGTCGCCGCTGATGGGCCAGCCGATGATCATCACCGTGTTCGCGGTGGTCGTGATCGGCGGGATGGGCTCGATCCTCGGCTCGATCCTCACCGGCCTGATGCTCGGCGTGATCGAGGGCTTTACGCGGGTGTTCTATCCGGAGGCGTCGGCGACGGTCGTGTTCGTGATCATGGCGATCGTGCTGCTGATCCGTCCGGCAGGCCTCTTCGGCAAGGAAAGATGATGCAGAGAAAAGTGCTCTACGGCGTGCTGCTCGCCGCACTGCTCGTCGCGCCGTTCGCCGGCGCGTATCCGGTGTTCGTGATGAAGGTGCTCGCGTTCGCGCTGTTCGCGGCCGCGTTCAACCTGCTGATCGGCTATACGGGGCTGCTGTCGTTCGGCCACGCGATGTTCCTCGCGACGTCGGGCTACCTGACGGGCTATGCGCTGCAGACACTCGGCTTCACGCCCGAGCTCGGCGTGCTCGCGGGCACCGCGGCGGCGACGCTGCTCGGCCTCGTGGTCGGCCTGTTCGCGATCCGCAGGCAGGGGATCTACTTCGCGATGATCACGCTCGCGTTCGCGCAGATGATCTACTTCATCTACCTGCAGGCGCCGTTCACGCACGGCGAGGACGGCCTGCAGGGCGTGCCGCGCGGCCGGCTGTTCGGCGTGCTCGACCTGTCGTCGGACCTGGTGCTCTATTACGTCGTGCTCGCGATCATCGTCGCGGCCTGCGCGTTCATCGTGCGGATCGTGCATTCGCCGTTCGGCCAGGTGCTCGTCGCCATCAAGGAGAACGAAGCGCGCGCGGTCTCGCTCGGCTACGACACCGACCGCTTCAAGCTGCTCGCGTTCATCCTGTCGGCCGGGCTCGCGGGGCTGGCCGGCTCGCTGAAGGTGCTCGTGCTCGGCTTCGAGACGCTCAGCGACGCGTACTGGACGATGTCGGGCCTCGTCGTGCTGATGACGCTCGTCGGCGGGATGGGCACGCTGTTCGGCCCGCTGCTCGGCGCCGCGCTGATCGTCGCGCTCGAGGATCGGCTCGGCGACATCGGCGAATGGCTCGCATCGCTGACCGGCATCGGCTGGTTCCACTCGCTCGGCGAATCGGCGACGATCGTGACCGGGCTGATCTTCATCGCGTGCGTGCTCGCGTTCCGGCGCGGCATCGTCGGCGAAATGATCGCGCGGTATAAACCGCTCAAAGCATCGTGACGCGTTGATGCGAAGCACCATCGGGCACCGGTTCCGGACCGCGCCCGGGCGCGCTCCGGCAGGCGCTGTGCGGCAGATTGGTGCCCCATTTTCGTGCGGCGATGCACCATAGGGGTAAATGCTAAGTTGCCGCAGTGTGAAAGGTCCTTTAATCTTCGTCTCAGTTCTGATGCACCGCGAAACGAATTTTGCAGGTGGAGAACGAGGAGACAATCGAGGCACAAAGTGCCCGGACCCAAAGCGCTGTTGGACGGAATCCAACAGCGCTTTTTCATTTGCGCGCGCAACTTTCTCTTTCCGCCGAGCGCGCGGCGGCCGGCTTCGCATGCTGCCCATGCTGTCATTTCATGCGTTTGGCGCGGCTGTCTTTCTCTCCGTTTCCCCATAATGGATTGCTGCATGCGCTTCGGGCTTACCCGGTTAGCGCACGCAGGGTGCGTCCGCTACACTCGCCTTTCGCCGACCAATCGGTCGGGAATACAGTCGGCAGTTCTCCTACAAGCAGAATCCAGAAAACGGAGTGCGGTTTGATGAGAAACGCAGCGCGGTGGAGCGAAGTCGGAGGGGCGGCGGGGCTCGCCAGAAGCGTTCTTGCGCGGCTGCAGCGGCTTGCCGCGACACCGATCGAACCGGCCGATGCGCAGCGCGCATGAGCGTCCGGCGCACACGCCGTGCATTGCGCCGGCATCACAGCGGACGGAGTCCGTTCCGCGATCGATTTCCACGCGGTTATCCCGGTTATCTTGCGACGAGCCTGCCCGGCGGCGTCACGGGAAAACGAGCGTAGGCGCGGTCATGCGGGATAGTTAAATTATTAACTTGTTTGAGTAAAGACCGGGCGCCGACCGAGCGCCCCGAGGATTTTTCGAGCAGCGTTTGGAGACACGTGATGAAAATGAATCGATGGATGGAGGCCGTGCTCGCCGCGGGCCTGGTGTGCGCGGCGGCGACGGCGTCGGCGCAGGTGAAGATCGGCGTCACGCTGTCGGCCACCGGGCCGGCCGCGTCGCTCGGCATCCCGGAAAAGAACACGATCGCGCTGCTGCCGAAGGAAATCGCGGGCAAGGGCGTGCAGTACATCGTGCTCGACGACGCATCCGACACGAGCCGCGCGGTGCAGAACGTGCGCAAGCTGATCGACGAGGACCACGTCGACGCGATCATCGGCTCGTCGGTCACGCCGAACTCGCTCGCGATGCTCGATCCGGTGTCGCAGGGCAAGACCCCGGCGATCTCGCTCGCCGCGAGCGCGCAGATCATCGCGCCGATGGACGCGAAGCGCGCGTGGATGTTCAAGGTGCCGCAGAACGATCGCCTGATGGCCGACGCGATCGCGGGCTACATGGCGAAGCACGGCGTGAAGACGGTCGGCTTCATCGGCTTCGCGGACGCGTACGGCGACAGCTGGTACAGCACGTTCAGCGCGGCCGCCGCCGCGAACGGCCTCAAGATCGTGTCGAACGAGCGCTACAACCGCACCGACGCGTCGGTGATGGGGCAGGTGCTGAAGCTGGCCAGCTCGAATCCCGATGCGATGCTGATCGCCGGCTCCGGCACGCCGGCGGCATTGCCCGCGAAGACGCTGAAGGAGCGCGGCTACAAGGGCAAGGTGTACCAGACCCACGGCGTCGCGAACAACGACTTCCTGCGCGTGTGCGGCAAGGACTGCGAAGGCGAGATCCTGCCGGCCGGCCCGGTGCTCGTCACCGACCAGCTGCCCGACTCGAACCCGGTGAAGAAGCCGTCGCAGGGCTACAAGGCGGCTTACGAGAAGGCGTACGGCGCGGGATCGGTGTCGACGTTCGGCGGTCATGCGTGGGATGCCGGCCTGCTGCTGCAGCGGGCGATTCCCGATGCGCTGAAGAAGGGCCAGCCGGGCACCGAGGCGTTCCGCGAAGCGCTGCGCGCGGCGCTCGAGAACGTGAAGGACCTGCCGGTGTCGCACGGCGTGATCAACATGACGCCGGCCGATCACAACGGCTTCGATACGCGGGCGCGCGTGATGGTGCAGATCGTCGACGGCAAGTGGAAGCTGCAGGCCGACTGAGTTTCACGTGAATGACGACGGCGCGTGCGGGCGGCAGGACGCCGCGCGCGCGGTCGGCCGGCGCTCGCCGTTTCCCCGCAGCCTTCTCGACACACGATACGTATGGATTTCTCGATTGCGGCGATCCTCGCGCAAGACGGCATCACGACCGGCGCCATCTATGCATTGCTGTCGCTGGCGCTCGTGCTGGTGTTTTCCGTCACGCGGGTGATCTTCATTCCCCAGGGCGAGTTCGTCGCCTACGGCGCGCTGACGCTCGCCGCATTGCAGGCGCAGAAGTTTCCCGCCACCTGCTGGCTGCTGTTCGTGATGGGCATCGCGTGCTTCGTGCTCGAAGTCGGCGGCCTGATCCGGCATCGCGCGCGTCGTCATCAGCTCGGCCGCACGCTGACGACGCTCGTCAGCCGCTACGTGCTGCTGCCGCTCGCGGTGTTCGCGGTCACGCGCAGCTATGCCGCGCAGCCGCTGCCCATGCTCGCGCAGATCGCGCTGACGCTCGCGATCGTGGTGCCGATGGGGCCGTTCGTCTACCGGCTCGTCTACCAGCCGGTGGCCGAGGCGACCACGCTGCTGCTGCTGATCGTGTCGGTCGCGCTCCATTTCGCGATGGTGGGGCTCGGGCTCGTGATGTTCGGCGCGGAGGGCTCGCGGACCAACGCGTTCTCCGATGCGTCGCTGTCGGTCGGCAGCCTGACGATCTCGCTGCAGAGCGTGCTGGTGGTCGTCACGGCGCTCGTGCTGATCGCGGCGCTCTACGTGTACTTCGGCCGCACGATCGCCGGCAAGGCGCTGCGCGCGACGTCGGTGAACCGGCTCGGGGCGCGGCTCGTCGGCATCGGCACGACGGAAGCGGGGCGGCTCGCCTTCACGCTCGCGGCGGGGCTCGGCGTGCTGTCGGGCATCCTCGTCGGGCCGCTGACGACGATCTACTACGACTCCGGCTTCCTGATCGGCCTGAAGGGCTTCGTCGGCGCGATCATCGGCGGGCTCGTCAGCTATCCGCTCGCGGCGGCCGGCTCGCTGCTCGTCGGCGTGCTCGAATCGTATTCGTCGTTCTGGGCGAGTGCGTACAAGGAGGTGATCGTGTTCACGCTGATCATTCCGGTGCTGCTGTGGCGCAGCTTCGCGACGCCGCACGCGGAAGAGGACGAGGAGTGACGCGATGAAGAAGATCGTGCGCAACAAGACGTTCTGGCTGTTTCTCGTGGTGCTGTTCGCGCTGCCGGTGCTGCCCGGCGTGCTGCGGGTGCCCGAATACTGGATCACGCTGCTGAACTACATCGGCCTGTACGCGATCGTCGCGATCGGGCTCGTGCTGCTGACGGGCGTCGGCGGGATGACGAGCTTCGGGCAGGCGGCCTTCGTCGGCATCGGCGCGTACGCGACCGCATACCTGACGACGCGCTACGGCGTGTCGCCATGGCTCGGGCTGATCGCCGGCGTCGTGCTGACGGCGCTCGTCGCGCTCGTGCTGGGCGCGGTGACGATGCGGCTGTCCGGGCATTTCCTGCCGCTCGGCACGATCGCCTGGGGCCTCGCGCTGTTCTACCTGTTCGGAAACCTCGAGCTGCTCGGCAAGTACGACGGGATCAACGGCATTCCGGCGCTGAACCTGTTCGGCGTCGTGCTGGACAGCGGACGCAGCCTGTATTTCCTGATCTGGGCGGTCGTGCTCGCGGCGATCGTGTCGGTGCAGAACCTGCTGAACAGCCGGCCGGGCCGCGCGATCCGCGCGCTGCGCGGCGGCGGCGTGATGGCCGAGGCGATGGGCGTGAACACCGCGTGGATGCGCGTCGTGATCTTCGTCTACGCGGCGGTGCTCGCGGCGGTTTCCGGCTTCCTGTACGCGCACCTGCAGCGCGCGGTGAACCCGACGCCGTTCGGCCTGAATCACGGAATCGAATTCCTGTTCATGGCGGTGGTCGGCGGCGTCGCGCATGTGTGGGGCGCGGTGCTCGGCGCGGCGATCCTCACCGTGCTGCAGGACTACCTGCAGACGCTGCTGCCGAAGCTGCTCGGCTCGGAAGGCAACTTCGAGATCATCGTGTTCGGCGTGCTGATGGTGCTGCTGCTGCAGTACGCGCGGCAGGGCGTGTGGCCGTTCGTCGCGAGGCTGTTTCCACGTGGATCGCGCGCGCACGCGCCGCGCGACGCCGATCCTTTGCCGCAGCGCAGCAGGCCGGCGACGGGAGAAGCGCTGCTGGTCGTCGACAACGCGCGCAAGCAATTCGGCGGGCTGGTGGCCGTCAACGACGTCAGCTTCGAGGTCGGCGCGGGGCAGATCATCGGCCTGATCGGCCCGAACGGCGCCGGCAAGTCGACGACCTTCAATCTCGTGACGGGCGTGCTGCGGCCGTCGAGCGGCGCGATCACGTTCCGCGGCGAGCGGATCGACGGCCTGACGTCGCGCGAGATCGTCCGGCGAGGCATCGGCCGCACGTTCCAGCATGTGAAGCTGCTGCCGGGGATGACGGTGCTCGAGAACGTCGCGCTCGGCGCGCATCTGCGCGGCACGACCGGCGTCTGGCGCAGCGTCATGCGGCTCAATGCCCACGAGGAAGCGCGGTTGCTGGCCGAAGCGGCGCGCCAGATCCGCCGCGTCGGGCTCGAAACCCATATGTACGACGAAGCGGTGAGCCTCGCGCTCGGCCAGCAGCGGATTCTCGAAATTGCCCGCGCGCTGTGCTGCGACCCGACACTGCTGCTGCTCGACGAGCCGGCCGCCGGGCTGCGCTACAAGGAGAAGCAGCAGCTGGCGGATCTGTTGCGGCGGCTGAAATCGGAGGGGATGAGCGTGCTGCTCGTCGAGCACGACATGGACTTCGTGATGAATCTCACCGATCGGCTGGTGGTGATGGAGTTCGGCACGCGGATCGCGGAAGGGCTGCCGCAGGACGTGCAGCAGGATCCGGCGGTGCTCGAAGCGTACCTGGGCGGGGTGGAATGATGGCGGACACGATGCCGATTCTCGACGTGCACGGGCTCTCGGTCCGGTACGGCAAGGTGGAGGCGCTGCACGGCGCGGCGATCAAGGTCGGCGCGGGGCAGATCGTCAGCGTGATCGGGCCCAATGGGGCCGGCAAATCGACGCTGCTGAACGCGGTCATGGGCGCGCTGCCGGTCACCGGCCACGCGTCGGGCGCGGTCGTCTATCGCGGCACCGACGTCGGCGCGCTGCCGGTCGAGCAGCGAGTGGCGCGCGGCATGTGCCTCGTGCCGGAAAAGCGCGAGCTGTTCGGCACGATGTCGGTGGAGGACAACCTCGTGCTCGGCGCGTACCGGCGCAAGCAGGCGGGCGAAGCGAGCTTCCTCGACCAGCTCGATCACGTGTTCGCGCTGTTTCCTCGGCTGAAGGAGCGGCGTAACCAGGCAGCCGGCACGCTGTCCGGCGGCGAGCGGCAGATGCTCGCAGTGGGGCGGGCGCTGATGGGCAAGCCCGACCTGCTGATGCTCGACGAACCGAGTCTCGGCCTTGCGCCGCTGATCGTGAAGGAGATTTTTCATATCATCAGCGCGCTGCGCGGCACCGGTGTCGCGACGCTGCTGATCGAGCAGAACGCGCGGGCGGCGCTGCAGATTTCCGACTACGGCTATGTGCTCGAGACCGGCGAATTCGCGCTGGAAGGGCCGGCGGCCGAGCTTGCACAGAATCCTCGCGTGATCGAAACGTACCTCGGGTTGGCGAAGAAGACGGCTTGAGCGGTGGGTTCGGCGGAAAGCGGGCGGCGTGTTTCACGTGAAACACGCCGCTTTTGTTTGAGTGGTGCGTGCGTCGATGCGTTGTTACAGCGGGGACCGACCGTAGTCGGGACGCAAGACTCGACGGCCACACAGTGTTGGGATAAGTGCCACGCAAACGGCCCGAAATTCTGTGCCTGCGGCGTGCGGAACACGCTCGGATGCGCCACTGGCGCCGGTCGGACGGCACAGATTCGCCGATCGACCAGCGGAAAATCGGCGAAATGAACGGACCCTACCATTCGGACGGTCTTCGGGTGAAAAGCGAACCCGCTATAATTCGGCCCATACATTTCTCAGATAGGTTCGCGCGCAGTCCTGCGTGCGGAATCCACCATGCTTTTTCCCACAGAATTTGACGTCATCGTCGTCGGTGGCGGTCATGCCGGCACGGAAGCCGCGCTCGCGTCCGCCCGTATGGGCGTGAAGACGCTGCTGCTGACGCACAACATCGAAACGCTTGGGCAGATGAGTTGCAATCCGTCGATCGGCGGTATCGGCAAGGGGCATCTGGTCAAGGAAGTCGACGCGCTGGGCGGCGCCATGGCTGCCGCGACGGACGAGAGCGGCATCCAGTTCCGGATCCTCAATTCGTCGAAAGGGCCGGCCGTGCGTGCGACGCGCGCCCAGGCCGACCGCATCCTGTACAAGGCGGCGATTCGTCACCGCCTCGAGAACCAGCCCAATCTGTGGCTGTTCCAGCAGGCGGTCGACGACCTGATGGTCGAAGGGGACCGGGTGGTGGGGGCCGTGACGCAGATCGGCATCCGTTTCCGCGCCCGCGCGGTGGTGTTGACCGCCGGGACCTTCCTCGACGGCAAGATCCACGTCGGCCTGAACAACTACACGGGCGGCCGCGCCGGCGATCCGGCAGCCGTGACGCTGTCGTCGCGCCTGAAGGAGCTGAAGCTGCCGCAAGGGCGGCTGAAGACCGGGACGCCGCCACGCATCGACGGCCGCACGATCGATTTTTCGAAGCTGGAAGAGCAGCCCGGTGATCTGGACCCGATTCCGGTGTTCTCGTTCCTGGGCCGTGCGGAGCAGCATCCGCAGCAACTGCCGTGCTGGGTCACGCATACGAACGAGCGCACGCACGACATCATCCGCGGCGGTCTCGATCGCTCGCCGATGTATACCGGCGTGATCGAAGGCGTCGGGCCGCGCTACTGCCCGTCGATCGAGGACAAGATCCATCGTTTCGCGTCCAAGGAATCGCATCAGATCTTCCTGGAGCCGGAAGGGCTGACGACCAACGAGTTCTACCCGAACGGGATCTCGACGAGCCTGCCGTTCGACGTCCAGCTCGAGCTCGTGCACTCGATGCGCGGCCTCGAACAGGCCCACATCCTGCGCCCGGGCTACGCGATCGAGTACGACTACTTCGATCCGCGCGCGCTGAAGGCGTCGCTTGAGACCAAGGCGATCAACGGGCTGTTCTTTGCGGGTCAGATCAACGGCACGACGGGCTACGAGGAAGCGGCGGCTCAAGGGCTGCTGGCCGGCGTCAACGCGGGCCTGTACGTGCAGGAGAAGGACGCATGGTGCCCGCGTCGCGACCAGGCGTATCTGGGCGTGCTGGTCGACGATCTGGTGACGCGCGGCGTCGCCGAGCCGTACCGGATGTTCACGAGCCGGGCCGAATACCGTCTGAGCCTGCGTGAAGACAATGCGGACATGCGCCTGACCGAGATCGGCCGCGAACTGGGTCTGGTGGACGACGTGCGCTGGGATGCGTTCTGCCGGAAGCGCGACGCTGTTTCACGTGAAACCGAGCGCCTGAAGTCGACATGGGTCACGCCGAAGACGCTGCCGGCCGACGAGGCCACGGCGCTGCTCGGCAAGGCAATCGACCACGAATACAGCCTCGCCGAACTGCTGCGCCGCCCGGGCATCAGTTACGACGGCGTGTGCGGCCTGAAGGGAGGCGAATGCGGCCCGGCGGAGCCGCTGACCGACGATCCGGTGCTGCTTGAGCAGATCAAGGAGCAGGTCGAGATCGGCATCAAATATCAGGGCTATATCGAGCGTCAGGCGAACGAGATCGAGCGCAACGACGCGAACGAAAACACGCGCTTGCCGGACGGCATCGACTACCGCGAGGTGCGCGGCCTGTCGTTCGAAGTGAGTCAGAAGCTGAATCAGTTCCGGCCGGAAACGATCGGCCAGGCGTCGCGCATTTCGGGCGTCACGCCGGCGGCGATCTCGCTGCTGATGGTGCACCTGAAGCGCCGCGGCCTGGGTCGCCGCAACGGCAATGCCGCCGAGGCAGTGGAGCAGGGGGACGGCAGCGTCCCGACGCAGCAATGACGGCGCGTCGCGCGCCGGCGCTCAATCGGGATGGCCTGGAGAGGATGCTCGTCGAGGGCGCGCATGCACTCGACGTCGCGCTGACGGATGCGCAGCGAAATCAGTTGCTCGACTATGTCGCGCTGCTCGGGAAGTGGAACGCGGTCTATAACCTGACCGCGATTCGCGATCCGCAGCAGATGCTGATTCAGCACATCCTCGATTCGCTTTCGATCGTTCCTCATTTGCGTGGCCGCGCGTCGGCACGCGTGCTCGACGTCGGGTCGGGCGGCGGGCTGCCGGGCATCGTGCTGGCGATCGTGCTGCCGGATTGGCAGATCACACTGAACGATATCGTCCAGAAGAAGTCTGCATTCCAGACGCAAACCCGAGCCGAGCTGAAACTCGCGAACCTGTCGGTCGTGACCGGGCGCGTGGAAACGCTGCAGCCGGGCGTCGAAGTGCCGGAAAAATTCGACGTAATCGTATCGCGCGCTTTCGCGGATCTCTCCGACTTCGTTAAACTTGCTCGACATCTGGTTGCGCCCGGCGGATCGATCTGGGCGATGAAGGGCGTGCACCCGGATGACGAGATTGCACGGCTGCCCGACGGCAGCCACGTGAAGCAGACCATTCGGCTGGCGGTGCCGATGCTCGATGCCGAACGGCATCTGATCGAAGTCGCCGTCGACGAGGCGAATTGACGGCGCGCTGTCGGCGCGCCGATTGTTTGAAGTTAGAAGGACACACCAACGATGGCAAAGATCTTCTGCGTTGCGAACCAGAAGGGGGGCGTCGGCAAGACGACGACAACGGTCAATCTCGCCGCGAGCCTTGCAGCGCAGGAGCAACGTGTCCTGCTGATCGATCTCGACCCGCAAGGCAACGCGACGATGGGTAGCGGGATCGACAAGGCGGGCGTCGAGTCGACCGTGTACGAGGTACTGGTCGACGGCGTCACGGTTGCCGATGCGCGTGTGCGCCCCGAAGCGGTGACGTACGACGTGCTGCCGGCGAACCGCGAGCTGTCCGGCGCCGAAATCGAGCTGATCGGCATCGACAATCGCGAGCGGCGGTTGAAGGCGGCGCTCGAGCGCGTGGCCGACGATTACGACTTCGTGCTGATCGATTGCCCGCCGACGCTGTCGCTGCTGACGCTGAACGGCCTGTGCGCGGCGCACGGCGTCGTGATTCCGATGCAGTGCGAGTACTTCGCACTCGAGGGCCTGTCGGATCTCGTCAATACGATCAAGCAGGTGCACGCGAACATGAACCGCGACCTGAAGATCATCGGCTTGCTGCGGGTGATGTTCGATCCGCGCATCACGCTGCAGCAGCAGGTTTCCGACCAACTGAAGGCGCACTTCGGCGACAAGGTGTTCGACGTGGTGATTCCGCGCAACGTTCGCCTCGCGGAAGCGCCGAGTTACGGGTTGCCGGGCGTCGTGTTCGACCGCGGCTCGCGCGGTGCGCAAGCCTATCTCCAGTTCGGCGCCGAGATGATCGAGCGCGTGCGCGCATTCGATGCGTGATCCGGACATGAGCGAAGCGAGGAAGAAAGACATGAACGCGGTGCCGAAGAAGAAAGGGTTGGGTCGTGGCCTCGAAGCGCTGCTCGGCGGCAGTGCCGACATCACCGAAGCAGTGAAGATCGAGGGCGCGCCGAACACGCTCGCGCTTGCGAAGTTGCAGGCCGGCAAGTACCAGCCGCGGACGCGAATGGACGAGGGCAGCCTGCAGGAGCTGGCGGCGAGCATCCGCGCGCAGGGCGTGATGCAGCCGATCCTGGTTCGCCCCATTTCGTCAGACAAATACGAGATCATCGCGGGCGAGCGGCGTTTCCGCGCCGCGCGTCTCGCCGGCCTCGAAGAGGTGCCGGTGCTCGTGAAGGATGTGTCCGATCAAGCCGCCGCCGCAATGGCGCTGATCGAGAACATCCAGCGCGAAGACCTGAATCCGCTGGAAGAGGCGCACGGCATCCAGCGCTTGCTCGACGAATTCCATTTCACGCACGAGCAGGCCGCCGAATCGGTCGGCCGTTCGCGCAGCGCGGTGTCGAACCTGCTGCGCCTGCTGAATCTCGCGGCGCCGGTGCAGACGATGCTGCTCGCCGGCGATCTCGACATGGGCCATGCGCGCGCGCTGCTGGCAGTCGATGCGGCGACGCAGATCACGCTTGCGCACCAGGTCGTGAACAAGCGCATGTCGGTGCGCGAGACCGAGAAGCTCGTCACCCAGACGACGAAGGAAGCGCCTGCCGTGAAGGCGCGTGCGAAGGACGACGGCGGCCGCGACACGCGCCGTCTCGAAGAGGAGTTGTCCGACCTGCTGGCATCGACGGTGAAGATCAAGCTCGGCCGGCGCGGGCGAGGGCAGGTGACGATCGATTTCGGCAACCTCGATGCGCTCGAGGGCATCCTCGCGCGCTTGCGCGGCAACGTGACGGCGGAAGAGTAACGGGGTGTCGCCGATGGACAACGCGGGCGCGTGGGCGCCGCGCCGGTGGTTCCGCTGGCTCGCGCAGGAGCCGGTGCTGGCCGTGCTGGTCGCCGGCTTCATCCTGCTGCAATGGGTGCGCCCGCAACCATTCGGAGTGCTGGTCGATCGCGTCGACTGGCAGACGGTCGCGACGCTTGCCGGCCTGCTGATGCTGACGAAGGCGCTCGAGCTGTCCGGGTGCCTGATGTGGCTGGCCCATCGGATCGTGCATCACGTGCATTCCGAGCGCTCGCTCGCGATGCTGCTCGTCGGGTTCTCCGCCGCGCTCGCGATGTGGCTCACCAACGACGTCGCGCTGTTCGTCGTCGTGCCGTTGATGGTGTCGCTGCGCGCATTGACGCCGCTGCCGTTCCGGCGGCTCGTGATCGTCGTCGCGCTGGCCGTCAACGCGGGGTCGGTCGCGACGCCGCTCGGCAATCCGCAGAACCTGTTCCTGTGGCAGTTGAGCGGCGTGTCGTTCAGCCGCTTCGTGCTCACGCTCGGGCCGCTCGCGATTGCATTGATGATCCTGCTGCTCGCGGTGACGGCTTGTGCGTTTCGTGCGAAGCCGCTCGACCTGTCCGCCGATGTCGTCGCGTTGCCGGTGCAGCGCATGCAGGCGCTCGTCGCGGCAGCCCTGTTCGCCGCGTTCGTGCTGCTTGCCGATGCGCATCATGCGCTGCATAGCTTGATCGCCGTTGCCATCGTGCTGGCGGTCGTGCGGCGCGACGCGGTATTGAAGATCGACTGGCTGCTGCTGCTGATCTTCGTGCTGATGTTCGTTGTGCTGCGCACCGCGGCTGCGCTGCCTGCGATACACGATGCGATCGCGCATGCGCGTCTCGATACGCCGCTGCGCGTGTTCGCGGCGGGCGCGATGTTGTCGCAAGGGATCAGCAACGTGCCTGCCGCGATCCTGCTGTCGGAGTTCACGCGGGACTGGCGCGCGCTTGCGTTCGGGGTATCCGTCGGCGGCTTCGGCATCGCGATCGGCTCGCTCGCGAACCTGATCGCGGTGCGGCTCGCGAAGGAGCCGCGCATGTGGCTGCCGTTTCACCTCGTGTCGATTCCGTTTGCGATCGCAAGCGCTGTGCTCGGCGGATGGCTGCTCGTTCACGGGTGAGTCGCACAGTACGCTTTCGATGCAGCGACGCATCGAAAGCAGGGCGCCCACAGCGATTCATCCGCAGCGACTCATCCGCGACGTCACATCCACCACGACTCATCCACAGCGGCCCACCAACCGCGCCATACGCGATCACCGGCCCGTCCGGTTCGCGACTTTTTTGCACACGAAATACTGTGCAAAAAATTGTCCTTACAACTGTCATCGTACCTCGTGGATTCACGCGTTTTTCACATCATGAGGCGTCGTTTTACGCAGGTTTTTGTCGCGTCTAAAGCCTTGAATCACCTGCAACTATCGCTTACAATCGCCCGGATTTGTTAGCTAGGCGCCCCTGAAAGCTTTCGGAAAGCTTGGGGCCGGATTCAGGGATTTTGCGGAAGACTGCGATGGCGGGTCAGGCGCCGAACGATAGGCACGATGATCACCGCGCGCAACGCACCGCTTCAGCGGCCGGCGAGCGGCGCGAATCTCCCGGCGACGACTGGGATGCCGAGCTGCAAGACGACAACATCGTTCCGCTCACGCGGGCAGAAGCCGAGAAGCTGTTCGGCCCGAACGTGAGTCGGCCCTCGCGTATCACCCCCTACAAGGTGGTGATCGCGCAAGTGGCCTTGTCCCTGGTTGCAACGCTGGCGTGGTGGCTGTTTTCGAAGTCGCCGGGCGCCGCTGCGCAATCCGCGTTTCTGGGCGGAGCGATCGGCTGGGTGCCGAGTGCGTTGTTCGTGGCACGACTGAAGGCAGGTGGCTCGGCCACCGTGATGAGCTGGGTGGCGGGCGAAGCCCTCAAGCTCGGCGTGACGATCGGGATGTTCGCCGCGGTGGCGTACGGCTATGCCGGCGTGCACTGGGTGCCGCTCCTCGTCACGTACCTCGTCGTGCTGAAGACGTACTGGATCGCACTGGCCTGGCGGTAAGGAACAAGCAGCGCGCGGTTTCGACATGAAAACGCGCCGGCCCGTTCCCGCAATAGCGTATTGCGGAATCGGGCAAACGATTTTCGACAATTTGGGTGGCATTAACGATATGGCAGCTAGCGAAGGCACGCGCGGTCCGGATCCGTCCGAGTACATTGCGCACCACTTGCAGAACTTTTCCACCTCGCATCAGACGTCGATTTTCGACATTCATGTCTGGAATCTCGACACGCTGTTCTGGTCGATCGTGTGTGGCATCGTCACCATCCTCGTGCTGCGACTGGCCGCCCGCAAGGCGACGTCCGGCGTGCCGGGCCGCTTCCAGTGCGCGATCGAGATGCTCGTCGAGATGGTCGAAGACCAGTCGAAGGCGATCGTCCACGGCAACCGCGCCTTCATCGCTCCGCTCGCACTGACCGTGTTCGTGTGGGTCGCGCTGATGAACTCCCTCGACTTCCTCCCGGTCGACCTGCCGGGCCGCGTGATCGGCCTGCTCGGTCTGTCGGACGTCATTTCCCACCATCGCATCGTCCCGACGGCCGACCTGAACGGCACGCTCGGCATCGCGCTCGGCGTGTTCGTCCTGATGATCTACTACAGCATCAAGATCAAGGGCGCGGGCGGCTTTGCCCATGAGCTGCTGTCGGCGCCGTTCGGCGGCCACCCGCTGCTGTGGATCCCGAACCTCGCGCTCAACATCGTCGAATACGTTGCAAAGACCGTCTCGCTCGGCATGCGGCTGTTCGGCAACATGTACGCGGGTGAGCTGTTGTTCCTGTTGATCGCCCTGCTCGGCAGCATGTGGAGCTTCGGCGGCGACGCATCGTTCCTCGGTTTCATTGGTCACGTGATCGCGGGCAGCGTCTGGGCAATCTTCCACATTCTGATTGTTCTGTTGCAGGCATTCATTTTCATGATGCTGACGCTGGTGTATCTCGGCCAGGCGCACGACAAGCACTAAGCGCGTCGAGCAAACAAGAGTCTTCGTTTTAGTTTTTTAAATCTCAGTTCCAAGTCTTTTCACAAAGGAGTGATCATGCAAGCTTACATCGCCAACATCCAGGGTCTGACCGCCATCGGTATCGGCATCATCATCGGCCTGGGTGCGATCGGCGCCTGTATCGGTATCGCGCTGATGGGTGGCAAGTACATCGAAGCCTGCGCACGTCAGCCGGAACTCATCAACCCGCTGCAAACGAAGATGTTCCTGCTGGCTGGTCTGATCGACGCGGCGTTCCTGATCGGTGTTGGTGTCGCAATGCTGTTCGCGTTCGCGAACCCGCTCCTGTCCAAGCTCGCCTAAGGTTCCTCGGAAATATGCGTCCGGCGCAAGCCGGCGCAGGGCGGAACGGAGACTTGGGGCGCTGATCGAATGCAACTCGATGAGCGCCTTACCGTTTCATTTTTCCCCGGAATAGCAGATAAGGAAACACCGTGAATCTCAACGCAACTCTGTTTGCGCAAATGGTCGTGTTCCTGGTCCTCGCGTGGTTCACGATGAAGTTCGTGTGGCCGCCGTTGATCAACGCCCTTGACGAGCGCGCGAAGAAGATCGCCGACGGCCTCGCCGCCGCGGAAAAGGGCAAGGCGGAACTCGACGCAGCGCACAAGCGCGTGGACCAGGAACTCGCGCAGGCCCGCAATGACGGCCAGCAGCGCATCGCCGACGCTGAAAAGCGTGCCCAGGCGGTCGCCGAGGAAATCAAGGCCAATGCCCAAGCTGAAGCCGCCCGCATCGTCGCCCAGGCGAAAGCGGAAGCAGAACAGCAAATCGTGAAGGCGCGCGAAGCGCTGCGCGGCGAAGTCGCCACGCTGGCCGTGAAGGGCGCCGAGCAGATCCTGAAGCGCGAAGTCGATCAAACGGCCCACGCCCAACTGCTGAATCAACTGAAAGCCGAGCTCTGATCATGGCCGAACTTGCAACCATCGCCCGCCCTTACGCAGAAGCGCTGTTCCGCGTGGCCGAGGGGGGTGACATCGCCGCCTGGTCCACGCTCGTGCAAGAGCTGGCCCAGGTTGCGCATCTGCCCGAAGTGCTCTCCGTGGCGTCGAATCCGAAGGTGACCCGCGCGCAAGTGGCCGAGCTGCTGCTTGCCGCGGCGAAGTCGCCGGTCGCGACGTCCGCCGAGGCGAAGAACTTCGTGCAGATGCTGGTCGACAATCATCGCATCGCGCTGCTGCCGGAAATCGCCGTGCAGTTCGACGCGCTCAAGAACGAGCGCGAAGGCGCCGCCGACGCAACCATCGTCAGCGCATTCCCGCTGAACGGTACGGACCTCGAAGGTCTCGTCGCGAGCCTCGAGCGCAAGTTCAAGCGCAAGCTGAAGCCGACGGTCGAAGTCGATTCGTCGCTGATCGGCGGCGTGCGCGTGACGGTCGGCGACGAAGTGCTTGACTCTTCGGTTCGCGCGCGCCTTGCTTCGATGCAGGCTGCCTTGACCGCCTGAGCGCCACGCCGGCACGCAACAGAATTGACTATCAGGAGCGAATAATGCAACTCAATCCCTCTGAGATCAGCGAGCTGATCAAGAGCCGGATCCAGGGCCTTGAAGCGAGCGCAGACGTTCGCAACCAGGGCACCGTGATCTCCGTGACCGACGGTATCGTGCGCATCCACGGCCTGTCGGACGTGATGCAGGGCGAAATGCTCGAGTTCCCGGGCAACACGTTCGGCCTCGCGCTGAACCTCGAGCGCGACTCGGTCGGCGCGGTGATTCTCGGCGAATACGAACACATCTCGGAAGGCGACATCGTCAAGACGACGGGCCGCATTCTCGAAGTCCCGGTCGGTCCGGAACTCGTCGGCCGCGTGGTCGATGCGCTCGGCAACCCGATCGACGGCAAGGGCCCGGTCAACGCGAAGCTGACCGACGCGATCGAAAAGATCGCCCCGGGCGTGATCTGGCGCAAGTCGGTGTCGCAGCCGGTGCAGACCGGCCTGAAGTCGATCGACTCGATGGTGCCGATCGGCCGTGGCCAGCGTGAGCTGATCATCGGCGACCGTCAGTGCGGCAAGACCGCGGTGGCGCTCGACACGATCATCAACCAGAAGGGCAAGGACCTGATCTGTATCTACGTCGCGATCGGCCAGAAGGCTTCGTCGATCATGAACGTGGTGCGCAAGCTCGAAGAAACCGGCGCGATGGAGTACACGATCGTCGTCGCCGCTTCGGCATCGGATTCCGCCGCCATGCAGTACCTCGCGCCGTACGCGGGCTGCACGATGGGCGAATACTTCCGCGATCGCGGCCAGGACGCGCTGATCATTTATGACGACTTGACCAAGCAGGCTTGGGCATACCGTCAGATCTCGCTGCTGCTGCGCCGCCCGCCGGGCCGTGAAGCATACCCGGGCGACGTGTTCTATCTGCACTCGCGTCTGCTCGAGCGCGCGGCTCGCGTGTCGGAAGAGTACGTCGAGAAGTTCACGAACGGCGAAGTGAAGGGCAAGAGCGGCTCGCTGACGGCACTGCCGGTCATCGAAACGCAAGCGGGCGACGTGACCGCGTTCGTTCCGACGAACGTGATCTCGATCACCGACGGCCAGATCTTCCTGGAAACCGACCTGTTCAACGCGGGCATCCGTCCGGCAATCAACGCCGGCGTGTCGGTGTCGCGAGTCGGCGGCGCCGCGCAGACGAAGGTCGTGAAGAAGCTGTCGGGCGGTATCCGTACCGACCTCGCGCAGTATCGTGAACTCGCAGCGTTCGCGCAGTTCGCGTCGGACCTCGACGAAGCGACCCGCAAGCAGCTCGAGCGCGGCCGCCGCGTGACGGAACTGCTGAAGCAGCCGCAGTACCAGCCGCTGCAGGTGTGGGAACTGGCCGTGTCGCTGTATGCCGCGAACAACGGCTACTTCGACGACCTCGACGTCAAGCAAGTGCTGCCGTTCGAGAAGGGCCTGCGCGAATTCCTGAAGACCAGCCACGCTGACCTCATCAAGCGCATCGAAGACACCAAGGACCTCTCGAAGGACGACGAAGGCGCGCTGCGCGCGGCGATCGAATCCTTCAAGAAGTCGGGTGCCTATTGATCCGCGCGTGAACACTGAGGCCGCGCGGGCCGCTTGACGCGCCCGCGCCGCTTCGGTCAAGGAGCAAGCTATGGCTGGAATGAAGGAAATTCGCGGCAAGATCAAGAGCGTGCAGAACACGCGCAAGATCACGAAGGCGATGGAGATGGTGGCCGCATCGAAGATGCGCCGCGCGCAGGAACGCATGCGCGCCGCTCGTCCGTATGCGGACAAGGTCCGTGCCATCGCGGCGCACATGAGCCGCGCGAACCCGGAGTACCGCCACCCGTTCATGGTGGCGAACGAAGGCGCGAAGACGGCCGGCATCATCCTCGTCACGACGGACAAGGGTCTGTGCGGCGGTCTGAACACCAACGTGCTGCGCGCGACGGTGCAGAAGTTCAAGGAGCTGGAAGAGAAGGGCCAGAAGGTCGAAGCCACCGCGATCGGCAGCAAGGGCCTCGGGTTCCTGAACCGCTTCGGCGCGAAGGTGATGTCGCAGGTCGTGCACCTCGGCGACACCCCGCACCTCGACAAGCTGATCGGCGCGGTGAAGACGCAGCTCGATCTGTATTCGGAAGGCAAGCTGTCGGCGGTTTATCTCGCGTACACGCGCTTCGTCAACACGATGAAGCAGGAAGCGGTAATCGAGCAGCTGCTGCCGCTGTCGTCGGAGCACTTCGAGGCGAATGACGGCACGCCGGCCACGTCGTGGGACTACATCTACGAACCGGATGCGCAGGCTGTCGTCGACGAGCTGCTGGTGCGCTACGTCGAGGCGCTGGTGTACCAGGCCGTCGCGGAAAACATGGCGTCGGAGCAATCGGCGCGGATGGTCGCGATGAAGGCTGCGTCGGACAACGCGAAGACCGTGATCAGCGAGCTGCAGCTGGTGTACAACAAGAGCCGTCAGGCCGCGATCACGAAGGAACTGTCGGAGATCGTCGGCGGCGCCGCAGCTGTTTAAGCGCGAGCCGCCAGACCACCCGAAACTGCGCCTTTGCGCGAGTAAAGAATCAGGTATTTAAAGGAAAAGCGATGAGTACTGCTGCTTTGGTAGAAGGCAAGATCGTACAGTGCATCGGCGCCGTTATCGACGTGGAATTCCCGCGCGAAAGCATGCCGAAGATCTACGACGCGCTCATTCTGGAAGGCTCGGAACTGACGCTCGAAGTCCAGCAGCAGCTGGGCGACGGCGTGGTCCGCACCATCTGTCTGGGTGCATCCGACGGCCTGCGCCGCGGTCTGACGGTGAAGAACACGAACAAGCCGATCTCGGTGCCGGTCGGCAAGCCGACCCTCGGCCGGATCATGGACGTGCTCGGCCGCCCGATCGACGAGGCTGGCCCGATCGTGAGCGAGCACACCCGCTCGATCCACCAGAAGGCGCCGGCGTTCGACGAACTGTCGCCGTCGACCGAACTGCTCGAAACGGGCATCAAGGTCATCGACCTGATCTGCCCGTTCGCAAAGGGCGGCAAGGTCGGTCTGTTCGGCGGTGCGGGCGTGGGCAAGACCGTCAACATGATGGAGCTCATCAACAACATCGCGAAGGAGCACGGCGGTTACTCCGTGTTCGCGGGCGTGGGCGAGCGTACCCGTGAAGGGAACGACTTCTACCACGAAATGAAGGACTCGAACGTTCTCGACAAGGTCGCGCTGGTGTACGGCCAGATGAACGAGCCGCCGGGCAACCGTCTGCGCGTCGCGCTGACCGGCCTGACGATGGCCGAGCACTTCCGTGACGAAGGCCTCGACGTGCTGTTCTTCGTCGACAACATCTACCGTTTCACGCTGGCCGGTACCGAAGTGTCGGCACTGCTCGGCCGTATGCCGTCGGCAGTGGGCTATCAGCCGACGCTGGCTGAAGAAATGGGCAAGCTGCAAGAGCGCATCACGTCGACCAAGAAGGGCTCGATTACGTCGGTTCAGGCCGTGTACGTCCCTGCGGATGACTTGACCGACCCATCGCCGGCCACCACCTTCGGCCACCTGGACGCAACCGTCGTTCTGTCGCGTGACATCGCTTCGCTGGGTATCTACCCGGCGGTCGACCCGCTCGACTCGACGTCGCGCCAGATCGACCCGAACGTGATCGGTGAAGAGCACTACTCGATCACCCGTCGCGTTCAGCAGACGCTGCAGCGCTACAAGGAACTGCGCGACATCATCGCGATTCTGGGCATGGACGAACTGTCGCCGGAAGACAAGCTGTCGGTCGCGCGCGCACGCAAGATCCAGCGTTTCCTGTCGCAGCCGTTCCACGTCGCTGAAGTGTTCACGGGCTCGCCGGGCAAGTACGTGCCGCTGAAGGAAACGATCCGCGGCTTCAAGATGATCGTCGACGGCGAGTGCGATCACCTGCCGGAACAGGCGTTCTACATGGTCGGCACGATCGACGAAGCCTTCGAGAAGGCCAAGAAGATCCAGTAAAGGTCTGAGTGGTAGCACGCTGGCGCGATCCGGCCACAGTGTGGTGAATCGATATCGTCGATTCGCTTCATGGTCGATCGCGCCGACCGCAACACGCTCAACCAGGAGTCGATATGGCAACCATCAAAGTAGACGTCGTCAGCGCGGAAGAGCAGATCTTCTCGGGCGAGGCGAAGTTCGTCGCGCTGCCGGGCGAAGCGGGTGAGCTGGGCATCCTGCCGGGTCACACGCCGCTGATCACGCGGATTCGTCCGGGTGCGGTGCGCATCGAAACCGAAAGCGGCAACGACGAGTTCGTGTTCGTCGCGGGCGGCATTCTCGAAGTGCAGCCGGGCGCCGTGACGGTGCTCGCCGATACCGCGATCCGCGGCAAGGATCTCGACTCGGCGAAGGCCGAGGAAGCGCGCAAGCGCGCCGAGGAAACGCTGCAGAACGCGAAGTCGGACATCGACCTCGCGAAGGCGCAGTCCGAGCTCGCGACCGCAATGGCGCAACTCGAAGCGATCCAGCGTCTTGCGAAGATGCGCAGCCGGCACTAAGCCAGCCGTGCGTCGTGCAAAAGAAAGCAGCCTCCGGGCTGCTTTTTTTTCGCCCCGGTTTCGTCAGGGTTTCGTCCGAGCGTGCTATTTCGTCCGATAGCCGAGAATCGATGTCAGAGTGTCGTCAGCGGAGCGCGCTATCGTCCGCTGAATCAGACAGACAAAAGACGGAGACATTCATGGCTGCAGACCCAGGCGTGCGGGCGCTGATCGCGCCCGAGAACGGATTGTCGTACGTGCGCGGCGTGACCGACGTGCCGCTTTCCGAAGCGACGATCGGGCAGTTCCTGCGGGATACCGCCGGACGCTTTCCCGATCGTCCGGCCGTGGTGTTCCGCGAGCAGCGCATACGCTGGAGCTGGCGCGAATTCGCTGACGAGGTCGACGTGCTGGCCACGGGCCTCGCCGCGCTCGGTATCACCCGGGGCGACCGCGTCGGCATCTGGTCGCCGAACCGCAGCGAATGGCTGCTGACCCAGTTCGCGACCGCGCGCATCGGCGCGATCCTCGTCAATCTCAATCCCGCCTACCGGCTCGCGGAAATCGAATACGCGCTGAACAAGGTCGGCTGCAAGGCGGTGATCGCCGCCGAGCGCTTCAAGTCGTCCGGCTATGTCGACATGCTGCAGGCGATCGCGCCGGAACTCGCGCGCTGCGCGCCGGGCGACCTGCACGCGGTGCGCGTGCCGAGCCTGCGCACGATCGTGTCGATGGGTGAGGTCGCACCCGCCGGCATGTTCCGCTTTGCCGACGTGATGGCGCGCGGCCGCGCGGCGCTCGACCGGGAAGCGCTCGACGCGCTCGGCGCGACGCTCGCGTCGATCGATCCGATCAACATCCAGTTCACGAGCGGCACGACCGGCAGCCCGAAGGGCGCGACGCTCTCGCACCGCAACGTCGTCAACAACGCGCGCTCGATCGCGCAGGCGATGCGCTTCAGCGAGCAGGACGCGCTGTGCATTCCGGTGCCGCTCTATCACTGCTTCGGGATGGTGCTGGCCGTGCTCGCGTGCGTGTCTACCGGCGCCGCGATGGTGTTCCCCGGCGAGGCGTTCGATCCGGCCGCGACGCTCGCCGCGGTTGCCGACGAACGCTGCACCGCGCTGCACGGCGTGCCGACGATGTTCATCGCGGAGCTCGATCATCCGGACTTCGCGAAGTACGACCTGTCGACGCTGCGCACCGGCATCATGGCCGGCTCGCCGTGCCCGATCGAGACGATGAAGCGCGTCGTGTCGCAGATGCACCTGTCGGAGATCACGATCGCGTACGGGATGACGGAGACGAGCCCCGTGTCGTTCCAGAGCTCGACCGACGACCCGCTCGAGATGCGCACGACGACCGTCGGCCGCATCCAGCCGCATCTGGAAGTGAAGATCGTCGATCCGAGCGGCGGCACCGTGCCGGTCGGCGCGACGGGCGAGCTGTGCACGAAGGGCTACTCGGTGATGCGCGGCTACTGGGACGACGACGAGAAGACGCGCGACGTGCTGATCGACGGCTGGATGCACACCGGCGATCTCGCGACGCTCGACGCGGACGGCTACTGCAACATCGTCGGCCGGCTGAAGGACATGCTGATTCGCGGCGGCGAGAACATCTATCCGCGCGAGATCGAGGAATTCCTGTTTCGTCATCCGAAGATCCAGAGCGCGCAGGTGTTCGGCGTGCCCGACGCGAAGTATGGCGAGGAAGTATGCGCGTGGATCGTGCTGCGCGCGGGCGAGCAGCTGACCGAGGATGACGTGCGCGCGTTCTGCCAGGGGCAGATCGCGCACTACAAGATTCCGCGTTACATCCGCTTCGTCGACGAGCTGCCGATGACGGTGACGGGGAAGGTGCAGAAGTTCGTGATGCGCCAGCGCATGATCGACGAGTTGAAGCTCGACGTGCAGAAGACTGCGTGAGGCGGGAAACGTGGCGCCCGGCGGGCCGTCACGTTTTCGATGGACGAAAAAAAGCGGGCTTATTAGCCCGCTAAAAACCACACGCTACGGGGTTAGCGCGAGGAGACCAAAGATGGAACGCGTCCGGTCCGAAGACCGGAAACGACTCCAACAGGGATGCCCCCCGGAAGGGCTTCGGCATATAACCGACGGGCTCGCCGTGCTTTGCGTCCGCTCACACTTGGCACACGAGACCGCATCCGTGTTGAAACCGTTGAAAGGCATTGTGGGCGAATTGATGTCCCCTCGCGGTAACAAAGTGTTTCAGGTTGTAACGCCCGCCGGATAAGGCTTTCCGGGATTTTTTGCTGTTTTAAGGGATTCCATGGAGGTCATTTTTACCAATATTATCGAAAGTGTTTTCATCGCGTGCGCGTAATGCGTTTTTCGTGCGCGACAGGCTCGACGAAGTCCCCAATTGCACGCGAAAAGGTGCAACGCTCAGAGGATTCGATGTCTGATGATTCAATCATCAGAAAGATTTTGAAACGTGATCGGGTGGTCGCGGTAGTCGGCCTTTCGGATAAACCTCATCGCCCGAGCCACGGCGCCGGTCAATCACTTCAGCCATTTGTCCGAGATCGCCCGGAACTCGCCGTTCGCGAGCGCCAGGTGCAGCCATTGATCGACGTACTGCTGGAACACGACGTCGCCGCGCGGCACCATGTACGCTTTCTCGCCGAACTGGAACGGCTGGTCCGGATGCACCGAGCACAGGCCCGGATTCAGTTTTTGCTGCAGCAGCGTCTCGGACGCGTCGGTCACCATCACGTCGGCCTTGCCGGCGAGGATCTGCTTGAAGATCGTCACGTTGTCCGGGTAGACGGTGAGGTTCGCGTGCATGAAGTGCTGTTTCGCAAACCGCTCGTTGGTGCCGCCCGGGTTCACGATCACGCGGGTCTCGGGGCGGTCGATCTGCGCGACGGTCTGGTATTTGTCGGCGTCCGCGCAGCGCACGATCGGGGTCTTGCCGTCGGTCATGTACGGCTGCGTGAAGAACGCGCGTTTCTGGCGCTCGAGCGTCGTCGATACGCCGCCGACCGCGATGTCGCACTTCGCTACGAAATCCGCGGTCAGGTTCGGCCAGCTCGTCTTCACGTAGTCGGCCTTCACGCCGAGCGATTTCGCGAGCGCGTCGGCCATGTCGATGTCGATGCCTTCGAACCGGCCGTCGGCGCGGTAATACGAATACGGCTTGTAGTCGCCCGTCGTGCAGACGCGCAGCGTGCCGCGCGCGAGCACGTCGTCGAGCCGCGAGCCGGCGCCTGCCGCGCCGCCGCTGCCCGGGGCCGTCTGCGCGTGCGTGGCCGCGGCGGCGCATGCCAGCGCGGCGATGGCTGCGACGGCGGCAATCTTGGCGAACTGCTTCATCGGGTCTCCTCCTTCGTTCGTTTCGGTATGGGTGTCCGATCATAACGGAGCCATCGCGCGCGTCATATGGCCGCCATCGGCGCCGCGTGCACGGCGGGATCGCCCCGGTCCGGTAAAATGCGCTTTTGCCTCTTCCGCATCGTCGCCTCCACCGTGGCTCATACCCTGCTCAACGACACCTTCCTGCGTGCGCTCCTGCGCGAGCCGACCGACTACACGCCGATCTGGCTGATGCGCCAGGCGGGCCGCTACCTGCCGGAATACAACGCGACGCGCGCGCGCGCGGGCAGCTTCCTCGGCCTCGCGAAGAACCCCGACTACGCGACCGAAGTGACGCTGCAGCCGCTCGAGCGCTTCCCGCTCGACGCCGCGATCCTGTTCTCGGACATCCTGACGATTCCCGATGCGATGGGTCTCGGCCTCGACTTCCAGGTCGGCGAAGGGCCGAAGTTCGCGCATCCGGTGCGCACCGAGGCGGACGTCGCGAAGCTCGCGGTGCCGGACATCGGCGCGACGCTCGGCTATGTGACGGACGCGGTGCGCGAGATCCGCCGCGCGCTCACCGACGGCCAGGGCCGTCAGCGGGTGCCGCTGATCGGCTTCTCGGGCAGCCCGTGGACGCTCGCGTGCTACATGGTCGAAGGCGGCGGCTCGGACGACTTCCGCACCGTGAAGTCGATGGCGTATTCGCGGCCGGACCTGATGCACCGGATTCTCGACGTCAACGCGCAGGCGGTCGCCGCGTACCTGAACGCGCAGATCGAAGCGGGCGCGCAGGCGGTGATGATTTTCGACACGTGGGGCGGCGCGCTCGCCGACGGCGCGTACCAGCGCTTCTCGCTCGACTACATCCGGCGCGTCGTGTCGCAGCTCAAGCGCGAGCACGACGGCGAGCGCGTGCCGGTGATCACGTTCACGAAGGGCGGCGGGCTGTGGCTCGAGGAAATCGCGGCGACGGGCGTCGACGCGGTCGGGCTCGACTGGACGGTCAACGTCGGCGCCGCGCGCGAGCGTGTCGCGGGGCGCGTCGCGCTGCAGGGCAACCTCGATCCGACGATCCTGTTTGCGCCGCCGGCCGCGATTCGCGAGCAGGCGCGCGCGGTGCTCGACAGCTACGGCAACCATCCGGGCCACGTGTTCAACCTCGGGCACGGCATCTCGCAGTTCACGCCGCCCGAGCACGTCGCCGAACTGGTCGACGAGGTGCACAACCACAGCCGCGCGATTCGTAGCGGAGCCGCGCGCTGATTGCAGGCGCGGCCGTGCTGCGGTGCGGAGCGGCCGCGTTTCGCGCCCTGAACTAAACAGGGCGCAACCCCGCCCGGGCGGGTGATCGGCGGCTTGTCAAGACTTGACTTATACACATTTTCCACGTTGCAGCGCGGTAGAGCCCCGTATCGGTCAATTTGTCCCGCTATGGTCTGAGAATTTGAATAGCAGCCTTATGGAATAAGGCTTCGCGGGCCCCGGTTCCGAACCGGAAAAAGCAGCGGCAGGCTCGGCCCGACGCGCTCCGGGCGTGGTGAAAGGCAAGTTCTCAACAAAGTTATCCACAGGCCGGCCAGGGTATACGGCGATTCCTAATGCGAATCCAAAACTTAGCGACGAATCTGAAGTTTTACTTTAAGTTTGCCGCCGCCGCCCCCGTATTGAGGGGCGGAACCCGGACGCCTCGCACGCTCACGGGAGGCCCGTGAGCGACGGCACCTATCTGCGGGTGGCGCTCGACCATCCGCTCGCGACCCTGTTCGATTACCGCTGCGACGCACGGCCTGCGCCCGGGCCCGGCACGCTCGTGCAGGTGCCGTTCGGCAAGCGGCAGGCGGTCGGGCTCGTTTGCGAAGTGACGACTCACACCGACGTGCCGCCGTCGCGGCTGCGCGCGGTCGACGCGATCTGCGCGGACCTGCCGCCGCTGTCCGCCGACTGGCTCGCGCTCGTCGCGTTCGCCGCCGACTACTACCAGCGCGGCCGCGGCGAGGTCGCGCTGCCGGCGCTGCCGCAGGCGCTGCGCGACGCCGGACGCTGGGGCCGGCTGCTGGCGCCGGAGATCCGCTATCGGCTGTCGGAAGCCGGCCGCGCCGCGCTACCGGATGCGTTGCCCGCGCGCGCGGCGGCGCTGCGGCGGCTGGCCGAGGCGCTCGCCGACGCCGAGTCGCTGAGCCTGCCCGACGCCCGTGCGCTGCATCCGAAGGCGGCGGCGACGCTCGATGACTGGGCCGCGCAAGGCTGGGTCGATGTCGACGAAATCGGCTGGGCGGACAACCCTGTGCCCAAGCCTGTGGATAACCTGTCGACAACGGGTGGACAAGGCGGCGGACAAAACGGTGGGCGAACCGTGCCGCCGCCGCTGACCGACCAGCAGGCCGAGGCGCTCGACGCGATCCGCGCCGCGCAGGGGTTCGCGCCGTTCCTGCTGCACGGCGTGACCGGCAGCGGCAAGACCGAGGTCTACCTGCACGCGCTCGCGTCGCTGCTGAACGCGCGGCCCGACGCGCAGGCGCTCGTGCTCGTCCCCGAAATCAACCTGACGCCGCAGTTCGAGGCGGCGTTTCGCGCGCGCTTTGCCGGCACGCTCGCGTCCGATGCGATCGTCACGCTGCACAGCGGCCTCGCCGAAGGCGAGCGCGCGCGCAACTGGCTGGCCGCGCACACGGGCCGCGCGCGGATCGTGCTCGGCACGCGCCTCGCGGTGCTCGCGTCGCTGCCGGCGCTCGCGCTGATCGTCGTCGACGAGGAGCACGAGCCGGCATACAAGCAGCAGGAAGGGCTGCGCTATTCGGCGCGCGACCTCGCGGTCTGGCGCGCGAAGCAGCTCGGCATCCCGGTCGTGCTCGGCTCCGCGACGCCGTCGCTCGAAAGCTGGTGGCAGGCCGAGCAGGGGCGCTATACGAAACTCACGCTGTCGCGGCGCGCGGTGGCCGACGCGGTGCTGCCGAGCGTGCGGCTGATCGACCTCGAAGAAGAGCGGCGGCGCGGGCGGGCGTCGATGGGCGGGCTGTCCGGGCCGCTCGTCGCGGCGCTGAAGGCGCGGCTCGAACGCGGCGAGCAGAGCCTCGTGTTCCTGAACCGGCGGGGCTATGCGCCCCAGCTCGCATGCGACGCGTGCGGCTGGGTGGCCGGCTGCCCGCGCTGCAGCGCGTACGTCGTGCTGCACAAGCCCGAGCATGCGCTGCGCTGCCATCACTGCGGCTGGGAGGCGCGCATTCCGCGCTCGTGCCCCGAATGCGGCAACGTCGACATCGCGCCGCTCGGCCGCGGCACGCAGCGCATCGAGGAAGCGCTCGTCGAGGCGGTGCCCGGCGCGCGCGTGTTGCGGATCGACGCGGACAGCACGCGCCGCAAGGGCAGCGCGCAGGCGCTGTTCTCGGACGTGCACGCGGGCGAGGTCGACATCCTGGTCGGCACGCAGATGATCGCGAAAGGGCACGATTTCCAGCGCGTGTCGCTCGTCGGCGTGCTCAACGCCGATACCGCGCTGTTCTCGCACGATTTCCGCGCGAGCGAGCGGCTGTTCGCGCAGCTGATGCAGGTGAGCGGCCGCGCGGGCCGCGCCGGGCTGCCGGGCGACGTGCTCGTGCAGACGCGCTATCCGCGCCACGCGCTGTACCACGCGCTCGCGCGACACGATTACGTCGGCTTCGCGACTTCGACGCTCGGCGAGCGCCGCGATGCGCATCTGCCGCCGTTCGTCTACCAGGCGCTGCTGCGCGCCGAAGGGCGCACGCTCGACGCGGCGCTCGGCTTCCTGCAGCAGGCCGCGGCGGCGCTGCCGGGGCTGCCCGGCGCGGACCGCGTGACCGTCTACGACGCGGTGCCGATGACGATCGTCAAGGTCGCGAACGTGCATCGCGCGCAGCTGCTGCTCGAAAGCGCGTCGCGGGCGGCGCTGCAGCACGCGCTGCACGCATGGCTCTACGAACTGCGCGCGCTGAAGGGCGTGCTGCGGTGGAACGTCGAGGTCGATCCGCTGGACGTCTGACGGCGCCCGGCGCCACGCGCGCACAACCGGCCGCCGGTTGTCGCTCTTTTCACCCCGCCTCGCGCGGCACTCGGGCGCGTGTGCAACCGGGTTCCGCCCGGCGCCGTACCCGGCCCGGGTTGCCCGCGCCTGTCCGCGCGCGCCGGATCAGGGAAAATCCCGATCCGCCGACCACGGGCAACTCCTAGGTTGCGACCGTATAAGTGACTGATTATATTCAATAAGATTAAGGTGCAACCATCCGCGAAATTGGGTTGCACCTTTTTATTGTGTGCCGTAGGATTTCGCGCATCCTCTCACGTCACTGGCCGGCTTTCGTCCGGCGCACGAACCCACCATGGCAAGCACCACCCTTGGCGTCAAAGTCGACGATCTGCTCCGCTCGCGCCTGAAAGACGCGGCGACGCGGCTCGAACGCACCCCCCACTGGCTGATCAAGCAGGCGATCTTCGCGTATCTCGAACGCATCGAGCACGGCCAGCTGCCGCCGGAGCTGTCCGGCCACAGCGGCGTTACCGAGCTGGCCGACAGCCAGGCCGGCGACGGCGACGACGACAACTCGCCGCACCCGTTCCTCGAATTCGCGCAGAACGTGCAGCCGCAATCGGTGCTGCGCGCGGCGATCACGGCCGCGTACCGCCGCCCCGAGCCGGAATGCGTGCCGTTCCTGGTCGGCCAGGCGCGGCTGCCCGCGAACCTGCAGGCGGACGTGCAGGCGCTCGCGACGCAGCTCGTCGAGGCGCTGCGCGAGAAGAGCTCGGGCGGCGGCGTCGAAGGGCTGATCCATGAGTTCTCGCTGTCGAGCCAGGAAGGCGTCGCGCTGATGTGTCTCGCGGAAGCGCTGCTGCGCATTCCCGACCGCGCGACCCGCGACGCGCTGATCCGCGACAAGATCAGCAAGGGCGACTGGCGCTCGCACGTCGGTCACGCGCCGTCGCTGTTCGTCAACGCGGCGACCTGGGGGCTGATGATCACCGGCAAGCTCGTCACGACGAACAGCGAAGCGGGCCTGTCGTCGGCGCTCACGCGCCTGATCGGCAAGGGCGGCGAGCCGCTGATCCGCAAGGGCGTCGACATGGCGATGCGCCTGATGGGCGAGCAGTTCGTGACCGGCGAGACGATCTCCGAGGCGCTCGCGAACAGCCGCAAGTACGAAGCGCGCGGCTTCCGCTACTCGTACGACATGCTCGGCGAAGCGGCGACGACCGAAGAGGACGCGCAGCGCTACTACGCGTCGTACGAGCAGGCGATCCACGCGATCGGCAAGGCGGCCGGCGGCCGCGGCATCTACGAAGGCCCCGGCATCTCGATCAAGCTGTCGGCGCTGCATGCGCGCTACTCGCGCTCGCAGCAGGAGCGCACGATGGTCGAGCTGCTGCCGCGCGTGCGCGCGCTCGCGCTGCTCGCACGCCGCTACGACATCGGCCTGAACATCGACGCGGAGGAAGCGGACCGCCTCGAGCTGTCGCTCGACCTGCTCGAGGCGCTGTGCTTCGATCCGGAGCTGGCCGGCTGGAACGGCATCGGCTTCGTCGTGCAGGGCTACCAGAAGCGCTGCCCGTTCGTGATCGACTACCTGATCGACCTCGCGCGCCGCAGCCGTCACCGCCTGATGATCCGCCTCGTGAAGGGCGCGTACTGGGATACCGAGATCAAGCGCGCGCAGGTCGACGGCCTCGAAGGCTATCCGGTCTACACGCGCAAGATCTACACCGACGTGTCGTACCTCGCGTGCGCGAAGAAGCTGCTCGCGGCGCCGGACGCGGTCTATCCGCAGTTCGCGACGCACAACGCGTACACGCTCGCGGCGATCTACCAGCTCGCGGGCCAGAACTACTACCCGGGCCAGTACGAATTCCAGTGCCTGCACGGGATGGGCGAGCCGCTGTACGAGGAAGTCACCGGCCGCGACAAGCTGAACCGCCCGTGCCGCGTGTACGCGCCGGTCGGCACGCATGAAACGCTGCTCGCCTACCTCGTGCGCCGCCTGCTGGAAAACGGCGCGAACACGTCGTTCGTGAACCGCATCGCCGACAAGACCGTGTCGGTGAAGGAGCTGGTCGCCGATCCGGTCGAGGAAGCGCTGAAGGTCGTGCCGCTCGGCGCGCCGCACGCGAAGATCCCGCTGCCGCGCAACCTGTACGGCGACGAGCGCTCCAACTCGATGGGCCTCGACCTGTCGAACGAGCACCGCCTCGCGTCGCTGTCGTCCGCGCTGCTCGCGAGCGCACACCATCCGTGGCGCGCCGCGCCGATGCTCGCCGACGACGAGCTCGCCGACGCGCCGGCCCGCGACGTGCGCAACCCGGCCGACCAGCGTGACCTCGTCGGCGCGGTCAGCGAAGCGAGCGCCGAGCACGTGAGCGCCGCGCTCGCGCATGCGGTGGCCGCCGCGCCGATCTGGCAGGCGACCCCGGTCGATGCGCGCGCCGACTGCCTCGCACGCGCGGCCGACCTGCTCGAAGCGCAGATGCACACGCTGATGGGCCTGATCGTGCGCGAAGCGGGCAAGTCGCTGCCGAACGCGATCGCGGAAATCCGTGAAGCGGTCGATTTCCTGCGCTACTACGCCGCGCAGATCCGCGACGAATTCTCGAACGACACGCATCGTCCGCTCGGCCCCGTGGTCTGCATCAGCCCGTGGAACTTCCCGCTCGCGATCTTCATGGGTCAGGTGGCCGCGGCGCTCGCGGCCGGCAACACGGTGCTCGCGAAGCCGGCCGAGCAGACCCCGCTGATCGCCGCGCAAGCGGTGCGCATCCTGCGCGAGGCCGGCGTGCCGGCCGGCGCGGTGCAACTGCTGCCGGGCACCGGCGAGACGGTCGGAGCGGCGCTCGTCGCCGACGCGCGCACCCGCGCGGTGATGTTCACCGGCTCGACCGAAGTCGCGCGCCTGATCAACAAGACGCTGTCGGCGCGCCTCGATCCGGACGGCAAGCCGATTCCGCTGATCGCCGAGACGGGCGGCCAGAACGCGATGATCGTCGATTCGTCGGCGCTCGCCGAGCAGGTCGTCGCGGACGTGATGCAGTCGTCGTTTGATTCCGCCGGTCAACGGTGTTCGGCGCTGCGCGTTCTGTGTTTGCAGGACGATGTCGCGGACCGCACGCTGACGATGCTGAAAGGCGCGATGCAGGAGCTCGCGCTCGGCAACCCGGACCGCCTGTCGATCGACGTCGGCCCGGTGATCGACGGCGAAGCGAAGCAGACGATCGACACGCACGTCGCGGCGATGAAGGACAAGGGCCACGGGGTCACGCAGATGCCGATGCCGGAAGCCTGCGCGCACGGCACGTTCGTGCCGCCGACGCTGATCGAGATCGGCAGCGTCGACGAGCTCAAGCGCGAGGTGTTCGGCCCGGTGCTGCACGTCGTGCGCTATCGCCGCAGTGCGCTGGACAAGCTGCTCGAGCAGATCCGCGCGACCGGCTATGGCCTGACGCTCGGCATCCACACGCGGATCGACGAGACGATCGCGCACGTGATCGAGCGCGCGCACGTCGGCAACATCTACGTGAACCGCAACGTGATCGGCGCGGTGGTCGGCGTGCAGCCGTTCGGCGGAGAAGGCCTGTCGGGCACGGGCCCGAAGGCGGGCGGCGCGCTGTACCTGCAGCGCCTGCTCGCGACGCGTCCGTCCGGGCTGCCGCGCTCGCTCGCGCAGATGCTGGTGGCCGACGACGTTGCCGTTGCCGAAGGCGAGAAGCATGACCATCCGGCGGCCGCGCTGACCGCGCTGCGCGACTGGCTGATCGAGCAGCGCGAGCCGACGCTGGCGGCGCGTTGCGACGGCTATCTCGCGCAGGTGCCGGCGGGTGCGACCGCGGTGCTGACGGGCCCGACGGGCGAGCGCAACACGTATACACTCGGCCCGCGCGGCTCGGTGCTGTGCGTCGCGGCGACGCCGAGCGGCGCGCGTGCGCAGTTCGCGGCGGTGCTCGCTACCGGCAACCGGGCGCTCTTCGCGGGCGCGGCGGGCGAGACGCTCTTCGCCGCGCTGCCGGCGGCGCTGAAGGCGCATGCGGGCGTGCGCAAGCAGGCCGATGCGGCGTTCGACGCGGTGCTGTTCGAAGGCGACAGCGACGAGCTGCAGACGCTGGTGAAGGAAGTCGCGCAGCGGCCGGGCCCGATCGTGTCGGTGCAGGGCGTGTCGGCGGGCGCGTTCGAGAACGGCGACGCGGAAGACTACGCGCTCGAGCGTCTGCTGACGGAGCGCTCGGTCAGCGTGAACACCGCGGCGGCGGGCGGCAATGCGAATTTGATGACGATCGGCTGAACATCCTTGCCGTTCGGATCAAGAAAAGGAAGCGGCAAGGCGATCCCGAAGCCGCTCCATTTATACCTGGTACCTAGGAGAAGCTATGCAACACACGATGAAAAAGCTGGCAGGCGCAACGTTCGTTGCTGTCATGTCGCTGGCGGGGACTGCGCATGCGGATGACGTGAAGGTCGGCTACGCAGGGCCGATGACGGGTGCGCAGGCGCATTACGGCAAGGATATGCAGAACGGCATCGTGCTCGCGATCGAGGATTTCAACGCGACCAAGCCGATGATCGGCGGCAAGCCGGTGAAGTTCGTGCTCGACACGCAGGACGACCAGGCTGACCCGCGCACGGGCACGACGGTCGCGCAGAAGCTCGTCGACGACGGCATCAAGGGCATGCTCGGCCACTTCAACTCGGGCACGACGATTCCGGCATCGCGCATCTACGCGAACGCGGGCATTCCGCAGATCGCGATGGCGACCGCGCCGGAATACACGCAGCAGGGTTACAAGACGACCTTCCGCATGATGACGTCCGACACGCAGCAGGGCTCGGTGGCGGGCACGTTCGTCGCGAAGGATCTCGGCCTGAAGAAGATCGCGATCGTCGACGACCGCACCGCTTACGGCCAGGGTCTCGCCGACCAGTTCGAGAAGGCGGCGAAGGCGGCCGGCGCGACGATCGTGATGCGCGAATTCACGAACGACAAGGCAGTCGACTTCAAGGCGATCCTGACGAAGCTGAAGGCGGCCCAGCCGGACATCGTCTACTACGGCGGCGCGGATTCGCAGGCGGCGCCGATGGTCAAGCAGATGAAGGCGCTGGGCTTCAAGGCGCCGCTGATGGGCGGCGAAATGGTGAAGACGCCGACGTTCCTGAAGATCGCGGGTGACGCGGCCGACGGCACGATCGCTTCGCTCGCGGGCCTGCCGCTCGACGAGATGCCTGGCGGCAAGTCGTACGCCGACAAGTACAAGAAGCGCTTCGGCGAGGACGTGCAGACCTATTCGCCGTATTCGTACGACGGCGCGATGGCGCTGTTCAACGCGATGAAGAAGGCGAACTCGACCGATCCGGCGAAGTACCTGCCGCTGCTTGCGAAGACCGACATGGCTGGCGTCACGTCGACCCACCTCGCGTATGACGCGAAGGGCGACCTGAAGAACGGCGGCATTACGATGTACAAGGTCGAGAAGGGCGAGTGGAAGCCGCTGAAGAGCATCGGCGGCAAGTAAGCATCACGTCCGCGGGCGGCGGCGGATGCCGCCGCTCGTGCGGCACATTGAAAGCCACCGGGCCGAAAGGTCCGGTGGCTTTTTTCTCGACCTGACGGCTCGCGTTCAACCGTCCCGCCGGCGCAGCAGGAACTTCTGCAGCTTGCCCGTCGGCGTGCGCGGCAGCGCATCCGCGAATACGACCTCGCGCGGCACCTTGTACGCGGCGAGCCGTTCCGCGCAGAACGCGCGCAGCGCATCCACGTCACGCGCTGCGCCGGCGCGCACGACGACGTGCGCGACCACCGTCTCGCCCCATTCCGGATGCGGGATGCCGACGACGGCCGCGTCGAGCACGTCCGGATGCGCGACCAGCACGTCCTCCACTTCCTTCGAATAGACGTTCTCGCCGCCCGTGACGATCATGTCCTTCAGCCGGTCGACGAGGAACAGGTAGCCATCCTGATCGATTCGCGCGACGTCGCCGGTGCGATACCAGCCGTCCGGCGCGAACGCGGCGCGTGTCGCGGCCGGATCGTCGAGATAGCCGAGCATCATGCTGTCGGTCTTCAGCCAGATCTCGCCGGCCTCGCCGGGCTGCGCGTCGGCGCCGTCCGTGCGCACGACGCGCAGGTCGACGCCGGGGCCGCCGTGATGGCCGATCGAGCCGGCCTTCGCGACCTGCTCGTCCGGATACAGAGAGGTGCCGGCCGGCCCCGCCTCGGTCATGCCGTACACCTGGAAGAATGCGCCGCCCCGGTACGCGTGCGCGAGCCGCTCGGCCTGCGCGGCGCCGATCGGCCCGCCGCCGTAGATCCATGCGCGCACGCTCGTCAGGTCGTACGCGGCGAAGCCTTCCACTTGGTCGAGCGGCAGCGTGTACGACACCGGCGCGCCGAAATAGAGCGTCACGCGCTCGCGCTCGACCGTCTGCAGGAAGCGCAGCG
Organism: Burkholderia ubonensis; assembly: GCF_902833085.1. Classification (GTDB taxonomy): domain Bacteria; phylum Pseudomonadota; class Gammaproteobacteria; order Burkholderiales; family Burkholderiaceae; genus Burkholderia; species Burkholderia ubonensis. The sequence goes on from NZ_CADFEB010000010.1 coordinate 235,187, forward strand.
GATGGTACTCGCGCAGCAGTACGACGGTGCCGCCCGCGATCAGCGTGCCGCCGAACCAGTTGTTGAGCGGCGACGAATGCCAGATCGGCATCGCCATCAGCGTGCGCTCGTCGCGCGTGATCGACAGCGCGAGCGCGGCCTGCATCGCCGCGAGCGTCACCGTGCGATGGCTGTGCATGCAGCCCTTCGGGCGGCCGGTCGTGCCGGACGTGTAGAGGATCTGCGCGAGATCGCCGTCGGCGGGCTCGATGCCGGCGACGCCGTCCGCTGCCGCGAGCATCGTGTCGAAGCACGGCAGGCCGGCCGGCGCGCCTTCCGTCACGAGGCGCTGCGCGGGGTGCGCGACGCGTTCGAGCACGGGCGCGAGCGACGCGTCGAACAGGATCGCCTTGCTGCCGCTATGCGCGAGCACGTAGTCGATTTCGGCGGCCTGCAGCTTGTGATTGACGGGCACGAACGCCGCGCCGAGCCGCCACGCGCCGAACAGCAGGTCGACGAACGCGGGCGTGTTGAAGCACATGGCCGCCACGCGGTCGCCCGCCGCGACGCCGAGCGCGCTCAGCACGGCCGCCGCGCGGTGCGAGCGGTCGCGCGCCTGCGCGTAGGTGATCGTCGCGCCGTCGTAGCGCAGGAACGGTTTGCCGGGTGTGGCGCGCGCGGCGCGGTCGAGGGCGGCGACGAGGTTCATTGAGGTTTCCTGAGCAAATCCGTGACGAATTGCGCGGCGCTCAGGCGGGATACGCGCGCCGCAGCAGCGCGGCAACGTCGACGCCGCGCGGATCGAAGCCGCCCGCGATGCGGCCCCACGCCGGTTCGGCGAGCCGCGTCGCGACGAACGCGTCGGCCACCGCGGCCGGCGCGTCGCGCCGCAGCAGGCATGCCTGCGCGGCGAGCACGAGACGCTGCGCGAACAGGCGGCCGGACGCTTCGAGCGTATCGGGCGGCGCGGCGAGCATCGCGCGCAGCGCGTCGAGCGCGGCGCGGATGCGCGGCTCGTCGCCGCCCAGTTCGCGCAGCTCGTCGAAGAGCGCGGCGGCGGCATCCGGCTCGCGCGACACCGCGCGCAGCACGTCGAGACACATTACGTTGCCGGAGCCTTCCCAGATCGAGTTGACGGGCGCTTCGCGGAACAGCCGCGCGATCGGGCCGTCGTCGACGTAGCCGTTGCCGCCGAACACTTCCATCACTTCGCCGGTCAGCTCGACCGCGCGCTTGCAGACCCAGAACTTCGCGGCGGGCGTGACGATCCGCTTCCACGCGCGCTCGCCCGGCGTGTCGTCGCGTTCGAACGCGGCGGCGAGCCGCATCGCCAGCGCGAGCGCGGCCTCGCTTTCGAGCGCGAGATCGGCGAGCACCGTGCGCATCAGCGGCTGCTCGGCGAGCGCGCGGCCGAACGCATGGCGCTGTCGGGTGTATGCGATCGCCTGCACGACGCCCTGGCGCAGCATCGCCGCGCTGCCGAGCACGCAGTTCAGGCGCGTGTAGGTCGCCATCTCGATGATGGTCGGGATGCCGCGGCCTTCGTCGCCGAGCATGATGCCCCACGCATCGTCGAGCTCGATCTCGCTGCTCGAATTGCTGCGGTTGCCGACCTTGTCCTTCAGGCGCTGGATCTCGACCGCGTTCTTCGTGCCGTCGGGCCGCCAGCGCGGCACGTAGAAGCACGACGGGCCGCCGGCGTCGGTGCGCGCGACGACGAGGTGCGCGTCGCACATCGGCGCGGAGAAGAACCACTTGTGGCCGCGCAGCAGGTACTCGCCGCCGCGGCCGCCCGCGCCCACCGGCGTCGCGAGCGTCGTGTTCGCGCGCACGTCGGAGCCGCCCTGTTTCTCGGTCATGCCCATGCCGATCCAGATCGAGCGCTTGTCCGCGACCGGCACGTCGCGCGGGTCGTAGACGTCGCTGTAGAGCTTGTCGCGCAGCATCTCCCACAGCGCGGGCTCCTTCTGCAGCACCGGGATCGCGGCCTGCGTCATCGTCGCCGGGCACAGCGTGCCGGCCTCGATCTGGCCGTGCAGGTAGAAGCCGGCCGCGCTCGCCGCCCAGCGGCCGGGCCGCGTGTCGCGAAACGCGAGCGACACGAAGCCTTCGGCGCGATACAGGCCGAGCAGCGCGTGCCAGGCCGGATGGAACTCGACGCGGTCGATGCGCCGGCCGCGCCGGTCGAACGCGTGCAGTTCCGGCGGATAGTGGTTCGCGTCGTCGGCGAGCTGCGCGGTGTCGGCGCTGCCGAGGCGGGCGCCGTACGCGTCGAGCTGCGGCTCGGCCCAGCCGGCGCCGGCGCGCGCGAGCGCCTCGCGCAGCGCGGCGTCGGTCGTGAAGAGGTTATAGTCGACGAGTTCGTCGAACTGGTTCGAGACTGCGTGCGTCGGGCCTGTCATCGATGTGTCTCCTCATCCGGGGCTTCGTCCTGTCCTGATTCCAGAGTAGCAAATATGCCGCCGCGACATGTTCAGGTTCCGGCGCCGCCCGGCACGCCGGCGGCGCAACCCCGGCCCGCGCTGCGCCGCCGGCCGCGCCAGCCGCGCGCGCAGGCGAGCTCCGATGCGCTGCAGCAGGCGTTCGTTCAGCTTTTGCTCGAACGCGGGTATGCGAAAGCGACGATCCGCGAGATTGCGGCGGTGGCGGGCGTGAGCGTCGGCACCTTCTACGAGTATTTCGCCGACAAGCAGAGCCTCGCGGCGCTGTGCATCCACCGGCGCGTGCAGGCGATGGCCGACCAGCTGCGCGCCGCGGCCCAGGCGCTGCGCGGCCGTCCGCGTGCCGAAGTGGCCGCCGCGTTCGTCGATCTGCAGGTTGGCGTCGTGAATGCGGACGCCGGGTTGTGGAGCGCGCTGTTCGCGCTCGAGCGGCAGGTGTCGCCGCTCGCCGCATACCGGCGTCATTACGATGGCTACGTCGAACTGTGGCGCGACGCGCTGGCGCACGCGGCCGATCCGCCGCCGGCAGAACGGCTCGGCGAAGTCGCGCGGCTCGCGCATTCGCTCTGCTATGGCTGGGTGTCGCAGTCGCTGCTGACGCGCGGGCCCGCGCCCGGCGCCGCCGCGCTGCGCGACGAACTGCATGCGGCGCTGCAGGCTTACCTGGCCGCCGTGCCGGGGGCGTCGCGCGGGTGACGCCTGCCCGATCGCTTCCGCCCGCAACGCGAAATGCCTTCATTGCATGACGGGAGCCGCCAATCCTCTAAGAATTGAACCCGGTGCGATGCGAGCCATGAGCTGAATGCATGGCTCCCATGACTATCTTTCGATTGCCGCGCGATATTGGCTGCGGCTAAATCGGTCGAACGATCCGGATGCGCTCGTCGCATCCGCCAGCGCACCAAACCAGGAGGAGTCATGCGAAGCGTCACCGCGCCCCGTTCGAAGCTGCCCGACGTCGGGACGACGATCTTCACCGTGATCGGCCAGCTCGCCGCGCAGCACGATGCGCTGAACCTGTCGCAGGGCGCGCCGAATTTCGCGCCCGATCCGGCACTCGTCGAAGGCGTCGCGCGCGCGATGCGCGACGGGCACAACCAGTACGCGCCGATGGCCGGCGTCGCGCCGCTGCGCGAGCGGCTTGCCGAGAAGACCGAGGCGCTCTACGGCACCCGCTACGACCCGGCCACCGAAATCACGGTGATCGCGAGCGCGAGCGAGGGGCTGTATGCGGCGATCAGCGCGCTCGTGCACCCGGGCGACGAGGTGATCTACTTCGAGCCGTCGTTCGACAGCTATGCGCCGATCGTGCGGATGCAGGGCGCGTCGCCGGTCGCGATCAAGCTGTCGCCCGAGCACTTTCGCGTCGACTGGGACGAGGTGGCCGCAGCGATCACGCCGCGCACGCGGATGATCATCGTCAACACGCCGCACAACCCGACCGCGACGGTGTTCTCCGAAGCGGACGTCGCGCGCCTCGCGCAGCTCACGCACGGCACCGACATCGTGATCCTGTCCGACGAAGTCTACGAGCACGTCGTGTTCGACGGCGCGCTGCACCAGAGCATGGCACGGCATCGCGAGCTGGCCGAGCGCAGCGTGATCGTGTCGTCGTTCGGCAAGTCGTTCCACGTGACCGGCTGGCGGGTCGGCTACTGTCTCGCGCCGGCCGAGCTGATGGACGAGATCCGCAAGGTGCATCAGTTCATGGTGTTCTCGGCCGATACGCCGATGCAGATCGCGTTCGCCGAGGTGCTCGCGCAGCCCGACAGCTATCTCGGCCTGTCGGCGTTCTACCAGGCCAAGCGCGACCTGCTCGCGCGCGAACTGGCCGATTCGCGCTTCGAGCTGCTGCCGAGCGAAGGCTCGTTCTTCATGCTCGCGCGGTTCCGGCATTTCTCCGACGAGCGCGACAGCGATTTCGTGCTGCGCCTGATCCGCGACGCGCGCGTCGCGACCATTCCGCTGTCGGCGTTCTACACCGACGGCACCGACGCCGGCGTGATCCGGCTCAGCTTTTCGAAGGACGACGCGACGCTGATCGAAGGCGCGCGCCGGTTGCGCGGCATCTGATCATGACTTCGGTCGACTAGGGAGACCTCGATGAAACACCTGAAACTCTGGCTCGCGCTCGCCTGCGCGTTCGGCTCCGGCGCGGCGTGCGCCGACGGGCAGCAGATGCTGCGCTTCGGCCTCGAGGCCCAATATCCGCCGTTCGAGTCGAAGGCGCCGAGCGGCGACCTGCAGGGCTTCGACATCGACGTCGGCAATGCGGTGTGCCAGACCGCGAAGCTGTCGTGCAAATGGGTCGAGACGTCGTTCGACGGACTGATTCCCGCGCTGCAGGGCCGCAAGTTCGACGCGATCAACTCGGCGATGAACGCGACCGAGCAGCGGCGCCAGGCGATCGACTTCACGACGATCATCTACCGCGTGCCGACGCAGCTGATCGCGCGCAACGGCAGCGGCCTGCAGCCGACGCCGGAATCGCTGAAGGGCAAGCGCGTCGGCGTGCTGCAGGCGTCGATCCAGGAAACCTATGCGAAGGCGCACTGGGAGCCGGCCGGCGTGTCGGTGGTCGCGTACCAGGACCAGAACCAGGCGTACGCGGATCTCGTGGCGGGCCGCCTCGACGCGACGCTGGTGCTCGCGCCGTCCGGCCAGCGCGGCTTCCTGTCGCGCCCGGACGGCAAGGACTTCTCGTTCGTCGGGCAGCCGGTGCGCGACGAACGGATTCTCGGCAACGGCATCGCGTTCGGCCTGCGCAAGGGCGACGACGCGCTGAAGGCGAAGCTGAACGCCGCGATCGACAAGCTGAAAACCGACGGCACGGTCAAGACGCTGGGCCGGAAGTACTTCGGCGACATCGACATCTCGACGAAGTAAGGACAACGACGCGATGTCCAGCAGCGATCAGGCGACTGACGACGGTGCGGTGCACGGCGGCGATGCGATCGTCGCCGCGCTCGTGGCGGAACTCGGCGCGGCATGCGTGACGCCGTCGGCCGACATCGAGCCGCGCTTTTTCACCGCGTACAACGAGCCGCCCGGCGTGCGGCCGCGCGCGCTGGTGCGTGCGCGCAGCGTCGACGACGTGTCGCGCGCGCTCGCATTGTGCACGCGGCTCGGGCAGCCGGTCGTGCCGCAGGGCGGGCTGACCGGGCTGGCGCGCGGCGCGGTGGCGCTCGGCGGCGAGGTGGTGCTGGCGATGGAGCGGTTCGCGGGCGTCGAGTCGCTCGACGCCGCGGCGGGCACGATCACGGTGCACGCCGGCACGCCGCTGCAGACCGTGCAGGAGGCGGCCGAAGCGGCGGGCTTCACGTTCGGCGTCGACCTCGGCGCGCGCGGGTCGTGCCAGATCGGCGGCGCGCTCGCGACCAACGCGGGCGGCACTCGTGCGATCCGCTACGGGATGATGCGCGAGCAGGTGCTCGGGCTCGAGGCGGTGCTCGCGGACGGCACCGTCGTGTCGTCGATGAACCGGATGCTGAAGAACAACGCCGGCTACGACCTGAAGCAGCTGTTCATCGGCAGCGAAGGCACGCTCGGCGTGATCACGCGCGCGGTGCTGCGGCTGCATCCGCAACTGGCGGCGCCCGCGACCGCGCTATGCCGGGTTGCCGGCTATGACGCGGTGGTCGGGCTGTGGAACCGCGTGCGCGCGCTGCCCGAGGTGGTCAGCTTCGAGGCGATGTGGCCGGCGTTCTACCGGTATGTCGCCGAACACACGCCCGGGGTCGTCGCGCCGTTTGCGGCCGACGACGGCTTCGCGGTGCTGATCGAATGCGCGACGAGCGCGCCGGGCGGCGATGCGCGACACGCGCTGGAGACGTGCCTCGCCGACTGCTTCGACGCGGGCCTCGTCGACGACGCGGCGCTCGCGACGTCGGAGCGGCAGGCGCGCGACATGTGGACGCTGCGCGAAGGCCTCGCGATCGACGCATTGCCGAATCTCGTCAACTTCGACGTGAGCCTGCCGACGGGCGAGCTCGGCGCGTTCGCCGCGCGCTGCGAAGCGGCGCTGCGCGCGCGCTGGCCGGCGGCCGTGTGCCTGTTCTTCGGGCACGTCGGTGACGGCAACGTGCATATCGGCGTGTCGCTCGCGGAGCACGACGCCGCGACCGGCGACGAACTGGATCGGGTCGTCTATGCAGTCGTGCGGGCGATGGGCGGCTCGATTTCCGCCGAGCACGGGATCGGCGTGCTGAAGCGCCCGTATCTGGGCTGCACGCGCAGCGATGCGGAAATCGGCCTGATGCGCCGGCTGAAGGACGCGCTCGATCCGCATCACATCCTGAATCCCGGCAAGGTGCTTTGACGCGCGGCGCGAGGCCGGCCGGCAGCCGGCCCGGGTGCGATCAGCCGTCGACCCAGCGCAGCGCGCCGATCCGCAGGTGGTCGACGACGCTGCGCACCCAGCCGAGCTCGGCGTCGAGCAGCACGAGCGCATGCTCGTTCTGCAGCAGGAACAGGCGCGGCACCTGCTCGGCCTGCGCGGCGTTGCGCAGCGCTTCGACGCGCGCGCGTTCGGCTTCGAGCGCGGCGATGCGGCGCTCGAGCTGCTGACGGGCGTCGTCGGCGTCGAGCAGCGGCAGGAACGCGAGCCCGGCGCCGAACGCCGGAAACTCGCGCGCGGGCTCCGCGAGCTGCGCGCGCAGCCACGCCTCCCCGGCGGCGCGCCCGGCATCGGTGAGTTCGTAGCGCGTGCGTTCCGGAAACGCGCCGTCGCGCTCGGTGTCGTGCACGGCGATCAGGCCGTCGCGCAGCAGGCGGTCGATCGTCTGGTACAGGCTCGTGCGCTGCCGCACGTTGACGACTTCGTCGTGGCCGCGCGATTTGAGTTGCTGCAGCATCCCGTACGGATGCAGCGGGCCTTCGGTGAGCGTCGCGAGGATCGCGAGCGCCAGCGGCGATGGACGGCTCATGGGGATAAATAGTCTTGCTATATCTAGTTAAAATATAACTAGTCTATGCGTGACTATCATATTCGACAAGGGTTTCAGCCGAGGTGCGTGCGTTTCGCGGCCGGTGCGACCGTCTCCATCGTCGCGAGACCGTGCACGATCCCGCAGTCCCCAACCGAGTGCTCGCCCACGCATTGGCGGCGCAATTCGGTCAGCTGGTCGCGCAGATGCGTCAGTTCGGCCAGCCGCGCGTCGACGTGCCCGATGTGTTCGTCGAGCAGTGCGTTGATCGAATTGCAGCGATCGCCGGGCGTATCGGTGAGGCGCAGCAGCGCGCGGATCTCGTCGTGCGCCATGTCGAGCGCGCGGCAGTTGCGGATGAAGCGCAGCCGTTCGACGTGGGTGTCCGTGTAGTTGCGGTAGTTCGCGTCGGTGCGCTCCGCATCGGGCATCAGCCCCTCCTTCTCGTAGAAGCGGATCGTCTCGGGCGTGCAGCGCGCCGCCTTGGCCAGTTCGCCGATCTTCATACTTTTCTCCTGCCGAAGGGTTGACCTTGTAGTGGCTTCAAGGTGTTAACTCTACACCGTCAAGCTATTGAGGAGGTTGCGATGACCGACGCCCTGCGTACCCACGACGAACGAACCCGCACGGCCGGCGAGGCCGGCGCATGCTGCGCCGATGCGCGCGACGCGTGCACGGCGGGTGTCGCCGGCGCGCACGCGGCTACGCCGGCGAAGAAGTCGCACGCGTGCGGCCATGACCACGGTCATGCGCATGAACACGGTGAGGGCGTTGTGCACGACGACGGCGAAGCGCACGCGCACGACCACGACGGCGCGCACACGTGCAGCCACGGTGCGACGCATGGTCACGACCACGATCATGCGCACGACCACGACCACGACCACGACCACGACCACGACCACGACCACGACCACGACCACGACCACGACCACGACCACGACCACGCGGCCGGCGACTGCTGCGCGCCCGCCGCGCTGACGCTCGCGCCGCTGCCCGTGTCGCAGGCCACGGCGTCCGGCAACGTGCGTTCCGCGTTCCGGATCATGCAGATGGACTGCCCGACCGAGGAGACGCTGATCCGCAAGAAGCTCGGCGGGATGCGCGAGGTGTCTGCGCTCGAATTCAACCTGATGCAGCGGATGCTGACGGTCGAGCATGCGCCCGGCGCGCAGGCGGCGATCGCCGGCGCGATCCGCACGCTCGGCATGACGCCCGAGGCCGCGTCCGCCGATGCGCCGCCGTCGCCCGCGCGCGCCGAGCCGGCGAAGCCGTGGTGGCCGCTCGCGCTGGCCGGCGCGGCCGCGATCGCGTCGGAGGCCGCGAGCTGGGCCGGCCTGCCGTCGTGGCTCGCGGCGGTGCTCGCGCTCGGCGCGGTGCTCGCGTGCGGGATCACCACCTACAAGAAGGGCTGGATCGCGCTGCGCAACGGCAACCTGAACATCAACGCGCTGATGAGCATCGCGGTGACGGGCGCGATGGCGATCGGCCAATGGCCGGAAGCCGCGATGGTGATGGTGCTGTTCACGATCGCCGAACTGATCGAGGCGAAGTCGCTCGACCGCGCGCGCAACGCGATCCAGGGCTTGATGCGGCTCGCGCCGGATACGGCAACGGTGCGCGACGCCGACGGTTCGTGGCGCACCGTCGAGGCCGCGCAGGTTGCCCTCGGCGCGATCGTGCGCGTGAAGCCGGGCGAGCGGATCGGCCTCGACGGCGAAGTCGTCGACGGCCGCTCGACCGTGAACCAGGCGCCGATCACCGGCGAGAGCCTGCCCGTCGAGAAGGCGGCCGGCGATACCGTGTTCGCCGGCACGATCAACGAATCCGGCTCGTTCGAATACCGGGTGACCGCGGTCGCGTCGAACACGACGCTCGCGCGCATCATCCACGCGGTCGAGGAGGCGCAGGGCGCGAAGGCGCCGACGCAGCGCTTCGTCGACCAGTTCGCGCGCGTCTACACGCCGATCGTGTTCGCGATCGCGCTGCTGGTCGCGGCGGTGCCGCCGCTCGTCACGGGCGGCGCATGGCACGAATGGATCTACCGCGCGCTGGTGCTGCTGGTGATCGCGTGCCCGTGCGCGCTCGTGATCTCGACGCCGGTGACGATCGTGTCGGGCCTCGCCGCCGCCGCGCGGCGCGGGATTCTCGTGAAGGGCGGCGTCTACCTGGAAGAGGGGCGCAAGCTCGCGTGGCTCGCGCTCGACAAGACCGGCACGATCACGCACGGCAAGCCGGTGCAGACCGATTTCGCGCTGCGCGCGGCCGACGTCGACGCCGCGCGCGTGCGGCACCTCGCCGCGAGCCTCGCCGCGCGTTCGGATCACCCGGTGTCGCAGGCGATCGCGGCGGCGGCCCGTGCGGAGGGCGCCGCACCGTTCGCCGATGTGCAGGACTTCGAAGCGCTCGTCGGGCGCGGCGTGCGCGGCGCGATCGACGGCGTGCGCTACTGGCTCGGCAACCACCGGCTCGTCGAGGAGCTGGCGCGCTGCTCGCCGGCGCTGGAAGCGCAGCTCGACGCGCTGGAGCGCGAGGGCAAGAGCGTCGTGATGCTGATCGACGAGACCCGTGTGCTCGGCGTGTTCGCGGTGGCCGACACGATCAAGGACACGAGCCGCGCGGCGATCGCCGAGCTGCATGCGCTCGGCATTCGCACCGCGATGCTGACGGGCGACAACCCGCACACCGCGCAGGCGATCGCACGGCAGGCCGGCATCGACGACGCGCGCGGCAACCAGCTGCCCGAGGACAAGCTCGCGGCGGTCGAGGAGCTCGCCGCGGGCGGCGCGGGCGCGGTCGGGATGGTCGGCGACGGGATCAACGATGCGCCGGCGCTCGCGCGCGCCGACATCGGCTTCGCGATGGGCGCGATGGGCACCGATGCCGCGATCGAGACCGCCGACGTCGCGCTGATGGACGACGACCTGCGCAAGATTCCCGCGTTCGTGCGGCTGTCGCGCGCGACGCATCGCGTGCTGGTGCAGAACATCGGTTTCGCGCTCGGCGTGAAGCTCGTGTTCCTCGGCCTGACCGTCGCGGGGCTCGGCACGATGTGGATGGCGGTGTTCGCCGACGCGGGCGCGAGCCTGATCGTCGTCGGCAACGGCTTGCGGCTGCTGTCGCGCAGCAAGGCTGCGTGACGGGCGCACCTATGGCGCAAAGGAGCGGACGATGGGTTTCCTGAAATGGATCACGGGTGGCCACGGGCAGCGTGGCCATCATGGCGGCGGGTATGGCGGTGGCCACGCCAGCGGTCATGGCAACCACCACGAACGCGGCCGTGACCGCAACGGCTGGGGTTGGCAGGCGCCGGCCGCCGGCGGCGCTCCGCTGCGCCAACTCGCCTGCGCGGGATGCGGCGCGCTCAACGATGCGCAGGCGCGCTTCTGCACTCAATGCGGCGCCGCGCAGCAGAGCGCCGCGTGCAGCCGGTGCCACGCGGCGCTCGCCGCCGGCACACGCTTCTGCCCGGCGTGCGGCACGCAGGCGGCCTAGCGCCGCACCGGTTTCCCGCAGGGATGGGCTGGCGAACGCGCGTTGCCGTTGCCCCGCGCCCCAAACGAAGCCCCCGCGACGGATCGGCGGGCAATTGGCCCGTCAGCGCAGCGGCAGGTGGATTTCCGTGCGCAGGTCGGCCGGCGCCGTATCCATCGGCGTGTTCAGGTACAGCTCGAACGGCGGCGCGTCGGCGGCTTCGCGGCCCGAATGGCGCAGCCACTCGCCGTACAGCCACTGGTACGCGGTCTTCAGGTCCGCGTAGGGTCCGGTGTGCAGCAGCACCGCGTATTCGCCGCCGGGCACGGTCACGCGCTCCACAGGCGCCGCCGGCTCGACGTCCGGTGCGCCGTCGGCCGGCACGAAGCACGCTTTCGCGCGCAGTTGCGCTTCGGGCGTGGTGTCCGGATCGTCGTAGTAAATCCCGATCATCTTCGCGCCGGGCCCGATGAGCCCGTGTTGCGCGACCCAGCCGCCGATCCGCGCGAACGCATCGCTGACCTTCATGTACGACCCCGTGTGGCCGACCGCGTAGCCCTGCAGCGCCGGCAGGCGGCGGATCGAGACTTCATGCTTGAACATGTCTTCTTCTCCTCTCAGTAATGGATAGATCGGCCGATGAACGCCGGCGCGCCGGTGCTGCGCGGGCGGCACGCCGTACGCATCGCGAAACGCGCGCGAAAACGCGTGCGTCGAGCCGTAGCCCGCGCGCCGCGCGACCTGCTCGATCGGCAGCGCGGTGCAGGCGAGATCCTCGGAGGCGCGCGTGATCCGCATCCGCCGCACCGTCGCCAGGATCGACTCGCCATACAGCGCGCGATAGACGCGATGCCAGTGGTACGGCGACAGGCACGCGATCTCGGCGAGCCGGTTCAGGTCGAGCGTGTCGTCGAGGTGCGTGCGGATGTAGTCGTGCACGCGCGCAAGACGCGTCGCATAGCGGACCCAGCATGGCGATTCTGATTTCATTGGCGCACCCGGAACAGGACCGACGTCAAGGTAGCACGGCGCGCGTTGACAAATCTTGCTGAGTTGCGCCGCGCGGGAGCCATGCGAAGTTGAACCCGCCCCATTTCTTTTTTGAAATGGGGTCTCGCCCTTGTCGATCTATGACTAAAGTTAAAGACGGTGAAATCGGAGGAAAGCGTCATTTTTCTGGGTTAAGTTGCAAGGGCAGGATCGCGCGTCATTTCGAAGTACGCAGGTAGTTCGTCGATGTTCAATCGCACCGCCACGTTTTCGGGAGAGAAGAAATGGATGCATCCAGCTTCATCACAACGCTGCAGACCACGCTAGGGGGATACCTGCCCAAGATCGCCGGCGCGATCGGCATCCTGGTGATCGGCTGGCTGATCGCCGTCGCGGCGCGGGCCGGCACGCTGCGGCTGCTCGGTGCGCTGAAGGTCGACCAGCGGATCACCGAGAGCACCGGCCAGGGCGCGTACGTCGAGCGCATCGTTGCCGGCGGCCTGTTCTGGCTCATACTGCTCGTCACCGCGGTGGGCATCTTCAACGTGCTCAACCTGTACGCGGTGTCCAACCCGTTCTCGCTGCTCGTCACCCACATCGTCGACTACCTGCCGAACCTGATCGGCGGCGCGGCGCTTGCATTGATCGCGTGGCTGATCGCGTCGCTGTTGCGCAGCCTCGCGAACCGCGCGCTGAAGGCGTGCAAGGTCGACGAAAAGCTGACCGAAAACGCCGGCATGCAGCCGATGAGCGGCTATCTCGGCGACGTGCTGTTCTGGCTCGTGATCCTGATGTTCCTGCCGGCGATCCTGTCCGCGTTCGCGCTGTCGGGCCTGCTGTCGCCGGTGCAGGGGATGGTCGACAAGCTGCTCGCGATCGTGCCGAACCTGTTCGCGGCGGCCGTGATCGGCGTCGTCGGCTGGATCGTCGCGCGCGTGCTGCGCGGGCTCGTCACGAACCTGCTGATCGCGGCGGGCGCGGACAAGCTCACCGAGCGCCTCGACAGCCCGACGCCGGTGCGCGTGTCGAGCTTCGTCGGCACGGTCGTCTACGTGTTCGTGTTCGTGCCGACGCTGATCTCCGCGCTCGACGCGCTGAAGATCGACGTGATCTCCGGCCCCGCGACCAACATGCTGAACCAGTTCCTCGCCGCGGTGCCGGACATCGTCGCGGCCGTCGTGATCGTGCTCGTCACGTTCTACTTCGCGCGCTTCGTCGCCGCGCTCGCGCAGAAGCTGCTGGTCGCGGCGGGCGTCGACGGCCTGCCGAAGGTGCTCGGCGTCGAGCCGGTGTTCTCGGGCATGCTGCAGCCGTCGGTGCTGGCCGCGCGGCTGATCGTGTTCTTCGCGATGCTGTTCGCCGCGGTCGAGGCGTCGAACCGGCTCGGCTTCTCGCAGGTGCGCGACGTGGTCACGCTGTTCATCGAGTTCGGCGGCCACGTGCTGATGGGCGGCGTGATCCTCGTGATCGGCTTCTGGCTCGCGGGCCTCGCGCGCCGCGTGATCCAGCAGGCGGACACGCAGCACAGCGTGCTGTTCGCGCGCATCGCGCAGTTCGCGATCCTGGGCCTCGTGTTCGCGATGGGGCTGCGCGCGATGGGCATCGCGAACGAGATCGTGCAGCTCGCGTTCGGCCTCGTGCTCGGCGCGATCGCGGTGGCGGTCGCGCTGTCGTTCGGCCTCGGCGGACGCGAGGCGGCCGGCAAGCTGCTCGATCGGTGGTTCAACCAGCGCGGCGGCGAGTAAGTGCCAAATGAGCGGCAAGCAAGCGATGGACCGCGCTGACGTTTTGCTTACGGAAACGGCCGCGCGGACCTTTGCCGAATTTCGATAACACGTCGATTAATGACTCACTAGCATCGATTCTCAGTCGTGCAGACCAGCCCGGCGGACGTGCCCTCGCGGCGCGCCGCCGGGCCGACACGCGGTCTGGCGCCCTTGAGGAGAAACCGATGAAAGCAGAGTCGAATGGCCGGCCCGCCGCCGGCGGCAAGTCGTCCGGCCAGCCCGCGCTGCAGCAGACGCTCGGGACCTGGCAGTTGTGGGGCATCGCAGTCGGCCTCGTGATTTCCGGCGAGTATTTCGGCTGGAGTTACGGCTGGGCGAGCGCGGGTACGCTGGGCTTCGTGGTCACCGCGCTGTTCGTCGCGGCGATGTACACAACCTTCATCTTCAGCTTCACCGAGCTGACCACGTCGATTCCGCATGCGGGCGGCCCGTTCGCGTATGCACGCCGCGCGTTCGGCCCGACGGGCGGCTACCTCGCGGGCGCGGCGACGCTCGTCGAGTTTGTGTTCGCGCCGCCCGCGATCGCGCTCGCGATCGGCGCATACCTGCACGTGCAGTTTCCGGGGCTCGAACCGAAGCACGCGGCGATGGGCGCGTATCTCGTGTTCATGGCGCTGAACATCGTCGGCGTGCAGATCGCCGCGACCTTCGAGCTCGTCGTCACGCTGCTCGCGATCTTCGAGCTGCTGGTGTTCATGGGCGTCGTGTCGCCGGGCTTCGCGTGGAGCAACTTCATGAAAGGCGGCTGGTCGGGCGCCGATCATTTCAGCGTCGGCTCGTTCCACGGGATGTTCGCGGCGATCCCGTTCGCGATCTGGTTTTTCCTCGCGATCGAAGGCGTCGCGATGGCGGCCGAGGAAGCGAAGAACCCGAAGCGCTCGATTCCGATCGCGTACGTTGCCGGCATCCTGACGCTCGTCATTCTTGCGATCGGCGTGATGGTGTTCGCCGGCGGCGCGGGCGACTGGACCAAGCTTGCGAACATCAACGACCCGCTGCCGCAGGCGATGAAGTACATCGTCGGCGAGAACAGCGGCTGGATGCACATGCTCGTGTGGCTCGGCCTGTTCGGCCTCGTCGCATCGTTCCACGGGATCATCCTCGGCTATTCGCGCCAGATCTTCGCGCTGGCCCGCGAAGGCTATCTGCCGGAGTGGCTCGGCAAGGTGCATCCGCGCTTCAAGACCCCGCATCGCGCGATCCTCGCGGGCGGCGTGGTGGGCATCGCGGCGATCTACAGCGACGAGCTGATCCAGTTCGGCGGCCAGACGCTGACCGCGAACATCGTCACGATGTCGGTGTTCGGCGCGATCGTGATGTATATCGTCAGCATGGCCGCGCTGTTCAAGCTGCGCCGCACGCAGCCGAAGATGGCGCGGCCGTTCCGCGCGCCGCTGTACCCGTTGTTCCCGGCGTTCGCGATCGTCGCCGCGCTGATCTGCCTCGCGACGATGGTGTATTTCAACGGGCTCGTCGCGATGGTGTTCGTCGCGTTCCTCGCGCTCGGCTACGCGTACTTCCTCGCGACCGGCGCGCAGCGCGCGGAAGCGCCGGGCGACGCGCTGCTGGAGGAATGAAGGTGACGGGCCGTTGACACGGCATCCGGCGCGCCCTGTCGCCAAGGGCGCGCCGTCGGTTTTGCAAGGAGACTCGCACAATGTCCTATACGGAGACGATCGGTTCGCGCACGTACCGCTTCGCGGACCTGAAGACGCTGCTCGCGAAGGCGAGCCCGCTGCGTTCCGGCGACCAGCTCGCCGGCGTCGCGGCGGCGAGCGAGGAGGAGCGCGTCGCCGCGAAGATCGCGCTCGCGGGCGTGCCGCTCAAGGCGTTCCTGAGCGAAGCGCTGATTCCCTACGAAGACGACGAGGTCACGCGCCTGATCGTCGACGATCACGATGCGGCCGCGTTCGCGGAAATCTCGCACCTGACGGTCGGCGACTTCCGCAACTGGCTGCTGTCGCCGGCGGCCGACGGCGCGGCGCTCGAGCGCATCGCGCCGGGCCTCACGCCGGAGATGGTCGCGGCCGTGTCGAAGCTGATGCGCAACCAGGACCTGATCGCGGCGGCGAGGAAGCGCCGCGTCGTCACGCGCTTTCGCAACACGGTCGGGCTGCCGGGCCGGATGTCGGTGCGGCTGCAGCCGAACCACCCGACCGACGACGTGAAGGGGATCGCCGCGTCGATGCTCGACGGGCTGATGTACGGCTGCGGCGACGCGATGATCGGCATCAACCCGGCCACCGACAGCCTCGCCGCGATCGTGAAGCTGCTCGCGATGATCGACGGCTTCCGCGAGCGCTACCGCGTGCCGACGCAGTCGTGCGTGCTCACGCACGTGACCAACACGATCGCGGCGATCGAGAAGGGTGCGCCGGTCGATCTGGTGTTCCAGTCGATCGCGGGCACCGAGAAGGCGAACGCGAGCTTCGGCATCTCGCTCGCGCTGCTCGGCGAGGCGCGCGAGGCGGCGCTGTCGCTCAAGCGCGGCACGGTCGGCAACAATCTCATGTACTTCGAGACGGGGCAGGGCAGCGCGCTGTCCGCGAACGCGCACCACGGCGTCGACCAGCAGACCTGCGAGGTGCGCGCGTATGCGGTCGCGCGCAAGTTCGAGCCGTTCCTCGTGAACACGGTGGTCGGGTTCATCGGGCCGGAATATCTGTACGACGGCAAGCAGATCATCCGCGCGGGGCTCGAGGATCACTTCTGCGGCAAGCTGCTCGGCGTGCCGATGGGCTGTGACATCTGCTACACGAACCACGCGGAAGCGGACCAGGACGACATGGATACGCTGCTGACGCTGCTCGGTGCGGCGGGCATCAACTTCATCATGGGGATTCCGGGCGCGGACGACGTGATGCTGAACTACCAGAGCACGTCGTTCCACGACCAGCTGTACGTGCGCGAGGTGCTCGGCCTGCGCCGCGCGCCCGAGTTCGAGGAATGGCTGGAGACGATGGAGATCGCCGACGCGCACGGCGCGCTGCGCGCCGCGTCGGCGCGCGTGCCGCTGCTCGCGGGCGCGAACGACTGGATGGGGCTTTCAGCATGAGCGACGCCGTCGAAAAGAACCCGTGGGGGCAGCTGAAGTCGTTCACGAACGCGCGGATCGCGCTCGGCCGCGCGGGCAACAGCCTGCCGACCGCGCCGCTGCTCGCGTTCAACCTGTCGCACGCGCAGGCGCGCGACGCGGTGCACCAGCCGCTCGACGCCGACAAGCTGCGGCGCGAGATCGAGGATGCCGGGCTGCCGACGCTCGGCGTGCAGAGCGCGGCGCCGGACCGCCAGCACTACCTGCGCCGTCCCGACCTCGGCCGCAAGCTGTCCGACGACAGCCGCGGGCTGCTCGCCGGCTACGGCGCGGCGCTGGACGATGCGCCCGACGTGGTGTTCGTGGTCGGCGACGGGCTGTCCGCGTTCGCGGCCGCGAAGCAGGCGCTGCCGCTGCTGGAGGCGGTGCGGCCGCGGCTCGACGCGGACGGCTGGCGGATCGGCCCGGTGGTGGTCGCGCGGCAGGCGCGCGTTGCGCTCGGCGACGAGATCGGCGAGCTGCTGCGCGCGACGCTCGTCGCGATGCTGATCGGCGAGCGGCCGGGGCTGAGCTCGCCGGACAGCCTCGGCGTCTATCTCACCTATGCGCCGAAGGTCGGCTGCCACGACGCGCTGCGCAACTGCATCTCGAACGTGCGGCCGGAAGGGCTGCCGTACGACGCGGCCGCGCACAAGCTGCACTACCTGCTGACGCATGCGCGCAGGCTTGGGCTCACTGGCGTCGGGCTGAAGGACGACAGCGACGCGCTGCTGCCGCAGGCGGAGGCGGAGCGGATCGGGGCAGTGTGACCGCGCGCCGCTACTTGAACAGCCGCTCGCACAGAAAGTCGACGAACACGCGCAGCTTCGGCGACAGTTGCCGGCTCGACGGCCACACGATCGAGAATTGCCCCGGCACGATCCGGTAGTCGTCGAGCACGGTGACGAGCGCGCCGTGCGCCAGCGCGTCGCGCGCGAGAAAGTCGGGCATGTAGCCGATGCCGAGGCCCGCGAGCACCGCGCCGCGCAGCGCCTCCATGTTGTTGCAGGTCATCGCGGTGCGCAGCTTCAATGGCGTGCCGTCGTCGGCCGCGAGCGCCCAGTCCTGCAGCTTGCCCGTGGTCGGGAAGCAGTAGCGCACGCAATCGTGCGCCTCTAGGTCGCGCGGCACGCGCGGCGTGCCGGCCTGCGCGAGATAAGCGGGCGTCGCGCACAGCACGAACCCGAACGGGCCGAGCCGCCGCGACATCAGGCTCGAATCCGACAGCGCCCCGCTCCTGATCACCGCGTCGAACCCGCCTTCGACGACGTCCACCATCCTGTCGTTGAAATCGAGGTCCAGCTCGACGTCCGGATAGTGCTGCCGGAATTCCGGCAGCACCGGCAGCAGGAACCGGTAGCCGATCACGGGCAGGCTCACGCGCAGCTTGCCGCGCGGCCGCTGCGCGGACGCGGTCACGGTCGCCTCCGCGTCGCGGAAGTCCTCGAGGATGCGCTGGCAGCGCTCGAAGAAGTGCCGGCCCTCGTCGGTCAGCGTGACGCGGCGCGTGGTGCGGTTGAACAGGCGCACGCCGAGCGACTGTTCGAGCTTCGCGATCGTCTTGCCGACCGCCGATGCCGAGATGCCGAGCGCGCGGCCGGCCGCGACGAAGCTCAGCGTTTCCGCGGTGCGCACGAACGCAACGATGCCGTTCAGGTTGTTCATCGAGATTCCGGATGCGAAGCGTGACGTTGCAATTCAGGAATTCTAGTCCGCTATATACGGAGTTCGGCGTAGTTTTTCGGCGATTGAATCCGAATTATCGTGTGTCGCTTCCAAGGCGCCGGTGCGCCGGGTCTTCGAGGAGCGAGAGATGGACCACACGTTTTCCGCCGCGTCGGCGCACCGCCGCACGTTCGTGCTGGCCGCGGTATGCGCGGCCGCGGTCGCGCTGCCGCTGAGCTTTTCCGGCGGCGCGGTCGCGACGCCCGCGATCGGCCGCGACCTGCACGGCGGGCCGGTCGCGCTGAACTGGATCACGAACGCGTTCATGCTCGCGTTCGGCAGCTTCCTGATGGCCGCGGGCGCGCTCGCCGACCAGTTCGGCCGCAAGCGCGTGTTCGCGATCGGCGTCGCCGCGTTCACGCTGTGCTCGGCCGCGCTCGCGTTCGCGCCGTCGATCGTCGTGCTCGACCTGCTGCGCGCAGCGCAAGGCCTGGCCGCCGCGGCGGCGCTCGCGGGCGGCACCGCGGCGCTCGCGCAGGAGTTCGACGGCCCGGCGCGCACGCGCGCGTTCAGCCTGCTCGGCACGACGTTCGGCGTCGGCCTCGCATTCGGCCCGGTGCTGGCCGGCTGCCTGATCGAGCGCTACGGCTGGCGCGCGATCTTCGTGACGGGCGCGGCGGCCGGCGCGCTGTCGCTCGCGTTCGGGCTGCCGCGCATGCGCGAATCGCGCGACCCGCACGCGACGGGGCTCGACTGGCCCGGCACCGCCACGTTTACCGCCGCGCTGACGCTGCTCACGTTCGGCGTGATCGAGGCGCCGGAGCGCGGCTGGACGAGCCCGCTCGTCGCCGGGCTGCTGGCCGGCGCGGCGCTCTTCGCGGCGGCGTTCGTCGCGATCGAGACCCGCGTCGCGCGGCCGATGCTCGACCTGTCGCTGTTCCGCATCCCGCGCTTCGTCGGCGTGCAGGTGCTGCCGGTGTCGACCTGCTGCTGCTACATCGTGCTGCTGGTCGTGCTGCCGCTGCGCTTCATCGGCATCGACGGCTTCAGCGAGATCGACGCCGGCTGGCTGATGCTCGCGATCTCCGCGCCGATGCTGGTCGTGCCGCTCGTCGCGGCGACGCTCGCGCGCCGGCTGTCGGCCGGCGTGATTTCCGGCGTCGGGCTCGTGATCGCGGCGGCGGGGCTCGTGTGGCTGGACGTTGCATTGCGCCACGGCGCGGGGCCGGCGGCAATCGCGCCGATGCTCGCGATCGGCGCGGGCGCCGGCATGCCGTGGGGGCTGATGGACGGGCTGTCGGTGAGCGTCGTGCCGAAGGAGCGCGCCGGGATGGCGACCGGCATCTTCAGCACGACGCGGGTGGCGGGCGAGGGCATCGCGCTCGCGATCGCCGGCGCGGTGCTCGCGACGCTCGCGCAGGCGGGGCTGCGCGCGGGCGCTGGGGCGTCCGTGGCGGGGGCGACGCCCGATGCGATCGTTCGCGCGTCCGCCCGGCTCGCGACCGGCGACCTCGGCGGCGCGGCGGCCGCATGGCCGCAGGCCGGCCGCGCGGTGCTGCGGCATAGCTACGCGCAGGCGTTCGACCATCTGCTGATCGGGCTGGCCGTCATCACGCTGCTGTGCGCGGCGGTCGTGTTCGTGTTTCTGGGTGGGCGGCGCGGCGTGGAGTCCGGCGATGCATGCGCGCGGCAAGCCTGACCGACGGGCCGCTGCTCGCGAGCCGACGCGTCGTGCCGGCGCCGGCGGCGGCGCGTCGCGCAACCGTTGCACATCGTCGCATTCACAACTTTCGCTTGATTTTTCAGCATCCGTTCCGAAACTGTAAGACGACCGCGCCACGTACACATCGATCTTTCGGTGAAGGCGATACGCAGCGTCTCGAAGCGCCGTAGAAAGCCACAGGAGAATCGGAATGGATGAGCAAGTCAGTGACGAAGTCGTTCAAAGCACCATCAACCGTGCGATTTTGCGTGAGCGCGGAGGCAAGGGGGGCATCGTGGGCCAGGTGCAACGCGCATTTCGATCGTTGCAGTCGCTCCGTCGTACGGACCGCCCGGAAGACATCAATCTTGCCGCCGCCGAGCACTACATGTACGCCCGGTTCCTGGCGGGGGAGACGGGCGACCCGTTGGTCAAGGCAACGCCGACGCTGTACGGCGCGAAGAAACGGGTCTATTTCGCGCTCGGCATTCAGGACAGGATGGCGACCAGCCCTCATCCCGTGTTGGCCCCGAACAGGTCGGTCGAACGTTGGGGACTCAAGGGGGCAGAGGACGGCTTGCGCGACTACTCGGCCGTCAACAATGGACAACCCGCCAATCGCTTCGGCGCGTCGCTCGGCTCGTTGAGCAAGGAAGCATTGCGATACAACAAAGGCTGATGCGCCGTTTGCCGCGCGCCGCTGTTCGCAATTGGCACAGCGTGACGCGCGCGAACCGCTGAAGGTGTTCCGAATCGGCGCAATCGCCGGGATGGCGGGCGCGCGGCGCGCGCGCGGGCGGGGCCGTGCACGATGGCATGCATGTTGCTGTGTAGTCAACGCGCGCAACCGGCGCCGCAATTGCACAAAGCAAGATGAACAGGAGACATCTGATGAACCCGTTCGACCTGAAACAACTGGGCCTCGACGTCGAATACCCGTACCGCTCGCAATACGACAACTACATCGGCGGCAAGTGGGTGCCGCCGGTCAAGGGCGAATACTTCGAGAACGTGTCGCCGATCAACGGCCAGCCGTTCTGCCGCATTCCGCGCTCCGGCGCCGACGACATCGAGATCGCGCTCGACGCGGCCCATGCCGCGCGCCGCAAGTGGGGCAAGACGTCCGTGACCGAGCGCGCGAACCTGCTGCTCGCCGCGGCCGACCGGATGGAAAAGAACCTGAAGCTGCTCGCCGTCGCGGAAACGATCGACAACGGCAAGCCGCTGCGCGAGACGATGGCTGCCGACCTGCCGCTCGCCGTCGACCACTTCCGCTATTTCGCGGGCTGCATCCGCGCGCAGGAAGGCGGCATCTCCGAGATCGACGACAACACGGTCGCGTACCACTTCCATGAGCCGGTCGGCGTCATCGGCCAGATCATCCCGTGGAACTTCCCGCTGCTGATGGCCGCGTGGAAGCTCGCGCCGGCGCTCGCGGCGGGCTGCTGCATCGTGATGAAGCCGGCCGAGCAGACGCCCGCGTCGGTGCTCGTGCTGATGGAGCTGATCGGCGACCTGTTCCCGCCGGGCGTGATCAACATCGTGAACGGCTTCGGCAAGGAAGCCGGCGAAGCGCTCGCGACCAGCAAGCGCATCGCGAAGATCGCGTTCACGGGCTCGACGCCGGTCGGCAAGCACATCCTGCGCGCCGCCGCCGACAACCTGATCCCGTCGACGGTCGAGCTGGGCGGCAAGAGCCCGAACATCTTCTTCGCCGACGTGCTCGACCAGGACGACGCGTTCCTCGACAAGACGCTCGAAGGGCTCGCGATGTTCGCGCTGAACCAGGGCGAGGTGTGCACGTGCCCGTCGCGCGTGCTGATCCAGGAGTCGATCTACGAGCGCTTCATCGAGAAGGCGGTCGCGCGCGTCGAGCGCATCAAGGCCGGCCATCCGCTCGACCTGCAGACGATGATCGGCGCGCAGGCGTCGCAGCAGCAGCTCGACAAGATCCTGTCGTACATCGACATCGGCCGCGGCGAAGGCGCGCAATGCCTGACGGGCGGCGAGCGCACGGCGCCGGCGGCCGACCTCGGCACGGGCTACTACGTGAAGCCGACGATGCTGTTCGGCAACAACAAGATGCGCGTGTTCCAGGAAGAGATCTTCGGGCCGGTCGCGTCGGTGATGACGTTCAAGGACGAGCAGGAAGCGATCGAGCTCGCGAACGACACGTTCTATGGCCTCGGCGCGGGCGTGTGGACGCGCAACGGCACGCGCGCGTACCGGATGGGCCGCGAGATCGAGGCCGGCCGCGTGTGGACCAACTGCTACCACCTGTACCCCGCGCATGCGGCGTTCGGCGGCTACAAGCAGTCGGGCATCGGCCGCGAGACGCACAAGATGGCGCTGTCGAACTACCAGCAGACGAAGTGCCTGCTGGTCAGCTACCAGGCCGAGGCGCTCGGGTTCTTCTGATCGCCGCTTGCGCCGGCGCGCGTCAGCCCGCGCCGGCGCGTTCCGCGAGAAGCCGGCATGGCGGAACCGGTTCGACCGATTCCCCGGCATCCGGTGTTTCGCGACGGCGAGCTCGACGCGCATCGCCGCTTCGGCGTCGTCGACGAGGCCGAGCGCATGCGCGACGCCGTCACGACGCGGCTGAGCATCGGCGTGCGGCATTTCATCGAGACGTTAACCGTTCATGTTCGTCGGCGCCGGGTGCGCAGCAAGCGGGCGGCGCCGGCGCGGCTGCACCAGCCGGGTGCGCGTCGGGCGGCATCGCGGTCAGCCCGAATTGCGCGTCCGGGCGCGCCGTCGTTGAATGACGGGCTTGAGCCGGATCGCACGTGGTCCGCCGCGATTCGGCACGGGACTTGCGTGTCATGCGCGGTTCCGGGCGGTTGAAGGAGAAACACGATGAACGAACGAGTGGCAGGCGCCGGCGAACCGACCGCCGAGGACACGCAACGCAGCGCGCAAGGCGGCGAGGTGCCGGCCGGGCAGGCCGTCGTCAGCGTCGCGCACGACGCCGACGAGCAGGCGCGCAACCTGATCGGCTGGCGGCAGACCTACGACCAGCTCGCGGCGGGCCGCTTCGTCGGCACGCTGACCGAGTTGCCGCTCGACACGATGAAGCTGTTCCGCGAATCGACGAGCCACATGCTGCGCCAGGCGTGCGAGGTGCGCGGCGATGCGTACTGGTTCGGCATCCCGCTCGTGCGCGACGGCGCGGCGCGCGTCGACGCGCACCGGATCGAGGCCGGCGCGCTCGCGTTCCGGCCCGGCAACGTCGAATTCGAATTGCTGACGCCCGCGCAGTTCTCGATCTACGGCGTCGTCGTGCGCGGCGACGTGCTGCGCCGCTACGCGGAGCAGGTCGAGCGCTGCGGGCTCGACGACCGGCTGCCCGCGCAGAGCGTGATGCAGGTCGGCGAGGCGCGGCTCACGCGCCTGTGCGCGCTGCTCGGCGCGCGGCTCGACGACGCGGCCGCCGCCGCGCCGCTGTCGGACCCGCTGCGCAACGACCTGCAGGCCGAGGTGCTCGCGGCGCTGTTCGACGTGTGCGCGCTGCCCGCCGACGGCGCGGCCGGCACGGCGCTGTCGCGGCGGCGCCGGATCGTCGAGCAGGCGCGCGACTACGTGCTCGCGCACCGCTCGCGCCCGGTCGGCGTGCCCGAGCTGTGCGAGCAGCTGCACGTGAGCCGCCGCACGCTGCAGTACTGCTTCCAGGACGTGCTCGGGATGGCGCCCGCGACCTATCTGCGCACGCTGCGGCTGAACGGTGCGCGGCGCGACCTGTGCGGCCGCGCGGTGGAGTCCGTGCAGGATGTCGCCGAGGCGTGGGGCTTCTGGCACCTGAGCCAGTTCGCGACCGATTACCGGCGGATGTTCGGCAAGCGGCCGTCGGAGACGCTGCGCGACAGCGTGACGATGGTCGCGGCGGGGTAATACCGGGGTAATGGCGGGTCGCGGCGGATGCGCGATGGCGGCGCGGGTCAAATGACCGGCCAGCCCACCGCGTCCCAATCGACCGCGCGATAGGCGGCCGCGACCGCCGCGACGTCGTCAGGCGCTTCGCTGCGGTGCAGCCCGCGCAGCGCGTCCGGCATGTCGAGCGCGACCGGCACGCAATGCGGATAGTCGCGCACGCGCAGCGCCGGCGCGATCGTCGTGAAGCACGCGAGCGTCGGCACGTCGAAGCCGTCCGCGAGGTGCGTGGCGGCGCTGTCCGACGCGAACAGCACGCTTGCTCCCTTGATCCATGCGATGAATGCCGCGGTGTCGCGCGCGAATCCGCTCGCGTCGACATAGGCGGGATGCGCGAGCGGCCCGAACCCGACCACGGGCAGCCGGTAGCGCCGCGCGAGCCGGTCGACGAACGCGGCGCGCAATGCCGGCGGCACGCTGCGCACCGCGGTACTCGCGCTCGGGCAGAACAGCGCGTACGGCCGCCGCCAAGCATCGGGCAGCGCGGGAAGCGGCAGGCGTGCGAGCCAGCGGTTGCGCTTGGCCGACGCGGGCAGCGCCGCCGGGTCCGCGCCGAGTGCGGCGAGAAAGAAGTCGATCATCGGCAGCCGTGCGAAATCCGGCCAGTACAGGTGATTGCCGAGATCGATGCAGCGCGTGGCGGCCGGCAGCGCGTCGGCCGGCCACGGCAGCGCGCGCGACGGCGCGACGACGTCGGCCGCGAGCGCATACAGCGCCTCGACGTAGCGCGGCGCGCCGGCAGGGCGGTACAGCGTGAAGTGCAGCCCGGGGTGCGCTTCACGCAGCGCGGCGAGCGCGGTCAGGCCGATCACCGAATCGCCGAGCGTGACGCCCATGCCGTTGATCACGTGCACGTGCGGCGCGCCGCCGTAGTCGAGCCGGAACGGCTGCGTCGCCGCGTGCAGCAGGCCCAGCGCGAGGGCGGCCGGCACGTGGCCGGCGGCGCGGCCGTGGCCGTGCGCGAGGTCGTAGGGCGCGACGAGCGTGCCGTCCGGTGCGAGCAGCGTGCCCGGCCAGACGCGCGCCTCGTCGGGCGACAGGGCGGCTGCGGCCGGCACGGCGCACGCTCCTATGTCATGCGCCGCGCGTGCGACGCCCCTGCTCCCGGATCTGCTCGAGCGTCGCCGCCGGCGTGCAGGCTTCCTGCGGCACGCGGATTTCGATCAACGCGGGCAGGCCGCAGGTGAGTGCGCGCTCGAGCGCGGGCGCGAAGTCGGCGGTGCGCTCGACCGTCTCGCCGTGCGCGCCGAACGCGCGCGCATACGCGGCGAAATCCGGGTTCGTGAGACCGGTGCCGTGCACGCGCCCCGGGTAGTTGCGCTCCTGATGCATGCGGATCGTGCCGAAGTGGCTGTTGTTGACGACGATCACGACGATGTTCAGCCCGTACTGCATCGCGGTCGCCAGCTCGTTGCCGGCCATCATGAAGCAGCCGTCGCCCGCGAGCGCGACGACCGGCCGCTCCGGATACAGCGACTTCGCGGCAAGCGCGGCGGGCACGCCGTAGCCCATCGCGCCGCTGGTCGGCGCGACCTGCGAGCGGAAATGGCGGTACGCGAAGTGCCGGTGCAGCCAGATCGCGTAGTTGCCCGCGCCGTTGGTCAGGATCGCGTCGTGCGGCAGACGCTCGCGCAACTGCACCATCACGTCGCCGAGCTGGACGTCGCCGGGCATCGGCAGCGGCGCGTGCCAGTCGAGATACGCGCGGTGCGCGGCGGCGGCGCTGCCGGCCCACGCGGGCGCGGCCGGCGGGTCGAGCGCGGCGAGCGGCGCGGCGATCTCCGGCATGCCGGACACGATCGGCAGGTCGGCCGCATAGACCCGGCCGAGCTCGTCCGCGCCCTGGTGGACGTGGATCAGCGTCTGGCGGGTCTTCGGGATGTCGAGCAGCGTGTAGCCGCCGGTCGTCGCTTCGCCGAGGCGCGGCCCGAGCGCGAACAGCAGGTCCGCGTCGCGGATGCGCCGCGCGAGCGCGGGATTGATGCCGAGCCCGACGTCGCCCGCGTAGTTCGGATGCGCGTTGTCGAAGGTGTCCTGGTAGCGGAACGCGCACGCGACCGGCAGCTGCCAGCGCTCGACGAAGGTGCGCAGGTCCGCGCATGCGTCGGTCGTCCAGCCGCTGCCGCCGACGACGGCCAGCGGCCGCTCGGCGCGCGCGAGCCGCTCGCGCAGCTCGTCCATCTGCGCGGCGGACGGCGCGGCCGCGACGCGCTTCGCGGGCGGCGCGACCGGCTGCGCCGCGCACGGCTCGGACAGCACGTCCTCCGGCAGCGCGAGCACGACCGGGCCTGGCCGGCCCGACATCGCGACGTGGAACGCGTGGCTCAGGTATTCGGGGATGCGGCGCGGGTCGTCGATCTGCGCGACCCATTTCGCCATCTGGCCGAACATGCGGCGGTAGTCGATTTCCTGGAATGCCTCGCGGTCGAGGTGTTCGCGCGCGCACTGGCCGATGAACAGGATCATCGGTGTCGAATCCTGGAACGCGGTGTGCACGCCGATCGACGCGTGCGTTGCGCCGGGCCCGCGCGTGACGAACGCGACGCCGGGGCGGCCGGTCAGCTTGCCGACCGCTTCCGCCATGTTCGCGGCGGCCGCTTCGTGGCGGCAGACGACCGTCTGGAGGCGCGCGGTGTGGTCCGCGAGCGCATCGAGCACGGCCAGAAAACTCTCGCCCGGCACGCAGAACACGCGTTCGACGTGATTGGCGAGCAACGCATCGACAAGCAGGCGCGCGCCGTTGACGCCGCGCGGCTCGAGATCCTCGGAATGCGACATGAGATGCCGTCTCCCTGGGTAGCGGGACGTACAGCTTACGCCGGTTCGGGGGCGGGTGAAAAGTGACGGAACGCGGGCGGGCGGGAAAGATCAACGACTGGCCGGAAGGCCAGCTTGCGCGCGTTTGGCGACCGGTGAAAAGTACTGCAACGGACGCCGAGTCGAATCCCGACCCGGATTAATGAAGTCACGCTGCCAATTAACAGTAAAATGGTCGATCATTCAATAGTAAAATCCCCCCTCGGAATCATTGACGGGGGCAATCATCATCATGGCAACCGAAACGATCGACCTAAAGACGCTCACGCAGCTCGCCGAGGCGGGCGCCGTGCGCGATGCACGCGTGGTCGGCCACGGCAACGGCTGGACCGTCGCGGCCCGCTATGGCACGACCGAGCGCTTTCTGTCGGCCAGGCGCGGCGACGTGCGCGTGTTCCGCCGGTTCGAAACGCTGGTCGGATTTCTGCGCGACATCGGCATCAGCCGATTCGACGTGGACGCTTCGGATTTCGATCCCGATGCCGCGGGCCGGGCCACCCGGCCCGATCGCGCGGCCGCGCTGAAAGCGGCGCACGAGGCGGCTGCTTACGATCGCTGGTTTCGCGAACAGGTACAGCAGGCGCTGGACGATCCGCGACCGTCCCTTCCCCACGCCGAGGTCAAGGCCGAGTTTGCTTCGCGCCGTGAGGCGCTGCGACAGCGGATCGCGAAGCATGGAGGCAAGGTTTGACGTTCGCGCTGCACTGGAATCCGAACGCGTGCGAGGATCGTGCGGCAATCATGGACTTCGTCGGCCAGGACAACCCCGTGGCCGCGCTGGAGCTGGACGAACTGATCGATGAAATGGCCGAGGCATTGCCGGCGCATGCCGAGCTGTATCGGCCGGGGCGCGTGCAAGGCACGCGCGAGTTGGTGATCGCGCCGAACTACGTGCTCGTCTATCGCATCCGGCAAGCCGAAGGCGTCGTCGAGATTCTGCGCGTGCTGCATGCGCGACGGGAGTGGCCGTAACGAAAGCGGTCGGGGCTTTAATGATGCCAACCGGGGCCGCCGATGTGTGTTCGGGGAGAGGGCGATGCGACCCCGAAGCCAATGCCGCCACGGCTACGCATTCCCGAGCTGTCAGGGATGCATCTTTTCCGATGCGGCAGTTGGTGTAGGTCTATGTACACACATGGATTTACATTTTGCCGGAAGTGGACTAATGTACATCCGTCGTACATCCGTATTTGGAGGTAACCATGCATACCACCCGAGCGTTCAGGAACGGCAACTCCCAAGCTGTGCGTATTCCTGCGGACCTCGCTTTCGAGCGCAGCGACATCGAACTCGAAATCGAGCGAGTGGGCGATGAAATTCGCATTCGACCTGCTCGGCGGCCGTTGGCTGGTGTGCTCGAGAAGTTCGCGAAATTCGGGCCGGATTTCATGTCCGACGGACGTGGCGAGCACGGGCAGGTTGAACGCGAGGGTCTGTGATGCCGCGTTACATGCTCGACACCAACATGTGCATCTACCTGATGAAGAACCAGCCGGAGCAGGTCGCGAAACGCTTTGCGCGGTACTACGTCGGTGACGTGGTGATGTCGGCGATCACCTACGCCGAGCTTGAATATGGTGTCGCGGTCTGCGCGAATCCCGATCGCGAGCGCCGAAATCTCGCAGCGTTGATCGAGGACATTCCCGTCGCCCCGTTCGATGTGGCGGCGGCGCGGGCCTACGGGCCGGTCCGGGAGGCAACGCGGGAGCGCAAGAAAGACCACCTGGACAAGCTGATTGCTGCGCATGCGATTTCGCTTGACGTTGCGCTCGTGACCAACAACGAGCGGGATTTTGCCAGCTATCCCGCCGTGAGGCTGGAGAACTGGCTGAACGATTAGGAGCCATTTCCGCTTTCAGTGGAAACGGCTCTCGCACACCGCCATCAGCACTCGACGATATTCACCGCCAGCCCGCCGCGCGACGTTTCCTTGTACTTCGTCTTCATGTCGGCGCCGGTTTCGCGCATCGTCTTGATCACCGAATCGAGCGACACGTAGTGCGTGCCGTCGCCGCGCAGCGCCATGCGCGCCGCGTTGACCGCCTTCACCGACGCCATGGCGTTGCGCTCGATGCACGGGATCTGCACCATCCCGCCGACCGGGTCGCAGGTGAGGCCGAGATTGTGCTCCATGCCGATCTCGGCCGCGTTCTCGACCTGGCGCGGCGTGCCGCCGAGCACCGCGGCGAGCGCGCCCGCCGCCATCGAGCAGGCGACCCCGACTTCACCCTGGCAGCCGACTTCCGCGCCGGAGATCGACGCGTTCAGCTTGTACAGGATGCCGATCGCGGCGGCCGTCAGCAGGAAGTCGATCACGCCCTGTTCGTTCGCGCCCGGCGTGAAGCGCGTGTAGTAATGCAGCACCGCGGGGATGATGCCGGCCGCGCCGTTGGTCGGCGCGGTGACGACGCGCCCGCCGGCCGCGTTTTCCTCGTTGACCGCGATCGCGTACAGGTTGATCCAGTCGATCATCGACAGCGGATCCTGCAGCGCGCGCTCCGGGCTGCCCGTCAGCGTGCGGTACAGCTGCGGCGCACGGCGCTTGACCTGGAACGGGCCGGGCAGGTTGCCGTCCGCGTCCGGGTTGCCGATCCCGCAGCCGCGCGACACGCACGACTGCATCACGCTCCAGATCTTCAGCAGGCCGTCGCGGGTCTCTTCCTCGGTGTGCCACGCACGCTCGTTTTCCCACATCAGCTGCGCGATCGACTTGCCGGTCGACTCGGTCAGCGCGAGCAGCTCCGCGGCGTTGGTGAACGGGTGCGTCATCTGCTCGGCGGCGCTCAGCACCTTGGTGTTCGGCGCGCCGGCCGTCACGACGAAGCCGCCGCCGACCGACAGGTAGGTGCGCTCGACCAGCACCGCGCCGCTCGCGTCGGTCGCGCGCAGCTTCATCCCGTTCGGATGCTCGGGCAGCGCCTGCCGGTAGAACGCGATGTGCTCCTTCAGGACGAACGGAATCGGGTGGCTGCCGAGCAGCGCGAGCGTCTTCGACGTGCGCACGGCTTCGAGCCGGGCGGCGATCGTATCGGGATCGACAGTGTCGGGCGCGTCGCCGAGCAGGCCGAGCATCACGCCGCGGTCGGTGCCGTGGCCCTTGCCGGTCGCGCCGAGCGAGCCGTACAGCTCGACCTTCACGTTGGCGGTCGCGTCGAGCTGCCCGTCGCGCTCGAGGCCCTGGACGAACATCAGCGCGGCGCGCATCGGGCCGACCGTGTGCGAGCTGGACGGGCCGATGCCGATCTTGAAGAGGTCAAACACGCTGACTGCCATTTTGTTTCCTGTCTTGCTGTAAGTAGTCTAGCGCGCCTGCAGCGGCAAGCACGCGGCTAGCCATGCGGGCGGCGTCGGGGAGAGCTGCTGCGCGACGCGGGCGTAGCGTCCGTCGAGCCGCGCAGCCAGATGAAAGAGTTCGGTGGCGTTTTTCGGGTCCCACTGCCCCGTGTAGCCGGGAAGGCCGGCTTCGCGCCGCTTCGCGTCGAACGCGACCGGCGAATGCACGAATTCCTCATGCGTTTTCTCGCCGCGCGCGTACGGCACGAGCCAGTCGAGCGCGGCCGCGAGCGTCGCGCCGTTCGCGCCCTTTTCGCGCAGCCAGTTGCGGTTGAAGCGGCGCGCGGCGAGCGCGGCGGTCACGAGCGGCTGCAGGTCGTACACCGCGTAGTGCAGCGCATCGCGCTCCGTGAAGTCGTAGGTCGTGCCGTCCGCGGCGACGTTGTCGGCGAGATGCTCGACGAACAGGCGCTGCGCGGCGTTCATCATCCGGCGGTCGCCGAGCGTGAACGCGGACAGCGCGATCAGCTTGATCCGGTGGCTCTGCCAGTTGTTGCGCCAGGTGCCGGCGAGCGGGCGCTTCTGCGCGTCGATCTGCGCGACGTAGCCGGCGCCGAGCTTCGCGATGAACGCCGACGCGGCGTTGCGGGTCTTCACCGGCAGCGCGCTCGCGGTCATGTCGTAGGCCAGGATCAGGCTGTCGAAGCGGGTCTCGTCGATCGGGTTGAAGCTCGGCTGGTAGGTGGCGACCCACGCGGACAGGAAGCGGTCGACGAACTGCAGGTAGCGCGGATCGTTGGTCACGCGCCACGCGAGCGCGGCGTCGCGCATCAGGTCCATGTCCTTCATCGCGGCGACGCTCTGGTCGTAGAGGCCTTCGTGCGGCAGCGTGCCTTCGGTGTGCACGCGCGGCAGCGCCTTCGGCTGCTCGCCGAGATGCGCGTCGACGCCGCGGATCAGCGCCTGCACGCCCGGCTCGGCCTGGGTCGTCTCGCTCGACTGCAGCGCGGGCGCCGCGCAGAAGTTCATCGCCGCGCGCGCCGCGCCCGACGCGCCGAGACCGGCGGCGGCGAGCGACAGCGACGCGACGAGCGTCGGCGCGAACGCGCGGGCGCGCACGCGCCGCCACATGTGCCGTGATTCGCGGCCCGGGAACATCAGACGCACCATGCGGAACTCCTTCATTGGCTGGATCGCGTGTGATGTTAGCCGGATTGGGGGACGAACGTCAGGCGGATCGGCGTCCAACGCAAAAACCGCACGCAACCCCGGGGATTGCGTGCGGCGCGGCATCGAGCGAACCGGAACGAACGCGCGCGTTACGCGTATTCCGACATCGGCACGCACGCGCAGAACAGGTTGCGGTCGCCATAGGCGTTGTCCGCGCGGCCGACCGGCGGCCAGTACTTGTTCGTGCCGAGCGACGCGACCGGATACGCGGCCTGCTCGCGCGAGTACGCATGCGGCCATTCGTTCGCGGTGACGACGGCCGCCGTGTGCGGCGCGTGGCGCAGCGGGTTGTCCTCGCGATCGGCGCGGCCTTCCTCGACCGCGCGGATTTCCTCGCGGATCGCGATCATCGCGGCGATGAAGCGGTCGAGTTCCTCCTGCGATTCCGATTCGGTCGGCTCGACCATCAGCGTGCCCGGCACCGGGAAGCTCATCGTCGGCGCGTGGAAGCCGTAGTCCATCAGGCGCTTCGCGACGTCGTCGACGGTGATGCCGCTCGAGTCCTTGATCGGACGCAGGTCGAGAATGCACTCGTGCGCGACCAGCCCGCCCGGGCCCGAATACAGCACCGGGTAGTGCGGCGCGAGGCGCTTCGCGATGTAGTTCGCGTTGAGGATCGCGGTTTCCGTCGCGGCGGTCAGGTTCTTCGCGCCCATCATCGCGATGTACATCCACGAGATCGGCAGGATCGACGCGGAGCCGTACGGCGCCGCCGACACCGCGCCGATGCCTTCCTCGCCGCGCGCGTAGCCGGTCGAGCGCTGGTTCGGCAGGAACTTCGCGAGGTGCGCGCCGACCGCGACCGGGCCGACGCCCGGGCCGCCGCCGCCGTGCGGGATGCAGAAGGTCTTGTGCAGGTTCAGGTGCGACACGTCGCCGCCGAACTGGCCCGGCGCGGTCAGGCCGACCATCGCGTTCATGTTCGCGCCGTCGACGTACACCTGGCCGCCGTGCGCGTGCACGATCTCGCAGATCTCGCGCACGTTCTGCTCGAACACGCCGTGCGTCGACGGATACGTGATCATGATCGCCGCGAGGTCCTTCGCATGCTCGTCGGCCTTCGCCTTGAGATCCTCGATGTCGACGTTGCCCTGCGCGTCGCACGCGACCACCACGACCTTCATGCCGGCCATGTGCGCGGACGCCGGGTTGGTGCCGTGCGCGGACGCGGGGATCAGGCAGACGTCGCGGTGGCTCTCGCCGCGCGACGCGTGGTATGCGTGGATGACCAGCAGGCCCGCGTACTCGCCCTGCGAGCCCGCGTTCGGCTGCAGCGACACGGCCGCGTAGCCGGTGGCCGCGACGAGCATCTGCTCGAGCTGGTCGATCATCTCGCGGTAGCCGACGGTCTGCTCGGCCGGCGCGAACGGGTGGATCTGGCCGAATTCGGGCCACGTGACGGGCAGCATCTCCGACGTCGCGTTCAGCTTCATCGTGCACGAGCCGAGCGGGATCATCGAGCGGTCGAGCGCGAGGTCCTTGTCCGACAGGCTGCGCAGGTAGCGCAGCATTTCCGTTTCCGAATGGTGGCGGTTGAACACGTGGTGCGTCAGGTACGCGCTCGTGCGTTCGAGGCCGGCCGGCAGCGCGGCCGTGCCGGGCAGGCCCGCGTCGAGCGCGTCGACGTCGGGCGCGGCGCCGCCCGCGGCTTGCGCGAAGATCGCGAGCAGGTCGGCGAGGTCGCCGCGGGTCGTCGTCTCGTCGACCGAGATGCCGACCTGCGTGGCGCTCACGCGGCGCAGGTTGATGCGCTTCGCGTTCGCCAGTTCGTGGAGCTGCGCGGTGCGCGCGCCGGTGTCGATCGTCAGCGTGTCGAAGAACGTGTCGTTGACGGTCGCGAAGCCGAGCTGCTTCACGCCGGCGGCGACCAGCGCCGCGATGCGGTTCACGCGCAGCGCGATCGTCTTCAGGCCGTGCGGGCCGTGGTAGACCGCGTACATGCTCGCCATGATCGCGAGCAGCGCCTGCGCGGTGCACACGTTCGACGTCGCCTTCTCGCGGCGGATGTGCTGCTCGCGCGTCTGCAGCGCGAGACGCAGCGCGGGCTTGCCCTGCGCGT
The DNA here is from genome assembly GCF_902833085.1 of Burkholderia ubonensis. Lineage (GTDB taxonomy): Bacteria > Pseudomonadota > Gammaproteobacteria > Burkholderiales > Burkholderiaceae > Burkholderia > Burkholderia ubonensis. The sequence goes on from NZ_CADFEB010000010.1 coordinate 268,529, forward strand.
CGACGGTCACGCCGACGAGGCGGCCCGGCATCTGGCGCTTGAATTCGTCGCGCACGGCCATGTAGGCGGCGTGCGGGCCGCCGAAGCCCATCGGCACGCCGAAGCGCTGCGAGTTGCCGACCGCGACGTCCGCACCCCAGTCGCCGGGCGGCGTCAACACGGTGAGCGCGAGCAGGTCGGCCGCGACGACCACGTGGCCGCCGGCCGCGTGGATGGCTTCGGTGAGCGCGCGGTAGTCGCGCACGTCGCCGTTGACGCCCGGGTATTGCAGCAGCACGCCGAACGCGTTCGACTGCGCGGCGTCGGCGGCGGGGCCGGTCTTGATCTCGATGCCGACCGGCAGCGCGCGGGTGCGGATCACTTCGAGCGTCTGCGGCAGCACGTCGTCGGCGACGTAGAACACGTTCGACTTCGGCTTGCCGACGCGCTGCAGCAGCGTCATCGCCTCGGCCGCGGCGGTCGCCTCGTCGAGCAGCGACGCGTTCGCGATCGCGAGGCCCGTGAGGTCGGCGACCATTTGCTGGTAGTTCAGGAGCGCTTCGAGGCGGCCCTGGGAAATTTCAGGCTGGTACGGCGTGTAGGCCGTGTACCACGCCGGGTTTTCGAGCACGTTGCGCAGGATCACCGCCGGGGTGTGCGTGTCGTAGTAGCCCTGGCCGATGTACGAGCGGAACACCTGGTTCTTGTCCGCGAGCGCGCGCAGCGCGGCGAGCGCTTCGGCTTCGCTTTTCGGTTGCGCGAACGGGCCGAGCGGCAGCGTTTCGGCGCGGCGGATCGGCGCGGGGATCACGGCGTCGATCAGGGCGGCGCGCGTCGCGAAGCCGAGCGTGTCGAGCATCGCTTGCTGGCTGGCGGCGTCGGGGCCGATATGGCGTTCGGCGAACGCGTCGTGCGTTTCGAGCGCGGCGAGCGAGAGGGGCGTGCGGTTCATCAGGCGGTCCGGGTGTTCGAGCTTCATGGCAATCCAGCGGTCGCGGGGCGCCGCCCGTACTGCCGGGCCGGCGCGCCGCGCGATTCGTGAGTAGTGGGGTTAGCCGACCAGTTTCGCGTAGGCGGCTGCGTCGAGCAGGTTGTCGGTCGATGCGCCGTCGGCGAGCTTGATCTTGAAGAGCCACACGCCGTATGCGTCGCTGTTCACTTCTTCCGGCGTGTCGACGGCGTCCGCGTTGATCGCGACCACCTCGCCCGACACGGGCGAGTAGATGTCCGACGCGGCTTTCACCGACTCGACGACGCCGACCGCGTCGCCTGCCTTCACCTGCTTGCCGACTTGCGGCAGTTCGAGGAAGACGATGTCGCCGAGCGTGCTCTGCGCGTGATCGGTGATGCCGATCGTCAGCGTGCCGTCGGCTTCGGTGCGGATCCACTCGTGTTCGTCGGTGTACTTCAGATCGGCCGGGACGTTGCTCATCGGATGCTCCTGAATAGATAGGGTGTGATTCTTCGTTCTGGCGCACCGTGACGGTGCGCCGGGTGTGGGTCGCCGGGCGCCATGCCGCCCGGCTCGTTACGCAGCGAGGACCTTGCCGTTGCGCACGAACGGCAGTTTTACCACGCGCGCGGGAAGTTGCTTGTCGCGAATCTGCACCTGCACGGTGTCGCCGATCTGCACGGCCGCGGGCACGCGCGCAAAGGCGATCGACTCCTGCATCGACGGCGAGAACGTGCCGCTCGTGATCTCGCCTTCGCCGTGCGGCGTGACGACCTTCTGGTGCGCGCGCAGCACGCCGCCCGCCTTGCCGTTCTCCTTCTGCAGGATCAGGCCGACGAACGCGGCGCGCGTGCCGTCGCGCTCCAGCGCGTCGCGGCCGACGAACGCGCGCGGCGCCGTGAGGTCGACCGTCCACGCGAGGCCCGCGTCGAGCGGGGAGACGGTTTCATCCATATCCTGGCCGTACAGGTTCATGCCGGCCTCGAGGCGCAGCGTGTCGCGCGCGCCGAGCCCGCACGGGCGCACGCCGTTTTGCTGCAGCGCGTTCCACAGGGCTTCGACGTGGACGGCCGGCACGATCACCTCGAAACCGTCTTCGCCGGTGTAGCCGGTGCGCGCGACGGTGAGGTCGCCGAACGGCGTGCCCGCGACCTGCGCGGCGTTGAACGGCTTGAGCTCGCTCGTCGCGGCGCGCGCGGCGGGGATCGTCGCCCAGGTTTTTTCACGGGCGTTCGGGCCCTGCACGGCGACGATCGCGAAATCGCGGCGCGGCGCGATCGTGACGCCGTAGCCGCCTTGCTCGTTGAGCTGGTTGAACCACGCGATGTCCTTCTCGGCGGTGCCGGCGTTGACGACGACGCGGAAGAATTCCTCGGTGAAGTAATAGACGATCAGGTCGTCGATGACGCCGCCCTGCGGATTGAGCAGGCACGAGTAGAGCGCCTTGCCGGGCGTCTTGAGCTTGCCGACGTTGTTCGCGACCGCATGCTCGAAGAACGCGCGCACGCGGCTGCCGGTGAAATCGACGACGCACATGTGCGACACGTCGAACATGCCGGCGTCGGTGCGCACGGCCTGATGCTCTTCGATTTGCGAACCGTAGTTGACGGGCATGTCCCAGCCGCCGAAATCGACCATGCGGGCGTTGAGCGCGCGGTGCGCGGCGTTGAGCGGGGTGTGTTTCAGGGCAGTCATCGAGGCCTCAGGCAAGGCGCTTGCGCGCGGGACAATACGGCGTTGTGCCGACCGCCGCGGCCTTGGGCCGGCGGGCGGTGCTGTACATGCCCCTCTGTCCTCGATACCTGAGAGATTGCGCCGCGGGCCTGGCCCAACGAACGCGCGCCCCTTCGGTGGGCAGCCTGCCCGCGCTGCATTCGCGCAGCGGGCTACTGCCGCTCTCCAGAGTGCGAAGATCGTGGCCTGCGACGTGCGCAGGCGGGATGCTTCGACGCGGCCGGTCCTTTTGCCTGAGAGTTTGCGGGTGTGCCCCTTCGGCGGCGCGACCGGCGTTTCAGCAACGCGGTCACACGCTCTCCCGACGCGTGCGGGCGACTGTACGCGAGCCCGGAAGCCTTGTCAATTTGGGCAAATCCGTGTCGTTTCGCGACAAGCGGCGGCAGGGCGCCGCCGCGTTTTTCGTCTTCGTCCGGCCGCGGCCGGCGTCACTCGCCGATCGCGCGCGCCGCGGTGTCGAGTTCCTGGTTCAGCACGCGCTGCTCGTCGCCGGACAGGCCGCCGCCGTGCTGCGCGGTCATGTCGTTCGCTTCCTGGCGAATCACGTCGAGGCGGTGGTGGAGCTGCGCGCCGTACGGCGGCGGGTAGTAGCCGCCATTTACGCGCGAATCGATCCGGCGATGCAGGTTGTCGATTCGGCCCTGAATCTGCTGCGCACGCTCGAAGCCGACGACCTGCGGACTGGGTTGCGGAACGACTTGCGGGGCGGGGCGGGGCGGCGGTGGCGGCGCCGGGCGACGCTGCGGCGGCTCGACGATACAGGCCGCGAGCGAGGAAACCAGGGCGCAGCACACTGCCGCGCGAATCAACCGTTGCATCAACATTCTCCTGACGGTGTGGTGTCGGTTTGGTGTCGGATCGACTTTTTTGAGAAACGCATCAGACAGGAGCACCGCTGACTTTCGTTCCCGCGCCATTTGTAACGGATTGTTCCGGCGCGACGCGCCGCCGGCCGGCTCGTGCCGCTCAGACGAGCTTGCGCACGAACGGCAGGCGCCGTCCTTCGTGCTCGCTTTGCGCGGCGAGCTCGATGATCGTCATCACGTCGACCGCATCCTGCGGCGTGACCGGGAACGGCGCGCCTTCGCGGATCGCCGCGGCGAGCGCGCGGTAGAACTCCGCGTACTGGCCGTCGAGCGTCGGCACCGGGCGCTCGGTTTCGACGTCGCCGTCGAGCACGCGCAGCACGCCGGGCGGGTTGCCGCCGCCGAACTCGACGTCGTCGGGCGTGAGGCCGGCCTTCAGCTGGTCTTCCTGCGTGTCGAGCCCGAACTTCTGGTAGCTGCCGCGGGTGCCGTGCAGCGTGAAGCGCGCCGGCTCGATCGCCGACAGCGCGCTCGCGTGCAGCGCGACGTCCTTGTCCGGGTAGCCGAGCTGCACGTGGACGAAGTCGGGCGCCGAACCGTTGTCGCGGCGGGTCTTGACGGTCGCGCTCACCGTGTCGGGCAGGCCGAACAGCGCGAGTGCCTGGTCGATCAGGTGCGGGCCGAGGTCGAGCAGCAGGCCGCCGCCGCGCGCGGCTTCCTCGCGCCAGCGCACGCGCACCTGCGGCCGGAAGCGATCGAAATGCGACGTGACACAGGTGATGCGGCCGAGCTCGCCGGATTCGACGATGCGGCGCACGGTGAGGAAGTCGCCGTCCCAGCGGCGGTTGTGGAACGGCGCGAACACGCGGCTGCGGGCGTTCGCGAGCCGCGCGAGCGCGAGCGCCTCGTCGGACGTCAGCGTCACCGGCTTGTCGACGACGACGTGACGGCCCGCGTCCAGCACCTGCCGCGCGAGCGGGAAGTGCGTGTCGTTCGGCGTGGCGATCACCACGCACTCGATGTCGTCGAGGGCCAGCAGCGCGTCGAGATCGGCCACGATGCGGGCATCCGGATACGCGGCCCGCGCGCGGTCCGGCTGCCCGGTGGCGATCGCAGCGACCTGCGTGCGGCCGCTCGCCGCGATCACCGGCGCGTGGAACGTCGCGCCGGCGAAACCGAAACCCATCAAACCAATCCTGAGCAATGACGACATGGCGATCCTTGGCAACAAGCGAAACGTGGGAACGGCGCGCCATAACGGTGCCATGATGGCGCGCCGGCGACCGGCTATTTTGGCACGACGGCCGACTGGAATCCGGCGCGATTTTTGCGCTCGCGCATGCAGCGGTGCGCGGTGGCGCGGCTCGCGCCGGTTCAGCCGTCCAGCCGCTGCCGCACCGCGGCGGCCGCCTGCGCGGCCCACGACGCGCACGCGGCCGCGCCCGGATGGAAGCCGTCGGACGCCATCAGGTGCGGCTCGAGCGGCACCGCGCACGGCAGGAACGTGCAGCGCGGCTGCGTCGCGGCCCAGCCGGCGAGCATCGCGTTGAGCCGCTTCGCGCGCAGGCCGAGGTACCACCGCAGCGGCTGCGGCAGCGCGGGAAAGCGCTCCATCGGCGGCACCGCGGACAGGATCACGTGCTCGACCGAGAAGCGCGTGGCGAGCAGCTCGACGAGCGTCGCCTGCGCCGCGCGCCAGCGGGCCGGCGGCACGCCCGCCGTCACGTCGTTGACGCCGAGCGACGTGACGGCCGCGTCGAACGCTTCGGCCGGCTCGGCGGCGAGCCGGTCGACGAGATCCTGCGTCGTCATGCCGGTGCGCGCGAGCAGTTTCCAGCTCACCCGGCGAAACGGCGCGAGGGCATTCGCGAGCTGCCCGGTGAACGCGTCGCGCTGCGTCGCCACGCCGACGCCCGCGGCGGCGGAATCGCCGAGCACGAGCAGGCGCAGCGGCGGGCCGTCGCCGGTCACGCCGCTGCGCGGGCCGGCCGCTTCGTCGAGGCGCGGGGTGACGCGGCGCACGTGGCGCCCCTGCGCGAGCAGCAGCGGGCCGAGCGCGGCGGTGGCGAACTGGTATCCCATGGTGTCGATATCTCTATATAGAGCGGCAATCGCACGCGGCCGCCCATTGTCGCGCAATCGCCGCCGCGCGTAGCCGAATTGGCCGAACGGACAGGGGCGCATCCTCCCGTCCGCCCGCACAGCCCCGCCCGACGGGGCTCCGGAATTCGCCGCCGCGGCCGTGTTAACATGCGCGTCCTGCCCGTGCGTCCGCATGCCCGACCCGGCGCCCCGCGCGCGGCATCCTCCCGGCGTTCCGCCGTCAACCGCAACACCATCCGCAACCATGTCCGCAGGCCTCAATCCCGCTCAGAACGAAGCGGTGCGCTATCTCGACGGTCCCTGCCTCGTGCTCGCCGGCGCGGGCAGCGGCAAGACCCGCGTCATCACGCAGAAGATCGCGCACCTGATCGAAGCCAAGGGCTTCGAGCCGCGCCACATCGCCGCCGTCACGTTCACCAACAAGGCGGCCGCCGAAATGCGCGAGCGCGTGTCGAAGCTGCTCGAGGGCAAGACGCTCACGACGCCCGGCAAGGAAGGCCGCAAGGTGCCGGTGAACCAGCTCACCGTCTGCACGTTCCACTCGCTCGGCGTGCAGATCCTGCGCCAGGAGGCCGAGCACGTCGGCCTGAAGCCGCAGTTCTCGATCATGGATTCGGACGACTGCTTCGGGATGATCCAGGAGCAGATCGGCACGACCGACAAGGGCCTGATCCGCAAGATCCAGACCACCATCTCGCTGTGGAAGAACGGCCTCATCATGCCCGAGGAGGCGATGACGATCGCCGCCAACGAGGACGAGCACCAGGCCGCGCTCGTGTACCGCAACTACGTCGCGACGCTGCACGCGTACCAGGCGGTCGACTTCGACGACCTGATCCGCCTGCCCGCCGAGCTGTTCGCGCGCAACGAACAGGTGCGCGACCGCTGGCAGAACAAGCTGCGCTACCTGCTGATCGACGAATACCAGGACACCAACGCGTGCCAGTACGAGCTGCTGAAGCTGCTCGCGGGCCCGCGCGCGGCGTTCACCGCGGTGGGCGACGACGACCAGGCGATCTACGGCTGGCGTGGCGCGACGCTCGAGAACCTCGCGCAGCTCGGCAAGGATTTCCCGAAGCTGCACGTGATCAAGCTCGAGCAGAACTACCGGTCGACGGTGCGCATTCTCACCGCCGCGAACAACGTGATCGCGAACAACCCGAAGCTGTTCGAGAAGAAGCTGTGGTCCGAGCACGGGATGGGCGACTCGATCACCGTCACGCCGTGCAACGACGAGGAGCATGAAGCCGAATCGGTCGTGTTCCGCCTGTCCGCGCACAAGTTCGAGCGGCGCGCGCAGTTTCGCGACTACGCGATCCTGTATCGCGGCAACTTCCAGGCGCGGATCTTCGAGCAGGTGCTGCGGCGCGAGCGGATTCCGTACGTGCTGTCCGGCGGCCAGTCGTTCTTCGACAAGGCCGAGATCAAGGACCTGTGCGCGTACCTGCGCCTGATCGCGAACGCCGACGACGATCCCGCGTTCATCCGCGCGATCACGACGCCGCGCCGCGGGATCGGCAACACGACGCTGGAAGCGCTCGGCTCGTTCGCGGGGCAGGCGAAGGTGTCGCTGTTCGAGGCGGTGTACATGGGCGGCATCGAGGCGCGGCTGTCCGCGCGCCAGGTCGAGCCGCTGCGGATGTTCTGCGACTTCATCCAGCGCCTGACCGAGCGCGCGGACAAGGACCCCGCGACCGTCGTGCTCGACGACATGATGGAGGCGATCCACTACGAGGCCTACCTGTACGACGCGTTCGACGAACGGCAGGCGCAGTCGAAGTGGCAGAACGTGCTCGAATTCCTCGAATGGCTGAAGCGCAAGGGCACCAAGCCCGAGGCGGCGGAGGCCGTCGACGGCGAGGCGGAGGGCTTCCACAACGCCGACGGGCTGGCCGATACGGGCAAGAACCTGCTCGGCCTGATCCAGACCGTCGCGCTGATGTCGATGCTCGAAGGCAAGGAGGAGGACCCGGATGCGGTGCGGCTGTCGACCGTGCACGCGTCGAAGGGGCTCGAGTATCCGCACGTGTTCCTGGTCGGCGTCGAGGAGGGCATCATGCCGCACCGCGGCGGCAGCGAGGACGACGGCCCGATCGACAGCGAGCGGATCGAGGAGGAGCGCCGTCTGATGTACGTCGCGATCACGCGCGCGCAGCGCAGCCTGCACCTGAACTGGTGCAAGAAGCGCAAGCGGGCGCGCGAGACGGTGGTCTGCGAGGCGTCGCGCTTCATCCCCGAGATGGGCCTCGACGACGCGCCGCCGCCCGCGCCGGAGGAAGCGCCGATGACGCCGAAGGACCGGCTCGCGAGCCTGAAGGCGCTGCTGCAGAAGTGATTGCGGCCGCGTGAACAGGCCATAGGCAAAAACCCCCGCGATGCTTGCCGCAGCGCGGGGGTTTTTCGTTGGGCCGGGCCGGGCGTTACTTCGCCGCGTTGACCATGTAGTCGACGGCCGCCTTCACGTCGGCGTCGGACGCGGTCGACCCGCCCTTCGGCGGCATCGCGCCCTTGCCGTGCAGCGCGTAGTTGTACACCGTGTCCATCGAATCCTTCAGGCGCGGCGCCCAGTCTTCCTTGCTGCCGAACTTCGGCGCGTTCAGCACGCCGGCCGCGTGACAGGCCTGGCAGACCTGCGTGTACAGCGCCTTGCCGGCCGAGGCGGCGTCGGCGCTGGTCGGCGCGGCCGCGGGCTTCTCGCCCGCCTTCGGAATCGCGGCGATCGCGGCCTGCGCGGCGGCGATCGCGGCGCTCGCGGCATCGGCGGCGCCCGACGCGGGCGCGGCGCCGGCAGCCGCCGTCGCGTTGGCGGCCGGCGCGGCGGGCTCGGGGAAGTTCGCGCCGTCGTTGTTCGCCATGTAGACGATCGCGCGGGCGATCTCGTAGTCGCTGTAGTCGTCCGGGCTCGTGCCGCCGCGCGGGGGCATCGCGCCCTTGCCGGCCAGTGCCGTCTTCAGCAGCGTGTCGAATCCCTGCGAGATGCGTGGCGCCCAGTCGTCCTTGCTGCCGAATTTCGGCGCGCCCGCGGCGCCCGTGCCGTGGCAGGTCACGCACACGGCCTTGTAGACTTCCTCGCCCGTCTTGTAGGTGCGCGGCGCGTTGGCGTCCTTCACGTCGACCTGCGCGAGCGGCGCGATGCGCTTCGCCACCTGTTCGTCGGACAGCGCGTCGGTGCCCGCGCCGGAACGGAACGCGACGTTCGCGTAGGTCGCGAACAGGATGATGAGGACGATCGGAACCGCGAACGACGCGACGATGAGGGCGATCAGCTGCCGGGGCGTCTTGATGGGAGATTGGTGGGGTGCTTCGCTCATGCTTGCCTCGTCTCCGTGAATAGGAATTGTGAGCGGTGCAACGGCAAAATGGCTGTGAAAAGAAGCAGGACGATTATAGACGGAACGTTTACATCACGGCGAGCGGCGCGGCGGCGCGTGTTTACCCGCACGATCGCCGCCACGCGGGCGATTCGCCGGCATGGTGGACGCGTCATGGGAAACCGGGTATCCTTGCCGTCTTGCCATTCGTGGTCGGCCGGTATCTGGGGTCGCTCCACGGTCACACACGCGCCCGTAGCTCAATGGATAGAGTACTGCCCTCCGAAGGCAGGGGTTGCTGGTTCGATCCCAGCCGGGCGCGCCAAGTCTAGTAAGACTCTCAGCGGTTTCCTTCACTCGTCGGACAGACTCCTTGCAGCTAAATTGCAGCTAGCATCGGCGCAGGCTCGGCCGTCAGCGGCGCGACCCAGTGCGCCAGGTGGTCGGCCGACAGGTGCGCGTACCGCTGCACCATCTCCATCGTTTCCCAGCCGCCCAGCTCCTTGAGCACCTGGAGCGGCGTGCCGCGCTGCACATGCCAGCTCGCCCAGGTGTGCCGCAGGTCGTGCCAGCGGAAGTCGCGGATGCGCGCACGTTCCAGCGCCTTGCGCCACGCGGCCGTCGTGGTCTGGTAGACCGGCTTGCCCTGGTACACGAACACGCTGTCGACGAAGCCGGGCGCGCGCTGTTTCGCGAGCTGGCGGCGCAGCACGGCGATCGCCGTGTCCGACAGCGGCACCGTGATCGCCTTCTTCGCCTTCGCCTGGTCCGGGTGAATCCAGGCGACGCGCCGTTCGAGGTCGACCTGCGACCACTGGAGCCCCGTTACGTTCGAGCGGCGCAGCCCGGTCTCGAGGCTGAAGCGCGCCATGTCGGCGAGATGCGCGGGCAGTTCGGCGAGCAGCCGCTCGCTTTCCGCCGGCGTCAGCCAGCGGATCCGCTTCGACACGACCTTCGCGCGCTTCGTGACCGGCGCGCGATCCAGCCATTCCCATTCGACGGCCGCGTTCAGCACGGCCTTCAGCACGCCGAGCACGCGGCGCACCGTGGCGTCGCTGACGGTCCGGCCGGTCTCCACGTCGCCGTGCCGGGTGCGCACCACGCGCGGCTCCCGCCGTTTCGCGAGCGCGATCGCGTCGATGCGGTTCCGGTCGATGTCGGCCAGCGCGACGCCGGCGAGGTGCCGGTCGAGCCAGCGCAGATGCGTCTTCGACGTTTCCAGGCTCGGCAGCCCTTCGCGGTCGACGACGTAGCGGACGACCGCGTCGTTCCACGTATGGCGCGGCTTCGTGCCGAGCCGCGCCTGGTTCCACAGGTCCACCTTCAGCCGGTCGTGGAATTCCTGGGCCTGCGCTTTGTCGCGGGTGCCAGTGCTTCCCTGTATCGGCGTTCCGCCGCCAGGGGGGTACAGCTTGTATTGCCAGTTCGGGCTGGTTTTTCGTTTGTAGAGCGACATTCGTTCACTTCCTCCGGCGGTTCGCCCTGCGCCGCTCGCGGGAGCCATTCTCCGGCGAGGTAGCGCTGCAGGGCAGCGATCGAGAACATCCAGCGCTTGCCGACCTTGCGGCCCGGCAGCGCGCCGGCCTTGGCCTTCAGGCGCACCGTTTCAGGGTGCGCGCCGAGCAGGGCCGCCGCGCCGAACAGGTCGACGGTCGCTGCTTCGGCGTGCCGCGCGTCAGGGGGGCAGGCAGCGCAACTCGTGGAATGGTGGCTTGCACGAGAAATGGTCATAACGCATTGATTTTCATGGGTTTTGTTTGCCATCAGTTGCCATCATTCACGCGTGGCGGCCCCGCAAGACTCATGGCGCGAAAAACGGGCAGCGCGGGCGACCGATGGCGACGCGCGCACGACTCGTGGCATGCGTTGCGGGCCGATGCCTGCCGCTTCCCGGTTGTCTTTCTTCTTCTTTTTCAATGAGTTGAAGAGAAAGAAGAAAGAGACGGGCGCGGCCGGCGCGAAACCCGGACTCGTGGCAAAAACGGCCCGACACATGGCGAATCCGGCACCACGCGCGGCGGCATTTCGTTCAGGAATCAAGGGCTTGCAAGCGGACATCCGCGAAATCCACGATTCGTGCGCGCTGCCTGCGGGTTCCCGGCGGCGTTCCCCGCTGCGTTCCCCGCGCTCCGGCCGGTTCAGCTGATCGCGGCTCATGCGCGGCCTCCGTGCATCGCGTCGGACGCCAGGTCTTCGCGCACGGACACGTGCAGGCCGAACGCGGCCAGGCGCTCGAGCGACACCGGCGTCAGGTACGGCACGCGGCGCATGTAGATGCGGCGCTCGACCTCCTTCTCGCCGACCACGACGCCGGCGTGCTTGAGCTGCGCCTTGAACACGCGGTCGGACTTCACCGGCAGGCCGTTCCACTTGTCGCGCAGCGCGCTCGTGTGAGCGAGGTGATCCATCACGTGCCCGGTGCGCAGCAGCAGGCAGAACTCGCCGTCGACGGTGTCGAACGTGTACGGATGCTTGTAGTTGCCGCCGTCGATCTCCGACAGCACGGTTTCCATGATCCAGACCCACGGCTCGCGATCGGCGCTCGTCTCGGCGACGTGGCCGTTCATCTCGGCGATCAGGTCGCGCGGGAAGTCGCCCTCGCTCGGGTCCATGCCGGCGAACTCGCACAGGTAGCGCCACGCCAGCGCGACGGCCGCGTAGTTGCCCGCCATGCGCCGCGCGCCGTCGTCCTCGCCGCTCGCGCGGCAGCTGGCGAGCGCCCGGTCGCGCAGCGCCGCGTACTGGTCGAGCGCGGCGCGCTTGTCCAGGCCGGCGAGGAATTCGAGCCATTGCCGGACCGGGAAGCGCGGCAGGTCGTCGGGCAAGAGCGGCCCGCGCTTGCCGGTCAGCGTCGTGCGCACCAGCTTGCCGAGCAGGCTGCGCACCGGCACGTCTTCGCCGGCCAGCATCACCGGCGCGCACAGCAGGTATTCGGTCATGTCGGTGCCGCGCCGCGTCACCGTGTACTGGTAGTTCTCCTGCAGCAGCCCGACCGCCTTGTCGATCACGTCCTGCCTGCGCGCGGACAGTTCTTCCCATCCGACCGGATGGCTCGTGTGGCTGATGCTGGTGAGCAGACGGAACTCGGTCTGCAGCGACTGCCCGGAGAACATCGTGAACGCGAGCGAGCGTTCAAGCCGCTTGATGAGCGTCGACTTGCCCGCGCCCTTGTTCGCCTGGATCGTGAGGTGCGGCCAGAAGCCGAGCAGCGCCTTCAGGTGGCCGCCGAGCGCCCAGACGAGCGGGATCGTCGCGGCGTTCTGCCGGAACGTCGTCTGGTACGCGGCGATCACGCGGCGCGCGTCGCTGGCCGGGCCGCTCGGGAACGTCAGGTTGTGATACGGGCACTGCTTGTCCGCTTCGGTGAAGTAGCAGTCCGGGCCTTCGTTGACGATCAGCCGGCCGTCGCGCCACGCGAGCCCGACGAAGTTCGCCGCCTGGCGCGCGCCGAGATCCGCGCCGCGCTCGAGGATGTTCACCATCCGCTTGAACGGCGCCGGCGCCCAGATCGGGCCGAACTTGCCCCATTGGTCGACGTTGTGCAGCTGGTCGTCGAGCATCACGCGGCGGATCAGCTGCGCGCCGTGGCGCGGCGCCTGCACCGACACGGCGAAGTAGACGGTCGGCGCCTGGTCGGCGTCGCCCGTCATCGTCGACGTCGCGCTCGCGACCGACACGCGGCTGATGCCGGCGATCCGAAAGCCGCACAGATCCGTCATGACCGGTGTTTCGACGCCCGATTCCTCGTTGCGGTCCATCTTCGTGATGTAGCTGGTGAAGTCCGGCCGCACGCGGAAGCGCCAGTACTGTGCGAAGTCGTGCGGCGGCAGGAAGATGCGCGGCCGGCCGCGGCGCGTCGCGTCGCCGGGCAGGCCCGCGATCAGCCACGGCTCGAACTGCTCGAGCGCGCGCGTCAGCTCGGCCGGGCCGCGCAGTTGCAGGAAGTCGTTCACGTCGTTGATCGGCTGCTGCGCCGTCGCGCCGTCCGCGAGATCGGCGAGCCAGCCGGCCTGGTCGACCAGCACCGCGCTGACGTTCAGCGCGGTGAGCCGTTCGTGCAGCGCCCACGCGGCTTCCGGGCCGGGGCGATGGCCGGCGCGCGGGTGGCCGTCCGCGAACGGCGCGTCGTTGTCGAGGCAGATCACGACGTGCTTGCCGCGCAGGAACGCGAAATCGATGCGCTCGACGTTCGCGAGGCCGCGCAGCGCGAGCGCGGCGGTGCCGGGCAGCGCGCAGGTGTCGACCGACAGCGCGTTGATCGCGCTTTCGACGATGATCACGCGCTTCGCGTGGTCGAGCCGGCGCGCGTCGGCGGTCCAGCCGTAGCCGGCCTTGTCGCCCTGGGTCTGCGTCTTGACGCCGCCGTTGAGCGCGGGGTCGACGTAGCGCATGTCGACCGCGACGACGCGCGCGTCGCCCGGCGCACGCACCACGAACGCGGCGGCCGGGCCGCCGTGGCCGACGTCGCCGGCGGCGACCTTCGGGCTCGTCCACGTGTTGAAGCCGAGCGTGCGCGCGGCGATCGCCGCGTCGATCGCAGGGGCGGAAATGCCGCGGCCGCCGAGGTATTCACGCACGCGGCCGCGCTCGGCGACGCAGCGATCGGCGATGTACTCGACGGTCGATTTCTCGCGGCGCTCCGCCGGCGCCGGGCGCTCGGGCGGGAGGCCGTAGGCGTCGTGGAGGTAGCGCACGGCGTCGGCGACGGTGCCGCCGCGCGCATGGATCACGAGGTCGATGCACGAGCCGCCGGCGTCGGCGCTGTGGTCGCGCCAGCCGGTGCCGTGCTTCGGGTGGTTCACGTAGATCGACAGGGACGGGCTGCGGTCCTCGTGCCGCGGCGAGTGGTAGAGCGCCCGCTCGCCGCCGCGGCCGCGCTTCAGGCCGAGGCGGCCGGCGAGGTCGTGCAGGTCGATGTGCCGTTTCAGTTGGTCGATCGAAGCCATCGTTTATTGCTGCTGGTCAGGTTGCTGCCGGAGGTGTTGCGCCGGATTGCCGGTCGTGGCGGGCGACGCGACGAGCGCGCGCAGCGCGGCGGCGGATTGCGGGAAGCCGAGCGCGAGGCGATCGCCGAGGGCCGCGATGAAGCAGGCGAGCGCGTGTTGCCGCGCGGCGCTGTCCGGCGGGTTGTCGAAGCGCTGCGCGTCGGCGGCCGCCGCGATCGCGGCCCGGAGCGCGGCGTCGTGCGGCGCGGGTTCGAGGAAGCGGTTCATGCGCGCGCCTCCCCGGCGAACGTGCGGGCGGGGTGCGCCGCGCGGCGGCAAATCGCGTGGCCGGCAAGCCGCCGGGCGGCGCGGCAGGGAACGGGCGATGCAAGGGTCGATGCAAGGGGCGGGATCATGACGTGTCCTTTTCGACGGCAAAAAGAAGCCCCTCGCGCCGTTCAGGCGCGATGCGAGGGGGCAAGCAGGGGGCGGGAGTTAGGGCGTCAGACGGGCAGCTCGAGCTGCGCCGCGAGGCGTTCGCGCACGTGCGGCGAGAGCGGCAGCTGCAGCGACAGGTTCGGGATCGCGGACGGCGACAGCGTGCGCGCGAACTCCATGTTCACGACGTACGTGTGGCCGCACTCGGGGTTCGTGCACTGGAAGGTGATTTCGCGGAAGGTCAGCGACATTTCGCGGCTGCTGCGCGCGGTGGCGCGCGTGCGGCAGTGCGGGCAGCGGTTCAGGATTCGCATGTGGTCTTGCTCCGTGCGGCCGGCGCGATGCAACGTTGGCCGATTGGCGAGTGGGCGTGTGCGCGCACGTGGTCCAGAATCGACACGTCGCGGGCGGGATCGAGGGGCATGAACGCGCGTCGGTTCAATGGCGCGCGGTGCGGGAGCGGGGCGCGGCGATCGCCCGAAGATGGCTCGCGCCGATGCGGATCAGCTCGCGCGCCATGCTGGAAATCGAGCGGTTGCGCTGCGCGGCGAGCTGCTCGAGCTCGCCGCGTTCGGTCGGCGTCAGCCCGACGTAGACGGGCTTGTTCGACATCGTGCCGCGCGGCGAACGGCGTGGGCCTTTGGAGGTGGTCATGGTCGGTATACTTTGTTGAGATAGTCTTGCGTTACGGTGAGGCTAGTCTAATGAGCAAAAAACGACGCGTCAATTGTTAATGGGTAATTTATGACACAAATCGGGAGTCGCTTGCGAGACGAGCGCTTGCGGATCGGACTCAGCCAGGATGAGTTTGCGACCGTGGGCGGCGTCGCGAGACGCTCGCAGTCCGCGTACGAGTCGGACGAACGCTCTCCCGACGCGGCCTATCTGCTGGCCGTTCGCGAGATCGGCGTCGACATCGGCTACGTGCTGACCGGCGAGCGGCTCGCCGTCGATGGAGCGGCGGCGGAGCAGGGCGAGCGCGATGCCGACGAGGCGGAAGTGCTCGCGATGTACCGGCAGCTCAACGAAGCCGGCAAGGCGTCGCTGCATGCGTTCCTCGCCAGCTGCATCAACACGGGCGCGATGCTGCAGACGGCGACGCCGCGGCGCGCGAAGCGCCTGCCGGAGAATCGCCGCGCGGCGCTCGACCAGCGCACGGCCGAAAACGTCGATCGCGCGATGGCCGAGCTCGAGCGGCTGAAGGCCGAGCGCGCGGCGAAGGAACCGAAGAAGTAGGTCGCGGCGCCGCGCGCCGGCCTTTTTGCATCCGGCTGCCGCAAGTGGCGGCCGGGACGGCGCCGGCGTTTCCGCTTCGCCGTCGTTCCGCCATCCCGCCATCCGGCGAAATCCCGCCTTCCGTTCGCTTGAAGTGCCCGCCGCCGGCGGCCCGGGCGCATGCTGCCGCGCGCGGGCACGCGCCAGGCCGTGGCGTTCGGACGTTTCGCAAACGCATCGGATAAAATCCGAACAATCACTGTATATCCATACAGTATTGGTTTAGCATTCTGAAAGCCGGCGAGGCTGGCGATGGTGGGAATTCCGAGGCTACCCCCGTCGCGTCAGGCGGCCCCGCCGGTTGATGACTGTGTTTGTGGAGACCGGAATAATGAACAGCAACAGTGAGCACAACACCGGCACGATTGGCGCGTCGATGCCGGCTGATCATCACGCGGACACGCGCGGGTCGTCGATGTTCACCCCGCGAATCCGTACGGACCTGACCGACGATGAGCGGGCTGACGCGCACGCGGCGATCGACACCGCGATGCAGTCGGTCGGCCAGGTGCTCGAGGCCGCGCTGCAGGCGATGGCGAACTTGCGCGATGCGCGCGCGACGTTGACGCAATGCGTCGACGGGCGGGACGCGCGCCTGAATCTCGGCGGGCAGCAGACCTCCCGCTGAGCCGCGGTCATGCCTGACGCCGTCGCGACCGGTCGCGCGACGGCGCCAGGCATCGCCACGCAGGCCGGCTTTCCGTCCGGCCTCTCCTTCCTTTCCTTCCGCCCGATCCGGGCCGCGCATCCGGCGCCGCGCTAGTGCTTGCCGGACGCCGCGCCGCCTTGCTTCTTCTTCGAATCCTTGCGCACCTCGAGCTCCAGCTCCGTCGTGAAGCCTTCGCTGCCGATCTTGTGCGTCGCCTTCTTCACGAGCCACGGCGTGTCGTCGATTTCCGGCTTGAAGCCCGACACGGTGACGGGCATCTCGGGAAACAGCTCGGGCCGGCCGAGCGCGAGCGTGTAGTTCAGCGTCGCCTGCTGGCGCTGGATGCGTGCGTATTCGGCCTGCGCCGCCGCGCGCGCTTCCGCTTCGGTCGCATAGTCCTGCGGCAGCACCTTCGTGTTCTTGCCCTTCTCGTCGCCGACCACTACCGACTTGCGCTGCGCCTTGCCGTTCGAATGGTAGTGCGCGCGCACGGCCGCGTAGCTGTCGCGCTGCATGATCTGGTAGTGATGCTGGTCGCCGCTCGCGCGCGTGAGCGGCAGCACGTCGAGCGGCTTGCCGCTCGCCGTCTTGCCGCCGCCGATCGGCAGGAACAGCAGATGGCGGGTCTTCACGGTCATCACGGCGTCGTAGCGCTTCGCGACGCGCGTCAGGAACGACATGTCGGATTCGTGCGTCTGGTCGATGTGGTCGATCAGGATCTGCGCGAGCGTCGCGTCGACCGTCGGCTTCAGCCCGTGGCGCGCGGCGATGGCCTGCACGATCGCGCCGATCGTCTGCCGGTGCCAGCTCTTTTCCCGGCGTTCGTGCATGCGGTTCGTCATCGACGCCGAGCGCGCCTTGATCGTGATGATGTCCGGCGCGCCGCTGTGCTCGACCTGGTCGACGGTGAACGTGCCCTTGTCGACGAGCGGCTCGCCGACCCAGCCGATCGACACCGCGATGTTCGCGCCGCGCAGCGGAATCGCGAACGTGTTCTGCGTGTCGTCGATCACCAGGTCGAGCATGTCGGCCTCGTCCGCGCGCGATTCCGCCAGCGACAGGCTGACGAGGTTCGGCGCGATCAGGCGCGACAGGTCGCGGCCGTCGAGCGTGATCCGGTAGTCGGCCTGCGGCTGCGTGCGTCCGGTGCGGGTCGGCCGTTCGCCCGGCTTGCAATCGAACGTGCTCATCGTTGGGCTGCTCCGTTGTCTTCGTTGGCCGGCGCGCCGTCGTCTTCCGTCGGCCGTGCTTCGGCCAGCACGCCGTCGTCGACGCGCTTGAGCGTCAGCGTGAAGTCGATCTTGCGCGGCACGCCTTCCTTCGTGTGATACGTGCCCGTCACGTTCAGGCTGTCGATGATGTACGCGCCGTAGACGTAGCCGTTGCCGTCGACGAGCACGTACGCGTCGCCGACGTCGCCCATCCGCGCGAGCGTCTCGATCGACGCGATCTCGCCGATGCCGTTCTCGGGCGCGACCGTGCCGCTGAGGGTGATCGTGTCGTCGCCGGCGCCGGTGAACTGGCTCGCGTCGCGCACGCCGATGCGCGCGGTGGCGCGGTGCTTCCAGTTGCGCTGGCGCTGGAGCTCCCGGTAAGGCGTGGTCGCCAGGCTGAAAACGAACTGGTCGAGCGACATCATCATGGCGGGTTTCCTTTCGTTGAAGCGGACAATCAATCGGACAGGCGCGAGCTGGTGCGCGAGGCCTTTTCGCGTTCGGCGCGTTCCCACTGGACGCGCACCAGACGGGCGACCTCCGCCTCGTTGATGCCGGGCGGAGCGGTGAAGTTGATGACGACCGGGCCGGATGCAGGCGCGGCGCTCGCGGCGGCGGCCGGCGCCATGAGCGGCTGGCGGTAGTCGAGCGACGTGTTATAGCGTGCGAGCGGCGACGCGGCGGTGGCCGACGGGTTCGCGGCGTAGGCGGGCGGGCCGGCGAGGGCCGCCGCGGTCGTGATCGTGGCGGCGGTCAGCGCCACGCGCCCCTGGCCGCTTGCTGCGCCGGGCGCGTCCGACGCTTGCAGGCCGAGCTTTTCCTTGAGCCAGCCGAGCGCCGAGCTGCCCAGGTTGCCGATCGTGTCCTTCAGCGCGCCGAGGCGATTCGTGATGCCGTCGATCAGCGCGGAAATCAGGTTGCCGCCGATTTCCATGAAGCGGGCGCCGATGTTGCCGAACCAGTCGCCAATGCCGGCCAATGCGGCTTTCACCCACTCGACCGTGGCGTCCCATTTCGCGGCGATCCAGTCGCCAGCCGCGCCGAATGCACCCGCGATGGTGTCCCACAGCGCGATGAACTTCGGGCCGAGCGTGTCCCAGTTCTGCCAGACGTAGACCGCGCCCATCGCGATCAGGCTGATCACGGCCAGCAGCGGGTTCGCCAGCGCCAGCCGGCCGAGGCCCAGCAGCGCCTGCCCGACGACGTTGAACGCGCTGACCGTCGACATCGCGAAGCGGAGCACCGCGATCGATCCGAGCACGGTGCCGAACGCGCTCGCGAGCGTGCCGACGACGACGAACAGCCCGGCGAGCACCGTCAGGGTCGTGACGATCACGTTCGCGGCCGTGCGGTGCTCGCGCATGAACGTGACAACTTTTCCGATCGCGGTTGCCGTGAGGTCGAGCGCCTTGTTGTAGATCGGCGTGACCCGCTCGCCGATCTCGAGCTTCAGGTCGCGCAGCTGCGCGAGCGCGGCGAGCTCGCGGCCGTGCGTCGACTCCGCGCCTTTCGCCTTCATCCCGTCGACGCCGTCGGCGGCGGCACTCTGCCGTTCGGTGTCGTGGATCTGCTCGCGCTGCTCGTACATCGTCGTGAGCAGGTTCCCCGCGGCCTTGTCGGGGAACAGTTTCGCAAGCTCGGCCTTCACCTTGTCGGGGCTGGTGATCCCCTTGGCGGCGAGCTTCGGCAGCAGCACCTTTTCGAGCCACTCGAGCGGCGACGCCTGCAGCTTGTCGCTACCGGTCAGCGCACCCGGCTTGAGTCCGCTGATCGCGCCGTTCTTCTTGTGCTCGACCAGCTTCGGATCGACCAGGCCGAGCGCCGCCAGCCGTTGCGCAGCGGGCCCGGACGCCTTGCCTTCGAACGCGCTGCCGTACAGCGACGCGAGGCCTGCGCCGGTCGCCTTGCCGCCCAGCTTCTCGATGAGCGGCTGCATCTGGTAGTAGAACGCGTCCGTGCGCAACTTCTTGGCCGCATCGCCGCCCGATTCGGCGAAATTGCTCCACTCGTCGCCGCTGACCTTGCCGCCGGTTGCCGTCATCATCTTCTGCACGATGTTCGCTTCGGCGCCGAACGCCGCTTCGTTCCTGGTACCGCCGCGCAGGTCGATCACCTTCAGCATGCCCATGAACTGGTCGACGTTCTTCTTCGCGTCTTCCGCGCCGAACAGCGCCTCGTTCGCGAATTTCATGTTCGCGAGCATCGGCATCGCGACCCGTGCGTGCTGCTCGTCGCCGCCCAGTGCCGACAGCGACTCGCGCATCAGGCTCAGGTTGTCGATGGTCGACTGGCCGTAGGCCTGCTGCGCACGCGCGAACTTCACCGCATCGGCCGACGCACCCTGCGCGCGCATGCGCAGCGTTTCGCTCTCGGCCTGCTTTGCGAGGTCGAGCGGCTCGGACAGCATGCCGAACATGTCCTTGCCGACGCCTTTGATGGCCTGGCCGCGTGCCGAGAATTTCTCCCCGACGCCCCGCAGCGACTCGATCCTTGCGCGCCTGGCGTCGGCGCGCTGCTGGCGCTGGGCGTCGTACCCGCGCACCCCCGCGTCGATCATCGACGTGCGCGACGCCATGGCCGCGCGCAGGTTGCGCTCGTCCCGCGACAGGTTGCGCGTGTCGATGCCCGAGCCGGCGAGCTGGGTGCGCAACGCCTGTACACGGCGCGCTTGAAACTCGTGCGAATTCGTCAGGTTCGTGGCCGCGCGGTATGCCTTGTCGAAGTCACTGATCATCTCGCGCGACGGCGAGCGTGTCGCGCGCAGCGACTGGGCGAGCGTGTCGACGCGCGCGCGCGCCGCCTTGAGCTCGGACGCAGTAGTGGCGAGACCTTTGCGCATTTCGCGAAACTCGCCGATGCGCTTCTGCGTCTTCGCCATGTCATCCAGCTCGCGGCGGGTATCCCTCAGCGAGCCGGCCAGCCCCTTGTTGCCGGTCAGCATCATTTGCAGGGGCTTCGTCATGTTGTCGACCATGTCGAACATGACGCGCAGTTTCAGGGTGTTGTCCATCGTCGATCGTTTCGCTCATTCGGCGCCGGCGCGCACTCGCGCGCGCTCGCGCCAGTCCATCAGCTCGGCCAGGCTGAAGGCGTCCATCACGGGCGGTGTCCAGCCGAACACCGCCGCGATGTCCGCCATCGGGTCTTCTATGCGGTCTGGGAGGCCAGTCGGGATTTCACGGCCTTCGGCATCAAAAAACCCGCGAAGATGCCCCCCAGTTGCACGAGGTCGGCGGGGTCGATGTTGGCGACGTCGGCTTCGGTCAGCATCGGCGTGCTGATGCGCGGCAGCACCTTCGACAGCGCGACGACGTCGAGGCTGACGAGGTCGGACAGCGATACGCCGCGCAGCTCGCCCGAATTCGGCTTGCGCAGCGTGATCGTCGTGATCGTCTGGTTGCCGCGCACGAGCGGCGTGTCGAGCATGTGCGTGGCCGGATCGTCCTGCGCGGGCGCTGCCTCGGTGACGGCTGCGGCGGATGCGTCGGCCTGCAGGTCGGTCGCGGCTTGTTCGGATTGGGTCGGATACATGGTGGTCCTGGCGGTGATGAAGGGAATACGGCGGGCGGGCCCGGCCGGGAATGCCGGCCGGGCCGCGGCTTACAGGCCGATCGCGTTGCGCAGCGCCGAGAACAGGTCGGTGCCGTTGTACTTTTCGATCATGTTGATGAAGTCGATCTCGATCAGGTCCACGCCGTTGACGGACAGCTTGTAGTAGCTGGCGACGGTCGTGACCTTGAACGTGGTGTCGTCCTTCGGCTTCGCGGTGCCCATGTCGATTTCGCTGTGACGGCCCTTGATGACGATCTCGACCGCGTCGACGCTGGTCGAATCCGCGGCCTGGTAGCCGCCGGCGAAGCGCAGCAGCACGCCGTCGTGCTTCGTGATGCCGTACTGGCCGAGCACGGAGCGCATGAAGCCGCCGCAGGTCCATTCGAGCTGGATCCCTTCCTGCCCGAAGTCGACCTTGATCGGGCCGCTCATGCCGCCGCCCTGGTAGTCCTCCATCTTGCGCGTGAGCTTCGGCAGCGTGACTTCGACAACCTGGCCGACGAAGTTCTCGCCGTTCTGGAACAGGTTGAATCCCTTGAGTTTGCGAGGCATACCCATCTTGTTTGACTCCTGGTGAGGCCGACCGTTACGCGCTCACGCGCGCGGCGAAATCGGCGAGATAGCGGTCGGTGATGCGCTGGCGCAGCATCAGGTTTTCGAGCGGCGGCACCGGCGTGTACTCGTAGTCGAGATACGCCTTGCCGGACTTCAGCACGTCGGTCGTGTTCGGCTCCGGGTCGTACCAGGCCGAGCCGCCGATCAGGTAGCCCTGCGACGTCCATTCGCGGAACTTGCCGTTGATGGTCTCGATGATGTCGCGCGGCAGCGACGGATTGAGCGGGCCGTCGATGATGGCCATCTGCGCTTCGGCGATCGAATCGGCGATGACCTGCGCGGTGCGCGTGTAGTTCTCGAACGCGAACAGCGGATCGTCCGAGCACGTGCGCGAGCCCCAGAAGCGGAAGCCGTTGCGGTTCACGAGCGTCGTCACGTCCTGCTCGTTCAGGAAGCCGGCGTCCGTTGCCGGATCCTGCAGATCCCACGACACGTCCGCGCTGATGCCCGTGACGCCGTTCACGCCGACGTTCGACAGCGTCTTGTGCCAGCCCGTGTCGTTGTCGATCTTCGCGCGCAGGCCCGCGGCGTACGCGGTGGCCGGCACGACGACGGTCGAGTTGGTCGCGTCGTCCCACGCGAGGAAGTCCGGCCAGATCACCATGATTTCGCGCTGGCTGAACTGCTTGCGATACGCAACGGCTTCTTCCTTCGTCTTGGCGCCGTTGGCCGACACGTAGGCGAACGCGCGCAGCGATTGCGCGATCGTCGCGAACGCGGCGGCGACCGGCTGCGTGTCGAGGCCCGGCGCCGCGAGGATGCGCGGCTTCACGCCGAAGCGCGACTGCGCGCCGAGCAGCGCCTTCATGCCGGTGTACTTGCCGTCGGCGGTGACGGCGCCGATCACGTTGGTGTTCGTCTCGGCGGCGTCCTTGCCTTCGGCGACGCGCACGACGATCGTGACGGGCTTGGTCTGGCGGCCGATCGCGTCGAGCGTGCGGCGCAGCGTGCCTTTCTTGCCGGCCTTGCCGAGCGCGGCGACGACGTTGGTCAGCAGGACCGGGGTGTTGAGCGGGAAGGCGGTGGCGTCGGCGTCGTCTGCCGTGCAGACGATGCCGAGCACGGCCGTCGAGATCGTGCGGATCGGACGGGTGCCTTCGTTGATTTCGATGACGCGTACGCCGTGGTGGTAATCCTGCGGCATGGTGTGTGGCTCCTGTGTTGGCTTACGGAAGAGAGAAAACGGGATGAATCCCGTGCGGATCAGGTCGCGGTTTCCGCGACCGGAGCTGCGGGTGCGCTCGGCTCGGCCGGCGGCGGTACGTAGGGCGCGGGCGTGGCGGGCCACGCCACCGCATCGGGGAACGTGTCCGCCTGGATGGCCGACACGAGCGCCATCTGGTATGCCGACCAGGCCTTGAAGTAGTAGGTGCCTTCGTCGTCGAGCAGGCCCGCGGCGTACGCATCGGCCTTGCCGGCGTTCGCCTTGCGAGCGGTTTCCAGGCGTTGTTCGAACTCGGCCATCGCGGCGTCGCGCTTCTCGCGCTGGAGCAGTTCGGGCGGGACGGTCCATGCGCCGTCGATCCAAGCGTGGCGCGATGACGGCCGCGGTTCGGTCGTCAGGCCGAGCTCGTCGGGCGTCTTGCCGGCGACGGTGATTTCGACCGGCTCGCCGGTCTCGGTGCGATAGCAGGTGCGTCCGCGGTAGTCCGGCAGGAGAACCCATGCGCCGTTGCGGTAGAACGGCCAGGACGTCGACGTGCGCGCCGGCGGCTCGTCGAACGTGGCCGACGACGGGACGAGCCAGCGTTCGGAGTTGCGCGGATCGGCGTCGGGCTGGCTGCTGCTCAGGTATTCGCCGGTCGAAGGGCTGTAGTGGTGGATCAGCATGTTTCGGTGTCCAGGTTAATAGGCGCGGATCATGGCGAGCAGCGCGATATTGCGCGGGCGCGCTTCGTCTCCGCCGTCACCGTTGACGGTGATGGCGTGGCTGTGTGCGCCGGAACCGCCAACACCGATGTTGTGGCCGTGGTTGCCGGCGCCTTCCGTGTTGAATTCGTGGTTGTGGCTGCCGGCCGGACTCGTCATCCCCCACCGGTTGTCGCTATCAGTGCTCGAGGAGCCGACGTTGTTGGCGGCTCCCCATGTTCCCCACGGCGGCTGGTAGCTCGGGTTTTCGCCCCAAGGCGAAACGTGCTGGTGGTCGCCGACGCCGGCGGTCCAGCCGTGGTGACCGTGCCAGCCCTGTGCGTCGGTCCAGGCCGAGTGCGAGTGGTCGCCCACTCCCGCTGCGCTCGCACCGTGGCCGTGCCATCGGTTCTGGCTGTCCTGAAACGAACCGATATCCCGTTTCGGATCGATGTCGTCCCGCCCGTCCGCCCAGCAACGGATGAACTCGCCGCGCATTTCCGGGACGCGGAACGTCGTCGCGCCGTCACCGCTGGAAAAGCAGCCCCAGTGAGCTTTCCCCCAATCGGCTTCCGACACGAGCGCGCCGCTTGCCTGGGCGTATGCCCACAGACCCGGATAGTCCGAGCGGTTGACGAGCGCACCGTTTGCCTTCAGGAAGCCGGCGCGCACCGTCGTGCGAGGCTCGAATACGATCTGGCCGATGGATGTCGTCGAGAGGGCGGCCAGTACCCATTCCGTGGTGGCGAGCGCCTTCGAGCGATCGCCTGCGGCGGGCGTCGGGCCCTGCACGGGCGTCTGGAAGGTGGTGCCGCCCGGCGTGAACGAGACCTGCGGGATCCCGTTGCACGTGACGCCGAACACCCCGTCGCTCGTGTGGTAGAGGCCCGTGTCCGGTGCCCCGTCGTTGATGAACGTGAGCGACGGCGCCTGCGCGCTGCCTTCCGCCAGGTAAATCCGCTTGCCCGGATCGAACCAGAGGTCGCCCGACATCGTGCCGCCCTTGGTGCGATCGAGCGGCGTCAGGTTTCCGGTGTGCCATACCGGCTTGCCATCGATCCGGAAGGTATGGTCGTCCACGAAATACTGGAACGAGCCATTGTTACCGGTGTACCAGCCAAACGACTTGGTATTGCCGTAGAGGTAACCGTCGATGGGGCCGAGTCTGATGCGTGCTTCGGGTGCGGTGCGGCCGACCGAAAGTTCCCCGCCGATCCACGTGCCGGAACCTCCGTTGTCAATCGTGACGCGCCCGGTTTCAAGATTTAGCGTGAACGGCCGGTAGTCATTGAACGTGCCATCCGGATCGCCTTTCTTCGTCGAAAGCAGATAGACGTTCGTGCTGTCATTGCGCCAGAACGCGCCGTAGTCGCCGCACGTCATCCGGAAATTCGCGCCTCCGGCATCCAGCTCGCGTGACGTCACCCCACCCTTGAATGTGGCGCTTCCGCCGGCCTGGATCACGTTGCGGCCGTCGTCGTTCGCGACGTCGCCGACGAGCACGCGGCCGCCGTAGGTGATGCGTACGGCGCGGGCCTGGTTCGCATCGGCGTCGGTGTCGTTGGCGGTCTTGTTGAGCCAGAAATCGACGTATTCGCGCCCCCACGCCCCATTGTCGAAGCCCGCCCGTACCGTCGCGATCAGGCGCGTCCCGGTATCAGCGTTGTTGCCGCCGAACGTGCCGTGCAGGCGCATGCGGCTTTCCCGGCCGGTCTTGCCGGACGGCGGGCGAACCGTGACGTGCGCGGTGTTCGGGCCCGCGTCGAACTCGGTGACGACGGGACCGGTGAATTTCGCGCCGGTCAATGCCGCGTACCGCGACGCGGCGGTCTTCGGCGTAAGCACGCGCGTATCGTCTGCGCCGTCGTTCACTTCCGCCTGCGTCGCCAGCTCGACCACGCCCTGCCGCTCGGTCGTCGCCGGCGGATTGAGGAACGACGCGTCGCCGAACACGAGCTGCGTCGCGTCGATCGTCGCGAACTGCAGGTCGGTCGACATCAGCAGCAGCGCGGCCGGCGACTTCTCCATGATCGGCGTCGCCTGGCCGTAGGCGGCCAGCAGCACGCCGTTCTCGAGATAGAGGCCGAACCCGTAGAGCGAGTACTGGTCCGCGGTGTCGTCCTTCAGCGTCGCGTGAATCGTGTCCGGCGCAATGTTGGCGCCGCCGAACGTCGTGATGCGCTTGAGCTCGTTCGGCAGCTTCGTGAGCCCCTTGTCGGCGACGAAGGGCGCATTCGCGAGACCGATTGCCACGACCTGGTGGGCGTTCGTGCCACCGTTGCCGGGTGCGACGAGCGCGGCGCGGCCGGCGTCTGTGATGAGGATCTGGGTTGCCATATGCGATCAGTAGTCCGTGAGAGTCAGGCGGCGATAGACCGCCACGCGCGCGGCGGCGCCGATCCGTTGCCGGCCCCGCATCGCGAAGCCCTGCGTGAACGTGTAGTGCGCCCGTACCGGTTTGGTCCGGTCGATTTCCGCGACGATGTCGGCGACGTATTCGGCGGTCGGCGGTTCGCCCTCCTGGCCGCTGACCGTCATCACGACGTCGAACGTGCCGGGCCGGCCCGGCGGCGCCTGCTCGAACCATTCGCGCAGCACGAGGTTGCCGCCGAAGGTCGCGACGACTTCGCGCACGGCCGCGGCAGTGCCCTTGCGGCG
The DNA here is from genome assembly GCF_902833085.1 of Burkholderia ubonensis. Taxonomy (GTDB): domain Bacteria; phylum Pseudomonadota; class Gammaproteobacteria; order Burkholderiales; family Burkholderiaceae; genus Burkholderia; species Burkholderia ubonensis. The sequence goes on from NZ_CADFEB010000010.1 coordinate 294,588, forward strand.
CGCGATCGGAATCGCCTGCCTGACACGGGCGCGCTTCACGTGTTCGGGCCAGTAGTCCTTCCATGCGTCGACGCCGAGATGCCACGCGAGCCACGGCAGCAGATCGGAGCGGATGGCGTCCGGGTTCATCAGCATCGCGAGCGGCGTCGGCACATCGTCGATGCGCGCATTTACTGCGGCGAGATTGCGCTCGAGCCGGGTCGCATTCGGCGGCAGGATGTCATTCATTGCTGTACACCCCGCCGTCGATCAACTCGATCCCGGTGCAGTACGGCGCCTGTTGCTTCGTCGCCGGAATGCCGGCGAGCGGGCTTTCGAGGATCACCTTCTGCACGCCTGCCGCGCGGGCGGCCGCGTAGATGCCGTCCAGCGTGACTTCCATCCCGAGCCGGTGCATGTCGTCGGCGTATTTCTTCATCGCCATGTTGGCTTGAGCGAGCGCCACGGCGCGATCCGGTCCGGCGAAGAACACCAGCCGTGCGCGGATCGCGTAGCGCAGGATTTCCGCGGCGCGCACCGTCACCTTGTCGGTGAGCGGCCGCACGTCGTCGGCCTGCAGCGCGGCTTTCACGGCGTCGACCAGTTTCTGGTCCGCCGTACCGTCGCCGTCGCGCGCGAGCACGGTGACGAGCACTTCGCACGGTGCAGGGCTGACCGCCGAAGCATCGAGCACACGGCCGTCCGCGTTGCGCGCATGCGAGACGTACGCGCCTTCTGGGCCGGCGACGGAGAAGCTTTGCGGCGCGAGCTGCGTGCGGGCGCGCAGGTCTACGTCACTTTCCATGACTGCCGCAACGTTGTGTTCCGGGTCGGCGGGCGTGATCGTCAGGCGGCGGATGCCGAACAGCGCCGCGAGATGGTCGAGGTCCTCGCCGATCGCATACGCGAGCATGACCGCGCGCGCGGCGTCGTTCACACGCTGCCGCAGCACGAGCTCGCGGTACGCGTTTTCCTGCAGCAGCTTCACCATCGGCTCCGATTCGAGCGCGAGCGTGGCGGCGATCTCGGCGTGCTCGGCCGCCGGATACAGCGACACGAGCCGCGCCTTGCGTTCGGCCAGCAGCGTTTCGTAGTCGATCGTTTCGACGACGTCGGGCGACGGCAGCTGAGAGAGATCGATCGGGGTCACGCTCATGCCGGGCTCCCTTGCGCGACCGGCACGCGCGTCGTCACGGCCGTGCCGCTCTCGCTCGTCCAGCCTTCGATGTCGAGATAGATCGCGCCGGCGGCGGCGTTCGAGTCGTCCGCGGCGAGTACGACGCGGGTCAGCGTGAGGCGCGGCTCCCAGCGCATCAGCGCCGTCGCGACGGCCGCATAGAGGCGCGTGCGCATCGCGCCGTTGCCGGGCGCGTCGATCAGGTCGGGCAGTTCCGAGCCGAACGTGCGGCGCTTCACGCACGACGCGAGCGGCGTCGTCACGATCTTGCCGATCGACTGGTAGAAGTGGCCGAGGCCCGAAATCGAGCGGCCGGTGTTCGCGTTCATGCCCTTCATTGCGGTTGGCTCACCAGTTGTCCATCGCCTTGTTCGCGATGCGTGTGATGCGGGAGGCTGATGCCTTGCGAAGTCACTTCTCGGGTGAAGCTGGCCGCGCCGTCGATCTGCATCGTGGCGCCGCCTGCGCCGCCCTTGCCGGTCATGCCGGACTCGAACGCGAGCGGCCCCTTGACCGTCATCGCGCCGGTGCAGGTGGTCTGCTGTGCGTCGAGCGTGATGGTGTCGGCGCGCACGGTCGCTTCCTTCGTCTGCACGGTGACCGAGCCTGGTGCTACGACGAGCACGGTCGCGCCGGCGGGCAGTTCGGCCTTGAGCGCATGCGCGGCGTGGTCGTATGCGATGCTTGCGCCGTCGGGATAGACGCGTGTGTGGGTGTCGGGGCTCGACGCCGGCGCCGGGGCGGCGTCGGAATAGAGGCCGCGCAGCGCGACGCCCTGGGCCGGATCGCCCATCGGGCAGAGCAGCACGACCTGCTCGCCCGGGGTCGGCGGCAGCCACTCGCGCGTGGTGCCCGCGGTGCAGGCGATCCATGGAATCCAGTTGGTTTGCAGTCCGCCGCCGTCTTCGTCGGGCGTGCCGACCGAGACGCGGCACAACGCGGCCCCATGGTCGACCGCGAGGATCGTGCCTTTGCGCACCGCGTTGCGTGCTTGCCGTTGAATTTCGTTAGCGTCCATGTGGTCATGGTGCCGGGTGGGGGCCGGTGGGGCGAGCGATTGCGTGTGTCGTGGCGGTGAGGACGGAAGGGGTGTGAGGCGAATGGGGCGAGACATGCACATCGATCGGTGTGGTGGCACGTGTGGCATGCGCAACACGTCTTTTTTCTCCACCTTCACGGAGATGAAATGGGGATGCTGGCCGACGCCATGATTGCGGCCGATTGAGCTTCTTGTTCGAGGGGGGCGCAGCGTCGAGGCGCTGATGGACGTCGCGCGGAACGTCAGGCGGACGTTTCGTGGAATTGTGGTGCCGGACGCGGCGTTGTGCGCGGCCGACCACGGCGGGTCCGGGCAATCGTGAGGGGGGCGATTCGTCGACCGATCTCATCGAGCGTGCGGCGCAGGTCACCTGTCTTGCGGGACGGGTCGAGCGCGGCGACGACGTTGGTCAGACGGACAGGCGTGTCGGGCGTGATTGCGGCGTCGTCGTCATCGATCGTTCAGGCGATGACAACGACGGCCGTCCAGCGGACGCGAATCGGGAGGCCTTCGCCGGTCAGCATGACGCGGGGGCGTCGTGGCGAATCCGCGGGGCGGAGTCGTCCCCGGATTGATGGACAGGGGAAAGATACGGTCAGGTTGTTGCCGCGATAGCCCGCATTGCGTCGATCGTCGTTGCCTCATGCACCTGGGCAATAGCATCCGCATACCTCTGCTGCGAAGTCGTGCGGAAAGTCACCCAATCTGCATTCACTTGCTGCACCTGCTGCGCCGTGTGCGCGACATACGTCCATGCGTCGCCGTGCCGGCACCACAGGGATACGTGCCAGTCCGCTGTCCCAGCGCTCCACGCGGCAGCCTGAGCGGAGCTCTGAAGGTTGCGCTGATCGGTGTCTGTCGTCGGATAGAACGTTGCCGAGCCGATGGCCGACGACGTGAAACCCGCCAGGATTGCGGCCTGGCATGCTGCGTTCAGCGCCGCGATTGTCGATGCCTTGGCGGATGCGAGCTGCTCGGCAGCGGTCGGCGGCGGAACCTGCGCGAGCGCGCCGCTCACGACATGCCACTGACCCGGCTGGCTGATGCACGTTTGCCACTGCGCCTGCGTGATCTGGATGACGCTCGTGACGCCGGACGGAACCGGGCTGTCGATGCTGTCGTAGAACGCGGTGATATTGCCTTGCGCGTCGAAGGCTGCGAATTTTTGACCCATGATTTATCTCGATCAGTAGCCGATTGCGAGGTATGGAACGCCAGTCACTGCGATCGGCGACTGATTGGTGCCCTGATACGTCGTAATTGAAACAGATGTCTTAGTCCAGGGTGATACGTTTGAGGTGTTATTCCCCCCAGCGGTCCCGGCGAATGTCCATAGGCATGAGTTAGGAAATGCAATCGGGAAAGCGACCGTCGCGCCAGGAATGGACGCGGCCGTGTTCGCATAGCCCCACTGGATAATCAGCCCGCTCGGCAGCTTCTGGAAGCCGCTCGATGCAATCGAATTTCCGAAATCCCCAAGCGACAAGCGCAAAGCAGCAGAGCCACCGACGAGAACCCAAAACCCGCCGTCTGAAACGAAGCGCGCCGTGTCCCCGTTATTGAGAACGCAGGTTGACGCAGATACCAGCGATCCGGTCATCATCTTGTCAGTGCCGGCAGTCGAAATGATCGCGGCATTCACCGTTGCGAGGAATTCGAACGTCGCTCCGGGCTTTACAGACGAAAGCGCCGGCAGTGTATAAGTCGTCGACGCAACTTCAAGCGAGTAGGAGCCGCCCGCGTGAGATGCGGAAAATACGGAATTTGCAATCGACTGAATCCGCGTACCGGTCTGCATATTGCCGAGCGCGCGCTGCACAAATCCCGTCGGCGCCAATTTGTCACTGCTATCGAACTGCCCTGGCGTCGGCGCCTTCGGCACCCCCGTAAAAACCGGCGACTCGATCGGCGCCTTCTGCGCCAGCGCATTCGTCACCGTCGTCGCAAAACTCGGATCGTTGCCGAGCGCATTCGCCAGCTCCCGGAGCGTATCGAGCGCCTCGGGCGACTGATCGACGAGTGCCGCCACCTTCTGCGCGAGATCCGCCTTCGTCGCGTATTGCGGATACGGATCGACGGCCCCTTCATGCGCGTCCTGCCTGTCCTTCAAAAACCGCGTCCGATTCGCCAACTGCCGCAGCGGCACGTTGTCGATCCCGTCCGGCCCGCCTTCGACCGGATCGGACGTTTCGAACTGGCGGATACCAGGCGTCCAGGTCGAGCTTTCAACCAGGTCAGTCATGACTTGATACTCCCTCTGTTGTACTGGCCGTCGCGATGCGCGAAGCCGTTGTAGCGAATCGGTGCCTCGCGGTAGTCGAGCGACGCCAGCATCGAGCGTCGCGGCGCATAGCGCTCCAGCACCGCTTTCAGGTTGTCCGCCTGGTCGCGCGTGATCGGCCGCGACAGCTTGACGATGTATTCCGCCCACGCCGTTTCCCGGCCGTGCACGTAGTCGCCGTTGTAGGTCGCCGACCCGTCGCGCCGGCGCACGCGCCGGCCCTCGACGATCGTCACCTCGCCGAAGCCGAGCCTGCGGATCACTTCGCGCACCGCCCACGGCGTGCCGCGCTTCTGGTGCAGCTGGATCGCACCCCGGACGAGCGCGCGTCGCGCATCGTCGGACTCGGCGAGCTCCCACCCGTCGACCGACACTTCGGCGGCGAGATACGGCAACAGGGCCGCCGCGCAGCGATCCGGATTCCAGTAATCGCGGATCGGAACCGGCAGGCGCTCGGCGGCGGCCAGCGCACGCGCGGCGCGCCGCTCGAGCGGCGTCGCGTTCGGCGGCAGCAAGTCACTCATAGATGCCGCCGTATTCGATGACGATATCGACGCAGCAGGACGCCTGCGTCGGGCCGATCGCGAGGTCGCCGGCCGGCTCGATCAGCTCGGTCTTCGACAGCCCCGCAGCCTGGCAGACGCCCTTGATCGCCGATTCCGCGACACCGACGCCGAGGCGGCGCACCTTGTCCGCATACGCGCGGGCGTTCTTCGTCGCCTGCGCGATCAGCACGTCGGCGCCGACCGGCGAGCGCGTATAGCCCTTCGCGCGGATGCGGTAGCGGACGATCTCGGCCGGGCGCGCGAGTACGGTGTCGTTCAGCGGCCGTTGATCCTCGGCCGACAGCGCGGACTCGACGGCGCGACAGAGCGCATCGTCCACCGTGCCGTCCCCGTCGCGCGACAGCAGCGTGACGAGCACGTCGCCCGGCCGCGGGCGCGTGGCCTTCGCATCGAGCAGGCGGCCGTCGACGGCAAGTGCCTTCGATTCGTACGCGGCAGCCGGGCCGGCCACGCTGAAGCCCTGCGGCGCGAGCTGGATGCGACGGCGCAGCGACTCGTCGTCCTCGTAGACGGCCGGAATATTGTCGGGAAGGTCGGCCGGCGTGACGACGAGCCGTTCGATCCCGAACAGCGCCGCGCGCTGGTCGAGGTCGCTGCCCTTCGCGAACGCGAGCATCACGGCCCGCACGGTGTCGTTGATGCGCTGGCGCAGCACGAGCTCGCGATAGCAGTTTTCCTGCAGCAGGCGCGCGAGCGGCTCGGATTCGAGCGCTACCGTCGCCGCGATTTCGGCCTGGTCGTCAGCGGGCCAGAGCGCGATCAGCGCGGCCTTCCTGCGTGCGTACAGCGTTTCGAAATCGAGCGCCTCGAGCGCGTCGGGGGCGGGCAGGCTCGACAGATCGATGAGCGCGGCGGCCGTCATGCGGCACCTCGCTGCGGCAGCGCGACCCACGTCAGCGTGTCGCGCGCATCGACCTGCGTGTCGTCGACATGCGTGATCACCTGCTTGCCGTCCGGTCCGGTCGTCACGACGACGCTTTCCGTCAGCGCGAGCTTGATCGACAGATCGACCGCGGCCGGATCGCGCACGCTCATCTCGAAGGTGATGCCGTCGGCGCGCGCGGCAGGGTTCGTCACGAGGTCCGGCTGGTTCGCGCGCACCCATTCGACCAGCGCGACGAACACGGGGTCCGCGTCGCCGGTGAAATTCGGCGCGAGCACGCGGGCCGCGTACCGGTATTCGAACGACGGCGTCAGCGTGCCGGTCGCGGCGAGCGACCCTTGCTCGACGAGCACGATCAGCTTGCCCGGGTCGGTCCCGAGCGCGGGAACCGCGGCGACGAGCGCGCGCCGCAGGCTGTCTGGCTTATTCATGCGGATGCTCCCCGTTATCGGCCGGCTGCGTTTTCGCCTGGCACGTCGCGATCATGTCGACCTTGGCCGCGCACGTCGCCCACGCCGCCTTGACGGTCGTGAGCGCAGCGTCGAGCTCACCGTTGGTGCGCGGCGCGAGCGCCGGCAGCGTGCACGGGCTCACCGTCTGGCAGGCTTCCGACGTAATCGTCGGCGCCGGTGAGAGCGGGAGTGGCTTGCAGGCGGACAACGTCGTCAGGCAAACGAGTGTCAGCCCAGGCGCGAAGCGCGGCGTTTTCATCGATCAATCTCCGGTTTTCAAGTCGAACGGCGTCGAGCTTCGACGCGATCGCGTTCTGCGTGCGGTCGAGCCGCGCTTGCTGGCTGGCGCGGTCGGCGGCGTCCTGCTGCAGGCGCCGGATCGTGCCGTCACGGTCGGCCAGGCCCTGCCGCGCGTCGCCGAGTTGCTGCCGGGCGGCGGCCAGATCGGCATGCAGCGCGCGCACGTACAGCGCGCCGGCCGCGCAGGCGGCAAGCACGAGCAGCCCGGCGGCGAGTTTCGCGGCGAGCTCGCTCATGCTGCCGCCGCGGCATCGGCGTCGTCGGCCGGCGAAACGGCCGGCGAAACGGGCTGTGACGCATACCGGTCGTAGGCGCGCGCGAGCTTGACGTCGTAGAGGTTCGCCGCGTAATCGGGCCCGTTGTAGCCGCGCGCGAACGCGGCCCAGTCCCGGGTGCGCAGCGCGGCGAGCAGCCCGGCGTCCGCGGCGACGAACCGCACGAATGCGTCGAGGTGTTCCGCCTCGCCGCTTTCCATGCGCGCGACGAAGTCGTCGATGCCCGCATAGCCGAGGCGTTGCCAGTGATAGCCCATCACCTGGAACGCGCCCCAGCTCGCGGACTCCCACGCCGCGCGGGCGTCGATCACTTCGGCCGCGGCGAGGCGCGTGTATTCGGCGGTGCCGCCGCGATAGCCGCCGCGCGTTTGCGACACGATGTCCGGCTGCTTCGCCGCGAACGGCGCCGGATCGATGCCGCGCGCCTGCAGCCGCTTCCAGAAAATGTGCCGCTCGAACAGGATGACCGGCCGGCCGTCGGGCAGGAAGCCGGCGCCGCGCGATTCGACTTCGTTGACCGCGCGCACGCAGGCAAGCGGCACGCCGAGCGTGCGCGCGGCGCGTTCGAGATCGGCCAGCGCCAGGTGTTGCGGATCGCGCTGGCCGGTGGCGAGCGCGGCGTACGTCTTGGGGCCGGCGACGCCGTCGTCGACGAGGCCGGTTTTCCGTTGCAGCGCGATGACGGCGGCTTCGGTGGCCGCGTCATAGATGTGCGTGACCTGCACCGGATAACCTGCGCGGATCAGGCGGCGTTGCAGCAGGCCCACGTCGTCGCCGTGGTCGCCGAGGCGGCGGGTTTTCATGATTCACTCTCTTCGCAGAAGGCGCGCGACGTTGCCGCGCGCGGCGTACACGAACATCGCCAGCAGGACCGCCGTGGCCGCTTCGAAGAAGCCGACGGCTTCGGCATGCAGCAGCAGCTCGATCGATGCGCCGCCCGTCACCACGACGAGGGCCCACGCGACCCACGACACATGGCGCCGGTGCCGCGCGCCGTTGCGCCGGTAGGCGAGCACGCGCACGAGCGCGGCGAGGTGCGCGGCGAGGGCGATCAGCGCGAGCGGGACGTGCATGTCATCCCCCTTTGCGGAACAGCGAGAGCAGGTCGAGGGTCTTGACCCGCTCGATGAGCTGCAGCGTGACGGCGATCACGAGCGCGGCCGCGAAGAACGCGGCGACGCCGGTCGAATGGATCGGCGTGGCGCTGACGATTTCCGGCGCGGCGAGATAGCCCATCACGAGCGAAATCAGCAGGTAGGCCGCGCGCCGCGCGACGCCGATCTCCTTCGACGTGACGACGACGAGCGCCGCGCCCGTGAACGCGCCGATCAGCGCGTTGCCGTCGATGCCGGGCGCGAGGCCGGCGAGCCCGATCGCGGTCGACAGCACCGCGGCGGTGGTGGTATTCGGTTCGGCCATGGCGGCGTTCCAGGGTCAGTCAAACAGTTGCAGCAGCGGCTTCGTGCTCGACACGGTGTCGAGCGGCGGCAGGTAGACGGGCGTGCCGGTCGGCAGCACGACGCCGAGATCGGCGAGGCCGGTGTTGGCCTCGAGCACGGTTTCGACGGTGCCGTCCGTGCGGCCGTAGTGCCGCCAGCACAGTGCGTCGACCGTGTCGCCTTGCAGCGTGCGCACGATCATGGCCGGCCCCCTCGGTGCCGGACGGCGCGAGCGTCGCGGGCCGCGGGTGCCGACGCGACGCGGAAGAATGTCGATGTCGAGTTGCTTGGCATGGCGAGGTGTCGAACCGTGAGTCAGTGAAGAGGGTTCTCATGTTCGAACTTCGCGCGGCGGGGCTCAACGAGCGGCGTGCGTCGTCCGCCCGGGCACGCAGCGCGGTGCGTGTCCGGGCGGGCGGGGCGTCTTACGCTTCAGGAACGGGCGCGGCAGGGCCGCCGGCGGGGCAGGGCCGTGCAGCCGGATTGCAGCTTGGATGAACTGGCGAGGCCTTGATTGACCTTGTGCAGCCTTGGTTTTGCGGTGGGAGAGTGGCGCAGGGCCTTGATGGGAAAGGGAGGGCGATGCGTAGGTAAAACTCCGAAGGCAGGGGTTGACGCGCCGCTCACCCCTGCTGCGCCAGCCGCTCGAGGAGCGCATCGATCTCCGTATCCGCGAACACCTCGATGCCGTGCTGCCGCAGCAGCGCGGCGGTGACGCCCGCGCCGGCATGTCGGTTGCCCGCAAAGCTGCCGTCGTAGATGAAGCTGCTGCCGCATGACGGGCTGCCGTCGGCCAGCAGCGCGAAACCGCAGTCGTGCGCGCGGGCCAGCGCCAGCGCCGACTCCGCGCCGGCGAGGAAAGGCGCGGTGACGTCCGTTCCGTTCATGTCGACGATGCGGGCGACGCCCGCCAGCACCCGCTGCCCGGATTCGCCGTCGGCAATTTCGGCCGGCGGCCGCGGCACGCCGAATCCCGCCGACAGCTCGGGACAGATCGGCACGAGCCGTCCTTCGCGCCGCCACTGGTCCAGCGCCTGATGCGCGGCCGTCTTGGCCGAGCCGTTGTAGCGGACCGGTTGGCCGAGCACGCACATGCTGACCAGGATCTTCTGCTTCGTCGGCAATGTCGTCTCCTCGCGCGGGATGATGGAAGGGCGTGAAATTCTACGGCAAGCGTGCCGACGCGCAGCGCGTGCCGCGCGCCGCGCCGTCATGCGAGAATCCCCCGCAACGACAACAGCAAGCGTCGATCGCGGCGGCCGTCCGCGCATCGCGCCGACCTCCGATGGCTCCATTCCCGACTTCCGTCGCCGCCGCCGCAACCGATGCGGATGCGCTGACCGATCCGCAACGCGCGCTGCTCGCACGCCTGCAGGCCTATAAGCCCGACGCACCCGATGCGCCGCTGCCCTACAGCCGCCGCCTCGCCGAAGCGGAGCACTGGCCATACGCGCATGCGCTGGCCGTGATCGACGAATACAAGCGCTTCGCGTTCCTCGCGCAGGTGGCCGGCCATCCGGTCACGCCGTCGCACGCGGTCGATGCCGCATGGCACCTGCATCTGCAATACACGCACGAATACTGGAGCGTGTTCTGCGCCGACGTGCTGCGCGCGCCGCTGCATCACGTGCCGGGCGTGGGCGCGCCCGACGAGGCCGCGAAGTACGCGCAGCACTACCGGCAGACGCTCGACAGCTACCGGCGGCTGTTCGGCTGCGAGCCGCCCGCGGCGATCTGGCCGCGCCCCCTGGCCGCGCCCGCCGACGCCCCGGCGCAGCGCGCCGAACCGCGCGACGGCCCGTCGGACGAGCGCGCCGCGCCGTCGCGTGCCGCGCGCGCCCAAGGCTGGCGGCGCGTCGCGAAGTTCGCGTGGCCGGCGGCGGCGATCAGCGTCGCGGCGACTTGCGCGTCCGCGAGCGACTTCAACGTGCTGGACCTCCCGGGACCGGAGTTTCTCGCGTTCTACGTGCCGCTTTGCATCGCCGCGCTGCTGCTGATCGCCGGCCTGCAGTGGATCGAGTACCGATACCGCGCGTGGGGAACGCGCGCCCGCGAATCGTCGCCCGACCTGAGCGCGGAGGAAGCGGCCTATCTCGCGGGCGGCGGCTCGCGGATGGCGCAGGTCGCGACGCTGTCGCTCGTGCATGGCGGCGCGATCGAACTGGTGCGCCAGGCCAACGGCTGGCGGGTGCGGATCGGCGATCCGCAACACGCGGGCGCCTATGGCGCCGACTGGGAATGGCTGAGGAAGGAGTTCGGCGGCGAGACGAGCTACCACGCGTTTCGTCAGCATCTCGCATCGCGCGAAGGCCACTGTGAGGTTGCATTGCACCGGAAAGGCTGGCTCTGGGCGCCGGGCGAGATGCGCGCGGCGTGGATGGCCGCGCGCGCGATCCTGCTGCTCGTGCTCGGCGCGGGGGCGGTGAAACTCGCGATCGGCCTGAGCCGCGGCCGGCCGGTGCTGCTGCTGATGATCTTCATGGCGGCGTTCATGGCGGCGTACCACTTCGTGGTCGGACGCCTGCCCGGCATCGGGCGCGGCGGCGTGACGCACGGCGGCCAGGCGGCGCTCGACGCGCACCGGAACGAACGCCAGGGCGACCGCGCAACCCCGGACGGGCTGCTGTGGACGGCCGCCTTGTTCGGCGCCGGTGCACTCGCCGGCACCGTGTGGGCCGAGCATATCGGCGCGCTGATGGCGCCGCCGCCCGTCGTCGCCGCGAAAACCGGCGGGTCGAGCGGTTCGTCCGACTCGGATGCGGGGGACAACAGCAGTTCGAGTTCCTGCGGCGCGTCGAGCTCGTGCAGTTCGTCGAGTTCATGCAGCTCGAGCAGTTGCGGCGGATGTTCGAGCAGCTGAACGCGATGCGAGCACGGCCGGCCGCGCTCGGGTTTTTTAATTTGAGATAAAAGCGGCGGCCGATGACGCCATGCGATATCACGATGAAATCGATCGAATGCCGCTTCTGACTTAATTAATTGAAAGCTCGTCCGCGCTGAAAAATTGCCTCGACAGATATTATTGAGATAATAAAAAAACAATTTCAGTCGATGTAAAAATAAATAGATTAAAGAAATTCGAAAGACCTCCGTAAACGACGAATGCATAAGAGGAAATTCAACTTTGCATTGATTCGTACTTTTACGATGAGGCTTGAAATGAAGTACTTCGCGCACAGCATCAAATTCAAGGTCGTTCTCGCATTCGCTGCCTGCGTCGCCCTGATGGCGGCGATCGGCTTATTCGGAATCAACGGCCTTGCCCGCCTCAATTCGAACGTCGCCAATGCGTATGCCGGCAATACGGTGCCGATCAGCGAACTGTCCGAAATCCGCGCCGCCGAGTTCGGCATCCTGCTGAAATTGCGCCAGATGCAGCTCGATCGCGACCCGGCGCGGACCCGGGCCGGTATCGCGACGGTGCGCGCCGAGCAGGCGCGGCTCGACGCGACGTGGGCCCGCTATTTCCCGGACGCGGTGACGAGCGACGGCGAGCGCCGGATCGCCGAGCGGATGCGGGACTTGCTGCCCGGCTTCCGGGCCGGGACGGACGACGCGCTCGCGGTGCTGGAAAGCGGCAGCGACGCGCCCGGCGCGGCCCTCGACCGGCTGGCGCCGACCGCCGACGCGCTGCGGCGCGCGATCGACGACAACATCGCGCTGAACATCGTCCAGGCGAAAACGTTCGCGGAGGACAGCGCCGCGACGTTCGCGCGGATCTTCTATGCCGCGATCGCGCTCGTCGGCGTCGGCGTGCTGGTCGCGGTCGGCGTATCGGCCTACCTGCTGCGGCAGATCACGCGGCCGCTCGACCGCGCGGTGCGGGTCGCCGGCGAGATCGCGGCCGGCCGGCTCGAGAACGGGATCGTCGTCGATTCGCACGACGAATTCGGCCGTCTGCTCGACGCGCTGGCCGTGATGGACCGGCAGCTCGGCGACACGGTGCGGGGCATCAAGCGCAATGCGGAATCGGTGACGATCGCCGCGCACCAGATCGCGAGCGGCAACGCCGACCTGTCGGCGCGCACCGAAGCGCAGGCCGCGTCGCTCGAGCAGACCGCGGCGAGCATGACCGAGCTCGCGGAAACGGTGAAGCACAACGCGGACAACGCGCAGCAGGCGAACACGCTGGCGACGCGCGCGTCGGGCATCGCCGACGCCGGCAACGACGCGGTGCTCGGCATGGTCGGCACGATCGAGGAGATCAGCGCCAGTTCGAGCCGGGTTTCCGACATCACGGGCGTGATCGAGTCGATCGCGTTCCAGACCAACATCCTCGCGCTCAATGCGGCCGTCGAGGCGGCGCGCGCGGGCGAGCAGGGGCGGGGCTTCGCGGTCGTCGCGACCGAGGTGCGCAATCTCGCGCAGCGCTCGGCCGCGGCCGCGAAGGAGATCAAGGAGCTGATCGCGTCGTCGGTCGCGATGATCCACGACGGCGCGAAACAGGCGACCGACGTCGGTGCGACGATGGGGCAGGTGAAGGTGGCGATCAAGCAGGTGTCCGACATCGTCGCCGAAATCGCCGCCGCGTCGCAGGAGCAGAGCCGCGGCATCGAGCAGGTCAATCAGGCGGTCGTGCAGATGGACGACGTCACGCAGCAGAATGCGGCGCTCGTCGAGCAGGCGGCCGCCGCGGCGCGCTCGCTCGAGGATCAGGCGGACAGCCTGAAGGACGCGATGGCCGTATTCAGCATCGCGGATGCGCGTGCCCCGGCGCACGCCCCGGCACGTGCCCGGGCCGGCGCCGCGATCGCGCATGCCGCGCCCAAGCGGCCGAAGCTGGCAACGGCGGTCGCGACGCCCGACGGCGCGGCGTGGGAGACGTTCTGACGCCGCACGCGCCGCAGCACACGCGGCCGGATGCGGCCGCGTGAAGCCGGCCGGCGCGCGGGGCGCGGATTCCGTGCCGCCGCGCGCGCAAGCCGCCCGAAGCCGCGCGCGATCCGGCGCGCCTCTTTCGAACGCCGTTCGCCGTGACGGGGACGGCTGCTTGCCCGATGAACCTCTTCTCGTGCCTGACCAATGCCGATCTCACCGTGGAGACCCTCGCCGACGCGTGCCTGCGCTTCGACGCGGCCGACCGGGATCAGCGACTGGTCGTGCAAGCACTGGCGATGCCGATGCTTGCGCGACGCCTGACGTGGCTGCGGCTCGTGCTGCGGGCGAGCCCGGACAGCGCGGCGACGCGCTCGACGATCGAGCGGATCGAGCGCGCGCTCGCGAGCGCGCGTGCGCGGCTCGGCCCCGACGGCGAAAGTGGGACCGCCGCCACGGCGTAGCGCCGTGGCGGCGGTCGGCCGAATCGCCGTGAGCCGGGGGCGCTAGGCCGTCACCGCATCCGCCCGCGCGTGCGCCGCCTCTCCGCCACCCGCCTCGACGATCAGCGTCCAGTCGAACGCCGGCAGCGCGCAGAGCTGCTCGACGGTGGCCGTGTAGTCGTGCGCGGCCGTGTGCAGATAGCGCACCTTGTCGGTCCACTCGGGCAGCGGCGCCTGCGACGTGGTCAGCACGACCGCCAGCAGATCCTGTTCCGGCCGCGTCGCGACGGCCTGCAGGCTCAGCCGGACCTTGTCGAGGTCGCCTTCGGCGTCGAGGATCAGCGCGCCCGGAATCGGCGCGTCCTGCCGGACGGGCAGGCTGCCGACGGCGCCCTTGTCGACGCACTGCCGATACACCTGCCCATGGCGCGGCAGCGCCTGCTGCAGCGCGTGATGCTTGCGGACCTTCGCCTGCGCGGTGCGTGCGAGCCCGCGGCGCAGCGCCGGGTTCGCGATCAGCCGGTCGAGCGCGTCGATCCAGGCCTCGCGCGTATCCGCGACCAGCAGGCCGTCGCAGCCGTCGTTCAGCGCGAAGCGATAGGCGGGCCGGTCGCTGACGATCGCGGCGATGCCCGCCGCCGCGTATTCCTGCCAGCGGATCGTGCTCTTGCCGGCGTGGTAGTCGTCGTCGGCGAGCGGCAGCAGCGCGATGTCCCAGCGCTGCTCCTTCAGGCGTTGCGCATACGCGTCGTAGTCGTTGAGCGCGGGCTCGAACGTGGCCGCCGGGTGCGCGGCCCAGCCGGCGGGCGCGCCGGGGCCGGCGAAGCACACCTTGACCTTGCCGGGATGGCGCGCGCAGATCGCCTGCAGCGCCGCGTCGACAAGCGCGAAGTTGTCGGCGCGCAGCGCCGCGCCGGCGATGCCGATCGTCACGCAGTCGTCGCTGCGCGTCGCCACGGGGCGGTAGAAGCGGACGAAGTCCACGCTGTCGGGCAGCACGTGGATGCGAGGGGTCTCGATCCGGTAGCGGCTCGCGGCGAACGGCGTCGACACGATCACGGCAGCCGCGTTGCGCAGCGTGAACTCGATCCCCGCGCGGGCCGTCGCGCCCTGCGCGGCGAGCGGATGCGCGGCCGGCAGGTCGGTCAGCAGGTCGTCGGTGTCGTAGATCACCGGCTTCTTGAGGCTGAAGATGGCCCACAAGCCTTCGTCCGTCAGCACGCCGGGCGTCATCCGCTGCAGCAGGATGGCGTCGGCGTCGGCCAGCACGCTGCTGTCGATCCGGCCGTCGCGAATGCCCCAGACGAGCTCCCACTCGTCGCGCAGCCGGTCGAACGGCTGCACGAGGCGAATCCGCGCCGACGCGCTTTCGGGCGGCTCGACCGAGTACACGACGAGCCGCTTGCGGCGCGGCGCGGCGTCCGCGCTCGCGGCGACGGGCGCCGGCGTCCGGTTCTGCTCCAGCAGCCGCGCATACAGCGCGCCGTGGCGCGCGGCGTTGCGGCCGACGTCGTGCCGCGCGCGGATCGTGTCCTGCGCGGCTGCGGCGAGTTGCGCGCGCGCCTGCGGATGCTCGATCAGGTGCGCGATCGCGTCGACCCACGCGTCGGCGGCGTCGGCGACGAGCCAGCCGGTGCGGCCGTGGACGATCGCGCTGCGTTCAGCGGGCGCGACGACGAGCACCGTGGCCGCGCCGGCTGCCGAGTATTCGAGCCATTCGCGCGGCGGATCGTCGTCGCGCGGCGCGAGCGGCGCCGCGACCAGCGCGAGGTCGAGCTCGGCGCGCTTCAACTGGTCCGCATACGCGTCATAGGGCGCGGGCGACGCGATCAGCGTGACGTCCGGATCGCCGTCCCAGCCGGCCGGCAGCGCCGGCCCGACGAACGACACGCGAAGCTTGCCCGGATACCGGCGCCGCAGTTCGGCGAGCCCCAGCCGGGCCTGTTCGAGACGAGGGCCGTCGAGCCCGGCGCCGGATACCGCGAGGTTCACGTGATCGCGAACGCCGGGTGCCGCGCGGTACAACTGCTCGACATCGATGTCGGTCGGCAGCACGTGGACCGATGCGTTGACCTGCCGGTACTGCCGCGCCAGCGCCTCCGACGGCACGACGAGCGCATGCGCGCGCTGCGCGGCGTAGCGGATGTTCGCGTTGCGGCGCGCGTTGTCGGCGGCCCCGGGCGCGCCGGCGAGCAGCGTGTCGAGCGGTGCGTCGATCTCGTAGACGACCGGCTTGCCGAGCGCGAACAGCTGTTCCAGCGCAGCCGGAGACAGCAGGCCCGGCGTGTCGCCCTGCAGCACGATCAGGTCGGCGCGTTGCAGCGCGTCCGCATCGAGGCCGGCTTGCGAGACGGGAAAGCTCAGCTCCCATTCGCGCTCCAGCCTGGCGAACGGCTGCGCGAAGCGCACGCTGGCGCGTGCGTGCGCGGCCGGCTCGGCGGTCACGACCGCGATGCGCTTGCGCGGCGAGGCCGCCTGGCGGCCGGCGGCGCCGGCCGCGACGGCCTGCGCGTCGAGTTCGTCCGCGCGGGCCTGGGTCTTGTCGATGAACGTCTGCAACTGCCGCCAGAACGTTTCCTCTTCCTGCAGGTACGCGTCGCGCGCTTCGTGAACGGTGGCTTTCGCGCGGGCAATCTCCGCTTCGTCGAGCCCCCACGCGATACCCTTGCCGTCCATCACCCAGCGCTCGGCCTTCGGCATCGACGCGTCGTTCAGGATGCACACGACCGGACAGCCGCACAGCAGCGCCTCGAACGCGGCGGTCGACCACTCGTACATGTACACGCATTCGACCTGGCGAAACAGCGCCGCGAGCTCGTGCGCCGAGCGTTCCGGCACGCGGTTCGAGATCTCGATCGAATCGGCGGTGACCGGATGCAGGCTGCCGCCGCGCACCAGGTGCCGGTTGATGAAGACGGCCGTGCCGCTGCGGCGCGCGTCGTCGACGCCGTCGCTGTTGAAGATGCGCGTGTCGACCAGCGGCATGCGCAGCAGGTCCGCCTGCCATCCCGCAGGCACCAGCGTCGGCCCGAACGTGAACACGAGGTCGCTCGGCTGCAGGTCGATCGCGTTGCCCTCGACGCGGCCGGGTTCGGCAAGCAGATAGCGCGCGACGCAGCGCGTGCCGAACGGATTGGCGGAGACGATTTCCGGATAGACGGCGATCGGGCTGCGATTCGCGTCGGCGTGCGCCTGCGCGACGTCGTTGGTCAGATGCGGCGTGCGCAGGTCCGGATGCACGCCATCCGTGTTGACGTACGCTTCGTGGCCGAGCAGGTTCAGCACGTGGCACAGGTAGTGCATCGCGCGGACGCCGCCGGACGTCTGCCGGAATTTCGGTGCGCAGACGTAGTACGGGTGGTCGAGCCGCGCAAAGATGCGCGACCCGCGGTGCGTCGGGCCGGAAGTCGGAATCGTCATCGTTATCGGGTGCGGTAGAAATCGAAGACCACGTCGAGGATGCGGTCCTGTTCGGCTTCGGTCATGTCGTGGTACAGCGGCAGCCGCACGAGCCGGTCGGCGACGAGGTCCGTCACCGGCAGCCCGGACCCGCAGCGCCCGTAGCGCCGGCCGGCCGGCGAACTGTGCAGCGGCACGTAATGGAACACGGCGTTCACGCCCAGCGCGCGGATCTGCTGCAGCAGCTCGGTGCGCTCGGCGAGGTTGCGCGCGAGGAAATAGAACATGTGGCCGTTGCCGCGCTCGGCGAGCGAAATCGCGGGCAGCTCGACCAGCCCGTCGGCGTGCAGCGGCTGCAGCGCGTCCTGGTAGCGCTGCACGGTCGCGCGCCGCTGCGCGGTGATCACGTCCGCGTGCTCGAACTGCGCGTACAGGAACGCCGCGATCAGCTCGCCCGGCAGGAACGACGAGCCGACGTCGACCCACGTGTACTTGTCGACCTGCCCGCGGAAGAACTGGCTGCGGTTGGTGCCTTTCTCGCGGATGATCTCCGCGCGCTCGACGAGGCGCGGGTCGTTGACCAGCAGCGCGCCGCCTTCGCCGGAAATCACGTTCTTGGTCTCGTGGAAGCTGAGGCACGCGAGGTGGCCGAGGCTGCCGAGCGGCTTGCCGTTCCACGTCGACTGCAGCGCCTGCGCGGCGTCCTCGATCACCCACAGATCGTGGTCCGCCGCGAGCTGCCCGATCACGTCCATGTCGCACGCGACGCCCGCATAGTGCACCGGCACGATCGCGCGGGTGCGCTCGGTGATCGCGGCGGCGACGAGCGTCTCGTCGAGGTTCAGCGTGTCGCGGCGGATGTCGACGAACACCGGCGTCGCACCGCGCAGCACGAATGCGTTGGCGGTCGACACGAACGTGTAGGACGGCATGATTACTTCGTCGCCGGGCTGCACGTCGGCGAGGATCGCGGCCATCTCGAGCGCGGCCGTGCACGAGTGCGTGAGCAGCGCGCGCCGGCAGCCGATGCGCGCTTCCAGCCAGCGGTGGCAGAGCTTCGTGAACGCCTGGTCGCCGGCGAGGCCGCCCTGCTCGACCGCTTTCGCGATGTAGTAGAGCTCCTTGCCGACCACGAACGGGCGGCCGAACGGAATGCTGTCGAGATTGGGTGGGCCGAACATGGTCAGGCTCCGCGGTAAGGGGTGGGACGATCGGCCGCGCGGCGTGCGCGCGGCGCGCTCAGGCGTCCTTGCGGACGAGGATCGTGAATTCGTACAGGCCGTAGTCGTGCAGCAGCGCGACCTGGCGCGAATAGCGGCGCTTGCAGCGGTCGAACAGCGCGCACGGGTCGGCGTAATACAGGAGGTCCGGACGCATGAACGGCGGATCGGAATACGACGTCAGGCAGTTGAACGCGAAGCCCCGGCGGCTCGTCTCGTGCAGCGTGTCGAGCGTCGCGTGGATGTAGTCGAGCCACGCGTCGTCGCCGTGACCGCGCCTGACGTTGAAGATGCCGGACGCGATCCCGTAGTCCGACGCGGCCTGCGGCGTCGCGCCGACATGAAACGCGACGTTCGGGTCGTCGCGATAGCGCTGCCGCGCGGCGTCGACCATGTCGGACGAGATGTCGTTGCCCGCATACGCGAAGCCGTCCGGCAGCGCGCGCGCCTTCAGGAAATCGACCAGCGCGCCGTAGCCGCAGCCGATGTCGTTCACCGAGTGGCCGCCGGACGCGGGCAGGATCTTCGTCAGCTGCTCGAAGCGCAGGAACTGGCCGGTTTCGCCGTTCCAGTCCACGCCGCGCGCGGTGGCGCCGTGCTCCGCCAGCCGCGCGCTGTAGTACGCGGCCACTTCCTGCAGCAGGCTTGCATGCGGGGTATCGCTCATGTGCATCACCTCACGCTTTCGAGGTCAGCGCGTACCGGCGCGCATCGGGACCGCAGTGGAACAGCACGTCGAGCACCGTCACGCCGTGGACGAAGTCGCCCCACTGCTGCGGATACTCGGGATAGGCCGGGTAGTCGAACCAGCGCACCGCGACCCCGGCGTCGGCGAACAGCTTCTCGTCCAGGTAGCTGCGCGCGGCCGGGCCCGACAGGTACTCGGTCGCGCCCGCCTGCACGCACAGGTTCAGCAGCTTCTCGGTGCGGTCGCCATGCAGTTCGTAGTCCGAAGACGACGACACGCGCGTGTCGATCTCCAGTTGCCGGAGAACCCACGTCAGCATCGCGCGATTCAGCTCGCTCAGCATCCCGTACGTGCGGCCGGTGTAAAGCGCTTCGAGCTCGTCCGCGTAGCGCTCGAAGTGCGGCGCGCGCGCGTAGTTCTGCTGCAGGCGCTTCCAGTGCAGCGGCGCCCAGTCGGCGCCGTCGATTTCCGTTTCGCGGATCGACTGGTGATACTTGCCCTTCACCTTCACCGGCACGCTCAGCCATTGCACGCCCTGCGGCGTCTTGATCTGGTTGCGGTTGCGCCAGTCGCGGCGCGTGTACTGCGCGTCGTCGTAGAGGATGAACTCGTCGCAGGCGGCGATCAGGTCGAAGTAGCCCTTCCACGGGATGTAGTTGGACTGGACGATCGCCACCCGCTTCGCGTCGCGGCTCATGGGCGTGCCGCTCATGCCGGGATGTGGCCGTACCGGTACATGTCGACGAGCTCGGGCGGAATGCCCCAGTCCGTCGCGCCCAGCCTGTCGTGCAGCGCTTCGAGGTCCGCGCGCATCGCGTTCTGGAGCTGCTCGACCATGCGGTTTCGCGCCGGCACGAAATCGTGCTGGTAGGCCGCATTGATCTGATGGCGCACCGTCTTCGCGATCGCGGCCTCGCGCGTCATGTTGCGGATCAGCGGACGCTCGGGCGCCAGTTCCGCGTAGCGCGGATCGATCGGCTGGCCGCGCATCGCCGCGACGAGGTCGCGGCACAGCACCGGCGACAGGTGGAAGCCGTCGCGCTTGGTCCCGCCGAGTATCCACAGGTCCCGCACGCTGGTTTCGCCGAACAGCGGATACAGGTCGGACGTCGTCGGCCGCCAGCCGACGTTGACGTTGACCAGGTTCGCGCGCGAGAAGCGCGTGTTGATCTGGTCCATCGCGGATTTCAGCAGCGTGTACGCGCTGCCGGCGTGGCCGTGCTCGTGCGGCACCGGGCTGATGTAGTTGCTGGCGCCGACCAGCGTGCGGTCCGGCCCGTACGGCGCCGAATACACGCCGCACGCGAGGCCGCGGTTGGTCGTGCGCACGCAGTGCGTGTGCACGTTCTCCGCGCTCTGCAGCTCGACCGACATGCCGATGCCGTAGAACATCCGCTGCACCGGCAGCTCCGGCAGGCTCGCCTGCAGCACGCGCGTCAGGTTGGCGCCGTTGCTGAGGATGAAGCGGTCCGCGCCGAGCACGCTGCCGTCGGACAGCCGCGCGGCGACGACGCGCCCGCCGGCCGTGTCGAGCCGCTCGACTTCGGCGTCGATGAAGCGCGCGTTGCCGACCTGCGCGACGGACTCGGTCAGCGCATCGAGAAACTGCTTCGGATTGGCCCAGCCTTCACGCTTCAGGAACACCGCCTTCAGCGCGCGATAGCGAGGGTCGGGGTGATAGTTCGGGATGCCTGACGGATCGACCGCCTCGCAGGGCTCCTCGAATTCGCGGCAGAACCGCTGCATGGCCGCGAAGTTCTCGTCGTCGAGCGCGTCGGTTGCCGCGTTGTTCAGCACGAAGGTGCCGAAGCCGTGCGCGACCGCGCGTTCCGGCGTGCAGATCTCGGCGAACACGGCGGGCCAGGCTGCCGTCGCCGCGCGGCTCAGTTCGAACTTGAAGCGGTCGATCGGCGTGCCGAGCGAGTCGCCTTCGAGCTCGGTAAAGGAGTTGAGCATTGCCGCCGCCGCGCGCGTCGCCGAGCCGGGCCGATGCGCGTGGCCGACGATGACGAGCTCGACGCCCGGGTCGGCCTGCTGCCATGCGCGGGCCGTCATCAAACCGAGAATGCCGTTGCCGAGGATTGCGATTTTCATTTGCGTGCGCCTCCGCCTTCGGGGAACGACAGGTAGCAGAGCGACGGATACGCCGCCGCCTTGTGGATCTGGTGCGGACGATTGCCGAGCAGGTCGCGCAGGTAATGGATGCCTTCGGCCGGCAACTGGCCGCCGCGGGTGAGCTGCCAGAACGCAACGACGCCGCCGGGCACCAGCCGCTCCATCACCGCTTCGAACGCGTGCCGGGTCGGCTCGATCACGTTCAGGTCGAACCATGCGAGCGCGACCATCTCGCCGGGATGCGCTTCGTCGAACGCCGCCAGCGTGTCGCGGCAGTCGCCTTCCCACACGCGGTGCTTGTCATGCACGTGCCCCATCGCGTTGTTGCGCTCGTGCAGGTTCAGCAGCTTGCGCAGCAGGTCGGCGTACTCGCTCGACAGCGAGTACGTGCCGTCGGAGAACAGCTTGCGGTCGCGCGCGTCGTTCTCGTTGAAGCCCGTGTAGCCCGTGAACGTATCGAACGCGTGAATGCGGCGCTGGAAGTTCAGCGGCTCGAGAATCGCGCGGAAGTTCTCGCACAGCACGGCGGTCTGCCCGCGCCACGTGCCCATGTCGAGGATCGCGCCCGGCAGCGGCACGATCCGCTGGTACACCTCGAACGTCGCCAGGATGCGCGCGAGCAGCGAGCCGCGCACGAACAGGCCGAGCGAGCGTTCCAGCTCCTCACGCGTCGCAGGATAGGTCTGCATCAGGTCGAACAGTTCGCGGCGCGCCGCGAGCTGATCGCCGTCTGCGTTGGTGATGATCGCTGATTCGTGCATACACAAGGCTCCAGGCACAAAGGGTGAGACCGGACGAACGCGTGCCCGCTGCGCCCGCATCTGGATGCACGGCCGTCCGCATGTCGCAAGTCGGACATCTTTCTGCGATCAAGTCTATCGACCGCCGTCAGGATCGAATGTCGGATTAGCGGCCCATTTCACCCCGCATTTCGATGGATGCGCGGTGTTCGGCGAGGATTTCGGCGGGCTTGCAGTCGCGGGAAATACGACCAATTCCGGCGCCTGATCGCCGGATTGGAACGCGCTGCGCGCGGAGAGAATTCGGACACGTCGGGGACTGTCCGTGCGCGGCGCCGCACGGCCTCGTGGAACTGCGACCGGATGACGCACCGCCGACGTGACCGACTCACCTGCGCCCGTCGGCTGGAGAGGGTTCAGGACCTTACCGAACACGGCGCGGCCGCGTTTCGAACTAGCAGGACGACAGATCTCATGATGCCCATTTCCCCCGCCACCGCCACGATCGAACACGCGCTGGCGCACCATCAGGCCGACCGCCTCGAAGAGGCCGAGACCCTGTACCGGCAGATCCTCGACACCGATCCCCGGCACGCGGACGCGCTCCACCTCCTCGGCCTGATCGGCCATCAGTACGGGCGCTACCAGGAGGCGTCCAACCTGATCATGGCGGCGATCGAGGTCAAGCCCGAGGCGATCTACTACTACAACCTCGGCAACGTGATGCAGGCGGACAACCGCCATGCCGCCGCCGTCGAGTGCTTCCGCCTCGCGATCGAGCTGCGGCCCGACTACGTCGACGCGTACAACAACCTCGGCAATGCGCAGAGGCTCGCCGGCGACGCCCGCGCGGCCGTCGATTCGTTCTGCAAGGTCATCTCGCTGCAGGCGGACAACGCCAAGGCCTACAACAACCTTGCGAACGCGCTGTTCGACCTGAACGAGATTCCGGCCGCGCTCGAGGCATACCAGCACGCGGTCGCGCTGCACCCCGAACTGCCGGAGCCGCGCAGCAATCTGCTGTTCGCGAGCCACTGCAGCGAGGCGTTCGACCACGACGCGTATCTCGCCGAGGCCGCGCGCTACGACGAACTCGTCACGCGGCGCGCGAAGCCGTGGACGGACTGGCTCGTCGACCTGACCGCGCGCGTCGGGCGGCCGCTCAAGGTCGGCATCGTGTCGGGCGACCTGAAGTCGCACCCGGTCGGCTATTTCATCGAGAGCATGCTGAAGCATCTCGACGCGAACCGGGTCGAGATGCATGCGTACCCGACGCGCGACGTCGAGGACGACGTCACGGCCCGCATCAAGCCGACTTTCGCGACGTGGACCTGCCTCGCCGGCCTGAGCGACGAGGCGGCGGCCGCGCGGATCCGCGCGGACCGCATCGACGTGCTGTTCGACGCATCGGGCCACACGATCTACAACCGCCTGCCCCTGTTCGCGTGGAAGCCGGCGCCGCTGCAGGCGAGCTGGCCCGGCTACTTCGCGAGCACCGGCGTGCGCGCGATCGACTACGTGATCGGCGATCGCCACGTGCTGCCGCCCGCCGAGGCCGCGCATTTCACCGAGCGGCCGTGGCATCTGCCGGACAGCTATCTGTGCTTCACGCCGCCGGCCGATGCGATCGACGTCGGCGCGTTGCCGATGCTCGCGAACGGCCATCCGACCTTCGGCTATTTCGGCAAGCTCGCGAAGATCACCGATCGCGTCGTCGCGGTCTGGTCGCGCGTGCTGCAGTCGGTCGCGGGCGCGAAGCTGTTCGTGAAGGCGGAGCATCTCGACGATCCGCGCGAACAGCAGGCGCTCGCCGCGCGCTTCGCGGCGCACGGCATCGACGCGCAGCGCCTGATCCTCGAAGGCCGCTCGCCGCGCGCGGAGTACCTGGCCGCGTACCGGCGCGTCGACCTGATGCTGAGCCCGTTCCCGTATCCGGGCGGCACGACGACCGCCGAAGCGCTGTGGATGGGCGTGCCCGTGCTGTGCCGGCGCGGCGACCGGTTCCTGTCGCACATCGCCGAAAGCCTGCTGCATGCGGCGCGGCTGCCCGAGTGGATCGCTGACGACGACGACGCGTATGTCGCGAAGGCCGTCGCGCAGGTCGGCAAGCCGGCCGAGCTGGCGGTGCTGCGCACGACGCTGCGCGCGCAGCTGCTCGCGTCGCCGCTGTGCGATGCGCCCCGCTTCGCCCGCAATTTCGAGGACGCGCTGCACGCGATGTGGGCGCGCCACGTCGAAGCCGCGCCGGAAGCGTCCGCGTGAACGGCGCATCGGTCCTGATCACCGGCGGCGCGGGCTTCCTCGGCTCGCACCTGTGCGAGCGCCTCGTGAGCGCCGGCCACGACGTGATGTGCGTGGACAACTTCCACACCGGCAGCAAGCAGAACATCGCGCACCTGATCGGCCGCGTGAATTTCGAGGTGATCCGTCACGACGTGTGGCTGCCGCTGTACGTCGAGGCGGACCGCGTGTTCAACATGGCGTGCCCCGCGAGCCCGGTCCATTACCAGAGCGACCCGGTGTCGACGGTGAAGACGGCCGTGCTCGGCGCGATCAACATGCTCGGCCTCGCGAAACGGTGCGGCGCGCGCATCCTGCAGGCGTCGACGAGCGAGGTGTACGGCGACGCGCAGCAGCATCCGCAGCAGGAGAGCTACTGGGGCAACGTCAATCCCACCGGGCCGCGCGCGTGCTACGACGAAGGCAAGCGCTGCGCGGAAACGCTGTTCTTCGACTACCACCGGCAGCACGGCGTCGACATCCGCGTGGTGCGGATCTTCAACACCTACGGCCCGCGCATGCGCGCCGACGACGGCCGCGTCGTGTCGAACTTCATCATGCAGGCGCTGCGCGGCGAGCCGATCACGCTGTACGGCGACGGCAGCCAGACGCGCTCGTTCTGCTACGTCGACGATCTCGTCGAAGGGCTCGTGCGGATGATGGACCAGGACGACGACACCGGGCCGATGAACCTCGGCAATCCGAGCGAGATCACGATCCGCGAGCTGGCCGAATGCGTGCTGCGCCTGACCGGCTCGAAGAGCCGCATCGAATACCGCCCGCTGCCGACCGACGATCCGCTGCAGCGCCGGCCCGACATCGGCCGCGCGCGCCGGCGGCTCGACTGGCAGCCGGGCGTCCAGCTCGAGGACGGCCTGAAGGAAACGATCGCCTACTTCCGCAACCTGGTGAAAGCATGAGTCTCACACTGATCGACGCCGCCTGCCCCGTCTGCGCGCACGCGGTCGCCGCGCCGTTCTTCGATGCCGGCGCCTGCACGCTGGCGACGCTCGCGTGGCCGAATTCCGCGGAATGCGCGCGCGCGCTGCCGCGCCATGCGCTCGAGTTCGTGCAATGCCCGCGCTGCTCGCACGTGTGGAACCACCGCTTCCGTTACGACGCGATTCCGTACCAGAGCAATCCGAACCGCATGTTCAACAGCGGCGGCATCTGGAAGGGGCATCTGGCGGCCACGCGCGACCTGCTGCTCGGCAACCTGTCCGCCGCGCCGACGGTCGTCGAGATCGGCTGCGGCGAAGCGCATTTCGTGCGCGGCCTCGCGCAGGCGAGCAACGGCGGGCGCTTCATCGGCTTCGATCCGAACGCGAGCGTCGGCACCGGCAACGGCATCGAGTTCCATGCGCGCCTGTTCGAACCGCTCGCCGACATGGCGGCGTTCAAGCCCGACGCGATCGTGATTCGCCACGTGCTCGAACACCTGACCGAGCCGGCGAAGCTCGTCGAGCAGCTCGCGTGGGGCGCGGCGAGCCAGCCGAACCCGTGCTGGCTGTTCGCGGAGGTGCCGTGCATCGACCGCGTGTTCGAGACCGAGCGGCTCGCGGATTTCTTCTACGAGCACGTGTCGCAGTTCACCACCGAATCGTTCCGCGCGCTGATGGCGCGCGCCGGCGAGATCGTCACGCTCGCGCACGGCTACGACGGCGAAGTCGTCTATGCGCTGGTCCGGCTCGGCGTGCCGGCGCCCGTGCGCGCGCGCGCCGACGCGGCGGCGCGCTTCGCGGCCCGCTCGGTCGAGCATCGCGCGGGGATCGCGCAACAGCTCGCCGAGCTGGCGACGTCGGGCCGGCGGGTCGCGATCTGGGGCGGCACCGGCAAGGCGGCGGCGTTCATCCATTACTTCGACGCCGACGCGGGCCGCTTCCCGCTCGTCGTCGATTCCGATCCCGACAAGGTCGGTACCTACGTGCCGGGCACCGGGCAGCAGATCGTGTTCCGCGACGCGCTGAAAACCGCGCCGGCCGACGTGATCATCATCCCGACCCAATGGCGCGCGCGCGACATCGTCGCCGAGATGTCCCGCGAAGGGATCGCGGCGTCGGCCGTGATGATCGAGCACGGCGGCAGCCTGATCGATTTCGGACGCGACCCGCATCCGTATTGAGCCGGGCAGACGAGATGGACGGAACCGCACAGGCATTGCAGGCGGCGCTCGCGCATCATCAGGCGGGACGTCTCGCGGAAGCGAAGACGCTGTACGACGCGATTCTGACCGCGCAGCCGGGCCAGCCGGACGCGCTGCATTTCCTCGGGCTGCTCGCATGCCAGCTCAAGCAGTACGACGCGGGGATCGCGTTGATGCAGCGCTCGCTCGTCGAGCGGCCGGACGCGTCGTACTTCAACAACCTCGGCAACATGCTGCGCGAATGCGGCCGGCTCGACGACGCGATCGCGCACTACCGCCGCGCGGTGGCGTTGCGTCCGGACTATCCGGAAGCGCACAACAACCTCGGCAACGCGCTGCGTGACGCACGCGACCCGGCGGCCGCGATGACGAGCTGCGCGCGTGCGATCGAGCTGCGTCCCGGCTACGCTCAGGCGTACAACAACCTCGGCAACGCGCTGCAGGACCTGGGCGAGCACGACGCGGCGATCGCGAGCTACGGCAAGGCGGTCGCGCATGACCCGCAGTACGCGGAAGCCCACAGCAATCTCGGCAACGTGCTGCGCGCGCAGGACCAGCTCGACGCGGCGGCCGACGCCTATCGCCGCGCGCTCGCGCTGCAGCCCGGCCTGCACGTCGCGCGTCACGGTCTCGGCCTCGTGCAGTGGTCGCAGGGCGCACTGGACGAAGCCGTGAGCACGTTGCGGATCGCGGCCGAAAGCGACGATGCGAGCGTTCACAACAATCTCGCCGGCCTGCTGCGCGACACCGGCGACCTCGACGGCGCCGCCGCGCACTTTGGCCGGGCGATCGAACTGGACGCATCGATGGCGGTCGCGCACGCGAACCTCAGCGGCGTGCGTCGCCGGCAGATGCGCTACGCGGAAGCGCTCGCGCATGCGCAGGACGCGATCCGGCTCGCGCCGGACCTCGGCGACGCGCACAACAACGCGGGCAACGCGTATCACGGGCTGGAGCAACTCGACGCGGCGCAGGCCGCCTATCGCACGGCCGTCGCACTGAATCCGGCGGACGCCGGCGCGTGCCACAACCTGTCGGTCGTGCTGCTCAAGCTGAACCGGCTCGACGAGGCGCTCGCGTATTGCCGGCGTGCGCTGGACGCCGGCGCGCCGAACGCATCGATGTACGTCAATCTCGGCGACATCCTGCGCGCGCAGGGCAACGTCGACGCGGCGGTTCCCGCGTATCGCGATGCGCTTGCACTGATGCGCGACGACGCCGACGACGGCGCGGCCGAAGTGCTGGGCCGGCTGCTGTTCAGCGCGGCGGCGTCCGCGTGCGTGAGCCCCGCCGACTACCTGGCCGATGCGCGGCGCTACGGCCGGCACCTGGCCGCGCGTTCGACGCGCTACGTGCACGATCCGCGCGAGCGGGCCGCGCGCGCGCAAGGGCGGCCGCTGCGTGTCGGCTTCGTGTCCGGCGACCTGCGCCAGCACCCGGTCGGCATCTTCCTGGAAAGCGTGCTCGCGCACCTCGATCGCACGCGCATCGACCTGCGCGTCTATGTGACGTCGGACGAGGAGGACGCGATCACCGCGCGGCTGAAGCCGCACGCGGGAGGCTGGCGCTCGATCGCCGGGCTCGCCCCGGAAGCGGCCGCGCGGATGATTCATGACGACGGGATCGACGTCCTCGTCGACCTCGCGGGCCATACGCAGGACAGCGGGCTCGCCGTGTTCGGCTGGAAGCCCGCGCCGGTGCAGGCGAGCTGGCTCGGCTTCTTCGCGTCGACCGGCTGCGACGCGATCGACTACTTCATCGGCGATGCCCACACGCTGCCCGACGCCGAGGCGCATCACTTCGTCGAGAAGCCGTGGCGGCTGCCGGACAGCTGGCTGTGCTTCACGCCGCCGGCGTACGACGTCGCGGTCGGCCCGCTGCCGATGGCGGCGCGCGGCCATCCGACGTTCGGCTGCTTCGGCAAGCTCGTGAAGATCGGCGACGACGTCGTGCGCGCGTGGTCGCGGCTGCTGCATGAACTGCCGGCGGCGCGGCTACTGCTCAAGGCGCAGGAGCTCGACCGCGCGAGCGTGCGCGACGCGACGATCGCGCGCTTCGCGCGGCACGGCATCGACGCGGCCCGGCTCGAATTCGAGGGCGCGACGCCGCGCGCCGATTATTTCGCCGCGTACAACCGCATCGACGTCGCGCTGAGCCCGTTCCCGTACCCGGGCGGCACGACCACGGCCGAAGCGCTGTGGATGGGCGTGCCGGTGCTCGGCATGAAGGGCAGCCGGTTCGTCACGCACATCTGCGAGAGCGTGCTGCACGCGGCGGGGATGGGCGACTGGATCGCGGACGACGAGGACGCCTATCTCGCGAAGGCGATCGACGCGGTGCGCGACCGCGAGCGGCTCGCGGCGCTGCGCGCCGGGCTGCGCGCGCAATTGCTGGCTTCGCCGCTGTGCGACGCGCGCCGGTTCGCGGCGCATCTCGAAGCGGCGTTCCTCGGCATGTGGCAACGCTATACGGACACGGCACACCAAGCATGAACGATATCCACGACACTCTGCAGTCCGCGCTCGCGCATCATCAGGCGGGACGTCTCGCGGAAGCGAAGACGCTGTACGACGCGATTCTCACTGCGCAACCGGGCCAGCCGGACGCGCTGCATTTCCTCGGGCTGCTCGCATGCCAGCTCAAGCAATACGACGCGGGGATCGCGTTGATGCAGCGCTCGCTCGTCGAGCGGCCGGACGCGTCGTACTTCAACAACCTCGGCAACATGCTGCGCGAATGCGGCCGGCTCGACGACGCGATCGCGCACTACCGCCGCGCGGTGGAGCTGCGTCCGGACTATCCGGAAGCGCACAACAACCTCGGCAATGCGCTGCGCGATGCGCGCGACCCGGCGGCCGCGATGACGAGCTGCGCGCGTGCGATCGAGCTGCGTCCCGGCTACGCGGAGGCGTACAACAACCTCGGCAACGCGCTGCATGACCTGGGCGAGCACGAAGCGGCGGCCGCGAGCTACGGCAAGGCGGTCGCGCACAACCCGCAGTACGCGCAGGCATACAACAATCTCGGCAACGTGCTGCGCGCGCAGGACAAGCTCGACGCGGCGGCCGACGCCTATCGCCGCGCGCTCGCGCTGCAGCCGGAGTTTCGCGTCGCGCACCAGGGGCTGAGCGCGACGCTGATCGCGGCCGGCGATCCGCACGGCGCGCTCGAGCATGCGCGCGCGGGGCTCGATCCGCACGACGCGGACGCGCACTACGTGGTCGGCAAACTGCTGCGCGGCATGAACGATTTCGACAACGCGGGCAAGCTGTTCGAGCAGGCGGTCGCGATCGACCCGGCGCATGCGCAGGCGTGGGCCCGGCTCGGCGAGCTGCGCGGCCAGCAGGGCGAATACGAGCAGTCGGTGCAGCTGTGCCGGCGCGCGATCGAGCTCGATCCCGAGCTGGCCGACGCGTACAACTTCCTCGGCCTCGCGTATCACAACCTCGACCGGATGGCCGCCGCGGAGCTGAGCCACCGGCACGCGATCGACCTGAACCCCGACGATGCCGACGCGCATCACAACCTCGCCGCCGCGCTGTTCCGGCTCGACAAGCTCGACGAGGCGATGAAGCATTACGAGATCGCGCGGGAGCTCGGCGTCGATCCCGTGAAGATCCAGCTGACGCTCGGCGACATCCGGTGGGCGAAGCGCGATTTCGCCGGTGCGATGGACGCGTTCCGCGTGGCGATCGACCACGACCCGTATCGCGCGTACGCGCGGCTGATGTTCAACATGTCGAGCTCGCCTGCGTTCACGCCCGACGAGTGGGTCGCGGAAGCGCGGCGCTACGGCGAATATCTCGCGCGCGACGCGGTCCCGTTCGTGCACGACCGCGCAGCGCGCGTCGCGCAGGCGCGGGGGCGGCCGCTGCGCGTCGGCTTCGTGTCGGGCGACCTGCGCCAGCACCCGGTCGGCATCTTCCTGGAAAGCGTGCTCGCGCGGCTCGACCGGTCGCGCATCGAGCCGCATGCGTACGTGACCTTCGTCGTCGAGGACGACGTGACCGCGCGGCTCAAGCCCGGCTTCGCGAGCTGGACGAAGCTGACCTGCATGAGCCGCGAGCAGGCCGCGCAGGTGATCTACGACGACGGCATCGACATCCTGATCGACATGGCCGGCCACACCAACTGGAGCGGCGTGCCGATCTTCGGACACAAGCCCGCGCCGGTGCAGGCGAGCTGGCTCGGTTTCTTCGCGACGACCGGCTGCGGCGCGATCGACTATTTCATCGGCGATGCGCATACGTTGCCGGCCGACGAGGCGCACCACTTCGTCGAGAAGCCGTGGCGGCTGCCGGACAGCTACCTGTGCTTCACGCCGCCGCCGTACGACGTCGCGGTCGGCCCGCCGCCGATGGCGGCGGGCGGCGGCGTCACGTTCGGCTGCTTCGGCAAGCTGACCAAGATCAGCGACGACGTCGTCGCGCTGTGGTCGCGCATCCTGCATGCGCTGCCGGACGCGCGCCTGCTGCTGAAGGCGTTCGAGTTGGGCACCGGCGACCTGAACCAGGCGACGCTCGACCGTTTCGCCCGCCATGGCATCGGCGCGGACCGGCTGATCCTCGAAGGCGGCTCGCCGCGCGCGGAATACTTCGGCGCGTACAACCGCATCGACATCGCGCTGAGCCCGTTCCCGTACCCGGGCGGCACGACCACGGCCGAAGCGCTGTGGATGGGCGTGCCGGTGATCGGGATGAAGGGCAGCCGGTTCGTCACGCACATCTGCGAAAGCCTGCTGCACGCGGCGGGGATGGCGGAATGGATCGCGGCCGACGAAGCGGCGTACCTCGCGAAGGCGGTCGCGTTCGCGCGCGACCGCGACCGGCTGGCGACGCTGCGCGCCACGCTGCGCGAGCGCACGCTGGCGTCGCCGCTGTGCGATGCGGCGCGCTTTGCGCGCAACCTCGAGGACGCGCTGCACGGCATGTGGGACGTCTACGCGAAGGGTGACGCGAGCGCCGGGGACGCGCGATGAGCGACATCGCCCGGCAACTGGACGCGGCGCTCGCGCATCATCAGGCAGGCCGCCTGGCCGACGCGTGCGCGTTGTACGAAGCGATTCGCCGCAGCGAGCCCGACCAGCCCGACGCGACGCATTTCCTCGGCCTGCTCGCTTGCCAGCTCGGCCAGTTTCCCGCCGGCATCGCATTGATGGAGCGGTCGATCGCGCTGCGCGCCGATCCGGTCTATCTGAACAATTTCGGCAACATGCTGCGCGCGCACGGCCGGCTCGACGACGCGATCGCGTCCTACCGGCACGCGGTCGCGCTGAAGCCCGACTACGCGGAGGCGCACAGCAACCTCGGCAATGCGCTGCGCGACGCGGGCGATCCGCACGCCGCGATGCTGAGCTGCGCGCAGGCGCTCGCGTTGCGCCCCGATTACGCGCAGGCGTTCAACAACCTCGGCAACGCGCTGCGCGACCAGGACGAGCTCGACGCCGCCGCGCGCGCATACGACAAGGCGATCGCGCTCGAGCCCGCCTATGCGGACGCGCACTACAACCGCGGCAACGTGTGTCGCGCGCAAGGCCGGCTCGACGACGCGGTGCGCTGCTACCGGCGCGCGGTCGAGCTGCAGCCGGACCTGCACCAGGCGCATCTCAGCCTCGGGAGCGTGCTGTTCGAGCGCGACGAACTCGAGCCCGCGATCGAGAGCCTGACGCGCGCGTCGCAGGGCGGCAGCGCCGAAGCCCTTCTCAACCTGGCTGCCGCCTTCGACCGCGCGGGCGATCTCGAGAGCGCCGCGGCGAGCCTGCGGCGCGCGATCGCCGCGACGCCCGACCGCGCCGAGCTGCATCACCATCTGGCGCAGGTGCTGGTGCGGCAGGGCAAGCGGCCGGAAGCGCTCGAAAGCTGCCGGATCGCGCTCGCGCTGCCGGGCCAGACCGCGCACATGCACGCCGTGTCCGCGGAAATTCTCTGTACGCTGTGGCACTTCGAGGCCGGGCTCGCGAGCTACGATCGCGCGCTCGAGCTCGATCCGTCCTATGCCGGCGCGCACTCGGGCCGCCTGTTCTACCAGGCCAGCATCGAGTGCTGCCCGCCCGCGCAGCTGCTCGACCATGCGATGCAATTCGGCGCGCGGATGGCGGAACGGGCGTCACCGCGGCGGCACACGCCGCGCGCGGCTGGCGGGCGGACGCTGCGCGTCGGCCTCGTGTCCGGCGACCTGCGCTCGCATCCGGTCACGGTGTTCCTGCTCGGTGTGGCGGCGGCGCTCGATCCGTCGAAGGTCGTGCTCGCCGCGTACGCGACGCAGTCGCGCGAGGACGCCACGACGGCCGCACTGAAGCGGCACTGCGCGGTCTGGCGCGACATCACCGCGCTCGACGACGAGGCCGCGGCGGACCTGATCGCGCGCGACGGCATCGACGTCCTGATCGACCTGAGCGGGCACACGTCGCTGAACCGCCTGCCGCTGTTCGCGTGGAAGCCCGCGCCGGTGCAGGCGACCTGGCTCGGCTATTTCGCGACGACCGGCATCGCCGAGATCGACTACATCATCGGCGACCGCCACGTGCTGCCGGCCGGCGAGGAGACGCACTTCGTCGAGCGGCCGTGGCGCCTGCCGGACAGCTACCTGTGCTTCACGCCGCCGCAGCAGCCGCTTGCCGTCGGACCGCTGCCGGCCGCCGGCAACGGGGTCGTGACGTTCGGCAGCCTCAACAACGCGAACAAGCTCGGCGACGCGGTGATCGCGCTGTGGGCCCGCGTGCTGCATGCGGTGCCGGGGTCGCGCCTGCTGCTCAAATCGCCGCAGCTCGACGAGATGGCGCTGCGCGTGAGCCTGGCCGCACGGTTCGCCGCCCATGGCATCACCGCGGAGCGCCTGCCGATGCGCGGGGGCTCGGCGCGGCTCGCGCACCTGAGCACGTTCAACGACATCGATATCGCGCTCGACCCGTTCCCGTATCCGGGCGGCACGACGAGCCTGGAAGGGCTGTGGATGGGCGTGCCGCTGGTCACGCGGCGCGGCGAGCGGTTCCTGTCGCACATCGGCGAGAGCATCCTGCATACGCTCGACATGCCGGAATGGATCGCGCAGGACGACGACGACTATGTCGCGAAGGCGGCCGCGTTCGCGAGCGACCTGCCGCGGCTCGCGGCGGTGCGCGCGGGGCTGCGCGAGCGCCTGCTGAGCTCGCCGCTGTGCGATGCGGCGCGTTTTGCGCGTCATCTGGAAACGGCATTCGCGCAGATGGTCGACGCGGCCGTCGAACGCGCGGAGCGGGAGCCGGCGGCGCGCGGGTAAGGGTGCGGCGCGGCGTGCGCGCCGCGCCGGCCGTTGCTTCCTGCAATCGGACAAAAAAAAGCCGCACTGAAGCGGCTCGACGGTACGGCGACAACGGTCCGCTCGACTGGCGGCGTCTTGTGGTTCGAAAGGCGCGGCGCCCGAAGCGCCCGGCCGGTCACAGCATGCCGGTGGTCTGGTACAGGCTCGCGGCCTTGATCCGGTCGCTGGACTGCGCAAATTCCACGCTCAGACGGTTCCGGTCCGCATGGGCCTGCTTCGTGATCGACGCGTCGATCGCCATGATCTGCCGGAGCAGGTCCAGCGCGTCCGGCGTCTGGTCACTGGACAGGCCCATCAGCAGCGGCGAGCGTTCGTCGGCGAGGGCGGCGACGCGCACCCAGTCGCGCGCGTCGGTCGCCGACTGCATGGCACGGGTCAGGTCGAAGGCGCGGGACAGGGTGTCGGTCGTCATGGTTCGGCTCCGAGGGGGCGGTGCAGCGGGCGCTTACTTGTTGGTGGCGAGCGCGCCGGCGCTGTTCTGGCCGCCGAACAGCTGGGTCAGGTACTTCGTGTTGTTCGCCATCGTCGCCATCAGCGTGTTCAGCGCGGTGAACTGTGCGTTGTACTGTTTCGTCAGCTGGGCCGCGTAGGTCGACAGCTGGGTCTGCTGATTCGTCAGGTTCGCCACGTCCGCGTTGATCGCCTTGGTGCGCTGGTCGATCAGGCCGTTCGTCTGCGTGTAGCCGGTGATCAGCGAATTGAGCGTCTGGCCGATGCCGTTGGTCGTGTTGAAGATCGCCGACACTGCCGAGCTGTTCGACGTGAGGGCCGTGGTCAGGGTGGGCGTGTCGACCTTCAGCGAACCGTCGGCGTTCAGGTTGATGCCGATGGAGGCGAGCGAATAGGTCTTGCCGCCCGTCGTGACGCCGCTGCTGAGCGCCGTCGCGAGCGTGTTCTGGATCGAGGTCAGCATCGAGTCGCCGAGCAGCGGGCCGGCGTTCGACGTCGTCGGATCGTAGGACGACAGCTGTTTCGCGGTGGTCACGAAGTTGCTGTACGCGGTCGCGAAACTGTTGATCGCGGTCGTCATCGCGGACGTGTCCTGCGCCAGCGTGATCGTCTGCGGCGTGTTGAGCGCGAGGGTGCCCGGCGCCAGGGTCAGCGTGACGCCCGTCAGCGCGCCCGATACGCTGTTCGATGCGCTCGTGACCGGCGTGCCGTCGATCGTCAGCTTCGCGTCGGCGGCCGGCGTGGTCGTCGCGTAGCCCGACGTCAGTTTCGAATTGACGCCCGTGCCCGTGATCGCGATGGTATTGGCTGCGCCGGTCTGGTTCGATTGCAGCACGAGGTGCTGGCCGTCCGAGCCCGTGACGACCGACGCGGTGACGCCCGGATTGCCCGACGCGGAGTTGATCGACGTGGCGATGTCGGACAGCGCCGCGCCGGCCGATACGTTGACGTTGAACGCGGGGTTGCTGCCGTACGTGATGCTCAGCGAGCCGGCCGAGATCGTATCCGACGACGTGAGGCCGGCCGACGTCAGCTTGTTGGCGGACGCGAACTGCGAGACATTGACCTGGTACGACCCCGCCACTGCGCCGGCGCCGCTCTTGATCGTCGTCGTGATGCCGGTGCCGCTCGCCGTCGCGGCGAGGCTCGAGAGCGTGCTGCCGTTCGACAGGCCGGTGATCGCGGTCTGCAGCGCGGACAACGCTGACTTCAGCTGGCCGATCGCGGTCAGTTGGGTGTTGTCGGTGGTCAGCTTGCCGTTGAGGATGGCCGCTTGTCCGGCCGTCTTCGACTGAACCAGCGTCGTCACGAGCGAATTGACGTCGAGCGTCGAATTGGTCGAGCCGCTGATGAGCGATTGCCCGGCCTGGGCGAGGATGCTGCTGATATCCGCGCTGCTGACGGGGGTGGTAGTGGTCATGCCGTTGCTCCGGTCGTCCGCGCAATCAACGCGCGCGATGCGGCGGGTGGCCGCGGTTCAATGCAAAGAGGGAGGCATGCCTCCCTGGAGAATTCGTGTCGGGGCTGTGCCGGCGGCGTCGCGATGCGGCGTGGCGACGCCGCCGGGCCCGGAGGCGGGCGGGCGAATTGCCCGCCGCGCGTGCTTCTCGATTAGCCGAGGAGCTTCAGGACTTGCTGCGGCATCGAGTTCGCTTGCGCCAGAACCGAGATGCCTGCTTGTTGAAGCACTTGCGCCTTGCTCAGGTTCGCCGTTTCCGTCGCGAAGTCCGCGTCGGTGATCTGCGAGCGAGCAGCGCTCATGTTGGTTGCCTGGGTTTGCGTCGTCGAGATCGCAGCCGAGAACGTGTTCTGTGCTGCACCCAGCTGTGCCTGGAACGTGTTGACTTGCTTCAGTGCCGCGTCGATCGACGTGAGTGCCGACTGTGCTGCCGTCTGGTCGCTGACGCTCAGCGTGTTCACGTTCATGCCCGAGCTGTTCCACACCGTTGCGCCGAAGTTGACGGCGACGGTCTGGTTCGCTGCTGCGCCGATCTGGAACGTGACGTTGCCGGCCGCGCTCAGGATGGTCTGGCTGTTGAACGTCGTTTGCGTCGCGACACGGTCGATTTCGCCGAGACGCGTCGTCACTTCAGCTTGCAGGTTCGCGCGGGCGCCCGAATCCAGCGAGCCGTCGCCCGATTGTTGAGCCAGCACGCGGATACGTTGCAGGTTGTCGATCGTCGATTGCAGCGCGCCGTTGGCGGTCTGGATCATCGAGATGCCGTTGTTCGCGTTTGCCACGCCTTGCGTCAGCGCGTTGATCGCTGCCGTTTGCGACGTCGAGATCGCGAGGCCTGCCGCGTCGTCAGCTGCGGTGTTGATGCGCTTGCCCGACGACAGGCGGTTGATTGCCTGCGACAGCGCGTTTTGCGTGCCCGACAGGTTCGTCTGCGTCGACAGCGACAGGATGTTGGTGTTGATGTTCAGCATTTGCTTCCTCGTTTGGGAAAACGCCTGTGTGAGGCAGGTTTTCAATCTCGGCGTTGCGCTTATCGCGAGTTGCGCTGGCCGCCTTTCCTGGTT
Source organism: Burkholderia ubonensis (assembly GCF_902833085.1). Taxonomy (GTDB): domain Bacteria; phylum Pseudomonadota; class Gammaproteobacteria; order Burkholderiales; family Burkholderiaceae; genus Burkholderia; species Burkholderia ubonensis. The sequence continues at coordinate 331,094 of NZ_CADFEB010000010.1, forward strand.
GACGGCGGCACCCGGCGAAAACTTTAGAGGGTTGTACAAGGAAATTCGGGACGGAAAGATCGGGCGGCCCCGCGGACCTCGGCCAATCCTCGGCCAGCACAAGGCCGGCGGGCGCGCCGGACGGTTCCGGCGGCCGGCCCGCAAGTCGCCCGTCTGGCCGCGGCCCGTGAGGGCCTTCGGCGGCGGTCGCGAAAAGGGTGGTTTTCTCTGTGATTCCCTGATATGATGGCGGGCTGAATTGAGATTTTCTGTCACGCCTGTGCCGGCTCGGCACGTTTGCTGGCAGTCAAACGCGGCGCTGCACGCGGCTTGTGAAGCGTACTCGCGGTGCTTTCCGCCTCTCTTTTCCGGCCTCCGAGGCCGTATTTCCGCTCGTTTCGCCTGTTGTGGGAACGCCCGGATGGCCGGTGCGTGGCGCTTGGCCGCTACGTTTTTGACCGTTTAAGCAATTTAGGAACGACATGACGACGATTCTTCTGAAAGAAAACGAGCCGTTCGAAGTGGCGATTCGCCGCTTTCGCCGCGCTATCGAAAAAAATGGCCTGATCGCTGAACTGCGCGAGCGCCAGTCCTACGAAAAGCCGACCGCAGTCCGCAAGCGCAAGAAGGCAGCTGCCGTCAAGCGCCTGCACAAGCGCCTGCGCAGCCAGATGCTGCCGAAGAAGCTCCACTAAGAGCGTCTGACGGTTCGCCGCGAAACGGCGGAGCGTGCTTCGAAAGAAGCCGCTCCGCCGTTTTGCTTTTGGGCGGCGCCCAGGCGGGCGCGAGCGGCGCGGGACAGACGCGCCGCCCGTCCGCTAACGGGCGGCGCCCGCTGCTATCCGCCCGCGCGCCGGCCGCTTGCCGCCCAGCGCCGCGCACTGCGCGTGGCACGGGCAGCCGACCTCGTGATCGTTGACCATGCCGGTCGCCTGCATCAGCGCGTAGCAGATCGTCGAGCCGACGAACTTGCAGCCGTAAGCCTTCAGCGCCTTGCTGAGCGCGTCGGAGCGCTCGGTCGACGCGGGCGCGTCGCGATACGACTGCCACGCGTTCTGGATCGGCGCGTGATCGACGAACGACCACAGGAATTTGGCGAGCGAGCCGTGCTCGTCGCGAATCCGCTGCACGGCCCGCGCGTTCGCGACCGCGGCCTGTACCTTCGCGCGGTTGCGCACGATGCCCGGATCCTGCAGCAGCTTCTCGACGCGTTGCGGGGTGAAGCGCGCGACGGCGTCGACGTCGAAATCGGCGAATGCCGCGCGGTAGCCGGCACGCTTGTTCAGGATCGTCGACCAAGACAGCCCCGCCTGCGCGCCTTCGAGGATCAGCATCTCGAACAGATGGCGGTCGTCGTGCGACGGCACGCCCCATTCGGTATCGTGATAGTGAGCGTCCGCTTCCGTCCTCACCCAGTTGCACCGCTGCGACATCGTGTGCCTCGCTTCCCGTATCGATTCGATCGCGCCAGCATAGCGGAAGCCCGGTACGCGGCAAAGCCGGCCGAACGGCGGATGGGCGCGCGGCGCCGATCCGGTTAAGCTTGGCGCCTGTTCGAATCGGCAGGATGAAGTGATGACGGATATTCTTTTCGCGATCGGCATCGACGGCGGCGGCACCGGCACCCGCGCGGTGCTGGCGGATCGGCAGGGCCGCGAGCTCGCGCAGGGGCGCGGCGGCCCGTCGGGGCTCGGCCTCGGCATCGAGCGCGCGTGGGCGTCGATCGGCGTCGCGTGCGCGGACGCGTTCACGCAAGCGGGTTTCGCGCTCGACTGGTCGCGCTGCGTGCTCGGCTGCGGGCTGGCGGGCGTCAACAACGCGAGCTGGCTCGCGGCGTTCCGCGCGCAGGCGCCGCTCGACGCGCTGGTGGTCGAGAGCGACGCGTATACGACGGTCGTCGGCGCGCACGGCGGCGCGCCGGGGCTGATCGTCGCGCTCGGCACCGGCAGCATCGCGGCGGCGCTCGATCCGGCCGGCGCCTGCCGGATCGCGGGCGGCTTCGGCTTCCCGTCGGGCGACGAGGCGAGCGGCGCGTGGCTCGGCCTGCGCGCGCTCGCGCATGCGCAGCAGGCGCTCGACGGCCGGGTGCCGCGCGATGCGCTGGCCGACGCGCTGCTTGCCGAGATCGGCGCGACGGATCGCGACACGCTCGTCGAGTGGTCGTGCGACGCGAACCAGACCGCCTATGCGCGCCTGGCGCCGATCGTCTTCGCGCATCGCACGCATCCATATGCGGCGGCGCTGATCGCGCAGGCGGGCGACGAGATCGGCAAGATGATCGACGCGCTCGATCCGCAGCGTGCATTGCCGGTCGCGCTGTGCGGCGGGCTCGCCGACGCGCTCGCGCCCGCGGTGCCGGCGCGCCACGCCGGGCGGCTGCGCGCGCCGCTCGAGGATTCCGCGCACGGCGCGCTGAGGCTCGCGCTGAGGTTCGCGTCCGAGGTTCGCATTTGAGGCGGCGCAGGGCGGCCGAGCGGCGCCGGCTTGCCGGGGGCGGCACCGGCCAAGCCGCGCGCGAACCTGACAACTGCCCGACGCGGCCCGGCGCGCGACGCTAGAATAGCGATTCCGCAGAGCCAACCGCGTCTTATCCCGTCCCATGTACAAAGTCATCGCCACCGATCTCGACGGCACCCTGCTGAACAGCGATCACCAGCTCGACCCGTACACGATCGAGACCGTGCGTCGTCTCGACCGCGACGGCCTGCAGTTCATCATCGCGACGGGGCGGCACTATGCGGACGTCGCGGGCATCCGCGACCTGCTCGGCATCCGGCCGTACCTGATCACGTCGAACGGCGCGCGCGTGCATGCGCCCGACGACACGACGATCCACGCGCAGGACATCGATCCGGCGATCGTGCGCCGTCTCGTGCAGCCGGATATCGCCGGCGCGCATGGCCGCGTAATCGTCAACCTGTTCGCCGATCACGGCTGGCTGATCGACCGCGATGCGCCGCACCTGCTCGATTTCCACCAGGATTCGGGTTTCCGCTACGACGTGATCGACATGGCGGCGCATGCGGGCACGGACATCGCGAAGGTGCTGTACATCGGCGAGCCGGCGGATCTGGCAGTCGTCTCCGAACGGTTGCAGGCGCAATTTGGCGACGCGCTGTACGTGACGTACTCGCTGCCCGACTGTCTCGAAGTGATGGCGGCGAACGTGTCGAAGGGCCGCGCGCTGCGCGCGGTGCTCGGGCGGATCGGCGTCGAGACGGGCCACTGCATCGCGTTCGGCGACAACATGAACGACATCGACCTGCTCGAAACCGCGGGCCACGCGTTCATGATGAACAACGCGAACCCCGACCTCGTCGCGCGCCTGCCGCACATTCCGCGGATCGGCAACAACTTCGACGCGGGCGTCGCGCGCCATCTGCGTGTGCTGTTCGCGCTCGAGGGCGACGTCGCGGGGCGCTGAATCTTCTGGTTTACGAAGTGCATTCCCGGCGGCCGGCGCAAGCCCGTCATTCGTGTGAACAGCCCAAATGAAAAACGGGCGCCGACGGCGCCCGTTGAATCTGCCTGCCTCGCTTTTATTCGACAGCGTGAGGCTCGCTGCTCCTGCCCGCTTGACCCCGTAGTGTTTTATGCGCTTGTGCGGGTGGATGCCGACGGCAGCCGGTCGAGGGCGTCGTCGCGCCCCGCGACCAGCGGATAGATGACCCCGGCGAGCGCCGCGCCGATCAGCGGCGCGACCCAGAACAGCCAGAGCTGCCCGATCGCCTCGCCGCCGACGAACAGCGCCGGGCCGGTCGAGCGGGCCGGGTTCACCGACGTGTTGGTGACCGGAATCGAAATCAGGTGGATCAGCGTCAGGCACAGGCCGATCGCGATCGGTGCGAAGCCGACCGGCGCGCGCTTGTCGGTCGCGCCGAGAATCACGAACAGGAAGAAGGCGGTCATCACGACTTCGCAGATGAACGCCGCGCCGAGCGCGTAGTGGCCGGGCGAGCGTTCGCCGAAGCCGTTCGTCGCGAAGCCGCTGCCGACGACGTCGAAGCCGGGCTTGCCGGTCGCGATCAGGTACAGCACGAATGCGCCGAGCGTCGCGCCGATCACCTGCGCGACGATGTACGGCACGAGATCGCGCGCCGGGAAGCGGCCGGCAACCGTCAGGCCCACGCTCACCGCAGGATTCAGATGGCACCCCGAAACATGTCCGATCGCGAACGCCATCGTCAGCACGGTGAGACCGAAGGCCAGCGCGACGCCGGCGAAACCGATGCCGAGCCCCGGAAAGGCCGCTGCCAGCACGGCGCTGCCGCACCCGCCGAGCACCAGCCAGAAGGTGCCGAATACTTCTGCCGCCAGCCGCTGAGAAAGGTTCATGTAGGTCATTTCGTTCAAATGGAGTGAGAGACGACGGCGGCGCACGCTTGCCGCCGCCGCCCTGATTTGGTCTGGATTATAGGAAACGAATCGGGGCCAAGAGGGTCAACGATTGTTAAATAGGAATGCTGGACGAACGGCTTTTATTAGAATAAGTCCGCATTCTCGATATAGCCGTTTCGGTTAAAAATGCCAGCATTTATTGCGACGGGCACGGTGGCAGTGCGGATTGCGTAACGGATGCTTTGTGTCTAGGCTGGAATTGCCGGGGCCGCATCATGAAACAGGGAGCCGAAAATGTCTCAATACGCGAAACTCAAGGCGCAGATCGCTGATTTGCAGGTCCAGGCGGATGAAGTGCGCCGCCAGGAAGTCGAGGCGGTAATTGCCGATGTTCAGCGGGTGATCGCCGAATACGGGCTGACCGCCCAGGATCTGGGATTTGCCGAGCGCGCGCGGCGCGGCCGTCCGCCGAAAAAGGCGCCGCTGCCGGCGAAATACCGCGACCCGAAGTCGGGCGCCACCTGGAGTGGCCGAGGCAAGCCGCCGAATTGGATCGTCGGCAAAAACCGCGACCGTTTTCTGATCGGCTGATGCAGAGGACCTAACGAAAAGAGCCGCATCGTCGATGTGGCTCTTTCGCTATTTGCGGTCGATTCGAGACCGATTCGCGGCCGATTTCGGCGCGCATTTCCACGCCCGTTTCTCGTCCGCTCTTCGACCGTTCTTCGGCCGCGCTTCGCCCGTTTCCGGGTGAATTTGCGCGGGGCGTCAGCCGCCTGCGACCCGGCGCAATGCCGGCTGTTTGGTCGCCGCGCAAAGTGTTTCGTAGGTGTCGACGTAGCGCTGCGCCATCGCTTTCGCGCTGAAGCGCGTGTCGAAGCGCGCGCGGATCGCGTCGCGCGACAGGCTGTCGATCCGGTGCAGTGCGCCGACCGCGCCCTGCACGTCCTCGACGATGAAGCCGGTCACGCCGTCCTCGATCACTTCCGGCACCGAGCCGCGGTTGAACGCGACGACCGGCGTGCCGCACGCCATCGCCTCGATCATCACGAGGCCGAACGGCTCCGGCCAGTCGATCGGGAACAGCAGCGCCTTCGCGCCGGAGAGAAACGCGGGCTTCTGCGCCTCGTTGATCTCGCCGATGAATTCGACGTGCGCCTCGCCGAGCAGCGGTTCGATCACTTCCTTGAAGTAGTCGGCGTCGGCCTTGTCGACCTTCGCGGCGATCTTGAGCGGCAGTCCGCTTTGCGCGGCGATCCGGATCGCGGTGTCGACGCGCTTTTCCGGACAGATCCGGCCGAGGAACGCGAGGTACTCGGGCTTCACGCCAGGTCGCGGTGTGAGCAGCGTGTCGGGCAGCCCGTGATACACGGTGCCGGCCCACGCGGCCTGCGGCAGCGGCTTGCGCTGGTTGTTCGAGATCGACACGACGGGCGCGTCGGGGAACGCGTCGAACACCGGCTGCAGCTCCGGCAGGTCGAGCCGCCCGTGCAGCGTCGTCACGTACGGCGTGTCGAGGCGCGACATCAGCGAGAACGGCAGGTAGTCGAGATGGAAGTGCAGCACGTCGAATTCGTGCGCGACCCGGGCGACCTGCTCGAGCAGGCGCATATGGGGTGCCATCGAATCGCGGATCGACGGATCGAGCCGCAGCGCGCGCGGCCAGGCCGCTTCGAGGCGGGCGGACGTGACCGAGTCGCCGCTCGCGAACAGCGTGACGTCGTGGCCGAGCTCGACGAGGGCTTCGGTGAGGTAGGACACGACGCGCTCGGTGCCGCCGTAGAGTTTCGGCGGAACGGCTTCGTAGAGCGGTGCGATCTGGGCAATGCGCATGGGCGATCTCCGATATCGACCCGGCTCGGCGTTAGAGCGCCTGCTCGGGCCCCATGTAAAACGGTCGATCGGAGCGTATGCTTCAGCGTTGGACTCCGATCCCGGACAAAGCTGCACCGGGGGCGAAGCGTGCCGACGCACGCGGGTGGCGGCGGGCGGCAGCGCTCCGGACGGCAAGCTGGGGGCGGACCGGCAAGCATCGCGCCACCGCCCATTGAAGCATTATCGGGATCGCTCGCAGGGGTTCGAGTGTTTTTGCAAACGCTTAAGGCTTGTTACACGCTGAAATACGAGAAAACCCCGATAAATGGGGTGCGACGCAGAATGTGAGACGGCCAAGTCAATTGTTGCGCGACCGTGAAAAAGTACTATAATTTTTACCGATCCTCGCGCCGAAAGCTCCACCAGCCGGCCTTCCGCGGCAATCTGCCGCGTAAATTCAACAATCTTCCTTTCAATTGCCTTTGTAGGAAAAATTCCTACATGGTTTACAGACAAATCCTGCGCGGCGCACGCCACTTTGCTGATACCGGCATAAAACCCGTTTAGCCAAAATCCCGTTGTAAGACCATAAACATGCCGACTCGCGCCACGAGCCGCGACGTCGAGCAAACGTTTTCATTACACGAATGGCCAAAGGCACTTAACGGGGAAATCATGAGCGCTACCAGCGAAATGCTCAGTGAGATCAAAGAGGTAAACCTGTCGTACCTCCTGCTCGCGCAACGCCTGCTGCGCGAGGACAAGGCGATGGGCATGTTCCGCATGGGAATTTCCGAGGAGCTGGCCGATGTCCTCGGGAACCTCACGCTCGCGCAGACCGTGAAGCTCGCGGCGTCGAACCAGATGCTGTGCCGCTTTCGTTTCGACGATCACGCATTGCTGTCGTCGCTGGCCGACAAGGGCCGCAGCACCGTGGTGTCGCACGCCCATTCGGCGATCCTGATGGCCGGCCAGCCGGTCGAAAGCGTCCGCTGACGCTCCCTGCCCTGCGTTCGTCCCGGCGCGTCGCGCCGGTGGCCGGCGCATGGGCGTCTGATCCGAAGCAACGAGAAGCGCACGGCTAACACTTATGGCAAGCAAAAGCGTCGTGGTCGAGGTGAAGGAAATCACGCTCGCCATCGAACTGATCGAACTGGGTGCCCGGCTGCAGTTGCTGGAGGCGGAGACGAGCCTGTCGCGGGACCGGCTGATCAAGCTGTACAAGGAGCTGAAGGGCGTGTCGCCGCCGAAGGGGATGCTGCCGTTCTCGACCGACTGGTTCATGACGTGGCAGCCGAACATCCACTCGTCGCTGTTCTACAACATCTACCGGTTCATGCAGGACCACGGCCGCTGCGAGCCGATCCAGTCGATCGTGAAGGCGTACCGGCTGTATCTGGAGCACGTGAACCTGTCCGGCGACGAGGCGGCGCTGAGTCTCACGCGCGCGTGGACGCTCGTGCGCTTCTTCGATTCGGGGATGCTGCAGATGACGCCGTGCACGCGCTGCGGCGGCCATTTCGTCGCGCACGCGCATGATCCGCATCAAGGTTTCGTTTGCGGGCTCTGCCAGCCGCCGTCGCGCGCCGGCAAGACCCGCAAGGCGGCGGCCGCGCAGGCAGGGCAGGCGGCGCTCGCGGTCTGAGCCCCTCGGGGCGGGGGCGGCGGGCCGCAGCCGCGCGCCGCGGGCAGGCGAGAGCCGCCGCGGAATGCTGGTAAACACGGCCCGGCGGCCGCCGCGGGGCGCCCAAAGTTTTCCTGCCGACTGCCGTAAACCACTTAACGGCGGTCTCCCCGCCGGTCATTCGTGAGGGACAGGCAGTGCTGATTATCGTGGGAACACTCGTGACGATTTTGTCCGTCTTCGGCGGTTACGCGCTGGCAGGCGGGCATCTGGGCGCATTGATCCAGCCGATCGAAATTCTGATGATCGTCGGCGCGGGCGTGGGCGCGTTCATCCTCGGCAACGGCATGAAGACGATCAAGGCGACCTTGCAAGTGCTGCCGACGCTCTTCAAGGGCTCGAAGTACAACAAGGACGTCTACATGGAGCTGATGGGGCTCCTGTACGTGCTGCTCGCGAAAGCGCGCAAGGAAGGCACGCTGACGCTCGAGGCCGACATCGACGATCCGGACAAGAGCCCGATCTTCACCCAGTATCCGAAGATCCTGGCCGACCGCCACATCGTCGAATTCCTGACCGACTACCTGCGGCTGATGGTCGGCGGCAACATGAACGCGTTCGAGATCGAGAGCCTGATGGACGAGGAGATCGAGACGCATCACGCCGAAGGCGAAGGCCCGGCGCACGCGCTGATGCGCGTCGGCGACGCGATGCCGGCGTTCGGCATCGTCGCGGCCGTGATGGGCGTCGTGCACACGATGGCGTCCGCCGACAAGCCGCCCGCGGTGCTCGGCGCGATGATCGCGCAGGCGCTGGTCGGCACGTTCCTCGGCATCCTGCTGTCGTACGGGCTGATCGGCCCGCTCGCGAGCCTCGCGGAGCAGCGCGTCGCCGAGTCGACGAAGATGTTCCAGTGCATCAAGGTCACGATTCTCGCGAGCCTGAACGGCTACGCGCCGGCGATCGCGGTCGAGTTCGGCCGCAAGGTGCTGTTCTCGACCGAGCGGCCGTCGTTTGCCGAGCTCGAAGAGCACGTGCGCCGCGTGAAGGCGAAGTGACGCGGAGCGCCCGATGAGCAAGAGCAAGGATCGCGCAATCGTCGTCAAGCGGGTGGCCCCGGCGAAGAAGGGCCATCACGGCGGCGCCTGGAAGCTCGCGTATGCGGACTTCATGACCGCGATGATGGCGTTCTTCCTGTTGATGTGGCTGCTGAGCTCGGTGACGCCGGTGCAGCTCAAGGGGATCGCCGAATACTTCAACACGCCGCTGCAGGCCGCGCTGTTCGGCAGCGGCGACCGCAGCTCGCAGGATTCGAGCATCATCAACGGCGGCGGGCGCGACATCTCGAGCGTCGACGCGGGCTCGACGCGCCGCACCGACGGCTCGACCAGCCTCGCGGACCGCGTCGCGAAGAAGAACGACGACGAAGCGCAGGCCCAGGCGCAGGGCTCGCTCGAGCGCCGCGAGCAGGCGCGCCTGCACGACCTGCAGATCAAGCTGATGGCCGCGATCGAGGCCAACCCGACGCTGCGCCAGTTCAAGCAGCAGATCCGCATCGACTCCACGCTGATGGGGCTGCGCATCGAGATCGTCGACACGCAGAAGCGGCCGATGTTCGCGATGTCGAGCGACCACGTCGAGCCGTACATGCGCGACATCCTGCGCGAGATCGGCAAGACGCTGAACGACGTGCCGAACCGCATCATCGTCCAGGGCCACACCGACGCGGTGCCGTACGCGGGCGGCGAAGGCGGCTACAGCAACTGGGAGCTGTCGGCCGACCGCGCGAACGCATCGCGCCGCGAGCTGATCTCGGGCGGCATGGACGAATCGAAGGTGCTGCGCGTGCTCGGCCTTGCGTCGACGCAGAACCTGAACAAGGCCGATCCGCTCGATCCGGAGAACCGCCGGATCAGCGTGATCGTGCTGAATCGCAAATCCGAAGAGGCGCTGATGCGCGACGACGCGACGACCACGACGCTGTCGGCCGACGCCGCGGGCTCGAAGCAGCTCGCGCAGCAGATCGCCCCCCCGGCGACGGTGGGCGTGCGTCCGGCGCTGGCCGGCGCCGCCGCGTCCGCGCCGCGACATTGAGGCTTCCGAGACTGACATGATCCGAACCATTCTTGCCATCGACGACTCCGCGACCATGCGTGCGCTCCTGCAGGGGACGCTCGCGCAGGCCGGCTATGACGTGACGGTTGCGCCGGACGGCGAAGCCGGCTTCGACATGGCGGCCACCGTCGCGTACGACCTGGTGCTGACCGATCAGAACATGCCGCGCAAGAGCGGCCTCGAAGTGATCGCGGCGCTGCGCAAGCTGACCGCCTATGCGGATACGCCGATCCTCGTGCTGACGACCGAGGGCAGCGATGCCTTCAAGGCCGCGGCGCGCGATGCGGGCGCAACCGGCTGGATCGAGAAGCCGATCGACCCGGCCGTGCTGATTGACCTGGTCGCGACGCTGTCCGCGCCGGCCGATTCCTGATTTGACCGCGACGACCTTATCCGGTGACCCGGCATGACTCTCGACATCACTCAGTTCTACCAGACATTCTTCGATGAGGCGGACGAGCTGCTCGCGCAGATGGAGCAGCTGCTGCTGAATCTGGACGTCGACGCGCTCGATCCCGAGGACGGGGCGGCGATCTTCCGCGCCGCGCATTCGATCAAGGGCGGCGCGGCGACCTTCGGCTTCACGGCGCTCACCGAGACGACGCACATCCTCGAATCGCTGCTTGACCGCGTGCGCAACCACGAGCTGAAGCTGACGAAGGAGATGGTCGACGTCTTCCTCGAGGCGAAGGACGTGCTGTCCGACCAGCTCGCCGACTATCGCGCGAGCGCGGAGCCCGATGCGGCAGCCGCCGCGGCGATCTGCGCGAAGCTCGAACGGCTGAAGGCCGGCAGCGGCGCGGGCGAGCCGGCGGCAGCCGCTGCGCCGGCCGCTCCGGCAGCGCCGGTCACGCCGGCGGCATCGGCCGAGGCCGGTGTGCCCGATCACGTCGTCGAGCAGGCGTTCGAGGCCGCGCATCCGGCTGCCGGTGCAGGCGAGCCCGCCGCGGCCGCGGACGCCGGCGGCCCGCACCTGAGGATCACGCTGACCGGCGTCGATGCGAAGGACCGCGAGCTTCTCGCCGAGGAACTCGGCAATCTCGGCCGCATCGTCGGCCGCGAGGAGGCGGGCGGCGACCTGACGCTGTGGCTCGAGTCGGACGTGTCGACCGACGACATCGTCGCGGTCTGCTGCTTCGTGATCGACGAGAGCCAGATCAAGATCGGCCGCGGCACCGCGCCGGCCGCGTCCGCGGACGCACCGGCCGCCGCCGCGCAGCCCGCCGCAGCCCCGGCCGCCCCGGCCGCACCGGCAGCCGCAGCTGCTGCAGCAGCACCGGCGGCCGCCGCCGCGCCGGCTCCGGCCGCGCAGCCCGCCGCACCGGCGCCGCAGGCTGCCGCCGAGCCGGCCGCCCCGCAGGCCGCCCCGCAGGCCGCCGCACAGCCGGCGCCCGCCGCGCAGGCGCACCCGCACCATGACGACAAGCGCGCGCGTCCGGCCGCCGCGGCCGCATCGGGCGGCGAGGGCAGCTCGATCCGCGTCGGCGTCGAGAAGGTCGACCAGCTGATCAACCTGGTCGGCGAGCTCGTGATCACGCAGGCGATGCTCGCGGAAACGGCGAGCGCGTTCGACCCCGCGCTGCACGACCGTCTCTTCAACGGGATGGCGCAGCTCGAGCGCAACGCGCGCGACCTGCAGGAAGCGGTGATGTCGATCCGGATGATGCCGATGGACTACGTGTTCAGCCGCTTCCCGCGGCTCGTGCGCGATCTCGCCGGCAAGCTCGGCAAGCAGGTCGAGCTCGTCACGTTCGGCCAGGCGACCGAGCTCGACAAGAGCCTGATCGAGCGGATCATCGATCCGCTCACCCACCTCGTGCGCAACAGCCTCGACCACGGGATCGAGACCGTCGACAAGCGGCGCGCGGCCGGCAAGGACGCGGTCGGCCAGCTCGTGCTGTCGGCCGCGCATCACGGCGGCAACATCGTGATCGAGGTCAGCGACGACGGCGGCGGCCTGAACCGCGAGCGGATTCTCGCGAAGGCCGCGAAGCAGGGGATGCAGATATCCGACAACATCAGTGACGACGAAGTCTGGCAGCTGATCTTCGCGCCGGGCTTCTCGACCGCCGAGACGGTGACCGACGTGTCGGGCCGCGGCGTCGGCATGGACGTCGTGAAGCGCAACATCCAGTCGATGGGCGGCCACGTCGAGATCTCGTCGCACGCCGGCCGCGGCACGACCACGCGCATCGTGCTGCCGCTCACGCTGGCGATCCTCGACGGGATGTCGGTGAAGGTCGGCGGCGAGATCTTCATCCTGCCGCTCAATTTCGTGATGGAGTCGCTGCAGCCGTCCGCGGACGACATCTACACGGTCGGCAACGGCGAGCGCGTGGTGCGGGTGCGCGGCGAATACCTGCCGCTCGTCGCGCTGCATGAAGTGTTCTCGGTGGACGAGGCGCGCACCGACCCGACCCAGGGGATCGTCACGATCATGGAAACCGAGGGCCGCCGCTTCGCGATGCTGATCGACGAGCTGGTCGGCCAGCAGCAGGTGGTCGTGAAGAACCTCGAAACCAACTACCGCAAGGTGCACGGCATCTCGGCAGCAACGATCCTCGGCGACGGCAGCGTCGCGCTGATCGTCGACGTCGCGGCGCTGAACCGCGAAACCCGTGCGACGCACGGCGCCAATCCGGCCGCCGCGCTCGCATTCTGACTCTCGCCATCAACCGATTTGGGGGCAAACGTGTCTGCTGAAGTCCAAATGATCAATCCGGCCGCGGCGAACGCGGCCACGAGCCGCCGCGACGCGGAGCATGGCGATGCGACGGGTCAGGAGTTCCTCGTCTTCACGCTCGGCGACGAAGAGTACGGAATCGACATCCTGAAGGTGCAGGAGATCCGCGGCTACGACAGCGTCACGCGCATCGCGAACGCGCCCGACTTCATCAAGGGCGTGATCAACCTGCGCGGGATCATCGTGCCGATCGTCGACATGCGGATCAAGTTCCACCTGGGCCGCGTCGAGTACGACCACCAGACCGTCGTGATCATCCTGAACGTGTCGAACCGCGTGGTCGGGATGGTGGTCGACGGCGTGTCCGACGTGCTGACGCTGCAGACCGACGCGATCATGCCCGCGCCGGAATTCGGCGCGACGCTGACGACCGAGTACCTGACGGGCCTCGGCACGGTCGACGGCCGGATGCTGATCCTGATGGACATCGAGAAGCTGATGTCGAGCCGCGAAATGGCGCTGATCGAAACGCTCGGCGTGTAAGCGCGCCGGGCGCAAGGAATTTCGGGAGAATCTGCAATGTTGCAAAACTGGTCGATCCGCACGACGCTCACGGCGGTCGGACTCATCCTCGCGTGCCTCGCCGCGGCGGTCGGCGGGCTCGGCCTCTATGCGCTCCATCACGCGAGCCGTTCGCTCGACGGGATCGCGCATGGCGACCTGCCGGCGATCCATGCGCTCGACGACACGTCGACGTTCCTGCTGCGCGCGCGCGTGTCGCTCGACCGCTTCCGCTCGCTGACCGAAGGCGGCAACGCCGACGAGGCCGGCAAGGTGCTGGCGCGCGCTCAGGAACTGTACGCGAAGTCGAACCAGAACTGGCAGGCGTTCCAGGCGACGCCGAAGGACGGCGTCGACCAGGCGCTCCTCGACGACCTGGCCGCGCGCTACGCGACGATCGTCAAGGACGGCGTGGAGCCGGAGTTCGCTGCCGCGCGCGCCGGCGACCTGGCCGCGTATCACGCGATCGCCGACACGAAGATCAGCCCGATGTTCGTCGCCTACGACCAGGCGGCGGCAGCCGTGATCGGCGCGCTGCAGACGCGCGCGGAAGCGCGCCAGGATGCGACGCAAACGCGGATCTCGCTGATGATCGCGCTGATCACGGCCGGCATCGCGCTGTCGCTCGTGATGGTGGTCGCGATCCGCTTCGCGCTGCGCGGGCTGATCATCCAGCCGCTCGAGCAGGCGGTCGCGCACTTCGAGCGCATCGCCGCGGGCGACCTCACCGAGCCGGTGCAGGTCCAGAGCACGAACGAGATCGGGCGCCTGTTCGGCGGCATCCGCCGGATGCAGGACGCGGTCACCGCGATGGTGCAGTCCGTGCATCGCGGCGCGGAGTCGATCGACGTCGGCGCGCGCGAGATCGCCACCGGCAACACCGACCTGTCGCAGCGCACGGAAGAGCAGGCCGCGTCGCTGCAGGAAACCGCGTCGAGCATGGAGCAGCTGACCGGCACCGTGCGGCAGAACGCCGAGAACGCGCGCCAGGCGAGCCAGCTCGCGGTCAACGCGTCGGACATCGCGACGCAGGGCGGCGACGTGGTCGGCCAGGTGGTCGAGACGATGCAGGACATCGCGACGAGCTCGGGCAAGGTCGTCGACATCATCGGCACGATCGAAGGCATCGCGTTCCAGACCAACATCCTCGCGCTGAACGCGGCGGTGGAAGCGGCGCGCGCCGGCGAGCAGGGCCGCGGCTTCGCGGTCGTCGCCGGCGAGGTGCGCTCGCTCGCGCAGCGCAGCGCGACCGCCGCGAAGGAAATCAAGCAGCTGATCGGCGATTCGGCCGACAAGGTGCAAAGCGGCTCCGAGCTGGTCGCGCGCGCCGGCTCGACGATGGACGAGATCGTGCAGGCCGTGCGCCGCGTGACCGACATCATGGGCGAGATCAGCGCCGCGTCCGAAGAGCAGTCGACCGGCATCGAGCAGGTCAACCGCGCGGTCGGCCAGATGGACGCCGTCACGCAGCAGAACGCCGCGCTCGTCGAGCAGGCCGCGGCCGCCGCCGCGTCGCTCGAGGAGCAGACGCGCCAGATGAAGGCGGTCGTGGCCGGCTGGCGCGTCCTCGGCGGCATCGCGCATGCGGCCGCGCCCGTGCGCTCCGCGCCGCCGGCGCTGCCCGCCGCGCGCCCGGCGCCGCAGCCGGCCGCCGTGCCGGCGCTGCCGCACGCAGGACACTCGGCCCACGCACACGCGCATGAACCGCAGCCCGTGAAGCGCGCCGCGCTCGCCGCCGAACCGAAGGTGTCGTCGGGCGGCTATGCGCCGCGCGTCGCGAAGCCGGCCGCCGCAAAGCCCGCCGCGCCGGCGGCGAAGCCCGCGCTCGTGCGGCCCGCGCTGTCCGGCGAGAAGCCGGCGCCTGCCGCGGCCGGCACGTCCAACGACGACTGGGAGACCTTCTAAGCCATGCTGACTGCGCGCGCTCCGCTTCGTGCCGAATCTCAGGACGCTTCGACCCGGGCCGGTGAGGCCGGGCGCGACTTCGCGTTCACGGCCGCCGACTTCGCGCGCATCCGCACGCTGATCCACCAGCGTGCGGGCATTTCGCTGTCCGAGCACAAGCGCGACATGGCATACAGCCGGCTCGCGCGCCGGCTGCGCGCCCGCGGTCTCGACACGTTTCGCGATTATCTGGACCAGCTCGAGCGGGAGGACGATCCCGTCGAGTGGGAAGCCTTCACCAACGCGTTGACGACGAACCTCACCGCATTCTTCCGCGAGGCGCACCACTTTCCGATCCTCGCCGATTTCGTGAAGGGCCGCGACGCGCCGGTGTCGGTGTGGTGCTCGGCCGCGTCGACCGGCGAGGAGCCGTATTCGATCGCGATCACGCTGATCGAGGCGCTCGGCGACTCGGCTGCGCGCAGCGCGTCGATCCTCGCGACCGACCTCGACACGCAGGTGCTCGCGAAGGCCGAGGCCGGCATCTACACGTACGACCAGGTCAAGCACCTGTCGCCGGAGCGCCTGAAGCGCTTCTTCCTGAAGGGCACGGGCGCGCAGGCCGGCCGCGTGAAGGTGCGCCCGGAGCTGCGCGCGATGATCCGCTTCGAGCAGCTCAACCTGACCGATGCCGACTACGGGATCGGCAAGCCGTTCGATGCGATCTTCTGCCGCAACGTGATGATCTACTTCGACAAGCCGACGCAGGGGCAGGTGCTGTCCCGCTTCGAGCCGCTCGTGAAGCCGGGCGGCCTGCTGTTCGCCGGCCACTCGGAGAACTTCACGTACGTCACGCAGGCGTTCCGGCTGCGCGGCCAGACGGTCTATGAGCTGACGCGCGACGCGTCGCGCCTGGCCGCGTCCGGCGGCGCCGCGCCGCGCGCGCGCATGGGCGGGGCCGCGACGCCGGCCGTCGGGGAACGCCGATGAGTGCGCTGCCGATCGCGACCAACCGTTACTTCGACAGCCACTTCGGCCTGCCGGGCGTGAAGCTGCTGCCGAACGAGTTCTACACGACCGGCGAAGACATGGTGCTGATGACCGTGCTCGGCTCGTGCGTCGCCGCGTGCCTGCACGATCCGTACGCGGGCATCGGCGGAATGAACCACTTCATGTTGCCCGACGACGGCGCGGACGCCTGCGCGGCCGCGTCCGAGTCGATGCGCTACGGCGCGTACGCGATGGAAGTGCTGATCAACGAAATGATCAAGGCGGGCGGCCGCCGCGAGCGCTTCGAGGCGAAGGTGTTCGGCGGCGCGGCCGTGCTGGCCGGCATGACGACGATCAACATCGGCGACCGCAATTCGGACTTCGTGCGCCGCTATCTCGCGCTCGAGCGCATCCGGATCACGGCGGAAGACCTGCAGGGCGTGCATCCTCGCAAGGTCGCGTTCATGCCGCATTCGGGGCGCGCGGCGGTGAAGAAGTTGCGTTTGCAGGTACATGGCGTCACGGAGCGCGAAGCCGCTCTCGCGCGCGCGGCCGAAGCCGGCAGCGCCGCGCGGCCGCGCCCGCACGTCGAGCTGTTCAGCACGCCGGCGACGCGGCCCGCGCCGGGCCAGCCCGGCGCGAACCCGCTCGCGAAGCAGCCGGGCGCGGCCCAGCCGGCGCGTGCGCGCATCGAGCTGTTCGGCGCGCGCGGCGGTGCGGGGGCGGGCGGTTCGGCCGCCGGAAGCCCATACGCGGGCGGCCGCTACGCCCAGACGATATCGAAATAGCAGGAGGCAAGAACGCAGTGCAAAAGATCAAGGTATTGTGCGTCGACGATTCGGCGCTGATTCGCAGCCTGATGACCGAGATCATCAATGGCCAGCCCGACATGGAAGTGTGCGCGACCGCGCCGGACCCGCTCGTCGCGCGCGATCTCATCAAGCAGCACAACCCGGACGTCCTGACGCTCGACGTCGAAATGCCGCGCATGGACGGGCTCGACTTCCTCGAGAAGCTGATGCGCCTGCGGCCGATGCCGGTCGTGATGGTTTCGTCGCTGACCGAGCGCGGCTCGGAAATCACGCTGCGCGCGCTCGAGCTGGGCGCGGTCGACTTCGTCACGAAGCCGCGCGTCGGCATCCGCGACGGGATGCTCGACTACGCGGAGAAGCTCGCCGACAAGATCCGCGCGGCGTCGCGCGCCCGCGTGCGGCAGGCGCCGCAGCCGCAGGCCGCCGCCGCGCGCGCGGCAAGCGGCCATCCCGCTGCGCCGATGCTGAACAACCCGCTCGTCAGTACCGAAAAGCTGATCATCGTCGGCGCATCGACGGGCGGCACCGAGGCGATCCGCGAAGTGCTGACTCCGCTGCCGCCGGATGCGCCGGCGGTGCTGATCGCGCAGCACATGCCGCCCGGCTTCACGAAGTCGTTCGCGCAGCGCCTGAACGGCCTGTGCCGGATCGCGGTGAAGGAAGCCGAGCACGGCGAGCGGGTGCTGCCCGGCCACGCGTACATCGCGCCGGGCCATGCGCACCTGCTGCTGGCCCGCAGCGGCGCGAACTACATCGCGCAGCTGTCCGACGAGCCGCCGGTCAACCGGCACCGGCCGTCGGTCGACGTGCTGTTCCGCTCGGCGGCGACGCACGCCGGCAAGAACGCGATCGGCGTGATCCTGACCGGGATGGGCCGCGACGGCGCGGCGGGCCTGCTGGAGATGAAGCGCGCGGGCGCTTACACGTTCGCGCAGGACGAGGCGAGCTGCATCGTGTTCGGGATGCCGCGCGAGGCGATCGCGCTGGGCGGCGCGGAAGAGGTCGTGCCGCTCGCCGACATGAGCCGCCGCGTGATGTCGCGTCTCGCGGATCGCGTGCAGCGCGTATAAGGAATTGTGACGGACGCGCGCTATCATGCACGCGTCCCGACGAAACGAATCTGGAAAGGAACAATGATGGACAAGAGCATGAAAATCCTGGTGGTGGACGACTTCCCGACGATGCGCCGGATCGTCCGCAACCTGCTCAAGGAATTGGGCTACACGAACGTCGACGAGGCCGAGGACGGCGCGGCCGGCCTCGCGCGGCTGCGCGGCGGCGGCTTCGACTTCGTGATCTCCGACTGGAACATGCCGAACCTCGACGGCCTCGCGATGCTGAAGGAAATCCGCGCGGACGCGACGCTCACGCACCTGCCGGTGCTGATGGTCACGGCCGAGTCGAAGAAGGAGAACATCATCGCGGCCGCGCAGGCCGGCGCGAGCGGCTATGTCGTGAAGCCGTTCACGGCGGCGGTGCTCGACGAGAAGCTGACCAAGATCATCGAGAAGATGGCCAAGACCGGGAGCTGACGTGAACGAGCCGATCCATGCGGCGATGGCGGGCGCGGGCTTTGCCGCCGACAGCCACCCTGAAGGCACCGATCTGGCAGCCGACCGCATCCTCGCGCGCATTGGCTCCGTCACGCGCGCGCTGCGCGACTCGATGCGCGAGCTCGGGCTCGACAAGCACGTCGAGCGCGCGGCGGAAGCCGTGCCGGACGCGCGCGACCGGCTGCGCTACGTTGCGACGATGACCGAGCAGGCGGCCGAGCGCGTGCTGACCGCGATCGAGGTCGCGAAGCCGATGCAGGAGCGCATGCAGAACGAGGCCGAGGCGCTCGACGCGCGCTGGGCGCAGTGGTATGCGGCGCCGATCGAGCGCACGGAGGTCCGCGAGCTGATGGACGACACGCGCGCGTTCCTGCGCGCGCTGCCGGAGTCCACGTCCGCGACCAGCGCGCAGCTGCTCGAGATCATGCTCGCGCAGGACTTCCAGGATCTGACCGGGCAGGTGATCAAGAAGATCATGGACATGGTCTACCTGATCGAGCAGCAGCTGCTGACCGTGCTGGTCGAGAACATCGCGCCGGAGCGGCGCGAGCAGTTCGCGGCGACCGCGGCCGCGCTCGCGGCCGAGCAGCCGGTGAGCAGCACCGGCAGCCCCGCGTCGCTGCTGAACGGCCCGCAGATCAATCCGGAAGGCAAGACCGACGTCGTCCAGGACCAGGCGCAGGTCGACGACCTGCTCGCAAGCCTCGGCTTCTGACGATCCCGCGGGCGCGGCGCTCGCCCGCGCCCGCCCGGGCCCCCGCGCGGCGGCCGTTCCGGCCGCGCCCCGGCGGCACGGCCCCCGGGCGAATCCTCATACGCGTCATTGACACTTCGTTACACTCCGCAGGCATACTACGCTTCAAGCTGTATCAGAATCATCGTTCGTCGGTTCGTCTGACATGATGCGACGGCGTCGCGGTTCGCACCGCGCTCGCCGTCGACAACGAGGCAATTCCCTGGGGGGGAACGTGAAACTGAAACGTCTGGGCTGTGCCGTTGCGTGCGCGACGGCCTCGATGGGCGTGCTGTGGAGCATCCACGCGCACGCGGAACTGGGCGGCGCGCCGATGTCGCCGCCGGCGGACGACCATACCGCCACCGTGCGCGCGCTGCAGCGCGCGATGCGCGCGGCCGACGGCTCGTCGGCGAACACGCCCGCCTATACGGTGCGCGAGCTTTCGCTTGCGTCCGGCACCGTGATCCATGAATACACGTCCGCCGCCGGCACCGTGTTCGGCGTCGCGTGGCGCGGCCCGTCGATGCCCGATCTCGGGCAGGTGTTCGGCAGCTATCTTCCGCAGTACAAGGCCGGCGTCGAAGCGGCGCACGCGGCGCGCGGCTGGCGCGCGCCCGTGTCGGTCGACTCGAGCGCCATCGTGATCCGGACGGGCGGCCACATGGGCTCGTTCTCGGGGCAAGCCTGGCTGCCGCAGGCGCTGCCTGCCGGCGTGACCGGCAACGACATCCAGTGACCGGGAGAGCGATCTTGCGAATTTCTCGTACCTTCATTCGCTGGCTCGGCGCACTGAGCCTCGCGGCCGCCACGGCCCTGCTCGTCGCCGCATGCGGCGGCGGTGACGGCGGCGGCAGCTCCCCGCCGCCGCCCGCGCCCACCGCGTCGAACACCGCGGTCATCACCGTCGGCCGCGGCGTCGCGAACGTCATCAATATCCCGACCGTCAGCGTGACGGTCTGCGCGCCTGGCACGTCGAACTGCCAGGTCGTCGACAACGTGCTGGTCGATACCGCGTCGTACGGGCTGCGGCTCGTCAGCGACGCGGTGCCGGGCGTGCTGGGCAGCTTGCCCGTGACCACCGTGAACGGCGCGCCGCTCGCCGAGTGCGGCAAGTTCGTGTCGACCTACACATGGGGCTCGGTGCGTACCGCCGACCTGAAGATCGGCGGCGAAACGGCCAGCTCGCTGCCCGTGCAGATTCTCGGCGACCTCGGCACCACCAACGTCCCGACCTCGTGCACCAACAACGGTACAGCCGCCAACTCGGCGGGCGCGCTCGGCGCGAACGGCATCCTCGGCATCGGGCCGGCGCCGCTCGATTGCGGCGCGACCTGCACGACGTCGACGTCGTCGCTCAGCAACAACTACTACGCGTGCCCGAACGGCAATGCGAGCTGCAACGTGACGCTCGTGCCGCTCGCGCAGCAGGTGGCCAATCCGGTGCAGCGTTTCGCGAGCGACAACAATGGCGTGATCGTGCAGATGTCGGGCATCTCGGCCAACGGCGAGGCGAGCGCGACGGGGCTGCTGACGTTCGGCATCGGCACGCAGGCCAACAACAAGCTGGGCGCGTCGAACGTGCTGCCGTCCACGACGGCGGGCGACGTCACCGCGTCGTTCCTCGGCCGCACGTTGTCGCCGGCGGCCGGTGGCGGCGCGTTCTTCGATACGGGCTCGAACGCCTATTTCTTCGACGACTCGCAGACGATTTGCACGCGCAATTCATCGTTTTACTGTCCGTCGTCGGGGACCGTGACCTATACGGCGACGCTCACGGGCCAGAACGGTGCGCAGGCGACGGTGACCATGCCGGTCGCGAATGCGGATACGCTGTTCGCGAACCCGTCGACGTACGCGTTCAACGATATCGGGGGGCCTTTCAGTAAAACGCCGGTCTCGAACCCGGCGCCATGGCTCGATATCGGCCTGCCGCATTTCTACGGCAAGACGATCTACTTCGGGATGGACCTGCGCGGCAGCGGCGGCGCCGCGCCCTACGTCGCATTCTGAGCGGCGGCGGGCGGACCGCATGACAAAGGGGGCGAGCGATCGCCCCCTTTTTTATTTATCCGGCTTTCGATTTTTCAATTATCGGCTGCGGCCAGGTTTTATCTGGGGGTGATTATTTAAAAATAACGCTCGTGCGAAAGTGCCGTCGCCCGGGCGCTGTCCGCCGTCCTCGGAAAATCGGAATAATCCGAAAAAATCCTACCTATACTCTTCGCGTGACTCCGGAAGCATTGATAAGAACAGGAGGTGAACGAAATGGACTTCACGGATGCCGTTCGCTCAGCGTTTGATCAATATCCAGGATTCGAGGGCCGTGCACACCGTGCGCACGGCCCGCTGATCGCCTTCATCTCGCACGTCGGCCCGACGGTTCCGCTCACGGGGCGGCGCGCGCACCGCACCGACCATCCCGGCCGCTTCGGCCCCGATCCGTTCGTCGCAGGCTGACCGGCGCAGGCCCGGCGCGCCCGTCCGCGCGCCGCCGGCCGTCCCCGCGCCGTCGTCCGCCCGATTCTCCGAAATACCCCCCTTTCCAGGCTTTGCTCGACCGATCGGCGTTTGACGCGTCCATGAATAATCGGTGTCACTGGAAAGCGGCATCCCGCCGTACCCGTCTGGAGGCCACGTGGCAGACGAGAGCGATCTCGACAAAACCGAAGCCGCCACTCCCAGGCGCCGCGAGAAGGCGCGCGAGGAGGGGCAGGTCGCGCGCTCGCGCGAGCTGGCTTCGTTCGCGCTGCTCGCGTCGGGCTTCTACGGCACGTGGCTGCTCGCGGGACCGATCGGCCAGCACCTGCAGACGATGCTGCGCGGCGCCTTCACGTTCGACCGCGGGATCGCGTTCGATACGAACCGGATGCTGACTTCTGCGGGCAGCGTGAGCCTCGAAGGGCTCGCCGCGCTCGCGCCGCTGCTCGCGATGATGGGGGTTGCCGCGCTGCTCGCGCCGATGGCGCTCGGCGGCTGGCTGATCTCGTCGAAGACGTTCGAGCTGAAGCTCGACCGCCTGAACCCGATCACCGGCCTCGGCCGGATCTTCTCGGTCCAGGGGCCGATCCAGCTCGGCATGTCGCTCGCGAAGACGCTGGTCGTCGGCGGGATCGGCGGCATCGCGATCTGGCGCAGCAAGGACGAACTGCTCGGCCTCGCGATGCAGCCGCTCCACGCGGCGCTCGCCGACGCGCTGCACCTCGTCGCCGTGTGCTGCGGCACCACGGTCGCCGGGATGCTGGTCGTCGCCGCGCTCGACGTGCCGTATCAACTCTGGCAGTACAACAAGAAGTTGCGCATGACGAAGGAAGAAGTGAAGCGCGAGCATCGCGAGAACGAAGGCGATCCGCACGTGAAGGGCCGGATCCGCCAGCAGCAGCGCGCGATCGCGCGGCGCCGGATGATGGCGGCCGTGCCGAAGGCCGACGTCGTCGTCACGAACCCGACGCACTTCGCCGTCGCGCTGCAATACACGGACGGCGCGATGCGCGCGCCGAAGGTCGTCGCGAAGGGCGTGAATCTCGTCGCCGCGCGCATCCGCGAGCTCGCGGCCGAGCACAACGTGCCGCTGCTCGAAGCGCCGCCGCTCGCGCGGGCGCTGTATCACAACGTCGAACTCGAACGCGAGATCCCCGGCTCGCTGTACTCGGCCGTCGCCGAGGTGCTCGCGTGGGTGTACCAGCTCAAGCGCTTCCGTTCGGAAGGCGGCGCGTTCCCGGCGGCGCCGGTCGATCTCGACGTGCCGGCCGAACTCGACAAGGGCGCGTCGGTGTCCGCCGACGACGAGCGCGAGGAAGCCGAAGACGTGCTCGGCGCGCAGGCCCGCACCCAGGGGGGTAACGCATGAGCACGCCAGCCGGCCTGTTCGCGAAGCGCCCGAACCTGCTCGCGGGCACCAACCTGCGCGCGCTCGCGGGCCCGGTCCTCATCTGCATGATCCTGGGGATGATGATCCTGCCGCTGCCGCCGCTGCTGCTGGATCTGCTGTTCACGTTCAACATCGCGCTGTCCGTGATGGTGCTGCTGGTCAGCATGTACACGATGAAGCCGCTCGACTTCGCGGCGTTCCCGAGCGTGCTGCTGTTCTCGACGCTGCTGCGCCTGTCGCTGAACGTCGCGTCGACCCGCGTCGTGCTGCTCGAGGGCCACACGGGCCCGGACGCGGCCGGCCAGGTGATCGAGGCGTTCGGCCACTTCCTCGTCGGCGGCAACTTCGCGGTCGGCATCGTCGTGTTCGTGATCCTGATGATCATCAACTTCATGGTGATCACGAAGGGCGCGGGGCGGATCGCCGAAGTGTCCGCGCGCTTCACGCTCGACGCGATGCCCGGCAAGCAGATGGCGATCGACGCCGACCTGAACGCGGGCCTCATCAACGAGGAGCAGGCGAGAAAGCGCCGCACCGCGGTCGCGCAGGAAGCCGAATTCTACGGCTCGATGGACGGTGCGTCGAAGTTCGTGCGCGGCGATGCAATCGCGGGCCTGATCATCATGGCGATCAACGTGATCGGCGGGCTGATCGTCGGGATGATCCAGCACGACATGACGTTCGCGGCGGCCGGCACGAACTACACGCTGCTGACGATCGGCGACGGCCTCGTCGCGCAGATCCCGTCGCTCGTGATCTCGACCGCGGCCGGCGTGATCGTGTCGCGCGTCGCGACCGACGAGGACATCGGCACGCAGATCACCGGCCAGCTGTTCGCGAACCCGCGCGTGCTGGCGATCACCGGCACGATCATCCTGATCATGGGGCTGATCCCCGGCATGCCGCACTTCGCGTTCCTGCTGCTCGGCGGCGGCGCGATCTGGTTCGCCCGCACGCAGACGAAGCGCGCGGCGGCCCGCAAGGCGGCCGGCGACGTCACCGAGATCGCGCCGCCCGCCGCGCTGCCCGCCGACAGCCACGAGGCGACCTGGGACGACGTGCAGCTGATCGACCCGCTCGGCCTCGAAGTCGGCTACCGGCTGATCCCGCTCGTCGACAAGAACAGCGACGGCGAGCTGCTCAAGCGGATCAAGAGCATCCGCAAGAAATTCGCGCAGGAAATCGGCTTCCTGCCGCCCGTGATCCACATCCGCGACAACCTCGAATTGCGGCCGAACGGCTACCGGATCGCGCTGAAGGGCGTCGAGATCGGCATCGGCGAAGTGTTTCCGGGCCAGTGGCTCGCGATCAACCCGGGCCAGGTGACGGCCGCGATGCCCGGCGTGCCGACCACCGACCCGGCGTTCGGGCTGCCGGCCGTGTGGGTCGACGTCGCGATGCGCGAGCAGGCGCAGGTGTACGGCTACACGGTGGTCGACGCGAGCACGGTCGTCGCGACCCACCTGAACCATCTGGTCGTCCAGCACGCGGCCGAGCTGCTCGGCCGCCAGGAAGTGCAGGCGCTGATCGAGCGCACCGGCAAGGACGCGCCGTCGCTCGTCGAGGACCTCGTGCCGAAGACGATCTCGCTGACGACGCTGCAGAAGGTGCTGCAGAACCTGCTCGAGGAAGGCGTGCCGATCCGCGACATGCGCACGATCCTCGAAGCCGTGTCCGAGCACGCGGGCCGCATCACCGACGCATACGACATCACGGCCGCGGTGCGGCTCGCGCTCGGCCGCGCGATCACGCAGCAGTGGTATCCGGGCTCGGGCGAGATGCAGGTGATGGGCCTCGACGCGAATCTCGAGCGCGTGCTGTCGCAGGCGCTCGCCACGGGCGCGAACCCGGGCCTCGAGCCCGGCCTCGCGCACACGCTCCTGACCGGCACGCAGCAAGCGATGCTGCGTCAACAGAATCTCGGGCTGCCGCCCGTGCTGCTCGTGCAGCACGCGCTGCGGGCGATGCTCGCGCGCTTCCTGCGCCGCAGCCTGCCGCAATTGAAAGTGCTGTCGTATGCCGAAGTGCCGGATACACGCACGATCAAAGTCGTTAACGTCATCGGGGGTTCCGCTTGAACATTCGCAAATTCACCGGGCCGACGAGCCGCGACGCGCTGCGGCTCGTGCGCGAGGCGCTCGGCGCCGACGCCGTCGTGCTGTCGAACCGCACGCTCGATGACGGCAGTGTCGAAATCGTCGCGCTCGCCGACGCCGAGCTGTCGGCGATCACGCCGCCGGACGCGGCCGGCGCAGCCGCGCTGCCCGGCGCGGCGTTCCGGGCCGGCGCGCCGGCGCCCGCAGGCACGGCGCCGCGTGCGGCCGTCAATCCGTATGCGATGGGCGACGGCGGCTTGCCGGACGTGTTCTCGTCGGTGTTCGGCGCGAGCGCCGAGACGACCGACGCGCCGGCGGCGCCGGTGGCGGGCTTTGCCGCCGCCGCTGCGCCCGCTCGGGGAGTGCCTGCCGCGGGTTCGCCCGCCGCAGGATCGCCTGCCGCGGGATCGCCCGCCGCCTCTTCCGAACCCGCGCCGTGGCTGGTCGAGCACGCGAAGCGCCTGACGCAGCAGCGCGAAGCGCTGATCGCGCGCGCGCAGGCCACGCCGGCGCCGGAAGTCGCGCCGCGCGCCGCGCACGAAGCGACGCCGCCCGAGTGGGCGCGCGACATCGTGCGCAACGTCGCGCGCCGCGTGCCGGCGGACGACGCCGCGCCGCGCCGCGGCGCTGAAGCGCCCGCCCCGAAGGCGGCGGACCGCGCGCGCATGCCCGAAGACACGGCCGCCGCGGTGGCCGACGCGGTGAAGGCGCGCATCGAGCGGATCGTCAACGACACGGTGATGAACGAGCTCGGCTCGCTGCGCGGGATGATGGAGGAGCAGTTCGACAGCCTGATGTGGCATGAGCGCCAGCGCCGCAGCCCGGTGCACGGCGCGCTGACGAAGCACCTGTTCGCGGCCGGCTTCTCCGCGCAGCTCGTGCGGATGATGGTCGACAACCTGCCGCAGGGCGAAGGCGAGCAGACGTTCGAGCAGGCGGCCGAATGGGCGCAGTCGGTGCTCGAGTCGAACCTGCCGGTGCTCGACAGCGAGGAAGCGCTGATGGAGCGCGGCGGCGTGTTCGCGCTGATGGGGCCGACGGGCGTCGGCAAGACGACGACCACCGCGAAGCTCGCCGCGCGCTGCGTGATGCGCTTCGGCGCGAGCAAGGTCGCGCTGCTCACGACCGACAGCTACCGGATCGGCGGCCACGAGCAGCTGCGGATCTTCGGCAAGATCCTCGGCGTGCCCGTGCACGCGGTGAAGGACGCCGGCGACCTGCAGCTCGCGCTGTCCGAGCTGCGCAACAAGCACATCGTGCTGATCGACACGATCGGCATGAGCCAGCGCGACCGCGCGGTGTCCGACCAGATCGCGATGCTGCACGGCGCGAACACGCCGGTGCAGCGCCTCCTGCTGCTCAACGCGACGAGCCACGGCGACACGCTCAACGAGGTCGTGCAGGCGTACCGCAGCGCGGCCGGCCATCCGGACGCGGCGTCCGCGGAGCTCGCCGGCTGCATCCTCACGAAGCTCGACGAGGCGACCCACCTCGGCGGCGTGCTCGACACGGTGATCCGCTACAAGCTGCCGGTCCACTACGTGTCGACCGGCCAGAAGGTGCCGGAGAACCTGTACGTCGCGACGAAGAAATTCCTGATGAAGAGTGCTTTCTGTGTGCCGCGCGACGGCTCGCCCTTCGTGCCGCAGGACGAGGACATGCCGACGCTGCTTTCCGCGTTGACCGCACGTTCGACCGCCGAGCTGCACGAGGTGCGTTTTGGATAAAAGGATGATCGACCAGGCCGAAGGATTGCGGCGCCTGCTGGCCGGGCGCGCTTCGAGGATCGTCGCGGTGGCGGGCGGGCCGGCGGGCGTCGGCTGCACGTCGACCGTCGTGAACCTGGCCGCGGCGCTGGCCGCGCTGGGCAAGGACGTGCTCGTCGTCGACGAGCGCGCGGACGTGCATTCGGCCGCCGCGACGCTCGCCGGGTCCTGGCTGCGGGACGGCGCACGCACGCGCGTGGCCGCCGGGTTCGGCGTGTGCGCCGCGTCGCGGCTCGCGCGCGCCGGCTACAGCGACGCGCAGCTCAGCGATTTCGTCGACGGCCCGGCCGACATCGTGCTCGTCGATGCGCAGCTCGACGCCGACGGCGGGTTCTCGGCGCTCGCGCGCGAAGCGCACGACGTGCTGATCGTCACGCGCGTCGCCGCGCAGGCGATCACCGAGGCGTACGCGTGCATGAAGCGGCTGCATTTCGCGCACGCGATCGCGCAGTTCCGCGTGCTGACCAACCACGTCGGCAGCCACGCCGACGCGAAGACCGCGTTCGACAACCTCGCGGGCGTCGCGAGCCGCTACCTGACCGTGTCGATCGCCGACGCGGGCTGCGTGAGCGCCGATCCGCTCGTCGAGCATGCGCGCGAGCTCGTGCGCACGGCGGTCGACGCGTTTCCGTCGTCGCCGGCCGCGCGCGATTACCGGCAGATTGCCGCCGACCTGCTGTACTGGCCGCTGCGTCCGCGGCCGGGCGCCGGCGCGGCGCGGGCGGGCGGCAGCCCGTCGTTCGAGGCGGGCGCGGCGCACGCCGCGTGAGGGCCACCGGAAGGAGAGAGCCATGATGTACAACGCTCAAGGAAAGATTTCGCAGGCCGACGTGCTCGCGCAATACGCGCCGCTCGTGCGCCGCCTGGGCCTGCAGCTCGTCGCGAAGATGCCGGCGAGCGTCGATCTCGACGACCTGATCCAGGCCGGGATGATCGGCCTGATGGACGCGGCCGGGCGCTACAAGGAAGACCAGGGCGCGCAGTTCGAGACCTACGCGACGCAGCGGATTCGCGGCGCGATGCTCGACGAGCTGCGCAGCAACGACTGGCTGCCGCGCAGCCTGCGCAAGACGTCGCGCGAGGTCGAGCATGCGGTGCACCAGGTCGAGCAGCATCTCGGCCGCGCGGCGAGCGAGGCCGAGATCGCGCAGCACCTGAACATGCCGCTCGACGAATACCAGGGGATGCTGCAGGACCTGCACGGCAGCCAGCTCATCTACTACGAGGATTTCGACCGCGCGGCCGACGACGAGCCGTTCCTCGACCGCTATCGCGTCGATCACGCCGATCCGCTGTCGTCGCTGCTCGACGAGCACCTGCGCGAGGCGCTGGTCGAGGCGATCGAGCGGCTGCCGGAGCGCGAGAAGCTGCTGATGTCGCTGTACTACGAACGCGGGCTGAACCTGCGCGAGATCGGCGCGGTGCTCGAAGTGAGCGAATCGCGCGTGTGCCAGCTGCACAGCCAGGCGGTCGCGCGGCTGCGCGCCCGGCTGCGCGAGCAGGCGTGGGTCGGCGCGGAGAACTGACCCTTTCAGGCGCACGCAAGGCGGGTACGCAATATTCCCGCCGATTTGCTACAATCCCACCCGTTTTCCGAGGAGCGTTGCGACGGACCATCCAGCGTCCGCCAGGCTCGGAAAGCTTCACCAAGCGGCCGGGCCGCGGCGCAATGCGCCGGCTCCCGCTTCCTGAACGGCGCTCACGTCACCATTTTCTAGAACTTTTTTAGAAAGGAGGGCGTGATGAACGCCATCATCGATTTCAAAGCTTCCAACGATTACGTCGTCGCCGACATGGCGCTTGCCGGCTGGGGCCGCAAGGAACTGAACATCGCCGAGACCGAAATGCCGGGCCTCGTGCAGATCCGCGACGAATACAAGGCGCAGCAGCCGCTGAAGGGCGCGCGCATCGCGGGCTCGCTGCACATGACGATCCAGACCGGCGTGCTGATCGAGACGCTGAAGGCGCTCGGCGCCGAAGTCCGCTGGGCATCGTGCAACATCTTCTCGACGCAGGACCACGCCGCCGCCGCGATCGTCGAGTCCGGCACGCCGGTGTTCGCGTTCAAGGGCGAATCGCTCGACGAATACTGGGAGTTCTCGCACCGCATCTTCGAATGGCCGAACGGCGAGTTCGCGAACATGATCCTCGACGACGGCGGCGACGCGACGCTGCTGCTGATCCTCGGCTCGAAGGCCGAGAAGGACCGTTCGGTGATCGCCAAGCCGACCAACGAGGAAGAAGTCGCGCTGTACAAGTCGATCGCGAAGCACCTCGACCTCGACGCGAACTGGTACTCGAAGCGCCTCGCGCACATCAAGGGCGTCACCGAAGAAACGACGACCGGCGTGCACCGCCTGTACCAGATGGAAAAGGACGGCCGCCTGCCGTTCCCGGCGTTCAACGTGAACGATTCGGTCACGAAGTCGAAGTTCGACAACCTGTACGGCTGCCGCGAGTCGCTCGTCGACGGCATCAAGCGTGCGACCGACGTGATGATCGCGGGCAAGGTCGCGGTCGTCGCGGGCTACGGCGACGTGGGCAAGGGCTGCGCGCAGTCGCTGCGCGGCCTGGGCGCGACCGTGTGGGTCACCGAAATCGATCCGATCTGCGCACTGCAGGCGGCGATGGAAGGCTACCGCGTCGTGACGATGGAATACGCGGCCGACAAGGCCGACATCTTCGTGACGGCGACCGGCAACTACCACGTGATCAACCACGATCACATGAAGGCGATGCGCCACAACGCGATCGTCTGCAACATCGGCCACTTCGACTCGGAAATCGACGTCGCGTCGACCCGCCAGTACACGTGGGAAAACATCAAGCCGCAGGTCGACCACATCATCTTCCCGGACGGCAAGCGCGTGATCCTGCTGGCCGAAGGCCGCCTCGTGAACCTCGGCTGCGCGACCGGCCACCCGTCGTTCGTGATGTCGAACTCGTTCGCGAACCAGACCCTCGCGCAGATCGAGCTGTTCACGCGCGGCGGCGAGTACGGGAACAAGGTGTACGTGCTGCCGAAGCACCTCGACGAGAAGGTCGCGCGCCTGCACCTCGCGCGCATCGGCGCGAACCTGTCGGTGCTGTCGGACGAGCAGGCGTCGTACATCGGCGTGGCGAAGGAAGGCCCGTTCAAGCCGAACCACTACCGCTACTGATGCGGCAAGCCGCCGCCCGCCGGCGGCGGGGCGCGCCGCGAAGCGTTTTCGCTTTCGCGCGCGCGTCCCGCCACCGGCGCGGCGGCGCCGTTCCGTCCGAGCGTCCACCGAACCGGAGCATTACATGAGCGTCATCCTGTCCTGGATCATCAATGCCCTCGCGCTGCTGATCATCACCTACCTGGTGCCGTCGATCCACATCAAGAGCTTCGGCACCGCGCTGATCGTCGCGGTCGTGCTGGGGCTGATCAACACGGTGATCCGGCCGGTGCTGATCCTGCTGACGCTGCCCGTCACGGTCGTCACGCTCGGGCTGTTCATCCTCGTCGTCAACGCGCTGTGCTTCTGGTTCGCGTCGTCGCTGCTCAAGGGCTTCGAGGTATCCGGGTTCTGGTCCGCATTCTTCGGTTCGATCCTGTACAGCATCGTGTCCTGGCTGCTGTCCGCCCTGATCTTCGGCCAGCGCAACATCGGCTGAGCAGGCCCGTCCAGCGCCTTCTGAATCATGAAACCGATCGAACTCTCGTTTGAATTCTTCCCGCCGAAGACGGCGGAAGGCGTCGAGAAGCTGCGCGCAACCCGTGCGCAGCTGCTGCCGCTGAAGCCGAAATTCGTCTCCGTGACGTTCGGCGCCGGCGGCTCGACGCAGCAGGGCACGCTCGATACCGTGCTCGACATGCAGAAGGACGGCCTCGAGGCCGCGCCGCACCTGTCGTGCATCGGCTCGTCGAAGGACAGCCTGCGCGCGATCCTCGACCAGTACCGCTCGCACGGCATCCGCCACATCGTCGCGCTGCGCGGCGACCTGCCGTCCGGCATGGGCGAGGTCGGCGAGCTGCGCTACGCGTCGGAGCTGGTCAGCTTCATCCGCGCGGAGCACGGCGACTGGTTCCGCATCGAGGTCGCCGGGTATCCGGAATACCATCCGCAGTCGCGCTCGCCGAAGGCCGATCTCGAGAACTTCGCGCGCAAGGTGAAGGCCGGCGCGAATTCCGCGATCACGCAGTATTTCTTCAACGCCGACGCGTATTTCCGCTTCGTCGACGACGCGCGCAAGCTCGGCGTCGAGGTGCCGATCGTGCCGGGCATCATGCCGATCACGAACTTCTCGCAGCTGATGCGCTTCTCCGAGATGTGCGGCGCCGAGGTGCCGCGCTGGATCGCGCGCCGGCTCGAGAGCTTCGGCGACGATCGCGACGCGATCCGCGCGTTCGGCGCGGACGTCGTCACGGGCCTGTGCCAGCGGCTGCTCGACGCCGGCGTGCCGGGGCTGCATTTCTATACGCTGAACAGCGCGGCCGCGACCAAGACGATCTGCGAACGGCTCGGCGTGTAAGCGCCGCGCGGCTGCGCAGACTGCGACGAAGCCCTGCCGGCGTTGCCGGCGGGGCTTTTTTCGTTTGCGGACACGGGCGACGGGCTAGCGGCGCATCACCCCCGCGCCTGCATCAGCGGCGGCCGGCGGTCGAACCACGGCCGCGCCTGTTCGAGCTGCCGCGCGAGCTTCAGCAGCAGCGCGTCGTCGCCGTGGCGCGCGGCGAACTGCACGCCGATCGGCAGGCCGCGCGCGTTCCAGTAGAGCGGCACCGACATCGCCGGCTGGCCGGTCAGGTTGAACAGCTCGGTGCAGCCGGCCCACGCGAACGCCTTCTGCGACGCCTTCGCGAGCATCTCCTTCAGCAGCGGCTTGATCGGCAGCGCCGCGAGCAGCTTCATCTGCGCATGCTCGAACGGCGTCGGCTGCAGCTCGCCGATCTTGACCGGCGGGCCGGCGAGCGACGCGCACAGCAGCACGTCGTAGTGCGCGGCGGCGCGCGCGACCTGCACGGTGAGCTGGCGCTGCCACTCGAGCACGTCCGGCAGCCGGGTGCGTGCGAGCCGCCGGCCGACCACGGCCATCGCCCACGTCGCCGCCTCGAATTCGCCGCGTTGCGGCGTGCGGCCCGTCAGCATGCGCGCGCCGAGCACCATCTCCTCGGCGATCGTCGCCCATAGCGTCAGGAAGGTCTCGCCGATGCGCGCGTAGTCGAGGTTCAGCGTCGCCGGCTCGACGTGATGGCCGAGCGACGCAACGAGCGCGGCGGCGTCGTCGAGCGCCGCGCGCGTATCGTCGGCGAGCGCCGGCGCGAGCATCGGGTGGGTGACGAGGCCGATCCGCAGCGCGGCGGGCGGCGTGTCGAGCGCGCCGAGGAAGGTGTCGGGCGCGCCGGGCGGCAGCGCCCGGCCGGTCGTGACGTCGAGCAGCAGCGCGCTGTCGCGCACGCTGCGCGCGATCGCGTGCTGGACGACCAGGTCGCCGTTCGTCGGCACGTCGACCAGCGCCGGGTTGCGGCTCGGCTTGAGGCCGAACAGCCCACAGCACGACGCGGGAATACGGATCGAGCCGCCGCCGTCGGACGCGTGCGCGAGCGGCACGATGCCGGCCGCGACGGCCGCGGCCGCGCCGCCGCTCGAGCCGCCGGGCGTGTGGTCGAGGCTCCACGGGTTGCGGCACGCGCCGAACAGCTCCGGCTCGGTATACGGCATCTGGCCGATTTCGGACGTGTTGGTCTTGCCGAAGACGTTGAGCCCCGCCGCGCGGCTTTTCGCGATCAGCGGCGAATCGGCGTCGGGCACGAAATACCGGTAATGCCGGCTGCCCATCGACAGCGGCAGCCCCGCGACCGCCGCGCCGAGATCCTTGACGAGATAGGGTACGCCCGCGAACGGACCGCCGGATTCGAGCAGCGCGGCGGCGCGCTCGCGCGCGGTGTCGTAATCCTGCAGCACGACCGCGTTGATCGCGGGATTGACCGCTTCGGCCTGCCCGATCGCGGCGTCGATCAGCTCGCGCGGGCTCACCTTGCGTTGGCGGACGAGCTCGGCGAGGCCGATCGCGTCGTGGGCGAGATAGTCCGAGTGCACCGCTGTCACCCCCGTTGTGACGTGTGGCGTGTGGCGATGGAAGCCGGCGGGGCGGGCGGGCCGCACCGCCGTGCCGCTTACAGTTGCTCGGCGAGGAACGTCAGCGTGCGGCCGTGCGCGAGCGCCGCTGCGCGCTGGTGGTACGACGCGCGCTCGGCGCAGTTGAAGCCGTGCTCGGCGCCCGGATACAGATGGAATGCGGCGTTGTCGCGGCCGGCGAACGCGGCCTTCACCTGGTCGACCGCCGCGAGCGGGATCCCGTGGTCGTTTTCCGCGTAATGGAACAGGATCGGCTGCGTGACCTTGCCTGCGACGTCGAGCACGTTCTGGATGCCGCCGCCGTAATAGGCGACCGCCGCGTCGATCTTGCCGGTCGCGGCCGCGAGATACGCGAGGCGGCCGCCGAAGCAGTAGCCGATCGCGGCGACCTTGCCGCCGACTTCGGGCCGCGTGCGCAGCAGGTCGGCCGCCGCGGCGATGTCCGCGACCGCGAGGTTCACGTCGGTCTTCTGCAGCAGCTCGATGCCCTTGTCGCGGTCCGCGCCCTCGTAGGCCAGCTCGACGCGCGGCTGGGTGCGCCAGAACACGTCCGGCGCGAGCGCGACGTAGCCGTCGGCCGCGTACTGGTCGGCGACCGAGCGGATATGCGCGTTCACGCCGAAGATCTCCTGCACGATGATGACGGCGGGGCCCTTGCCGCGCCGCGGCAGCGCGAGATAGCCGCCGAAGCTGTCGTTACCGGTCGGGATGTCGATCCATTGGGCAGTCACGGTGCACTCCTGCAAGCGAGGCCGCGCCGCGCGCGCCTCTCGGGATTGAAAAAGGGGACGGTCTAGTGTGCCACCGATCGGCAAGAAGCGGTTGCAGTGCGCGCCGCTCGCTTCTCGCGCAGCGAACGTTCCGTTCACGATTATTCATTTTTCGGTGGTGCGGCGCTTCGGTAGAGTCGAACGCATCGACCCATTACAACGCGCTTTCGCGCGCCACCGAAGGATCCGCTCATGTCAGTCCACTCCCTGTCCACGCCGTTCGCCGAACGCTTCGGCCTGCGCCTGCCGCTCGTGCAGGCACCCATGGTCGGCGCGACCACGCCCGCGATGGTCGCCGCCGCATCGAACGCCGGCGCGCTCGGCAGCCTCGGCGGCGGCGCGTTCGCGCCCGACCGTCTCGCCGACGAGGTCGCGCAGATCCGCGCGGCCACCGACCGCCCGTTCGCGGTCAACCTGTTCGTGCTGCCGGAGCTCGTGCCCGACGCGGCGACGATCGCGCGCGCGCTCGCCGCGATCGATCCGCTCAACGCGGCGCTCGGCCTGCCGCCGGGCGTCGCGCCCGCGCGCTTCGCGCCCGACTTTCGCGCGCAGCTCGACATGCTGGTGTCGCTGCGCGTGCCGGTCGCGAGCTTCACGTTCGGCGTGCTCGACGCGGCCGACGTCGCCCGGCTGAAGGCGGCCGGCACCTATGTGATCGGCACCGCGACGCATGTCGCGGAAGGGCTCGCATGGAAGGCGGCCGGCGCCGACGCGCTGTCCGCGCAGGGCGCCGAGGCGGGCGGCCATCGCGGGACGTTCATCGGCGCGGCCGACGACGCGCTGATCGGCACGCTCGCGCTCGTGCCGCAGCTCGTCGACGCGACCGGGCTGCCCGTGCTCGCGGCGGGCGGCATCATGGACGGCCGCGGCATCGCGGCGGCGCTCGCGCTCGGCGCGCAGGCCGCGCAGCTCGGCACCGCGTTCCTGACGTGCGCGGAAAGCGCAATCGCCGCCGACTGGAAAGCGCGGTTGCTTGCGAGCACGGACACGTCGACGCAGGTCACGCGCGCGATCACCGGGCGTCATGCGCGCGGGCTGCGCAACACGCTGATGGCGCGGCTCGGCGAGCGCCCCGGCGACGTCGCGCCGTATCCGGTGCAGAACGCGCTGACGCAGCCGCTGCGCCAGGCCGCCGCGCGCGCGAACGACGGCGACTATCTGTCGCTGTGGGCCGGGCAGGGCGCGCCGCTCGCGCGGCGGCGCGGCGACGCACTGACGACGTCGCAATTGATCGATGCGCTCGACGCCGAATGGCGTGCGGCGGCGCGCTGAGCGCGCGTCGTTCGAGTGCAATGAAACGCGCGTTCGGGCGCGCGTCCGGTGTCGCGAACCGATGCCTAAAATGATGATCGAGAATGTTGCGCGAACGCCTTGTAAAAGCCTTTCAATAAGGTATCAGGGCTAGCGGAAACCCTTATCCTGCGGGCGT
This sequence comes from Burkholderia ubonensis, assembly GCF_902833085.1. Lineage (GTDB taxonomy): Bacteria > Pseudomonadota > Gammaproteobacteria > Burkholderiales > Burkholderiaceae > Burkholderia > Burkholderia ubonensis. Next base: position 366,217 of record NZ_CADFEB010000010.1, read on the forward strand.
TGCGGCGAGGCGCGAGGGTGGCCTGATACATGCTTGCATCGGTAGTGTTACCACTACCCCAAAAAAGTCCCACAAATTAATTTGATCACCTACACTTCGGCGCAAGTACGGGTGGGCGGCTGCTAAAAGCGGCCGCTTCGCGTGCTTGAGGCCAAGTGCATGAACGATGCAACCGGCGAATCGTCCAGTGATGGCAAGCACAGGGATGGCAGCGGGGCACCGGGCGATGGCGTTTTTGGGGATCGAAACTGGAGACTTATATGAATATCAAGATGCAAAAGCTGCTGCCGATCGCCGCAGCGGCAACGCTGTGCGTTGCTGCCGCAGGCAATGCGTCCGCCGATCAAGTCGTCAAGATCGGCCACGTCGCGCCGTTGACGGGCGGCATTGCACACCTCGGCAAGGACAATGAAAACGGCGCGCGTCTCGCCGTCGAGGAAATCAACGCGAAGGGTCTCACGGTCGGCGGCCAGAAAATCACGCTGCAGCTCGATGCGCAGGATGACGCGGCCGACCCGCGGCAGGCGACGCAGGTCGCGCAGAAGCTCGTCGACGACAAGGTCGTCGCGGTGGTCGGCCACCTGAACTCGGGCACCTCGATTCCGGCGTCGAAGATCTACAGCGATTCCGGCATCGTGCAGATCTCGCCGTCGGCGACCAACCCGGCTTACACGCAGCAAGGCTTCAAGACGACGTACCGCGTCGTCGCGACCGATGCGCAGCAGGGCCCGGCACTCGCGAACTACGCGCATTCGAAGGGCATCAAGAGCGTCGCCGTGGTCGACGATTCGACCGCTTACGGCCAGGGTCTCGCGAACGAGTTCGAGAAGAAGGCCAAGGCGCTCGGCCTGAAGGTGATGTCGCACGACGCGACGAACGACAAGGCGGTCGACTTCCGCGCGATTCTGACCAAGATCAAGGGCGAGAATCCGGACGCGATCATGTACGGCGGCATGGATGCGACGGGCGGCCCGTTCGCGAAGCAGGCGAAGCAGCTCGGCCTGCGCGCGAAGATCCTCGCGGGCGACGGCGTGTGTACCGAGAAGCTGTCCGACCTCGCCGGCGACGCGACCGACAACATCGTGTGCTCGGAAGCGGGTGCTTCGCTCGAGAAGATGCCGGGCGGCAGCGCGTTCAAGGCGAAGTACGAGAAGCGCTTCGGCCAGCCGATCCAGATCTACGCGCCGTTCACGTATGACGCGGTGTATATCATCGCCGACGCGATGAAGCGCGCGAACTCGACCGATCCGGCGAAGATTCTCGCGGCGATGCCGGAGACGAACTACACGGGCGTGATCGGCACGACGTCGTTCGACTCGAAGGGCGACCTGAAGCACGGCGTGATTTCGCTCTACAACTACAAGGGCGGCAAGAAGACCTTCCTCGACGAAGTGAAGATGTAAGCAGCGAGCGGTCGACAGCAGGGGTAGAAACGCGCATGCGGCAACGCATGCGCGTTTCTTTTTGCGGGGTTCGCCGCGTGCGGGCCTGCCGTCAGATCTTCAGATGCGCGAGCACCTTCGGCGCGACGGCCGCGACGAGCGCCGCGCACAGCGCGACGACCGCGAGCCCGATCGTCAGGTTCGCGGCTTGCGCGACCGCGCCGATCACGACCGGACCGAACAGCAGTCCGAAATAGGCGAGGCCGGCCACGTGCGCGAGGCCTTCGGCCGCATGGATGCCCTTCACGCGCGCGGCCGCGGCGAACAGCACCGGCATCATGTTCGCGAGCCCGAGGCCCATCAGCGTGAAACCCGTCAGCACCGCGGCCGGGTGCGGCAACAGCAGCGCGCCGATCATCCCCGCGCACGCGAGCGACGCGCTCGCGAACACGAGCTGCGGCGCGCCGAAGCGCGCGCGCACCGCGTCGCCGGCGAAGCGCGCGGCCGCCATGCCGCCGGAGAAGGCCGCATACGCGGCGCTCGCGAGCGCGGGGCTGGCCGCGACGACGTCGCGCATGTAGACGGTCGCCCAGTCGTACATCGCGCCTTCGGCGATGAGCGCCACGAGCGCGATGCCGCCGAGCATCCACAGCGCGGGCGAGCGCCAGCGGTTGCCGCCGCCGTGCGTGTGCGCGTGATGCGGGACGTGCGGCAGCACCGACGGGCACGCGGCGACGAGCACCGCGGCGCTGACCGCCGCGGCGAGCGCGAGGTGGGCGGCGGGCGCCATGCCGGCCGACAGCAGCGCGCCGCCGGCCGCCGCGCCGGCCATCCCGCCGATGCTGAACATCCCGTGCAGCGCCGACATGATCGGCCTGCCGATTGCGATCTCGACCGCGCTCGCCTCGGCGTTCATCGCGACGTCGAGCGTCGCCATCGAGAAGCCGAACAGCGCGAGCACCGCGAGCAGCAGCGGATAGTCGGGCACCACGAGGAGCAGCGCCGCGCACGCCGACATCACGAGGCCGCCCGCGAGGCACGCGGTGCGCGAGCCGACGCGCGCGATCCAGCGCGCGACGGTCAGCATCGCGGCGATCGAGCCGCCGGCCACCGCGAACAGCGCGATGGACAGCAGCGCGGGACTCAGCGCGAACTTGTCGCGCACGGTCGGCACATGCACGCCCCACGACGCGTACATCATGCCGGCGACGAAGAACAGCGCCATCGTGGCGGTGCGGGCCCGCTGGCGAACGGGGAGCGAAAGGGCGCGGTGCGCGGCGGGCGCGGCGGGCGCGGCCGCAAGGTCGGGGGAGGATTCGGACACGTCAAGCTCTGCAGAGGAAAAATGGTCGAACGCGCGACACGTCGATCGAGATTCGTCCGATTCTATCGAAGCGCTTACGATTTCGCTGGCGCTGTGCGTGTGGTTCGATGCCGGGCGCACGTCGCCCGATTCGCCGCGACGGCGGTCACGAGTAACATCGATCCACCACGGCGCGCACGCTGCGCCGCCTTTCGCCCGCAGGAGTTTTCGTGAACATCGACCCCGCCCTTGCCCTGCATCTGCTGCACCGTTGCGCGCTCGGCACGCTTGCGACGCACGCGCGCGAGCCGCAAGGCTTTCCGTATCCGACGGTCGTGCCGTTCGCGCCGGACGCGCGCCACCGGCCCGTGATCCTCGTGAGCGGCCTCGCCGAGCACACGCGCAATCTCGCCGCCGATCCGCGCGCGGGCTTTCTCGTCGTCGACGCGCCGGACGGCGACGTGCTGAACGCCGAGCGCGCGACGCTGCTCGGCCGCTTCGCGCCGGTCGATGCCGATCCGCATCTGGTCGCGCGCTACCTGCGCTACGAACCGGACGCCGCGCGCTATCTCGCGCTCGGCGATTTCACGTTCTGGGCGCTCGACGTGGAGCGGCTGCGCTATATCGGCGGATTCGGCCGGATGGGCTGGGTGGAAGGTGCGGCGCTCGACGCGCGGGCGCCGCTCGGCTTCGACGACGAGCAGGCGCTGTGGGCCGCATACGACGCCGCCGACGTGCGCCGCGCCGGGCTCGACCTGCTGGGCGTCGACCGCTACGGCGCGGACTGGCGGCACGACGGCCGGCGGATCCGCACCGCGTTCGACGCACCGCAGACGGACACCGGCGCGCTGCGCACGCAACTGGTTGCATGCGCACAACGTGTGGCGTGACGTCGCGGCGTCGATCTGTTTATTTCGTTGACTATACAAGTCGATCTTTCCGATCCTGTCGTCTGATGAAAGCTTTGATTTTTGGGATGCAGGGTAATTGCGTATGCTGAAAGTCTTAATAGCCGCCTGCTTTTGTCCTAATCTCGCTGTAAGGACATGGAAAATTGAGAAATGGCGGCGACGGGTCAAAATGACCCGGCCGAATGGCAATTCAACTCGGGATTTTCATTGAGTCTGCTTCATTCAATTCCGTTTTGTGCTAATCTCTGCCTTCAAAATCCGAGGCACAAATATTTCAAGAATGGTGAACCGGCTCAAGACCGGCACCATTGGTCAGATAAAAGGGAAACTATGTCTTCTTACAAGGACCTGCTGGCCCAGCGGGAAAAGCTGGAGAAGCAAATCGAAGAGGCGAAGTCGCGTGAATACGCGGAAGTCCTCAATGACGTGAAGCAGAAAATCGCTGACTACGGCTTTACGCTCGCCGAGCTCGGCCTGAGCCGTGCGAAGGCTGGCAAGGTCGGCCGTCCGCGTGCCGGCGTCGCGGCAAAATACCGCGATCCGGAATCGGGCGCGACGTGGTCGGGCCGCGGCAAGCCGCCGCGCTGGATCGCAGGCAAGAACCGCGAACAGTTTGCAATCTAAACGCCTGTTCGACAGCCTTGCGCTGAAAGGCCGCGTGTCCTTGACCGGAGCGCGGCCTTTTGTTTTGGGTGCCGCCGGTGCCCGCCGGCTGTCACTAAAATGTCACAATCGGTGTGAATGAAAATGCGACCCGTTCGCATAACCGGTTGATTTAAATGAGAAATTTTGGGTTATCGGAATGGCGTGCGACGCGCCTTGGTAGAATTCGATATCGCATCCTCTTATCTCATATTTCATGTCCACCTTTTCCGGCGACGCGCATAGCGGAGAAAAGCACGCGGTTGCGCGCAAGAGCACGCTGGTCAGTATCGTGCTCAATGTCGTGCTGGCGACGTTTCAGATCGTAGTCGGCACGATTGCGCATTCGCAGGCGCTGATTGCTGATGGCATCCATTCAATCTCCGATTTGATCTCGGATTTTGTCGTCCTGGTCGCGAATCGCCACAGTGGCGCAATGCCGGACGCCGATCACAATTACGGGCACAGCCGTTACGAGACGGTGGCGTCGCTGTTTCTCGGCGGGATTCTGATCGCGGTGGGGATCGGCATGCTGTGGCGCGCGGGCGATCGCCTCGTGCATCTCGAGGACATACCGCCCGTGCATTTCAGTGCGCTGATCGTCGCGCTCACCGTGCTGGTGTCGAAGGAGGCGCTGTTCCGCTACATGCTGCGCGAGGCGCAGCGCGTGCGATCGGCCATGCTCGTCGCGAATGCATGGCATGCGCGCTCGGATGCCGCGTCGTCGCTCGTGGTCGCGATCGGCATCGTCGGCAGTCTTGCCGGCGTGCGGCTGCTCGACCCGATCGCTGCCGCGATCGTCGGCTTCATGGTCGCGCGGATGGGCTGGACCTTCGGCTATGACGCGCTGCAGGACCTCTCCGACCGCGCGCTCGACGAGACCGACACCGCGGAGATTCGCGCGCTGCTCGCGGCCACGCCCGGCGTGCGCGACGTGCACGACCTGCGCACGCGCAAGATGGGCGACTCGGCGCTCGTCGATGCGCATATCCTCGTCGATCCGATGATCTCCGTATCGGAAGGGCATTACATCGCGGAGACCGCGCGCGCGCGCGTGCTGTCCGACCGGCGCGTGCTCGACGCGCTGATCCACGTCGATCCGGAGAACGACGCGGCGCGCCGGCCGGCGCTCGCGCTGCCGCCGCGCGGCGAGATCGCGGCCCGGCTCGAGGCCGAGCTCGCGCGGCGCGGCCTGCGCGCCGACACGGTGAATCTCCACTACCTGAGCACGGGGCTCGAGATCGACGTGACGCTCGCGGCCGATCCGCACGCAAGCGCCGATGCCGACGCGGCGCTTGCCGAGCGGCTCGACGTCGGCGCGCTGGCGCGCCAGTTCGGCGCGCGCCGGATCAGTTTCACGCGGGCGGTGCCGGAGCGTCCATAACGGGGACGCGCATCGGTGTCGTCCGGAATCTAGAGCGGCAGCTGCGTATCGAACTTGATCTCGCGCAGCACGACGCTCGTGCGCACCTGCGACACCGCCGGAATCTTGAAGATGCGCTCGTGCAGGAATACGTCGTATGCCTTGATGTCGGGCGCGACGATCTTGAGGATGTAATCGGCTTCGCCGGTCGTGCTGTAGCACTCGGTGACTTCCGGGCAGGTCGCGATCTCGCGCTCGAACTGCTCGACGCCGCCCTCGTTGTGACGGGTCAGGTGCACGTGCGCGAGCGCGCACACGTGCAGGCCGAGCTTTTCGCGATCGAGCAGCGCGGTGTAGCGCTGGATCACGCCGGATTGCTCCATGTCCTTGATGCGGCGCCAGCACGGCGTGCTCGACAGGCCGACCTGGTCGGAGATTTCCTGGACTGAACGGCGCGCGTCGAGCTGCAACAGGCGAAGGATTTTTTGCGAAAAGGAATCGAGCGTCACCTGCGCCTCCATGCGGCAGCTACAACACTCCGAATGTTAGAGGGGCGCGAAAGGAAAGGCAATCCGATGCGCCGCCGCTGAGGGAGATTCGCTAATTTGCGCGTGGGTCCGTAGGATTTTGTCCCGCCGGGCCGTCGTCTGCCGCCGAGTCGGCGGCGGGCGCCCGCGCGGCGAGCGCGGCCTGCTGCACGCGCAGGTCGGCGAGCATGTTGCAGAACAGCGCGCCTTGCTCGATCGCGTCGTCGAGCGCGACGTGCGTGTGCGGGTGGTCGTCGAACCAGTGCTTCGGGAAGCGCGGCTTGATCGCCTTGCGGTACGGCAGGCCCGTCATTGCGAACGCGAGCGTCTTGATGTCGAGCGCCGACCACGAGAACGGGCAGCGGCCGGCAAAGTGCATCATGTACCAGAACATGAACGTGAAATCGAAGCCGGCCGGCATTGCGACGAACACCGGCTTGCCGGGCAGCGCCTCGACCCAGTCGACGTAGGCGACGAGCGCCGCTTCCGGCGCCTGCAGGTCGCGCCGGCACGCGGCCCACGCGTCGGGCTGGGTCTTCCACCATGCGTCCTGCACCGGATGCGGCTGTGCGCCGGGCAGCGTCTCGAGGTTCGCGGAAAACTTCGCGATCAGCTGCTTGTCCTCCGTGTACGCGGCCGACGCGAAGCTCAGCATCGAGTGCGGGCCGGGAATCGGGCCGTCGGCCTCGACGTCGGTGCTGACGTAGATTTCCTGAATCGCCTTCTGGTTCATCCGAACACCTTGTCCGAGACGAACGGATTCGTGCGGCGCTCGTCGCCGAACGTCGAGACCGGGCCGTGGCCGGGCACGAACGTGACGTCGTCGCCGAGCGGCCACAGCTTCTCCTTGATCGAGCGGACGAGGTCGGCGTGATTGCCGCGCGGGAAATCGGTGCGGCCGATCGAGCCCGCGAACAGCACGTCGCCGACGATCGCGAGCCGGTGCGCCCGGCTGAAGAACACGACGTGGCCCGGCGTGTGGCCCGGGCAGTGGTAGACCTCGAGCGTCTCGTCGCCGAACTGCACGGTATCGCCGTCGTTCAGCCAGCGGTCGGGCTCGAACGCGTCCGCGGCCGGGAAGCCGAAGCGCTCGCTCTGCGTCGGCAGCTTCTCGATCCAGAAACGCTCGTCCTCCTGCGGCCCTTCGATCGGCACGCCGTAGCGCGTCGCGAGCGCCTTCGCGCCCGCGCAGTGATCGATGTGCCCGTGCGTGAGCAGCACCTTCTCGACCTGCACGTTCTGGCGGGCGACTTCCTGTTCGATCCGTTCGAGATCGCCGCCGGGATCGACGACGGCGGCGCGGCCGGTCGCCTCGCAGACGAGCAGCGAGCAGTTCTGCTGGAACGGCGTGACCGGGATGAGCGTGACTTTCATGGAAGCACCGGCGGGTTGAAAGGTCCGATTGTACCGGGCGGACACGCGGCCGGTCGGCCGCGCCGCGCGGGCCGCGCGACGCGCGCGCGAGCATGCCGATTGTTACAGCCATAGCGAGAATCAATGGTGCGCCGACGGCGGTTTTCGGGACACGTTTTTGAATTCTGTATAATGGCGCCCATCCTGCGTGAAGTTTACGCAATCCGCTGGTGTTCGAACCCCGATTGACACGGGGTCATGAGCACCGTCAAAGCATCGGCCGCCGGGGAGTCCGGCGGTGAATCCAGCACCGAGTGTTCGGTGCTCACGTCTTGTCCGGCCGGGTGCTGCGCGCCCGCTGCGGCCCTGCTGCCGCGCCGCCGGATGAGGCCTGTGCCGCCGTTCCTGTGCGTTGGCTGTATCGACGCGCGCGAACGTGAAAGCCATGTTCGATGGCGGCATGTGGGGTCTGGTCAGGCTGCCGGGGACAGGTTGCGCCAGACGTGAAAGCTAATCAGGACGGTTGCGGCGAGTACGATAGCCGCGTCCATGCTAGCCGCCTGCTCGTGTTCGAGCGGGGCGTTGCGCGCATTTGCCGTCCGGGCCGCATAGCAATGCTGTGAAGACGCGGCCCGAACCAGAAGGCGACACGTCGATGAATTTTCGATTTCCGAGCCGATTCGGAACTTTGGCTGTATTTTTCGCGCTGACGGGCTGTGCCGTGCCGCCCAGCCAGACGAGCAGCAACACGAACCAGAAGAACGCGGTCAGGACGACCGCCGCCGCAGGCGCGGACAACAGCTCGCAACTGAATTTCGATTCGGCGCTGGCGACGATGCCGGCTGCCGACAGCAAGGAAGCCAAGGGCGCGTCGCTCGCCGATGCGCAGCCGATCGACGGCGCCGACGTATCCGATTTCCGCCAGACCGGCCGGGCGTCGTGGTACGGCAGGGGCTTCCACGGCCGCCGCACCGCGAACGGCGAGCGCTTCAACATGAACGCGTTCACGGCCGCTCACCGGACGCTGCCGCTGTCGTCGTACATCAAGGTGACGAACGCGTCGACCGGCAAGTGGGTCGTCGTGAAGGTCAATGACCGCGGGCCGTTCAAGCGTGGTCGCGTGCTCGACCTGTCGTACGCGGCTGCCAAGCTGATCGGCCTCGTGCATGCCGGCACCGGGCGCGTGAAGATCGAAGGGCTGTCGCCGCAGGAAGCGCGCGTCGCGCGCGACGAAATGCTCGCGTCGATCTCGACCAAGTAACGCGACGGCTCCCGCTTCCACGAGCGGGCCAAACGACAAAGGGCTGCCATCGGCAGCCCTTTGTCGTTTTCGCGGCGCCGCCGCTCAACCGTCCTTCAGCACGAGCGCGCGCGCATACAGCGCGTTGCGCGACGCGCCCGTCAGCGCGGCCGCGAGTTTGGCCGCGCTCTTCACCGGCACCTCTTCCAGCAGCAGCCTGAGCAGCGCGTCGTGCGCGGTGTCGTCGGCCGTACCCTGATCGGCCGGCGCGCCTTCGACGACGAGCACGAACTCGCCGCGCTGCCGGTTCGCGTCCCCTTCGAGCCACGTCAGCCCTTCGGCCAGGGTGCCCTGGAACAGTTGCTCGTGTAGCTTGGTCAGTTCGCGCGCGATCAGCAGCCGGCGCGTGGGGCCGAACGCGTCCGCGAGCGCGGCGACCGTCTCGACGATCCGGTGCGGCGCTTCGTAGAACACGAGCGCATACGGATGCGCGGCGAGCGCCTGCAGTGCGGTGGCGCGCTGCTTCGCCTTCGGCGGCAGGAAACCCGCGAACGTGAACGCGCCGGCCCAGTCGCCGGCGACGCTCACCGCGGTCACGGCCGCGCTCGCGCCCGGCAGCGGAATCACCGCGAAGCCGGCTGCGCGCACCGCGTCGACGAGCCGCGCGCCGGGGTCCGAGATGCCCGGCGTGCCGGCGTCCGACACGTACGCGACGCGTTCGCCCGCGCGCAGGTGCTCGATCACGCGCAGCGCGGCTTCGCGTTCGTTGTGCTCGTGCGCGGCGACGAGCGGCTTCGAGATCCCGTAGCGGGCGAGCAGCTGGCCGGTGTTGCGGGTGTCTTCGGCGGCGATGCGGTCGGCGAGGCCGAGCACGTGGAGCGCGCGCAGCGTGATGTCGGCGGTGTTGCCGATCGGCGTCGCGACGATATAGAGCGCGGCGCTCGGGTAGTGCTGCGAGTGCGCAAGTTCGAGGAGGGCAGTCATGGCGGGCAACGCGCGCGGTCGCGGCGCAAGCGGAACAAGGTCGGCATTGTGCCACGGGGCGCCGGCCGGATCGGCCGGCGGACGCGCGCCGTCGCGCGCGGATGGGCAGCCGGTTGCACGCGCGGACAACTTTTCCGGCGCGGCGCGATCCAAGTCGGTCGGCGCGGCGTTCGAGGCGCGGGCGCGGCAGTTCCTCGAGCGCCGCGGGCTCGTGTTCGTCGCGGCGAACGTGACGATGCGCGGCGGCGAGCTCGATCTCGTGATGCGCGAGCCGGACGGCACGCTGGTGTTCGTCGAGGTGCGCGCGCGGCGCAGCGCCCGGCACGGCGGCGCGGCGGCGAGCGTCGGCTGGCGCAAGCGCGCACGACTCGTCGCGGCGGCCCTGCACTTCTGGACGCGGCACGGCGCAGGCGCGCCGTGCCGTTTCGACGTGGTCGCGTTCGAGGCCGTGCAGCTCGTGTGGCTGCGCGACGCGTTTCGCGCGGACGACGCGTAACGCGAGCTGTGACCAGATGTAAAGAGTTCTGCCGGCCTCCGGGGCGAGGCCGTGGAGTACGGTAAACTCGCCGCACTCACGATGTCGCGCGATGCCCCATCACGCATAGCACCCGATCAGGAATCGATGTCAGTCGAACGTATTCAGCAACATTTCCACGACAGCGCCGCGCTTCACGTCGAAGCCGGCGATGCGCTGTCGCTGCCGATCGCGGCCGCGGTCGATGCGATGTTCGCCGCGCTGGCGAACGGCAACAAGATCGTCGCATGCGGTGATGGCCCGTCGGCCGCCGCCGCGCACTACCTCGCCGTGTCGCTGGTCGGCGGCTTCGAGCGCGAGCGCCCGGGCCTGCCGGCGATCGCGCTCGCCACCGACGCGTCCCATGCCGGCCTGACCGGCGCGCTGGCGCCGGATCAGCTGTTTGCGCAACAGGTGCGCGTGCTCGGCCAGACCGGCGACATTCTGCTCGTGCTGGACTCGACCGGCGCGTCGCCGCGTGTGCTGGCCGCCGTCGACGAGGCGCACGAGCGCGAGATGACGGTGGTCGCGCTCACCGGCGGCAGCAGCCTTGCGCTGGCGGCCGCGCTGTCCGACACCGACATTCCGATCAGCGTGCCGGCCGACCGTGCCGCGCGCATTCACGAAATCCATCTGCTGACCATCCACTGCCTGTGCGACGGCATCGACGCGATGCTGCTGGGTGAGGATTGAACGAAGGAGAGCCGTCGATGAAAAAAAGCCGCGTCCAACAGACGCTCGTCAGAACCACGCTGCTGGCCGCGCTGACGGCCGGTCTCGCCGTGTCGCTACAGGGCTGCGTGCTCGGGGTGGTGGGTGCCGCGGCCGGCGGCGGCGCGCTGATCGCGACCGATCGCCGCACGCTGGGCGCGCAGACGGAAGACCGCGAGATCCAGCTCAAGGCGACGACGCAGATCAACAACGGCCTGCCGGACCAGTCGCACGTGGCCGTGACTGTGTTCAACCGCCGCGTGCTGCTGACGGGCGAGGTGCCGAACGATGCGTCGAAGCAGCGCGCCGAGGAAATCGTGCGCGGCATCAACAACGTGAACGGCATCGTCAACGAGCTGGCGGTCGGGCCGGCCAGCTCGCTGTCGGATCGCGCGAACGACTCGTACCTCGAAGGGCGCGTGAAGACCGCGCTGATCGCGACGAAGGACCTTTCCGCGAACAACTACAAGGTTGTCAGCGAGCGCGGCAACCTGTACCTGATGGGGCTCGTCACGGTCGACGAAGGCAACCGCGGCGCGGAAGTCGCGAGCCAGGTGCCGGGCGTCGAGAAGGTCGTGAAGGTGTTCCAGTACATCAAGCCGCAGGATGCGCAGGCGCTGCAGGCGGCGGCACCCGCGAGCGGCGCGTCCGCGGCGGCTGCGCCGGCTGACGGCGCGACGGTCGGCGCGGTGCCCGATGCGTCGGTGCAGGCGACGCCGCTGCAGTCGCCCGCGCCGATCTCGAATTCGACCAACCTTCATCCGGGCAATCCGAAGGCGGCACCGCAATGAAGCTGAAGCAGTGGATCAAGGGCGCCGCGGCCGCGGCGCTGCTGGCAGGTACGTTCGGCGCGATCGCGCACGCGGACGTCGGCGACGGTCTCAAGGTCGCGCGCGGCAATGCGTGCATGGGCTGCCACGCGGTCGACCGCAAGCTGGTCGGCCCGTCGTTCAAGGACATCGCGGCGCGCTACAAGGGCGATCCGCAGGCGGTCGCGAAGCTGTCGAAGAAGGTGAAGGAGGGCGGCTCCGGCGTGTGGGGCGCGATTCCGATGCCCGCGCATCCGCGCATGAGCGATGCGGACGTCCGCTCGGTCGTCGAATGGGTGCTGGCAGGCGCGCCGTCGAAGTAATTTGACACTATTGCCAAGCGCGCGAAAGCGTGTGTATGATGTTCGCTTGTTGGGGCGGTAGCTCAGCTGGGAGAGCGTCGCGTTCGCAATGCGAAGGTCGGGAGTTCGATCCTCCTCCGCTCCACCAACAGAATCCGAAGGGCTCGATCGCAAGATCGAGCCCTTTTTGTTTGCGCGCCGCCCTGGCGGCACCGGCGCGGCCCGTGTTTGAAATCGGCAACCAAGTGACCTTTCATAGGCAGGTCATGCCCGCGTAACGAAATGTCCGGAACTGTGGAGAGCGGTCACGGCCATTTATTCAATGGATTCGGGTTATCCACTCGATGCTGCCGAAAGCAAGTGCATTGCTGGCGGGACATGGGTGTTTTACAAGGATCACGTTTACATCACGGTCCAAAACTTCCCGGTAACCCGAATCGACATCAAAAGCGAGGCCTCGTTTTATCGCGCGTACTTCGAACCAGGATCGGAGCAATGGAAACGCTGGAGGGAATTTCTTCCCGACGAGCTGAAGAAGGCGCAGGCGAAGCGTACTGCACGGGAAATTGAACTTAGGGCGAAAGGGTATTCGATCGACACGGCGTACAAGCCGCCCCCGTTTGAGGTCGAACTGTTAAAGGAAGCGCGAGAAGGCGGGCGCTGATGACCCGCTGCCGGATTTACCTTGATTCAAAGGGCTCGACGCGAGGTCGAGCCTTTTTGTTTGCGCTGCTCGATGCCGTGCCGTCAGACGCCCCGCCCGAAACTCGGCCTTTTCGGATCATAAGTCCACCCCGGCACGAGGCAGCGCATCGCAACCGCATCGTCGCGCGCCGTGCCGCCGACCTGCCGGTACAGCGCATGCGCGGCCTCCACCTGCGCCATATCGAGCTCGATCCCGAGCCCCGGCCGCTCCGGCACGGCCACCTGCCCGCCGACGATCGCGAGCGGCTCGCGCGTGAGCCGCGCATCGCCTTCCTGCCAGATCCAGTGCGTGTCGATCGCGGTGATCGCGCCCGGCGCGGCGGCGGCCGCATGCGTGAACATCGCGAGCGACACGTCGAAGTGATTGTTCGAGTGCGAGCCCCACGTGAGCCCCCAGTCGCGGCACAGCTGCGCGAGCCGCACCGAGCCCTGCATCGTCCAGAAGTGCGGATCGGCGAGCGGGATGTCGACCGCCTGCAGGCGGATCGCGTGATCCATTTGCCGCCAGTCGGTCGCGATCATGTTGGTCGCGGTCGGAATGCCGGTCGCGCGGCGGAATTCGGCCATCACCTCGCGTCCCGAATACCCGGCTTCCGGGCCGCAAGGGTCTTCCGCATAGGCGAGCAGGCGGCCCTGCCCGCGACACAGCGCGATCGCCTCGTCGAGCGACCACGCGCCGTTCGGGTCGAGCGTCACGCGCGAATCGGGAAAGCGCGCCTTGATCGCGGCAATCGCCCCCATCTCGTCCGCGCCCGCCATCACGCCGCCCTTCAGCTTGAAATCGGCGAAGCCGTAGCGCTCGACCGCGGCCTCGGCCTGCCGCGCGATCGCGGCCGGCGTGAGCGCCGCTTCGTTGCGCAGCCGGAACCACGGGTCCGGCGCGTGCGCTTCGTCGCGATACGGCAGATCCGTGCGGCGACGGTCGCCGACGTAGAACAGGTACGCGAGCATCGGTACCGTGTCGCGCTGCTGGCCTTCGCCGAGCAGCGCCGCGACGGGGACGTCGAGGCACTGGCCGAGCAGGTCGAGCAGCGCGGCCTCGATCGCGGTGATCACGTTGTCCAGCCGCAGGTTGATCTCGTGCGGCTGCCGCAGCACGGCGGCTTCGCCGGCCGACGTCACCTCGTGCCGGATCGCGCGGCCGGCCGCCGGGCTCGCCGCGCCGCCGCCGGACAGCGCCGCGCGCACCGCGTTGAGCGTCGCCTGGTAGCGCCCGATCGGCTGGCCGACCACGAGGCCGGTCATGCGCTCGAGCGCCTGGCGGATTCCTTCGCCGCCCGGCACTTCGCCGACGCCGGTCCGCCCGCTGCTGTCGGCGAGGATCACGAGGTTGCGGGTGAAGAACGGCGCGTGCGCGCCGCACAGGTTCAGCAGCATGCTGTCGCGCCCGGCGACCGGGATCACCTGCATGCGCGTCACCAGCGGGGTGCCCGGCGTCGGGCCGGTGCTGCGGGGTTCGGACATCGCTTCGCTCCTGGTTGGCGCGGGCGGCCGGTCGCGCCGGCGCGAGCCCGCGTCGTTCATTCCAGCTCGACGCGGCGGATCTCGCCGACGACGAACACGTAACAGATCACCGCGACGAGCGCATGCGCGACGACGTAGACGAGCGCGCCGTTGAACGAGCCGCTGCGCTCGACGATGTAGCCGATCGCGATCGGCGTCGTGATGCTCGACAGGTTGCCGCAGGTGTTGAGCAGCGCGCCGCTCAGGCCGGCGATCTGGCGCGGCGCGGTGTCGGCGTTGACGGCCCAGCCGAGCGCGCCGAGCCCCTTGCCGAAGAACGACAGCGCCATGAACAGCACGACGAGCACATGCGATTCGGTGTAGTTGCAGACGATCATCGACATCGACAGCAGCATGCCGATGACGATCGGCACCTTGCGCGCGACCGACAGCGACGCGCCGTGCTTCAGCAGCGCATCGGACACGAGGCCGCCGAGGATGCCGCCGAGGAACCCGCACACCGCCGGGATCGACGCGACGAGCCCGGCGTTGAGGATCGACATGCCGCGCGCCTGCACCAGGTAGACGGGAAACCACGTGATGAAGAAATAGGTCAGCGCGTTGATGCAGTACTGCGCGACGTAGATGCCGATCAGCATCCGGCTTCTCAGCAGCGCTTTCACGTGGCGCAGCTGCGGGCCGCCGTCGCGCCGGCCGGTCGCCTGGTCGATGTTGACGAGCGCGCCGCCGTCGGCGAGATAGTCGAGTTCGGCGCGGTTGATGCGCGGGTGGTCCTTCGGGTCGTACACGATGCGGTTCCACACCGCGACGAACGCGAAGCCGAGCACGCCCATCACCGCGAACACCGACTGCCAGCCGAACGCGTGCACGAGCCAGCCCATCAGCGGCGCGAACACGACGGTCGCCGCATACTGCGCCGCGTTGAAGATCGCCGACGCGGTGCCGCGCTCAGGCGCAGGGAACCACGCGGAGACGATCCGGCTGTTGGCCGGGAACGACGGCGCCTCGGCCGCGCCGACGCAAAAGCGCAGCGCGAACAGCAGCGCGAACGCGGCGCCGCCGCCGAAGAAGC
This sequence comes from Burkholderia ubonensis, assembly GCF_902833085.1. GTDB lineage: Bacteria > Pseudomonadota > Gammaproteobacteria > Burkholderiales > Burkholderiaceae > Burkholderia > Burkholderia ubonensis. The sequence goes on from NZ_CADFEB010000010.1 coordinate 381,499, forward strand.
CGATCGCGCCTTGCAGCAGCGTGAACAGCGACCAGAAGAAGATGCTGAATGCGTAGACGATGCGCGACCCGTAGCGATCGAGCAGCCACCCGCCCGGCAACTGCGCAATCACGTACGACCAGCCGAACGCGGAAAAGATGAAGCCGATCTGCACGTGGCTCAGGTGCAGCGCGCGGGCGAGGCTCGGGCCCGCGATCGAGATCGCGGCGCGGTCCGCGTAGTTGATCGTCGTGACCGCGAACAGCGCGGCCAGCACGAGCCAGTGCACGCGGGTGCGCGCGGCCGTCGCCGACGCGGACGCCGGCAACGCGTGAAGCGGATTCATGATGTCTCCTCCGGAACGGAAGGGGGCCGCGGGGCGGCCGGCGCGTCGGGCGCGCTCGATCTCGTGTTGGTGCTGCCGGGTCATTCTTGCATGGCGAAAGTTCCGCTTTCATGCCAATTCATGACTTGATCGATTCAGATTTTGAATCGCCGCGCTATGCCGGTTCGGGCGCCCCGGCCACGTGCTGCACGAGGAACTCGACCGCGGCGCGCACGCCGGGCAGCTGGCCGCGGCGGTGCGGCATCAGCAGCGTCGTGGTCACATGGCCGGCATGCCACGCGGGCAGCACGCGCACGAGTGCGCCCGTTCGCAGCGCGTCGCCGGCGAGCCAGTCCGGCAGGCACGCGATGCCGAGGCCGGCGACGGCCGCCTGCAGCAGCAGCGTCGATTCGTCCGCGTGCAGGCGGGGGCGCGGCGCAATCTCGACGATGTCGCCGCTTTCGCCCCCGCGGCCGATGCGCCACGGGGCGGATTGCAGGCCCGGATACAGGCCGTCGTGCCGCGCGAGCCCGGCCGGCTCGGCCGGTTCGCCGCACCGCGCGAGATAGGCCGGCGACGCGACGAGGATGATCGGCGAAACCGCGAGCGGGCGCTGCACCAGCGCGGAGTCGGGCAGCGGCGCGAAATGGCTGCGCACCGCGATGTCGAAGCCTTCCTGCGCGAGGTCCACGAGCCGGTCACTCGCATGGATCTGGAGCTGCAGCTTCGGATGGGCGGCGGCGAACGCCGGCAGGCAGGGCGCGAGGAAATGCTGCGCGATGGGCACCGAGCTCGTGATGCGGACGACCCCGCGCGGCTCGGCGGCCTGCCGCAGCACCGCGTCCCGCGCGCTCTCCGCCTCGATTACCGCCGCACGGGCGTGCTGGAAGAAGTCGGCGCCGACCGGCGTCAGCCGAAAGCTGCGCGACGTGCGGTGCACGAGCCGCGCGCCGAGCGTGCGCTCGAGCTCGGCGACGCGCTTGCTCACCGTCGACTTGGGCAGGTCGAGCAGGCGGGCGGCCGCGGACATGCTGCCGGCTTCGACCGCCTGCACGAAGAGGTAGAGATCGTTCAGATTCACCGGTCAGCGTCCACAAATAGAAACGACGGGTTTCGATTTTACCGGCTACAGCGGCATCGTTCGAAATGAGAGCATTCGAACTCGTTCAATCACCCGGATATGTCCGATGTCTCCGATCCTTTTCTACGGTGTTCCCGCAGGCTGCTCGTTCGGCTCGATCGTCGCGCTCGAGTGGGCCGGCCGTCCTTACCGGCTCTCTCGCATCACGATGCCCGACCTCGTGACGAGCGACGCGTTCCTCGAGCTCAACCCGATCGCCGAGACACCGGCGTTCATCACCGAGGCCGGCAACGTGCTGACCGAGAGCATGGCGATCCTCGGCCATATCGGCGCGGAAGCCGTCGGCACCGGCCTGGCGTTCCGGCAGGGTACGCATGATTTCGACCGGCTGAACCGGATGCTGGCGTACCTCAACACCACGTTCTTCAGCGCGTTCGGCGCGCTCTGGTACGTGTACGAGCACGCCAGCGAAGGCGCGGAAAAGGAGGTGTTGCAGGCGTATGGCCGCGCTCGCGTGATGAAGGCGCACCGGCAGCTCGAAGCGATGCTCGGCGACGGCCCGTGGCTGCTCGGCCGGCAGCGCACGCTCGCCGATGCGTATTTCGCGGGTCTCGCCCGCTGGGCCGACTATCACCAGGTGTTCGATAGCGCCGCGTTCCCGCGCATCGCCGCGCTGCGCGCGCGGCTCGGCGACGACCCCGGCGTGCAATTTGCCCACGCGATCGAGGACGAGCGCGCGCTGCCGGCCTCGACGGCGTTCGAAGGGCACGTCGCGCTCGATGCCGCGCTTGCGCTCGCCCGGCTCGCGCCGGCGTCCGCGCCGGCCTGACGGCGGGAGCCGTCATCGCGCCCGCAGCGCGTCGACGATATTCATCCGCGCGGCGCGCATCGCCGGCAGGAAGCCGCCGATCAGCCCCATCGCCAGCGAGAACAGCAGCGTCTTCACGACGATGGCCGGGGTGAGCACGAAGCGGAACGACAGGTCCGAGAAGGTCTGGAAATTCGTCGTCGAGAACGACGCGAACTGCATCAGCGCCGCGCAGCCCAGCCCGGCGACGCCGCCGACGAGGCCGAGCAGCAGCGCCTCGAGCAGGAACGCGGCGAGCACGTTCGCGCGCTTGAAGCCGAGCGCGCGCAACGTGCCGATTTCCGCGACCCGGTTGGCCACCGACGCATACATCGTGATCATCGCGCCGATCATCGCCGCGATCGAGAAGATCGACGACAGCGTGATGCCGAGGATGTTGATGAAGGTCGACAGCGCCCGCGACTGGTCGCCGTAGAACGCCTGCTCGCGCTTGGCTTCGTCGGCGAGCCGCGGATCGACGTCGATGTCCGCCTTGAAGCGCGCGAACGCATCGGCCTGCGCGATGCGCACGATCATCGACGAATAGCCGGTGCGCCGGAACGACTGCATCAGCTGGTCGACGTCGCCCCAGATCTCCGAATCGAAGCCGCTGCCGCCGGCGTCGAAGTGGCCGACGACGGTCCAGTCGCGCTGCGCGAAGCGCAGCCGGTCGCCGATCCGCGTGCCGCTGAAGCCTTTCGCGATCGCGCTGCCGACGACGATCTCGGACGATCCGGGGTTGAACATGCGCCCGGCCGCGAGCCGCACGCGGGGGCGCAGCCCGATCCCCGCCGGCGACACGCCGCGGATCACCACGTTCGACGGCTTGCCGGTCGCGGCCTTCACGAGCGAGATGAGCACCACCGCCTCCTTCGACGCCAGCGGCCGGCCGTCGGCGCCGAGCGCGACCGACGGATGCATCTCGATGACGTTGGCCTGCTTGTGGTCGATCGCGCTCTGCACCTCGGTTTCCGCGCCCTTGCGGATCACCACGACGTTGTCCGGCTCGCCGGTCGACACGAGCGTTTTCGTGAGGCCCGCGTCGAGCATCAGCACGGTCGCGAACACGAACACGACGAGCGCCATCCCGCCCGCGGTGAGCACGGCGGTCAGCCGGCGGGCCCACAGGTTGCGCGCGATGTAGGCGAGCGGAATGGCCATCGCGGCGCCTAGCCGATCGCCCGCAGGCCTTCGACGACGCGCACCCGCGCCGCGTGCCACGCCGGCACGAGCGCGGCTGCGACGCCGACCGCGAGCGAGCAGGCGGCCTGCAGCGCGATCGTCTGCGCGGACACGTTGAAGACGGGGAACACGCCGCCGGTCGCCTGCTTGAACAGGTGCGCCGCCGGCGGCATCGCGAGCATGCCGAGGCTGCCGCCGATCGCGGCGATCACGAGCGATTCGCCGAACACGAGCAGCGCGAGGAACCCGGGGCCGAAGCCGAGCGCCTTGAGCGTCGCGTATTCGGTGGTGCGCTCGCGCGCGCTCATCGCCATCGCATTGGCCATCACGGCCATGATGATCACGATCACCACGTAGGACACCACGCGGATCGCCGCGATGATCTGGTTCGACATCGCGACGAAGCCGAGCTGGAACGCCTGCTCGGTTTCGGTGAGGGTCTCGGCGAGCGAGTTCTTGAACACGGCGTCGACGTTGCGGGAGATCGCGGCGGCATCGTCCGGGTCGGCGATCCCGAACACGTACACGCCGACCTGGTCGGCCTGCCGCGGCGTCGTCTTGCGCACCCGCTCGTTCAGGTAGTCCCAGTGGAAGATCAGCTGCCGCGTGATCGTCGATTCGTCCCGCCCGTCGAGGATGCCGCGCACGACGAACTCCCAGGTGCCGGGGTAGATCGTGCCCTTGATCGGGATCACGTCGCCGACCTTGAAGCCGAACTGGTTCGCGAGCTGCCGCCCGATCAGGCAGCCCTTGCGGTCGCGCTGGTAGTCGGCGCGCTGCTGCGCGCTCAGGATGAACTCCGGATACAGGTCGAGATAGTTGTCCGACACGGCGAACTGCGCGAAGAAGTTCTTCGGCTCCCGGTAGATGCCGCCGAACCAGTTGGAGCGGGCGACGATCGTCACGCCGTCGACGCCGCGTATCCGGTTCTCATAGCTCACCGGCAGCGGAAACACGAGCGAGATCGCGTTGCGCGTGACGAGCCGCGCGTTGGACGCCGCGGCGGCGCCCGCGTACCACGCGTCGACGACCGTGTGCAGCAGGCCGTACGCCAGCACCGCGACGGTCAGGCCGAACACGGTCAGCAGCGTGCGCAGCTTGTGCCGCAGCGCGTTGCGCACGATCAGCTTCAGCACGTACATCGTGCGACTCCGCGAGCGCGCTCAGCGGGCCCGGCCATTGGTCAGCTCCCCTTTTTCCAGATGCACGAGCGCCTTCGCCGCGCCGGCCGCATGCGCGTCGTGGGTCACCATGATGATGGTCTTGCCGAGCTCGGCGTTCAGGCGCTGCATCAGCGCCAGCACTTCGGTCGCGGACGCGCGGTCGAGATCGCCGGTCGGCTCGTCGGCGACGATCAGCGCGGGATCGGTGATCAGCGCGCGCGCGATCGCGACGCGCTGCTGCTGGCCGCCGGACAGCTCCGACGGGTAATGGTCCATCCGGTCCGCGAGGCTCACCATGTCCAGCACCAGCTCGACGCGCTCGCGCCGCTCCCGGCGCGGCAGGCGTGTGAGCATCAGCGGCAGCTCGACGTTCTCGAACGCGGTGAGCACCGGCATCAGGTTGTAGAACTGGAAGATGAAGCCGACGTGGGCGGCGCGCCAGTCGGCCAGCGCCGCTTCCGCCAGCCGCGTGATGTCGAGGCCGCCGACGCGCAGCTCGCCGCTGTCGGGCCGGTCGATGCCGGCGACCAGGTTGAGCAGCGTGCTCTTGCCGGAGCCCGACGGCCCCATCAGCGCGACGAAATCGCCTTCGCCGATGTCGAGCGTGATGTCGGTCAGCACCGGCACGGTCTGCACCCCGCGCCGGTACGACTTCGCGACGTGGCTGATCTCGACGAGCGGGGCGGGCAGGGCGGGCGGCGCGGTATTCACGCTATTTCTTCGCGACGGTCACCTTCGCGCCGTCCTTGAGCTTCGCGCCCGGCGCCAGCACGAGCGTGTCGCCCGGGTGCACGCCGCGGACCGCGACGAGTTCGCCGATCCGCGCGCCGGTCGTCACGGCCGCCTCGCGCACGGCGTCGTCCTTCACGACGAACACCACGTTGCGGCCGTCGCGCTCGGCGACTGCGCCGGCCTGCACCGCCGTCACGGGCTGCTTGTCCTGCGCCGATACGGGCTTCGACAGGAACGCGATCTTCGCGCTCATGTCCGGCAGCACGCGCTCGTCGCGCTCGACGAAGCGCACCTTGACCAGCACGGTCGCCTTCGAGCGGTCCACCGTCGGCACGATGCGCGACACGCGGCCGGCGAAGCGCTGGTCCGGCAGCGCATCGAGCAGGATCTCGCACGGCTGGTCGACGCGGATCCGCGCGATGTTCGATTCCGCGACGTCAGCCTCGACTTCGAGCGTGGCCATGTCGGCGATCGTCACGACCGCGCCCTTGCTGTCCGACGCGGACGAGAACGGCGTGATGTTGTCGCCGACGTTCGCGTGCTTTTCGAGCACGACGCCGTCGAACGGCGCGCGGATCGCGGTCTGGTCGACCGCGACCTGCGCGGCCTGCGCGTTGGCCTCGGCCGACGCGATCGCGGCCCGGCTGCTGTTGACGGAGGCCCGCGCCTTGTTGACGCGCGCGAGATCGGTGTCGTACTGCGCCGCCGGCACCGCGCCCTTCGGCGCGAGGATTTCGGTGCGATGGAACGCAATGTCGGCGTCCTTCAGTTCGGCCTGCTGCAGCGCCAGGTTGGCTTGCGCGACCTTGACCTGCGCCAGCGCCTGCCCGAGCGCGGCCGCGACGTCGCGGCTCTCGAGGCGCGCGATCACCTCGCCTTCCTTCACCCGCGTGCCTTCGAGCACGCCGAGCCATTCGACACGGCCCTGGGCCTTCGACGCGACCGCGGCCTTGCGCTGCGGCACGACGTAGCCGGTCGCGTTGAGCAGCGTGTCGTTCTGGAACGGATAGGCGGAGGTCACGGTCGTCGTCTCGACCGTCTGCCGGCCGGTCAGCGCGAACCACGCGCCGATGGCGACGGCGATGACGAGCGCGATGGCCGCATGGCGGCGCCAGGGGTGCCGTCGCTGCGCGGCCGCGGTGAGCGACGGCCGGTCGATTTTCAACCTGTCCAGATTGTGATCGGGCAATTGGGAGCGCCTCGTGGCGGTCGCGGGCCGGTTTCGGGGAAGGGACGCAAGCCAGGCCAAGTATAGCGTCGTATCGGCGGCGGGCGACGGGCGCTTCCTGCGCGGCGATGCGGTGCGTCAGGGAAAGCCCGGATGCCGCAGGCGACCTGTCAACTCGCCGCGACGACGGCGCGTTATGCAGCCAGTGCGTCAGTATTCGTCGCGCGGGGAAGGCGAAGGCCGTCCCGGCCGCGGCTGGCGTTCCGATGCGGATGCCTCGCATCTTTTCATACCGGTTCGTTTGATTTTTTTTCCCAGACAGAGGAAGAACAATGAAGAAGACGCTCGCTTCGATCATGACCGCGGCATTCGCACTCGCATCGGTTTCGGCATTCGCACAGGCTTCGGCGCCGGCTGCCGAAGCGCCGGCCGCCGCATCGGCGCCGATGAAGAAGGATCACACCAAGCCGAAGCACCAGCTGAAGCAGCACGGCTCGGCGAAGGGCAAGGCGAAGGCCGCGGCGGCATCGGCCGCCGGCACGGACGACAAGGGCATGCAAAACTAAGTCGCGCCCGGGGCCGGTCTTCCGGCCGCCAATTGCAAGCAACCCGGCAACCCCGCATGTTCCCGCATGCGGGGTTGTGTTTTTTCAGGCCCCGGGCGCAACCGTGCGCATCGCGTCGACGACCGTGCGCATGCGCCGCCAGTGCGAGCCTTCCCAGAACACGCGCTGGCACACGTCGCAGGCGGCGAAGCGGCGGTGGCGCTGCCGCACGCCGTCCGGCACGCGCTGGGCCGCGTCTTCGGCGCTCAACGGATGCAGCGGCGCGTTGCAGCGCAGGCACAGGCGGAACGGCCGCATGTGCGGCGCCAGGTCGAGCCGCGCGAACAGCTCGCGCAGCTGCGCGGCCGGCTGCAGCGCATGCAGGTAGCAGCCGCGCGCGACCGCGCGCCGCTTGAGCAGCTCGCGGTCGCGGGTGAGGACGATGCGGCCGTCCCGTGCGGCGAGCACGGCGATTTCTTCGTCGCTGAAATGATTGTCGTAGCAGGTGTCGAAGCCGGCGAGGCGCAGCAGTTGCGCGAGGCCGCCGAGGTGCGCGTCGGCGACGAAGCGCCAGTCCGGCGGCGCCGGCGCGCAAGCGCCGTCCGCCGGTTGCGGCGCGCGCTCCGGGTAGACGTCGACGCGGTCGCCGTCCGCGAGCCGCCGGTCGAACGGCGCCGGCGCGCCGTTCACGCACAGCCGCCCGACTTCCGTATGCGGCACGCCGAGCGCCTCGACCATGTGCTTGACGCTTGCTTCGCTGCCGCACGCGCGGGCGAACGCGCGGTCGCGCAGCGTTCGCGCAAGGAACGCGTTCAGTTCGCCGTGGAAACGGAAGGTCGCGGTCGCCATGCGCGCAGTATCGCATCGTGCGGGCGGCGGCGCTGCCTGCAGGTTGCACGCGATTGTGTTTAACTCGCGGCTTCACTTGTCGAAGGAGCGGGCGATGGATCTCGGATTTATCGGGCTGGGCGAAATGGGGCAGGCGATCGCGACGAACCTGCTGAAGGCGGGGCACCAGGTGCGGGTCTGGAACCGTTCGCGCGAGCGGACCGAGCCGCTCGTCGCGCTCGGCGCGCAGGCGGTCGACACGCCGGCCGACGCGTTTCGCGGCGACGCCGTGTTCTCGATGCTCGCCGACGATGCCGCCGCGCGCGGGGTGTTCGACGACGCGCTGCTCGCGCAGGCGCCGCGCGGCCTGATTCACGTCAACATGGCGACGATTTCCGTCGCGCTCGCCGAGTCGCTCGCGCACGCGCATGCGTCGCGCGGCCTCGATTACGTCGCGGCGCCCGTGATGGGGCGGCCGGACGTCGCGGCGGCGGCGCGCCTGACGATCATGGCGGCCGGCCCGGCGGAAGCGATCGACCGGATGCAGCCGCTGTTCGACGCGATCGGCCAGAAGACCTGGCGGCTCGGCTCGCTGCCGCAGCATGCGAACGTCGCGAAGCTCGCCGCGAATTTCACGCTGGCGTCGGCGATCGAAACGCTCGGCGAGGCGTCCGCGCTGCTCGCCGGACACGGCGTCGCGATGCGCGATTTCCTCGACGTAATTACCCACAGCGTGTTTCCGGGGCCCGTGTACGAAGGCTACGGCGCGATGATCGCCGAGCGGCGCTACGAGCCGGCGCGCTTCAAGGCGCGCCTCGGCCTGAAGGACGTCCGGCTCGCGCTCGAGGCGGGCGACGCGGTGTCGGTGCCGCTGCCGGTCGCGAGCCTCGTGCGCGACAACCTGCTCGATGCGCTCGCGCACGGCGGCGGCGAGCTGGACTTCGCGGTGCTCGGCGAGGTCGCGTCGCGCCGAGCGGGCCGCTGAAGCGGGCGGGCGGCGCGGGACAAACCCGTGCCGCAGGCGGCATAATCGTCGTTTCGTTTTCCTTCACGCAGAGGCGGCAATGAGCTTGCATACGTGGTGGCTTTTCGTGGCGACGGTGTTCGTCGTGTCGGCGATTCCCGGTCCGAACATGTTGCTCGTGATGACGCACGGCGCGCGGCATGGCCTGCGGCGCTCGTCGGCGACGATGGCCGGTTGCCTGAGCGCGCTGGTGCTGATGCTGTCGGTGTCGGCCGCCGGGCTCGGCGTGTTCCTCGAGGCGTGGCCGGCGATGTTCAACGCGCTGCGCTACGCGGGCGCGGCCTACCTGGTCTACCTCGGCGTGAAGGCGTGGCGCGCGCGCGTCGATGCCGGCACGCCGGGCGACGACGTCGAGCCGGTGGCCCGCCAGGCCGCGCGGGCATCGCGCTGGGTGCTGTTCCGCAACGGCTTTTTGGTCGCGGGCAGCAACCCGAAGGCGATCCTGTTCGCCGCCGCGCTGCTGCCGCAGTTCATCAACGCGTCCGAGCCGACGCTGCCGCAGTTCGGCGTGCTGGTCGCCACGTTCGCGGTGATCGAGGTGAGCTGGTATCTCGTCTATGCGTCGTTCGGCACGCGCATCGGCGCGACGCTGAAGAGCCAGAACGTCGCGAAGGCGTTCAACCGGCTGACCGGCGGCCTGTTCGTCGGCTTCGGCGCGATGATGGCGCTGGTGCGGCACTGATTCCGGCGATTTCCGGCGATTTCCGGCTGCTTCGGCCCGACGCCCCGTCCTCGTCCGAGGGCGGGGCGTTCGTTTTTCAGGGGCGTGTGCCGGGCACGGCCGCCGTGCCGGGACGGCGCTCGGCCAGGAGCCCGAACGCGCCGGCGGCGCCGGTGAACGCCAGCGCGACGCCGCACACCGCGGGCCAGCCGGCCCACGCCCACGCGCTGCCCGCGAGCGCCGCGCCGAGCGCGCCGCCGACGAAGAACGATCCGACGAACAGCCCGTTCAGACGCCCGCGCGCCGCCGGATTCAGCAGATTGATCGCGCGGCGGCCGAGCGTCTGGTCGGTGACCACGCCCGCGTCGAGCAGCGCCGCGCCGGCCGCCAGCAGCACGAGCGCCGCGTTGCGATGCGCGTGCGCGTCGAAGCCGAACCATCCGGCGCCCGCGACGCCGATCGCGACGAGCGCCGCCACCATCGCGACGTGCGCGAACCGCAGCGCGGCGGGGCCGTGGCCGCGGTCGCCGGCCCGGCCGGCGAATGGGGTTGCGATCACGCCGCTCGCGCCGGCGAATGCGAACAGCGCGATCCCGTGCAGCCCGAAATCGAACGGCGGCTGCGCGAGCCGCAGCCCGATCGCGGTCCAGAACGCGCTGAACGCGGCCATCACGAGTGCGGCGGAGAACGCGTGCCGGCGCAGCACCGGCTCGTCGGCGAGCAGGCGCCCCATCGACGCGAGCAGCGCGCGGTAGCCGGCCGTCGCATGCGGCCGGCGCGCCGGCAGCCGCAATGCGAGCACGGCGGCGATGGCCGCGTCCGCGGCCGCGGCGATGCCGTAGAACGCGCGCCAGCCGAACGAGCCGGCGATCAGGCTCGCGAGCGGCCGCGACAGCAGGATGCCGAGCATCAGCCCGCTCATCACGTTGCCGACCGCGCGGCCGCGCTGCGCATCAGGCGCCATCGACGCGGCCATCGGCACCAGCATCTGGATCACGCTCGACGCGGCGCCGGCCGCGAGCGTCGCGAGCAGGAACACGGTGCCCGACCGCGTGAGCGCCGGCAGCGCGAGCATCGCCGCGCACGCGGCGAGCGTCGTCACGATCACCCGGCGATTCTCCAGCAGGTCGACGAGCGGCACGAGCAGCACGAGCCCGGCCGCATAGCCGAGCTGCGGCAGCATCGCGACGAGGCCCGCGAGGCCCGGCGGCAGGCGCAGCTCGGCGCTGATCGGGCCGGTCAGCGGCTGCGCGGCGAACAGGTCGACCACGATCACGCCGACCGTCGCGGCGAAGAACAGCGTCATGCCCGCGCTCAACGCGGGCGTTGTGCCGCCGGATGCGCGCGGCGCGGCGGCAGAGGCAGGGCAGAGATCGGCGGGGCGGGTCATCGCGAGCCTGTCGGGGAGTGGAAAGCCCCATCGTAGGCGGCGGATGTTTATGCGACAATTGAAATATGTCTAAAATGATTATGCGAGTTTGTTTTGAATACACGCGATCTGCAGGCATTCGTCGCGGTGGTCGACAGCGGCTCGATGGTGGCCGCCGCCGCGAAGCTCCATCTGACGCAGCCGGGTCTCACGCGGCGCGTGCAGAACCTCGAAACGCTGCTCGGCGTGCCGCTGCTCGAACGGCAGAGCAAGCCGCTGAAGCCGACCGCCGCCGGACGCGAGGTCTACACGCTCGCGCGCAACGTGCTGGGCGCGGTGGACGAATTGATGGCGGTCGGCGCACCGGAGCGCGAACCGTCCGGCGAGCTGCGCATCGGCGTGCCGCCGTTCCTGTCGGAGCTGGCGCTCGAGCGGCCGGTCGACCGGCTGCGCGACGCATTCCCGCGCCTGACGCTGCGCGTCACCGCGGGCTGGTCGCCGGCGCTCGTGGCGGGCCTCGAACGGGGTGCGCTCGACGCGGCGGCGGTGATGATGCCGGCGAGCGCGGTGTTGCCTGATGCGCTGACGACGACGCTGCTCGGCACGCAACCGGTCGTGCTGGTCGCGGCGCGCGACTTCCCGCTGCCCGACGGGCCGCTGACGCTCGATGCGCTGTCGCAGTTTCCGTGGGTGCTGAGCCAGGACGGCTGCGGGATGCGCTCGGCGCTGAGCCGCGCGTTCGGCGCGGCCGGGCTGCCGTTCAACGTCGCGGTCGAGGCATTCGGGTCGGATCTGCAGCTGTCGCTGGTCGCGCGCGGCGCGGGGATCGGCATCGCGTCGCCGACGGCGCTCGCGCGCAGCGTGCATCGCGATGGGCTGCGGGTAGTCCGCCCCTCCGGGCTGGAGACGCGGATCAACATCTGGTTCGTGCACGGCGCGCTGCCGGGTCGCCTGCTGCGGCCGGTCACGCTGCTGCGGGACGCGCTGGCCGAGGTGCTGGCGCAGGAAACGCAGATGGGGTCAGAAGTGCTGACTGTTTAGAGCCGGCATTCGAGGGAAAATCCTGATTTTCTCAACGGAAATGTTGCATTGCAGAAATTGATTCGCTATAGTTGCACCTGTCTCCTCCATGTCTCCTCTGATATGGATTCAGCCCGCCTCTTAGGCGGGCTTTTTTTCGTCCGTACTTTTCCGATCAGTCTCAGAACTTGTACGACATCCCGACGTAGCTGATGATCGGATCGGCCTTCAGGTCCGATTTCGACTCGGCGAGCGTCGTGCCGTCGGCCGCCTTGATCGTCACCGTCGACGTCGTCTTCAGCGGGATGTAGGTGACCGACGCGACGAGCCCGAAATGCTCGGTGACGTTGTACTGCAGGCCCGCGTTGAACACCGGCTGCCACGACGACGACGCCTTCGCCTCCACCGAAGTCTTGCCCGGCTTGCCCGCGCCCGCCGCGAGGATCGCGCCGAGGTTGTCCTGCGTCTGCTTGACGAAGTTCGGGTTGAGCTGCAGGTCGCTGAACCAGTTGTACGACACGCCGAGGCCGAGGAACGGCCGGAGCTTCGCGTTCGCCTGCGCGAAGTAGTACTGCAGGATCACGGCCGGGCTCCACTGCCGCACGCTCTTCACGATCGGATTGACCGAGCCGAGCCCGATGTTCTGCGTGCCGAGCGCGCCGGCCGGGCCCGGCGGCTTGATCGTGCCCTGTCCCGACACCTTGAACACCGGCGGCACGCCCGCCACCGACGTCACCGCGATGTGGTCGGTGAGGAAGTGGCTGACGGTGAGGCCGACGGTGTCCGCGCCGCTCGTGCGCAGCCCGGTGCCAGGCGAGGTAAACGACGGCGGCAGGCGCAGCGGCGTATTGATCGGCGTCGGCGCGACGTTGGTCGTCATCGGCGTGCTGCTCTGCTGCGGCATCACGTGGAACCAGCCGAGCGTGACGACGTTGCTGCCGGCGCTTTGCGCGTGCGCCGCGAGCGGCGCCAGCGCGGCGGCGCCGGCCGCCGCGCCGAGAAGGATCTTCTTCTTCATGACGGCTCCCGGGCCCGCTTACTGGACGAATGCGCCGATCGTGAAATACGGCGTCGAACCCGCGTTGTCGAGGAAGCCGAACACGCCGCCCGTGAAGATGAACTTGCCGGTGGGCGTCGTGCTGCCCGCGCCCGTGTGGACCGTCGTGACCGTGCCCGGCACCTTCTGCGTGTAGTCGAGGTCGAGCGGGGTCGCGAGCGATGCCTGCGACGGCTGGAACGGATCGAGCAGCGTCGCCTGGTTGTTGATCAGTGCGGTGGTGCGGTAGTTGAACGCGCTGTCGACGCCGATGTACTCGCCGTTCTGCGAGCCGACCGTGATCGCCGTCTGCGGCGCGAGGATCGAGATGCTCGATTCGTCGTCGGCGGTGAGGCCCGGCACGCCGTTGCTGTCGGGCTGCACGTTCGGGTTCGCGACGCCGGTGCGCACGAGGATCGGCACGAGCTGGTTGCGCAGCTTGCCGACGATCATGAAGCCCTTGCCCTGCGGCAGCGTCGACAGCGTCGGCTTGACCTGGCTCTGGTAGCTGTTGGTCTGGAACGCGCCGCTGCCGTCCGCCGACTGCGCGAGGTTCGTGCCCGGCTGGCGGCACGTGCCGGCGAACTGGCCGGTCGAGTCGCACTTGATCCACGTGCCGTCGGCGTTGATCGTCACCTTCGCGTCGATCGACACCGGCGCGAACTGCTGCGACGGCACTTCGCCGAAGCCGACGTGGCTGTACGTGCCGACGAGGTTCGCGAGGTTGGTCTCGATCGCCGAGAAGCCGATGAACGGGTAGTACGGGAACTTCGTGTCGGGCACCGCGGCCTGGCCGAGCACGCCGCCGAACTGGATCTCCTTGCCGGGAATCGTGCCGCCCGCGACGCCGAAGCCGACGAAGATGCGCGCCGGGCGCGACGGGTCGAGGCTCGCGCCGTTCAGGCGGAACGCGCACTGGTTCAGCTTGTTGGTCGGCAGCAGCGTTTCCTGCGTGAGCGTGCCGCTGTCGACGGTGCCGGCGCGCGTCGGCGTGACGGTGCCGGTGGTGCGCGGAACCGGCGATTCGATGTAGCTGACCTGCCAGGTCATCTTGGTCGTGTCGAGCTGCAGCTTGACGAGTTCGCCGCTGCCCGCGCCGCCGGTGTAGACGGTGCCGTAGTCGAGCGCGGCGGGGCAGAGACGGTCTTCGACGAGCGGCGGCGGATTGTCGCTCCCGCCACCGCCGCATGCCGAAAGAAGGGGGGCGGCCACGGTTGCCGCGAGAATGAGGTTGCGCTTCATGTTGCTCCTCCAGAATTTGTCTTGTGTGGCGGCCGGCTCCCTGTCGGCCGCTTCCTGTTTGTGCGTCGTCCTGCCGGCGCCGTGCCGGGCGCCTCTCGTTCGTTGCCGCGGCGGCGTGCGCCGCCGCGGGTCCGCCGTTGTTTCGCCGCTATTTGCTGATCTGCGCGCCGACGCCGAAGTACGGCGCCGACGACGTGCTCGCGTTGGCCGACGTCGGCGTGACGCCGCCGTTCACCGTGCCCTGCACGAGCGTCGCGTACAGCCCGCCGGTCGCGATCAGCAATCCTGAACTTGCCGCGTAGCCCGAGTTGGTCGGCGGGATCGTCTGCAGGTTCAGCAGGCCCGGCGTCGCCTGGCCGTAGTCCAGCGTGAAGCCGTCCTCCGCGTCCTGCGTCGTCGGGTTCACGAACGTCGCGTTCCGGCCGCGGATCAGCGCGGCCGTGTACTTGAAGTTCGAGTCCGCGCCCGCGTAGCCGCCGTCGATGCCGCCCGACGTGAGCGCCGTCGCCTTGCCGAGCACCGCGATGCCCGATTCGTCGTCGACCTGCGCGTCGGCGTGCAGCGGCGGCGTGCCGAGGTTCACGTTGCCGGTGCGCACGATCACGGGGACCGTCGCGCCGTTGAGCTGGCCGATCACCATGTGCGCGCTGGCCGACTTGCCGGTCTGGCCGACCAGCGGCAGGCTCGTCTGCGGCAGCGTTTGCGGCGCCTTCGCACTGTCGAAATAGCCGCCGTTCGCGCTCGCCTTCCACGGGGCGCCGGTCGTCTGGCAGCCGCCCGCGCTCGTCGACGCGCACGCGCCGCTCGCGTCGAACGTCTCGCTCGAGTTCGAACCCTTGGTCGCGTAGTTCGACGACGGCACGAGGTGGTAGATCAGCGCGTTGTACGTGCCCGGCAGCTTCGTGAGGTCCGTCGTCGTGCTCGCGAAGCCGAGGAACGGATAGAAGTCGAAGTGGCGGTTCGGCACCTTGCCGACGTTCTGCACGACGCCGGGGATGATCGTCAGGCCGTCGTACTGGATCGTCGCGCCCGGAATGCCGCCGCCGGCCACGCCCATGCCGACCAGCAGCATCGGCGGGTTCGCCGGGTTGAAGTCGGCGGCCGTCGAATAGGCCGAGCCGTTTCCGGCCGTGCCCGCGCCGGGCGTGAGGACGAACGCGCAGCGTGTCTGCTCGGCGGTCGGCAGCGTGCCGGTCGGCGGGTGCACGACGCGGCCGGTGATCGTCGTGCCGACGCGCGTCGGCGTGACCGTGCCGGTCGCCAGCGGAATCGGCGATTCGAGCCACTTGAGCGTGTAGGTCATCGCGACCGCGTCGATGTTGACGCTGACGATCTCGCCGCTGCCTGCGCCGCCGAGATACGTGCTCTTCACGATGTCCGCGTCGGCCGGGCACAGCGAACCGTTGACGGGTTGCGATGCCGGCGGCCCCTGCGTGCCGCAGCTCGAGCCGGAACATTGAGGCGCTTCGATCGGGGCGGGCGCGCCGGAATCCCCTCCTCCACATGCGACGAGCAAAGGGGCAATGGCAAAGGCCGTTGCCACCCCCTTCGATAAGGTGTGCGACATGCCGCTGTCTCCAATCGTTTAATTGTGCGGGTTAATGTCGCTGCACGTATTTTTGCTGTCAATTGATGAACCCGTCTAAAAAAGACGATTGAAACGGCGGGCGTGCGCTGAATGCCTCCGGGAGCGGGAATTCAGTAAGAATTAAAACGCAAGGTGTGCTGAAGATGTACGCGGAAGGCGGCATGGTGCGGCATGCCGGGCAATGCGCGCAGCCTTTTGGCCATTACGGCAGCGTTTAAAGCGGGGGTATCCGGTTTATCCCTATTCGGGATTGACTGGATAAAGAGAGGGGGGAATTAATCGATTGGATATCGCGCAATCGAAAGCTTGTAAATTATTGTAAATCCCTGCGCGAATTATCACTTATTGCCAATAAAGGATAAATAAAAAGCCGGCCAGCGGCCGGCTTTGCATCGCATGCGAGGATGACTCAGCGCGTGAGGCCGGTGTCCTCCGCCGCGCCGATGTTCAGGTTCATGCACTGGATCGCGGCGCCCGACGCGCCCTTGCCGAGATTGTCGAGGCGCGCGACGGTGACGAAGCGCTCTTCGTTGCCGAACACGAACAGGTCGACGCGGTTCGTGTCGTTGTTCGCCTGCACGTCGAAGAAGCCGGCGTCGAGGTTGTCGTCGGCGTTGAACGGGGCGACGCGCACGAACGCTTCATCCGCGTAGTACTCGGCGAAGATGCGCTGCACGTCCTGCGGCGTTGCGCGCTTTGCGAGCTGGCCGGGCGTGAAATACGTCGTCACCGCGAGGCCCTTGAGGAACGGGCCGACGATCGGCGTGAAGATCGGCGCCGTGGCGAGGCCCGTGTGTGCGGCCATTTCCGGCAGATGCTTGTGCGTGAGGCCGAGCGCATACGGGCGCGGGCTCGCGAGCTTCGCGGCCGACGCGGGGTTCTCGTAGTCGGCGATCATCGACTTGCCGCCGCCGCTGTAGCCGGTGATCGAGTGGCTGTGCGCGGCGAACGTCGGCGCGACGACGCCGGCGTCGACGAGCGGCCGCATCGCGAGCACGAACGCCGATGCGTGGCAGCCCGGCACCGCGATGCGCTTCGACGTGCGGATCTTCTCGCGCTGCGCGCGGGTCAGCTCGGGCAGGCCGTATGCCCAGTCCGGGTTCGTGCGGAACGCGGTGCTCGCGTCGATCAGCGTCGTGTCCGGGTTTTCGACGAGCGACGCCGATTCGCGCGACGCGACGTCCGGCAGGCACAGGAACGTGACGTTCGACGCGTTGATCAGGCGGCGGCGTTCGTCGATGTCCTTGCGCTTCGCTTCGTCGATGCGAAGGATCTCGATGTCGCGGCGGGCGGACAGGTATTCGAAGATCTTGAGGCCGGTCGTGCCTTCCTGGCCGTCGACAAAAACTTTGGTGCTCATTTCGCTCTCACTGAAACGGGGCCACGGCGCTTGCACGCCGGAAAACCGCCATTCTAAGACTTCATGCGGCGAGCCTGCACCGCACGGGCCGAAAAAAAAGACGGCCGCGCGGGCCGTCTTGTGTCCCTTTATCGGGGCAGGCCGCTTCAACGGCCGCCCGCGATCCAGCGGGCCGTCGCCTCGGCGACGCGCCGGCCGAACGCCTTCGCGGTCTCGAGGTCGCCCGGCAGCGGCGCCTCGTCGGGCGACGCGTCCGACGGCGATTGCGCGAGCAGGCCCGTGAAGCCGCCGACGAAGTTGATGTCGTTGCGCGTGGCCGCCTTCGAGTTGGCCGGCATCAGGCCCGTGCCGACCCACACCATCCCATGCTGCATCGCCAGCGTGACGAAATATTGAATCGTCGAGAACTTGTCGCCGTTCATCGTCGCGGAGTTCGTGAAGCCCGCGGCGATCTTGTCCTTCCATTGCTGCGTGAACCACGCTTTCGACGTCGCGTCGGCGAACGTCTTGAACTGCGCCGACGGGCCGCCCATGTAGGTCGGCGCGCCGAACACGATCGCGTCGGCCGCGTCGAGCGCGGCCCAGCCTGCGTCGTCGAGGTCGCCGACCGCGACGAGGCGCACCTGCGCCCCCGTGTCCTGCGCGCCGGCGTGGACGGCTTCGGCCAGCTTCTTCGTATGGCCGTAGCCGCTGTGATAGACGATGACGATGTTCGACATGAGGCGTTCTCCGGATGAAGACGAAAGGGGCGCCGACGCGCGGCGGCGTGCCGCGATCGACCAGGACGAGTCTAGCAACGCGAAATGACGCAAAAAAACGCGATCGGGCAAGACGGAAATTCGCGGGCGTCGGCAATCGGCCGCGCGCTGCCGCGCCGGCTTACTGTCCGTAATGCACGACGAGCGTCGCGGTGCCGATCGTCTGCGTGCCGATCTCGTGCTCGAACATCGGCGCGGGACGGCCCTGGCCGATGCGCAGGTCGGTGCCCTTCAGCGCGTAGATGGTGATCACGTAGCGATGCGGCTTGCCGGGCGGCGGGCATGGGCCGCCATAGCCGTCGACGCCGAAATCGTTGCGCGCCTCGCTCGCGCCGATGCGCCGCAGGAGCCCCGACGCGCTCGCATCGGCGGGCAGGCTCGTGACGGTGAGCGGCAGGCTCGCGACGGCCCAGTGCCACCAGCCGTGGCCGGGCGCGTCCGGGTCGAACATCGTGATCGCATAGCCGCGCGTGCCGGGCGGCGGGTTGCGCCACGTCAGCTGCGGCGAGCGGTTCGCGCCCTTGCAGTCGCCGCGGTCGAACACCTGCGCGGCGCCGACGCGGCCGCCCGGCGACAGGTCGTCGCTCGACACGGTGAATGCGGAGGAGTCCGCATGCGACGGCATGCAGGCGAAGGCGGCGACGCAGAGGAGGGCAAGGGCGAGCGGAGACGGGCCGTTCGATGACGCAGGCGGAGCGATCTGGCGACCCACACGCATATGGCGCTTCTCCCGTCACGTAGGCCGGGCGGATGAGCCCGGCATCGTTTGTTGTCGCGAAGGTGATTGCGGCGATGGAGCAAGTCTAGCATTAGGGTTCGATGAGCAACGCATGTCGTGACGGATGGCCGCGACAGACCCGGGACGCGGCGCGAAAAAAAAGCCGCCCGCCGTGAGGCGAGCGGCTTGTGCCGCGATGGCGCCGGCATGTCCGCCGGCGCGGCATCACTCCTGGGCGCCGGTCGCGCCGCCGTGCGCGGCCGACCACTCGGCCGGCGAGTGCAGGAATTTCTCGACTTCGTCGAGCGTCTTCGTTTCGAAGTAGCCCGACGCCTTCGCGACGCGCAGCACGTCCCACCAGGTCGCGAGCGCGTGCAGGTCGACGTCGATGTCCTTCAGGACCGACACGCTTTCCTTGAAGATGTTGTAGTGGAACAGCACGAAGCAGTGGTTCACCGTCGCGCCGGCCGTGCGCAGCGCGTTGATGAAGTTGATCTTGCTGCGGCTGTCGGTCGTCAGGTCCTCGACGAGCAGCACGCGCGAGCCTTCTTCCAGATGGCCCTCGATCTGCGCGTTGCGGCCGAAGCCCTTCGGCTTCTTGCGCACGTACTGCATCGGCACCATCATGCGGTCGGCGAGCCAGGCCGCGAACGGGATGCCGGCGGTTTCGCCGCCCGCCACCGCGTCGATCTGCTCGAAGCCGACGTCGCGCAGGATCGTCGCTTCCGCCATTTCCATCAGGCCGCGGCGCACGCGCGGATACGAGATCAGCTTGCGGCAGTCGATGTAGACGGGGCTGGCCCAGCCGGACGTGAAGATGAACGGCTTTTCGGCGTTGAAGTGCACCGCCTGCACTTCGAGCAGGATTTTGGCGGTCGTGTCGGAGATCGTCTGACGATCGAAGCCTGTCATGGGCGTTCCTTGGATGATGAGCGAGGAGCGGGCGCGTGCCCGATGGCGCAGCAAGGGGAGCCCGCCCGCGAGGGCCCGGGCGCGACCGGGGAGCCGGCCGTATCGCTGCGCGCGTAGCCGGCTATTTTACCCGATTCGGGCTGCTTTCGACGGACTTTGCGCGCGCTGGCCGCCATGTACGGAACAGTCCGAAATAAACGGGGCTTGATCGGCTGGCCGTGGCGAGGCCCGCGATGCCGCGCCGCAGCAACGTTCGTCATGCGCGGGGGTGTACACTAGGCGACCCTAGAATAATCGCTCGGTACTTTGTACTTTCCTCTTGCCACCCGCCGAGGTTCGATCGCGCGCCGATCCGGCGCGCAACGGCCGTCGCAGTCGACTACCCCCTCGATCCACGCATCCGCGGCTCAAGGTGCTGCGTACTGAGCACTCGCATTTCTCTTTCGCATGTCTCTCGCAGGTCAATCATGGACGAACAACTGAAGCAGGCCGCTCTCGCTTATCACCTGAACCCGAAACCCGGCAAGATTTCGGTCACGCCGACCAAGCCGCTGTCGAACCAGCTCGATCTGTCGCTCGCGTATTCGCCGGGCGTCGCGGCCGCGTGCGAGGCGATCCACGCCGATCCGCTCGACGCGCAGAAGTATACGTCGCGCGGCAACCTCGTCGGCGTCATCACGAACGGCACGGCGGTGCTCGGCCTCGGCAACATCGGCCCGCTCGCCGCGAAGCCGGTGATGGAAGGCAAGGGCTGCCTCTTCAAGAAATTCGCGGGCATCGACGTGTTCGACATCGAGCTGTCGGAATCCGACCCGGACAAGCTCGTCGACGCGATCGCGATGCTCGAGCCGACGCTCGGCGGCATCAACCTTGAAGACATCAAGGCGCCGGAGTGCTTCTACATCGAGCAGAAGCTGCGCGAGCGGATGAAGATCCCGGTCTTCCACGACGACCAGCACGGCACCGCGATCATCGCGTCGGCGGCGATCCTGAACGGCCTGAAGGTGGTCGGCAAGACGATCGGCGAAGTGAAGCTCGTGTGCTCGGGCGCGGGCGCGGCGGCGATCGCGTGTCTCGACCTGCTCGTGAAGCTCGGCCTGAACAAGGCGAACGTGCTCGTGTGCGACTCGAAGGGCGTGATCTACGAAGGCCGCGGCAACCTCGATCCGTCGAAGCAGCGCTACGCCGTGACGACCGACGCGCGCACGCTCGGCGACGCGATCGTCGGCGCGGACGTGTTCCTCGGCTGCTCGAGCGCCGGCGTGCTGAAGCAGGACATGGTCAAGGCAATGGGCGACCGTCCGCTGATCCTCGCGCTCGCGAACCCGGAACCGGAAATCCGCCCGGAAGACGCGAAGGCCGCGCGCCCCGACGTGATCATCGCGACCGGCCGTTCGGACTACCCGAACCAGGTCAACAACGTGCTGTGCTTCCCGTTCATCTTCCGCGGCGCGCTCGACGTCGGCGCGACGACGATCACGGAAGAGATGAAGCTCGCGTGCGTGCGCGCGATCGCCGAGCTGGCCGAGGAAACCGACCAGAGCGAGGAAGTCGCGAAGGCGTATGAAGGCCATTCGCTCGAATTCGGCCCGGAATACCTGATTCCGAAGCCGTTCGACCCGCGCCTGATCATCAAGATCGCGCCGGCCGTCGCGCAGGCCGCGATGGATTCGGGCGTTGCGACCCGTCCGATCCAGGACATGGACGCGTACCGCGAGCAGCTCGGCACGACCGTCTACCGCACCGGCATGGTGATGCGCCCGGTGTTCGCGACCGCGAAGAAGGCCGCGGCCCGCATCGTGTTCGCCGAGGGCGAGGACGAGCGCGTGCTGCGCGCCGCGCAGTTCGTGCTGCAGGAGAAGATCGCGAAGCCGATCATCGTCGGCCGCCCGTCGGTCGTCGAGATGCGCTTGCAGAAGATCGGCTCGAAGCTGAAGGCCGGCGTCGATTTCGAGATCGTCAATCCGGAAGACGACACCCGCTATCACCGCTACTGGCAGGCGTACCACGAGATCGGCGCGCGTGACGGCGTGACGCCGGAAGTCGCGAAGGCGGCGCTGCGCAAGTTCAACACGCTGATCGGCGCGATGCTCGTCCACCTGGGCGACGCGGACGGCATGATCTGCGGGATGATCGACACGTATCACAGCCACCTGAAGTTCATCGAGCAGGTGCTGGGCCGCGCGAAGGGCGCCGAGCACTTCGCGGCGATGAACCTGCTGATGCTGCCGGGCCGCAACCTGTTCCTGTGCGATACGTACGTGAACGAGGTGCCGAGCGCCGAACAGCTCGCCGACATGACGATCCAGGCCGCGGCCGAGATCGAGCGCTTCGGCATCACGCCGAAGGCCGCGCTGCTGTCGAACTCGAACTTCGGCAGCGCGCCGTCGGCGTCGTCGCGCCGGATGGCGGAAGCACGCAAGCTGATCGTCGAGCGCGCGCCGCAGCTGGAAGTCGACGGTGAAATGCACGGCGACGCGGCGCTGTCCGAAGTGGTCCGCAAGGCGGCGTTCCCGGGCACGACGCTGACCGGCGAAGCGAACCTGCTGATCATGCCGAACGTGGAAGCGGCGAACATCGCGTACAACCTGCTGAAGATGGTCGGCGGCGAAGGCGTGACGGTCGGCCCGCTGCTGCTCGGCGCGGCGAAGCCGGTCCACATCCTGACGCCGGCCGCGACCGTGCGCCGGATCATCAACATGACGGCAGTCGCCGCGGCGAACGTGAACACGAAGTAAGTTCGCGCGAGCGGGCGCCGCGCGCTCCGCGCGGCGCAACGGAAAACGCCATGGAACCCGGGTTCCGTGGCGTTTTTTTTTTGTGAAATCGGACATGTCCCACGATCGCATGCGGTTTTCATGCCAGTTTGGAGTCCGTCTGATTGTCGATACCGATCCGCTTCGCTAGATTCTTGTCTCACATGAAACAGGACAAGCGGGGCGCACGCCGTCGGGCGACGCACGGCCGTAGATGAAGCATGGTGAATGGAACGGACAAGACAGGCCGGGGCACGGAAGCTGCAGCAAAGGCACGAGTGAAGCGAAGCACGGGCGGCACGGGCGTCGCGACGGCCGCGCTGATGCTGACTGCGCCGTATCTGAGTTCGTGCGCGCCGGACGATTCCGACAAGACGCAGATACACCCGCCGGCGTCGCTCGCGTCGCCGGTGCCTGCCTTGCCGGCGAGCGCGGCAACGGGGGTGCGGCCTGTCGCGGAACTGGCCGGTCTGCCGGTGCGGCCGCCCTTCGACGTGGAGAAGAAGGTGGCTTCCCGCCCGGACCGGCCCGCGTTTCGCGCGCCGTCGTTCGCGCCGGCCCGGCGTTCGGCGATCGCCGTCCTGCTTGACGACCGGCTGCTCGGCGGGCCGTCGTTGGCCGGGCTGGCCGACCGGCCGCCGCTGCCGAGCGGGCCGTTGCCGGACGAGGGCTTCGATCCATTCCAGCCGCATCTCGACGGCCCGGTGCTCAGCTATGCAGGAACCGCCGCGTCATTGCGCGCGCGCGCGACCGACTGTGCGCGGTTTGCCTGCATCGCGGCTCCGGCATTGCCGCCGCTGCCGGGCGGCAGCGTCATCGTCCAGCGGGCCGGGCCGGCGGATTCCCCGTTCTATGCCGTTCAGGTGGCCGACGCGCTCGCGCGCCATGCCGCATTCGGCGGCACGCCGGCGCCGGGCGATGCCGGTGTGCTTCGCGCAGCGAGCCGCGAGGCCGGCGACGCGTCGGGCGCAGGATTGGCCGGCGCGCCGTTTTACGCGGATCAGATCGCGGAAGCGCGCATGCGCCCGCCGCCCGGCGACGCGTCGCCGCGGCCCATGGCCATGGCTGCCGACGTCGTCGCGTCGCTCGTTTCCCGGTTCCCGTTCGACGTTCCCGATCCCAAGCCGGTCGCGTTGCCGAGCATCGCGTTGTCCACGCTGGGCGGTGAGACCGGTTATCACGCGTTGCTCGAGCGACGTGCCGCGTTCACCGAGCCGCGGGTGCTGGCGGGCTTGCTTGACGCGCTGAAGCCGGCGCTGACCGCGTCGCCGTTGCCGCCGATGCGGGTTGCCGGGCTGGCGGCGTCGCTCGATGGCCGGCTGCCCGTCGGGCCGCGGATGTCGGTGAGCGCTGACGAGCTTGCGGCGCAGGTCGCCAGCATCGGCGGCCGTCCGGCTCCGGTTGTGGCCGATGCGCGTGCGGAGGGCGGGATGACGCTCGCTGCGCCTGGATGGCGCGTGACGATGCGCGCACGCACGGACGCGGTGCCCGGTGCCGGTGCAGGCGAGCGAAGCCGGTTCGGCCGTGGCGCGCGCGCCAACACGAGCGGCCGCGGCGCCGAGGGGCTTCCGACGATCGTTGCCGACATGCGGACCGCGCCGCCGGCGTACGATGCGCGCGCGACGGCGCGGCCGGCCGCCGTCTCCGGTTTGCCGAGCGCGGTGGAAATCGCCGCGGCCCTGGTCCGGTCCGAGGGGAGCGGACGTTCGCCCGCAGCGAAGCGCAAGCCGAACCGGACGACGCGCGACGCGGCGATGTATTCCGTCGATGCCGGGCGCGACACGGGCTGGCGCGCGGCGACCGCGACGACAGTGGCTGACGAACGGAACCGCCGCCCGCGCTGGGGCGGCGTGGCCTACGAGAACATCATGGCCTCGGTTGCGGCCACGGCCCCGGTCGCGCGGGGCCGCACCGTCAACGTCGACATGCCGCGGCGCGGCGCATATGGCGACGTCGCGATGAGTGTGGCGGCCCTCGCGTCGAACCGGCCGTCCTAGGGTGACGCCGACCCGAAGCGCGCCGCGGACCGGCTGCGCGTCCTGATGCGCGCAGCGAGTTCGTGCGGCCGCTCCCGGCCGCACGAACCGCTTCCGCGTTACGCGGCTACGCGACGTGCCGTGTCGTGCCGTCCTGCGGTGCGCGCCAGCGCGCGACGAGGTCGCGCCACTTGATGCGCACGGCCTGCAGGTTGCGCTCCTTCACGTGACCATAGCCGCGAATGCCGTCCGGCAGCGCCGCGAGTTCGAGCGCGAGCGGGCGGTTGGTCACGGTCAGCTTCGCGAGCACCTCGCCGATCAGCGCTTCGTACTCGCCGATCAGCGCACGCTCGGTGCGACGCTCCTCGGTGCGGCCGAACGGATCGAGGCCGGTACCGCGCAGGAACTTCAGCTTCGCGAGCATCCGGAACGCCGGCATCATCCACGGGCCGTACGCCTTCTTCAGCAGATGGCCGTGCGCGTCCTTCTTCGCGAACAGCGGCGGCGCGAGATGGAATTTCAGCTTCCAGTCGCCTTCGAACTGCGCGGACAGGCGCGCGAGGAACGCCGGATCGGACTGCAGCCGCGCAACCTCGTATTCGTCCTTGTACGCCATCAGCTTGAACAGGTTGCGCGCGACCGCCTCGGTCAGCGGCTCCTGCGCGTCACCGTCGGCCAGCGCGCGCTCGGCGGCGCGCACGTGCTCGACGAACGCCGCGTAGCGCGCTCCGTAGGCCGCGTTCTGGTACGCGGCGAGGAACTCGACCCGCTTCGCGATCAGCGCGTCCACCGACTTCTTCGTGTGCAGCGCGATCACCGTCGCACCGGCTTGCGCGGCGCGCGCGCCGCCGGTCGCGGCCTGCTGCACGCTCGCGAGGTCATGTGCGGCGCGGCGGCCCCAGTCGAACGCCGCACGGTTCTTGTCGACCTGCACGGCGTTCAGCTCGATCGCGCGCTCGAGCGACGCGAGCGTGAGCGGCAGCCAGCCTTTCTGCCACGCGTAGCCGAGCACGAACGGGTTCGTGTAGATCGCATCGCCGAGCAGCGCGACCGCGAAGCGGTTCGCGTCGACGAGATCGACCGCATCGCCCGCGGCCGCGCGGATGTCCTGCTCGGCCGACAGGCCCGGGAACGACCAGTTCGGGTTCTTGATGAACTCCGCGGTCGGTGTTTTCGCGCTGTTGACGACCACGCGCGTCGCGTTGTGCCGCATCCGCGACGTGCATTCGTCGCCGGCCGTGACGAGCGCGTCGCAGCCGATCACGAGATCGGCTTCGCCCATCGCGATCCGCGTCGCGTGGATGTCGGTCGGCGCGTGCGAGATCTGCACGTGGCTCATCACCGCGCCGCCCTTCTGCGCGAGGCCGGTGACGTCGAGCACGGTCACGCCCTTGTTTTCCAGGTGCGCGGCCATCCCGAGCAGCGCGCCGATCGTGACGACGCCCGTGCCGCCGACGCCCGTGACGAGCACGCCGTACGCGCGGTCGATCGCCGGCAGCGCCGGCTCCGGGATCGGCGGCAGCGCGCTGCCGTCCACCGACACGGCCTTCGGCTTCTTCAACTGGCCGCCCTCGACCGTCACGAAGCTCGGGCAGAAGCCCTTCACGCACGAGAAGTCCTTGTTGCAGGTCGACTGGTTGATCTGGCGCTTCGTGCCGAAATCGGTTTCCAGTGGCTCGACCGACAGGCAGTTCGACTGCACCGAGCAGTCGCCGCAGCCTTCGCACACCGCATCGTTGATCACGACGCGCTTGGCCGGGTCCGGATACGCACCGCGCTTGCGGCGGCGGCGCTTCTCGGTCGCGCAGGTCTGGTCGTAGACGAGGATCGTCGTGCCTTCGATCTCGCGCAGCTCGCGCTGCACGTCGTCGAGCTGGTCGCGGTGATGGATCGTCACGCCCGGCGCGAGCAGCGACGTCTGGCCTTCGTACTTCTCCGGCTCGTCGGTGACGATCACGATCTTCTTCGCGCCTTCCGACGCGAGCTGGTGCGTGATCTGCGGCACCGTCAGCACGCCGTCGACCGGCTGGCCGCCCGTCATCGCGACCGCGTCGTTGTACAGGATCTTGTACGTGATGTTTGCCTTCGACGAGATCGCCGCGCGCACCGCGAGCAGGCCCGAGTGGAAGTAGGTGCCGTCGCCGAGGTTCGCGAACACGTGCTTCTCGTTCGTGAACGGCGCCTGGCCGATCCACGGCACGCCTTCGCCGCCCATCTGGCTGAAGGTGCTCGTGTTGCGGTCCATCCACACGGTCATGTAGTGGCAGCCGATCCCCGCGATCGCGCGCGAGCCGTCCGGCACGTTGGTCGACGTGTTGTGCGGGCAGCCCGAGCAGAACCACGGCTTGCGCTCGGTCGTCACGTGCGGCTTCGCGAGCGCGGTTTCCTTCGCGTGGATCACCGCGAGCCGCGCGGCGATGCGCGCGCGCACGTCGGAGGGCAGCTCGAATTTCTCGAGGCGCGTCGCGATCGCCTTCGCGATGATCGCGGGCGACAGCTCGTAGTGCGCGGGCAGCAGCCAGTTGCCCATCGGCACCGACCATTCGCCGCCGGCGCCGTCCTTCTCGTCGAACTTGCCGAACACGCGCGGACGCTGCGCGTCCGGCCAGTTGTACAGCTCTTCCTTGATCGCGTATTCGAGGATCTGGCGCTTTTCCTCGACGACGAGGATCTCGTCGAGCCCGCGCGCGAACGCCTGCGCGCCCTGCGCTTCGAGCGGCCACACGCAGCCGACCTTGTACAGGCGGATGCCGATGCGCGCGCAGGTCTCGTCGTCGAGGCCGAGGTCGGTCAGCGCCTGGCGCACGTCGAGGTACGCCTTGCCGCCCGTCATGATGCCGAAGCGCGCGTGCGGCGAGTCGATCTCGATGCGGTCGAGCTTGTTGGCGCGCACGTAGGCGAGCGCCGCGTACCACTTGTAGTCGAGCAGGCGCGCTTCCTGCACGAGCGGCGGGTCGGGCCAGCGGATGTTGAGGCCGCCGTCCGGCATGATGAAGTCCGACGGCAGCACGATCTCGGTGCGATGCGGGTCGATGTCGACCGATGACGACGATTCGACCACGTCGGTCACGCACTTGAGCGCGACCCAGAGGCCCGAGTAGCGGCTCATCGCCCAGCCGTGCAGGCCGAAGTCCAGGTATTCCTGCACGTTCGACGGGAACAGCACCGGCAGGCCGCAGGCCTTGAAGATGTGTTCGGACTGGTGCGCGAGCGTCGACGATTTCGCCGCGTGGTCGTCGCCGGCGAGCACGAGCACGCCGCCGTGCTGCGACGAGCCGGCCGAGTTCGCGTGCTTGAACACGTCGCCGGTGCGGTCGACGCCCGGGCCCTTGCCGTACCACATGCCGAACACGCCGTCGTACTTCGCGCCGGGGTACAGGTTCACCTGCTGCGAGCCCCACACGGCGGTGGCGGCCAGATCTTCGTTGAGACCGGGCTGGAAAACGATCTGGTGGGAAGACAGGTGCTTCTTGGCCTTCCACAGCGACTGGTCGAGGCCGCCGAGCGGCGAGCCGCGATAACCGGAGATGAAGCCGGCGGTGTTGAGGCCGGCGGCGCGATCGCGTTCCTGCTGGAGCATCGGCAGGCGCACCAGCGCCTGGATGCCGCTCATGTACGCGCGACCGCGTTCGAGGGTGTATTTGTCGTCAAGCGTGACGGACTTCAGCGCGGCTTCTAGGGACGCGCGTTGGCCTGCGTCTAGCGGGGCATTCATTGATGAGTCTCCTCCACCCAGTCTGGGATCGCCAAAACTTCGATTGCGTCGGGGTCTTGTGAACACGTCGGCAGTGGCCGGCATATTGGCCGGTTTCTGGCGATGGTAGCACTGGGAAAAACCCGCCGCTCGTCGTCAAAATTGCTGCGCCGGCCCGGCTGCGCGCACGTTTTTACGCGTTACAGCATGTAAAAGCATGTAAAGCCGCGCACATCGTCCGGCACTTGCCGTTAATCTGGGCGGCCTGTCGGAGGTGCCCGCCGGCGTCGATTGTCATGACGAAGGCGGGGAGGCGCCGGCAGTTCAACAGGAGGTGCCAATGAACACACGTCATATCCAGAGTTTCCTGATCGTGTCCGCCGCGTTTTTCGCGATGACCGGCCCGGTGCGCGCGCAAGGCGCGAGCGCACTGGCGGCAGCGGGCGCGCAGATGAGCCAGATCGCGCCCGCGCAGCACGCCGATGTGCAGCCGTCGGGCGTGCGCCTGGTCGTGCCGGGAGCGAACGCGCATTGATCCGGCCGGGCGGCCGCACCGGCCGCGTCGATGTACATCGATGAAAAAAGGGCGGGAATCCCGGGATTCCCGCCCTTTCTTTTTGCGCCGTTGGACGCCCGCTGCCGCCGGGCGTCCGCGCCATATGCGTCAGGCCTTGTCCTGCACGACGCCGCGGCGGATCTGGTCGAGCTCGATCGACTCGAACAGCGCCTTGAAGTTGCCTTCGCCGAAGCCCTGGTTGCCCTTGCGCTGGATGATCTCGAAGAAGATCGGCCCGATCTGGTTCTCGGTGAAGATCTGCAGCAGCAGGTCGTCGCGCGCGCCGTCGATCAGGATCTTGCGCTTCTTCAGTTCGTCCAGCGGCTCGCCGTGGTTCGGCACGCGGCGGTCGACGAGCTCGTAGTACGTGTCGATCGTGTCGAGCAGCTTCACTTCCTTGCTGCGCAGGCCGTCGACCGCGCGATAGATGTCCGACGCGCCGAGCGCGATGTGCTGGATGCCTTCGCCGTGGTACGCGTCCAGGTATTCCTGGATCTGGCCGGCCGTTTCCGAGCCTTCCTCGTTGATCGGAATGCGGATCTTGCCGCACGGCGACGTCATCGCCTTCGACTTCACGCCGGTCACCTTGCCTTCGATGTCGAAGTAGCGCACTTCGCGGAAGTTGAACAGGCGCTCGTAGAACTCCGCCCATTCCTGCATGCGGCCGCGGTGCACGTTGTGCGTCAGGTGGTCGATGTAGGTGAGGCCGTGGCCGACCGGGTTCGGGTTCGCGCCGGGAATCGGCTCGAAGTCGACGTCATAGATGCTGATGTCGCCGATCGCCCCCGGCTGCGCGCCGTTCTTGCCGCGCCAGCGGTCGACGAAGTAGATCAGCGAATCGCCGATGCCCTTGATCGCCGGGATGTTCAGCTCCATCGGGCCGGTTTTGTTGTCGAAGCCCCATGCGCCGAGTTCGAGCGCGTGCTGGTAGGCCTTCGCGGCGTCCTGCACGCGGAATGCGATCGCGCAGATCGACGGGCCGTGCAGGCGCGCGAAGCGCTGCGCGAACGAATCCGGTTCCGCGTTGATGATGAAGTTGATGTCGCCCTGGCGGTACACCGTCACGTCCTTGTGGCGATGGCGCGCGATCGCGGTGAAGCCCATCCGCTCGAACAGCTGGCCGAGCGCCTTCGGGTCCGGCGCGGTGTACTCGATGAATTCGAAGCCGTCGGTGCCGACGGGGTTGTCCCAGGTGGGGATCTGCATGCTTGTCTCCGGAGGCGCGCCGCGACGCGCGTGTTGAATCGATGTGTGCGACAAAGTGTAGCGGGCGAGGGGAGGCGGAAACTTGCGAACTTGAGCGTGGCTGACTACGATGACGCAATTTCCAGTCTTGAATTCATGCTTGGGAGGCAGAAGATGGCGCAAGTGGAATTGGATGCCATCGATCGGCGGATTCTCGCGATTCTTCAGGAGAACGGCCGCCTGTCGAACCAGGAGATCGCCGAGCGCGTGAACCTGTCGCCGAGCCCGTGCCTGCGGCGAATCCGGCGGCTCGAGGAGATCGGCGTGATCACCGGCTACGTTGCGCTGCTCGATCCGCAGAAGCTCGGGCTCGACCTGCTCGCGTACGTCAGCGTGCGGCTCGAGAAGCGGGGCGGGCTCGCGCCGGTCCGCGCGGACGAGACGCCGGCGCGCGCCGGCGCGACGCATGCGGAGCTGTTCCGCGCGGCGGTGCAGACGTGGCCGGAGGTGGTCGCCTGCCATGCGATGACGGGGGACATGGATTACCTGCTGCGGGTGCAGGTCGAGGACATGGCGCACTTCTCCCGCTTCGTGCAGGAGCAACTGCTGCACCATCCGTCGGTGATCGACGTGAAGACGAGCTTCTCGCTCGAGTGCTTCAAGGAAACGACGGCGCTGCCGATTCGCTGACGGGCGACGCGTGATGCAGATGAGACGGGCCGGCTTGCCGTACCGCCGATGCGGGGGCTACGCGCGCGTGCGGCGCGGATCGAGGCCGTATCGGTTACCGGCGT
This sequence comes from Burkholderia ubonensis, assembly GCF_902833085.1. Lineage (GTDB taxonomy): Bacteria > Pseudomonadota > Gammaproteobacteria > Burkholderiales > Burkholderiaceae > Burkholderia > Burkholderia ubonensis. Next base: position 411,998 of record NZ_CADFEB010000010.1, read on the forward strand.
TGCGGGGCGCGAGCCACAGCGACACGAGGATCACAATGGGGGCTGCGAACAGGAAGTAGCCGATGCACAGCAGGCCGGAGCGATTGCTGTCGTGCAGGCGCCTGACGTTGTAGGCCAGGGTCGCGCATAGCGACGCGAGCCCGGCGCAGAACAGCAGGAATGACGTTAGCGTTGCGTCGGCGGAAAGCCGATATTTGATCAGCGTGATCAGAAGGTAAAAGAGCGGGTAATGGCCGAGTAGGAAGCACAGGAAATCCCGGCGTCGCTCTCGGCCACGAAACGACAGCATGCGCCGATAGCCGTTCAGCCATGCATGCAGCGCGGTATTCATTGTCATCTCCAACAATGGCGGCGGCGGAGGAACAGCATGGTGATACCGACGTCGATGACAACACAGACGGTTGCTGTTACCGCGATCCAGAAGGCGGGAATGTGGGGTAAGGGGATGCGTTGTCCCGTCATGCCCTTATCCTCGCAACATGAAATAGACGAATCGGGAAAATAGGTTCGATGGATGAAGGCGTAGCCCAAGTATGGAGAAACGAGGGTAGACAGCCTGTCACTTCGACCTTTCGCCGAATGAAATAAGCGACCGATCATCTATCGACAGGCGGTGAGAGATCAATGGGATGGGTACGAAAGTGAATGTTTTTCTGCGCGAGCACTGTCCAGCGACAGACGAGCTTGAACCGCACTGCCAGCGGACGCTGAGCCGGGAGCGCGGGAAATATGCCGTGATGTCGGCTGCCAAGGGGCGGCCGTATCGGTGAGGCAATGGGGTGACAATGACGTCGGCACCCGTCGGACGCGTGAAGCGCGAAAGGGGCGAGCCCTTTTCGCAGGCTGCAACGGCAGCGTGTGGGGTACTTGAGGTTGGCGAGTCAGGCCCGGTGTCAGGCCGGCATCAGCGATTCGATGAACTTCGATGTGCGATGCGCCTGGCGCTTGAGCGCGTAGTCGAACACCGCGGCCTGTTCCTGCAGCATCTCGGCGATGATCGTCGAGTGGTCGGCGGGCGGCAGCGACAGGTACGCATCGGCTTCGCCGTACGCGTACTCGATCCGCATTCCGGATTTCTTCGCGATGTGCATCATCGTCGCGTTGCGCGACAGGCAATGCATGTACAGCATCGTCACGTGCGTGTTGCGGCTGCGGATCGCCGCGCGCTCGAACAGCTTCGAGCCGACGCCGCGGCCGCGCGCGCTTTCGAGCACCGACACGCCGAATTCGGCGGTGCGCTTGTCGCCTTCGGCGGGCAGGTAGGCCAGGTGGCCGACGCCGATCAACTCGAGCGCGTGATCGAACACGCCGAACACGGTGTCGCGGCCGAAATCGATCGTGCGGACATAGTTCTCGATCACGTGGTCGGGCACCACCTGGCCGAAGCGCAGCAGGCGATCGTCCTCGTCGAGCGAGAGAAAGTGGGTGAGCATCTGCTCACGGTCTTTGGAAGCCAGTTCCCTGACGAGAACCGGCGCAGCACCGGCGGTGCCGACGACATCGGCCGGGCCGTGGACATGCGTGTTCATCGTGGGTTCCTCAATGTGTGACCGTACTGCGGGTTGTGCAATGCAGCAGCATTTTACCCGACAGCAGGCCTCCGGATTGGGGAAAACCCGTACTCGTTTTGGAGGGGGTGTTCTAAATACGCTTAATTAAGCACGCAACTGTTTGATTTTTAATGATTAAAAAATTCATCATATGAAATGCGTGGCGGGGTGTCGCAGTGTTTCCGCCACGCAACGCTTGCTGCTCTGCGGCAATCAGGCCGCCGAGGACATCCCGCGCTCGATCATGTCGATCACCTGCTCCGCGAAGTCGCGGTAGCCGAGGCGCCCGCCCGGCTTGAGCCACGTGAACGTCCAGTTGATCATCCCGAACACCATCATCGTGACCGACGTCTGGTTTTCCTTCGAGATCCGCTCCGGATACGCGCGCGCGAGCTGGCGCGCGAAGGCCGCGACGATGTCGCGCTGGCGGTCCAGCACGATCTCGCGCTGCGCGTCCTCGAGGTACTTCACGTCGTTGAGCAGCGCGACGTGGCGGCTGTGCGACGTCTCGTATTCGCCGAGGAACGCGCGCACGAGCTCCGCAAACGCCTCCCGCTCGGTGAGGCCGCGCCGCTGGCTGGTGCCTTCGACCTCGGCGATGATCAGCATCAGCCGCTTCGTGTAGCGGTCGAGCAGGTCGAACAGGATCGCTTCCTTGCTCTCGTAATAGTGATACAGGCGCGCCTTCGACGTGCCGCTTGCGGTGGCAAGGTCGGACATCGACGTGCTCGGGTAGCTCGTCTGCGCGAACTTTTCGGCGGCGAGATCGAGGATCTGCTCGCGCTGGGATTCGTGATCGGGGGCTCGGGTACGGGCCATGGTCGAATGCGGGAATTAGCGTTGCGTCGCGGTGGCGCGGGCTGCGCGCACCTGCGTGGAATGGAGGTCGGCGGTGTCGTCCTGCAGCTCGAGGCGGCCGGCGGCGGCGAGTTCGCTGCAGCGCCACAGCGCGATCGAATCGCTGACGAACAGCCCGCCGCGATCCGCGTCGGCCATCACGCTGCCGGCGAGGCGCCGCGCCGGCAGCCAGCCGTTCTCCGCGTGCGCGAGGACCAACGCGTCGAGGTCGCCGTAGTGGCCGCTCTTGATCGTGTTGCTGACCCAGTAGCGGAGTTCGGCGTCCAGGTGCTTGGCTTCCTGCCATTCGAGTGCGAGCCGGCCGATGCGCAGCACCGAGATCGGGGCGGCTTCGGGCAGCTTCGCGAGCAGCTGCGCCGGCGAGAACATGCCGGTCGCGCAGGCGCGGTCGGCGCGCGTCGACGCCGCGCCGAGATCGGTTTCCGACAGCCGCACTTCGTTCAGGCGCTGCGGCACGTTGCGCAGATGGTAGGCGACGCGCCGCAGCAGCAGCTTGTCGCCGACGCTCGGCGCATGCCAGACGACCACCTGGCCGGTGTCCATCGCAAGCAGGTCGAGGCGCGCGAATTCGCGCTCGACTTCCGCCTTCCAGTCGGGAATCTGGTCGCCGAGCACGCGTTGCCAGAACGCGGCGCGGGTCTCCGGCGTCTCGTCGACGCCCTTGAGCGGCCCGACGGCCAGGTCGTCGAGCAATCCGACGACGCGCTCGTCGCGCCCCGCCTGGGCGAGCGCCTCGCCGAGCGACGCGGCGGCGCTGCCGCCCTGAATCACGTGAATGGTACTCATCGGCCTGTCGTCAACAAAAGAAAACCGCCGGCCGGCCGGACTTGCATCGTCCGGCCGGCGGGCGGCCCCTAGTGTAAGCGAGATGTGTGACGACAAGAAACCGGCGGGCGGGCGACACCCGGTCGCGGACCCGGCGCCGCGCCGCTCGTTCAGCGTTCGTCGTAGCTGACCACGACCTTGTCGCTGACCGGATGGCACTGGCAGGTGAGCACGAAGCCGTCCTTCACCTCGCGCTCCTCGAGCGTGTAGTTCTTCTCCATCCGCACCTCGCCTTCGAGCACCTTTGCGCGGCACGTGCAGCACACGCCGCCCTTGCACGCATACGGCAGCGCGAGGCCGGCGCGCAGGCCGACGTCGAGCAGGCTCACGCCTTCGTATGGCAGGCGCAGCTTGCGCTTCTTGCCGTCGAGAACGATTTCGAGGTCGGCGGCGGGCGTCGCGTCGGTGATTTCGACGGCCGGCACGCCGGCCTGCGGCAGCGGCGAGCCGAAGCGCTCGACGTGGACCTTCGCCTGCGGCACGCCGGCCGCCTTCAGCGCGGCCTCCGCGGCGTCCATCATCGGCGCGGGGCCGCAGATGAACGCCTCGTCGATCGAGTCGGCCGGCGCCAGCGTGTCGAGGAACGCCGCGCACTTCGCCTGGTCGAGCACGCCGTTGAACAGCTCGACGTCCTGGAGGTCGTCGGACAGCACGTGATACAGCACGAATCGGTTCATGTAGCGGTTCTTCAGGTCCTCGAGCTCCTCCGCGAACATGATCGCGTCGACGCTGCGGTTCCCGTAGATCAGCGTGAACGTGCTGCACGGCTCGAGCTCGAGCGTCGTCTTGACGATCGCGAGCACGGGCGTGATCCCGGAGCCGCCGGAGAACGCGACGTACTGCTTGCCGTGCTCCGCGTTCAGGTGCGTGAAGAAGCGGCCGTCGGGCGTCATCACGTCGATCGTGTGGCCGGGCTTCAGCGTATCGAACGCGAAGTTCGAGAAGCGACCGCCGCGTACGCGCTTGATGCCGATGCGCAATTCGCCGTCGCGGTCGTAGTCGGTCGTGCCGACACAGATCGAATACGAGCGGCGCGTCTCCTCGCCGTCGATATGGGTCTTCAGCGTGACGAACTGGCCTTGCGTGAAGCGGTATGCGTCACGCAGCTCGGGCGGAATCTCGAAGGAGACGGTCACGGCGTCGGCGGTCTCGGGCCGCACGTCGCGGATACGCAGCGGATGGAATTGCGGGGTCGCCATATTAGTAAGGTTTGAAGTAGTCGAAGGGTTCGCGGCAGTCGACGCAGCGATACAGCGCCTTGCAGGCGGTCGACGCGAATTGCGCGAGCCGCTCGGTGCGCGCGGAGCCGCAGCGCGGGCAGACGGGCGCCGCGACCGGCCGCGGCACGAAGCGAACGACGCTTTCCTGCGGCGCGGCGCTGGCGCACTGGCCGACCGGCGGCGCGATCCCGTAGGCGCGCAGCTTGTCGCGCGCGTCCTGCGTGATCCAGTCGGTCGTCCACGCGGGCGCGAGCACGGTCTCGACGCGGTGCGGCGGCAGGCCGGCCTGCTGCATCGCGGCCGCGATGTCTTCGGCGATCTGCGACATCGCCGGGCAGCCCGAGTAGGTCGGGGTGATCACGACCTCGAGCCGGCCGTCGTCCGCGCGCCGGACGTCGCGCAGGATGCCCAGCTCACGGATCGACACGACGGGGATTTCCGGATCGGGCACGGCCTCCAGTACTTCCCACGCCCGCGCGAGCAGCGGATCGGCGTGGTGCGGGGCGGGTGAGGCGGCGAGGGCGGATGGGGCGGACATCGCGAGGCTCCGTTTGACGTGCGCGTTACCAGGTCGCGCCCGGATGCTGGCGCGCGAGGCTCTGCATTTCGGCGAGCAGGTAGCCGATGTGCTCCGAGTGCTCGCCCTGCTTGCCGGTGGTGATGTGCTGGACGGGCGCCGGCAGCGTCAGCGTCGCCTCGGCGAGCGCGTCGTCGACGTCGGCGCGCCACGCGGCTTCGAGCGCGGCCGGCGCCGGGCCGATGCGCTGGGCGGCGATCGCGTCGTCCACCTGGTCCGCCGCGAAGAACTCGCGCGTATACGGGGTCAGATAATCGAGCGCAGCCTGCGCGCGGCGGTGCGATTCGTCGGTGCCGTCGCCGAGCCGCACCAGCCACTCGCGCGCATGGTGCAGGTGATAGCGGGTCTCCTTCACCGACTTCGCCGCGATGGCGGCCAGCGTTGCGTCTTCCGACGTTTCGAGCGCGCTCCATACGTGCAGCATCAACGCCGCGTAGAGGAAGTTGCGCACGATCGTCACCGCGTAGTCCTTGTCGGCGTGCGCGGTACCCGACACCGGGCCGTAATGCGGCAGCTCGGCGAGCGTGAAGTTCGCGAACTCGCGTTCGGTGCGGAAGTACGCGTAGTCGTCCTCGGTCTTCGCCGCGCCGTTGAGCTGGCGTTCGAGGTCGGCCGCGTGCGTATACAGCATCCGCGCCTGGCCGATGAGGTCGAGGCTCATGTTGGTCAGCGCGATGTCTTCTTCGAGAATCGGGCCGTGGCCGCACCATTCGGCGTTGCGCTGACCGAGGATCAGCGCGTTGTCCGCGAGGCGCAGCACGTAGCAGAGGTGTTCGGGCGTGATCGTCATGGCGCGGGCGTTACATGTGGTTGACTTCATCGGGCAGCGTGTAGAACGTCGGGTGGCGATAGATCTTGTCGCCCGCCGGCTCGAACAGCTCGGCCTTCTCGTTCGGATCCGACGCGGTGATCGCCGACGACGGCACCACCCAGATGCTCACGCCTTCCTGGCGGCGCGTGTAGACGTCGCGCGCCATGCGCAGCGCCATCGACGCGTCGGCGGCGTGCAGGCTGCCGCAATGCTTGTGGTCGAGGCCCTGCTTGCTGCGCACGAACACTTCCCAGATCGGCCATTCCTTGTTCATCACTCTCTCCTGAATCTGAATTCGATGGTTGCCGCTCAGGCGGCTTGCTGTTCGGCGCGGGCGCGGCGCTTCGCTTCGTGCGCGAGCGCGGCTTCGCGCACCCATGCGCCGTCGTCGTGCGCCTTCACGCGGGTCGCGAGGCGCTCCCGGTTGCACGGCCCGTCGCCGTTGACGACGCGCCAGAATTCGTCCCAGTCGATCACGCCGTAGTCGTAATGGCCGCGCGCGTCGTTCCATTTCAGGTCGGGATCGGGCAGCGTCACGCCGAGCACCTTCGCCTGCTCGACGGTCGCATCGACGAATTTTTGCCGCAGGTCGTCATTCGTGATCCGCTTGATGCCCCATTTGGCCGACTGGTTGCTGTGGACGGAGTCGGCATCGCTCGGACCGAACATCATCAGCACCGGCCACCACCAGCGGTTCACCGCCTGCTGGACCATCGCGCGCTGCGCATCGGAGCCCTTCATCATCGACAGCAGCGCGTCGAAGCCCTGGCGCTGGTGGAACGACTCCTCCTTGCATACGCGGATCATCGCGCGCGCATACGGGCCGTACGTGCAGCGGCACAGCGGGATCTGGTTCATGATCGCGGCGCCGTCGACGAGCCAGCCGATCACGCCGACGTCCGCCCAGGTCGGCGTCGGGTAGTTGAAGATGCTCGAATATTTCGCCTTGCCGGCGTGCAGCGCGTCGATCAGTGCGTCGCGCGACACGCCGAGCGTTTCGGCCGCGCTGTACAGATAGAGGCCGTGGCCGGCTTCGTCCTGCACTTTCGCGAGCAGGATCGCCTTGCGCTTGAGGCTCGGCGCGCGGGAGATCCAGTTGCCTTCCGGCAGCATGCCGACGACTTCCGAGTGCGCGTGCTGCGAAATCTGGCGGATCAGCGTCTTGCGATAGGCGTCGGGCATCCAGTCCTGCGGCTCGATCTTGCCATCCGCGGCCATGACCGCGTCGAACCGCGCCTGCTCGGGCGACTCGGCGGCGGCGTCGAGCGGGGCGACATTGCCGGGGATGTCGAGGGATTGCGTGTACATGGCGAGGCTCTCGTCCGGTTGAATGTGTGCGAAGTATAAGCCAACCGACCGGTCGGTTAATAAATTATTTGGTGATATCGCGTGTGATGCGGGTAAACGACAGGACGGGTGCGAAGTCGTGCTGATGGGGAACGAGTGGCGGCGCGCGGTGCCGAACCGCATCTGCGGCACAATGCCCGCTTTCCGATGAGGATCTTGCCGATGTCATTTCGCAGCAGTCTTGCCGCGGTCGCGCTGGGCGCGTCCGTTCTCTTGTCGCCGCCAGCGGCCGGCGCTGCGCAGGCGGGGTGGGTTGCCGCCTGGGCCACCGCGCTGCAGCCGATTCCTGATCTGGCTTCGCCGCCGCCGCTTTATCGCGCGCCCGACGTGGCGGGCCGGACGGTCCGGCAGATCGTCTACCCGACGGTGGCGGGCCGGGCCGCGCGGATTCGGCTGAGCAATATGTATGGCAGTGGGCCGCTGGTCGTCGAGTCGGCGAGTCTGGCGCGGGCCGGCGACGGCGCGGCGTTGGCGGACGGTGTGCCCGTTGCGGTGCGGTTCGGCGGGCGGGCGTCGGTGACGCTGGCGCCGGGCCAGGAAATCGAAAGCGATCCGGTGACGATCGACGTGGCGACCGGTCGGCCTTATGCGGTCAGCCTGTATATGGGAGCGCGTCAGCGGATGACGGTCTGGCACCGCGTATCGAACCAGGTCAATTACGTATCGGGGCCTGGAGATCACACGAAGGACGCTGGCGCCGGCGCGTTCCGAACCCGGTTTACCCAATATGCGTGGGTGACGGAACTCGCGGTCGAGGCCGGGGCGGCGCGTGCGAGCGTCGCGGCGATCGGCGATTCGATCACCGACGGGCTGCGCTCGAGCCTGAACCTGAACCGCCGCTGGCCGGATGCGCTGGCGCGCCGGCTGGCGGTGTCGGATGCGGTCGGTGTGGTGAATCTGGGCATCAGCGGCAATCGGCTGCTCAGTGATTCGGCCTGCTACGGCACGTCGCTGCAATCCCGCTTCGACCGTGACGCGCTATCGCGCTCGGGGGTGAAGGCGGCGATCCTGCTGATCGGCATCAACGACATCAACTTTGCGACGATGCCGCCTCGCGCGGGTCTCGACTGCGATCATCCGCATACGCAGGTAACCACGGCGTCGCTGATCGACGGCTATCGCCGGCTGATCGATGCCGCGCATCGCCGGGGCGTGAGGATCTTGGGCGCGACGCTCACGCCGGCGGCGCTGCCGGCCGAGCGCGAAGCGATCCGGCTGGAAGTGAATCGCTGGATCCGGAGCGGCGGGGCGTTCGACGGTATCGTCGATTTCGACGAGGCGCTGCGTGATCCCGCGCGCCCGAGCGTACTGCAGCGTCGCTACGATAGCGGCGACGGCATTCATCCGAGCGATGCAGGCTATGCGGCGATGGCGGACGCGGTGCCGGTCGAGCGGCTACAGGCGACGGTTGCCGGGAAGTGAGAGGCCCGGGAACGGCGCACTTCTCTTGCTATATATAGTGGGGCATGGCCGAGCATCACCCGCCGTGTCCTGATTCATCGGCGTAAAAGCCCCCGTGCGCGGCAGCGCACGGGGGCTTTTACATTTATTTCACGAAACCCCTTGCGCTTGGCGCGAGACGTGCCTAGAATCACGCCTCTTTCGCGCTGACGGCAACGCGGCGCGGAAGGGGGAAGCGGAGCTGGTGGGAGGTCCTGTTGGGGCGTCCGGTCAGCGAAGGAAGATGAACCCCGCAGTCGCAACGAAGTTTGTAAAAAAGTTGTTGACGAACTGCGAAACAGTGTTCATAATCTCGTTTCTCTGCTGCTGACAACGCAGCGCTGCTGAGAAAGACGGTTTTCTCGCAGAAACGTTCTTTAAAAATTAACAGCCGATAAGTGTGGGCGCTTGATGACAGCGAGCCGATCGTCAGATCGGATTAGCAAAAGTATCAAGAGTCTCACACTAAAGTAAGTCAGGTTTATGAAGCAATTCATATTCCTGTCAGCTTTGAGTGAGCGACCGGTTCTACGGAACCGAAAACAGTAACAGGTTTGAACTGAAGAGTTTGATCCTGGCTCAGATTGAACGCTGGCGGCAT
>NZ_CADFEB010000011.1 GCF_902833085.1 Burkholderia ubonensis
TCGGCGCACGCGCCCGTCCGACTCGGTGATCCGAATCTCGAGGTCGCCGTTCGAGCCGCTCGGATAGATGTCGGTGATCTCGAACGCGCCGGGCGGCACCGGCGTCGAGTAGATCACGTAGCCGTTCTGCCGCACCTCCACGATCGCATTGCTCTCGGCAATGCCGCGCACGACCGGCGCGAAGCCGACTTCGCTGTCCGGCAGCATGCCGAGATCGGTGCCGATCTGCGCGCCGACGAAGCGCACGCTGTCGAAGATGTCGCCGGACGTATACAGCTCGCCGGCCGCCACCTTGCTGCGCAGGCGCCGGATGTCGCGCTCGACATAGGTACGGTTGCTGGTGAAGCGGCTCTTCGCACCCGTGGTGCCGGTGAGCGTCGATTCGTTGCGGAAACGCCAGCCGCCGGCATTGAAGCCGTTGCGCAAACCGACGAAGTAGTACTCGTTGCTGTGGCCGTGGCTGTCGTTACGGCTGTAGCTCACCTGATAGTCGCTGTACAGCGCGGGAATGCCGTCGTCCCACAGCGACTGGTCCACGTAGCCGCGCGAGGTGCGCGACACGTACAGCTGCGGAAAGCTGATGTTCAACGACAGCGTATTGGATTCGAACTCCACCGAAGCGCCGTCCGCCACGGCGGGCAGGTCCACGATCGTCGTGTCGTCCGCGCCCGCGGCGATGCGCCCGTCCTTTTCCAGCCGCGTGACGTTGACGCCGGCGGTGCGCAACAGCCCGAGCGTGACCATCGGTTTGACGGCGCCTTCCGCGTCCGCGCGGAACACGACGTCCTGGCGCTTGACCAGCGTATGGTTCAGATAAACGTCGACGTCATAGCTGCCGGGCAGCACCGCGCTGCCCTTCTCGAAATAGCTCAGCTCGACCGGACCTTCACCCTTACGCAGAAAGGACTCGTTGAACTCCACCGCGTGGCCCTGCGCCGGCAGCACCAGGCCGAGCAGCGCAAGGCACGGCGCGCCGATTTGCGCGGCCGTCCAGCTATCGACTTCCTTCCTGACGTTCTCCATACCCTTTCTCTATGTTGATTCACCTCCCGAGTGGCATCGCAAGCGCGAACATTCCACTCCCCACGGCAAGGGCCCGGGGATGACGAAGTTGAGGAGCGACGACCTACTGAACCGGCGGTGTCAACCGGTGGTGCCGTCGTGTGGTTCGACGGCGCCGTAGTCGTTGATCGATTCGAAGTGGACCTTGACGCCCGCTGCGGCGGCGCCGGCCGGCAGATCCTTGACCGCGAAATGGCGCGTGGCGGACGGCGGGACCATTTCCGCCGTCGCGTCGTAGTTCTTACCGCCGCTTTGAACCTTGACCGACGCCAGCGAGACGAAGTAAGCCGACGGGTTGCTGACTTCGAGCTGCGCCTTGCCGTCGCGTTGAACCAGCTTCCAGCGAAGCTGCGTTGGCGCTTCCTCGACCTTGCCGGGCAGGCCGGCGGGGCGGTAGAAGAGCTTGACGCGCTGGCGCACGGCAATCTGCAGCGTGTTGTCGTCCTTGGCCTTCTGCGGGATCTCCTGCACGTTGAGCCAGAACACCGACTCGCGATCGGCGGGCAGGCCCTGACCGTAGTAGAGGACGCGCAGCGTCTGCTGCTTCTCCGCGCCGAGGCGGCCGAGCGCCGGCGTGATCGCGAACGGCACGTCGGCTTTCCCGTCGCTCGCATCCATCCACGACTGGATCATCACGTCGGCCGGCGCGCGGTTGCGGACCAGAATCGACGCCTCCTTGCTCGGCGCGGCCAGCACGACGCGGGTACCGTCGAGCGTGACGCCAGCGAGCGAAGCGCCCGAAGACAACAACAGCGAACCGGCCAGGGCCAGCCCTGCAAAGTGGAATCGTTTCATGTCGAATGGGATATCGTTGGTCGGGCGGGGACGCGCCCCCGCCCGGGGGGGGATTACTCGTAGGTCAGCGTGAACGGCAGCGTGCCGTTGGCGGTACCGGCCTCGACGTCGGTGCCGTTCTTCACGTAGCCGGCGCGCAGCGCCAGGTTCGCCGTGTAGGTCGGCGCCTCTTCCGTGCCGCCCTTCACCAGCGGTGCGTCGAACGTCTCGTTGGCGTTCAGGTTCAGCAGCGTGCCCGCGGTGTTGTAGATGCCGATGCCCACACCCTTGGCCGTGCCGGTGGTCTTCAGCAGCTTGTTGTTGGTGCCGTCAACGCCCGAACCGCTGGCCGGGTCGAAGCGCACCTTGACCGTGTTCAGGCCCTTGCCCGTCGAACCGCAGTCGAGGCTGAGGTTGATCGCGGTGCCGGCCGCGATGCCGCCGCCGGCAGTGCCGCCCAGCGCGTCCGTGCTGACCTTGCCCATCTTGACGTCGATCGACTGCGCACCCTTGCCGCCGGTCACCGACGTACCGTTGCCGCCCGTGATGCCGCACGACGCCGCGACGATTTCACCCGTGAAGTTGATCGTGCCATCCGCAGCATGAGCCGCGTTCATCGCCGCGAATGCCAAACCGGCTGCCGACATCATCATTGCAATCTTTTTCATTTCGAGTTCACTTAATCATTAATGGAGAATTACCGGCGACATCGTTCGATCCGAACGCACGCCGCCTTACCTTCTGTACAACTAAACTACTTTCGATTTAAGCGTCCTTGGCCACCCCGCAATTGAGAAAATTGAAACCTCCCCCGGCACGCCGGCCGGGGGCCGGAACCGTCACGAATACCCGGTTATCGGTCCTCGACGCCGCCCATGGTGGAATCGTCGACCAGATCGAGAAAGATCGCGCACTTGATCAGCTCGACATCGTTCTTCACGCCAAGCTTCTGCATTGCGCTCGCCTTTTGTGCGCTGATCGTTTGCTTGCCCTTGTTCAGCAGTCTGGCGATCTCGTTGACCGACAGACCGGACAGGTAGAGCCGGATCACCCCGATCTCGCGCGGCGACAGCCTCGCCGCACGCGCCCCCCCGCGATTTGCGTCGACGTCATCGAGCGCACCCTTGATCGTCGGCGACAGATAATTGCCGCCCCCGTAGCTCGAATGAATCGCGGTGACGATGTGGCCGATGTCGTCGAACTTGCTGACGACGCTCGACACGCCCCGCGCCAGGATCGAGCGAATGATCACCGGGTTCTGGTACGTCAGCAGCGTGACGATGCCGACCTTCGGGAACGTGCGCCGCAAGTAGCCGAGCAGCGCCAGCCCTTCCATCTGCCCGTTGCCGCGCATCGAGTAATCGATGAGCGCGATGTCGCAGCTCTGTCGGGCGAGCGACCCGATCAGCTCGTCAGCGCTCTTGTACATGCCGACCAGCTTGATTGCGCTCGTACTGCTTGCGATAAACTCCATCCCCGCCAGCGCCAACGGCCTGTCATTGGCGAAGACGGTCTGAACACTGAACTTCCCCATAAGCACTCCCCGCAACGCTGCAATTTCGGCCGTGGTCATCGGCGCCGTATCCGGCCTCCCGGATTCGGAGAACAACGAGCAGCGATATCTATCTCATGGACTTAATTGTAAGAATCGTCATGTTCGCGAGATATGGGACACCGGCTTATTCGATTGGCAAAAAAATAAGACTAGTCTTAGATATGACGTTTTTTTACAGTTATTCCGCACCAGTTCGTACAGATTCGATGCTCACTTCGAACGCGAACGATGGATTATCGCGAGCGATGACGCCTGCCAAACGATGGAAAAAGAGAGATGAAACTGGAAGTGGAACGCAAACCCGATCTTGCCGAGCCGACGCCCGTGCAGATCAAGCGCGCACTACGATCGTTGAAAAGCTACGGCCGGCACTCGTTCGCGTCGCTGACCAGCGAAGCCGGCAGCTATGTGCAGGTTGCCGGAGGCGGCGTCACCTGCATGGTCGAGCATTTCGAAGCGATGACCGGAAAGCGCTCGCGGGCATTCCACGACAGACCCAATGCCGCGTTTCCCGACGGCACCATCCTGGCGTTCGGTGCGGGCGAGGTACCAATGCAATCGGACGAATGGTTCATGGCCGATCAGGTCATCGAGCTGTTTCTCGCGTTTCATGCGAACGCACCGTTTCCGGACTTCGTCCGCTGGCGTCCGGCGCCGGGCTTCTGAGCGCGCGCCGGGCGACCGACCGACACACGTCGGCCGCCGCCCTCACCCCAACAATTCCTTCCGCCTCAACTGCACGACATCCCGCAGCGGCGGCGCGCCGAACAGCCGGCTGTATTCGCGGCTGAACTGCGAAGCGCTCTCATACCCGACGCTCGCGGCCACCGACCCGACGTCCCCGCCCTGCCGCAACAGCAGCCTGCGCGCCTCGTGCAGCCGAAGCTGCTTCTGATACTGCAGCGGGCTCAGCGTCGTCACGTTCTTGAAGTGATGATGCAGCGACGACACGCTCATGTTGACCGCCTGCGCCAGCGTCTCGACCCGCATCGGCTCCGCGAAATGATCGCGGAGCCACTCGATCGCCCGCGCGATCCGGTGCGTCTGGCTCCCCGCCACCGCCATGTGCCGCAGCCGCGCGCCCTGCTCGCTCGTCATCAGCCGGTAGATCAGCTCCTTCTCGATCAGCGGCGCCAGCACCGGGATGTCGGCCGGCGCATCGAGCAGCCGCACCAGCCGCAACGCCGCGTCGAACAGCGGCGGCGTCAGCTCGGCCAGCGCGATCCCCTCGCCTTCCGGGCCGGGCTGCGCGTCGGGCAGCCGCATCTCCGCCGCCAGCTCGACGATCCGCTGCGGATCGAGCGCGAACGACAGGCACAGATACGGCGCGTCCGGTGACGCCTGCGTCACCCGCGACAGGATCGGCAAGTCGATCGACGTAATCAGGCAATGCTGCGTGTCGTATTCGTAGGCCTGATCGGCGACCACCACCCGCTTTGCACCCTGCGCGGCGAGCACGAACGCGGCGCGCGACACGCCGCAGCCGAGATCGACCGGATGCGTATGCTTGTGAAACGCCAGCGCGGGAATCGCCGTCGCGTGCGAGCCGTCGACCGGCGCAAAGCGGCTGATCAGCGCCGCCAGTTCGCGCCGCCCGGATTCGCGCGACGCGGCAATATCGGTCATGTCCATCAGGATTCCCTCGATTCGTCCATTTCCCCGTGTCGCGGGAGCTTAGCGAAGCCGGCGGGCTCACGCCGGGAATTTGCAGGATCGTTCAAGAAATTTGCAGAATTAGGTAGACGAAAAAACCGCGCCGTCGCGCACACTGCCGCCTATCCGGGCTTCGCACCGGGTTTTCCCCACGGAGACACAACCCATGTCCACATCGTTTGTCCTCAACGGCAAGAACGTCACGCTCGATGTCGATCCGACGACGCCCGTCCTCTGGGCGATCCGCGAACACGCCGGCCTCACCGGCACCAAGTTCGGCTGCGGAATGGCGCAGTGCGGCGCGTGCACGGTCCATCTCGAAGGCCAGGCCGTGCGCTCGTGCGTGCTGCCGGTCGCCGGCATCGCAGGCAAGCACGTCACGACGATCGAAGGACTTCAGAGCAAGCCCGCCCGGGCCGTGCAGGCCGCGTGGGTCAAGCTGCAGGTGCCGCAATGCGGCTATTGTCAGTCCGGCCAGATCATGTCCGCAACCGCTCTCCTCGAACAGAACCCGAAGCCGACCGACGCCGACATCGACGCCGCGATGAACGGCAACATCTGCCGCTGCGCGACCTATGCCCGCATCCGCGCCGCGATCCACGACGCCGCCGCAACCCTGGGGGCATGATCATGACGACCGGAATCGATTCCCCGAATGCAGTCCGCCCCGCACGCCGCACGTTCCTGAAGGCCGCCGGCGCCGCCGCGGCCGTCAGCCTCACCGTCGGCTTCGAATGGTTCGGCATGGGCCGCCGCGCACTCGCCGCCACCGCGCCCGCCGCCGAGTTCGCTCCGAACGCGTTCCTGCGCATCACGCCCGACGGCCTCGTCACCGTCGTCGCCAAGCACGTCGAAATGGGCCAGGGCGCATACACCGGCATCGCGACGATCGTCGCCGAGGAACTGGACGCCGACTGGTCGAGCGTGCGCGTCGAAAGCGCGCCCGCCGACGCGAAACGCTACGCGAACCTGGCGTTCGGCACGATGCAGGGCACGGGCGGCAGCTCGGCGATGGCGAACTCGTGGCAGCAGCTGCGCGAAGCCGGCGGGAAGGCCCGCGCGATGCTCGTGTCGGCCGCCGCGGCCCGCTGGAACGTGCCGGCCGGCGAGCTGACGACGCAGGACGGCTTCGTCATCCACGCGAAGACCGGCAAGCAGGCCAGCTACGGCACTCTCGTCGCGCAGGCCGCGAAGCTGCCGGTCCCGGCGAACGTGATGCTGAAGCAGCCCGCCGAGTTTCGCCTGATCGGCCACCGGATTCCGCGCGTCGATGCCGCGCCGAAGTCGAACGGCACCGCGCAGTTCACGCTCGACGTCGCGTTTCCGGGAATGCTGGTCGCGCTGCTGCAGCGGCCGCCGCGCTTCGGCGCCACCGTCAAGTCGTTCGACGCGTCGGGCGCGAAGGCGGTGCCGGGCGTCGTGTCGGTCGTGCAGGTGCCGCGCGGCGTCGCGGTGGTCGCGACGGGCTTCTGGGCCGCGAAACAGGGCCGCGACGCGCTGAAGGTCGAATGGGACGATACGCACGCCGAGAAGCGCGGCTCGGACGCGATCCTGCGCGAATACCGGCAGCTCGCGAACCAGCCCGGCGCGCCGGCCCGCACCGACGGCGACGCCGGCGCCGCGATCGCCGGCGCGGCGCGCAAGCTCAGCGCGACGTACGAATTCCCGTACCTCGCGCACGCGCCGATGGAGCCGCTCGACGCGGTGGTGAAGCTGACGCCCGACGGCTGCGAGATCTGGGCCGGCGATCAGTTCCAGACCATCGACCAGGCCAATGCCGCGCAGGTCGCGGGCCTGAAGCCCGATCAGGTGAAGATCCACACGCTGTACGCGGGCGGCAGCTTCGGCCGGCGCGCGAACGCGTGGTCGGACTACGTGGTCGAGGCCGTGTCGATCGCGAAGGCGCTCGGCGCGAACGGCAAGCCGGTCAAGCTGCAGTGGACGCGCGAGGACGACATCACGGGCGGCCTCTATCGCCCGATGTACGTCCACAAGCTCGACGCGGGGCTGACCGCGGACGGCAAGCTGATCGGCTGGCGGCACCGGATCGTCGGCCAGTCGATCCTCGCCGGCACGCCGTTCGAGGCGGTGATGGTCAAGAACGGGATCGACGCGACGTCGGTCGAGGGCGCGGCGAACCTGCCGTACGCGGTGCCGAACGTGTCGGTCGAGCTGACCACCACGAAGACCGGCGTGCCGGTGCTGTGGTGGCGCGTCGTCGGCAGCTCGCACACCGCGTATGCGGTCGAGGCGTTCATCGACGAAGCCGCGCACGCGGCGGGCAAGGACCCGTATGCGTTCCGCCGCGACCTGCTCGCAAAGGAGCCGCGCATGCGCGCGGTGCTCGAGCTCGCGGCCGAGAAGGCCGGCTGGGACCCGGCGAAGCCGCTGCCGAAGGGGCGCGGACGCGGGATCGCGGTGGCCGAGGCGTTCAAGAGCTATGTCGCGCAGGTCGCCGAGGTATCGGTCGGCGCGGACGGCAAGGTGAAGGTGGAGCGCATCGTCTGCGCGGTCGACTGCGGGATCGCGATCAACCCCGACATCGTCGCCGCGCAGATGGAAGGCGGCATCGGCTTCGGTCTCGGCGCGGTGATGCACAGCGCGATCACGCTGAAGGACGGCCAGGTCGAGCAGCGCAACTTCGACGGCTACCAGGTGCTGCGCATCGCCGAGATGCCGAAGGTCGAGGTCTACATCGTGCCGTCGGCCGAGGCGCCGACCGGCGTCGGCGAGCCCGGCGTCGCGCCGGTCGGGCCGGCTGTGGCGAACGCGATCTTCGCGGCGACGGGCAAGCGGCATTACACGCTGCCGTTCGATTCGGGGGATACGGCAAAGGCCTGATGCGTGGATAGGTCGGCCGCAGGGGGTGAAAGGCACCTTGCGGCCGGTATTTTCGAATGATCCATGTAGAGTTCAATGTTCGCGACAAATCGACGCAACCATTTGATTTACATGATTTTTTATAAACTTCACCAGAGTTCGATGTAGGGTTTCAAATCGCGTAGCTACCGGTCCCGCCTGCCGCCCGCTCCAAGCACACCGCGCCAGCCGTCCGATCCTATCTCCCGACGTTACGTCTGACGTAACGCCCGTAACATCCCCCGCCGATGCTACGTAACAATCCTTCAGCAGCGCATCGCGCCCCGCCCGCCCGGGCCGCGTTAAAAATTCTTTGAGATTCAACGCCCGCGTGCCTTCCCTTCGCCCAGCGCAGCGGCGCGCCGCCATCGTCTGCCCGCATGGCCCGAAATTTGCAGTAATCCATTGGCAAAAACACTCCTTCAACGGACATACGAGGGCCGCCATGGATTGCAAGTACCTGTACATCGACAACATCAAGATCAACTTCGTGCGCCGCACGATCGAGATCGACGACAAGCTGGTCGACGTGACGCCGCGCGAATTCGACGTCGTCGAATTCCTGCTCGACAACATGAACAAGATCGTGCCGCGCCAGGTCATCCAGGAAGCGGTCTGGGGCCGCGAACTCGGCGTGTCGTCGCGCACGCTCGACACGCACATCTCGCGCATCCGCGCGAAGCTGCGCCTCGACCATGACAAGAACCTGCGGATCATCCCGATCTACGCGGTCGGCTATCGGCTCGTGCTGTTCGGCGCGGCAATGACGCACGTCGAGCGTCACGATCCGGCGCCCGCCGTGCGCGCCGTGTCGCAGCACGACAGGGTCGCCGACTACGCCTGAGCGCTCCCCGGCCGCCGCACCGCGCGCCTGCGGAATCCGGGCGCGCGGCGCGGCGGCCGCCGCATCGCGTCCCGCTTCGTAAATCCGCGCCGCTCCCGTCGCCGCTCGCCTCGCGCGACTACGAATTCCGTCGCGACGCATCGCCCCGCCCGTCCCTACAATCGACGCAGCTGCCGCACGCACCCCGCGCCGCCGGCCTTCCAACAACCCGTCGTCCCGACGCCGAAACCGCCCCGATCCCGCCTTGCACGCGCTGTCCCTGACGAATGCCGACGCCGGCGACGCCGCGGATCTGGCCTCGCCTCTCGCCCCCGCGCCTTCCATCGCAGCCGCGGTCCCGCTCGACGCGTCGCCGCATCTGCCGCGCCTGTCCGCCGCCGCCGCGCGCGGGCTGTCGTATGCATACGGCGCGACGGCCGCCGTGCCGCTCACGCTCGGCGACCACGCGTACGAGGCGCGGTGGCGCGTCGACGCGGAACCCGCTGCCGACGCGCACGCATACCGCTTCGTCGTCGGCCCGGCGACCGGCACGCTGTGGATCGATCCCGCCGCCGAAGCCGAATGGCTCGGCGACGCGGCCGATCCCGCCGTCCCGGCCGTGATCCGCGCGGCGCTGCTCGCCGATCTGGGCGCAACGCTGACCGCCGCCTTGCAGGCCGCGACGCGGCAGCGCGTCGAGTTGCTGCTGCCGCCGCCGTCGCCGCCCGCGTGGCGCGCGGCCCCGGCCGCGCTGCGTTTCGAGCTGCGCCGCGCCGACGGCGCGTGGCGCTGCCATGGCGCGGTGCTGTTCGACGCGCCGGACGCGCTTGCGGTGTTCTTCGCCGAGCGCCCCGCCGCACGGCCCGACGCGCGCGCCGTCTACGCCAGCCTGCCGGTGCCGCTCGTGTTCGAGATCGGCCGCACCGAACTGACGACGGCCGAGCTGGCCGACGTCGTCGCCGGCGACATCATCGCGATCGAGCACTGGCGCGCGCACGAACAGAACCTGCTGTGCGTCGCGCGGCTGCCGGCCGCGCCCGCATGGGAAATCACCGGACGGCCGTCCGGCAACCGGCTGACCGTCGAACGAATCAGGGAGATGCCCTTGGAACCGACCCGCACCGACACCCCGCCCACCCTGTCGCCCGATGCGCCGCCCCATGAAGCGCCGCGCACGCTCGACGCGCTCGCGGTGGACTTGCGCTTCGAGCTGCCGTCGACGTCGATGCCGCTCGGCGAACTCGCCGTGCTGCAGCCGGGTGCGGTGATCGAGCTGCAGCAGGGCATCAACCAGAGCGTGATCCATCTCGTCGCGAACGGGATGCTGATCGGCACCGGCCACCTGATCGCGGTCGGCCAGAAGCTCGGCGTGCGCGTCGTCACGCTCACGCAACCCGCGCCGCGCGAGCGCTGACCGATGGGCAGCCTGCCGAATCCCGTCGCGCTGATCGCGGTGATCGCCGCGCTCGGCATCGCGCCGTTCGCCGCGCTGATGGTGACGAGCTACACGAAGCTCGTCGTCGTGCTCGGCCTGCTGCGCTCCGCGCTCGGCATCCAGCAGGTGCCGCCGAACCTCGTGCTGAACGGCATCGCGCTGATCCTGTCGCTGTTCATCATGGCGCCGGTCGGCATGTCGATCCGCGACGCACTGCAGCAGCGGCATTTCGATGCGTCGGGGCAGCTGTCGACCGCGGACGTCGGCGCGCTCGCCGACGCCGCGCTGCCGCCGATCAAGGATTTCCTCGTATCGCACACGCGGCAGCGCGACCGCGAATTCTTCGTGCGCACCGCGACGTCGGTATGGCCGAAAAACCGCGCGGACGGCATCAAGGACGACGACCTGCTCGTGCTGGTGCCGAGCTTCACGCTCGCCGAGCTGACGAAGGCATTCCAGATCGGCTTCGTGATCTACATCGTGTTCATCGTCGTCGACCTGCTGGTCGCGAACATCCTGCTCGCGCTCGGCATGCAGATGATCTCGCCGACGACGATCTCGGTGCCGTTCAAGCTGCTGCTGTTCGTCGCGCTCGACGGCTGGGCGATGCTCGTGCACGGGCTCGTGCTGTCGTACCGCGTGGCGGGCGCGGGATGAACGCGCGCCGCCTGCGAACATTCGCCGCGTGCCTGTGCGCGCTGGCCCTGCTCGCGTGCCTGCCGCCGCGCGTCGCGCAGGCAGCCGGCGGCGGCGCCGCTTTCGCGCAACTGGCGCGCGCCTGCGCGCCGAACGTCGATCCCGCGACGCTCGCCGCGCTCGTGCGCACCGAGTCGGGCTTCAATCCGTATGCGATCGGCGTGGTCGGCGGGCACCTGACGCACCAGCCCGCGTCGCTCGACGAGGCGCGCGCGACCGCGCGCGAGCTGTCGTCGCGCGGCTTCAGCTACAGCGTCGGCCTCGCGCAGGTGAACGAACGCAATTTCGCGAAATACGGGCTCGATGAAGCGACGATGTTCGAGCCGTGCCGCAACCTGCAGGCCGGCGGCGCGATCCTGACCGAATGCTTCGCGCGCTCATCGGGCACCGGCCGCGCCACGCAGGCCGCATTGCGCGCGGCGCTGTCGTGCTACTACAGCGGCAACTTCACGACCGGCTTCTCGAGCGGCTACGTGAGCCGCGTCGTCGCGAGTGCGCAGCGCAACGCGCGCGAAGGCGGCGTCGAACCGATTCCCGTCGTGAGCGATACGCCGCCGCCCGAACGCGCGCGCCGCCTGCCGTCGCCCGCCGCGTTCGCGGATGCGCCGTCGTGCCATGCGCGCCCGGTGGTGATGATGTGCCGCGGGCTGCCGGCGAACCAGGCGAAGCGGCTCTGCGTGCGGTGTCTCGATCAGTGACGACGTGCGGCGCGGGCCGCCGTGCGCCGATCGAACGCCAGGCCGCGCGCGCCTCGTAGCACGCGTCGCGCGCGCGTCCCGACCGCGCCGCCACGCTACGAAACAGCGGCATGCCGGCCGCGATGCGTCTCCTTACACTTGAACGCTGGCGGCGCGGCGTACCGTGCGCCGGGTGCCCCGCGCGTCGCGCGGCTCAACGGAGACGAGCATGCTGTTGATCGATGGATTGGGACTGGGCGTCAACTGGCAGCGCTTCCTGTCGGAAACGCTGAATCCTGTCGTCGCGCCCCCGCCCCCGCCGCCACCGCCGAAACAGGACGATCCGGCAGCCGGCCCCGCGAACCCGGTCATCGCCCCGCCGATTCCCGTCAACGCGTCGGTGTTCACCGATCCGTCGAAGCCGACCAACGCGGAGATCGCCGACGCGACGTCGCTGATGCAGCGCATGGCCGCGCAATACACGGCGCCGCCGCCCGACATCACCGTCGAGAACAAGACGACGCAAGCAGTGCGGCAGGCAATCCAGGACGCGCAGACGAAATACGACGACGCATCGACGGCGCTGCAGGGCGCGCAGAACGTGCTGCACGTGGTCAACCGCGATCCCGAATCGACGCCCGATGCCCGCAAGGCCGCGCAGGCCGATTATGCGAAAGCGCGTACGGCGGCCGACTCCGCCCAGCGCGAACTGAACGTGACGACCGACGCCGGCTACACGATCCTGTACCAGGAACAGGCCGACGCGGACAAGCCGTCAGGCATCCAGATCGACGACGACGGCAACGTGACGAACCCGGGCGACGCGCAGAACGCGGCCAACGACAAGCTCAAGACGCTGCAGGCCACGTTTCCCGACCACGCGAACGACCCGAAGTGGGTACCGAAGCCGGGTGACTGCAAGACCCCTGAGCAATCGAAGCTTTACGACGACTGGCGAAGCGCCGACGCGCACGCGGCCGCCGGTACCGCGAAATACTTTGCGGATCTGTCGAACGCGTACCTCGCCCGTACGCAGCTCCAGTCGTACCTCGTCGACCCCGACTACAAGGCGGCACTCGACGCAGGCATCGGCGGGCTGAACACCGCGTTGGCGGACCAGAAACTGCAGGTGAACCTGCCGGAGGCCCCCGAATCGGCGGACGCGGCGCAAAAGGCCGTCACGGCCGCGGCGAAATCGGCGAACAGCACGAACGCGGCGGTCGCCGCGGCCAACGACGCCATCGCGCTCGCGCAGGCGCAGCAGAAATTCGACGTGGTCGCTGGCAAGCAGGGAACGGTGATCGTCGCGCCGAACTCGGTATCGGACGCGAACGCCGCGCTCAAGCGCGCGCAGACGGCCGCGAACACGAGCGGCGGCTATCTGCAGATGCTCGCCGCGCAGCAACAGGTCGACCACGCACAGAACGACTGCACGGCCGCCCAGCAGGCGTCCGACAAGTGGCACAAGGACAACCCGCAGCCGCCGCACCTGCCGCCCGTCGACGCGAAGGTCGATCTCGATCTCGCCGACGCGTACGCGAAGCTCGACAAGGCGAAGCAGCAGGCAAGCATCGCGCACGACAGTTTCGTCGCCGCGTACGGTGCGACGCTCGCGCAACAGTACGACGATCAGGCGACGAAGATCAGCGCGCAGGTGAAGGCGCAGCAACCGCTGCTGAAGCCGTTTTCCCGGCAACCGCCGCAATTGACGTCGGCCGCCGCCGGCGCCGCGCCGGGCACGAGCCCGTTCACGGCCTTCCCGCCTCCTGAGCCGACCGGCAAGCATCCCGCGTCGTCGCAGCCGATCCTGCCGCTGCTCGACCCGTCGCGATCGACGACGCCGCTGCCGGCTGCGCCGAGCGGCCCCACGCAGCTCGATGCCACGCGCCTGCAGGTGGTCGCCGGCGCGCTGCGAATGGCCAGCAACCGGCTGTCGGACGACGTCAATGCGCGTGCAGCCGACGTCGCACTGAAGAACGCGCAGGACGGCGTCGATCAGGCGAAGCGCGCGCTCGCCGCCAAGCAGAAGCAGTACGACGAATGGGCCGCCGCCAACCCGGCGCCGGTGCGGCTGCGCACGTTGCCGGACGGCGACGTGATGCCGGCGCCGTCATATCGCCCGAACCTGTATCAATCCGAGCTGAACGACGCGCGCGCCGCCGTCACGAAGGCGGAGAACGCCGTTCCGCAACTGCAGCTGCTGCGCGACACGTCGCGCCAGCAGGTCCTGCTCGATCAGTTCGACGCGGGCCTCGACGAGCGGCTGCGCTATGTCGACGCGAAGTCCGACGCGGCGGACGACTACAAGAAGGCGATGCACGACTTCTACGAAGCGCATCGCACCGAGATGTCGAATTCGATGCTCGACGCGGCAAGCCTGAGCACGCAGAACGGCGGCACGATCGCGTTCGGCTCGCTCAGCGAGAACCAGCAGCGCAACCTGATCGGCATCGCGCTCGGGCAACAGCCGGACGTGCCGGCCGATGCATCGTCGCCATCCGTATCGGCCGCCGACGATTCGAGTGCGCGCTTCGTCGACAAGGACAAGCTGTCGGCGATCGACACCGTGCGCGACAAACTGCTGTCGGTCGGCGGCGGCAAGAACACGCAGATCAGCGTGCTGCCGATGGTGTATGCCGCGAAGGAAACCGGGACCACGACGAGCGCGCTGTTCAAGGTAACGGACCAGCACGGCAAAACGCACTACATCGACGAATCGGCCGGCAACTACGACAGCATCGACGACTATCTCGACAGCAACCAGTTGTCGTCGGACGGCACCGTCGACATCCTGACCGGCCACAACGAGGACGGCTCGCAGCAGCTCGTGTCGAAGGCCGCGCACCACGACAGTCCGCTCGACTCCGCGCTGAATTTCCTCACGGGCACCGGCGTCAACATGGGGATGCTGCTCGGCGGGATGGCGCTCGAAGTGATCGGCACGGCGCTCGACGGCACGGTGGTCGGCGCGGTGGTCGGCGTGCCGCTGAACGTCATCGGCGCGGGGATGACCTACACGGCGATCGGTTCCGCGATGACGAAGGCGGGCCTCGATCTCGCCAACCGCGTCGAGCACGACCAGAGCATCAGCCCGTTCGACGCCGGCGCCCGCGCCGACTACATCAACCTCGTGCCGATGGCGGCCGGCGGGGCCGCGAAACTCGCAGGCACGAAGCTGTTCGAGCGCGCGGTCACGACCAAGGTCGCATCGGTCATCGCCAAGGGAGCGGAACGGACGGCGTTCGTGACCGGTGTCGCCGGCGCCGGCGAGGCGTTCGTCGAATCCGGTGTCGACCTGTTGCAAGGCAATACGAAGGCGGCCGGCGAAGCGTTCGAGTCCGGCGTCATCAATACCGCGCTGATGGGCGCGGGCGTCGCGAAGCAACGCGCGGTCACGGGCATCCGCACCCGCACCGGACGGCCGATTGCCGCGCACACGACGGATGGCAACGTCGTCAAGGTCGACGACCAGACGATCGGGCAAATCCTGAACCAGGACGGCCCCGCGTCGCTGTCGGCCGGCCGCACCCGCGCGACGCTCGACGGCGAGGCCGTGAAGGTCGCGCCCAACGGCATCCTGATGGTCGGCGACAAGGTGCTGACCTACGAAGACCAGCCGATCCGCGTGCTCGACAAGGTCTCGGCGAAGCGGATGCCGCCCGGCAAGTCGGTGATGCTCGGCCAGGACGGCACGCTGTCCGTCGTGTCGGCTTCACCGAAAGCCTGGACCCACGGCACGCGAATCGACAGCGTGACGGACACCGGCGAGCGCATGACGTTCGGCCCGGACGGCGCCATCGGCACGACGTCGAACATCGTCGCGAAGTCGCGGCTCGACCAGGTGGACGAGGTCATCGACCAGGGCAAGAACCTGCACCACCAGATGCGCGACGCCGTAGCGAGGGAGACGCGCCGCATCCAGCAGGCCGCCGCCGAAGGCGAAAGCGCGAATGCGGCACACGATGCCCACGGTACGCAGCGCACGAGCGAGGCGCGCGCGCAGGCCGACCGGCAGCACGACGACCTCGGCGCGGACCGCACGACGGCCACCCGCGGCGCCACTGCACGCGCCGCCGATATCGACGAAGCGGCCGGCGCCGGCACGCGCACGAAGCCGGACGGCACGCCGCCGCGCGTCAACGTGCGGGTCGTCGACCTGACGGACGAAGCGCCCGCCACGCGGCCCGCGACCTCCGACCCGGCCGGCATCGCGGTGCCGCGCGGGCCGAGCGTCGAGCCGATGCAGGTCGGCGAGCGCACGGTCTATCTCGTGCGCAACGGTGCGGCACCCGATCCGGGCGCGCGTGCGCCGCGTCCGCAGGATCTCGAGGAGCCCGTGATCGTCGTCGCCGGCGAGCACGACGCGGCACTTGCGCCCGAGCTGGCGAACCGCTGGCAGAAACCCGTCTATGCGGCCGCGCCCGACGCATTCGGCGCCGATGGCCAGTTGCGCGCCGATGCGCGGGTGCTGCGCTTCGACCCGGAACCGGAAGCAGTGGCGATCGAAAACGGCCCTTCCGGAGCCGCCGCGGCCGACGAAGCATCGCCGGCGTCGTCGCGCCCCGCTGCGCCCGACGAAACGGTGATCGTGCTGGCCGGCAAGCGCGGCCCGAACGAGCCGGCGATGCCGCGCGCGGTCGCGACGCCCGAACCCGTCACCGCGCACGACGGCATCTTCAGCGCGCCGAACCGCGTGCTCGTGGTGGTCAAACCGGACCACCCCGCCATTGCCGAAGCAGCAGCCGAACCCGTGGCGGATCGCGGTACGGCCGCCGTCTCTGCGCGCGACGAGACGCCCGCCGAAGCCGCCGGCGGCAAGACCGTCCGCACGCAGGCCGGTGACGCACGCACGCCCCTGCCGACCGACGATCCGGCGCGCGCGGCGCCCGCGGACACACCCGGCACCGCGCCGCCCGATTACGCCACCCCGCATCCCGGCTGGATCACGCGGATGCAGATGCGGCTGGGCGGCGCACCGCTGCCGGAAGCCGTACAAGCGCTCGCGCTGCAGTCGGGCACCCTCGCGACGCAGTTGCGCATGCTACAGGACGCCGGCTGGCGCGTGACAATCGGCAAACGCGGCCGCGGCAGCCACGTCGATACGCGCAAGCGCCGCGTGACGATCGACGGCGGCCTCCGTGATGCCGGCAGCATCACGTACGTGCTCGCGCGCGAGTCGCGCAAGGCCGTCGAGGCGATGGCCGGCGTGCTGGACCACGACTCCGGGCAGCGCGGCGGCTTCACGCGCAAGGCGCTCGAGGCCGAGGCGCGCGCGCAGATCAGCGCGTTCGAGGCCCGCTACGAAATCAAGCTGGCAACCGGCACCGACATTGCCGCGCACCTCGTTCACCCGGACGCAATCGCGCGCGAAGGCGCGAACTGGCGCGGACGGTCGCACGACTACGCAGGCACGGTCGACCGGCTGGCGAGCACGCTGGGCGGCGTGCGTACGTCGGGGGCGGACGGCCCGACCTATCGCGCGTTCTACAACGACGCGTGGTCGCGCCGGAAGGGGCGCGGCGGCATGCCGCGCCGGATGCCCGCGCCGCGGATGGACGAAACCGGCGCCGCGCCGCGCGGCGTCGCCCGCTTCGACGCGCGCGTCGCCTGGAGTCGCGCGCATGCCGAGATCGCGTCGCCGTACCGCACGGGCGAGCGCCCCGATGCCGCCGAGCTGGCCGCCGCGCGCACGCGTCATTTCACGATCGACCCCGCGCGCCGCGTGGTCGTGCTGCACGCCGACACGCGCGCGGACGGCACTCTGCTCGTCGACGGCCAGCCGGTCGGCGCGCACGAATACCTGCTCGAGATGGCGCCGCCGTTCGTGGTGCAGGAAGGCCATGCGATCGTGCTCGCCGCGAAGCACGACGGCGCCGCGCATGCGGCGCGGCTCGCGAACCTGTGGCAACGGCCCGTGTATGCCGCGCCCGCGGAGGCGGTCGGCGCGCACGGCGCGCTGCTCGATACCGGCACGTTCCACCGTTTCGATCCCGCGCCCGCCGCGCCGCACGATCTCGGCCCGCTGAACGCCGACCCGCTCGGCGTCTATGCGCACGGCGACCGCAACGCGCGGGTCGACGTCGCATACGAAGCCGGCGAACTGCTCGGCGCCGGCGGCGAAAAAACCGTATTCGCGCTCGGCGACGACGCCGCACTCGGCCTCTACGATCGCCACGCACACCCGGAATCCGGTCACGTGCGCGCGGCCGTCGACGAACGGCTCGCGCTCGACGATCTGCGTTCTTACGGATTGCAGACGGTCACGATGAGCGGCCCGTTCTCGGTGCTCGGCCGCGTCGGCGTCCTGTACCGCCCGCTCGGCGTCCTGCATACGCACACGATGGTCGCGACCGGCACGCTGCCGCGCGTCGTCACGCGGGCCGCACTGGAACACATCCGGAAGATTCGCGCGGTCGTCGAACGCGAACGCCTCGCGTTCGACCTTCAGGGCATCTTTACGCGCAACGGCGACTTCCTGCTAAGCGATCCCGGCCCGGTGTCGCGCGACCCGATCGAACACCAGCACACGCTCGACAAGCTCACCGAACTCGAACGGCTGCTCACGCACGGCCTCGAACAGGGGGACATCGCCGTCGCGCGCCCGGTCATCGCCGACACGCTGCCGCCCGACGCGTTCGTTCAGAAGCCGTCCGTCATCACGCAGGTCCGGATGTGGTTCGGCGGCGCGCCGCTGTCGAAGGAAGCGCTCGCGCTCGTCGACCGCTCGACGCTGCTGAGCGGGCAACTGGCGCAGGCGCAGGCCGCCGGCTGGAAAGTCGTGGTCGGCCGGCCCGGGCGCGGCAGCCGGATCGATACGGACAAGCAGCGCATCGTGCTCGACGGCCGGATGCGTCACACCGGTACGCTCGTGTACGCGCTCGCGCACGAAGCGCAGCATGCGGTCGACGCGATCGCCGGACGCCTGCTGCTCGACGGCGCGCCCGGCGACACGCTGGTCGACCGCGCGCTGATGGCCGAAGCGCGTGCGCAGGCGAACGCGTTCGCGGTGCGCCGCGAGCTCATCGGCGACATGGGCATCGACATCTCGCAGGATGTCCTCCTGCCCGACGCGATCGCGCGCGAAGCCGAGCGCGTGATGCCCGGCGACGAAGCCGGCCTGCGCCGGCTCGCGGATGCGTTCGGCGACGCCGAGCCGTCGGTGCCCGGCTACGCGACCTATCGCGACTACTACGCGAGCCAGATCGCGCGCATGCAGGCCGGCGGCGTGCCGCGCGAAATGGCCGGGCCTGCCTCCCCGGCGCATCGGCCGGCGCGCGGGCTCGCCGCCCGCAAGGCCGCCAAGCGCGAACAGCGCGCGCTCGATCTGCTCGCGTCGCACGGCAAGCGCGACCTGCGGCGCGTCGACGGCGACCAGCTCGACAGCATCGCCGCGATGAAGGCAGCGTTCGGCACCGACGCGCATGTGCTGATCGCGCTGCGCACCGACCGCCCCGCCGACCGGCGCGACGCGATCCACCCGCAGCCCGAATTCATCGCAAGCTTCCGGACCAACGCACAGGGCACGTTCATCGACAAGACGGCGGCATCGGCCGATATCGATCCGCACCTGCTGCAGGACGCGTTTCTCGCACTGAAGGACAAAGGCGCCGCGAGCCGCGGGGATTACGACTACTACGTGTCGCCCGTCGCGCTCGCCGAGTTGCGCAAGTTCGGCGGTGCCGCGCGCATCGACGCGCATTTCGGCGAACGCCGCGCGTGGGACGTCGAGCCGTCGGACACGGGCGTCGACGCGGAAGTCGTCGAAAACGTGAACCAGCTCGACAGCGCGCCGCGCTTCCTGCGGCCGAAACCGGCGGCGCGACACGATCCCGGCGCGGGAACGACGGTCTATGCGGTCGAACGCAAGACCGGCACGGTGCTCGGCTACGCGACGCGCGATGGCGCGGGGAAATGGACGTACGTCGAAACGACGTCGCTCGGCGATGCCACGATCGAATCGCGCGACCTCGCCGTCGCGTTCCGGCGTCGCTTCCGCGCATTGCCCGGCGGGCGCCGCGGCGTACAGTTCGTCGTCGCGAAGGTCGCGCACGACGTCGTCGAGGGCTACGGCGGCTTCGCGCCGGCCAGGATGCGTCGCCCGATCAGCGAGCCGAAGGCGCCGCTGTCGAAGCCGGATACGTACGTGCAGCGCGTGCTCGGGAGCACGCATCCGTCGCTGCGGCGCCAGAACCGCGCGGCGGCCGAGGCGGACCTGCCCGACATCCTCCCGACGGCGGCGGACAGCGCGCTCGACTTCAACGCGCACCTTGCGGACGCGCTGAAACGCGCGCTCGAGATGGGCAAGATTCCCGACGGGCACTACGTGTACGTGTACGACCACGAAGGCACGGTCACCGATGTGCTGACCGGGTCTCTGACCGGCCTCATCGCGGTGGAGAACGGCACGGTGCGCTGGTACGACGATGTCGGCCAGTTCCGCGATCCGGACAACCCCGGCCTGCCGCTGGAGCGGGCGACGATCGGCCGCGGGCCGTATGGCGGCAATCAGCATTTCCTGCTTTCCAGGCTCGCCCCCGACGTGTTCGAGCCGCGCGCCGCCGCGCTCAAGGCGGCCGCTCTGCAAGCCGCGCAGCCGGCGGCGGCGGCAACGCCGCCCGCTGCGAGCCAAAGCGGCAAAGGCACGAATGCGGGCAAAGGCGGCAAGGCCGGCCGAAAAGGTCGCAAAGGCAAGCAGGCCGCGCGCGGCAGCCAGCCGACGCAGCCGGCTGCCGTCGCACCGGCCAGGCCGCCCGCCGCGCCTGCCGCGCCTGCCGCGCCGCCCCCGAAACCGATTGCACTCGCACCGTACCAGCCCGCGTACGTATCGGGCCCGATCGTCGAATCGGTCACGCGCTACGGCAACGCGAAGATCGCCGATTTCGCATCGACGCTCGAGCGCCTCATCGAATGGGGCAAGCGCGACGTCGGGCGCAAGGAAGGCAACGGCCTCACGTTCACCGACTCGCCGAAGGCCATCCTTGCCGATGCCGTGCTGGCGAAGAAGATCTTCGGGACGCTGCACATGTGGCGTGAAGCATCGAGCCTGCATCCGCACGGCGCTTTCACGCGGGCCCCGGCCGAGCGCAATCTGGTCATGCGGGGCGCGCAATGGATCGGCGCGGCGCGCAGCACGGACAGAAAGCTGATCCGGCAATACGTGAAGTTGGCCATGCACGACAACCTGGCCGATCTCGCCGACCGCTTCGTCCCGATGTCGCGCTCGTTCTCGCTGCGCGACGATCCCGAGCAGATGAAGCGCTACATCAAGCGGTATGGCGGCGCGCTGCCGGCCGTCGCGCTGCAGGTCGATCCGTATTCGCTCGCCGCCGCGATGGGCGCGCTGCAGGATCCGGGGTTCATCCAGCGCGCCAAACGCTTCGGCGATCCGTCCGGCGCGCGCTACGACGACGAGACGGCGACGCTCACGCGCACGGCCGCCGACGGCACGCAGCACACGCTCGAACTCGACGATCTCGCCCACTTGCACAAGTGGCTCACGGCGGCCTCGGAATACGGCTTCCTGCTGCGCATCGAAGCCGCCCCGTCACGGCCCCGCGTGTCGCTGGAAGACGGCCATGCGATGGCCGGCACGAACAACGGCTACGCGGAAATCCGGCGCATCGGCGAGGCGCTCGAAGCGTGGGCAGAGCAGAACGGCGGCAAATCCGCGCCGCTCGTGCTGCTGACCTTCCACGGTTCGGACGCCGTGCTCGAGCCGGTGCCGGGCGAAGGCCACGTCGCGTTGCTCGACGCGATCCTGAGCCGCAAGCAGCTCGACTGGGTGCATGTCGGCCTGTCGTGGGGCACGCACGGCGACGATTTCATCGCGAATGCGGACCTGACGCGCGCGCTGGCGGCGAAGATCGCCGACTACAAGAAAAACGCCCCTGAAAAATTCGCGAGACTGCACGGCGGCGATGCGCTGACGCGCGTGTTCGAACCGGTCGGCGCGCAGGATTTCGCGAACCAGCAGCGATTCCTGTTCTCCGAAATCGAGCGCATCGCGAAAAAGGTGCACCAGATGTCCGACGCCGAGATCGCGGAACTACGCGACGCGCTGTACGAAGGCAACACGTCGACGCTGCTGAATCTGGCACGCCGGGCGACGAACGAGACGTCGCAGGCGCGATGGAACGGCAAGGCGCCCCACAACCGGCTCGCCGAGCGGGCTCATGAGGCCGGCAAAAAATGGCTCGACAGCCATCGCGACAGCGTTCCCGAGCGACCGTCGCTCGCATCGGTATCGGCGGCCGACAGCCGCGAATACTGGAAGAAGGTCACCGGCCAGAAAGCGCTGCAGTATGACGCGTCGCTACCGATCGGCGCCGCACGCAAGGCGATCGCGCAACCCGATACGCCGGGCGCCACGATGGACGAGGCCAGCGCACGGCTGAACGCGCTGCGGGTGCACCGACTGTCGAAAGCCCGATCGGACCTCCGGAACGCATGGATCGCGGGCGGAGCCGTCCTCGGCCTGTCGACCGGGATCGGCCTCGAATTCCATCGGCTCGGCACGACCGGGCTGGGCAATGCGTCGTTGTCGCTTCTGTTTGCGTCGCGCCTCGGACGCGTGTTCCAGGTCATGCACCAGGGCGCCATCCGCAGCCTGCAGTCGGGCGACCCGAGGGCCGCGGTGGCCGCCATCACGAGCGTCGGCGCGACGCTCGCACGCCAGTTCAACTCCACGACGCACGACTACGGCGCGCATCGGCTCGCTCAGCTGGAGTCCGCGGTACGCCATGCGCAGGCAAAGGCGACGCAATACGTCGAGCAATACCAGCAGGGGACGATGAGCTTCGACGACGCGAAGACGAACATCACCGCGCTCGCCGAGGACGTGCTCACGCAAATGCAGGGGTTCGTCGGCGGCACGTCGCTGCAGCAACTGCATGCGGGCAATCCGCGCAGCGCGCTGGGCATCACGGCGCGCGCGGGCATGGCCGTCGCGTCGGTTGCGACGGTCGCGACCGGGATTCTCAAGACCTTCTATCCGACGCACCCGCTCACGGCGCTCGACGTCACGGCGGGCTGGACGGCCATCGCCAGCGGCGTGATCGGCACCGCCTACGCCGGTACGTCGCTCCTGATGGTGTCGCGACGCGTGAACGCGGACAAACGCAGTCGCGTCGTGCGCCTGCTCGATTCGACGGGCGACTTCACGTCGGTCGCGCTCGGCGGACTCTCCGCCGTGTCCCAATGGCGACAGGGCGACTACTATCACGCGATCGAGACCGGCACCATGACCTCGCTGCTGCTCGCCGGCCGGCTCAATACGCACTTTCCGAACGCGACGCCTTTCGTCAAGAAGATCCCGACCGCGGTGATCATGATTCCGGTCGCCGCATACGGCTACAAGTTCGTCATCGGCATGGCGCCCGTGATCGGCGGAGCCTTCAACTGGCTTTTCGGCGGAGGATCGTCGCAGTCGAACGTCGCGCCAAGCGCATCGTCGAATGCGTCGCCGCCGCCGTCGCCTTCGGCGAGCGCCCCGTCGTCGCAGCCGCAGCCGTCGCAAGGCACGCCGTCGAACCCGCCGTCACCGTCGAACACGCCACAGCCCTACATCGTCGTCGACGGCGATTCGCTGTGGGTGATCGCGGACCAGCATCGCCAGTCGCTGCTCGACGCCGCGCACGTATCGCGCGCCGACCAGCAGGCGATGACGCGCGGCGAACAGGATGCGCGTGCGTTGAACGAGATCCTGCAGCTCAATCCGTCGGCCGCGCGCGATCCCGCGCATTTGCCGATCGGCACACCGCTGGTGATCGGATGAGTGTCGGCCCGCCGCGCATCACGGGCGGCGGGCGCGACGATGCCGTCACGCCGCGCGCTGCGCCTCGAGCCACGCCTGGAACATCAGCACCGTCCATAGCTGATGCTGCCAGTTCATCCGGCCGGTCTGGTGCTGCCGCCACAGGCGCTCGACCGCCGCCGCGTCGAAGAAGCCCTCCTCGCGCAGCCGCGCGGGATGCAATAGCGCCTCCGCCCAGTCGCGCAGCGAGCCGCGCAGCCAGTGATCGATCGGCGCGCAGAAGCCCTGCTTCGGCCGGTCGATCAGCGACGCCGGCACGTACGCATCGAGCAGGCGGCGCAGCAGCACCTTCGACTGGCCGTCCGGCAACCGCAGCGCCGCGGGCAGCCGCCACGCGAATTCGACGACGTGGTGATCGAGGAACGGCATCCGCGTCTCGAGGCTGACAGCCATCGCCGCGCGATCGACCTTGGTCAGGATGTCGGTCGGCAGGTACGTGAGCGTGTCGATCGCCATCGCCTGCTCGGCGAAGGTCAAATCCGCGGGCCACGCGCTCGCGGTGTCGAGCGGCGTCGGCGGCTCCTGCCCCGCGAGCGCGATGCGCTCCGGATGATGCACCGCCGACATCAGCAGCCGGTACAGCCCGATGCGGCTGTCGGCGGTCATCACATGGCCGAGCTTGTGCAGCCGGTCGCCGATGCGCGGCGGGGTGTCGCGCGCTTCGGCGCCGCTCCACGCGCTCTGCGCGACCGCCGCGAGCTGGTCGGCATGATCGGGCCGCAGCGCATGCAACGCGGCGGCGATCCGCGCGCGCACGGCCGATGGCACGCGATGCAGCTTGCGCCACAGGCGCGGCGTCAGGAAATAGCGCGTGTAGCCGCCGAACAGCTCGTCGCCGCCGTCGCCGGACAGGCTCACCTTCACGTGGCGGCGCGTCAGTTCGGAAACGAGGAAGGTCGGAATCTGCGACGCGTCGGAAAACGGCTCGTCGTAGATCGACGGCAGCTTCGGCACGACCGCGAGCGCGTGATCCGCGGTCACGTACAGCTCGGTGTGCCGCGTGCCGAGATGGCGCGCAACCGCCTTCGCGTAGCCGGCCTCGTCGTAGCCGGCCTCGTGGAAGCCGATCGTGAAGGTGTCGACCGGCGCCGCCGACTGCGCCTGCATCAGCGCGACGATCGCCGACGAATCGACGCCGCCCGACAGGAACGCGCCGAGCGGCACGTCGGCCTCCATCTGCTGCGCAACGGCCTTGCGGAGGATCCCGTCGAGCAGGCCGACCGCCTCCTGCGCGGTGCCTTCGAACGGCTCCGCGCGGCCGGCCTCGATCGCGTGTTCGAGCGTCCAGTACGCGCGCACGCGCGGCGTGTCCTGCGCATGCTCGAACTGGATGAACGTCCCGGGCGGCAGCTTGCGGATGCCGCGATAGATCGTGTACGGCGCGGGCACGCTCGACTGCCGCAGGTACAGGCACAGCGCGTCGCGATCGATCGCGCCGTCGAAGCCCGGAAAGCTGCGCAGCGCCTTCAGTTCGGACGCGAACACCAGCGCGTCGCCGATCCGTCCGTAATAGAGCGGCTTCTCGCCGATCCGGTCGCGCGCGAGCGTCAGCACGCGCGACTCCCGGTTCCAGAGCGCGATCGCGAACATGCCGGTCGCGCGGCGCAGCGCCGCCTCGACGCCCCACGCGGCGATCGCCGCGAGCAGCACTTCGGTGTCCGAGTGTCCGCGCCACGCCGGCGCGCGGCCGGTGCGCTCCAGCTCCGCGCGCAGCGCCCGGTGGTTGTAGATTTCGCCGTTGAAGACGAGGACGAAGCGTCCGCACGAGGACGCCATCGGCTGGCGGCCGTGCACCGACAGATCGACGATCGCGAGCCGCCGGTGGCCGAGCGCGATCCCGGCTTGCGCATCGAGCCAGGTGCCCTGCGCGTCGGGCCCGCGATGCGCGAGGCTTGCCGTCATCCGCGCGAGTGTCGCGCGCGCTGTCTCCTCATCGAAAGCGGCACTGTTCAGAAAGCCGTCGATTCCGCACATGTTCTTGCCCGTGTATTGATCGATCCCGTCTCGCTCGGCGCCACGTCGCGGCACACCGTCGGGCGAGACGGTCGGGCCATGTTACGGAGAAATTATTCATCAATAAATCTGAGTGGCCCTTGGCAGCCATCTAAAAAAATTGGCGTCAAGCGTCGCATGCGGAAATGGAGAAAGGGCCACATCGGATGGCGCGCCGGGCAGATCCCGCAACGAAACGGAAAACGGTACGCATGGCGAAACCGGAACGGCAATGAATATAAAGACGTCGACCGATTCGAAATCCGAAATTGCGGCCGCTCAATTCGCGCCCGTTGCCCACTTCAGCAGCGCCGCCACTTCGCGAAAATGCCGCGGCTGGATCGTGCCGTTTTCCGGCGTCGTCTCGTACAGCGCCTGCGCAAGCCCGACGTTCGCGAGCGTCGGTCGCAGCGCGTCGCGCGCGAGCCGGACGATCCGCTCGGCCGCCTCGCCCTCGCCGCGCGCGAGCACCCACGGCAGCGAGCCCATCCCGCCGTAGTACAACGCGACCGCGACGCGCGACGAATGGACGACGACCGACGCGAAATCGATCCGGTCCTGCAGCGACGCATACTGCAGTTCGCGCGCAAGCTGCCGCCGCTTCGCCTGGATGTGCGGATCGCCCTCGTCTTCCTTGTGCTCGCGTCGCACCTCGTCGATCGACATCTTCATCTTCTTGTTGAACTCGTGATGCTGGTGAACGATGTCGATGATCGCCATCACGATATAGACGAGCGCCGCCCAGCCGAACAGCAGCATCAGCAGCTTCATGATCAGTGCGAGGATCGACATCGGCCGCGTAAAGCCGGATTGCACGGCCGGATCGAGCGACTCGACGATCAGCCAGCCGAGCGTCGCGACGAGCAGCACCGTCTTCAGCAGCATCTTCACGAGATTGACGACGTTGCGCAGCGACGCGATGTTCTTCAGCCCTTCGGCCGGGTTGAGCCGCGACAGCTGCGGCACGAGGCGGCTCCACGCCATCACGCCGCCCACCTGCACGAAACCCGCGAGCAGCCCGAGCGCGAGGCCCGCCCCGACGATCTCCGCCGACAGCGTCATCCAGTCGCGCGCGGCGCTGCCGACGAGCGCCGCGAGCCGCGCGCCGGGATCGGCCGCGCCGAGCGCATCGAACACGAGCCGGAACAACCCCTGCAGGCGCTCGAACAGCGCGCCGAGCCCGACCGCGAGCGCGACGCATGTGCCGACGAAAAACGCCGTCGAGATCGTCTCGGCGCTCTTCGGCACGTCGCCTTTCTCGCGCGCCTCGCGCAGGCGCTTCGCGGTCGGCTTCTGGTCCTTCTCGGCCATGTGCGCGCCGTCAGGTTGCGCCGTGCGGCGCGAACAGCGCGCGCAGCAGCGCCATCAATCCGCTGTCGGGGCTCAGCAGCGCATGCAGCGACGCGTACACGACCGGCAGGAACAGCATCATCATCAGCATCGCGAGCACACTCTTCACCGGCTGCGCGAACACGAAGATGTTGAGCTGCGGCACCGCGCGCCCGACGAGGCCGATGCCGAGCTCGACGAGCACCAGCACGATCACGACCGGCGCCGAGAGCTTCACCATCCAGTCGAAGATCGTGTCGGTCTGACGCACCACGAAGGTCTGCAGCATCGACGAGAAATCGGGGCCGAGCGAGCCGATCGGCCACCATGCGTACGACTGCGCGAACAGTTGCACGAGCACCTGCAAGCCGCCCGCCGTGACGAACAGAGCGATCGCGACGAAATTCAGGAATCCCGAGGTCGGGCCGCCCTCGTGCCCGCCCATCGGATCGAAGAACGCGGCGCTGCCGCTGCCGGTCTGGAAGTCGATCAGGTAGCCGACGCCCTGGATCGCGAACAGCACCGCGCTGAACGCCCCCGCGAGCAGCATGCCGACCATCGCCTCCTTCGCGACGAGCAGGCACCACATCAGGAACGGCAGCGCGGCCACCTGCGCGGCATCGATCGTCGGCGCGACGAACGCGGCGATCACGACCGCGATCCCGTTGCGCACGAGGCCCGTGACGATCTGCTCGTTGAACACCGGCACGACGAACATGATCGGCAACAGTCGCGGCATCACGTAGAGCAGCGGCCGCAGCATGCCGGCGACGTCGTTGAAGCCCGCGGCCTGGTCTAGCATCGGCGCTCCGCGGCGGCGGGCGGAACGGGATCGTCGGGCGCGGCGGATGCGTCGGCTTCAGCGGCGATATCGGCGCCCGTTTCCGCTTCGGTCATGGCCGCATCGAACGCGGCCGCGGCCTGCGTCGGCGTGGACGCATGCCCGGACGCGTCGCCCGCGCCGGCCATCCAGGTGCCGCCCGTCGAGAAGCGTCGCACCGCGTAGCCGTCCGCGACGTCGTCGGCGTCGCGCTCGACCCGCGCGGCGCGCGCAAGCAGCGCCTTCTCGCCGGCCTTCTCAAGCTTGTCCTCGGCGGCCTTCGCCTTGCGCGCGGCGCGCTGCAGGTCGGCGAGCGTCGCTTCGTGACCGCGATGCACGTGCGCGGCCTCGCTCACCGACGCATGCGCGGTGCCGATATGCCGGTCGAACGTGCGCGTGTCGGCCGCCGCATTCTGCAGTGCACGCGCGTCGCGCACGTCGTCGGCGAGCCGCGTCTGGATCGCGGTTTTCGCGGCGACCTGCTGCGCGAGCTGCGCCTGCGCAGCCGCGAGCGCGCGCCGGCTCTGCGCGGCGATGCCCTGCTGGCGCGCGGCCGCGACGCGCGCGATCTGGCTGCGCATCTCGCGCACGCGCTTCAGGCGGGCGAGCGTCGCAAGCACGAGACGGTCGTCGGCTTCAGACATGCTCGTTCGCCAGCCTCGTCAGCTTCGCGAGCAGCGCGTCGAAGCGCACGTCCTCGTCCGATGCCTGCGCGCAGAACGCGGCGATCGCGTCGCGCGCCCGCAGCGCGAGATCGCCGAGCCGGTCGCTGCCTTCGCGATACTCGCCGATCTGCACGAGCAGCTCGATCTCCTGGTACTTCGCGATCAGCTCGCGCACGCGCGCGGCCGCATGCTGGTGCGCGCGGCTCGCGACGAGCGGCATCACGCGCGACAGGCTCGCGAGCACGTCGATCGCCGGATAGCGGTTCGCGAGCGCGATCTTGCGCGACAGCACGATATGGCCGTCGAGGATCGAGCGCACTTCCTCGGCGATCGGGTCCGATTCCTCGTCGCCTTCGACGAGCACCGTGTAGAGCGCGGTGATCGACCCGCGCGCGCCCTGGCCCGCGCGTTCGAGCAGGCGCGGCAGCACCGCGAACGTCGACGGCGGAAAGCTGCGGCGCGTCGGCGGCTCGCCGCTCGCGAGGCCGACCTCGCGCTGCGCGCGCGCGAACCGCGTCAGCGAATCGACGAGCAGCAGCACGCGCTTGCCCTCGTCACGAAAATGCTCGGCGATCGCGGTCGCGACCAGTGCGGATTTCACGCGCTCCATCGCGGGGCGATCGGACGTCGACACGACGACGATCGACCGTGCGCGCACCTCCGGCGACAGGCTGTGCTCGATGAATTCGCGCACCTCGCGGCCGCGTTCGCCGACGAGCGCGATCACGTTCACGTCGGCCTGCGCGCCGCGCGCGATCATCCCGAGCAGCGTGCTCTTGCCGACGCCGGACGGTGCGAAGATGCCGACCCGCTGCCCGATGCCGAGCGTCATCAGTCCGTCGATCACGCGCACGCCGGTCGGAAACGGCGTGTCGATCATCTGCCGCGCGAGCGGGTTCGGCGGGTCCTGCTGGGTCGACACCCACGCCGCGCCCGTCACGGGGCCGCGCTCGTCGAGCGGCCGGCCGAGCCCGTCGAGCACTCGGCCGAACAGCCCTTCGCCCACCGGAAACACATGCTCGCGCCCGGACGGCACGACGGTCGTCTCCGGCGACAGCCCGGCGACGTCGCCGAGCGGCGTGAGCAGCGTCGTCTGTCGCGAGAAGCCGACCACTTCGGCGAGCAACGTCGGCTGGCCGGGCGTGCGCAGCTCGCAGATCTCGCCGAGCCGCGCGCGGATGCCGGTCGCGTTCAGGATCTGCCCGACCGCGTGATTGACGCGCCCCTGCACCGACACCGGTGAGAAGAACGCGAGCCCCGCGTCGAGCTCGCCGACGAGGCGGCCGCGGTCGAACGGCGCGGCGTCGCCGTTGCCGTCGCTGGCCGGCGCGCCGGCTTCGTCGAGCGGCGCGCTCATCGCGCGGCGCCCTTCAGCGCGTCGCGGCGGATCGCCTGGCGCAGCGCGTCGATCTGCAGGTCGAGACTCGCGTCGATCCGGCCGGACGGCGTCTCGACCGTGCACGCGTGGCGTTCGAGCTGCGCGTCCTCGACGATGCGGATCTTCTGGCGGTTCGACTGGCCGGCGAACGCGCCCGCGAGCGCTTCGCGCATCTCCTCCTCGCGGCCCGGCGCGATGCGCACGGTCAGGAACGCCTCGTCGCGCACGAGCGGCGCGATGCGTGCGAGCGCGGCCGCGTACAGCGTCTGCGTGCTCATCTCGCCGACGATCGCGCGCACGGCCTTGACGACGATTTCGGCCATCGCATCCTTCATCGATTCCATCGTGCGCGCGGCGGCGAGCGACTGCGCGTAGGCCTGCGCGGCCTGCTCCCGCTGCGCGCGCCGCATCCCTTCCTCGTAGCCGGCCGCCTGCCGCCTGTCGAATTCGCGCTGCGCGTCGGCGACGATGCGCGCGGCTTCCTCATGCGCGGTGGCGATCACCGCGGATGCGTCGAGCAGCGCCGCGTACTCGCGCTCCTTGAGCACCTTGCGCTCCGACAGCAGCTGCAGGTTGTCGCTCGTGATCAGAAAAGCCAGTCCCATGACGCAAGCCTCTCGGGAATCAGAAACAGGAACATCAGCTCGCCGAACTGGTCGCGCTGCGCGCGGTTCAGCCAGTACGGCGCCTCGGCGTCGATCGCGCGGTTGAATTTCAGGCGCACGCGCCGCGCGACCGCGTCGCCGGCCACGCCGATGAAATCCGCGAGCAGCCGGCCGCCGCGCGCGCGGATCACGACCGGCAGCGCGGCGGGATCGGCGCGCCACGGTTCGAGCGTTTCGGCGAGCGCACCGAATTCCGGCGCGCGTTCGAGCACGAGTTCGAGCGCATCGCCGCCGAGCCGCGCCGCGACTTCCGCGCGAATGCGCCGCCCGGCCAGCGCGTCGCGCAGCCACGCGCGATGCAGCAGCAGCCCCGCATACGAAGCCAGCTGCTCGAGCGCCGCGCCGGGCAGCAGCGCGAGCCGCGCGCACGGGTTCGCGGCGTCGAAGTCGTGGCGGCCGGCCACGTCGTGCGCGTCGAGCAAGTGGCGCGCGACCAGCTTTTGCCCGGCCGGCCCGAACGCGTCCGGCGACCGGTAGCGCGCGGGCCAGTCGGCCGGCACGCGCGTCACGTGCAGATAGCGGTCGGGACGCAGGTTGAAGTCGCATACGAGCCGGTGGAACGCGGCGCGGCGCGCCGCGGGCGGCGGCGCGAGCGGCTGCAGCCACGGCAGCGGCGCGGCGCCGGGCGACGGATCGCCTGCCGCAGGATCGCCTGCCGCAGGATCGCCTGCCGCAGGATCGCCGGCCACCGGATCGCCGGCCGCCCCAAACACGCGCGGATCGCTCATGCGCCGTCGCGCGCGCCGTCCGGCGTGCGCAGCGAAGCACCGCCCGCGCCGCCGTTCGCGTTCGCCTGCGCGCCGCGCGCCACGCCGAGCAGGCTCGCGAGCCGCGCGCCGAACATCCCGCGCCGCGCGGCCGACAGCGCGATCACCGCGCCGGTCAGCAGGATCAGCGCGAACACGAGCCAGCCGAGCGGCGAGCGCAGCCGCACGATGTCGGCCAGCGCGCTGCCGATGCCGTCGACGCGCGCCGCGCGTTCGGCGGCCGGCTGCAGGAACAGCGACACGTTGTCGTACTGCAGCCCCTCGATGCTGTGCGCGACGAGATCCTTGACCATCGGCGCCATCGCGCGCAGGTCGACGCCGGGCCGGTAGCGGATGTAGACCGCGGCCGACGACGGCCGGATCTTGTCCGCGAGCGGGTCGTTCTCGGGGATCACGACCTGCACGCGCGCGACCACCACGCCCTCGATGTCCTGCAGCGTGCGCGACAGGTCCTGCGACACGCCGTACAGGTAGCGCACGCGCTCCTCGGCCGGCGTCGACACCAGCCCCTGCTTCTGGAACAGCTCGCCGAGGCTCGCATGGCGCGGCTTCGGCAGTCCGTTCGCGCGCAGCACCGTGAGCGCCGCGTGCAGGTCGCCGTCGGCGACGCTGACCTGCCACGCGTCGCGGTCCGACGTGTCGCGCGCGTCGTTGTCCTTCGACGCGTCGATGCCCGCTTCGCCGAGCACCGCGATCATCTGGTTCGCGTCGGCCTCCGACAGGCCCGAGTACAGCTCCTTCTGGCAGCCGGCGAGCAGCACGAGCAGGCCCGCGAGCAGCGCACGCGCCGCCCGGCTGCGCCACGCAGCAGCGCGCGGCGTCGAATCGATCATCGTCATCGTTTGTCCGCAGTTCCTTCCACGTTTCCGGCGCGCGCCGCGCTCCCGCCGCGCGCGCCGCGGTGCGTCACTCCTGCGTCTTCAGCACCGTGTGCGTGAAGCCGTTCGCCGCCTGTGCGACCGACAGGCTCAACTGGTATTCGGAAATCGTGGTGGTCGCCGTCCACTGAAAGTCCATCGCCTTCACCATCGTCATCAGCGGATCGCTGCGGTTGTCCGCCATCGACGTCAGCATCTCGGTGCGATGCTTGTCGATGTTCGCGTAGCGCGCATCGAGGTCGTTGCCGTACGTGCGCAGCCGCTCGACGAGCGACGACTGGTTCGCCTGCGCGGGCGTCATCCGCACTGCCGGCGCCGCGTCGGGCGGCACGCTCGCCGGCGCCGCCGACGCTGCGCCGCCCGGCGATGCGCCCGGCTGCATCAGCGCATCGAACTGCCGCACCTGCGCCGGATCGGACGCCGCGCCCGCCTGCTGCTGCGCGCCGCTCGCGAGCGCGGCCGCGCCCGGCGCGACACTTACGCCTGTCACTGACATGGTCTGTTCTCCTTGCTGCATATCGGACCGCATGGACCGCATGGACCGCTCGCGCCGCGCGCGCCGGAACGGGCCGGCCGGCCGGCACGCGCGCACGCCGCGCCGGCCGGCGCCGGCGCCCGGCGTCATGCGCGGCCGGCGGAACTCAGGTGTTGCGCAACCTGGGCGTTCGCCGTCCCTTCCTGCGCGGTCACTGCGTTGCTGGTTTCGAACGTCGCGGTCGACTGCTGAACCTGGAAGTTGATCTTCGTCAGCTCCAGCTGCGTCTTGGTCAGGTCGTCCGCCTGTTTCTGGACATCGCCCGTATTGGTCACACCACCTGTCGAGGCACCCATGCTTCGCTCCTTTACGTGAAGTTCACCCACCATCCGGCGGCAGCCCCATGCCCCGCCGGCGACGTGAGCCGCCGCCCCAACGGCGACGTCTCGCGTTTGCCGCGCGGCACGCACCTGCGCGCCGCGTCTGATTTCCTGCGGCGCTAGCGCGCCGCCCCGCTCGCCGCTGCCGGCGCGTTCGCGCCCGGCAGCAGCACCGGCCCCGGCACCGGCTGCGCGACGCCGGCCGCGGCGCCGCTCGAGGCCGGCGGCACGGGCGGCGCCGGCGACGCCGCGGGCGCCGGCACGCCGCCGAGCGGCATCGTGATGCGCTGGCCGTTACGCTCGAACACCACTTCGTCCGCGCCGATCGACACGACGGTCGGCCCTTCCTTCAGCTTCGCGCCCTCGAAATAGCGGCTGCCGTCCACGGTCTCGATGTAGCGCTGGTCGCCGTCGCCGGCGAACACGGTCGTGATCTCGGGAATCCCGGCCGAGCCGCCGAGCGTGGCCGTCGTGCGCGGCGCGGCGGCTTCCGCGTCGCGCACGTGATCGACGACCTCGAGCGCCGGACGCGCGTCCTTCATGTAGTTGCGGATCCTCGGCTCGATCTGCGCGCGCGCGGCCGCGCCCG
Source organism: Burkholderia ubonensis (assembly GCF_902833085.1). Lineage (GTDB taxonomy): Bacteria > Pseudomonadota > Gammaproteobacteria > Burkholderiales > Burkholderiaceae > Burkholderia > Burkholderia ubonensis. The sequence goes on from NZ_CADFEB010000011.1 coordinate 33,285, forward strand.
TCAGCTCGATCCGGCCTCGGCCGAGATAGGTCACCGTCAGCGCCGTGTCGCTGAAATAGGTCTGCGCGGTCGCGACGAGGTCGCTCACCACGTAGAGATTGCCGAGCGCCGCGTTGTCGACGCCCGCGACGATCTGCGCGACGCGCTCGCGCGCGGCCGCGTCGCTCACGTAGCCGGACACGAGCGCGCCGTCGTCGCGCGGCGACACGGCCAGCTCCGGATACGCATGCAGCAGCCGCTGCAGCCGGTGCGTGCGCGCGAGCACCGACTCGTGCTGCCACGGCAGCCGGCCGGACCATGCGACGAGCCCGTAGCCGAGCGCGCCGAGCAGCACGCCGAGCCACAGCGCGACGACCGCGATCACGAGCCGCCGGCTGCCGAGCCGGCGCAGCCCGCCCGTGAGCCAGCCGAGCCACGCCGCCTCGCGCGCGGCCTCCGGCGCGCCGGCCTCGTCGGGCACCGCGACGCTCGCCTGCGCATGCCGCGCGATGCCGAGCCTGATCGCGCCGATCGTCACCACGTCCTGCGGCGTCAGCGAGCGGCGGCTCGCGCCGAGCGGCGCGTCGTTGAACAGCACCGGCGCGCCCGCGTCGCCGCCGTGGTTCTGCACGGTCACCGCGAGTGCGCCGACCTGCAGGCACACCTGTTTCGCGCCGATCTCGCGATCGGGCAGGATCACTTCGCAGTCGGCCGACGTGCCGATCCAGTTCGCGCCGCGCGCGAGCGACATCGTGCGGCCGTACATCGGTCCGCTCAGGAAGCACAGGTTCCACGGCGACGCGAGCGCGGCCGCGCCGCCGGGCAACGCACCGTCGCCGTGCGGATCAATGGCGGTCGTCGACATGGGCGGACGCTCCTGCGGTCGTCGCCGTCGCCGGCTGCGCGGCCGCGTCCTTCGGCGGCGGCAACGCGGGCGGACCGAACTTCGTGCCGGGCAGCGGCTTCGGCGTCAGCGGCACCGCGACGTCGTTGTCCGGCGGGCGATACATCGACAGCCCGTCGGAATTCGGCGGCACGTCGAGACCCGGATTCACCGGCGAGCCGTCCGGCGCATACATCGACGCGGTCGTGACCACGCGCGGCGTCAGCAGATAGAAGCGCTCCATGTGGTTGCCGGTCTTGTCGGTGTACTTGAACAGGTTGCCGATCAGCGGGATGTCGGACAGCCACGGCACGCCGCTCTTGTTCAGCCGCACCTCGTCGTCGTTGAAGCCCGCGATCAGCAGGCTCTTGCCCTCGTCGATCATCGTCTTCGTGACGATGTTGCGCTGCTGGATCACCGGCACGTTCGACACGGCCTGGCCCGGAACGATGTTGCCGTCCTGGATGTCGATCGACATCATCACGCTCTGCGGGCTGCCGGCCGCCGCGGCCCGCGCGGCTTCGTCGACGATCATCGGCGTCACCTTGATGCTCGTGCCGGTCGTCACGCTGTACAGCGACGAATCCTGGTAGCCCTGCACCTGCACGTAGAACTGCGTGAGGTTCTCGAGGATCGCCTCGGTGTTGTCGAGCGCGAGCACCTTCGGCTTCGAGTGGAGCTGCGCCTGCCCCTTCTGCGCGAGCGCGTTCACGCGCGTCAGCAGGTAGTTGCGCAGCGAGCCGCCGATCGACGCGGTGAGCGCGATGCCGGTCGGCATGAACGCGCCGATCTGGCCCGCGTCGCTGGTGTCGATGCCGAACGTGAGCGGCGGATTGCCCGCGCCGCCGAACTGCGTGTTGCCGGTCAGCGGGTTCGCGCCGTTGCCGATCTGCACGTCGCCGTGCTTCGTGTGCAGGCGCCAGTCGATGCCGAGGCTGTCGAGCGAATCCTCGTTGATGTCGATGATCGTCACGTTGATCTCGACGATGCGCGGCCGCTCGTCGAGCTGGCCGATCAGCGACTGGTAGCGGTACATGTTCTCCGGCAGGTCGCGCACGATCACCGCGTTGATCGCCGGATCGGCCTCGATCTGCGGCAGCGTGTCGCCGCCGCCCGCGTTCGCGAACGGCGAGAACGCGCCGGCCCCGTCGCTCGCGTAGCCGCCGCCGTAGCCGCCCGAGCGCGGGCCGCCGGAAATGTCCGGGAAATCGAGGCGCGGCACCGCGATCGTCAGGCCCGAGCCGAGCTTCACCTGGCGCGCCGCCTGGCCGAGCGGCGCGCTCGCCGGCACGAGATTCGTCCCGCCGCCGCCCTTGCCGAACAGCCGGCGCAGGATCGTCGCGACGCCCGGCACCACCACTTCCCTGCCCGAGCGGTTGATCGTGACATCCGACGCCCAGCCGTACTTCAGCCGGAACGCGCGAACGTCCGCGTGCTGGCCGTTCGCGGCCGGGTCGCCGACCGTGCCGATCGCCTGCCGCACGAGCTCGACGTAGCGGCGCGGCCCCGCTACGTACACGCTGTTCGCGCGGTCGTTGATCACGAGCGTGAAGCGCTTGTCGGCCACCTGCATCGCCTGCAGCGCGCGGCCGATCTCGCCGGCCGCGTTCGGCGGGATCGGGATCATCTGCGTCTGCGACTGGTCGGCGGGATCGACGTACAGGAACGAGCCGTCGTAGTACCACGTGAGCCCGTAGGTCGAGCAGATCGTGTCGAGCGTCTGCTGCGGCGTGCCGGAGAAGCGGCCGCTGATCACGCCGTCCACCTTCGGATCGACGACCGCCGTCACGCCCTGCGACGCCGCCAGCTCGCGGATGAAATCGGCGATCTTCTTGCCGTTCGCGACGATCGTGAACGGCTTGTTGCGCCAGCGCAGATCCGCCGCGCGCGCGGGCTGCGCGAGCGTCATGCAAAGCGACGCCGACAGCAGCGCCGTCGCGCACAGCGCGAGTGCGGCCCGTTGCAGGCCGCGGGATTGGAACCAGACCGAAGCGACGCGTCGGCACATCAAAACACTCCTGTGGAAGAAACGAACATGCGCTCCAGCGCCTGCTGCGCGAAGCGCAGCACCTCGCCGCCGAGCCAGCCCGACAGCAGCACGAGCGCGACCATCACCGCGATCAGCCGCACCGCCATGCCGAGGTTGGCGTCCTGCACCTGCGTGACCGCCTGCAGGATCGCGACGATGAGGCCCGTGACCGTCGCGATCGCGACGATCGGCAGCGACAGCAGCAGCACCAGCATCAGCGCCTGCCGGGTGAGATCGAGAATCGTCGAGCCCGTCATCGCGCTGCTCCCGGCGCGCGCACCTCGGCGCCCGCGCCGACCGTGCCGTCGTCGGGCGGGTTCTTCACCCAGCCGATCGTGTGCAGCTGCACGTCCTCCTCGACCTCCTGGTACGACAGCACCGCGAGTTCGGGCAGCACCGGCTGCAGGATCGTCTTCACGTAGCGGCGCGCGCCGAGCGCCACCATCACCGCGAGCCGCGCCGCGCCGTGCGGGCCGCTCGCGCCCGCGGCCTGCACGATCGCGCGCACCTGCTCGCAGATGTCCTGCTTCACCGCGCTCGACAACGCGAGGAAATTGCCCTGCTTGGTGCGCATCACCGCGCTCTCGATCCGCTCCTGCAGGTTCTGCTCGAACAGCACGACGCGCAGCTGGCGCGCCGCGCCCGCGTGGCGGTCGGTGATCATCCGGCGCAGGTCGACGCGCACCAGCTCGACCAGCGCGACCGCGTCGTCGGGCTCGTTCGGCGCCCACGTGATCAGGCTCTCGAAAATCACGCGCAGGTTGCGGATCGGCACCTGCTCGGCGAGCAGCCGGCGCAGCACGTCGGTGACGCGCTGCAGCGGCACGAGCCGCGTGAGCTCGCCGACGAGCTCCGGGTGATCGCGCCGCACGAGATGCACGAGCGCCTGCGTTTCCTGGATGCCGAGCAGCTCGTCCGCGTGCTGGCGCACGATCTGCTCGACGTGCGCGGCGAGCGCGGCTTCGCTCGTCAGCCATTTGGCGTCCGGCGCCGCGCCGTCGGGCTTGATCCACAGCGCGGTCGAGAACGGCCCGAACGCCTCGGCCGGCTGGCGCTCCGCGCGCTCCGGCAGCGGCGACGCGCCGTCCCACAGCAGCCAGCCGGGCTTCAGCGCGCCGCTCGCGGCGAGCACGTCCTGCAGATAGATCCGGTAGGTGCCGGCGGCCGCGCCTTCGTCGTCGTTCAGCGTGAGGCGCGGAAACACCGTGCCGATGTCCGCGTCGACGCGCGCCTTCGCACTCGTCAGCGCCGCCTGCAGCTGCGCGAGGTTCAGGCTCGTGCGCAGGTCGTCGGACAGCGACACCGCGATCAGCGACGTGACGCCGGCCGCGTGCGCCATCTTCGCCGGCTGCCCGTCGTCGGCCGCGCCGACGCGCCCCGCAACGTGTATCAGGTTGAAGCTCGGCGCGGCGGTCTTGCGCTTGAGCTGCGTGAACGCGAACGCGCCGAGCCCGGCCGCGATCAGCGCGAACGACCATTTCGGGAAGCCGGGCACCACCAGAAAGCCGGCCAGCACGAGCGCCGCGATCAGGAGCGCGCGCGGATGCGCGCCGAGCTGTTCGCCCAGTTGCTCGCCGAGCTGGCGCTGCCGCGCATCGCGCGTCGCGACGCGCGTCGTCACGATGCCCGCCGCGATCGACACGAGCAGCGACGGAATCTGCGACGCCATCCCGTCGCCGACCGTCAGGATCGCGTAGCGTTGCAGCGCGTCGCCGATGCCCATCCCGTGCATCAGCGTGCCCACCGCGATCCCCGCGACGATGTTGATGAACGCGATCACGAGCCCCGCGATCGCGTCGCCCTTGACGAACTTCATCGCGCCGTCCATCGCGCCATGCATCTGCGATTCCTGCTCGAGCTTCTCGCGGCGCTCGCGCGCCTCGTCGGCGCTGATGATGCCCGCGCGCAGGTCCGCGTCGATGCTCATCTGCTTGCCCGGCATCGCGTCGAGCGAAAAGCGCGCGCCGACTTCGGCGACCCGCTCCGAACCTTTCGCGATCACGATGAACTGCACGACGGCGATCACGAGGAACACGACGCCGCCCACGACGACGTTGTTGCCGACGACGAGCCGGCCGAACGCGTCGATCACGTGGCCGGCGTTCGCGTGCAGCAGGATCAGCTTGCACGACGCGATGTTCAGCGCGAGCCGGAACAGCGTCGTAAACAGCAGCAGCGCCGGAAACGACGAGAAGCTGACCGCCGAAGGCACGTAGGTCGACACCGTCAGCAGCACGACGCTCACCGCGAGATTCAGCGAGATCATCCCGTCGAGCGCGATCTGCGGCAGCGGCAGGACGAACAGCGCGACGACCGCGACGATGAACGCGGCGAGGAACAGGTCCGCGCGCGGCGACGCGCCGAGGCGACGACCGGACACGCCGCGGCCGGCGGAAAACATCCGCTGCCAGTCGCGGGGAAGCGCCTTCGGTTCTGCCATCGTGTCGTCGCCCTCTCGGTATCGCGCGCGAACGGGGCAACCGCGGCCCCCCGCGCCGCGCGGTGCATTGAATGCGACGAGTGTAGCGACGCGGTACTGCGGAAAAACGGACCCGCCTCGTAGCGTCGAAGGCGGTTTTTCAGGGACGGACGAATCGGACTACGAAACCCTCGCGGACGGCTCGAACGGGCGCGGCCGGAACCGCTCCCATCGCCGCGATCGATGCTACGCGCGCAGCCGGCGCCCGGCGAGATACGCGAGCTGCGCGCGGTTCTGTACGTTGAACAGCCGCTCGAGCGAACGGATGTGATGGCCGACCTTGTGCAGCGACGTGCGCAGCGCGCTCGCGATCTCCTGGTCCGACAGGCCGTGCACGAGCCGCTCGAGCACCGCCTGCTGCTCCTGGCCGAGCGCGAAGCCGCGTGCACGCGCGACGCGCGCCTCGAGGAACGGCAGCGCGACGCGGTGCACCGCGAGGCTCACCGACAGCGCGCCGCCGATCACGCGATCGTCGATCCAGTCGGTGCCGTGCGTTTCGGACGTCACGTTGACCGCGACCCGCAGGTCGAGCCGCGGCGCCGACAGGCTGAAGATCACGCCGCTGTTCATCGCATGCGCGCGCAGGTGGCCCGCGAGCGCGGCCACCTTGCGGTCGCCGCCGCGCTGCGCGGCCGCCTCGATGTCGTCGAGCCGCCACGCGACCGGAAAGCCGCTCTGGCGCACTTGCGCGAAACGCGGATCGGTTTCGTAGAGCATGCCTTCTATATATGGCTGCATGAAGGTCGCCGGCGCGAGATCGCGCAGCACATGCGCGCACAGCATGCGCCGCCCGATCATTTCATATGCGCCATAACCGAGCGTGCTGAAACCGATCTGCCGCAAGCGCGCATGGCATTGCGCGAAATCGAATGCGCCCGGGTCGGATTTACCGGCCGCGGATTGAACGACGGTAAAAACCTCCCGGTTCGCCGCCTGCAATTCGGCCGAACCTGCGAAGGCGGCCGCCAGGTCGGCCTGCGAGAACCACTCGACGAGTGGCGTTCCGTCAGTAAAGGTCATGAAGAGCCCGCCCATTTTCTCAATGTTGTGAATCCAGCAGCCCCGTCACGACTTGGTCTTTTCTTTATGGTTTCGTTACGATCCGTCTTCGCGCCTCTGCATGAAATATTCGGCGCGATTAGTATTACGGGATATTACGCGCACACCGGCATTTTTGTACAATGCCCCCGCGCTTGGTCAGGATGTCGATCGGCGCCCATAAACAACAATGCTTCGATCGCAATGACGCGACCGGCCATTCACGATGCGGCCGCCGCGGTAGTGCGCGTCGGTTCCGAGGGATGGCTCATGTCCGATATTGCCTTGCATGAAGAAGCGGTCGCCCCACAATTTCCATTGCCGTCAGGCGACCTGGCGTGCCGCGACGGCGCGCCGCGCCCCCGCCCGGTGCAGGTCGTCTGGTGCGACGACGTGAAGCGCGGCGACGTCGAGCAGCCGCACGCGCCGCGGCTCGGCGTCGCGGACACGCTCGCGCACGCGCAGAGCACCGCCGAGCGCAATCGCATCGTGACGAGCCTGCTGCACCTGACCGGCTTCTCGACGTTCGCGTACTTCGCGCTGGAATTCGCGCAGGAGCGCGTCGAAAGCCTCTACCTTCACGAAGCGTTCACGCCCGCGACCTATCGCGGCGACTACGTGCGGCACAGCCATCACGACATCGATCCGCGCACGCTCGGCGCACGCGTCTGCAACATGCCGATCGTGTGGGACCTGCAGCAGCTGCGCCGCCAGCACCGGCAACGCAACGACGGCGCGAGCGTGCCGTCCGGCGCGCTCGACGGTTTCCTGCAGACGATGCAGGACGACGGGATGTGCAGCGGGATCATGTATTCGATGGCCGTGCCCGGCACGCGGCTGCATGCGTTCATGAGCTTCACCGCGCCGCGCCGCACGCGTGAGTGGATCACGCCGGCGACGGTCGAGCAGGCGCTGTCGATCGGGCTGTCGGTGCACAAGTTCGCATCGCCGCAGCTGATCGCGACGTCGCGCGAACGCACGGTCAACGGCCTCACGCCGTTCGAGCAGGAACTGCTGATCGGCATCGCCGAAGGCGCGTCGGACAAGGAAATCGGCCGGCGCCTCGACACCAGCGCGCACAACGTCGACTATCACTTGCGCAAGCTGCGCAAGCGCTTCGGCGTCGCGAACCGGATCCAGCTCACCTACCTGACGTCGAAGCTCGAACTGATCTGAGCCGGATGCGGCGCGCGTTTCGCATGCATTTCGCACGCCGTAAACGCGCATGCCGGCCGCGAAGGCCGGCATGCACGGGAAGCGGCGCGGTGCCGGGTCCGGCGCCGCGTCCATCAGGCGATCTTACTTGAGCAGCATCATCTGCACGACCTTGACGATCACGAGACCGACCGCGATCACGAGGTAGCCGCGCAGCACGCCCATCCAGATGCGCGTCGTCAGCGTCATCACCTGCGGCTCGAGCGTGTCGAGCGGCGGCATGCGCCACGTGTCGCGCAGCGAGCGGTCGACGCCCGGCTCGATCACGCGCTTGTTGCGACGGATCAGCACCGTCGCGAGATAGCCGACGATCGCGAACACGCTGCCGCCGACCAGCACGTCGACGATCGCGTCGCCGCTGATGTCCGGATACATCACCGATGCGGTCAGGATGATCGACAGCATCACCAGCACCCAGATCACCGCGCCCGTGAAGATGTTGAGCTTCATCGAGTTGACCCACGGCCCGAGCACCTGCTTGTCGTTGCAGAGCAGCAGCAGGAACACGGTCGCGCTCGGCAGCAGCACGCCCGCGAGCGTCTGCACCGCCTCCGTCAGCAGGCCGAGCGGGCTGCCCGGGATCAGCACGATCGCCGCGGCGGCGGCCACGATGCCGAAGTAGACGAGATAAAAGCCCTTCGCGTCCGACACGTTGCGATGCAGCGAATGGCGGATCTTGAACACGTCGCCGATCGCGTATGCGGTCGACAGCGACACGGCCGCCGCGCCGATGATGCACGCGTCGAGCAGCGCAACCGCGAACAGCGTCGCGCTCGTGCGGCCGGAATACTTCTCGAGGCCGGCGATGATGCCGCCCGCGTCGGTGAAGTTGCCGAACTCCGGATGGCCGCCGAACAGCGCGGCGCTGAAGCCGATCATCGCGACCGCGCCGATCAGCACGAACACGATCCCGATCCACAGGTCCGCCTTTTCGTACTTCATGAAGCGCGGCGTGATGCGCTTGTCGATCACGTAGCTCTGCTGGAAGAACAGCTGCCACGGCGCGACCGTCGTGCCGACGATGCCGATCACGAGCAGCATCACGTCAGAGAGCTTCGCGTGCGCGGGCCAGTTCGGCACGAAGAAGTCGCGCGACATCTGCGCGACGGGCGGATGGATCGTCACGAGCACCGGCACGAGCAGCAGGCTCAGCACGCACAGCACCACCGCGAAGCGCTCGAAGCGCCTGAAGTCCCCGGTGCTGACCGCCGCCATCGTCAGCGCGGCGGCCACGCACACGCCCGCGACCTTCGGCAGCCCGAAGAAGTCGAGCACGAACGTGATGCCGATGAATTCGGTGACGATCGTCAGCGCGTTGAGCAGGAACAGGTCGATCACGCTGAACGCGCCCCAGAACTTGCCGAAGCGCTCGAAGATCAGGCGCGCATGGCCGACACCCGTCACCGCGCCGAGGCGCAGCACCATTTCCTGGTTCACGAACAGCACCGGAACGAGCAGCAGCAGCGTCCACAGCAGCGTCGTGCCGTAGTTCTGGCCCGCTTGCGTGTAGGTGCCGAACGCACCCGCATCGTTGTCGCCGACCATCACGATCAGGCCCGGGCCGAGGATGGCGAGCAGCGTGCGCAGGCGCGCCCACCACGTGCCGCGCGCTGCGGTGTCGTGATGCGCGATGGTGCCGAGCGCGCCGCGGATGTCGCCCAGGTGGGCTTCGTCGAGCACGGCGCTGCGTTCGACGGCGATCGGCGGAGAAACGTTGGATGGCGTGGACATGATGTGTTCCGTACGACTAATGGTTATTTTTCAAGCGTGTAGCCTTGGCATGAGCGTGCGCAGCCACGTGGCGGCAGCCGCGCATGCGCATGCCGAGGCGCGCTCGGCGCTTTTTATCGGACTAGCGATTTCAGCTGGTTCAGCAGGCGGACGAATACCGTCTGACGGCGTTCGAGCGACAGCATCGCGTCGTATTGCGGGCGCGATTCGTTGACGTGCGGGAATTGCGACAGCAGAAGGCCGAAGTTCATGGTCTGGCTCCGTGCGGCGGCAGCGTGCGTGCCGGCCGCGTCGTGGGCGCGGGGCCAGTCCGGCGCCTGAGCAACGTCAGGCTATTCGGCCGGATTGTCCCTGCGACCCGGATTGAAAAGGGTCTGGCGGCATAAGGGACAACTGTCACTGTCGTTCACGGCGGCTCCTGTTCAGTGTTCCGGAAGAACACGGTTGACCGCCGTCCTGCATGCGGGACACCGCGTGCGCATGCCTGCGAAAGGCGTGCGCGAACGCGGCCGCATGCCGGACAGCGGCGAAACCAGACAGCGCATGCGCGACGGCATCACGCGTGACTGGCGCGAATCAGGGTGCACGTAGGGAGTTACTGCGAAATACTGCTGCGCGCACCGTTTGCCTCAGTGACAAACGGCGGCGTGGGAAAGGCGCGTACGTTGGTCGCTCAGGCGGAAAACTCGTTCGAAGATCGACTACTGCAAGCGTCCAAGGCGTTCGCCCCAAGAGTGAAGATGCCGGATTCTATGGACCGCCGGAAACCGAAGTCAACCCCTTGAATCCCCGTTATCGCAAAAATATTCTCGGGGCTCGGGCACTGAAAGATTTGCCCTCGAAATCGCGCGCCCGAACCTTTCAGCGTGGGCGCGGACGCTTCCCGGCCGATGCGCATGCGCAACGGCGCCGGGCAACCGCGCCGGCGGCTCGCACGCGCTGAAACGACCACCGCCCGCCGCCGCGACGTGCGCGCAACGCATGCAAGCTTTTGTGCGATTTTTACTTGCGCTGCAGCAAACGACACGACTACAATCCGCCGCAATTCAACACAGGAGTCCCTCCGTGGACACATGCTCTAGTTGCAGTTCGATGCCGGTTCAAGCCGGCCAAGCCATCGCGAGATAGCAGCAGCCCAGGGCATGTCCTTCGCCGCTAGCTCGCATTCGTCGGGTTAGCGCGCTTCCTCCCGAGCCGGTTCTTGCCGGTTCATCCGTCGCACGCTCCGTACCGTATCAAACGCCGATCGCAGGCCGCACCGCGCGCGCCCGGGATCCATCACGTCGTCCGGCTTCGCCGCCGGGCCGGACGGAGGCAACGTCATGTTCTTTCAATCGTTCGCGGTCAGACTCAAGCGATATGTACACGTCGCGTGCAACCGCTCGCTCGTCTCGGCGCTGTCGCCGCTCGCGCACGCCGCCAGCAATTGGCGCGGCGCCGCGCTCGCGGACGCGCTGCTCCCGGCCCGCGCATCCGACTGCGTCGTGCTCGGCGGCATGGCCGCCGCCGTGGCGCTGGTCGCGCTGCTATGCTCGGCCGCGTCGCGCATCGATTTCGCGCAGGTCTGGCGCGTCGGCGCCTGGCTGCCGTAAGCGCATCGCCTCACCGGTTCATTCCATTAGTCACACTAAACAATCATTCAATGGAACTCGCATGAAAAACCACTTCGAGCCCACGCGGCGCAAAACCCGTCTCCATGCGTGCGCGACGCTGCTGCTGTCGCTCGCGGCCGCGCCCGCGTTCGCGCAATCCGCATCGCCCGCGGCCGAGCCTGCCGCCGGCGCCGGCGATGCCGCCGCCGCACCGGCGCCCACCGGCTTCTGGGAGCGTTCGAACCTGTTCGGCAACCTGGGCGGCCTGCGCGACGTGCTCGGCGATCACGGCGTCACGCTGAACCTGCAGGAAACCAGCGAATACCTGTACAACACGTCGGGCGGCACGGCGCGCGGCGGCGCATACCAGGGCCTCACGCAGTTCGGCCTGAACGTCGACACGGCCAAGGCGATCGGCCTGCCGGGCGGCACGTTCAACGTGTCCGGGCTGCAGATCCATGGCACCAATCTCACGCAGCGCAACCTGCAGACGCTGCAGACCGCGACCGGCATCGAAGCGAACTCGACCACCCGCCTGTGGGAGCTGTGGTACCAGCAGGCGTTCCTCGACGGCAAGGCCGACGTGAAGATCGGCCAGCAGAGCCTCGACCAGGAATTCATGGTGAGCCAGTACGCGACGTCGTTCATGAACGCGACGTTCGGCTGGCCCGTGCTGCCGGCGGTGGACCTGCCCGCGGGCGGCCCCGCGTATCCGCTGTCGTCGCTCGGCGTGCGGCTGCGCGTGAAGCCGTCCGACGCATGGACCGTGCTGGGCGGCGTGTTCGACGGCAACCCGGCCGGCCGTTTCGGCGGCGATGCGCAGCAGCTCAACGCGCACGGCACCAACTTCAACCTGCGCAGCGGCGCGCTGCTGATCGGCGAGGTGCAGTACGCGCTCAACGCACCGCCGGCCGCCCCGAAGGCACCGCAGCCGGCCGGCCTGCCGGGCACCTACAAGCTCGGCGTCTGGTATCAGTCGCAGCATTTCGACGATCTGCGCACCGGCACGGACGGCCTGTCGCTCGCGAATCCGGCGAGCAACGGCATCCCCGCGAGCCACCACGGCAATTACGGGTTCTATGCGGTCGCGGACCAGATGGTGTGGCGCCAGGCGCCGGACAGCCCGCGCTCGTTGGGCGTGTTCGCGCGCGTGATGGGCGCGCCGGGCGACCGCAACGTCGTCGATCTGGCGATCAACGCGGGCGTCACGCTGAAGGCGCCGTTCGCGGGCCGCGACAACGACGTCGCCGGTCTCGCGGTCGGCTACGCGAAGGTCGGCTCGCACGCGCGCGCGCTCGACGGCGACACCGGCGTGTACACGACGCCCGGCTATCCGGTGCGCCGCGCGGAGACGGTCGTCGAAGCGACCTATCAGTATCAGGTCACGCCGTGGTGGCAACTGCAGGCGGACCTGCAGCACTTTTTCCGTCCGTCGGGCGGCATCCCGAATCCGAACGCGCCGGGCGCGCGCATCGGCGACGAGACGGTCGTCGGCGTGCGCACGACGATCACGTTCTGATGCCGGGCGTCCCGGCGGCAAGCACGCCGCCGGGACGCTGTCCGCTCACGGCGCGCGCGTCACTCGCCGTACAACCCGAGCAGCTTCAGCGTAACGCCGTTGGTCCAGCCGAAGCCGTCCTGCAGCGGATATTCGCCGCCGCCCCCACCGCCCGCGCCGGCGCCCTCGACCACATACTTCTCGACGAGCTTGCCCTCGGTCGCATACACGTGCTTCACGCTCGCCAGAAAGCGCGTGCCGATTTCCTTCGCGAGGGCGGGCTCGCCATAGCGGCGCAGCCCGTCGACCGCGATCCACTGCAGCGGCGCCCAGCCGTTCGGCGCATCCCACTGCTGGCCGGTGGTCGCGGTCGTCGTCGCGAGACCGCCGGGCTGCAGCAGCGTCTTGCGCACCTCGCGGGCCGTCGCCTTCGCGCGCTCCGGCCACGCGACGCCCGCGAACAGCGGATACAGCGCGGCCGCAGTGACCGCGTCGCGCGGCTGGCGCAGTTGCCAGTCGTAGTCGCCGTAATAGCCGCGGCGGTTCCACAGGTAATGATTGATCGCCTTCGCGCGCTGCTCCGCGCGCGTGGAGAAATCGGCGACGCACGCGACGTCGCGCGCGAGCGTGCAGCCCTTCACGATCGTCGTCTCGAGATGGAACATCAGGCTGTTCAGGTCGACGGGCACGATCGACGTCGTGCGGATCGTCTCGAGCGTCTTGCCGTCGCCGAGCCAGCGCGAGCTGTAGTCCCAGCCGCTTTCCGCGCCCGCGCGCAGGTCGCGCCACACCTGGTTCGCCTGGCGGCCGGACGCCGCCTGCGCGGTCTTCACGTCCTCCAGATACGACTCGTCGCGCGGCGTGTCGCCGGCATCCCAGTAGCGGTTCAGGATCGCGCCGTCGGGCAGCGCGACCACGTGGCGCGTCGCGCCGCCGCGCGGCGTCGTGCGCTCGCCCTGCATCCAGTACGCATGCTCGCTGCGCAGCGCGGGCAGGTACTTCTGGTAGACCTTGTCGCCTTCCGCCTGCGCGGCGAGCGTCACCATGTACGCGAAGAACGGCGGCTGCGAACGGCTCGCGTAATACGTGCGGTTGCCGTTCGGCACGTGGCCCGTCGTATCGATCAGGTGAGCGAAATTGTCGAGCATCGCGTCGACGAGATCCTCGCGCCCGGACACCTGCAGGCCGAGCATCGTGAAATAGGTGTCCCAGTAATAGCCTTCCCGGAACCGCCCGCCCGGCACCACGTACGGCTTCGGCAGCGCAATCAGCGAGCTGTACGGCGCAACCGTCGCGCTCGTGCGCGTGAGCTTCGGCCACAGCCAGTCGATGTGCTCGCGCAGCGTCTGGTTCGGCGGCGGCGTGACGCCCGTGTCGACGGGCGGCGTGAAATGCTGGTCGGCGAACGCCTTCAGCGAAAAGCCCGGCTGCGATTGCTGCTGCTGATACAAGCGGACGATCGTCGCGGGATCGGTGTCCGGCGTCGCGTCGACGAAGGTCTTCTGGTCGGGATAGAGCTGCGCGGTCTGCACCGCGACGAACAGGTCGCCGTATAGCTGGCTCGGCGGCGGCAGCACCGCATTCGCCGCCGGCACCGCGGACTGAGCGGTGGCACGGGTCGTGGCCTGGTTTGCGGCCTGGTTCGCGCTGTCCGCCTGCGCGGCGCAGCCCGCGACGGCGAGATACGTAACGGCCAGCGCGGCGGCCCAGCGGATGCGCCGCGCCGGCGGCGCGAGCGGCGATGATGCGATCGATGCGGCACGACGTGACGTCATGACGTGTCCCCTCCTTGCGATGGTGAGTGGATCGGCACGAGGTCTCGATTCGCGCGGTGCGCCCGATTCGATGGCCGTCGATCGAAGCGCGTCGTCAGGTTCTGCTTACATGCGGCAAGCCGCCCGACTTTCGCACGAAACGCGCGCGTTACGCAAGCGACGCGTCACCCGGTTCGTGCGATTCGTTCCATTCGCGCAGATAGCCGCGCACCGCGCGCCACACGCGCGCGTCGAGCGCGGCCGCATCGGTCTCGCCGCGCTGGCCCGCCGCATCGACGAGGCCCTTGATCATCGCCAGCAGATCGTGCGCGACGACATCCGGCGCCGCGAGCCTCGGCGCGTCGTCCCGGCCGAACGCGAGCAGCACCGCCGCATGGATGCGGTCCGTGACCCGCTGCGCCTGCGCGCCGAGCGGCAGGCGCGCCTCCTCGAAGTCGATCAGCCGCGCGAGCGCCGGACGGCGCAACTGATGCGCGACCGCCGCGCGCACCAGCGCATGCAGGATCGCGTCGCACGACGGCGACGCCGCCGCGCGCGCGACGTCGTCGAGCAGCGCCGCGCTTTCGCGTTCGGCCAGCGCGGCGGTCAACGCATCGCGATTCGGGAAGTACTGATAGAGCGAGCCGATGCTGACGCCCGCATGCGCGGCGATCGCGTTGGTCGTATAGCCGTCGAAGCCGTCGCGCTCGAGAATGCGCGCGGCCGCTTCGACGATCGCGTCGACGGTGGCCGCCGAGCGCTGCTGGCGCGGCGATTTGCGAGGAGCGAGCGGCGTTCGGGCAGGCGTGCGGGACATGGCGCGAAAGCGGATTTAGAAAGCGAGTCGATGCTCACATTCTAGAAACGCGATTTCCACACCGTCAAACGGGATATTCGGGGGAGACGTTCAGGAGGGGCGTTCGATGACCGCGCAACCATCGGCGCGCGCACGCCGAAGTCGTCTCTTCCGCGCGCCGCGCCGAAAGAACAACTGTTGCAACATTCGAAACAACCGTTGCCGCGCGTGACGCGCCGGGAGCAAACGGTGCATAATGGCGTCTTTACGCGCGCCCCGCCCATGTCGCCCGTCTTTCTTGCACCGCTCATCGTTGCCTGTGCGTTGTTCATGGAAAGCGTCGACGCAAACATCATCGTCACGGCCCTGCCCGCGATGGCGCGCGACTTCGGGCACAGCCCCGTCACGCTGAACATCGCGATCACCGCGTACGTCGTCGGGCTCGGCGTGTTCATCCCGATCTGCGGCTGGCTTGCCGACCGCTTCAGCGCACGCGCGGTGTTCCGCACCGCGATCGGCATCTTCGTCGTCGGCTCGCTGCTGTGCGCCGCATCCAATTCCCTCGGCCTGCTGACGTTCGCGCGCTTCGTGCAGGGCGTCGGCGGCGCGATGATGGTGCCCGTCGGGCGCATCATCATCTTCCGCGCCGTGCCGCGCGCGGATCTCGTGCGCGCGATGAACTATCTCGCGATCCCCGCGCTGTTCGGCCCGACGGTCGGGCCGCTCGTCGGCGGCTTCATCACGACGTACCTGCACTGGCGGATGATCTTCTTCATCAACGTGCCGATCGGCCTGTACGGCATCTATCTCGCCAGCAAGCACATCGCGAACACGCACGAGCCCGACCCGGGCCCGCTCGACTGGTTCGGCTTCCTGCTGTCGGCGAGCGGCGCCGCGCTGCTGCTGATGGGGCTCACGCTGATCGACGGCGCGCTGATCTCGCGCGGCAACGCGCTGGCGATGTGCGGCGCGGGCGCCGCATTGCTCGCGCTCTACGTGCCGTACGCGCGCCGCAAGGAGCGGCCGGTGCTCGACCTGACGTTCCTGCGCATCCCGACCTATCACGCGAGCGTCGTCGGCGGCTCGCTGTTCCGCATCGGCCTCGGCGCGGTGCCGTTCCTGCTGCCGCTCGCGCTGCAGGAGGGCCTCGGCATGTCCGCGTTCCACTCGGGGCTGATCACCTGCGCTTCGGCGTTCGGCGGCGCGGTGAGCCGCTCGACGGCCACCCGCACGCTGCGCCGCTTCGGCTTTCGCACGGTGCTGATCTACAACGCGGCGTTCGCGGGGCTCGCGATCGCCGCCTACGGCGTGTTCCATCCCGGCATGGCGACCTGGGCGATCTGGCTGATCGTGCTGGTCGGCGGGGTCTTCCCCGCGCTGCAGTTCACGAGCCTCAACTCGATGATCTACGCGGACATCTCGCCGCGCGACGCGGGCCGCGCGACGAGCCTCGGCAGCGTCGTCCAGCAGATGTCGCTCGGCCTGGGCGTCACCGTCGCGGGGCTCGTGCTGCACCTGTCGCATTGGGCGCAGGGGCACGCGAAGATGGTCTGGTCCGACTTCTGGCCGGCGTTCGTCGTGGTCGGGCTGTGCTCGTTCGCGTCGATCCCGATCACGCGCAGGTTGCCGCTGAACGCCGGCGACGAAGTCGCGCGCGGCAGGCGCCAGTAGGAACGACGGTCGGGAAACGGGGGAAGAGACTCGGCAGAAAAAAAATCAGCGGACATCCACACGGGGCCGGTGCACAGCCGCATGGATGTCCGCTCAGGGCTACGGAGCGCTTAATGGGGGCAAGCACTCCGGATTCGCTTCCTGCGTGCCATGGACGTATGTGCGTCGGAAGCAGAATCGGCGCGCACACTGCAGCGCGCTGGAATGCACTATAAGGAATCTTCGGCCATGCATCTGTCAACGATTGTCAGATGCGTTGCAGATACGTTGCAGGCGCGACTCGAGCGCGCCCGCCGCTTTCGCGCTAAAGTGGTGCCCGACCGCCACCCTCCCCGCCCATCCGATGCTTACGCTCTCGCCCGCCGCCGCCCGCGCGCTGCATCTCGCCGCGCAGGGCCTGCTCACGCCGCCGCGCCGCAAGGCGACCAAGGCCGACGTGCTCGACACGATCCGCCGCATGGCGCAGTTGCAGATCGATACGATTCACGTCGTCGCGCGCAGCCCGTACCTCGTACTGTACAGCCGGCTCGGCGCGTATGCGCCGCAATGGCTCGACGAGCACCTCGCCGACGCGCAGCTGTTCGAATACTGGTCGCACGAGGCGTGCTTCCTGCCGATCGAGCAGTTCGGCCTGATGCGCTACAAGATGCTCGATCCGTCGGGGATGGGATGGAAATACGCGGCCGACTGGCATGCGCGCCACCGCGCCGACATCGACCGGCTGCTCACGCGGATTCACGCGGACGGCCCGGTGCGCTCGGCGGACTTCGTGCGCGAGGACGGCGTGAAGGGCAACGGCTGGTGGGACCGCAAGCCGGAGAAGCGCCACCTGGAAGTGCTGTTCACGACCGGCGAGCTGATGGTGGCCGAGCGCCGCAACTTCCAGCGCGTGTACGACGTGCGCGAGCGAATCCTGCCCGGCTGGGACGACGCGCGCGACCTGCCGCCGCGCGAAGCCGTGCTGCCGGCGCTGCTCGACCGCACGTGCCGCGCGCTCGGCATCGTGCGCGCCGACTGGGTCGCCGACTATTACCGGCTGCCGCGCCGTTCGTACCGCGCGGAACTCGACGCGCTCGCCGACGCGGGCGAACTGATCCCGGTCGCCGTCGACGGCTGGAAGGAGCCGGCGTACGCGCACCATTCGCTGAACGCGCTGCTGCCGGCCGCCGCGGCCGACACGCTGCGCTCGACCGTCACGACGCTGCTGTCGCCGTTCGACCCGGTGGTATGGGACCGGCGGCGCGCATCCGCGCTGTTCGATTTCGACTACACGATCGAGTGCTATACGCCCGCGCACAAGCGGCGCTACGGCTATTTCTGCCTGCCGGTGCTGCATCGCGGCCGCCTGGTCGGCCGGATCGACGCGAAGGCGCATCGCGCGCAGCAGGTGTTCGAGCTGAAGACCGTGCACGTCGAGCCGGGCGTGCGAATCGGCTCGGGGCTGGCGAGCGACGTGGCGAAGGCGGTGACGAAACTCGCGGCGTGGCACGGCACGCCGGACGTCCGGATCGGCAGCGCGCCGCCGGAACTGGCGCGCGCGCTGGCGGGCGGCTGACGCGCCGCTGCCCCGGCGGCGTCGCCGCAGCGGCCGTTCCGCCGCCGCAACGACGCTTCGCCCCGGCTACGCCTGCGCCGCGATCCACGCGGCGATGTCCGGCCACGCGTCCTTCAGCGTCCGCGACCCCATGAAGAGGCCGATGTGCCCGCCGGGCACGAGCCGGCTCGTCACCTGCGCCGCGGGCGTGCCGAGATACTTGACCGCATCGAACACCTGCTCCGGCGTCGTGATGTCGTCGGCTTCGCCCGCGAGCAGGTAGACGGGACAGGTCACGTCCTTCAGGTTCAGCGTGCGGCCGAGCGCGACGAACGTGCCCTTCGCGAGCCGGTTCTCCTTGAAGAGCTGCACGATCGCCTGCAGGTACCAGCGCCCGGGCAGGTCGATCGGGCTTTCGTACCAGCTCGCGAACGCCTCCTGCTTGCGCAGGTAGTCCGGATCGTCGATGTGCTCGTACAGGTCGACGTGCTCGGCCAGGTAGTGCTGGTCCGGATGCATGTTCTTCCAGCCGCGCAGCATGAAGCGCCCGCGCATCAGCCCGCCGCCCATTTCCACGAGCTCCTCGTAGAACGACGTCGGATACGTGTGCACCATCTGCCGGATCGGGCCGTTGCCCGCGTCGGTGTCGATCGGCGAACCCGCGAGCACGAGGCTCGCGACCTTGTGCGGAAAGCGCGCCGCGTACATCGCCGCCATCCAGCCGCCCTGGCACAGCCCGACGAGGTTGACGCGGCCGCCGAGCTCGTCGACGCAGACGTTCAGCTCCGCCAGGTACTGGTCGATCTCGAGATCCTTCATGTCCTCGGTCGCCGATCGCCAGTCGGTCAGGTAGAGGCGGCTCACGCCGTGCTCGCGCAGCGTCTGCATCAGGCTCTGGCCCGGCTGGTAGTCGGCGATCATCGCGCTGTGCCCCGCATACGGCGCATCGACGATCGTCGGCAGCCCGCGCGCCGCGCCGTCCGAATAGTCGCGAAAGATCATCGTGCGCAGTTCGAGCAGCGGCCGGTTCGCGGACGCGAGTGCGGGATGCATCTCGAAATGCAGCTTTTCCTCTTCGGCGAGGAAGTGCAGGTTGCGCGCGGTCAGTTCCGTGCCGGCCTCGAACATCGCGGCGGCGGCGGCCATCGGCCAGAAGATCGGCAGCGCGGGAATCGGGAACGGCACGCCGGCGGGCGGGGTACGAGTCATGGGTTCTCCGGAAGCGGAACAGGCGGTTCAAATGGACAAGCGGTCCAGCAGGCCGCGCGTGTGCCGCGCGATCATCAGGTTCTCGTCGGTCGGGATCACGCGCACCGTCACGCGCGATGCGCCGCCCGAGATCACCGGCCGGTTGCCGGCGTTCGCGGCGGCGTCGAGCTCGATGCCGAGCCAGCCCGCCGCGCGGCAGATTCGCTCGCGCACCGCGGGCGCGTTCTCGCCGATGCCGGCGGTGAACACCAGCGTATCGAGGCCGCCCAGCACGCCGGCCAGCGCCGCGAGCTCGCGCGCCGCGCGATACGCGAACAGGTCGACCGCATGCGCGGCCGCCGCCGAGTCGCTCGCGAGCAGCGTGCGCATGTCGCTCGACAGGCCCGACACGCCGAGCAGGCCGGATTCCTCGTAGATCAGGTGTTCGACCTCGTCGATCGTGCGTCCTTCGTGGCGCAGCAGATACAGGATCGCGCCCGGGTCCAGCGTGCCCGTGCGCGTGCCCATCGGCAGCCCGTCGACCGCGGTGAACCCCATCGTCGTCGCGACGCTGCGGCCTTCCGCAAGCGCGCACAGGCTCGCGCCGTTGCCGAGATGCGCGACGATCGTGCGGCGCTGCGCCCACGACGCGTCGAGCGCGGCGAGCGCCGTCGCGATGTATTCGTACGACAGCCCGTGAAACCCGTAGCGCATGATGCCCTGCTCCGTCAGCGCGCGCGGCAGCGCGAATTCGCGTTCGAGCGCCGGCAGCGTGTGATGGAATGCCGTGTCGAAGCACGCAACCTGCGGCAGGTCGGGCGCGAGCGCGCTCACCGCGCGGATCGCCTCGACGTGATGCGGCTGGTGCAGCGGCGCGAGCGGCGACAGCGACGCGATCTTCGCGAGCACGTCGTCGTCGATCCGCACCGGCGCGGAAAAATACCGGCCGCCGTGCACGACCCGGTGCCCGACGCCGTCGAACGCCGCGTCGTCGCCGACATGGCGGGCGAACCATGCATGCAGCGCCTCGATCGCGCCGTGGTGGCCCGTGCCCGCGACCGGGTGGTCGGCCAGCGTCGCGCCGCGCGCGTCCTTCACGACCAGGTGCGGCGCGTCGTGCAGGCTGTCGACCTGGCCGTGGACGCCCGCGCCGAGCGAGCGGTCTTCCAGCGTGTCGTAGACGGAGAACTTGAGGCTCGACGAGCCGGCATTCAGCACCAGAACGGGATGTTTCATCGCGATGCCCCATCGATGTCGGCAAGGCCGGCGATGCCGGTGCGGCCGGCCGACGCGCGCGTCGCGTGCGCGTAGAGCGCCGCCACCGCGCAGCTCGCCATCCGCGTGCGCTCGTTGTCGGCGCGGCTCGTCAGGATGATCGGCACGCGCGCGCCGAGCACGATGCCGGCCGCATCGGCGTTCGCGAGGAACGTCAGCTCCTTCGCGAGCATGTTGCCGGCTTCGAGATCGGGCGCGAGCAGGATGTCCGCATCGCCCGCGACGCTCGAGCCGAGATGCTTGAGCCGCGCGGCTTCCAGGTTGATCGCGTTGTCGAGCGCGAGCGGGCCGTCGAGCGCCGCGCCCGTGATCTGGCCGCGCTCGGCCATCTTGCAGAGCGCCGCGGCGTCGATCGTCGACGGCAGCTTCGACGTGACCGTCTCGACCGCCGACAGGATCGCGACCTTCGGCCGGTCGATGCCGAGCACGCGCGCGAGATCGATCGCGTTCTGCACGATCTCGGCCTTCTGCTCGAGCGTCGGACGGATGTTGACCGCCGCATCGGTGATGAACAGCGGCTTCGGATAGGTCGGCACATCCATGATGAACACGTGGCTGAGACGACGCTCGGTGCGCAGGCCGGCGCCGTCGCGCACGACCTCGGCGAGCAGCTCGTCGGTGTGCAGGCTGCCCTTCATCAGCGCGTCGGCTTCACCCAGGCGCACCAGCTCGACCGCGCGCGCCGCCGCCGCGTGGCTGTGCGGCGCATCGACGAGCCGGTAGCCGGACAGGCCGATGCCGAGCGACGCGGCGAGCGCCGTGATGCGCGCCTCGGGGCCGACGAGCACGGGTTCGATGATGCCGGCACGCGCGGCATCGACGGCCGCGCGCAGAGAGACGTCGTCGCACGGATGTGCGACCGCGACCTTGACCGGGGGAAGCGCACGGCAACGCGCGATCAGCGCGTCGTATTTCTGGTGCGGGCGGGAATCGACGGAATCGGACATCGGGCAAGGCTCCCTTGTCATGTGGGCGGGGAACGTGCTGCATGCTGCAATGCATTCTTGTGCGAATTCGGCGACGGTTTTTTGACATTGGTCAGATATGTCAGGAGAAGTCCCGATAGCATCGTTTCGTCCGCGACGGCATGCGCACCGCAACCGCCGCACCCTTTCCGCCGGGACACTCATGCATATCCGTGAAATCCGCTCGAAGATCGCCAGCACCTCGTCCACGCGCAAGATCACGCGTGCGATGGAGATGATGGCGCGCACCAAAATGGCGAGCGCGCAGAAGCGTGCGCGCGATTTCCGCCCCTACGCCGCCAAGGTGAAAGCGATGGCCGAGCGCCTGATTCGCGACCGGCCCGACTATATGTCGGCGCTGATGGCGCGGCGCGACCCGGTGCGCCGCATCGGCCTGATCGTCGTCAGCACCGATCGCGGACTGTGCGGCCCGCTCAACGCGCGGCTCCTCGTCCACTGCGTCGACGCGCTCGAGCAATGGGACCGGGCCGGCATCGAGTTCGAGCTGAGCGTGATCGGCGCGCGCGGCGTCGCGCCGCTGTCGCGCTACGGCGCGCACATCACCGCCCGCACCGGCAGCCTCGCCGGCGAGCCGCGTTTCGACGCGCTGCTCGGCGCGCTGCTCGTGCCGCTGACCGCGTTCATCAACGGCGAGCTCGACGAAGTGCGCGTCGCGTACAACCGGCTGACGAGCGCGCTGACCTACGAACCGCGGATCGACACGGTGCTGCCGGTCGTCGGCCTCGACGATGCGCCGGATGCCGGCGGCATGGCATCCGACTACCTGTACGAACCGGCGCCGCGCCCCGTCGCGGACACCATGCTGCTGCGCTACGTCGAGGCGGTGCTTTATCAGGCCGTCGTCGAGAACTACGCGTGCGAGCAATGCGCGCGGATGTTCAGCATGCAGACCGCGACCGACAACGCGGACCGCGTGCTGCGCGACCTGCGGAACCTGTACCAGAAGACCCGGCAGGCGCAGATCACCACCGAGCTGTGCGAGATCGTCGCCGGCGCGGCGGCCGTCTGAAGGAGGCGCATCATGGAAACCATCCCCGTGCTGCAGCTCGACATCCTGAGCATCGAGAACGAGCTGTTTTCCGGCGTCGCGCGCGCCGTGACCGTTCCCGGCGAGAGCGGCGAACTCGGCATCCATCCGCATCATGCGCCGCTCTTCACGCGGTTGCGGCCCGGTGTCGTGACGATCAGCGATGCGAAGACCGGTGAGCACCGCCGCATTCTCGTCGCGGGCGGCGTGCTGGAGGTGAGCCGGGACGGCGTGACGCTGATCGCCGATCACGCGCTGCGCACGCCCGAACTGGACGCGCTGCGGGCGCGAGAGGCGCGCAATGCGGCGAACGACTGGCGACAGCGCTACGCGCACGAAGGCCGGCGCGCATTCGACTTCGCGGCCGCGCGCGCGGACCTGATGGACGAGATCCGGCGGTTCTTCCTGCTCGCGCTGCGGCAAGGCGCGGCGGGGGAACGGACGGGCGGCGCCGGCTGAGGGCCGCATGCCGCCCGCGCGCGACGCTCAGTCGCGCAGCTTGCGAAAGCGCGGCGTGCCGTCCTCGAGGGTTTCGTTGAACATCGCTTCCGGGCGCACCCACAGCCCGCGCGCGTGCGGCCACAGGTGCTCGTAGACGACGACCGATTCTTCCGTTTCGGAATGGCGTGCGACGCCGATCATGCGGTACAGGCCGCCCTTGTAATGACGGTGGGTCGCGAGTTGTTCGGCTTCCTGTTCGGTCATGGTGTGCTTCCTTCTGCGTGGCGAAAAGCGCGTATTGTATGCGCGTCAACGCGCCGTGTAGATGTCGGGCCGCCGCAATTCCATCAGCCGCTCGGGATGCGACGGCGGCTCGAAGCCGACCGGCCGGTACAGCGCGTGCGCATCGGTCGTCACGAGCATGATGCGGCGCAGCCCCTGCACCATGTCCTGCGCGAATACGTGGTCGATCAGCGCGCGGCCGTAACCCTTGCCGCGTTCGGCCGGCAGCACGAACACGTCGCACAGGTACGCGAAGGTCGCGTGATCGGTGACGAGCCGCGCGAACCCGACCTGCCGCGCGCCGACGTAGGCGCCGAAGCACAGCGAGCCGTCGATCGAGCGGTCGAACACGTCGCGCGGAATCCCT
The DNA here is from genome assembly GCF_902833085.1 of Burkholderia ubonensis. Lineage (GTDB taxonomy): Bacteria > Pseudomonadota > Gammaproteobacteria > Burkholderiales > Burkholderiaceae > Burkholderia > Burkholderia ubonensis. The sequence goes on from NZ_CADFEB010000011.1 coordinate 57,050, forward strand.
TTGGACCAGTACGCTTCGCGATGCAGGAAGTCGTAGATCGCGTCGACGTCGAGTTCGTGCTTGTCGGTCGAAAATCTCAGCGTGGCGGGGGTGGCAGCGGGCACGTCGGCTCTCCGTTGGAGTGGTTGGGAAAATGATCGGCGTCGGGCTGCGCGGCATACCGCAGCCCGAGCACGTCGAGATACAGATGAAGCGCGCGCCGCACCGCTTCCGCGACCACGCGCGCGATGTCGTCGAACTCGCCGCCGGCGCACGCGCGGTCCAGCGCGTCGTGGTAGGCAGGTCGGTCTTCGTCGCGAATGATCGCCGGCGGATAGCCGTCCTTCATCAGTTCGAAAGCGAGCATCAGCCGCGCGGTCCGGCCATTGCCGTCGACGAACGGATGGATCTTCAGGAGCCGCGCATGCAGTTCGGCCGCACGCACGACCGGGTGCAGCCCGCCGGCCTCGCGATACCAGCCGATCAGCGCCGCCATGTCGGCGGGCAGGTCCAGGAAGCCGGGCGGCACCGTGCTCGCGCCCGCGATCGCGACGTTCTCCTGGCGGTAGCGCCGCACTTCGCCGTCGCCGATCCGGTTCAGCACCAGCCGGTGAAGATTGCGGATCTGCCGCTCGGACAGCGCCTCGCGCTTCGACACGATGTCTTCGACATAGCCGATTGCGTCGCGATGATGCGTCGCGTCGAGATGTGCGCGCAGGGGTGTCCCGTCGATCGTGATGCATTCGAGCACGGCGCGGGTCTCGTGCTGCGTCGGGGCGCCGCCCTCGATCGCGCGTGCATGACCGGCCCATTCCCGCACGAGCGCGTCGCGCAACGACGCAACCGCCTGCGGCGACAGCGGACGCGCGGCATCGAGCGTCGCCTTGTCGGCGTCGATCGATTTCAGGAATGTCGGGAGCGTGGCGGGCTGGCTGGACATCAGGCGTTCCGGAACCGCGTTTGATGTCGGCCAGTATATCTCCCGGCGGGCGCACCCGCGATCACGGACCGACGTCGATGCGGCCGTAGAGGCCGTCGGCTTCGCCGTTGGACCCCGCGGCGAAGAACAGCGTGTTGGTGGGCTGACTGTCGAGGCCATTGCCGAATGCCATGCCCCACAGCCCCGCCTCGACGATCGCGCTGCCATCACCGTTCTCGAGAGTCCCGAGCATGATCCCGGAAGTCGCATCGAATGCGTGGATCATGCCGTCGCCGAAGTTGCCGATCAGGACGGCATTGCTGAAGCGGCCAAAGTCCGCGGGCGCCGATGCCATGCCCCACGGCGCATTCAGCGGCCCGCCCGTGACGAAGCGCTGCAGGAATTGTCCCGACGGGCTGAATACGTCGACCACGCCGAAGCCCGCGCCGGCCACGTCGTCGTGCGCCGCCGCGTCCTGCTTCGCATAACTGACGAACAGCTTCGAGCCGATCGCCTGGATGCCGAACGGCGCGAATCCCGCGGGCAGCGCAGGATCCTGAAACGCGTTGGCCGCCGTGACCTTGGCGAAGGTCCGGTCGAACACGTCGATCCGGTTGTTGTGGAAGTCCGTCGCGTACAGGAAATTCGCGCCGTTGTTGCTGGCCATCGCGAGCCCCTTGTAGACGGCAGCGCCGCCGCTGTCGAACACCGTGACGGCCGACGTCGGGTTGACCGCCGGCGACCATGCGGTCATGGTCCCGCCCTCGCCCACGAAGATGAAGGCCGCGGGCCCCGATTTGTCGCCCTGGGCCACCACGAAGTCGGTCGTGCCGTTGAACACGATGCCGGTCGGGTCGGGGTCGCCGCTCGAGCCCGGCGGAATCGTCACGACGAGCGACTGCGGCACGCCGTTGCCATCGTAGAGCGTCGCGTGCTGCGTGCCGTTGTCCGCGACCCATGCGAAGCCCTTGGGATTGAAGGCAACGCCCCACGGATTCTTCAGGTTGGCATCCACGTGAGCAGCCGGAAGCGCGCCGTCGGAGACCAGCGCACTGACCGCGTACTGCCTGATATGGGAGGAGCCTCCGCCGCACGCGACGACGCTCGCCAGCACGACAACCGCCAATGCAGCGCCGAGTACCCAATGGACCCGTTTCATGATTGCGCTCCGAATGCGAAAGGACCGCTAGTAAACGGACGGGCGGCCGTGTTTATTCCGTCCCGGTCACTTCACTCGTTTTTCGCAGCGGGCCGGTCGCAAGCGTCTCCAGATAAGCCGCTACCGCTCGCATTTCCTGCTCGGACAAATTGTCCGAGACGGCCTTCATCGGTTCGCCGCGCGGCCGTTGTCCGCTGTGTCGAAAAACCAATAGTTGCTTCATGATGTAATCGGCGTGCTGACCGGCGAGTCGCGGCACGCCACCTGCGCCCTCGCCGTGCAAGCCATGACAGGTGATGCATGCAGCCACGCCCTGGTCGGGCAAGCCTGACGCAAATATCGCCCGGCCCAGGTCGACGCGTGGCGGATCGCCCGGTTTGCCGGGCGCAGGCGGCTGGCTGGAAAAGTACGCGGCAAGCTGCTCGATCTGCGTGTCGCTCAAGCGCGAGACACCCCACATGTATTTCTGCGCATTCGGGTCGGCGCGACGATGATTCCTGAAGTCCGTGAGTTGGGCGATCAGGTACTCGCGCGGCTGCGCGGCCAGTTTGGGAAACATGGGCGATACCGAGATGCCGTTCGCGCCGTGACAGTTCGAACACACCTGCTGCGCGATGGTTCTTCCCGCGACGGCCGGACGGTCGATTGCCCGGGACTGCTCCAGACCGTCGCACCCTGTCCCGGCCAACAGGATCGCCGGAAGGAGCCGTAGCACCATGTGTTTCATTTCACGCGCCTCCCGCCTGCAGGATGACGCCCGACGTTGCGCGTGTCCGTCGTCATTGGATCGGGCGTCAGGGTATCTGGCGAAATGCGTGTGCCCGCGGCCGGGAAGACGGGCAGCGTCACGCGTTTCACTGATGACCTAAACGAACGAGCAGGCCGCCTTATTCCAGCGAATCGTCCAGACTGCTCGATAGGCCGCGCCTTATCGCAGTTGGAAAATACGCAGCACCGGCCGCCCGTCGACCCGCATCAGCGGGAAATACGCGCGGTGCGTAGTCGCGTCGACGGCGACGACATGCGCATTGGGTCCGACGCGGCCTTTGCCGATCCCGGCCACGTCGGCGCGTCGCACGCGGAACATCGAAACCGTGCCGGCTTCACCCGCGACGTAAAGCGTGCCCGGCCCCGGATCCAGCGCCAGCACGTCCGGATCGGCTCCGACATCGAATGACCGGACAACCTGCTTCGTATGCAAATCGAACACGATCAGCTTGTCGTTACCTTCGCACGCGATGAACGCGAGACCGTCGCGCGCATCGATCAACAGGCCGTGATTGCCTTTGGCGCCCGGCAAATCGAAGCGGCCGACGACGCGATCGGTCGCCGGGTCGATTTCGACCAGCTGACGGCGGGTCTGCACGTTGACGAACACATGGCGGGAGACCGGGTCGTATTGCGAATTGCCGGCCTCGCCGTCGAGTGCAATCGTGGCGACGCGGCGATTGCTCCCAACATCGATGACGGTTTCCGTTTTCCCGTATTCATCGGAGACGTACAGCTTGCGCACGTCGGGCGCGTAGGCCATCCCGTCCGGGTAATGTCCGCCCGGCATGCGGGCGACGATTTTCAATGTCGCGGCGTCGATCGCGACGATCTCGTCGGTGCCGGTCGCAGATGCGTACACGCGCGACAGTTCCGGAACGGCGAGCACGCCGTGCACCGACGATACGCCCGCGATCCGCGCGGTCACGCGCGACGCACGCGTATCGAAAACAACGACTTCCCCGTCGCCGAGGTGCGCGATGAACAGCAGGTTGCGGCTCGGGTCCAGACTCGCATAGTCGAGCCGCGTCGGGCGGCCGGGCAGCGGGATGTCCGCGACGTGCTTCAAGGGCAGGCTGCCGAGCGAGGCTTCGTCGCCCGCCGCGAAAACGTGACGGACGAGCACGCTCGACGCCCCAAGTATCGCGGACAGTGCGACGAGCAGCAGAAATACGACGCACCGATTTCGAAGGTGTCTCACGATTTCCTCCTGCGACCACGCCGCTATCGCCGCTCCTCTTCTTGGAGCCCGATATGGCGAAAAGCAGCGAGCAACGACAGGTCATACGCGATCTTCAGCACACCGCATGCCACGAGCGGCGCGCCGAGCCATCCGAGGCCGAACAAGCCGCCGGCCAGCGTCGGTGCGACCGCCGCCGCGAGGCTGCGCGGCACGGAGGTGAAGCCGGCGGCGGCCGGGCGCTCCGCCGGCGTGACGACGGCCATCACGTAGGCGGTTCGGGTCGGCACGTCCATTTGCGACAAGGCGCTGCGCATCAGCAGCAGTGCCAACGTCACCGGCAGCGACGGCGCCAGGGCAGCGCCGATCAGGCAAACGCTCGACGGAATGTGCGTAAAGACCATCGTGTTGAGCAGGCCGATCTTGCGAGAGAGCGGCGCCGCAGCAAGTTGGGAGCCTGCCGCGAGCAGGCCGGTGCAGAAAAAGAACCGGCCCGCCGCGCTGACGGAAAACCCGAAACGCTGCATCAGCCAGAGCGACAGCAGCGAGTTGACGACGAGGCCGCCCGCGAACGCGTCGACGCTGAACAGCAGCGCGAGCCGCGTGACGATGCGCCGTGACGGCCCGAGCGGAGGCGCGGCCGTCGCCGCGTGCGATCCTGTACGCGGCAATCTGGTGTACAGCATGGAGACCGCGAGGCCTGTCGCCGCATACACGACAAACATCACGCGCATCGCGGCCAGCAGCGACATCCCGGTGTGTAAAGCAAGCCAAAGTGGCAGGCCCGCAGCGAGCGAGCCCAATGCAGCCGATATAGCACCGACCAGGCTGTAGCGGGCAAACAGCGCGGTCCGCGCGTCACCGGTTGCCGCTTCGGCAAGACGCGCCTGCTCGAGCGGCAAAAAGAGGCTGACGTCGCCGGAGCTCGGATTGAGCGTGCCGACGAAGGCGACGACGAGCAGCGGCCACAGGGTCGACAGGCTGGCGAAGCCGACGCCGGTGGCGGCCATCAGGATAGCTGCGAGCGTCAACATCCGACGATGCGGAATGCGGCTCGCCACCACGCCGACCGCGATCGTCGCGACAGCCGACCCCATCAACGTCGCGGTGCTGATCAATCCGACGCCGATTTGCGCGAAGCCGAGCGACAGCAAGTACGCGGGGAGCAGCACCGCGATGAACCCGTCACAGAACCCGCGCAGACCGCGGCTCACAAGGATGATCCACGCGGCATGGTCGACGCCGGCCGGAAGGAACCGGCGTGAAAGACGTAACGCGAACGAGACGGCCATGCGGCCGCTAGGCACGTGCATCGCGTCGACACCATGCGTAGAGCGCGTCGTACATCACCATCCCGTGCCGTAGCTGCTCGTGATCGTCGGCGAAGTTCCTGGAAAGGCCGATCGAGATTGCATACAGGCCGGTCGCTTCCGGCGCGAGATCGAGCCGCCCGGTGTCCGCGCCGCGAACGATCCCGGCAAGGTTGAGCAAGGCCGGGTCATGCAGCCGGTACTTGTCGAGAAACGCATCGAAGCTGCAACGGTCGCCGTGGTGTCCAAGTTCGACGTCCGGCACGTCGTAAGGAATCGCGCCGGTTTCCTCCGCCAACCGCATCACTTCCGGGCCCGGGACATAGAGGAACTCGGGGGCCTCGTCGATAAAGCGGGCAATCAGCCACGGGCAAGCGATGCGATCGATCTTCGGCCGTTCCCGCGTGATCCATTTCATCGTGCTTCTCCTGTCCGAATGTACGCAAGATCCAGTGCAATCGATCTTCAGTCGTTCACGCGTGATCCATTGCACGGCGCCTCTCCTGTCTGGCAATGCGCGTCAACGATGAAGCAACGGGTAAGCCACCAGCCCGAAGAGTGCCGCCGCGATCACGATCACCGGTTCCTGCAGCTTCTTGAAGCGCCACAGCAGCACGACCGTTGCAACGGCGAGGATGGCGGTGGGAATATCGACGATCGAGCGCTTCGCGATGACGAGCACGGAGCCTGTGATCGCACCGACCGCTGCCGCCGTGATGCCGTTGACGAACGCCTTGACGTCGGGCCGGTGGCCGTACTTTTTCACGTAAGGCGCGGGGATGATCGTGAACAGATAGCAAGGCAGGAACGTGCCGAGCGCGGCCACGCACGCGCCGGGCAGGCCCGCCACGAGATAGCCGATGAAGCCGACCGTGATCACGACCGGCCCCGGCGTGATCATCGCGACCGCGACGGCGTCGACGAACTGCTTGTCGTTGAGCCAGTGATGTTCGGTCACGACGCCGCCGTACAGGAACGGCACGATCGCGAGCCCCGATCCGAACACGAACGCGCCCGCTTTGGCGAAGAACGCGCCGATCTGCACGAGTTGCGGCAGATCGATGCCGCTCAGCAAGCCGGTTGCCGCCGGCAGGTTCGCGCCGGCGAGTGCATTCAGGCCGCCCTTGTGCAGCCATTTCGGCGGAGCGCGCCAGAACCAGCCGATCAGCCCGGCGACGATGAACAGCCACGCGATTTCCGATTCGGTGATGAAGGTCACGGCCGCGAGCGTCAGGAAGATCGCCCAGAGCAGCTTGTCGTTGCCGACGGTCTTGGTGGCGAGCTTGTATGCGCTCATCGCGATGATGCCCACCACCGCCGCCCCGACGCCGTAGAAGACCGCCTGCATCCATGACAGCCCTCCGAAGTGCGCATACGCGAACCCGAGCCCGAGGACCATCAGGAACGACGGCAGCACGAACGCGAGCCCGACGAGCGTCGCGCCGAGGATCCGGTAGTGGACGAAGCCGAGATAGATCGCGAGCTGGGCGGCCATCGGCCCCGGTGCGAGCTGGGCCAGCGTGAGCCCTTCCTTGTAGTCGGCCTCGGTGATCCAGCCGTGCTTCTCGACGAGATCGCGGCGCATGTAGCCGGCGAGCGCGACCGGGCCGCCGAAGCCGAACGTCCCGAGCCGCAGCATGTATCCGACCAGTTGGCCCAGCGTGTAGGTCGGCGCGTTCGTGGCGATCGTCGTGGTCATGAACGTCCTCCGGTTTCGCTCTTTCCATTCGACGCAAAGTGCGCGTACAGCGCGTCGAGCACCGCGCCCATCTGCTCCAGCAATTGATCGTCGTTTTCGGCGCGTTGACGCGTGCCGGCCATCACGGCCTCGAAGCCGACCGCTTCGGGCACGGCCGGGCCGCCGACGTCGAGCGCGTGCACGATCTCGCCGAGCCGCATCAACGCAGGCTCCTTGTCGAGCCCGAAACTCGCGAGCAGCACCTCGAACGTCACACGCTCGCCGACGTGGGTGAACGCGGCGCCGTCGAAATCGAAGCCGAGCGCGTCAGGCGGGCAATCCGCCGGCGACGCGAGCCACATGAAGCGAGCGCGCGCGTCGATGAAGCGGCGGATCAGCCACGCGCTGGCGACGCGATCGACCCACATGCGCTGCCGCGTCGCCCAGGTGCGCCCTTGGTACGCGTCGATCGCGAGCAGGCGGATCGCGCGCGCCGCGGCGTGCGGCTCGCCCGGCGACAGCACGGTGTCGACGAGCGCGACGAAATCCTGCAACGCGACTTCGGCCCGGGTTGCCGAGTCGCCCGGGAAGTAGTCGATCGCGCGGATCGTGTCGAAATCCTTGCGCAGGCGGCGCAGCAGCCGCGCCAGTTCGGTGGCGGACTGCCCGGCAAGCGTCTTGCGGGCTTCCGCGAGCGTCAGGTTGAAGGCGGCGTACTCCTCGTCGCGATCGAAGAGCGCGCGGAATTCCCCTTCCTGCGACGCGTCGAGGCTCGGCGCGCGCAACAGGTGGGCCGTGCCGCCGCTCTCGGCGATCGCACCCGCGAGGTCGCGCAGCATGCGTTCCCGCTCGTCCGTATGCGGCAACAGGTAAATGCCGTCGCGCAGCACCGCGCAGCCCTTTGCCTTGAGCGCGCGCCAGAAGCGCATGCGCGCCGTCGCGTTCTCCGTCGGCAGGGTCAGAACCAGGAGCGACCAGGTCGAGATAGTATCCATGTAGCGAATACTACTAACATGTCATGACATCTACAAGTTTACTTCGAGCGGCTTGCCCGCCGATTGATAGCCCACACGCATCAATCCTTCGAAAAAATGCACTTCACGCAGCCGCCGATCCGGACCACCATGTGTGCATCGTTCCGGCGCCGCCCGGACGTCGTCCAATGAAATATCCGGAGACAACCCGATGTCACATTCCGTGGCCACCCCCGCCCCGTCCAGGGCCGCGGCCGTATTCCGCGTCACCGCCGGCAATTTCCTCGAGCAGTTCGACTTCTTCCTGTTCGGTTTCTATGCGACGCAGATCGCGTCGGTGTTCTTCCCGTCGACGAGCGAATTCGCGTCGCTGATGATGACCTTCGCGGTGTTCGGCGCGGGCTTCCTGATGCGTCCGCTCGGCGCGATCGTGCTCGGCGCGTACATCGACGAGGTCGGCCGCCGCAAGGGGCTGATCGTCACGCTGTCGATCATGGCGAGCGGCACGATCCTGATCGCGTTCGTGCCCGGCTACGCGTCGATCGGCCTGCTCGCGCCGGCCGCCGTGCTCGCCGGCCGCCTGCTGCAGGGCTTCTCGGCCGGCGCGGAGCTGGGCGGCGTGTCCGTCTATCTCGCGGAGATGGCGACGCCCGGCCGCAAGGGCTTCTACACGAGCTGGCAGTCGGCCAGCCAGCAGGTGTCGATCGTCGTCGCGGCCGCGCTCGGCTTCGCGCTGAACCAGTGGCTGAGCGCCGCGCAGATCGCCGCGTGGGGCTGGCGCGTGCCGTTCCTCGTCGGCTGCCTGATCGTGCCGGCGATCTTCATGCTGCGCCGCAATCTGCAGGAAACCGAAGAATATGCGCAGCGCCGCCATCGCCCGTCGATGCGCGAGGTGTTCGCGACGCTCGCGCGCAACTGGGCCGTCGTGCTCGGCGGCATGCTGCTCGTCGCGATGACGACGACGAGCTTCTACCTGATCACCGTCTACGCGCCGACCTTCGGCAAGACCGTGCTGCATCTGAGCACTGCGGACAGCCTGCTCGTGACGCTGTGCGTCGCCGTGTCGAACTTCATCTGGCTGCCGATCGGCGGCGCGCTGTCCGACCGTTTCGGCCGCCGCCCGGTGCTGCTCGCGATGACCGCGCTGAACGTGCTGACCGCGTACCCCGCGCTGTCGCTGCTCGCGCATGCGCCGAGCTTCGTCAACATGCTGCTGGTGCTGCTGTGGCTGTCGTTCATGTACGGCCTCTACAACGGCGCGATGGTCGCCGCGCTGACCGAGCTGATGCCCGCCGAAGTGCGTGTCGCCGGCTTCTCGCTCGCGTACAGCCTCGCGACCGCGGTGTTCGGCGGCTTCACGCCCGCGATCTCGACCGCGCTGATCCACTCGACCGGCGACAAGGCCGCGCCCGGCTTCTGGATGAGCTTCGCCGCCGCGTGCGCGTTCGGCGCGACGGTGCTGCTGTACAGCCGCCGCCGCGACGCGCTGCGCGCCGCGTGATCGGCCCCGGCTGCTCACTCACGCGCGGCGCCGGCGCGCCGCGCTTTCTCCCGACTTCCGGAATCCGCAAGATGAACCATCAACCGCTCACCCGCCGCGCGGCAATCTGGCTCGCCGCCGCCACGCTCGCCGCCGTCGCGCTCCAGGCCCGCGCCGCCGAACTGCGCGTGATGATTTCCGGCGGCTTCACCGCCGCCTACCAGCAGCTCGGCCCGGGCTTCACCGCCGCGACCGGCGACACGCTCGACACGATCCGCGGCCCGTCGATGGGCCAGTCGAAGGAGGCGATTCCGAACCGCCTCGCGCACGGCGAGCAGGCCGACGCGGTGATCATGGTCGGCTACGCGCTCGACAAGCTGATCCGGGAAGGCAAGGTGATGCCCGCGTCGCGCGTCGAGCTCGCCGATTCGCGGATCGGCATGGTCGTGCGCGCAGGCGCGCCGAAACCGGACATCGGCACCGTCGACGGGCTGAAGGACGCGCTGCTGCGCGCGAAGTCGGTCGCGTACTCGGACAGCGCGAGCGGCGTCTACATCGAGCAGGAAATGTTCAGGAAGCTCGGCGTCGATGCGCAGGTCCGCCCGAAGGCGTCGATGGTGCCGAAGATCCCGGTCGCGTCGGTCGTCGCGAACGGCGACTATGAGATCGGCTTCCAGCAGGTCAGCGAACTGCTGCCGGTGCCGGGCGTCACGTACGTCGGCAAGGTGCCCGAAGCGGTGCAGTCGGTCACGCGCTTCGCGGGCGGCATTCCGGTCGGCGCCGCGCATCCTGAGAACGCGAAGAAGCTGCTCGACTATCTCGCGTCGCCGCAGGCGCAGCCGGTCGTGCAGGCGACCGGGCTCGATTCGGTGACGACGCGCTGAAGCGCCGGACGCGGTGCGGCCCCGGCGCCCGAGCCGTTCAAATGCCGGCCTGATTCACGCGCGTCGAAAGCGCCTCGGCGCTTTCCTTGCGTTCGCTGTACCGGTCGACGAGATAAGGGCCGATGTCGCGGGTCAGCAGCGTGAACTTGACCAGTTCCTCCATGACGTCCACGACGCGATCGAAATACGCGGACGGCTTCATCCGCCCCGCTTCGTCGAACTCCATGAACGCCTTCGCCACCGACGACTGGTTCGGGATGGTCAGCATGCGCATCCAGCGGCCCAGCACGCGCATCTGGTTCACGGCGTTGAACGACTGCGAGCCGCCGCTGACCTGCATGACGGCGAGCGTCTTTCCCTGGGTCGGCCGGATCGCGCCGACCGACAGCGGAATCCAGTCGATCTGCGACTTCATGATGCCGGTCATCGCGCCATGCCGTTCGGGCGAGCACCACACCATGCCCTCCGACCATTGCACCAGCTCGCGAAGCTCGACGACCTTGGGGTGACTCTCGGGCGCATCGTCGGGCAACGGCAAGCCGCTCGGATTGAACACGCGCGCCTCGGCGCCCATCGCCGCCAGCAGCCGCGCGGCTTCCTCGATCAGCAAGCGGCTGAACGAACGTTCCCGCAGCGACCCGTACAGGAGCAGGAACCGGGGCGGATGGGTCGACGGCGACGCCGGCCGCAACCGGCTGGCGTCCGGCACGCGAAACAGTGACGCGTCGAGTTGAGGCAGGTCAGTCATCGTTGGGTTCTCATGTGTGCTCAAGCCCGCTCGTACCAGCCCTTGGACCGGTTGACGATGCGCACCACCAGCAGCATGACCGGCACTTCGATCAGCACGCCCACGACGGTGGCCAGCGCTGCGCCGGAATGGAAGCCGAACAGGCTGATCGCGGCCGCGACCGCCAGCTCGAAGAAGTTGGATGCGCCGATCAGCGCCGACGGGCACGCGATATTGTGCTTTTCGCCGACCGTGCGATTCAGCCAGTACGCGAGCGCCGAATTGAAGAACACCTGGATCAGGATCGGCACCGCGAGCAGCGCGATCACCAGCGGTTGCTTCAGGATCGCTTCGCCCTGGAACGCGAACAGCAGCACCAGCGTGGCCAGCAGCGCGGTGATGGACCACGGGCCGATCTTCGCCATCGCGGCATCGAACGCCGCCTGCCCTTTCGCGAGCAGCAGCTTGCGCCAGATCTGCGCGAGGATCACCGGAATGACGATGTAGAGCACCACCGACGTGAGCAGCGTGGCCCACGGCACCGTGATCGCGGAAATGCCCAGCAGCAGGCCGACCAGCGGCGCGAAGGCGATCACCATGATGCTGTCGTTCAGCGCCACCTGCGACAGCGTGAACAACGGATCGCCGCCGGTCAGCCGGCTCCAGACGAACACCATCGCCGTGCAGGGCGCGGCGGCCAGCAGGATCAGGCCGGCGATGTAGCTGTCGAGCTGATCGGCCGGCAGCATCGGCGCAAAGAGCTGCCGGATGAACAGCCAGCCGAGAAACGCCATCGAGAACGGCTTGACGAGCCAGTTGACCACGAGCGTGACGCCGATTCCCTTGATGTGCTGGCGGACCTCATGCAGCGCGCCGAAGTCGACCTTGACGAGCATCGGGATGACCATCACCCAGATCAGCAGCCCCACCGGCAAGTTGACCTGCGCGTATTCCATGCGTCCGATGCGCTGGAACAGGTCGGGCAGCGCCTGGCCGAGCGCGATGCCGGCGACGATGCACAGCGCGACCCACACGGTCAGATAGCGTTCGAAGAAGTTGATGGCGGGCTTGGCGGCTGCCCTTTCCGGCGGGGCGACGTTGGACGTGTTCATGGGACGGCTCGATGCTCAGGTATCCGATCAGTTTTGCGAGATGTCGGCCAGGGCCGTCTGGAGTTCCGCATTGCCCATGCGATCGAGCGGCAGCATCAGCATCTGCAGCATGCGATAGCCGATCGCCTGGCGGGTGAGCTCGAACGCGAGCCGCTTGCCGTCGTCGCCGCCCGGCGCGTTCGACGGATCGGCGTAGCCCCAATGCACTTTGACGGGACTGCCGGGCCAGTACGGACAGGTCTCCGCCGCCGCGCTGTCGCACACCGTGATGACGATGTGCATTTCAGGCGCACCGTCGCCGACGAATTCGTCCCAGCTCTTGCTGCGGCAGCCGCCGACGTCGACGCCCGCGCGCGTCAGCGCGTCGAGCGCGAACGGGTTGAGCCGCCCGCTCGGCGCACTGCCGGCGCTGTATGCGCGCACGTCCTTGCCGAGCTTCGCGGCCCAATGATTGAGCATCCCTTCCGCGAGCACGCTGCGCGCCGAGTTGTGGGTGCAGAGGATCAGTACGTTGGTGGTCATGGGCGACGCTCGCCGGTCGTGGAACACGCGGCCGCCGGCGAGCAGGGATTGCCGCCGCAGCAGTTTTCCGTGAGGTACGCCAGCAGGCCGTTCATCGTCGCGAAGTTCGCGCAATAGATCACGAAGCGGCCCTCCTGGCGGCTGGTGACGAGCTGCGCATGCGCCAGCTCCTTCAAGTGGAACGACAGCGATGACGGCGGCGCGTCCAGCAGCGTGGCGATCTGGCCGGCCGGCAGGCCTTGCGGCCCCGCCTGCACCAGCGCGCGGAAGATGGCGAGCCGGGATTCGTGCGCGAGCGCCGCAAGCGCGGCAATGGTCTGGTTCGTTTCCATTTTTCGATAATAGTCGAAATATCGAATCGTGTGAAGCCGTACCGCGCCCTGCCCGCGCCGCTAAACGCCCTGCGCCGGCTCCCGCTTCCCCTCGTCGAGCACGTCGCGCAGCCGCGTGCGATCGCAGCTGCGCTGCCAGATCGACACGACGACGACCGCGCACGCATTGCTGATCACGCTCGTCAACGCGCGCGCCTCCGACATGAAGCGGTCGATGCCGACCAGCAGCGCGACGCCCGCGACCGGCAGGTCGGGCACCACCGTCAGCGTCGCGATCAGCGCGACGAGCCCGCTGCCCGACACGCCCGCCGCGCCCTTCGACGTGATCAGCATCACCGCGAGCAGCGTCGCGACCTGCGCGGCGGACAGCGGCACGTCGCACGCCTGCGCGATGAACAGCGCGGCGAGCGTCAGGTAGATCGCGGTGCCGTCGAGATTGAACGAATACCCGGCGGGCAGCACGAGCCCGACCACGCCCTTGTCGCAGCCGAGCGCCTCGAGCTTGACGAGCAGGCGCGGCAGCACCGGCTCCGTCGACGACGTCGCGAGCACGATCAGCAGCTCCTCGCGCAGATAGCGCAGCAGCCGCCACAGCGAGAAGCCGTGCAGGCGCGCGAGCGGCGCGAGCACGAGCATCACGAACAGCGCGCACGCGAGATACATCGCGACGATCAGCTTGCCGAGCGAGCCGAGCGAATCGATGCCGAAGCGCCCTACCGCGAACGCGATCGCGCCGAACGCGCCGAGCGGCGCGAGCCGCATCACGAGCGCGAGGATGCGGAACAGCACGCGCGCGATGCCCTCGACGAACGCATGCACGATGCCGTCGCGCCCTTCGGTCGCGGCGAGCGCGAAGCCGAACAGCAGGCCGACCAGCAGCACCGGCAGTACCTCGCCGGCGGCGAACGCGCCGACGAGCGTATCGGGGATGATCTGCAGCAGGAACGACGCGACGCCCGCAGCCGGCGCGCGTGCCGTGAACGAGGCGAGCGCCGACGCATCGAGATGGCGTACCGCGACATGCAGGCCGTCGCCCGGCCGCGCGGCGTAGGCGATCGCGAGCCCCACGGCGAGCGCGGCCGCGGTGAGCGCGTAGAACAGCGCGAGCGCCTTGACGATCGTGCGGCCGATGCGCGCGCCGTCGCCGAGCGCATTGATGCCGGTTACGATCGTGCAGAACACGATCGGCGCGACCATCATCCGCACGAGCGCGACGAACGCATCGCCGAGCGGCTTGAGTGCGACGCCCGCATGCGGAAACAGGTGCCCGACCGCGACGCCGAGCGCCATCCCGACCAGCACCTGCACGTACAGCAGCCTGAGCGGCCGCAGCAGCGTCACGCGTGATCCCCCGCCGCGCGCTTGCGCCGCGCGGCCGGCTTGCGGTCCTCGAGCACGTGCTGGAGGAATTCCTGCGCGGCCGGCGTCAGCGTGCGGCCGCGCCGCCGCACGATGCCGACGCGCCGCGTGACGACCGGCTCGACGAGCGGCACGCTCGTCAGGATCGGATGCGTCGGCAGCGGCATCGCCATCGACGGCACCGCCGCGACGCCGAGGCCCGCCTCGACGAGCCCGAGCATCGTCGTCACGTGCCGCGTCTCGCAGACGCTCGGCGCGCGCGGCGCGATGCCCGCCAGCGCCTGGTCGAGCAGCAGCCGGTTGCCGGAGGTCTTGTCGACCGACACGTAGTCGTATTCGTACAGCTCGCGCCACGTCACGCGCTTCTTCGCGGCGAGCGGATGGTCGCGCCGGCACGCGGCGACGAAGCGCTCCTCGAGCAGCGTCGTGAACTCGACGTCCGCCTCCTGGCTGCCCATGAAGCCGACGCCGAAATCGGCCTCGCCGCTCACCACCGCGTCGAGCACCTCGTTCGCGCTCGCGTCGATCAGCTTGATGCGGATCTTCGGATAGCGGGTGCGGAAACGCGCGATCGTGTTCGGCAGGAAGTAATACGCGACCGACGGCACGCACGCGATCGTCACGTGCCCGAGCCGGCTCGACGACACGTCGCGGATGCCGAGCAGCGCGGCGTCGAGATCGTCGAGCACCTGCTCGGCGCTCGGCGCGAACACGCGCCCGACCGTCGTCAGCGAGACGCTGCGCGTCGTGCGCTCGAACAGCCGCGCGCCGAGCGCCTCCTCGAGCTTCTCGATGCGCCGGCTCAATGCCGGCTGCGAAATGTTGATGGCGTCCGCCGCCTTGCGGAAGCTGCCGAGCTGAACCACCGCCCGGAAAGCCTGCAAGTCGGCAAGATCGAAGTTGATGCCCACGCGCTGCCCGTATGCTGGTCTGAATGCCGCTTGGTGCGGCCAGGTGCGGCTATTCTGGGGCCTGTGCGCGGGCGCTGCAAATGCGCGCGCCGGATCGCGCGGGCTCATCCGCGATCCGGCGCGATGCAAGCTGACGAAACGATTACAGAAAAAACGCGACGACGCGTGTCGGTCAGTACGCGCTGGCCTCGTCGAGCCGCTTCACGTCGTCCGCGTCGAGCGCGAGCCGGATCGCCGCGCCGAGATCGTGCAGCTGCTCGAGCGACGTCGCGCTCGCGATCGGCGCGGTGATGCTCGG
The DNA here is from genome assembly GCF_902833085.1 of Burkholderia ubonensis. Lineage (GTDB taxonomy): Bacteria > Pseudomonadota > Gammaproteobacteria > Burkholderiales > Burkholderiaceae > Burkholderia > Burkholderia ubonensis. The sequence goes on from NZ_CADFEB010000011.1 coordinate 72,642, forward strand.
CCGCGCGATCTGCCACGCGAGCGCGACGGCCGTCGGCGTTGCGCGGTGCTTGTCCGCGACCGCATCGAGCGCGGCGAGAATCCGCAGCCCGCGCGCATCGAGATAGCGCGCGACGTGCTCGCCGCGCGTGCTCTTCGTCAGGTCGTCGGTCGACCGGTACTTGCCGGACAGGAAGCCGCTCGCGAGCGCGTAGTAATTGATGACGCCGAGCTTCAGCTCCGTTGCCGCCGGCTCGATGTCGCGTTCGTATTCGGCGCGATCGTAGAGGTTGTATTCGGGCTGCACGACCTGATACTCAGGCAGGCCGTCGCGGCGGCTGATCGCGGCGGCCTCGCGCAGGCGCGCGCCGCTGATGTTCGATGCGCCGATGATCCGGACCTTGCCTGCATCGACCAGCGTCCGGTAAGCGCCGAGCGTTTCCTCGAGCGGCGCGGAATCCGGGAGGTCCGCGTGCGAGAAATAAAGATCGATGTAATCGGTCTGCAGGCGGCGCAGCGACTCGTCGGCCGCCTTCAGGATGTTGTCGCGCGACAGGCCCGCGCGCGCTTCGAGCAGGCCGACCTTGGTCGAGATCACGACGTCGTCGCGCCGGCCGCGGCGCTTCAGCCACTTGCCGATGATCGTCTCCGATTCGCCGCCGCGGTTGCCGGGCGCCCACGCCGAATAGATGTCGGCCGTGTCGATGAAGTTGATTCCGTGATCGGCCAGCGCGTCGAGCAGCGAGAACGACGTGGCTTCGTCGGCCGTCCAGCCGAACACGTTGCCGCCGAACACGAGCGGCGAGACCTGGATCGAAGACGTGCCGAGCGAACGCAATGCCATGATGAGCCCCCTTGAATACGTGTCGAGAAACCTCGCGGCGCGCTCCGCCGCGATCGGAGCGGTCATGCTAGTGGACGCGCGGCACAGGCTCCAAGCGAATTCGCGCAATAAGGTATGCATGTTTCGCGCAAAGCGCATCGCGGCATGACGAACCGATTACAATCGCGGCCACTGTTGCACCAACTGCCATGAGCTACCAACTGATCGCGTTCGACTTCGACGGCACGCTCGCCGACTCGTTCGACTGCTTCCTCGCGGCGCTGTCGCAAGCGTCGCGCCTGCACGGCTTTCGCGACGTCGACGACACGCTCGTCGCCACGCTGCGCGGCCTGTCCGCGCGCGACATCATCCGCGCGCTCGAGGTGCCGCCGTGGAAAGTGCCGCGCGTGACGCTCGACATGCGCCGGCTGATGCAGCAACGCATCGCCGACGTGACGCTGTTTCCGGGCGTCGCCGAAACCTTCGACGCGCTCGCGGCGCGCGGCGTGCGGATCGCGATCGCGACATCGAACAGCGAGGCGGTCGTGCGCGACCGGCTCGGCGCGCAGGCGTGCCGTCACGTCGGGCACTTCGCGTGCGGCATTCCGCTGTTCGGCAAGTCGCGCCGGCTGCGCGCGCTCGCGCGCGACGCGGGGCTGCGTACCAACGACGTGCTGTACGTCGGCGACGAGATCCGCGACGCGGACGCGGCGCGCCGCGCGAACGTCGCGTTCCAGGGCGTCGCATGGGGCTACACCGCGCCCGACACGTTGCAGAAGCATTGCGCGACGCCGCTGCTGACCCGCTTCGACGCGCTGCTCGACGTCGTGTAACCGGCGCGCGTCCATTCGTCTTACCAACCGTTACACAAGCGACAGCACGGTTTCACCTACGGGCAAACCCCTCTCCTAGAATCATTCGGGCCGGGACTCGCTTCGACCGGCGCCGCGGCAGAGCGGCGGTCCAACCCGGCCCGGGCACGCGCCCGGTCTCTCGCACAGCTACGGATCACACTATCCGTCCCTCAACTCGAGCCCCGATTGAAAGGAGGTCCCATGAACCGTTTTCCGAACGCTTCGCGCCTTGCGCTGTCTGCCGCCGGTCTGCTTCTCGTCGCCGTGACGGCGACCGCGCAAACCGCCCAACCGGCTCAACCCGGCCAGCCGGCCGAACCGGCACAAACCGCGCCGTCGGCCGGCGCGCCGCGGCTCCACGAAGCCGACCAGTCGTTCATCAACGACGGCACGAAAACCGTCTCGACGCAACGCGGCGCGGCGCGAATCGCCGACTCCCGCTCGTCGGACAGCCAGGTCAAGGCATTCGCGCAGCGCGTGAGCGCCGACGATGAAAAGATCATCCAGGCCATGCGCGCCGCGAGCCCGCGCGGCGTCGACGTGCCGCACAACGATCCGGACACGGCCGTGCTCGACAGCATCAAGACCCTGCGCGGCGCGGAGTTCGACAAGGCCTATATCGAGCAGGTTGCGCTCGCCGGCCAGCAGAAGGCGATCTCGGCGTTCCAGGCTGAAATCGCGGCGGGCCGCGACACGAAGCTGAAGGAAGTCGCGCGCCAGGCGCTGCCGATCCTGCAGGCGCATTACGCCGACGCACAGAAGCTCGCGCAGCGTCATCACCTCGCATCGGCGCAGTAACGCGCCCGGCATGCCGCGCGCGGCGCGGCTGCCTGCTTCCCGCTGTCTTGCCGCCGCCGGCCCCCTCTCCCGGCGGCGGCCCCGCCGCCCGCTACCGCGCGAGCCGCTCCCGCAGCCGCGCCTTCACGTCGGGCCATTCGTCGTCGATGATGCTGAAGCGCACCGAGTTGCGTTTGCGGCCGTCCGGCATGATCCGCTCGTGACGCACGATCCCCTCCTGTTTCGCGCCGAGCCGCAGGATCGCCGCGCGCGATTTCTCGTTGAGCTCGTCCGTCGTGAACTGCACGCGCACGCACCGCAGCGTCTCGAACGCATACGTGAGCAGCAGCCATTTCGCCTCGGTGTTCACGCGCGAGCGCTGCACCGATTCGCCGAGCCACGTGTGGCCGATTTCGAGCTTGCGGTTCTTGCGGTCGATCTTCCAGAAGCGCGTGCTGCCGACGACCCGGCCGGTCGCGCGCTCGACGATCGCGAACGGCATCACGGTGCCCTCCGCGCGCCCCTGCAACGCAGCCGCGAGATACGCGTCGATCGTGTCGGGCCCCGGCACGACGGTGACCCGCAGGTTCCATAGCTGCCCGTCGGCGGCGGCCGCCAGCAGCGCCTGCGCATGCGATGCGTTGAGCGGCTGCAATTCGACGTGTTCGCCGGTGAGGGTCGGCTGTGCGGGCAGGACGGGCGAAGCGGTCATGAGACTTCCCGGGTCGGGTTACAGAGGGAAACGGCGCGAAACGTCGATCATACGGCCGCGCGCCGGCCGAGATGCGCGGCGAGCCGGCCGCGGATCGCATCCGCCTCGTCGCGCAGCGCGCCGGTGAACGCATCGACGAGCAGGCTTTTCGGCCGGTGCTCGGGCACGATCACGCTGACCCGGTAGGGGAACGAGCGCGCGAGCGGCCGGATCTGCAGGTCGCGCCCCGCGAAATCGAGCGCGGTCAGCGGATTGACGATCGCCGCGCCGAGCCCCTGCCGCACGAACGCGCACACCGACACGGCCGACGGCGTCTCGACGACCGAGCGCGGCGCGACGCCGAGCTGCGCGAACGCTTCGTCGATCATGATCCGGTACGGGTCGTTCAGCGACAGGCTGACGAACGGGCGATCCGCGAGATCCGCGAGCTCGATCGTCCCCTTCGCGAGCAGCGGATGGCCGTCCGGCAGCACGCACACCTCGTCGGCCTCGAACAGCGGCGTGAGCACGGTGCCGGCCGGCGCGACGTCGTGCTCGGTGAGGCCGAGGTCGTAGCGCTGCGCGGTGAGCCACTCCTCGAGCACCGGCGACTCCTGCGTCGCGACCGACACGCTGACGCCCGCATGCGCCGCATGAAAGCGCCGGCACGCGCCCGGCAGGATCGCGTGCGAGAACGCAGGCAGCGCGATCACCGACAGCTGGCCGTCGCGAAACTCGCGGAGCCGCGCGGCCGTCGCCGCGACGCGCTCCAGCCCCACATACGCGAGCCGCACGTCGTCGAACAGCGTGAGCGCGGCCATCGTCGGCCGCAGTCGCCCGTGCGCGCGCTCGAACAGCGCGAAGCCGACGATCTGCTCCATCCGCGCGAGCTCGCGGCTGATCGTCGGCTGCGACGTGTAGAGCATCTCGGCCGCGCGGGTCGCGCTGCCGGTGACCATCAGCGCGCGGAACACCTCGATGTGGCGATGCGTGAGCGTAGCCATATATATCCAGAATGAATCGAATTTCGGCAAAACGGCATTTTACTGGATGACCGTTCAGGTGCATCATGCCCTCTATCCGTTCATTCGACCCGCTTCATTCGTCATGTCCCTCGATTCCCGCCAGCTCGCGACACTCGCGCAACAATACGGCACCCCGCTGTGGGTCTACGACGCCGACGTCATCCGCGACCGCATCGCGCAGCTGCGCCGGTTCGACGTGATCCGCTACGCGCAGAAAGCCTGCTCGAACGTCCACATCCTGAAGCTGATGCGCGACGAAGGCGTGCTCGTCGACGCCGTGTCGCTCGGCGAGATCGAGCGCAGCCTCGCGGCGGGGTTCCAGCCTGACGGCGACCCCGAAGGCGTCGTGTTCACGGCCGACCTGATCGACCGCCCGACGCTCGCGGCGGTGCTCAAGCACGGCGTGACCGTCAACGCGGGCTCGCTCGACATGCTCGCGCGCATCGGCGAGCATGCGCCCGGCCACCGCGTGTGGCTGCGCATCAACCCGGGCTTCGGCCACGGCCACAGCAACAAGACCAACACCGGCGGCCCGCAGAGCAAGCACGGCATCTGGATCGGCGACGTGCCGCGCGCGATCGAGATCGTGCGCCAGTACGGGCTGAAGCTCGTCGGCATCCACATGCACATCGGCTCGGGCGTCGACTACGGCCACCTGTCGCAGGTGTGCGACGCGATGGTCGACCTCGTCACGTCGCTCGGCCACGACATCGACGCGATCTCGGCGGGCGGCGGCCTGTCGATCCCGTACCGCGACGGCGAGCCGCGCGTCGACGTCGATCACTACTTCAGCCAGTGGGACGCCGCGCGCAAGCGGATCGAGCAGCATCTCGGCCACCCGGTGCGCATCGAGATCGAGCCGGGCCGCTTCCTCGTCGCCGAATCCGGCACGCTCGTCGCCGAAGTGCAGTCGGTCAACCGCCGGCCGAAGCACGACTTCGTGCTGATCGACGCGGGCTTCAACGACCTGATGCGCCCGGCGATGTACGGCAGCTATCACTGCATCACCGTGCACGCGCCCGACGGCGCGACGCCGGAAGGCCGGCCGCAAGCGCACGTCGCGATCGCGGGGCCGCTGTGCGAATCCGGCGACGTGTTCACGCAGGACGCGGGCGGCGTGGTCACGCACCGTCATCTGCCGCAGCCGCAGATCGGCGACCTGCTGTTCCTGCACGACGCGGGCGCATACGGCTCGTCGATGTCGTCGAACTACAACAGCCGGCCGCTCGCGCCGGAAGTGCTCGTCGATCGCGGCGCGCCGCGCCTGATCCGGCGCCGGCAGACGATCGCCGAACTGCTCGCGCTGGAGCTGGACGCGTAAGCGGGTCGCTCCATCTCGTTTCAAGATCGCATCGCAATGGCCGCCGCACGCATGCGGCGGCCGGTTTCTCCTCCCTTTATCGCGTTCGACCGCGCGGTAACCGATCAGCGCAATTGATCGCACTCCTCTTCATTTCATTTCGGGATTTCCGCTGCGCACGTGCATCGCGGCCCATCCACGCCAACCGCGCATCCGGCACGACGCCATAGGCCGTTCGTCACGCCGCGGTCCATGACGACTGCCGCATTGTCCGCGCGACGCGCGCCACGCACAGTGCGACCACGGGTCCGCGCACGACGCGCGACACCCGGTCAACGGAATCCCGTCATGAAACAGTTCGTCCGCGTCATCTCCGTGCGCCGCGACCGCGCGGCCAAGCGCGCGCATCCCGACGCGCCGCGCTGCGTGATCGACTTCGTGCCGTCCACCGACGTCGCGTTCCCCGTGCCGCGGCCGCTGCAATACAGCGCGCACCACGACGGCCACGCCGCCACGCAGGTCGCGGTGTTCGAGGTCGACCGCACGCGGCTGCGCCGGACGCGCGTCGCGCCGGCCGCCTGCCTGCGCCATCCGGGCGCGGATGCCGGCGAGCGGGTCGCGATCCACGCATTCACGGTCGACGTGCCGGCCCCGGGCGGAGCGCAATGAAATGGACACGTTCCGCTTCGCGCGCTGGCTCGACGGCCGGCGCCGCCCGCCCGTGCCGCCGCCCGCGCCGCGCGCGGCGGACGGGCTCGCCGCGCAGCTTTGCGACGAATGCGAGGCGATGGCGCGCTTCGCGCTGCATCACGGGCTGCCCGTCGAGCCGGACACCGTCGCGCAGCTCGCGACACTGATCGGGGACGGCCGCGCGCCGGCCGACGCGCCGCTCGCCCCCGCGCAGCAGCGCCTGCTCGCGACGCTCCACCGCAAGCTCGCCGCGCTCGTCGCGCCCGCCACGCCGCAGGCCGTCACGCTGCTCGACCTGCATCGCCGCAACGCGCACCCGCTCGCATGGCTCGGCCCGGTGCCGCTGATCCGGCTGCTGACCTTCTCCGCGCTCGGCTTCCTGTTCGCGGTGATCGCGACGAGCCTGTCGCCGCACGTGTCGAGCGAGAACATCGACCGCGGCTTCCTGCAGTCGGACGGCACGCTGCTGCTGTGGAACACGCTGTTCCTGCTGTGCTGCGCGGGGCTCGGCGCGTCGTTCGCGACGCTGTTTCAGGCGCACCGCTACGTCGCCGCGTCGACCTACGACCCGAAGTACGACGCGTCGTACGGCGCGCGGCTGATCCTCGGCGTGATCGCCGGGCTGATCCTCGTCGAGATGCTGCCGGCCCAGCTGTTCGCGCAGGGCAGCATGCACAGCTTCGGCCGGCCCGCGCTCGCGATGCTCGGCGGCTTCTCCGCGACGGCCGTGCACCGCGTGCTGCAGCGGCTCGTCGACACGCTCGATACCCTCGTGCAGGGCGACCGCTCGGCCGACGTCGACGCGACGCTCGCCGCCACCCGCGCCCGCGCCGCCGGCGAGCGCGCGCACTGGCAAGGCGAGCTCGCGGCGAGCCTGCTCGACCTGCAGCAGTCGCTCGACACGTCCGCGTCCGCCGACGCGATCCGCGCGCGCCTTGCCGCGTTCACGCGCGCGATGCTCGCCGCCGATCCGTCGCTCGCGCAGCGCGGCGCACCGCTTTCCCCCACGCAGCCCAACGACCGTCAGGAGTAGCGCCATGCTGTTTCTCTACAACATTCCCGCCGCCGCGATGGGCGCCCTGATCGTGGCCACGGTGCTCGCGGCCGCGCTGCTCGGCTATGCCGCGTCGCGGCGCGTCCTGCCCGTGCGGATCGACGCCGAACAGCGCGGCATGATCGTCGCGATGCTGTCGGCGGTCACGACGATCAACTCGCTGCTCGTCGCGTTCTCGGCCGTGTCGGTGTGGAGTTCGTATCAGGCCGCGACCGATACCGTCGCGGCCGAAGCCGCCTGCGCGACCGAGCTGTCGCGCGACCTCGCCGCGTTCCGCGTCGCCGGCACCGGTGCCGATGCCGCGCGCCGCTCGCTCGCCGACTACCTCGCGCGGGTCGTCGACGACGAGTGGCCGCAGATGCAGCAGCACGGCCGTGCCGACCCGCGCGCCGAAGCCGCGTTCGACCGGATGTTCGCGGCGATCAATCGCGTCACGCCGACCGACGAGCGCGAACGCGTGCTGCTCGGTCAGGCGATGGCGCGCGCGAACGAGATGGTCAAGTACCGGCAGGCCCGCCTGCAGAATCTCGAGTCCGCGATGCCGGGCACGCTCTGGGCCGTGATGCTGGTGTCGAGCAGCCTGTCGCTGCTGTTGCTGTATGCGCTGCCCGGCACGCGCTTCAATGTCGGTCTCGTGTCGATCTGGGCGGTCACGCTCGGGCTCGCGTTCTTTTTCGTGCTGGCGGTGGACCGGCCGTTCGCCGGCGAGGTGAGCGTGCGCGCCACGCCGATCCGGCACGCGCTCGACGGCCTGCGCGCCGCGCTGGCCGCCCCGGGGCGCGCGGCGCTCGACGCCGCGCCGGCCGGTCCGGGGCCGGCGGAGCAGGTCAGCCTGGCGGGATGCAGGCGGGCGTGAACATATAGCCGGGGGACGGATCGGCCGGCACGTGACGCGACAGCCACAAGGCCGCCTCCGTCCGGTTGCTCACGCCGATCTGCCGGAACAGCGCATACAGGTGGTTCTTGATCGTGCCCTCCGCGACGTTCAGCACGCGGCAGATCTGCTTGTTCGACTTGCCTTCGGCCAGCAGCCGCAGCACCTCGCGCTGCCTCGGCGTCAGCCGCTCGAACGCGCGCTCGTCGCCGGCCGGCGCGCCGGTCGCGCGCGCGTGCCCCGCCCCGCCTTCGCCCGCCGGCACGTAGATCGCGCCGGCCGCGACCCGGGCGAGCGCGTCCGCGAACTCGTCCGCGCTCGCGCGCCGGTCGATGATGCCGGCGGCGCCGGCCAGCAGCGCGTCGGCGATCGTCCGGCGGCACACGCCGCTGACGACGCACAGCCACGGCGTCGCGCCGAACGTCTCGTGCAGCACGTTCGGCCAGATCGTGGGCGGTGCGTGGTCGTCGCATTCGATCGTGACTGCGCCGACCGTGTCGGGCAGCAGCGCGTCGCGCAAGCGACGAACGTCCTCGGGGCGCTGGGCGGACCACACATGCCAGCTCATGTCGCGTTTACACATTACGTCTGCCACACCCGCCACGAACAACGGCGGACTGTCGATCATCAGGACGTTCATTTGCGCGGTTTCCTCGAAAGCGGGATTTAGGTTTTTTTTACTTCCCTTCCGCCGGATTTTTACCGCTGTTTGTTTCGCCGTGCACTAGGCTCGTCGCTCCGGGAAGAATGTCCTAATTCGGCCCGGCTCCGACATTTCATTCTGTTACAACAGCCTTCCCCGGGCATCGAGCGTGACGACCGTCACCTTCTCCGAACGATTCCCATTGACTAACTTGATTAACGACAGCGAATGTCCGTTGTCTTCAACAGGCAGAGGAGTTTATTCATGGACGCTAATTTCATTGGTTCGGTGATTAACGCTTTACCGATGGACCAAATGATCGCCGGACCATTAAAGGCGATGATCAGCGCGCAGACGCAAGCGGCGAAGAGTTATGCGGATTTCCTGATGCAGGTCTGCATCCAGGGCGGCAAGGCGGTGGCCGTGCAGTTCGACTACGACGAAACGCTCGTCGACGAAAGCGGCGTATCGAAGGGCGTCGTGCAGAAGACCATGCGCATCCCGCTGCTCGCCGCGATCGTCCACCCGATCATCGCGATCGAGGAAGGCACGATCGACTTCGAGATGGAGATCACGCAGTCGGAGAAGGCGTCGTCGTCGACCGAGGCCGGCGGCGAGTTCAAGGCCAAGATCGGCTGGGGCCCCGTCAGCGTCAACCTGTCCGGCCGCGTTTCGCACAAGTCGGAGCAGACGCGCAGCACCGACACGCGCGCGAAATACTCGATCCACACGCAGATCAAGCGCCAGCAGCCGCCCGAAGCGCTGATGCGCGTGATCGACTTCCTGACCGACGCGGCGACCAAGCCGGTCGTCGCCGCGGACAAGGCGAAGGACGTGAAGCCGCTGCCCGCGACGCCGACCGACGGCAAGCTGATCGGCGAGACGTCAGGCGCGGGCGCGTCGGGCGACGGCGCAGCGGCGGCGGGCACGCCGCCCGCGCAGGCCGGCGAGCACGCGTAAGCGCGCCCGGGTCCGGCCATGTTCAGGCTCTTCAAACGGCGGCGCGACGCGGCCGCGCGCGATGACAGGCCGGCCGCCGACGCGGCGGCGGGCGGGCCGTCCGACGCCGGCGAGCCGCCGGCGCCACCGGCGAGCGGCGCCCTGGGCGGGCAGCCGGGCGCGATGGGCGCGCCGTTCGCGGCGCCGGAGGCCGCGCCCGCCGTCGGCGCGTCGTCGTCCGGCGCGGCCTCCGGTACGTTGCCCGACGCGGCACCGGGGACGTCCGCCGGTCCGGCATCCGGCGCGTCGGACGGCCACGCGTCCGCCCCGCCGCCCGACGCGCCGCCGCCCGCGCCGCCCGCGCCGCCCGCGCCCCCTGCCGGCTCGCCGCCCGGCGCACCGGCCGACGCCGACCGCCCGCCGCCGCGCGGCCTCGCGCTCGACGAGATCGCGCGCGGCATGCAGCACGCCGCGGCAGCCGCGAATCAGCTGCTCGCGCATCAGTACACGGCCGTGCTCGACCAGTTCTTCGACCTGCGCGACGACGGCCTGCTCGCGCCGCGCGAAGTCCAGGTCGCGCTCGACGCCGAGCACACGATGCCGGTGCCGCTCGTCGCGCTCGCGACGCCGCGCGGCCTCGCGCTCGAGCGGATGGTCGTGCACCTGACGGTGCGCGGCGATTTCACCGAGGCGCATCCGGCCGGCGCGTTCGCCGGCGACGACCAGCGCGGGCGCTTCTACGTGACGCTCGCGCCGCGCTCGGCGAACAAGGATGCGCAAGGCAACGCGGGGCACCGCGACACCGAGCACATCGACATCGAAATGCAGTTCGCGGCGCTCGCGCCGCCCGAAGCGATCATGCGCGTGATCGACGAATACACGCATCGCCTGGTGCCGCGCGCACGGCACGGCAACGAGGAGCACCACGATGGCGAACCAGCCTGAACGCACCGGCACGCAAGGCATCGAGCTGATCAAGCATTTCGAGGGCCTGCGGCTCGCGCGGTATCTCGATGCGGTCGGCAAGCCGACCATCGGCTACGGCCACCTGATCCTGCCGCACGAGCGCTTCACCCGCCCGCTCACGCCGGCCGAGGCCGACGCGCTGCTGCGGCAGGACCTGCGCAGCGCCGAGCTGGGCCTGCGCAAGCTGCTGCGCGTGCCGGTCACGCAGCAGCAGTTCGATGCGCTGATGTCGTTCGTCTTCAACCTCGGCTCGGGCCGCCTGCGCTCGTCGACGCTGCTGCGCTACCTGAACGCCGGCGCGCCGGCCCGCGCGGCCGACCAGTTCCTGGTCTGGAACAAGGCGGGCGGGCGGCCGCTCGCGGGCCTCACGCTGCGCCGCCGGGCCGAACGCGCGCTGTTCCTGTCGTGAACGGCACAGGCGGCGCGCAACGATCGTCACGGGTCGCCGACCGTGCCGTTCGCGCCATTCACCGCGCCGCGCGCCGCACCTAAGCTGAAGCCGTCGCCTTACGAAACCGCATCCCCGCACATCAACGATTCGTCACCACAGGAGCCCAGCATGAACGTCACTCCCCGGCCCGGCCGCCCGGCGCCGCCCCGCTTCGCCCTCCCGCGCCTGCCCCGCGCCGCGCGCGCCGCCGTTGCCGCGGCCGCGCTCGTCGCCGGGGCGGTCGCGGCAGTCGCGCCGCAAGCCGCCTGCGCGGCCGGCGCGGCGCCGCTGCCCGCTTACGCCGCCGACCTGACGCGCACGTCGGTGTCCGGCCTGTCGTCCGGCGGCTTCATGGCGGCGCAGTTCGACGTCGCGTATTCGAGCCGGCTGATCGGCGCGGGCATCGTCGCCGGCGGGCCGTTCTACTGCGCGGGCGTGAACGAGCTGATCGAGCCGGCGATCGCCGCGATGACGCTGTGCATGCAGCCGGTCGGCCCGGCGCCGTCCGCGAACGACGCGTGGCGCAACGCGCGGACGTTCGCGCAGCGCGGCGAGATCGACGATCCGGCGAACCTGCGCCGCCAGCGCATCTACGTGTTCAGCGGCGCGAAGGACACGGTCGTGCGGACACCCGTCGTCGACCAGACCGTGCGCTTCTACGAGCTCGCGCAGGTGAGCGCCGCGAACCTCCAGTACCGGCGCCATCCGGACGCCGGCCACGCGTTCGTCACGAGCCGCCCCGGCGATGCCGCGTGCAGCGCGAACGCGAGCCCGTACATCGACAATTGCGGCTTCGAGCAGGCGCACGACATCGTCCGCTGGATCTACGCGACGCCCGACAAGCCGCTCAACCCGCCCGCCGCGCAGGCCGGCGGCAGGCTGCTCGCGTTCGACCAGCGCGCGTTCGACCCGCAGCGGCGCGCGTCGCTCGACGACACCGGCTACGCGTATGTCCCGGCAGCGTGCGAGCGCGAGACGTGCGCGGTGCACGTCGTGTTCCACGGCTGCGTGCAGAACGTCGCGACGGTCGGCGAGCGGATGATCCGCGGCACCGGCTACAACGAGATCGCCGACACGAACCGGCTGATCGTGCTCTATCCGCAGGTCGCGAAGTCGGCGGCGAACCCGCTCGGCTGCTGGGACTTCTGGGGCTATACGAGCGCCGAGCCGACCCGGCCCGGCTTCTATCGCCGCGACGCGCCGCAGATGGCCGCCGTGATGCAGATGGTGCAGCGCCTCGGCGCCGCGCGCCCGTGAGCCGCATGCCGTCACGGCCCGCCGCTTCCACCAACCTCGCACGATTCACACGACAAGGACCCGTCATGTTTTCTTCGCTGATTGCCCAATGGGAAAGCGCGAACCTCGGCGCGCTCGAGCTGTTCGGCAAGGTCGTCGCGCAGACGACCGGCGCCGGCAGCGCACCCCGCGGCCCCGCGTGGCGCGCGTTCGCGCACACCGCGCTGCTGACCGGACATCACTATCTCGACGCCTGCCAGGCCGCCACCAACACGCTGTGGCGCGACCACATCGAGCGCGTCGGGCTAAAGCAATCCGCCGCCGCGGTCAAGGAGCTGGCCGCGCTGAACGCCGACCTCGCGACGCGTTTCATGCAGAGCCACCTGCAGCACGCGGGCGCGCTCGCCGACGCCGCCGCGCAATGCGTCGACGATCTCGGCCGCACGCGCGGCCCCGGCGACGCCGCGATGGCGCTCGGGCGCTTCGCCGGCGACCTGCACGCGCAGACCCGCGCGCACGCGCTGCACGTGTCGTCGCTGACCGCGGGCATCGCGCCGGCCCTCGCGCAATGGGCCGACCGCAACCTGCGCGACGACCCCGACGCGGGCGCGACGGAGCAAACGTCATGAACATCCGGCTCCGGTTCGTCAACCGCTCGAACGATTGCGGCAACAGCGAGGTGGTGCTGTTCCAGCGCGACGTGATGCCCGACTTCAACGAACTCGCGATCGCGTGGAAGGTGATCCGCTATTGCGGGCGCGACTGCGTCCATCCGTTCGAATACGCGACCGACATCGAGGTCGCGCTCGGCGACGAGCACGGCAACTTCTCGCCGCGCGTCGCCGCGCCGGCGGGCGCGCGCTTCGCGATCGACCCGCTGCCGAGCGGCCGCGGACGGCTCGCGCCGGACACGGCGGACGCCGCGGGCGGCGACGTCGAAGTCGTGAACCGCCTGACGCGCGGCGCGGTGAACGTCAACGCGTTCTGCGCGGGCCGGCTGATCGCCGCGAAGCACGCGGTCGCGCCGGGCCAGAAGGCCGTGTTCCGCTTCACGCCCGCGCTGTGGATCGCCGTCGCGTCGCAGGTGCAGGAAAGCCACGCGCTGAACGCCGCGGTGCTGTCGAGCGCCAACACGCTGCTGCCGCTCGCGGGCGTCGCCGCCGCGGACATCGTGATGACGGGCGGCGGCACCGGCGCCGATGCCCAGCCGTTCGGCTTTGCGCTCGAGCAGGTCGAGCAGCGGTAGCGTCCGGCGCGTTTTTTCTTCGATCTTTTTTTCCTGGTTTGACGATCTGGCTTCATGGCCAGGCCGGTGGGAAGGTGCGCGGCAAACCGATTGCCGTCTTTCAACTCAAGGAGCAACGACGTGGATATTCAACTGAACCTGATCAACCGCTCGAACGATGCGAACAATTCGAGCATCGTGATTTTCCAGAAGAACGTCGCGACCGATTTCGACGAGCTCGCGATCGCGTGGAAGGTGATCCGCAACTGCGGACAGGGCGACAACCATCCGTTCAAGTTCCCGATGACGATGAGCGTGAGCGCGAGCGACGCCTACGGCAACCACATGCCGCAGCAGAGCGCGACCAACGGCCAGGTGTTCCAGGTCGTGCGCTCCACCTCGGGCGACGTGCTGCAGCTCGGCGGCGACCCGGGCGCGAGCAGCGAGGTGCAGGTCCGCAACGACCTGCCGGCGGGCGCGGTGAACGCGACGATCTACAAGGACGGCAGCGCGCTCGCGCGCAAGACGTCGATCGCGCCGGGCCAGAAGGCGGTGTTCCAGTTCAAGCCGACGCTGTGGATCGGCGTCGCGTCGCAGATCGAGCAAGGCGCGCTGATGAACTCGGCGGTGATCTCCGACATCAACACGGAACTGTCGCTGCTCGGCATCGCGAGCGCCGACATCGTGATGACCGGCGGCGGCCCGGGCCCGCGCTCGCAGCCGTTCACGTTCATCCTCGAAAACGTCGTGATGGCGTAACACCCGACGCGCGCCGGCGGGCTCCGCCGGCCGCTTTCATTCAGGCATCCGAATCAAGGTGACTCATGGACATCAAGCTCAATTTCGTCAATCTGTCGAACGACGTCAACAATAGCCAGGTGGTGATCTTCCAGAAGAACGTGTCGACCGACTTCGACGAGCTCGCGATCGCGTGGAAGGTGATCACGAACTGCGGGCGCGGCGACAATCATCCGTTCGTCTTTCCGCTGCTGACGACCGTTTCCGCGAGCGACGCGGACGGCAACTACATGCCGCAGAAGCGCGCGGACAACGGTCAGCTGTTCAGCGTGTCGCGCGCGACGTCGGGCAACGTGCTGGCGCTCGCGGGCCCGGCGCCGACGTCGCGCGAGATCCAGTTGCGCAATGACCTTCGCCAGGGCGCGATCACCGCGTCGGTCTTCAAGGACAGCCGCCTGCTCGCGCGCAAGACCGGCATCGTGCCGGGGCAGAAGGCGGTGTTCGAGTTCAAGCCGACGCTGTGGATCGGCACCGCGTCGCAGATCGAGCAGGGCGCGGTGATGAACTCGGCGGTGATCTCCGACATCAACACCGAGCTGTCGCTGCTCGGCATCAAGAGCGCCGACATCGTGATGACGGGCGGCGGCGGCGGTACGACCGCGACGTCGTACCAGTTCAAGCTCGCGAACGTCGTGATGGGCTGAGCCCGGCGACGCCGGCTGGCGCGCGCCATGCGCGCCGGTCGATCGATTTCGACGAGGCAAGGGGTCGGGTGAACCCTCACCTCGCGTCGTAGCACCCGATGCTGCGCAATGCGTGCAACCCCAGCAGATCGCGTGTGTCACCGTTGCCAAAGAGAGAAAAACATTCCACGCAACGAAGAAAGTCCGTGCGTTTTTGGAAGCACTTTCCTTTTTGACGAAACTAAGATTGCCCTCAGTCGTTCAGCAGTCGTGGTCGCCGGATACGCAGCACCGACGCATCCGGTCTACAACACTCACAAGCCGCACGGGCAATCATGAACACCATGCTTGAACTCTTCGCCGCCCTCCTTCGCTCCGGCACCTCGCGCCGGCGCCCGAGCCGTGCCGCGCCCGCGCGCGATCGCACGCCGGAACGCACACCGTAACTCACGCACGCGGCCGGTCCGCCGGCCCCCGCGTTTTCCGCGCCGTGTGACACACGGCCCCCTGCCCGCCCACGGCGACGCCGCCCGTCGCCGCGGACGCGCTCACCCTGATTTTTCAACGACGACCCAGGAGACAACCATGAAGCGCCTCGCCCCGATATTCAAGTTCAAGCAAGGTTTCGCCGCCGCGCTGCTGTGCGTCGCCGCCGCGACGTCGCACGCGGCCGACCTGCTCGACACCGTCAAGCAGGCCGGCGTGCTGAAGATCGCGCTGGAAGGCACCTACCCGCCATTCGACTACCGCAACGCCGACGGCCAGCTCGAAGGTTTCGACGTCGACGTGGCGAAGGCGGTCGCCGCGCGCCTCGGCGTGAAGCCGCAGTTCGTCACGACCGAATGGAGCGGCATCCTCGCCGGGCTGCAGGCCGGCAAGTTCGACGTGATCGTCAACCAGGTCGCGATCACGCCGGCGCGCAGGCAGGCGCTCGATTTCAGCCAGCCGTACGTGTATTCGTCCGCGCAGCTGCTGCAGCGGCAGAACGACACGCGCGCGTTCAAATCGCTCGACGAACTGAAGGGCAGGAAGGTCGGCGTGACGATGGGCAGCAACTACGTCGACCTCGTGAAAACCGTGCCCGCGATCGACCTGCAGGTGTATCCCGGCACGCCGGAGAACCTGCGCGACCTCGCGGCCGGCCGCATCGACGCGGCGGTCAACGACCGGCTGATGCTCGGCTACCTGATCAAGAACTCGCACCTGCCGCTGCGCCCCGGCTCCGTGCTCGCGGGCGGCGAGGACCAGATGGGCATCCCGTTCCGCAAGGGCAACCCGAAGTTCGCGAAGGCAATCGACGATGCGCTCGCGTCGCTGCAGCAGGACGGCACGCTGAAGAAGCTGTCGCTGCAGTGGTTCGGCGCCGATACGACCAAACCCGTCACGCAGTGACGCAGCCCCACCGGCACGCGCCGCGCGCACGGTCGTGCGACGCGTGCGGCCAACCCTCAGGAGACACGCGATGGAAGCACTCGACCTGGTCGTCCGCACCCTGCCCGCGATGGCAATGGGCGCGGCCCTCACTCTGAAGTTCGCGGTGGCGTCGATGGCGCTCGGCCTGCTCGCGGGGCTCGCGATCGCGGTGATGCGCATCGGCAGCAACCGGCTCGCGGCCGGCCTCGCGCAGGGCTACGTGAGCGTGATGCGCGGCACGCCGCTGCTCGTGCAGATGTTCGTCGTCTACTACGGGCTGCCCGACCTCGGCATCACGCTCGACCCGACGTCGGCCGGCATCTTCACGCTGACGCTCAACGCGGCCGCATACCTGTCGGAGAGCATGCGCGGCGCGATCCTCGGCATCGGCCGCGGGCAATGGGCGGCTGCGCACAGCCTCGGTCTCACGCACGTGCAGACGCTGCGCCACGTGATCTGCCCGCAGGCGCTGCGCCTTGCGGTGCCGAGCCTCGGCAACACGCTGATCAGCCTGATCAAGGACACGTCGCTCGTCTCCGTGATCACCGTGACCGAACTGCTGCGCTCGACGCAGGAAGTGATCGCCGCGACGTTCCAGCCGCTGCCGCTCTATCTCACGGCCGCCGCGATCTACTGGGTGCTGAGCACGCTGCTCACGCGGCTGCAGGCGCGCGTCGAAACCCGTCTCGCGCTGCCGACCGCGCATTGAGCGCGCGGCCCCTTCCCTCGATCACAACGACGGACAGAACATGATTACGCTCGACAACGTTTCAAAGTGGTACGGCAAGCATCAGGTGCTCGCGGATTGCAGCGCGGCGGTATCGAAAGGCGAAGTGGTCGTCGTGTGCGGGCCGTCGGGCTCCGGCAAGTCGACGCTGATCAAGACGATCAACGGCCTCGAACCGTTCCAGCAAGGCAGCATCACCGTCGACGGCACGCGGCTCGGCGATCCGGCGGTGAAGCTCGCGCAGCTGCGCGCGCGGGTCGGCATGGTGTTCCAGCATTTCGAGCTGTTTCCGCACCTGTCGATCATCGACAACCTGACGCTCGCGCAGGTCAAGGTGCTCGGCCGCCGCAAGGACGAAGCGACCGACAACGGCGTGAAGCTGCTCGACCGCGTCGGTCTGAAGGCGCACGCGCACAAGTATCCGGGGCAGCTTTCCGGCGGACAGCAGCAGCGCGTGGCGATCGCCCGGGCGCTGTCGATGAACCCGGTCGCGATGCTGTTCGACGAGCCGACCTCCGCGCTCGACCCCGAGATGATCAACGAAGTGCTCGACGTAATGGTCGAGCTCGCGCGCGACGGCATGACGATGGTGTGCGTCACGCACGAGATGGGCTTCGCGAGAAAGGTCGCGCATCGCGTGATCTTCATGGACCAGGGCGCGGTCGTCGAGGACGCGGCCAGCGACGCATTCTTCCATGCGCCGCGCTCGGAACGCGCACGCGACTTCCTCGACAAGATCCTGCACTGACCGCGCGGCGCACGCGCCGCCGCTGCGAACCGATCGACCCCATCACGAAAAGGACGACGCCTTGACGACCCTGCATTCGACCGACACCGTACTCGCCCATGAAGGCCGCTCGCACGGCCAGCCCGGTGCGCCCGTAAACCCGCCCGTGTACCGGCAGTCGACGCTGCTGTTCCATGACACCGATGCGCTCGACGCCGTGCGCGGCACGC
Source organism: Burkholderia ubonensis (assembly GCF_902833085.1). Lineage (GTDB taxonomy): Bacteria > Pseudomonadota > Gammaproteobacteria > Burkholderiales > Burkholderiaceae > Burkholderia > Burkholderia ubonensis. The sequence goes on from NZ_CADFEB010000011.1 coordinate 90,665, forward strand.
CGCTTGCGTACGGCCGCCACGGCAGCCCGACCACGCGCGCGCTCGAGAAGGCGCTCGCGCGTCTCGAAGGCGCGCATGCGGCCTTGCTCACGCCGAGCGGGCTCAGCGCGATCACCACCGCGCTGCTCGCCGTGCTGAACCCGGGCGACCATCTGCTGATGACGGACTCCGTCTACGACCCGACCCGTTCGTTCTGCGACGAAACGCTCGCGCGCCTCGGCATCGAGACGACCTTCTACGACCCGCGTCTCGGCGCGGACATCGCGTCGCTGATGCGGCCGAACACGCGCGCGGTCTTCACCGAATCGCCCGGCTCGCTGACCTTCGAGGTGCAGGACATTCCGGCGATCTGCCGCGTCGCGCACCGGCACGGCGCGGTGGTGCTGCTCGACAACACCTGGGGCACGCCGCTGAATTTCCGCTCGTTCGCGCACGGCGTCGACGTGTCGATCCATGCGGCGACGAAATACATCGCCGGGCATTCGGACGTGCTGATGGGCGCGATCCTCGCGACCGAGGCGCTGGCGCCGAAGATCACGCGCTGCTACCGGCAGCTCGGCATGACCGTCAGCGGCGACGACGCGTATCTCGCGCTGCGCGGCCTGCGCACGCTGTCGGTGCGGCTCGAGCGGCATCAACGCACTGCGCACGCACTGACCGCGTGGCTCGCGACGCAGCCCGAAGTCTCGACGATCCTCTATCCGGCGCGGCCGGGCGATCCGGGCCATGCGCTCTGGCAGCGCGATTTCACGGGCGCGTGCGGGCTGTTCGGCGTGGTGTTGCATCCGCAGGCCGCCGACGCGATGCGCGCGATGCTCGACGGGATGACCTGCTTCGGCATGGGCTACAGCTGGGGCGGCTTCGAGAGCCTGATCATCCCGGCCAGCCCGGCTCGCCACCGCACGGCGACGCACTGGCCGTGGGACGGCCCGCTGCTGCGGATTCACGCGGGCCTCGAGCATCCCGACGACCTGATCGCGGATCTCGACGCGGCCTTCGCGCGCCTGCGCGCGGCCGCGCTCGCGGAAGCCTGACGTATCCGCGCTGCGGCGCGCGCGTCGCGCGGGCCGCAGCGCACCGGAGTTTCTTCAACGTTCGACCCCAACCTTAGCGAGGCAAGCATGAAAGACACGCTGTTCATCCTGCGTCCCGGTTTCTTCAAGGACGCCGACGGCCCGTTCTACTGCGGCGATTCCGTTGCCGTCGAGGGACTGCTGAGTTTCTTCCCGCAATTGCGCGACGCGGTCGACGTCGAGTACGTCGACGCGCCGCGGCCGCGCCAGCCGATCGCCGCGTTGATCGGCGAGGACAACCAGTCGGCGCCCGTGCTCGTGCTCGGGCAAGCCCGGGCGCCGAAGGATGAAGCGATCGTGGTGAAGGAAAGCAACGGCCGGCGCTTCATCGATGCGCCGGCGGATATCCGGCGGTATCTGTCGTCGCAGTATGGAGTCGCGCATGTCGCGTGACACGGCGCGCGTCGCGTCATGACGCGCTGACCGGTGTACACGGTCTCGGGCTTCGCGTGCCGCAAGGCTCGCGGAGTCCGATCGGGCCGCCATGCAATCGGCGCCCCGGACGTCGTGCCGCACCGCAAGCCGGCCGCCCTAATCCGGAACGCGCACGTCGAGGCCGGCCTGCCGCCATGCCTTCAGCAACGCCGCGCGCCGTCGCGGATAGCGTTCATCGAGCCGCGCCAGCGCGACGATGCGATCGGTCCGGAAATGCCGGAAATCGTTCCTGAGTTCGCACCATGCGACCAGTATCCGCGCGTCCTCGAAATAGCCCAGCGCGAACGGCCATACGGTGCGTTCGGAACGCTTGCCCCGGCCGTCGGCATAGGCGACCCGAAGCTTGCGCTCGGTGCGGATCGCGACACGCATGTCGTCCATGTCGACGGCTTCCCGATCGGCGATCGTGCGCGGACCGACCAGCAAGGTGGTGCTGTCCAGGTCGCGGCGCAACTCGGCGGGCAGCACGGCGGAGATTTTCGCGAGCGCGTCGGACGCGGCCGACGTCAGTTGCGCGTCGGCGAACTTCGCGACCCAGCGGAAGCCGAGCGTCAACGCCTCCAGTTCGGATTGCGAAAACATCAGCGGCGGCAGCATGAAGCCGGGGCGCAGCACATAGCCGACCCCCGGCTCTCCCTGGATGTCCGCGCCCTGGGCCTGCAAGGACGCGATGTCGCGATAGAGGGTGCGGATGCTGACGCCGAGTTCCTGCGCGAGCACGCGGCCGCTGACCGGCCGGCGGTGGCGTCGCAGCGCTTGCAGCAGCGACAGAAGGCGTTCGGAGCGTGTCATCGCACGATACTGCCATTTTCTGGCAGCGTCGTCCAATAGAATGGTTCGCACCTCAGGCCGATCAGGATCGATCCATTATGACTTCGCCCAACCTTGTTCTTCTCTATGTCGACGACCCGGCGCGCAGCGTCGTGTTCTATGAAAAGCTGTTCTCGCGCGCGCCTGTCGCCGCGTTTCCCACCTATGCGGCCTTTGCGTTCGACAACGGGCTTCATGTCGGGCTGTGGTCGACGAGCGCCCGCGATTTCGTGTCGCACGGCGCCGGCCATCGCGCCGAGCTTGCGTTCATGGTCGACGGCGATGCGGAGGTCGACCGCCTGTACGAAGCGTGGAAGGCGCTCGACGTGCGGATCGAACAGGCGCCGATGACGGCCGTGTTCGGGCGGACCTTCGTCGCGCTCGATCCCGACGGGCATCGCTTGCGCGTCTGCACGCCGGACAACTGAGCGCCGCTTGCGTCACCCCGCCCGGCGCACCGGCATCCCCCGCGAGAAATACTTCGCCCCGGCCACGCACCCGACGACGATCGCGGTCACCGCGATCATCGACGCCGGCACCGGCTCGTGCAGCAGCCCGGCCGCGAGCACGAGCCCGAAGAACGGCTGCAGCAGCTGCAACTGGCCGACGCCCGCGATGCCGCCGAGCGCGAGCCCGCGATACCAGAACACGAAGCCGATCAGCATGCTGAACAGCGACACGTACGCGAGGCCCCACAGCGCACCGGCGTCGACGCCGTCGAACGACGCGGGCCGCGTGATCCACGCGAGCGGCAGCATCACCGGCAGCGACAGCACGAGCGCCCACGAGATCACCTGCCAGCCGCCGAGATGCCGCGACAGGCGCGCCCCTTCCGCATAGCCGAGGCCGCACGCGACGATCGACGCGAACATCAGCGCGTCGCCGACCGGCGATGCCTCGCCGCCGTTGCGCAGCGCGAATGCGGCAACCGCGCCGCTGCCGATGAGCGAGCAGACCCAGAACGGCAGCCGCGGCCGCTCGCCGCCGCGCCACACGCCGAACAGCGCGGTCGCGAGCGGCAGCAGCCCGACGAACACGATCGCGTGGGCCGATGTCACGTGCCGCAGCGCGAGCGCCGTCAGCAGCGGGAAGCCGACCACGACACCAAGCGCGACGATCAGCAGCGACACCGCCTCGTCCCGCGTCGGCCGCCGCTCTTTCGTCGCGGCAAGCAGGATCAGCGCGAGCACCCCGGCGATCGTCGCGCGCGCGAACGTCAGGAACATCGGATCGAGCCCCTGCACCGCGACCCGCGTCGCGGGCAGCGAGCCGCTGAAGATGATGACGCCCAGCAGGCCGCTGAGCCATCCGTCGGTGGACTTTTGCACGGGAATTCCTGATCGAAGGTGAATGCCGATGATCCGCCCGCCGCCAAAAGCGCGTAAGCTACAGCACAATACAATTCGACAAAACTGTACTGGACAAACGTCCGTACAGTTTATGCTTTCACCATGAACCTCATCGATCGGAACCTGGCCCCGCCCGCGCCGTCACGCACGCGCGTGGAAACCGTGATGGACACGCTGCACGCGCGGATCGCGAGCCGCGCGCTGATGCCCGGCGCGCGGGTGCCGTCGATCCGGATGATGGCCGACGCGCTGCAGGTGTCGAAGTCGACTGTCGTCGACGCATACGAGCGGCTCGCCGGCGAAGGCGTGCTGGTCGCGCGGCGCGGGTCGGGCTTCTACGTGTCGGGCCACGCGCCGCCGCTTGCGCTCGCGGATCTCGGGCCGCGCCTCGATCGCGAACTCGATCCGCTGTGGCTGTCGCGCCAGTCGCTCGAAGCGGCCTCGACGACCGTGAAGCCCGGCTGCGGCTGGCTGCCGTCGTCGTGGCTGCCGGACGAGAGCCTGCGCCGCGCGCTGCGCGCCGTCTCGCGCGACGAGCCCGACGCGCTCACCGACTACGCGACGCCGCTCGGCCTGCCCGCGCTGCGCCAGCAGCTCGCGTGGCGGCTCGCGCAGCATGGCGTCCACGCGGAACCCGCGCAGATCATGCTGACCGACGGCGGCACGCACGCGCTCGATCTCGTATGCCGCCTGCTGCTGGAGCCCGGCGACACGGTCGTGCTCGACGATCCGTGCTACTTCAATTTCCAGGCGCTGCTGCGCGCGCACCGCGCGCGGATCGTCAGCGTCCCGTATACGCCGAACGGCCCCGATCTCGCGCGTTTCGAGCAGACGCTCGTCGAGCACCGGCCGCGCCTTTACATCACGAACGCGGCGCTGCACAACCCGACCGGCGCGACGCTCGCGCCGAGCGTCGCGCACCGGCTGCTGACGCTCGCGGCCGAGCACGGCCTGCTGATCGTCGAGGACGACATCTTCGCGGACTTCGAGAGCACGCCCGCGCCGCGGCTCGCGGCCTTCGACGGGCTGTCGCGCGTCGTGTCGATCGGCAGTTTCTCGAAGACGCTGTCGGCCGCGATCCGCTGCGGCTACGTCGCCGCGCGCCCCGAATGGATCGACGCGCTCGTCGACCTGAAGCTCGCGACATCGTTCGGCAATGCGCAGATCGGCGCGAACGTCGTGCACCGGCTGCTCGTCGACGGCACGTACCGGCGCCATCTGGACGGCCTGCGCGCGCGCCTCGCGGACGCGATGGGCGAAACGATCCGGCGCCTCGCGCGCGCCGGGCTCGAGATCTGGACGGAGCCGCGCGGCGGCCTGTTCGTGTGGGCGCAGTTGCCGGACGGGCTCGACGCCGCGCGCGTCGCGCGCCACGCGCTCGACCGCGACGTCGTGCTCGCGCCCGGCAACGTGTTCAGCGCGTCGCGCAGCGCGACGTCGTTCCTGCGCTTCAACGTGTCGCGCTGCAAGGGGCCGGCAGTGTTCGATGCGCTGGCGCGCGCGATGGAGGCGGCGCGGCGCGATGGAGGCGCGGCGGAGCCGGAAGCGAAAGATCGCGCATTGGCGCGCGACCTGTGACCTACGACAGCTCGCAGAAACGGAGCCGGTTGCCGAAAGGATCGGTGATCTGCATCTGCCGGCCCCAGTCGAGCGTCTCGACGCCGGGCCGCGCATACGTGTAGTTTTTCTCGAGCAGTTCCCGATGCAGCGCGTCGATGTCGCTGACCGGCACGAAGGTCGTCGAGCCGGGCGTGCTGTCGCCGTGGTGCTCGCTCAGGTGCAGCACCACCGAATCGCGCTTGATCTGCGCGTACAGCGGCAGCCCCGGCTCGAAGCGATGCTCCCAGTCGAGCGTGAATCCGAGGTAGTCCAGATAGAAGCAGTACGCCTTCTCGATCGAGAAGATACGCAGGATGGGAATGGCGTGCAGCAACGGCATCGTTCGGGCCTCGTGATGGGAGAGTCGGGCCGGCGGCGGCATGGATGCACATGATAACGCGCCGAGGTGCCGGTTCAGCCGGTTTCCCCGAGCCTGATGCCACATTCAGTTTGTGACCACACCAAAAATCATACTCATCCCATAGACAGCCAGGCGGTCGTCGACGGACAGTTCTCGAAATCGATTCATTCGAAAATTGCCGAGCCGATGAATGGAAGCATCCTGATCTCCGCGTCCGAAACGGTCCGGCTTATGGCAGAAACTCTACAAGCCTAATGAAACGGGGATGACGTCATGAATTCAAGTAGCACCAGCGCACATGAGGATGAAGACTGGATCCTCGTAGGAACCGGGTACACGAACACGATCCCGGGATCGGTACACGAAATCGCACTCGACATGACGCCTATTTGCCCGAACATGTCGAATCGCGCGTTTCGGAAATTGATCGTGCGACTACGCGATGCCGCGATATCACTGATTCAGGATCGAATTCGCGGCCTTGCAGCTTGGGATCAGGATGAGCAGGAACGAGTCAAGACGTGGTTCGGCCGATCCGACGATACCGTACGACATACGCTGATGGCCGGATTGCCCAGGCTTCTTCAAGTCATGCAGGAGTTGAAGCCGGAGAACGTCATCAGGTGGGATGAACAGAAGCAAAGGAACATCACATGCACCGTCTTTCCCGACAACGGGATCACGGATGCCTCGGTATGCAAGCCGGATTCACACAGGCGAATAATCGCCATCTATCCGCATTTCTGCACGCTCCCGGATGCGCGACTGTCCACTAGTTGCAAGTTGAAAGTGTTGATCCACGAATGTACGCACTATATCGACACTTTCGACTCGAACGACGAAGTCTATGGTTTCGGCACCGGACTGAAATACTGGGCGCTCGAACATCAAGACCTGGCAATCGGCAACGCAGACAGTCTCGCCTGCTATGTTTCGTTCTTTGACGACAGGGTCCTGTGGTGAAACCTCGCTCAATCTTTGCCGGCGCGACACTTTGGCTGTGCCTTGCGTTTCCGCCGATGTCCATCGCATGTACCGTTTCGGAAGATCTGCTCGACAGCGTTCCACTCGATTCCGTCGAGATACCGAACGCAGATCGCATAAAGATCGCGGAAATGGTCATAAGAGCCCGTCAATGGCCCGACGCGGAGATTCGCGGCATCATCTCCGCAGGAGCATACATTGGCGAAAAGAATCCGCAGGCACTCGCACGAGAACGTGCGGCGCGCTTGAAGGATTACCTGATCCAACTCGGGATCAAGGAGAAAAACATCTGGTCGGATACCCGCACTATCTCCAAGTCCTACCCGAGAGACAGCGCGGGGTACGAAGGCTACCTTCAAATAGGGCTGACGCTTGTGCCCATTTGCGAAGGGGGGTGCAAACGTCTTTGCGATGATCCCCGCGTCACACCGACATCCAAGGCAATTCCGTGACTCGGCCTGCCATCCGGTCAGGCAGTCGTCCGAAACGGCATTTGGCGAGGCGGCGCAAAAAACAACGCCGCCCCGCCCCTCACCTCACACCTCCCCCGCGTGCGCCCTCGCCCGCACGTCGGCCAGCGATACATCGACCAGCAGCCGCCCCGTATCGAACACCGTCACGAGCGCATCGTCCCATTCGCTTTCGATCGCACGATCATCCCACGCGACCGGCAGCGTCACCGTCCGGTACTCGCCGGTCCGGCGGTTGCGCAGCAACGTGAGCCGCCCCTTCTTCGAGCGCTTGCCCTGATCGGTGACGGGGTCCTTGCAGACCTCGCGCCACACGCCGCCGCGCCGGATCGCCGAGCACTTCATCGCGAAGCGCTGCGTGTCGCGGTTCACCTGCTGCAGCAGCGCACCGCCCATCCCGAACACGACGTTGCCGGCCGCGTAGCCCGCGTCGTCGAGCGCGGCCAGGATCGCCTCGATCGAACTCGCGTCGACGCCGTCGCCCTGGATCACGCGCACGTGGTTCAGCACGCGCCGGCCCTTGCCGTTGAGCGTCGAGCCGAACGACGCGTCGAGCGCGCGCACGGTCTGCAGCACGATCGTCACCGGATCGCCGGAATCGGGCCGCACGACGAGCGTCGCGCCCGAGTCGATCACGGCCTGCTTCAGCTCGCCGCCCCACAGGTCGAGCGCGGCGAACAAATCGTAGGAATCCGATACGACCGACACGATCGCGCCCGGCAGACCGAAGCGGCGCAGCATGTTCCGGTACGCATCGGCCTCGCCTTCGCGACCCCACGACGTGATCGTGCTGTGCTCGGCCGCCGGCACCGAATACGCGGCCATCGGCTCGCGGTAGAAGCGGTTCGCGGCAAGCACGCCGAGCACCGTATCCGAGCCCATGAAGCTGACGAGGTGCGCGGCGCCGCCGATCGCCGCCGATTCCGCGCTGGACACGCCGCGCGCGCCGAAGTCGTGCAGCTTGAACGGCAGTTGCGCGAGGTCGTCGTCGGTCTTCTCGAGGAAGCGGCGGATCGTCTGCCGCAGGTGCCAACTCTGCGTCGCGACCGTCACCGGATACCACACGCGCAACAGCATCGTCTCCAGGTACGACGCGAGCCAGAACACCTGCGGGTCGTCGCATTCGACGGTCATCAGCACGTTGTGCGTCGGCACGACCGAGCCCTCCGGCACCGCGCGGATCTTCACCGGCAGGTAGCCGTCATAGCGCTCGACGATGTAGCGCCAGCCGGCTTCGTTGAACGGCTCGCCGTGCACCGTGAAGAAATCGCGCGCGTCGTCGATCATCGCGTGCGTGACCGGCTTGCACAGATATTCCTTCAGCAGCATCTGCAGGCCGAAGAACAGCGTGCGCTCGTAGCGGCCGCCGCGCGATTCGACGTACGAGAACATCGCGGTCGCGTCGGCCGGGTATTGCAGGAAGTGGGATGCCTTGTACGAATCCGTGTTGAGGATCGGATTGGCGAGAACCGCGGCAAAGCCGCCGAGATCGTTTTGCATGGCTAGAGCTCCTCTAGGCCGTTGAGATGCCGCCGCGTCTGTCGCGGCGGACCGGAATGCGGGGATCAGCGGATCACAGCTTTCCCAGGAAGTGATAGGCAATGTCGAAGTGATCCTCGAACATCACGCCGCGCATCTGCGCGAATTCGTTGAGCGGCACCCAGCGCGCCTTGTCGGCGTCGTCGCTGCCTTTCACGCGCGGCAGCTCGCCGGTCGGGAAGCTGAACAGGCACGCGTGCGTGATCGTGCGGCCGCGCAGCGAGCGGGTCGGATGATCGAACACCTGGCGGTCCTTCAGCGAGCCGCGCAGCACGGGCTCGGGCAGCTTCAGGCCGGTTTCCTCGCGCAGCTCGCGGATGCATGCAGTGTCGAGCCGCTCGTCCTGGTTCACGAAGCCGCCCGGCAGCGCCCACAGGCCGCGGCCGGGCTCGCTGCGCCGGCGCACGAGCAGGATGTGGCCGGAATGCACGACGACCGCGTCGACGGTCACGAATGTGACCGGGTACGGCGCCGCCGCCCACGCCTTGCGATACGCGGCGATGAACTCGGCTTCCGCCTTCAGCTGCGCGAATTCCGGCTGCGTGCGGAACCGCTCGAGCCAGCCGAACACGGGCTCGGGCACGGCCCATTGCACGAAGCTGTTGGAGCGTTCGGCGAAATACTGGTCGCGAATTTCGGTGGCGGAAATGTCTTCCGTCACGTCGGCCTCGACCAGCTCCCATTGCGGGAACATCCGCAGGTAATACGACGTGGCGTCCTTCTCGTGGCCGATCAGCCCGACCTTCCGGTGCGCGACGTCGCCGAGCGCGGACGCGACGGCATCCTGCACCCAGCGCACCCAGTCGCCGTCGTTGTACGTCGAGTCCTGCACGGGGGCGATCGTCACGCGGTCGCGCTCGGACGCGTCGAGCAGCGAGGCCAGCATCTGGCGGCGCTCGTCGAACGAGAACGGATCCTTGATGGTGCGGGGCTTGTCGGTCGACCCGATCAGCACGCAAACGCGCTCGGCCCGGCTCAGTGCGGACTTCAGCACGTTCAGGTGGCCACGATGCGGAGGCTGGAAACGACCAATGAAGACAAGCGCGTCGAAGCGCCTGGTGTGTTGCGTACTCATGAGGCTCCCTCAAGAGATTGAAACGCTTCGGGTCTGTCCCGAAGGCATGAAACGGATCGTAGGCTTTTTTTTGAGATGCGTCAATCGAACGCATGCTCGACTTGACGATGCCTGACGGAAATCGCGAGACTGGCGCGCTACACTCGTTCGACTCCATCCGAACCTGCGCGGACGCGCCCCGATCATGAGGATCTCAGTCAGCCGCACCGTCGGCGTCGATCGCAGACGCCTCTTCACGTGGTCGCAGGATTACGGGCGGCGGCTCGTGTGGGACAACTTCCTCACCGACGCATACCTGCTCGACGGCATGACGGCCGACGTCGGCATCGACGCGTTCTGCCGCAGCACCACGGGCGCGACGATGGTGTCGCGCTACATCTCGTACCAGCCGCCGCAGGTCGCGGCGGTCGAGATGGTCGACGGCCCGAAGGTGCTCGCGCGTTTCAGCGGCAGCTGGAACTTCACCGAGCGCACGCCGGGCACGACCGACGTGAAGTTCACGTACCACTTCCGCGCGCGGCCGGCCTGGCTGCGCTGGCTCGTCGAGCCGCTGATCGGCGCGTTCTACCTCGTGCACACGCGCCGGCGGCTCGATGCGTTCAAGCGCTGGGCCGAAGCGGAGGCCGCGCCGCGTTGACAGGGGCGGCAACCGGCCGGACACTTCAACGCCATCCGGTTCGCCGATTTCCCCCATGACGAGGACGAGTACGTGTTCAGCTTCCGTTACCTTTATCTCGCGGTTGCCGCGATGAGCGTCGCGCTATCCGCGCATGCCGCCGGCATCGACTGTTCCGCCGCGAAGACGCGCACCGACCGCCTGATCTGCGGCGACAAGGCGCTCGTGTCGGCTGACGGTGCACTGGCGAGCGCCTACGATGCGACCGTCGACGCCGCCGCCGACCCGCGCGCGGTGATCCAGTCGCAGCGCGCGTGGCTCAGGCAGCGCGATGCGTGCGGCGATGCCGCTTGCGTCGCCGCCGCGTATCGCGACCGCGTGGCGGCGCTAAAGCAGGTGAAGCCGGCGGGCTGGAAAACCTATCGCGATCCGGCGCTCGGCATCTCGTTCGAGTACCTCGCGAACCGGCAGGTGAAGAAGCCGTGCCCGGTGCTCGGCGGCGACCGCTGCGTCGCGATCGTCGGCCGCAACATGACGAACAGCAACTATTTCATCGCATTCGAGATCGTCGACGGCGCGCTCGAGCCGGTCGCGGAAAAGGAAGCCGGGTTCGAGCGGCAGGACGACGGCAAATGGATGTCGACGTTCGGCCGCGGCACGCCGCAGGAAGTCGAGCGTTTCTCAGGCCCGGGCTGGCGCGGCATGCACGCGACGATCACGTGCGGCATCAGCGATCCGGAAACCGGCTTCCATGCGGCGGGCGGCGAATGCTACTGGGCCGTGCTGAGCAACGGCAAGCGGGCAGCCGTCGCGAATACGCAGGGAATCGTCGGCACGGACGACGCGACGATGCACAGCGTCTCGACGTTCCGCTTCGACCGCTGACGCGAACGAAAGGGCGACGCGCCGCTCACGCCCCGCCGCGCGCCGCTTGCTGCCGGATCTCCGCCCGCGCGCCGAGCGCGGCCGCGATCGCATCGACCGCATCGGCCGCGCGCGCCGCGCCGCACATGAACGCGTCGACCGCGGCGAACCCATGCTCGGGCCACGTATGAATCGTGATGTGCGACTCGGCGAGCAGCACGACGCCGGTCACGCCATGCTCGCCGCCGAAATGATGGAAGTGCGCGCCGATCACGCGTGCGCCCGCGCGTCGCGCCGCGTCGGTCAGCACCGCCTCGAGCCGCGCGGCATCGCGCAGCAGCGCCGCATCGATGCCGCCGAGATCGGCCAGCACGTGCGAGCCGAGCGTCGCGCGCGGCGCGGCGATTGCATCGCCCGCCGTCATTTGTGCGACCCGTACGACGAGTAGCCGCTGCGGGCCGACGAGCTGCCCCACCCGCTCGTTCCACCGCCGCCGCCCGGCGGCGAGCAGCTGAACAGGGTCACGACGATCGTCGCGTAGATGCCGTACAGGATGTACTTGGTCACGACTCGCCTCCCTCCGACGCGAATCCCTTCCATACCCATTCGGGCAGCCACAGGACGAACAGGCCGACCAGCACGTACACCGTGCGGCCGTTGAACGCGAACAGATCCTCGAAGTTGACGAACACGAGCAGCGCGCTGAACAGCATCGGCAACGGCGCGAAACTATGCGGGCGCTTGCCTTTTGCTTCGGTATCCGTACGCTTCGCGGCCGCCTTCGCCGCGCCTCCGGCCGCGAGCGCCGGCACGCCGAAGCGCTCGGCAAGCTTGCCGGCCGAAATCCGCTGCGCGCGCGACCAGACGATCTCGGTCGCGCTGCGCTCCATCGTCAGCTTGTCGTTCTGCCAGCCGTAGTCGACGATCGACGTGCGATCGCCGACCTGCACGCGCCAGTTGAACGCGCCGACCACGTACACGACTTCCGACGCATACGCGTCGCGCTTGCGATAGGTCTTTCCTTCGTCGGTGACTTCGGCGTCGTCGCCGATCGTCGGCCAGTGATCGAGCACGCTGACGCGCTCCCAGCGCCCTTCGCTCTGCACGAGCCACAGAAAGCCGCGCTTCGGATGCAGCAGCAGGTATTCGTCCCACGTCTCGTTGTCGCCCGGCACCTTGCAGCGCATCATGCCGATCACCGTGTACTTCGCGCCGTCGAACGTGCCGGCCGCGCCGAGCGCCAGCGCGCCCTGCACCGCGTCGAGCTCGCGCTGCTTCGCGAACACGGTCTGCTGCTCGGCCGTGCACTGCACGCCCGCATGACACGAACCGCACACGACGTAGTCGGCCACGTTCGGCGCATACGACAGCGGCGCGCCGCAGCTCGGGCACGCGAACGCCTGCATCTGCGCGCCGCGCGGCTCCCGCGTGTCGGCTTCGACCTCGCGCAGCCCGGTGAACGCGAGCGCGTCGAACGTCATCGCTTCGCCGGCGTACAGCGCCGGACGGCCGTCGCCGCCCGCATCCGAGTAGTCGAACGTCGCGAACGCGCCGCCGGTTCGCAGGTCGGCGACGCGCGCTTCCCAGCCGGCGCCGACGCGGAACGGCAACTCGCCGTCGCCGCCCGTGCAGCGCGCGGTGCGCACGTCCGACACCAGGTAGTGCAAGCCGCCGTGATTGATCTGCATGCCCGGCTGCAACGCGCTGAAGGCGGGCCAGGAGCCGAGCGCGTCGTCGGGCTGACGGACCGTGATCGCATACTGGCCGGACGCATCCGACAGCCAGCCGAACGCGCCGTCGTCGAACACGACATACCATTCGCTCCACGCGCCGGCGTCGTAGGTCAGCTCGATCCGGCCGAGCACGGTGAACGCGCGCTTGCCGTAGCGGCCGGCGGCGCCGATCTGCACCGGCGACGCGTCGTCGACCACCGCGGCCAGCTCGCCGATCCGCTCGACGTCGGCGCCGCGCTTGAGCAGCGTGCTGCGGCAGAACGCGCAGACGGCCATCACCGCCGCCGCCGAGCGGAACGTGACCGGCGCGCCGCACTGGGGGCACGAAGTGCTGAACATGCGGAATGCTTATCGAGTGAGTTTCGCGAGGATCTCCGCCTTCGCGCGCGCGTATTCGTCGTCGGTCACGAGCCCCTTGTCGTGCAGCGCCTTGAGCTGTTCGAGACGCTGCACATAATCGACGTCACCCGCGGCACCGGCGGCCGCCGGTTGCGCACCACCGGCGATCTGCCCTGCCATCGCCTGCCCGATCGCCGCGCCGGCCGCGAGGCCCGCGCCGACGCCGGCGATGCCGCCGGGATTCTGCGCGGCAAGCGGAATCGCCTGCGCGGTCTGGTATTGCGTCGCGCGGCCGAGGTCGCCCGCCACGCTCGCGCCGATCCGCAGGTCGAGCGCCTTCTGCAGCTCGGCCGGCAGCGACACGCTCTCGACCACGAACGCGTCGAGCGCGAGACCGTAGCGCGTGAACGCCGGCACCAGCGCTTCGGCCACCCGGTGCGAGAGCTGCATCTGGTTCGCGGCCATATCGACGAACGCGACGTCCGCCGAGCCGAACGCGGTGCTCATCGCGGTCACGACGACGTTGCGCAACTGCTGCTCGAGATCGTCGACCGTGTATTGCGCGCGCGTGCCGCTGATCTCGCGGTGGAACGCGAGCGCGTCGACGATCCGGTACGAGTAGATGCCGAACGCGCGCAGCTGCACGATGCCGAATTCGCGGTCGCGGATCGTCACCGGCTGCGCGGTGCCCCAGCGGCGGCCTAGCTGCAGCCGCGTGCTGAAGAAATAGACGTCGGACTTGAAAGGCGACTGAAAGAGCTTGTCCCAGTTGCGCAGCGACGTGAGCACCGGCAGCGTCTGGGTCGTCAGCGTATGGAGGCCCGGCTGGAACACGTCGGCGACCTTCCCTTCGTTGACGAACACCGCGACCTGCGATTCGCGCACGGTCAGCTTGCCGCCGTACTGGATCTCCTGGTCTTCCATCGGATAGCGCCAGGCGAGCACGCCGTCCGTGTCTTCCGTCCATTGCAGGACGTCGATGAATTGCTTGCGGATGAACGAACCGAAACTCATCAGGGTCTCCTCGAAACGCGCGCGGCGTCAGGTCAGGCAAGCGGCATTGATGATGCCGACGACCAGCGACGCGGTGCCCATCAGGCCGCCCATCGCGGCGTTGCGGTCCTCGATCGCGTGGTTCATGCCGGGCATCATGCGGGTCAGCACCACGTAGGTCAGCAGTTGCACGAGCATCGCGCCGATCGCCCACAGCACGACCGCGCCGAGCGTCGAGTTGTGCGCGATGCTGGACGCGAGCGTGAGGCAGAAGCCGACCAGCGCGCCGCCGAACGACAGCGTCGCGGCGACGTTGCCGTCGCGGATCAGCGCCAGTTCGTCGAACGGGGTGACCTTCAGGTACACTGCCGCGAACGCCAGGAGCAGCACGAACGCCGACAGCAAATGAACCGCATAAGAAAAGGCACTATTCATTCTTTCCCTCGGATTGTGTGCTCGGTTCGCCACCCCGCAGCCGGCCGGCCCCCGGACGGCCGGCCCCCGGATGGCCGGCCCGCCAAAATCCGCGCCAGTATATCCACATTGCCGACCGCGACACAACGGACGTCCCATGCTGCATAGGCGCGCGCTCGTCCTGTCGATCCTGGTGCTCGCGTCGTGCGGGCTCGGCTACGAACTGATCAGCAGCGCGCTGTCGAGCTACCTGCTCGGCGACTCGATCCTGCAGTTCTCGTCGGTGATCGGCTGCTACCTGTTCGCGATGGGCGTCGGCTCGTGGATTGCGAAGTTCGTCGACGACGACGACGTGCTCGACCGCTTCGTCGACATCGAGCTGCTCGTCGGCCTGCTCGGCGGCGTGTCGGCCGCGCTGCTGTTCGCGGTGTTCGCATGGCTCGCGGCGCCGTTCCGCGCGGCGCTCTACGCGCTCGTGTTCGCGCTCGGCGTGCTGATCGGGATGGAGATCCCGCTCGTGATGCGCGCGTTCCAGCAGCGGCGCCAGGCGTTCCGCCATACCGTCAGCGAAGTGCTCAGCTTCGACTATCTCGGCTCGCTCGCGGTGTCGCTGATCTTCCCGCTCGTGCTCGCGCCGCGCCTCGGCCTGCTGCGCACGAGCTTCCTGTTCGGAATCCTGAACGCGCTCGTCGCGCTGTGGACGATGCATCTGTTCCGCGACGAGATTCGCCGGGTGCGCGCCAAGCAGATGCGCGCGTCGCTCGTGATCGGGCTGCTCGCCGCCGGCTTCGCGCTGTCGGGGCAAATCACGCACTGGGCCGAGCACGGCGTATACGGCGACGAGACGATCTACGCGGAAACCACGCCGTACCAGCGGATCGTGCTGACGCAATGGCACGACGACATGCGGCTCTACCTGAACGGCAACCTGCAGTTCTCGTCGCGCGACGAGCATCGCTATCACGAGGCGCTGATCCACCCGACGCTCGACGCGCTGCCGTGGGCGAAGCGCGTGCTCGTGCTCGGCGGCGGCGACGGCCTCGCGGTGCGCGAGCTGCTCAAGCACCGCAACCTCGAGCAGATCACGCTCGTCGACCTCGACCCGGCGATGACGCGCCTGTTCGAGACGTCCGCGCCGCTCGTGAAGCTGAACCAGGGTTCGCTGAAGGACCCGCGCGTGCACGTGATCAACGACGACGCGGTGCGCTGGCTCGAAGCGAACGCCGACGTGTATGACGCGATCGTCGTCGACTTCCCCGACCCGACCAACTTCGGCCTCGGCCGCCTCTATTCGGTGCCGGTGTTCCGGCTGCTCGCACGGCACCTGTCCGAGAACGGCTATGCGGTGATCCAGTCGACGTCGCCGTATTTCGCGCCGCATGCGTACTGGACGATCATCGCGACGCTGCACGAGGCGGGCCTCAATACGTGGCCGTACCACTGCTACGTGCCGTCGTTCGGCGACTGGGGCTTCGTGATCGCCGGCAAGCGCCGCGACTTCACGGTGCCGACCCACTACTCGGTGCCGACGCGCTGGCTCGACGCGCAGACGGCCGCCGAGATGTTCCACTTCCCGGCCGACATGCCGGCGCTGCCGATGTCGCCGAACGAACTCAACGACCAGCCGCTCGTGCGCCGCTTCGACGACGACTGGAAGCACGTGCTGCGCTGATGGACCGCCGCACCTTCATCGTCGCGTCGGCCGCCGCGTCGCTTGCGGCCTGCGGCCGGCTCGGCTGGATCGAGACGACGCCGCGCATCGACTATCCGGGCATGCGTGAAGGCCACGCGCTGCGCGATCAGGCGGCGCTGCCGCCGCCGTCCGGCACGCTCGAGACCGACGTCGCGATCCTCGGCGCGGGTGCGGCCGGCCTGTCGTGCGCGTGGCAGCTCGCGCGCGCCGGGCACCGCCGCTTCACGGTGCTCGCCGGCCCGGAATTCGGCGGCAACGCGGCCGGCGGCCGCTTCGGCGAGCTCGGCTATCCGAAGGGCGCGCACTACCTGCCGCTGCCGGCGCGCGAATCCACGCATCTGCGCGACATGCTCGCCGACCTCGGCGTGATCGAAGCCGCGCCGTTCGCCGCGCGGCCGGCCTACGACGAACGCGCGATCGTGCACGCACCCGACGAGCGGCTCTACATCGCGGGCCAGTGGCAGGACGGGCTCGTGCCGACCACCGGCATCGGCCGGGACGAACTCGCGCAGCAGGCGCGCTTCTTCGCATACACCGACACGCTGCGCACCGCGCGCGGCAACGACGGGCGCAAGGCGTTCTGCATTCCGCTCGCCGAATCGTCGCGCGACCCGCGCTGGCGCGCGCTCGACACGCGCTCGTTCCGGCAATGGCTGCTCGACGAAGGCTATACGGCGCCGTCGCTGCACTGGTATCTGAACTACTGCTGCCGCGACGACTACGGCGCGGGCTACGAGCACGTATCCGCGTGGGCCGGGCTGCACTACTTCTCGTCGCGCGCCGGCCATGCGAGCGATGCCGGCGATGGCGCGGTGCTGACCTGGCCCGACGGGCTGCACACGATGGTGACGAAGCTGTCCGCTTCGATCGCCGCGCGCACCGGCTCGCGCGACTGGTCGCAGGCCGGCTTCGCGGTCCGCGCGACCGAACGCGCGGGCGGCGTCGACGTGCTGTGCGCGCGCGTCGACAACGGCGCGCTGACCACTTTCACGCTGAGAGCGCGGCGCGTCGTCTGCGCGATGCCGCTGTTCGTCGCCGCGCGCGTGTTCCCGCAGTTGCGCGAATACGGCTTCGAGCCCGCGCGCGACCTGCCGCCGCGCGCGCCGTGGCTCGTATCCAACTTCCTGCTCGACGGGATGCCGGACGAGGCCGCCGGCGTGCCGCTCGCTTGGGACAACGTCGTCTACGGCGGCGCGGGGCTCGGCTATGTCGTGTCGACGCATCAACTGATCCGGTTGTCGCCGCCGACTCGCTCGGTGTTTTCCGCGTACCAGGCGCTGAGCACGCGCACGCCCGACGACACGCGCCGCTGGCTCGCCGCGGCGAAGCCGGACGAGCTGCGCGACCAGGCGGCGACCGACCTGCGCGCGGTGTACGGGCGCGCGCTGTGGAAGCACGCGAGCGCGCTCGAGATCACCGTGCGCGGCCACGCGATGGCCACGCCCGACGTCGGGTTCCTGAGCCGGCCGGGGCTGCTCGCGCTGCGCGACGCCGACGGGCCGGTCGTGTTCGCGCACGCGGACCTGTCGGGGATGTCGCTGTTCGAGGAGGCGTCGTACTGGGGCATGCGCGCCGCGCAGCGCGTGCTCGCGTAACGAACGCCGCCGCATGTTTTACAACCCGCTTTCAGCCGGCCGGACACCCGTGGTTTTGTCATTGCGGGGCGGCCGGCAGCCGCTATAATCGCGCCACATTCCGACTGCACCATGCAGGCCGACGGCCGCGCGCCGCTTCGTCGAGCGCAGCCGCATTCACGCGACAACAACAATGAACCGAACCGTCCAACGCCTTCGCCCGTTCGCAGGCGCCGCCGCGCGCGCACTCGCCTGCGCGGCCCTGCTCGGCATGCCGCTCGCGCTGCGCGCCGCAGACGCCGCGCCGGCCGCCAACGCACACGCACACGCACACGCACACGCACACGCACACGCTCCGTACATCGTGATCGACACCGGTCACACGCTGGCACGCCCCGGCTCGACGGGCGCGAGCGGCCGCGTCGAATACCTGTACAACCTCGACCTGTCGAGCGCCGTTGCCAAGCGGCTGGGCGACGACGGCGCCCGCGTGCTGCGCACGGCCGCGGACGGCCGCGAGATCAAGCTGGACCAGCGCTCGACGCAGGCGCCCGATGCCAACCTGTTCGTGTCGATCCATCACGACTCGATGCAGCAGCAATTCATCGACGCCGGCCGGCAGCGCGAATTCCGCGGCTTCTCGGTGTTCGTGTCGGAGCGCAATCCGCATTACGAACAGAGCCTGCGCTGCGCGAAGGCGATCGCCGGGAAGCTCGTCGCGGCAGGCGAAACGCCGTCGCTCTATCACGCGCAGCCGATCCGCGGCGAGAACCGTCCGCTGATCGACCCGCACCTCGGCATCCACCGCTTCGACGATCTCGTCGTGCTGCGCACCGCGCCGATTCCGGCCGTGCTCGTCGAAGCCGGCGTGATCGTCAATCCCGACGAAGAGAAGCGGCTCGCGCAGCACGACACGATCCAGCGCCTGTCCGCCGCGATCGCGGGCGGCATCGAGGCGTGCACCGCGTCCGAATGACGACGCGGCGCGCGTGCGTCGTCACCGGTTTTTACCCAGCAAGGAGCATCCATATGAAAAAGAATCTGCTCGCCGCATCCTGCGCGCTGTTCGCGCTTGCCGTTCCGTTCGCCGCGCACGCGGCCGGCTGCGCGAAGCCGCGCGGCGCATTCGACCAGGTGTACTGCAGCAGCACGCAGTTCTCGCAGCTCGACCGCGAGCTGAACGACCAGTACGGCCGCCTGCGCAAGCAACTGAGCGGCGACCAGCAGGCGTCGCTGAAGACGGGCCAGCTCGCGTGGCTCAAGCAGCGCGACGACAAGTGCAGCACCACGCGTGACGACGGGTATTACGTGAACCTCGAATGCGCGATCGACATGACGCAGTCGCGCCTGTCGTTCCTGCGTGAGCGCGATCGCGAGTGTTCGAGCACGGGGTGCGTGGCGTCGAAGATCGGGCAGTAAGGCCTTTAGCGCAATCCCCGGGACCGGGATCTGCACGCCAGCGATTCCGGTACCCCTTCCGTGCGCCAGACGCACGTCCCAAGCCCATGCACACACTCACGCACAACGGCATCGCCCCCATCGGCGTATTCGATTCGGGCCTGGGCGGATTGTCGGTCGTCGAAGCGGTCCGTCAGCGCCTTCCAGGCGAAGCCATCCTGTATATCGCGGACTCCAGGTACGCGCCCTATGGCGAAAAGTCCGATGCGTTCATCAGGGCGCGCAGCCAGGCACTTACGGAATGGCTGGTGCAACACGGCGCGAAAATGCTGGTGATTGCATGCAACACGGCAACGACGCACGCAATCTCGCATCTCCGAAGTCAGTTCGCGATCCCGATCATCGGCGTGGAGCCCGGGATCAAGCCCGCCGTGCAGGCCTCGGCATCAAAAGTCGTCGGCGTGCTCGCGACTGCCGCAACGCTGCGCAGCCAACGATTGCAGGCGCTGCTGGCGGAGAACGATCACGCGTGCCGCTTCGTGTGTCAGGCGGGGCATGGCCTCGTGGAACGCATCGAACAAGGCGAAGCGACGGGATCGGTCGTCGAATCGCTGCTCGACGCATACCTGACGCCGATGATCGGCGAAGGCGCGGATACGCTCGTGCTGGGCTCGACGCATTACGCGTTGCTCATGCCGAGCATTCGAAGGGTCTTCGGCTCCCGATTCCGCTTGATCGAGACCGCGACCGCAATCGCACGACGGGTCGACCATCAGCTTGCCGAGTTCCGGCTGCACAACGATGCGAATCCCGCCAACGCGCCGCTGCAATTGTGCTCGACCGCGACATCGGCGGAGCAACGGGCGCCCTTGGCCAAACTCGCGCAGGGGCTTGCGCTCGCCGGACATCGGGTGGCCGCCGTCGACATCGAGACGAACTGACCGATCATCCGGCCCGCGTCACAGAAACCACCGATACTCCCGCGCGCCGATCTCGTTCATGAAATCGATCTGCTCCTGCCGCTTGTTCTCGCAATAGACCATCACGAACTCGCCGCCGAGCCCTTCGCGCACCGCAGGATGCGCGTGCATCGCGGCGACCGCCGACAGCATGTCCTTCGGAAAATCGATGCCGCTGCCGCGATCGTCGTTGAGCGGCGCGATCGGCTCCTTGCCCGCGTCGAGCCCGTATTCCATCCCGGTCAGAATCGCCGCCAGCACGAGATACGGATTCGCGTCCGCGCTCGCGAGGCGATGCTCGATCCTCAGGTTGCCCGCATCCGATTCGGGAATCCGGATGCACGCGTCGCGATCCTCGAATCCCCAGCTCGCGCGGCTCGCCGCGTTCACCATCGACCCGTAGCGCCGGAACGCGTTGTGGTTCGGCGCGAACACCGGCATGCAGTGCGGCAGCAGCGCGAGGCAGCCCGCGACCGCATGGCGCAGCGGGCGCTGCCCGTGCGCCGCCAGCAGGTTGCGCCCCGCTTCGTCGTACAGGCTCACGTGCACGTGCATGCCGCTGCCCGGCGCATGCAGGTACGGCTTGCCCATGAAGCTCGCGCGATAGCCGTGCCGCAGCGCGACGCCGCGCGTGCTGCGGCAGAACAGCGCCGACCAGTCGGCCGCGCGCAGCCCGTCGTCGGTGTGGCCGAAGTTGATCTCGAACTGGCCGGGCCCGAGCTCGGCGGTGATCACCGTCGCATCGACGCCCTGCTCGCACGCGGCCTCGACCATCTCGTGCAGCACGTCGGAGAACCGCGACAGCCGCTCGATATGCATGTTCGGCTGATCGTCGCGGTCGTCGCTCAGGCGGTCGCGCGGATACTGCGGCAGGCCGTCCGCGAGCTGCGCGGCGAACAGGTAGAACTCGAGCTCGAACGCGACGACCGGGCGAATCCCCCGCTTCGCGAAGCGCCGCAGCACGCGCGCGAGCACTTCGCGCGGCTCGAACTCGATCGGCGCGTCGGTGCCGTCGGAGCTGATCAGCATCTGCGCGAGCGGCTGGCTTTCCCAGCGCACCCGCTTCAGCGTGCCGGGAACCAGCCGGCGCGGCGCGTCCGGATCGCCGTCGTTGAAGCAGTAGTCGCCGATCTTGTACAGGCCGCCCTGCGTGCCGAGCAGCACGCAGTTCTGCGGCAGCTTCAGCAGCGAGCCCGATGCGACCTTCTCGAGCGCGTCGATCGGATAGCGCTTGCCGTAGAAGTGGCCGGGCAGGTCCAGGCAGATCAGGTCGACATAGCGGATCTCGGGGTGCGCGTGGCGGAATGCTCGGACTTCATCGACCAGCGCGGAAACGACGTCAGCCATGATTCATCCTTTCGTTCGAGTGTGACGATGCCGCGTCGCGGCGAACCGGGGCCGAACGGCCGGTGCAGCACCGCACGCCCCCATCGATCAGTACGTCAAACCATGTGCTTCGAACGCGGCATCCCGCCGCGACGACGCGTCAGGTGAACACCCAGATGACCCGCGTGGGCTGGTCAGTCAGGTTCGCGTAGCGGAACCGCTTGTGCGCGGGCAGCTGGAACGCATCGTTCGGGCCGAGCGTGACGGGCGTGTCGTCGCCGTCGAGCCAGATCGTCAGTTCGCCTTCGAGCACGAAGCCGCCCTGCTCGTCGCTGTCGTCGACGGGCCGGTCGCCGCTGCTCGCGCCCGGCGCGAGATGGCTCTCGAGGACCGAGAAGCGCGCGCGCATGCTCGGCGACACGAGGATGTCCGTGATGCCCGCCGCGTAATACACGGTGCGGCGCTCGCCGGGCCGCGTGACCCACGGCACGGAGCGCGGCTTGTCCAGGCTGTAGAAGTACGTGGTCGGCACGCCGAGCGCCTCGCCGATCGCCGTCAGGTCCGCGACGGTCGGACGCGACAGCCCCCGCTCGACCTGCGACAGAAAGCCGACCGAGCGGCCGATCCGGTCGGCCAGCTCGTTCAGCGTGACCTTGCGGTGCTTGCGCAGATCGCGGATCAGGATCGCCAGGCTTTCGATTTCTTCCTGTTCGTTCATCGTGTGTTCCGGAGAAAGTCAGACGGTGTCGCGCAGCCGGTACCAGGCCTTGCCGATCGCCTCCAGCGGCGCGGCGAACCGGCCGCCGCCGGGAAAGCGCGGGTTGCGGACGCGCTGGTACAGCGCGAGGAGCCGGTCGTCGCCGAGCACCGCGTCGGCGACGGCGCGCGCGCCCGCGAGCGTCGGCAGCACGCCGTGGCCGGAAAAGCCCTGCAGCCAGTAGCGCTGCCCGCAACGGCCGAGGTCCGGCGTGCGCCGCATGCTGATGTCGATGTGGCCGCCCCATGCGAAGTCGAGCGGCACGCCGCGCAGCTGCGGAAACACGCGTTCGAGGTGCGGCCGCGTCGCCGCCGCGATGTCCGCGGGGATGCCGCCGAGATACGTGCAGCCGCCGCCGAACAGCAGGCGCCCGTCGGGGCTCAGGCGGAAGTAGTCGGGCACGAACTGGTTGTCGATCACGCAGTTGTCGCGCGGCAGCAGCGAGCGCGCGAGCTCGGGATCGAGCGGCGCGGTCGCGACCTGGTAGGTGCCGACCGGCAGCAGCCGGCGCGACAGTCCGGGATCGAGCCGGTCGACGTACGCGTTGCACGCGAGCACCAGCACGTCCGCGCGCGCTTCGCCGGCGGCGGTGCGCGCGACGTAGCCGCCGCCCGTCTCGCTCAGGTCGAGCACGCGGCTCTGCTCGAAGATGCGGCCGCCCGCGCGCTCGATCGTCTGCGCGAGACCGAGCGCGAGTTTCAGCGGATTCAGGTGCCCGGCCTCGGGATCGTAGAGCGCCGCGAGATAGCGCGCGCTGCCGATCCATTCGGGCATCTCGGCGTGCGGAATCACGCGCAGCCGATCGTAGCCCCAGCGCTCGGCCGCTTCGTCGCGCGCCTGCGCGAGCATCGCGACGCGGCGCGGCCGCACCGCCGCCCACAGGCTGCCCGGCCGGTAGTCGATGTCGAAGCCGTGGCGCGCCGGCAGGTCGCGCACCTCGGCCGCGGCCCAGCGCATGCTGTCCCACAGCGCGCGTGCGCCGTCGCGGCCGAGCGCCGCCTCGAGCGGCGGCATGTCGCACGACCAGCCGAGCAGCGCCTGCCCGCCGTTGCGCCCCGACGCCGCCCACGCGACCCGGCTCGCTTCGAGCATCACGACGCGCTTGCCCGCGAGTGCGAGGCGCAGCGCCGTGTGCAGCCCGCTGAAGCCGGCGCCGACGACCAGCACGTCGGCGTCGACACGCGACTCCAGCGCCGGGCGAACCGGGATCGGCGCCGGGTGCGTGCCGGCGTAGTAGCTTGCGACGTGGCGGTCCGACTGCAGGAACATGCGCGCTCCCATGAAATTTCTGACGGGAAATTTCATGAAAAACTAGCATGACAATTTCACGTGGGCAAGCGTGCGTTTGTTGTACCCCCTTGCACCGTGGCGGCCGTACACATATTCATGCGTGACGGCGCACCCTCGCTAGCTCACGCATTCAGGCACCACCGGGCCGTTGCTGCCCGTGTAGACAAATCCGTCCGATATCCATTGATTCGAGTCGAGTCGATACCAAAGCCGTGTGACGCCCCAGTTGCCATCCACCGGATCACCGTACTTGTAGCAAGCGAGCTGCACGGTGCGACCGTTCTCGACCGAACCGACGATCGCCGCCGACAAAGAAGGCGCGCTGCGCAGGTTCGCCTGACTCGGCGCCTGAACACGCGCACTGACGGGCGGTGACGGGTCGACCGGACCGCCGGAATCTTCGCCCCCGTAGTTGACCAGCCATGCCTGCGGAGAGACGCGCCGCTGATTGCGAACCGCGTATCCGGCGTACGGTTCGGCGCCCGCGAAAAATTGCCAGCCGCCGATCGTCATCCCGTTGATCGGAATGTCGTTGCCGTCCTTGCTCAGCGAGAAGTGAACATGCGGCCCCGTCGTTTGTCCGCCGCACGGCAGCCCGTTTCCGACGCTGCCGAGATAATCGCCCTGACGGACCCGCGTGCCGCTATTGAGCGACGTCAACTGGACCATGTGGTAATAGGTCGTCGCATAGCCGTTGTCGTGAACCAGCTTGACGATCGCACTGCCGTTTCGCTCGCAGCTCTTGTAAAGATAGCCGTCCCGAGCCGCCAGCACGCGACCGTTGCCGCCCGAGAAATCCAGGGAGTTATACGGCCTGCTTTGTCCGGACCAGCCGTGGGCTCCGCCCGTCCAATACCATCCGGCATTCAGTTGCCACGGCAGCGCAAGGCCCGGTTGCGGCAATGCCGCCGACCGTGGTGCAAACGAGCGTCTTACCGCCAGGTTTTTCCGTTCCTCGGCGGCGAGCAGCGTTGACGGCGCCGAGTTGAGTAATTCTCCAAACTGGCTGCCGCCCTCGACGCCTGCGATCCATCGGCCATTCACGTTGCGCGCAAGGAACAGCTTCGTGACGGGATCGACGGATTCGTCTTCGCGCAGGATTTGGGTAGCAGCGCCCAATACCCACCCGGAAGTTTCATCCGTTTTCAATGCCTCGACCAGGTTGCCGCCCGACTGGGCCGGCAGCGCCGACTTTCCGCTCGATCGAGATTCGAGCGCCTGCTCGATCGAGCGTTGCAACGACGCCTCGATGGGCGCCGCATGGACGATGTTGACGAGGCTGGCTGCGACGAGCGGAATTCCGATGAGGCATTTGATCGATTTCGATGCATGACGGCCGGCGAAATTACGCATATGCAAATTCCCCATATCGATGAGCTTCAGATAATCAACAAATTGAAATAAATTTCAGATCGATTCTCTATTGGCAATTCTCTTTTTTGCCACGCACAGCACCACCAGCCCGACTCTAACAAAATTCATACAAAAGATCATTTTGGAATTTTCCGGAAAACTACCTCATTGCAATTCCATATTTACGGAACAATTCACAAATGCTTTTTCCATTCATCTTTCTTGAATCGGATCGCACCGGGGATCATGGACGCCGGCTGGTTCAACGCAACCATCCGACGCAGGCCCCCTTGTTGCAGAGACGAAACGTCTTTCCTGCAGATCGCCGCGCAATCGATCACGGATGAAACATTTTCTGCCGGCCAGCTTTCATTACGTAACGTTACGTCAACGGAATAAAGGGTCTCCGGCCATTGGCACATAGTTCGCTTTCCAGATCAAACGGATGCGGGCGCAAGCATGGCGGCCATCCTCGCCTGCATGCGCAATCGGTCCGTAGTCGTCCGCTCCCGTCCATGTCCGTCAGGCCCGATGGCAAGACCTGACCTGCACGGAAGCGCTCGGGTTCGAACGCCCAGGCGTTCGCGGCAACGGCCCGGCTCGACAGCCGGCCCGTCCGCGCCGCCCATCTGATCATTTCTGAAACGCGCCGCATGACACCGGCAGCGTTGGGAGGACACCATGCAAACCCTTGGACCGAAACGGCCGTCACGCTGGCCGGGCGTCGTGCTCTGCGGCGTTTTCTCGGGGCTGGTCGCGGCAGCCGCGCTCGCGCCGCCGAACGCCTGCGCGGACGGCAAGCCTCCACCGCACGGTCACGGCCAGCTTCCTTCGGCCAAGGAAGGCTGGGGCAAGCCGACCTATCCGCCTTCGGGCCCGCATCCGGACGACACGGTCAACAAGTCGACCGCGAAGAATCGGACTTCGAATCAATAACGACAGACGCCACACCTTTCTCGATTGTCGGGGGACTCGTCCGAACCTTCGGACACGACGCGTGAGGTTTGACATGAGCGTTTTGCGAACCCTAACCAGCCGGTTCGGGATGCTGTCGCGCTGTGCGGCCGCGGCAGGACTTCTTGCGGCAGCCGGCGTCTGCCATGCAGTGCCGAGCGATGCCCAGATCGACCTGAAGATCCTGATCGTCGCGAGCCAGCAGGCCGGCAGCTCCCCCGAACTGGCCGCTGCCCAGTCGATCCTCGATCGCGTGGGCATCCCGTACACGGTCTACTCGTACGACACCAACAACCCGACCCTGCCGTCGCTGGAAAACGGCGACCACGCGCTGTACCAGGGCATCATCATGCCGATCAGCGACTACCGCTACATGAACCCGTTCGCCGGCGGCGCGCTCGCGCAGACGCTCGCGCGCTACCAGTTCAAGTACAACGTGCGGCTCGCGAGCTTCTACACGTGGCCGGGCGACAGCGGCTGCCTGCAGTACGTCAACTACCAGGACACGACCGCGACGCCGCTGGCGTCGACGCTCACATCGACGGGGCAGAGCCTGTTCCCGTACATGAACGCGGGCACGTCCTCGAGCAACCCGCTGACGATCGCGAACGCATGGACGTATTTCGCGTCGCCGGCCAGCCCGCTGCCGACCGGCACGACCGTCACGCCGATCGTGCAGGCCACCGCCCCGGGCAGCACGACCTACCCGATCGGCGCGACCTGCCTGTTCGCGAACACGACGCCGTTGACCGGCGACAGCGCGTCGCGCGAGACGATGTCGCTGATGTTCGACAACAGCCAGTACCTGACGCACTCGATCACACTGTCCTACGGGATCGCGAACTGGCTCACGCGCGGCCTGTTCCTCGGCAGCCGTCACGCGTACATCGATCCGCAGGTCGACGACAACGGCATTCCCGATGAAATCTTCCCGTACGCGCAGTCCGATTACACCGGCCTGTGGTACGACGTGAGGACCGGCGCCACGACCAGCACGACCCCGCCCGGCCAGTGCCCGCTCGGCTCGACGAACCCGTTGACCGGCCTCACCGCATGCGAATACCGGACCACCGGCGCGGACTTCGGCAACGCCGTGACCTGGCAGTCGCTCGTGAACCTGACGACGCCGAACGCGTCCGCGGTCAAGCTCACGCTTGCGTTCAACGGCGAAGGCTACAGCACGGCGTATGGCGGCCAGGGCCCCTACCCGCCGAGCGGCATCGATTCGCTGTCGCTGCAGACGGCCTTGCAGCAGGGCAGTTTCAAGTGGATCAGTCACACCTACGACCATGAACTGCTGGATCCGCCGTTTACGACGACCGCTGCGCAAGTGCAGTCCGAGATGCAGAGCAACGTGAAGGTCGCGAACAAGTTCAGGTTCACGAACTTCAGCAAATGGACGCTCGTCACGCCGGAAATCTCGGGGCTGTACAACCCGACGACGCTCGGCGCGCTCGTCGCGTTCGGCACGCAGGTGCTCGTGTCCGACAGCTCGAAGCCGACGCCGCCCGTCGGCACGGCCGGCTGCCCGACCAACAACAACGGCGTGGCGTGGTCGCTGCCCGCGTTCAACGCGGGCAAGTACAACTGCGTGAACCAGGGCATCTTCGAAGTGCCGCGCTACGCGACCGCACTGTTCTACAACGTGTCGCAGCCGGCGGAATGGGTCGCCGAATACAACTACTTCTATGGCGCGAACGGGATCGACCCGACCCGCTGGGGCTATGACCTGACCTACGCACAGGTGCTCGACAAGGTGTCCGACCAGCTCGTCGTCTACCTGCTCACGTTCGACAACCGGCCGATGATGTTCCACCAGTCGAACCTGCGTGCGTACAGCGGCACGAGCACGCTGCTGGGCGACCTGCTGAGCGCGACGCTCAAGAAGTACAACACGTACTACAAGAACCTGCCGATTCAGAGTCCTTACCTGTTGACAATCGGCACGCTCGCAAATCAGCGGATGGTGTACAACTCGTCGAACGTCGCGGCGACGCTCACGCCCGGCAAGTCGATCGTCGTCAGCGCGTCGCGCTCCGACGGGCGGTCGGTTGCCGTGCCGGTGACGGGCGTCACGTTCGGCACGTCGACCGAAACCTACGGCGGGCAGAGGATTTCCAACCTCACGCTGCTGCCGGCAACCGCCTATACGACGCAGATCACGCCCGCGCCGGCGTGGCAGTAATCCGCCGTCCCTGCGAACGCGCTGCGCAGGATGAACGCCCGCCGCAAGGCGGGCGTTTTGCTTGTGCTTGCTATCGGCTCGATCGCGCGACGTGAAGCGTGCCCGCCGCCTCCGTCAGATGATCGATGAACGCCCGCACCGTTGCCGGCAGGTGCCTGCGCTGCGGATAGGCCGCGTAGAGCTCCAGCGGCGCGGCCGGCTTGTCGAGCGCGATCGGCACCAGTTCGCCGCGCTCGATCAGGCCGCGACACGCGGCCTCGACGACGATCGCAAAGCCGACGCCGCGCAGCGCGGCCGCCACCGCAAGCGTGCCGCTGTCGACACGCAGCCGCTCCTGCACACGCACGGTGATCACGCGCCCGCCCGCGCCGAGGAAACGCCATGGCCTGCCGTCCAGCGCACCGACCGTCGTGATGCACGGCAACGCCTCGAGCGACTCGATGCGTTCCGGACGGCCATGCGCATCGATCACCGACGGCGCCGCGACGACCACGCTCGGCCAGCTCAGCATCGGCTTCACGACGCACGAACTGTCCGGCAGCGCCCCGCGCCCGATGATGACCGCCAGATCGAGATCCTCGAGCCCCGTCTCGAGCCCGGCGAGGCTCGTCGAGCAGCGCAGGTCCACGGCCGGATGGCGGCACGCGAAATCGGCCACGGCCGCGCCGAATAGCTGCGGGCCGACCTCGCTCGGCAGGCTCACGCGCAGCCGGCCCTGCAGGCGCGTCTGCCCGGACGCAAGTTCGTCGAGGGTGTCGTCGAGCGCATCGAACATCGGCCTGCATCGCTCGAACAGCAGCCGGCCCGCGTCGGTCAACGTCAGGCGGCGCGCATGCCGCTCGATCAGGCGCGTCTGCAGGCTCGCCTCCAGTTGCGCGACATGCCGGCTCACGTTGGACGTCGGGATCTGCAATTCCCGCCCGGCCGCGGTGAAGCTACCTTTCGCGGCCACCGTCGCAAAGACCCGAACCGCATTGAGATTCAACCGCGCCATTCCAGCGTTCTCCTTTTGATCATCGCGTGTTTCATTTCAGCGACTAGGCGGCGCGCCCCGCGTGAGGCGACCATCGCGGCTTTGCGTACGAGAAAGCACGAGAGAAGCCCATGGCCGCACCGAATCCGTCAACCGGACAGCACCGTCCGCCCCCTTCCGCACGCGGCATCGCCGTCGTCGTCGCGGCGATCCAGTTCACCAACGCGCTCGAATACATGGCCGTCAGCCCGCTGTTCCGGCGGATGGCGCCCGACTTCGGCGTACCCGACTCATACGCAGGCTATGTCACGGGCGTCTATACGCTGACGGCGATCCTGTCGGGGCTCGCCGCGTATTTCCGGATGAACCGCCATGATCCGCGACGCACGCTGCTCGTCACGCTGGCGACGCTCGCCGTGACGACGCTCGCCATCGCCGAAACGCACAGCTTCGCATGGCTGCTCGTGCTGCGCGCGCTGGCCGGCATCGCCGGCGGCATCACGATGGGCTGCGCGTTCGGCGTGCTGCTGGCCTGCGCGTCCGCCGCCGAGCGGCCGCGCCTGCTCGCGACGGTCGTCGCGTCGTTTTCGCTCGTCAGCATCATCGGCATCCCGATGGTGCTGCAGGCGGCCGAACGGGCCGGCTGGCCGGCGGCGTTCCGGCTGATCGCCGCCTGCTGCGCCGGCTGTGCGCTCGTCGCGGCGACGAGGATACCCGCGATCGCGCCGCCGGCCGGCCGGCCGCGCACGCTCGACCTCGACGCCGGGACGATCCTGCATGCCGCCGCGAACGCCGTCTCGCAATTGCCGTCGCTGCTGATCGTGCCCGTGCTGGCGCCGCTGCTCGCGCTGCTGTCCGCCGATCCGGGCAGCCTGCCGCGGCTCTTCTTCGCGGGCGGCGTCGCCGGCTTCGTCGCATCGCATGCGGCCGGGCGCCTCGCGCGCCGGCTCGGCGAACGGCGGCTCGCGTGGCTCGCAACGGCCGCTATCGCGATCGACATCGTGCTGCTGATGTGTCACGCGGTCGGCGCAGAGGGCTTCATGATCGCGTTCATGGCATCGACCTACGTGCGCCTCGTCGCGACGTCGAGCGTGAGCGCGGCCTTTCCCGCGCCGGAGCGCCGCGCCGGGTTCAGCGCGCTGCAAACGGCGGCGACCCATCTCGGCACGACCGTTGCGTTCGCGCTGAGTGCGTGGCTGCTCGGCGGCCAGACGGTCACGCTCGCCGGCATCGCGCCGCTGCTGTGGGCGAGCCTGATCGGCGCGCTGGCATTGCCGGTCTATCTCCGGCTGCTGCGTGGCGGACGCGCATGAGAGCGCACGGCAACGGCACTCGCGGTGATGCACTGCGGCATCGCCGATGCGGAAACCGGCTTCCCATGCCTGGGGCTCGAACACCCCGCCCCGCTTCGTGACTGTGTCTTTCCCGCCGCCGAATCGAGGTCGATAATGGGGAAGTTCCCGACCCGAGAGGAGCGCAGCCATGACCGAACATGCTTCGTCACCCGGCGATCCCGATCTCGCTCAAGGCGTGCCGCTGGCCGATATTCCGGACGGCGGCATGGTGGCAGGCCACGTCGGCGATGAGCCGGTCCTGCTCGTGCACCGCGCAGGCACGTGCCTTGCAGTCGGCGCGACCTGCACGCATTACGGCGCACCGCTCGCCGACGGCCTGCTGGTCGGCGACACGCTCCGCTGCCCGTGGCATCACGCGTGCTTCAGCGTCCGCACCGGCGAGGTGCTCGGCGCGCCGGCGCTGACCGACCTGACGTGCTGGCGCGTCGAGCAGCAGGACGGCAAGGTCTTCGTGCGCGACGCGCTGCCGGCCGCGCAGGCGCCGATTCCATCCGCGGCGTCGGCCGCGGCGCACCCCGAATCGGTGGTGATCGTCGGCGGCGGCGCGGCCGGCAACGCGGCGGCCAGCACGTTGCGGCGGCAAGGGTATCAGGGCCCCATTACGCTGCTGAGCGCCGATCGCGCGTTGCCGTACGACCGCCCGAACCTGTCGAAAGACTATCTCGCCGGCACCGCGCAGCCCGACTGGCTGCCGCTGCATCCTCCGACGTTCTACGCGGATCACGACATCTCGATGCACTGCGGCATGCGCGCGGTCAGTCTCGAGCCCGCCCGAAAAACCCTCTCCTTGTCGGACGGCAGTCAGATCGAGTACGGCGCGTTGCTGCTCGCCACCGGCGCCGAACCGGTGCACCTCACGGTCCCCGGCGCCACGCTGGCGCACGTCGCGGTGCTCCGCACGCTGGCCGACTGCAATGCGCTGATCGCGCAGGCTGGCGCTGCACGCCGATGCGTGGTGGTGGGCGCGAGCTTCATCGGGCTCGAAGTCGCGGCCGCGCTGCGCACGCGCGGGCTCGACGTGCACGTGGTCGCCCCCGAAGCGCGCCCGATGGAGCGAGTGCTCGGCGCGGCGCTCGGCGACATGGTCAAGGCGCTGCATGAAGCGCACGGCGTCGTGTTTCATCTGGGGGCCACGGTCGCCGCGATCGAAGTGGATCGCGTGACCTTGTCGACCGGCGTCACGCTGCCCGCCGACCTGGTCGTGACGGGAATCGGCGTGCGCCCCGACCTCACGCTCGCGCAGGAGGCGGGCCTCGCGACGGATCGCGGCGTGACGGTCGACGAATTCCTCCAGACGAGCGCGCCGGGCATCTACGCGGCGGGCGACATCGCCCGCTGGCCGGACCCGCGCACCGGCGAGCGCATCCGCGTCGAACACTGGGTGGTCGCCGAGCGCCAGGGCGCGGCGGCCGCGCGCAACATCCTCGGCGAGCGGCAGCGCTTCGCGGCGGTGCCGTTCTTCTGGAGCCAGCACTACGACGTCGCGATCAACTACGTCGGCCACGCGGCGCAATGGGATCGCGTCGACGTCGACGGCGATCCGGCCGCGCACGACTGCACGGTCACCTACTGGCGCGGCGGCAAGCAGCTTGCGGTTGCCACCGTCGGGCGCGACGGTGCAAGCCTCGAAGCGGAATCCGCGTTCGAGCAGGCGACGCCGGCATGATCGCGATACGAACCACAGGAGGACGCTCACGATGGCGACGACGTTCAAGCTGGGGGACCGGGTCCGCTGGAATTCCGAGGCCGGTCACGTGACGGGCAGGATCATCGCGATCCATACGCAGGATTTCGATTACAAGGGGCATCGGCATCATGCGTCGCCGGACGATCCGCAATACGAAATAAAGAGCGACCGGACCGATCACGTCGCCGCGCATCGGGGCCGCGCGCTCACGCTCGTCGCCGGCGAGGACGACGCATGAAGCTCCCGTTCTTCACGGTCGGCCATTCCGACCGCTCGCTCGAAGCCTTCATCGGCCTGCTGAACGACGCCGACGTCGCGCTGCTCGCGGACGTCAGGAAGATGCCGAGGTCGCGCACCAATCCGCAGTTCAACGAAGCGACGCTGCCGGTCGCGCTGGCGCCGTTCGACATCGCCTATGAGCACGTCGCCGCGCTCGGCGGCCTGCGCGGCCCGTCGCGGGCCGTGCCGGACGACGTCAACGGCTTCTGGACCAACGACAGCTTCCATCGCTACGCCGATTACGCGCTGTCCGCGGCATTTCGCGTGGGCCTCGATCACCTGGTCGAACAGGGGCGTCGGCGGCGCTGCGCCGTCATGTGCGCGGAAGCCGTGTGGTGGCGCTGTCATCGGCGCATCGTCGCCGACTACCTGATCGCGCGCGGCGAGACGGTCTTCCACATCATCGGGCCGAACCGCATCGAGCCCGCGCGCCTCACGCCGGGCGCCGCCGTTCAACCGGACGGAACGATCGTCTATCCGCGCACCGAGGCCAACGCCGATGCCGACATCGAAGCGCCGGACGCGGGTTCGCGCCGAACCGAGTGAACCCGGCGCGCGTCCGGCCGCCACGGCCGGGCCTTCCGGCGTCCGCGATCCTGCATTACCATCTCGCGTCCGCCTCGCCCGGCCCCGCATCTCGCGTCCGACACCCAGGCCAACCTTCCGCTCCCGCACCGATGCTCACGCTCGTCATCCTCGCCGGCCTCTGGGCCGGCCTGCAGAACTCCCTCGCCGGCGGCGGCTCGTTCGTCACGCTGCCCGCGCTGATCGTGTCGGGCCTGTCGCCGCTGTCCGCGAACATCACGTCGACGGTCGCGCTCTTTCCCGCGCAGGTGACGACCGGCTGGGCCAGCCGCCATCATGTGCGCGGCGCGGGCCAGTTGCCGTTTCGCGCGCTATTTCTGATCAGCATCGTCGGCGGCGCGCTCGGCGGCCTGCTGCTGCTGAAGACGCCGTCGTCGATCTTCTCGCGGCTCGTGCCGTGGCTCGTGCTGTTCGCGACGGCCGTGTTCACCTGGGGCAGCTTCCTGCGCAAGCCGAGCGAGGAGACGGTCCATCTCGGCCCCGTCACGACCGCCGTCGCGCAGTTCGCGATCGCGATCTACGGCGGCTACTTCGGCGGGGGTATCGGCTTCCTGATGATGGCGGCGCTGACGATGGCGGGCCTGTCGCCGCGTCACGCGGCCTCGACGAAGAACGCGCTCGCGGGCGTGATGAACGCGTCGGCGGTCGTGCTGTTCCTGACCTCGCCGCACCTGCACTGGCCTGCCGCGCTCGCGCTCGGCGGCGGCGCCGTCGTCGGCGGGCTGTGCGGGTCGTGGGCGCTGCACCGCGTCAACGAGCGGGTGCTGCGGATCGGCATCGTGTGCATCGGCATCGCGCTGACCATCGGGCTGTTCGTCAGGCCGCTGTGACGGCCGCCGGCGCGTATGCCGACACCCCGCCCGTTCAGCCGAACGGCCGCACGCCGATCAGCCAGCCGTGCAGGAACAGCGCGAACACGGCCCAGGCCACGAGCCCGACGGCAATGGTGACCACGTTGCGCGACGTGTTGCCCGCCGGATAGCGCACGCCGTCGCGGCGATCGCGCGCACGCGATGCGAGGAAGTCGACCAGCGACCACGCGAAGAACGCGCCGAACAGCACGACCGCGTGCAGCGTGCCGTTCGCGAGCAGGTGCGCGACGGCCCACACCATCACGCCGGCCAGCATCGGGTGCCCGACGAGCCCCTTGATGCGGTTGCCCGGCACGTACGCCGCCGCGATCAGCACGAACGCGAGTGCGGTCAGCACGCCGGTCAGGTGCCGCACGCCGACCGGCGGCGCCCACAGGAAGCTGGCGTCGGCGCGCGCGAGCCCGTAGCCCCAGACGATCAGCACGAAGCCGACGATCGACGCGATCGCATAGCCTCCTTTCCAGCCTCTTTCGCCGAGCCGCGCGATCGTCGCGGACCGCCAGCCGTCCGCGACGATGCGGATCGAATGCACACCAAGAAAGATCACCAAACCAAGAATCAGGACGAGCATCGGCTGTCTCCGTCTGGACGTGAGTGGGGAAGCGTGCGCCAGGACAAACGCGCCGATCATAAACGCCGGGCCGGCCGTTGTGAAGCGTGCGCGCTGCGGCAAGCGAACGCACTAAACAAAGCGCAGTAAAACTACCGCGCGCGCGACGCCGCCGCGCCCCGCTTCGTCTTGCGCTTCGACGGCCCCGCCAGCAACGCGGCCCGATACGCACCGCGGCACCAGTCGAACAGCGCACCCGCATCCTCGAGCACGTCGGCCGGAGTCTCGTAATAACCCTCGAGATTGACGGTGCGCGTGCGTCCCGAATAGGAAAACGGCCCCATCCCGGCCGCGACGAAGGCGGGCCGGCTCACGTCGTCGACGCGCAGGAACAGCGACCCGCGCGACATGAACCCGAACATCACGCCGTCGATCCGCAACGCCGCGCCGCTGAAGAATCGCGCGACCTCGACCGTGCCGAGCGCCCCGAGCTGATAGGCGATCTCCTCGCCGTGCGCCTTTTCCGCCTGCCAGCTCACGCGCGCTCCGTGCAGCGCCGCGTCCACGCGTCGAGGTCCGCGTCGGCGAACCCGACCGCCGCCGCGCCGTCGCGAATCTGCCGCCACGTCGCGCGATCGACCGGAATGCCGTCGGCGCCGCGCGCGGCGCGGCTCGCCTCTTCCGGTTCGCCGGGCATCCGCACCGGCTCTCCGCCCGCCTGCGGCGACGCCTTCGCCCACGCGACGAACGCGTCGGCCTCGCGCTCGGCGTCGGCCGCATCGAACGCGTTCGGATCGATCAGCACCGACAGCATGCCGTTGACGATCGCGCTCGTCTTCTGCAGCGTGCCGTCGTGCGTCGTATGCCCGCCGACGAGCGCGCCGCCGAAGATCTCGCACATCGCCGCGAGCGCATAGCCCTTGTGCAGGCCGAACGGCAGCAGCGCGCCGAACGGCTGCTCGTGCATCACGGCCGGATCGTCGGTCGGCCGGCCGCGATGGTCGATCAGCGACCCGGCGGGCACGCGCTTGCGCTGGTTGTAGGCAACGCGCGTCTTGCCGTACGCAATCGCGCTCGTCGCGAAATCGAGCACGAGCGGCGGCTTGCCGGTGCGCGGATACGCCGCGCAGAACGGATTCGTGCCGAAGCGCGGATCGGCGCCATGCAGCGGCGCGACCAGCAGGTCGCCCGGCACGTTGACGAAGTGGAACGACACGAGGCCCGAGCGCGCGCACTGCTCGGCCCAGTGGCCGATGCGGCCGAGATGATGGACGTCGCGCAGGCCGACCGCGCAGATGCCCATCCGCCGCGCGCGCTCGATCCCTTCGACCATCGCTTCGAACGCGATCACCTGGCCGAAGCCGCGTCCGCCGTCGATCGTCAGCACCGCGCCCGCGTCGCGGACGATCGCCGCATGGCGATTCAACTGCAGTTGCCCTTCGCGCCACGACGCGACGTAGTTCGGGATCATGCCGACCCCGTGCGAATCGTGGCCCGCGAGGTTCGCGCCGACCAGATGATCGGCAACGAGACGCGCCTCGCGCTCGCTGCTGCCCGCCCGTTCCCAGATCGCGGCAACGAACGCGTGCAGTGGTTCGGCGCGCACGCGCAGCAGGTCGGTTGCGGACGGCAGCGGCTCGGTCATCGGTGCGTCTCCTCGTGGTGGGTGCAAGCGGCCGGCGCTCAGCGCGCGGTGGCGATCACGTCGGCCACCGCCGCGGTCAGCTTCTTCGCGTACGGCACGTGCAGGAACTCGTTCGGGCCGTGCGCGTTCGACTTCGGCCCGAGCACGCCGCACACCATGAACTGCGCGGCCGGGAAACCTTCCTGCAGCACGTTCATCAGCGGGATCGTGCCGCCGAGGCCCATGTACGCGCAGTCCGCGCCGAAGTGGCGACGCGACGCGGCGTCGAGCGACGCCGCCAGCCACGGCGCGACGTCGGGCGCCGCCCAGCCGGTCGCCGCGCCCGCGTCGGGCTTGAACGTGACCTTCGCGTTGTACGGCGGGTCGACTTCGAGCAGCTCCTTCAGCTGCTGCACGGCCTGCGCGGCATCGACGAGCGGCGGCAGGCGCAGCGACAGCTTGAACGCGGTGCGCGGGCGCAGCACGTTGCCCGCGTCGGCGAGCGGCGGCATGCCCGCCGCGCCCGTCACCGACAGCGACGGCCGCCACGTCGAGTTGAGCAGCGCCTCGCGCGGATCGGTCGTGGTCGGCAGCACCGGCTTGCCGTCCGCGCCGCACGCCCACGGCAGCCCCTTCCACACCGTGTCGCCGAGAATCGCGGCGGTTGCCTCCGCTTCGCGCAGGCGGCTCGCCGGAATCTCGCAATGGAACGCGCCCGGCAGCAGGTTGCCGTTCTTCGCGTCCTCGAGCCGTTCGAACAGCTGGCGCATCACGCGGAAGCTCGACGGCGCGATGCCGCCGAACACGCCCGAATGCACGCCCTCTTCGAGCACCTCGACCTGCAGGTCGCCGGACACGAGCCCGCGCAGCGACGTCGTGAGCCACATCTGGTCGTAGTTGCCGGCGCCGGAATCGAGGCACACGACGAGCGACACCTGGCCGAGCCGGTCGCGCAGCGCGTCGACGTACGGCAGCAGGTCGTAGCTGCCCGACTCCTCGCAGGTCTCGATCAGGCCGACGCAGCGCGGCCGCTCGACGCCCTGCTCGTCGAGCGCGCCGAGCGCCGCGAGGCTCGCGTAGATCGCATAGCCGTCGTCCGCGCCGCCGCGGCCGTACAGCTTGCCGTTCTCGAACTTCGGCGTCCACGGGCCGAGATCCGCGCGCCAGCCGTCGAATTCGGGCTGCTTGTCGAGGTGGCCGTACAGCAGGATCGTGTCGGTGCTGCCCGAGCGCGTCGCGGGCGTCTCGAAGAAAATTACCGGCGTGCGGCCGGGCAGGCGCACGATCTCGAGCTTCAGGCCCTTGACCGGCTGGCGCTCGGCCCATTGCGCGGCATCGGTGACGACGCGCTCGAGATAGCCGCGCTTCTCCCAGTCGGGATCGAACGCGGGACTCTTCGCGGGAATCGCGATGTAGTCGGTCAGCGCATGGAGAATTTCATCGTTCCACTTGCGCTCGATGAAGGTGACGAGCTTGTCATGGTCGAGGACGGGGGTAGTGTCGACGGAGGTCATGGCGGGTGCCTGGATCGGGCTGACGAAAACCCAGATGATACGCCGATGACCTCCCGCCCGCGCCCCTTTCAGCCCCCTTTCCGCGCCACTCAGCCGGCCTGCGGAAACGTTGCCCGAAGCCCCGCCGCGCAGGCCAGCGCATCGTCCCACAGGCGGCGCGTCAGCACGCCCGCGTCCTCGTCGCGGGCGAGCACCGCGGCCTCGCCCGCCCACAGCACCGAGAAATCGTCGCGGCCCTGCCGCTCGAACGCCTGGCGCAGCGGATCGACGGCGGCCGTCGCGAGCGGAAACGCAGGCGCGAGCGCGCTCATCGGCCCCTGCTCGCGCATGAAGCGGGTCAGCAGGCCGCGCGCGGGGCGGCCCGTATACAGGTTGGTCAAGCGCGTGCCGTCGTCGCGTGCTGCGCGCACCGCCGCGCGATGCTGCACCGAGCGGCCGGCCTGCGCCGTCAGCAGGTAGCCGGTGCCGATCTGCACCGCGCGCGCGCCGAGCGCGAACGCGGCCGCGATGCCGCGGCCGTCGGCGACCGCGCCCGCCGCGATCACCGGCGCGCGCACCGCATCGACGATCTGCGGCAGCAACGCGAACAGGCCCGGCTGCGCGTGGATGTCATCGGTCAGGAACATCCCGCGATGGCCGCCCGCCTCGGCGCCTTGCGCGATGATCGCGTCGACGCCGCGCGCGTCGAGCCAGCGCGCTTCCTCGACGGTGGTTGCGGACGAAACGACCCGCGCGCCCGTGCGCCGCACCCGCTCGAGCAGTGCCGCCTCCGGCAGGCCGAAATGGAAGCTCACGACGGCCGGCCGCAAGTCCTCGACGACCGCGCACATCGCATCGTCGAACGGCGCGCGCCCCGGCCCGCCCTTCCCGGTCGGCGGATCGACTCCGGCCTCGGCGTAGTAGCCCGCGAGCGCCGCGCGCCAGCGCGCATCCACCGCGTCATCCGGCGCGGGCGGCGTATGGCAGAAGAAATTGACGTTGAACGGCGCCGGCGTACGCGCGCGGATCGCCGCGATCTCGTCGCGCAGCTGCTGCGGGCCGAGCGCCGCGCAGGCCAGCGAGCCGAGCCCGCCCGCTTCGCAGACGGCGATCGCGAGCGGGCTGAAGGAACCGACCATCGGCGCCTGAACCAGCGGCAAGCGCGAAGGCAGCGGGGAAGGCAGCGCGGCGCCGAGCGCCGTGCGCGTGTCGTGGCCGGGAGCAGCGGAATCGACGATGTTCATGGGTGAAATCGGAATCGCGGTCAAGGAGCGCACGATGATACGCCGGGGGCCAAATCGGCGCTGGCGGGTTTGCGCAGCCCGCAAAGCCGGCGCGGCACCCCGGGAAATTCAGATTTCGTTGAGATTTCTTGCGGCTCGTTTATCCGGCGACTGCTCCCGTTGCACCGCATGTTTCGGAACGAACCCGCTCATGGCGATTGAAAAGACTCTCGGAAAACTGGCACCGCTCGTGCTGGGTCAGCCGGCTTCGGACCGGCGACTTCATCGGCATCTACGCGAAGGCGGACGGCCTCGACGTCACGCACGTCGGCTTCTTCGTCGAAACGCGCGACGGGCCGATGCTGCGCAATGCGTCGTCGAAGAAAGCCAACATGAAAGTCGTCGATTCGCCGTTTCTCGAATACGTGAAGAACACGCCGGGCATCGTGGTGCTGCGACCGCGCGCGTGAGCGACGGCGTCAGCGCGCCGTCACGCCACGATCCATGCTGCGCCGGTACGCGGCGGGACTCGTCGCCGCGATGCGCCGGAAATGCCGGCGCAGCGACTCCTCCGACCCGAAGCCCGCGCGCGCCGCGACCTGCGCGAGCGGCAGCGCCGGATTGGCTTCGAGCAGATCCTTCGCGACGTTCACGCGCTCGCGGACCAGCCACGCGACCGGCGACATTCCGGTCGCGTCGGCGAACTGCCGCTGCAGCGTGCGCGGGCTCATCGCGGCCTGCGCGGCGAGCGACGCGAGCGTATGCGGCTCGGCCGCGTGCGCGCGCATCCAGTCGATCAGCCTGGCGAGCCGGTCGCTGCCGCCCGGCGCCACCGGACGCGGCACGAACTGCGCCTGCCCGCCGTCGCGATGCGGCGGCAGCACGAGGCGCTGCGCGACGCGATTGGCGATCGCGCCGCCGTGATCGCGGCGCACGAGATGCAGCAGCATGTCGAGCCCCGCCGCCGAGCCAGCCGACGTGATGACCTGCCCTTCGTCGACGTACAGCGCGTCCGGATTCACGCGCAACGCCGGATAGCGCGCCTGCAGGCGCTCCGCGTAGCGCCAGTGAGTCGTTGCGGTCAGGCCGTCGAGCACGCCCGCCGCGGCCAGCACGAACACGCCGGAACAGATCGAGCAGAGGCGCGCGCCGCGCCGGTGCGCGGCGCGCAGTTTCTTCAGCAGCGGTTCGGGCGGCAGTTCGTCCGGATCGCGCCAGCCGGGAATCACGATCGTGTCCGCGCGGTCGAGCATCGCGAGCCGGTACGGCGCGGCGACCGTGATGCCGCCGGCCGCGCGCACGGGGCCCGGCTCGCTCGCGCACACCGCGAAGCGATACCAGTCGACGCCCAGCTCCGGGCGTTCGAGCGCGAACAGTTCGACCACGCAGCCGAATTCGAAGGTGCAGAGGCGATCGTAGGCGAGCGCGACGACGAGATGGTTTTGCATGGCGCGATGTTACTGGAACTTGTCGATCGCGCCACTGCCGCGCGATGCGCCGAACCGCGATACTGGCCTCATGTTCATCGCGCATCGCCACCCGGAGAAACCTCGCATGTCCTACGTCACCGACATCCCCGCCGCCGACAGTCCCGCCGCCCTCGCGCATTTCGAAGCGTCGCTGCGCTTCGAGACCGATTGCTGGGACGTTCACGACGCGCTCGCGTCCGGCGCGCCCGATTTCGTGCTGCTCGACGTCCGCGGCCCGGACCTGTTCGCCGCCGGCCACGTGCCCGGCGCCCGCAACCTGCCGCATCGCAAGATCGTCGCGGGCAAGCTCGCCGACTACCCGGCCAATACGCTGTTCGTCGTCTACTGCGCCGGGCCGCACTGCAACGGCGCCGCCCGCGCCGCGATCCGCCTCGCGCGGCTCGGCCGGCCGGTCAAGCTGATGATCGGCGGCGTCACCGGCTGGCGCGACGAAGGTTTCGCGTTGCGTAACGAAGCCGCCCCGGCGGACCGGCCGGCCGCCTGATCGAATCCAAAAACGCAACAATCAATTGTCTGCACGTCAACGGGAAAAGCGCGACAATCGGTCCCATTGCAATCCGGATGGAGCAGCAACATGCAGACCGAAGTCCTGATTCAAGCCGCCGGCTCAGTCGCCGCGATCGCGCTCTACTTCCTGCCGGCGATCATCGCCGACCGGCGCCGCCGCCACGACAAGCTGACGGTCGCGCTGTTCAACGCGCTGTTCGCGTGGACCGGCATCGGCTGGCTGATGACCCTGTACTGGGCCTGCCAGCCGAATCCGCGAGCCGACGTCGCGCAGACGATCCTCGCCCGGCGCCGCGGCATCAGCATGCGCACCTTCTCGACCGGCCTCGTCGAGCGCGTGCAGCGCCGCGTCGCCGCCCAGGAGGAATGGGCGCAGAAGCAGGGCTGCCGCTGAACCCTGTCCCCCTTCGCTTCCTCATCGCGCCGGCTCGAACATCGGCATCCTGACGTTGGTCGAGTCCCGGTAGCGCCAGCCCGGCGCGTCACCCGGCGGCAACCCGCCGCCGCGCAACAGCGCCCCGACCGCCCCCACCGTCACCGCCCGCGCGATCCGCTCGCCGGGACAGCCGTGCGGCCCCGCGCCGAAGCCGAACGCGGGCCCCGGCGGCCGGCCCGGCACGAAACGGTGCGGATCGCGCTGCGCGGCCGGATCGCGGTTCGCCGCCGCGAGCACGACCAGGATCGCGTCGCCCGCGTCGACGGTCACGCCGTCCAGCGTCGTGCGCGCCGCAACGAAGCGGCGCGTGTTCTGCACCGGCGCGTCGAAGCGCGCGACTTCCGCGACGAACGTGTCGAGCGTCGCGTCGTCCGCCGCGCGAGGTTCGCCGGCGGGACGCCTGGCCGGATCGAGCCACGCGACCACCGTATTGCCGAGCCACGCGGCCGTCGCCTCGCACGTCTGCGACAGCAGCCCGACCAGATTCGCAATCAGCGCGCCGCTCGCGTGCCAGCCGGCCTCGTGTGCCGCGCATTGCACCGCCGCGACCAAGCTGCCGTCGTCCGCGCGCGTCGCGGCGACGATTTCCGTCATCCGGTCGAGCAGCCGCCCGGCCGCGGCGCTGGCACCGGCCAGTTGCGCCGCCGTCGACAGCGGCGACAGCGCGGCGACGAAGTCGGTCACCCACGCGGCAACGTCGTCGAGCCGCGCGTCGTCGAAACCGAGCAGCCCGGCCACCGCGCAGACCGGCACCGTCATGCACCACGCATTCAGCGCATCGGGCGCCGCGTGCGCCGGCAAGCGCTGCGCGGCGAGCGCGGCCGTGCGGCGGCGCAACGCGAGCGCGTCGACCGACGCGAGCGCCGCCTGCATCGCCCGTTTCGGTGCGTCGTGCCGCAGCGCGCCGTCGTTCATGCGGATCAGCTGGCCGAACAGCTCGCCCGCCGTCGTGCCGCGCAACGCGGGCGGCACCGGCGCGGCGAGCGGCCGGACCCGGCACGCGGGATGGCCGAGCACGGC
This sequence comes from Burkholderia ubonensis, assembly GCF_902833085.1. GTDB lineage: Bacteria > Pseudomonadota > Gammaproteobacteria > Burkholderiales > Burkholderiaceae > Burkholderia > Burkholderia ubonensis. Next base: position 132,902 of record NZ_CADFEB010000011.1, read on the forward strand.
GCTCACGGTCGCGGCGCGGCTCGCCACCCACAGGCCGAGCGTGGCGTCGAACGCGAGCGGCGGCCCGTCGACGAGCGCCGCATAGTACGGGTAAGGATCGCGGTGCGTGACCGCGGCAATCGGATCGGTCGGGTTCATGCACGCAGTATCGGCCCGGCCGCGCACCGCATGTTTCCGGCCGGCGTGAAACGTCGATGCAGCCGGCGACGCCCCCTCGCCGGCCCGCCGACGGTGCGCGTTACGCGGCGGACCGGTAGCGCTGCGCCTGCATCCGCACGCGCACCCGGCCGGCCGAAATCGCGCGCGGCTCCGGCACGACCGTCTCGTGATGGAACATCTCCTGCCGGAAGTGCCCGCTGTCGTCGAACCACTGGCAAATCAGCCAGTCGGCGTCGTCAAACACGACCGGGCCCGCATAGATCACCGTCATGCGCGGCCCGCCGGTTTTCAACGTCACGACATCGCCGACGCGAAACCGGGTACGGTGCATATCTCGGATCGTCATGGCTCTCTCAGAAAATTTATATATTCATTATCCGGCACACTTCCGCCGGTATTTTTACGTCGCCATGAAGACTATCAATCACAATAAAAACCGGCAACTGCCGCGTGCGAAAAAAACACAAAATGCATCCCGCAAACGCCCGCCGGACGGTCGATTTCCCGGAATGATCGGCGAGAATTTACAGCATCTTCTTATAAAAAGTGAGCAAAAAGACAGGGGGCCAGAATTTCGGCGCCCCCGGTTCGCGAGCGGTTATTTAATCGAAAGCCGAAGCGATTGATTAGCGTCAATCTGAATTTCGGATGGAAACGATCCCATGCTTTATTTCGACGTCAGTTTTCGAACGAAAGCGGCAGATTATTCTCCGCGGCGAACCAGCGATCGAGCTGGCGCGACGGAATCGCCGCATTCGCGAACGAAAACGTGCCGTCCCGCATCATTTCCGTCGCGCCGCGCAGGAAGGCGCCGAGCGCGGCCCGCGCCAGCGCGCTGCCCACGCTCACGCGCTTCACGCCGAGCGCCGCGAGCGCATCGACGCTGAGCGACACGCCCTGCAGCCCCATCACGACGTTGACCGGCGCGTTGACCGCGCGCGTGAGCTCGGCAATCTCGTCGGGATCGGTCAGGCCCGGCGCGTACAGCACGTCGGCGCCCGCGTCGCGATAGGCGACGAGGCGCGCGATCGTGTCGGCGAGGTCGCGCCGGCCGTGCAGGTAGTTTTCGCAACGCGCGGTCAGCGTGAACGGGAACGGCAGCGCGCGCGCCGCGGCGACCGCCGCCGCGATGCGCTCGACCGCCGCGTCATGCGGATAGATCGGCGCGTCGGGACGGCCCGTCGCGTCCTCGATCGAGCCGCCGACCGCACCTGCCCCGGCGGCGAGCCGGATCGTCTCGGCGACCGTGTCCGGCGCGTCGCCGAAGCCGTTTTCGAGGTCGGCGCTCACCGGCAAGCCGCCTGCCGCGACGATCTCGGCGATGTGCGCCAGCATCGCGTCGCGGCCGACCGCGTTGTCCGGCAGGCCGCGCGCATAGGCATAACCGGCGCTCGTCGTGGCCAGCGCGTGGAAGCCGGCCATCGCGAGCAGGCGCGCGGTGCCGGCATCCCACGGATTCGGCAGGATGAACGCGCCGGGTTGCGCATGCAGCGCGCGGAATGCGTGCGCGTGGCGGGACTGAAGGTCGGGATGGGTCATCGCGGGCTCCGTCGGAATGGGGAAGCCCCAGCATACGCGCGCGGCGTGCGGCGACGATACGGCGTGCGCTGAAATGTGGGTGCGCGAAGCGGACGGGACGGCCGCGCTTCGCGATCCATCGGAATCAGACCACGTAGGCGCCCTTCGCGTGCAGTTCGGCTTCGGCGCGCTCGAGCGCGGCGATCGCGTCGCCGCCTTCGAGCGCCAGCAGCTGCGCGACGAGCGCTTCGGCGAGCGCATGCGCGGCGACGAGCGACGGGAAGAACGACGGGCTGTCGTGCGTGAAGATCAGCTGCGCATCGGCATGCAGCGCGATCGGCGACACCGCGCTGTCGGTGATCGCGACGATCCGGCTGCCCTGTGCCCTCGCGGCCTGCGCGACGCGCGTCGCCTCCGCCGAGTACGGCGCGAAGCTGACGATCACGGTCGCGCTGTGCTTCGCGATCGAGCGCAGTTCCATTTCGAGCGAGCCGGCGACGCCGGCGAGCAGCGACACGGTCGGCCGGAACAGCCGGTAGCCGTATACGAGCCCGAACGCGACCGGATAGCACGAGCGGAATCCCGCGACGTGCACGTGCGACGCCTTGCGGATCAGCTTCGCGGCCTCGGCGAGCGCCTGCGCGTTCTGCGCGGCGGTCGCGGCGAGGTTGTGCTGCTGCGCGGCGAGCAGGTCGTGTGCGAGCGACGCCTTCGCGTCGGGCCGCACGAGCGAGCGCGCGCGCTGCGTCAGCGGCTCGGGGCGCGTGCGCACGCGCGCGACGCACAGGTCGCGCAACTCGTTCCAGCCGGGAAAACCGAATTGCTGCGCGAGCCGCACGAGCGACGCGGGCTGCACCTGCGCGCGCTGCGCGACCTTGCGCATCGACGACACGGCGACTTCGTCGGGATGATCGAGCAGAAATGCCGCGCCCGCCTGGAATTGCGGGCTCAGCTCGGAAAATTGCGCCCGGATCCGGGACGCGAGTTCGTCGAAATTGGCGGCCATCTTGGTGAGAACGGGAACCGGTCGCTCATGGTATCACCGGCCCCGCACGCGCCCGTCAGCGCACCACGTCGATCTTGTCGGCGTCGACCTTCACGCGGCCCGACCACTTGCGCTCGAATTCGCCGGTCAGCTTCACTTCGCTCTTGTCGCTGACGGGCTGGCCGCCGGCCCACAGCTTGTCGTCGATCTCGACGCGGATCGTGCCGGTCGCATCGGCGAACTCGTAGTCCTCGCCGCCGACGTGCTTGACGATGCGGCCCTGCAGCTGCACGTGCTGATCGTCCTTGCCGTTCGCGAGCAGCTCCTTCACGGTAGTGGTCGTCAGTGTCGACGGCCCCGTGTATTGCGCGTACACGGCGGCCGGCAGCGCGGCGAGCGCGATCGTCAGGATTCTGGCCAGTTGCTTCATGATGTCGTTCCTTTTGTTGGCGTGACGCCGCGCTCCCGATGAACGCGACGCCCGCAGATTACGGAACGTAAGATTAAGCAAAGCTGAAGGCCACGAACGCGTGGCGCAGCGTCGCATTGGACGAGTACGAATCTCTGTGGCCGCGCGCGTCGGCATGGAGACCGATCGCTGACGGCACGTTGCCCGAAGATGTTCGCCCCGGGATAATGTCCCGACCTGATTGAAGCGCGCCGCCGCATTGCGTGACATGACCGACACCCTATCCGCCGGCCCTTGGGGCGACGATTATCGAAGCTGGCTGACCGACCTCAAGCAGCGCGTGGAGCACGCACGGCAACGCGCTGCCGCCAGCGCGAACCGCGAGCTCGTCACGCTGTACTGGCAGATCGGTCGCGACATCCTGGAACGGCAGCAGCTGCAGGGATGGGGCGCGAAAGTGATCGACCAGCTCGCGCGCGACTTGAAGGACGCCTTTCCCGACATGCGCGGATTTTCGCCGCGCAACCTTAAATACATGCGGGCGCTCGCGCAGGCGTGGCCGGCGCCGGAATTTGTGCAACAGGCCGTTGCACAATTGCCCTGGTCCCATGTCGTGACCTTGCTCGACAAGCTCAAGGACCCGACCACGCGCGATTGGTACGCCGGCAAATCCCTCGAACACGGCTGGTCGCGCAACGTGCTGGCGATGCAGATCGACACGCAGGCGCATACCCGCGCCGGCAGCGCGGTGACCAACTTCGACGCACGCCTGCCGCCGCCGCAATCCGATCTGGCGCGCGAAGCCCTGAAAGACCCGTACGTCTTCGACTTTCTCGGCCTCACCGAGGACGCGCAGGAACGCGACATCGAACAGGCGCTCACCCGGCATATCACGCGATTCCTGCTCGAGCTCGGCGCCGGGTTTGCGTTCGTCGGCCGCCAGTACCGGCTCGAGGTCGGCGGCGATGAATTCTTCATCCGATTTGCTCCGAGAAACCCCGTCGTTTGGGACGGGGAGCGAAAGGAGCGCGGCCGAGTGGCCGCTTTTCCCAGGCTTGATGCACACGCGAGCCTATGACATGGTGTGAGGCATGGACATCAAGCGTGCCTACCGATTCCGGTTCTACCCGACGCCCGAGCAAGCAGTGATGCTTGCCCGGACGTTCGGGTGCGCGCGCTTTGTGTATAACCACATGCTGCGGATGCGCACCGATGCGTGGCACCAACGTCAGGAACGTGTTGGCTATCACGAAACCTCCGCCTCGCTCACCGCGCTGAAGCAAACGCCCGAACATGGCTGGCTGAACGAAGTCAGCTCAGTGCCGCTCCAGCAGGCGTTGCGCCATTTGCAGACGGCGTTCGCGAACTTCTTCGCCAAGCGCGCCAAGCTTTCGACGCGTTTGATCAACGAAAACCAAGTGATCGCGATCGAAAGCCTTGCCGTCAGCCACATGCTGAAGAATCGAAAGCTCGCGAAATCGATCAGCGATGCCGGCTGGTCGGAATTCGTGCGGCAGCTGACGTACAAGGCCAAGTGGTACGGCCGCACGTTGATCGGCATCGATCGCTGGTATCCATCGAGCAAGCGATGCGCCGATTGCGGGCATACCGTCGCCAGCCTGCCGTTGAAGGTGCGCGCATGGGCCTGTCCAGGATGCGGAATGACCCACGACCGCGACATCAACGCCGCGCGTAACGTTTTGGCCGCCGGACTGGCGGTGTCAGCCCATGGAGAAAGCGTAATACCCATGTCTCTTTGAGGCGATGTCGGGTTGCATTCGGAGAAGTGGGAATCGCCTTCCTTTAGGGAGGAGAGCAGTCAACGACCTGCTGTTCTATCACCTGAAGCTGCGCTGCTACGTCGTGGTCGAACACAAGGCGACGCCCTTTCGGCCCGACTATGCCGGCCAGCTCAACTTCTATCTGTCCGCGGTCGATGCCCAGTTGAGGGCGCCGCAAGATCAGCCGACGATCGGCCTGCTGCTTTGCCGGGAAAAGAATCGCCTCGTCGCCGAATATGCGCTGCGCGGCATGGCCAATCCGATGGGCGTCGCCGAATATCAACTCCTCCGACAAATCCCGGCATCGCTCGAATCGGGCTTGCCGTCGATCGACCGAATCGAGGCCGAACTGGGCCCGGATCTGCCGGCCGCCGAATGACGTTGCACCCCGCTTAAGCTCCCCCTAAGCCGCGCGCGCTTATCATGGGCGCATCGGGCGCGGCCTTGCGCCCTCACGGAGAGACACGAACCCATGCGCGTACTGCTCGTCGAAGACGATCCGCTGATCGGCAGCGGGCTCGAACACGGTCTGAAGCAGGAAGGCTTCGCGGTCGACTGGGTGAAGGACGGCGACGCCGCGTCGCTCGCGCTGCGCACCACCGGCTACGGCCTGCTGCTGCTCGACCTCGGCCTGCCCAACCGCGACGGCCTGTCGGTGCTCGCCGCGCTGCGCCGCCGCGACGAGAACCTGCCGGCGATCGTCATCACCGCGCGCGACGGCCTGTCCGACCGCATCGCCGGACTCGACTGCGGCGCCGACGATTACCTCGTGAAGCCGTTCGCGCTCGAGGAACTGCTCGCGCGCATCCGCGCGGTCAACCGGCGTCACGCCGGGCGCGCGCAGACCACGCTCGCGGTCGGCCCGCTGCGGCTCGATCCCGTCAAGCACCTCGTCTGGCTCGACGACGCCGAAGTGACGCTGTCGCCGAAGGAATTCGTGCTGCTGCACGAGCTGATGCGCGAGCCGGGCGCGGTGATTTCCCGCGAGCAGTTCGAGGAGCGCCTGTACAGCTGGGGCGAGGAAATCGAAAGCAACGCGGTGCAGGTGCATATCCACAACCTGCGCAAGAAGCTCGGTCACGACATGATCCGCACGGTGCGCGGCGTCGGCTACCGGATCGGTGACGCGGCATGACGAGCCTGCGGCGCGCGCTCATGCGCTGGCGCGGCGCATCGCTGCGGCGGCGACTGCTGTTCTGGCTGCTGCCCGCCGCGTGCGTGATCGGCCTGCTCGCGAGCGCGGGCACCTACTGGGGCGCGCTGCGCGAACTCGACGACCTGCTCGACGACCAGATGCGCAGCATGACGAAACAAATCGTCGTCGGTCCGAACGGCGAGCTGTCGTTCAGCAGCGACGCCCGCGGCAAGCACCGCTTCAAGGTCGACGATCCCGACGCGGTGCTGCTGCAGGTGTGGCGCAACGGCACGCTCGTCTATTCGACCGACCGCGATCTGACGCTGCCGCCGCCGGCGCAGGCCGGCATCGCCAGCGTCGACGTCGGCGGCCAGTCGTGGCGCACCTACGTGACCGAACGCGGCGGCACGACGATTCGCGTCGCGCAGGCGCGCCATGCGCGCTGGGAAGCGATCGCCGGCATCGCCGTGCATCTGCTGTGGCCGGTGCTGTCGATGCTGCCCGTGCTGGCGATCGGGCTGTGGTTCGGCATCGGGGCGGGGCTGCGACCGCTGCGCCTGATCGCCGCCGGCCTCAAGCGCCGCAATGCCAACAATCTCGAACCGGTGGACGTCGCGTCGATGCCGAACGAGGTGCGTCCGCTCGCCGAAGCGATCAACGACCTGCTCGCCCGCCTCGACCGCTCGTTCACGCTGCAGCGGCATTTCATCGCCGACGCCGCGCACGAGCTGCGCACGCCGATCATGGGCCTGTCGATCCAGTCGCAGCTGCTGCGGCGCGCGGCGACGCCCGATGAACGCGAGCGCATCCTCGCGCAGATCCATGCCGGGACGACGCGGCTCGGCCATCTCGCCGAACAGCTGCTCACGCTCGCGCGCATCGAGCCGGACGCGCAGACGGCCGCGTTCGCGCCGGTCGATCTCGCCGCGCTGTGCCGCGCGGTGGTCGCGGATCGCGCGCGCGTCGCCGACGCGCATCGCGTCGACCTCGGCGCGATCGGCGCGTCGCCCGTCACGGTCGCCGGCAACGCCGATACCTTGCGCGTGCTGCTGAACAATCTCGTCGACAACGCGATCCGCTATGCGGGCGACGGCGCCTGCATCGACGTGAGCGCGCGCGTCGACGGCGCGACGCCCGTGCTCGAAGTGTCGGACGACGGCCCCGGCATTCCGGAAGCGGAGCGCGCGGAAGTGTGGGAGCGGTTCTATCGCGGCGCCGGCGCGCAGGCGGCGACGTCGTCGGGCAGCGGGCTCGGCCTGTCGATCGTCAAGCGGATCGCCGAGCAGCATCGCGCGACGGTCACGCTCGGCACGAGCGCGGGCGGACGCGGGCTCACCGTTACGGTGCGCTTCAATGCACCAGCCTGAAGCCGTCGCGATGCCCGGCTTGTCCACAGATTTTGTTGGCAAGCTTGTGGATATCCTGCGCATCACCGCGCTAAGCCCTTGATCCGACGGGCTTTGGCATGCGTGATGCAGGGCGGGCGCGCGGCAGCGGCGCACCGCGTGCGATTGTTTCGCGACGTGAACCACGGCGCGTCGGCGATGTACCAGTGGATGCCGCGTCGGGTAATTTGCCTTGACCTCGTATCAGTGATATCCGGGTTGGCTCAACCAGCTGACGAACCAGTAGATCAGCGTTGCATCGAGTGCGAGCACGCTCGCGGTTACGATGAAGACGAGATCCAGCGATACGTTCAATGACTGGGCCGGCTTGAACGCATATTTGTCGTCCGGCGAGATCGGGCAGGCATCCACGACGTGCTGCGGCCAGCGCGGCAAGCGGCGCGTCACGTGCATGATGAACCAGCGCAACAGGCTGCCGGGAACCGTCAGCGGTGCGAGGAAAATTGCCGGACCAAGCATCGGGCCGGCCCAGAACCAGCACAGCTGCGCCCCCATACGGAACGATTCCCGCTTGCGCTCGATCGGCAGCAGGATTTCCGGTTCCGGCAGCGCATCCGGGCCTTCTTCCATATAGCGGCGGTAGTACTCCCACTGTCCACGCATGCCCTCGTCGGTTGGCCATATCACACCCAAACGGAAGTAGTCGTAGCTGCCATCGGGACATCGCACATAGCCGTGCATCGCACCCGCAGCGAAACTGCGTTGCAAGGCACCTCCACCTCTCATGCCGAAGGTGATATCGCGCCAGCGATAGCTGCTTACCCCTCCTGCACCGTTACGGCGAAACACATGAACCATCTTGTTCTTGCGATCCAGACGAACAGGGTAATGAGTGAAACCGGTAAAGACATTAAATGCCACACACCCAAACCAAATTACATGCAGCATACCCAACGCAATTACGAAGATCGTGGCAAGAAGCCCCCCAACGTACACATCATCTGGCCATGGATCCGAAAAAAATATCCATGCAATTCTAGCCACACCATATGGAAAAGCTAACAATAAAAAAGTCAAAATTACCTCAAAAGGCCCGACTTTTTGATACGACCAGTCAACAACATCCATATAGGCTTCGTTGAACTCGATGACGCCACCGAGGGTGCAAGGCTCGTTAGATGAGCATTGCCTCTGATCAAGCCGAGTTTTCTTGAACTGCTCGCTTGGCGTCCACGCCGGCTCGCGCATATAACGCCCTGACATCACCAAGTCGGAATTGCGCGTCAGCAACCATGTCATCCACGAGTTCATCCAATCAATGCCTTATCAAAGTTATCGAGTTCCTCAGCCTCGTTTTTATAATTATTCTCCTTACCCCACAGACATTGCCTCACCCAATCCATTGTCGGCGGATCCTTTTCCACTTCGATGATAATGCTTGCAACAAAAATGACCGCAGTAAGCCAAAAGATGATAGGACTGAATCCGGTAACAACCCGCCAAATAATGAGACGGACACCGATAGCAGCGGTGTAGCCACCTACAGCAAATTCTGAACCGGAATTAATCGCATAAAGAACCAACATGCCCGGCTGTTTCCGCTTTTCAGATTCAATTGCATTTTGCAAATCGATCAGCCCGAGAATGATCGTTCCCACACCCACCGCCACCCCTCCCAACCCCTCCCAAATCATGAATCCCCGCTCACCCAACCTCGCACTCAGCCACGGGCTCAACAATGGAATCCGTCTCTCCTTGGCCTCCTTGACCGCCTTGGCCCCCACTCGCACCAATTCGAGCAAACTCCCCGCCCCTGCGCTATACAACGCGGCGATCTTCATGACGGCACGAGTCTGAAGATGTTTCATCGATGCGTCGGCGCTGCCAGCCTGCTGCAGCCCCAAACAGGACAACAACAAACCGACTCCGGCGAGACTTCCCGGACGGGTCGCAAACTCAACGGTCCTGGCCAGCGTGCTTTTCCTGAACTCCTCGACCGTGACGACCTTCAACGTCTTCCCCAGCGCATCGCCGCGCTGCGCAGGCGGCACGCGTTGGTTTGCCAGATCACGCTGCGCCTGTTCATCGAACACGACAGTCCAGAACTGGATCTTCTCGTCCAGCGCAACCCCTTCAATCCCGAACGTCCGCAATTGATCCTTGAGCGAATACTGAAGATTCCCCAGCGAAATGCCGCGTTTCTTTTGCGATGCCTGGATCACCTCCATCACGCTCATGAAGAAATCACGCCGCGTGCCGACCACCTGCACCCAGCGCACCGGATGACCCGCACGCATGCCGAGCGTGGCCAGCAAGGCCGTGCCCGCTTTGCCGCCTTTCGTCAGGCGCGTCATCGGAAGCACACCCAGCTCCTGGAGCAGCGCGGGCAACACATCGACGCTCTCGATTGCATTCGCCCTCGTGCCGGGTGCGCTCAGCGCCGCGCCCCGCGCCTTGATCTTCTCGACGGCGGTGCTGTAGACGACGGAGAGATTGATCCAGTTGTCGACGTTCGTGAAAGGCGAGTCGGCGCTACCGGACACGCTGTCCACAGCCTGCAACAACGGCTGATGATTCAGAAGCTTGGCACGCCAGATCGGACTCCTGTCGATCGGCTGTTCGTACCAGTCGCTATAAACCTGCATGCAGGCGCCAAGCCCGCCGGTTCCCCTCATGCAGGACAGCGCCACGCCCGAAAACGCGACACCGCTGTTGATGTCATGCATGTCAAAATGATGATCGAACACCGCATGCAGCTTCGCGCTGCGCAGCCACGCTGCATGCGCGTTGGCGAGCGGCGCGGTGTACTCGGCGTCGTACAATGCCGAAGCGGCTTCATAGCGCTTTTCGAAGGCTTCCCGCTGCGCGGGATCGAACAGCTTCGCATAAGCGCCCCATCGCTTCTTGCGCGCCATGTCGAGATCGGCCTGACTGACCTTTTCATCGAGAATCGGCTGCGCGAGCTTGCGATAGTCGGGCGAGCTCAAAGCCACGTTATAGACGCGCCGCCCATCGCCGCCGTCGAGCCATTCGATGTTCTCGTGCGCCGCCCTGGCATCGCCATAGACGCTGGCTTCCGCTTCGCGTTCGACACGCTGCTTGAGCACGTCCAAGGCCGAACTCAACGCGGATTTGCGACGCCACGTCTCGCCGGGATGCAAAGGGTCCTTCGCATCGTTCTGCGACATGAAGCTGTACCAGCGTTTGTCGATATAAGCCGAAATTTCCTGCAGGATCGCAACAGGATCGTCCAGCACTACGACGAGCCCCTTGTCTTTCAGGAGCCGCTGCGATTCGGCTTTCAGGGCATGCGCCCGGGGTATCTGAAGCCCGTCATGACGCAAGCCCGGAAAAGGACTCCAGAAGAACAGGCGCCGGCAATCGTCGCCGGACATCGCGTAGTCGGCGACGACAGCATCGACGTTCGTCATGGCACTGGCATGGGCCGGCACCTTGGCCGGCTGATTGTCGTTGTACCAGCCCCCTACATCGATGCAGCGCATGTGATGCCGGCGAACGCTTTCCGACTCGTTGTCCTTGCGCACGGCAGCCGTCCACCATGCGTCGGAAAAGCCGAACCACACCTTCCCGGCCGTCTTAGGATCAAGAATGGCGAGCAACGACGCATTGGCCACCTTCTGCATGTTTCTCGCGCAGGCCGCATGAAATGGCCACGCCTGCGGCGGCATGTAGCCGTCCAGCGATACCGACGTCAGACGCCCTTCGTTATCGGCCGCGTAGGCTTCCCACGATTTGCTCACCTCGTAATAGACGTACACGTACCCACCCCGCAGACTGCGCACGGTGTAATGAGCTTCGGTGGTCTTGCCCAGCGGAATCGCTGGCGTCGGATCGCCAACGGTCGCAGCAGCCTTCGGAGCGGCCTTTCCAGCCGGCGGCTTGCCCGGCCTCGCCATGAAGGTCTTTTCCGGCGCAATGCCGTACCGCGTCAGCAGTATCGGCAAACCTTGCTTCTCACAATACGGGCACGGAGGAAGGGTCATGGATGTGAACGTGGTCGATTCAGGTTGGGAGTGAGGACATGTCCGCGGCGGCGACATCCGCCAGGGCGGCTTGACTTGCAATCGTCATGAGCACGGCCTTGCCCGTAGACGATGCAGTGATCGCAGGTTCGGGGGAGAAGATAGCCGCAGAAAAGCAGACTTGAGAAGTGACCGCCGCAGCGATTGAAGTGAATTGTTGCGTTCAGGTGAAAACGTAACAATCGTTCACGATCGTTCTTTTTTTGAGATGTTCGGCGTGCTACATGAGGCGATCTGCTGATTCCCAGGTTAACCACAGCTTTTGTTGGCAGCTTTGTGGATATCCTGCGCAAATATGCGCTAAGCCATTGATCGCACGGCGAATTGCGACGCATGCCAACGATGCGGCACGAGCACGCGCCGACGCGGCTTGACGCCCATGTACACGGCGCGTCGACATCACGCATGCCATGCACGCCCTGCCAATCTGCCGGTGGCGCACTGCACATGCAACGGTCCGCGATACAACGACGATTGACTCATCCGAGGAGGAAAGCCATGCATCATTTCAGCGCGCTGAAGTTGCTCGTCGCACTCGTCGTCTTCATCGTCTGTATCTATCCGTATGTCCGCATCGTCCGGCGCACCGGCCACTCGGGCTGGTGAGTGCTGACGATGATCGTGCCGATCCTGAACTTCGTCATGCTTTGGGTGTTCGCGTTCGCGCGCTCGCCGGCCGTCGACGATCAGCGGAGCAGCTGACCGTCGACGTATCGCGAAGCGGCCGGTCGCTTCACACGATCGCGTGCGGCCCGACTTTTCCCCAGATTTTGTTGGCAACGATGTGGATAGCCTGCGCATACCGCGATCAAGCGCTTGATCCGAAAGGCTTTCGTTGCATCGCTACGAAAGAGGCACGGGACGCGATGCGCAGGCGCGTGTATTTATCCACAGATTGTGTTGGCAAGCATGTGGATAGCCTGCGCATACTCCGATCAAGCATTTGATCCGAAAGGCTTTCCTTGCGTTGTCGCGAATGAGGCATTCGGCACACCGATGCGACGCGATACGCTGCCGATCCACGCGACGCCCCCCCGTCGCCGGCACGCGCACGCCGGACGTATTTGTCCACAGATTGTGTTGGCAAGCTTGTGGACAGCCTGCGCATACCCCGATCAAGCGCTTGATCCGAAAGACTTTCCTCGCGCGGTCGCGAATGAGGCACGTGGCGCATCGACGCGATGCGCTCGCCGCCCGTTCACACGACATGCCACGCACGCGGGCCTGAGCCGGCCGCTTGTCCACAGATTTTGTTGGCAAGCGTGTGGATATCCTGAGCATGCGTGACGCAAGTGGTTGATCTCACAACACTTCGGCACGCGCGCCACGCATGCGGCACGGCCTCGCCCCGCGTCGCGCTTCGCTCAACCGAGCGCCGCGATCGCAATGCGCGTCGCCGCCGCGATCACGTCGTCCTTCCTCTTCGCATCGGCGCGCGCCTGCGTGTAGTACACGGTCAGCACGATCGGCCCGCGTGCGGGCGGCCAGAGCACGCCGATGTCGTTGATCGTCCCGTAGTCGCCGGTGCCGGTCTTGTCGCCGACCTGCCATCCCGTCGGCACGCCCGCGCGAATCCGCTTGTCGCCCGTCTTGTTGCCGCGCAGCCATTGCGCGTACTGCGCACGGTGCGGTGCGGGCAACGCATCGCCGAGCGCCAGTGCGCGCAGGCTCGCCGCCATCGCGGCGGGCGTCGTCGTATCGCGCGTATCGCCCGGCAGCGCGGTATTCAGTTCGGGTTCCCAACGGTCGAGCCGGAACGTATCGTCGCCGATCGAGCGTGCGAACGCGGTCACCGCCGCCGGCCCGCCGAGCAGCTTCATCAGCAGGTTCGCGGCCGCATTGTCGCTGTACTGGGCCGTCGCCTCGCACAGCTCGCCGACCGTCATGCCCGTGTCCACGTGCTTCTCCGTCACCGGCGACCACTCCAGGAGATCAGCCTGCCGGTACGTCACGCGCTGCGTGAACAACGCCGGACGCGCGACGGACTCCGCCAGCACCGCCGCAATCAGGATGGCCTTGAACGTGCTGCAGAACGGAAACCTCTCGTCGGCGCGATGCTGCACGCGCCGGCCGGTCGCGGTATCGAGCGCGTGCACGCCGAGGCGGCCGCCCGCGGCGCGTTCGAGTTCCGCGAGCGAGGTCGCCGACCCCACGGAGGAAGCATTGGCCCGCGGCGACGCGCACGCGCTCAGGGTCAGCGCGAGCGGCGCCGTCGCGGCGGCCAGCAGCAGGGTTCGACGTTGCGATGAGTAGGTCATGTCGTTTGTCTCGTGGTGGATGGGATCAGGATGCCGGCCCGGCGAGACGAAATATCCCGGCTTTACGTTTGCCTGACAAGCAACGATAATTGAGCACTGACAAAAGAATTTCTTATGACCAAGCTCCGCCCTCACCTTCCATTGAATGCGTTGCGCGCATTCGAATCGTCGGCGCGCCACCTGAACTTCACGCGCGCCGGCCTCGAGCTGAGCGTGACCCAGGCCGCGGTCAGCCAGCAGGTTCGCGCGCTCGAGGAGCGGCTCGGCTGCACGCTGTTCACGCGCCTGCCGCGCGGGCTCGGGCTCACCGACGAGGGGCGCGCGCTGCTGCCCGTGCTGAGCGACGCGTTCAGCCGCATCGAGACGGTGCTCAAGCAGTTCGACGGCGGGCGCTTCCACGAGGTGCTGTCGATCGGGGTCGTCGGCACGTTTGCCCTAGGCTGGCTAATGCCGCGACTGAAGCGATTCGGCGACGTCCACCCGTTCGTCCAACTGCGGCTGCGGACCAACAACAATGTCGTCGACTTGGCGGCCGAGGGGCTCGATTTCGCGATCCGCTTCGGCGTCGGCAACTGGCCGGCAACGCGCAATGAACGACTGCTCGATGCGCCGCTCACCGCGCTGTGCACGCCGGAGATCGCCGCGCGCGTCGCGCAGCCCGACGATCTCGCGAACGAAACGCAGCTGCGCTCGTACCGCACCGACGAATGGCTCGGCTGGTTCGAGGCCGCGCAGCTCGAACCGTGGCCGGTCAACGGCCCCGTGTTCGACTCGTCGCGGCTGATGGTCGAGGCGGCGATGCAGGGCGCGGGCGTCGCGCTCGCGCCGGCCTGCATGTTCACGCGCGAACTGCAGCTCGGCCTGCTCGCGCGGCCGTTCGACATCGACGTGCAGGCGGGCGGCTACTGGCTCACGTCGCTGAAATCGAAGCCGCTCACGCCGGCGATGACGCTGTTTCGCGACTGGATCGCGAGCGAAGCGGCCGGCGCGGTGCCGGTCGAGTGATCGCGCGGCGGCGCCCGCTTGTCCACAGTTTGTGTTGGCAAGGATGTGGATATCCTGGGCACCCGACCCCTAACCCATTGATCCCGCACGATTTCCGGCCGCGATGCACGGATCGGGCAGCTCGCCCCGCGCGGCGCCGCGACGAATGCGCAGCGACCCCGCATTGCCAACCTCGGCGATGCAATTACCCGCAACTTGTCCACAGATTTTGTTGGCAAGCCTGTGGATATCCTGCTGACGCGGCGCGTAAGCATTTGACGCAACAGGGAATTCGATCCGACACCACCCGTGCGGCAAGCACGAGGCACGCATGACCGGATCGCCGCGCGCCGCGCCGGCGGCACGTGCGTTCTCCACAGATTTTGTTGGCAAGCTTGTGGATATCCTGCGCATGCGCCCCCTAACTCATTGAGCGCACGGCATTTTGTGTCGCGCGTGCACGATTGTGCAGCGCGGCGGGCAGCCGCATGGAAGCGCGGCGGCGCGAGCGCGCCGCCGCGGATGGGCTCAGTGCTTGTCGAGCGAGCCGCGCAGGTCGCGCGCCTTGTCGCGCAGCGCCTCATAGCCGGAGCGCGCATGCTCGGGCAGGTCCGGGTCGCCGATCAGCGCGCCCAGGGTTTCGATCAAGCTGAAGAGAATGCCTTTTGCCGCGCCGACGGCAATGCTCTGCGATTCGATCGACTCGTGCAGGTGGTTGACCGCCGCTTCGAGATGCTCGAGCTTCTGCTCGCTGTCGTCGGGCCGCTTGTCGGTCGTCATCGTGTGCCTCCGGGAATGTTCGAGGGTCATGTCGCGATTCTATGCCGCTGCGCGCGAACGTGCCGCGACATCGCGCAACGTTCGCGCGCAGCGGCCGGCCTTTCCCTTACAACACCGCGACGACCTTCACGCGCCCCGGCTCCGCCGCCGCGACCACCTGGCCGTCGACGCGCCGGAACGTCAGCGACACGCTGTCGTCGCCGACCCGCAGATCGTCGATCCGCAGCCAGTCGACACCTTCCGGCAGCGCCGGCCGCTCGACCCGCACTTCGTGCCGCGCGGCGTCGACGCTGACGCCGAGGCACGCCTGCAGCATCATGAACGGCGCGCCGGCGGCCCACGCCTGCGGCAGGCACGCGACCGGATACGCGGTCGGCGGCTCGCCGCGCCGGCGCGGGAACCCGCAGAACAGTTCCGGCAGCCGCATCTCGAAGCTGACCGCCGCCTCGAACAGCGAGCGCAGCAGGTTCAGCACGGCGGCCTTGTCGCCGTAGCGCGCGAGCCCGCGCGCGGCGAGCGCATTGTCGTGCGGCCACACCGAGCCGTTGTGATACGCCATCGGATTGAAGCGCGGCTGGCCGGCCGCCAGCGTACGCACGCCCCAGCCGGTCTGGAACAGCGTCGAGCCGAGCGCGTCCGCGACCGCCGCGCCGCGCGCCGGGTCCGGCAGGCCGAACGCGAGCAGATGCCCGGCGTTCGACGCGAGCACGCGGCACAGCTCGCCGTGACCGTCGAGCGCGATCCCGTAGAAATTCGCGTCGGGCATCCAGAACAGCGCCTCGACCTGCTCGCGCAGCGTCCTCGCGCGCAGCGCATAGCGCGTCGCGTCGGCCGCATGGCCGCGCCGCTGCGAGCACGCCGACATCGCGTCGAACGCCGCGCACGCATACGCCTGCACTTCGACGAGCGCGATCGGCCCGTCGGGAAAGCGCCCGTCCGCATGGAACACCGAATCGTGGCTGTCCTTCCAGCCCTGGTTCGCGAGCCCGCGCTCCGACGTGCGCTGGTAATCGAGGAGTCCATAAGGATTGCGGTCGCACTTGTCGCTCACCCACTGGATCGCGCGTTCGAGCGCGGGCCACAGTTCGTCGATCAGCGCGTCGTCGCCGGTGTGCTCGACATATGCGCCCGCCAGCACGACGAACAGCGGCGTCGTGTCGACGCCGCCGTAGTACAGCGCGAACGGCACCTCGCCCGTCGCCGCCATCTCGCTCTTGCGGAACTCGTGCATGATCTTGCCCGGCTCGGCGTCGCGGAACGCCGACGTCTCGCGCGCCTGATGCGCGGCAAGAAAACGCAGCACGCCGCGCGCGAGCGACGGCTGCAGCCACAGCATCTGCAGCGACGTGATCACAGCGTCGCGGCCGAACGGCGTCGAGAACCACGGAATGCCGGCATACGGATACGGGCCGGTGTCGAGCTGCGTCGTCAGCAGCCCGAGATCCGCGAGCGAGCGGTCGAGCCACGCGTTGAACAGCGGGTTGCCGGTGCGCACGCGGGCCATCGTCGCGCGCCGCGCGCGCATCGCGCGGTGCACCGCGACGAGCGCGGTGCGCAACGCCGCGCGGCCGCACCCGGGCGTCTCGCCGCGCGCCGCGCCGACCGTCGCCTCGACGGTCAGGTAGATCGACACGCACGCCTGCGCGGCAATCGTCAGCCGGTAATCGGCGCGGTCGACCGACAGCGCGTCGGGTGCCGGCGAGAAGTTGACCGTCACCGCGCGCTCGACGCGATCGAGCCCGTCGTAGCGCAGCCGCACCGCGCCCGCGTCGATGCGCGGCTGCGCGATCGTGCCGCGGCGCGCGCGGTGCGTGCCGCGCACCTCGAACATGTCCTTGAAGTCGGCGGCGAACGACAGCGACAGCGGCACCTCGGCCTCGCTCGCGCCGTAATTCGTCAGCGTCAGCGCTTCGTACAGCACGTTGTTCGCGAGCACGCGCATCCGCTCGATGTGGATCACCCCTTCGGGCGTCTCGCGGCCGCCGAGCGGCGGCAGCGGCCGGTTCGTCAGGTGCGCGGTGAACGATGCGTTGTCGGCGCTGGTCGCGCCCGACAGCAGCGACGGCGCGCGCCCGCCGAAGGTCAGCCGCCATTTCGACAGCACGCGCATGTCGTCGACGAACAGGCCGTCGTCGTGCCCGCTGACGTCGCCGAGCGCGTCGCTGACCACGAACGCGTCGCCGGCCTTCAGCACGTACTGGTTGTTGCGCGCGTCCGCCTGCGGGTCAGCCTCGGGCGCGATGAATGCGGGCCCCGACGCCTGGGTCGGGGGCACAGGCGCGACTTGCGGCGCGCGCGTCGTTGTCTCGTCGGCGTGATTCGGCATCGATGCTCCTGTGTTGGGCGGCACGCGCAGCGCGCGTCGCTCGTTCCGCACAGGATAGGCCAGATTGCGCCGCGTTCGCAGCGACGCACGAACCGCGGCCCCGCACGGCGTCGATGCCGCGCGGGGCCGCTCGCCTGCGATGCCGCGCCGGGCGCGGGTCAGCGCAGGGTCAGAACTTCCACAGGATATTGCCGAGCACCGCGTTGTCGCGCACGCCGCTGCCGAACTGGCCGCTGTACGACACGCCGAGCGTCAGGTTCTTCGTGACGCTCGCATCGACCCCGAGCTCAAGCACCGCGCTGTCGCGCGCGATCGGCACGCCCGCGACCTGGAACGACGTGCTGCCGGCCGCGAAAGCGAACGTCGACGTCGGCCGCACGTTGCCGAACGCGTGCCGCCAGCCGGCCGTCGTGTGCGCGGTCAGCGTGCCCTTCGCGAGCACGCCGAGCTCCGTCGCTGCGCGCACGCCGAGCGTCGAGAAGCCGACGTGGCTCGTGTCCGCGTCGGTGCGCAGCGCGGCCGCGCCGCCGCTTTCCGTGTAGGCGTTGGTATGCAGGCGCACGTAAGCGAGCCCCGCGAACGGCTCGAGCGCGAAGCGCCCGACCGGGATCGCGTAGCCGACCTCGCCGAACACCTGCGCGGTGTTCGCGTCGTACTTGGCCGAGTTGCTGTCGCTGAAGCCCGTGTACGACGGATGACGGTCGGCGTTGATCCGGTGCCACGTATAGGCCGCGCCGCCGCGCACGCCGAGCGCGTCGAATTGCGCGCCGCCGTACAGCACGACCGAGTAGCTGTTCAGCGACGCCGACGCAGCCTGGTCGTTGTCGAGCGAGCCGTGCGTGACGCTGGCCGCGAGGCCGACGCGCGTGCGGTCGTCGAGCGCCATGTCCGCGCCGGCGATGAAGCCCGTCATGCTGCGGTTGATCGTCGCCGCGTTGCCGTCGCCGGCGAGCCGGCTGCGGCCGCCGAAGCCCTGCCCCCACACGACCGGCCGATACGGCACGTTGCTGACGCAGCCGGCATGCGAGCCGAGCCGCCGCTCGGGCGGCAGCGCGTTGTCGCGCGCCGCGGCGGCGCCCGTGTCGTCGCACAGCGCCGAGCCGCCCGACGACAGCGCCGCGAGCGGTCCCGAGCCCGCCGCGAGCCCCTGGCGCACGCGGTCCGACACCGCATCGCGCACATAGCGGCTGTCGGTCATCAGCATGCTCTTCGCGCTCGCGTAGAACTCGCCGTCGAGTTGCCGGAACGCAGTGCGCGCGGTGGGCGCGTCCGCGACGAGCACCGAGTCGTACACCGGATTGCCGTCCTTCAGCGAGCCGATCGCCTGGGCGACCGCCACCTCGTTCGGCGTGGTCGCGACCGACGTGAACGACGTGCCGTTCGTCGACAGCTGCAGGTACACGTGACTCGCGTCATAGCTGAGCGTCGGCGTCACGAACGCATAGGTCGAGCTCACGCCCGCGAACTGCCCCTGGACGCCGCCGCCCGCGCTCATGATCGTGTACTGCTGGTTCGCCTGGTACGACGCCTGGCTCGCGATCACCTGCACGTTGCCGCCGTTCAGCGTCGCGCTGCCCGTCGCCGCGATGCTGCCGCTCTGCTGCGGCGTCGTGGCGACCTGCATCGTCGAGCCCGGCTGGAATGTCACGTTGCCCGCGACGTTCAGCGCCTGCCCCGGCTGCAACAGCGACGCGGTGCCGCCGCTCACGACGACGAGGCCGCCGATCGTGCCGGTGCCCGTCACCGTCCCGCCGCCCTGCACGGTCACGGTCGAGGCGGCCAGCGAGCCGTTGACGGCCAGCGTGCCGGCTCCGACCGTCGTGGGCCCGGACAGCGTGCTCGTGCCGGTGAGCGTCAGTTGGCCGCTGCCCGCCTGCGTGAGCGAGCCGGTGCCGGAAAGGATGCTGGCGACCGTCACGTTGCCGGACTGGTTGAAGACGAGCGCGCCGTTGTTGGCGATGTCGCCGGCGACGCTGCCCGACGTGCCGCCGTTGCCGAGCTGCAGCGTGCCGCCGGCCGCGATCGTGGTGCCGCCCGTATACGTGTTGCTGCCGGTCAGCACCTGCGTGCCGCTCGCCACCGTGACGCCGCCCGCGCCGGCGATCGTGCCGCCGAACGCGGCGCCGTTGCCGTTCAGCGCCAGCGCGTTGGCGCCCAGATTCACGTTGGCGCCGGCCACGCCGGACAGCGCGCCGATCGTCTGCGCACCCGTCGCGCCGCTCACGTCGAAGGTCGCGCCCGTGCCGGCGAGGTTCACCGCGCCCGTCGATGCCAGGCTGCCGCCCTCGCCGAGCGCGAGCGTGCCGGCGTTGATCGTCGTGCCGCCCGTGTAGTTGTTCGCGCCCGTCAGCGTCGTCGTCGCCGCACCGTTCTTGACGAGACCGCCTCCGCCGGAAATCGTGCCGCTCAGCGCGAGGGCGTTGCTGCCGCCGAGCGCCAGCGACGCACCGGTGCCGAGGTTGACCGCATTGCCGAGCGTCATGCTCGTGGTCGTATCGAGCGCCGCCGCCCCGCCGACGTTCACCGCGCCGTTGCTGAGCGCCGCGGCGTTGCCGAGCACCACGGTGCCGCTGTTCAGGTTCGTGCCGCCCGTGTACACGTTCGCGCCGGTCAGCGTCTGCGTGCCGGTGCCGGCCAGCGTCAGGCTGCCGGCGCCGCTGATCGTGCCGCCGAAGGTGCCGCTGGCAGTCCCGCCCAGCGTCAGCGCGTTGCCGCCCAGATTGACGGTCGTCCCCGCGACGCCCGACAGCGCGCCGAGCGACTGCGCGCCCGTCGCGCCGCTCAGGTTGAGCGCCGCGCCCGCGCTGGCAAGGTTCACCGCGCTGGTCGACGCGAAACTGCCGCCGTCGCCGAGCGCCAGCGTGCCGGCGTTGATCGTCGTGGTGCCCGTGTAGGTGTTCGCACCATTCAGCGTCGTCGTCGCCGGGCCGTTCTTCACGAGACCGCCCCCGCCGGAAATCGGGCCGCTCAGCCCGAGGGCATTGCTGCCGCCGAGCGTCAGCGCCGCGCCGGTGCCGAGGTTGACCGCGTTGGTGAGCGACAGGCTCGCGTTCGTGTCGAGCGTCGCGGCGCCGCCGACGTTCAGCGCGCCGGAGCCGAGCGCCGCGTTGTTGCCGAGTATCAGGGTGCCGCTGTTCAGGTTCGTGCCGCCCGTGTAGTTGCTCGCGCCGTTCAGCGTCTGCGTGCCGGCGCCGGTCAGCGCCAGCGTCAGGCCGCCGGTGCCGCCGATCGCGCCGTTGTACGTCGCGCTGCCGTTGCCGCCCAGCGTCAGCGTGCTGCCGCCGAGGTTGACGTTCGTGCCGGCCGCGCCCGTCAACGCGCCGATCGTCTGCGCGCCGCCTGCGGCGATGTCGAAGACGGCGCCCGCGTTCGCCAGGTTCACCGTGCCGGCCGCCGACAGGCTGCCGCCCGCGCCGATCGCCAGCGTGCCGGCGTTGATCGTCGTGCCGCCCGTGTAGCTGTTCGTGCCGGTCAGCGTCACCGTCTCCGCGCCGTTCTTCACGAGCGCGCCCCCGCCGGTGATGTCCCCGCTCAGCCCGAGGGCGTTGCTGCCGCCGAGCGTCAGCGTCTTGCCCGTCAAGAGGTTGACGGCGTTGGCGACCGTCAGGTTCGAGGTCGTATCGAGCGTCGCCGTGCCGCCGACGGTCAGCGTGCCGGTGCCGAGCGCCTGGCCGTTGCCGAGCACCAGGCTGCCGGCGTTCAGCGTCGTGCCGCCCGCGAAGTTGTTCGCGCCGGACAGCGTCACCGCCGCCGTGCCGTTCTTCACGAGACCGCCCCCGCCGGAGATCGTGCCGCTCAGGCCGAGATCGGTGCTGCCGGCGAGCGTCAGCGTCGTGCTCGTGGCGATGTTGATGTCGTTCGAGAGCGACACGTTGGTGGTCGCGTCGAGCGACGACGAGCCGCTGACGTTCACCGCGCCGGTGCCGAGCGACCCGCTGCTGCCGACGACGAGGTTGCCGCCGCTCAGGTTCGTGCCGCCCGAGTACACGTTCGTGCCGGTCAGCGTCTGCGTGCCGGGGCCCGAGAGCGTGATGCCGCCCGTGCCGCTGATCGTGCCGGCGTACGTCGCGTTGACAGCGCCGCCGAGCGTCAGCGTATTGCCGCCGAGGACCACGTTCGTGCCGGCCGCGCCCGCCAGCGCGCCGATCGTCCGCGCGCCCGATGCGGCGCTCACGTCGAACGTCGCGCCCGCGCCGGTCAGGTTGACCGTGCCCGTCTCCGCCAGGGTGCCGGCGCCGCTCAGCGCGAGCGTGCCGGCGTTGATCGTCGTGTCGCCCGTGTACGTGTTCACGCCGCTCAGCGTCGTCCTCCCCGCGCCGTTCTTCACGAGGCCGCCGTTGCCGTTGATCGCGCCGGCCAGCCCGAGATCGTTGCTGCCGCCGATCGTCAGCGTCGAGCTGTTGGCGAGATTGATTACGTTGCCGAGCGTCACGTTCGTGCTCGAGTCGAGTGACGCCGGCGCATTCACGTTCACCGCGCCGGCGCCGAGCGCCGTATTGTTGCCGACCACCAGTCCGCCGCCGTTCAGGTTCGTGCCGCCGGTGTAGTTGTTCGCGCCCGTCAGCGTCAGTATGCCGCCGTCGTTCTTCGTCAGCGCGCCGCCGCCCGACACCGTGCCCGACAGCGTGAGCCCGGTCGAGCCCTGCACCGTCAGCCCGCCCCCGCTGAGCGTCATGTTATTGGCGACGTTGAGCCCCGCCGTGCCGGCCTGCAGCGCGCCGCCGGTAGCCGTGATGGTGCCGGTGCCGAGCGACGCGTTGTCGTTGATGATCGCGACGCCGCCCCCCAGCGTCGCGTCCTGCGCGGTGGACGGGCCGTTGATCGTCCAGTTGCCCGACTGGACGTCCAGGTGATTGAAGTTGATGTAGTTGTTGACCGCGATCGTGCCGTTCGCCGACGTCCCCTGCTGCAGGTTGAGCGTGTTGTTGCCGCCCGCGCCGCCGTCGACGATGCCCGTCTGCGCGACGTTGAGCGTGTTCGGGCCGACCGTGATGTTGAACGCGCCGCCGGTGCCGCCCGCCGTGTTGACCGACGAGCCCGTCACCGCGTTGAACGTGTTGTTGCTGTTCGCGCCCATCGACACGCCGCCGTTGATCGTGCCCGAGTTGGTAAACGTATTGCCCTGCCCGGGCGTGCCGTTCGAGCCGAACGACACGCGGCCGTTGATCGTGCCGCTGTTCGTCATCTGGACCTGGCCGCCGCCGTACGCGGCAACCACGGGCGCATCCGCGCCGGACAGTGTCGCGCCGACCAACGGGTTCGAGCCGATCGTGCCGGTGTTCGTGATGTGCGACGTGCCGCCGGTGCCGTTCTGGACCGACAGCGCCATGCCCGTCACGCCGCTGATCGCCACCCCGGTCGAGCCGTTCATCGTGCCGTTGTTGGTCACGTAGGTCGTGCTCGCCGACGCGTTGCCGACCACCGCGCCGCTCGACAGCACGCCGAGCCCCGAGCCGAGCGCCGACGGGTCGATCGTGCCGTTGTTGGTCAGCGTGGTGTTGTTGCCGGTCAGCGACATCGCGGTGCCGCCGACGCCGAGCAGCACGCCGACGCTCGCGCCGGGGTTGACGGTCGCGTTGATGTTGTTCGCGCTGTTCGCATAGCTCGGTGCGAGCGGGTTGGCGACGCCCGAGCAGGTCACGGTCGTGCCTGCCGTGGAACAGGTCGCATACGCCGGAATGATGCCCGCGCCCATGAGCGCGAGGCCGACGCCCGTCGGCAGCAGGAATCGCGGAAACGGCTCTCTGGTTTTTCTCGAACGCACGCTGCTCATGCTTTCTCTCCCTCAGTCGGAAACGGACGGCAAGAAACGATCGACGGCGCGAAACGAAAACTGCGGGCCACTGCGGTAACCGAAAAACACGGACGAACGAGGCCCTTCCGATGCTCCGGAGCGGAGTCGGATTCATTCAGGTTGCAGTGCGGAAAATCAGCCCGTAAACGCGAGAAGCGGTGTTAGCCGAATGACATGATGGTGGCCCTCTGGCAGCGACGTTCTGGTTGATTTGATGACTGCCTGCTAATTGTCAGACAAGGTATATCAAAGAGGCCAGATTTGCCAAACGATATGTCGTTATCGGTGTGGAAATTAGAATACGTCGGTATTTTCCCGCACGGGACTTCCCCGTACCGAAAGGCCTGGCGTGGCGCAGCACTCCGGCTTGAACGAAAAACGGAAGAATTTAAAAACTCAATTGATTGAACGATTTTCTGAATTCTTGCAGCGCAAGAAATCAATGCCCGTCCAATTATTAAATACCTCCATAATAAACATCCGGATGCACCGCATCAAAATCGATTACATCCATTCAATTTGATCCGGATCATTTCTGCTTTCGATTCGCTTGAATCGGATGGCATGGAATCTGCTGTCGCGACGGCCGACACGGATTCGGGAAGCGGCGGGAAGCCGAAGGATGAGAGATGGAGATCGCCGGCCGACGCCGGCGGCGCGAGCACCGGAAGCCGGGCCGCGCGGAAAGAAAGAAAGGAAGGAAGCGGAACGCGCCGCGCGTCAGGCGGCGGCGCGCATCGGCACGCGGCCCATCGCCGCCGCCGCGCCGCGGACCGCGCAGGTCAGCGGATCGTCGGCGACCCGCACCGCGAGCCCGGTCTCGTCGCGCAGCCGCTTGCCGAGGTTCGCGAGCAGCGAGCCGCCGCCCGTCAGCACGATGCCGCAGTCCGCGATGTCGGTGACGAGCTCGGGCGGCGCGTTCTCGAGCGTGCGCTTGACCGCGCTCACCACCGCGTTCAGCGGCGCGGCGAGCGCATCGGCGACGTCGTGGTTGCTGAGCTCGATCGTGCGCGGCAGGCCGTCGACGGCGCTGCGCCCCACCACCCGCATCGTTTCGCGCGGCACGCCGGCGCTCGCGGTGCCGATCGTCTTCTTCACGTGCTCGGCGGTCTGCTCGCCGAGCTGCACGCCGTACAGCGCGCGGACATGACTGATGATCGCCGCGTCGAACTGCTCGCCCCCGATGCGGATCGCCTCGCGATAGACGACGCCGCCCAGCGCCACCACCGCGACCTCCGTCGTGCCGCCGCCGATGTCGACGACGAGCGAGCCGATCGCGTCGGTCACCGGCAGGCCCGCGCCGAACGCGGCGGCGAGCGCCTCGTCGACCAGCGTGACGCTCGCGGCGCCCGCCGCGAGCGCCGCCTCGGACAACGCATGCCGCTCGACGGCCGTCGCGCTCGACGGCACGCACAGCGCGACCTCGACGCGCCGGCCGAACCGCGAGCGCGTGCGCGACATGTCGATGAAGTGGCGGATCATCTGCTCGGCTGCGTGCGCGTCGGCGATCACGCCGTGCTGCAGCGGCCGCACCGCCTCGAGATGGATGGGCTCGCGGCCGAGCAGCGCCTTCGCGCGTTCACCGACCGCCTCGAGCATCGGCCGCGCGACCATGCCGCCCGGCTTGCGGAAACAGATGACCGACGGCTGGTTCAGCACCACGCCCCGGTCGTGTGTGTAGATCCGCGTGGTCGCGGTACCCGGATCGATCGCGACGGGATGCGCGAACAGCTTTCCGAACAGCGGTGTCGACATGAGCAAACCTTTACGAGCGGGGAAAAAAACGTTTCCGACGACGCACGGCGCGTGCCGGCCCATCCCCGACTTAGCGGCAAATTATGCCGGCACTTTAGACAATTCTCGTGATTTTTTCGAGACGATATCGTTTGCGTCGCGCCGACGGCGTCCGTCAACGGGTTCGGACCCTCGCTCCGACCCCGCAAAACACGTTAATCTCTCGGTTTTGCCTGCTTCCGGCAGGCTTCCGACGCCCATCACGCCTGCTTATCACGATGACAGCGCCCGATTCTTACCGCTGGCGGGGGGTGCACCGCCTCAGCCCGATGCTCGCCGCCCTGTGGTGCTGCGCCGCCATCGCGCAACCCGTGCCGGCCGCCGGCGCGTCCGCTGCGCCCGACGCCGCCGCGCTCCCTAACACTGCGCACGCCTGCCGTCCCGACGGCGGCCCAGCCGGCCGGCCGGCGGTCGGCCTCGTGCTGTCCGGCGGCGGTGCTCGCGGCTACGCACATCTCGGCGTACTGAAGGTGCTCGAGGAAAACCGCATCCCCATCGACTGCATCGCGGCCACCAGCATGGGCGCCGTGGTCGGCGGCCTGTATGCGAGCGGGATGGCCGCCGCCGAGATGCAGAAGCGCCTGTCGGAAACGAATCTCGCCGACATCGCGTTCGACGCGACCGAGCGCGCGGACCTGCCGCAGAGCCGCCGCGAGGACGAGCGGCTGTACGCGAACGGCGCGACGCTCGGCTTCAGCGGCAAGGGTGTGAAGGCGCCGGCGGGGATCGTGCAGGGCAACCGGCTGCAGGCGCTGCTCGCCGACTGGACCGCCGCCGTGCCGATCAACCAGCCGTTCGACCAGCTGCCGATTCCGTATCGCGCGATCGCGACCGACCTGCAGACCGGGCAGATGGTGGTGCTCGATCACGGCTCGCTGCCGCTCGCGATCCGCGCGAGCATGGCGATGCCGGGCCTGTTCGCGCCCGCCGAGATCAACGACCGGGCGCTGGTGGACGGCGGCCTCGTCAGGAACCTGCCCGTCGATAGCGCGCGGCAGATGGGCGCCGACGTCGTGATCGCGGTCGACATCGGCTCACCGCTGCGGCCGCTCGACGCGCTCGCGTCGCCCGCTGACGTGGCGCAGCAGATGGTCGGCATCCTGATCCGCCAGAACGTGGCGGCGCAACGCAAGGAGATGACGTCGCGGGACGTGCTGCTCACGCCCGAGCTCGGCTCGCTCGCGTTCACCGATTTCCAGAAGGCGAACGAGGCGATCGCCGCCGGCGCGGCCGCCGCGACCGCGGCGCTGCCGCACCTGAAGCGCTACGCGCTCACGCCGGAGCAATATGCCGCCTACCGTGCGGCGCACACGCAGCCGCAGCCGCCGGCGATCCGGATCACCGACATCGAGATCCGGACCAGCGGCGGCGTGCCGAAGCGGGTCGTCCGGGACGCGCTGCACGTGAAGCCCGGCGACACCTATGACCCGAAGGCGGTCAGCAGCGACCTGCTGACGCTCACGACGGGCGGCAGTTTCGAGAGCGTCACGCAGCAGGTCGTCAGCCACGGCGACGAGAACCGGCTCGTGATCGATGCGCGCGAAAAATATTGGGGTCCGAATTTCCTGCTGTTCGGCCTCGGCATGTCGAGCAGTTCGACCGACCAGGGCGGGTTCCGGCTGCACGTCGGCTACCGGCGCCCGTGGCTCACCGAGTCCGGTCTCGAGTTCCGCACGGACGCGACGGTCGGCAGCGACCTGGATGCGATACACGTCGAGCTGCGCCAGCCGCTGTCGGTGAAGTACGGTGATTACATTGCGCCGTACGCCGAATACCAGCGCCGCTACGCGAATCTGTACGACGATACCGGCGACGTGAAGGTCACGCAGTACATGGTCCAGACGGCGCGCGCCGGCATCGACTTCGGCGTGCCGATCGGGCGGCTCGGCGATTTCCGGATCGGCCTCGCCTACACGCACAGCCACGGCTCGCCGACCTACAACCTGCCCGACTTCTTCTCGGACACCCCGGGGGGACTGCTGTTCTCGAGCTACTCCGCGGACGCGCTGTCGGCCCGTGCGCGGCTCGTGATCGACCAGCTCGACGATCCGATGTTCCCGCGCAAGGGCTACTTCGCCGAATTCCGTGTCGAGCGCTCGCTGATGTCGCGCAACGGCGCGTCGGCGGCCAGCCTCGACGATCGAATCACCGATGCGCCGTACACCGAGCTGTACGGCAAGCTGATGGTCGCGCAGCAGTACGGCCGGCACAGCATCAGCGCGGGCGTCGAGGGCGGCAAGAGCATCGGCGGCACGAACCTGATCAATGCGTTCAACTTCACGCTCGGCGGGTTCCAGCACCTGGCGGCCTACGCGGCCGACCAGCTGAACGGCGATTCGCTCGTCTACGGGCAGATGACCTACATGAACCAGCTGGCGACGTTCAGTTCGTCGCCCGTCAAGGCGCTCTTCATCGGTGCGAGCGCGGAGGTCGGCAACGTGTGGTCGGGCGGCGCGGGGATCGGCGGCGGCGCGCTGAAGCAGAGCTACACGTTCTTCACCAGCCTGACGACCGCGTTCGGCCCGCTTTACATGGGTGTCGCGCTCGCGCCGGGCGGCCGGCGCAATATCTACCTGCAGCTCGGCCGCACGTACTGACGGGCGGCCCGCCGCTGCCCGCGGGCAGCGCCGCTCAGATCGGCCAGCTGATTTCGAAGCGCGCGCCGCCGAGTTCGGCCGGATCGACCACCGCGATCCGGCCGTTGTGCGCCTGCAGCACCTGCCGCGTGATCGCGAGGCCGAGGCCGTAGCCGCCGGTGCGCCGGTCGAGCCGCACGAACGCTTCGAAGATCCGCTCGCGCTCGGATTCGGGCACGCCGGGGCCGTCGTCCTCGACGTAGACGCCGATGTTGCCGTGGTCGATCGCGATGCCGACCACGATGCGCGAGCGCGCGTACTTGCTCGCGTTGCGCAGCAGGTTGCGCATCGCGTACGACATCAGCCGCCGGTCCATCTCCACGCGCACGTCGGTTGCGATCGCGATGCGCGTCTCGATCGTCTTCTCCGGATACAGCAGCGCGGCGTCTTTGACCTGATGCTCGAGCCATGCGGCCGGCGCCGTCGGCTCGAGGTTCGACTGCAGCGAACTGTATTCGAGCCGCGCGTAGGTCAGGCTCATGTCGATCAGCTCGTCGAGCTCGGTGACGTCCTGCGCGATGCTGTCGAGCGCGCTCTCGTATTCGGCCGCCGAGCCGGGCTCCCGCAGGATCTCCAGCGCGAAGCGCACGCGTGCGAGCGGCGTGCGCAGCTCGTGCGAGATCCCGTTCGTGAGATCGCGCTGCGCGGCGATCAGGCGCTCCATCCGCATCGCGAGCGCGTTCAGCGTGCGCGCGAGCGGGCCGATGATCACGCTGTGCGATTCGCGCGCGCGCGTGTTGAAGCGCCCGCCCGTGAAGTCGATCGCACGCTCGCGCACCATCACGAGGTCCGACCACACCGGCCGCATCCAGCGGTACGCGGCAAGCGCGGGCGCGGCGAACACGAACGCCAGCACGAGCCACACGTCGCCCGGCAGCGCGTCGAACGCATGCCATACGAGGCGCGGCGACAGCACGACGCACAGCGCGAGCGCCGGCACGAGCGCCGTCAGCAGCACGAGGCCGAGCAGATGCAGGTAGGTGCGCACGTACAGGCGCGACCAGCTCGGGATGCGGTCGGCGCGCGTGTCGGTCCACGCGCGGCGGAAATGCATCCAGCGCCATCTGACGTAGCGCAGCGGCGACAGGTGGGGCGCATCGGGATGCGCGGCGGGTCGTTTGATCATCACGGGTCTCGGCTATCGGATGGGGCGGACACGGCCGGCCCGCGCCGGATGGGTAGCCGCGCCGGCCCGCGCGGCGTCAGTCCCACGCGTGCTTGCTGAACTGGTAGCCCTTGCTGCGGATCGTCTTGATCCGCTGCGGGTTGCTCGCGTCGTCGCGCAGCTTGCGGCGCAGCTTCGAGATGCGCCCGTCGATCGTGCGGTCGAGGCCGTCGAATTCGACGCCGCGCAGCTGCAGCATCAGGTCGTCGCGACTGACGACCTCGCCCGCGTGGCAGACGAGCGCCCACAGCAGGTCGAACTCGGCCGACGTCAGGTCCGGCGCGCTGCCGTCCGGCAGCATGACGGTGCGGTCGGTGCGGTCGATCGAGAACTTGCCGAACGTATGGCGCTCCGGCTGCGGAGCCGAGCCGTCGGGGACGCGCGCCGGCGCGCGGCGCAGCTGCGCCTTGATCCGCGCGAGCAGGATGCGCGGCTCGACCGGCTTGTGCACGTAGTCGTCCGCACCGAATTCGAGGCCGAGCAGCTCGTCGAACGGCTCGTCGCGCGCGGTCACCATGATGATGACGCCGTCGTACTGCTTGCGCGCCTCGCGGCAGATTTCGAAGCCGTCCTTGCCCGGCAGGTTCACGTCGAGGATGACGAGATCCGGGCGGATGGACAGGATCGCCGGCACTGCGGCATCACCGTGCAGCACGGTGTCGACTTCATAGTCGTTCTTGCGCAGATAGCCGGCGATCAGCGTGGATAGGCGAGTGTCGTCTTCGACGAGCAGGATCCGGAAAGGCATGGGCAAACGATCGGTTCAACAGGGAAGCGGCGCAGAGACGGACAAGGTTCGGCGGCCGAAACGTACCGCATGATACTGCGCCTGCCGGGTGCGCATCTGCTTATCTCGAAAAATGAGGGCGCAAAGGCCGGCCGGCCGCGCATGGCGCTTGACGAATCCGCGCCAAGACGGTTCCATACGGGCTCGCCGCAATCCGGGCGCCGCGCCGCCCTCGCCTGACGTCATGAATTACCAATCGATTCTCGAACGCATCCACACCGAACTCGCCCCCTGGATCGGCCAGGGCCGCGTCGCCGACTACATCCCCGAGCTGGCGAAGGTGCCCGCCGACAAGTTCGGGATGGCGGTCGTGACGCTCGACGGAAACGTTTACACGGTCGGCGACGCGCGCGAGCGCTTCTCGATCCAGAGCATCTCGAAGCTGTTCGCGTGCACGCTCGCGTTCCAGTTGCTCGGCGACGCGCTGTGGGACCGGGTCGGGCGCGAACCGTCGGGCAACGCGTTCAACTCGCTCGTCCAGCTCGAGACCGAGCGCGGCAAGCCGCGCAATCCGTTCATCAACGCGGGGGCGCTCGTCGTCACCGACGTGCTGTGCCGCCGCTTCGTGAAGGCCGAAACCGCGCTCGTCGAGTTCGTGCGGCGGCTGATCGGCGCGGCCGACATCGACTACGATTCGCGCGTCGCGCTGTCGGAACTGCAGCACGCCGAGCGCAACCGCGCGATGGCGCACTTCATGGCGAGCTTCGGCAACATGCAGATGCCGCCCGAGACGGTCGTCGACGCGTACTGCCGCCAATGCGCGATCGAGATGAACTGCGTCGAGCTCGCGCGCGCGGCGCTGTTCCTCGCGAACGGCGGCGTCGCGCCGGTCACGGGCGAACGGATCGTCGATTCGAGTTCAGCGAAACGGCTGTCCGCGCTGATGCTGACCTGCGGCACCTACGACGCGGCCGGAGATTTCGTGTACCGGGTCGGCCTGCCCGCGAAGAGCGGCGTCGGCGGCGGGATCGTCGCGGTGCTGCCCGGCGAGATGGCCGTGTGCGTGTGGGCGCCGGGGCTGGACGCGAATGGGAACTCGCTCGCGGGGACGAGGGCTTTGGAATGGTTGACGACTTATTCGGGGCGGTCGATTTTTTGAAGGGTGGAAGTTAGGCGCGACTTATTCTTTGCGATGGCGATAGATCAATTCGGCACGCGCCGGCACACTGAGCGGGGAATTCGTCCTCTGGCAGTGATCGACCCACTCCGGCCGTTGGGTTAGCGATCATTTGCGTGACAACAGCGGTCGGCAATTGTTTGACCAATCCGAACGTTGACGGTGGAGCGCATATCGCCGCTTTCCCAAAGCCCATTCCGCATACCTTTGACCTGCCCCCGGTTTTTTGCAGGAGCAAATTGGCGATGTTTCAAGACAGCGACAAGCGTCATCAGCAAAATAGGTGCCCAAAATACCTAGCACCCCGGCTGGGGAAAATGCTGACTGCTTTGATAAAAAGCAAATACTATTGTTAGTAGAGCGATCAGAGAAGACGCATTGAGACAAGCCGAACAAGACAATCTCAAAGACTTCGGAATTTGAATCGCCGGCATAGACCCTGATAAGGCATTCGTGCTTCAAGCCTCTTGCGCGGCTCGCTCTGAAGCGAGGCTTTTGACGCCATTTCGCGACGAGGCAAAATGACATTGATCGAGATGGCGCCGCGCGGGCACACGTTAATTCAACTCGAGGAGCCGACTTTAGCTCTACCAGCAGTTCCCGCTAGAAGTAGCTCAACTTGCCTAGGCCTTAAATGCGACCAAGATCAAGAGGAGTGAATGTGCTCTCAACACATCAATTTTTCATACGTGGCCGTCTAACTCGTCGTCGATTCGCACGGCATTGTGGCGCTCCGTCGGCGTGAGCCTCGTGCGCAAATCAATGCCCCAAACTATTCCGGAGAGACATTATGCAGCGCCGATTTGCCGCATTCTACACCCCAGATGATGACCTCGAACATGCCTTGAGGGTGTTCGACCCAATCCAGTACATGAACTCAGGCATCTCACTCTATGACATCGGTTTCAACCCATCTACTCAAGGCACGATTGCACCGGGATTAGTTTTTACGCCAACCAATTCCGTTCCAATTGTGGGGGCTGCGTATTCGCCCGTTGATGACTATCGGTACCTGTTCTTCCCGACGACCGACAATATTGTTTTTTACAGCAGATTTCCTCGCGACTTACGAAATCCGGCGCCTGATCCAATCTTTGGAGGAGGTGTTGGATCCTTGCCGATGATGGATCCGCTGCAAGGGTACGGCTCCGGAGGAATTGTGGATCTCACTGCTTTCTATTCCTCAATAGAATCCAAGCTCTACGTTGTTGTCCTGATGAACAATGGCGACCTCTGGACGTTGTCCGGTACTCCGTGGACGAGCAACAATCCCATCTGGGACGAGATTCCTTTCTTGCTTCAGCGTGTCACTGGGGGCAAGGCGATCACCGGGTTCGATGGTGCGGGGTGGAATCATGCCTTTATTTCCACGGACCGGACAATTACCGAGGTTTATTTCAATTTCAGCTCCGGCGAATCAGGGAGTGATAAAATCTGGACATTCGATTCCGAGATAGTGGATATCTCTGGCTTCTTCTCTTCGGAAGACGGCGTCGCACATGTGATCTCCGCAACGACTACCGAAAATGGAGTGCAGTCCGAGATCAATGAGGTTACGTTTGTTCCGGCTCAAATTGCGCCATCAACCCGGCTATTGAAAACCGTACCATTTTCAATCCGCAATATTGGTGCATACGAAAAGCCAGATACCGGCCGACACGTGATTATGATGAGCCAAGGCGAGACTTCAGTACAGGACCAGCTTTTTTTAAGTTGGTACTACCCGGGTTGGAATCACCTCGCGTACGCGGCATGGCCTCCATTGCATACACGATTCTAAGAGAAATTTCGCATCAACGACTCATTAGCGATGCAGCGCCCTCAATCGCTAGAACCTGAATTGCATACAAGGATTGGATAGAATTCAAGCGTGCCTCGCTAACGCACGCTCGAGCTTCATTGAGGCGAGGCTCAAACTGCAATTTAGTGAGATTCACATACATACCACATTGCCGATCCTCCGCTTACTGATTGAAGACGGCCATTGAATCTCGATTTCTGGGCAGAAGATGGCCGACCCCGACCGTCAAATGCTGCGTGGCGCTCACCCGCCCGCTCGGTGTCGAAGGAATCACATGCGAGTTTATACTTACTGAGTGCGGAGATGCTGACGCTGGAATGGTTGACGACTTATTCTAGGTGGTCGATTTTTTGAAGTTCCGAATTCAAGCGCAACTCATTCCTTGCAATGGTGACAGATCAATTCGGTACACAGCAGCACACTGAAATGGGAATTCGTCACTTTTGATCTGCTTTATGAAATCCGGGCCGAAATTGATGTTAGTGTTTCGACGCGTGACTCCTTGGAAGGAGGTTGGCGGTGAAACGCAAACGGTTTTCGGTGGAGCAAATTGTGGCGGTGCTCAAGCAGGCGGAGCTGGGGATGCCGGTGGCCGATCTGATTCGACAGGTGGGCATTTCGGAGCAAACGTTCTATCGCTGGAAGAAGCAGTTCGCGGGCCTGCAATCGGATCAGGTCCGCGAATTGAAGCAACTTCAGGACGAGAATGCGCGGCTGAAGAAGCTGGTTGCTGAACTGAGTCTGGACAAGGCGATTTTGCAGGATGTCGCCGCAAAAAAGTGGAACGGCCCGGGCTGAAGAGACAGGCAGTGGACTACATCGTGAGCTACTACGGCCTCAAATGCGGCGGGCCTGTCGACTGATCCGCCAGGCGCGTAGCGTCAAGTACTATCGCAACGTCAAGGATCCGCAGATGGCGCTGCGCCAACGCATGCGGGAGATCGCACACAGTCGGGTTCGCTACGGGTATCGAGGCATTCACGTGTTGCTCAAGCGTGAAGGCTGGCACATAGGTAAAAACCGTTTTTACCGCCTGTACGTCGAAGAGCAACTGCAACTGCGCTCAAAGCTGCCCAAGCGACGCAAGATGGTGGTGTCTCGTCGACAACGGTACGTGCCGAGACAGCCTGACCAGGTCTGGAGTCTTGACTTCGTGGCAGACCAACTGGCCAACGGCACTCGCTTGCGTGCCCTGACCGTGGTCGACATCTATAGCCGCGAGGCGCTGGCCATCGAAATTGGCCGGCGTCTGCGCGGCGAAGATGTCGTGGCCGTATTGAACCGACTGGTTGCCCAGCGTCGTGCACCGAAATTTCTGTTCGCTGATAACGGCAGCGAATTCTCCGGGCGCCTGATGGACATGTGGGCTTATCACCAGAAGGTGCATCTCGACTTCAGCCGCACTGGTAAACCGAAGGACAACAACTTCATCGAGACCTTCAACGGATCGTTCCGCGACGAATGCCTGAATCTCCACTGGTTCGAATCCCTTGAGGAGGCCCGACGGGTTATCGAGGCGTGGCGGCAGGACTACAATGAGAGCCGACCTCACATGGCTCTCGACGACTTGGCACCGGGTGAATTCGCCCGGCAATTCGGCCTTCGGCGCCCGTCCGAAGGTCACAACAGCGTCGAAAACTAACCTTCTGCCTGGTCCGGAAAACCCAAGCGCTTCACAGGAAGCCGAGGACTAACATTGCACCTGGCTCTGAAAACCGGTACCACTCAATCGACGCGAGACTCACTGCCTGACTGGCTACAAAATTCCGCCGCAGGTCAACACGAGAAATTCTCGTTGTCAGTTCAAGGCAGTCTGTGTTAGAAAGCAACGGAATATAAGATTATCAACCGGGGGAAATGTGGCGCAAGTTGAGATTGTTGTGCGATACGACGGATTGGCTGCGGACAACGGTCAACTCAGTCTTTACGACGCCGGCGAATCATTGAG
The DNA here is from genome assembly GCF_902833085.1 of Burkholderia ubonensis. Lineage (GTDB taxonomy): Bacteria > Pseudomonadota > Gammaproteobacteria > Burkholderiales > Burkholderiaceae > Burkholderia > Burkholderia ubonensis. Next base: position 167,668 of record NZ_CADFEB010000011.1, read on the forward strand.
CGGGCTTGCAACTGTTATAAATTTAGCGGCGCATTCATTTGCGAACGATAACGAAGTCCGTGACCGGATGGCAAATCCTACGGATGTCACAACAACGATGCTCGGTGCAAAGCGGGGCTGCTTCGAAAACATTATCGGGATCGACTTCGCAGACGCAGTCAATGAAAAAATCGGAAAATCCGTCATTGTCAAACACTTCTGGGAGTATTTGAGAGTCGCTCTAGAGACTGCGATCGGAAACGAGCCGCCGTCTGACAATCCGTATGTAACTCGAATCATCAATAGTGAAAGTGCGCCGTTTGAGGAGCTCGCGGTCCGTTTCGAGACACCGCTTCAGCATGTGATGCGCCCTCTAAAGACAAAGGGAGCAAACATCATCACTTTTTCGAGACCATATGTTGGCGATCAAGTTTCACTTGATTTAGATTGCTACGACTACGTGAGCACTTCGACTAAGGATGACGTTTTGCGACATTGGCCAGGCAATGTCACGAAATATAATATCCTAAGCGGCTATGGACGCGCCTATCTGGATAGCGTAAAGCGCACAGTTCCGTTCAACATTGTAGATTTCGAGAACAATCAGATCGCACACATGGCCGCAACCGCTTCGATGAATGAACGTGCCCAAGATCGAGATGCTGGGAAGAGAGTCATCGTGGCGCACAAGGTCGTCAGCTCGTCGGGGCGAATAAAGCGACTTCTTGTTACCGAGATTAATAAACCCCATGCCCGCTGAACGACTTTTCTGCAGCATCTTTAAAATTCCGCTTATCGATCATTGCATGTTGATGTCCGAATGGGGCGCCCATTGGCAGGCATTTGGCGTAACTGTTTCATTGTTTTTGGCGATCATCGGTGGCTGGAAATTTTTGCACGATCTCAATCAAATTAGGAAGCACCAAGATGATCAGGAGGCGCTGCGTCGGACAGAGTTTTTCCTAGCTCAGCATCGGCGGCTTTTCGATGACGAAGACCTTTTCTCTGTTCTTAAAAATCTTGATGGAGATTATCCTGCTCTGGCAGACGAGTCCTTTTGGGATAAGAACAGAAAATTTCTGACTTTTATTGAAGAAATCGAACTCCTAATACGATCGGGGAAGCTTCAATCTGATGCCGCCTGTTATATGTTTGGCCACTACGCACATTGCGCTCGAGATGGCAAGAACTTCAACATAGGGATAGATACGGCGCGTGAGCATTGGGCCATTTTTCAAGATTTTTGCGAGAGACATGAAAAGTTCAGGCAGGCGTATCCTCACGGTCCAGGGAAGACTTTGATGCTGTAGATCGGTAGGCCAGTATTTGGCGAAGACAATAAAGCCCCGGAAGATCGGGGCAATTCGCAAAAGCAACTGGCGTTACGCAGCGAGCATAACGCATCGCCTTGCCCGCGGCGGCTAACTCGTGGTGGCAGCTTGAGAACGCTCACTGCATGCCCACGTATCCATGCGAAACGTCTGAGCTTGCCATGCACCCAAGTAAAGAGGGGCGATATATAAGCAGCCGATTCGCCGCAATGATAACTGGGAAACTTGATGATGCGTGGCTGCCCTAGCACTCCAGGAAATCGTTACACGAAATGCTACAAATCGACATGCGTGGATAGGATGACGAAGAGGATGCTCGAAAAAATGGGGCAAATGACCAAAACGCGCCGAGGTTCAGCCATATATCGACGTCGAGCGAGCGTCGCTTTGTGATCGATCCCGGACGTCAAAGGCGGCGTGGCGCTCGCCCGTCCGGTCGGTGCCAAAGGAAATATATCCAGAGAGCCAGCACGCGAGCTTTGGAATGGTTGACGACCTATTCAGGGCGGTCGATTTTTTTGGAAGTGCGGAAGCAAGCGCGGCTCGTCCGGCGCAACGGCGGCGGGTCGATAGCAGCGCGCGTCGGCATGCTCAACGGAGAATTCGCCCTTCTGCAGCGTTCAACGTGCATCGGTCAACGCTGATCACCTCAATGCCGGTCAAGATACAGCTTCGCCTGACGGACCTCCGGCCGAGCGGTGTCCGCGTCTCGCGTGAGCACAACGAGCTTTCCGTAGTAAAGCTTCGCCTTCTGTCGCTCCTGCGCCAGCTCTGCCGCCGTCGCCGCACCATACAGTCCGCGCAAGCGATTGGGAGTCGCTTGCATCGATGCTTCATATTCCTTCAGCGCATCGGCAGGCCGCTTCAGATCGAGCAACATCTCGCCCAGCTGTTCGCGCATCGGGTAAAGCCGGTTCTCCATCGCAACGTTCTTTTCGCTCCCGTCCTCCAGGTCGGCCGCGGCGCGCATCTGCTTCAGCGCGTCGTCGTCCTTGCCCTGGGCATGAGCCAGCCACGCCGAAGCGGCCAGGATCTGAACCTGGACCTGCTCGGCCCAGTAAGGCTGGCCTGACTGTTCGAGTTTCGCGCGCAACTGCGTGAGCATGTCGATGTTCGTCTGCGCCATGTCCGCCTTGCCGCCGCGAGCGCAGCCCAGCGCGCGGGCAAAGTACGTGATCGCCTCGGCCTGCGGCCAGCGACTGCCACGCGGCTCCAGCGCAGCCGCTTCTTGCCAGGCGCCGCGCTCGAGCGCATAGCGCGCCGGGACGGCTTCCAGTCCGGTATAGGTCACCAGTCGGTCGAACGGAAATTTCGTGGCGGCATCGGCGTCGTCGCGGATCTGTCTTGCGCGCGCTTCCTGGCCCAACTGCAGATACGCGTACTCCATGAAGTCCCATGAATGGGGCGCCGACGGGTGGGTGGCGCCCGGCCAGCTCCTGGCGGCTTCGTCGCGCATCACCTTCAGCGCCGCTTCGTTCGATTTGACGGACGCGGCCCACATGCCGAGCATCGAGTAGATGTGCGAAGGCATATGCACGGCGTGCGGCGCGGCCGGAGCGATCTGCGCGTATTTGTCGGCGAACGGCAATCCACGCTGCGCGAGCGGTGAATAGTCGTAGCTGTGGATCAGGTAGTGCGCAATACCGGGATGGTCGGGCTGCTCACGGTAGATCTTCTCCAGGATCGCCGCCGCCTTGAGTTGATTGGCGTACGTTTTGTCACTGGGCGGCGCGGCCTCGTTGAGTGCGAGCGCATAGAAGATCGCGGCCTCCGAATCGTCGGGATATTTCTGCGTCAAGCGTGCCATGGCGTGCTCGTATGCCGACGTGCGCTGACTTTGGGAAACCTTGTCGTAATCTTTGTAAAACGTCTCGGCCGCGAGCAGCCAGTCACGCTCCCGTTCGGTCTTGGGACCCAGCGCGAGGCCTTTCTCCACCGCATCCGATCCGCGCTTGAGCGCCGCCTCGTCGAAAGGCGGAACCAGCGGATTGGGAGGCTGAGCCATCGCAAGGCCCCAATACGCAATCGCACATTGCGGATCGGTCTTGATCACGGCGTCGAACGCCTTGAGCGTCGCGGGGTAAAAGAACGAATGCAGCATCGCCAATGCATGCTCGAACTGGACTTGTGCCGCCGCACTGCATGAAGTCGGGAACTTCACCGTGCCGAACTTCCCGCTTTGCGGCTGCGCAGCGACGTGGTCTTCGTGCTGGGCGAGCACGGGAGCGGCTGCGAGGATCGCGAGCACGCATGCGCTGATTCTCTGCTTGTGATTCGTCATAACCTCCTCCGCAGGGCGAAGGGCTTACTTCACGCACGCTCGTCGAAAGTGACGCCGGTGGAATGAATCGAGTGACGAGACTCTTTTGTTTCTAGTCAAGGCAGGTGCCGGCCAACACGCTCGGAAACCCTGAGATCGTTCACATTCTCGCGCACGAATCAAACGTGCAGGCAGCCGTTCGTCACCGAGCACCGGCTACACCATGATGAGACCGTGCCGCATCCCCTGCATGACGGCCTCGGTGCGGCTGCTCGCGCCGAGCTTGCCGAAAATGGACGACAGGTGAAACTTCACCGTGTTGTCCGATATGTCGAGCTGGCGCGCGATCTCCTTGTTGCCGAGCCCTTCGGCAAGCATCGTCAGCACTTCGATCTCGCGTGGCGTGAGCGTTTCGACCAGCATCGCGGATGCCGTCTGGCGAGGCGCCTTGCGCTCCGCCAGCAGCCGGGCGAGGGTCTCCGGGGACAGCACGCAAAGGCCTGCGGCCACGGCCTCGATCGCGGCGGTGATTTCGCCGGGCGTCGCGCCGCGCGGCAGCAGCGCCGTGGCGCCGCCCGCCAGCGCGTCATGGATCCAGTCGCTGTCCGCCTCGTCCGTGAGCAGGACGAGCGCCGGCATCGCGGGATGCCGGTCCGCTCCCGGCATCGGCCAGTCACCCGCCTGCGGCTCCAGTTCGACCAGGACCACATCCGGCCATTCGCCGGCAAAGCGATCGGCGAGCGCCGCGGCGTCGGCCGCGCTTCCCGCGAAATCCAGCGTCGGCGTGGCATCGACGAGCGCCTGCAGGCTTGCGCGCGCTTGCGGCGAGGCGGCGACGACGGCAACCCTGAGCGGACTCATCGGTGTGATCCCGGCATTCGGCATGCGACGCCTTGCACGATTCTCAGCAGCATGAATTCCGTTGCGGGCGTTCGCCCACCGTGACCGGGCACTCGCTGCGCTCGCCGCCGCGGATCAGCCCGATCTTCAACGACTGTCCGATGCGGTCGCCGCCAAGTGCGGCATGCACGTCGTCCATGTCGTGGCACGGCTGGCCGTCCAGTTCGATCAGCACATCTCCGATCAGCACCCCGGCCTGCTCGGCGGGCCCGCCCGCCGCAAGCGACACCACCAGCAGCCCGCGCCCGGAAGCCAGATTCAGTTTCGTCACCCATGCCTGCGGCAGGTTCACCGTCTGGGTGCCCACGCCAAGGTAGCCGCGCGAGACACGCCCTTTGCTCGACAACTCGTCGCACACGCGCGCCACGGTCGAGGCCGGAATCAACATGCCCGCGCCAGGCGCGAGCGCCGACGTGCACAGCCCCATCACGCGGCCCTGCATATCCGCCAGGGCCGCCCCGGAGAAACCGGGGCGCAGTCCGCCATCCAGTCGCACGAACGCATCGAACTGGCCGCCTCGCCAGGTCCGCCATGGACCGCCGGCCGTGCCCACGACGCCGAAATCCGTGCTGGCGCCGAACCGGTCCACACGCGCCACCGCGAGCACCAGATGGCCGGCCTTGAGCGAGCGCGCGTCGCCGGTCTCGACCGGGCTCGACGCCACGTCGCCAATCCTCAGTACGGCCAGGTCGGTGCCGGGATCACGTCCCGCGACAACGGCTGCCACGGTGCGGCCGTCGGCCAGGCTGACTTCAATGCCTTCTTCGTACCTGAGCGTATGCGCGGCCGTGACCACCACGCCCGGTTGCCAGATTACTCCACTGGACGGAAAGCGGTGCCGCCCGTGCACCGCGACGACACTCTGGCCAACGCGCTCGGCGATGGCCGCCAGGTTGGCGGAAAGATCCTGCAACGGATTTCCGCTGGGGGTTGGGGTTTCCATGTGATGACTCCTGCCATGTGCTGCGTGAATCGATGTCTCGCTCGGCCGCCCCGCCCGAGACGACGGGCAGGCAAGCGCAGACGAGTGGATTCACGATGACAGGCGCGCGACGCACGCGCACCACCCTAATGGGTAGCCTGCGCGTCGAGCCGCTCGTTCATGGCCTTCGCGCCACGCGAGCGGCGGTAGCCGCCCCGGATGCGGCGCGGCTTCCCGTCCCGCCTCGCCGGTTGAATATAATTCATGACGCTTCAATATTTGATGCACGACATACATGCATCGGCACAAGGAGTCCAGATGACGCTTGCCCAGTTGCAGGCACTCGCCGCCGTGGTCGAACTCGGTTCGCTTACGGCTGCCGCCGACCGTCTCAGCCGCAGTCAATCTGCGATCAGTCACGCGTTGACCGAACTGGAAGACATCACGCAGGTGAAGCTGCTCATGCGTGACCGGCAGCCGGTCGTATTGACTGCTGCCGGCGAACGTCTGTGGCCGTACATCCGGAACGTGGTGCGGGAAGCGCAGACGCTGCGCCAGCAGTTCGGCCTGTCGCGCGGCAAGCTCGAAGGGCGGCTGGTGGTCGCTTCGCTGCCGAGCGTGTCGCTTGCGTTCGTCGTGCCCGCCCTCGAAGCGCTGAAATCGATGCATCCAGGGGTATCGGCGGTACTGCTCGAAGGCACGGACATGGAAGTCGAAGGGTGGATCGAGGACGGTACCGCCGACGTCGGCGTGGTGGCGGGCGCGAAGACGTTCGCGAACAATTTGCCGCTGCTCGACGAGGATTTCGTCGCGGTAGCGGCGGCCGGTACGTTCGACGGCCGCAAGAGCGTGTCGACCAAACAGTTGTCCGCGCTGCCGTTCATTTTCTCGAAGGCAGGTTGCGGGCCGGTGATCGCGGATTACTTCGCGCGTGGTGGCGCGCAACTTCGGGCCGCGTTCAATGTGGTCGAGATGCGCACCATTCTTTCCATGGCGGAGGCGGGCATGGGCGTGTCGATCGTCCCGCGCGTCACGCTGACTTACACGCCGTTCGGAGGCACGGTGCTGGAGTTGTCTCCGAGGCTGCATCGCTCGGTTCGGCTGTCGTGGAACACGACCGGCAACGCGGTGACCGATGAGTTTGTCAGGCTCGCCGCCGCACAACGTGCCAGGGCAGCACAAGCGACCAAAACACGCGCGAAGAAGGGAAAGCAATAGGTCGCCGGCGTGATGAAAAACGCTCATGGTCGGCTTGCAGTTTATTCACGTTGAAGGCGCTCGATATGCAATATCTTGTACGGCACGCGTCAACCTGACTTCCCTGCCTCGAAGGAGACCGCCGTGCCCGCCTTGCCTACCCTGCTTGCTTTCGGACTCCTGTCGCTCGGCATGGTCCTGACGCCTGGCCCGAACATGATCTACCTGATTTCGCGTTCGATCTGCCAGGGCCGTCGTGCGGGTCTGCTGTCGCTCGGCGGCGTTGCACTGGGGTTCGTGTTCTATATGTTTTGCGCGGCGTTCGGCATCACCGCGCTTGTGCTGACCGTGCCGTATGCGTACGACGCGTTGCGCATTTCGGGCGCGCTGTATCTGCTGTACCTAGCCTGGCAGGCGCTCAAGCCGGGCGGCCGCTCGGCGTTTCAGGTCCGTCAGCTACCGCACGACAGCCGCCGAAAACTCTTTACGATGGGCTTCGTCACGAACCTCGCGAATCCGAAGATCGCGGTGATGTATCTGTCGTTGCTGCCGCAGTTCATTTCGCCGGGGCACGGTAGCGTGCTCGCGCAATCGCTGGCGCTCGGCTGCGTGCAGATCGCGGTCAGCGTCAGCGTCAACGCGCTGATCGCGAGCATGGCGGGTTCAATCGCGGGCTTTCTCGCCGGCCGCCCGGTTTGGGCATTGGTTCAGCGCTGGTTGATGGGCACCGTGCTGGCCGGATTGGCGGTGCGTATCGCACTGGAATCGCGAAGCTAAGGCTTGTTTGCATGGAGCCGGCCACGAGAACGGCCGCTCGCGAGGCGCGCGACGCTGCGAATACCGGACTATCGCCAAGGGGCGCGACGAACCGGTCGGCCGGTCCGCCGCGCAACGTCGGCATGCTGCTCATGAAGCCGTGCGACCGATTCGCCGCAGGGTTCCACGCAGGCCGACGCTTACTCGAAGAACGTCGTGACGGCGAACTCGCAGAAGACGTCCGGACGCTCCTTGGCCGCTTCGATCGGATTGATGCTGCCGCGATTGATCCGGCTCAGGTACAGCCCGTTGTCGGCGCGCAGCGTGATCTTGTTCGGCCCCACGTTCGACACGGTAAACAGGCAGAACACGTCGACGTTCTGCTTGGCGGCCTCGATCGGATTGGTTGCGCCGCGATTGATCCGGCTCAGGTACAGGCCGTTATCGGCGAGCAGCGCGATCTGCTGCGGACCGACGGCCACCACCCGAAATTTCGAAAAAACATCGATTTCCTTCTTTGCCGCCTCGATCGGATTCTCACTGCCCCGATTGATGCGGCTCAGATACAGCCCATCGTCTGCCTGCAATGCAATTGCGATATATCCCGAAGAAGACATGATCCACTCCCGTCAAAGTTAGCTTCAACACGTCGGATTTTCCTGCATCGGATTGAACCGCCCTGCCTGGCTCGAACCAGCCTGATTCGAGCCATTGCAGAATAGATTACAAAACCTAATTTTTAAATATAAACCCGTAAAATCAAACAAATCGAATCGACAGGGCCGATATTTTTCCATTACTGAATAATGGCGCCATTTTATTAATTTGAATAATTCAGCCATTTATCCAGCGGAATTTCGTCGCTCGGCTTGACCGAGCGATCCGGCCGTTCGCATCCGCCGGCCGACGGGGCGCGGCGCCGGCCACCGGACCGCGCCGCCCACCTCGCCTACTTCGCGATGTACACGCCCGTCGTCGGGCACGTGCCCTGCGTGCTGCCGTCGGTCACGAGCGACGCGGCGCTCGGGAACTGGTCGGTCGCGTTCGTCTTCACCGAGATCCACGCCTCGGTGAAATAGCTGACGCCGTTCGCCTTCGTGCATTTCAGCGACACCGCGCTGCGCGTGTTGCTGCCGAACGCGCCTTCGAACGCGGACAGCAGCTGGTTGCGGGTCACGGTCCGGCCCGCGTTCGCCTGCAGGAACGCGTTGAACGACGTGTTGCCGAGGCGGCTGATCATGCCGGCCGCCTGGTTCCAGTACGCATCGGGCGACGCCGCGTTCGCGCAGGTGCCGTGCTTGAACCACTCGTGCTTGTCGAGGCACGACGCGACGCCGGGCATGTAGGTCGACAGCGTATTGCGGGTCGCGGCGCTGATCGGGTACGCGTCCATGCTGCACCACTGGTGGCTGCTGTCGAGATCGATGTCGCTCTGCGGCACGCCGCAGAAGAACGGCTGGTTGCCGTCATAGCTGTTCGGCCACAGCCCGTGCAGCGACAGGCTGGTCGCCGCATACGAGCCGGCGAGGTTCGAGCACTCCGGCGTGGAATGCGTCGCGCAGAAGCCCGGCTCCCACGAGGAGGCAAGCAGCAGGTAGTCGTAGCTGGTCTGCGCGCCGGCGTGCATCGAGGCGGCAGTAACGGCGAGCGCGGTCGCGGCGCGGATGAGCGTCTTGAGCATGGGGATTCCCTCGGATAAGACTCGCGGTCACGGGATGCGCCGCGAGATTGTCGTACGTCTAACCGCGATTGTTGCCGGAGCAACATGGCACGAATGTGAATGCCGCGCCGCGGTTCGACAAGGCCCGGCACTTGCGCCAGAATCGTCAGCTCCGAGGGCGTAAGCCGCTGAAAGCCGCTTTTGACCGCGCAAGGCGGACTCCCCCTCCCCTGATCGTTCGCGACGGCCGCAACCGGAGCCTCCACATGACCGACTCGCCACTTCAAACGCCGCCGCTCGGCCCGCTGCTGAGGCGCTGGCGGCTGCTGCGCCGCGTGAAGCAGAGCCACGCGGCCGAGCTGTTCGGCGTCGCGCAGTCGACGATTTCCCGCTGGGAAGCCGGCGTCCAGCAGATGTCGCCCGACGAGCGCGCGATCGCCGAGCGCCTGCTCGCGGCGCGGCTCGATTCCGCCGGCGACCGCGCGCTCGCGCGGCTCGTCGGCGACCATCCCGGCCGCGTGCACCTCGTGTGCGACCTCACACATCGGCTGCTGGCGTGCTCGTCGTTGCGCGCCGCCGAGTTCGCGAAACCGCTGCCGACGATGCTCGGCGCGTCGCTGTGGCGCTATGCGACGCCGGAAATCGCCGCGCTGGAAGCGTCGCTCGATACGCTCGGCTGGCGCGACAGCGCCGGCCCGCCGAGCGTCGAGTTCGACAGCGGCGCAAATGCATCGCGGATCGTGCCGATCCGTCGCAGCACCTGCCGCTGGACGCGAATGATCCTGTCGGACGGCTCCGCCGCGCGGCTCGTCGAAACGCTGTAGCGCGCCGCGCATATTTCATGCGTGGACGGCGCGCCGATGTCCGGCCTAAGCTTGACGGCTCCAAACCCGAACCTTGCGGACCCGCCGATGAACCCCGACACGATCCACGCGCGGCTCGCGTTCCTGCGCGAAGCGGAACGCCTGAAGGACGTGCTGCGCAGCGGCCACACGTCGGCCGGCCGCGCGGAAAGCACGGCCGAGCACAGCTGGCGGCTGTGCCTGATGGCGCTGGTGTTCGCCGACGCGCTCGACGGCGTCGACCCGCTGAAGCTGCTGAAGCTGTGCGTCGTCCACGACCTCGGCGAGGCGCTGCACGGCGACATCCCGGCGGTCGAGCAGGCCGCGCATCCGGACAAGAGCGCGCACGAGCGGCGCGACCTGCTGACGCTGACCGCCGGCCTCGACGCCGCGCTGCGCGACGAGATCGTCGCGCTGTGGGACGAATACGAGCAGGCCGCGTCGCCGGAAGCGAAGGCCGTCAAGGCGCTCGACAAGCTGGAAACGATCCTGCAGCACAACCAGGGCGACAATCCGCCGGACTTCGACTACGCGTTCAATCTCGGCTACGGCCGGCGCCATACGGACGCGAGCCCGCTGTTCCGCGCGATCCGGGCGATCGTCGACGCCGACACGCAAAGCCGGATCGACGCCGGCGCGCGGCGCGCGTGATCGTGCAGCGGAGGGCGCGAGCGCCGCAGGCGCAGGCCGCCGCCGCGCGGTAACGATTGCCCACAATCTTGCACAGTTCGGCAAGATTTCCTCAGATGAATTCGCTTATCATGGGCGCCCGATTCGCTTCATCCTGGCCGCATCGCGACGCATGCCGGCTCCGATCCGGCCTGCCGTTCCGGTCTCCGACCACCTGAATGCCGGATCGGCCGCACGCGTCGCCGACGCCCGATTCATCTTCGCCGTCCCTCATGAAACAGAACCGTCGCCGCTGGCGCATCGCGCTGGCCAGTGTTGTCGTCGTCGCGATCGCCGGCGGCCTGTCGCTCCACCACCTCTCGCCCGACCGGCATCCGCGCTACCTGAGCGCGCCGGTCGCGCGCGGCGATCTCGAGAACGCGGTGCTGGCCACGGGCGCGCTGCAGGCGTTCCGGCAGGTCGACGTCGGCGCCCAGGTGTCAGGACAACTGAAGACGCTGAAGGTCCGCCTCGGCGACAAGGTCGAGAAGGGGCAATGGCTCGCGGAAATCGATCCGGTCATCTCGCAGAACGCGCTGCGGCAGGCGCGCACCAGCGAGGAAAGCCTGCTCGCGCAGCAGCGCGCGACCGCCGCGCAGCTCAAGCAGACCGACCTCGCATTCCGCCGCCAGCAGACGATGCTGCCCGACGACGCGACCTCCCGCGAAGCGTTCGAATCCGCGCGCGCGGCGCTCGACGTGCAGCGCGCGAACCTCGCGTCGCTCGACGCGCAGATCCGCGCGGCCCGCATTCAGATCGACACCGCGCAGGCCAATCTCGGCTACACGCGCATCGTCGCGCCGATGGACGGCGAAGTCGTCGCGATCGTCACGCAGGAAGGCCAGACCGTGATCGCGCAGCAGCAGGCGCCCGTGATCCTCAAGCTCGCCGATCTCGACACGATGACGGTGAAGGCGCAGGTGTCCGAAGCCGACGTGATCCGCATCCAGCCCGGCCAGACCGCGTATTTCACGATCCTCGGCGAACCGGACCGGCGCTATTACGGCAAGCTGCGCGCGATCGAGCCGGCGCCGCAGAACTTCCTCGAATCGCAGGCCGGGCTCGGCGGCGGCGCCGGCGGCGGCACGAAAACGAACGCCGCCGTGTTCTACAACGCGCTGTTCGAGGTGCCCAACCCCGGCCATCGGCTGCGCATCTCGATGACCGCGCAGGTCAACATCGTCCTCGGCGGCGCGCGCAACGCGCTCAGCATTCCGGCCGCCGCGCTCGGCGCGAAGGACAAGCACGGCGCGTACGCGGTGCGCGTGCTGCACGCCGACGGCAAGACCGAGACGCGCACGATCCGCACCGGCATCAACAACAACGTGAAGGTCGAGGTGCTGGCGGGCCTGAAGGAAGGCGAGCAGGTCGTGATCGGCGACGCCGACGCCGACCCGCTCGCCGCAGCCGCGCCGGGAGCGTGACGATGACGCGGCCGCTGCTGCAGCTGACCGGCGTCACGCGGCGCTTCCCCGCCGGCGACCGGGACGTCGTGGTGCTGAGGAACGTCAGCCTGTCGATCGACGCCGGCGAGATCGTCGCGATCGTCGGCGCGTCGGGCTCCGGCAAATCGACGCTGATGAACATCCTCGGCTGCCTCGACCATCCGAGCGCCGGCAGCTACACGGTCGGCGGACGCGAGACCCGGACGCTCGACGGCGACGAACTCGCGCAGCTGCGCCGCGAGCGCTTCGGCTTCATCTTCCAGCGCTATCACCTGCTACCGCACCTGAGCGCGGTCGCGAACCTGGAGATGCCGGCGATCTACGCCGGCAGCGCGCCGGCCGAGCGCCGCGTACGCGCGCAGCGCCTGCTCGCGCGCCTCGGGCTCGCGGACCGCGAAGACCACCGGCCGAGCCAGCTGTCGGGCGGCCAGCAGCAACGCGTGAGCATCGCGCGGGCGCTGATGAACGGCGGCGAAGTGATCCTGGCCGACGAGCCGACCGGCGCGCTCGACTCGAAAAGCGGCGACGAAGTCATCCGCATCCTGCGCGAGCTGAACGCGCTCGGCCACACGGTGATCATCGTCACGCACGACGAGCACGTCGCCCGGCACGCGCGCCGCATCGTCGAGATCCACGACGGCGAGATCGTCGCGGACCGGTCGAACCCGCACTACGCTGCGGCCACCGAAACGGCGGCTCAGCCGGATACCGCGTGGCACGCGACGCCCGTGCTGCTCGCGCACGCCGGTGCCGATCCGGCGCTCACCATCGACGCCGCACAACCAGTGCAACCCGAGCGACCCGCGCGCCGCCTGTCGGCCGGCGCGGGCCGTTTCGCGGAGGCGTTCCGGATGGCGTGGCGCGCGCTCGTGTCGCACCGGCTGCGCACGGTGCTGACGATGCTCGGCATCATCATCGGCATCACGTCGGTCGTGTCGATCGTCGCGATCGGCGAAGGCGCGAAGCGCTACATGCTCGACGAGATCGGCAGCATCGGCACGAACACCATCAACCTCTATCCGGGCCTCGACTGGGGCGACAGCCGCGCGGACGCGATCCAGACGCTCGTGCCCGCCGACGTCGCCGCGCTGGCCGAACAGCCGTACATCGACAGCGCGACGCCCGAAACGTCGCGCACGCTGCTGCTGCGATATCGCAACGTCGACGTCAACGCGCTCGTCAGCGGCGTCGGCGAGCGGTTCTTCCAGGTGCGCGGGATGAAGCTGGCGCTGGGCGTCGCGTTCGGCGCGGACGAGGTGCGCCGCCAGGCGCAGGTCGTGGTGATCGACCAGAACACGCGGCGCAAGCTGTTCGGCGCGCGCCCGAATCCGCTCGGCGAAGTGATCCTGATCGGCAACCTGCCGTGCGTCGTGATCGGCGTGGTGGCCGACAAGAAAAGCGCGTTCGGCGACGTGAAGAGCCTGAACGCATGGGTGCCGTACACGACCGCGAGCGGGCGCCTGTTCGGCCAGCAGCATCTCGACAGCATCACCGTGCGCGTGCGCGCCGGCCAGCCGAGCCAGGCCGCCGAGCAGAGCCTGACGAAGCTGATCACCCAGCGGCACGGGCGCAAGGACTTCTTCACGTACAACATGGACAGCGTCGTGAAGACGGTCGAGAGCACCGGCCGGTCGCTGACGCTGCTGCTGTCGCTGATCGCGGTCATTTCGCTGGTGGTCGGCGGGATCGGCGTGATGAACATCATGCTCGTGTCGGTCACCGAACGCACCCGCGAGATCGGCATCCGGATGGCGGTCGGCGCGCGCCAGACCGACATCCTGCAGCAATTCCTCGTCGAGGCCGTGCTGGTCTGCCTGCTGGGCGGCGCGGTCGGGATCGCGCTGTCGTTCGGCGTCGGCGTCCTGTTCTCGATGTTCGTCGACCAATGGAAGATGGTGTTCTCCGCCGGCGCGATCGTCACCGCGTTCCTGTGCTCGACGCTGACCGGCGTCGTGTTCGGCTTCATGCCGGCGCGCAACGCGTCGCGGCTCGACCCGATCGATGCGCTCGCGCGGGACTGACAAAACTTGACCATGACCCTGCCCTACCCGATCCGCCGCCTGGGCGCGCTCGCCTGCGCCGCCGCGCTCATCGCCGGCTGCGCGGCCACGCGCGAGCGGCCGCTGCCCCCGGTCACGATGCCGGCCCACTGGGAATCGCCCGTGCCGCCGAGCACGCCCGCCGCGCCGGCGGACTGGTGGCGCAGCTTCGGCGACCCGGTGCTCGACCGCCTGATCGACGACGCGCTGCGCACCAACAACGATCTCGCGATCGCGGCGATCCGCGTGTACCGCGCGCGGCTGCAGGCCGGGCTCGCCGACACGAACCTGACGCCCGCCGTCACGCTCGGCGCGAACGGCAGCGTGTCGCGCACGCTCGATACGCACCAGATGGGCCGCGCGAGCGGCGTCACCGGCGCGCTGAGCTACGAGCTCGACCTGTGGGGCCGGCTCGCCGCGCTGCGCGACGCCGCGCGCTGGGAGGCCGATGCGACCGAGGCCGACCGCGAAGCCGCGCGGCTGTCGCTGATCGGCACGACGGCCGCGCTGTACTGGCAGATCGGCTACCTGAACCGGCAGATCGCGCTCGGCGACGCGAACATCGCGTATGCGGCGCGCACGGTCGCGCTGGTGCGCTCGCGCCACGCGGCCGGCGCGACCTCCGGGCTCGACCTCGCGCAGGCCGAGCAGAGCCTCGCCGCGCAGCGAGCCGCACAGACGCAACTGCTGCAGCAGCGCACCGAAAACCGCCACGCGCTCGCGATCCTGTTCGACCGGCCGCCGCAGCAGAGCGCCGCCGAACCGCCGACGCTGCCCGACGGGCCGCTGCCCGCGGTCGCGGCCGGCCTGCCCGCGAACCTGCTCGGCCGGCGTCCGGACCTGCGCGCGGCGGAATTCCGGCTGCGCGAATCGCTGGCGAACGTCGACGCGACCCGCACGAGCTTCTATCCGACCTTCACGCTGACGGGCAACGTCGGCACGTCGAGCACGAGCCTCGAGCGCGTGCTGTCGAATCCGGTCGCGACGCTCGGGCTCGGGCTCGCGCTGCCGTTCATCCAGTGGAACGCGATGCAGCTGCAGATCAAGGTATCGCAGACGCAGTACCAGGAGGCGGTCGTCGGGTTCCGCCAGCGGCTTTACTCGGCGCTGGCCGAGGTCGAGAACGCGCTGTCGGCGCGCGTGCAGCTCGAACGCGAGGCGGAGCAGCGCACGCTGTCGCTCGCCCAGGCGCAGCGCGCGGAAACGCTGGCCGCCGCGCGGTTCGCCGCCGGCGCGACGGACGTGCAGCCGTGGCTCGACCAGCAGCAGCGGCTGCGCGACGCGCAGAGCGCCGAATCGCAAAACCGGCTGAACCTGCTCAACAACCAGATGACGCTGTATCGGGCGCTCGGCGGCGGCGCGTAGCTAGGGTCTGTTTACATACGGAACGCGCATGCGAATGCCCGAAATCGCTCGTAGGGCAAGGAGCAAGGAGCGCCGTTTGGCCGAGCCAAACAAGCGACGCGCGACGCCGCCATACGGGCGATTTCGGGCATTCCCCTAGAATGGTTTTTCAATTTGGGGTTGCCACGAGAACGGCCGCTCGCCACGTTGTGCTCCTTGCGAATACGTCCAGTATTCGCGGCGTCGCACGCCTCGCGAGCGGCCGTTCTCGTGGCAACGCATGCGCGTTCCGTATGTAAACAGACCCTAGTGCAAGCAACGGTTGCGGTGCGACGTTCGCGCCGCGCCATACACCATCACCCACCCGAACCCGTGCACGAGCGCCGCGTGCAGCGCCGCGCCGGTCGGATCGGCTTGGGCCAGCGCCGGCGCCAGCGCGCGCCATCCGTCGACGCGGCCGGCCGCGATCTCCTGCGCGAGCGCGCGCAGCGACGCACACCGCCGCGTGCACGCCGCTCACGCGCCGCCCAGCTCGACGAGCGGATGCGCGGGCAGCTTCCACGGCGACGTGAGGAAATGCCGCACGCGTTCGGCGCGCAGCTCGACGAGCGACGCCGGCGCCCAGCGCGGCTTGCGGTCCTTGTCGACGAGATGCGCGCGCACGCCTTCGCGGAAATCGCCCTCCTCGATCGCCCGCGCGACGATGCCGAGCTCCATCCGGAACGATTCGGCCAGCGTCATCTGGCGGCCGCGCAGCAGCGCCTCGCGCGTCACGGCGAGCATCGTCGGCGAATGGCCGAGCAGCGCGTCGAGCGTCGCCTGCAGCCACTGGCGATGTTCGCGCGACAGCTCGTCGCGCGCGAGCTCCTGCGCGAGCGTCGCGACGGTCCGCTCGACCGTCGAGCGCTTGTCGAAATGGCGCACGATCCACGGCAGCTGGCTGTCGAGCGCCGCGTGCGGCACGACGTTGCACGGCGGCTCGAACACCCGGCGCAGCGCGGCGAGCACGTCGCCGTCCCATTTCAGGTTCTCGATGCGCGTCTCGAACGTGTCGAGCCACGACGACGGCACGCACAGGTCCGCGAGCTTCGCGACGAGCGCATCCGCGCCGGACAGCGTCGCGCCCGTGAGCCCCACGTAAAGCTCCAGCTCGACCGGCATGCGCGCGAGGAAGTGCGTCGCGCCGACGTCCGGCACGAGGCCGATACGCGTCTCCGGCATCGCGATCTTGCTGCGCTCGGTCGCGACCCGCAGCGCCGCACCCTGCGCGAGCCCCATGCCGCCGCCCATCGTGATGCCGTCCATCAGCGCGACGACCGGCTTCGGGAACGTGTGGATCGCGTAGTCGAGCCGGTATTCGTCGACGAAGAACGGCAGCCATGCGTCGCGCTGCGCGGCGTTCCGGTACAGCGCGCGCACGTCGCCGCCCGCGCAGAAGCCCTTCTCGCCCGCGCCGCGCAGCACGACGGCGACGATCTGGTCGTCGGTGCGGCAACGCTCCAGCAGCGCCGCCAGCTCGCGCACCATTTCGTGCGACAGCGCGTTGAGCGCGGCCGGCCGGTTCAGCGTGATCAGCGCCACGCGGTTCAGCACGCGGCACAGCACCTCGGGCGCGGCGTCGGCAAACGCGTCATGCGTCGTGATCGGCGTGCTCATCGGTCCTGCTCCCCGTCGGTGTGCCACTGCGGCGCGCGCTTGCCGAGAAATGCGGCCACGCCTTCGCGCGGATCGTTCGTATCGAACAGGTCGACGAAGCGCTCGCGCTCGACCGCGAGCGCCGCGCTGCGGGGCACGCCGCGGCGCGCGAGGCCGATCAGCTCCTTGCTGTACGCGACCGCGTGCGGGCTCTGCCGCGCGACGTTGCGCGCGAGCGCGAGCGCCGCGTCGCGCGCGGCGCCCGTGTCGACCACGTCCTCGACGAGGCCGATCCGCAGCGCGGTCGCCGCGTCGACGCGCACGCCGGCCAGGATGATCTTCTTCGCCCAGCCTTCGCCGACGAGCCAGGGCAGCGTCTGCGTGCCGAGCCCGCACGGCAGCAGCCCGACCGACGGCTCGGGCAGCGCCATCTGCGCGTGCGTCTCGGCGATGCGCAGGTCGCACGCGAGCGCGCATTCGAGCCCGCCGCCCATCGCATAGCCGTTGATCGCCGCGATCGTCACGAAGCGCGCCTCCGACAGCGTCTCGAACGCGGTGCCGAAGCGGATCGCCATCGCGCGCGCGACCGCCGGGTCGCCGTCGGCGAACGTGTTGAGGTCCGCGCCCGCGCTGAAGAATTTCGGGCCGTCGCCGGTGATCACGAGCGCGCGCACGCGCGGGTTCGCGTCGAGTTCGCCGACGGTCTCCTGCAATTGCCGCAGGCCGTCGGCGGTAAAGGCGTTCGCGGGCGGCCGCTTGAGCGTCGCGCACGCGATCGCGCCGTCGTCGACGAAGTCCAGTTCGATCATTGCGCGTCCTTCTTCGTTGCCGGTTGGTAGAGGCGGATCACCGCCGAGAAATCGAGCTGGCCGTCGCCGCGGCTGCTCATCGCCTGGTACAGCTGCTGCGCGAGCGCGCCGAGATAGACGGGCTGGCGCACCTGCTTCGCCGCGTCGTTCGCGAGGCCGAGATCCTTCAGCATCAGGTCGGTGCCGAAGCCGCCCGTGTAGCCGCGCGACGACGGCGCGGTGCCGATCACGCCCGGATACGGGTTGTACGTGTCCGAGCTCCAGCAGCGGCCGGTCGACGTGTTGACGATGCCCGCGAGCACCTTCGGATCGATGCCGAGCGCGACGCCGAGCGACATCGCCTCCGACACGGCCGCCATCGAGATGCCGAGCACGAGGTTGTTGCAGACCTTCGCGACCTGCCCCATCCCGGTCGCGCCGCAATGGACGATGTTCTTGCCCATCCCGGCGAGCACGGGCTGCACGCGTTCGAAGTCCGCGTCGCTGCCGCCGACCATGAAGGTCAGCGTGCCCGCCGCCGCGCCGCCCGTGCCGCCCGACACCGGCGCATCGACGAACGCGCCGCCGTGCTCGCGCACGAGCGCGCCGAACGCCTGCGCGCTGGCCGGGTCGATCGTGCTCGAATCGATCACGGTCGCGCCCGCGCCGAGCCCGGCCAGCACGCCGTGCTCGCCGGTCAGCACCGAGCGCACGTGCGGCGCTGCCGGCAGCATCGTGATCACGAACTCCGCGCCGGCCGCCGCGTCGCGCGGCGAGCCGGCCGCCTGCGCGCCCGCGTCCTGCAACGCGCGCAGCGCGTCGGCGCTGAGGTCGAATACATGCACTTCATGGCCGGCCTTCAGCAGGTTCAGCGCCATCGGCGCACCCATGTGGCCGAGGCCGATAAAACCGATCTTCATTTTTGCCCCCTGATCAGTGCAAACGGATCGTCGTATTCACCGGGCCGGCCGTCGTGTCGTCGTCGAACCAGCGCGCGGTGACCGTCTTGGTCTGCGTGTAGAACTGCACGACCTGCTTGCCGTACGGGCCGAGGTCGCCGAGCTTCGAGCCGCGCGAACCGGTGAAGCTGAAGAACGGCACCGGCACCGGGATCGGGATGTTGATGCCGACCTGGCCGACGTCGATCTCGCTCTGGAACTTGCGCGCCGCCGCGCCGCTCTGCGTGAAGAGGCCGACGCCGTTGCCGAACGGGTTCGCATTGACGAGCGCGATCGCGTCGTCGAGCGAGTCGGCTTCGAGCACGACGAGCACCGGACCGAAGATCTCGTGCGTGTAGATCGACATGTCGGTCTTCACGCCGGAGAAGATCGTCGGGCCGACGAAATTGCCCTGCTCGTAGCCGGCCACCGTCACGCCGCGGCCGTCGAGCTCGAGCTTCGCGCCTTCCTTCACGCCCGCTTCGATCAGCGACAGGATGCGTTCCTTCGCGGCCTTCGACACGACCGGGCCGACGTCGGTGCCGGCTTCCGCGCCCGCGTTCACCTTCAGCAGCTTCGCCTTCGCGACGAGATCGGGCAGCCAGTCGCGCGCGGCGCCGACCAGCACCGCGACCGACGTCGCCATGCAGCGCTGGCCCGCCGCGCCGAACCCGGCGCCGACGAGCGCGTTGAGCGTCTGCTCGCGGTTCGCGTCGGGCAGCACGACCGCGTGGTTCTTCGCGCCCATCATCGACTGCACGCGCTTGCCGTTCGCGCTGCCGAGCTGGTACACGTGCGTGCCGACCGCGGTCGAGCCGACGAACGAGATCGCCTTCACGAGCGGATGCGTGCAGATCGCGTCGACGACTTCCTTGCCGCCGTGCACGACGTTCAGCACGCCCTTCGGCACACCGGCCTCGATCGCGAGCTCGACGAGCTGCATCGTCGACAGCGGGTCCTGCTCCGACGGCTTCAGCACGAACGTGTTGCCGCACACGATCGCCATCGGGAACATCCACAGCGGAATCATCGCGGGGAAGTTGAACGGCGTGATGCCCGCGCACACGCCGATCGGCTGGCGCAGCGTGTAGGTGTCGACGCCGCCCGCGACGTTCTCCGCGAACTCGCCGAGCTGCAGCGTGCCGACCGAGCATGCGTGCTCGACCACCTCGAGGCCGCGGAAGATGTCGCCTTCCGCGTCCGGCAGCGTCTTGCCCTGCTCGGCGGTCAGCGTCTTCGCGATCCGCTGCTGGTTGGCGCGCACGAGATCCTGGAACTTCAGCATGATGCGCATGCGCGCGGCGATCGGCGTGTTCTTCCACGACGCGAACGCCGCCTGCGCGGCCTGCACGGCCGCGTCGACTTCGGCGACGGTCGCGAACGGCACGCGCGCGAGCACCTCCTGCGTGGCCGGATTGATGATGGCGCGCCACTCGTGCGTCTTCGATTCGACGAATTCGCCGTCGATCAGCAGCTTGACCGTCGGCACGTCTTGCCCCGCCTGGGGCGTCGGATTCGCGTTCATCGCTTGATTCTCCTTGGGAGTGCCGCCGCGCGACGCAGCGCGCGGGCGGCCGGTTCGATGCATCGGCAGGCCGCGCGACTCGCGCGGCCCGCGCTCGGGTCATTTCAGTTCTGCAGAGAAATCCTCTTCCCAGTATTCGCCGGGCATCCGCGCGCTCGTGTCGTCGCCGCGCTCGATCTCGCGGCGGCGCAATTCGACGCGGCGGATCTTGCCGGAGATCGTCTTCGGCAATTCCGCGAACTGCAGCCGGCGGATGCGCTTGTACGGCGCGAGCTTCTCCCGCGAGAAACGGAAGATCTCGAGCGCCAGCGCCGGGCTTGCGTCGTAGCCCTGGCGCAGCGTGATGAAGGTCTTCGGCACCGCGAGCCGCACGGGGTCCGGGCTCGGCACGACGGCCGCCTCGGCGATCGCCGGATGCTCGATCAGCACGCTTTCGAGTTCGAACGGGCTCAGCCGGTAGTCGGACGACTTGAACACGTCGTCCGCGCGGCCGATGTAGACGTAGTAGCCGTCGTCGCGGCGCATCGCGATGTCGGACGTGCGGTAGTGGCCGTCGCGCATCGCATGCGCGGTCGCGTCGGGGTTGTTCGCGTAGCCCGCCATCAGGCCGACCGGGCGCTCGACGCCCGCGCCGACCGGCAGCGCGACCTCGCCTTCGCTGACCGGCGCGCCGTCCGGGTCGAGCAACTCGATCCGGTAGCCGGGCATCGGGCGGCCCATCGAGCCGGCGACGACCGGCTGGCCCGGCGAGTTGCCGATCAGGCAGGTGGTCTCGGTCTGGCCGTAGCCGTCGCGGATCGTGATGCCCCACGCCTTCTTCACGCGCTCGATGACTTCCGGGTTCAGCGGCTCGCCCGCGCCGACGATCTCGCGCAGCTTCACGTCGAACGACGCGAGCGGCTGCTGCACGAGCATCCGCCAGACG
Source organism: Burkholderia ubonensis (assembly GCF_902833085.1). Classification (GTDB taxonomy): domain Bacteria; phylum Pseudomonadota; class Gammaproteobacteria; order Burkholderiales; family Burkholderiaceae; genus Burkholderia; species Burkholderia ubonensis. The sequence continues at coordinate 188,823 of NZ_CADFEB010000011.1, forward strand.
GTCGGCGGCGCGCACAGCGTCGTCACCTGGTACTTGACCAGCGCGTCGAGCACGACCTTCGGCTCGAAGCGCGCATAGTTGAACGCGAACACGCACGCCTGCGCGTTCCACGGCGCGTAGAAGCAGCTCCACGCGTGCTTCGCCCAGCCGGGCGAGCTGATGTTCCAGTGGATGTCGCCCGGCTGCAGGCCGACCCAGTACATCGTCGACAGGCTGCCGACCGGGTAGGTGCGGTGCGTGTGCTCGACGAGCTTCGGCTTCGACGTCGTGCCCGACGTGAAATACAGCAGCATCGGGTCGCTCGAATGCGTGACGCCGTCCGGCTCGAACGCGGCCGGCGCCGTGTAGCCGTCGTTCATCGCGAGCCAGCCGGCGCGCGGCGCGCCGGCGACGATCCGCTGCGCGAGGCCGAGGTCGGGCTGGTCGAACTTCGCGGTTTCGTTCTCGTCGACGATCGCGTATTTCGCGCCGCCGATCTGCACGCGGTCGCGCACGTCGTCGGCGGAGAGTTGCGTGGTCGCGGGCAGCACCACCGCGCCGAGCTTCATCGCGGCGAGCATCGCGTCCCACAGTTCGACGCGGTTCGGCAGCATCAGCAGGATCCGGTCGCCGCGCGCGACGCCGATGCCGCGCAGCCAATTCGCGATCCGCGACGAGCGCTCGGACATCTGCGCGAACGAATACGGATCGCCCGTGCCGGTCGCCGCGTCGACGATCCACAGCGCGGGCTTGTCGTTGCCGCGCGCCATCACGTCGAAATAATCGAGCGCCCAGTTGAACTGGGCGGGCGCCGGCCACTGGAAATCGCGGTATGCGGTTTCGTAGTCGGTGCGATGGCGCAGCAGAAAGTCGCGTGCGGCCAGGAAAGCCTGTGCGGTCATCGAGTCGTCTCCTGTCTCCATGTTGCGCGGCGCGACGGACTCACAAGCCCCCGCGCCTCGCGATGCCCCGGCCATTTGTTGGTCTCTGGGGCTGGCTGCTGTCACCGGGCAACCGGCGCGACGCTCAAAGCTGCCGCGCGATCACCATCCGTTGCACTTCGCTGGTTCCCTCGTAAATCTGCGTGATGCGCGCGTCGCGGTAATGACGCTCGACTTCGTAATCGGCGAGATAGCCGTAGCCGCCGTGGATCTGGATCGCATCCGAGCACACGCGCTCGGCCATCTCCGACGCGAACAGCTTCGCCTGCGACGCCTCCGACAGGCACGGCAGCCCGGCCGTGCGCAGCTTCGCCGCGTGATGCACGAGCAGGCGCGCGGCGTTGATCTGCGTCGCCATGTCGGCGAGCTTCTGCTGGATCGCCTGATGCTCGGCGAGCGGCTTGCCGAACTGCACGCGCTCGCCCGCATAGCGGCGCGCCTTGTCGAACGCGGCGCGCGCGATGCCGAGCGCCTGCGCGGCGATGCCGATGCGGCCGCCTTCGAGGTTCGACAGCGCGATCTTCAGCCCTTCGCCGCGCGCGCCGAGCAGGTTTTCCTCGGGAATCGCGCAGTTCTCGAACGTGATCGGGCAGGTATCCGACGCGCGGATGCCCATCTTCTTCTCCGGCTTGCCGACGACGAAGCCCGGCGTGTCGGTCGGCACCAGGAACGCGGAGATGCCGCGCTTGCCGGCGTCCGGATCGGTCACGGCAAACACGATCGCGATGCCCGCGCGCTGGCCGTTGGTCACGAACTGCTTCGCGCCGTTCAGCACCCACTTGCCGTCGCGCAGCTCCGCGCGGGTGCGCAGGTTGTGCGCCTCGGAGCCGGCCTGCGGCTCCGTCAGGCAGAATGCGCCGATCGTGCGGCCGGCCGCCATGTCGGCGAGCCAGCGCTCCTTCTGCGCGGGCGTGCCGAAGCCGAGGATCGGCCCGCAGCCGACCGAGTTGTGCACGCTCATCATCGTCGCGCACGCGGCGTCGCCCGCGGCGATCTCCTCCATCGCGAGCGCATACGCGACGTAGTCCGTATACGCGCCGCCCAGCTCCTGCGGCACGATCATCCCGAGCAGGCCCAGCTCGCCGAGCTGCGCGACGACCGCATCCGGCAGGTGCGCGTCGCGGTCCCACTGCGCGGCGTTCGGCGCCAGCACCTCGGTGGCAAAAGCGCGCGCCGCATCGCGGATCATCCGCTGGTCTTCGGTGTAAAGCTCGTCCATGGCGCTGCCGTCTCCCGGCGGCCGGCGTGGCGCGGCCGCGATGTGTTTTCGATGAATCAAGTGTAGGCAACCGTGCACGACTGTTCGATGCTCGCACCGCTCATTTACACTGAGCGTTTTTGCCATAGCGGCGCCGTCGATGAAGCAAGAAGAAAAGGGAACCATCGCGATCAGTCTCGTCGCGTACAGCGTCGCGCTCGCGACGCGGCGCGGCGTCGCGGCCGAGCCGCTGCTCGCGCAGGCCGGCATTCCGCCCGCGCTGCTCGAGCAGCCGCGCGCGCGGGTGTCCGCGCAGCAGTACGGCGCGTTGTGGAACGCGATCGCGCGCGCGCTCGACGACGAGTTCTTCGGCCAGGACCGCCACCCGATGAGGAGCGGCAGCTTCATCGCGATGAGCCAGGCGGCGCTCACGGCGCGCGACGGCCTGCATGCGATGGCGCGCGCGGTGAACTTCATGCACTGCGTGCTCGACGACCTGCACGCGGAGCTCGACGCGAACCCGCAGCGCGTGCGGCTGCGCTTCGTGCACCGCAACAACGGCGCGACGCCCGCGATGTTCACGTACGCGACCTATTTCATCATCGTCTACGGGCTCACCTGCTGGCTGATCGGCCGGCGCATCCCGCTGCTCGCCGCGTGCTTCCGCTGCGACACGCCGCCCGCCGAGCACGAATACCCGTCGATGTTCTGCGACGACATGCGCTTCAACCAGCCCGATTCGTATGTCGATTTCGATCCCGAATTCGCGGCGCTGCCGGTCGTGCAGACCGCGAAGACGCTGAAGACCTTCCTGCGCAACGCGCCGGCCAGCTTCATCGTCAAGTACCGCAACCCGAACGCGCTCGCGCAGCGCGTGCGCGCGGTGCTGCGCGGGATGCCGCCCGCCGCGTGGCCCGGCGCGGCGGGGATGGCCGCGCGGCTGCACGTGGCCGAGGCGACGCTGCGCCGCAAGCTGCACCAGGAAGGCCACGCGTACCAGTCGATCAAGGACGCGCTGCGGCGCGATCTCGCGTTCGAGGCGCTTGCCGATCCGGCGCGCACGATCGCCGACGTCGCCGCGGCGGCCGGCTTCGCCGAGCCGAGCGCGTTCTACCGCGCGTTCCGCAAGTGGAGCGGGCGCAGCCCGGCCGAGTTTCGCGACGAGGCGCTGGCGCGAGGGGCCGACGCGCGCTGAGTTCCTGGCGCGCGGCGAGTGTCGTGCGGCGCACGGCGCACGCCACTCCGGCCCCGCCATCGCGCTTTCCGCAGAAACCGCCTACTCTTTAAACATCGGGCCAGCGCCCTTCCTGCGGGCCGGACGGCGCGCAGCCGCGCGCCGCCCGGACGGTCGATGCGCTTCCAACGCCATTGGCATCTGCCGACGCCCGACGCGTCGGGCCGACATTCCCACCACCCGCTGTCGGCGCGGGTCGCGCGCGCCGCGCTGTTCGCGGCGCTGCTCGTCGTCTGCGCGGTCGCCGCGGCGCCGCGCGCCGCGAACGCGCCCGCGGCCGCGGCCCATCCACCCATCATCGTGATCCCGGTCAGCGGCGCGATCGGGCCGGCCAGCGCCGATTTCATCGTCCGCTCGCTCGGCCGCGCGGCGAAAGAGCGTGCGCCGCTCGCGATCCTGCAGCTCGACACGCCGGGCGGCCTCGATTCGTCGATGCGGGTGATCATCAAGGCGATCCTCGGCTCGCCGGTGCCGGTCGCCGCATTCGTCGGGCCGAGCGGCGCGCGGGCGGCAAGCGCGGGCACCTACATCGTGTACGCGAGCCACGTCGCGGCGATGGCGCCGGGCACTAACCTCGGCGCGGCGTCGCCGGTCCAGTTCGGCATCGGCGGCGCGCCGGGGGGCGCCCCGCCGTCGCCGACCGGCGGGCCCGCATCGCCCGCGTCGGGTGCATCAGGCACATCGGGCACGCTGCCCAGCGACACGCAATCGACCGAGGCCCGCAAGGTGATGCACGATTCGGCCGCCTACATCCGCGGCCTCGCGCAGTTGCGCGGCCGTAATGCCGAATGGGCGGAGCGCGCGGTGCGCGAAGCGGTCAGCCTGTCGGCGAGCGAGGCGCACATGCAGCACGTCGTCGACGTGGTCGCGCAGGACCCGGCCGACCTCGCGCGCCAGCTCGACGGCCGCACCGTGACGACGTCCGCGGGCGCGCAGCATCTCGCGACCGCGCACGCGCCGCTCGTCGTCGTCGAGCCCGACTGGCGCAGCCGCTTCCTGTCGATCATCACCGATCCGAACGTCGCGCTGATCCTGCTGACGTTCGGCATCTACGGGCTGTTCTTCGAATTCGCGAACCCGGGGTTCGTGCTGCCGGGCCTCGTGGGCACGATCTGCCTGCTGATCGGCCTGTTCGCGATGCAATTGCTGCCGGTCAACTACGCGGGCCTCGGCCTCGTGCTGCTGGGCCTCGCGTGCCTCGTCGCCGAGGCGTTCCTGCCGACCTTCGGCGTGCTCGGCTTCGGCGGCATCGCGTCGTTCACGATCGGCGCGCTGATGCTGATCGACACCGACGTGCCCGGCTACGGGATTCCGTGGCCGCTGATCGCGAGCCTCGGGCTCACCGGCGGGCTGCTGGTGGTCGGCGTGTCGAGCCTCGCGCTGCGCGCGCGGCGCCGGCCGGTCGTCACCGGCGCCGAGGCGATGGTCGGCAGCATCGGCGAAGTGCTCGACGACGGCCTCGTGCCCGACCAGCCGCAAACGGCCGGCGGCCCCGAGCCTTCCGCCGCCGGCTGGGCGCTGGTGCGCGGCGAGCGCTGGCGGGTCGCGTGCAGCGCGCCGCTCGCCGCGGGCTGCCGGGTGCGGGTCACGGGCCGTCAGGGGCTGATGCTGACGGTCGCCCCGCTTTACGACAAGCCGCCGCCCGCGCTCAAAGGAGAACAACTCACAGGAGAAAAACAATGATTGGCTATACGTTCGGCTTCAGCAGCCTGCTGATCGTTTTCGCCGTGCTGCTCGTCGCGTCGTCGATCCGCATCTTCCGCGAATACGAGCGCGGCGTCGTGTTCATGCTCGGCCGCTTCTGGAAAGTGAAGGGGCCGGGGCTCGTGCTGATCATCCCGATCGTCCAGCAGGTGGTGCGCATCGACCTGCGCACCGTCGTGTTCGACGTGCCCGCGCAGGACGTGATCACGCGCGACAACGTGTCGGTGAAGGTGAACGCGGTCGTGTATTTCCGCGTCGTCGATCCGGAGAAGGCCGTGATCCAGGTCGCGCGCTTCTTCGACGCGACGAGCCAGCTCGCGCAGACGACGCTGCGTTCGGTGCTCGGCAAGCACGAGCTGGACGCGCTGCTCGCCGAGCGCGAGCAGTTGAACGCCGACATCCAGAAGACGCTCGACTCGCAGACCGACGCATGGGGCATCAAGGTGTCGACGGTCGAGATCAAGCACGTCGACCTCAACGAGACGATGGTGCGCGCGATCGCGCGGCAGGCGGAGGCCGAGCGCGAACGGCGCGCGAAGGTGATCCACGCGGAAGGCGAGCTGCAGGCTTCCGAAAAGCTGCTGCAGGCCGCGCAGCGGCTCGCGCTGCAGCCGCAGGCGATGCAGCTGCGCTACCTGCAGACGCTGACGACGATCGCGGCCGACAAGAATTCGACGATCGTGTTTCCGCTGCCGGTCGAACTGCTGAGCTCCTTGCTCGAACGCTTCGGGCCTCCGCGCGAGCGCTGAGCGCAAGGCGTCCCGCTTGCCCCGCGCGCGCCGCGCGTCAAGCCAGCAGCTTGCGCTCCGTCTTGCCGTACTTGATCGACTTCTCGTCCGGGATCATCAGGCCCGTGTGCTCGTCGCGGCCCTGCAGCAGGAAGCGCGCGTCCGGCTTGCCGATCTGCTCGGCCGCGAGCTTGCTGTCCGCGCCGATCTCGCCCTTCTTCATCCGGTTGACGATCACGCCGGCCGCGGTGTCCTTGAAGTCGCGCAGCATCCACGCGTCGCCGTCACTGTCGCCGAACACCAGCAGCGGACCGTAGCCCTTCTTCGATTCGAGCACGTTGCGGATGCCGACGGTCTTGCCCGGGCCATAGTTGAAGTGCCAGCCGTCCGGGTAGTGGCTGACGTACTTGCCGTCGCGCATGTCCAGACGCAGGCCGATCACGTTCTCCGGCGGCACGCCGTAGCCGTAGTTCGGGTGGCCGGCGAACACGCGCACGACGTCGTCGAGCGATGCGGTGCTCACGTACACGTCGATGCCGTTCGCGCGCAGCGTATGCATCACCGCGCGGATCTCCTCGTGAATGCGGATGCCGTGGAAGTGCGTGTCGGCGACGACGCCCGCCTTGCCCGGCAGCGTCTTCGGGCTTTCATACTTCACCTTGCGCAGCGCGTCGCCGATGCCGTAGTTGTTCGACGCTTGCGCCATCGCCTGCAGCTCGGCGGTCGTCATGTTCCGGTAGAAATAGATGATCCACTTGTAGCCGATTTCGAGCGGATGCGTGTCGCAGATCGCGTCGTACATGAAATACAGCTTCGCGCGGAAATCCTTGAACTGATCGGTCTCGCGAATCTCGTCGAGGCTCTTGCCGCCGCCGAAACCCTGGTAGTTCGCATAGAGCCAGCGATAGTCGGCCTCGACGTCGGCGGCGAGGTCCTCCATCGTCACCGGCTTGCCGTCCACCGTCGTGTAGTCCTTCGCGAACGCGCCCTTCGGCACGTCCTTCCACATCACGTCGACGAATTCGTCCGGCGTCAGCTTGTACTGCAGATGGTTGATCTGGTACATCAGCAACGCCTCTTCGCAGTCGTTCATGATGCATGTGTTGTCCCAGTCGAACACCGCGTACGGGCGACGCTTCGTGTCGTAGCGCTTGCTCCCGACGCCATGCTGGTCGAGCACCGCCTGCAGGCGCGCGGCATTGAACGGCGACCAGCGGCCCGGGTCCAGCGCGTCCGGTGAAGCGGCGTTCTTTGCGTCGGCCGTGCCGGCCTTGAGCATGAGCGACGTCGCGGCGGTGGCCGCGGCAAGGGTGTTGATGAACTTGCGGCGTTGCATGGTCTCTCTCCGTGGAAGTGACGATTCGGATACGGTCGCGGCCCTGCTCGACGCGCGGCGCGCATTGCGGCGCACCGGCGGCTCATCGGCCCGGCGAAGCCGGGGCGGCTCCGAAATGGGGGCGAATGATCTGCCGAAAATATTGCGGCAATATGACAGCGTCTCGTCACGACGCGACGTCGAGTTGATCCGAAACGACACGTGCGCGCCACGATCCGGCGGCGCACATGAGTCAACACTCCGGCGCATTGAACATGGAAGCCGAAATTTCGACAGCCGGCGCCAATCAGGAAGCGCACAAGCCGAAGCGCGGCAGCAGGTCGTGCAACACGAACAGCCGCTGGTATTGCACCGCGTCGTGGAAGCGTTTCCAGTCGGAAGTGAGGAAGTCCGGCGTGAATGCGAAAGTCTCTTTTTTATCGGCGTCGGGGTCCTGCGGGTCCTTGCCGAGGGCGAGCATCTTCCACGACGTCGGGCCCTGGCTGGCGTAGGAGATCTGCGCTGCGCCAAACGAGAACGTTCCTTTCGCGATCGCGGCAATCCAGGTTTGGTGCCGCGCTTCGCCGTCGATCTCCTGAGTGCCGCGCAGCAAACTGTCGATCGCGGCGGCGTCAGCGGGTGGCAGCGCCACGTCCGCCAACTTCTCGTCGCCGGCGACGTAGCGCCGCACCATATTGAAGGCGCCGCCCGCGGCGGCAAGGAAGTCGGTCGGGTTGTCGCGCTGCACCCTTTCGCCGTTCTTGCGCGTGAAGTGCCATTGAATGAACGGGATGTCGGGAAACGTGGTGGCCGCCGCGTGCCCCACGGGCAGGAAGTCGGCGAGGAATTCCGCCAGCTTCTGCTTGAGGCCCGTCATCTCGGCATAGGCAGATGAACCGTTGTAGGCAGGATCGTTGTCGACACCGACATCCGCGAGGTCATTGAGATCACACAAGCCGCCGACGAATTGCTGGTGCGCCCAGGTATCGACGTAGGTATGCAGCGCCACGCCGAGCCGGTGCAGCGCAAACGGCAGGTCGCGGTGATGGACGCAGTCCGCAACCATCGCGCGCGCGATTTCGCTATCCGGCTTGCATATCAGCCGACGCTGAAAAGCCTCTTCGGGCGTGCAATCCAGCGGCGGCGCGGCATTGCCGGGCAGGAAGTGGAACGGCAGCCAGACCAGCCGGTTGTCCGCCGCTTCGGCGTTCTTCGTGATGTCCTGCATCTTGTGCGAGGACGTCACCCGCACGTAGCGCTCGCCGCTGTCGAACTGCAACGGGCCGTCACAGGTTGCGTCGTCGACATACTGGGCGGCCTGGGCCACCGTGCTCGCCTGATCGTGCGGCATTCCGCCGAGCCGGGCGGCCACGTAGGTGACGGCGTGATGGAAGTCGATTTGCATGCAGTCCTCCGGGAAGGAGACGACAAGCACGAACGGATACGCCGGCACGGCCGCATGCGTGAATCGAGGCCTTACACGGCGCGTTTGACATTGTCAAATATATGGACAATGCTGTCCACATAAGAAGTAAGAAGGGGGCTCCCATGCCGAGAGAAGAGGTTGTTGCGTTTCGCGCTGACGACGGCCATGGGTGCAACCTCGTTCACGTCCTCGGCGCCGGCCGGCCGACGAAGCCCCCCGTCCTCCTGGTTCACGGCGCCGGCGTTCGCGCCAACATCTTTCGCCCACCTAACAACACGACTTTCGTCGATGCGCTGATCGACGAGGGCTACGACGTCTGGCTGGAAAACTGGCGGGCCAGCATCGATCTTCCGCCATGCGAGTGGACGCTGGACGACGCGGCCCTGTACGACCACCCGGCCGCGGTGCGCAAGGTCGTCGAGCTGACGGGCGCGCCCTCGATCAAGGCCGTGGTGCACTGCCAGGGCTCGACCAGTTTCATGTTGTCGGCGGTGGGCGGCCTCGTTCCGCAAGTCGACACCATCGTGTCCAACGCCGTGTCGCTGCATCCGCAGGTCTCGACGATCTCGCATCTCAAGGGGCGCTACGCGCTGCCCGTCGTCGGCGCGATGACCGACTACCTCGACCCTCGATGGGGCGAGCACGCCACGGGCGTCGTGCCGAACCTGCTCAAGGGCCTCGTGCTGCTCACGCACCACGAATGCGCAAACGGCGTCTGCCGCTTTACCAGCTTCACCTACGGCACCGGCTTCCCCGTGCTGTGGCGCCACGAAAACCTCAGCGACGCGGTGCACGACTGGATCCGGCAGGAATTCGCGCAGGTCCCGATCTCGTTCTTCCGGCAAATGACCCGATGCCTGGACGCCGGCCACCTGGTGTCGAAGCTGCCCGGGCTGCAGGCCGACCCGACCGCGCAGCCGCCGAAGACGCAGGCGCGCTTCGCGTTCATCGCCGGCGAGCTCAACGACTGCTTCAAGTGGCAAAGCCAGCAGGCCACGTTCGACTGGTTCGAGCGGCACCGGCCGAACTATCACGAGCTTCACGTGCTGGGCGGCTACGGCCACCTCGACGTCTTCATTGGCAAGCACGCCGCGCGAGACGTATTTCCCGTCATGCTGGCGGCGCTGGCTGCGCGTCACTGACTCCCGGCAAACCAAGGAGGCCGGAGATGGCTATCCCGATGCGACAGACGCGGCTCGCGGGCCGCCATGCGCTGGTCGACGACATCCCGTTCCGGATGCCGGTCGCCTCCGACACGTCGCCGGCGCTGATGGCGGTGTTCTCGATCGACCTCGACGCGGCGCGCCGCGTGATTCCGGGCAACGAGGTGCATCCGTTTCAGCTCTGGCGCCGCGGCTTGCTCGTCGTGACGGTGATCGACTATGTCGTCACCAACATCGGCCGCTACGTCGAGTATTCGATCGCCATCGCGTGCACGCACGGCCGGCGCCCTCCCCCGCGCCTGTTGCCGGGCCTGCTGATGAAGCCCTTCGGCACCGGCCAATACGTCGTGGACCTGCCCGTGTCGACCGATATTTCGGTGAAGGGCGGCCGCGGCATCTGGGGCATGCCCAAGCACCAGGCCAATCTCGACTTCGTGATCGGCGAGCGCTGGGTGAGCAGCCAGTACGACCTCGACGGCCAGATGATGATGCGCGTCGACGTGTCGAAACCGAAATCGGCATGGCTGCCGGTCAGCACGGGCGCAGTCAATTACTGCTGCTTTCGCGGCATGCTCATGAAGTCCTACATCTATTTCAAGGGCAAGCTCGGCTTCTCGCTGTTCGCCCCCGGCTCGGCGCGCCTGTTCATCGGCGACCACCCGCGGATGGCCTGGCTGAAGACGCTGGATATCGATCCGACGCCGGTCGCCGCCGGGTTTTTCCCGTCCACGGCGGGCGTGCTCGACGACTATTTCGAATGCTGGTTCGTGACCGAGGCCGAGCCGCCCGCGCAGCCGATGCCGGGCCTCGAGACCACCTACCCGCTCGACCAGTCGCAGCAATGGCTCGCGCCGCCGGCCCGCCCGGCCGACTGGGAGTCCGCGCCATGAGCGGCCGCCTGCTGATCGCCAACCACGCGTTCCTGCTGCTGTGCGCGTCGATGTACCTGGGCACGGGCGCCTCGCTCGTGCTGTTCTCGTTTCCCGTCGCGCCGCAACTCACGACCGACAACTACTACCTGCAGTTCGTTCCCCAGGTCACGGCGGCCACCGCGTTCTTCACGGTCATGACGAAGCTGATGCTCGCCAGCGGCAGCGTGATGCTGCTGGCCGAATGGCGCCAGCCCACGCGCTGGGTGCCGATCGTGGTGCTGCTCGGCGTGCTCGTCGCCACGTTCGTCACGCTCACGTGGATTTTCCCGCTCAACGCCGAGCTGGCCGGCCACATCAAGGATGCGGCGCGACTGCGGCAGGTGCTGGACGACTGGATGCGGCTCAATCGGCTGCGCGTCGCGCTGTGGTGCATTCAGTGGTTGGCGCTGGCCTGGTATTTCGCCCGCTGGGCCAATCGCTCCCGCTATTCCGCGCTGAGGTGACGATGGACGTCCTGAGCGTCGAGCGCCGAATGACGACCACGATCGCCGCCATCACCGTGCTGACCGGCGCGACCCAGGTGCTCGTACCCGGCTTGCTGGCGGCGCTCATCGCGGCCGCGCCGCTCGATGGGCTCGGAGCCCAGCTGTTTGCGACGGTGGGAATGTTCATGGTGCTGTTCGGGGGCAGCCTGCTGCATGCGCAGCGCGCCACGGGTGCGCTTTCCGTGGTGCTGCTGTGGGGCGCATGCCAGAAGCTGCTTGCGTCGGCGTTCGTGGCCTGGGGCGTGATGCACGGCGTATTCGTTTACGCGGCGCTGCTGGTGGCGGCCTTCGACGGCGCCAGCGGCCTGCTCTATCTCGACTTGCGACGCAGAGGAGGTTGACCGATGAAGCGCTCGCGCACGTTCGTTCGCGGAAGGGCGTCATGAGCCCCGCGCATCGTCCCCCGATCGCCGCCGACGACCCGATGGCCCGGCGCGCGCTGGTGCTGGCGGGCGGCGGCATGCGCGTGGCCTATCAGGCCGGCGCGATCAAGGCATTGTTCGACGAAGGCTTGCGCTTCAGTCACGCCGACGGCGCGTCGGGCGGCACGATCAATCTGTCCGCACTGCTGTCCGGCGTGCTGCCGGACGAACTCTGCGCGCGCTGGCGCGCGCTGCCCGTCAAGGCGTTCGCCGCGCTGAGGCCCGTGACCGAATATCTGCACGTGGCCGACATGAGCGCGCTGGGCAGTGCGTCGGGTCTGACGGAGCACGTGTATCCGGCGCTCGGGATCGCCGTCGATCGCATCCGCGCGGCCATCGGCATCGACGGCTCGTTCAGCGTCTGCTGCTTCGACGACAAGACCGTGGTGCCGATCCCCCACCCGAACCTCGATCTGCAGCGTCTGGTCGCGGCCGCGTCGCTGCCCATCTTCATGCCGGCCGTGATGGCCGACGGCAAGACCTGGACCGACGCGGTGTGGATCAAGGACGCCAACCTGATGAGCTGCGTCGAGCGCGGCGCGCGCGAACTGTGGCTCGTCTGGTGCATCGGCGACACGCCCGCCTACCACAACGGCGCGTTCAACCAGTACGTGCACATGATCGAAATGAGCGCGGTGGGCGCGCTGAACGGGGAGCTGGCCATGATTGCCGACATCAATCGACGCATCGCGCGTGGCGAGACCGTGTTCGGTCACGACCAGCCGATCGTCCTTCACGTGATCAAGCCGGAGGTGCCGCTGCCGCTCGATCCGGATTTCTACCGCGGCCGGATCGATGCCGCGACGCTGATCGACATGGGCTACCGCGACGCGCGGCGCACGCTGCGCACGGGTACGTCGGCGCCGCTGGACTCGACGGCATCCGCGATGCGCGAGCCGGGCGTGGGCCTCGGCTTCCGCGAGACGATGGCGGGCGGCTTTTGCCTCGGCGCGACGGACCCGCAAGCCGGCGAACGCGACGGCAGTGCGTTCGTGTTGACCCTGCACGCGACGATCCACATCGAGGATGTCGCGGCCTTCATCGACGATCCCCGGCACGTGGGCGGCCTGACGGGCCACATCGACTTCGCGCCGCTGGGCGCCGCGATGCCTTCGGAGTCCGGTGTTTTCGGCCTGTTTACACCGAGCGGCGATCCGCGGCTGACCTATATGGTCTACGAGATCGGCTTTCGCCATGAAGGCCGCTCATACTACCTCGCGGGCAAGAAGCATGTGCGCATCGGCAGCCCGTTCAGGATGTGGAGCGAGACGACGACGCTCTATACGACGCTGCACGAGGGCTGCGACGCGAGCGGCAAGGTGGTCGGCGCCGGCGTGCTGCATCTCGGCGTGCCCGAGCTCGTGCGGCTGATGGGCACGGTGCATGCGACGAACGCCCGGACGTCGGGGCGGGCGGCGAACGCCGTCTGGCGGTTCTTCAGGTTTTTCGCATCGGAACTGTGGCGCACCTATGTCAGGAGATCGCCGTCATGAGCGCGATGGAATACGACGTCATCGTCATCGGGAGCGGCTTCGGCGCGGCGGTGGCGGCTTGCCGTCTCGCGGAGGCGGGACGCAGCGTGCTGGTGCTGGAGCGCGGTCACCGCTGGACGCCCGCTACGTATCCGCGAGACGAGTCCGACCCGTGGCTCTGGAACCAGTTGCACCCGCAACGATTCAACGGCTGGGCCGACCTGCGCGTTTTTGCCAATATGTCAGTGGTCGCGGCCGCGGGCGTGGGCGGCGGCTCGCTGATTTACGCGAACGTCTCGGTCGAGGCCAAACCCGACGCGTTCGACCGCGGCTGGCCGCCGGAGATCACCTACGACGCGCTCAAGCCTTACTACGAGCGCGTGGGCTGGATGCTGTCGGTCCAGGAGGTGCCCGACAACCAGATCAGCGAACGCACCCGCCTGCTGCGCGATGCCGCCGACGCCTGCGGCTGGGGCGATCGCTTTCGCAAGCTGCCGCTCGCGGTGTCCTTCTGCCCGACTTACGATCCGTCCTTGCCCGATGCGCGCGACGACCGGCATTCGGTCAGGTACGTCAACGTCCACGGCGTCACGCAAGGCACGTGCGTGCACTGCGGCAATTGCGACATCGGATGCCAGGTGTCCGCGAAGAATACGCTCGACCTCAACTACCTGGCCGTGGCCGAGCGCCACGGCGCAAGAATCCTGCCGCTGCACGTGGTGCAAAAACTCGAGCCGCTCGACCAGGGATGGCGCGTGCATTTCAACGTCATCGATCCCGCCGCCGGCAGTTGCGCCCCCGGAACCGCCACGGCGGCCAAGGTGATCGTCGGCGCCGGCTCGATCGGCAGCACCGAATTGCTGCTCCGCTGCCGCGACGAACATCGCACGCTGCCGAATCTGTCGCCTCGGCTTGGCTGGGGCTGGGCCTTCAACGGCGACTTCGTCACCCCCACCTTCTACGGCCGCCGCAAGATCTCGCCGTCGCACGGCGTCACCATTTCCGCCGCGATCGACCTGCTCGACCGGAGCGCCGCCAATGGTCAGGCGCTGTTCGTGGAGGACGGCGGCGTGCCCGATCTCGCGCACGATTTCGTGCGCAGTCGCCTGCGGCGTTCGCATGGCCGGGTCATGCGAACGTTCTGGCGGGCCTTTGCGCGCCATTTCGATTGCGACGACCCGGTCGACAACATGATGCCGTGGTTCGGCCAGGCGGTCGATCCGGGGGACGGACGCATGCGTCTCGGTCGCAGCTGGCTTGCCCCATGGCGCCGCGAGCTGCGGCTCGACTGGTCGTATGCGCGATCAAAGCCCGTCGTGGACGCGATGGTCGACGTGCACCGGCGCCTGTCGGCCGCCACCGGCGGCGAACCGTTCGTCCCGCCGACGTGGAGCGCTTTCCACAAGCTGATCACGCCGCATCCGCTCGGTGGCTGCAACATGGGGCTGACGCACGCGGACGGCGTGGTGAACGCGGACGGAAAAGTATTCGGTTACGACGGGCTGTACGTGATGGACGGTGCAACGATCCCGCGTGCGCTGGGACTGAATCCTTCGCGCACGATCGCCGCGCTGGCCGAGCGCAATGTCGCCCGGTTGCTCGCCGCGGGCAAAGCTTGATTTGACGAACACATCCGGCGACGACATTTTTAGTATGCTCAATCAGGTGAGCAACTCGTCGGATCAAACATGTCGAAACCTGCACGAATCATCACATTCGCCACGGCATTGGTTCTGGCCGCGCCACTGGTTGCCTGGTCAACATCGGCGCGTTGCGAAACGGCCGACGTTCATATCGACGATCAGTCCGCCGCACAGTCCCTGATCCAGACCGCCACCCGCGAGATCCAGGTAGAAATGCGCACCCGCGCGATCGCGCCGAGCGACACCGCGCGAATCATCGAGATCGTCAATCGCAACATCCTTCCGTACACGGATCTGCGCCGCACGACCCGACTGGCGATGGGCCCGTCCTGGAAAAAGACGACGCCCGAGCAACAGGACGCAATCACGAAACAGTTCGAGCAATTGCTGATCCACACGTATTCGGGCGCGCTCGGGCTCGTGACGCCCAATCTGGAGTTCCGCTATCCGCCGTCCCACGGGCCGGCCGACGCGACCGACACCGTCGTCAAGACGGTGGCCGTCTACAACGGCGAACCCGTCGAAATCAACTACCGCCTCTACCGCTCGCCGACGGGCTGGCGCGTGTACGACCTGAACGTGATGGGTGTGTGGCTCGTGCAGATCTACCGGCACCAGTTCAACGAAATCATCCAGCAGAAGGGCGTCGACGGGCTGATCCAGGCGCTTGCCGAGCAGAACAAGCGGCTCGCCATCTCGCCGCGATCGTGGCAGTGACCTAGAGCATCCCCTCCAATTCCCTGCTCCATTGGGAGAAATCCTCATCTCCCGGGGCTGGCGCGTCCGGCGAAACCGTCTATCATCGTTACATTATTCAATGGCACATTAAAAGCTGACTGAATAACCCGGCGGCGACGACGCCCGGCGGTCGTATTCCGGATCAGCGACGACACGCTTGCACGAAACCGGAGACGCCACGATGACCGACCATCCCCTGCCGGAAGTCCACCTGGACGAACTGCCGCAGTTCCGTGCCGTCCAGCAGCTCGCGTACCGCTGCGTGGAAACCGTCGGCGGCCTGCTCTACCCCGGGATCACCGAGAAGGAAGCCGCGCGCCTGCTCGCCGAATGGCTGCAGGACCACGGCGTGCGCGACTGGCTGCACAAGCCGTTCGCGTGGTTCGGCGAGCGCACCGCGTTCGAGGGCTTCTCGGGCCTCAGGCACATGGGCGGCTTCAATCTCGCGTTCTTCCCGAGCCATCGCCAGCTCGAAACCGACATGCCGGTGATCCTCGACGTCGCGCCGGTGCTCGACGGCATCGTCGCCGACGTCGGCTATGCGCACTGTCTCGGCGAGAACCCGATCCTCGACCAGCTGCA
Source organism: Burkholderia ubonensis (assembly GCF_902833085.1). Taxonomy (GTDB): domain Bacteria; phylum Pseudomonadota; class Gammaproteobacteria; order Burkholderiales; family Burkholderiaceae; genus Burkholderia; species Burkholderia ubonensis. The sequence continues at coordinate 204,785 of NZ_CADFEB010000011.1, forward strand.
GGACGACCTGATGGATCACCGCGAGTTGATCGTGCGGCTCGTCAAGGCGCGCCGGCCGATGGCCGAAGTCGCGCAGGAAGTCGACGCGCTGTGCCGCCGCCAGGGCGTCGAGCCGCGCCACAAGGCGTATCCGTTCAAGGTGCTCGCGCATCGCGTCGCGAAGATCCACAAGCTGTCGAAGCCGCGCTTCGTCGCGCGCTTCGGGCTGAACGCGACCCGCAACCTGCTGCTCGACCAGGGCCGCGCCGCGAAGCGGCAGGGCTGGTCGCCGCTGTGGTCGATCGACCGCCGCTCGGAGCATGCGCCGGTGCCGGGCCTGTGGGCGGTCGAGCCGCACCTCGGCTTCGCGGGCGTCGGCGCGAAATTCGAGGAGCTGCTCGTGATCACCGACGACGACGCGTACTGGCTCGACGACGACCTGCCGCACGTGCGCCGCTGGCAGCGCCGCCAAGCCGGGCACGCGCACGCGGTCACGGCCTGACGCCCCCTTTCCCGAACCTGAGCGGACCCACGATGCAGCCACTTTCCGACGAAGCGCCGCTGGCCCTGTTCGATTCCGTCTTCACCGAAACCGCCGTCGCGTCCGGCGACCTGACGCTCGCGGTCCGAACCTGGGGCGACCCGGCCCGCACGCCGGTCGTGCTGGTGCACGGCTATCCGGACGACAGCAGCGTCTGGCAGCACGTCGCGCCGCTGCTCGCGCGCCGGCATTACGTGATCGCGTACGACGTGCGCGGCGCGGGCCTGTCGGGCGCGCCCCGGCGCACGGCCGACTACCGGCTCGCGAAGCTGACCGACGATTTCGTGGCGGTGATCGACGCGCTCTGCCCCGGCCGCCCCGTCCACCTGATCGCGCACGACTGGGGCTCGATCCAGGGCTGGGAATTCGTCACCGAGCCGCGGCTCGCGGGCCGCATCGCGTCGTACACGTCGTGCTCGGGCCCGTGCCTCGACCACGTCGGCTTCTGGCTGCGCGAACGCCTGCTGCGTCCGACGCCCGCGTCGCTGGCCAGGCTCGGCGGCCAGCTCGTGCGGTCGTGGTACGTGTACGTGTTCCACCTGCCGTTCATCCCCGAGCTGAGCTGGCGGCTGTGGCTCGGCCGCGCGTGGCCGGGCCTGCTGCGCCGCGTCGAGAAGACGCGCGTCGCGCCGCGCGCGACGCAGGCCGACGACGGCGCGCGCGGCGTGCGGCTCTATCGCGCGAACTTCATCCGCTGCCTGTTCACGCCGCGCGAGCGCTACGCGCATGCGCCGGTGCAGACGATCGTGCCGCTCGGCGACAAGTACGTGAGCCCCGCGCTGTCCGAAAACCTGTCGCGCTGGGTGCCGCAGTACTACCGGCGCGAAGTCGCCGCCGGACACTGGCTGCCGCTCGCCGATCCCGCGCGCTTCGCGGGCCTCGCGCAGCAACTGATCGACGCGGTCGAGCGCGGCGCAGAACCGCCCGCTCTCGCCAATGCGCGGCGCCGCGCGACGAGCGGACGCTTCAGCGGCAAGGTCGCGGTCGTCACCGGCGCGGGCAGCGGGATCGGCCGCTGCGCGGCGCTCGCGTTCGCGCGCGAAGGCGCGACGATCGTTGCGGTCGACATCGACACGGCAAGCGCCGAGCGCACCGCGCTGCTGGTCCGCCTGATCGGCGCGCAGGCCCATGCGAAACGCGTGGACGTCGGCTCCGCCGACGAGATGGAAGCGCTCGCCGGCTGGGTCGGCAGCGAGCTCGGCGGTGCGGACGTCGTGATCAACAACGCGGGCATCGGCATGGCGGGCGGCATCCTCGACACCAGCGCCGCGCACTGGGCGCGGATCCTGCACGTGAACCTGTGGGGCGTGATCCACGGCTCGCGGCTGTTCGCGCAGCAGATGGCCGCGCGCGGCGCCGGCGGCCACATCGTCAACACCGCGTCGGCGGCCGCGTTCGGGCCGTCGCGCGACCTGCCCGCGTATGCGACGACCAAGGCCGCGGTGCTGATGCTCAGCGAATGCATGCGCGCGGAGCTGGCCGAAAAAGGCATCGGCGTGACCGCCGTGTGCCCGGGCTTCGCGGAAACCGGAATCATGGCGTCGACGCAATACGCGGGCGCCGATGCGCAGGACGAAGCGCGCCTGCGCAAGCGCGCGACGAAGCTCTACCAGATGCGCGGCCTGAAACCCGAGACCGTCGCGCAGGCGATGGTCGACGGCGTGCTGCGCAACCGGCCGGTCGTCGCGGTCGGGGCCGAGGCGCACGCGCTGCGCTTCGTCGGCCGCTTCATGCCGTGGCTCGGCCGGATGATCGCCCGCGTCAGCATGGCATCGCACTGACGGCACAACGACACGGCAACGACGCCGCACCGGGAGACACACATGACCGCTACCGCCGACTACCACCAGATCAAGGCCCGCCACGTGAAGTTCGACTTCAGCGACACGCCGGTCACGTGGGTGCCGGACGATCCGGGCAGCACGCACATCATCAACACGCTGAACCTGCTGTTTCCGGAGGGCGAGCTGTGGTTCTGCCGCGTGTACAACAAGGCGTTGCCGCTCATCACCGACGCGCGGCTGCGCGACGAGGCCGAAGGCTTCCTGCGGCAGGAAGCCGTGCATTCGCGCTCGCACGGCGGCGTGCTCAAGCACTACTACGACCGCCACGGGATCGACACGAAGCCGTTCACGCAGAAGCTCAACTGGCTGTTCACGCGCGTGCTCGGCGAAGCGCCGCTCGGGCTGAAGATCGGCCATACGCGGTTCTGGCTGCGCCAGCAGCTCGCGGTGATCGCATCGCTCGAGCACTTCTTCGGCTATCTCGGCAACTGGGTGCTCAACGCGCACGGGCTCGACGAAGGCCGCGCCGATCCCACGATGGTCGACCTGCTGCGCTGGCACGGCGCCGAGGAAGTCGAGCACCGCACCGTCGCGTTCGACATCTACCGCCACCTGGGCGGCACGTATCCGGAGCGCTGCATGCACATGACGTTCGTGATCGTGCTGCTGCTCTACTACATCACGAAGGGCGCGAAGTTCATGTACCGGCGCGACCCGGGCGCGGGCCGCTATCCGGGTTTCGTGCGGTCGTGGCGGCAGGGCTCGCGGCGCGGGCACCTGCCGTCGTTCTGGAAGGTGATCGGCGCGGCGCTGCGCTATTTCAAGCCGGGCTACACGCCGCACCACGAAGGGTCGACCGAGCAGGCGCTCGCCTATCTGGCGCGCTCGCCGGCCGCGCAGGCAGCCGCGCACGGCGGCAACTGGGGGGCGACGAAGGGCGCGTGACGCGCGACGGCGCGCGCGGCCCGCGCCGAAATGCGTACAATCGCGGCTTCATTTCCCCGGAGGTGCCGCGATGGCCATGAAAAAAACCGATCTCGAAAAGAACAAGGCGCTCAAGCTGACGCACGCGATGAAGCAGTCCAGCTCCGCGCGTTTCGGCAAGGGCAGCGAAACGGCGGCGCCGCTCGACCGCCGCGCGCAGCGCAAGCTCGACCAGGAGCAAGGCCTCGTGCCGTTCGCATGCAAGCTCAACGCGGAGCTCGTCGAGCAGCTGAAGGCGCGCGCGGCGACGCATCCGGACGGCATGACCGGCCTGCTGTCCGAACTGCTCGTCAACGGGCTCGCGCAGCGCGACGCGTAACCCGCGCTTGTCTCGAAATTTCCGTTGACAACGCCGCGCCTGCACGACAAACTCGTTCGCATGCCTACGTTCAAGCTCATCGCCATCGCGATCAATCACCGAGTGAACGCCCATACGGGCGAATCACCGGGGGCGCTTGTGCGTTAGCATCCAGAGCAGCACTGCATGTCACAAGGCCTCGCCGGAAACGGATGAGGCCTTTTTGTTTTGGTGCGCGTCATCCGCCCGGCTCAACGGATGGAGATGACGATGGACCAAGCAAGCCAGCTGTTTGTTCGTCCCGATCTGCGCTGCCCCGGCGCGATCGCATTGCCGAGAGTCGTGATTCATTTCGCCGTCGCGCCGCGCAAGACGCTGACGTGGCGCGCGCCGAACGACGCCGAACTCCGGGCGCACGACGCGACGCTGTGGGTCACGCGGCTCGCGAGCGTCGACGATTACTGGATGCGCCCCGGCGACGTGCTGCGCATCCCGCGCGGCGAACGCATCTGGCTGAGCACGGACGGCGACCAGCCGGCCGAGGCGTCGATCACGACCGCGTACGTGAAGCGCGGCGAGCGGCTGCAACGCGCGCTCGCGCAGATGCGGCGCATGCTGCGCGGGCCCGGGCGAAGCCGGGAATGATGCGGCCGTCGTCACGCGCGCGGCGCGCGGGGCCGATGGATGCGGCATGAGGAAACGCAAGCACCTGCGACGCAGCGCATCGCAGGTGTGCACCGGGTGACGCGGCAGCGCCGCTGCGTGCCGCGAACGATCGCGCGCCGCGCGCGATCATCAGGTGCTGGCGGCGAGACGCGGGCCCGTGCCGCGCGGACTGGATTCGATTTCGGGCCGTTGCGTCGGCTGCGCGCTCACCCAAGGTTCGATGCCCTGCCTCTGCACCTCCTCGAGAAACGACACGCGCGTACGCCAGTAATCCGCTTGTAATTTCGCATCGATGACGCGCTGCTCGGCCGTGAACAGTTCCATGCGTGCCGTGACGAGCATCGACGCAGCGGTTTTCTCCGGCGTGGGGGCGTGCCGCAACGCCCAACGGCTGATCCAGTTCAACATGCTGACCTCCGTGATAACGGATGAACCCGCATCGGGCAATCGCAATCGGCCGCCCGGCGCCCGCGTGCGCAACGGCCGCCGTGCTTTACCACCAGGGGCGCTCCACGGGCCGCCGACTCCCCGCGTCAACGGCAATCGGCCCGGTGCGCATGCACGGTTCATCTATCCTAGGAACAGTTGCCGGTTAACGCGATGGGGTCTTGCACTCTTTTACACAGAAACCACAGTCCGCATTGCAATACGCGATGACAGTTGCGCGCGGAACGGCTTCAGCGCAGCATAGCCCGATGCCCGCTCGGCGCTGGACTGACGAATCGGTTCACCCGTGCATTCGCCCTGCCACACGTGCACGCGAGGTGCACACGAGGTGCACGCGAGGCGGCGCATGCACGGTTCGCGTGCAGCATGCGCAGCTCCGTTTCATCCGCATGTCGGCGCCGCTCTCCCGCGTTTTGTCCCGTTTCTCCCCATTTCGCCGCCCTTTCCCGTCCGAACCGGTAAAATGCGCGCCTTCCCGCAGCCGGCCCCGCCGACCGACCGTACTCGGCCAGCCGCTGATCGTGCCCCGCAACTATATCGTCCGACCTATCCCGGCTATTACAATCCGCCGATAGTCACGCAATAGTGGCTGGTTACAGTACGCCGGCCGCACCCGGCTGGCTGCGCAGCTACAAGAAATCAACGTAACAAGTAACAAGCAACACGACAAACCGACCGGAGAAACGCCTACATGGAATCCATCAAGCGGTATTTCGGCTTCGCTGAAGCCGGCACCGACTTCCGCACCGAAATACTCGCGGGCGTCACCACGTTCCTGACGATGGCTTACATCATCTTCGTCAACCCCGCGATTCTCGGTGACGCCGGCATGCCGAAGGAATCCGTGTTCGTCGCGACCTGCCTCGTCGCGGCGCTCGCGTCGATCATCATGGGCCTGTACGCGAACTATCCGATCGCGTGCGCGCCCGGCATGGGCCTCAACGCTTACTTCGCGTACACGGTCGTCAAGGGAATGGGCTTCACGTGGCAGGCCGCGCTCGGCGCGGTGTTCATCTCCGGCTGCCTGTTCCTGCTCGTCACGCTGTTCCGCGTGCGCGAAGCGATCGTCAACGGCATCCCGAAATCGCTGCGCATCTCGATCACCGCCGGCATCGGCCTGTTCCTCGGCATCATCTCGCTGAAGACCTCGGGCGTGATCGTCGGCAGCCCGGCCACGCTCGTCACGCTCGGCGATCTGCACAAGCCGACCACGATCCTGTCGATCATCGGCTTCTTCACGATCGTCACGCTCGACCACCTGCGCGTGCGCGGCGCGATCCTGATCGGCATCATCGGCGTCACGATCCTGTCGTTCTTCTTCGGCGGCAACGAATTCCACGGCGTGTTCTCCGCGCCGCCGTCGATCGATGCGACGCTGTTCAAGCTCGACATCGGCGCGGCGCTGTCGACCGGCGTGATCAACGTGATCCTGGTGTTCTTCCTCGTCGAGCTGTTCGATGCGACCGGCACGCTGATGGGCGTCGCGAACCGCGCGGGCCTGCTGGTCCAGGGCAAGATGGACCGGCTCAACAAGGCGCTGCTCGCGGACAGCACCGCGATCGTCGCGGGCTCGGTGCTCGGCACGTCGTCGACCACCGCGTACATCGAGAGCGCATCCGGCGTGCAGGCCGGCGGGCGCACCGGCGTAACCGCGATCACCGTCGCGGTGCTGTTCCTCGCGTGCCTGTTCATCGCGCCGCTCGCGGGCGTCGTGCCGGGCTATGCGACCGCGCCGGCGCTGCTGTACGTGTCGTGCCTGATGCTGCGCGACATGGTCGACGTGCCGTGGGACGACGCGACCGAAGCCGTGCCGGCCGCGCTGACCGCGCTGCTGATGCCGTTCACGTACTCGATCGCGAACGGCGTCGCGTTCGGCTTCATCGCGTACGGCGGCCTCAAGCTGCTGACGGGCCAGGTGCGGCAGGTCAAGCCGATCGTGTGGATCATCGCCGCCGTGTTCCTGTTCCGCTTCTTCTATCTCGGCAGCGAATGAGCGTCGCGCGACGCGCCGCATAACGAAAAACGCCACTTTCGAGTGGCGTTTTCATTGGTGCGCGGGCATCGGGTGGACGCGAAACGGCGACGACAAACCCCCGGCGCGCCTGGGCGGCGCGCGCGGACTCGACGACCGGACCCCGCTGCGCTCAGCGGCGCCCGCTCGACACGCGCTCGGCGTTCAGCGCCAGTTCGCCTCGTAGAAGCGCACGTAGCCGCTGCGCAGCGTCACGCACTGCGCGCGCGTTTCCGACAGCAGGCGCCGGGCCGCAGCCTCGATGCGGTCGCGGTGCATGTCGAACGCGCCGACCATGTCCTCGAAACGCGGGGATGCCGCGCCGAAGTGGTCTTCCATCGCCTCTGCGGTGATGTGGCACTGGACGCGCTCGCCATTGACCAACGCCGGAAACGCAAGCATCAGTTCGCGTCCCGAATATTCGGGCGCCTCGTTCGGGAAATGGATCTGCATGGGAGCCGCCTCGACCGTCCGGTAGAAAGTGAATGACCGCGTACGTCGTCCGCTACCGGCCGGACGAAATGTTCGCGGGCTGGCCGGCAACCGCACGGCCCGCGGAGTCAGGGGCGGACAATGCATGCCGGTTGCATTCACTTTAGACGGTTTGGCGCAGGAGGCAAATTTTGCGCGCGCGGCGTTCCGCCGCGGTTTTCGTCTGGCCAATCCCGCGCCGGGCGAGCCGAAACCGGTCGAGCGTCAGTGGGGATCTTTCGGCCACACGTTGAGCGCGACCGCGGTCGTCGCGACGCCCAGCCCGATCGCCGCCGCGCCGTAGAGCAGCGCGTCCTGGATATCGAAGAGCAGGCCGTGGATCGCCACGCCGATTCCGCCCAGCATCACGAAGGTGGCGATGGCCGCCAGGATGACCCTCAGTTCCGTCCGAACCATGATGCTTCTCCCGAACGGATGCATGTCGCGACGCATGCATGCTGCAATGCGGAACAAAGCGCGGCGTGATCCAATTTCATCATTGCATGCGCCCGCTTAAAAACAAGCAGAATTTGCCCGCAGTCGCGCATCTCGCGCGGCGCTTGTATGATGGAGCGTTCCAGCGCGGACGGTCTTGCGCGGGACGTCGCGCGAGCGGGGAACGCACCCCGCCGGCGGCTGCAGATCAGCGTGAGATCGGAGCAAGTGCTGAAGCGCCAATTTGGATCGACCGCGAAGCATGGGACCCGAGCGAGCGCTGAAGCGCTAACTCGGATCGACCGCGAAGCATGGGACCCGAGTAAGCGCTAAAGCGCTAACTCGGGTCGACAGGAGACACGTCATGCCTCAATCTTCCGTGCTGCCCGCCACCACGGGCCGCATCGACCTGCTTTCGCAAGCGCACGTCCGCTCGACCGCGGTCGGCCTGCGCACGAGCGAGCTGCCCGATTTCTCACCGCTGTCGCACGTCGCGCTGCGCGAACTGATCTCGACCCACCACTCGCTCTACACGCACGCGCGCCCGGTGATGGAAAACCTGCACGCGCAGATCGCCGACACGCAAAGCCTCGTGCTGCTGACCGACCCGGACGGCGTGATCCTGCACAGCATCGGCGACGCGGACTTCATCGAGAAAGCCAACCGCGTCGCACTGTGCCCGGGCGTTTCGTGGGCCGAAGGAGCGCGCGGCACCAATGCGATCGGCACCGCGCTTGCGTCGGGCCAGGCGCTCGCGGTGCACGGCGCCGAGCATTTCCTGCATGCGAACCGCATCCTCACCTGCTCGTGCGCGCCGATCGTCGATCCGTTCGGGCGCACGCTCGGCGCGCTCGACGTGAGCGGCGACCCGCGCGGCTTCAGCTCGCACACGCTGGCGCTCGTGCGGATGTCCGCGCAACTGATCGAGAACCAGCTGTTCGCGAACCAGTGCGCGGAAGCGCTGCGCGTGCGCTTTCACGCGCACGAGGAATGCGTCGACTCGCTGTTCGCCGGGCTGGTCGCGCTCGGCCCCGACGGCGGGCTGATCGCCGCGAACCGCAGCGCGCAATTCCAGCTCGGCGCACCGCTCGACGCACTGCAGCATCAGGGTTGCGATGCGCTGTTCGGCATGTCGTTCGGCATGCTCGCGCAGCAGGCCGCCCGCGCGCCGGGCGCGACGTTCCGGCTGACGCTGGCGAGCGGCGTGCGCGTGCTCGCGCGCTGCGAATTCGCCGACGCGCAGAAAACCACCATCGCCGTCACGCCAGTCGCGCCGGCCGTCGCACGCGCTGCCGCGGCCGATCCCGACGCGATCACGTTCGCGACGCTCGACACCGGCGACGCGCGCATGGCCGCGGTGCTCGAACGGGTCGCGAAGATCCGCGGGCGCGACCTGCCGCTCCTGATCCTCGGCCAGACGGGCACCGGCAAGGAATGGCTCGCCCGCGCGCTGCACCATGCGTCGCCGCGCGCGGACGGCCCGTTCGTCGCGGTGAACTGCGCGGCGCTGCCCGATTCGCTGATCGAGGCCGAGCTGTTCGGCTACGAGGACGGCGCGTTCACCGGCGCGCGCAAGCGCGGCAGCCCCGGCAAGATCGCCCAGGCCGACGGCGGCACGCTGTTCCTCGACGAAATCGGCGACATGCCGCTCGCGCAGCAGGTGCGGCTGATGCGCGTGCTGCAGGAACGCGCGGTCATGCCGCTCGGCAGCGTGCGCGCGGTGCCGGTCGACGTGCGCGTGGTGTGCGCGACGCACCGCGACCTGCGCGCGATGATCGCGGACGGCACGTTCCGCGAGGACCTGTTCTACCGGATCAACGGGCTCGCGGTGACGCTGCCGCCGCTCGCGACGCGCACCGACCTGCCTGCGCTCGTCGAGCGGATTCTCGCGCGGCTCGCGCGCAGCGAGCCGATGCCGCGCCGGATCGCGCCCGACGTGCTCGACGCGTTCTCACGCCACCGCTGGCCCGGCAACCTGCGGCAGATGACCAACGTGCTGCGCACCGCGGGCATGCTCGCCGACGACGAAGCGGAAATCGCGCTCGCGCATTTGCCGGACGACTTCTGGCTCGATTGCGACGCGGCCCGGGAAGCACCCGAAGCACCGGAAACGCCGGCGAAACCGCAGCGTCACGCGGCGACGCTGCAGGACCACCAGACAGCCGTGATCGACGCGGCGCTCGCGCGCCACCGCGGCAACGTGTCGGCGGCCGCGCGCGAGCTCGGACTCGCGCGCAATACCGTATACCGGCATCTGCGCCGGCACTGACGGCGAACGCGGCGGACGCGCGGACGGCATCGGGTATGCTTGACGGCTTGCCGTTGCGATCCGCCGTTTTCTTCCGACATGACCGATTCCGAACGTCCTCCCCTCGTCCGCGTCGAACCGCTTGGCGTGAGCTTCGACGCGCCAGACTCGCTGACGCTGCTCGAAGCGGCCGCGTTCGCCAACGTGTCGCTGCCCCGCTCGTGCCGCAACGGGACATGCCGGACGTGTCTGTGCAGGATCGTCAGCGGCAGCGTGCGCTATACGATCGAGTGGCCCGGGCTGAGCCGCGAGGAGAAGGCCGACGGCTACACGCTGCCGTGCGTCGCGGTCGCGACGTCGGACATCGTGATCGACGTGCCGGACGCGGTCATGGTCTGACGCGCGCGGCGCGCGGTCCGTGAGCAACGGCAACGCTTCACACACCCTGGAGAGCGTCATGACCCAGCAAACCGATCGCATCGAAAAGCAGACCGTGTTGTCCGCGCCGCTGGAACGCGTATGGGAAGCCGTCAGCAACGCCGGCGAGTTCGGCAGCTGGTTCGGCGTGAGCTTCGACGGGCCGTTCGTCGCCGGCCAGCGGCTGTTTGGACGAATCACGCCGACGACCGCCGACGCGGACGTCGCGAAGGCGCAGGAGCCGTATGCCGGCACGGTATTCGAGATCGTCGTCGACCGCGTCGAGCCCCAGCGCCTGTTCTCGTTCCGCTGGCATCCGTTCGCGATCAATCCGGGCATCGATTACTCGAGCGAGCCGATGACGCTGATCACGTTCACGCTCGACGCCAGGCCGGACGGCACGCTGCTGACGATTACGGAAGCCGGGTTCGATCAGTTGTTCGCCGAGCGACGCGCGAAGGCGTACGAGATGAACGACCAGGGGTGGACTGCGCAGATGATGCTGATCGGGAAGTATCTGGCGAAGCACGCGTGAGCTTCAGCCGACATTCCTCCATTCCACATATGAAAATTTCGCGACGTGCATTGTTGCGTGCGACCCCTTCAGCATTTTCCGTGGAAATGTAAAAGGAGCGATCCGTCGATCGGCGCCCCGATCGAAATGGCGACACTACGCCGCACTCCTGATCGTGGGAACCGCGCCCGGGTCGGTCCCTTCGCCACCCCGATTTCTCGCGCGTACCCGTTATTGCATTTCGTAACAACTCGGGTTGCTTCGTCGAAGCCGCCTGCCGTAAATTTTGCGGGTCGTCCGGCGGCATCCGGCAGTTGGGCGATGTTTCATTCTGCATATCACGCATGCCGGATACCTGGATGGCCAGCCATCCGACACTGCAAGCCTGCACGTCGTGCGGACTTGATCAAGCGGTCGAGCTCGTACTGAGTATCGATTCGACTACATGCAGCCCAACAGGATTCGACGCGCCGTAGCGAGCTCGCCGAGTGCTCCTGTCATGCCGGACCGAAGCCGGCGTGACGGGGCGGGACATGGTCGAATCACGATATTTGCATCGCACTCCTACTAATATATTGAGGAGCCTCAACCCGACTTCAGATCGGTATAAATCAACTTTGCGCAACGCGCGAAAGGAAAGAGGACAGAAAATGGAATTCGTACGGATGGGAATCGTCTTTGTTCATCTCATCGCCTGCTGTGTCTCGATTGGTCTCGTGCTGACCAGTGACATTGCGATGGTCAGACGGCTTTTGGATTCTGACGCGCCTGCCGATCTTGCCCAGGTCCACCTGCCCAGTCTGCAGCGCACCATCACGTTGGCGCTGATGGTGCTTTGGGTCACCGGCATTGCGATCATCGCGTTCGATATGCGGACCCAGGGGCTCACGTATCTCCACAATCCCAAACTGCAGGCCAAGATCGGCATCGTCGCGTTGCTGACTTTCAACGGCATCGCTTTGCACTCCACGGTCCTCCCGGCACTGGAGAAAGCGGGCTCCCTGCTGAAGCTTTCCTTTGAACGACGCATGGTTGCCATTTTCCTGGGCGTGGTTTCCGCAGTCTCGTGGTTCTACGCGGCCATGCTGGGCGTCGGGCGCCCGTTGAGCTGGAAGTATTCGTTGTTCCAGATCCTCGCGGCCTACCCGGCACTGATTGCCGGCGGAATCGCCGCCATGTTGTTCATCACGGCGCTGGCGAAATCCAGGAAGGCCGTTGAACAGCCGAATACCGAAAAAGTTGCGGCCTATTGATCGCCGACACCGGCGGGATGCGTACTGCCCGCAGCAGTATGCATCCCGTGTTCGCACAAGCCGCGCTTCGCACTTGTTCGATTGTTTCCCCGCCGTCAACGCAGCGATGAATATTCACCCAAGATAAGAATCGAGACAGTGAATACGCTGTGAGGCCCTCCCGCCTCACGAGCCCGTATCCCATGTCCGACCTCGATGCCGCACCCCGCACCCTGTCCATCGCGCTGCTTGCGATTTCCGCATTCGTCATCGTCACCACCGAATTCCTGATCGTCGGCTTGCTTCCCGCGCTCGCGCGCGACCTCCGCATTTCGATCTCCACCGCCGGGCAACTCGTCACGCTGTTCGCGTTCACGGTGATGCTGTTCGGCCCGTTCCTGACCGCAGCCTTGTCGCACGTCGAGCGCAAGCGCCTGTTCATCGCGATCATGTTCGTCTTCGCTGCCGCCAACACGCTCGCGGCGCTGGCGCCGAATCCGTGGGTGCTCGCGATCGCCCGCTTCATCCCGGCGTTGCTGCTGCCCGTGTTCTGGGGCACCGCGAGCGAAACGGCGAGCCGGCTGGCCGCCCCCGGGCAGGCCGGCCGCGCGGTCTCGCAGGTCTATCTCGGGATCGCCGCGGCCACGCTGTTCGGCATCCCGCTCGGCACCGTCGCGGCCAATGCGATCGGCTGGCGCGGCGCGTTCGCCGGACTCGCGATGCTGTCGCTCCTGATGACCGCGCTCCTCGCCGCCTTCATGCCCGCCCGCCCGCGCCCGGAAAGCCTGCGCATCGCGGCGCAGCTGAGCATCCTCGGCGACCGGCATGTGATCGCGAACGTCGCGTTGTCGGTCGTCGTGTTCACCGCGATGTTCACGGCCTACACCTATCTCGCCGATCTGCTGGAACGCGTCGCGCACGTGCCGCCCGCGCAGGTCGGCTGGTGGCTGATGGGCTTCGGCGCGGTCGGACTCGCGGGCAACTGGCTCGGCGGACGCTACGTCGATCGCCATCCGGCCGGCGCAACCGCCGCGTTCGTGCTGCTGCTCGGCATCGGCATGGCGGCAAGCGTGCCGCTCGCGTCTTCGACGCGCGGGCTGGTCGCGGCGCTGGCCGTCTGGGGCATCGCCTATACGGCGCTCTACCCGGTGTGCCAGGTGCGCGTGATGAAAGCCGCGTCGCATGCGCAGGCGCTGGCCGGCACGCTGAACGTGTCCGCGGCCAATGCGGGCATCGGCCTCGGCGCGATCGTCGGCGGCTACACGATCGAGCGCAGCGCGCTCGCCAACATCGGCTACGTCGCCGCGGCGGTCGCGCTGCTCGCCGCGTTGATCGCGCTCGCGATCGGCCGCCGCCGGCCGGCACGCTTCGACGCCGGCCTCGGCGCGCCGGGCGCCGCCGGGCATTAGCGAGAACGCCGCGCCCCACCCGGCCGTGACCACGGACAAACGGCATGCTCGCCAGGCGACGGGATTTGCATGGAGAATTGAGCCCTCGCCCACCCTATCGCCCGTGCTGATGTCGACAGAACGTCTCAAAGGTATCGAAGTCTTCGTCGCCCTTGCCGAAGCCGGCAGCTTCACGGCCGCGGCGGAACGGCTCCATCTCACGACCTCGGCCGTCAGCAAGACCATCGCACGGCTGGAAGCGCGGCTCGGCGCCCGGCTCTTCGAGCGCACGACGCGCCGCCTTGCGCTCACCAGCGCGGGCGAGGCGTTCCATCGCACCTGCACCCGCGTCCTGACGGACCTCGAAGCGGCCGAAATCGACCTCGCCGCCGAGCATGTCGAACCGGCCGGCCGCCTGCGTGTCGACGTGCCGGTGACGTTCGGCCACCTGCACGTGCTGCCGCTGCTGCTCGATTTCGCCGAGCGTCATCCGCGCCTGAAGCTGCACGCGTCGTTCACCGACCGCTTCGTCGATCCGGTCGAGGAAGGCATCGACGTCGCGGTGCGGATCGGCAGCGTCGAGTTCCTTTCCGGCCTGCTCGCGCATCGGACCATCGGCCGGGAGCACGTGATCTTCTGTGCGGCGCCGCGCTATCTGCAGCAGCGTCCGGCGATTCGCGAGGTGGCGGATCTCGAACGCCACGATTGCGTGACCTACGGCCGCGCGGACGGCAGCGTGAGTCCGTGGGTGGTGGCCCGGCCGAACGGGCAGATCGAACGCCGAACGATGAACGGCCGGATCGTCGTCGGCAGCGGCGAAGCGCAGGTCCAGGCGGTGAAGGCCGGTTACGGGGTCGCGCAGCTCGCGACCTGGATGATCCGCGACGCGCTGCGCAGCGGCGAGCTGGTCGACGTGCTGCCTGCATGCGCGACGGCGGGATTGCCCGTCAACCTGATCTGGGCGCGTCACCGCGAACGCTTGCCGAAGGTGGGCGCGACGCTGGAGTTCCTGGATCACGCGTTGCGCGCCGTCTGCGCGGAAGGCTGAAGCGCGCGAACGGCCTGCTGTTCGTCGGGCCGGGAATCCGGCTGCTCGCAGCCCGGCAGGCCTGAGCACTCACGCGACGCAGATTCCCTCCACCGCCACCTTCCGGAACAGGTGCGGCGACGCGACCGCCGACGCCGGATACGCGGACAGCTTCGCCCGGAACGCCGGATCCGTGAACGCCGCGCGAAAGTGCGCGGTGGACTCCCACACCGCGTAGTTCAGATACGTCGGACGCTCGCCGACCGCGCGATGCAGCTGCGTCGAGATGAAACCCGGCTGCCGCTTCATGAACGCGGCATCGTCCTGCCAGACCCGCAGGAACGCCTGTTCATCCTCCGGTTCCAGCGTGAAGACGTTCACGAGGACGACCGGCGCGACCTCCTCGGCGAGCTGGCGGTCGATCGGAAACGCGGGATCGAGCGGGCGAAACTGTGGCATGATCGGCTCCATCAATTTGGTTGCATGATGTCAATTCGATATGGCACAGGTATAGATTATTGACACCATGATGTCAATTTGGATTGATGGTGACAGATGAAGAAGACGAAACGAACGCCGGCGGGCGAGATCCTGACCGGTTTCATTCTCGATTTCTTCCGGCTCAACAGCCGGATGCTGGCTTCCGGCGACCGGCTGGTCGCCGGGCTCGGGCTGACGAGCGCGCGCTGGCAGATTCTCGGCGCGATCGCCGGCGCCGGGCAGCCGCAGCCGGTTGCGTGGATCGCGCGCGATCTCGGCGCGAACCGTCAGAACGTGCAGCGCATCGTCAACGATCTCGAAGCGGAAGGACTGGTGCGCTTCGAAGTGAACCCGTATCATCGGCGTGCGCAACTCGTCGTGCTGACCGACAGCGGCAAGCAGGCGTTCGACGCGGCGATGGGCCTGCAGGCCGCGTGGGTGAACCGCCTGTCGGACGGGTTGTCGACGGACGATCTCGAGGCAACGCGGCGCGTCATCGCCGGACTGCGCAGGAATCTTGACGAGGCCGACGGCGGCGAATCCGCCTAGCACCCTGGCGACGCAACGCATGTCGGCGGCGCTGCACGGCGCGCCCCCCTTCCATGACGGCATATCGATACTCGACATGTACCGCATTCTTTCCACGCTTTCCGACCCATGCGCGTGCATCGCGTCCGAAGATGTCCTCGGTCACGTACAGCGCGGCGACCGCTTCAATGCATGGGCGATCGACGGCGCTTCGTTCCTGACGGACCATCCGTTCACCACGTTCGACGATCGCTCCGATGCGCATTGGTTCGCGGCGGAACTCTCCGCGTTCCTCGCCCGCGAGCTGAGCGAACGGGAATTCGACGCCGCCCGTCTTCGCCCGGTGCTGGAGGATTTGCGGCAACGCTATCTGGCGTTGTCCCCGGATACGCCGCTGTGGGCGTATCCGGCCGCGGCATGCACGATCGTCGAGCTGCAACGCTCCGGCGACCAGGTCGTCGCGGACATTCACCAGTACGCGGACTGCTTCGCATTGTTCGGCGCGGGCCGCACTGACGAGCCGGCGCCCGCGGTCGACGACTTCCGGTCGACCGCGTCGCGGATTCAATGGCGGCCGCGTTCGGGATTCTCCGGTGAACAACTGGCGCGTCAGCACGAGCGCCGCATCGAGCAACAGCACAACCGGAACACGACCGCGCTGACGCTCAATCCCGACAGCGCAGCGAACGGCATTCACGTGCGGCAGACCTTCGCCGCGCCATGCCAGCTGCTGCTGGGGACCGACGGCGTATCGCGTGCTTGGGAATACTACGGTCTGGTCGATCAGGGCGACGTCATCGACTTCGTGTCGCGCAACGGCCTTCCGGCGTTGTTTGCGCGGCTGCGACACCACGAGGAAAACTACGTCAATCCCGAGATGAAATCGCGGGACGATGCGGCGGCGTTGCACGTTCTCTGCGTTTGACGCGCATCCGGCTTACGACAGCGGAACGAATTCGCGGACCGTGCCGTCCTCGAGGCGATAGGCCCGGTCGGCGACCTTCAGCAGCGAGTGATGGTGCGTAATGACGACCAGCGTCGGCACGCGTTGTCGGAGGCGGGCGAAAATCCGCGCTTCGCGGGCGCCGTCGAGCGATGACGTCGGCTCGTCGAGAATCACGACGGACGGGCGCCTTGCGAGCGCGCCCCCCAATGCGATGCGCTGGCGCTCGCCCCCCCCGGCTGCGCCTGCCCTGGATGCCGAGCGGTTTGCGCCGTACAGCGTCACCGTGCCGTGCGCCGGCTTCGCGAGACCGGAAGATCCAGCAGGCCGAAGCCGTCGCGCCATGCGATGTGCTTGCGGCGCAAGTCGACGAGCCACTCGAATGCAGCCGATTTGACTACGATCGAAGCCAAATCAGCTACAAATTTCCTGCAAACCGCCGGCCCGTTGCAAGCCGGCGGCCTCCTTCATCACCCGCCCAGATAAGCCTGCTTGATCCGGTCGTTCGCGAGCAGGTTCGCCCCGGTATCCGCGAGCACGACCCGCCCCGTCTCCAGCACGTACCCGCGATCGGCAACGTGCAGCGCCTTGTTCGCGTTCTGCTCGACGAGGAACACCGTCACGCCCTCGTCGCGGATCATCCGGATGATGTCGAAGATCTGCGCGATCACGAGCGGCGCGAGGCCGAGCGTCGGCTCGTCGAGCAGCAGCAGGCGCGGCTTGCTCATCAGCGCGCGGCCGATCGCGAGCATCTGCTGCTCGCCGCCCGACATCGTGCCCGCGCGCTGCGACGAACGCTCCTTCAGCCGCGGAAACAGCCGATACACGTGCTCGACGCCCGCGTCGATCTCGTCGCGGCTCGCGAAGAAGCCACCCATCTTCAGGTTCTCGAGCACCGTGAGGCTCGGGAACACGCGCCGCCCTTCCGGCGAGATCGCCATCCCCTGCCGCATGATCTGGTGCGTCGACATCCCGGTGATGTCCTTGCCCTCGAACAGCACGCGGCCCGACGACGCGCGCGGCGTGCCGCACACCGTCATCATCAGCGTCGTCTTGCCGGCGCCGTTGCTGCCGATCAGCGTAACGATCTCGCCCTTGTTCACTTCGATCGACACGCCCGCGAGCGCCTCGACCGCGCCGTAGTGCGTATGGACCTGTTCCAGCTTCAGCATCACTCTTCCCCCAGATACGCCTTGATCACGCGCGGATCGTTGCGGACCGCCTCCGGCGTGCCGATCACGATCGGCCGGCCGTGCTCCATCACGAGGATGCGGTCCGACACGCCCATCACGAGGCTCATGTCGTGCTCGATCAGCAGCACCGCGACGCCGAACTCGCGGCGCAGCCGGTCGATCAGGTGCTGCAGCTCGATCTTCTCCTGCGGATTGAGGCCGGCCGCGGGCTCGTCGAGCATCAGCAGGCGCGGCTCGGTGATCATGCAGCGCGCGATCTCGAGGCGGCGCTGGTGGCCGTACGACAGCGTGCCCGCCGGCCGGTTGGCGACCGACGTCAGGTTCATCCGCTCGAGCCACACGGCCGCGCGTTCGAGCGCTTCCTTCTCCGCGCGCCGGTAGGCCGGCGTCGCGAACAGGCCATGCAGCAGCCCCGACTTCACCTTGCGGTGCTGCGCGACGAGCAGGTTCTCGACGACCGTCAGCGACTTGAACAGGCGGATGTTCTGGAACGTCCGCACGAGGCCCTTCAGTGCGATCTGGTGGCTCGCGAGCCCGGCGATCCGGTGCCCGTCGAGCACGACCTCGCCCCCGGTCGGCTTGTAGAACCCGCCGACGCAGTTGAACACGGTGGTCTTGCCCGCGCCGTTCGGCCCGATGATCGCGAACACCTCGTCGCGGCGCACGTCGAAATCGATGCCGTCGACGGCGAGCAGCCCGCCGAAGCGCATCTGCAGCCCGGCGACCTTCAACAGTTCTGCATTCGCGCTCATTGCGGCAGCTCCACGTGGGGACGGCTCGCGGGCAACAGGCCCTGCGGACGCCACATCATCATCAACACCATCACCAGGCCGAAGATCAGCATCCGGTACTCGGCAAAGCCGCGCGCGACTTCCGGCAGCACGGTCAGCAGGATCGCCGCGAGGATCACGCCGAGCTGCGAGCCCATCCCGCCGAGCACGACGATCGCGAGAATCAGCGCCGACTCGATGAAGGTGAACGATTCCGGGTTCACGAGACCCTGGCGCGCCGCGAAGAACGCGCCGCCGATGCCCGCGAACGCCGCGCCGAGCGTGAACGCCGACAGCTTGATGCGCGTCGGGTTCAGGCCCAGCGAACGGCATGCGATCTCGTCGTCGCGCAGCGCTTCCCACGCACGGCCCATCGGCATGCGGATCAGGCGGCTCGTCACGAACAGCGTGAAGCCGACCAGCAGCAGCGCGAGCAGGTACAGGAAGATCACCATGTGCTCGCCGCTGTACTCGAGGCCGATCAGCTCGTGGAAGGTCTTCGCGCCTTCGACGCTCGCCGAGCGGGCCATCTCGATGCCGAACACGGTCGGCTTCGGAATGCCCGAGATGCCGTCCGGGCCGCCGGTGAGGCTCGTCAGGTTGTTCGCGAGCAGGCGGATGATCTCGCCGAAGCCGAGCGTGACGATCGCGAGATAGTCGCCGCGCAGCCGCAGCACCGGGAAGCCGAGCAGGAAGCCGAAGGTCGCCGACGCGATCGCGGCGAGCGGCAGGCACTCCCAGAACGTGAGCCCGAAGTACTGGTTGAGCATCGCGTAGGTATAGCCGCCGACCGCGTAGAAGCCGACGTAGCCGAGGTCGAGCAGGCCCGCGAAGCCGACCACGATGTTCAGCCCCAGGCCGAGGATCACGTAGATCAGCGCGAGCGTCGCAACGTCGACCGCGCCGCGCGACCCGAAGAACGGCCACACGAGGCCGACTGCGAGCAGCGCCCAGACGATCGCCCGCTGCTGCTGCGCGCCCATCGCGGGCAGTGCCGGCAGCGTCACCGCGGCTTTCGCGCGTGTGAGCCACGGCTTGAACAGCTGGAACAGGAACACGGCTGCGACCGCGATCCACACAGGGCGCCAGTGCGGCTCGAGCACGACCTGGTAGCCGTCGAGCTTCAGTTGCAGGCCGAGCACGGGCACCGTGAGAATCGCCGTCAGCAGCGCGGCGGCCACGGCGTTCTTCAGCGTGTCGCCGAACGATGCGCCGGCAGCCGGCCGGCGGACGGAAATGACTTGACTCATCTGCGCCTCCCTCAAACCTTTTCGATGTCCGACTTGCCGAGCAGGCCGGTCGGGCGGAAGAGCAGGATCAGCACGAGCAGGCCGAACGCGACGACGTCCTTGTACTCGGCCGGCATGTAGCCCGCCGCGAAGGTTTCGGCGAGGCCGAGCAGCACGCCGCCGAGCATCGCGCCCGGAATGCTGCCGATGCCGCCGAGCACCGCGGCGGTGAACGCCTTGATGCCCGCGACGAAGCCGATGTACGGGTTCAGCTTGCCGATCGTCAGGCCGATCAGCACGCCGCCGACGGCCGCGAGCATCGCGCCGAGCACGAACGTGAACGAGATCACGCGGTTCGTGTCGATGCCGAGCAGGTTCGCCATCTTCATGTCCTCGGCGCACGCGCGGCACGCACGGCCCATCCGCGAGTGCGAGATGAACAGCGTGAGCGCGATCATCAGCGCGATCGTCACGCAGACGATCAGGAGGCGTGCATACGGCACCGTGACGTCGAAGTCGCCGCCGAGGTGGATCTCGAACGCGCCGGAGATCAGCACGGGCACGGACACGTCGCGCGCGCCCTGGCCGATCTGCACGTAGTTCTGCAGGAAGATCGACATGCCGATCGCGGAGATCAGCGGCACGAGGCGCGGGCCGCCGCGCAGCGGCCGGTACGCGACGCGCTCGACCGCGAAGCCGTACAGCCCGGTGACGAGCACCGACACGATCAGCGCCGCGCCGAGCACGAGCGGCAGCGGATAGCCGGCGGACACGCCGATCGCCGTGAGGGTCACGAGGCCCACGTATGCGCCGATCATGTAGATCTCGCCGTGGGCGAAGTTGATCATGCCGATGATGCCGTAGACCATCGAGTAGCCGATGGCGATCAACGCATAGATCGCGCCCAGCGTCAGGCCGTTGACCAGCTGCTGGGCGAATTGCGGAAAGAAATCAGTCATGTGCGGGAAGCTCCCGGTAGCGCCGCGCCGGGCGCCGCCGCCGGATCGCGGCGGGGCTGCGGGCAACGCACGGTGTCGTCACGAGCCGCCCGATGGCCGCTCGCGCGGCCGAATACGCACCCGCCCCGCTCGGGTTTCGAGCAGGGCGGGTGCGCGGGCGGGTACTCCGTTTAGTTGGCGGCGACCGTCTTGGTCGCGTCCTTGTGCCACGTGTAGACGACGAACTTGAACGCCTTCAGGTCACCCTGCGCGTCGTACGCGACCTTGCCGATCGGCGTGTCGAACGTCGTCTTGTGCAGGTATGCGGCAACCTTCGTCGGGTCGGTCGACTTCGCGCCGGCGATCCCGTCGGCGATGATCTTCACCGCCGCGTATGCCGGCATCTGGAACGGACCGTTCGCATCGCGCTTCTTGTCGGCGAACGCCTTCACGAGCGATGCGTTGGCCGGGTCGGCCGTGAAATCGGCCGGCAGCGTGACGAGCATGCCTTCCGACGACGGGCCGGCGATCGCCGTCACGTCCTTGTTGCCGACGCCCTCAGGCCCCATGAAGGTGGCCTTCACGCCCTGCTCGCGCGCCTGGCGCATCAGCAGGCCCATTTCCGGGTGGTAGCCGCCGAAGTAGACGAAGTCGACGCCTTGCGACTTCAGCTTCGTGATGATCGCCGAGTAGTCCGAATCGCCGGCGTTGACGCCTTCGAACAGCACGACCGGAATCTTCGCGGCTTCGAGGTCCTTCTTCACCGACGACGCGATGCCCTGGCCGTACGACTGCTTGTCGTGCAGCACCGCGACCTTCTTCGGCTTCACGTGCGTGATGATGTACTTCGCCGCCGCCGGGCCTTGCTGGTCGTCGCGGCCGATCGTGCGGAAGATGAAGTGGCGCTTCTTGCCTTCGGTCAGCTGCGGCGCGGTGGCCGACGGCGTGACCATCACGATGCCTTCGTTCTCGTAGATGTCGGACGCGGGAATCGTCGAACCCGAGCACACGTGGCCGATCACGTACTTGATCTTCTGGCTGACGATCTTGTTCGCGACCGCGACGGCCTGCTTCGGCTCGCACGCGTCGTCCATCATTACCACTTCGAACTTGTTGCCGCCCGCGCCGCCCGCCGCGTTGATCTGCTCGATCGCGGTCAGTGCGCCGGCCTTCACCATGTCGCCGTATTGGGCGACCGAGCCGCTCATCGGCCCGGCGATGGCGATCTTCACGGTTTCCGCTTGCGCGGCGGCGGCACCGGCGGCGAACAGCACGGCGGCGACGGAGATGGACGTAAGACGGGACAGCGTCATTAGGAGCTCCTCGATGTTGTTAGTCATACGGGCAAAGGCGGCATGACTTGCGCAATCGAACAGCACCCGGGGCGAGGACATGGGACACGCCCGAGACACATGAAGACGGACCTGCGGTGGAATGATGCGTAGCGGGGCCCGGCTCTTGCAGTCCCCGAGGGGACGTCTGGTTCGGAAAGACATCGTGATGCGTCTTGCATTGCGCAAGCGTTTCGCCTGCCCCGCTTGCCAAAGCGCTCGCCGGATGGATGGTCCGACAGCCGTTGGCAAGGCAGTCGAAATTATATGGGCGTTTTTCTTTCATCTGTCAAAAATGCCGACCAACCAAGGGAAAACACGTAGGCGGAATCGGGGCGCGGTAGCGACGGCGGAGCAACCGTATTTAAAAGGGCACGCTTGCGTCAGGTGCAATCCGGTTGCGACGGCACACGGGATTTCGCCGTTCCGTGAGGCGGGACAAGGCGTTCGGGAATCCGGGGTATTCGACCGCGAGGGGGACGTGATTTAAAGGGAGATATCAGGCGGATAGGACAACCGAACGGCAGGCATGTGACGCATCGTTTCCGGGAATCGGGGCCGGACTGGCAGCCATACAATTTCCAGGCAGGTGGCGCTGCTTAGAAAGTTGTTTGTTATTTTTATGAAATAATGCGCACCCGTTTCCGCAGTCCAGCCAGCCCCCGCCGCGATGCGCGCCTGCCGCCAGCCAGCGATCTGCCCGTTTCTTTCAACGCATGTCGCCTGTCTTGCATCGCCCATGAATCACGCCTTTCGCTTCGTTCCCGCCGCCGCGCTCGCCGGTGCGCTTTTCGCCATGACTGCCTGCGCGTGGAGCCAGGGCATCCCCAACCGGGACGTGACCGGCACAAACGTGTTCCGTGCCGAGCGGCGCGCGACGAACGGCGTGCGCATCCCGCGCGATGCGCATGCCGGGCGCTACACCGCGTCCACGACGCGCGGCCCGTTCGAGACGAACGATACCCGCGAGCTTCGGATGTCCGGCGGCCGCCTCGTGCGCCGCGCGCAGGACAAGCGCGCCGGCGATTCGCACTGGCCCGCGAACCGCGTCACACCCGGCGCGGATGGTCTCGGCCGCCGCTTGCCGGAATATGAACGGCGCACGCTCAATTGGGATGAATATCTGAAGGCCAACGGGACGCCGTACGGCACAAGTCCGCGCGCGACGCAGATGTTTCCGCCGTCGAACCCGCGCATGCCGATGCATCCGTACGGCCGCGCGCACGGGCTGCCCGGCGTGCCGAATCCGTACGACCCGTCGGTGCCGCAGCCCGAGACGCGCGCGTTCTATAACAACGGCGCCGGCACGCGTTGCATCGCGACGGGCGGTGCGGGGACGTCGCGATCGTCGTGCGATCTCCGGTGGTGACGACTCGCGCGGCGCACGTTCTGCGACGGCCGGTCCTGCTCAGACGAAAAAGTCGCCGCCGGCAGACGAGACGATCAATCGCGCGTCAGGGATCGGCGAGTCGATGCCGATGTCGGCCACAAAGAAAAACGATACGCCCATCCCCCATACGACGGTGTGCGGCGCTGATAGATCGAACGTATTCGCAGTATCGAGTTCAGTCCGGTGCTCGCCCGTCAGCAGCAGGTTGTTGAATTCCTGCACCTTGCCCGAGCCGTCGTAGATATGGACATTGCGGATGCTGCCGGAGGTGGCCGCGAACATGAGAAACAGGCGCTGCACCTTCGAGCGCACATCGCCGATGATAACGGGCGTGGCTAGCGGAATGTGAAACCAGCTGTTTTGGCCGGGCTTTATCGCCATGTCTGCGCCCCAGCCGAAATGCCCGACGCGGTCAAGGCTGCCCGGGTTCTCAACTGTCAGCGCGTTGCCGTGAATCCAACTCGCATGAAGAGCCATGTCGTGTCACCCCTTTTTATGTTCATTTAATTGAGATAAACAGTAGTGGCTACGCGCAGCCAATTCAGTCAGCATTTTCCCGAATCAAGAATTCAATATTTCAGGCATTATTTTTGCCTAAATGTTTTATCGCCACCCAAAAACAATTACGCAATTTGAAATTATCTATTTAATATCATCGCCAAACGCCATATTAAAACTCGAGAGCCCGGAAAGACGATACGCGCCAGTTAGTACGGTCCACTTTGCCGCTGCGACGACACCTGCCGAGGCAGGCCATGCTTCCTGGAGCACCGAGCCGGCAAGGTAAAATCCGCTCGGTCATTGCAGCCAAGAGCTCCATATGTCAGAGAAAATGACGGACGCGGCGTCCGGCGACTTCATTCCAGCAGACGTCAGGCAGACGGTCGTCAGTCAGGTCTTGCCGCAAGCGCAAATTGGCGTCAGTCGTCTGCGCTCGTTCCGCCGGAACATGGGGCTGACCGCGCCATACCAACTGGAAGACGCCGATCTGGTCGTGCTGCAATTGCGGCCGTTTGGCGAGCAGCAGCTATGGGTCGACGGGCGGCCCGCTCCGTTCGTTCCGTATGACGCCGGCACCGTGACCGTGCACGATCTCGACAGGAACTGGGTGGCTGACCTCCAGGGCAGCTTCGATTGTCTGCACTTCCACCTGCCACGTCAGACGCTCGAGGAAGTCGCCGACGAAATAGGAGGCAGACGCAAGCCGCGACTCTTCCTGCCGCCGCACCTGAGCGTCCGCGATCCCGTCATTCATGGTCTGGGCCAGGCGTTACTTCCTGCGCTGGCAGAGCCCGAACGTGCATCACAGCTTTTCATCGATCATGTCGTCCTTGCCTTCCAGGCGCATATGGCACATCAGTACGGCGGGGCGATGGCCGACAGGCGGCGCGTCACTGGCCGTCTGGCAGCCTGGCAGGAACTGCGCGCGAAGGAATTCCTCATTCAGCACCTGGATAGCAACGTGTCTGTTGCCGACGTGGCGCGGGAATGCGGGCTGTCCCGCAATTACTTTCTTCGCGCTTTCAGGGAGACGACAGGACTGCCGCCTCATCGCTGGCTGCTCAACCAACGAGTCGAGCGTGCCAAAGTACTTTTGCTGAACAAAGCGCTTCCGCTTGGCACCGTAGCGCAACTGTGCGGTTTTGCGGATCAGAGCCATCTCACGCGGACTTTCAGCAAAGTGACGGGTGTCAGTCCGGGCCGCTGGCGCCTTGAAACTGGCCGATGAACTGCGCCCCGCTGCGAACGATGTCGACGTGCGGCCAGCACAGGCCAGCGGCGTCACGGCAACGGTGACGATCAGGCAATTTCATACAAAGATGAGACCTTTCTTCAAGACCGCCGCCCTGGGCGTACCTACAATCGCGTCGAGCTTCGAGCCTGCGGTCGGTAGCCTTTTCGGGAGTTCGACGCGGCCCGGAAGCCCGAGCTACATGGGCGCGCCCAGCTAGCCCGCCGTTGCTCGGCTCCGGTCCATCGTCAAGGACTGCAGCCCTCGTTGAACCTGTTGTTGAAAGCGAGGGTAGTCAAACCATGGTCGAGATCGGCGATTTGCAAATCGACTTTGCGCAGCGTCATGTAGAAAAGGATGGCGTTGCGATAAAAGTCAGCGGAAAGGCGCTTGACATACTTGAAGTCCTCTTCGACGCGGACGGCAAGGAAGTGTCGAAGTTCGACATCATAGAAAAAGTATGGCCGCACGTCATTGTGGAGGAGAACAATCTCCAGGTGCACATCGCCGCCTTGCGCAAAATCCTTGGCGGACGTCGAGAACTGATCAAAACCATCCCCGGGCGCGGTTACGTACTCGTGCCCGGGCAAGCGCAGCGACATCGTACTCAGCCCCCGGCCTCATCGACCACGACAGCACGCCCCTGCTTCCAGGCAAAGTTGATTGGACGCGATGCAGAACAGCGGACGATCTTCGACCTTCTCGACCGTTGTCGGATCGTCACGCTCGTAGGCGCGGGCGGCATCGGCAAGTCCAGTCTCGCCCGTGCTGTCGCGAATGCGGCGCACCATCAAGGCGTCGGCCGGGTGCTGTTCATCGAGCTAGCGGACGCATGCTCCGCTCACGCGGTGTGCGACACCATGCTGAGCACGCTGAAGCTCCCCCCGCAAGCGGATTTGCTCGCAGCACCGGAAGCCCTGGATGCGATCGCTGCCGCCTCGAATCTCCTCGTGCTCGACAATGTCGAGCAAGTGGCCGATATGGTGGCGTCGCTGACGGACGAGTTGGTCAGAAGGTCTCCAACCCTCCGCGTGCTCGTGACCAGCAGGCAGCCCCTTTGGGTTGTCGGGGAAACGCTGTTCCGCGTAAGGCCACTTGTCGCTCCCGGCGATGGCTACGACGTGGAGGCGATCTTCGCTTGCTCTGCAGTAACACTCTTCATCGAGCGGGCTCGCGCGAGCGCGCCGTCGTTTCCCGTCGACGCCCATAGCCTGGCAATGGTCGGCGAAGTATGCCGCCGGCTCGACGGTTTGCCCCTCGCGCTCGAGCTTGCCGCCTTGAGAGTTGCGACACTCGGATTGGAATTCCTGGCCAACCGGCTGGACGACAGGCTCGACCTGCTGACCGCCGGATTGCGATCGGCCTTGCCGCGGCACCAGTCGCTGCGGGCAACGTTCGACTGGAGCTATACGCTCCTGGACCCAGTCGCGCAGCGGCATTTCAGGCGCCTGGCGTTCTTTACAGATGCGTTCAGCTTCGAAGACGCCTACGCCGTGGCCGGCGACTGTGAAATGTCCGCAGGCAAATTCGCCCTCCTGATCGAGGAACTGACAACAAAGTCGCTGATTTCACTCCATTCCCTCAACGGCCAGCCGCGATACCGGCTATCCGAATGTGCGCGCGCGTATGCCATCGAGAAGCTGCGTGACGAGGGAGAATTGGCGACGGTGCAGATGAGGCATACCCAGTACGTGCGTGCCAGAAAATGCCACGCGTGCGCGGGTTCGTCGCCAGCGGAACGTCGGTCGTCTCTATGCGCCTCCGAACCTCGGCTACTCCCCTGAAGCAAAAAATCCGCCATTCCCTCACCTCGGCGACACCACGATCGCCGCCCTTCGATTCTGCGCCCTGCCCGCCGGCGTCCGGTTATCCCCCACCGGTTCGCGCTTCCCTCTCCCCACGATCGCAATGCGCTTCGCATCCAGCCCGACGTCGACGAGTTCGATCGCCACGACTTCCGCACGACGCCTGGACAACTCCAGGTCATATGCATCCGCGCCCTCCTCGTCCGAGTACCCATAAACG
Organism: Burkholderia ubonensis; assembly: GCF_902833085.1. Classification (GTDB taxonomy): domain Bacteria; phylum Pseudomonadota; class Gammaproteobacteria; order Burkholderiales; family Burkholderiaceae; genus Burkholderia; species Burkholderia ubonensis. Next base: position 231,786 of record NZ_CADFEB010000011.1, read on the forward strand.
CGCACCCCGTTGATCCCCACCGAACTGAGCGTGCGCCCGATCCGCTCGACGATCCGGCGAACGTCGGGCTTGAGGTTGTACCGGTCGAAATCGAACAGGATCGGTCCGGTCGAACCGAACTCGAAACCCTGCCCGGTCTCATGGAACCCGGCCGACTTGAGCGCCGTGACCTGCGTCTGCGTCAGCCCACGATAAAGCGGCGGCGTCTTGCAGCCGCCGAGCAGCATGCACAGCAGCAGCGCGCCGCCGATGCACATCCGCCCAATGCTCACAGGAAACGGGTTTTCCATCATCGCATCCCCCTAAAACGCGCCGGCCATGCACGCACGGTTTCAAACCGCTGCGACAACCCCGCCCGCTGCGCGAGGCGATAACTTTCAAGCCGGCCCGGCGACCCCTTCAGCCAACTGCCACGACCCCGGCCGCGCGCGCTTGGCCCGGTACATCGCGGCATCCGCCGCGCGCAGCAGGCCGCTCGCGTCCGGCGCGTGATCGGGATACAGCGCAATGCCGATACTCATCATGGTGGGCACCGTGCGGCCATCGGCCAACACGATCGACGGCGCCATGCCGGACAGGATCGCGTCGGCGATCCGGCCGACACTGTCCGCTTCGCGCACGGGCGCCAGCATCACGGCGAATTCGTCGCCGCCCAGGCGAGCGACCAGATCGGCCTCGCGCAACTGCGCGCGCAGCCGCGACGCGATGCCGATCAGCACCACGTCGCCGGCTTCGTGGCCGAAGCCGTCGTTGATCTCCTTGAAACGATCGCAGTCGAGATACAGGACGGCGACCCGCTGGCCCGTCACCCTGGCCTCGCTGAGGGCGAGCGCGAGGCGCGACTCGAACTGCTCGCGGTTCGGCAGGCCCGTGAGGGCATCGTGCGTCGCCTTGTGTTCGAGCGACGCGTTTTCGTCGCGCAGGGTGTTCTGCCAGTCTTCCAACTCGTCGAGCAACGCATTGAAGTCGTCGCCGAGCTGGTTCAGTTCGGCGATCGCCACGGGCTCGACCCGCTGCTCGAACGCACGCTCGCGCCGCACGGCGTGCGCGACGCCGGCCAGCGCGCGCAGCGGCGAAACGATGCTGTGCAGCAGGCGCTTTGAACTGACATAAGCGCCGAACACGCTGACGGCCAGGCAGCCCAGAATGCCGCCGACACCGCCCAGCAGGAAACCGAAAAACTGGTGCCCTCGCCCGCGCACGACGACGTGACCGACGACGATGCCGTCGTGCACGACCGGAATGGTCACCGGCCCGGGCAGCGCAAGGTCGGCGACGCCTCGCTCGAGCCGGGCGATCTTGCTGCCGGCGGGCAACTGCCACGTCGCGAACGGCTGGCCCTTGCCATCCGTGACCACCACCTGCGCCACGTCCTCGTCGCCGGCGATCAGCGCGATCGCCTCGGCCGCCGCGACGCGATCGCCGAACACGAGCGCCGCCTCCACCGTGTAACCGAGCGAGCGGGCCAGCAGGTTCAGATTGTTGCCGGCATAGGCACGCAATGCGATCACGGCGACCACGATCAACGACACGGCGGCCATCGCGACGGCGACGAACGCCAGGCGCAGGTGTGCGCGGCGCAACACGCTTTGCAGCGTCGGGCGCGACGTGCGCGAAGGGGAAGCGGGGGGCGCGGACCGTGTCATGGCGTCACCGGCCGCCGCGCAAGACTGAGCACATTCGGGTGAACGCGCACGCCGCTGCGCGCCACGGCGTCGAGATTGACGTCGAACGTGACGCGTTCGCCGTCGACATTGAGACAGAACATGCTGCCCGCGGTGCAGGGCGGATCGTGTTCCGCAATCGTCAGGACCGGATGGCCGGCCACCGCGGCTCTCACCCGCGTTCGCTCGTCGTCGCTCAGGGTGCCGAGATAGACGACGTCGCAGGCCATGCCGAGCGAGGCATCGTCGAAGCGAACCCGCTGCACGTCGAGCTGCGTCGAGCCGGCCTGCAGCGTGTCGATCAGGCCGCGCGCGTAGTCGGGCCGGCCCGTCACGCACAGATGCAGGCTGACGGGCGTCGTCGGCCAGCGCGTGAAGCTGACGATGCCGAGCACGACCTGACGTACGGCGGCGTCGGGTGTCGAAACGGCGGGATCGGCACGGCTCGCGGCGACGATGCGCACGGTGTCGGCCGGATCGTCCGCGCTGGCGGGAGCCCCGGCGAGTACGGCGGGCGCCGCGCCCAGCACGCAAGCCACCGCGAGCAACGCATGGCGGCGCAGCAAGGCGGCCCGGCCGGGGCGGCCGGACGTCGTCCGCGCGGCGCTCGCCGCCGCGTCCGTTGGCGTCGTTGCAGTCGCAAGACTGGCAGCCGCCGCGCACACTGTCGCATCCATGATGGAAACATCCGCTGGCGTCGCCCGCGGCGCCGCCTCCTGCCCCCCGCCCTGTGCGTGCAGACACCGCATCACGCGCACGATTGCTTCATATTAGGTACAAAGTCGCGCGGACGACCAGTGAGAAACACCCGCCCCAAGCGTCGGAAAGCACGTTGAACGGGTGCTGTGCGCGATATATACAGGCGAATACCGAACCCGCCGCCGATCCGGTCCCGACGTCGGCGAATTGTTCAGCGGATTGAACGCCCTATCCAGCGCTCCGCGCCCCCGGGACAGGGAAGTCCCTTTCATTCGAATAGGTCCGTGCGACGTTTTCTCACAGGGCACACAAGCAAGAATTTCTTTTATCTCCAACAAAATATCCTCGCTTGTCGTCGTGCACTCCCCACATGACAATCACCCATCCGCCGCATGCGTCAGGAGCTCGTTGAATCAGAGATCGGCATCGGCAGCGAGCAAGATGACGGCTTTCCGGATTTTCTCCGTACGGCATCGCGAATTTGGCAAGCCGTCGCGCAGTCTCCAACCCGGCAGCAATCCAAAGGAATTGAAAAAATATGAAGCACGGAATCAAGTGCATCATGGCGGCCGCATTACTTTCCACATGTGCAACGGCAACCATCGGCTACGCGGCCGATGATCGGCAGGACACCGTCAAGAGCGTATCGGACAGCGTCGTCTTGCCGATCATGGCGAAATACGGCATTCCGGGGATGGCAGTAGGAATCGTTGCAGACGGGCAGACGTACGTTTTCAACTACGGCGTCGCATCGCGGCAATCCCGGCGGCCCGTCACGCGCGATACGCTGTTCGAGATCGGCTCCGTCAGCAAGACGTTCACCGCAACGCTTGCATCGTGGGCGCAAGTCTCCGGCCATCTTTCGATGTCGGACAAGACCGGAAAGTACCTGCCGAGCCTGCAGGGCAGCCCGTTCGGCAACGTCACGCTCGTTGAACTCGGCACACACACACCTGGCGGAGTGCCTTTGCAGGTTCCAGGCAACATCCGGAACGAAGATCAGTTGATGCGGTATCTCAAGGACTGGCAACCCACCTACTCGCCGGGCACCTATCGAACCTATTCCAACGTGAGCATCGGGACGCTCGGCCTGATTACGGCAACCAGCATGGGGCAGCGGGATTTCGCCGTGCCGTTGTCCCGTCATCTGCTATCGCCGCTGGGGATGAAAAGCAGCTACGTCGACGTGCCGCGCTCGCGTATGGCCGATTACGCACAAGGCTATACGAAGGATGGCGCGCCGACCAGGATGACCACCGACGTGTTGTCTTCGAAAACGTACGGGATCAAGACGACCGCCGCCGACCTGCTTCGTTTCGTGCAAGCCAACATGGGCGAAGTCAAGCTGGACAAACCGCTTCAGCAGGCAATCACCGACACGCACACCGGCTACTTCAACGCAGGTCCGATGACCCAGGACCTGATCTGGGAGCAGTATCCGTATCCGGTCGCATTGAAGACGCTGACCGAAGGCAATTCCTTGTCGATGGCACTCGATGCAATGCCGGTCAAGGAGATCAAGCCCCCTCAAGCGCCTCTGCAGCAGGTCTGGATCAACAAGACCGGTTCGACCGACGGGTTTGGCGCATATGTGGCTTTCGTTCCTGCCCGGCACATGGGCATCGTCATCCTGGCCAACCGGCACTACCCGAACGAGGAACGGGTCACGGCCGCGTACCGGATACTGACGTCGCTTGGCCTTGACGGTCGATAAGCGCACACCCCGAATACACTGACCCGCTTCTTCTCGACGCTTACCGCCATGTACTACTGGAACCAGCACAATTTCGAAGGGCTCTTGAAGCTGGCGGAAGCGTTCGATGCCCGCCCCGAACTGAAGCCGCTCGCGGACTATTGCCGCTTTCGCGAGCAAGGGCTGCGTCGATATGCATTCGCCGCGCTCGAGCGCTTTCTCGACGCTGCGAGCTCGTTTGACAGCACGACGGCCCGGCGCGCCGCCATCGAGATCCTCGAGGCCAATGCCCGGACTTCGGAAGCGCATCAGTTTCTCACGCAACCGCTGACGGACCGGTTCGTGCTGCCGACGTTGCAGACGTGGATGCACGACGAGCCGGATGCGAACCTGCCGGTCCGGTGGCTCGGCATCCTCAAGCGCGACGATGCACTGCTGGCCGCCGCACTCGCGATGTGCGCCGACGACGCGCCGGTCCGGAAGATGCTGATCGGGCATGCACTCGACTCCGTCGACTTCGCGACCCATCATCTCGACGAGTCGTGCTTCATCGGCAGCGTCGATCACGCGCTTGCAAAACTGGAGTGCGCGAGGCGCCTCATCGCCGATGCGCCGGATGCCGCGGCGTTCGCTCGCCTCGCGTCGGAAGTGGACCATTTCGACCGACTCGTTGCGGACTGGCAAGCGTGGTCACGGAATCCGGTCGGCTCGTTTCCCGAATGGTGCGCGGCGCAAGGGCGGGATTATCGATACGCGGTCAAGGTCTACTACGGCAAGTCGTGAGGCGGCGTTGTCTGGATTGTGCCGGCCCGCTGTCACTCATCGATGAAGACGGCTATCATCCGGCGACCAGGATCAAAAAAACACAATGAATCTAATCGAGAGAATCTTCCGCAGGCGGCCGTCTTCCACTGCAACTGTATCCACTGCACCTGAGCCGGTGCCAGCGCCAACATCAGCGCCGGCGCCTGTATTCGCACCGATACCCACGTCCGACCCAAAACCCAAGCCCGCGCAAACAATCTATCTGGCGCAAGGCCGGCAAATGCCGCTGCGCACCGCGCTCGAAATGATTGCCACCAGCACCGATCGCGAGCTGATCGCTATGTGCATCTCGCACTACTCGGGTTATGTCCGGGAAGCGTCGATCAAGCGGGCGGTCGAGCTCGGCGGCAGCGAGTTTCTCGAGCCGATCGCCAAGCGCGTGAACGATTGGGTGCCAGTGGTTCGCAACGCGGCAACGGACGCGCTGAACACGCTCCTCGCAACCGTTCCCGCCGTGCATTTCGTCGCCCTGCTTCCCGGACTTCGCGATCTCTTGTCGGCCACACGCATCGACCACAGTGCGTGGCTGCTCGGGTTCGAGAAGCGCATCGTGCACGCCGGCGGCGCCGAGGCGATCATCGCGGCGACGGCAAGCGCGGATTTCCGCCTCAAGCGCACGGCCTATCTGCTGGCGATCGACCATCAACTGTTGCCGATCGCCGATCTGGTCAAGCGTGCCCTGCGATCCGGCGACATCATGACCGCGCAGCGCGCAGTCGCACTGCTCGAACGCGTGCCGATGCAGGATCGTGAGCGGTGCATCGAGATCGCCGCGGCGTCTCCGTTCGGACCGGTCCGGTATGCGGCGTTCAGATACGTGACGAGCGATCGGCTCGACGCCGATCAGGAACCCTTCCTGTGGCGCGCGATATTCGACTCGCAGGGCAGCTTGCGATCCGCCGCCGCGCGCTTGCTCGACGAGCGTGGACGGGATGTCACGGGACGATGCATCGCGATGCTCGAAAGCGGGAAGCTGTCGGGTACGCAAATCCGTGCCGGCTTGTCGCTGCTCGCGGAACGACGCGCGCCGGAAGCCACTGCAATTTTGGAGAAATTTTCCGGTGACCCGCGTGCGTTTCTTCGCGCGCATGCCGTCGTGCTGCTGGCTCGGTTGACGCCGTCGCTCAAGGACGAAATCGCGGCGCGTGCGCTACTCGATCCGGCGCGCAGGGTAAGGAAAGCCGGCGTTCGCCTGTGTGCGCTCGGCGCATTCGTTTCGCTCGAACAGATCGAAACGATGCTCGCCCGGCACGGAGATCGTTATGCGGCGCTGGCGATCTGCGCGAGGAATCCGTGGGATTACCTCGCTTGTCTCGTGCTCGTTGCAGAACACCGGACGCCTTCCGAAGGCGCCGATGACGACCTCGTCCTCGCGCTGTGCAAATGGATCAACAACTCGAATACCGCCTGGACGAAGCCCGGTGCTCAGCATCGGCAGATCCTGTCGCGGCCGGACGCAGGCTCACGGCTCGTCGAGCTGGCCCGGGATCGACACGATGCACTGCGCGCGGTGTTGCGGGAATCCGGGATTGAGCTGTGAGCGATGTGCCTGCTGGGAGCATGGGGGCGAGAATCGCGCGTGTTTCAGGTCAGCCGCCATCGCGGGCGTGCGTTGCGTCAAGACACCCGGTTCACTGTCGCCTCGGACTTCCTGCTGCGGATCGTGGCTATGCGTGACTCCTCCAGATGCAGGGACAAAAGCCCATTGGTGATCGAAATACGTTCACGCGCGCCGTTCGCAGACAGCTCCGGAGCGAACACCGAGCATGGATCCGTAAAGCCGCACCGTCAAATGCGCTCGACACTCGACGCGTCGCGCGGGTACTTTCTCTCCATGTCCTGCAGGCAGTCGTTCATCAGCATCGCGTCGTGAGGAAAACGCCGCTCAAACTCGATCCAGTTTTTCAAGCGGAGAACGAGCGGCATCTCCACAAGCCCGGTGATGGCGTCCCAGAATGCGTTCCAGTTCTTTCCATACCAATGTGGAAATTTCAACTGTGTCATCATCCTCTCGTGCAACTGCCGGACGGACTCGATGTCGCCGAGTTCGATTTCTACGAGTTCGTCGCGTGACATGGTCATTACCCGAAAGATATGGACCGCGAGTATACGCCGAACGCACTAGGCGCAACGCCCTACTCATCCGTTTGGGAATCGAGAGCCTTTCGGACAATCCGAAGGTCCGCTTCGAACCTTGCCACGGTTGGCTGAGGCCACGAAAAACGGCACTGGACCAGCCAACCAAGACCTATCGACAATAGTACAAACCTCGTAGCCGGAGAATGTCACGCACGATGAAAATAATCTCCCATTTACTTTTGGGATTAGCGGCAACTTTAATTTGCTGTCCCGTTAGCGCAGCCCCTTCGGAGGAAGGCACCGCCCTTGTCTACAGTGATAGCTACGTGTGGTATCTGGCCAACCGATTGGCGGACACGGCGATGAGTCGCGCCTTCACTCAGCCTCTGCCGCCGGATATCGCAAGTCAATACCACTTCGAACTGGCTTTGTTGTATCACCACGGCATCGTTGCCTGCGACGGGCCGCTTGACGAAATTGCAGACGCTATAAAGTTCTCTGCATTGACGACGATCAAAAGTGACGAAAGCACGAATCCGGGAGACATCTTGAACGCGCTTGGAACCACGGACAACCAGGTGCAGTCGATTCTCGGAAAGTGGAATGCGACCGCCTCTCCCCAGTTTTTCCAAGTCTTTCGTGCACGCAAGGCCTCCACCGCATTCCCGAAATGTACGAATCCGCACTATGTTATTCCGCGCGCACAGTAGCCTCTTGGGGCCATGCGGCGCTTTGCGGAAGAACCATCCGAAGTTCTTCGCGGTCGTTCATCGAACGCAATGTACTTCGTCCGTCCGGGTAATCCACAACAATTTCAGCTCCGCCAATGCGCCGCCTGCAAGGAACGACCGGGGCAAAGTTTGGGTTCATCCTTTCGATGGCGAGCCGTCGAATGTCGTCGCCGCTCGGGCAGTGCTTTCGAAGTTTCTCGACGAATATGCACTTAGCCACGACGTCTTGAGCGACCTGTCCGAAGCATGTGGCTCGGCTCTGCCAACTTCGACGCTCTTCTTTCTGGACAGCATGTCGATCATCATGCTTTTCGACAAATTGGCCGAATGCCTGCCCCACACGTCATTTGCAGGAAAGGGCTCCGGGGAAGATCCCCGTGACATATGGACACGAGAGTACGCTGACGGAGCCGCGACGTTCGTGGCCGGCCCCTTCCATGACTAAGCCGTCTGCCCAAAGCAGACAAGGGCCGTCGATACCCAACAGCCACCTACTCCCGCCGCTCCCGCTTGAGCAACCCATACAGCGCGCTATCCGACACCTCGTCCCCGACCATCCACCGCTCGCGCAGCAGCCCCTCGCGAACGAATCCGAGCCGTTCGAGCACGCGCGCCGACGCAGCGTTGCGCGGGTCGATATCCGCCTCGATCCGGCGCAGATCCAGCGTGCCGAACGCGTGCCCGACCAGCGCGGCAGCCGCTTCACTTGTATATCCGCTGCCCCAATGCGCGCGTTTCAGGCTAAAGCCGATTTCCGCCCGCCGACAGGATTCGTGCACATTGAAGAGCGCGCATTCGCCGAGCACTTCACCGGTTGCCCGCAATTCGATTGCGCAAATGAGGTCCTCGCCGCTGGCGGCCATCGACAACTTGCGAGCAACGCGCTCCGTTGCCTGATCCAGGCTCTTCATCGCCGGAAACGAGAAATAGCGCATCGCCTCCGCATCCGACCAGATCGCGAACAGCGCGTGTGCGTCATCTTTCTGAAGCGGCCGAAGCTTCAGGCGGGCGGTAGTCAGCGTGACGGGCTCGAACAATGGCATGGCGGTGGGCAGACATGAAAAATGGCGGCTCATTAAAACATCGGGGCCGTCCACCGGCAACTGTATGAAGAAGCAGTATCGGCATCCGCTTTCGCGCACACTTGGCCCTCCGCCCCGGTCCCGGGTATGCTTGATCCCCACACGGTCGCTTCGACCGCCCTCGTCTCCCGATCACTCGCTTCAACAAACATCGATGGATTTCGACGTCATCGTTCTAGGCGCAGGCATCGTCGGCGTCTCCGCCGCCCTCCATCTGCAGGACCGCGGCCGCAAGGTCGCCCTCGTCGATCGCGGCGAGCCGGGCGAAGGCACGAGCTTCGGCAACGCGGGGCTGATCGAGCGCTCGTCCGTCGAGCCCTACCCGTTCCCGCGCAGCCCGTTCACGCTGCTGCGCTACGCGTTGAACCGCTCGACCGACCTCTACTGGCACGGCGCGTCGCTGCCCGCGTTCGCGCCGTGGCTCGCGCGCTTCTGGTGGGAATCCGCGCCGCAGCGCCACGCGGCGGCCGCGCGCGACATGCTGCCGCTGATCGAGCGCTGCATCGTCGAGCACGACGCGTTGATCGCGCGCGCGGGCGCCCAGGCGCTGGTGCGCGCGAGCGGCTGGCTGGAAGCGTTCCGCTCGCCCGCCGCGTTCCAGCGCGGCATCGCCGAAGCGCAGCTCACCGCGCGCCGCCACGGGCTCGGCGTGACGCCGCTCGACGCGGCAGCGCTGCTCGCACAGGAACCGAGCCTCGCGCCGGGCTTCTGCGGCGCGCTGCACTGGCTCGATCCGAAAAGCGTCGTCGACCCCGCCGGCCTCGTCAAAGCGTATGCGCGGCTCTTCGAGCAAAGCGGCGGCACGCTGCTGCACGGCGACGCCACGAGCCTCGACGCGCTGTCGCCCGGCTGGCAGGTCGCGACACGCGACGGCGCGGCGGCGGCGCCGGCAGTCGTCGTCGCGCTCGGCCCGTGGTCGGACACCGTGTTCGGGAAATTCGGCTATCGGATTCCGCTGCGCGAGAAGCGCGGCTATCACATGCACTACGCGCCATCGGCGCGCGGCGTGCCGTCCGCGCCGATCGTCGATCGCGAATACGGTTACGTGATCGCGCCGATGCAGCGCGGGCTGCGCCTGACGACCGGCGTCGAGATCGCGCGCCGCCGCGTGCCGCCGACCGGCGTGCAGCTCGACCGCGCGGAACGGCTCGCGCGCCCGCTGTTCGGCTTCGGCGAGCGGCTCGATCCGCAGCCGTGGCTCGGCTTCCGGCCGTGCACGCCGGACATGCGGCCGGTGATCGGCCCCGCCCCCGCGCATCGCGGGCTGTGGTTCACGTTCGGCCACAACCATCACGGGCTGACGCTCGGCCCCGTCACGGGCCGCCTGCTCGCGGAAATGATGACCGGCGAGACGCCCTTTACCGACCCGTCGCCGTATCGCGCCGACCGCTTCTGAACGGCGCGCGGCAGCGCCGCGTCAGGCTCAATCGCAGGCGCGCTCTTGAGAGAAAAGAAAGACTAACACTCCCCCTCGTCACCCGATCCATAACTGCACGCAAATGGATCGTGCCACTTATTGTATTTATAAAACAAGTGAACGTAGTCTCCTCGCGCCCACACGATGCCGCCGGTTCCGCTGGATGATATCGTCCACGCCCCCTTGCTCTTATCACTGTACTCAATCGACCCTGTTGCATAGCAATCAGAATAACGTTGGGTCGTCCCAACATAGCTCTCAACAGGATAAGCCTTTAGAAAATATCTCCGCACCTGACTCAACGTTGGCACAAACGTCTTGCACGCTTCGATAATTCCCCGATCATTTGCGTTTTTGCTCAGCCCGACCCCATCAATGGTCAAGCGAGTGATGTCCCGCGAGTAGCTGCACTGCGTAAAAAAAGAAAGACTCACGGCTACGAGCGCATGCAAGATGCAACCAGAAAGACCAACCGGTCTCAAAAAAACATCTTGATCCATGCGAAACCCCCTCCATCAAACCACGGACTGATCTATGAGGAAAATTATTATAGGTCGATATTTTTCGATATAGTAAATATCAGAATAATCCCATAGACTCACGTCCTTGCTCGATGCGCGGCGATGCGATGCGGATCGAGCTGATGACGGCCCGCTATTACGATCCGAACGCAGCAGCGACGATCAAAGGGACGTTGACCAACATGCAGTTCAACCGCGCGAACGGCTCGCGCGCCGGTAATCGGCCCCGCCCCCGCGCATCGCGGGCTATGGTTCGCGTTCGGCCACAACCATCACGGGCTGACGCTCGGCCCCGTCACAGGCCGCCTGCTCGCGGAAATGATGACCGGCGAGACGCCCTTTACCGACCCGTCGCCGTATCGCGCCGACCGCTTCTGAACGGCGCGCGGCAGCGCCGCGTCAGGCTCAATCGCAGGCGCGCCCGAAGATACGGATCACCGAATCCAGATGCTCGGCCATCGCGCGCCGCGCGGCGTCCGCGTCGCGCGCGCGAATCGCATCGAGAATCGCGCGGTGCTCGAGCGCCGAACGGTGCGGCATGTCGCTCGGCATATAGAGCGACTGCAGCCGCTGGAACATCGGATCGTACTTGTGCGCGAGCAGTTGCTTGATCATCAGCGCATAGGCCGGGTTGTCGCTCGCTTCGGCGATCCGGATATGGAACAGGCGGTCGCCGGGATGCGTGCGCGAGCCGCTGCGGTTGTCTTCCTCGTTGCGCAGGAAGGCCTCGTGGATGCCGGCGATCTGCTCGTCCGACCCATGCGTCGCGGCGAGCGCCGCAGCCTCCGGCTCGATCAGCCGGCGCGCCTGCAGCAACGCGAACGGCGGGATTTCCGTATCGAGATCGAGCGCGATGCCGAGCTCGGGGTCGATCTCGATCACCGCGAGCGCGCCGGGCTGCGCGCTCCGTTCGGGCGGCAGCGCGGCCGCTTCGGGATGGCGGACCTTCACGCCGTCGCCGACGCGCACGCTGACGAGCCCGCTCACCTCGAGCGCGATCAGCGCCTCGCGCACCGACGTGCGCGACACGCCGAACTGCTCGGCCAGCTCGCGCTCGGGCGGCAGATAGCTGCCCGGCGGAAAATCGCCGGACGCGATCATCGAGCTCAGCCGGTCGGCGATCTGCTGGTAAAGGCGGCGGTTCTGAATCGGCTGGATGGACATACGCTGAAGCGGGTCGTCGGTTTGGGTAGAGCGGCGGGGACACATTCCCGGGCCGCAAACGTTATCTAATTCTGTCATTCTATATGCCGGCATCGAGGCTGCGCGTCACGCCGCCACCCCGTAGCAACGCGCCGCCGTGCCGCCCCACACCGCGCGCCGCTCGGGCTCCGACAAGCGCGTCGCCGCCCATCGCTCGACCAGCGCGACGACCTCGTCATAGGAAGCCGCCAGCAGGCACACGGGCCAATCGGAACCAAACATCAGGCGCTGCGGGCCGAACACCTCCAGCGCGACGTCCAGGCACCGCTCGATGTCGCTGAAGTCCCGCGGCCGCAGCCCGTGCACCCAGTCCGCTTCCGTCACGAGCCCGGACAGCTTGCACGCGACGTGCGGCAGCGCGCCCAGCGCGCGCAATGCGTCGCGCCAGCGCGGAAAAGCCGTTTCGTCGCGGTCGAATTCGGCGAGCGCAGGCTTGCCGAGATGATCGAGCACGAGCCAGTGCGCATCATGGCGTGCGCAGAACGCGCGCACGTCCGGCAACTGGCGCTGAAACACCAGCACGTCGTACACGTAGCCCTGCGCCTGCAGCCACGCGATGCCGCGCTCGAACGCGGGCCGGGAGACGAACGCGGCGACGTCGCCCTCATCCTGGACCTGATGGCGAAAACCGAGCAGCTTGTCTCGCCCCCACTCGGCCACGTGGTCCGCGAGCTGCGGGGAACCGATATCCTCCCAGCCGACGATGCCTGCGATGCGCGCGTCGCCGCGCGCGAGGCCGAGCAGGAACGCGGTCTCCTCGCGTCCGGCGCGCGCTTGCACCGCGATCGACCGATCCAGCGCATGCGCGCGCAGGAGCGGATGCAGTTCGTCCGGCAGGCGATCGCGGGCAAGCGCGTCCATGCCCGCGCCGATCCACGGGTAGTGTTCCGCGCGGTAGCGCCAGAAGTGCTGATGTGCATCGATGCGCAAGTCGGTCATGGCGATATCGGTGTGCTCCCTATCGGTCCCGCTCAGTCATACAGCGCCGCGGCCACCTTCGGATCGTCGATGTTGGTCTTGTCGTACCAATAGAAGCCGGTATCGATGATCTTCGGCAGCTTCTCGCCCTTGATCGCCTTCACGGCCGCCTCGACGGTCCGGTAGCCGATGCCGACCGGGTTCTGCGTGATCGCGCCGGCCATCAGCCCGCTGCGGATCGCGTCCTTCTGCTGCTTGCCGGAATCGTAGCCGACGATCACGACCTTGCGCTTCATCTCCCGCACGCCGTTGACGACGCCGATCGCCGATCCTTCGTTGGTGCCGAAGATCCCCTTGAGCTTCGGATACGCCTGCAGGATCGACTTCGTCACTTCGGTCGACTTGAGCTGGTCGCCTTCGCCGTACTGCACGGTCACGACCCGGATCTTCGGATAGGCGGACTTCATCCGCTCGACGAAGCCGTCGCGCCGATCGATGCCGGTGCGGCTCGTCTGGTCGTGCGCGACGACCGCGACCTCGCCTTCCTTGCCGATCAGCTCGGCGAGCTTGTCCGCCGCGAGCGACGCGGCGGCCTTGTTGTTGGTGGCCGCGGTGGTCACCGGAATGTCGCTGTCGACGCCGGAGTCGAACGCGACCACCGGAATCTTCTCGGCCTGCGCCTTCTTCAGCAGCGGCAGCGCGGCCTTGCTGTCGAGCGCCGCGAAGCCGAGCGCGGCCGGCTTCTTCGCGATCGCGGCCGACAGCATGTCGATCTGCTTGTCGATCATCGCCTCGGTCTCGGGGCCCTCGAACGTCACCTTCACGTGATAGTCCTTCGCCGCCTGCACCGCGCCTGATTTCACGGCCTGCCAGAACTGGTGCTGGAAGCCCTTCGAGATCAGCGGGATGTAGGCTTCCTGCGCGTGCGCGGCGGCCGTGAGGCCGATGGCGAACGTCACGCCGACGATCGCGTTCAACAGCGGGTTCCTGATCACTTCGCGTCTCCTTGTCGTATTGCGTGTATTGCGCGTCGGGTCAACGGCGCCGCCGGCGCAGGATGTCGAGGTAGACGGCCAGGATGATGATCACGCCGGTCACGACCGTCTGCCATTCCTGCGCGACCGACATGATGCGCAGGCCGTTGGTCAGCACGCTCATGATGAACGCGCCGATGATGGTGCCGAGTATGCTGCCCGCGCCGCCCGACAGCGACGTGCCGCCGATCACGACCGCCGCGATCGCGTCGAGTTCGTAGCCCTGGCCGAGTGCGGGCTGCGCGGAGTTCAGGCGCGACGCGATCAAGAGGCCGGCGATCCCGCATACGGCGCCGCTGAACGTATAGACGCCGATCTTCCACGCGTCGACCTTCACGCCCGACAGTCGCAGCGCCTCCTCGTTGCTGCCGAGCGCGAACGTATAGCGGCCGAAGATCGTCTTGTTCAGCACGACCGACGCGCCGATCGCGACCAGGAACAGGATCAGCACCGCGTTCGGGATCGGCAGCGCCGGAATCAGGCTGCCGATCAGCGAATCCTGCGCGATCGACGTGAAGCCCGGCGTGTCGTTGAAGTAGATCGGGCGCGTGCCGGATATCACCAGCGACAGCCCCTTCAGCAGCATCATCATGCCGAGCGTCGCGATGAAAGGCGGCACTTTCATCTTCGCGATCACGATGCCCGACACGCAGCCGGACAACGCGCCGAAGCCGAGCGCGGCGACGATCCCGACCGGCAGCGGCATCCCCCAATAGGTGAGCACGACGCCGGTCATCACCGCGCAGAACGTCATCAGCGTGCCGACCGACAGGTCGATGCCCGACGTGATGATCACGTAGGTGCACGCGACCGCCAGCACGCCGTTGACGGCGGTCGCCTGCAGGATCGTGACGAGGTTGTCGACTTCGAGAAAGTTCGGCGATGCGACGCTGAAGAACGCGATCAGCAGCAGCAGGCTGGCGAACGCCAGCAGCCGCTGGCGCGCGGCCGGGTTGAAGAAGCGCGCGCGCAAGCCGGACGCGCCGGCCTGCGCGTCGCCGGAGGCGATCGGGGGAACGGGTTGCATATCGTTGGACATGGTCATCGGTCAGCGTCGGATTCAGGGGATGACGGTCGACTCGCGCTGCGTGGCGAGCTGCATGATCTTTTCCTGGGTGGCCTCGGCCGCGCTCAGCTCGCCGGTGACGCGGCCTTCGCACATGACGAGGATGCGGTGGCTCATGCGCAGCACTTCGGGCAGCTCGGACGAGATCATCACGATCGCCTTGCCGTCGGCCGCCAGCGCGTCGAGCAGCTTGTAGATCTCGCTCTTCGCGCCGACGTCGATGCCGCGCGTCGGTTCGTCGAAGAACAGGATGTCGCAGTCGCGCAGCAGCCATTTCGCGATCACGATCTTCTGCTGGTTGCCGCCCGACAGCAGCCGCGCGGGCTGCGCGACCGACGGCGTGCGGATCGCGAGCTGCCGCACGTACGCCTGCGCGGCGTCGCGCATCGCGCGCGCGTCGAGGAACACGCCGCGGCGCACGAAGCGGCGCAGGCTCGACAGCGCGATGTTGTTCTGCACGTCCATGCCGACCGCGAGCCCGAAATGCTTGCGGTCTTCCGACAGATAGCCGATGCCGTGCGCGACCGCGTCGGCCGGCGTGCGGATCGTCGCCCGCGCGCCGTGCACGCGGATCTCGCCCGCATCGACGGGATCGGCGCCGAAGATCGCGCGCGCGACCTCGGTGCGGCCGGCGCCCATCAGGCCCGCGAACCCGAGGATCTCGCCGCGCCGCAGCGTGAAGCCGACGTCGCGGATCGCGCGGCCGCGCGACAGGCCGCGCACGTCCAGCACGACGTCGTTGGCCGACGTGTCGGGCGGCGTGCGGAACTGCGCGTCGAGCTGGCGTCCGACCATCATCGCAATGATCGCGTCCATCGACGTGCCCGCCATCGGCACGGTCGCAACGTACTTGCCGTCGCGCATCACGGTCACGCGGTCGGCGATCCGGCGCAGCTCGTCCATCCGGTGCGAGATGTAGACGATGCCCACGCCGTGCGCGCGCAGGTCGCGGATGATCCGGAACAGCTCGGCGATCTCCGCGTCGTTCAGCGCGGCGGTCGGCTCGTCCATGATCAGCACGCGCGAGTCGAACGACAGCGCCTTCGCGATCTCGACCATCTGCTGGCGCGCGACCGTCAGCCGGCCGACCGGCGTACGCGGGTCGAGATCGAGCCGCATCCGCGCGAAGATCGCGGCGGCGTCGCGGTTCAGCCGCTCCTCGTCGATGAACGCGCCGAACCGGCCGCGCGGCTCGCGCCCGATGAAGATGTTCTGCGCGACGCTCAGGTGGTTCATCAGGTTCAGTTCCTGATGGATGATGCCGATGCCGAGCGCCTGCGCGGCGCGCGGCTCGGCAACGTCGACCGCGCGGCCGTCCAGCAGGATCTCGCCGCCGTCCTTCTCGTAGACCCCCGCGAGGATCTTCATCAGCGTCGACTTGCCCGCGCCGTTCTCGCCCATCAGCGCATGCACCTCGCCCGCCTGCAGGTCGAAGCGGCAGTCGTCGAGCGCCTGCACGCCGGGGAAGCGCTTGCTGATGCCGCGCAGCTCGACGAGCGGCGCGCCCGCGTGCGGCGGCTCGGTGGGTTGCCGGGTCGGGTCGGATTGCATGTCGGCGTCCAGGGTGCGGGCCACGTTCGCGCCGTTCAGCCGAGCGCGCGGTCGAGGTGCGTATAGCCGCCGTCGACGAACAGCCATTGCCCAGTCGTGTGCGACGCGCGCTCCGACAGCAGGAACACCGCCGTGTCGGCGATCTCGTCG
Organism: Burkholderia ubonensis; assembly: GCF_902833085.1. GTDB lineage: Bacteria > Pseudomonadota > Gammaproteobacteria > Burkholderiales > Burkholderiaceae > Burkholderia > Burkholderia ubonensis. The sequence continues at coordinate 248,419 of NZ_CADFEB010000011.1, forward strand.
ACGGTCGTGAAGCGCCGGCCGAGCGGAATCCTGCCGGCGATCTCGGCCAGCTTCGCATCGGGATCGTCGAACCCGGCGATCCAGTTCCGGTAGAGCGGCGTCATCACTTCGGCGGGCACCACCGCATTGACGCGCACGCCGTCGTCGCGCAGCGACGCCGCCCATTCGCGCGTCAGCGCGAGCTGCGCGCCCTTCGCCGCGCAATAGCCGCTCGTATCGCCCTGGCCCGTGACGGCCGTCTTCGACGACATGTTGACGATCGCGCCGCGCGCCGCCTTCAGATGCGGCACGCAGTAATGCGCCATCACGTAGTAGTGGATCAGGTTGCGTTCGAGCGACGCGACGAACGCGTCGCGCCCCGCGTCGAGGCCGACCCGGTCGTTCACGCCCGCGTTGTTCACGAGGCCGTCGAGCCGGCCGAAGCGCGCGACGGCCTGCTCGACCGCGGCGCGGCACTGCGCGTCGTCCTGCAGCTCGACCGCGAAGAACGCCGCGCGCGGCTGCCGGCGCTGCAGGTCGCGCCAGAACGCGTCGTCCGGCGCGTGGCGCGCGAACACCACCGGTATCGCGCCCTCTTCGGCGAGCCGCGTCGAAATCGCGGCGCCGATGCCCGACGCGCCGCCGGTCACGATCACGACCTTGTGCTGCAGGTTCAAATCCACGTTGCGCCTCCGTCGTTCCTGTTGTCGTCGCGTGCCGCGTCAGCCCCGGAAGCGATACTGCTCCAGCGATTCCGGTTTCATCTCGATCGAGAAGCCCGGCGCCGTCGGCGGCAGGTAGGCCGCGCCGCGCACCACGCACGGCGTGACGAAATGCTCGTGCAGATGATCGACGTACTCGGTCACGCGCCCCTCCTTCGTGCCGGAGATGCACACGTAATCGATCATCGACAGGTGCTGCACGTACTCGCACAGCCCGACGCCGCCCGCGTGCGGACAGACCGGCAGCCCGTATTTCGCGGCCATCAGCATCACCGCGAGAATCTCGTTGACGCCGCCCAACCGGCACGCGTCGATCTGCACGACGTCGATCGCGCCGCGCGCGATGAACTGCTTGAACATCACGCGGTTCTGGCACATCTCGCCGGTCGCGACCTGCACCGGCGCGATCGCCTCGCGAATCTTGCGATGCCCTTCGACGTCGTCGGGGCTCGTCGGCTCCTCGATGAACCACGGCCGCGCGAATGCGAGCGCATGCACCCAGTCGATCGCCTCGTCGACTTCCCATACCTGGTTCGCGTCGATCATCAGCTTGCGGTCGGGGCCGATCACGTCGCGCGCGATCGTCACGCGGCGGATGTCGTCCGCGAGGTTCGCGCCGACCTTCAGCTTCACGTGGTCGAACCCGGCGTCGACCGCTTCGCGGCACAGGCGGCGCAGCTTGTCGTCGCTGTAGCCGAGCCAGCCCGCGGACGTCGTGTAGCAAGGGTACCCCTCCCGCTCCAGCGTGGCGATGCGTTCGGCCCTGGCCGGCGCCTGCCGCCGCAGGATCGCGAGCGCCTCGTCCTCGGTCAGGCAGTCGCGCAGGTAGCGGAAATCGATCGCACGCACGAACGCCTCCGGCGACAGGTCGGCGACGAGCCGCCACAGCGGCTTGCCTTCGTCCTTCGCCCACAGGTCCCACACCGCGTTGACGACCGCGCCGGTCGCGAGATGGATCGCGCCCTTGTCCGGCCCGATCCAGCGCAGCTGGCTGTCCGACGTCATGCGCCGCCAGAACCGCCCCATGTCCTCGCGAATCCAGTCGAGGTCGAGGCCGATGACGAGATGGCGCATCGCATCGATCGCCGCGCAGCAGATCTCGTTGCCGCGCCCGATCGTGAACGTGAGCCCGTGCCCTTCGAGGCCCGCGCGATCGGTCTCGAGCACGACGTAGGCGGCCGAGTAATCGGGGTCCGGGTTCATCGCGTCGGAGCCGTCGAGCGCGCGCGAGGTCGGAAAGCGCACGTCGATGACGCGCATCGATCGAATGATAGGCATGGCGAACGATCCGAGAAAGGGGTCCTGTGGGTCCGGAATCAGGCCTGCACGGTGCGCTGGCGCTGCTCGCCGAGCCCGTCGATGCCGAGCGTCATCACCTGGCCCGCGCGCAGGTAGACGGGCGGCTTCTGCCCGAGCCCGACGCCCGGCGGCGTGCCGGTCGAGATCACGTCGCCCGGCTGCAGGCTCATGAAGCGGCTCAGGTAGCTGACGAGGAACGGCACGCGGAAGATCATCGTCGCGGTCGAGCCGTTCTGGTAGCGCCGGCCGTCGACGTCGAGCCACAGCCGCAGCGCGTGGGGATCGGGCACCTCGTCGGCCGTCACGAGCCACGGCCCGAGCGGGCCGAACGTATCGCTGCCCTTGCCCTTGTCCCAGGTGCCGCCGCGTTCGAGCTGGAATTCACGCTCCGACACGTCGTTCACGACGCAGTAGCCGGCGACGTGCGACAGCGCGTCGGCCTCGTCGATATAGCGGCCGCCCCGGCCGATCACGACGCCGAGCTCGACTTCCCAGTCGGTCTTCTCCGAACCGCGCGGAATCTCGACGTCGTCGTTCGGCCCCGCGATCGCGCTCGTCCACTTGCCGAACACGACCGGCTCCTTCGGCACCTCCATCCCGGATTCGGCCGCGTGATCGGAATAGTTGAGCCCGATGCAGATGAACTTGCCGACCCGGCCGACGCACGCGCCGAGCCGCGGCGCGCCGCCGACGAGCGGCAGCGTCGCCGGGTCGAGGCCGGCGAGGCGCGCGAGCGACGCGGGCGCCAGCACGTCGCCGGCGATGTCGTCGACCACGCCGGACAGGTCGCGCAGGCGGCCCTGCGCGTCGAGCAGGCCGGGTTTTTCATGATGCTTCGCGCCGTATCGCAGCAGTTTCATATCGTCGGAAAAAAGGAAGGTAAAGGGTGTGGGACGCGCGGTCAGTTCGACACGGTCAGTTAGACCACCCGCCGTCGATCAGATGGATCGCGCCGGTCGTGAACGACGACTCGTCGGACGCCAGATACAGCGCGAGCGCGGCGACTTCGTCGGCGCGGCCGATGCGCCCCATCGGCTGGCGCGCGATGAACGCGTCGCGCACCACGTCCGCCGACACCTGGCGCACGCGCGCCTGTTCCGCGATGCGCGCCTCCAGCGACGGCGACTCGATCGTGCCGGGGCAGATCGCGTTGCAGCGAATGCGCTGCTCGACGAAATCCGCGGCGACGGACTTCGTCAGGCCGATCACCGCGGCCTTGGTCGCGCCGTACACGAAGCGGTTCGGCACGCCCTTCACGCTCGACGCGGCGGACGCCATGTTGACGATCGACGCGCCGCCGGCGGCGATCATCGCGGGCAGCAGCGCGCGGATCAGCCGGTACATCGACGTCACGTTCAGGTTCCACGAGAACGCCCACGCATCCTCGTCGCAGTCGAGGATCGTGCCGTGGTGCACGTAGCCGGCGCAGTTGAACAGCACGTCGAACGGGGCTTGCGCGGCCGCCAGCCCGACCACGTCGCGCGCGCTCGTCACGTCGAGCCGCTGCGTCGACAGCGCGCCGCCCGCGCCCTGCGCGTCGGCCACGAGCCGCGCCAGCGACGCTTCGTCGATATCCGTCGCCAGCACGTCGGCGCCCTCGCGCGCAAACCGCAGCGCGGTCGCGCGGCCGATGCCCTGCCCCGCCGCCGTGACCAGCGCACGCCTGCCCTGCAATCTCATGAGCACCTCTCCCGATGGAGGCCGGCAGCGCGGCCGGCTGATTGGCACAAAGGACTAATGGTCCAGCCAATCATAGGAAGCGCTCGGCGATTTGTCACGGAAATGGGATTCAGTGTTTTCCCGGGGATGGAAATGGGGATTTCGGCGGGAATTCGCCTTTATTCGCAGCGGCCCGCCGCGTCAACCTGTCAGAAACGTCATGTTCGCGTCAGCATCGCAACGGGCGCGCCGCGCGATCATGCCGATGCCGGGTTGCGCTGCCGGCGACGCCGCGCTTTTCCGCCCGCCGACGATCGTCACGGGCACTCCGTCCTGCGCGGCGCCGCCCGCGTCTGAGCGAGCAGACGCGGCGGCGCAACCCGCTTTTTCCGCCCCGGACTTCGGTCCGGGGCGCTTTTGTCGACGATTTCCCAAGAAAATACGCGTCGATTGTTTCTGAATCGGCAAAAGGTAATTCGAACGAAGCAGGATGTTTTTTCCGGTCACAGACGCTTACATTTAGCGCACCACTACTGGAAACTGCTACGGAATCGACTTTGGCCAGTGCCATCCACTGCCGGCGCCGATACCGCACGAGCTTTAGGAAACGGCAAATGAAGTCCCCCCAATCCCTGCCTGCGCTCGATCCCGCGGACGTTCTCGTCGAAATCCTCGAACGTTCCGATACGCTGCTCGTCGTCCGCTGGGTCGAACCCGGCCGCTGCCATTACGGCGAACAGCGCTGGCGCCGCCGCTTCGCGCAACGCACCGGCACCTGCGCGCTGTCGCGCCAGGTGATCCAGCGCGGCGACGAAGTGTTTCGCCCCGCCGAACGCCCGGCGCCCGCGAACGCCGGCGCGATGATCTCCGCCGCCGAAGTGCTCGCACTGGCCGGCGGCAAGTAACCGCTCGGCCCGGCGTTAGAAGCGCCGATCTATTTCCCCCGCTTGTCTGTCCCGCGGACGCGCATTATCGTTACATCAAACAATGTAATGATTGCGCGGCGCGGCGCATGGTGCCGCCGCCGAACCGAAGGAGGCAGACATGCATGCATGGAGCGCGCGCCACGTCCCGGCGCAAGGCGGCAAGGTCGCGGTCGTGACCGGCGCCAACAGCGGCCTGGGGTGGCAACTCGCCGAAACGCTCGCCGCGAAGGGCGCGCTGGTCGTGATGGGCTGCCGCGATGCCGCGCGCGCCACGGCGGCGGCCGACGCGATCCGCGCTCTCCATCCTCACGCACGCGTCGAAGTCGCCGCGCTCGACCTGGCCGACCTCGCGTCGATCGAACGCTTCGCCGCCGGCATCGGCGACCGCCACGGCTGCGTCGACATCCTCTGCAACAACGCCGGCGTGATGTTCCTGCCGCTGCGGCACACCCGCGACGGGTTCGAGATGCAGTTCGGCACGAATCATCTCGGCCATTTCGCGCTGACCGGCCGGCTGCTGCCGATGCTGCGGGCCGCCCGCCGCGCGCGCGTCGTCACGATGTCGAGCGGCTTCGCCCGAGGCGGCCGGCTGCGGCTCGACGACCTGCGCGCCGAACAAGGCTACAACCGTTATCTCGCTTACTGCGACAGCAAGCTCGCCAACCTGATATTTGCGATCGAGCTGCAGCGCCGTTTCGAGCGCGCGGCGCTGGCGGGCATCAGCGTCGCCGCGCACCCCGGCTACGCGGCGACCAACCTGCAGTTCGCCGGCCCCGAAATGGACCGTGCGCCATGGCGCGCCGCGCTGATGCGCGTCGCGAACCGTTATCTCGCGCAGCCCGCCGACATGGGCGCGCTGCCCGCGATCTTCGCGGCCACGTCGCCCGATCTCGCGGGCGGCGCCTACGTCGGCCCGTCCGGCTGGTTCGGCGCGCGCGGCCTGCCGGCGCCGGCGGGCGTGCCGCGCGCGGCGCGCGACGCCGGCGCGGCGGCGCTGCTGTGGGAGGCGTCGGAAGCCGCGACCGGCGTGCGCTTCCTCAGCGCCGAGCCGCACGCGAACCGCGCCGCGCCCCGGCCGCACGGTGCCGCCGCCACCGCACCCGATGCTCGCTGAGCGCTCACGCTCGACCGCCCGCGTTCGTCATGCTTGTTGCATCGCTTGAAACGAAAGCTTGTTGAAAGCGTTGCTCGACGCTTTATTTTTACCGCCCAGTAAACAATCTTTAATCAAAATCAGCGTTTACCCTGAAGACCCCGGTGACTAAGATTTCATCAATCGCTTACGACATCGAGTCGAACGCGACACCCAATAAAACATCGGAGGTCATCATGAAATCGCTCATCACCGCAGTCGTTGCCGCTACCGCCCTGTCCGCTTCGTTCGGCGCATTCGCGCAAAGCACCGTGACCCGCGCGCAAGTGCGCGACGAGCTGGTCCAGCTCGAGAAGGCCGGCTACAAGCCGGGCGTGTCGAGCCCGTACTACCCGCAAGACATCCAGACGGCCGAAGCGCGCGTGCACGGCGCCGACAACAGCGGCTACGGCGCGCAAGCCGCGCCGGTCGTCCGCGCAGGCAGCCCGGCCACCGCGACGTCGTCGAACCCGCGCGACTCGATCTTCTTCGGCCAGTAAGCCGACGCGCCCCGCGCGGGCGCCGCGCTTCGCGCAATCCGTATCCGGACGAGCCCTTGAACAGGGCTCGTCTTTTTTGTGAACGACATACCTCCGCCGCCTGGCAACAGGTGGCTTCGCCCGGGCGCTGCGCGTCCGGGCGCTTTTTCGCCGGCGCGACGGCTCATGCCGTGGGCGTCGCCGCGCGAGACAGCACCCGCGACCGCGACAGCAGCTCGTCGCGATCGACGTAGCAGCCCTGCAGGTGCCGGCGTCCGGTCGACGGATCGAACTCGGTGCGCGCATGCAGCACCCGCCGGTTGTCGAACGCCCACATGTCGCCCGCGCGCAGCCGCCGCTGTACCCGAAGGCGCGGCTCGCGCGCCAGCGCGAGAAAGCGCCGGTACGCACGGTAGATCGCCGGCATCGACGCGGCCGGCGCATCGACCGGCCCGCGCAGGAAATTCGCGTGGCGCACCTCGATCACCTCGCGGCGCGCGTTCAGCCCGATCACCGGCGCCGAGCAGCGGTAGTCGCTGGCCGCGCTCTTGTTCCAGAACTCGAACGGCGTCGCCGCGAGCAGGGCGAAATCGTCCGGGTATGCGTCGCGCAGCGCGTCGGCGAGCGCGAAGCCGTCGATGAAAATGCTGTCGCCGCCCGTCGCGTCGTTCGCGAGGCAATGCAGGAACTGCACGCCCGGCTGCAATTCGCGGGTCGGCAGGTCGGTATGCGGCGGCAGGTTGATCGACGTGTACGCATTGCTGTCCGGGCGCGGCTTCGACTCGACGTCGAACAGCGCGCCGAAATTGGTCTCGCGCACCAGCCCGACCCGCCGTGCGATCTCGTCCACCCGCCCGCGTTCGGGCGGCACGCCCTCGACCAGCGTCAGCCCCGTGCGCTGCAGCGCGCCGAGCCACGCGCGCAGCGCCGCGTCGTCGTGCATCACGTCGCGCCACGCGAATACCGCGATCGCGTCCGGATCGTCGCCGGTCCACATCTGGCGGCCCTGCGCCGCGTGACGCTCCGCGCGCGACGCGTCGTCGTAGGCATGCGCCCGGAGCCAGCCGGGCGACCACGCGCTGCGGTGGCCGTCGCGCCATTCGACGTGCAGCGCGCCGTCGTGGCCCACCTGCACGCCGCGCATCGCGAGCGCATCGGGCGCGTCGACGATCTCGAACACCTGCTCGCGGGTCTGCGCATGCACGCAGGCCGGACACGAACAGGTGTCGCGCAGCCAGTCGAAATGAAACGGCGAGCGGCGTCCGTCGCTCCACGCGACGCTCACCAGCCCGTCGCCGAGCGTCGCGGCCGCGATCGTCACGTCGGTGGAAAACGTCCGCCAGTCCTCGATACGCGATGGTGCTGCCTGCATCGTTGCCTCCTCGAATCGAACGCTACGCGCACGGCGCGCGCAGGAAATCGCCGACCATCCGGTGCATCCGCGCCGCCTGCGGGCTCGTGTCGAGCGCGCGCCAGCAGCCGTGCACCAGCCCCGTTCCCAACCAGAAGCGCGCGGCGCCGCCTGCCGCGCGAATCCGCTCGACGTAGACCCGCGCATCGTCGCGCAGCGGGTCGTGCTCCGCGCCGATCGCGAGCACCGGCGGCAACCCGTCGAAGCGCGCGGCGTCGAGCGGCGCGACCGCGTCCACCCGGCCGTTCCAGTACAGCGCGCGATAGCAGTAGACGTCGTCGAGCGTCAGCATCGGCGCATGCGCTTCGGCATCGCGCGCCGGCGGCTGCGGTTCGAAGCCGAGCATCGGGTAGACGAGCGCGACACCGTCGATACCCCCCTCCCCCGCATCGCGCAGCGCCGTCGCGACGGCCGCGGCGAGCATGCCGCCCGCGCTGTCGCCCGCGAGCGTCAGCGGCCGCGCACACGGCCCGAACGGCAAGCGTTCTGCGAGCGCCGCGCGCGCGACGGCAACGCAATCGTCGAGCGCGGCCGGCGCCGGATGCTCGGGCGCGAGCCGGTAATCGACCGCGATCACCGCGAGCCCCGTGTCGGCCGCGAGACGCGCGGTGATCAGCGCATGGCTGTCGAGCGAGCCGACGACGAAGCCGCCGCCGTGAAAGAACAGCACGGTGCCGCGTGGCGCCGCGTGCGCGTGCCGGTAGCGGCGCAGTGCAACGACACGGCCGTCCGGCGCGCGCCACGCGCCGTCGTCCTGCACGATTCCCGGCGGCAGCCCGGCAGGTGTCCACGCCGCCGCGAAACGTTCGTAGATGCGCCGCTGCTCCGCCGGCGAACGCGTGGCCGCATCGGCCGGATACCACGCGTCGACCGCCGCGACGAACGCCGAGATTTCCGTTTCGAGCATCGTTCGCGCGCCGCGCTAGCGGCGTGGCGGCAAGCCGATCACGCGCCCCGCATAAGCGGGCGGCGGGCAATCGCGCTGCAACGCGTGCAGCGCGGCGACCTGTGCTGCAACGTCGTCGTCGAACGGCGCCGACTTCGCGCCGTCGCGCGTATCGACGTGCAGCAGCATCTGCTCGCTCGCCGATACCGCGTCGTCGCGCCCGTCGGCGAACAGCTCCAGATACAGATGCAGCCGCTTCGCGTCGTGCGCGACCACGCGCGCGTCGACGCGCACGCGTGCTCCCTCCTTGATCTCGTGCAGATAGTTGACGTGCGCCTCGAGCGTGTAGACCGAGCGCCCCCGCGACCGGCGCGCCGCATCGTCGAGACCGATCCGGTCCAGCAGCGCATCGGTCGCGAAGCTGAAGATCAGCAGGTAGAACGCATCGCGCAGGTGTCCGTTGTAATCGACCCATTCGGGCCGCACGACGTCGTGGTAAATCGTCAGCGGGGTATCGCCCTTCGTCATATCTAGTCCTCGAATCGCATGCCGTGCCGCGCCTTCACCGCGGCGATCGCGCGCAGCACTTCGGTGATGCACTCGTCGCGATAGCGCTCGAGCTCCTTGATGCTGCGCGCACCCTGCTGCTCGGCCGTGCCGTCGACCACGCGGTCGATCAGCGCGTCGGTCAGCCGCGGCGCGACGAGCTTCGTCCACGGCAATTCGAGCGCCGGGCCGAACTGCCGCATGAAGTGTCGCATGCCCGCGTCGCCGCCCGCGAGCGTGTAGGTCAGGAACGTGCCCATGAACGACCAGCGGATGCCCGCGCCGAAGCGGATCGCATCGTCGATCTCCCCCGTCGTCGCGACGCCTTCGTCGACGAGATGCAGCGCCTCGCGCCACAGCGCTTCGAGCAGCCGGTCCGCGATGAAGCCGGGCACTTCCTTGCGCACGTGCAGCGGCCGCATGCCGAGCTTGCGGTAGATCTCCATCGCGGCGTCGACCGCTTCGGGCGCGGTGCGCGCGCCGCCGAGCACCTCGACGAGCGGCAGCAGGTACACCGGATTGAACGGATGGCCGACGACGCAGCGCTCCGGGTACGACGCGCGCGCGTAGAAATCCGTCGGCAAGAGGCCGGACGTCGACGATGCAATGATCGCGTCCGGCTTCGCCGCGCGGCTGATCTGCTCGTGCAGTTCGAGTTTCAGCGCTTCGCGCTCGGGCGCGCTTTCCTGGATGAAATCGGCGTCGGCGACGCATTCCTCGATCGTCGCGACGAAGCGCAGGCGCGCGGGAGAGGCGCCCGGCGCGAGGCCGACGCGTTCGAGCGCGGGCCACGCGTTCGCGACGTTCGCGCGCAGCTGATGTTCCGCGCCGAGCGCGGGGTCCCATACGACCACGTCGAGGCCGTGCGCGAGCGCGCGGGCGACCCACCCGCTGCCGATCACGCCGGTGCCGATCGCGGCGAACGTCTTGATGTCGGTGATCACTGCCATGTCGAACGCATCCTTGAAATCGGGTGAAATGCGACGGCGGTCTTCGCGTCGAAGCCGCCGCCGTCCTGCAATGGAAAGCTCAGGCGAACTCGGCGATCGCGCGGCGTTCGAGCAGCCGTTCGCCGCGCGCCGGCAAGCCGAGCTTGCGGCGCCCTTCGGCGGGCGTCAGCACACGGCCGCCGAGACGCTCGACGATCTCTCTCGCGCGCTCGACGAGCGTGCCGTTGCTCGCATGCACGCCGCGATCGAGCCACAGGTTGTCCTCGAGGCCGACCCGCACATGGCCGCCGAGCAGCATCGCCTGCGCGACCATCGGCATCTGCATGCGGCCGATCCCGAAGCCGGCCCAGTGCGCGCCGGGCGGCAGGTTGTCGACCATCGCCTTCATCGTGCCGGTATCGGCCGGCGCGCCCCACGGAATGCCGAGGCACAGCTGGAACAGCGGCGGATCGTCAAGCAGTCCTTCCTTCAGCAGCTGCTTCGCGAACCACAGATGCCCGGTGTCGAAGATCTCCAGCTCCGGCTTCACGCCGAGCGCCTGGATGCGCTTCGCGCCGGCGCGCAGCTGCGCGGGCGTCGACACGTAGATGTAGTCGCCGTCGCCGAAATTCAGCGTGCCGCAATCGAGCGTGCAGATCTCCGGCAGCAGCTCCTCGACGTGCGCGAGGCGCGTGAGCCCGCCGACGAGATCGGTGCCCCGGCCAAAGCGCATCGGGTCCTCGCCGGGGCCGATCTCGAGATCGCCGCCCATGCCGGCCGTCAGGTTGATGATGACGTCGACGTCCGCCGAGCGGATCCGGTCGACCACCTCGCGATACAGGCGCGGGTCGCGGCTGCCGCGCCCCGTCTGCGGATCGCGCACATGGCAGTGCGCGACCGTCGCGCCGGCCTTCGCGGCCTCGATCGCGGCGTCCGCGATCTCCTTCGGCGTGACCGGAATCGCCGGATGCTTGCCGACCGTATCGCCCGCGCCGGTGACGGCGCACGTCACGATGACTTCGTGATTCATGCTGGTTGCCTCGTTGTGTTCGGGTTGTGTCGTGTGTCTGGTGGATCGTCGCTGCGCGCCGCGGCCGTCACAGGCCGAGATAGGACTTCACCGCCGGCAGGCCGTCCTTGCCGTCGAACGTCTTCACGCCCGCGAGCCACGGATCGAGCACCTGCGGATTCTTCTTCAGGTACGCCTTCGCGGCCTCGGCCGGCTTGGTCTTGTTCATCACCGCCTGCATCAGCTGGTTTTCCAGTTGCGTGGAGAAGCGCAGGTTCGTGACGAGCTTGCCCGCGTTCGGGCAGCGCGCGATGAAGTCGGGCGCGGTCAGCGTGTAGACGCGCGCTTCGCCGTAGTTCGGGCCGAACGCGGCGTCGCCGCCCGACAGGTAGTTCATGCTGATCTGGATGTTCATCGGATGCGGCTCCCAGCCGAGGAACACGACCCACTTCTTGTCGCGGATCGCGCGCTCGACCGTGACGAGCATCCCGGCCTCGCTCGATTCGACGAGCTTGAAGCCGCCGAGCCCGTACTGGTTCGTGTCGATCATCTTCTGGATCGTCGCGTTCGCGCTGCTGCCCGGCTCGATCCCGTAGATCTTGCCGTCGAGCTCCGCGCGATGCTTCGCGATGTCGTCGAAACTCTTCAGGCCGGCCTGGTATGCGTAGCTCGGCACCGCGAGCGTCGCCTTCGCGCCGGACAGGTTCGGCGGTTCGACGACGTTGATCGACTTGCTGTCGAGGAACGGCTGAAGCTGCTTCTGCTGCACGGGCCACCAGTAGCCGAGCGACACGTCGAGCTGCTTGCTCTTCAGCCCCGCGAACGAGATCGGCACCGACGCGATCGTCGTGGTCGGCTTGTAGCCGAGCGCTTCGAACACCGTCGACGCCATCGCGGTCGTCGACGTGATGTCGGTCCAGCCGATGTCGGCGAAGCGCACGGTGCGGCAGGTCGCGGGGTCCGCTTCGGCCTGCGCCGCGGTCGACCACACACCCGCCGCCAGCCATGCCGCGGCGAGCGCGGCGATCGTTCTCGACTTCATGGTTCCCTCCCGGTTCGACTCAGTGAGCAGCGGGTGTGCGGGATGCGTCCCGGCCTGCATCGTGGACTCAAAAGTAACGAGCCATATTCAGCGCAAGGCGACCGCCGGCGACATTTTCTTGACTGGGTGCGACTATGCGGAGAAACCACTAGATCGGATGGGGGCCTTGTCGGGCGGGGCCGAGCGGCCGGTCGAATATTGTCCGCGCTTGTCCCGTTGCGCCGCCGACGTTACGCTGCGGTCGTCCAACCCTGCCCGCCACCATGCCCGAGGATTTCCACTTCCTGCTGCTGCCCGGCTTCTCCGCCCTCGGCTTCATGTCCGCGGTCGAGCCGCTGCGCGTCGCGAACCGCTTCCGCGCGCAGCTTTACCGCTGGCACGTACTCAGCGCGGACGGCGGCCCGGTGGCCGCCAGCAACGGCATCCCGGTCGCCGCGGAGGCCGCGTATGCGGACGTGGAACGCGTCGGCACGGTGTTCGTCGTCGCGGGCTTCGACCCGCTCGTCTGCTACACGCGCGCGCTCGGCGACTGGCTGCGGCGCCAGCATCGGCACGGCGCGACGCTCGGCGGCATCGATACCGGCAGCTTCGTGCTCGCCGAAGCCGGGCTGTTCGATGCGTCGCATCCGCTCACGCTGCATTGGGAAGCGCTTGCCGCGTTCCGCGAGCGCTACCCGGGCCTGAAGGCGACGCAGGAGCTGTTCGAGATCGGCGAGCGGCGCATCACCTGCGCGGGCGGCACCGCGTCGATCGACATGATGCTCGACCTGATCGGGCGGCGGCACGGCGCGGACCTCGCGGCCGCGATCTCCGAGCAGTTCGTCGTCAGCCGGATCCGCCAGCGCTCGGACAGCCAGCGGCTCGAGATCGCCGCGCGCTACGGCGTGCACAACCGCAAGCTGATCCAGGTGATCGGCACGATGCAGCGCCACATGGAGACTCCGCTCGGGCCCGACGCGCTCGCCGACGAAGTCGCGATCACGCGGCGCCAGCTCGAGCGGCTGTTCAGCGCGACGCTGAACGACACGCCGACGCGCTTCTACCTGAACCTGCGGCTCGACCGCGCGCGCGAGCTGCTGCAGCAGACCGACATGAGCATCACGTCGGTCTGCGTCGCGTGCGGCTTCGAATCGCCGTCGCACTTCTCGCGCACCTATCGCTCGCGTTTCGGGATGAGCCCGCGCAGCGACCGCCGCGCGTTGCGCTGACGAGCCCGCGCACAAAACAGCGGAATATTGCGCAATTCCGCATCATTTCCGGCCGCTCGATGAACAATCCCGCCAATTGCTCGAAGTATCGAAGCGAGCTTCGAAAATAATTTGCAATGTTCACGAAAATATTCTGTAACATGTAAAAAAAATAGATAGGCAGCCTAACGAGGCGAACACGCCGGCCGACGCGAGTCGAGCATGCAGGCTGCCACTCCAACTTTGATCCGAGGGGTATGACATGACGATGCTCGATACACCGTCGCAGTACCTGCCTGCCGTCCGCTTCTCCCCGTCTTCCGCCGTCCGGCGGTCCGTTCGCATTCCACCTTTCTCCTGTTTCGCTTCGACCTGACGCTTAGCTGTCCTTAGTCAGTCGCAGCGCCGCAACGCGCGTCGACGCGCCGGCTTTCACAAGCCGGCGCGCGGGCCGTGTCGTACCTGCGCCTCGCGAGGGCGCGGGCTTCCCCCCAACCGTTGAATCGAGGATGACGTATGCAAACATCACGCAAGGCACTGCCGTTGGCACTGAGCATCGCGCTGGGTTTCGGCGTCGCAACCAGCTCCGCCGCCGACTACAAGAACGGGGACCCGCAGGCGTCGAGCCTGCGCGAGAGCCTGACGCGCGGCGTCGCGCCGCCCGCCGCGAAATCGGATGCGCCGAGCGGTCAGTTCCGCGCGGACGGCGTCGCCGTCACGCTGTACAACCCGCCCTATCAGGCGAAGAAGGCCGCCGCCACGCCCGCGGCGACCGCGCGCGACTTCGTCGCGTCGCAGGCCGCCCGGCTCGGGCTCGACGCGGCCGCGCTCGCCGGCCTCGTCGTCACGTCGGAGCGCAACGACCCCGACTTCACCGTCGTGCGCTTCCAACAGCAGGCGGCCGGCCTGCCCGTCTACGGCAGCGACATCGCGGTCACGGTCGGCAAGGACGGCCGCATCCTGTACGTCGCGAGCAACGCAATCAGCGGCGCGGCCCCGAAGTCCGCCAAGTCGCAGGCCGTCGACCAGCAGCAGGCGCTCGACCGCGCGCGCGCGTATCTCGGCGTGAACGGCTTCGTGAACGTCGACGCGCAGCTCGTCGCGTTCGTCGACGCCGCCGGCACGCATACCGCGTGGAAGGTGCGCGGCAAGCCGCAGAACGGCCCGAAGGGCGACTGGGAACTGCTGATCGACGCGGGCAGCGGCGAAGTGCTGCGCGCCGAGGACAAGGCGTTCTACGCGACCGACGGCACCGGCTTCGTGTTCCGCCCCGATCCGCTGTCGCCGACGAAAAGCAGCTACGGCAGCACCGGCTACAAGGACAACAACGACGCCGACTCCACGCAGCTCACCGCCGCGCGCGTGCGCGTGACGCTGAAGGAGCTCGCGCAATCGGGCTCGACCTACAAGCTCTCCGGCCCCTACGCGTCCTGCGTCGATTTCGATGCGCCGCTCGACAAGGCGTGCCCGGTGCAGGCAACGCCGAACTTCGAGTTCACGCGCGGCAACCTCTATTTCGAGGCGGTCAACGCGTACTACCACATCGACACGTTCCTGCGCTACGTGAACCAGACGCTCGGCGTCAAGGCGCTGCCGTACCAGTATTCGGGCGGCGTGCAGTACGACCCGCACGGCGAATCCGGCGCGGACAACTCGTCGTACTCGTCGGGCAGCGGCAAGCTGACGTTCGGCCAGGGCGGCGTCGACGACGCGGAGGACGCCGACGTGGTGATCCACGAACTGGGCCACGGCATCCACGACTGGATCACCAACGGCGGCCTGTCGCAGCAGGAAGGCCTGTCGGAAGGCACGGGCGACTACCTCGCCGCCGCCTACAGCCGCGACTTCAACCAGTGGAGCCCGTCCGACGCGCAATACAACTGGGTCTTCAACTGGGACGGCCACAACGAATTCTGGGGCGGCCGCGTGACCAACTGGAACGTCGGCCGCACCTATGCGCAGGCGCGCGGCGCCGAGATCCACACGGCCGGCCAGTACTGGGCGTCGTGCAACCTCGTCGCGCGCGACGCGATCGGCGGCGCGGCGATGGACAAGGCGTTCCTGAAGGGCCTGTCGATGACCAACGGCTCGACCAACCAGAAGGCCGCCGCGCAAGCCGTGATCAACGCCGCCGCCACGCTCGGCTACAGCGCCGCGCAGATCGCCGCGATCGGCAACGCGTACAACAAGAGCTGCACGTATGCCGTGACCGTGCCGACGAAGTCGTGACACCGCAGCAGGCCGGGGCGGATCGCACGACCTGCGAGCCGCCCCGATTTCTCGACATCACTATCCTGATGAGATCGAACATGCCTACTTCATCGCTGAAACAACTGAGCGCCGCGCTATGCGGCACGCTGTTCGCCGTGGCCGCGCACGCGGCGCCCGTGTGGATCACGCTCGGCGACGGCGCCTACCGCCAGCTGCAGCGCATCGACGCCGGCGCGACCGCGCGGTACACCACGACGGTCCCGGCCGGCCAGGCCGCCGACGGCGCCGCCCGCCGCGACACCGTCCACGTCGTGCAGGTCGACGACGCCGTGCTGGGCGAGCTCGCGGCTGCGGTGCACCGCAGCCGCGGCCACGGGCCGGGCTACGTCGTGCACGACTCCTACGACGAAGCGCGCCAGGCGCTGCAGCCGCTGCCGCTCGCGAAGCAGGCCGCGCCCGAGTACAAGGTCGCGGACTCCCAGCAGATCCGCAACTGGGTCCAGCAGCTGCAGGCCAGCAACATCGTCGGCACGATCACGTCGTTGTCCGGCTTCACGAACCGTTATTACACGACGTCGCACGGCGTCGCCGCGTCGGACTGGCTCGCGCTGCAATGGAAGCAGCTCGCGGGCGCGCGCGCCGACGTCACCGTCGAGCAGTTCGCGCACACCGGCTGGCCGCAGAAATCGGTCATCCTGACGATCAAGGGCAGCGATCCGGCGGCGGGCACGGTCGTGCTCGGCGGCCACCTCGATTCGACCGTCGGCTGGACGACCGAGAACACCCGCTCGCCCGGCGCGGACGACGATGCATCCGGCATCGCGAGCCTGACCGAGGCGCTGCGCGTGCTGCTCGCGAACAACTACAAGCCGAAGCGGACGATCAAGTTCATCGGCTATGCGGCGGAGGAAGCCGGCCTGCTCGGCTCGAAGGCGATCGCGAAGCAGTTCCGCGCGCAGAACGCGAACGTGGTCGGCGTGCTGCAGCTCGACATGACGAACTACAAGGGCGACGCGAAAGACATCTACCTGATCTCCGACTACACGAACGCCGCGCAGAACACCTACCTGTCGAACCTGGCGCGCACCTATCTGCCGGAGCTGACGGTCGGCACGTCGCGGTGCGGCTATGCGTGCTCGGACCATGCGTCGTGGAACGCGCAGGGCTATCCGGCGTCGTTCCCGTTCGAGGCGGACCAGAACGACAGTCCGTACATCCATACCGTGAACGACACGCTGGAGAACTCGGATCGCCAGGCCAACCACGCGTTGAAGTTCGGCAAGCTGGCGCTGGCCTACGCGGTCGATCTCGGCGACGGCGGCACGGCAGCCAAGCCATGACGGCGCGCGGCTGAGCCGCTCGCACGCGCGAAAGCGAAACGGGCGCAAAACGGGCGCGAGCGGATGTTCGCGCCCGTTGTCGCATCCGCTAGAATCGTCGCTCGCTTTCCACGCGCCGCCGTGCGCCCATCGACCATGAAAGACACCGACCGCTCCCTCGACGACCTCGCGCCCGAACGCGTGACCACCGCCTTCGACCTGCCCGGCCACGCCACCGTGCGCTCGCTCGGTGTCGCGCAGGGGATCGTCGTGCGCTCGCGCTCGATCGTCGGCAGTTTCGGCGCGGCGCTGCAGACGCTGTTCGGCGGCAACATCACGCTGTACACGTCGCTGTGCGAGAAGGCCCGCGAGCAGGCGTTCGACAAGATGCTCGCCGACGCGCGCAAGCTCGGCGCGAATGCGATCGTCGCGATGCGCTACGACTCGACCGAGATCGGCTCCGGCGTGACGGAAGTGATCTGCTACGGCACGGCTGTACGGGTGGCGCGCGCGTCGGCGTGAATCGGGCGGCGCGTTCATCGGCGAGCGCGCCGGCCACACAAGCTCAACCGGCAGCCGCGCTGCCGAGCGGCCGCATCTCGAACTCGTCGCGGATCGTCTGCGCGAGCTCGCGCACGAGCGCGCCGCCGGCATCGTGCATCAGCACGTATTCGACGCTCGGGAGCGGCGGCAGGCCGTCCGCCGCCGTCAGCTCCCGCAACCCGTCATCGATCGCGCTGCGCGGCAGCGGCGTCACCGCGAACCCGGCCCGCGCCGCCGCCTTCACGCCGGCCATGCTCGGGCTGACGCACGCGATGCGCGACGCGACCTCGGCGCGTGCGAGCGCCGTGAGCGCCGCCTCGCGGAACGGGCATGGCTCGGGAATGCACGCGAGCGGCAGCGCGCCGTCCGGCAATGGCTCGTGGCGCGCGAACGCCCACACGAGCGGCTCGGCGCCGAGGAGGATGCCCTGCTCGTCGCGTTCGCAACGGCTGCCGACCACCAGATCGAAGCGGCCCGCGTCGAACGCCTGAACCAGATTGCCCGGCACGTCAACGGCGAGCTCGAGCGCCAGCCCGCGATGGCGCGCGCCGAAGCGGCGCAGGATGTCAGGCAGCCAGCCGCACGCAAACTCGTCCGACGCGCCGACGCGCAGCCGCCCCGGTGCGCCCGCGCCGCCGAGGCAAGCCCTGGCCTCGGCGCTGAGATTGAGCATCGCGCGCGCATAGCCGAGCAGCAGCATGCCCTGATCGGTCAGCGACACGGTGCGGGTATTGCGCATCAGCAGCGTGCATCCGGCCTGCTCCTCGAGCCGCGCGACCTGCGCGCTGACGGCGGACTGGCTCAGATGCAGCCGGCGCCCCGCGCCGGTAAAGCTGCGTGCGTCCGCGACCGTGACGAAGGTCTGGAGCAGCGCGGTGTCGAGTGGCGCATTCATCCATCACCAAAACGGGTAAGTCGGAACAATTAATATCGTTTCCGGATGATACGTCGACCCGCTAGTCTTGTCGCTGTCTTCGCGAGCATCGGCTCGCGTCCTCCCTTCCCCTTGCACAAGAATGACCGACATGGCTCGACTGCTCTACATCGAATGCTCACCGCGCAAGCGCGATTCCGCGTCCATCGACATCTGCCGCGCCTTTCTCGACGCGTACCGCGAAGCCCACCCGGCGGATACCGTCGATACGCTCGACATCTGGGATCTCGCGTTGCCTGAATTCGACGGCGACGCAATGGCGGCCAAGTACGCGGGGCTCTCCGGCGCCGCGCTGACGCCGGCCCAGGCGTCGGCCTGGGCGCGCATCGAGGCGCTCGCGGCGCCGTTTCATGCGGCCGACAAGCTGCTGTTCGGCATCCCGCTGTGGAATTTCGGCATCCCGTACAAGCTCAAGCACCTGATCGACGTCATTTCGCAGAAGGACGTGCTGTTCACGTTCGACGGCACGGGGTTCGCCGGCAAGCTCGCCGGCAGGAAGGCGGCGGTCGTCTATGCGCGCGGGCTCGATTACGCGTCGCCGGGATCGTTCACGCCGGCGCGCGAATACGATCTGCAGCGGCCCTATGTCGAGACGTGGCTGAAGTTCGTCGGCGTGACCGACGTGCAGGGCATCGTGGTCGAGAAGACGCTGCTCGGCGACGACGGCCGCTCGGATCGGCGCGCCGCGGCGGAAGCGGCGCGCGCGCTGGCGCGCGACTTCTGACGCGGCCCGCGCTTGCCGGGCCGTCAGTTCGTCAGCCTTTCGTCGGGGCGCAGCGTCAGGGCCCGCACGCCGTCTTCTTCGGTCCGAACGGCATGCCGCAACGGTTGTGAGCGAAATGCAAGCGTTCCCTCCGGTCAGCAGAATGCGGTGAAGCCGTGGGCCGTTACCAGTGCCAAACCTGATCGAAGCGGTCGAACAGGGCGGGAATCTCGGCACGCGCGAGCAGTGTCAGGCCGCCGATGACATCTTCCTGCGCCAGTCCACAGTCACGCATGTCTTCCGTGACCGCATACACGGCAACGCCGACGCCGATCATTTTGTCCAGATCCTTATCGAGCGCCGGCGGATGGACCTGCCGGCGCGCGCCGAAGGCGAGGCCGGTGGCGTCCTGCCCGCGCGCTGCATAGTTCACGGCGCTTGCGCACAGCAGCAGGCTGATGTCCGCGCCGGCGTTTTTCAGCACATGGTTCAGCCACAGGATGGTGTCATCCTGTTCTTCCAGGGTAGCCCGGTACGCTGTCTCAACAATGCTCAGGATTTTCATGGCGCGGCTCCTATTTCGTCGGGATGACCAGCACGGCGTTGCTCTGATTCGCAGAGTCGAGAAAATCCTTCGGGCTGCCTCGGCGAGGACCCTCGATCCAGTCACCTGCGCCGCGTTCGTCCACACACAGGCCGCAGTTGATCCAATCGAGCTTGACGCCCTGCTGGGCCGCGAGTTGAAACAAGGCTGCCACCCAGTCCCGGGTCGTCGGGTGATCCTCCTCCTCCACGGATGTGCCCTTGACTGGATTGGCATGTGGGGCTTGCGCCTTCATGGTCAGATTGACTGCACCTTCGTAGGCGAACACCGTCACGTCGTGCCCCCGTCGCAGTGCGGCATCCACGATGCGCAGCGCCGTCGTGCTCGCTGCCTTTTCATACGGGGGATCCATCAGTGCCAGGGTCAATTTCATACCGATAGCCATCACGTTCTCCTTGATTCAGTGCCAAATGGCCTTGGTCCCAGCCACAAAGAGAAGATCCACGAGCTGCCCGATGTCCGCCTTCTGGACACCTTCCGCCGGCCGTTCGATCGCCCGTTCGCGCAGGGAGAATTCATCGGCAAGAACAGTGACGCCGCTGCGCGTCAGGTCCGCATATCGCTCGCTGAATTTTGCTCCCGGGCGAGTGGAAAGCACGCCGTTTTGAACCAGGAAAAGCGTGACCGTGTTGCCCCGCTGGCGTAAGCCCCTGACCAGTTCCTCGACGTGCCGGGTATCCCCGGCACCATATGGACCGCGCGATTCTACGAACAGGTAATTTGCCATGTCAGCCTCCAGCCCGAAGAAGCAGTTCCCACCGATGAATTGCCCCGGTGTCGCGCCAGTCGCAACGGGCGATCGACTCGCCATGCGGCGCGTGGGCCGCGCACAGCTCATGAATTGGGTATAGCAGAACGGACGGATAGTCCAAGTAACTCAACGTGTCACGGCTCGGGAAGGCTTATGCGTGTGGTCACGCCGTTGTTGAAGCACGGTACACGCAGGCAGCCTCTCCGGAGAGTTTCGGCCGGTACGGGCCGAGGAGCGGACATTCCCCGGTAGGCGCGAATGTCGCTTCCTGGCCGGTCGTCGTCAGTCGTGATCGGAGGAAACTGGCCGAACGCCAACGGCTTGAGCTTTTTGCCGTCCCGTCCCGCAATGATCGGGGGCATGCCCTGGCGTACCGCTTCGCGCACAACCAGTTCGCCTGTATAGCCATACGCACCGTAGATCATCAATTTCCCGCTCATCTTCAAAGTCGCTTGCGTGAATCGTGTTGGCGCGCCCAGGCTAGACAGCCACGGTTCCGATAGGTCGGTCGGCTCCGAGGTGTCTTTTCAGGAAGGCCAGCTGCAACGCGATATTTTGCAAGCACACCGCTTCATCTTCGAGATGCAGCTCGAAGTGATTTCCAT
This sequence comes from Burkholderia ubonensis, assembly GCF_902833085.1. Classification (GTDB taxonomy): domain Bacteria; phylum Pseudomonadota; class Gammaproteobacteria; order Burkholderiales; family Burkholderiaceae; genus Burkholderia; species Burkholderia ubonensis. The sequence continues at coordinate 269,295 of NZ_CADFEB010000011.1, forward strand.
CCACAAGGTGAAATTCGCAGTCCGGAATGCGCGTCGCTGCCCGATATGCCGCCGAGGCAGGCGTGACTGTGTCGCGTCGACCGGCAACGATGAGCGTCGGTGCTTTCACCCGACGCGCGGAGCGAATCGGGCTGTAGAACGGAATCTCCAGAAAGATCCGCGACAGCACCCTGTTTTCCCAGCTTGGTCCCGCCGGAACCAAGCGGGCATAGCCCTCCGAGCACTCGGCGCTCGTCAGCGCCGCCGCGTCGCCGGGTTGCCCGACAATTGGGCTGTAGTGCGGACAGCCGAATAGTCTGCCGGCTTGGTCTCGCAACGCCGCTATCGCCAACCGAAGGGTGACGTGCGCCGGCACCTGCCGCAGGCTCGCGACACCGCTCACGTGCGGCACCTGGGCGATCACCGCGTGAATCCGCTGATCGTTTGCGGCCGTTTCGATCACGTGGCCGCCTGAAAACGAAGTGCCCCACAGGACGATGCGCGCGGTATCGATGCCGGAAAGCGTCCGCACGTGCCGGATCGCCGCAGCCCAGTCGGCAAGGTGCCGGCGCGGGCTGACCCAATGCCGCGGCATACCCTCGCTATCGCCAAAATTGCGATAGTCGAACAGATATACCGCGTACCCTTCGTCAACGAAACGCCGCGCAAAAGCCGGTAAGCCTGCAGCGCGAATCGCGCCGAAGCCGTGCGCCATCACGATGACGGGGGGCCGTTGGCCCGAGTCGGGCAGCATGAGTGTCCCGGCGCAGTACTCGCCCTGGCTCGGGAACGTGGAGTCGAATCTGAGCATGGTTACTTCCGGTTCCGTCAGTTGACGAATGTCGTGCATGCATGCCGCTTCACGCGGACACGGTGCGCTTGTCTGCCCGGCGTGCCGGAGAAGCCGGCATGCCGCTCCCGGGGCGCCTGAATTCGAGCGCAGGGTCGGCGATCGTCTCCTTCAGCAGCATCTCGCGATCGGCCTCGAGGTTGTGAAGAACGCGCCACGGCAACGCCTGGCCCTGACGCGGCAGGACACCCTGACCACGCTGCACGTAGCCGGATTGCAGCGAACCCATGATCGATTCGTCGAGCATCTCGCCCGACGGCGCGTGCGCCGTCACCATGTCGAAACCTTCCGCATCCATGTGCTTCATCAAGCGGCAGACGTAGGTCGCTGCCATATCGACCTTCAGTGTCCACGGTGCGTTCGTGTAGCCGAACAGGTAGGCGAAATTCGGAACGTCCTGAAGCAGCACGCCCTTGTATGTCATCAGGGCGCTGATGTCGAGCTGTCGGCCGTCGACGTGCACCTTCATGCCGCCGAGCGATTGGAGCTGGAGACCGGTCGCCGTGACGATGATGTCCGCGTGGAGCACTTTGCCGGACTTCAGCAGAATGCCGTTTTCCGTGAACGTCTCGATGTGGTCGGTCACGACGGATGCCTTTCCTGCGCGGATGACCTTGAACAGATCGCCGTCGGGCACCGCGCACAGCCGCTCGTCCCACGGGTTGTATCCGGGTGTGAAGTGCCGCATGTCTACGCCGCCGCCGACCTGCTTCTCGACGTGGGCCAGCAACCACGACCGGATCCGGCGGGGCCATCGCTTGGCCGCCTTGTAGATGAGGCGTTGCAGCCGGATATTGCGCCAGCGGGCCATCCCGTATACCCAGCGAGTCGGCAACACGCGATCCAGCACGGCCGAGATCTTGTCGTAGCCCGGCACCGAAAAGATGTAGCTCGGCGACCGCTGCAGCATGGTGACGTGAGCCGCCCGGCCGGCCATCGCTGGCACGAGCGTGACGGCCGTTGCGCCGCTGCCGATCACCACGACCCGCTTGCCGCGATAGTCGAGATCCTCGGGCCAGTGCTGCGGATGGATGCGCAAGCCGGTGAATCTCTCCTGCCCCGGAAAATGCGGCAGATATCCGCGGTCGTGGTTGTAGTAACCCGTGCACGGAACGAGGTAGTTGCAGGTGAAGGTCGACGTGTCGCCGCTGTCTTCATGCCGGGCGCTGACCGTCCAGCGGCGCTGCTCCGTCGACCAGCGCGCGTCTTCGATCCTGACGCCGAAATGGAGGAATCGGTCGACGCCATGCTCGCGCGCGGTGTCGGCAATGTATTGCCGGATCGACGGCCCGTCAGCGAGGACCTTGTAGTCGTGCCACGGCCGGAATGCATAGCCGAAGCTGAACATGTCCGAATCGGACCGGATCCCTGGATAACGGAACAAGTCCCATGTCCCGCCGATCGCATTGCGCCGCTCCAGAATCGCGACGCGTTTGTCCGGACACGCTTTGGCCAGATGGCACGCCATGCCGATACCGGAAATGCCTGCGCCAATGATCAACACGTCGTAGTCGGTTTTCATCGGATGTCTCCTCGCTGAGTTTTTGATCGACATACGCACTCTAGCGACCGCGAGAGGCCGGCGTTTGACGTCACGAGACTAATATTTTACATTTTGAGACATGGATCCATTGGTCAGATCAAGCGGCCTTCGCGGCTATCCGGCACTGATGCGCGACATGGGCCACGATCCCGTGCCGCTGCTGCGCCGCTACCACATTGCGGAAGAGTCGCTGAACCGGGACGATGCATTGATTTCGCTTCGCTCCGGCACGCACCTGCTGGAAGCCAGCGCAGAGGTGACGCGATGCGGCGATTTCGGTCTGCGCTTGTCCTCGCATCAGAGCATCGACGTGCTCGGTCCGTTGAGCATCGTGCTGCGCAACGCCCCCACGATCAGGGATGCCCTGAACGATTTGATTCGCTACCTGTTCGTGCATAGCCCGGGCATCGTCGTGTCGGTCGACGAGCGCAGCCCCGTCGTGAAGAACACGGTCGCGATATCCATCGACATTCGCCTGTCCGGCCCGATCGTCACGCGGCAAAACAGCGATCTTTGCCTCGCGGACGCACATAATTTCCTGCGGCTGTTTGCCGGAGACAAATACGATCTACGCGCCGTATCGATACCGCACGAACCTGTCGTCAGCCGCGCGGTGTACGAGCGCTTCTTCGGGGCGAGACTGCTGACTGAACCGGTCGGCGCAACGTTGTACATTGCGCGTGATACGTATTCCGCGAACGTTCAAGGCGCGAACGCCGCGTTTCGTCAGATCGCGGAAGACTACATTTTCCGGAATTTCGGTGCGGCCCAAGGGAGCGCGTCCGATCGCGTTCGCCAAGTGCTGCGGCAAACGCTTGGCGCGTCGAGCTGCGACAAATCCAGTGTCGCCGCGCTGCTGGCGCTGCATCCAAGAACGCTGCAGCGCCGTCTTTCGGACGAGGGCACGTGTTTCGAAACCATCAAGGACGAGGTTCGCCAGCAGCTCGCGGCGCATTACCTTCAGAACACCAGACTGACGATCGGCCAGATTTCGCTGATGCTCGGCTATCCGGCTCAGTCCGCATTGTCGCGTGCCTGCCACCAATGGTTTGCACTCACGCCATCGGATATCCGCAGCGGAAATCAACGGGATTCGAGGGCATGCGATGGAGAGACTGAAGGTTAGGGATCTCCCATTTCGCCCGCCGTCGGGCCCACCGGCCGGGGTGCATCAGGAATCGAACCCGAAAACCATGCGGATGTGCGGTCTAGCACGTGACATGCAGGATCGCATTGGTCCGGTCAGGGTGCTCCTTGAGTTTGGCGATGGCTTCCGCCGTCGGCAGGATGACCAGTTCGACTCGTCGACGCTTGGCCTCGTGCTTCACCTCGTCCATCACCGGTAGCGCCCCGGTGCCCGTACCGATCACGAGCCGATGGCACTCCCAAGGTATATCTTCCGCCGCAGACAGCGGTGTGTGCCCGAATGCCTCGCGGAACTGCCGGGAGGGCTTCTTCTTGCGTTTGCGAACCTGCCCGTGATCAATTACCACGTCATGCTGATAGGTCACGCCATCAATGCGGATGAAACCAAACGCAAATGCTTCGAAGCGCATACCCGCCTCCGCCGGTTTCGTGCCGACTACGTCGACAATCAGGACGTGCAGTAACGAGCGTCGTCAAGGCCGGCATAAGTCGGCCATCCTTATCGGCGCGCTGTCGGGTCTTTCAGTGGGCGCTTGCCGTCGATGATCGCTTTTGCTTCGTCGATGGCCGCATCCAACGCCCAGTTTTCGCGACGGTAGCCCTCTTCCTCGAGGCATTGAACCGGAATTTGCATGGCGGGCTGAGCATCGGTGTCGTTCGGGACAAGCACGAAGCCGTGGAACCCGAATATCTGCAAATCCGCACCGCCGACGCCTTGTTTCAGGAGCGTTTGAACTGAATATTCAAAGCCATTGTGCGTATTCTCGGCGCGGGCCATGATCGTCTCCAGCGTGGTCGTCTCTTGATCCTAGCACCAACGAATAGGGCTCGATTGCAGCGTTGGCCGAACGCCAACGATCCCCCCGCATTCTCCGGTAGTCCGCGATGAACAAAAAAATAGCGCGAACCGGAGTTCGCGCCAAAGAGAGACCTCGCTGAAGACTGGATGCCGCGGCGCTCGCCTCGCTCAGAACGAATGCCGCATGCCGATCCGCACGTCGGCCTGGGTCTGCGTCGTCGACGGCGTGAAGCTGTAGCCGATCACCGCATCGACGCCTTGCGACGCGCGCAGGTAATCGCCGGAGATGTACACGTCGGTGCGCTTCGACAGCAGGTAGTGGAGGCCCGCCGTGCCCTGGTTCCAGTGGTGGCCTTCGAAGCGCGTGTGCTGGTAGCCCGCAATCAGGCTGAGCGCCGGCGTGAACTGGTACAGGCCGCCGCCTTCGTACACCTGCATGTGCGACGAGTTGCCGAAGCCCTTGATCGTCGTGTACGAGTAGTTCGCGTCCAGCGTCAGCTTGCCGATCGTGTAGCTCGTGCCGACGCCGAACGTGCCCTGGCTGTCGACGTTCATCGGCGTGTTCGCGAACAGGTCGGTGCGCGCGCCGGTCGCCGGATCGACGGTGACGGTCTGCTGGCCGAGGAACGTGTGCGTGCCGATCATCGCGTACGGATCGAACGCGTAGATGCCGTTCGGGTTGTTCAGGCGCGTGTATGCGGCGCCGATCGAGAAGTCGCCCTTCGTGAAGCTCGCGCCCGCGCTCCATGCGCTGTTGCGGTGGAAGTTGCCCGCGACGTTGCCGAACGAGTACATCGCGCCGAACTTGAAGCCGCTGAGATCGTTCGACAGGAACTTCACCGAGTTCGGCAGGCGGTCGCCGTTGAAGCGGTCGAAGTCGCCCTGGTGAATCGCGTAGCCGCTGCCCCACGCGGAGATGTTGTAGATCGACACCAGCTCGTTGGTGATGTCGAGCTGGTTGCCGAACGACAGCGTGCCCCAGTCGTTCTGCAGTCCGACATAAGCCTGACGGCCGAACTGCGCGCCGCCGAAGCCGAGCTGGCCGTTGCCGAGGTGGAAGCCGCTCTCGAGCGTGAACACCGCCTTCAGGCCGCCGCCCAGATCCTCGGTGCCCTTGAGCCCGAACCGGTTGCCGTAGGCGACGCCGTCGTCGAACTTGACCACGTGCGCGCCGCCCGTGTTGTTCACCCACGTAATGCCCGCATCCAGAATCCCGTACAACGTCACGCTGCTCTGCGCATGGCTCACTGCCGGTGCGCAGGCCGCCGCGCATGCAAGCGCGGCTGCTGCGGCCATTTTCGTCTGCTTCATTGTCGACCACCCTCCCTGACCATTCGATGGAAAGAACCCCAGACCTCGTTGGCGGCGTCGAGCGCCGCCTCATTCGCATTCAGTACGTCTGATGGCTTCGCCGTTTCGTTTTCCGCAATAGCGAACGCCATGGGCAAAAAATACAAACCCATATTTCGTGTCACCCGTCTGAAGGCGACATCAAATGGTCTGGTTACGACCGACCGGGAAAACACGGATGGCCGACGGCGCACGCTGCGCGGCCCGTCAGCGGCCGTCCAGCGCCGCGCGCACGGCCGGCAGCCCGGGGGCGCCCGCGGCCGTCGTCACGCCGTCCAGCCACCCCGCGACGAGCGACGGCTCGGCCTTCAATGCATGCCGGGCGGCGAGCGGAGCCGGGGTCTTGTTGTTCAGCATGTCGGCGATCATCCGGTTCTCGATGTCGACGGTGAACGTCATCTGCCGGAACAGGCGCGCAAGGTTCGCGCACTGGTCGGCGAAGCCCGCGCGGGCGACCGTGTTGACCGTCGCGCCGCCGTAGTTCGGGCCGAAGTACGTGTCGCCGCCCGCGAGATAGGTCAGGTGGAATTTCGTGTTCATCAGGTGCGGCTCCCACGCCAGAAACACGATCCAGCGCTGGTCGCGCACCGCGCGCTCGACCTGCGTCAGCATCCCCGTCTCGCTCGATTCGACGAGCGCCCAGTTCGCCGGGCCGAGCGCGTGGTCGGCCAGCATCCGCCGGATGTTCTGGTTGGCCGGCGCGCCGGGCTCGATCCCGTAGATCTTCCCGTCGAAGCGGCCCGCATGGCGTTCGAGATCGGCGAACGTGCGCACGCCCGCGGCGGCGACGTAGTCGGGCACCGCGAGCGTGAACTTCGCGCCGCTCAGGTTCGCGTGCAGCACGTCGATCGCGCGCGCGTCGACGAACGGCTTCACGAGCGGCCCCTGCGCGGGCATCCAGTTGCCGAGGAACACGTCGACCTGCCCTTTCTTCAGCCCCTGATAGGTGATCGGCACCGACAGGTTCGACACGTCCTGCCGATAGCCGAGCGCCGTCAGCACGACGCCGGCCATCGCGTTGGTCGCGTCGATGTCGGTCCAGCCGGGCCCGGCCATCCGCACGTCGCGGCAGGCCTGCGGCTCGGCCGCGCGGGCCGCCGTCATGCACAGGGCGGCGGCGCACGCCGCGCCGGCGATCGTTCGTGCTGCGTTGCGATATCGCTTGGTCATGCGCTTCATCATCCGCTCCGTCTTCGGTGATCGAAATACGTGCCGCTCAGCGCGCGATGCGCGGAAAGCGCGCCATCGCCTCGAGCGTGTCGAGTTCAATGTGGTTGCGCATGTAGCGCTGGCTCGCGTCGGCGAACGGCTGCCAGTCCCACGCATGAATCCGGCCCCGCGTCGTCGCCGCGAAATGAAAGCGCCGCCGGCGCTGGCTCGCGAGCACCTGCCCGTGCAGCTCGGCCAGGTTCCAGCGCGCCGCCGCTTCCGCGCGGAACGCCGCGAGCACGTCCGCCGCGTGCGGCTCACCGGCAAGGTTGTGCAGCTCGCGCGGGTCGTCCTTCAGGTGGTAGAGCTGGTCGGGATCGGCCGGGCAATGCACGTATTTCCAGTCGCCGCGCCGGATCATCACGATCGGCGCGATCGCGCCCTCGGCCAGGTACTCGCCGAGCGCGACGTCGTGCGCCGGCGCGCCGCGCAGGTGCGGCACGAGGCTCGCGCCGTCGACCGGGTCCGGCCAGCCGCCGTCCGGCGCGCCGCCCGCGAGCTCGACGAGCGTCGGCAGCAGGTCGACGTGCGACACGGGCCCCGCCACGCGCGCCGCGTCGAAGCGGCCCGGCGCATGCACGATCAGCGGCACGCGGCAGCCGCCCTCGAAGAACGTCATCTTGTACCAGAGGCCGCGCTCGCCGAGCATGTCGCCGTGGTCCGACGTGACGATCACGATCGTGTCGTCCGCGAAGCCGCATTGCTCGAGCGCCGCCAGCACGTTGCCGAACTGCGTGTCGACGTAGGACGTCGCGCCGTAATACGCATGACGTGCGTTGCGGACCTGCGCGTCGGTGGGCGGCGTGCGGTCGTTCTCGCAGACGGCGCGCAGCCGCCGCGAGTGCGGATCGCAGTCGGCCAAATCGAGCCGAACCGCCGGCATGTCGATCTCGTCGTCGCGGTACAGGTCCCAGTAGTCGCGCGTGATCGCGTACGGGTCGTGCGGATGCGTGAGCGACACGACCATGCAGAACGGCCGCGCATCCTGCCCGGCCGCCCGTTCGCGCGCGAGGTCGAACAGCTTCTGGCGCGCGGCGAACGCGACTTCGTCGTCGAAATCGAGCTGGTTGGTGCGCACGCACGGCCCCGCGTCCAGCACCGAGCTCATGTTGTGATACCAGCTCGGCCGCTCTTCCGGATGCGCCCAGTCGGGCACCCAGCCGAAATCGGCCGGATAGATGTCGGTCGTCAGCCGCTCCTCGAAGCCGTGCAGCTGATCCGGGCCGCAGAAGTGCATCTTGCCGGACAGCACGGTGCGGTAGCCGGCCGCGCGCAGGTAGTGCGCGAACGTCAGCGTTTGCGCCGGCAATTCGGCGGCGTTATCGTAGGCGCCGATCGCGGACGGCAGCTTGCCCGTCAGCAGCGAGAAGCGCGACGGCGCGCACAGCGGGCTCGCGCAGTACGCGGCGTCGAACACGACGCCTTGCGCGGCAAGCCGGTCGAGCGTCGGCGTGCGCGCGACGCGGTTGCCGTAGGCCGGCAGCGCGAACGGCGTGAGCTGGTCGGCCATCAGGATCAGGAGGTTCGGTGTCGGGTGCGTCATCGTCGATCGTCGGGAAAGTCGGTTCAGGTCGGATGCGTGCGCGCCGCCTTGACGGCGATTCGTCTGCCGCAACGGAAGGCGGCCGACGCAGGCCGCGCAGCATGCGGCCGCGACGTGCCAGAATGGCCGGAAGCCCTGCGTGCAGTACCGCGCAGCGCGCCGCACGACCGCACTATTGCGCGCCGAAACCCGCCCGGGAAGGTATCCGGTCCTTATGGGCCCATTAGGGACGCTTATGTCGAAACCCGATCCGTTGCCGTCGATGCAGGCGCTGCGCGCGTTCGAATCGGCCGCGCGCCTCGCGAGCTTCACCGCGGCCGCGCGCGAACTCGGCTCGACGCAGCCGGCCGTCAGCCAGCAGGTGTTCCAGCTCGAGGCCGAGCTCGGCGTGCCGCTGTTCGAGCGCAGCCCGCGCGGCGTCACGCTGACCGACGACGGCCGGTGCCTGTACGAAGCGGTCCGCGCGAGCCTCGACACGCTGCGCGCCGCGACCGCGACGCTGCGCGCGCGGCGCGAGCACGGCACGCTGACGCTCGTCACCGACTTCGGCTTCGCGACCTACTGGCTGATGCCGCGCCTCGCGGGCCTGAAGCGCGTAATGCCGGACGTCGACGTGCGGGTCGTCACGTCGCAGGACTTCGACGCGCAGCGCGATCACGCCGACATCGCGATCCTGTTCGGCGACGGCCACTGGCCGACTTGCACGGCCGCGCGGCTGTTTCCGGAAGCCGTCACGCCGGTCTGCTCGCCCGCGTTCCGCGCCGCGCATCCGCGGGTCGCGCAGCCCGGCGACCTGCTCGACCTGCCGCTGCTGCACGTGCAGCCGACCCGGCCCGAGCGCTGGCTGTCGTGGCGCGGCTGGTTCGACGCGCACGGGCTCGCCGCGCCGGCGGCCGCGCACGGCGTGACCTTCAACAGCTACGCGCTCGTGATCCACGCGGCGCTGCTCGGCGAAGGCGTCGCGCTCGGCTGGACGCCGCTCGTCGACGAACTCGTCGCGTCGGGGCAGCTCGTGACGCTCGTCGATGCGCCGGTCGTCACGTCGCGCGGGTATTTCCTCGTGCGGCCGCCGGCGCGGCCGGAGCCGAGCGCCGCGCCGGTGTTCCGCCGCTGGCTGCTCGACGCGTGCGCGCTCGCATGATGCGCCGCGCGGCCCCGCGCTGACGCGCCGATACCAGCCACACGGCGAGTCGGTTCTATCCGCTCGGAATCTGACCTGATTTACTTGGGCATCGCGATTCGCCGTCGCGGCGCCCCCCGTGCGCCGCGCGACGCCGATCGCCCACCGAGACCCGAGGAGCCCCATGAGCGACGCCCAACGCCCCGAACAATTCGTCCTGACGCTGTCGTGCCCGAGCGCGGCCGGCCAGGTCGCCGCCGTCGTCGGCTTTCTCGACCGCCACCGCTGCTACGTCGACGCGCTGAACGTGTTCGACGACGATCTCAGCAACCGCTTCTTCGTGCGCTGCGTGTTCCATCCGACCGACGAAACGCTCAGCGTCGACGCGCTGCGGCACGAATTCACGCCGATCGCCGCCGGCTTCGACATGCAATGGGCGATCCACGACGTCAATGCGCGGCCGAAGGTGCTGATCATGGTGTCGAAGCTCGAGCACTGCCTTGCCGACCTGCTGTTCCGCTGGCGGATGGGCGAGCTGAAGATGGACATCGTCGGCATCGTGTCGAACCATCCGGACTTCGAACCGCTCGCCGCGCAGCACGGGCTGCCGTTCCGCCATTTCCCGATCACCGCCGACACGAAGGCGCAGCAGGAAGCGCAATGGCTCGACGTGTTCGAGACGAGCGGCGCGGAGCTCGTGATCCTCGCGCGCTACATGCAGGTGCTGTCGCAGGAAACGAGCGCGAAGCTCGCGAACCGCGCGATCAACATCCATCACTCGTTCCTGCCCGGCTTCAAAGGTGCGAAGCCGTATCACCAGGCGCACACGCGCGGCGTGAAGCTGATCGGCGCGACCGCGCACTTCGTCACCGACGATCTCGACGAAGGCCCGATCATCGAGCAGGTGGTCGAGCGCGTCGATCACGCATATCGCCCGGAGCAGCTGCTCGCGGTCGGCCGCGACGTCGAATGCATCACGCTCGCGCGCGCGGTGAAGGCGTTCATCGAGCGGCGGGTGTTCCTGAACGGGGATCGGACGGTCGTGTTTCCGTAAGCGGCCGGAATTCGCGCGGGCAACGCGACGGCGCCGCAATCCGATGCGTGACGATCAACAGCAGGTACGGCGGGCCATCAGGTCATGATGGTGCCGACGCGCTTCATGCGCACGCTCGGCGACGATACGCGGACGGCGGATGACGAGGCCGCGAGCTGAACGACGCGACGCGGCGCTGCGCACGGCAAGCCGGTGTTCGCAGGTTCGTCGCGCCGGACCCGTGTGCGGTTTCCGTGTCCGGCGCGAGAATCGCTGCACCCGCTGCGTGCTTACTTCACCCACGCAAGGTAATACGACAGCCAGATCGTCAACGCGGCTCCAACCAGCGCCGCATACGGCGCGAGATTGGGCCATGCTGCGCGCTTCGGCACTTCGAGCTCCATGTCGCGCTGCATCTGCGCGGGGAAGCGGCCGCGATCCTGCCAGTAGTGGCGATAGAGGAACACCGGCACGATCAGCAGCATCGCGATCAGCCCGTTGCGCAGCGTGCCTTCGCCCTGCAGGTTCGCGCCCGCGCCGACGTAGACGAGGTTCGCGTAGCCGCACAGCGAGCCCGCGACGAGCAGCCACGTCGGGCAGCGGAACGGACGCTCCCAGTTGCCGCGGTCCATCCGGTGGATCCAGCCGGACTGAAGGTTCAGGAATACGAACAGCATGTAGCAGACGTTCGAGATCGACAGCACCGTCATGTAGTCCGACATCATCAGCAACACGAGGTTGAAGCCGAGATCGGTCCACATCGCGCGCGTCGGCGAGCCGTGCTCGTTCACGTGCGACAGGTACTTCGGCAGCCAGCCGTCCACCGACGCCTGGTACAGCGTGCGCGACGAGCCCATCATCGACGTCATCACGATCAGCAGGATCGACAGCATCAGCATCACGACGACCGCGTTCGCGACCCACGCGCCGCCGCCGACGATCTTCGCCATCGCGGCCGCCACGCCGGTACCGTCGCCGATCGCCGGATCGAGCATCGCCTGCGTGCCGAGCGCGCCCTGGAACGCCATCGGCACGAGCGTCATCACGACGAGGCACAGCGCGCCCGACCAGAAGATCGCCTTCGCGGTGTCGCGGCGCGGATCGCGGAATTCGCGCGTGTAGCAGACGGCCGTCTCGAAGCCGTACGATGCCCAGCCGGCCATGAACATCGCGCCGAGCGCCATCACGACGCCCTGCCCGTTCCACGAACCGAACGTCGTCGCGCTCAGGTTGCCCTGCGCGTCGTGGCCGAGCGGCAGCAGCGGCAACAGGTTCGACATCGGCACGTCGCCGGTCACGAACGGCACGATGCCGACGATCAAGAGCGGCGTGAGCGACGCAATGCCGAGAATGCGCTGCGTGCGCGCGGCCTTCGACGCGCCGCTGTGCTGAAGCTTGAACGTGATGAGGAGCAGGATCGTCGCGATGATGAACGTCGCGTTGATCCGCAGGGACAGGCCCGGCTTGATGAAGCTCAGGTCTGCGATCTTGAGCTGCCATTGCAGCACCGCCGCATCGGCGGGAAAGAGGCTCGTCAGCGCGTAGCTCGCCGCGAGACCGCATCCGAGCGCGAGCATCGGCGACCACGCGAGCCAGTTGCACCACACGGATACCGGGGCAATCAGTTTGCTGTAACGCACCCAGCCGATCGCGCCGTACACCGACGCGCCGCCCGATTTATGGGGAAATAGCCCGGAAATTTCCGCATAAGTCGCGCTCTGGATCAGCCCCATCGTGATCGCGGCGATCCAGATCGCCCACGCGGGCTGGCCGATCGTCGCGCATACGCCGCCGATCGTGAACAGCACGCCTGCCGGCACGCCGCTCGTTACCCAGAATGCATCCTTCCAAGTCAGGCCACGATGCAGCGTGTGGCCCGTCGAATCATGTGAGATGGTTGCCTCAACATCACTGGTGCCATTCGCACGCAGTCCTGCCTGACTCATCCAAATCCTCCTGTGATGACTCCGCACAAGTGTCGCAGTGTAACAACTTTTGCGCTTTTTTGCAGAATCGGAAAAATAATTCCGGGATATGACGCGCACTCCGTCGCATTGCTTCGGAATCCTGCACGTCACTCCCGGACGTCGTTGTTATGTTTTCGTGTGGTGATTTACTGCGCGCCTTCCGTCCATGCATTCACGCGGTCCGCATGGGCTGCGATCCACGCATCGGCGGCGGCTTCCGGCTTCGAGCCGTTCTGGATCGCCAGCATCACGCTGTCGATTTCACCCGGCTTCCACTGGAATTTCTTCAGGAACACGACCACCGGCTTCGCCTTCGTTTCGAGGTTCGGATTCGCGACGCTGTCGACGTGCTCCGCGCCGCCGAACACCTTCTTCGGATCGTCGAGGAAGCGCAGCTTCCACTTCGCGAACATCCAGTGCGGCGCCCAGCCGGTGACGATCACCGGCTTGTTCGCGTTGACCGAACGCGCCAGCTCCGCCGTCATCGCACTGCCCGAGCTCGGCATCAGCGAGTAGCTGAGGCCGTAGTTCTTGATCGCCTCGTCGGTCTTGCGCATCACGCCGGCACCGGCGTCGATCCCGACGATGCGGCCGCCGAAGTCGGCCTTCTCGGCGTTCAGATCGTCGATGCTCTTCGCCTTCACGTAGGCCGGCACGATCAGGCCGATCTTCGCGTCATTGAAGTTCGCGCCGAGATCGACGACCTTGGCCTTGTACTGATCCCAGTACGAGCCGTGCGTGACCGGCAGCCACGCGGACAGCGTCGCGTCGAGGTCGCCGCGTGCGACGCCCTGCCACATCACGCCGGCCGCGACCGGCACGAGCTGCACCTGGTAGCCGAGCTTCTTCTCGATGATGCGCGCGGCGACGTTCGACGTCGCGACGCTGTCGTCCCAGCCTTCGACATAACCGATCTTCAGCGTGGGTTTCGTGTCGGCAAGCGCCGACGCACTCAGCGCCACCATCGCCGACAGTGCGCCGGCATACAGCAGTTTTCCGAACAACTTCATGGTCGATCTCCTTTGAATCGGGCGCGAATGCCCCCATGCCTCTCTAGGTTCTTCAACCACAATTCCGCGGTATCGTTGTTTTCCGACGCGCGCTTGTCCAGTCGCGACGCCGGCGGCTACTTGTCGATCACGAGGTCCGTCAGCGGCTTGCTGCAGCACAGCAGCACCATCCCCTGATCGATCTCGCGCTGGCGGATCCCGCCGTTGTGCTTCATCTCCACCTGGCCGGACACGAGCTTCACCTTGCAGGTGCCGCACATGCCCTGCGTGCACGATGCCGGCAGCCGCACGCCCGACTGGCGCGCCGCGTCGAGCACGTGCTGCTCCGAGCCGCAGGCGATCTCACGGTTGCTCTTCGCGAAGCTGACGGTGAACTGCGTCGTCGCCTTGTCGCTGTTAGCGCCATCGCCGTTCGTGGCGGGTGCAAGGTCGGCCGCCAGTTCGTCGCTCGCCGTCTCCGCGAGCGTCTCGAACGAGAAGCTTTCCTCGTGGTACTGCTTGCGATCGAACCCGGCTTCGTCGAGCAGGTCGCGCACGGCCTTCATGTACGGCGCGGGGCCGCACGTGAAGATCTCGCGCTCCATGAAGTCCGGCGCGATCAGCTTCAGCAGCGACAGCGACAGGAAGCCCGTGACGCCCGGCCAGCTGGTGCGCGCGCCGACCCGCTCGACGACGAACGACGTGCGGAAATTCGTGTGGTTCGTCGCGATCAGGTCGAGCTCGCGCGCGAAGATGATGTCGTCGGGCGTGCGGGCGCTGTGTACGAACACGATGTCGCGATCCTCGGCGAGATCGTGATGCGCGCGGCTCATCGACATCAGCGGCGTGATGCCGGAGCCGGCCGACAGGAACAGGTACTTGCGCGCCGGATGCCGTGCGCAGGTGAACTCGCCGGCCGGGCCGAGCACGCGAATCGGCGCGCCCGGCTGCAGGTTGTCGTGCAGCCAGTTCGACACCTTGCCGCCCGGCACGCGCTTGACCGTGATCGAGATCGTGTGCGGCCGCGCGGGCGACGACGATATCGTGTAGCAGCGGTTGATCGTCTCGCCGTCGATGTCGAGCTCGAGCGTGATGAACTGCCCGGGCTCGAACGAGAACGCACGGCCCTGCGGCGAACGGAAGAAGAAGCTCTTCACGTCGTGCGTTTCCTGCCGCACCTGGCAGCAGACCAGTGTTTCCTCGACGTCGCTCGTCCAGCGCTCGGGAAGCGCGTTCCAGAACGCCGGGCGCGTCACCCGGCTGTCGGTCGGCTCGAAATTCGCCGCATCTCGCATCATGTCTTGCTCCGCTTTCACGCTTGTTGCTATGCGCCGGTTTGTTCGGCGAGCCGGCCGATGTACCAGGCCGCGAATTTCTCGACGAGGCCTTCGGTGTACGGCGAGTACGGGCCCGGCTCGTACGCGCTGCTCGTCGCGCCGCGCTGCGAAAACTCGACGAGCGCGCGGTCCTGGTCGTTGGTCGCGTTCCACACGGCCGTGAGGTTCTTCACGTCGTAGTCGATGCCTTCCTTCGCGTCCTTGTGCACGAGCCACTTGGTGCGCACGAGCGTCTTGCCGGCCGACAGCGGAATCACCGAGAACGTGACGATGTGGTCGCTCATGAAGTGGTGCCACGAGTTCGGCTGCGTCCAGAACGACAGGCCGCCGAGGTCGGCCTTGTCGAAGCCGCCGAGCAGCTTCTTCGACGCGACCTTCGCATCGAGCGTCTGCGATTCGCCGTGGCGGTCGAGCGGCAGGCGCTGCGTGCGGAACCCGGTCACGTCGAGCAGCCTTTCGACCTCGGCGGACGGCAGGCCCATCTCGGCCCACTCCTTCCCTCGCCGGATGCACGTCTCCGCGAACGCGTCCATGCCCTCGGCGTTGGCGTCGGAGCGCTGGTAGCCGAACCCGTATTCGTACAGCGAAATCGTCAGCTCCGGATGGTTCGCGACGCAGTGATAGCACTCGCGGTTGTTCTCCATCGTGAGCTTCCAGTTGCCTTCCTCGATGATGTCGATCTGCGCGGCGATCTTCGTGTTCGGCAGGTCATGCGGCAGCAGGTACGGCTCCATCGTCGCGCGCAGCTGCGCGAAGTCCGCCGGCGGCTCGTCCGCGAGGCAGATGAAGATCAGGCCCGCGAGGTTCTGCACGTGCACCTGCTTCAGGCTGTGCTTGCAGCGGTCGAACTGCTCGCCCATGTGCTCGGCGAACATCAGCTGGCCGGTCAGGTTGTAGGTCCAGCTGTGGTACGGGCACACGATATTGCCGACCGACCCTTTGTCCTCGTTGCACAGCCGCGCGCCGCGATGGCGGCACACGTTGTGGAACGCGCGGATCTGCATGTCGTCATCGCGCACGATCAGGATCGAATCGCTCCCCAGTTGCACGGTCACGTAGTCGCCCGGCTCGGGCACGTCCGGCTCGACCGCCACCTGGATCCAGTGCTGGCGGAAGATCGCCTCCATGTCGAGCGCGAAAATATCCTCGCTCGTATAGAACGGCGCTTCCAGGCTGTACCCCGCCTTGCGTCGTTCGATCAGTGCACGAATGTCTGCCGTTACTTTCATCGTTTGCTCCGGATTCCTTGCGTCCCTGGGTTCTTGCCGACAGGCATCAAAATCAGTAGTCGATGAGCTGATGCTCGCGCAAATACGCGAGGATCACTTGTGCTTTTTCGACCGAACTCCCTTCATTTACGACGTTCCCGCCCCGGCTTTCGGTGGTGGTCGCCGACAGCATCCGGGCATGCCCGGAGCGCTTCTCGGCGGCGGCCAGCTTCACCGGCTTGCGTTCGATCGCGCCGACCGTCCACGCGGCCGCGCCGGCGTCCGCGCCGGGCGACACCCGCACCGGGCGCACGCTGCCCGCCTTCAGGCGCGCATACGCGTAGCGCGGCTGCGCGTTCGCGAGCGGGTGCACGGCGACGACCGCCGGCAGCGCGGCGTCGACGCGCCTGCGCAGCCCTTTCGGCAAGAATTGCCGGACCGCCGCGCGGCCCGCGTCGATCGTCACGTCGACGGCCGAGCCGACGAGCGGATAGCCGAGCGCCGCGGCGACCTGATACGGCAGCATCCCGGTGTCGTACGCACCCTCGGCGCGCGTGCCGGTCAGCACGAGGTCGTAGCCTTCGACGCGCGCGGCGAGCGCGCGCGCGGCATCGTCGCCGTCGCGGCAGGTCAGCACCTCGACCTCCCGCGCGCCGAGCGCCAGGTATTCGGCGAGCGCCGGCGTGATCGGGTCGCCCGCGTGGATCACGTCGAGCTGCGAGTGATGGCGCTCGGCCAGCGTGCGGCCGAGCTCGAGCGCGGCCGCGTCGTTGCGGCTGTAGCGCGGCGCGCCGCTGACCGGATGCCGGCCGACCGACACCAGCACCGCGATGCGCTTCAACAGTCGGGGGGCGTTCATGCTGCGACTCCTTCCGGTTGACGGGCGCCGGCCCCTGCCGGCGATGCGCCGCGCGCGGCCCGCGCGGCCTGGACCTGCTCGATCAGCGCGGCGATCGTGCCCTGCGCGTCGCCGACCACCGTCAGGTTCGCGCGCTTCGCGATCGGCGCGCTGCCGTCGAGGTTCACCGCGATCACGTGGCGGCAGTCCTTGATGCCCTGCAAGTGCTGCACCGCGCCCGAAATGCCGAACGCGATGTAGACGCTCGCCTCGACCGTCTTGCCGGTCGCGCCGACCTGCTTGTCGCGCGTGAAGTGGCCGTTGTCGACCGCGACGCGGCTCGCGCCGATCGCCGCGCCGAACGCGCCGGCGAGCCGCTCGAACGCACCGATGTCGGTCACGCCGTTGCCGGCCGACACGATGAAATCGGCTTCCTCGAGCGCGACCTGCGCCGCGTCGAGTTCCTCGAGGCCGAGATCGCGATACGCGTGCGCAACGTCGGCGGCCGGGCGGATGAAATCGCCGGCAAGGCGCTCGCCCGCGCCGACGAACGGCAGCTTGGCTTCGACCGCGTTCGGCGCGAGCAGGATCACGTCCGGCAGCGCGCGGGTCGCGAACGCGCGCCGGGCCTGTGCATAGGCGCCGACGTGCTTCGCGTCGATCTCGACGACGTTCGTCGCGACGCTCGCGCCGGCCGCCGCCGCGTGGCGCCGGCCGAGATCGCCGTCGCCGGTCGCGTTGTCGGGCACGAACACGTGCTTCGGCGCGAGCGCCGCGACGCACGCCTGCAACGCTTGCAATTCGCTTTCGGGTGCGAACGTGCGACGGTCGAAGCCGGCCAGCTCGATCAGCTTGTCGACGCCGAGTTCGGCCACGTCGTCCTTCAGTTCGCCGAACACCAGCAGCGCGACTTCGGTCTGCGCGTCGGCAAGCAGCGCGGCGGCGGCAATCGCCTGGCGCGCATGGTCGTCGAGCGCGCCGCGCTCGCTGTGCGCCACCGCGAGCAGCACGTGCTTCGGGTCCTGCACCGCGCGGCGCGGCTTCGCATCCGCTGCCGCGTGGCCGTGCGCGGACCATTGCGCGGCGCTCGCGTCGGCGCTGCCTTCCTCGCCCAGCGTGATGCGCTTCAGGCCTGCCGCCGTGATGATGAACGGCCGGCGCGGATCGATTCGTTTGATCGTGTTCATCGATTCACTCACTCCAGCGACGCAGCAACGAGTTCGGCCACGTCGAGCACGTCGGGGCGCGGGCCCACGACGCCTTCGAGCATCGCCGTGCAGTTCGGGCAGGCCACCGCGACCACTTCCGCGCCGATCGTGCGCGCATCGGCGATGCGGATGTCGGGAATGCGCTGCTTGCCGGGGATGTCGGTCAGCGGCGCGCCGCCGCCACCGCCGCAGCAGCGGCCGCGCATCCCGTTGCGCTCCATCTCGACGACCTGGATGCCGATCGTCTTCAGCAGCTTGCGCGGTGCGTCCGTCTCGCCGTTGTAGCGGCCGAGATAGCACGGGTCGTGATACGTGGTGCGCTTCTCGCTCAACGCGTCGACCGCCTTGGGCGAAATCCTGCCGCTCTCGGCGAGTTCGGCGAGATAGGTCGTGTGATGCTTGACCGTCACGCGCAGGCCGAGCGCGCGGTATTCGTTGCGCAGGCTGTGCATCACGTGCGGGTCGGCCGTGACGATCTGCTTGTACGACAGCGTCGACAGCGTGCCGATCAGGCGCTTCGCGAGCTGCTGGAACGTCGCCTCGTCGCCGAGACGGCGTGCGACGTCGCCCGTGTCGGTCTCGCCGCCGCCGAGCACCGCGTAGTCGACGCCAGCGCGGTTCAGCACCTTGACGAGCGCGCGCAGCGTGCGCTGGTAGCGCATGTCGAACGCGCCCTCACCCGCGACGAACAGCACGTCGACCGGCTTGCCCGGCTGTGCGACCGGCGCGTTCAGGTCCACCGACCAGTCGTAGCGCGCGGCCGTGTCGTAGCCGCCCATCGTGCCCGTCTCGCGCAGGTTCGCGAGCACTTCCGCGCCCTTGCCGGGCACCGTGCCGTGCACGAGCGTCTGGTTGCGGCGCATGTCGACGATCGCGTCGACGTGCTCGATCAGCATCGGGCATTCCTGCACGCACGCGCGGCAGGTCGTGCACGACCACAGCGTCTGCGCTTCGATCAGCCCCGACACGATCGGGCCGTTCGGCTCGCCGTGGTGCTGGCCGACCGCGATGCCCGGCGTCGGGCTGCCCGCATACGCCGCATCGCTGCCGCCCGCCATCCCGACGACGAGATCCTGGATCAGCTTCTTCGGGTTCAGCGGCTGGCCCGACGCGAACGCGGGGCACGCGGCTTCGCACTTGCCGCACTGCACGCACGCATCGAAGCTCAGCAACTGGTTCCAGCGGAACTCGACCGGCTTCGCGACGCCGTATTCCTGCTGCTCGATGTCGGGCAGCTTCAGCGCGGTCGGCGGCGTCGCGGTGCCGTTGCCGGTGAACGATTCGCGGGTCGCCGCGAAACGCTCCTGGCGCGGGTGGAACGCGAGATGCAGCAGGCCCGCGATCGCGTGCTTCATCGGGCCGCCCTTCGCGGCGCCGAACGTCATCGCGAATGCGCCGACACCGATCAGCACCGCGCAGAGCACCGCGAACGCGCCGGACATCGCGCCGGCCGGCACCAGCATGTACAGCACGAGGCCGAGCGAGAACGAGCCGAGCAGCCACGGCAGCGTATTCCACGGGCCTTTGGACAGCCGCGCCGGCACGTTCCTCGCGTGACGGCGGCGCCACACGAACACCGCGCCGACCAGCATCGCGAGCGCTGCCAGGAAGATCAGCTTGTCGAGCCACGGCGAGTAGATCGCGAGGCCGTAGTTGACAAACACCAGCGCGAGCGCGGCGATCGCGCCGCCTGCCGTCGCGACGTGCGTCTTCGCGATGTACGGATCGCGGGCGACCACGTGGTGCAGGTCGACGAAGTAGCGCTTCGGGATCGCGAACAGGTTCGCGATCCCGAACGCGCCGGGCGCGGTGGCCCGGCCGAGACGCCAATACGACGAGCGCTTCGCGACCGCGAACGCGAGCCCCGCCACCGACAGCCACAGCAATGCGGTAATCAGGAAGGACGGATTCATGGCGTTAGAAATCCTTCACGAGACGCAGCGAGTCGTAGATCGCGCCATGGACGTTGTGCATCGAGATGCAGTCGCCGACACGGAACAGCAGGAAACGGCCGTTGCCGAGCTCTTCCGACAGGCACGGCTGCGGCTCGGCCGCAAACAGCGTGTGCGGATCGATCTGGCCGCGGTTCAGCGATTCCGGCTTGAGCTTCCAGTACAGCTCGTCGTTCGGCGACGAACCGTTCTCGATCACCACCTGGTCGACGGCGCGCTCTTCCAGCTCCTCCGTGTACTCGTTGCGCAGCACGGCGATCTTCTTGCCGTCTTCCTCATACACGCGGTCGAGCATATAGTTCGGCGTCGGGATCACGCCGAGCGCGTACAGGCGGCGATAGAAGATCGGGAACGTCGTGCCGCCGCAATCGTCGGCCACCTTCACGTCGGGCGTGACGACCTCGACCTTCGAGCCGCGGCTCGCCATGAAGTCGGCCACACCCGCGCCCGCATGGGTGCTCACGCCGTCGAACAGCAGCACGTTCTGCTTCGGCTCGACCTTGCCGGTCAGGATGTCCCACGAGCTGACGGCCAGGCCCTCGGCCACGCCCCACGCCGGCACCTGCCACGTGAAGCTGGAGCCGCCCGTCGCGAGCACGACGATGTCCGGCTTCTCGGCCATGATCATCTTCTCGTCGGCGGCCACGCCGAGGCGGCGGTCGACGCCCAGGCGCTTGGTTTCCATGTCGAACCAGCGGATGATCCCCGACATCTGTTCGCGCTGCGGCGCCTTCGCGGCGATCATCACCTGCCCGCCCACCTCCGTGTTCTTCTCGAACAGCACCACGTCGTGCCCGCGCAGCTTCGCGACGCGCGCCGCCTCGAGGCCCGCCGGGCCGGCGCCCACCACCACCACCTTGCGCTTCGGGCCGCGCGACTTCTCGATGATGTGCGGCATCGTCGCTTCGCGCGAGGTGGCCGCGTTCTGGATGCACAGCACGTCGAGGCCGTTGTACTGGCGGTCGATGCAGTAGTTCGCGCCGACGCACTGCTTGATTTCGTCCTCGCGGCCGTCGCGGATCTTGATCACCATGTGCGGATCGGCGATCTGTGCGCGCGTCATGCCGACCAGGTCGATCATGCCGGTGGCGAGCAGGCGCTCGGCCTGGCCCGCGTCGCGGATGCTCTGCGCGTGCATCACCGGAATCTTCACGACCGACTTGATGCCGGCCGCGAGGTGCACGAACGGCTCCGGCGGCAGCGCCATCGGCGGCATGCAGTTCGCGATCGTGTTGTGCGTATCCCCGCCGGAACCGACCACGCTCAGGTAGTCGATCAGGCCCGTCTCCGACATCGCCTGCGCGATTTCCTTCAGCGCCTCGTGATCGAGGCCGTCCTCGTGGAATTCGTCGCCGCACATGCGCAGGCCGACGCAGAAATCCTTGCCGACCGCCTCGCGCACGGCCGTCAGCACTTCGATGCCGAAGCGCAGGCGGTTCTCGAGGCTGCCGCCCCATTCGTCGGTGCGATGGTTCGAGCGCTTGCTCCAGAACTGGTCGATCAGGTGCTGGTGGGCGGCCGAGATTTCGATGCCGTCCATGCCCGCGGCCTTCACGCGCTTCGCGGCCGCCGCGAAATCGCCGATGATGCGGCGGATTTCCTCGATCTCGATGATCTTCGCGTTGCCGCGGTGCACCGGCTCGCGCACGCCCGACGGCGACATCAGGTGCGGCCAGTGCTCGCCGTGGAACGACGAGCGGCGGCCCATGTGCGTCGCCTGGATCATGATCTTCGCGCCGTGCTTGTGCATCGTGTCGGCGAGGCGCGTGAGCGGATCGATGATCCTGTCGTTCGACAGGTTCACCGATTTCCACCAGCCCTGCGGGCTGTCGATCGACACGGGGCTCGACCCGCCGCAGATCGCCAGGCCGACGCCGCCCTTCGCCTTCTCTTCGTAATAGCGGATGTAGCGGTCGCCCGGCAGGCCGCCCGGCTCGGCATACACCTCCGCGTGGGCGGTACTGACGATCCGGTTGCGCAGCGTCAGCTGGTTCAGCTGCATGGGTTTGAACAGGTGGGGATAACGCATCGCTGGCGACCTCTGGCGTTCGTGTGTCTCGTGTTGCGGGTGTTGTTCCGTGTCTGCTGTGTCAGTGCGCGAGCGGCGACACTTCGAACACGCAGTGGTCGTGGTGCTCGGCCGCGCACTGCACTTCCTTCGATTGCGAGCGCGGCGCGCCCTTGCCTTCCGGCGTCGTGTCGTTCACCCAGTCCATCGCGCCGGCGAACCAGCCGGCGAACATGTAGCAGAGCTTGCCTTCCTTGCCGGGCTGCTGGAGCACGAACGACGAGTGGCGCAGCTCGATCTTCGCGCGCGCCGTCGCCGGATCGGCCTCGATGATCGAGAACAGGCCCCAGCCGCGCTGCGACAGGCGCTTCAGGTAGTGCTCGAACACCGCCATGCCGGTCAGGCCGTGCAGCTTCGCTTCCTTGTCGCACCAGTGGTACGCGGACTTGTAGCCGGCCTTGTAGAGGATCTCGGCATACGCTTCGACGCCGAGCGCTTCCTCGACGGCGACGTGGTTGTTCGTGAAGAAGTGGCGCGGCACGTACAGCATCGGCAGCGCGTCGGTGGTCCAGACGCCGGTATCGGGATCGACGTCGATCGGCAGTTGCGGTTGCATCGTGGTGACTCCGTGAGGAAATTGGCCGCGCGGCTCAGTGCGCAGGCGCGACATCGTCCGCGCGCCCGCGCGGCTTGCGCGGGCACGTCCCGATTTTTTTAATGTTGAATCGCGGGTGGCGGTTCGGCTCGATGCGGCGCTTACGCGCCCCACACGTCCTTGAACACGCGCACCCAGTTCTCGCCCATGATCTTGCGGATGCGCGACTCCTTCCAGCCATGGCGTTCCATCGCCGCGGTCAGGTTCGGGAATTCGCCGATCGTGCGGATGCCGTCCGGGTTGATCACCTTGCCGAAGTTGGTCAGTTGGCGATAGCGGCCCTTGTCATGCGTCAGCATGTCGAAGAATTCCTTCGCGTAGTCCTGCGTGAAGTCCGTGCCGATGCCGACCGCGTCCTCGCCGATCAGGTTCACGACGTAGTCGATCGCCTCGATGTAGTCGTCGATGTTCGCTTCGATCCCGCGCTTCAGGAACGGCGCGAACATCGTCACGCCGACGAAGCCGCCCGCATCGGCGATCTCCTGCAGCTGTTCGTCGCTCTTGTTGCGCGGATGCTCCTTCAGGCCCGACGGCAGGCAGTGCGAATAGCACACCGGCTTCTTCGAGAACGCAATCGCTTCCGACGACGTGTTGCCGCCGACATGCGACAGGTCGACCATGATGCCGACGCGGTTCATCTCGGTGATCACTTCGCGGCCGAAGTCGGACAGCCCGCCGTCGCGCTCGTAGCAGCCGGTGCCGACCAGGTTCTGCGTGTTGTAGCAGAGCTGCACGACGCGCACGCCCATGTCGGCGAACGCCTCGATGTAGCCGATGTTGTCCTCGAACGCATGCGCGTTCTGGAAGCCGAGGATCACGCCGGTCTTGTCTTCCTTCTTCGCGCGGAAGATGTCTTCCGTCGTGCGCACCAGCGTCAGCAGCTCGCTGTTGTCGCGGATCTTCTTCTTCATCACGCCGATGTTGTCGACGGTCTTCGTGAAGTTCTCCCACACCGACACCGTGCAGTTCGCGGCCGTGATGCCGCCACGGCGCATGTCCTCGAACACCGGTTTCTCGAACTTCGAGATGTTCAGCCCGTCGATGATGATGCTGTCCTGATGCAGCGTGCTCATATCTGCCTCTCGCTTGAGTCTCTGGTCTTGTCGGTGTCGATCAGTAAATCGGGAAGCGCTCGCACAACGCGAAGATCTCGCGGCGCACGCGCTGCTCGGTGGCATGGTCGCCCTCCGGGTTCGCGCGCAGCGCGTCGAACACCTCGAGGATCAGGCGGCCGACCTCGCGGAATTCCGCGACGCCGAAGCCGCGCGTCGTGCCGGCCGGCGTGCCGAGGCGGATGCCCGACGTGACGGTCGGCTTCTCGGTGTCGAACGGGATGCCGTTCTTGTTGCAGGTGATGCCCGCGCGTTCCAGCGCCTGCTCGACCGGCGCGCCCTTCAGGCCCTTCGGGCGCAGGTCGACGAGCAGCAGGTGGTTGTCGGTGCCGCCGGTGACGAGATCGACGCCGCCCGCCTTCAGCACTTCGCCGAGCGCCTGCGCGTTCGCGAGCACGTTGTCGATGTAGGTCTTGAAGTCCGCGTGCAGCACTTCGCCGAACGCGACGGCCTTGCCGGCGATCACGTGCATCAGCGGGCCGCCCTGCAGGCCGGGGAACACGGCCGAGTTGATCTTCTTCGCGATGTCCTCGTCGTTGGTCAGCACGAAGCCGCCGCGCGGGCCGCGCAGCGTCTTGTGGGTGGTCGACGTGACGACGTGCGCGTGCTCGACCGGATTCGCATGGCGGCCCGCGGCGATCACGCCCGCGATGTGCGCCATGTCGACCATCAGCTTCGCGCCGACGCTGTCGGCGATCGCGCGGAAGCGCGCGAAGTCGAGCTTGCGCGGATACGCGGAGAAGCCGGCGATGATCAGGCTCGGCTTGTGCTGCTGAGCCAGTTCCTCGACCTGGTCGTAGTCGATCAGCATCGTGTCGCGGCTCACGCCGTACTGCACCGCGTTGAACCACTTGCCCGACAGCGCCGGCTTCGCGCCGTGCGTCAGGTGGCCGCCCGCGTCGAGCGACATGCCGAGCACCGTGTCGCCAGGCTTCGCGAGCGCGAGCATCACCGAGCCGTTCGCCTGCGCGCCCGAGTGCGGCTGCACGTTCGCGTAGCCGGCGTTGAAGATCTGCTTCACGCGCTCGATCGCGAGCGCCTCGACTTCATCGGCGAATTCGCAGCCGCCGTAGTAGCGCTTGCCCGGATACCCTTCCGCGTACTTGTTGGTCAGCACCGAGCCCTGCGCTTCGAGCACCGCGCGCGACACGATGTTTTCCGACGCGATCAGCTCGACCTGCGACTGCTGTCGCTCGAGTTCCTTCAGGATGGCGCTGCGGACCGGCGCGTCGCGCTCGGCGAGGGGCTGCGAGAAGAAAGACTGGGTGTTCGACATAGAGCATCCGTGACGAAGAATAGTGGGCGGCAATCAATGCTTGAGGCCCGCCGCGCCTGGGTTTCCGGCATGTCCAGGGCATGGCTGCCGACGGCTCTATTCTTGTCGTTCGGATTTTCGGTCGATTGATGAATTTAGACGCGTTCTTTGCCTTTTCCGCCATGCGCGTCCGTTTTATACAAGTGACCGATCGTGCTTTTTCGGATCGCCAAGCATCGCCGCCGCAGCGCGGCAATGGCCGGCAGGCACTGCCGCGGTGCCGCCGCCGCCCGTCGCGGGTGCAGCCGGTCACGAATTCGGTGCAGTGCAGCAACGCACTTGAGCCAAATCAACGTATGTAGCTAGGGTTTCGCCGTATGGCACGCTTGTTGCGCTCGCTCACACAATACCGCAGCCCGATTTTGTGCCTCGGGCCATAGCTATTAGCAGAGATTCTAGGAACGCTCCCCATGTCGCCCGACCGCACAGCGTCGCTGTCTCATTTCGCGTTCATGCCGTTGCCCAACTTCACGATGATCGCGTTCACGAATGCGATCGAGGTGCTTCGGATGGCGAATTACCTGAGCGGCCAGCCGCTCTACCGCTGGTCGGTCATCAGCCCGGAGGGCGGCCCGGTCACGGCGAGCAACGGCCTGACCGTCGACACCGGCCCGGCCGAATGCGCGGGGCAGCCGGACATCGTGTTCGTGTGCGGCGGTGTCGACGTGCAGCGCGCGACCACCGCCGCCCACCTGTCGACGCTGCGCCGCTTCGCGCGTTCGGGCATTCCGCTCGGCAGCCTGTGCACGGGCACCTATGCGCTCGCGAAGTCGGGCCTGCTCGCGGGCTACGCGTGCGCGATCCACTGGGAGAACATGTCCGCGCTGAAGGAGGAGTTTCCCGACACGCGCTTCCTGAAGGAGCTGTTCGTGATCGATCGCGACCGCATCACGTGCACGGGCGGCGTCGCGCCGCTCGACATGATGCTGAACCTGATCGCCGCGCGCGTCGGCACCGCGCGCGTCACGCAGATCGCCGAGCAGTTCATCGTCGAGCACGTGCGCGACACGAGCGCGCAGCAGCGGATGCCGCTCGTCGCGCGGCTCGGCTCGGCCAACAAGTCGCTGTTCGAAGTGATCTCGCTGATGGAGAACAACATCGAGGAGCCGCTGTCGCGCGAGGAGCTCGCGCGCCTCGCGAACATGTCGCAGCGGCAACTGCAGCGGCTGTTCCGCGAGCATCTCGGCATGACGCCGACACACTACTACCTGACGCTGCGGCTGCGCCGCGCACGCGAGCTGCTGCTGCAGACCGACATGTCGATCATGCACATCACGATGGCGTGCGGGTTCCAGTCGGCGTGCCATTTCAGCAAGAGCTACCGCGACGCGTTCGGCGTGGCGCCGACGCGGGAGCGCCGCAAGCAGGTTGCGCCGCTCGCGCAGGGGGCGGGCGGCGGCGCGTCGGCCTTCCCGGCGTCGCTCGCGATGCATGCGTGACGCCTGCGTCGCATGACGTAAAAAAGCGGCCTTGCTGGCCGCTTTTTCGTTTGCGCTGGACGCTCAATACCCCCACACCTGCATTTCGTCGAGCGAGTAGCCCCACTGCGTCGCGCGCTTCGTGCCGTACATCCGCACGTAGCGGCCGTGGCCGTTGAGATTCGGGATCGCGACATGACCCCACGCCACGCCGTTGCTGGTCGAGTAGATCGTCGTCCAGTTCACGTTGTCGCTCGACGTCTGGATCTGGTAGACGAGCGCGCCGGCGTCCCAGTAGAGATCGACGCCGTTGATGGTCTTCACGGCCCCGAGATCCACGGAGATCCATTGCGGATCGACGCCGGCGCCCTCCGGCGAATCCCAGCGCGTGCTGGTGGTGTTGCCGTCGAATGCCTTGTCCGGCGTCAGGGACGAGTTGTAGCTGGCCGACGCGGCAGCGGGACGCCCTTGCGACAGCAGCGTGGTCTGGCCGGCGGCCGCACCGCCGTAGTAGTTCGACCCGAGCTTGGCCTTCGTGGTGTCGGCGTTCACGCCGAACTGCGACAGGCTCCAGCGCTGGCCGGTCGTCACGTCGCCCACGTAGAGCTGATAGCCGCCGGCCGTCGTCGACGAGAAGAACACGTAGTTCGTGCCGTTCACCGGCGCCGGATCGGAGTTGTTGCTGATGCAGTCGTTGATCGCGAGCTGGTTCGGCGTCGACGCCGGGTCCGAGGTCTTCGAATAGATCTGGTCGAGCTGGCTCGTGTCCTTCCAGCGCGCGTAGAACACCGTGCCGTCCGCGCGCACGATCGGATAGTAGGTCTGCAGGCCCGCCGGATTATCGAACACGGCCGTGGCGCCGGTCGCGATCGTGCGTTTCATCAGGCCCATGTTCGCGCCGGTGCCGGTGGCGTAGTAGACGGCGCTCGCGTCCGGCGCGAGAAACGGCATCGAATACTCGGCGCCGGCCGGCGCGTTCGTCAGGCTCACGACCGACGTGAACACCGGGCCCGCGCTCGTGTACGACAGCGTCGCCTGCTTGACGTCGCCGTTCTGCTTGAACACGAGGGACTTGCCGTCCGCGCTGAATTTCGGGTCTTCGTTGCGGGTGGCGCCCGTGCTGTTGGTCATGTTGATCGGCGGATTGCTGGTGCCGAGCTGAACCATGAACACGTTCCATGCGCCGTTCATGATGCCCATGAACGCGAGCCACTTGCCGTCGGGGCTGAACACGCCGTTCATCGGATCGGTGATGCCCCACGAACTCTTGCTCAACTGGGTCAGCGTGCGCGCCGAGAAATCGTAGAGGAACAGCTGGCTCGTGCCGTCGCCGTAGTTGACGTAGCTGTGATAGACGAGCTTGCCCGTCAGTGCGCTCGGAAACGATGCGTTGGACTGGGCCGGAGGATTGCTGATGCATGCCGCTTCGGCCGCACCGCCGGAAAGATTGAGGGCGATACCGGCCACGAGGCCCGCGACGAGGGTCTTCAATTTCACGCTGGGTATTCCTGGGTGAGAGGTGGAGACGCCGGCAGACAAGGCCCTGCGCGAACGCTCAGGACCACGGATCAGCCGTCGGGCAGCGTGAATTCCGTCTGGATTGGACACCGGATGAAAAAAGGTGCCGAGAGGATGCCCGCTAATCGGACGAATGAAAAGGATCAGGGCCTTGAAAAAACAAGCAGATCAGATATGAGGACCAGATGGTGCGCGACGTGCCCCGTGCTACTCTTTTTTTCAACGAGGCACGGATCGGCCGAGGACACGCATGAAGCGATACGCGGCGCTGGCGCAGACGATAGCCGATTCCATTCGGCGCGGCGATCTGGTGCCCGGTGCGCGCATTCCGACCATTCGCGATGCCAGCAAGGCGTTCAAGGTCAGCCCGACGACCGTGTTCCGTGCGTACTACCTGCTCGAGAGCGAGGGCCTGATCGTCGCGCGAACGCGCTCCGGCTATTTCGTTTCGGATGTCGGGGACAAGCGCGCGCGCCCGAGCCACGGCCCGCCGCGCAAGGCGCCCGTTGCACGCAGCGGCGTCGACGATGCGCTCGCCAGGCTCATGGATTCCATCAAGGATCAGCACGTCGTTCAGTTGGGATCGGCGTTCGCCAGCTATTCGCTGTTTCCGATGAGCAGCCTGTGGCGCTGCGTCACGTCGGTGGCGCGCAACATGAATCGCACGCGGCTGCTGTCCGGTTTTCCCCCCGGGGACGAAGGGCTGCGCCGGCAGATTGCATTGCGGTACCTGATCGCGGGCGCCGCGTTGCCGATGGATGAAATCGTCATCACGACCGGCGCGCTGGAGGCGCTGACGCTGAGCCTGCAGGCGCTGACGCGCCCCGGGGAACTGGTCGCGATCGAACGTCCGGCCTTCCACGCGGTGCTGCAGGCGGTGCAGCGCCTGCATCTGAAGGCCGTAGAAATCCCGGTCGATCCGCGCACGGGGCTCGATCTCGACGCGCTCGCCGAAGCGCTCGACCAGCACCCGATTCGCGCGTGCTGGCTCATGACGTCGTTCCACAACCCGACCGGCGCGACGTTGTCCGACGAGCGCAAGCGCGCGCTGATCGACCTGCTCGCCGCGCATCAGGTGCCGCTGATCGAAGACGACGTCTACAGCGAACTGTATTTCGGGCCCGCGCCGATGCGGCCCGCCAAACTGTACGACGATAGCGGGCTCGTGCTCCACTGCGGCTCGTTTTCGAAATGCCTCGCGCCGGGTTTCCGCATCGGCTGGGTCGCGGCCGGGCGTTACGTGCATCAGATCCGGCAGGCGAAATGCGTCGCGGCGCCGTCGGCCGACGTGCCGGCGCAACTGGCGATTTCGAGCTATCTGCAAGACGGCGGATACGACCGCTTTCTGCGCAAGCTGCGGCGCAATCTCGCCGCGCATCAGGAACAGATGATCGCGGCGGTGCGCGCGTATTTTCCGCAGGGGACCGAAGTATGCACCCCGCTCGGCGGCTATTTCCTGTGGATCGAACTGCCGCCGCGCGTGGATGCGCTGCGCCTGTTCGGCGCCGCGATGGAGAACGGCATCAGCATTGCGCCCGGGCCGATCTTTTCCGCGACGGGCGGATTCCGCCGTTACGTCCGGCTCAACTACGGCCGCCCGTGGACGCCCGCCGTCGAGAACGCGATGCGCATCATCGGCGCGCTCGCGGCGCGGCAGCGTCAGTAGCACGGGGCGTGCCGTGCCGATCGCGCGTAAATCATAATCATCGCGTGCCTTGCGTTCTGATCGACGCGCGACAAAAAATGAAGATCGGAGCACTGACGTTGCGACGCGCAACGTGGAGCCGACCCGGCCGCGTGGCGCTGCATCGCGGTCTTCATGGAGGAGATCAGATGAGCATCGACAGCGAACTCCAGGCGACGATCGACGCACTCGTGCAGGACGGCAAGGGTTTGCTGGCCGCCGACGAAAGCGGCCCGACCATCGCGAAGCGCTTCAAGACGATTGCGGTCGAATCGACTGAGGAGAACCGCCGCGCATGGCGCAGCCTGTTGCTGTCGACGCCGGGCCTCGGCGAATTCATCAGCGGCGTCATCCTGTATGAAGAGACGCTGGGGCAACGCGCGGACGACGGCACGCCGTTGCCCGAACTCGCCGAGCGCCAGCAGATCGTGCCCGGCATCAAGGTCGACGCGGGCAAGATACCGCTCGCGCACGCGCCCGGCGACGAAATCACGCAAGGGCTGGACGGGCTCGCGATTCGCGTCGATCGCTATAAGCAGCAAGGCGCGCGTTTCGCGAAATGGCGCGCGGTGTACAACGTGTCCGATACGCTGCCGAGCCGCCTCGCGATCGACGCGAACGCCGAATCGCTGGCACGCTATGCGGCGATCTGCCAGGAAGCCGGCATCGTGCCGATCGTCGAGCCGGAAGTGCTGATCGACGGCGATCATTCGATCGCGCGGTGCGCGGCCGTGACCGACGCGGTGCTGCATGCGGTGTTCGACGCGCTGCATCGGCATCGGGTCGTGCTGGCGCACATGCTGCTCAAGCCGAGCATGGTCGTCCCGGGCAAGGAGCACGCGGCACAACCGGCGCCCGACGAGGTCGCCGACGCGACGGTCCGTCTGTTGCGCGGCGTCGTGCCGGCCGAAGTTCCCGGCATCTTCTTCCTGTCCGGCGGGCAGACGCCCGAGGAAGCGACGGCCAATCTGGACGCGATGAATCGCCGCTCCGGACGGCCGTGGCTGTTGAGCTTTTCCTATGGACGCGCGCTGCAGGAACCGCCGCTTGCAGCCTGGAAGGGACAGGCGGCCAATGTGCGCGACGCGCAGCAAGCGCTGCTCCTGCGCGCGCGCCTGAACGGTGCGGCCTGTCGCGGTCGGTACGACGCCGCCATGGAGCGCGCGGCATGAATGGATCCGGGCAGATTTCGTTCGGTCAGTCGGGCGAATCTGTCCTCGTCGAACGATGCAAGTCCTGCTCAGCCGGAAAGTCATCGCACGCGACACCCTGACGGGTGCGCTGAACACGCATGCCAGATCGCGACAGGCGACCGGTTATCGCTGCAGTCAGTGCGGCTTCGTCGCTTTCCGCGCGCTCGAGCACTGCCCCGTATGCGGAAAGTGGAACTGGCCGTTCGATGTGCATGCCGGCAGCCCGGCGCGGCCGTCGTTCGACAGCTGGCCTGCGCGCATCGCGCGTTTTCTGCATCACGTCGCCATTCATCAACCGCGCGCGTCGTCGGCGCCGATACTGAGCCTCGCGACGCTCGTGCTGGTGTTCGGCGGCTACGTCGCGCTCGACAAGATGTGCCAGGCGGACCCCGTCTGCCGCGCATCGAACCTGCCGGGTGCATCGGTGATCATCGGCGATTTGCGCACGCCGGCGGACCTGGTGCCGCCGCTCGGCGATCCGGCACTGCCGATGCTGCCGCTGCCGGCCTATCCGTTTCATTCGCTCGACGAAGCCCAGCTCGCGGCCGACGCGCCCGCCGGCCCGAGCGTGGATCAACCCGCGGACCGGACGATCGCAAGCGCGGCACCTGCCGGCGTGCGACATGCTAGCGCCGCGCACGCGCCGGGCACGATGGTTGCCGCGCACCCGTGCAAGGCCCGTGCCGCACCCGGTTGCGTACGGGCGCATGCCGCGCCGATCCGCACCGCGGAACTGCGGAACAGGCCGCCCCCGACGCATCACGCACAGCCGATCCGCCGCGTCGGCGCGCACCCCGAGCCGGCGCAGCGGCAGGCGTCGAACCAGATGGACGCTACCGGGCTCTATCGCAGGCGTTAGGTCCACATGCAAGAAGGGCCGGGGCGTTCGACCGCCCCGGCCCTTTTCGTCTACCGTGCCTTCAGCCGCGTTACGCCGCCAGCAACCCGTGCGGGTCGATGACGAATTTGCGCGGCGCGCCGCCGTCGAACTTCTTGTAGCCTTCCGGCGCCTGGTCGAGCGAGATCACCGTGACGTTGACGATCTGCGCGATCGGCAGCCGGTCGAACAGGATCGCCTGCATCAGGTTGCGGTTGTACTTCAGCACCGGCGTCTGCCCCGTGAAGAACGAATGCGACTTCGCCCAGCCGAGCCCGAAGCGGATGCTCAGGCTGCCGTGCTGCGCGGCCTTGTCCTTCGCGCCCGGATCGTCGGTCACGTACAGGCCCGGAATGCCGATCGCGCCCGCCGGCCGCGTGATTTCCATCAGCGAGTTCAGCACCGTCGCGGGCGCTTCCTCCGAGTGGCCGGACGAGCCGTGGCCGTGCGCCTCGAAGCCGACGCAGTCCACTGCGCAATCGATCTCCGGCGTGCCGAGGATCTGCGCGATCTGCTCGCCGAGCGTCGCGTCCTTCGACAGGTCGACCGTCTCGAAGCCCATCGCCCGCGCGTGCGCGAGACGCTCCGCGTTCATGTCGCCGACGATCGTGACCGCCGCGCCGAGCAGGCGCGCCGATGCGGCCGCCGCCATCCCGACCGGGCCCGCGCCCGCGATGTAGACCGTCGAGCCGGGCTTCACGCCCGCGCTCACCGCGCCGTGATAGCCGGTCGGCAGAATGTCCGACAGGCACGTGAGGTCGCGGATCTTCGCCATCGCCTGATCGCGGTCGGGGAACTTCAGCAGGTTGAAGTCCGCGTACGGCACCAGCACGTACTCGGCCTGCCCGCCGATCCAGCCGCCCATGTCGACGTAGCCGTATGCGCCGCCCGCGCGCGACGGGTTCACGTTCAGGCACACGCCCGTCTGCTGCTCCTTGCACATCGGGCAGCGGCCGCACGCGACGTTGAACGGCACCGACACGATGTCGCCGATCTTCAGCGTCTCGACGTCGCGGCCGACCTCGACCACCTCGCCGGTGATCTCGTGGCCGAGCACGAGCCCGACCGGCGCCGTCGTGCGGCCGCGCACCATGTGCTGGTCCGAGCCGCAGATATTGGTGCTGACCACCTTCAGGATCACGCCGTGGCCGATCGCGCGGCCGCTCGGATCGACCATCTTCGGATAATCGATCTTCTGCACCTCGACCTGGCCCGGCCCAAGATATACGACTCCTCGATTGCTGCTCATCGCATTGTCTCCATGTCTCGTTGGATGGCGCTGCCGCGTACGACAGCGTGCCGTTCGAGAGTAGTCCGGGACATGGGTGCGCCGATGTCTCAAACGCGACATGCGTTTGATTCGTGCCGACATCGGCGGCCGGAGAACGTGGTTGAGCGATCGAGGTGACTGCCTTCTGCGCGAGCGGACCGCTCACCCGCCCTGGTTTTCGCGGATCACCGCCGCGGCGGCCGCCTCGGCCTCGCTCGCGACGCCGTCGTGCACGCGTGTACTTTCGGCCGGCGTCGGCGGCTCGCCGTCGAGCGCGTGCCCGCCGCGCTCGTGCGTATCGACGCTCGCCCGCATCGACAGCCCGACCCGCAGCGGATGCGCGGCGAGGTCGGCCGGCTCGATCGAGATCACCACCGGCACGCGCTGCACGACCTTGATCCAGTTGCCCGCCGCGTTCTGCGACGGCAGCATCGAAAACGCGCTGCCCGTCCCTGCCGAGAACCCCTGCACGCGGCCGCGATAGACGACCCGCGCGCCGTAGATGTCCGACACGATCTCGACCGGCTGCCCGACGCGCATGTGCCGGATCTGCCCCTCCTTGAAGTTCGCCTCGACCCACAGGCGCTTCAACTGCACGATCGACATCAGCGGCACGCCGGGCCCGACCTGCTGCCCGACCTGCACCGCGCGCTGGCCGACGGTGCCGTCGACCGGCGCGACGATCGTCGTGCGCTTCAGGTTGCGGTACGCGAGCTTGAACTGCGCGGCCGCCTGCACGACGGCCGGGCTCTCGTCGACCGGCAGCTTGCTGCCGAGCGCGCGCGCCGCGTCGAGCTGGGCCTGCGCGGCCGCGAGATTCGCCTGCGCGCCGGCGGCCGCCGCGCGGGCGCGCGCGAGCTCCTCCGGCGCGACGATCTCGACCGATGCGCCCGCGCGCGCGGCGAGCGCGCGCTGCGCGAGCGCAAGATCCGCGCGCCGCGCATTCACCGCCTCCACGTACATCGTGTTCGAGATCTTCGCGTTCGCTACCTGCCGCACCGCCTGCGCGAGCTGCGCCTTCGCCTGCGCGAACGCGACCGACGCCTCCGTGTCGTCGAGCCGCACGAGCACCTGCCCGGCGCGCACCGGGTGCGTGTCGCCGGCCAGCACGTCGATCACCGTGCCCGGCACCTGCGCGGAGATCTGCACGATGCTGCCGGCCACGTAGGCGTCGTCGGTTTCCTCGTAGTAGCGGTCGCGGATCAACCACACCGCGAGCCACGCGACGGCGGCCAGCAGCAAGGCCGCGAAGAACACGAGAAAGCGCTTGCGGCGCGTCGCGCGCCGTGCGTCGAGCGCGGCATCGGCCTGCGATGCCGGCATCGGAGCGGTGTGAAGGTTGTCGTGGTGCATTCAGTCGCTTTGCGTGACGGTCAAACGGTCGTGCTGGAACATCGGATTCGACGGCGCGTCGGCCAGGCTCGGGGCCACCGGCGTTGCGCGCACGGTCGCCTTCCGGCTCGCGGATGCGGCGCCGCGTTTCGCCGGCGCGTTCGGCGTCGCGCCCGCGTCGAAGCCGCCGCCGAGCGCGCCGATCAGCCCGACGCGCAGCGTGCGCTGCTTGCCGAGCAGGTCGATCAGCTGCGCGCGCTCGTCGATCAGCGTCAGCTGCGCGACGTCGACGTCCTTCTGCATCAGCAGCCCGCGCCGGTGGCGGTCGGTCGCGATCTGCACGATCTTCTGCGCGGCCGCCACCGCATCCTGCTGCTGCGCAATGAGCGTCTGCGAGGTCTGCAGCGACGTGACGAGCTGCGCGACCTGCCCGAGCGCGTCGTCGACGGTCTTGTTGTACAAGCCGATCGCGACGTCCGCCTGCGCGACGTCCGCGCCGAGCTTCGCCTTCAGCCGCCCGCGATCGAAGATCGGCAGCGACACCGCCGGGCCGACCGAGCCCGCCAGCGCGTCGCGCGAGAACAGCGACGCGGGCGTCAGCGCGAACACGCCGCCGAGGCCGATGAGGTTCACGTCCGGAAAGAACTGCGCGCGCGTCGAATCGGCGTTCGCATACGCGGCCTCGACGCGCAGCCGCGCGGCGACGATGTCGGGCCGGCGGCCGAGCAGGTCGGCCGGCAGCCGTGCGGGCAGCGCCGCGTCTCCGAACTTGCCGACGTGGGGCCGCTGCAGCGCGAGGCCGCGCTCCGGCCCGCGCCCCGACAGCACGCCGAGCTGCAATTGCGCGAGCTTGATCTGCTCGTCGTTCAGCGCGATCTGCCCGAGCAGGCGGCTGCGCTTGATCGACGCGTCGCTCGCGTCGTACGCGTTGTCGATGCCGCGCGCGGTGCGCTCGCGCAGCACCGTCGTGACCCGCTGGCTGACCTTCAGCTTTTGCTGCAGCAGGTCGCGCGCCGCGTAGGCCTGGTCGAGCTGGCAGTAGACGGCGACGATCGCGGTCGACATCGCAAGCCGCACCTGGTCGGCCTCGACGCGCGCCGCGTCGCGCAGCGACATCAGGCTCTTCGTCGCGGCCTTGTTTCTGCCCCACAGGTCGAGCTGGTAGTTCAGTGCGACGAACACCGACGACGGCGACGCGGCCGGATCGCCGAAGATCTGCACCGGCACCTTGTAGCCGCCGATCGTCACGTCGGCGACGTCGCCCGGCTGCGGCATGCGTGCGCGGTTGACTGTCGCGCCGGCGGTGCCGGTCAGCCCGGTCAGCGCGTCGAACTGCTGCAGCTGCGCCTGCGCGATCCGCAGCCGCGCCTGCGCGACCTGCAGGTCCGGATTCTGCTGCAGCGCCTCCGCGACCAGCTGATCGAGCTGCGGGTCCTGCAGCTGCGCGACCCAGTCCGGCGCGGGCCATGCGCCGGCCGCGCCGGGGCCGGCCGTGCGCGCGAGCGCGTCGTCGGCCGGCGCGCGCAACGACAGCGACGGCAGGAACCCCGACGGCGCGCAGCCGCTCAACGCCAGCAACGCAGCCAGCGCGCCGGCCGTCCAGCCGGTCATCCTCGTCGAACCCCGCATCGCCGCCCTCATCCTTGCCGCACGTGCGGCACCCGCGCGGCCAGCCGCGGACGCGTGCGCTCGAGCGGGCCGAGCCGGCCGAACAGCCCGTCGGCGATGCCGAGCACGATGCCGCCGAGCTTCGCGCGCTTGTCGCGCTCGACGAGCGCGATCTGCACGATCTGCCACAACGTCAGCAGGTTCGGCACGATCGCCACCGGAAAGCGCAGGCCGTACTGGATGCCGAGCTGCACGGCGTTGCGCGCGCTGTAATAGCGCCGCTGCCACGGGTGATTCATCGACGTCATCGCGAAAGGGCCGAGCGCATGGCGCCGCTTCGCGCCGATCCGGTGCGTCAGCACCAGCGACGGCACGACGTAGAGCGGCACGTTGCGTGCGAGCGCGCGGAAGCAGTATTCGGTGTCGACGTGATCGATGAAGAGCGTCTCGTCGAACGGGCCGAGCGTGTCGTACGCGTCGCGCGATACGACGCAGCCCGACGAGATCAGGAACGCGCAGCGCTGCATCGCGGCGCCCGGCTCGATGTTCAGGCGGCGCAGCGTGATGCCGTTGGTCGACAGCTCCGGCAGGAAGCTGCGCGCGTTCTCGTCGAAGATGCGCGGGCCGGCCAGGAACGCGCGCGGCGCGAGCCCCGCGCAGACGTCGCGCATCGCCGGAAAGTACGCGTCCGGCGCCGTCGAATCCTGGTCGAACAGCGCGACCGCGTCGACCCGCTCGCGAAACAGCGCGGCGAGCCCCGCGTTGAACGCGCCTGCGATGCCGCCGCGATTGCCGTGATGCAGCAGCGCGATGCCGTCGCGCGCGCAGGCGTCGCGGGCCCGCGCGTCCGGCTGCGGCGAGTTGTCGACGACGAGCAGCGCGTCGCTCGCGCGCCGCAGCGCGTCGAGCGACGCGAGCTGTGCGTCGGTCGGGTGGTAGAGAATCACGAGCGCGCCGAGTGCCGTCATGTTGCCTCCGAGGAACGCGTTCCTAATGACCGAAGGACGCCGCCGCGCCCCGCTTCGGCCGGGTGAGCCACATCATCGCGGCGAGCACGAGACACGTCATGCTCGCCATCCAGAACATGTCGCCCGTCGCCATCATGTACGCCTGCTGCTGCACGATGCGGTGCAGCGTCGTCAGTTCGCGCGTGCCGTCGATGCCCATCGCGTTGAGCGTGTGCACGAAGCGCTGCGTGTTCGCCGCGGCCTGCGTGACCGACTGCGACACGACGTCGTAGTGCCAGGTCGCGCGGTTGTCCCACAGCGTCACGCTCATCGCGGTGCCGAACGCGGCCGACAGCGTGCGCAGGAAGTTCGACAGGCTCGACGCGGCGGCGAGCTTGTCGTCGGGGATGCGCGACAGCGTCGCCGCGGTCAGCGGAATGAAGAAGCACGGCAGCCCGATGCCCTGGATCAGCCCCGGCGTGACGATCTGCGCGAACGTCATCTTCAGCGTGAAGTGCGCGTCCCACGCGAGCACGCCGGCGAACACGAGAAAGCCGAAGGTCGCGAGCACACGCGCGTCGAAGCGGTGCGCGTGCAGCCCGACGAGGATCGAGAACACCAGCGCGAGGATGCCGAGCGGCGCGGTCGCGAGCCCCGCATGGAACGCGTTGTAGCCCATCACCGCCTGCAGCCACAGCGGGAACACCACGCCGACCACCGAGAAGCTCATCATCCCGAGCGAGATGATCAGCACGCAGAACGAGAACGTGCGGTCGCGGAACAGGCTCAGCTCGACCACCGGATGCGCTTCGCCCGCTTCCCAGATCAGCAGCGACACGATCGCGATGCCCGCGACGATCGCCAGCGTGACGATCAGCGGCGAGCCGAACCAGCCTTCGTCGTGGCCGAGGTCGAGCACCGCCTGCAGCGCGCCGACGCCGATCACGAGCAGCACGATGCCCGGCACGTCGACCGGGCCGGCCGCGCCGCGCTGCGCGTCGGGCCGCAGCATCGCGGTGCAGACCGCGAACGAGAAGATGCCGATCGGCAGGTTGATCAGGAAGATCCACGGCCACGAGAAGCTGTCGATGATCCAGCCGCCGACCACCGGCCCGAAGATCGGCGCGAGCAGCACCGTCATCGCCCACAGCGCGAGCGCGACCGTGCGCTTCTCGGGCGGGAACGCGCGCAGCAGGATCGTCTGGGACAGCGGCACCATCGGCCCGGAGCACAACCCCTGCAGCGCGCGGCACACGACCAGCACGTGCAGGTCGCGCGCGAGGCCGCACAGCAGCGACGTCAATGTGAACAGCAGCACCGCGCCGACGAACAGCCGCAGCTCGCCGATGCGGCGCGCGAGCCAGCCGGTGAGCGGCACCGCGATCGCCGCGGCGACCGAATACGAGCTGATCACCCAGGTGCCCTGGCTGTTCGACACGCCGAGACTGCCCGAGATCGCCGGCACCGCGACGTTGGTCACGGTCGAGTCGAGCACCTCGATGAAGGTCGCGAGCGACAGCGCGAACGTCAGCAGCGCGAGGCGCGCGCCGCGCAGCGGGCGCGCGGCCTGCGCTGCGACCTGCACTGCGGCTGGGGTGGTCGGGGCGGCGCTCGCGGCGTGCCGCGTCGAAGCGGTGCTCATGCGCCTGCCGCGGCGACGGCCGCCGGCGCGGGCTGCCCGGCCATGCGGCCCGGCTCCGGCGCGAACCGCTCGATGAAATCCGCCGCGCGCTCGCACCCGTCCGCCGCGCCGGTGATCCGCGCCCGCGCGCGCGCGCCCTGCGCCGCGAACCCGGGATCGTCGAGCACGCGCCGCAGCGCCGCGCCGAGCCGCGCGCCGTCGACCGGACCGTCGATGCGCACGCCGCAGCCGCTCTGCGCGACGCGCTGCGCGTTGTCGAAGTGGTCGTGCGCGAACGGCGTCACCACCTGCGCAATGCCGGCCTCGTAAGCGAGCGCCGCGGTGCCGATGCCGCCGTGGTGCACGAGCGCACGGCAACGCGGCAGCAGCGTGCGCATCGGCACGAAGCGCCGCACGAGCAGGCGGCCGTCGCGCGGCGGCGCATCAGCCGACGCATCCGCCGGCGTCAGCAGGATGCCGCGCGCGCCGGTGGCGCGCAGCGCTTCGCCGACCGCGCGCGCATACGCGGCGTGATCGACGAGCGTGGAGCCGGCGGTGAACACGACCGGCGGCTCGCCCGCCGCGAGGAACGCATCGAGCTCGGCATCGTCGTCGCGCTCGCCGACGTCATTGAACAGCGGAAAGCCGCTTTGCAGATGCCGCGCGGGCCAGTCCGGCTGCGGCGGCGCGAACCAGTCGGGAAACAGGCACAGCACGCCGTCGGTCGAGTGCAGCCAGCGGCCGAGCACGCGCCGCGCGGGCGGCAGCCCGAGGTCCGCGCGCACGGCGTTCAGCGCGGGGCCGCACACGCGATCGAGCACGAGCCGCTCGATCAGCGTCATCAGCGCCGACTTGACCGGCAGCGGCCAGCGCGCGGGGATCGTCAGGCGCGGGTGCGTCGGCGGCACATGCGCGGACAGGAGCGTCGACGGCGACACCTGCACCGACACATACGGGGTGCCGTGCAGCTCCTGCATGAAGCGCGCGGAGAACGCCCACAGCGTGCCGACGAGCACGGTGTCCGCGTCGGTCAGCGCGCGCAGCGCGTCGTAGTGCGGCTTCAACACCGGCGCGATCACCTGCCACAGCGTGCGGAACGACGTACGCGGGTTCCACAGCGCCGGATTCGCCATCGCCGCGTCGTATTCGGCAGCGGTGCCGACCGGCACGAACGCGAAGCCGAAACGCCGCGCGGCCGCCTCGAACGGCGGATGCGTGCAGAACACGATCGCGTGGCCGCGCGCCGCAAGCGCGCGCGCGATGCCGAGCAGCGGATGCACGTCGCCCGCCGAACCGATCGCGGTCACGATTACCTTCGCCATCGCGCGCCTCGCGGGAGTCAGTAGAAGCCGGGGATCAGCGCCGCGACCTCGCGGCGGTACTGCGCGTAGGCCGCCCCGAAATGGCCGGTCAGCCAGCTCTCCTCGACGCGCACCTTGTAGGCGAGCGATGCGAACACGAGCAGCACGCCGAGCACGCCGCGCCACTCGCCGCCGA
This sequence comes from Burkholderia ubonensis, assembly GCF_902833085.1. Lineage (GTDB taxonomy): Bacteria > Pseudomonadota > Gammaproteobacteria > Burkholderiales > Burkholderiaceae > Burkholderia > Burkholderia ubonensis. Next base: position 309,421 of record NZ_CADFEB010000011.1, read on the forward strand.
GCAGCGCGGCGCCGGCGAGCGCGAGCAGGCAGCCCGTATAGATCGGATGCCGAACGAGTGCGTACGGGCCGCTGCGAACGAGCTCGTGGCCGTCCTTCAGCGTGACCGACACGCTCCAGTTCGTGCCGAGATGCCGCCGCGCCCACACGGAGAACAGCAGCCCGGCGATCAGCACCGCGAGGCCGGCTGCCGACTGCAGGCCGAAACGCTGCCAGTCGGGCGTGAGCGCCTGCCACGTCGGGTCGGGCAGGATGATCAGCGCGCCGCCGACGATCAGCGGAATCGACTGCAGCGTGCGCGAGCGCGACGCCTCCTTGCGCACGGTCGTCTTCACGGCCTTCGACGTGGCGATCCAGTATGCGAGCCACGCGGCCCACGGAACGACGATGGCGATGCTCTGAACGATATTCACGGCTGGCCTGCCTCGTGTGGAGTGGAGAAACGGATGGCTGCGCGGCGTCACGACGACAGCGCGGGCCACGGCGCGCTCACGCATGCCTGCGATACGTCGGGCGACTCGCCGGCCGCGGCCTGCGCGGCGCCGCAGAGGAAGCCGAGCAGTTCCGCGCGCGTGCTCTCGCGCTGCGCGCGGCCTTCGATGTCGAGGAAATGCCCGGCGGCCGGAATCGTCGCGAAGTGCGCGCGCGGCACGTGCGCGGCGAGCCGGCGGACTTCGGCCGGCGTCGTGTATTCGTCGAGCGCGCCGTTGACGAACTTCAGCTCGCAGCGGATGTTCGAGAACTCGCTCAGGTAGCGCTCGGGCTGCAGCGACAGGATCTGGTCGACGTGGAACGCGACCTGGTCCTGCTCGTCGCGCGGCAGCCGCGTCAGGTAGCGGTAGTTGTACAGCTTCATGATGCGCGGCAGGTAGCGGCCCACGGTGTCGTTGAGCAGCTGCGCGGCCTTCAGGTTCTCGCCGGCGGCGATGTGGTCGCGCGCGCGGGTCACGTAGTCGACCATCGCGTCGTTGAGGAACGGCGAGAACGAGCAGATCACCGCGCGCCGCACGCTCGGGCAGCCGCGCGCGAGCGCGAACAGCGACGCGACGCCGCCCCACGACACCGACACGAGGAACGTGGGCGCGAAGCGCTCGACGAGGTGCTGCAGGATCTCGACCTCGTCGTCCTTCGTCAGGACGAAGCAGCCCGGATTGTGCTGGCGCGACTGCCCCGCATACGGCAAGTCGAAGCAGATCGTGTTCATCCGCTCGCCGAGGTACTGGACGGTCTGCCCGAACGACGCCGTGGTCGCGAGCGCGCCGTTGACGAGAATGGCCGTGTCGAAAGCCGGATCGAAGATCTGGCGCTCGACGTATACCTTCAGGCCATTCGGCAGCGGGACCACGTGTTTTTCCGTCGGCATCGTCGTTCTCCCGGTGGATTCGGCGTCTCGGCATGGTTGCTTGCTGCACGCGCACACGTGCGCGACGGCGACGCGCCGGCCCCCCCGGCGCGAGCCTCGATCGCGCTGTCGCCGACGCACTGCGTCAGGTTCGGCTGCGTCGATTGATTCTCGTCAATGCGGCGCAATGTTAATACGCGTCAAATTGATTGCTCAAGCCGCACCAAATATCCCCTCTACTCAGGTAGGAAATACGGCGGATTCAAATTTTTTCCGCATTTTTTATGGTATGCGGAACGGTACGATGCTGCCGGAAATCGTTTCCATTGCAGCCGCACCAGGTCTAAACAAACGCCAATATTTATTAATATTCAACCATTTACAACGTTTCAAACGAGTTTCAGAAACGCACCTCATCCGCCCCTCCCCCATTCGAATGTTTCTTCGTTTTCCGCGGCGCCGCTAAAATCGGCCGCGTCAACATTCTTTCATTGAGAAGGGATCCGAAAATATCCCGCCATTCGTTAACTATCTCGTTCAATTCAGAATCCTGTTTTAAACAAACTTCGCTTTATTCAACAGTCTTACGATTTCGTTTTCCGCAACTGCACATGACTTGCGCCGCATCGGTCGCCCGCGGCTCCCTCGCGAATCCCTTCCGACCCCGGTTTTTTATTGATTGAACGTTCAATAAAAAACCGCTAAGCTCTCGGCTTCCATCCATCCGCCGTCCGTGCACAGGGAGTCGCGATGCCGAAAGTGGGAATGCGGGAAGTCCGCCGCGCGCAACTGATCGACGCGACGCTGCGCTCGATCGACGAAGCGGGCCTGCCCGGCACGACGCTCGCGTCGGTTGCGCAGCGCGCGAAGATCTCGACCGGCATCGTCAGCCACTACTTCGGCGACAAGGACGGCCTGCTCGAAGCGACGATGCGGCACGTGCTGCGCGACCTATGGTCGGCCACCACGCGCCGCCGCGTCGCCGCGCGCAAGGACCCGCGCGCCCGGCTGCGCGCGATCGTCGCCGCGAACTTCGACGACACGCAGATCAGCGCGCCCGTGATGAAGACGTGGCTCGCGTTCTGGTCGCAGAGCATGCACGAGCCGGCACTCAAGCGCCTGCAGCACGTCAACACGCGGCGCCTCTATTCGAACCTGTGCGCGGAGTTCGCGAAAGCGCTGCCGCGCGCGAAGGCGCGGGAAGCCGCCAGCGGCCTCGCCGCGCTGATCGACGGCCTGTGGCTGCGCGGCGCGCTCGCCGGCGGCCCGTTCGATACCCGGGCCGCGCTGCGGCTCGCCCACGATTACATCGATCTGCTGCTCGCGTCGGCGTGACGCGGCGCACGGTCGCCACCCAGGAGATCCTCATGTCCGTATACGGTTTGCAGCGCCTCTACATCGGCGGCGGCTACGTCGATGCCACCAGCGGCAAGACTTTCGACACCTTCGATCCGGCCACCGGCGAACTGCTCGCGCAGGTGCAGCAGGCGAGCGCCGCCGACGTCGACCGCGCGGTCGCGTCCGCGCGCGAAGGCCAGCGCGAATGGGCGGCGATGACCGCGATGCAGCGCTCGCGCATCCTGCGCCGCGCGGTCGAGCTGCTGCGCGAGCGCAACGACGCGCTCGCCGCGCTCGAGACGCGCGACACCGGCAAGCCGATCGCCGAGACGCTCGCGGTCGACATCGTCACCGGCGCGGACGTGATCGAGTACTACGCGGGCCTCGCGACCGCGATCGAAGGGCTGCAGGTGCCGCTGCGCGCCGAGTCGTTCGTCTACACGCGCCGCGAGCCGCTCGGCGTGTGCGCGGGCATCGGCGCGTGGAACTACCCGATCCAGATCGCGTGCTGGAAGACGGCCCCCGCGCTCGCGGCCGGCAACGCGATGGTGTTCAAGCCGAGCGAAGTGACGCCGCTGACGGCGCTGAAGCTCGCGGAGATCTATACGGAAGCCGGCGTGCCGGCCGGCGTGTTCAACGTCGTGCAGGGCGACGGCTCGGTCGGCGCGCTGCTCACCGGCCATCCGGACATCGCGAAGGTGTCGTTCACCGGCGGCGTCGAGACCGGCAAGAAGGTGATGTCGCTTGCAGGGGCCTCGTCGCTGAAGGAAGTGACGATGGAGCTCGGCGGCAAGTCGCCGCTGATCGTGTTCGACGACGCCGACCTCGACCGCGCCGCCGACATCGCGGTGACCGCCAACTTCTTCAGCTCGGGCCAGGTCTGCACGAACGGCACGCGCGTGTTCGTGCACCGCTCGGTCAAGGACGCCTTCACCGAGCGCGTGCTCGAACGCGTGAAGCGCATCCGCGTCGGCAAGCCGACCGATGCCGATACCAACTTCGGCCCGCTCGTGTCCGCCGCGCAGCTCGACAAGGTGCTCGACTTCATCGACAGCGGCAAGGCCGAGGGCGCGAAGCTGCTCGCGGGCGGCGCGCGCCTGACCGACGGCCACTTCGCGAATGGCCAGTACGTCGCGCCGACCGTGTTCGGCGACTGCCGCGACGACATGAAGATCGTCCGCGAGGAAATCTTCGGGCCGGTGATGAGCATCCTCGAATTCGCATCGGAGGACGAAGTGATCGCCCGCGCGAACGACACGCACTTCGGGCTCGCGGCCGGCGTCGTCACCGAGAACCTGTCGCGCGCGCACCGCACGATCCACCGCCTCGAGGCGGGCATCTGCTGGATCAATACGTGGGGCGAATCGCCGGCCGAGATGCCGGTTGGCGGTTACAAGCAATCCGGCGTCGGACGGGAGAACGGCATCACGACGCTCGAGCACTACACTCGAATCAAGTCGGTGCAGGTCGAGCTCGGCCGCTACAACCCGGTGTTTTGAGTCACGAACAAGGAGATCCGTCATGACGACACGCGAATACGACTACATCATCTGCGGCGCGGGCTCCGCGGGCAACGTGCTCGCGACGCGCCTGACGGAAGATCCGGACGTCACGGTGCTGCTGCTCGAGGCCGGCGGCCCCGACTACCGCTTCGACTTCCGCACGCAGATGCCGGCGGCGCTCGCCTATCCGCTGCAGGGCCGCCGCTACAACTGGGCGTACGAGACCGACCCCGAGCCGCACATGGACAACCGCCGGATGGAATGCGGGCGCGGCAAGGGGCTCGGCGGCTCGTCGCTGATCAACGGCATGTGCTACATCCGCGGCAACGCGCTCGACTACGACAACTGGGCGACGCACCAGGGCCTCGAGAACTGGGCGTATCTGGACTGCCTGCCGTACTTCAAAAAGGCCGAGACTCGCGACGTCGGCCCGAACGACTATCACGGCGGCAGCGGCCCCGTGTCGGTCACGACCAGCAAGCCGGGTGTGAACCCGCTGTTCGAGGCGATGGTCGAGGCCGGCGTGCAGGCCGGCTATCCGCGCACCGACGACCTGAACGGCTACCAGCAGGAAGGCTTCGGCCCGATGGACCGCACCGTGACGCCGCGCGGCCGCCGCGCGAGCACCGCGCGCGGCTACCTCGACCAGGCGCGCGCGCGGCCGAACCTCGAGATCGTCACGCACGCGCTCGCCGACCGCATCCTGTTCGACGGCAAGCGCGCGTCGGGCGTCACGTACCTGCGCGGCAGCGAGCGCGCGACCGCGCATGCGCGCCGCGAAGTGCTCGTGTGCAGCGGCGCGATCGCGTCGCCGCAGCTGCTGCAGCGCTCGGGCGTCGGACCCGGCGCATGGCTGAAGGAGCTGGACATCCCCGTCGTGCTCGACCTGCCCGGCGTCGGCCAGAACCTGCAGGACCATCTGGAGATGTACATCCAGTACGAATGCAAGGAGCCCGTGTCGCTGTACCCGGCGCTCAAGTGGTGGAACCAGCCGAAGATCGGCCTCGAATGGATGCTGAACGGCACCGGCCTCGGCGCGAGCAACCACTTCGAGGCGGGCGGCTTCATCCGCACGCGCGACGACGATCCGTGGCCGAACATCCAGTATCACTTCCTGCCGGTCGCGATCAACTACAACGGCTCGAACGCGATCGAGATGCACGGCTTCCAGGCGCACGTCGGCTCGATGCGCTCGCCGAGCCGCGGCCGCGTGAAGCTGCGCTCGCGCGATCCGAACCAGCATCCGAGCATCCTGTTCAACTACATGGCCGAAGCGCTCGACTGGCGCGAGTTCCGCGACGCGATCCGCGCGACGCGCGAGATCATGCGCCAGCCCGCGCTCGACCGCTTCCGCGGCCAGGAGCTGAACCCGGGTGCGGACCTGAAAAGCGACAAGGACCTCGACACGTTCGTGCGCACGCGCGCGGAAACGGCGTTCCATCCGTCGTGCTCGTGCAAGATGGGCTACGACGACATGGCGGTGGTCGACAACGAAGGCCGCGTGCACGGGCTCGAGGGGCTGCGCGTGGTCGACGCGTCGATCATGCCGATCATCACGACCGGCAACCTGAACGCGCCGACGATCATGATCGCGGAGAAGATCGCCGACCGGATTCGCGGGCGGCAGGCGCTGGCGCGTGTGGATGTGCCTTATTTCGTCGCGAACGGTGCGCCGGCGCGCAATGTTGCGAAGGTGGCAAGGCAGCCTGAGAGGGTTTGACCGGCGCGGGCCCATGGCCCGGCCGTTGCCTTCCGAACGCCGCTGACCGTCCCCGTCAGCGGCGTTTGCACTTCTAACGCGGCCTTGCCGCTCAGCCGGCGTTCGCTACGCCGGTTCGTTCGTCGACCTGCCGCCGCAGCCGCTCGACGTCGACATGCTGCAGGTAGTACGTAATGTTCTGCCAGATCGGATGAAACCCGTAGCCGCCATGCTGCAGCTCATCGAGCGCCTGTTCCCTCGTCCAGCCCTGGTACACCATCCGATACAGCGCCGACACGAGGCCGGTGCGATCCGCGCCGTGCTGGCAGTGGATCAGCACCGGGCCATCCCGGTCCGCGTCGCGCAGCGCCTTGAGCGCCGCGACCATGTCTTCGTCGCGGATGTACCAGGTGTTGATCGGAATGCGCTGCATCGTGATCTGCGTGCCGGCCAGGATGCGCTCGTCCGAGTGAAACGCCCGGAAGCTGATGACCTTGCGAATGCCGAGCTTCTGCAATTCCGGCACATCCTCCCTGGAAAGCAGCGCGCTGCGGTACAGCGACGGCGTGATGCGATGCAGGTTGTTCACGCGCGCATCGGCAACGCTTTGCGCCCATTGAAGCGGTCGCACGGCGACATCGGTAGACGGCTGCGCGCCGACCGGCGGCACGAGCCCCGCGAGCGTGACGGCAATCACGGCAATGACGGCAATTTTCATGACGGTTCAGAGGGATGTGCGCTCGCGCGCGCGGGAAAGGAAGAACAGGACGATCGCAGCGGCGCTCATGGTCCAGTAGTCGGTCGGCGCAACGCCCAGCCAGTGGATATGCCACGGCACGTTGGCCGGGGTGAACCGGGCGAGACCATAGGCCGGGTTCAGGACGAACCACAGAAAATCCTCGGCCAGCCAGAACACCATGATGCAGGCGATCAGGCGGGCTTCGATCCGCCACGACCACCGTCCATTGAAGACGGGCGGCAGATGGAAGAACAGCGCGACGAACGGGAACACCCACGCGTGATATCCGGTCATCGGACGCCCGCCCCAGAAGATATCGAGCAGCCAGTGCTTCTCGATGCGCCAGGTCGGCAGGTTGGCGGCCCAGCCCGCGCTGCCCTCGATCTGAATCTCGACGTTCGCGAAAAAGTAAGCCAGCAGCACGACCCAGGCGACGAGCACGAGCGTTCGGCGCGTCGGCAGAAAACAGGACACGCTCATGCGGCAGGCTCCAGGCCCAGCACGCGGTCGAGCACGAAGCGCCCGGCCTGCGGCCGCCCGAGCGGGGCGAGACGCCGGCGCATGTCGGCAAGACGCTCGGGCGCCTGCAGCAACGCGCGGATGCGATAGACGAGCGCATCGTCGTCGATGGCCTTGAGCGCCACGCCCTGCTCCAGCAGGAAATCCGCATTGCGCTCTTCCTGGCCCGGAATCGGCGAGTTGACGATCATCGGCAACTGCATCGCCAGGCATTCGGAGGTCGTCAGGCCGCCCGGCTTGGTGATCACGAGGTCGGCGCATGCCATCAGGCGCTCGACCTGTTGCGTAAAGCCCTGCGGAAAGAGCCGGCCGGGATGTTGCGCGGCGAGCGCCTGCAACGACGCGAGCATCGCCTGGTTCTTGCCTGCCAGCGCGATCAGCTGGAAGTCGGCGTCCATTTCCAGCAGACGCGCCGCCAGCACGTCGAGCCCGCCGAGGCCCGCGCCGCCGGACATCATCAGGAAGGTCGGGCGCGCCGGGTCCAGGCCGAACTCGGCCGCACAGGCCGCGCGGTCGAGCGGCTGGCCGAACGCCGGCATGATCGGGATGCCGCTGACGTGCACGGCGTCGGGCGCCATCCCGCGCGCGCGCATCCGCCACGCGATCTCGTCGTTGGCGGCGAAGTAGCCGCTCATGTTGGGCACGACCCACATGCTGTGCAGGTCGAAGTCGGTCACCTGCACCCACACCGGCGCATCGAGGCGCGCCTTGCGAATCTCGCGCGACAGCAGCTCGGCCGGCAGGAAGTGCGTGCAGATGATGGCGTCCGGGCGCTGCCGTTCGATCTCCGCGAGCAACGGCCGGCAGTTGAGCCGCTCGATCGCGCGCCGGATCTTCTGCGACGGCGCGCTGGGGTCCGCCTCGTCGGTCTTCTGGTACAGGTAGCCCCACAGCGCCGGCTGGCTGCTGACGAGCTTGATGTAGAGGTCGGTGTACAGCTTGCGGAAGCCGGTGGAAACGAAATCCATCACGTCGAGGTGCGTGGCTTCGATGCCTGCCGGGTGGCTGTCCGCGAACGCGCGGATCGCCTCGGCCGCGCGGGTATGGCCGGCTCCCGCGCTGACGCTCAGGAGGAGGATTTTCTTGTTTTGTGTCGACATCTGACTGACCGTTTTGATTAGTGTGATCCGGGTGCGAGTTTGGCATAACACGCCGTCAACATAGAAGCCAATCCTCGCGAATCGCCCGCTGCGCGGACTATCGCCGCCACCGCCGTTTGTTCACCAAAACCGAATAATCGACAGGTTTCCGCGCAGCTGTCACGCCCCCCGGCAAACTCCGGTCGCCGTTGCTAAGATAGCGATCCCATCGTTTCGACGAACGCCCGATGCCGCCTGCCCGCGCCACGCCCCGCCCTTCGCGCCCGCGCGCCGCCGCGCCGGCGCCCGCCCTCTCTCCTACCGGACTTCGCCCGTGAGCACGCCCCCGATCCTGTCCGTCTCGAACCTGTCCAAGACCTACGCGTCCGGGTTCCAGGCCCTGAAGCACGTCAATCTCGACATCCGCGCCGGCGAAATCTTCGCGCTGCTCGGGCCGAACGGCGCCGGCAAGACGACGCTGATCGGCTCGATCTGCGGGATCGTCACGCCGACCGACGGCCGCGTGACGGTCGGCGGCCACGACATCCGCGACGCGTACCGCGCGGCCCGCGAGTTGATCGGCCTCGTGCCGCAGGAGCTGACGACCGACGCGTTCGAGACCGTGTGGGCGACCGTGTCGTTCAGCCGCGGCCTGTTCGGCAAGGCGCCGAACCCCGCGCACATCGAGAAGACGCTGAAGGCGCTGTCGCTGTGGGACAAGCGCGACAACAAGCTGATGACGCTGTCGGGCGGCATGAAGCGCCGCGTGATGATCGCGAAGGCGCTGTCGCACGAGCCGCGCATCCTGTTCCTCGACGAACCGACCGCGGGCGTCGACGTCGAGCTGCGCCGCGACATGTGGAAGCTCGTCGATTCGCTGCGCGAAAGCGGCGTGACGATCGTGCTGACCACGCACTACATCGAGGAAGCCGAGGAAATGGCCGACCGGATCGGCATCATCCAGGGCGGCGAACTCGTGCTCGTCGAAGACAAGCACGAGCTGATGCGCAAGCTCGGCAAGAAGCAGCTCACGGTGCAGCTCGAACAGCCGCTCGCCGCGCTGCCGCCCGCGCTCGCGCCGTTCGGGCTCGAACTCGCGGACGCCGGCAGCGCGCTCGTCTACACCTACGACTCGCAGCGCGACGACGTGGGCATCGCGACGCTGATCAACGCGCTCGGCGCGGCCGGCATCGGCTTTCGCGACCTGCACACGACGCAGAGCTCGCTCGAGGACATCTTCGTCAGTCTGATCGACAACCGCCGCAACGGCTCACGAGAGGCAACCCTCGCATGAACTTCCAAGCAATCCGCGCGATCTACCGCGCAGAAATGGCCCGCACGCGGCGCACGCTGATGCAGAGCATCATCGCGCCGGTGATCTCGACGTCGCTCTACTTCGTCGTGTTCGGCTCCGCGATCGGCTCGCGCATCAGCGACGTGAACGGCATCGGCTACGGGTCGTTCATCGTGCCGGGCCTCGTGATGCTGTCGCTGCTGTCGCAGAGCATCTCGAACGCGTCGTTCGGCATCTACTTCCCGCGCTTCACGGGGACGATCTACGAGATCCTGTCGGCGCCGGTGTCGTACTGGGAGATCGTGATCGCCTACGTCGGCGCGGCCGCGTCGAAGTCGATGCTGCTCGGCCTGATCATCCTCGCGACCGCCGGCCTGTTCGTGCCGCTGCACATCCTGCATCCGTTCTGGATGGTGCTGTTTCTCGTGCTGACGTCGATCACGTTCAGCCTGTTCGGCTTCGTGATCGGCATCTGGGCCGACAGCTTCGAGAAGCTGCAGCTCGTGCCGCTCCTGATCATCACGCCGCTCACGTTCCTCGGCGGCAGCTTCTACTCGGTCGACATGCTGCCGCCCGCGTGGCGCATCGTCACGCTGTTCAACCCGATCGTCTACCTGATCAGCGGCTTCCGCTGGTCGTTCTACGGGCTCGCGGACGTGCACGTCGGGATCAGCCTCGGCGCCACCACGCTGTTCCTCGCCGTGCTGCTCGCGATCGTCGCGTGGATCTTCCGCACCGGGTATCGGTTGAAGAACTGACGCGCAGCCGCGTCGCGGCGATGACGCATTTGGGCAAGCCCGCGACGTTTTTCCTCCGATGTGACCATTTGTGGTCGCGTCTACTGAAAACCAGAGGCCTTGAAGCATCCAGCTTCGAGGCCTTTTCATTTCAGAGGAAGCCATGCCCGCCGCCACCGCCCCCTTCGCGCGCGCCAGCGCCGCCGCCCGGCTCGAACGCCTGCCGTTTTCCGGGTATCACAAGCTGATTTTCTTCATCATCGCGATCGCGTTCTTCTTCGATTCGGTCGACCTCGGCACGATGACCTTCGTGCTCGGCTCGATCAAGAAGGAATTCGGGCTGTCGACCGCGATGGCCGGACTCGTGGCGAGCGCGAGCTTCTTCGGGATGGTGCTCGGCGCGGCGGTCGCGGGGCTGCTCGCCGACCGGTTCGGCCGCCGGCCGGTGTTCCAATGGAGCATGGTGCTGTGGGGCGCGGCGTCGTACCTGTGCTCGACCGCGCAGAGCGTCGACGCGCTGATCGTCTACCGCGTGCTGCTCGGCATCGGCATGGGGATGGAGTTTCCGGTCGCGCAGACGCTCCTGTCCGAATTCGTGCCGGCCGCGAAGCGCGGCCGCCTGATCGCGCTGATGGACGGCTTCTGGCCGCTCGGCTTCATCACCGCCGGCATCGTGTCGTACTTCGTGCTGCCGCAATTCGGCTGGCGCACGGTGTTCGCGCTGCTCGCGATTCCGGCCGTGTTCGTGCTGATCGTGCGCCGCGTCGTGCCCGAATCGCCGCGCTGGCTCGAACACGCGGGCCGGCTCGGCGATGCCGACGCGGTGATGCGCGACATCGAGGCGAAGGTGATGCACTCGGCCGGCGTCACGACGCTGCCGCCTCCGGCGCGGCTCGCGCAGGCGCCGGCGCGGCGCGGCCGCGGCGCGCTGCGCGAGATCTGGAGCGGTGCGTACCGCCGCCGCACGACGATGGTGTGGCTGCTGTGGTTCTTCGCGCTGCTCGGCTTCTACGGGCTCACGTCGTGGCTCGGCGCGCTGCTGCAGCAGGCCGGCTTCGAGGTCACGAAGTCGGTGTTCTATACGGTGCTGATCTCGCTCGGCGGCGTGCCGGGCTTCCTGTGCGCGGCGTGGCTCGTCGAGCGCTGGGGCCGCAAGCCGACCTGCATCGCGTCGCTGCTCGGCGGCGGCGTGATGGCGTATGCATACGGACAGAGCGCGCTGTACGGCGGCAGCACCGCGCTGCTGATCGGCACGGGCCTCGCGATGCAGTTTTTCCTGTTCGGGATGTGGGCCGCGCTGTATACGTACACGCCGGAGCTGTACGGCACCGGTGCGCGCGCGACGGGGTCGGGTTTCGCGTCGGCGGTCGGGCGCGTCGGCTCGCTGATCGGGCCGTACGTGGTCGGCGTCGTGCTGCCGGTGTTCGGGCAGGGCGGCGTGTTCACGCTCGGCGCGCTGTCGTTCGCAGCGGCGGCGCTGGCCGTATGGACGCTCGGGATCGAGACGAAGGGGATGGCGCTGGAAACGCTGGCGGCGGGCGACGACGCGCGCGACGGCGGCCAATGCGCGGCCGCGGCCGCGGCGGACAAGGTGTCGTGACCTGAGCGGGGCGTCAGCCGACGCTGAACACCGATACCGCCGACCGCAGGCGCGTCGTCTGCTCGTCGAGCGACGACGCCGCGGCGGCGGCCTGCTCGACGAGCGCCGCATTCTGCTGCGTCACCTCGTCCATCTGCGTGACCGCCAGGCTCACCTGCTCGATGCCGGTGCTCTGCTCGTCGGACGCCGCCGTGATCTCGCCCATGATGCCGGCGACGTGACGAATCGACTGGACGATGGCCGTCATCCGCTCACCCGCGACGCCGACCAGCCGGCTGCCGTGGCCGACCTGCTCGACCGATGCCTGAATCAGCGCCTTGATGTCCTTCGCGGCGGCCGCGCTGCGCTGCGCAAGCGACCGGACTTCGGACGCGACGACCGCGAACCCGCGCCCGCCTTCGCCCGCGCGCGCCGCCTCGACCGCCGCGTTCAGCGCGAGGATGTTGGTCTGGAACGCGATGCTTTCGATCACCGACGTGATGTCGGCGATCTGCTCCGACTGCTGCGCGATCTGCTGCATCGTCGACACCACTTGCTCGACCGCCGCGCCGCCGCGCTCGGTCGCATCGTTGGCCGTCGCGACGAGCCCGTTGGCCTGCCGCGCGTTGTCCGCGTTCTGCTTCACCGTCGCGGTGATCTGCTCCATGCTCGCGGCGGTCTCCTGCAATGACGCGGCCTGCTCCTCGGTGCGCTGCGACAGATCGAGATTGCCCTGCGCGATTTCGCCTGCCCCGATCGCGATCGAGTGCGTCGCGGACTGGATTTCGGCGATCATCCCGACCAGCCCCGCCTTCATCTCGGCGAGCGCCGCGAGCAGGCTGCCCGGCGCCGCCTTCGCGACGTCGAGCGGCACGTTCAGGTTGCCGGTCGCGATCGCGTGCGCGATCTGCGTCGCGTGCGCCGGTTCGCCGCCGAGCGTGCGCTTGATGCTGCGCAGGATCGCCCACGCGATCGCGCCGAGGCCTGCCGCGATGCCGAGCGCGATCGCGCCGAGCATGGCGGCGAGCTTCGAGAACGCGGCGTCGATATCGTCGTAGAAGAAGCCGGTGCCGATCCACCAGTCCCAGTCCGGGATCGCCACGACGCCTTGCAGTTTCGGCTCGGTCTCCGCCTCCGGGCTGCGCTTCACGAGCACGTCGACGAGCGCGAAATGCGATTGCGCCATCCCGGCGCGGTACGCCTCGCTGTCGGTCAGCCCGCCGGTCGTCCGGTTGCCCTTGGCCCTGGTGCCGACGAACTTCGCGTTCGGGTGCACGAGATTGACGCCGTCGGCCGTCGTGACCCAGTAATAGCTGCGGGTGTTCGCGTTGAGCCGCGACAGCGCTTCCTTCGCCTGCTGCTGCGCCTGCTCGCGCGTCAGCACGCCGCTCGTCTGCAGTTCGCGGTACGCGTTGACCAGATGCTCGGCCTTCGTCAGGAGAATGACGATTTCCTCGCGCCGGCCGTCGATCAGCGCGCCGCGCAACGTCTGCAGCGCCGTCGCGGCCAGCAGCACGACGCCCAGCAGCGCCGCGCCGACGAGCAACAGCAGTTTCGTGGAAAGCTTCATGCGAATGCCCCGATTTGTTAACTAACCGGTACATATAACGACGCCTTGCCGCGAGACTTAAGCGGTATCGCCCCCACGTAAACCCGCAGTCCGGCATGCGGCGGATCGCCGGATGATCTGCCGGCGATGCATGCGCCTGCCGGCCGCGGGCACGAATTCCCGGACGCGTGTCGATTTCTGGCATCCTGATTCGTCGTAGTGTCGGAGGCGCTCATCGACACGCAACGGCTGTCGGCGGGAGCGCGATCTTTCCCCCACTCAAGGAGAAGTAAGCATGCGTGTAATGGTGATCGTGAAGGCGACGAACGAATCCGAGGCCGGCGAGATGCCGGACACCGAACTGCTGGCCGCGATGGGCCGGTACAACGAGGAACTGGTGAAGGCGGGTGTGATGCTCGCCGGTGAAGGGCTGCACCCGAGCTCGCGCGGCAAGCGCGTGCGCTTCTCCGGAACGGGCCGCAGCGTGATCGACGGGCCGTTCGCCGAGACCAAGGAGCTCATCGCCGGTTTCTGGATGTGGCAGGTGAAGTCGATGGACGAAGCCGTCGAATGGGTGAAACGCTGCCCGAATCCGATGAAGAGCGACTCGGAGATCGAGATCCGGCAGGTGTTCGCAGCGGAAGACTTCGGCGCGGAACTCACGCCGGAGCTGCAGGAGCAGGAAGCGCGGCTGCGGGCCGACATCGAGGCTGCGCAGAAGAAGCACTGACGGCGGCGGCGGATGGCGGCGGCATGCCCGCCGCGGCCGCGCTCAGCTTCCGATCGCCCTCCCGCCGCCTTCGGCCTCCAGCCCGCGCGGCAGCGGCGACCGGGGCAACAGCTCGAACGTCACGTTGACCTTGCCGCCCTCGCTGGAGATCCGCATCGCGCCGGCGCCGCGCGTTCTCGTCAGGCAGCCGAGGTCGGTCGGCGACGCGCTGGATACGCCGAGCTGGCAGGACCAGGCGAGGGTCGCTTCGCGCCGGCCGGAGTCGCTGAATGCAATCAGTACGCTCCATCCGTTCGGCCCGGCGCTGACGCCGGGGACGAACTCGGCGTGGCGAATGCCCAGCGGCTGCCATCCGCAACGGCCAGGGTCATAGCGATCGGCGTAGAAACGGACCTCGAACCGGTCCTGGCCGGTCGGCACGCGGATATTGTCCGTGACGACCTGCGGCAGGTTCGGCGCACCGAACAGGCGGCCGAACCAGGTTTGCGACTGGCACTGCGGATGGGTGGACGCGAAGTCGATGCCGAGCCACAGCTCGACTTTCGGGTCCTTGCGGCCCTGGATGACGAGCACGTGACGCGGTTCGTCCGTTTCGGTCGGGCGGTCCGATAGCTGGTTGTGGGGGGCCTCGATGTGGGCTTCGAAATGCAGGCGGCTGTCGTCGGCCGACGCCCGGCCGGGGATCGCGGCGAGCCAGCCGATCGCTAGAACGAGCACGAAATAAGCGCGCGGTGACATGGCTCCCCCACGATTGGCGGTGCGTTCCCCGGGCGGCGGTGCTCGTTGTTCCGGGTTGCTCGGGGCGGGGTGTCGGTCCGCGCGCTGGGCGATCCGGTCTGTGGTGCCGATCAGGCATTGTGGGCGGCGGGGGGCGGCGGGGTAAAGCTGGGATGAACCCCTGAGGGGGTGGGCGGGCGCTTGATGCGCAACGCTGTCACCATGTGATCGCGATGGGGGATTCGCTTATCGTTGCTTTGGGTGAGCCGGCGACAGGTTCTTGGTCCGCGAAGTTTCGGACGTGAACGCTAGCCAATGGGCAGTTCATGTCACAGGCTTGTCGCCTGGAATTGGCCGGCCCCTCGGATCCGACAGCTTGTTCCGAAGGGCCTAATGACGCCAGCGCCGCCGATATACGTTGGGCGCCGAACCGCGGCGCGGCGACCTCAGCCCTGGTCCACCTGGGTGAGCGCGTCGAGCAGCTTCCGGCCGTCAGGGATACCCCAGCCCGTGACGGCACTGAAGCCTCCGGCGACCACCGGATATCCGATGCCGGGATCGGGGTCCGAGTCGTTGTTGTGGCCTGAATCGACCGCCGTACAGACAATGCGACCCACCGCGCCGCCGCTGGGGAGCAACTTGTACAGCAGCGGAGCGAGGAAGCACTGCTGTTTGTCCGTCGGTAGCTTGGCATTCGTGCGCGCGATCAGTGCGGCCCCTCCCCGTTCCACTGCGCCGCGAGCGTGCCGACGTATTCACGCCGACGCCACCAGCGCATTGAAAGACGTATCCCAGAACGGCGCGACATTCGCCGGACCGTCCAGCACGCCGATCCGCGCGAACAGGTCCGCGACCTGTTGATGCTGCGCGACCACGTCGGGCGTGACGGGCAGCAGCGCGTAGTCGTCGCTGCGCTGCGCGAACATCGCCTCGAGATCGGCAACCGGCACGCGCGTCTCGCCGTTCTGCACGCGCGCATAGGCGCCGAAATGCCCGTTCGCCCACGCGTACGCGCGCTGGAACCGCAGCAGCAGATCACCGGTCGCCGCACGCCGGCGTGGGTCGTCCAGCGTGCGCGGGTTCGCATAGATCGGGAAATTGCCGGACAGATAGCCCTTGCCCGTCTTCAGCACGCGCGCCCCGTAACGGTTGCGCGCGAGCTGGCCGTTGTAGCCGTAGATCGCCCACGCGTCGAGGTCGCCGCGGTCGTACGCGGACAACCCGTCGGTGGGCGACAGGTTGATCGGATGGATGTCGTCGAAACCGAGGCCGGCCTCCGCGAGCTGCCGGTACAGAAAATAGTGCGACGTCGTCGCGCGCACATACCCGACGCGCTTGCCCTTCAGGTCCGCGATGCCGAAGATCCGCGTGTCCTTGCGCGCGAGCGTGACCTGGTTGTTCAGATCTTCCCGCGTACGCGAGATGAACCGGACGCTGGCCTTCTGGCGGGCGGCGAACACCGCGGGAATCTCGCTGCCCGAGCCGATGTCGAGCGCATCCGCGTTCAGCGCCTCGATGTGCAGCACGCCGTTGTTGAGCTCGCGCCACTCGATCCGGTACGGCGTGTCGCTCAGGCCGGCCGCCTGCAGCAGCGCGCGCCAGCCGCCCTTGTAGGTCGCGACGCGCAGCGTGGTGCCGGCAAGATCGGCGTTGACGGCCGGCGCGGCAAGCGCGACCCGCGCGACCACGGGGGCCGCCGCGATCGCGGCGCCGGCGAGCAGCAGGCGGCGGCGTGCCGCCGAAGTTGACGCCATCGGATACTCCTGTCGATTGAACGGTAAGGGAAAAGGAAGCCGCCGTGCGCGACGGCCGGCGCGCGTCAATGCAGCGACGGAACACCGCGGTGCTCGGCCAGCAGGTCGAGGATGCGGCGCGGGTCGGTGACGAAGCGCACCGCGCAGAGCACTTGCGCATCGTCCGGCTCCGGTTGCGCGCTACCGAGCACGAGCACCGGCAGGCCCCGATGCGCGTCGTCGAGCACGTCGAGCACGTCGAGCACGTCGATCACCGCGTGCCGCGGCCGTTCGAAACCGACCCGGCGCACGTCGAGGCGGCCGGCCCGATCGGGCGCGCTCGCAAGCAGCCCTTCGATCGCCAGTCCGTGCGGACAGACGAAGTGTCGGCCCGGATACTTCGGATCGGCAAAGCCCGGCTCCAGCAGAAAAAACACATCCCGACTCATCTCACACGGCGCCCTTGTTCGTGGTTCCACCGGGCTGCACGCAGCGTGCGCTGCGCCCGGCGCTGGCCGGCATCGCGGCCGGATGCCCGACTCTACAACCTTGCATCGCGCGGCCCTACCAACGTTTTGCGGAATCGATATGCAGGCGTGCCTACCGCATCGGCCGTGCGTCTCACAGAGCCGCGTTGCATAAAAACATCGTCATCCGAACGGATCTCCTTGCGATATCCAATGATTTCATCGATCGATATGCGCACGACCGCGCAGGGTCGTCGCGCGATGTTTGCCATCGATGCCAATGCGTGCGCCGCAGCATGCGTGCCGGACGCGATCGCGGCGCGCGCGTCGAGCGTGCATCGGCACGTATTGCAATTCGCTCGCGCAGCGAATTGCAAACCACGGATCGAACGTTCGTCGACCGAACCGAAGTCAATAGCATCGTGATCCTCGCAGACGGTCCCATAAAAACAGAGGATATTCATGATCAAGCAATCGGTAGTCCTGGGTTTGGTTTCGATCGGTTCCATCGGCGCGCATGCGCAGAGTTCCGTCACGCTGTACGGCGTCGTCGACGCCGGCTTTGCCTATACGAACAACCAGGGCGGCGCGAGCAACATCCAGCAGACGAGCGGCAAGCTGAGCGGCAGCCGCTGGGGCCTGAAAGGCAGCGAGGATCTCGGCGGCGGCCTGGCGGCCGTGTTCACGCTCGAAAGCGGCTTCCGGCCGAGCGACGGCGGGCTCGGCCAGGGTGGCCGCCTGTTCGGCCGCTCCGCATACGTGGGCCTGAGCAAGGCCGACATCGGAACGCTGACGTTCGGCCGCCAGTACGAGCCGATCACCGATCTCGTCGCGCAGTACTCGGGGTCCGGTTTCTGGTCGCCGGCGACCCATGTCGGCGACAACGACAACCTGAACCAGAGCTTCCGGATCAACAACGCGGTGAAGTTCCGCAGCGCGACGATCGCCGGCTTCACGGCCGACGTGCTGTACGCGTTCAGCAACCAGGCGAACGGCGGCGCGGGCACCGGCTTCTCGAACAACAACGCATGGGGCGTGTCGGCAAATTACGTGAACGGCCCGCTGTCGGCGGGCGCCGGCTACGTCCGGCTCAACCACCCGAACGCGACGTCGAACACGAGCGGCGCGGTGGGCGGCGCGACCACGACGACCGGCAACGACTACAGCGGCGCGTTCTTCTACGGGCTGAACGGCGGCGTTCGCAAGCAGCAGATCGGCGTCGCGGGCGCGAACTACGCGCTCGGCCGCGCGACGCTCGGCTTCGCGTGGAGCCACACGCAGCTCGACTATGTCGACGGCTCGTCGCGCAAGTTCAACAACTACGACGTGAACGGGCGCTACCAGATCACGCCGGCGGCGACGCTGATCGGCGTCTACACGTTCACCGACGGACGCGCGAACGGCTTGCCGGGCACCGGCGGCCAGACGCTGAAGCCGCGCTGGCACCAGTTCACGCTCGGGTTCGACTATGCGTTGTCGAAGCGCACCGACATTTACCTGTCCGGCATCTACCAGCTCGCGGCGGGCGACCCGAGCACCGCGACCTCGGGCGGCTATCGCCGGATCGCGGCGATCTCGAACATCGGCAGCGCATCGTCGACGAATCGGCAGCTCGCGTTCGTCAGCGGGCTGCGCGTGAAGTTCTGAACGTTCACGCAGCGGGCGCGACGCGATAAGCAAAGCGGGAATCGTTGTTTGCCGCGTCTCGCCCGGTTGCCGAGAATGTCCGCTTTTCCGGATGCTGCCGCGCCCGCGCGCGGCACGGCTTCGATCATGACCGACTCTCCTCACCGCCCACGCCGCACTGGCCGCCGCGCGGCGCTGCGCCAGCTCGCCGGCGGCTGGGCCGCCGCGATGCTGCCGGCCGGCGGCGCGCTCGCGAGTCAGCCGCTTGCGCCGCTGGACGTGCCGCCGTGGACGCGCACGCCGGGCGCACCGCTGCTGTCGCCGCCGTATGGCCTGCCGGGCGCGCACGAACGCGACGTCATCCGTCGCAGCGCGCGTACGCCGGCGTTGCCCGGCTCCGGCTCGTCAATGACACCGCTCGCCGACCTGTTCGGCGACATCACGCCCAATGGCCTCGTCTACGAGCGCCATCATGCGGGCGTGCCCGATATCGATGCGCAACGCCATCGCGTCGTCGTGCACGGCCTCGTACGCGAACCTCGCAGCTTCACGCTCGACGACCTGCTGCGTTTTCCGTCCGAATCGCGGATCCACTTCCTCGAATGCTCGGGCAATACCGGCAGCGAATGGAACGGCCCGAGCGGCCTGCCCGTCCAGTTCACGCACGGGCTGCTGTCGTGCTGCGAATGGACGGGCGTGCGGCTGTCGACGCTGCTCGACGAAACGGGCGTCGATCCGGCCGCGCAGTGGCTGCTCGTGGAAGGCGCGGACGGCGCGGCGATGACGCGCAGCCTGCCGCTCGACCGGATTCTCGAGCGCGCGCTCGTCGTCTATGCGCAGAACGGCGAGCGGCTGCGCCCCGAGAACGGCTACCCGGTGCGGCTGATCGTGCCGGGCTTCGAAGGCAACACGAACATCAAGTGGTTGCGGCGGCTGAAGCTGGTGCGCGCACCGGAGATGACGCGCGAGGAAACGTCGAAGTACACGAGCCTGCTGCCGAACGGCTGCGCCCGCCAATTCGTGTTCGAGATGGACGCGAAATCGGTGATCACGCGCCCGTCGGCAGGCCACCGGCTCGCATCGCACGGCTATTACCCGATCAGCGGCTATGCGTGGTCGGGGCGCGGCCGGGTTCGCGCGGTCGACGTCTCGACCGACGGCGGCCGCACCTGGCGCGCCGCACGGCTCGCGGGCGACGTGCGCGATCGCGCGCTGACCCGCTTCGAAGCCGACTGGGTCTGGCACGGCGAGCCCGCCGACCTGCAAAGCCGCGCGACCGACGAAACGGGCTACGTGCAGCCGACCCGCGACGCGCTCGTCGCCGCGCGCGGCGTCAATTCGCAGTACCACTACAACGGCATCCAGAACTGGCGCGTCGGCGCGGACGGCGAGGTGCGCAATGCGTAACACGATCGTGCGTCGGCTCGCGTCGTGCGCGGTGGCGGCAGGCACGCTCGCGTTGCCTGCGTTGCCCGCATTCGGCGCCGGCTTCGGTCTCGGTCAGCCGGTCGACCGCGCGGCGATCGCCGCATGGGACATCGACGTCGCACCCGATGGCAGCGGCCTGCCGCCCGGTGCGGGCACGGTCGCGCGCGGCGCGCACGTGTTCGCTGACAAGTGCGCGATGTGCCACGGCGCCGGCGGCCAGGGTGGCGTCGGCGATCCGCTCGTCGGCGGCCTCGGCTCGCTTGCCGGCGCGAAGCCGAAAAAGACGGTCGGCAGCTACTGGCCGTATGCGACGACGCTGTTCGACTACATCCGCCGCGCGATGCCGTACAACGCACCGCAATCGCTGAGCGCGGACGACGTCTATGCGGTCACGGCCTACGTGCTGCACCTGAACGGCATCGTTCCCGACGACACGACGCTCGACGCGCACACGCTGCCGCGCGTCAGGATGCCGAACCGCGACGGCTTCGTGCCCGACCCGCGGCCGGGCCGACTGTGACGCGACGCGATCCGCCGGCCGGCAAGACGCAGATCGGCCCGGCAAGACCGCCGGTATCGCGTGCCGGATTTTTTCGTTCGGCGCCAGGGCGCCGCGTAGGGAGCCAACCTTGACCGACACATCCGCTGCGGCCCAAGCCGACGCGTCGCTCACGCCGTCGCCGTTCGTCGACGTCCGTTCACCGGCCGATTTCCCCGACAGCCCCGCGTCGCGCGTGCTCGCGCAGCCGCTGATGCTCGGGCTGTTCCTGCCGCTCCAGGCCGGCGGCTGGAGCGCCTCGACGCTGCCGCGCTCGACCGACTGGACGTTCGACTACAACGCCGACCTGGTCGCGCGCGCCGAGGCGCTCGGCTTCGATCTCGTGTTCGCGCTGTCGCAATGGTTGCCGAAAGGCGGCTACGGCGGCGTGTTCGACGGCCAGGCGCTCGACTCGTTCATGACGCTGGCGGCGCTCACCGCGCGCACCGAGCGGATCATCCTCGTCGCGACGAGCCACGTGCTCTACGGGCCGTGGCACCCGCTGCATTTCGCGAAGTTCACGGCGACGCTCGATCACATCTCGCGCGGACGCTGGGGCATCAACGTCGTGACCGGCCACCGCGCGATCGAACACGAGATGTTCGGCTGGAACCGGATCGAGCACGACCGGCGCTACGAGATGGCCGCCGAGTTCGTCGACGCGGTCAGCCAGCTGTGGGCCCAGCCGGACAACTTCAGCTATGCGCCCGCGCTGTCGAGCTGGCGGCTCTCCGGCGCGTTCGTCACGCCGAAGCCGCGCTACGGCCGCCCGCTGCTGATCAACGCGACCGGCTCCGACGCCGGCATCGATTTTGCGGCCCGCTATTCGGACATCGTGTTCGTGACGAGCCCGGCCGGCCCGGACGTCGATCTCGCGCTGGACGCGCTGCCCGCGCATACAGCCCGCGTGAAGGCGGCCGCCGCCGCGCGCGGCAGGACGATCCGCACGCTGCTCAATCCGCTCGTGATCTGCCGCGAGACGACGGCCGAGGCGCGCGCGTACCGCGACGCGATCGTCGCGCATGCGGACGACGGCAGCTTCTACCGCTTCGACAGCGACGCACATGCGTGGCGCGGTGGCTTCGAACAACGCTCGCAGGCGGCCGCGCGTGCGATCGGCGGCAACATCTCGATCACGGGCTCGCCCGAGGAAGTCGCCGACTACATCGTGCGGCTGCATCGAGCGGGCATCGACGGCATCCAGTTGAGCTTCTACGACTTCAGGCCGGATCTCGACTTCTTCGGCGCGCGCGTGCTGCCGCTGCTGCGCGACGCCGGCCTGCGGCGCTGAGGTCAGGCAGCCGCGACCGCCGAGGCGCCGGGCACGGTCAACGTGCGCCGTGCCGCGGGCCGCGGCAACCCGAAATGATCGCGCAGCGTGCTGCCGCTATCGTCGCTGCGAAACAGCCCGCGAAGACGCAATTCGGGCAGCACGAGCGCGATGAAATCGTCGCGGCCGCCGGGCAAGGTCGGCGCCATCTCGTTGTAGCCGTCCACGCCGTAATGGACGCGCGACCCGCGCAGTGTCGGCGTGCCGCCGTCCGGCCGCAGCACGCCGCTCAGGATCTTGACGAAGGTCGACTTGCCCGCGCCGTTCGCACCCATCAGCGCGACGGGTTCGCCCGCGTCGATCGACAGATTCGACGCCGACAGCGCGACGGTCGCGTCGAAACGCTTCGCGATGCCGGCGGCGCTTTGGACGGGCGGCGACGCCGATCGATGTGATCGACCTGCGCGCGTCACACCGGCAATCTCGTTCGCCGTCGCAGTCATGCCGCCCCCCCCTGTCGGGCATGGCGCGGTTGCAGCCGGAACAGCACGTCGCGGGTCACGTCACGCACCTCCCCTGACAGTCGTTCCGTATCGACCGGCTCGTCACCGTCCGTCAGATGCGGATTGCCGGAACGACGCGCCATGCGCGGTGTCCGGCAGGCGGTCGCGGCCGCTCAGCCGCGAGCGGAAGGTGCCGGCCGGCGCCGTCGTCCGGTACAGGCCGCGCTTTTTCAGTTCCGGCACGATCCATTCGGCGAAATCGTCGAGCGTGCCCGGGCTGATCAGCGGATTGAGCATGTAGCCGCTCGTCGTCGACTGCCGCGCATGCTCGGCGAGCTGATCGGCGACCTCGTCGGGCGAGCCGACGAGGATCAAGTCGGTGCCGCGCGTGACGCTCGCGAACTTGCGGCGCACGTCACCGGCGGTGAGCGGCTTGCCGCTGCCGTCGGGCCGCACCACGTAGGACGTGAGCCCTTCCGTCTGCGTCGTCAGCGGTTCGTCGTCCGCGTAGCGGTCGATGTCGATGCCGGTGTCGCCCGCATAGCTGACGAGTTGCGCGTGCTGGTGGTAGTGCTGCTGCAGCGTGTGGTATTTCTCCTTCGCGTCGCTCGACGAGCGCGCGGTCACGATTCGCAGCACGGTCAGCGACTTCACGTCGTCCGCCGCACGGCCGCGCGCCGCAGCGAGCCGGCGAATCTCGTCGAGGCCCGCACGAATCTCGTGCGGATTCGACTTCGCGACGAACACCACCTCCGCGTGCTTCGCCGCGAACTCACGCCCGCGCCCGGACCAGCCCGCCTGGATCAGCACGGGCGAGCGCTGCGGCGACGGCGCACAGACGTGCGGCCCCTGCACGCGATAGTGCGTGCCTTCGTGCGCGATCGGCCGCACGCGGTCGCCGCGCGCATAACGCGGCGCGTGCTTGTCGGCGACGACCGCATCGTCCGCCCAGCTCCCTTCCCACAGCTTGTACACGACGTCGAGAAACTCCTCCGCGCGCGCGTAGCGTTCGTCATGGCCGATCATCCGGTCGAGCCCGAAGTTGCGCGCCGCACTCGTCAGGTAGGACGTCACGATGTTCCAGCCGATCCGGCCGTTGCTCAAATGATCGAGCGTGCTGAAGCGGCGCGCGAGCGCGAACGGATGCTCGTAGGTCGTGCTCGCGGTCACACCGAACGCGAGCCGCTCGGTCTGCGCGACAAGTGCCGGAATCAGCATCATCGGATCGTTCGCGGGCGACTCGACCGCCCATCGCAGTGCCGCGTCGGCCGACCCGCCATAGACGTCGTATAGGCCGAGCACGTCCGCGAAGAACAGCATGTCGAGATCGGCCTGCTCGGCCGTGCGCGCGAGGTCCGACCAGAACGCGAGCGTATTCGCGCGCAGCCGTTCGTCGGCCGGATGGGTCCAAAGGCTCGGCGCGCCGCCGCAGCCGACGCTGGCTTGTTCGTACAGGGAAAACAGCAAGGGGCGAGGATCGGACATCGTCGGGTTCGTTACCAGGACAGGAATCAGTTGGGTGCCGCCCACGCGTTCGGCGACGCGCGGCGGTGGCGTGCAGGCACACGAGCGTGGGGTGCGCGCGTCAGATGGCGATTGACATGCTTCTCGAGACGCGCGGCCGGAATGGTGAGCAGCGCGACCAGCACGACATAGACGACGGCCGCGCCGGCCAGCGGTTCGTATACGCGCAACGTCTCGAAGCGCAGCGTATTGGCCGTTCCCATCACGTCGAACACCGTCACGGTCGACGCGAGGACGGTCGATTTCAGCAGCAGGATCGCCTCGCCGATGAGCGCGGGCAGCGCGAGCCGCCACGCGCGCGGGCCGACGATGCGGCGCAGCACCTGCACGCGCGTCATTCCGTATGCGTACCCGGCTTCGATCTCGCCGGCCGGCACGCCGGCGATCGCGCCGCGCAGGATCGTCGCGACATACGCGCTCTCGTTCACGCTCAACGCGACGATTGCGTACCAGAACGCGTCGCGCAGCAGCGGCGACGCCCAGCTGTCGCGCATCCATTCGCGCGGGACGATCTGCCCGAATCCGTAGTACAGCAAATAGAGCTGAACGAGCAGCGGCGTGCCCCGAATCAGCATGAGCCAGCCGCTCGCGGACCAGCGCAGCGGCGCATGGCGCGCACCGGCGGCGAGCGCGAGCGGAACGCCCAGCAGCACGCTGGCCGCGCCCGACAACAGCGTCAGCGCGAGCGTCGTCGGCACTGCGGCGAGGAGCTTCGGCATCACCGTGTCGAACAGGAACGGTAGCGAGAAGATCATGCGGTTGCGCGCCTCGTGCCACGGTTGGCGTGCCGCTCGAGCACCGCGAAGATGCCCGTCGACGCGATGCTCAACAGCAGGAACAGCGCGGCCGTGACGAGATAGAAGAATACGTAGTGGCGAGTCGCGCCGGCCGCGAGCTGGCTCGCCTTCAGCAGATCCGTGAACGAGCCGAGCACGCTGATGAACGATGCATCCTTGGTCGCGTTCAGCCACACGTTGCCGACGCCCGGCAACGCGAGCCGCGCGGCGGCCGGAAGCCGGATGTGCATGAACGTCTGCCATGGCGTCATCCCGTACGCGTGCGCGGCTTCGACCTGGCCGACCGGCACGTTGACGAGCGCCGCGCGGAAGATGTCGGTCAGATACGCGCCCTGGATGAAACCAAGCGACAGCGCGGCGACGAGGAACGGCGGGAACGCGAAGCCGTCGGGCACCAGGCCGCCGCGGTGCAGCGCGACCTCGACGGCAGGCGCGAGCGCGTAGAACGCGAGCAGCAGGCACAACAGCTCGGGCAGCGCGCGCACCAGCGTCGTGTAGAACCGCGCAAGCCACGCGAGCGGCGCGTGGCGCGACAGCTTGCCGAGCGCGCCGGCGATGCCGAGCAGCACGCCGGTGCAGAACGACGCTGCCGCGACGCCGAACGTCAGTGCGAATGCGCCCGCGAATACGCGGCCATATCCACCGTCGTCGAATGCGAGCAACGCAAGCAGCGCGAGCAGCGAGTCGTCCGCGGCCATCGGGTCAGCGGCCCTTCTCGATCGTGCCCTTCAGGTTCGGATAGCGGGCGGTGATCGCATCCCACGTGCCGTCCTGCTGCAGCTGCGCGATCGCGGTCGACAGCTTGCCGCGCAGCGCATCGCCGTGGCGCACGCCCGCGCCGATGCCGAGGCCCAGCACCGGATTGTCCGCGCACGTGGCCTTGACCTCGAAGTCCTTGCCGTCGCGCGACGCGAGGAATGCCGTGAACAGCCCCTTGCCTTCCTGCACGTAGTCGACACGCCCGGACACCAGATCCGCGAGCGCGTTGTCGAACTTGTCGAACGCCTTGATCTGCGCGTCCTGCTTGAAGCGGGCATCGAGGAATGCCGAGAAGTTCGTGCCGGCCTCGACGCCGATCACGCTGCCCTTGAAGCTCGCGGGCACCGCGCAGTCGACGCGGCGCCGGTCGCTTTTCGCGCCGACGAACACCGTCGGCGATTCGTAATACGCGCGACTGAAATCGATCGCTTTCTGCCGTTCGCCGGTGATCGTCATCGACGACCAGATCACGTCGATCTTGCGGTTCTGCAACGCCGGAATCAGGCCGTCCCACGCAATGTCGGTGAGCTCGCACCGCACGTTCAGTTTGCCGCACGCGGCATCGAGCACGTCGATTTCCCAGCCCTTCCACTTGCCGGCCGCGTCCTTCGCGAAGAACGGCGGATACGACTCGGCGTCGATGCCGACGCGCAACGTCGGCTGGGCCGCATGGGAAGCCGGCACGAGGCCGAACACGAACAGCGCGGCCGCCGCGCGGCGAACCCTGGAACGCATCAAACGATTCATGTGGCGAATTTCTGAAATAACGTCGGAACGACCGGCGTCGCAGCCGGCAGGAGCCCAGACTGTAATGCGCGCGCAAGCGTGTACCAAATGGTTATTTTTTTGATGGATATCTGATCGCGCGATATGGCGGAACGGCGCGCCGCCGAACGCGAAGCGCGGTGCGTCGTTCGACCGTTCGACCGCTCACGCCTCCGCTGTTTCGCGCTGCAATGCCGGCAGCGCTCGAGATCGACGCTGGTTGCCGCGACGACGCGCACGTCGACCGGCCGCGCACGCGTCGCGCCGACGCGTATTACCTCGCCCTCCGGCAGCACGTGCAGCAGCTTCGCCTGCAGCGGGGGGCGCGAAATCGCCGATCTCGTCGAGAAAGTCGTGCTGCCGTGTGCGTCGCGCAACGCGCACGGCATCCCGTGCGAAACACGCGCCACAGACGAGAAAGGCCGGTCAGGGCGACCCGACCGGCCTTTGCCTTTCTCGTTGCGCCGCGCCGACGCGGGCACGGGCGCGCCCCGGTTCAACCGTGGAACACGAGCAGCACCAGCGGCATCGTGACGGCCGCGAGCGCCGTCTGAACCGTAATGATGCCGGCAGACAAACGATGATCGCCGCCTAGCAGCTTCGCCATGATATAGGCGGAAGGCGTGCACGGCAACGCATTGAACAGGACGATCGTCGTCAGCGCGGGGCCACGGATGCCGAGGCTGAAACCGATCCAGAAGGTCAGCAGCGGCACGAGCAGCAACTTGATCACCGACGACTGGAACACCGGGCCGCGCGCCGCCTTCGCGGCCTTCACGTCGAGGCCCGCGCCCACCGCGAGCAGGCCGAGCGGCAGCGACGCCGCGCCGAGAATCGACAGCACGCTTGCCGCCACGCCCGGCAAACGCAGCCCGCCAAGATTGAACGCGGCGCCGAGCACGACCGACATGATGACCGGGTTCCTCAGCAGCGCGCCGCCGATCTGCCGCGCCGACGGCGCGCCACCACGGCCGTGCTGCATCAGGATGATGATCGACGCGACGTTCAGCAGCGGAATCGCGACCGCGATGCTGATCGACGTGAGCGTGAGGCCGACGCTACCGTACAACGCTGCCGCGGCGGCAACGCCCACATACGTATTGGGCCGCAACGCGCCCTGGATCACCGACGAGAACACCGTCCCGGGCTGCCGGCTCCACGCGCGCCACGCATACAGCAGCGCCGCGCTTGCGGCCACCGCGCCGAGGATCGCGACCGCGATCGGCCGGACCGGAAACTGCGTCAAATTCGCTTTCGCGACCTGGCTGAACATCAGCGCGGGAAACATGTAGTAGTAGTTCAGGGTTTCGCATGGCAGCCAGAATTCGTCCGGCAGCAGGCGGCGCTGCCGCAGCACGAATCCCGCCAGGATCAGCACGAAGATCGGAACCAGCGCGGTCAGGACGTTCTGCATCGGTTGGGCTCCCGTCACGCGAAGACCAGCGTCTTCGCCAGCACGACCGCACCATAGACGCCGATGAACGCGGTCATTGCACGCTCGTACAACGGCGCACCGGCCCGCGCGAATAGCACGTTGCCGACAGCAAAGTAGATGGCGACCGCGATCGGCGCCATCACTGCGCCGCGCACATCGAGTGCAGCCGGGCGCAGCAACGCCAGCGTGCCAAGCTGGATCGTGCCGAACAGCAGGTAGTAGCGCGAGATCGCCGCACGCATCGCGTGCTTGTCGTCGTATCGGCTGGCCGCATAGACGGCGAGCAACGCGCCGCCCATGTTGGTGAGTCCGTGCACGACGCCCATCGAACCGACATACAGCCGGCTGCGCGCGTGAACGAATCTGCGCAGCCCAGCCTGCAGTCGCGACGAATAGCGCACCGCGGCGGCGCTCAGCATCGCGATCCCGATCAGCATGTCGACCCACGCCTTCAGGTTCAACCGAACCAGCGTCGCAAGCGATACGAGCACCGCGATCGCGCAGATCACCATCGTGACCCGTTCGGCGGCCGGCACCGCACGTCGCCGCGCGGACCACGCCTGAACCGCCGAGATCGATACGGAAGCGGGCAGCAGCAGGCCGAGCACCGACGTGAAGTCGTATCCCATCAGCAGCAGCGTCGGCGTGCCGAACACGAGGATGCCCATGCCGAATACGGACTGCACGATCGCAAGCAGCGCGACGATGCCGACCAACAGGTGCGGATCGTGCATGTCAGGCCTCCACGCCGCTGTCCACGGACCACGCAAGTTGCGCGGCAAGCTGGCCGACGCGGACGGTTTGCAGCGAACTCAACGACGCCTGCGCATCGTCGCTGGCGGCCAGCACGACGAGCACTACGTCGTCGACCTGAAGCCGGCCGCCCTCCCACAGTGACTTCAGCGCGGCGGTGCCGGCGCCTTCCGCCGCCAGATCGAGTTCCGGCAGGAATACCGCCGTCGTGCCCGGCAGCAGGTTCCAGCTGCGCGCAAGCGCCGCATCCCTGCCGACCGCAATGACAGGCTGCCGCACCTGGGCCATCGACACGAGCCGAGCCGCGTAGCCGGTGCGCGACAACACGACGACCTTCGAGATCGGCAGCGTGCGCGTCAGCGCAAGCGTCGCGGCGCGCAGATCGTTCGGCGCTTCGGCAAACCCGCCCGCCGCCGGGAGCGTCGCATGCCGATGGGCTTCGGCAAGCGTGACGATGCTGCGCAGCCGCGCCACCGCTTCCACGGGAAACTTGCCGACGGCGGTCTCGCCGGACAGCATGACGGCCGATGCGCCGTCGATCACCGCATTCGTGATGTCCCCGATCTCGGCCTTGGTCGGCAACGGACTCTCTATCATGCTGTGCAGCAGCTCGGTCGCAACGATGACCGGCCTGCCCTGCCGCCGCGCGGCCGCGATGATCCGCTTTTGGTACAGCGATACATGATCGATGCTGGTCTCCACCGACAGATCGCCGCGATCGATCATGATGACGTCCGTCGCCCCGGCGATTTCGTCGAGATGATCGAGACCGCCCTGGTTCTCCACCTTCG
This sequence comes from Burkholderia ubonensis, assembly GCF_902833085.1. Taxonomy (GTDB): domain Bacteria; phylum Pseudomonadota; class Gammaproteobacteria; order Burkholderiales; family Burkholderiaceae; genus Burkholderia; species Burkholderia ubonensis. Next base: position 338,633 of record NZ_CADFEB010000011.1, read on the forward strand.
CGACGATGCGTGGCGACGGCGCGTCGATCAATTCCCGAATCGCCGCCACGTGTGCCGCCGATTCGACGAAGCTGATGCCGACGAAGTCGACGCCCGCGTGCTTCGCGAACGCGACCATTTCCCGATCGCGGGACGTGACGAGTTGCTGCCCGAGATCGACCTCGGGCACGTTGATGCCCTTCCGACTCTTCAACGTGCCGGCTGTCTCGGCGACGACGTGGACGTCTTGTCCGTGCACCGCCTCGACGACGAACGACAGCGTGCCGTCGTCCGCATAAATGCGCACCCCGGCGCGCAACTGCAGATGAAACCGGTCGTAGTTGACCGGCACCTTGCTGCTGCCGTCGTGTGACAGATCCGTGGTGAGCACGAGCCGATTGCCGGCTTGGAACGACGGTTCCGTGCGCAGTTGCACGGTACGGATCTTTCGCCCGGGAATATCGAGCAGGATCGGGAGATCCGGCAAGGTCCGCCGCATCAGCTCGATGGTCGCCCGATGCCAGTCGAGCGACCCATGCGAACCGTTCAGGCGCGCGACGGTCATCCCCGCACGGTGCAGCGCGAGCAGCATTTCAGTGGTATTCGACGCCGGCCCGATCGTCGCGATGATGGTGGTCTTTGACATTTTTCTCGTCCGATGAATTCGGTGCACAGAAATATGACAGAACCGTGAAATTGCGATAAAGAATAAAAAGTGTGAAACCTAGATCAAAAGGTGATTTAGAAAACCGTTGGGTGGATGGTCGGAGGATGGCTCGAGGGGCGGCGCGCGCAATACGCTGGCGGAAGCCCTCCGCCACATCGCCATTCCGGCCGTGCGAGCGTCGTGTTCCTCTGCGTAAATCTGACGACCAGATAACGGTATGAGAATTTCTTGGTTCTTGGATGCGTTCCACATCCCGAAAATATGGGCTCCTGACAACCAGGCACGCCATGCGCTGCCCCGCTTCGCTCAAACAACGGCCCTCTTTCCCATGTTCAGCAGATCGTTTCGCACTACGTCGGGCCACGCGCTGTTCCTCGCCGCCCTCCTTTCCGCTTTTTCCGGTGTCGCTCGCGCGGACAGCACGCTCGATCGCATCCATCAACGTCACAAGATCACGATCGGCGTGATCCTGTCGGGCCCGCCGTTCGGCTCGCTCGATCCCGCGACGCAAAGACCGGTCGGCTTCAACGTCGATCTGGCGAACGACGTCGCGAAACGGCTCGGTGTCGACGTCGAGCTGACGCCCGTGCAGCCGTCGAACCGCGTGCAATTCCTGCAGCAGGGCAAGGTCGACGCGCTGATCGCCAACATGGAGCTGACGACGGAGCGCGCGGAGATCCTGTCGTATGCGCCGACGCCGTTCGAATCCATCGGCGGTGCGCTGATCGCGCGCAAGGACAGCGGCATCAAGTCCTGGGACGACGTGCGCGGCAAGCCCGTTTGCGTGTCGCAAGGCAGCAACTACACGAAGCCGCTCGCGTCGGAATACGGCGCGCAGGTGAAGGCATTCCGCGGCCAGCCCGAGTCGCTGCTCGCGCTGCGCGGCAACAACTGCGTGGCCGCCGTGCACGTCGCGCCGACGCTGCGCATGCTGGTCGCGCGCAATCCGGATTGGAAGGACTATGCGACGCCGCTGCCGACCGACCTGATTCCGTCGCCGGCGGTGATCTGGGTCCGCAAGGGCGAGACCGATACGCAGGCCGCGCTCGACCGGATCATCCAGGACTGGCATCGCAGCGGCTGGCTGCTCGACGTCGAGCGCAAGAACGGGATGACGCCGTCGCAAGCGGTGCTCGACCTGCACGCGAAGCTCAAGGCGCAGCGCACATGACGGCAGCCGCCGCCGTCGATGCGCTCCGCAAGCTCGGCCTCGATTACAGCTTCGTGCTCGCCCCGGACGAACGCGCGTCGTTCGTGCACGGGATGGGCGTGACGCTCGAACTGTCGATCGCGACCGCGCTCGGCAGCCTCGCCTGCGGCGTCGTGCTCGCCGCGTTGCTGGTGTCGCCGAGCGCGGCGCTCGCGCGCCCTGCGCGTGCCTTCGTCGAGGTCACCCGCAACACACCGACGCTCGTGCAATTGTTCTGCGCATTCCTCGTCGTCAACATGCTGATCAGCGCCGCACTGCGCGACTTGGGCGGCAATCCGCTGACGCCGTTCATCTGGAGCGTAATCGTGATCTCGCTGCACAAGGGCGCGTTCCATGCGGAAGCGCTGCGCGCCGGCCTCGAAGCGGTGCCGCGCGCAACGCTCGAAGCAGCGCAGTCGCTCGGCTACAGCCGCCGCCAGCGGCTCTGGCACGTGCAGCTGCCGCTCGCGGTGCGCTTCGCGCTGCCCGCGCTCGTCAACAACCTGGTCGACCTCGTGAAGATGACGACGGTCGCATCGGCGATCGCGGTCGGCGACGTCACCTATGCGTCGATCATGATCTGGACGCAGCGCGACAACGTGCTCGAACTGATGATCCTGATCCTGCTCTTCTTCGGCACGCTCACGTTCGCGGTCAACCTCGCGGGGCGCTGGCTCGAACACCGCCTGAGGATACCCGGCTATGGCCATTGACACGCTCGCGCCGCCCGCGCGCACCGTGCAGCGGCCCGCCGTCGCGGTGGCGCTCGCGGCGCTGGTCGTGCTGGCCGTGCTGGCCGTCATCGCGCTGGCCGTCGCGGGCCGCCATCATCCGACGCTCGTCGCGCTCGCCACGTGGCTGCCCGCGCTCGGCCGCGCGATGCTCGTCAACATCGGCATCAGCGCGCTCGCGATCGCGATCGGCACGCTCGCCGGCCTCGCGCTCGGTCCGCTGACGCTGTCGCGGCTCGGCATCGCACGTGTCGCGGCGCGCGCATACGTGCAGTTGTTCCGCAACGCGCCGCTCCTCGTGCTGATCTATTTCTCGACCTACGTATTTCCGTTCGAAGTGAGGCTCGGCCACGCGTCGCTGCCGTTTCCGGACTGGTTCAAGGTGACGCTCGGCCTCGCGCTGCCCGCGAGCGCGAACTTCGCGGAAATCTTCCGCGGCGCGATCCAGTCGATTCCGCACGCGCAATGGGACGCCGCTCGCTCGCTCGCGTTCAGCCGCGCGCAGGTGTTCCGCTGGATCATCCTGCCGCAATGCGTGCGCCGCATGCTGCCGCCGTGGATGAACCTGTACGCGAGCATCACGATGGCCACCGCGCTCGCGTCGCTCGTCGGCGTGCACGACCTGCTCGACACCGCGCAGGTCGCGAGCAACACCGTCGCGCGTGCCGACTTCACCGTCGTCGTCTATTTCACGGTACTCGGACTGTTTTTCGCGTACTGCTACCCGATCGCCCGTTTCACCCGCCTTCTCGAAAGACGTCATGCATTCCACTGAAACTCCGCGCGGCGCGGACGCGCCGCTCGTCCGCCTGCGCGACGTGCATCTGTCGTACGGCACGACGCCCGTGCTGCGCGGCATCGACCTCGACGTGCACCGCGGCCAGGCCGTGTCGATCATCGGCCCGTCCGGTTCCGGCAAGTCGACGATCCTGCGCTGCATCACGGGGCTGTTGCGGCCGCAGCGCGGCCTGATCGACGTCGACGGCACGCGCGTCGACCGGCTCGCGTCGGAGCGCGACGAAATCGCGCTGCGCAAGCGCGTCGGCTTCGTGTTCCAGCAATACAACCTGTTTCCGCACCTGAGCGTGCTCGACAACCTCGTCGTCGCCCCGGTCCGGATTCTCGGCCGCGACCGCACCGACGCAGTACGCACCGCGCATGCGCTGCTCGAACGCGTGCGCCTCGCCGACAAGGCGCACGCGTACCCCGGCGAGCTGTCCGGCGGCCAGCAGCAGCGCGTCGCGATCGCGCGTGCGCTCGCGATGCAGCCCGACCTGATCCTGTTCGACGAGGTGACGTCCGCGCTCGATCCGGAAACCGTCGGCGACGTGCTGTCGGTGATTCGCGATCTCGTGCGCGACGGCATGACCTGCGTGCTCGTCACGCACGAGATGCGGTTCGCCGAGGAGATCAGCGACGTCGTCTACTTCACCGAGGCGGGGGTGATCGTCGAACACGGGCCGGCCACGCAACTGTTCCGCGCGCCGCGAAGCACGCGCACGCGTGCGTTCCTCGCGCATGCGCTCGGGCCGGCCGGCAACCCGCACGCGAGCCGCGACAGCGCGCCGGTCGCACTCGACCTGACGCGCTTCGCGGTCTGACTCAACGCGCCGCTCAACGCGCCGCGTAGCGGCTCGCCGGACGCGCGAGCCCGAGATGGTCGCGCAGCGTCGTGCCCTCGTATTCGGTGCGGAACAGGCCGCGCCGTTGCAGTTCCGGCACGACATGCCCGACGAAATCGTCGAGTCCGCCCGGGAAATATGGCGGCATGATGTTGAAGCCGTCCGCGGCGCCACCATCGAACCATTCCTCCAGCGCGTCCGCGACCTGCGTCGGCGTGCCCCACACGATCCGGTGCCCGCGCGCGCCGGCGACGAGATAGTAGAGTTCGCGCAGCGTGAGGTTCTCGCGGCGCGCGAGATCGGTCAGCAGCTTCGCGCGGCTCTTCAACTGATCGGATTCGGGCAGGTCGGGCAGCGGGCCGTCGAGCGGATACTTCGACACGTCGTGGCCGAGACGGTCGGACAGCAGCGTCAGCGCGCCCGACGTATCTGTCCATTGCTGGAGCTGCGCATACTTGTCCTTGGCCTCCTGCTCGGTGCGGCCGATCACCGGAAATACGCCCGGCATCACGGCAAGTGCGTCCCAGGCGCGGCCGTATGCCGCGAGCCGCCCCTTCAGGTCGCGATAGAAGGCCTGCGCTTCCTCGAGCGTCTGCTGCGCGGTGAACACGACTTCCGCGGTGCGCGCGGCGAGATCCTGGCCGGGGCCCGAAGAGCCGGCCTGAATCACGACCGGATGGCCCTGCGGCGGGCGTGACGCGTTGAGCGGCCCCCTCACGTTGAAGAAGCGTCCAGCGTGATCGAGCGTGTGCACCTTCGCCGGGTCGAAATACACGCCGCGCGCCTTGTCCCTGACGACCGCGTCGTCGTCCCAGCTGTCCCACAGCCCCTTCACGACGTCGACGAATTCGCCGGCCATCTCGTAGCGCTGCGCGTGATCGGGATGGTTGCCGCGTGTGAAGTTCGCGGCGGTGCGGTCGTACGAGGTCGTCACGACGTTCCATGCGGCGCGCCCGCCGCTCAGATGGTCGAGCGACGCGAACACGCGCGCGATGTGGTACGGCTCGCTGTACGTCGTCGATGCGGTCGCCGCGAGGCCGATGTGCCGCGTATGCATCGCGAGCGCCGACAGCAGGCTCAGCGGCTCGAAGCGCATTGCCATCGACGGATGCGCGTCGGGGCCGCTCGTCAAGCCGTCGGCCAGGAAGACCATGTCGAACTTCGCGCGCTCGGCGGTCTGCACGACGCGGCGCAGCAGATCGAAGTTCTCGCTGCCGGATTCGGCGTCGGGATGGCGCCAGCCGGCGACGTGGTGTCCAGCGCCCTGGAGGAACAACCCGAGGCGCATCTGGCGGCGGGAAGGTGTGCTGCGATCTGTGCTCATGATTGAAGCGACGTAAAGGTGTGGAAAAGCCGGGCGAGATCGGCCGTGCTTCGCATCGTATCGATCAGTTCCGGGACGAACGCGAGTGCGGGATCGTGGGCGGTCGCGTCCGCGAACTTCGCGGCAAGGTCGTCGGCACCGACGAGGCGTTCGGTGCGTTGCTGCAGCGTTTCGCCGTCGCGCAGCGCAATCTCGACCACCGAGAAACGCGTCGCGGGATCGGTCGACGCGCGCGGCGCGGCGGCATCGTGGCGCCGCGTCACGCGTGCGGCGAGCGCGATCAGGTCGTCGCGCACGGGCACGTCGGCGAACGTCGCGACGCCGGGCGGGCCGTCCGCCAATGCGGCGGCCACCGCGTATTCGACGCTGAAGCGCGCCTCGAGGCCGGTTGCCGGCAGTCGGTTCGACAGCGGCGTGTCTCCGCCTGGCGGGAACGTGACCGCGATGCCGTCGATGTCCGCCGGCGCGATGCGGTGGCGGGCGCGCAGATCGAGCGCGGCCTGCACGGCGTAATGGGTTGCCGTGCAGCACGGCCACGGCTTGAAGTACAGGCCGGGCGACACGATCTGCCACGGCGCGCCCCAGTCGGCCAGCACGCGCGCCGGCTGCGCCGCGCCGCCGCCGAACACGGCGAAGAATCCTTCCGGGCCGTCGAGTGCGCCCGGCGCGCCGGCCAGTCCGGCCTCGGCGAGCTCCACGGCGAGCAGCCCCGCGCGCGCCGCGAGACCCGCGTGCAACGGCTTCACCTCGCTGCCGAATTGCAGCCGCAGCCCGGCCGATTGAGTCGCGGCGATGCCGAGTGCGTTTTCGGTGGCCGCCGCATCGAGCCCGAGCAGGCGCGCCGCGGCGGCAGCCGCGCCCAGCGTGCCGAGCGTCGCCGTGTTGTGAAAGCCGAGTTCGTAGTGGCGGCTGCCGAGCGCGAGGCCGAGCCGCGCCATCGCCTCGACGCCGACGACGTACGCGTCGAGCAGCTCGAGCGCGCTGCGTGCGCGCACCTGCGCGAGCGCGAGCAGTGCCGGCAGCAGCACGGTGCCTGGATGGCCGCGCACGCTGCTGTGCACGTCGTCGTAGTCGAGCGCGTGGCCGGCATAGCCGTTGAGCAGCGCCGCATGCTGCGGCGACGCCGGTGTCGCACTGCCGATCACCGCTGCTGCGCCGGCCGAATCGCGACCGCACACCGCCAGCAGCTTGCGGTAACCGTTGTCGCGAGCGCCGGCGAACGCGGCGGCAAGGAAGTCGAGCAGGCCGCGCCGCGCGGCAGCGATGGTGGACGGATCATGCGCGGGCTCGGTGCACGCAATCGCAGCGGCCAGCCGGCGCGTGACGCCGTCGGCCGCGCCGTCGGGAATCAAATGGGGAGACATGTCGGCAGTTGGAAAGTCGCGAAATGCCGCAACGGGCGGCGCAGCCGGAACCTTCCGGTTCCCGCTCGGATGGGAGCGTTGGATACTAGCGAAGCATCCGTGCGTGCCCAACCAAGTATTCGAGCTTTCTATATCGCGTATTCGGCGTTGCTTGAACCGTGGACAAAAATAAAGTCGTCGCCGTTTGCGAAGTAAATCTATGGTCCCTCCCGGTCGTCGTCGACCGGCAGATGCGAAACCCTCATGAATTCATGAAATTGCGCGCCGCGCAAAAAAGTTGTCGCTGGGCGAGCGTCGCGAAGACGCTAGACTTCGATACACCGGCTGAACGATTTCATCAATTCGTTGCATCGACGGGTTGAATCCGCAACATACAACAGTCGCTCGCGCGACGTCAGCTTCGTCCGGCTATCGAACGCGCGCGCTTTTGATCCAACGCATCCTTCGTTTTGATGCACCTCGCTACCCACTCATGCTGCTTCCGATAACGCTAGGTAAGCCCTGTGAGATACTGCATTGGAGGCCTTTGCCGCTGTAAGCAGCTTCTATTGTCATGAAGAAAATGGAACATCTGTCTGAAACACTCGATATACAAACGATACGCGTTCCCGCAGGAACGATTGCATTGAGGGACGACCGAATTGGCCGTAGATGGTCTGTCGACCTACCGCACTTTTTGATCGGCCGCTATCCCGTCACTCAGGCGCAATATGCTGCGGTAACCGGACAATGGCCATCGTCATATGTCGCCGCGCAATGTCCAGTAGTCAACGTATCCTGGATTGATGCCGCCCAGTTCTGCAACATGCTTTCAAAGGCGGCCGGCCTTCTCGACTGTTATGAATTTCATGGCGATGGAACGGGGGCTTCTCTTGTCCCAGAAAGCAACGGCTATCGCCTGCCCACCGAAGCTGAATGGGAGTACGCTTGCCGCGCCGGAACAAATGGTCCGAGATACGGCAAACTCGGCGATATAGCCTGGTATAGAGAAAACTCGGGGGGGCACACGCATGAGGTGGGTCAAAAGCAAGCAAATGACTGGGGGCTTTTCGACACGCTAGGAAACGTTTGGGAGTGGTGCGCCGATATATACGACCCGGAAGTCTATGGTTCGTATCGCGTGTTTCGTGGCGGTGGTTGGGCGGATGCCGAACGAGGCTGCCTTGCTACGAATCGACGTCGTAGCCATCCGACATTTGCAATCGATGATCTTGGCTTTCGGGTTGCCCGATCGCTTGACGCTCGTGATGGGTAATCGCGAGCACATCCGGCTTTGTCGACCAGCAGTGTCGGACGAATCTGGGGCTTGCCCGACAGCGGGCTGTTGATAAAGAGAAGACGCGCGACCAGAACCGGTCACGCGTGCAAAGGCAGACGGGAATAAATAATCGCCGAAGAAAAAACGTTACGATCCACCGCCGGCCAGAACCTGCTCGACGGCCATCGAGCGTGCCGCTTCTTCGGCCTCTTCAGGGGTGTCGAACACGCTGTCCGACACGTGAACCTGATGCCATTCGGGTTTGTCGGAAGCGTCGCGGAAAATGCGGAAGCGCGCGCAATAGCCGCGCGGCGTGACCGGGACCACGTCGATTTCGACGGATGCGCCTTCGATCTGATGTCTGACGAAGCCGTCCATGCTGCCCTCCTGACGCCAGCGTTGAACGCAGAAATCCTAGCATGACGGGTTCGATGCGGCGGGTGCATTGCAGCATGCGGGAGTCACCTTCAGCGCCTTCCAGGACGACGCCAGACTGCGCAACACGTGCCGTCGGCACGGCACCGCCTGAATTTATTCGGTCGACTCGTCCTCGCCGACGGCTCTTCGCATCGCGCAACGTGGCGTCGGCGAGACGCCCCAGTGGCACATTCCGCGTGCTGCTGCAACCGGGACAGTGCGTCCCTCGCCCAACGCGGGGGTGGTGAATGGCCGCGGCTAGGCAGGCACGACCGGCTCTTGTCGACCCACTTCTGCCGTTGAATGCCTCGTCGAGCGAACGGCAGCTTGCAAGCTCCAAAGGTCATCCGTGAGTCCGCGCGGTTGCCGGCAAGTTCTGTTGCAGACATTTCAAGCTTGTAGACCTTGTGGCTTCCTCTATAGTTGTTTTCGATTACCGATAGAGCTACGTGAAGTAGTTACGTAGATAATTCTACAAGAACTTTCGTACTGGTACGCGCAACCATGAACATTCCGGGTCACTATCTAACCATGTCAGACGCCGAGTTGTATCTCGAGTTGGCGGGCGCGCTATCCGGAGGACATGCAGCTCCTCTCGATCCCGAGGAGGCGGAGCGCGCGGGATTTAACTATTTTCAGAGCATTTTGCCTCAAATTCGCGTTGCTGTTTGCGGCTCGCCACTCGTGAAATCGTTCGTCAAAAAAGATGATGTGTTCGCTGTAGCAAGCGCAATTGCAGAACTGATCTCTGCCCATTTCGCCCTCCCGAGGGCAGCAGCAACTATTTCGGTTTTGGCAGCGAGAATGGGGTTGAAGAATTTGTGTCCAATGGTCGAACCATGAACGAATCTTTCTTATCGCAACTCCAGACGCAACCGGACGCATTTCGTGGTGTCTTGAGTGATGAGACGCTCAGGCTGCGCAGCGCGAAAAGCAAATGGCAATTTGGTTCAGATACAATTTCAATTGCCGGTCAATATTTTCTCCAAACGGGATCTCTTGATGCTCGGATAGAGATCGGTTTAGTGAATGATCCGTCGCTAACGTCCACATGGTACAAGGTACCGAGCCGTGAGGACGCGTACGCAATCGGAATTAATGTCGGGCTTATTAAATCACTATGGCTCATTGCAGCCGATGTTTTTGGGTATGGCGACGAGAGCGAGGAGGAGCCCGTACTTTTAGGAGAGTTTAGCAAAGCGGCCGCAGACCGAGTTAGTGAACGAGTAGCGGCATTCCTCGAAATTGGGTTTCCGTTGGGCAATGCGAGCACCCCCTCCGCTCGACGAATGCCATTTGTTAATGCGCTCGTCGAAGACGCGATGCAATTCCTAGTGCTGCATGAGTTCGCGCATATCCTGCTAGGTCACGATAGAGGTGAAGTGCGGCTTCTACGTAACCGAATGGTCGATTTGCAAATCGCAACGTTTTCAATCGGCCAAGAGCATCAAGCTGACAGATTAGCTGCTAGGCTGCATGCTTCCATGCGGCGAACCTCAGCAGAAGGTTATCCCGGAATGGAGTTCGCCGGACCAACGCTTCTCTTTGGACTGCTGGGACTATTTGAGAGATACACGCGATTTCAAGCGGCTTTTGACTCTCCTCATTCGCATCCGAACGCGTATGAGCGGCTATACCGTCTTCGCGTCGAACTCGCGACCGGGGGCCAGGATATGTACTGGTCTATACCGGAAGGAAAAGAATTTAGGCTTGCGCGGCTGAACCTTGACGCTAATCCGGAAGCGGTTAAGTTCGCAGACGCGGTAGCAAAGTCACTCTTAAACGTCTTAGAGCAAATAGAGAGTATCGACGCGCTACCGTCGCCGTTCAATGACATCTTTAATCGATATTCCGCCCGTGAAATTCGCGATGATGATAAGCATCAGTTCTGGAAGGAGATTGCACGATGGTTGTTTCTAGGTAGCCCGAAGCGAGTGTTGGGACACCTCGCAGAAGCCCAGACGAGCGCCATCGAAGCTCTTCGTCAACCGCAGTCCGAGGCGGATCAAATCTTCCTTTCAAGATCGATGGTTTTGATCGAAGACGTGCTCACAAGGATTAGAGGTCTGCAAGATTATTCGGTGCAGAAGGCATTACGCCAATGCAACCTGGCGTGAATGACGGCTGAGGCCCGCGAGGCGACTGGGATAATGGACCGCATACGATGTGACCGGTATCTGGGGCAGAGCCGACGTTCGAACGTCCGCATTGACGCGTGGGCCAACGTCTGTAACTGGCCGACGACGGACAACATCGCCTCATCCATGAACCCGTCGAATAGCTCGCGGCGGCATTTGCGATTCGCTGAAATTGGTGATCCGACTCACGCGACCGGCTGTGCCGCCCATACCGGCAGATTGACACGGCGCCTCCTCGTAACGTATCGTTTTGATACGTTATTAGCCAAAAAGCACCCCTCGATGCACTCCCGCTTCGACCGCTTCCGCACCACTCCACTCGGCGCACAGCTCGAAGCGCTGATCGAGCAACCGGACCGCTACCTCGAATTCGCCGCCCTCTCCCGCGTCGGCGTTGCCGCGATCGGCGCGATCCAGGACGAAATCGCCCAAAAATTCCCCGAAATCTCGACCGACACCACCGCGCGCCAGTTCTGCGGCGCGATGGTCGCCGACGTGATGCGCCGCCGCGGCCACGACGTCGTTCAGGCGCGCGGCCGCCTCGGCGGCGTGCTGTTCAGCTACGGCGCCGTATTCAGCCCGTACCCGCAATTGCCGCCTTTTGCCGACATCGTCAGCGAACTCGCGCGCATGCCCGACACATTCGCCGCACTCATCGCAGGCGTACCCACAGCGCAGAGAACCCAACGCCCGGACGGCACCGGCTTCTCGCTCGTCGAACACGCGTGCCACCTGCGCGACCTCGACGCGATCTTCACCGCGCGCATCGACGCAGTGCGCGCCGCCGACCTGCCGGTGATCGCGTCGGTCGACGGCACCGCACTCGCCGAACAGCGCGACTACGTGCATCAGGATCTCGACGAAGCACTTAATGCGTTCCGCGCCATGCGGCAACAACTGTGCACAACCCTCACGACGCTCTCGCCAGCCGAACTGACGCGCTGCGGCCTGCGCGACAACATCCGGCGCATGTCGCTCGACGAACTCGTGCGCGAGTTGCTCGACCACGACCGCACCCATGCTCTCGAACTCGACGAACTGCTCGCCGAACTGAACCCGTCCCCGCGCCCCGCATGAACCTCCACACCCCCGTCGTCTTCATCCACGGCTTCATCGGTACGTTCGACGTGCCTGCCTGGCCCGGCCCGCACCTCGCGCCCGACCTGCTCGGATACGGCGCGCATCGCACAGCATCGCCGGACAGCATCACGCTCGCCGCACAGGTCGAACACCTGCGGCAAACGATCGACACGCACTTCGGCGACGCACCGGTCGACATCGTCGGGCACTCGGTCGGCGGCGCGATCGCGATGCTGTTCGCGCACGCACATCCCGCGCGCGTGCGCCGGATCGTCAACGTCGAGGGAAATTTCACGCTGGACGACGCATTCTGGTCGGCGTCGGTCGGACGCATGTCCCCCGCCGAAGCCGACGCGATGCTCGACGCATTGCGCGCCGATCCGCTCGCCTGGCTGCGCGGCGCCATCGCCGATCCGGCTCCGGAGCTGGCCGCCACGGCCACCCGCTGGCTCGCGCATCAGCCGGCATCGACGCTGCGTGCGATGGGCCGCTCGGTCGTCGCGACGACCGGCGACGCCGGCTACCTGAACGCGCTCGCGCAGGTGTTCGAACGCCATCCGGTCTACCTGATCGCGGGCGAACGTTCGCGCGACGGCTGGCGTGTGCCGGACTGGGCGCTGGCGCGCAGCGCCGGCATCGAGATCATCGGCGGCGGGCACCTGATGACGACGGAACAGCCCGAAGCCTTCCGCGCATCGATCGAGCGCTGCCTGACGTAAAGCGACTGCCACGCCAACCTGACAAACCCGTAGGCGCCACCGAAATTTGAATGAAAGGCCCCGTTGCTACAGTCATTCCACATAGGGTTTCCGGGCATGCCCGACCATTTGGCGGACACGACGAATGCGACGATCGACGAACCTGGCGCGCGCCCTCCAGCTATTCCTGCTGCTTGCCATCGCAAGCCCCGTCTGGGCGTTCCAGACGCGCGTAGTCACGATTCCCAGCGCAACGATGCGTCAATCGTTCGCGGCGACCGTCGTGCTGCCCAACGCTTACACGCACAGTACCCGCGCCGACCGCTTCCCCGCCGTCTACGTGCTGCACGGCTCGGGCGGCGACCATACCGACTGGACCGCGAACACGCGGATCGGCGAGCTGGCCGACCGCTATCACGTGATTCTCGTGATGCCCGACGGCGGCCGCGAAAGCTGGTACATGGACAGCCCGTTCGATTCGGGCAGCCGCTACGAAACCTTCGTCGGCAAGGAAGTGGTGTCGTACATCGACACGCATTTCCGCACGATCGCGACGAAGCACGCCCGCGCGATCACCGGCCTCAGCATGGGCGGGTTCGGCGCGCTGCGCATCGCGCTCGACCGGCCGGACGCGTTCGGCGCGGCCGGCAGCATCAGCGGCGCGGTCGATCCGCGCAAATGCGGGGACGAGCCGGGCATCGATCACGTGTTCGGCGATCCGGGGCGGCATCCGTCATTCTGGAGCCGCAATGCGATCGTCGAGAGCGCCCGCGCATTCGCGCACTTGCACATGGACCTGACGATCGACTGCGGGTCCGACGACTCCCTCGTCGGCGCGAACCGCACACTGCACGAACGGCTGAACGCGCTCGGCGTGCCGCACGACTACGCGGAGCGGCCCGGCGGCCATACGTGGGACTACTGGGCAAACGCGATCCGCTACCAGGTGCTGTTCTTCGCGTCGTCGTTCCAGCGCAGCGGCTACGCATTCCACCGGCACACCGACGTCGCGGGCCACGCGACCGCCGCCACGTCGCGCGCCGGCTGACGCCCGCCGCTACGCGTCACGCCTAAGCAAAGCTATTTGGTGCGCGGCCATCAGCGCCGCATACGGATGTAGATGAACGCGTCGATCATTGCGATCGACGCCATGCAAACGGGAATCGGGGAATCTAGTTGCGCTCGCGCGCGTCGGCGCTCACGACCCGGTCGAAGAATTCCTGCGCGCGCGCCAGCTCGTCGAGCGCGCGATCCAGTCGGGACATCGCCATCGCATATTCGACCGACGACACGTCGTCGTCGGCTTCGCCGCGCACCGCGCGGAACGCCTGATCGACGTTGCGCGTTGCTTCGACGAAGCGTTGTGCGGCCCGGGCTTCTCGCGAACAGATGTGGGTGGACATCGACACTTCTCCCTCAGGTTGCCTGTGTGAAGCATGCCGACGCTCAGTGTGCGTGGTGCGCATGGCGACTGCATGAACAACTGCCAACTGCCGGTCAACGCATCGGCCGCCGCGCCGCGCGCGTCAGCCGATTGTCCCTCTGCGCTCGCCGGTCCGCCACGACGAGATTGCAACAATTTCTGCGTGAAGCGGAACGTCCGCCGCACGCGCATCCATCGCGCTGCCCTTCCTGAAACGCTCCCGCCCTGTTCAACCGCCGCTTACGTTATGCGCGGCCGACGCGCGGATGCGTCAGCCCGCCGAACGGCGCGGATTCGCCCGGCGACAAGTCGAACAGATCGCGCGTGAAACCGCGCGCATCCTCCGCTACCGGACGGCTGCGCAGGCGCGTGGCATGCGCCGGCGCAACATACGCCGACGCCGTTTCGATCAGCGGCACGTCGAACAGGTCGCGCGTGAAGCCGCGCACGTCCTCCGTCGACGAGCGGCCGCGCAAGCGCGTGACCAGTTCGACGAAACGATCGAAATCGCCGTCGCGCGTCGCCTTGTTCACCGCCGCGAGATCGCGCGCCTTCAGCACGCTCGGCTGCGTGAGGCGCACGAAATACGGCGCTTCGAGCTCGACCGACAGCGCGAGCGGATAGCTTTTGCCGCCCTGCTCCGCGGGCCGGCCGAGCGAGTCGACGACCACCGCGCCTTGCGCCGCGCCGAGCGCCCTGCCGGTGCTCACGTTGCGCAGCTGGTCCGGATACACGCGCAGGCGCGTGCCGATCGTGAGCGCGGTGGACGACGCGCACACGAGCGCGTAGTGATGCTCGCGCGGCCGGCCGGACGGCAGCTTCGCGCGGCTCGTGATGAACGTGTGCGGCGGCAGCTGCCGCACCTGGCCGCCCGCATCGACCCACGCATTCCACAACAGCACGTTGCCGCGCCCGCGCTCGGCCGCGCGCGTGCGCGCCGCGACCGGCGAGAACAGCGCGAGCAGCGAGCCCGTGCGATGCGCGGCAACCTGCGCGCTGTTGCCGAGCGGCTGGTTGATCCCCCACAGAAACCGCCCGCCCCCCAGCCGGCGCTCCCATTCCTTGCGGAGCACCACGGTGGCCAGTTCTTCGCCGGACTCGGCGCCGATCTTGGTCCAGCAAAACGTACGAGGGAGGTGTTTCAGTGTCATCAACTTTCTCAGGGCGCAGCCGCTTGCCAGCTTCAGCAAATCATTCAACAACCGTAACTGTATAGGTATAATGCATGACATGGAAGCCCCGGACGATGATTTTCCCATTGATGACCTGTTGCGCCGCCTGTCGGCAGATACCCGCTCGTCCAGCGAAATAGCGCGGCTTTCCGGAGTCAGCCAGCCGACCGTGTCGCGCCTTCGGCAGTCGAACGGCCGGCGCCTGCGTCGCAGCACCCCATTCAATAAGCTATGCAGTTTCTATGGCGTCGACGTGCATCCGTCGCGGCGCCGCTATAACGAATTGCTGCGCGACGCGATCGTCGACGCGTGGGACGGCTCCGACGAGCACGGGCGCGCGCTGCTGGTCGTGATCAAGGGTTTGAAGGATTTGCAGGCCAAGGCCGACGACGGATGACGGCCTGGGGCAGGCGCGAAGCAACATCACCGCGGGCGGTGACGATCGAGTGTCGTCACCGCCCGCGTTGCATGTCGGCGACGTCAATGTGCGTGTCGCTGCTGACGCGCGCGGCGGCGTCGATGGCGGGTCAGGCTGATTGCAGGTTTGCGCTGACTGCCGGAAGAACTATTCAGGTCAGGGAAGCGTGCGTGAACGGGCAGGTGCGGGATCGGTCATGAAACCGATCTTCGTGAGGCCGGCTGCCTGCGCCGCCGACAGCAGTTTCGCGACGCCGTCGTAGCGCGCCGCGCGATCGGCCGACAGGCGCAGCTCCGGTTGCGGCGCCGCGCGGGCCGCGGCGGCCAGGTGCGCCATCAGTTCGGCGTCGGACACCACGTGCGCATCCCAGCTCACGCGGCCGCTCGCATCGATCGCGACGTCCACGTGCGGCGCGCGCAGCGCGTCGGGCCGGCTGCTCGCTTGCGGCAGCGCGATGCGCGCCGCGTGGTGCAGCACCGGCAACGTCACCATGAACACCACCAGCAGCACGAGCATCACGTCGATCAGCGGCGTCATGTTGATTTCGGCCGCGAGCGCCATCCCGTCGTCGCGGTCGCTCGGCATCGCACTCATGCGCGTGCTCCACCGGCAGCCGGCCGCGCGACGGCTTCCTCGTCCGGTTGCGATTCCGGCGGCGCGACCGTCACGGGCCCGCTGCCCGTCAGCAGCAGCAGATGCAGGCCGTGCGCGAAACGCTCGAGCCGCACGACGATATCGCGCGACAGGCGCGCCAGCGTGTTGTAGCCCAGCACGGCGGGAATCGCGACGCACAGGCCGAACGCCGTCATCACCAGCGCCTCGCCGACCGGCCCGGCCACCCGGTCGAGACTCGCGTCGCCGCTCGCGCCGAGCGACAGCAGCGCGTGATAGATCCCCCACACCGTGCCCAGCAGGCCGACGAACGGCGCGGTGCTGCCGATCGACGCGAGCAGGCCGAGCCCGCGCTGCAACCGCGCGGCCGATTCGTCGACCGACGTCTTCAGGCTGCGCGACAGCCAGTCGCCCGGATCGATCCGGTCGTGCAGCCGCTGCCGGTGCGCCTCGTGACGGGCCAGCGCCGTTTGCCCGGCATGCGCGAGGTCGAAGAACGGCATCCCCGGCCCGCCGAACGCGCGCATGCCGCTGCCCATGCCGCCGGCGTCCCAGAACCGCGCTTCCGCACGCACGGCGCGCCGCCGGATGCCGCCGAGCTCGATCGCCTTGAGCGCGATCACCGTCCATGACGCGATCGACATCGCGACGAGCGACAGCGCGACCGCGCGCGTCATCGGGTCGCCCTGCGCCCACACGTGACCGATTCCATAGGCTGTCATGAGAAGTCTCCTGTCACTCGTCGAGATTGAACGTGACGGGCGCATGCGCCCGCGTCGGCGTCGCGACGCCTTCTTCCAGATGCGGCGCGCAGCGGCTCGCAAGGACCGCTTCGCGCGCCGCCGCGTCGAGGCGCAGGTAGCCGCTGCCGGTCACGACGCGCGCCGCGACGACCCGGCCCGTTGCGTCGGTTTCCAGTTCGACGATCACGGTGCCGTGCTCACCCATGCGCAGCGATTGCGGCGGGTAGTCCGGCTTGACCAGCGCACAGGCGGGATGCGCGACGAAGCGCGGGGTCTGCGTCTGCGTCTGCGCCGCATTGGACACCGCATCACTCGACGGCACACTGCGACGTTCATCCGCCGAGGCGACCGGAGCTTGCCGCGACCCATCCGGCACGGGTACGTCGTGCGCCGGCGCCCGAGGGTACGCGGACGCCGGCGGCCGCGAGGTCGCCGGCTCCCTGCGCGCCGCCGGCTTGGGCGCCGGCCCTGCCTGCCGCATCGCACGCGGCATGGCGACTGCCGCCGCCGCGGTGGCAGCCGTCGACGCAATCAGCGTCGCGATCATCACCTGCCGGCGCACGGGCACGCTGTGCAAGGCTCCATCGCGCAAGACCAGCGCAAGAAGCCCCGCATGCAGCATGCACACGCCCACGACAATCGATACGATCCGCTTCACGCCGCGACCGGCGCGCTCGCATGCGCCTTCGTCCGGCCGGGTCGCATCGCGCACATCGACGACGGCTGTGCTCATCGCTTTGCCTCGCTCGTCCTCATCGTCGTGGCCGCCCGGCGCCTTCGCTCAATCGCGCGCGGCCGCGCAGCGCGCCAGCGAATTTTCCTTGCTGCGATAGACCAGCGGCTGTTCGTCGCGGCGCGCGGGTTCCCGCGCGAATCGCACCGCCTGCTCGACCTGCCCGTGATGCGCCGACTTCGCACAGACCGGATCGGCGTTCGCCGGATCGCCCGTCAGCAGGTACGCCTGGCATCGGCAGCCGCCGTGATCGGCGTGACGCTCGTCACAGGTGCGGCACGGCTCGCGCATCCAGCCGTCGCCGCGAAACGCGTTGAACGCGTCGCTGTCGTACCAGATCTCCTTCAACGACCGGTCGCGCACGTTCGGCAGCGCGAGCCCCGGCAGCGAACGCGCGGCATGACACGGCAGCGCGGTGCCGTCCGGCGCGACGCCGACGAACACCGAGCCCCAGCCGTTCATGCAGGCCTTCGGCCGCTGCTCGAAATAATCGGGCACGACGAACAGGATCCGGCAACGCTCGCCGATGAGCTTGCGATAGCGGTTGACCGTATCCTCGGCGTCGCGCAGCTGCTCGGCGGTCGGCATCAGCTGGTCGCGATTGAGCAACGCCCATCCGTAGTACTGAGTATTCGCCAGCTCCAGGTAATCGGCGCCGAGATCGAGCGCCATCTCGATGATCTGGCCCACGTGCGGCAGGTTGTAGCGATGCAGCACGCAGTTGAGCACCATCGGATAGCCGTGCGCCTTGACGAGCCGCGCGACGCCGCGCTTCAGCTCGAACGTGCGGGTGCTGGTCAGGAAATCGTTCAGCTCGCGCGTCGAATCCTGCAGCGACACCTGGATATGATCGAGCCCCGCGGACTTGAGCCGCTCGATGCGCGCCGCGTTCAAGCCGATGCCCGACGTGATCAGGTTCGTATAGAAGCCGAGCCCGCGCGCGTGCGCGACGAGCGTCTCGAGGTCGCCGCGCTGCAGCGGCTCGCCGCCCGAGAAGCCGATCTGCGCGGCGCCGAGCGCGCGCGCGTCGTTGATCACCGTGCGCCACGCATCGGTGTCGAGCTCCGGGCCGTGCGTCGCGAAGTCGATCGGGTTGTAGCAGAACGCGCAATGCAGCGGGCAGCGGTACGTGAGCTCCGCGAGCAGCCACAGCGGCGCGGACGGACGGGAAGTGTCGGGCGTCATGTCAGTCGAGCCAGCCGCGCAGCCGCGCATGATCGAGGAAGCGGTACACGTCGGCGGCGAGGTCGGACTGGCTGAACAACTGCTCGAGTTCGCCGATGATGTCGTCCAGCTCGCGCGTGCCGTCGCAGCGCGCGAGGATCTCGCCCGCGCTCGGGTTGAGCTTGACCATCCCTTCCGGATAGAGGAGCACGTAGGCATCCTGGGCCACCTCCCACTGCAGGCGGTACATGCCCCTCAGGCAGGGGCGCAGCGGCACGCCGCTGGCGGCATCGATGGCGTTCATAGGGGGTAGGCCTTTTCGACGGCGTCGAGGATCGACCAGAGAATGTCCAGCTTGAACTGCAGGATGCCGAGCGCGCGCTGTTGCGCATCCGGCGTCGTGAAATGCTGCAGCGTGACCGCGAGCCCGTGCTCGACGTCGCGCTGCGCGAGCGGCACGCGGCTGCGGAAGTAATGCAGCCCGTCCGGCTCGATCCACGGGTAATGCGACGGCCAGCCCGCGAGCCGGTCGAGATGGATCTGCGGCGCGAACATCTCCGTCAGCGACGAGCACACGGCTTCCTGCCACGGCGCGCGCCGCGCGAAATTCACGTACGCGTCGACCGCGAAGCGCACGCCGGGCACCACGTGCTCGAGCGACCACAGCTCGGCGCGATCGAGTCCGCACGCCTCGCCGAGCCGCACCCACGCCTCGATGCCGCCTTCGTTGTCGCCGTTGCCGTCGTGGTCGATCAGCCGCTGGATCCACCGGCGCCGCGTGTCGCGGTCGGGGCAATTCGACAGGATCGCCGCGTCCTTGAGCGGGATGTTGATCTGGTAGTAGAAGCGGTTCGCGACCCAGCCGCGAATCTGCGCGGGCGAGCACGCGCCGCTGTTGAGCAGCCGGTTGAACGGATGATGAATGTGATAGCGCGATTCGAGCGCGCGCAGCCGCGATTCGAATTCGGTCGCGGTCCAGGGCGTCGCGTGCAACGCCGTAGCGGAGATCGGTGCGTTCATCGTCATACCTGGAATTGCATGCCGTCGTGCGCGACGTCGATGCCATGCGCGCGCAGGCGTGCGTGCTCGGCGGAATGCGGGTCGAGAATCGGGTTCGTGTTGTTGATGTGCGTGAGCACCTTGCGCGTGCGCGCGGGCAGCGCGTCGAGCCAGTCGATCATGCCGGGCTGCCCGCGTTCCGCGCACTGCGCGAGATGCCCCATGTCGGCCGCGTGCTTGCTCGACAGGCCGAGATCGATCATCTCGGTGCCGGTCCAGAACGTGCCGTCCACCAGCACGAGGTCGGCATCGCGCATCGCCGCGCGCACGTCGTCGGTGACGGCCGCGAGCCCCGGCGCGTAGAACGCGCGCCGGCCGCTCGCGACGTCTTCGATCGACAGCGCGACGTTGTCGCCGGGTGCGGCCGACGCGCGCCTCGGCGAATAAGGCGGCGCCTTGCTGTCGACGGGAATCGCGGTAAAGCGGATGCCGCCGGCCGCGGGCACCGAGAACGGCTCGCCGAGCGCGATCGTGTGCACATCGACGCCGCAGTAATGGCCGAGCAGCGGCACGAGCGGCAACCCGGTCGACAGGTCGTCGAGCACCGGCGCGGTCGCGTAAAGCGGCAGCGGCGTCGAACGCTCGCGCAGCATCACGAGGCCCGTCACGTGGTCGATCTGCGCATCGCACAGCACGACGGCGGCAATGCCGCTGTCGCGGATCGCGCGCGCCGGCTGCAGGTCCGGATTCGCGCGCAACTGGGAAAGGAGGTCGGGCGACGCGTTGACGAGGATCCAGTCGATGCCGTCGTCGCTGACCGCGATCGACGACTGCGTGCGCGGCAGCACGTCGCCCGCGCCGTTGCGCGCGCGGCGGCAGTTCGCGCAGTTGCAGTTCCATTGCGGCAGGCCGCCGCCGGCTCCCGAGCCGAGTATCTTGATCTTCATGGGCGTCTTCTCCCGAGGCTGCCCGCGCCGCGCACGGCGGCGCGGGCAGCGCATCGCGCGGCGATCAGCGGTTGGCGATGTACATCGTGATTTCGAAGCCGAAGCGCAAGTCGGTGTAAGACGGGGTCGTCCACTGCATGATGTGTCTCCTTGTTTCAGTTGATGAATCGAAGCACCGCGCCAATCGAGCGGCCGATTCCTCTTCAGCAAGGAGCGTGCCGAAGCCGCGCAAGGCGCGCGCGAACGCTGCGTGCACCCGCCGCCCGGGCATCCGGACGAAATCCTGACGAATTGCCGAAACGATCCGCGCGCATGTGCACCTCCATCGCGGCGGTACGACGCGCGGGGACGAGGACGAGTGTTCAATCGTGGAGCACCGGTGTTGCAACCTGACACACCGGGTGTGACAGATCGCACGCCCGGCGGCAGCCGGGCGGCCTGCGCGTCAGCTTTCGTCGGACGGCTGGCGGCCCGCGTCGGCCGCGGGCATCTTGCGGTAGATCGTGTTGCGCGACACGCCGAGCGCGCGCGCCGCCGCCGACACGTTGCCGCCATGCCGCGCCAGTGCGGCGGCGATCGCGGACGCCGCGACGTCCTGCAGGCGCGCGTCGGCGGCCGGGAGCGTGTCCGCGGCGCATGGCGCGGCGCACGGTGCGGCAAGCGCGTCGGGCGCCGCCTGCGCGTCGCCGCCGCGCAGGTCGTCGAAGAAGTCGTCCGGCAGATGCTCGCGCCGGATCTCGCCGTCGTCGTCGACCATCGCCGCCGCCGTGCGCAGCAGGTTGGCGAGCTGGCGGAAATTGCCGGGCCACGTGCAGCGCACGAACAGCGCCATCACGTCCGGCGCGACGGTGAGCGGCGCTTGCCCGGCGCCCGCGATCGCTTCCCGCTGCAGCATCTTCTGCACGACGACCGCGAGATCCGTGCGGTCGCGCAGCGGCGGCAGGCGCACCACGAGGCCGTTCAGCCGGTAATAGAGATCCTCGCGGAAGCGGTTCTGCGCGATCATGTCGCGCAGGTCGCGGTGCGTCGCGCAGATGATCGAGATGTCGACGGCGATCGTCTTCGTCGAGCCGAGCGGGTTGACGAGGCGCTCCTGCAGCACGCGCAGCAGCCGCACCTGCAGCGGATACGGCATGTCGCCGATCTCGTCGAGGAACAGCGTGCCGCCGTTCGCCTGCAGCAGCTTGCCGACCGCGCCCTTGCGGCGCGCGCCGGTGAACGCGCCCTCCTCGTAGCCGAACAGCTCGGATTCGATCAGCGTCTCCGGAATCGATGCGCAGTTGACCGCGACGAACGGGCCGTCGCGCCGCGGCGAATCGTTGTGGATCGCCTGCGCGAGCAGTTCCTTGCCGGTGCCGGTCTCGCCGGTGATCAGGATCGGAATGTCCTTGCCGATCACCTTGCGCACCTTCGCGATCACCGACGCGACCTGCGGATCGCCGGTGTCGAGATAGCCGAGCCGCGACAGGCCCGCCGGGTTGCCCGCCGCCGGCGCGGTGCATGCGCGCGCGGCCGGCGCGCCCGCGTCATGGACGTCGGTCGGCCGGCTGCCCTCGGCCAGCGTCGCGCGCCGGAAGTGCACGCGCGCGCATACCACCGCGCCGTTGACGAGATTCAGCATCAGGCGCTGGTCGGGGCTCGCGCGCATGCGGTCGATCAGTTGCGCGGGCGTGATGTCGAACAGCGACGACAGCGTGTGCGCGCGCAGCGCGGCGAGCGGCATCCCGAGCTGGAACTGCGCGCTGCGGTTCGCGGACAGGAAGCGGCCGTCGGCCGTGAACGCGACGATCCCCTCCATCAGCGTGCCGAGAAACTCGGGGCGGCCATGGAACGACACCTGCAGCGTCTCCTGAAACGTCGTCGTAAACAGGTGATTCTCGATCATCTGCACCGACATCTTCGCGAGCGCCATCGTGTGCTGGTGATAGCTGCGGTGGTCGCCCGTCACGTCGAGCACGCCGATCGCGTCGCCGTACGGGTCGAGGATCGGCACGCTCGAACAGGTCAGGAAGCGGTTCGCGGCCAGGAAATGCTGGTCGCCGTGGACGACCATCGGGCACAGCTCGGCGAGCGCCGTGCCGATCGCGTTGGTGCCCTGCCGGTTCTCCGCCCAGTTCGCGCCCGGGCGCAGCGCGACCTTTTCCGCGCGGCGCAGGAAGTCGTCGTCGCCGATCGAATGCAGGATCAGCCCTTGCGCGTCGGTCAGCACGATCATGCTCTGCGTGTTCACGATCTGCTCGTGCAGCGTCTCCATCACCGGCATCGCGTGCACGCACAGCACGCGGTTCTGCTCGCGCTTCAGCACGAGCGCCGCATTCGACAGCACGTCGTAATCGGGGCGGGCCGACACCTGCAGACCGAACGTCTCGGACCGCTCGTGGGCTTTCTGGATCGACGGCGCGGGCCAGCCAGCGGGACGCGCGGCCGGTGACCCGGCCGCCTGAGGTACGTCATCGCGCATTGTCTCCTCCGGGGATCCTTCCGGTCATCTGCCGGACTCTATGCCGTCATGCAAGCAAGCATCGGGCCACGCGATCGTCGCGGTGCAGACGGACGTCCTGCGCCGGGTTCGCGGCCACGCCTGAAAGACGGATGTAAGACATGACCCGGGGAGTCGCGCCCGCCGAGCCGCCGGATGGGTGAGATTTCCTGATACCGCGATCGCGACGCTGCCGCTACTCGTACTAATCCCGATCTTCGATACTGGCGCGTTTCTGGCTTTGCTTCATTCCGTTCATGCGACCATCGCCCGACACCCGCTCCCGAGCCGAACCGACATGCCGCCTGCCCCGCGCCGCCCCGCACCGCCGACCGCATCGCCCGCCATGCCCGTCGCGCATGCGGCGCCCGACCGCCGGCGCATCCGCCGCGACGCGCAGTCGGTCGCGTTTGCCGTGGCCGGCGATCCGCGCGGCCATCCGGTCGTCGTGCTGCACGGCGGGCCCGGCAGCGGCAGCCAGCCCGGCATCCTGCGCCTGTTCGACCTGACGCGCGTGCGCGTCGTGCTCGTCGACCAGCGCGGCGCCGGCGCGTCGTCGCCGCGCGGCGGCACGCGCCACAACAGCACGGCGCGGCTGATCGGCGATCTGGAAGCGATTCGCGAACGGCTCGGCATCGCGCGCTGGGGCGTCGTCGGCGGATCGTGGGGCGCGGCGCTTGCGCTCGCGTACGCAGGCCGGCATCCGGAGCGCGTGACCGGCGTCGTGATGCGCGGCCTGTTCCTGACGTCGCCGCGCGAAGTGCGCGGCCTGTTCACGACGTCGCGCACGCGCGCGCCGCGCGAATGGCGGCGCCTGTGCGCGTCGGCCGGCTGCCGCGATCCGCTGCGCGTGCTGTCGTGCTGCGCGCGGCGGCTGCGTCCCGGCGCGGGCGCGGCCGGACAGCGCGCGGTCGCGCTCGCGTGGCGCGCGTACGAGGACGCGATCCTCGCGTCGCCGCAATCGCGCCGTCCGCGTGCGCGCACGATCCGCTCGCACCCTGACGTCCTGCGGTTGATCGACAAGTACCGGGTCCAGGCGCATTACCTGCAGCACGGCTGCTGGCTCGGCGAACGCCGGCTGCTCGCGCTCGCACGCCGCGCGGCAGATGCAGGCGTGCCGCTGTTCGCCGCGCACGGCATGCGCGATCCCGTCTGCCCGGCCGGCAACGTCGCGCGGCTCGGGCGCGCCGTGCCCGCCGCGAGGATCGAGCGCGTGCCGGCCGGGCATCTGGCGGGCGACCCGGCATTGGCCCGCAGCGTCGCGCGCGCCATTCATGCGATGTTCGCGGCGATGCCGTGCGCGTGACCGCGCGTGCCGCGCGCAGCCCGGCACCGGTTCATGCCGGCTGCGGGGTTCCGCCGCGCGGCACTCAGTCCCATGCATAGCGCACGCCGACCCACGCACCGCGCGGCGCGCCCGGCCCGACGAACTGTTCGTTGACCGGATGCGCGCCGTCGAACGTGTGATTCGGCCCGTTGAAGAAATTCTGGCCGAGCACGCCGAAGCTCGCGTAGCGCTTGTCGAACAGGTTCGTCACGCTCGCGAAGACCTCGAACCGCTTCGTGACCCGGTAACGCATGTCGAGATCGACGAGCACGTAGCCCGCGATCCTGCCGTTCGCGTCCTGGTTGTTCTCGTCGCCGCGCGCCTGGACGCCGCTGCGCCACGTGACGTTCGCGCCGATGTCCCACGCGGGCGTCGCCGCGTAGTCGAGCCGCAGCTTCACCGTGTGCGCGGGAATGCCCGGGATGCGGTCGCCCGCCTTGACCGTCACGTTGCCGTTCGCATCGGCAGCCGAGTTCGCCGGGCTGTGTTCGGTCCACGACGAACGGTAGGTCGCGTCGACGTGGCTGTATGAAAGCCCGACGCCGAGCCGGCCGAGCTGCGTGCGGCCCGCGAGCTCGATGCCCTGGCGCCGCGTGTCGCCGACGTTGCGGAAGTAGCCCTGCGCGCTCGCCGGACTGCTGATGAACTGGATGTCGTCCGTCAGCGTCGTGCGGTAGGCGGCGGCGCTCCAGGTCGTCGCCGCGCCGATGCGGCCGCGCGCGCCGACTTCGAACGTCTTCGAGATCACCGGCTTGAGCGCCGGGTCGGCGATGAAGTCGTTCGGCAGTGAACACGGCGCGGCCGGGTCCGCGCACGCGAGCTCGATCGCGGTCGGCGAGCGCATCCCTTCGTTGTAGGTCGCATAAGCGGTGAAGCCCGGGACCGGATTCCAGTTGACGCCGACCGCCGGGTTGAAGCGCGAGAACGTGTGATTGCCGTCGAGCAGCGGCTGCTTGCCGCTCTCGTCGCCGATCTGCGCTTTCGACCAGTCGTAGCGGCCCGACAGCGTCAGCGTCCAGTGCGGCGTCAGCGACAACGCATCGCTCAGGTACACGCCGACGTTCGTGTTGCGCGTCTTCGCATTCGTCTGCTGAACGAAATCGCCGATGCCGATCGCCGCGCGCGAGTCGGTGAAAACCGCATCCTGCGACGACGCGACGTAGCGCGAGTTCGCAAAATCGGCCGCGACGCCCGCGATCAGCTGGTTCGACATTCCACCGAGCTTGCCGAGCAGCGTGAGCTGCAGGCTGCCGCCGTAGCTGTCGGTGACGATCGTCGATTGCGCGTTGGTGCCCTGTACCGTGTCGACCGTGCCGTCCGCGCCGACCGATCCGAAGCCGGTGTTGTTGTTGCTGCTCGTGTTGGCGTTGCGCAGGTGCCGATAGTACGCGTTACCGCTCACTTCCACATGCTCGCCGACGAAGCGGTCGCCCGACAGCGTCACGTACGCGGCGCTGTTGCGGTTCAGGTCCGGATACGTGTATACCTGCTTCAGGTTGTCGAGGAACGAGCGCGGAATCGTCTGGCTGCCGTACAGCGCATTGTCCGCGCCGCCCGCGGCGATCGACAGCGTGGTGTCCGCGTCGGTGTAGCGCAGCTTGCCGAAAGCCTGCCGCACGCGGCTCGCGTTGTGGTCGGCCCAGCCGCCGTCGTTCGCGACGTTCGCGGTCGCGTAGTAGTCGAGGTTCGAGCCGATCGTGCCGCCCTGCTCGATACTGGCGGTCTTGCGGCCCCACGAGCCGCCCGACACTTCCGCTTCGCCGCCCGGGTTCGACTTGCCGTTTTTTGTCGTGATCGCGAGCGCGCCGCCCAGCGTATTGCGTCCGTATACCGGATTGGAGCCGGGTATCAGCTGCATCCGGTCGATCGCCTGCGTCGGCAGGATGTCCCAGTTCACGACGTCGCCGAACGGCTCGTTCACGCGCACGCCGTCGACGAACACCGACAGCCCCTGCGGCGTGCCGAGCAGCGGCGACGCCGTGAAGCCGCGATAGTTGACGTCGGCCTGGTACGGGTTGCCTTGCGCATCCGAGATCGTCACGCTCTGCAGGTTCGCCGCGAAGAAACCGGCGAGCGTCGCGCGGTGCTGCGCGTCGAGGTCCGCCGCGCGCACGGTCTGCACGTTCGCCGGCACCTTCGACAGCGGCGTGCCGATCCCGAGCAGCGGCGTCGTGCCGACGACGACCACCGCGGGCAGCATGTCGGCCGCCGCCTGCGGCACGGCGATGGCGGACGACGCGTTGGCCGGCGCGTTATCGCCCGCACTCTGCTGTGCGTGGACGACGGCCGTCGACAGGCCGAACAGCACGATCGCAACGAGCGTCGCGCCAGGATTCGCGCCGTCATGACCCGCTGCCTTTGGTCTCCTTAGCATTTCCCTCTGTCTCCTGTTCGCGCTCTGCCGCACGTCAACGCCTCTGCGCGAAGCAGGACAGCGAGAACCATGCCAGTGCCGCACGGCGCGCATCGGGCCAGCGGCACGTTGTCACGGCCGGGCCGCCGCCTGTCATGTTTGGCAACACCTTGTGCACCGCGGTGTACCTGAATGCAACACCTGCGCCGCCGCCGCCGCACGGTGCCGTCGACGTCGCGCAGCGCGCGATGCGCCCGTATGCCGCACCGCGCGGGCTTCGCGGCGCAATGGCATGCGACTTGCGTGAAGGGCAGCGCACTCGGCCCGGAACCCCACCGTGCCGGCGCGACGAACCGTTCGCGGCGGTGCGGCCACAATGACTCAGGAGACAACCATGAAGAAACTCTCGGCTTCGGCAAGCCGACTGGCGACGATCGGCATCGCGGCGGCAGCCGCCGTCGCGCTGAATCCCCGCCTCGTCGAAGCGGCCGCGGACTACCCGGCCGTGACCTACCAGCGGCTGACCGATGCGCAGGGCGATCCGGGCTGGCTGACCTACTACCGCACCTACAACGGCCGGTCGCACTCGCCGCTCAAGCAGATCGACCCGTCGAATGCGAAGGACCTCAAGCAGGTGTGGGCCTACAAGTTCCCCGCCGACCTCAAGCAGGGCTTCGAAGCCACGCCGATCGTCAACGGCAATTACCTGTTCGTGACGACGCCGAAGGACAACGTCTACGCCTTCGACGCGAAGACGGGCAAGCAGCTGTGGAAATACGAGCCGAAGCTCAGCCCGTCGTCGTTCAAGACCGCGTGCTGCGACGTCGTCAACCGCGGCGTCGCGCTGTACGGCAAGAACGTCTACGTCGCGATGCTGGGCGGCGAGGTCGCCGCACTCGACGCGCAAACCGGCAATCTCGTCTGGAAGAAGCGGCTGTTCGATCCGGGCCTCGGCTACTCGTTCTCGCTCGCGCCGCTCGCGCTCGACGGCGCGATCGTGGTCGGCACGTCCGGCGGCGAATACGGGATTCGCGGCTACATCATGGCCTTGAATCCGGACGACGGCTCGGAGGTCTGGAAGCGCTACACGATCCCGGCTTCCGGCGAAAAAGGCGCGGAGACCTGGCCCGACGGCATGCAGTCTCACGGCGGCGGCGCCGCGTGGCTGACCGGCACCTACGACGCCGCGTCACGCACGCTGTACTGGGGTGTCGGCAACCCCGGCCCGTGGCTCGCGGCGCTGCGCCCCGGCGACAACCTGTATTCCGACTCGCTGCTCGCGCTCGATGCGAAGAACGGCAACCTGAAGTGGCACTACCAGTACACGAACAACGACACGTGGGACTACGACGGCGTGAACGCGGCGGTCCTCGCCGACATCACGTACAAGGGCAAGGACTACGACGCGATCATCCACGCGGACCGCAACGGCTTCTTCCACGCGATCGACCGCACGACCGGCAAGCTGATCTATGCGACGCCGTTCGTAAAGGCGACCTCGGTCACCGGCTATACGGCCGACGGCAAGCCGATCCAGGACGAATCGAAGTTCCCGAAGGCCGGCACGACGATCGAAACCTGCCCGAGCTTCCTCGGCGGCAAGAACTGGTGGTCGATCTCGTACGACCAGGAACGCAACATCGCGGTCGTGCCGGCGCTGCACGCGTGCATGAGCCTGACCGGCAAGTCGGTCAGCTACATGGAAGGGCTGCCGTATCTCGGCGAAGGCTTCGAGATCAAGCCCGAGCCGGGCAGCCAGGGCTACGGCGAACTGACGGCAATCGACGTGAACACCGGCAAGAAGCTGTGGAGCCACTGGTCGAAGAAGCCGTGGAACGGCGGCGTCGCGACCACCGCGAGCGGCCTCGCGTTCAGCGGCTCGCTCGACGGCCACCTGTACGCGTTCGACACGGCGACCGGCAAGGTGCTCTGGGAGAGCCCGCAGCTCGCGAGCGGCATCATTTCGCAACCCTCGGTGTATGAGGTCGACGGCAAGGAATACGTCGCGGTGCTCGCCGGCTACGGCGGCGCGAACCCGATCTGGGGCGGCCCGATGGCCGACATCGCGAAGGACGTCCCGCGCGGCGGCACGCTCTACGTCTTCGCGCTCGACTGATCGGGCTCGAACCCCGCGCCCGCATGCGCCCGATGCGGGCGCGACGCCCCAACGGCTTCAACCGGAAACACGATCATGAATACTCGCCTCACTCCCCTTGCCCTCGCCAGTCTGCTCGCCGTGGGCGTGGCGCTGACACCGGCATCCGCGTCGGCCGGCGTGCGCATCTGCACGCTGCCCGGCAGCCCGACGACGGCGCTCGACAAAGCCGTTGCGCGCGAAGTGTTCCGCACCGCCGGCATCGCCGCATCGTTCAACAAGCGCGGCGTCGACGACGACGGCGGCGACGACGGCATCTCCGCCGGCGAACTGAAGAAATCGCTCGAACACGACTGCGACGTGATCGCCGGCTTCCCGCGCTCGGAGATCGCCGATGCGTCGGGGTCCAGAATGACGTTCTCGCAGGGTTATCTGCACTCGGGCTACGTCAGCGTCTCGCTGCGCGACGCGCAGGCTTCGTCCGGCGCGAAGGAAACGATCGCGGCCACGTACGGCAGCCCTTCGCAATTGATCGCCGCGCAGCAGACGAACGCCCGCTTCGTTCTGGAAAACACCAGCGAGCAAACGATCGGCGCGCTCGCGGCCGGTCGCGCACAGCGCGCGATCGTCTGGTATCCGAGCGTCGTCGCGTATGAGCACGCGCACCCGCAACAGCGGTTCCAGGTTGCGGCCACGTCGTCGCCGTACTCCGACTGGCAGTTGTCGTTCGCGTTCGGGCCGGGAAAGGAGGCGCTGCAGACGCGGATCGACGCGGCGTTGTCGCGGATGAACGGCAACGGCCGTCTCGCCGCGCTCACGCGCGGCTGGGCACTTCCGGAAACGGTCGCGCAGGCGGCGGGTGCGCGTGCGCCCGGCCGGTTTCTCGACGGCGCGGTCGCATCCGCCCGGCAGCAGTCGGCGAAGAGCGGCTTCATCAAGGTCTCCGCCAGCGAAGGCAGCGACGTGCCGTCGTTCGACCAGGCGCAGGTGCAGCACGGCAAGAAGATCTATGTGGACGCCTGTGCGAAATGCCACGGCGACCAGCTCGAGGGCAATACGGCCCCCGCACTGAGCGGGGAAGCCTTCGCTCCCGAAGGCAAGTCGCATATCACCATCAGCGGCGTGTACCAGTACATGTCGAACAACATGCCGGCCGATCGCCCCGGCAAGATGACGGAACAGGAATATTCGGATCTGATGGCATTCCTGCTTTACTCGAACGGCTATGACGCGTCGAAGGCCAAGCTGACCGCCGAGATTGCCAACGCGTCGAAGGCGCCGCTCGTCGCCGGGCCGCGCAAGTAACGTCCCCCTTCGTTTCGGCAGACCCGCCGTGCCGGGAAGCATTCCCGGCGCGCGGGGCATCATTTTTTTACTTCATTCAGGAATACGACATGATCTCCCGCCATCGCAGAACCTTCGTCATTCAGACGGCCGGCCTGTGCGCCGCGCTCGCAACCGGAACCCGTGCATTCGCGTCCGCGCCGCTCGTCGACGAAAACGACGCAACCGCGAAGACGCTCGGCTACCGCGCGAAGGCGACGACCGTCGACGCGGGCAAGTTCCCGAAGTATCAGGCCGGCCAGACCTGCGAGAACTGCCGCTTCTACAAGGCCGTCGCGGGCGAATCGTCCGGCACGTGCCCGATGTTCGCAGGCAAGGCGGTTGCCGCCGAAGGCTGGTGCAACGTCTATGCGAAGCGTGCTTGATCGTGGGCGCGAGCGCGGGAACATGAGCGAGCCGCGCTGCGGCACGGATGCCGAACGCGCGGCGCATCTGCATGCGCTGATCGCGCTCGGCATCGAGCGCGGCTACGTGACGCACGGCGAAATCGTCGACGCGTTGCCCGAAGACGCGGCCGAAGGCGCGGATTTCGATGCAGCCGCGTCGACGCTCCGCGAACTCTGCATCGAGGTGCGCGAGCATGCCGACTCACGCACCGCGTGGACGCTCGATCGTCACTTCGCGCAAGCGACGGAAGTGACGTCGCCGCACGCCGACGCACCGGCGCCGCTCGCGGCCGCCGATCTGCTCGCGGGCCGCACGAATGATCCTGTCCGGATCTATCTGCGGGAAATGAGCGCAACACCGCTGCTCGAGCGCGAAGAGGAGATCGCGCTCGCGCTTCAACTGGAAAGCGGCCGCGCAGCATGCATCGACGCGTTGAGCCGCGATCCGGCCGCGCTCGACGCCATCGCGTCGATTGCCGGCGACATCCGTTCGGGCAAGGCTGCGGCTTCGGTTTACGTGACGGGGTTCGTCGGCGACGCCGAATCGCTTGCGGAATCGCTTGCGGAACCGCTTGCGGAACCGCTTGCTGGTTCGCCCGGGAGCGAAACGGCTCCCGAACCGGATGCGGAATCACCGGCGCTGGAACGCGAAGCCGGCCTCTCGCCGGACAGTCCGGCGTGGCGCGATGCCGTCGCCGAATCGCTCGGCCGCGCTGGTGCGCTTGCCTCGGCGATGCATCGGGCGTTGCGCGCCGACGGCTTCGCTTCGGCCGCTTACCGTTCGCTGATGCGCGAGGCCGCCGCGCTGACCGGTGCGATCCGCTTCACCGCGCGGGCGATCGAACGTATCGGCGGCGCGATTGGCGAACGCGCGACGCACGCGCGCGAGCTCGAGAAGCGCATCGTGGAAACGTTGACCGAATCGGGCATACGAACCGGCACGCCGCGCCGCGACTTGTTCACGCCGTGCGACGACGTGCGCGCGTGGCTCGACGAATGCATCGCCGCGCAACCCGGATGCGCCGCCGCCCTCGCCCGCCGCGCGCCGGCGCTGATCGAAGCACGAACCGCGCTCGCGCATCTCGCCGGCCAGTCGAACCTGCCGCTCGACATCGCGATCGCAATCGACGCGCGCCTGTCGCGCATCGAACGCGCGATGCAGCCCGCGAGAAAGAAGCTGTTCCAGGGCAATCTGCGGCTCGTCGTGTCGATCGCCAAACGGTATCCCGATCGCGGGCTGCAGCTTCTCGACCTGATCCAGGAAGGCAATATCGGCCTGATGAAGGCTGTCGATCGCTACGACCACCGGCGCGGCTACAAATTCGCGACGTATGCGACGTGGTGGGTCCGGCAGGCCATCACGCATGCGATCGCCGATCAGGGCCGCACGATACGCGTGCCCGCGCATACGGTCGACGCGGTCAACAAGCTGTCCCGGCTCGCGCGAGCGCATGCGCAACGGACCGGCGCGGCCGCCGACGCGCCGGCGCTCGCCACGCAGATGCGGCTGCCCGTCGACAAGGTGCGCGAACTGATGAGCATCGTGCGCGAGCCGGTCTCGGCCGACATGCCCGTTTCGTCCGAGCACGACCTCACATTGAGCGACGTCGCGATCGATCACGATGCGCCGACGCCTGAAGAGCACGCGAGCGCCCGCCAGCTCCGCAACGCGGTCGCGGCGCTGATCGACCGTCTGCCGGCTCGCGAAGCGTGGATTCTTCGCCTGCGGTACGGCGTCGACGTCGAAAGCGAATATTCGCTTCGAGAAATCGGCCGCCAGCTGAACCTGTCGGCCGAACGGGTTCGCCAGATCGAGGCGGCGGCGCTCGAACGGATCAGGCAATTCGAGCACGCGCCGGCGCTTCGGGCGTTGATCGCCTGACGCAGCCGTGCGCGCCGTCGTCCGAACGCGACCCGCGTCGGTCGACCGCCGGTCCTCGCTGCCCCACCCCGGCTGTTGAGGGCTGCAACAGCGTGTGCTGCATTTCTGAACGATGTTTCGCATCGCTACTCAATC
The DNA here is from genome assembly GCF_902833085.1 of Burkholderia ubonensis. Classification (GTDB taxonomy): domain Bacteria; phylum Pseudomonadota; class Gammaproteobacteria; order Burkholderiales; family Burkholderiaceae; genus Burkholderia; species Burkholderia ubonensis. The sequence continues at coordinate 371,312 of NZ_CADFEB010000011.1, forward strand.
CGCGGCACCGTTCGCGCGATCCGGTCGGTCGAATCGGACGCTGCCGCGGCGACTTCCGCCGAACGTGCGCAGCGATCACCGATCGCTGGCATGCATGTTGCGTTTTATTTCGTAAACGCAGTTCCACAGATATGGAGACATCCTTGTCCACGATTGAATCGGTTCTTCACGAAAGCCGCCAGTTCGAGCCGCCCCAGGCGCTCGTGAAGGCGGCGGCCATTTCCGGCATGCAAGCCTATCGTGCGCTGGCCGACGAGGCCGAGCGTGATTACGAAGGCTTCTGGGCACGCCAGGCCCGCGACACGCTCGCGTGGCACACGCCGTTCACGAACGTGCTCGACGAGTCCGATGCGCCGTTCTACAAGTGGTTCGACGACGGCGAGCTCAACGCGTCGTACAACTGCCTCGACCGCCACGTCGCGGCCGGCAACGGCGCGCGCGTCGCGGTGATCTTCGAAGCCGACGACGGCGCCGTCACCCGCGTCACCTATGCCGACCTGCTCGCGCGCGTGTCGCGCTTCGCGAACGCGCTGAAGCAGCGCGGCATCGGCCGCGGCGACCGCGTCGTCATCTACATGCCGATGTCGGTCGAGGCGATCGTCGCGATGCAGGCCTGCGCGCGCATCGGCGCGACGCACTCGGTCGTGTTCGGTGGCTTCTCCGCGAAGTCGCTCAACGAACGGCTCGTCGACGTCGGCGCGAGCGCGCTCGTCACCGCCGACGAGCAGCTGCGCGGCGGCAAGACGCTGCCGCTCAAGAGCATCGCCGACGAAGCGCTCGCGATGGGCGGCTGCGACGCCGTGAAAAGCGTGATCGTCTATCGCCGCACCGGCGGCAAGATCGACTGGCATGCGGACCGCGACCGGTGGATGCACGAGTTGACCGCAGGCGTTGCCGATACGTGCGAGCCGGAATGGGTCGGCGCCGAGCATCCGCTGTTCATCCTGTATACGTCGGGCTCGACCGGCAAGCCCAAGGGCGTGCAGCACAGCACCGGCGGCTACCTGCTGTGGGCCGCGCTGACGATGAAATGGGCGTTCGACTGGAAGCCGGAAGACGTGTTCTGGTGCACCGCCGACATCGGCTGGATCACCGGCCACACGTACATCACGTACGGCCCGCTCGCGTGCGGCGCGACGCAGGTCGTGTTCGAGGGCGTGCCGACCTATCCGGACGCCGGCCGCTTCTGGAAGATGATCGCGGATCACCACGTCAGCGTGTTCTACACCGCGCCGACCGCGATCCGTTCGCTGATCAAGGCGGCCGACGCCGACGACAAGGTCCATCCGAAGAGCTACGACCTGTCGAGCCTGCGCATCATCGGCACGGTCGGCGAGCCGATCAACCCGGAAGCGTGGATGTGGTATCACAAGCACGTCGGCCAGGAGCGCTGCCCGATCGTCGACACGTGGTGGCAGACCGAGACGGGCGGCCACATGATCTCGCCGCTGCCGGGCGCGACGCCCACCGTGCCGGGTTCGTGCACGCTGCCGCTGCCGGGCATCATGGCCGCCGTCGTCGACGAGACGGGGCAGGACGTGCCGAACGGGCAGGGCGGGATTCTGGTCGTCAAGCGCCCGTGGCCGTCGATGATCCGCACGATCTGGGGCGACCCGGAGCGTTTCAAGAAAAGCTACTACCCCGACGAGCTCGGCGGCCGGCTCTATCTTGCCGGTGACGGCACCGTGCGCGACAAGGGCACCGGCTACTTCACGATCATGGGCCGGATCGACGACGTGCTGAACGTGTCGGGCCACCGGCTCGGCACGATGGAGATCGAGTCGGCGCTGGTCGCGCACGAGCTCGTCGCGGAGGCGGCCGTGGTCGGGCGTCCGGACGAGACGACGGGCGAGGCGGTGGTCGCGTTCGTCGTGCTCAAGCGCGCGCGTCCGGAAGGCGAAGAGGCCGCGAAGCTCGCGAAGGAGCTGCGCGACTGGGTCGGCAAGCAGATCGGGCCGATCGCGAAGCCGAAGGACATCCGCTTCGGCGACAACCTGCCGAAGACGCGCTCCGGCAAGATCATGCGCCGCCTGCTGCGCTCGCTCGCGAAGGGCGAGACGATCACGCAGGACACGTCGACGCTCGAGAACCCCGCGATCCTCGATCAGCTGAACCGGTCGATGTAGCCCCTCCCGCTCCCGCTTCGGCACGCACGAGGCAGCACCCTGCCTCGCGCTGCGGCATCGCATTCAGGCATCTAACCTCGATGCCGCCTCATCTGAATTGATTAGTCATACAGATTACAACACCCAACGACACGGAGACAGACGATGAAGAGCAGGACACGGACGATCTGCGCGGCGCTGCTTGGCGCAGCGGCGAGCACGAGCAGCTTCGCGCAAAGCAGCGTGACACTGTACGGCGACCTCGACGGCGGATTGCTTTACACGAGCCGGTCGCTGAACCCGAAAACGGGCGGCAACGCCGGGCGCCAGTTCGCGATGATCGACACGGGCATGACGCCGACCAACTTCGGCATGACGGGAACCGAGGATCTCGGCGGCGGACTGCGGGCAAGGTTCAAGCTCGAGAGCGGCTTCAACATTACGGACGGCGCCTTCGGCCATTCGAACGGCAACTTCTTCGGACGTCAGGCCTGGGTCGGGCTCGACGGCGGATTCGGCGAAGCGAAGCTCGGCCTGCAATTCTCGCCGTTCGTGCTCGCGGTGCTCGGATCCGACCCGCGCAACATTTCGCACTTCGGCGCCGCGCTGATCCCGTACGTCGACAACGTGCTCGTCACGGGCCTCTTCAACCAGAACGCGATTTCGTACACGAGCCCGACGATCGCCGGCGTGACGGGCAGCGCGATGTTCGGGTTCGGCGGCAAAGCCGGGGACTTCCAGGCGGGACGCCAGTATTCCGGCAGCCTCACGTACACGAACGGCGGCTTCATGCTCAACGCGGCGCTTTACGACGGCAACGGCGGCACGTCGCCGACGCCGATTCCGAGCACGGTCGCGTTCGTCGGCCGCACGATCGGTACCGCGTATACGTTCGGGCCCGTGACGGGGAAGGCGTCGTACACGAGCTACAAGGTCTCCGGCTCGTTCAGCAACAACGTGTATAGCGCGGGGCTCGACTATCGCGTCACGCCGGCCTTCGACCTGAACGGCGGTGCCTGGTACACGACCGATCGCAACGATTCGCACAATCATTCGCTGCTCGCCGCGGTCGGCGCCGATTACAGCCTGTCGAAGCGGACGGGCCTTTATGCGCAGGTCGGCGTCGTGAACAACCACGGCGCAATGAACACGGGCCTCGGCATCAGCGGGGGCGCGTTGTTCGGGCTGCCCGGGACGACGGTCGGCGCGAACGTCGGCATCCATCACGTGTTCTGACGCAGCGCATGCGGACGAGCCGTTCGCTGAACGAGAACACAGAGTTCTGCCGCCACCGGCTACGCAGCGCGCGGGCATTCGCCTAATCTGACTGGGCTCGCCGGCGGTCTCGCATCCATCGGGCCGCCGGCAACGGCATTCGTATCGAGCCTCTCCCGATCGCAGCGCGCCGCGGCCTGTCGACAGGCACGGCAGCGCGATCGGGCGGCCCGTTTCCAAGCGTTACCCCACCAGGAGAGAGCCATGGCAAGCGAACCGATTCGCGACCCCGCAAACGACCATCTGCTCACGCCGCAGAACGCCACGTTCATCGTCATCGACTACCAGCCGGTTCAGGTGAACTCGATCGCGTCGATGGACCGCCAGCTGCTGATCAACAACATCGTCGGCGCGTCGAAGGCCGCGATCACGTACAAGCTGCCGATCGTGCACTCGACCGTGAACGTGAAGACGGGCCTGAACAAGCCGCCGATCCCGCAGCTGCGCGCGGTGCTCGGCGACTATCCGACCTATGACCGCACGTCGATCAACTCGTGGGAAGACGTCGAGTTCCGCAAGGCGGTCGAGGCAACCGGCCGCAAGAAGCTGATCATGACCGCGCTCTGGACGGAAGCGTGCCTGACGTTCCCGGCGCTCGACGCGCTGAAGGCCGGCTACGAGGTGTACGTGGTCGTCGACGCGGTCGGCGGCACGTCGGTCGCCGCGCACGAAGCCGCGCTGCGCCGCATCGAACAGGCCGGCGGCCAGCTGATCAGCGTCGCGCAGCTTTTCTGCGAACTGCAGCGCGACTGGGCGCGCAGCGAAACCGTGCCCGCGTTCATGAACCTGTTCGTCGAGACGGGCGGCACGGCCGGCATCCAGTTCTCGTACGACAAGAGCTGACGCGTTCCGCGTGCCGCGCATCCGCTGCGCGGCGTTCGCCCGAGGTCCGGCGCCGCGGCGCCGGACCTCCCGTAGAGATCGCGTCTTCCCCGGTCACGACACATCGTGAACGACTACCTCCCGTTCGCAGGACCACCGCCCGGCTCACTGTTTCGCTATGGCAAACGCATAAAGCTTGTGGCTGTCGCCGGCATAAGGCAGCCCGAGGACCTTCGTGTGATAGCCGGTCCCCCAGTACACCGTGCCGTCGACGATCGCCGCGCCGGACACGACCGCGCCGCCGCTCTCGAAGCTCCACTTGATTTCGCCGGTCGCCGCATCGAGCGCATACATGTTCGCGCCGCTGCCGGCGAGCGAACCGGCATAGACCACGCCGTTCGCCGCGGACATCGCGACGGTGTCCATCATCTGCTGCGGATCGGCAGTGCGCCACAACACCTTGCCCGTCGCCGCATCGACCGCCGCCCAGATCCCGCCCGTGGTCGTCGTCTTGCCCTTCGGCGAATCGACGGGGATCGGCTCGTGATTGAGGTTGCCGATCGACACGTAGATCCGCTTGCCGTCGGCGGCGGTTCCCCACAGCATGCCGCCGAGCAGGCTGCCGGGGCCGACCTGCGTATGCCAGACGACCTTGCCCGTCCTGGGCTCGAGCGCCCAATAGACGCCGCTCTTCTGGCCGGCCCCGAGCAGGGTCCGCTCATGCCCGCCGATCGTCGTCGTGAACAGGTTGGGACCCGAACCGAAGTCGTAATCCGGACCATCGTTGTGGTCATAGTTCGTCGACATGTCGGCAGGCAGCGTGCGGGTGGCCCACGCGATCTTTCCGGTCTTCAGGTTGAGCGCGACGAAGCTGTCGATGTGGTTGGCCGCCGCCGTCGGCTTGCATTTCTTTTGCGTCGGATACCGGCAGACGCCGGTCGGGACGGTGAAATTGTTGCCGGTGGTGACATACAGAAGGCCGTTCTGGCGGTCGACAACCGGCGTATTGCCCCAGACCGAGCCACCTGTATAGCCCTCGGGAACCATGTACGTCTTCCAGAGCAGCTTGCCGGTCTTCGCGTCGAGCGCCGCGACGCTGCCCCGGTACTTGGCAACATCCTTGAGCGCTTCGGCCCGCGACGAAACCCCGACGTAAACGACGCCATCGTCGATGACGGGCGAACTGGTGATGATGGCGGTCGGTTCGGTCTCGACCTGCGTGCGCCACAGCGGCGCCCCGTCCGCGGCCTTGATGCCCAGCACGTAGGCGCCGGTCGGATTGACGGCGATCTGCGTGCCCTGTCCGATCACCAGCGTGCCGTTCCAATACGCCGGGCTGGTGCGCGACGCGTCGTTCGGAATCCCCGTATAGTCGCTGACCTTCTTGCGCCACTTCACCTGTCCGCTCGCGGCATCGACGGCCCACAACGTACCGCCGAAGTCGGGAACGTAGACGACTCCGTCGACCACCGTCGGCGTAGCGGAGACATTGCCGTCCGTGTCGAGCGTCCAGCGCGGCGCCAGTTTCGCGACGCTGTCCACCCCGATCGCGTGCTCGCCCGGCGCGCTGCGGGTGTTATGGACGTTCTGCCCCGCCATCGGCCAATCCCCTGCGCTTTGTGCTGCAGCATGACCGGCGGCCGCGACGCCGCCCGCCAGCACCACAGCGGCGAGATTCCGCCAGCGCGACGACGGCCGACAAGCGCTTTGTCTGCTGAACTCTTCTAGCATTTTCCCTCTCCATGAGATGGTTGATTGCCTGGCCGGCCCCGGCCGGCCTCCCGAAGACAAAGCCCCGCCCGGCCGTTCTTTCGACGGACAGTGGATGCCCGGCATCCGCCCTTCACGGCGTCGACGGCGAGTTCGATGCAGAGAGGAATTTCGGTAAAAGCATAGGGAGCGCCTTGTCCAATTACAAGGATCGCAAAACGATGCGCGGCAACGCCCGCGGTAACACCGTTGACGCGACGCGGAATGCGACGCCTCGACGCGTATCGATCGTCCTGCCTAGAAGCGGTCGATCAAGCCGAGCTGCACGCCGCGCACCGGCGCGCCGGGCCACGTGGGCGGCAGTCCCGTCACATTGACGCCGCGCAGCGTGAACGTCGCCTGGTTGCGATTGCGCAGCCAGCCCGCACTTGCGTAGAGCTGCAGCGTCCTGGAGAAGCTGTACTCGCACATCGCGCTGAACTGATCGGCATTGTTTCGCCCCGACGAGCGGTCGCGCACATACGCATAGCCGAGCGACGCATCGACATTCAGCAGGAACGCATAGCGCAGCGATACGGCGATGCCGTCGTCGCGATAGGCCGGCTTGCCGCCGCCCGAGCCATTGAACCAGTCCGCAAACAACGTTGCCTTGCCAACTTCATACGATACGCCGCCGAGGTTCGCGCGCAGCGCGCCGCTGCCGTGCGTCTGCTGGTGCGCGTATGCGATCCGGAACGGCCCGTACCGGTACGACACCGTCTCGAAGTTGCCGGCGAGCCCGTTGCCGTCCTTGTCGTCCGGCGCGCGCAGCGCCATCATCACGGTTGCGTCGAATCCCGAGATCGTCGGCGACAGATACGTCATCGCATTGCTCACGTACGGCGTGATCTTCGACAGGTTGTTCAGCCCGGACGCGATCGTGCCTGCGCCAAACGCGTCGATCATTCCTTTGAACGGGATATAGATCGGCGAATACTGCCGCCCCACCCGCACTTCGCCCCATGGGCCGCCCATGCCGATCCACGCCTGGCGGCTGAACAGCGCGCCCGCCGTCGACAGCGTGCCGTCGGCCGTGCTGAAACCGCTCTCGAGCGCAAACAGGATGCTCGTGCCGCCGCCGATCGGCTCGCGGCCCCGCAGGCCCACCCGCGATCCGCGATAGGCGCCGGAATCCATCCTCGGCACCCACCCGCCACCCGGATTCGTAACCTCGATACTGGTGTCGAGCAGACCGTACAGCGTCACCGAACCCTGCGCCCACGCGCATGGCGCCGCAACGAGCAATGCGCCCAGCACACCATACGCGCGCACCAACGGCGCCCTACCCGCTCGGGCATCGCCACGCCACCGACCGTGCCGCCCATTGTCGATCATCGGGGATCTTTTCCGTGATGTGCCTGACGATCTCGGACGATCGTTGCCCTGAAGGTTGTCGTGTCTTCCTGGCGCCTCGCGGGCAGTCTGGCGAGATTCCAGACCCAACGTCGCGCAGTATATCGACCACGAACTATCGCCAATATCGGGTCATTCCCGCTTCAGGCATCGTATCCGGCACCACTCCGTTCCCCGTCTCGCGGAGACGATCAGAAAATCGTATGAATGCCGATGCGGGCAATCGCCTGGTTCATGCCGGAGGACGCACCGTCCGGGTCCATCACGCCGTTGATCTGCGCGCGCGCGCCGCTGCTCGCGCGCTGCCACACGCCACTTGCGTACACCATCGTCCGCTTCGACAACGAATACTGGAGTGTCGCGGTGACCTGGTGCGCATGGTTGTCGTCGAGCACCGCGTTACCCTTCATGTACATGTAGTCGGCGCCGATCCGGATCGGGCCGGCCAATTGCCAGACGCCGCCGAGTTCGCTCATCCATGCCGCACCGCCGTTCGCGGCGTTGCGCACCGTCGTGACAAGCGCACTCACTTTCACCTGGCCGAGCTGGTAGTGCGCGCCCGCGCCCCAGTTGCGCACACTCGTCGCAGCCGACCCCGGCTGCGCGCCATATTTCTGGTTGGTATACGCTGCGGCAGCGCCAAACGGCCCGGCCTCGTAGTCGAGACTCAGGCTCACCGTATTGCCGGCGCCGATGGACCCCGGGACGCCGCCGAACGCATAAAGCGCGCCCGCCTTCAGTCCACCAACCACGGGGCTCACGTACTTGACGGAATTCGCGACGCGCTGGCTACCCGCCATCCGGTCCCAGTCGAACGCGCCGGTCGGATTGCCGGGCAGCGCGAGCTTCTGGAACGGCCCGTTGCGCAGGTTGTAAAGCCCGCCTATGTCCCCGGCGGCGTCGATGCCGCTGAAGAACAGCGTGTCGGCCATGAACTCGTACTGGTTGCCGAGCGTCAACGTGCCGAACCGGTCGTTCTGCACGCCGACGTAAGCGGTTCGCGCAAAGAGCCCGTTGCCGATGATCGCCCCGTTGCCGAACGCGAACTGGTTCACCAGCTGGAAAATGACCCGCGTTCCGCCGCCGATGTCCTCGCTGCCGCGCAAGCCGACCATGCTTGGCGTATAGATGCCGTCGTCGAACTTCGCATTTCCATGTCCGCCTTCGTTGCTGACGTAGCTCACGCCTGCGTCGAGCAGACCGAACAACGTGATGCTGCTTTGCGCCTGCGCGACTGGCACGCATAACGACGCCAGCGCGGTAACCGCACAACTCTGCCAAATGTTCATGCCTATCCTGTTGGCGTTACGAATCGCTTGACCGGGATGACCACCTTCTTACGAGGGATCGATCGGCCTGTCCTGATCGCACGCTGCTGCGCGACGCTTGTCGCGCACGATGTCACGGACGAATCCTGTCGGCCGCGACATTTCCGAAATTGCCTTTGAGAATTGATTAGTTTTACCAACAAATCAACGCGCGTATCAGTCGATATTGTTACTCGTCCGCCGTTCGCCCGGCGAGAACACAATGTTCGATGCGCGCCGGCTACGCAATCCGTCGCGAAACGCATAAGCTGACGCGTCAGGCCGCCGGTCATCGGGATCCCGTTCCACGTCCTGCTCTGTCTTGGAAAGAATCATGTCATCGGCGGCTTCATGATCCTGATCGTGGCCGGCCCCGGGTGCCTCGCCCTCCATTTCTCGCACAACGCTTCGACGCAATCGCGGAAAGCTAGACCTCCTCGACCTCCGCAAAGCGCTCGGCGAGAAAATCCAGCAACGATCGCACCGACGGCAGCAGCCCGCGGCGGGACGGAAACACCGCGTGGATGACCCCGCTCTTCGGCGACCAGCCCGGCAACACCCGCACGAGCTCACCGCTTCGCAGTTCGTCGGTCATCATCATCACGGGCAACTGAACGACGCCCGCGCCGGCAACCGCCGCCTGGCGCAACGCGGTCATGTCGTCGGTGACGAACCGCGGCGTATGGCGGACCGTCAGTTGCACGCCGTCCGGCCCGTCGAGCGTCCACGCGTGCTGCGGCTGCGCCGGCCCGAAATCGAGGCTCGGCCACGCCGCGAGGTCGGCCGGCGTCGCGGCTTCGCCGTGCTGCCGCACGAGCGACGGACTCGCGACCAGACACCACGCGCGCTCGCCGAGCACGCGCATCACGAGGTCGCTGTCCTTCAGCGGCGGCGGCCGCACCCGGATCGCGACATCGATGCCTTCGCCTACCACGTCGACGACGCGATTGGTCGCCTCCAGGTGAATCGTCACGCGCGGCGTGCGGGCCAGGTACGCCGCGAGCATCGCGCCGACGCGCGCATGCAGGATCGCGACCGGACACGTGAGCCGGACCACGCCCTGCGGCTCCGCGCGCATCTGGTCGATCGCCTGCTGCGCGGCCTCGGCCTCGACGAGCATCGCCTTGCAGTGCGTGTAGTAGCGCTGGCCGATTTCGGTGATCGAGAACTGCCGCGTGGACCGGTGCACGAGGCGCACGCCGAGCTGCTTCTCGAGCGTGGCGATCCGCCGGCTCAACGTCGACTTCGGCACGCCGAGCACCCTGCCGGCCGGCGCAAACCCGTTGTATTCAACCACTTGCACAAAGAAATAGAGATCGTTGAGATCCTGCATCGACGCCGTTCATCGTTCCATGAATGAGACACTGAGCATAGCCTGCGCGGTCTACCGGCGCAAAAGGGGTTGCCCTAGACTTGCGCCATCGTCGCTCGTGCTCATGCGTGGGGCGCAATAAATCGTCTCGACAAACCGCGCAAGCGCCCTAGTCTGAAACAACCGCTCCCCCAAGCGAGACCGCATCATGAAATCCCTGAACAACGACGAGATCCAGGCCTTCCTGCTCGCCGTCGAGCGACAGAGCATCACCGAATCGGCGCGGCGGCTCGGCCTGTCCAAATCGGTCGTCAGCAAGCGCATCAGCGATCTCGAGCGAACCCTCGGCGTGCAGCTGCTGATGCGCTCCACGCGCAACGTCGTGCCGACCGATGCCGGCATGATCTTTTATGAAGCCGCATCGGAATCGATGCGGCGCCTCATCGACGTCGCGGAGGAGATCGCCGAGCAATCGCATGGCCTGTGCGGCGAGCTGCGCATCACGGCGCCGGTCAGCCTCACGCGGCTATGGCTCGGCCCCGCGATCGCGCAGTTCGCCGCCGCCCATCCGCACCTGCGCGTCACGCTCGAGACGGACGACCGCATCGTCAACATCGAGGCCGAGCGCTTCGACGTCGCGATCCGCTCGGCCCGCCTGTCGGACAGCACGCTGATCGCGCGCCGGATCGCCGCGTGCGAGCGCGTCGTCGTGTGCAGCCCCGGCTATCTCGAACACCACGGCCGCCCGGATGCCATCGACCAGTTGCTCGAACACCGTTGCCTGAACTACACGCATGCGTCGCCGTCGCAGACGTGGTCGTTCGAATCGCCGAACGGGCCGGCCAAGCCGCAGACGATCTGTCCGGCCGGCGCGTTCCTAGCGAACAACAGCGAAACCCTGCGCGATGCCGCGCTGCAAGGGATCGGCATCGCGATGCTGCCCGCCTACGTCGCCGCCCCTGCGTTGCGCGACGGCCGGCTCGTGCGGCTGCTGCCGGACGAGACGCCGCAGGAAGAAGTGATCTATGCGGTCTATCCGCGCAATCCGTTCGCGAGCAACAAGCTGAAGGCGTTCATCGAACATGTGCGGATCGCGCTGCTCGACCGGCCGTGGGCCACGCTCGCGGACAATGCGCAGCCGGCGGAGGCGCTGCAGGCGGCCTCCGCATGACGGGAACACGCGCACCGCGTTTCCCGCGATCGAACCGGGCGTTTCGCGTCCCGGCACGACCGCGAGCGTACAGGCAGGCGTCCGCGTCTGCGCTTTGTTGCCCGGCGGGATACAGTGCGTTCCGCGCGCACGGGCTTCCGTGCGCCGCCAGGCCGATATAAGGTTACGACCAGTTGCGCGGCGCGCCGGTCGTGCACGCAGGCAGACTGACATTCGTATTCGATCGGGAGCACATCATGGAATTTCTGCTCGACCACGCCATCGATGGCGCAGCGGCACAAGACATCGCGCATCAGATCCGGACCGTCGACCCGGACGCCAAGGTTCAGGTCGACCCGGCGAGCCGGATGGTCCAGGTCGATTCGTGGCTGTTCGCCGAGGAGTTCTTCGTCGCGTTCGACGATGCCGGCTACGCCGTCGTCCGGATCAACGACCGCTGACCCGCGGCATCCGGCCGGCCCTTTCCCCCTTTCTCGTTCATCAGGATTTCCCATGGCAAATTCGACCGTCGTCGCCCATCTCGGCGCGATCCGCTACCAGGTCACGCTGACGTCCGGCGCCCACGAATGGCGCAGCGACGTGCCGGCCCGTCTCGGCGGCGGCGACACCGGCCCCGATCCGCACGACCTGCTGCTGTCCGCGCTCGGCTCGTGCACCGCGATCACCGTCGCGATGTATGCGCAGCGCAAGGAATTGCCGCTCGACGGCATCGACGTGCGGCTCACGATCACCGACGAGCAGCCCGGATCGCCGACGAAGATCGCGCGCGACATCACGCTGAGCGGCAACCTGACGGCCGAACAGCGCAACCGCCTGCTGGAAATCGCCAACGCGTGCCCGATTCACCGGCTGCTCACCGGCGACGTCGAGATCGACAGCCGCCTGAGCGCCTGACGCGACACGACTACAGGAGATTCACGACATGGACACGCGCATCGAAACCCCATCGACCTCCACCGAACCCGGCCCGCAGGCCGCCGAACGCTACCCGGCGCGCGCCGCCGAAGTGGGCGCGCTGCCGATCCACCGCGCGTTGCCCAATCGTCAGCGGAAAACCGTCGGCGCGTGGTGCTTCCTCGACCACGCGGGCCCGGTCGCGCTGTCCGGCGACACCGGCATGCACGTCGGCCCGCATCCGCATATCGGCCTGCAGACGTTCACGTGGATGATCGAAGGCTCCGTGCTGCATCGCGACAGCCTCGGCTACGAGCAGGTGATCCGGCCCGGCGAGGTCAACCTGATGACCGCCGGCCGCGGCATCGCGCACACGGAGGACACCGAGGACGCCTTGTTGCCCGGCGGGCGCTTTCATGCGGTCCAGCTGTGGATCGCGCTGCCCGACGCGCATCGCGATCGCGCACCCGCATTCGAAAACTACCGGAACCTGCCCGTTCACCGCGACGGCGGATTCACGATCACGGTGCTGGCCGGCGCCGCGTTCGATCGCGTGTCGCCGGCGCAGGTGTATTCGCCGCTGGTCGGGCTGGACTTCGCGTCGGACGGCGCCGCCCGTCTCGCGATGCCGCTCGATCCCGCCTTCGAATACGCGGTCTTCGCGCTGACGGGCGACGTGGCCGTCGACGGCGCGGCACTCGAACCGAACGTGCTGCTCTATCTGGGCACCGGGCACGACCGGCTCGAACTGACGACGGAGGCCGCCGCGCGCTTCATCGTGCTCGGCGGCGCCCCGTTCGAGGAAGACCTGCTGATCTGGTGGAACTTCGTCGCGCGCAGCCCGGCGGAGATGGTCGCCGCGGCCGATGCGTGGAACGCGCGGCGCGGCTTCGGCGACGTGCACGGCGAGACGGCTCCGCGCCTGGAGGCGCCCGCGCTGCCGCCGGCGTGGAAGTGAGCGCCGGCGCCGCGCCGGCTACTGCTCGAGCCCGACCGCCAGCGGCCGCTGGTCGCTGCGGCCGTGGTCGTCGACCACCCGCACCGTAAAGCTGCCCGCCGTTGCCGGTTGCCAGAACAGCGCGTCGCCCGGCGCGCTGCGGCCGACGTATGCATCGTTGACGAACCAGTAGAGCGCATGCGCGCTCGCATCGGCGGTCGCGTTGAACGCGATGCGCGTGCCGCCCGCGTCCTTCACGCGCATCGCATACGTGCTGCCGCGCAGCGGCGACGTGATGCGCGGCGGATCGCCGTCGACCTGCCCGGCGTTGCCGCAGTCGGGATTCTGCGGCGGGCGCCGGCGCGGAATGCCCGCCTGTGCGAACACCTGCTGCAGGTCCGACGGCCAGAACTCGAAGACTTCGGTGTGCGTGCGCTTGCCGTCATAAGGCGGGCACGCGGCGCGGCCGGTCGCGTCGTCGATCACGACGGGCCGGTGCACGGTGCTCACGCGGATCGGCGACGTGCCCGGGATGAACCACGTCCAGCCCTGCTGCGGACACCACTCGTTCGGCAGGTCGCCGCTCGCGAGACAGATCCGCACGCGCTTCACGCGCGGCGGCGCCGGCCGCGCCGGCTCGGCAAGCGCGCGCTCGGCGTTCAGCGCATCGACGATCTGGAAGAACAGCGGCGCGGCCGCGTCGACGCCGACGAACGCCGTGTTGCTCGAATTGTCGAAATTGCCGACCCACACGACCAGCACGTACGGCCCGAACACGCCGGCCGTCCACGCATCGCGGAACGACCACGACGTGCCGGTCTTCCAGTACACGGGCAGCCGCCCGGGCTGCGCGCCGCTCGTCTCGTCGGGGCGCAGGTGCTCGCGCAGCATGTTCATCGTCATGAAGCTCGCTTCCGCGCTCAGCAGGCGCCGGCCCGGCGCGACCGGCTCGTCGTCGCGCAGCCGCAGCGGCCGCAGCACGCCGCCGTTCGCGAGCATCGCGTACAGGCGCGCCAGATCCTGCATCGTGACCTCGCCGCCGCCGAGCACGAGTGCGAGCCCATAGTGCTGTGCGCTCGCGAGCCGGCGCACGCCGGCTTCCTTCAGGAACCCGTAGAGATCGGGCTGCCTGAGCTGCGACGCGACCCACACGGCGGGCACGTTGCGGCTGCGGTTCAGCGCATCGGTCGCGGTGATCGGCCCGAGGAAGCGGCCGTCGAAGTTCTCCGGCGCGTAAGGGCCGAACGACGTCGGCACGTCGCGCAGCACCGTCTGCGGATGCAGCACGCCCTGGTCGAAGCCGAGCGCATAGATGAACGGCTTGAGCGTCGAGCCCGGCGAGCGCCGCGCGAGCGTGCCGTTCACCTGCCCCTGGATCGCGCGGTCGAAGAAGTTCGCGGACCCGACGAGCGCCTTCACGCCCATGTCGCGCGTGTCGACGAGGATCGCCGCCGCATTGCGGATGCCCTGCGTGTCGTTGCGCGCGACGTAGCGGCCGACCTGCCGTTCGAGCGCACGTTGCAGTGCGAGATCGAGCGACGTGACGACGCGCGCGTCGTCGCGTTCTTCATCGTCGCCGACACCCGCGCGGGCGCGCCACGCAACGCGCTCGGCCAGCGCCTGGTCGACCGCGTGCGGCGCATCGAACGGCAGCGCCGCGAGCGGGCGCATCGCGAGCGGCAGCGCGAACAGCGGCCTCGATGCCGCATCGCGCGGATGACGGGTGAGCCAGCGCGCGTACAGCCGGTTGCGGGACGCGGCGAGCGCGCGGTTGATCTCGTCCTGCCCCGCGCCGCCGCGCACGCGCCGCGCCGGGTCCTGCGGGATCACCGCGAGCGCGAGCGCCTCGGGCAGCGTCAGCGCATCGGCCTGCCGGTCGAAATACACGAGGCTCGCGGTGCCCGCGCCTTCGACGTTGCGGCCGTACGGCGCATCGTTCAGGTAGGCCTCGAGGATCTGCCGCTTCGAATAAAACAGCTCGAGCTGCAGCGCGCGGCCGACCTGTTCCAGCTTGCCGAGCGGCGTGCGCGTGTTGAGCCGCCACAGCGAGCGCGCGAGCTGCATCGTCAGCGTCGAGCCGCCCTGCGGATTGCCGCCGCGCACGTAGGTAACCCACGCGCCGCGCGCCAGGCCGTAAGGATTGAAGCCCGGATGCCACCAGAACCAGCGGTCCTCGTGCAGCAGCACCGCTTCGACGAGCTGCGGCGACATCCGTTCGAGCGGCACCCACAGCCGGTAACGGTCGTCCTTCGCGAGCGTGAGCCGCAGCAGCCGCCCGTGCGCGTCGAACACGGCGGTCGACGACGGCTTCCAGTCGCGCAGCGACGGATGCGGCCACAGCCGGAAACCGGCCAGCACCGCCAAAACGAGCAGCCCGCCCGCGATCCAGTTCTGCCAGCGATGCAGCCAGCGGCCGGCGCGATGCCGCGCCCGGCGGATTGCGGACGCGTCAGCCATGCACGCGTCCGCCTTCCGCCGAACGCGGCGCACGCAACACACGTGATGCCGCGATCATCGCGCGCGCCCGACCGTGAGGGTCGCGCCGCCCGGCGACTGCGCCTGCACGCGCCGGTCGTACATCGACTCGCCATATGCGGGCGGCACGACGAAGCGGCCCGCGTTGCTCGCCTTGATCCGGTACACGAACTCGCGCACGTCGGTCGTCGCGGTGCCGTAGATCACCACGCGGTCCTCGCGCACGTCCGCGTATTCCGGCTGCCAGGTCGAGCCGGCGACGCCGATCGGCGAGCGCCACGGCGCATTCGCGGCGCTTGCCGCATCCGCGCCGTCGGCATCGCCGCTGCCGCCGCCGTCCTGCGCGTCGGTCGCGGGCGGCGGCGCGATCACCGGATCGAAGCCGCCCGGCAGCAGGTCGACGATCGCGACGTTGCCGACGCTCGCCGAGCCCGTCGCGCGGATCTTCAGGTGCACGTCGATTTCCTGGCCGAGCGTCACCTTGTCGAGCGGCTTGCCGCTCGTATCGGTGTACTCGCGCACGATCTCGAGGCCGTTCCTGATCGCCTTCGCCGACGTGCCCCGGTCGTAGCCCGACTGGCTCGCGATCCACCACGCGGGCAGCGCGCTGCCGTTCACGAAGTCGACCCGCGACGCGCCCGCGCCCCAGGTGCCCGAGCGCACGAGGTTCGCCTGCACCGACGACACGTCCTTCGGCGCGCCGCCCGCGCGCACCTCGTCGATCGCGAGCTTGTCGAGACCGCCCGCGTTCGCGCCCGCGTACGCGTCGAGCGCGAGGATCGTCATCGCCGACGACAGCGTGTTGTAGCGGTTGCGTTCGAGCGGCGCCGCGACGTTCTCCATCACGCGCGGCGACAGCTTGCGCACGCGCTCGGGGAAGTGCTTCGCGAGCAGGTACAGCACGCTCGCATCGCGCGTCAGCGGATCGATGTAGTAGCCGGCTTCGTACGGCTCGTTGCGCGCCGCCTTGCGCTCGAGCAGCCCCTGCGGGCCGGCGATCAGCGCCGCCGCCTCCTTGTCCTGCTTCAGCAGCTGGTACGACGCGGCGAGCCACGCGGCCGCGAGATCGGTCTTCCAGTCGTTCGGGTACGCGTCCTGCAGGCGCTTCTGCACCGCCGCGAGGCTGTTGGTCGTCACGTTGCCCTCGCGCGTCAGCAGGTACACCGCATACGCGCGCTGCCGCAGCAGGTCGAGCGAGCCGAGCCGGTCGTTCGCCGCGAGCTGCTGCAGGTACGCGCTGCCCGCGTCGAGCATGTCCTTCGGCACGGCCGCGCCGCGCTCGCGCGCATCGATCAGCACGTGCATCGCATACGCGGACACGAACGGATCGGCATCCGGCGTCGCGCTCCACAGCCCGAATCCGCCCTGCCCGTTCTGCCGGCTGCGCAGCGCGCCGAAGAACTGCGCAGCCGCGTCCGCGGCGGCTTTCTCGGCCGATGCATTCGATGCGGCCTGCGGCTGCCGCGGGCTCGTCAGCGCGCGCACCGACAGCCACTTCGACGCGAACAGGCGCGGCACGATCGCGCTCACCATCTGCTCGCTGCAGTAGTGGTCGAAATTGACGAGATACGACGCCAGCCCCTCCGACAGCACGAGCGGCGCGGTCGAGATGCTCGCGTCGCGCGCCGCATACGCGTCGTACATGCTGCGCAGGTTCGGCACGCTCGCCTTCTTGCCCGCGTCGAGCCGCGCGAAGTCGAGCTGCGTGCGGAACGCGGCGGCCGGCCGCACCGACACGTCGACGCTCTGCTGCGCGGCCTTCGCGCCGTAGCGTGCACCGAACGACAGCGTGCCGGAGCCGAGCGTGTCGGTCGCCTTCACGCGGAACAGCGCGACGCCTTCGCGCATCGGCGCGAGCGTGACGTTCTGCGTCGCCGGGCCGACCACCTGCAGCTGCGGGCCCGTCTTCAGCGTGACCGCCACCGGCACCGGCGCGTTGCCGACGCCCGTCAGGTTGTTCGCGACGCCGACGCTCACCTCCGCTTCGTCGCCCGGCGCGAGCGTGGCCGGCACGTTCGGCGACAGCACGAAATCGCCGCGCACGGTCGTCGCGCCTTCGTAGGTACCGACCAGGTCCGGCGACACCGACACGGCCATCACGCGCAGCCGGCCGTTGAAGTAGTCCGGCACCGTGTAGCTGACGCGCGCGTCGCCGTTCACGTCGACGATCCCCGACCAGTAGACGACCGGCTTGTCGCGCTTGCGCTTGAACGGATTGAGCTGGCGGCCGAGCGCGTCGTCGGCGTCGCCGCCGGGTGCCGCCATCGACATCAGCTTCTCGAAGTCCGGCAGGATCAGGTCGAGGATCTGCGACGTGCCGACTTCGAGCATCCGCTTGCGGAAGAAGAACTTCAGCGGATCGCCGAGCTTGTAGCGCGCGACCTGCAGGATGCCCTCGTCGACCGCGAACACGACGACCTTCGCGGGCTTCGCCGAATGCACGGTGAAGGTCGCCGCGTCGCCCGGCTTCACGAGCGCGGGCGCGTCGACCGACAGCGCGTTGCGGCGCGCGTCCAGGTTCACCGAGAACGGCACGACGCCGTAGCTCAGCGGGCTCATGAAGATCTCGTCCGACGACGGATCGCGAATGTACTGCACGTTGATGTAGCCGTTGCCTTCGAAGCCGGCCGGCACCTTGATGTGCTGGATCGAGCTCGTCGTGTCCGCATGGAACCACGCGTGCGCGTACACCTTGTCGCGCTCGATCGTGATCAGGCCGCTTCCCGCGTAGGGCGCGCGGATCGCGATCTCGACCTGCTCGCCCGGCTTGTAGTCGTGCTTGGCCAGGCTCACCTGCAGCTCTGCGTTGCGGTCGAGCGAGCGCGTCACGTTCGCGTCGCCCGCGACCGTGTACTCGATGCGGTTCACCGCGACGCCGTCCGCGCGGCGGATCACCAGCGCATAGCTGCCGGGTTTGTCGGTGCGCAGCGCGAAGTCGCGGCCCGCGGCGGGAAGCGTCAGCGGCTGCTCGTCGACCGGCACTTCCTTCAGCCGCGAGTCGTATTTGTACGCGCCCGAATCCTGCTTCGTCAGCACCGACACGTAGCGCTGCTCGACGAGCTGCGCGCGCAGGTCCTTCAAGTCGATCGCCTTCGCGCGCGGATCGATCGCGACGAGCCGCACCGTGCGCGGGCTGCCGCGCTTCACGTAGCCGAGATCGTCGACCGACCGGTAGCCGACCAGCCAGTCGTTGTTCGACACGAGCGTCTGCGCGCTCGCGGCGACGCTGCGCCCGCCTTCCGCTTCATAAGTCTTTGCCTGGAAGTAGAGCTGGTAGGTCGCGTCCGCGTACTTGCCGAGGTCGAGATCGAATTCCGCATGGCCCTTGTCGTCGGTCTGGCCGTCCTGCAGCGTGGTCGTGTAGCCCTCCTGCGCGCGCCGCGCGTCGAAGAAGCGGTAACCCTGCCAGCTGCGGAACGACGGCCATGCCGGCCGCAGCGTCAGCGTCGCCGCGACGCGGCGCTTCTCCGCCGGCGTGCCGAACAGGTTCTGCGCATCGACGATCCCCTTCAGCCCGTCCGGCTTCACCCAGCCTTCGATGACCTGCTGCGACAGCTTCGCGTCGACCTTCATCCGGTCCGGCAGGAATTCCTTCACCTGCACCGTCGTGCTGCCGATCGGCTCCGCGCCCGGCTGGCCGTCCTTGACGATATACAGGTTGATGGTCCACGCGCCGGTCGGCGCGGTCTCGGCAGTCGTATAGCCGAGCTCGGTGAAACCGGTCGCGTCGACGGTCACCGGCCGGCGCTCGACCGTCATCCCGCGCGGATCGACGATCTCGGCCTGCAGCGGCACGCCGGCCGGGCTGCGCGCCCAGTTCGCCGCCCGCACGATCAGGCCGACATGGATCGGGTCGCCGGGCCGGTACAGCCCGCGATCCGAGAACAGGTAGGCGGACAGCTGCCCCTGGCCGGTGGCGTTGCGCTCGCCGCCGACGTCGAAGCGCGAGAAGTCGAGCTGGCGGTCTTGTCCGGACACGGGCAGGAACGACAGGTCGCCGTCCTTCTTCACGACGTAAAGCTGCGGACGCTTCTCGCGCTCGAGCCCCTTGAACGCGGGGAAGTGCACGACGCCGTCGGCTGCGGTCGTCTGCGTGAACAGCGCCTGGCCGTTCACCGCCAGCACCGACACGGTCGCGCCCGCGACCGGGCGGCCCGAGCGAATCGACTGGATGAACACGTCCTGGCTGCCGTCGAGCGCGCGCTTGACGAGCATCCCGAGGTCCGTCACGACGATCAGGCGCGTGTCGCCGAGCGAGCTGTCTTCGTCGCTGCCGTCGCCGCCCGAATCCGCGCTGTCGGCGTGGTCCGGGTCGCCGTTGCCGTCCGCCGCCGCATCGTCGCCCTGGGCGGCGTCCGCGTGCTTCTTCTCCGCGGCCGGATCGTACTTGGACAGGTGCAGCAGGAACACGCCGCGCTTGCCGCCCTTCAGGTACTGGCCGAGATCGACGCCCTCGTAGTGCGCCTTGCCCGGCTCGCCCGCCGGGAACGCGCGCTTCTGCACGAAGCGCTCGACGATGTGGTCCTCGCTGAACGAATACGACAGTTCCGGGCGCGCGTACGTGCCGTGGTTGAAGCTGACGAGGTGCTGGAGCTGGTCGGGCACCACGCGGCCGATCTCGACCTTCATCCCGGGCAGGTTGCGCGACACGACCGAGATCCGCTTGCTGCCGCTCATCGACAGCAGCGAGCCGTCGGCCATGAAGCGCAGCAGCTTCGGATAGTCGGGCACCGTGAACACGCGCGTCACGGCCTTGCCGAGCAGGTAGCCGCCGGCCGACTTCAGGCCGTCGTCGAAGCGCACGTAAATGCGCTCGCCCGGCGTTGCGTGGTACTTGAAGCTCTGCAGCGTCGCGTAGTCGTTCTCGGTCGGGACTGGCTCGAGCGGCAGCGGCTTCGCCTGCTTCAGCACCGCGTCGCCGACGTCCGCGACGTTCCATTGGTAGGGCGGGTCGTCATCCGCCTGGTCGACGCCCGGCTTGCGCTTCGGCAGCACCCACGCTTTCGCGCGCGCGGCGAGCTCCGCGCTGCGCACGCCGTCGGACGTTTCCGCGACGAGCACCTGCTCGGGCTCGTAGCGGTCGTTGTCGACCAGTGTCGGCGACACGCCGTCGATCGACAGGCTGTAGAGGCCCGGCACGCCGACCGACGCGTGCAGCGCGTCCTTCGTGCCGTTGCCGCCGCGCGCGCTCGTCACGCCCTTGTCGACGTCGAGCCGCACCGACAGCGGGTCGCGCGGAATTTCGAGCGGCTGCGACTGCACCCAGGCGCTCAGCTTGCTCGCGTCGTAGTTGACCGTGTAGCGCAGCGGCGTCGCGCCCTTGCCGTCGCGGCCGACGAGCACGAGCCCGATGCGCTTCTCGAACGCCGCCGGATCGACCGGGTAGTTGAAGCGGACCTGCAGCAGCGCCTGCTTTTGCGCGGGGTTTTCCGGGTCCTGGTAGAACTGGGTGCTGCCCGTCTGCGCGGTGAATGCCGGCACGTCGAACGCGAAATGGTCGTCGGCCATCGTCACCTGCGGCGCGAACGCTTCATGCACCGCGAAGCGCCCTTCGACGTGCGCGCCGACCGGCCAGTCGGCCGCCGGCGTGAAGCGCAGCGTCTTGTCGTCGACCCATTGCCATACGCCCTTCAGCGCGGGCGTGATCTCGATCCCGCGCTCGACCGGCTTGCCGACGCGATCGAGCGGCGCGGCCGAATGCGAGAACGTGATGTCGAGCGGATGGACCGTCACCTTCGGCTTGCCGCTCTCGTCGGTGTCGTAGCTCGTGACGGCAGGCGGCTTCACGGTGAAGCTGACCGTTTCCGGTTCGGGCGGCTTCGGGCGGTGCTTGTACCAGTGCCAGCCGCCCGCCAGCGCGACCCCGAGCAGCACGGCGCCGCCGGCATGCCACGGGCGGCGGCGCACCGTCGCGACGGTGAAGCCCACCCAGGCGGGTGCACGCCATGACACGTCGCCGACGAGCGGCCTCAGCACGAGGCCGAGCAGACGCCAGACGAAACCGATCGCGCGAAACGGCAAGCGCAGCAAAAAACGCAGCAAATCCATGTTGTTGTTTCCTTGTCAAGGACGTGCTGCCGGCCTCGGCGACGTACCCCGGATCGTTATCTTTGACGGCGCGGCCCAGTTGCGCCGTGGATGCTTGGTATGCGTGATGCAGGCCCCGCCGCGCGCGGTGCGCAGGCCGGATTCGGCTGAACGCCGGCCTGCCGCCCGAGGCGGGACGCTGAATTATCGCGGAACGCGTGGCGATCGCGCCAGGGTGTGTTCACGACAAGACTTGGGGCGGCGTCGATCAATGTTCTTGTTTGTCACGGCGTTTCGCCCGTGCAAGCATTGCGGCCCAAACCTTGTCGTCCTTGGCGAACTCGCCTGTGATCTTCGGTTCCGCCCACTGGTGGGGATCGTTCGGTTCGATGGCCGAAGTCGCCTCGATTTCGGCGGGCCAGACAGGATCCTTGCAGCTTTGCATGACGAGCCAGCGCATGCAGGTCACCAGTGCCGCCGCGACCCAGTTGACGAGCGGTATCGGCAGAAAAATGTCGCAATACGATTTGGCCCAGAGGAAACAGTTCGCCCAGCTTCGGCTGGTCGAGGTACCAATCACCATGTCCTTGGGTAGGGCTTGCGGGCCCTGCTCCATATAGACGACAAGAAATTTCCAGATCTGACGAACCGGCTGCTCATCGCGACCGAAGAAATGGCCGACGGCAAAGGTATCGATCACGTTATCGCCATCCATCACGTGGCCGCGAATATCGGTGAGGTCGCGGTTAACTTCACCTTGTCCGATATGAAAATACACTTGATCCCATGGTACAGATAGCACTCCATTCCGACCATTGTGACGAAACACATGGATCATTCTTGTTTTTCGATTGAATCGAACCGGAAAGTGAGTTAAGCTAAAAAACTCTTTTCGAAGAGCAGGTTTCGCTACGAAAAAATAATCCATGAAAGCGCACCAAGAGAAAGAATTGAGAATGCACCAATAAAATACCCCCCTCCGCCAATCAAATATGGAACTATCACCACCAACAAAAAAATAACCATCATAAAAATAATACCTGGAGCAAGCACAGCCATTAATATGGTATCCACTCCACCACGTATCGTATACCATCGATCGATCATATCCAGATACGTGGAATTGAGGCGAATTAGGCTAGCCCGATCATCGACATTCATGCCATTAAGTTTCCTCAAGTCTCTAACAAGCCCGTCGGCGCAGCGCTCGTATCGGGAATACTGCCTTGGCGCCTTAAATGGATAGTCAAATCCGCTCTTCATGAATCAACCATTTGCAGTTTTTTGAGCGCAACCTTTCGATAAAAAATTAGTAAAATCGTTCACCGGTCGAAAATTTTCCGCACCCCGACTAAGCCACTCATTGCCAAACAATACCCATTAAACTGACAAACATATAAATCAGCATAAATTAATGCCGCCCCACAACAAAACAAACTCCATCTAACATCAAAACAAAAATGACTGACCCAAATGCAACGTAAATTACCGCAACCCTAATTTGGATCGGCGTCGATCAATGCTCTTGTCTGTCACGGCGTTTCGCCCGTGCAAGCATTGCGGCCCAAACCTTGTCGTCCTTGGCGAACTCGCCTGTGAACCTCGGTTCCGCCCACTGGTAGGGATCATTCGGTTCGATGGCCGACGTTGCCTCGATTTCGGCGGGCCAGACAGGATCCTTGCAGCTTTGCATGATGAGCCAGCGCATGCAGGTCACCAGTGCCGCCGCGACCCAGTTGACGAGCGGTATCGGCAGAAAAATGTCGCAATACGATTTGGCCCAGAGGAAACAGTTCGCCCAGCTTCGGCTGGTCGAGGTACCAATCACCATGTCCTTGGGTAGGGCCTGCGGGCCCTGTTCCATGTAGGTGACGATGAACTTCCAGATCTGACGAACCGGTTGCTCATCGCGACCGAAGAAATGGCCGACAGCAAAGGTATCGATCACGTCATCGCCATCCATCACGTGGCCGCGAATATCAGTGAGGTCGCGGTTAACTTCACCTTTTCCGATATGAAAATAAACTTGATCCCACGGCACAGATAGCACTCCGTTCGGACCATTGTGACGAAACACATGAATCATTCTTGTTTTTCGATTGAATCGAATTGGAAAATAACTGAAGCTAAAAAACTCCTTACTAAGCGGCGGCTTTGCCACCAAAAAGACAAGCCATGCCACCACCCCAAAAAATACAACCAAAAACACATCAACTATATAATTATTCTCAACAATCAATACCGGCATTATATGCACAAAAAAAGCATACAGCATCGCAATAAATATTCCGGGCGCTATCATCGCCATCAAAATGGTGTCTATCCCGCCACGGATCGTATACCACCGGTCTATCATATCCAGATACGTGGAATTGAGGCGAATTAGGCTAGCCCGATCATCGACATTCATGCCATTAAGTTTCCTCAAGTCTCTAACAAGCCCGTCGGCGCAGCGCTCGTATCGGGAATATTGCTTAGGCGCCTTAAATGGATAATCGAATCCGCTTTTCATAAATCAACCATTTGCAATTTTTGAGCGCAACCTTTCGATAAAAATTAGTAAAATCGCTCACCGGCCGGAAATTTTCCACACCCTGACTGGACCACTTATTACCGAACAATGCCCCTTAAATTTTCAAACATATAATCAGCAGAAGTTAATTCCACCCCACAACAAAACAAACTCCAGCCAACATCAAGACGGAAATGACAGTCCCAAATGCAACGTAAGTTACCGCAGCCCTAATTTGGATCGGCGTCGGTCAATGCTCTTGTTTGTCACGGCGTTTCGCCCGTGCAAGCATTGCGGCCCAAACCTTGTCGTCCTTGGCAAACTCGCCTGTGAACCTCGGTTCCGCCCACTGGTAGGGATCGTTCGGTTCGATAGCCGACGTCGCCTCGATTTCGGCGGGCCAGACAGGCTCTTTGCAGCTTTGCATGACGAGCCAGCGCATGCAGGTCACCAGTGCCGTCGCGACCCAGGTAATCAACGGTATCGGCAGCCAGATGTTGCAATACGATTTGGCCCAAAGGAAGCAGTTCGTCCAGCTTCGGCTGGTCGAGGTCTGAATTACCATGTCCTTGGGTAACGCTTGCGGGCCCTGCTCCATGTAGACGACAAGAAATTTCCAGATCTGGCGAACCGGTTGCTCATCGCGGCCAAAAAAATGGCCAACAGCAAAGGTATCGATTATGTTATCGCCATCCATTACGTGACCGCGAATATCGGTGAGATCGCGCTCGACCTCACCTTTTCCGATATGAAAATACGCTTGATCCCATGGCACAGACAACACTCCATTAGGACCACCGTGACGAAACACATGAATCATTCGCGTTTTACGGTTAAAGCGAATTGGGAAATAAGAATACGAAAAAAATTCTCGCCCCAATGTCCGCTTGATCATTCGCACCATACCCCACGACATCAAAGAAAAAAAAGTAATTGCAAAGACATCAACCAAATAATTCTTATCAGAAAATAAGTCGACAACCAAAACCCAGGTCACCGACAAAACCATTACAAAAAATACTATTACTATCAAAACCCCCAAAATGGTCTGTATACCCCCTCGAATCGAGTACCATCTATCTATCACTTCAAGATAGGTTGAATTAAACCCGATTAGACTAGATCGGTCGTCAGGCTCTACGCCGGCCAACAGTTTTGGGTCCCGTGGCAAACCATAATAACGCCTCTCATAATACGAATATTGCTTTGGCGATTTGAATGGGACAAAAAATCCACTTTCCATAATTCATTCACCCGCAAGTTTCGCAAGCGACGCTTGCTGATCCAACAATGACCCAAACCGCTCATTCTCTGAGAGCCTCCCAAGCTTTGATTGAGCCATCCACTGTTGAATCGCATTACTTTGAAATTTTGAAACCACCCACAAGGATGCCGCAATCAATATTCCGATTACAAAATAAACACCAGCCGTCATTAAAGACGCATAAACTGCCGCAAGTGCGACGTACGCCATCGCCCCACCCAACCCAACCATCAACACGCCAATAAAAAAGTTATATTTTTTCTCAACAAAACCCTGAATTACAGTAACAGATCCCATTCCAACTCCACCGGCGACACCCAGCCACTTTCCCGCCCCAATCAACCACCCAGCAGTAAAATTACGTGTGATATGCAAATAAGCAAGTACCCGACTAACCGCACTTTCCAACCAAGGCATTTTTTGCATTGAGCGTCCGGTTACCTCCACCGCAATCCCCAAAAACGCCGTCACCGCTGCTCCAAAATTCAATCCCAATAACTCCGTCTTCCCGCCCCGTACATAATCTCCGTAATACCCAATCACCGTCGCGGCAGCAAAGATCCCGACAATGACCCCCGCCTTGATTTCAGGGCGAGCCAATTCGCTTGCGGTTCTGGTCAGCAAGGATTCGAAGGTTTGCGGATCAACCGCAGCCAGCTTCTGCGCATTGCTGTAGCCTCTGCCCATCTGCGATAACTCGGAGCTATCGACGAGAAACATCCCGCGAGCCGGGATGCTCGCGGCGGCACGCGTTTCAACGATCAAATCCTCCGCGCTTTTATACAGATTCGATGCACCGCCCCCCGAGATCGCGTTGACCGCACGCGCCAACGTTCTGGCCGCCTGCTTCGGCGAGAGATCGCTCGATACTTCGATCAGTTCCAGATGGGGATTCTGCGCACGTGCGACACCCAGCATCAGTGCAATCAAACGTCGCTCCGGCAGCGCGGCCATTCCGGCCACCACGCCCTTGTTGATCACCTTCCCCAAACGTTCGGTGACGGGACCGAGAAGCTGAAACAAATATTTGCTGATATTCGTGAACGGACCTTGAAGGTTTTCGCCCATGCGTATCTTGACAAACGTATCTTTGACGGCATCGAGAATTCGAGCACTGATATCCCGCCACGGCACGTTAGGGCTGGTATTCTGGTCGGTCTGTGACTGCGACCAGGTCGTCGCGAGTTTCTGGTGGTTGAAAATCAATGCCCGGAGAATCGGGTTGTCGGGCAACATCGGATCCTTGCCCAGGCACCCGTTGAAAAAGGTTCGAGCATGACGCCGGCCGCTGGCATCGATGATGCAGCCGTGAACCACCTGCTGATAAATCACGCCGTTGCGGATATCGTTCGGATCGAAGTTGTGCGTGAAGTGGTCGATGAAGAAGCGGCTTTCGAGC
>NZ_CADFEB010000012.1 GCF_902833085.1 Burkholderia ubonensis
GGTCAGCTCGGCCACCTGCGCGCGCACGCGCTCGATCGTCGCTGCATCTTCCGGGTTGTCGAGCACGTCGGCGATCAGGTTGCCGACCAGCTCCGCTTCGGCCGTGCCGAAGCCGCGCGTCGTCATCGCCGGCGAGCCGAGACGGACACCGCTCGTCACGAACGGCTTTTCCGGATCGTTCGGGATCGCGTTCTTGTTGACCGTGATGTGCGCGGCGCCGAGCGCGGCTTCCGCCGCCTTGCCGGTGATGTGCTTCGCACGCAGGTCCACCAGCATCACGTGGCTTTCGGTGCGGCCCGACACGATGCGCAGGCCGCGCTTGACCAGCGTCTCGGCCAGCACGCGCGCGTTCTCGACCACCTTCTGCTGGTACGCCTTGAAGTCCGGCGACAGCGCTTCCTTGAACGCGACCGCCTTCGCGGCGATCACGTGCATCAGCGGACCGCCCTGGATGCCCGGGAAGATCGCCGAGTTGATCTGCTTCTCGTACTCGGCCTTCATCAGGATCACGCCGCCGCGCGGGCCGCGCAGGCTCTTGTGGGTCGTGGTCGTGACGAAATCGGCGTGCGGCACCGGGTTCGGGTAGACGCCCGCGGCGATCAGGCCCGCGTAGTGCGCCATGTCGACCATCAGGTACGCGCCGACCGACTTCGCGATCTTCGCGAGACGCTCGAAGTCGATCTTCAGCGCGAACGCCGACGCGCCCGCGACGATCAGCTTCGGCTTGTGCTCCTGCGCAAGCTGCTCGGCCGCTTCGTAGTCGATGTCTTCGCTTTCGTTCAGGCCGTAGCTGACGACGTTGAACCACTTGCCCGACATGTTCACGGGCGAGCCGTGCGTCAGGTGGCCGCCGTGCGCGAGGCTCATGCCCATGATCGTGTCGCCCGGCTTGAGCATCGCGAAGAACACGCCCTGGTTCGCCTGCGAGCCCGAGTTCGGCTGGACGTTCGCGGCTTCGGCGCCGAACAGTTCCTTCACGCGGTCGATCGCGAGCTGCTCGACGACGTCGACGTATTCGCAGCCGCCGTAATAGCGCTTGCCCGGGTAGCCTTCGGCGTACTTGTTCGTGAGCTGCGAGCCCTGCGCGGCCATCACGGCCGGGCTCGTGTAGTTTTCCGACGCGATCAGCTCGATGTGATCTTCCTGGCGGCGGTTTTCCTGCTCGATCGCTGCAAAGACTTCGGGATCGACGTTCGCAATGGTGCTTTGGGCTCTGTCAAACATACGGTTTCCGTTAAGTGTGTACAGGTTGACCGGGGTGGCCGAGTACATTGCGCTGCTGGCGGCACCAGCTCGACGTGGCGGAAGGATCCGTATGACGCGAGGCAGGGACAGCCACCGGCGATGCACGCGACGGCGCACAACGGCTGCCCAGGCGAACGGCAAAAACGGCGCCCTGCGCTTCACGGTGGGATGCTCCACCTTGAACCCGAGGGTTCTATCGCCAGTCACGCAGGGGTGATGAGCGCGTTAGTTTATTGGATGCGTCATGAATAGGCAACCGCGCGGCGGCCACCGCAAACAAACGGGGACAGAGTTGCGTCGCCCGCGCCGGCTGAGTTTTGTGCCTTGCCGCGGTGCGGCAATCTCAGTAGGCTTGCAGGTTCCCCACCCGCTACCCAACCGACCAGGAGCAGCAATGATCGTGTTCGTCACAGGCGCGTCCGCCGGCTTCGGCGCCGCCATCGCCCGTGCCTTCGTCAACGGCGGCCACCGCGTCGTCGCGACCGCGCGCCGCAAGGATCGTCTCGACGCGCTCGCGGCCGAGCTCGGCGACGCACTGCTGCCGCTCGAGCTCGACGTGCGCGACCGCGCCGCCGTCGAAGCCGTGCCGGCCGCCCTTCCCGCCGAGTTCGCCGCGCTCGACGTGCTCGTCAACAACGCCGGTCTCGCACTCGGCGTCGAGCCTGCCCACAAGGCCAGCCTCGACGAGTGGCAGACGATGATCGACACCAACTGCTCGGGCCTCGTGACGGTTACGCACGCGCTGCTGCCGGGCATGATCGCGCGCGGCCGCGGCCATATCTTCAACCTCGGCTCGGTTGCCGGCACCTACCCGTACCCGGGCGGCAACGTCTACGGCGCGACCAAGGCTTTCGTCAGACAATTCAGCCTGAACCTGCGCGCCGACCTGATCGGCACGCCGCTGCGCGTCACCGACATCGAGCCGGGCCTGTGCGGCGGCACCGAATTCTCGAACGTCCGCTTCCGCGGCGACGACGCGAAGGCGGCCGGCGTGTACGCGAACGTCCAGCCGCTCACGGCCGAGGACATCGCCGACACGATCTACTGGATCGCGACGCGTCCCGCGCACGTGAACATCAACACGATCGAGATGATGCCGGTCGCCCAGGCGCCGGCCGGCCTCACCGTCCATCGCGGCTGACGGTCCGCCGCGAGCCGCCCCGGCGGCCGGCTCGCGGCCGGGAACATTCCGTTACGAATCGGTTGCGAAGCGGCCTCCCCGCTTCCGGTAAAATGCGCGCCATGACTCAGCCTACCCGCCCTCCGGAAGCGCCTTCCGGCTTCACCTGGCCGGTTCGCGTGTATTACGAGGATACCGACGCAGGCGGCATCGTCTTCTATGCCAACTACCTGAAATTCTTCGAGCGAGCGCGCACCGAGTGGCTGCGCGCCTGCGGCATCGACCAGCGGCGCCTCGCCGACGAAACGGGCGCGATCTTCATCGTCCGCAGCACGGCGCTCGACTATCGCGCGCCGGCGCGGCTCGACGATACGCTCGCGATCACGAGCCGGCCCGGACGGATCGGCCGTGCGTCGGTGGAATTCATGCAGGAAGCATGGCGTGGCGACACGCTGCTCGTCGCCGGGCAGATCCGCATCGGTTGCGTCGACCGCACGGGCATCCGCCCCGCGGCGATCCCGCCGGCGGTGCTCGACGCGCTGCAACGCGGGCCCGTCATCGACGCCGGGCACACTGTGTTGTCAACGAGGCTCGCGTGAGCCCCGTTTAGACAAAGCCTATGAACTTGCCTTCCTGAATCGATACTAAGCATGGTTCGGCGTCAGGCGCGGCAGCGGTATTCCGGCGCGCAGCGCCTCGCCCGTGCCGGGAACGCCTAGCCGGGCTCCTTGGCCGGGCGCCCCCGAAGGGACGTTAATCAAACCTCTATGAACACTTCTCAAGACCTGTCGATCATTTCCCTCGTCCTCAATGCGAGCGTCCTGGCCCAGGCCGTGATGGGACTGCTGCTGCTGCTGTCGCTGATGTCGTGGACCTTCATCTTCCGCAAGTGGTTCGCGATCCGCCGCGCACGCGCGCAGACCGAGCGTTTCGAACGGGATTTCTGGTCGGGCGGCGACCTGCAGGCCTTGTATCAGAGCGCGGCGAACAACCGCCATACGATCGGCGCGCTCGAGCGAATTTTTGAATCGGGGATGCGCGAGTTCCTGAAGGCGAAGGAAAAGCGCATCAGCGACCCGGGCCTCGTGCTCGACGGCGCGCGGCGTGCGATGCGCGCGTCGTTCCAGCGCGAGATGGACGTGCTCGAAGCGAACCTGGCGTTCCTCGCGTCGGTCGGCTCGGTCAGCCCGTACATCGGTCTGTTCGGCACGGTCTGGGGGATCATGAACTCGTTCCGCGGCCTCGCGAACGTCCAGCAGGCGACGCTCGCGAACGTCGCGCCGGGCATCGCCGAAGCGCTCGTCGCCACCGCGATCGGCCTGTTCGCCGCGATTCCTGCCGTCGTCGCCTACAACCGCTACGCGCACGACATCGACCGCCTCGCGATCCGCTTCGAGACTTTCATCGAAGAGTTCTCGAACATCCTGCAGCGCCAGGCCCAGTAAGGAGCGCGACATGGCCGGAACTCCCATCCGATCCAGCATGCGCGGCGGCCGCTCGCGCCGCGCGATGGCCGACATCAACGTCGTGCCGTACATCGACGTGATGCTCGTGCTGCTCGTGATCTTCATGGTCACCGCACCGCTCGTCGCGCCGTCGATCATCAACCTGCCGACCGTCGGCAATGCCGCGCCGCAGGAGCAGACGCCGCCCGTCGTCGTCAACATCAAGGCCGACCGGACGATGAGCGTCAAGTACAAGAGCAACTCGGGCGCGACGCAGGAAGACACGATGACGAAGGCCGAGCTCGACAGCTTCATCGTCGCCCGCCAGGCGGATCATCCTGACCAGCCGGTCGTGATCGCGGCCGACAAGACCGTGCAGTACGATGCAGTCATGACCGTGATGTCGGATCTGAAGGCGCGCGGCGTCAAGCGCGTCGGTCTCCTCGTCAAATCGCAATGAAACGGCAACCCCCGCGCAGCACCGCCTACCCGCCGATGCCGCCGCGCGAACGCGGCACGTGGCGCGCGTTCGCGCTCGCGGCGTTGATGCACGTGCTGCTCGCGCTGTTCCTGTATCACGGCGTGCAATGGCAGAACAGCACCCCGGCCGGCGCCGAGGCCGAGCTGTGGACGACGGTGCCCGACATGCCGGCGCCGCAGCCCGCCCCGACGCCCCCCGCCCGCGTCGCCCCGCCCCCTCCCCCGGTGAAGAACGAGGAAGCGGACATCGCGCTGCAGCAGAAGAAGCGCCAGCAGGAAGCCGCCGCACGCGAAGCGCTGCTCGAACAGCAGCGCCGCGCGCAGCAGCTCAAGGCGGAACAGGAAGAACAGGCCAGGCGCGCTCAGCTGGCGGCCCGGCAGGCCGCCACGCTCGCCGCGCAGAAGGCCGCCGAGCAGGAAAAGCAGAAGCAGGCTGACAAGCTCAAGCAGAAGCAGCTCGCCGAACAGCAAAAACTGGAACAGCAGAAGCTCGAGCAGCAAAAGCAGGCAAAGCTCGAGGCGCAGCAGCAGGCCGCGAAGACGAAAGCCGAAGCCGCGGCCAAGGCGAAGGCTGAAGCGGCGGCCCGCGCGAAGGCCGATGCGGCGTCGAAGGCGAAGCTCGACCAGGAGCGGCGTGTGCGCCTCGCGCAGATGCAAGGCCTGGCGGGCGGCGGCGAAGGCGGTGGCGAAGGGCTCGCGAAGAGCGGCACCGGCACGGGCTCCGGCGGCAACGCGGCGTCCCCCGGCTATCCGGACAAGGTGCGGCGGCGCGTCAAGC
Source organism: Burkholderia ubonensis (assembly GCF_902833085.1). GTDB lineage: Bacteria > Pseudomonadota > Gammaproteobacteria > Burkholderiales > Burkholderiaceae > Burkholderia > Burkholderia ubonensis. Next base: position 5,069 of record NZ_CADFEB010000012.1, read on the forward strand.
CGCATATCGTCTGGGGCGGCGAGCGCGACAGCCTGACGACCGTCGTCGCGATCCGCTGCACGCCGTCGGGCGACGTATTGAGCGTATCGATCCGCCGTTCGAGCGGAAATTCGGGGTGGGATCAAGCCGTGGTCAGTGCGATCCAGGCGTCGGTCCCGTTGCCGCCCGATTCTAACGGTCGTACTCCATCGGACATTACGATTACCTTCAAGGCGGCGGAGTGAACGGAAATGCGCTTACACTCCCGCCGTCGCTGTAGGACGGGAACGAATCGGGTATTTTTACTGTCTCTGCGGTTGCGCAGCGATACAAGTCATACGGGAAGCAAGAAGCATGAGTTTGATGACGAAGCTAGGTTTCAGGGCACTCGTGGCCTCGTGTCTGATTGCGGCGGGCAGCGCCGCTAACGCGCAGGTCAACGTGCTGATCACCGGCGTCGGTTCGACCCAGTTCCCCATCGCCACCGCGAATTTCGCGAATGAGGCGGGCCTGCCGCAGCAGGTCACGTCGATCGTCCGCGCGGACCTCGCCCGCAGCGGCAAATTCACCAACATCGACGCCGGCAGCACGCCGGTGCCCGAGACCGCATCGGTCGACCTCGGCGCATGGAAAGCCAAGGGCGCGAATGCGTTCGTCGCCGGCAGCGTGAACCGCGAAGCGAGCGGCCAGTACAAGGTCAACTTCATCCTGTACGACACCGTCAAGCAGCAAAGCCTCGGCGGCCTGTCGCTGACGGCGAACGACGGCACGCTGCGCACGGCCGGCCACAAGATCGCCGACTACATCTACCAGAAGCTGCTCGGCACGCGCGGCGTGTTCGCGACGCGCCTGTCGTACGTGATCAAGTCCGGCAACCGCTACCAGCTGCAGATTTCCGATTCGGACGGCCAGAACCCGCGCATCGCGCTGTCGAGCACCGAGCCGATCATCTCGCCGGCGTGGTCCCCGAACGGCACGAAGGTCGCCTATGTATCGTTCGAGCGCAAGAAGCCGATCGTCTACATCCACGACCTGCCGACCGGCCGCCGCTACATCGTTTCCGACCAGAAGGGCAACAACAGCGCGCCGGCGTGGTCGCCGGACAGCCAGACGCTGTCGGTCGCGCTGTCGCTGACGGGCAACACGCAGATCTACGCGGTCAACGCGAACGGCGGCGGCCTGCACCGGCTGACCCAGAGCAACTCGATCGACACCGAGCCGTTCTACTCGCCGGACGGCCGCTGGATCTACTTCACGAGCGACCGCGGCGGCGCGCCGCAAATCTACCGGATGCCCGCCCAGGGCGAAAGCGCCGGTTCGGCCCAGCGCGTGACGTTCACCGGCAGCTACAACACGAGCCCGCGCGTCAGCCCGGACGGCAGGCTGCTCGCTTACATCTCCCGCACGGGCGGGGGCTTCAAGCTGTACGTACAGGATCTGCAGACGGGCGCGGCGAACGCGATCACGAATACCAGTCATGACGAGTCGCCGAGCTTCGCGGCGAACGGCCAGTACCTGCTGTACGCCACCCAGTCGGGCGGCCGCAACGTGCTGGCCGCTGTCCCATCCGACGGCAGTGCGCCGCCGCAGATTCTGTCCGTCCAGGGCGGCTCCGTACGCGAGCCGTCGTGGGGACCCTTCATGCAATGACCACAAGGAGAGTAACCATGATGTCGAAAAAAGTTCGTCTGGCCCTGGCCGTGATGATGGTCGGCGCGCTGGCAGCATGTAAGTCGGGCGTGAAGCTCGACGAAAAGGCCAACGCCGGTGCGATGAGCACCCAGCCGAACCCCGAGAACGTCGCGCAAGTGACGGTCGATCCGCTGAACGACCCGAACAGCCCGCTCGCGAAGCGCAGCATCTACTTCGATTTCGACAGCTACTCGGTGAAGGATGAGTATCAGCCGCTGATGCAGCAGCACGCGCAGTACCTGAAGAGCCATCCGCAGCGTCACGTGCTGATCCAGGGCAACACCGACGAACGCGGCACCAGCGAGTACAACCTCGCGCTGGGCCAGAAGCGTGCGGAAGCGGTCCGCCGCGCGATGGCGCTGCTCGGCGTCGCCGATTCGCAAATGGAAGCCGTGAGCCTCGGCAAGGAAAAGCCGCAGGCAACGGGTCACGACGAGGCATCGTGGGCGCAGAACCGCCGCTCGGATCTCGTCTACCAACAGTAAGTGACGAAAGGTTAGCTGTATGACGCACCGTGAATCCTGGCTGCGCGTGGCCGCAGCCCTGTGCGTCGTCGGCGCGGCGTGGTCGGCCGCGCCGGCGCACGCCGGCATGTTCGACGACAACGAGGCGCGTCGCGCCGTGCTCGATCTGCGCAGCAAGAGCGACAACCTTGCGAGCCAGCTCGCGGCCGCGCAACGCACGATCCTCGACCAGACCGCCCGCCTCGACCAGCTGAACCAGCAGGTCGCGACGCTGCGCGGCGAGAACGAGGATCTGACGAACCGCCTCACGACGCTGGAACGTCAGCAGAAGGAGTACTACACCGATCTCGATACGCGGCTCAAGAAGTTCGAGCCGGAGCAGAAGACGGTCGACGGTGTCGAAGGCACCGTGCAGCCGGGCGAGACGGATGCGTTCAATGCGGCGCAGCAGCAGTTCCGCGACGGCAACTTCAAGGCGGCTGCCGCGTCGTTCCGCAGCTTCATCGCGAAGTATCCGCAGAGCCCCTACCAGCCGAGCGCGCAGTACTGGCTCGGTAATGCGCAGTACGCGCTGCGCGACTACCGCGGCTCGACGGCGACGTGGCAGGGCATCGTGAGCAAGTTCCCGCAGCATCCGCGCGCGGCCGACGCGCTCGTCGCGATCGGCACGAACCAGCTCGAGCAAGGCCAGAAGGCGGCGGCGAAGAAGACCTTCGAACAGGTCGTTTCGCAGTACAACGGAACGAGCGCGGCGCAGACGGCACAAGGCAAGCTGCAGACCATCAAATAATGATGTTCGGGGTTGTTGACAGGTTCGCAACCCAAAGCTATACTTTTCTTCTTTGGGTCGTTAGCTCAGTTGGTAGAGCAGCGGACTTTTAATCCGTTGGTCACAGGTTCAAGTCCTGTACGGCCTACCAAAGAAATTCAAGGACTTACATTGCTTCGGCGTGTAAGTCCTTTTTCGTTTCTGGATTCGTGTAGGCACCACGAAGGCATTTCGGGTCTACATCAATCTAAGCAGATTCATGTCCGATCTGCATCCAGTCCCCTCCGCTCCCGACCAAGCAGAACTGGACCATCTTCCGGAATTGGTGGCCCGCCTAGTACCGCTCACAAAGCGCTGCAACCGATCCCATGCTGTCAGGCAGCGGTGCCTCGGGATCGCGGCCAATTGCTCGTCATGTATGACGAACACACGCTCAACATCGGCCGTCTCATCGTCGAACCATCCCCAATGTCTCGTCACGCTCTACACGTGCAATGCGCGCATCTACCCACAAACGCATTTTGGACCTGAAAACAACACGCTTTCTCGTGATGGCACGAATCCTCGACAGCAACGGGGTCGAGATTCATGCGCTTGAACCTCGACTACTGCTGTCGACAGTGCCCTGCTACATCAATCCAGCATCTCGTGCCTCTTGGCCGATGTCGCGCATAACTTGCAGTTCGGTAACCTGAGACAAGATGTCCAAATGAACGTGTGCATCGAGCTTTTGCAGCCGATCAAGAATCGGGGCCCCGCCCAACGCGAGAGCTGGCACGAACCCGTACATGGTGGTGTGATCAAGAGGACCCAACTTTTCCAGCGCGCGTTCAAAAAGCGGGGACTTTTCACTATCCAAAAGATCAAACGCTTCTTTCGAGCACGTACTAAAGAAGAGTTGAATAGCCAAGTCCGGACCTCTTTTTTTGAACTTTTGCTCATCAAACGAGGGGAAAATCATGCCATATGGGGTGATGACTTTTAGCGACTGCCCCGTGCTTTCGCCCCACAGAATCAGTTCGCCGAATGCAGTACGCGCGATAACGTAGTACGCATCGCGCTCCATGAAGTCCGTCTCGCCAACCCAGGCTTCCAACTCGTCTTCCCATTCGTCAGGGTCGACGGTCCAGAGCAGACCCTTGGCATAGCCGCACCATCCGTACTCCTGCCAATATTCCAGAAGCTTGTTCGGCAGCTTTCCCCGGAACCGTTCAATCTTCTCAGGAGGCACATCCTGTCGGGCAATCGAAGGGCCGAATTCCTTGAATCCGAGAAAATTCTCCATGAACTGATCCATTGCTCCTTCCTCACTTTTTGCATCGCTTGAGCTTTGCGTTCATTCTAGTACTCCCCCGCTCCGATTCGGGGACTTCCTTTGCAGCCTTATCGAGCTCCCCGACACGATCTTTCCACTGCGATCCGATCGACGAGTTTACGCCACGATCGCCCATCATAGTGACAACGTCCTTACCACCCGCGATCATGTCCGGGTTATGCAGCGCGGCCAACGTCTTCATCCGCTCGGCCGCCATTTCAGCGGCTTGTTTCTGAGCTGCTTCTCCGAAAATTCCTCGTTCGCTTAAGGCTTCTTCAAACTGGGAGGCCAGCTCACGCGAGTACTTTGCCCTTGCCTGCTCCTGTGCGGCTCCAGTGCCCGCCCTCCCGATCTGCTGATAGCGCGCTCGCCCTTCGAGATACTCCTTGACACTGAGGTCGTTTAAGCCCTTTTCCTGCTCAAGAAGTTGTCGGTCATATTCTTTTGTGTCGCCTTTCGCGTTTTTCTTGAAGCACTTCACCAAGTGCTCCTTCATCCGCTTTAGCTTGACCTTCAGGCCGTCTTTGCCTTTCTCGCCCGCCTCTGCCTCCTCTTTCAACTTCCGGAGTCGTTCGGCTTCTGCTTCGGCCTTTTTTGCTTCTTCCGCCTCCTTCGCCAACTTGGCCGCCTTGGCGGCCTCCTCTGCCTCTTTCGCCAGCTTGGCCGCTTTCGCCGCCTCTTCCGCAGCATGTGCCCCCTTAGCCAAGCTCGCCGCTCCCTTGGCGAGCTTGCCTGCCGTGGTCACCACTTTCCCACCCGGAATCATGCTTGCGGCGGATAGCCCTGCCTCGACCATATCGCCTTCGGCCGCGTAAATCCCCGCATCCGCCGCCCCGGTCACGACGGAGAGTCCTGGCACGAAACTCGCCACACCGAGCACACCGTGCACCCACGGACTGGCCTTGCTCCACCAGCCTTCCTCTTTGGGCGTTTCCGGCTTTACCGGTGGATTGCTGCTAGCGCTCGGCTTTCCCCCTTCGATGGATACGCTGGGAGCCGACTGAGTTACGTAGATACCGGGGCAATTCCCGCCATTGAGCGTACATGGATCTCCTTCACGAATCACCGGCTTGCCCGTGATTCGAACCGTACTAGAACCTTTAACCGGCTTGACCTCGCCACTCACGGTCCCGCTCTTCACGCCCTTGCAGGACCCGGCGGCATCCCCCTTGCAGCTTGGTTGCGTGCTCTGATTGAGCACATAGACGGGATCACCGTTGAAGCGTACGTTCGGCACCGTACCCAGGCTGCTCGACAAGTCTTCGGTAACAGGGTACGGCAATGGCGGCGTACTGCTGCCGACCGGCGTCTTGTTGATAGACGGCGCTGTTGAAACAGCCTTGAACGCGCTGTCCTTGCGCGCCCCGAGTTGGCTAGCCATGTGCCGCCCCCTCGTCTTGAGATGTGACGGCCATCGCGCTGATGTCTCCACGCTCGACCATACGCAATTCCAGTACTCGCACGCCGGGCTGTTTGGCAAGCGTTGCTCGCCAAATGCACGACACCTCGCGCCGGTCGGGATCGATCAATATCGTGTCGAGTCGAGATTCAAGCTCTCCGATGCCTCCGTTTTCGAACCGGACCAGAACAAATGGCAAGTGACCCGGAAGTGTCAACGTCAACCTGACATCACCAGAAGCGTCCAGTGCGGTGCATGGCGTCGCAGAGGTACACAAATTCACCAATTCGATTTGCTCATCGCCTCTCAGCCCATCCACCTGCTGATCCGGCCACGCCGCGTTCCACACCGCAAAATCAAAGTCCTCCGGCAACGGCGCTTCACTCTCGGTGAACGCCTGATCTATCGTTCCCACCAACTTTGCACGCTCAGGATGTCCTTTAGGACGGACACCCAGCCCAGCAACAAGCGGCTCCGCGTCATCGAGCCTACCGACACGAGCACGATCGAAATGAGCCAAAGTAACAGGATGCCCTGGGTATTCGATTTGTGGTGCAGCAACGGTGTCGATGCCCGCCGCATTCAGATACCAGTCGCGTGTAAACCCCTGTCCCGCGATGTTGGCTGGATACGCGTCATGGGCGACCGGCGCGCGCGGTGCGTCTGGATGGGCATCTGCCTGCTCCGGCGTCAAACGCTCCTTCTTCGGGACTCTGTCGGCAGCCTTGTTGTCCAGTTCGATGCGGCATTGGCCACCAAATGCACGTTCAAGGTTCACCGGAACCGTGTGTGCTGGCTGCGGGGTCGTTAATCGCCAAGCCGGCAAACGTACGATGCCCAGGGAGCCGACCTTGACCAGTGCAGCCGCGAAACGCAGCCACCCTGTCCGCCTGACGAACTGGCGTTCGCCCGTGACAACTAGCGTCTTGTCGATCAGGCGATGACCTGGGGTCATCGTTTTCTTTGCGCGCTCAACTTCCGCTCGCCAAGCCTGCATCTTTTCGGGAGACGCGGGCATTAACGGATTGAGCCCATGCGGCTTCGGGGGCAACGGCACGGGTGTATCAGGCCGACCAACCACAAGCCGAACCTCGAATTTTCCGGGTACTTTGCCATCCGGCCGCCGAGGCGGATAAGCCATCGCATTGACGATCACGTCGCATCGGGGCTTGTAAGGACAGAAGTCTGATTCCTGCCGAACGCTGCCTTGCATGTCAGCGCCAAAGAACTCGTCCGCCTCACACAACGGTTGCTGTTCCTCGGAGAACTGGAGTCCGTCCGTATCGTTCCATGTCAGGGTCTGCCGTAGAACCACGACATGAAATTCCTGGTCACGAGGATCAACACCAGCAAAGGCCAGCGCAGGAAAGGGGGTGTGGTTGATGAACTCCATCGGATCAGTTCACGTCCACATCTTTACCGTTGATTTCCACCGGACCAGAACCTTCAATGAGCAGCCTGACGCCCTTGAGAGTGATGTTGCCGTCCTCGTCCATGCGAAACGTGGACTTGCCGACTGTGACCTCGAAAACCTTACCGGCCTTAATCGTGTAGGACTGCCCTACCATCGCCGTCTTGGACAGGCCCACTTCCTCGGCACTCGCAAGGCCGGCCGACGTGTTGACCGCCCCGACCACCGTGACCTGATATCCGCCGCCGACCGTCAATGCTTTCGCAAGCCCGACCGTCTCCGTCGACGTCAGTGCGATCAGGATGTTCTCCATCCCCTCGATCGTCTCGTTCCGGTTGCCGCCTACCGTCAGCGTCTCGTTGTTACCGACGCGCTCGGTGCGATCCACGCCGATGTTGATGGTTTCGTTGTTGTCGACGGTCTCCGTACGATCGTGGCCAACGTGAACGGTTTCGTCGTGGTCGATATTCTTGCTGCGATCGTTCCCGACCCAGTGCGACTCGTCGTGCTCGACCTCGATCCGCTGATCCTTCTCCGCGTGCAGCCAGACCTCTTCCGCACCCTTCTTGTCCTCGAAGCGAATTGCGTTCGCCGCGTTGACGTTGCCGGTCTTGGTCGAGCGCGTGAGAATCCCGCTCTGCGTCGCGTTCCCCGGCAGGACCCACGGCGGCATGTTGGCCGAGTTGTAAACGCTCGATATGATCAGCGGCCTGTCAGGGTCGCCATCCAGGAAAATGATGACCACTTCGTCGCCGATCCGCGGAATCTGAATCATCCCGAACCCACGCCCGGCCCACGGCTGCCCGACGCGCACCCAGCACGAACTGCCCTGGTTGCGTTTGCCGAGTCGGTCCCAATGGAACTGCACCTTCACGCGACCGAGGTTGTCGGTGTAGATCTCCTCGCCCTCCGGCCCCACGACGATCGCGGTCTGCGGCCCGATGATCGACGGCCGCTCGATCGTGAAAGCAGGGCGATACGGGATCTTCTTGCGGATGCAGGTGAAATTGCATTGATAAGTCGCTGCGCCTTCACCGGCCTGATAGTTGTTCGTGCCGCTATGCGTGACCGTCGTCAGCAGAAACTGGCGGTCCTCAGGTTTGGCATTGCTGTGATCGTAGTGATCGTCCAGCTCGAAGTAGCGGCACGGCGTCAACCGGCGGCTGGTGGTCGTCCCGACGAAGACCTTGCTGTGCGCTGCCAGCGCCTGGGTCCTGAAACGCGCAAGCTCCTCTCCACGGTCGCTGTCGGCAAAGCCGTGTTCGCCCAGGTAGTCATAGACTTCGTACGACGGCACCTCCCCCTGCTTGACCTCCGTTCCCCCGGACACGAAGCGGCGCGCATGCGGCGCCTTGTAGTCGAATGTCTTCAACCCGACGCTGCCGGACTCCAGCTGCCGGCTCGCCTGGAATGACGTCACGACCGCCAGATCGTCGAAGGCCTCGCCCTTGGAGTACTGCAACGCCGGACTGCGACCGTCGATCGGCTTCGCGGCAATGGAGTTGTCCGTGATGATGAGCTTGTGGCCGTCTTTCGCATGCTCGAAGAAGAAGAACAGGCCATCTTCCTGCATCAGCCGCTCGACGAACTCCAGATCGGTTTCCCGGTACTGCGTGCAGTAGCTGCGATTCTGCGTTGCCTTCGACAATCGGAATTCGAACGACGCGATCTGACCATATTCCCGAAAGACTTTCGAAAGAATGGCTTCGGTATTCTCTTCCTGAAAAATCCGGATGTCGCGGCGGCGTGACAGCATCCAGAGCCACGGCAGGATCGTCGCGCTATAGAGCGTGAAGCCCCCGTCGTTGTCGAGATGCGTGAAACCGGCGACGTAGCCGTGGAAATACCGCTCTTCCGAACTCGCCAATGCATCGGTCAGCTGTAACGTAATCGTCACTGGTTGTCCGATCAGCTTCTTCAGTTCGATATTCGCGTCCTGAGACGCGAGGCGAACGTGAATCTCGAAATTCCGAGATAAGCCTTCGGTACAGTGAAAATCGACGAGCACCAGATCGGACCGCCCTTTCAGGGGTGTCTCGATGGTAAAAAGCCGATTGCTCTGAAGCCCAAAAAAGCTTGCAGCATCTGACATTTGCATGGCAGCCTCGGAACCCGCATCGGAAGGGCAGGATATTATTCGTCGGTGGATTTTAAACCGCCTGCATCAAGAAGAATCAAATTTTGCGATTCTTGTGATTTTTATATGGGGACGGATTATACGGATGGCGAATGGAAAATCTGCTGCCCCACTATGAATACGAGGTCGGCCTGCTGCTTCACGGCCTGACGGAGTTTGCCCGGCGCTATCCGAAAATCGGTGCCCGGCTCGGGATCGCGAATGGTCAAGGTGATCTGCACGTCGACCGGATGATCCAGACCTTTGCGCTGCTGGCCGCGCGCGTCGACGCGAAGCTCGGGGACCACTACCCGGAATTCACCGAATCGCTGCTCGAAATGCTGCACCCGCAGTACCTGCGCACTGTGCCCGCCTGCGCGATCGCGCAATTCGATCCGACGACCCTGTTCGGCCAATTGACGACACCGTTCACGATGTCGCGCGGTACATCACTGGATGCCAATGCCGCACCATGCCGGTTTCGGACGGTCTACGACATCACGCTATCCCCGCTGCGCATTCAATTGGCGCGCTATGCACCGGCTACGCTGGTTCCCGCAGCCGTCCGGCTGCCAACCGACGTCACCGGCATCCTGTCGATCGCGTTCGCCAGCGCAACGGCATCGGAAACCTTCGATGCCGCGATCCCGTCCGGCCCGGTCCGCGTTCACTTGTCCGGCGACCGGCCCCGCGTCGCCGCACTCACTGATGCGCTGCTGTTGCGCGCATGCGCCGCATTCGTCGAGATCGACCAAAGCGGCCGATGGACCGCGTTGTCCAACGTACCGATCCAGGCTGCGGGTTTTGACGAGAGCGAACGCTTGCTGCCGGAAGAGCCGACCGGCGACTCGGCCGCCTTCCAGTATCTGATCGAATATTTCGGATTCCCGGAGAAATTCGATTTCGTCGACATCGACCTGGGGCGGATACGACGTGCTGCGCGAGCACCGCATGCACGGCTGTTGACGCTGCACATCGCCATCCGCGGCACGCCCGCGGAATCGATCGCCGCCCAGGCACTGGACGGCCTGGACGCCGCGGCCTTCAAACTGTTCTGTACGCCGGTCGTCAATCTGTTCAAGCGGCCTGCGACGCCGATCCAGTTGACGAGCACCGACACGGCGTACCCCGTAACACCCGTCCCGCTGCAAACCGGCTCTCCGCTCGACGTGTATTCGATCGATGCCGTCTATCTGGGAGATCGAACGCAATCCGACCAGGAAAAAACGGCACCCACGGCCGGCCATACTCCGCGAACCACCGTCCTGCCCTATCGCGCATTCAGTCACGGTCGTCCGCCGGAACCCGCGATCGCATACTGGACAGCCTTGCGAGATCCCTATGCCGCGGCCGGCACGTCCCGCCCACCACTCCTGCTGTCGCTGCTCGGCTTGGAGGGCACTCCCGCACACCCGAAGCGCCCGCAAGTCGACGTCGATGTCACTGCAACCAACGGAGACTTGCCCTCTCGCTTGCCGATCGGCGCACCGGACAGCGATCTGCTGCATGAAGGTGCGGCATTGGCCTGCCCCATCCGGCTGCTCACACGACCGACCTTGCCGAGCGCGCTGCCACGCGGGCACGACGCGTTGTGGCGGGTTCTGGCGGGCATGTCGCTGCACCCGTTCGACCTGACTCAATCGGGCTTGAAGGCGTTCAAGGACTTCCTCCGGCTGCATGCGCCGCGCGCGAACGTACTCGCGCAACGCTGTATCGACGCGATCACCGACCTGGACAATCAACCTGCGATCAAGTGGATGGCGCTCGACAGCCCGTTTCCGTCGTTCGTGCGCGGCGTGGAAATCTTCGTGTCTCTCGACGAGGGCGTGCTGCGCGACGTCACGCTGAACCTGTTCGCGCAAGTGCTCGAACGGCTTTTCGCGCCGTACACGCCGACGAACAGCTACGTGCAACTGGTCGTCCGCTCGTCGCAGACCGGCAGAGAACTGCTGCGTTGCACCGCACAGCCGGGAACGCGCCCGCTGATCTAGTCAATGCAGATAGCCGACCAAAATGCCGGCGCCCGCACCGGCTTGCAAGCCAACGGTCGTTCCGCCCATCAGCAGGACCGCGGGCGCATGAGCAATGGCGTTCTCCGCAAGCCAGGTCATCGCGGGGCTCGACAATCCCAGCGCGAGTTGCGCTGAATTGATGCCGAGAAGCATGGCCGATCCTGCTTTGCCATATCCGATGCCCAGTCCGCCGTCGAGATAAACCGTGCCCCCCTGGAAATCGGCCTCGGCAAGTTCCGCGCCGCGAAACGCCGGCGTCATGAACACAAGCCCCGCACTGTCGAAGGACTTGACGGAGCCAGCCCCTCCCACTTCATGCCCGGCGATTTTCGGAATCCTGATCTCCGGCAACGCGAATCTCGGGAGCTTGATCTTCGGAATGCGAAGACCAAAGCCCAACCCCACACCCACGCCACCATAATAGAAGTCGGTCTCACGGCCGCCGGGGTCGGCCAAAACGATCGTGCCGCCCGAAGCGACGACGAATTCGATGCTGGCGCCGCCTGTTGCGCCGGTCTTATAGCTCCAGTTGCTGGATCTCAGAATTGACACGGCCGGTGTCCTCTCAGGTTCTGTTATTTTCTGGGCGGGAAATTCATCAGCGCGAAGAAGATGAACCCGACGCCAAAAATAAACGCCATCAGCGTCCAGTTCCACACCGCGCCAAACCGATTGATGGTGGCCGTCCGCGAAGGCGCCTCCGGCTGATACAGCACGGTGACCTTGTCGCCGACCTTCGTTCCGTAAATCATCCCGCCCTGCGGATAGGAAATGCGTTTGCCGGTTCTTGTCACAAATTCAACCTGGGGATGGCTGCCACCGGCATTCAAGCTGACGACCGCCCCAGGAACCGCGATTGCCGTCCGTAGAAAATCCCACGTCGACCACGCCGTAAAAGCCGCGATCACGAGAAAAACGACTCCGATTACAATGCCTGCGATAGCCTTGAACATGAGCTCTCTCGATTTCCTTGAAAAGGCGAGCCGAGTCGCCCCTCACGTCAGTGCTCTGCGCGAGATTTTAAAACAAAACGATTCTGGCGCATCGTCTTCGAATTCGCGGTCATTCCCGAATCGCGCCGGCCGTCACGACCCATTTCGCACATTACAAATTTGTTAGGGTACGATCGCCCTTATGAGCGGAGGCCACGCTGCACCCGCCCGTCTCTAAAATGTCGAGCATCCGCCAGCCCTCCGGGAGAGACAAGAACGCACTATGGAAACGAGCCAGCGGCTGGTCCTGATGGTCGCGAGAATACGCGCGCTGATGCAGCGGCAAGGCCTCAGCGACGCCGACCTCGCCCGCAAGACCGGTGTGTCGCCCGCGACGCTGAGCCGCGTGTTGTCGATGGCGACCGAGGACCCGCGCATCAGCACCGTCATGGCGATCGCCGATGCGCTCGGTTCGACCGTCGGGTATCTGCTTCAGAGCGAGCGGGTCTATCCGATCCCGATTCTCGGCTGGGACGAGATGCTCGGCTATGCGCGCGGTGTCTACGACGTCGCGCGCAACACGCGCTGGCTGACCGTCGACACGCCGCGCAGGCCGGGAACGTTCGCGGCGCGCACCAAGCCGTCGATGGCGCCGCGGTTCCGCGAAGGCTCGATCGTGATCGTCGAGCCGGGCGTCGCGTTTCGCGATGCTCAGGTCGTCGTCGCCGCGATCGACGGCGGCGAGCCGACGCTGCGCCGCGTCACCAAGGACGGCGAAGCGGTCTGGCTCAAAGGCCTCGCCCCTTCGCCGGCAGACACGATCAACGCCTTCGGAGCGAGCGTCGTGGTGCTCGGCGTCGTCACCGAGTCGCGCCTCGTCAATCCTTGAACGAGAACGGATTGAAGCTCGTGTGATAGTCGTAGTAGTCGATCTGGTCCATTTGCTTGAGGCGCCTGGAAGCCGTCGTGACGACCGGCAGCAGCACGAGCTCATAGGTCACCTTGACCGCGATCTGAACGCCGATCATCGTCAGCACGACATCGTTCGGCAGCCGGCCCCAGAACAGGATCACGCAGAACAGCGTGCTGTCGATCACGATCGCGACGCCGGTGCTCGACACGATGCGCGCCCACAGATGGCGGCCCGCGCTCGCGATCTTGAGCTTGGCGAGAAAGGTCGTGTTGACGAACTCGCCGCAGAAGTAGGCCACGGTCGACGCGACGAACGTCCGCGCGAACTCCAGCGCGAGCGCCGGATAGGCCGCGGCGAGCGTCGGATTCTGCGCTTCCCAGCTCGGCAAGCCCGGCGGCAACGACAGGAGCCAGGTCCCGATGATGAACATCAGGTTCACGGCAAGACCGCCCCAGATCACCATCCGGCTGACCCGATATCCGTACACCTCCGTGATGATCGTGCTGAACGCGTAGGTCATCGGAAACGCGATCAGTGCGGCCGGAATGCCGAAGGTGATGCCGCCGAGCGTGACCGCGATGACGCGCGCGCCCGTCACGTTCGACAGCATCAGGAAGCCGGCATAAAGAAGCGCCAGCAACAGGACGGCGGGTGTCAGCTGATGCTTGCGCGTCGGAAAGTACGAGAGCGGAATGGGCTGGTCCGTATACGTGGCGGCGTTGAGAAAGCCGATGTGCGCGACGTCCTCGCGCGAGAACTTGTCGAGCCACGCCTTCGTGTTCAGCTCGCGCGGCGACATCCTGAACGTGGTGCCGGAATCGCGCACCCGCACCAGGACCTGCAGCGCGTCGCTCTCGAGCGACGGCTCGATGACGGCTTCGATTTCGTGAGAAGCGGATTCCATGATCGGCTCGCGGTGCGAAGTCATTGTCGGATCAGGCGCGTATTCGGGACGTCCTGAACGGGCGCGCTGCTGCGCACCGGATTGATGTCGAGGCCGCCCCGGCGCGTATAGCGGGCCGACACGGTCAGGCGGGCCGGCGCGCATTGATCCTGGATGTCCTTGAAGATCCGCTCGACGCATTGCTCGTGGAATTCCTCGTGATTGCGGAACGACACGACATACCGGAGCAGCGCGTCGCGGTCGATGCGGCGCCCTTCGTACTCGATCGACACGGTCCCCCAGTCGGGCTGGCCCGTCACGAGACAGTTCGATTTCAACAGGTTCGAATAGAGCGTTTCGCTGACGCGCTCGTCATGCGTCGCGAGCAGTTGCCGGTCGACGCTGAACTGCGCGATGTCGATGTCCTGCTCGTCGATCGAGGTGCCGATCGGCGCGCCGATCTGCAAGGCGGCCGCGTATTCGAGCGATTCGAGCGTGACCGAAACGGGCGCGCCGGCGCAGCGCGACAGATCGTTCGCGGCGATGCGCTCGACCTCCTCCCGGCTTTCGAACGACGTGTTGTTGAACGTGTTGAAGTACAGCTTCATCGATTTCGATTCGATCACGTTCGGCGACGTGCACGGCACGACGATCGTCGCGATCGCGACGCGCGGCACGCCGCGGGGCGTGAGCCACGACACCTCATAGTGATTCCATACGTCGACGCCGAAAAACGGCAGCGTATCCGTGATGCCGATCTCCTCGCGCTTGATCGTGCGCGGAATCGCATAGAGCTTTTCCGGGTTGTAAATCGACTCGTACTTGGATTGCTTGCCGAGCTCCAGGGCGCCTTGATTGGATAGCGAGTTCATGTCTTTGTTTTCGATTTCAGCGTTCTATTTTTCGATAAATTCAGAGCGATTATTTAAATGCGCGAAGGCTTAATTGCCAGTTACGTCGCCAACTTCGCCATGATACCGTAGCCATTTCTTTTATCCGTCGGCAATCGATTCAAGGCAACGATCGCTCCGGCCCGTCCGTGACGGGCGCAATGCGGCATCATAAAAGCAAATAAAGCCAATCCGCCTGGTTATTTCATGCGAGTCCGCCGCAACGGGTCGGCGGCACGGCTGACAGATCGACATCAACGCGTATCCAGCCAAAAGACGACAATCGTCCTGTCATATTTGCCAGTTTTAAATGACCACCGCTTCATCCATATTATCCCGGTTAAGACATGAATTGCATTCTTGCAACACCAGCACGCGATCGGGCAGGTTGATTCCTGCGTTCCGAAATGGGAGCGGAATGCGGCATCGCCCGCCGACCGCCATGCCGGCAATGTCGCCGATGCTTCCGGCAATCGAAACACCCGCCCCATGCGAACGACGGCTCGAGCCTCATACGACAGGGTCGCCTGCCGCAATCCGGACGAAGCCGGCGGCCAATCCACGACTCGACGCGGCATCCGTCGCGCATCCGGTTTGGACGATGCTCCGGATGTCGCGTCCGACACGTTTTGCATTCCAGATTCGACAGCGCCCCGGCAGCGATCCGATCGGGACCGTTGGCGAATCGATGACACCGTAATGAGAACACCGTGACAACCTATCGAGAGCTCCAGGCACAAATAGAAGTGCTTCAAGCACAAGCCGAGTCGGTCCGGCTGGAGGAAAAAAAAGCCGCCGTGTCGAGGATCAGGGAAGCGATCGCGCTGTACGACCTGACGCCCGGCGACCTGTTCTGCGATCCGCCGCGCAAGCCGCGTCGGCGCGTGAAGCGCGGCCCGGTTCCGCCGAAGTACCGCGACCCGCAGAGCGGAGCGACATGGAGCGGCCGCGGCCGCGAGCCCCTGTGGATCAACGGGCAAAGTCGCGAACAGTTCCTGATAGACGCGTCGGCGTAATCGCGTTCGAGCGTGTCGCGGATCGGCAGCGCGACACGCATGGATCGCCTGTCGATTTCTCCTGCGCTCACTTCATTCGTCACACGCACGCAATGTCGATGACCATTCTGATCAGCGTCGTTGGTACGGTAATCCTGCTCGCGGTCGCATCGCCGCGGCTGATGCGGGCATGGTGCAAGGGACTGCCCGTCGGCACGCGGGCGTCGGCGCGCGACGCCGCGCAAGAGGTGGTGCGGTTTGCCACGCTGGACGCGCGTGCCGCGGATGCGTGCGCCACCGAGCTGGAACGACTGGCCTCGGGTGGCTCGACGCGTGCGGCCAGCGAGCGCGCGGCGATCGTGCGCGCGGCCGACGACTTTCCGAGCACGCTGTCCAGAAAGCAACTGGTGCGGGAGCGCGCCAGAAAGGCGCGCGAGCATGCAACGCGTGCCCGCGCTCACGCGGGCGCCGCCCGCTCCGCCCTCCAGCGCGATGCGCGCAACGACGACGCTTCGCAACGGGAGGACGAAGTCCGGCGGCATGCCAGCCTCGCCAACCAGGCGCACCTGAACGCCCGGGACCTGCTCGAATTCACGCTCGCTTCGGAGAAGCGCAGCGATCTCTGAGGGCGACGACGGCGTGCAACGCCCGCCCTGCGTTCATTCCTGCGTCGGCTGCGCCGGATCGATGTCGGTCAGCCGCGGCTTCGCGCCTTGCAGGTCGCGCGTGTTCTTCTGCACGGTCACCGCACCGAACAGCGCGAGCACGAACGACATCGCGTAAAAGCCTTTTTCGCTGAGCTGCAGCGTCGCGTTGATCAGGCCGACGATCAGCAGCGCGATCGAGAGCAGCAGCGCGAACCAGCTCAGCCCGTAATAGATGCCGGTGACCGGGATGCCTTCGGCGCGATCGCGCACGCTCTTCTGCAGCGAAATCGCCGCATACAGGCCGAACACCAGCACGGTGAAGTAGTAGCCCTTTTCGTTGAGCTGCATGCCCGCGTTCCAGAGCCCGACGAGAAACGCGGCGAAGCCCGCGATCAATGCCGCCCACGAGGCCGCGACGAACGCGAACGACGGCTGCTGGATAGTGGTCTGGTTCATGGTGTTGCCCTCTCTTTCTTGTTGAAATTCTTGTTGAATTGAATCGCGAGCATGGTAGCAGTTTTGTCACATGAAATGACCGGATCGACGGCCCGCCGCCGGCGCGCTCACGCGCCGCGATGCGCGCGCCGCCAGCGCCCCGGCGTCGTGCCGAACACCTCGCGAAACGCCTTGCCGAACGCCGCCTCCGACTGGTAGCCGACCGCCTGGCCGATCTCCGCCTGCCCCCGGCGCGTGTCCCGCAGCAACGCGCACGCGTGCATCATCCGGATCTGCGTGACGAACGCGCCGACGCTCATCCCCGCCTTCTCGCGAAAATGCCGCGCGTAGGTCGCGCGCGACATCGCCGACACGTCGCCGAGCGACGCGACCGTCCACGGCTGCGCGGGCGCCTGCATCACCGCCTGGATCGACGGCCCGAGCCGCGCATCCGCGGCGAGCGCGAGCCAGCCGGACGGCACCTGCGTGTCACGGCCGTACGCGCGCAGCGCATACGCGAGCAATGCCTGGCCGAGCGCGTTGACGATCGCGCGGGCGCCCGGCTGCAGATTCGATGCCTCGGCACGCAGCACCCCGGTCAGCATCTGCAGCGATGCGAGCCCGGACGGCTCGCCCAGCCCGACGTGCAGCAGGCCCGGCAGCGCGCGCATCAGCAGCTCGCCCGCGCCGCGCTCGTACACGAAGCGCCCGCACAGCAGATCCACGCTCGCGCGCTCCGGCGTGTCGGTATTGCATTTGACCGGCAGCACCGCGCCGCCGGCCACGGCAAGCTCGCGCATCGGCATGGCGGCCGCCGGCGCGGCCGTCGCGTCGTGGATCTCGTGCGCGCCGCCCGCGGGCAGCAGCACGAAATCGCCTTCGACGAGCCGCAGCGCGCGGCCGTCCGCCGTGCGCAGACGGCATTGCCCGGCCAGCAGCAGATGGAACGCGGCCTCGCCGGCCGGCAGCGCATCGTGCGCCATCGCGAACGGGCCGTCGAGCAGGCAGCGCACGTCCAGCTCGACATGGCTGCGGCCCAGCAGCAGCAGTTGACTCAGCGCATCCATGAGACGCTCGCGCTAAAAATTGACACTTTAGCGTATCGAAACCATCACCGCCGACGCTCAGAATAGCCGTGCATCTCCGCAGCACGCGGCACCCGCCGCGGCCACCTACCCGTGAAAAAGGACGAGCCATGCTGAACTGGAACGAATATCGCAAGGAACTCTCGACGCGCATCGGCGATCTGGCGAAGTTGTCGCCCGATACGCTCGCCGGCTACAAGGCGCTGTCCGGCGCCGGCGCGAAGACCGGCCATCTCGACGCGAAGACGCGCGAGCTGATCGCGCTCGCCGTGGCGGTCACGACGCGCTGCGACGGCTGTATCGCCGTGCACACGGCCGAAGCCGCCAGGCACGGCGCGACGAAGGAGGAAGTGGCGGAAGCGCTCGGCGTGGCGGTCGCGCTGAACGCGGGCGCCGCGCTCGTCTATTCGGCGCGCGTGATGGATGCAATGGGCGACTGAGCCCGCGACCGCGGTCACGCCCCGGCGCCCGGCCCCGCCCGGCGCGCCCGGGGTGTTTGCAGGCGGCCGCCGTGGTGAACCCGGCTACGGCGAACTCGGCTACCATGCCCGGACGACTCGCCGAGAAGGAGCGCCCCATGTGCCGCTGGCTCGCCTACACGGGCAACCCGATCCACCTCGAGACCGTCCTGTTCCGCGCGAAGCATTCGCTGATCGACCAGAGCCTGCATTCGGAGCTGGGCGCGACGACCACCAACGGCGACGGTTTCGGCATCGGCTGGTACGGCCACCCGGACGAACTGCCGTTCCGTTACCGATCCGTGCATCCCGCGTGGAACGATCGCAACCTGCGCGAAGCCGCGCGCGCGATCCGCTCGCGGATGTTCATCGCGCATGTCCGCTCGGCGACCGACACGCCCGTACAGGAAACCAACTGCCATCCGTTCCGGCACGGCCGGTGGCTGTTCGCGCACAACGGCCTGATCCGCGATCTGCCGAAGCTGCAACGCGACCTCGCGATGAAGATCGATCCGGCGCTGTTCCCGACGATCGAAGGGTCGACCGATTCGGAGCTGATGTTCCGCCTCGCGCTGACGTTCGGCCTCGAACAGGCGCCGCTGCCGGCGCTCGAGCGGATGGCCGGCCTCATCGAGGACATCGCCGCGCGGCACCGTGTGAACCTGCCGCTCAACATGACGGTCTGCGTGACCGACGGCGAGCAGATCATCTCGGTGCGCTACTCGAGCGAGCGGCAATCGCGTTCGCTGTTCCACAGCACGTCGTTCCGGCACCTGCACGAACTGTATCCGCACAACCCGCGCATCGCCGAAGCGGGTGACGATGCGTTCATGGTGCTGTCCGAGCCGCTCGTCGACCTGCGCGGCGCGTGGGAGGAAATTCCGGAAAGCACCGCGATCATTGCGCACGGCGGCGACGTCGAGCAGCGGCCGTTCGAGCCGCGGCGTCACGCGTAGGCGTGGCGCGACCGGTTGCCATGCCGCCGCGTGTCGGCTATAAAAGTCCGAGGATTTTCGGCATGCCGCGCTTGCGGGCATGACCGTGCCCCGTTCAACGTCTTATGGAGAACCCACCTTGACCCTGGACCTCGCCACCGCCCAGCAATTCCTGATGACCCGCGGCATGGACTTCGGCCTCAATCTCGTCGCCGCAATCGCCCTGTGGCTCGTCGGCCGCTGGGCAATCCGCATCGGCACGCGGCTGCTCGGCAGGATCGTGCAGCGCAGCGGCAAGGTCGACCCGACGCTCTCCGATTACATGACCTCGGTCGTCGGCGTGCTGCTGACGATCCTGCTGATCCTCGCGATCCTGCAGCTCTTCGGCGTGCAGACCACGTCGTTCGCCGCGCTGCTCGCCGGCCTCGGCCTCGCGATCGGCACGGCCTGGGGCGGGCTGCTCGCGCATTTCGCGGCAGGCGTGTTCATGCAGGTGCTGCGCCCGTTCAAGATCGGCGACGTGATCAGCGCCGGCGGCGTCACCGGCACCGTGAAGGAGATGGGCCTGTTCGGCACGACGATCATCACCGCGGACAACATCGTCACGATCGTCGGCAACAACAAGATCTTTTCGGACAACATCGCGAACTACAGCGCGACGCCGCACCGCCGCGTCGACCTGTCCGCGAAGATCGCGAACGGCGTCGACGCGGTCGACGCGATCAACCGCCTGAAGGAATCGGTGCAGAAAATCCCGAACGTGCTGACGACCCCGGCGCCGGACGTCGGCGTGCTGCAGTTCACGCCGGAAGGCCCGCTGCTGTTCGTGCGCCCGTTCACGCAGCCGGCGAACTACTGGCAGGTGTATTGCGACACCAACCGCGCGATCCTCGACACGTTCCGCGACGCGCAGTACCCGACGCCCGAAACGCCGCTCTCGCACCGCACTGCGTAACGGCGCGCCGCGCCGGCGGACATGAAAAAAGCGTGGCTGCAGTTTGCGAGCCACGCTTTTTCATTGCCGCGGCGAACCGCGCGACCCGCGCAGGTCAGTGACCGCTGGTCTTGCCCTCGCCGCCCGAGCGGCCGCGCACGAGCTTCCACAGCGCGCCGAGCGCGACCGGCACGACCGCCGCGCCGATCCCGGCCAGCACGATCACGTTCAGGTACTGGCGAACGAACGGGATGTTGCCGAAGAAGTAGCCGAGCAGCACCAGCAGCAGCACCCAGATCAGCGCGCCGAGCACGTTGAAGAGCTGGAAGCGCGTGACGCTCATCGACGACGCGCCCGCGACGAACGGCGCGAAGGTGCGCACCACCGGGATGAAGCGCGCGAGCACGATCGTCTTGCCGCCGTGCTTGTCGTAGAAGCTGTGGGTCTTCTGCAGCGCCGCGCGGTCGAGGAAGCGCTCGAGCACCGGAATGTGCGTATTGAAGACCTTCGGCCCGATCCAGCGGCCGATCAGGTAATTGACGGTGTTGCCGGCGGTCGCCGCGACGAGCAGCAGCACGATCAGCGCGCCGACGTTCATTTCGCCGGTCGCCGCGAACGCGCCGCCGATGAACAGCAGCGAATCGCCCGGCAGGAACGGAAACACGACGAGGCCCGTTTCGCAGAACACGATCAGGAACAGCACCAGATACACCCAGGCGCCGTATTGCCGGATGAAGTCGCCGAGGAATGCATCGATGTGCAGGACGAGATTGACGAAATGAAGCAGCGTATCCAAATGCGGTTCCTTCAGGGCAAGCAGGCCGGTGACGGCACAAAGGGCGGAATCGCCCGCCCGGCAAGGGCGGCGCGTGAAACGCAGTCATCATACCGAAACTGCCTTAAGGCTCCGTGAAAAAACGTAACGGATCGCCGGCCCGGCGCGCGCCGGCGGCCTCGCTATAATTCGGCCATGTCCGAATTCACCGAAACGGCCGCGAGCGCCACGCCCGCCCCTGATCCGCACTCGCCGCGCCCGCTGCGCGCGATCCAGCCCCTGCCCGACCAGCTGATCAGCCAGATCGCCGCGGGCGAAGTCGTCGAGCGTCCGGCGTCGGTCGTCAAGGAGCTGCTGGAGAACGCGCTCGACGCCGGCGCGAACACGCTGCGCATCGTGCTCGAGGAAGGCGGCGTCAAGCGCATCTCGATCACCGACGACGGCTGCGGGATCCCGCCCGGCGAGCTGCCGCTCGCGCTGATGCGCCACGCGACGAGCAAGATCCGCTCGCTCGAGGAGCTCGAAGCGGTCGCGACGCTCGGGTTCCGCGGCGAAGCGCTCGCGTCGATCGCGTCGGTCGCCGAGATGTTCATCACGAGCCGCACGGCCGATACTCCGCATGCGACGCGCATCGACGCACAGACCGGCGTGCTGGCCCCCGCCGCCGGCGCGGTCGGCACGACGATCGAGGTGCGCGAGCTGTACTTCAACACGCCCGCGCGGCGCAAGTTCCTGAAGAGCGAGCAGACCGAGTTCGGCCATTGCGTCGAAATGATCCGCCGCGCGGCGCTCGCGCGGCCGGACGTCGCGATCTCGGTGCTGCACAACGGCAAGGCCGTCGAGCACTGGAACGCGACCGAGCCCACGCAGCGGGTCGCGAAGATCCTCGGCGAGGGCTTCGCGACCGCGTACCTGCCGCTCGACGAGCGCGCCGGGCCGCTGGCCGTCTACGGCTGCGCCGGGCTGCCGACCGCGAGCCGCGGCCGCGCCGACCAGCAGTATTTCTTCGTGAACGGCCGCTTCGTGCGCGACAAGCTGCTGACGCACGCGGTGCGCGCCGCGTACGAGGACGTGCTGCACGGCGACCGCTACCCGTCCTACGTGCTGTTCCTCGACCTGCCGCCCGAGGCCGTCGACGTGAACGTGCATCCGTCGAAGATCGAGGTGCGGTTCCGCGATTCGCGCTCGATCCACCAGTACGTGTTCCATGCGGTGCAGCGCGCGCTCGCCCGCCATGCGGGCGCGTCGCCCGAAACCACCGCCGGCGGCCATGCCGCGCATATCGCAGCGGCGCCGGGCCCCGCTTCGTTCCAGCGCACGCCGCTCGGCCAGGCGGCGAGCGGCGGCGGCAGCCCCGCGCCCACGCCGTCGCAAGGCAGCACGTGGCTGCGCCAGGCGCGGATGACGCAAGGCACGCTGCCCGTCGCGCAGCCGCTCGCGCTCTACGACGCGCTGTTCGGCCGCAAGGACAGCGGCGCGGGCACGCCGGCCGGCACCACGGCGGTCGCGCATGACGCAGCCAATGCCGGCGACGCGCCGGCCGCACTGCCGGCGGGATTCGCCGCCGCGCCGTCGCTCGCCCACAGCACGCACGACGACCAGCCGCTCGGCTTCGCGCTCGGCCAGATCCACGGCATCTACGTGCTCGCGCAGAACGCGCACGGGCTCGTGATCGTCGACATGCACGCGGCGCACGAGCGGATCCTGTACGAACAGTTCAAGCACGCGCTCGTCGACCGCTCGGTCGCGGTGCAGGCGCTGCTGCTGCCGGTATCGATGAACGCGACGCCGGTCGAGATCGGCACCGTCGAGGAGGAGCGCGAGACGCTCGAATCGCTCGGCTTCGACCTCGCGGTGCTGTCGCCGACGACGCTCGCGATCCGCGCGGTGCCCGCGCTGCTGAAGGACGCGGATCTGCAGGCGCTCGCGCGCGCGGTGCTCGCCGACCTGCACGCGTTCGGCGGCTCGCGCGTGCTCACCGAGCGCCAGCACGAGCTGCTCGGCACGCTCGCGTGCCATCACGCGGTGCGCGCGAACCGCCGCCTCACGCTCGACGAGATGAACGCGCTGCTGCGCCAGATGGAAGCGACCGAGCGCGCGGACCAGTGCAACCACGGCCGGCCGACCTGGTACCAGCTCACGCTCGGCGACCTCGACCGCCTGTTCATGCGCGGCCAATGAGCGTGTCGCAGTCTTCCGCTCAAACGACGATCGCCTGCCTGCTCGGGCCCACCGCGTCCGGCAAGACGGCCGCGGCGCTGGCGCTCGCGGCACGCCGGCCGATCGAGATCGTCAGCGTCGATTCGGCGCTCGTCTACCGCGACATGGACATCGGCACCGCAAAGCCGACCCGCGAAGAACGCGCGCGCGCGCCGCATCACCTGATCGACATCATCGACCCGGCCGACGCGTATTCGGCCGCCCAATTCCGCGCCGACGCGCTGCGGTTGATCGGCGAGATCGCCGCGCGCGGCCGCACGCCGCTGCTCGCCGGCGGCACGATGCTGTACTACAAGGCGCTGACGCAGGGGCTGAACGACCTGCCGTCCGCGGACCCGGCCGTGCGCGCGGAACTCGACGCGGATGCCGCGCGCGACGGCTGGCCGGCCCTCCACGCGCGGCTTGCGCAGGTCGACCCGGAGACGGCAGCGCGCCTCGCGCCGAACGATTCGCAGCGCATCCAGCGCGCGCTCGAAGTCTTCATGCTGAGCGGCCGGCCGATGTCCGCGCTGCTCGCCGCGCCGCCGCGCGCGGACGATGCGGCGGCCCGCTACCGGTTCGTGCCGGTCGCGCTCGAGCCGTCCGACCGCGCGGTGCTGCACACGCGGATCGCGCAGCGCTTCGACGCGATGCTCGACGCGGGTTTCATCGACGAGGTCGAACGGCTGCGCCGCCGCGACGACCTGCATCTCGGGCTGGCGTCGATGCGCTGCGTCGGCTACCGGCAGGCATGGGAATTCCTCGACGGCGCGATCGACTATCGGACGATGCGCGACAAGGGCATCTTCGCGACGCGCCAGCTGTGCAAGCGACAGCTCACATGGCTGCGTGCGATGCCGGAGCGGATCGTCGTCGACTGCGTCGCGGCCGATGCGGCCGCGCGAGCGGTCGACGCGCTCGAACGCGTGCTCGACGGCCGCGCGCCGGACTGACGCCATCGCAGCGGCGCGCGGCCGCGCGCGTCGTCACCCGGCTCACCGCGCGGCGAGTCGCGCCCGCGCGCCGTCGACGATCAGCGCGATGCCGCACTTGAACGCGTCGTCCGGACTGCGTGCTTGCAACGCGGCCCACCCTTGCGCGACGAGCGGATGCGTGGCCGGGTCCGGCCCGTCCGCATCGGGCGCCCGTTCCGGCTCCGCCTGCTCCTCCAGCACCCAGCCGACCACGAAACGGCCGATCGCGAACATCAGGTCGATCGCCTGCTCCGGCGTGAAGCCCGCGTCGCACAGCAGCGCCAGCTTGCATTCGATCCCGTCGAAATGCGCGCCGCGCGGCCGCGTGCCGGCATGCAGGCGCGCGCCGTCGCGATAGGCCAGCAGCGCCGCGCGGAAATTGCACGCATTCGCGACGAGCCACGCATCCCACGCATCGCCCGGCTGCGGCAGCGACGCGCGGCGCCGTTCGAGCATGATCGCTTCCGCCATCGCATCGAGCAGCTCCCCCTTGTTCCTGAAATGCCAGTAGAGCGTCGGCGACTGCACGCCGAGCCGTTCCGCGAGCCGACGCGTAGACAGCGCATCGATGCCGACCTCGTCGAGCAGTTCGAGCGCCGCGCGCAGGACCGTGTCGCGCGTCAGTCGCGCACCCGTGTCTTTCATCTCTATCACCGATAGGGAAGCTGTGGAATAATCGCCACTCTATCACCGATAGAGAACGATCTTGAACCCTTCCATGCTTGCCATCCTGACGACGGTCGTGCTCGACGCGATCGGCGTCGGGCTCGTGATGCCGATCCTGCCCGGGCTGCTGCGCACGCTCGCCGGCGCGGGCGGCGCCGACACGCACTACGGCATGCTGCTCGCGCTGTATGCGCTGGCGCAGTTCGTGTGCGCGCCCGTCCTCGGCGCGCTGAGCGATCGCTTCGGCCGCCGGCCCGTGCTGCTCGCGTCGCTCGCGGGCGCCGCGCTCGACTATCTGCTGATGGCGTATGCGCCGACGCTCGCGTGGCTCTACGCCGGGCGGCTGATCGCGGGCATCACGGGCGCGAACGTCGCGGTCGCGACCGCGTACGTCACCGACGTAACCGCGGAACCCGATCGCGCGCGCCGTTTTGGCCAGCTGGGCGCCGCGATGGGGATCGGCTTCATCGCCGGCCCGGTGCTCGGCGGCCTGCTCGGCGCGTGGCATCTGCGCGCGCCGTTCGCCGCCGCGGCGCTGCTCAACGCGCTCAATCTCGCGCTCGTCTGGCGGAGCCTGCCGGAATCGCGGCCGCCGGCCGCGCGCGCCGGCGGCGCCACGGTGAGCCTCAACGCGTTCGCGAGCCTGCGGCGGCTGCGCGGCGGCCCGGCGCTCGTCCCGCTGATCGGCGTCTACGTGATCGTGGCGCTGGTGTCGCAGGCGCCCGCGACGCTGTGGATCCTGTACGGACAGGCGCATTTCGGCTGGTCGACGCCGGTCGCGGGCCTGTCGCTCGCCGGCTACGGCGCGTGCCACGCGCTCGCGCAGGCGTTCGCGATCGGGCCGCTGATCGCGCGGCTCGGCGAGCGCCGCGCGCTCGCGCTGGGCCTCGCCGGCGACGCGCTCGGCCTCGTGGTCATCGCGTTCGCCGACATGGCCTGGGTGCCGTTCGCGCTATTGCCGCTGTTCGCGGCGGGCGGCATGACCCTGCCGGCGCTGCAGGCGATGCTCGCGCGCCAGGTCGACGACGCCCGGCAGGGCGAGCTGCAGGGCACGCTCGCAAGCATCGCGAGCCTGATCGGCGTCGCCGGGCCGCTCGTCGTCACCGCGGCCTACGCGGCAACCCGCGATGCGTGGCCCGGGCTCGTCTGGGCCGCGGCCGCGTTGCTCTACCTGCTGGTGCCGCCGCTGCTGGCCCACGCGCGGCCGGCGCGAGAAAGTCCGGCCGCGTAAGCGGAATCCGTCCGCCCGCGCGACGCGCGGCGAAAAAAAACCGCCCGGATCGACTCCGGGCGGCTTCCTGTGACTTTGCGCGTCGGACGGCGCGTCAGACCACGACCGTCTGCGCTTCGCCTTCGCGGCTCGCGCGCACGACGCCGATCTTCCACACCTGCTCGCCGGCCGCCGTCAGCTGGCTGACCGCTGCGTCGGCATCCGCCGCCGACACGATCACGGCCATGCCGATCCCGCAGTTGAACACGCGATGCATTTCCGCGTCGGCGACGCCGCCATGCTCCTGCAGCCACTGGAACAGCGGCGGCAGCGGCCACGCCTTCTGGTCCAGCTCGGCCGTCAGGCCTTCGCGCAGCACGCGCGGAATGTTCTCGACGAGGCCGCCGCCGGTGATGTGCGCCATCCCCTTCACGGCGATCGTTGCCATCAGCGCGAGCAGCGGCTTCACGTAGATGCGGGTCGGCGCCATCAGCGTGTCGGCGAGCGAACGGCCGTGGAAATCGGCCGACAGGTCCGGGTTCGCGCGCTCGATGATCTTGCGCACGAGCGAGAAGCCGTTCGAGTGGATGCCGCTCGATGCGAGGCCCAGCACCACGTCGCCCTCGGCGATCGTGCTGCCGTCGATGATCTTGCTCTTCTCGACCGCGCCGACCGCGAAGCCCGCGAGGTCGTATTCGCCGTCCGGGTACATGCCCGGCATTTCGGCGGTTTCACCGCCGATCAGCGCGCAGCCCGACAGTTCGCAGCCTTGCGCGATGCCCTTGACGACGGTCGCGGCCGTGTCGACGTCGAGCTTGCCGCACGCGAAGTAGTCGAGGAAGAACAGCGGCTCGGCGCCCTGCACGAGGATGTCGTTCACGCTCATCGCGACGAGATCCTGGCCGACCGTATCGTGTTTGTTCAGATGAAACGCGAGCTTGAGCTTCGTGCCGACGCCGTCGGTGCCCGACACGAGCACCGGCTCGCGGTACTTCTTCGGCACTTCGAACAGCGCGCCAAACCCGCCGATGCCGCCGAGCACGCCGTCGCGCAGGGTTTTCTTCGCAAAGGGCTTGATCTTGTCGACGAGCGCGTCGCCCGCGTCGATGTCGACGCCCGCGTCACGATAGGACAGACCTTGAGCGTCAGGAGCGGATTTCGGAGGATTCATGGGGGAATGCGAGAAGGTCGGTAAAATGCGATTTTACCCGAAGCCGGCCCGCTGGCCGGAATTCCCCGCATCGATTCGTCAGGGATTGCATCTTGGCCAACACGTCCCCGTTTTCACCGCTGAGCGAGCCGCGCCGGAACCCGCGCGCCGCCGTGCGTGCGGCCGCGCGTGCAGCCATCGACGCCGCGCTCCCCGGCGCACGTTTCACCAACCGACCCGCATTGTGACTGTGTCCCGTCAACTGACGCTCGATCTCGGCACGCCGCCCCCCGCCACGTTCGACAACTTCATCACGGGCGAGGAAAACGGCGAGCTCATCACGCGGCTGCAGAAGCTCGACCTCGCGCTGGCGGCGGGCCCCGTGCCGGACCGGTCGTTCTACATCTGGGGCGAACCCGGCAGCGGCCGCAGCCACCTGCTGCAGGCGCTCGTGAGCGACGCGTCGTATGGCTATGCGCGCTATCTGACGCCGCAAAGCCCGCTCGGCGCGTTCACGTTCGACCCGCGCATCGGCATCTACGCGATCGACGACTGCGACCGGATGAGCGACACGCAGCAGGTCGCGCTCTTCAACCTGTTCAACGAGGTCCGCGCGCATCCGTCGAGCGCGTTCGTCGCGGCGGGCCCCGCGGCGCCGCTCGCGCTCGACGTCCGCGAGGATCTGCGCACGCGCCTCGGCTGGGGGCTCGTGTTCCATCTGTCGCCGCCGTCCGACGCCGGCAAGATCGCCGTGCTGAAGCTCGCGGCGAAGGAGCGCGGGATCGCGCTCACCGACGACATCGCGGCTTACCTGCTGACCCATTTCCGCCGCGACATGCCCAGCCTGATGGCGCTGCTCGACGCGCTCGACCGTTTCTCGCTCGAGCAGAAACGCGCCGTCACGCTGCCGCTGCTGCGCCGGATGCTGGCCCGCCCCGGCGACGACATCACGCCGCCGGGCACGGGCCCGAACCGCTTCGAGTAAAATGCGCTTCCATGACTAATCTGGCACTCTTTGACCTCGATCACACGCTGATCCCGACCGATAGCGACCACGAATGGGGCCGCTTCATGGTGAAGCTCGGCATCGTCGACGCGGAAAGCTTTTCGCGTCAGAACGACCAGTTCTTCGCCGACTACAAGGCCGGCAAGCTGGACATCCACGCGTACCTCACGGCGATGCTCACGCCGCTCGCGAAGTATTCGCGCGCGCAGCTCGCCGAGTGGCACGACCAGTACATGCACGAGGTGATCCGGCCGGCGATGACGCCCGCCGCGCTCGAACTCGTGCGCCGGCACCTCGATGCCGGCGACCTGTGCTGCGTCGTCACCGCGACCAACGAATTCATCACCCGGCCGATCGCGACCGCGTTCGGCGTCGACACGCTGATCGCGTGCGAGGTCGAGACGACCGACGGCCACCCCGATTCGCCGTACACCGGCCGGCCGACCGGCACGCCGAGCTATCGCGAAGGCAAGATCGTGCGCACCGAAGCGTGGCTCGCGTCGCTCGGCAAGCACTGGGGCGATTTCGAACACAGCTACTTCTACAGCGATTCGCACAACGACATCCCGTTGCTCGAGAAAGTCACCGACCCGATCGCGACCAACCCCGACGACACGCTGCGCGCGCATGCAAGCAACCGCGGCTGGCGCATCCTCGATCTCTTCTGAACGTCGTGATCAAAAAATTCATCCGCAAGCTGCTCGGCCAGGACGACGCCGCGCAAACGCCTTCCGCCC
Source organism: Burkholderia ubonensis (assembly GCF_902833085.1). Classification (GTDB taxonomy): domain Bacteria; phylum Pseudomonadota; class Gammaproteobacteria; order Burkholderiales; family Burkholderiaceae; genus Burkholderia; species Burkholderia ubonensis. Next base: position 34,050 of record NZ_CADFEB010000012.1, read on the forward strand.
CGGCTGCCGTTGCCGAAGCGGCCCCCGCTCCGCGCGCCGCGAAGGGCGCCCGCGGCAGCACCGCGAAGAAACCGCGCGGCAACCACGAGCCGACCGTCGTGCCGGCCAGCGTGCACGGCATCGATCCGTCGCTGATCTCGAAGAACGCGGTGCGCGTGACCGACACGCTGCAACAGGCGGGCTTCCGTGCGTTCATCGTCGGCGGCGCGGTCCGCGACCTGCTGCTCGGCATCGCGCCGAAGGACTTCGACGTCGCGACCGACGCGACGCCGACCGAGGTCCAGCGCCTGTTCCGCCGCGCGCGCCTGATCGGCCGCCGCTTCCAGATCGTCCACGTGCAGTTCGGCCAGGAGCTGATCGAGGTGTCGACGTTCCGCGCGCTCGTCGATCCGCCCCCTGCCGAGGCCGAGCCGCCGAAGCGCCTGAAGCGCGACGAACTCGACCGCCGTACGCACGCGGTCGACGCGAGCGGCCGCGTGCTGCGCGACAACGTGTGGGGCGAACAGCACGAGGACGCCGCGCGCCGCGACTTCACGATCAACGCGATGTACTACGACCCGTCGACGCAGACGGTGCTCGACTACCACGACGGGATGGCCGACGTGCGCGCCCGCCTGCTGCGGATGATCGGCGACCCGGCCACGCGCTATCGCGAGGATCCGGTGCGCATGCTGCGCGTGGTGCGCTTCGCGGCGAAGCTCGGCTTCGACATCGAGCCGCATACGCGCGAGCCGATCAACGCGCTCGCCGACCTGATCAACAACGTGCCGGCCGCGCGCCTGTTCGACGAGATGCTGAAGCTGCTGCTGTCCGGCCACGCGCTCGCGTGCCTGAAGCAGCTGCGCAGCGAAGGCCTGCACCACGGGCTGCTGCCGCTCCTCGACGTCGTGCTCGAACAGCCGCAGGGCGAGAAGTTCATCACGCTCGCGCTGAACAACACCGACGCGCGCGTGCGGGCCGGCAAGCCGGTGTCGCCGGGCTTCCTGTTCGCGACGCTGCTGTGGCACGACATGCGCCAGCGCTTCGAGCAGTACACGGCCGACGGCGAGTTCCCGGTGCCCGCGCTGCATCGCGCGATGGACGACGTGCTCGACATGCAGACCGAGAAGCTCGCGATCCACAAGCGCTACTCGGCCGACATGCGCGAGATCTGGGGCCTGCAGCTGCGCCTCGAGAAGCGCTCCGGCCGCAGCGCGCTGCGCCTGCTGGAACACCAAAGATTCAGAGCGGGGTATGATTTCCTCCTGTTACGCTGCGAATCCGGCGAGCTGGATCCGGCCGTCGGGCAGTGGTGGACGGATTTCATCGAGGGCGACGCGGCCGCGCGCGACGCATTGCTCACGCAGGGCGGAGCCAAGGAGAAATCGCCCCGCAAGCGGCGCCGCCGCGGCGGCGCGAAGAACCGCAAGGGCACCGAAGGCGCAGAACAGGCGTCGGACGGCCCGGCCGGTTCCGACGACTGACGCGCGCCGGCGAACGACGTAGGAAGTGATGCCATGACGGTTGCATATCTCGGACTGGGGGCGAATCTCGGCGATGCGCGCCAGACCTTGAAGGACGCGGTGGTATGCCTCGCCCAGCAGCGCACGGTCGCCGTGCTCGACAAGTCGAGCCTGTATCGCACGGCCCCGGTCGACGCCGGGGGCGACGACTACTACAACTGCGCGGTCAAGATCGACACGACGCTCGCCGCGCGCGAGCTGCTCGCCCTCTGCCAGAAGATCGAACATCACTTCGGGCGCGAGCGTCCGTACCGCAACGCGCCCCGCACGCTCGACATCGACATCCTGCTGTACGGCGTCGACTCGATCGACGAACCTGACCTGATCGTGCCGCACCCGCGCCTGACCGACCGCGCGTTCGCGCTCGTGCCGCTCGTCGAACTCGATCCGGCGCTCCACATCCCGGCGCGCGGCCGCGCCGAGGCATTTCTCGCCGCGGTCGCGAGCCAGCGCATCGAGAAGGTCCAGACCTGCAAGTGCCTGATGCAGAAAGCGCTCGCCGCTGCCGACGACGGCGCCGACAAGAACCCCTGCCGATGAACCCGACACCGCTGACCGTCACCGCGCCGGACCTGCGCGCGCCGCACCGCTATCTCGTGATCGAAGGCCCGATCGGCGTCGGCAAGACGACGCTGGCCCGCCTGCTCGCCGAGCGCTGGTCGATGCAGACGCTGCTCGAGCGCCCGCAGGACAATCCGTTTCTCGAGCGCTTCTATCGCGACACCGCGCGCTATGCGCTGCCGGCGCAGCTGGCGTTCGCGCTGCAGCGCGCGCAGCAGGCGCGCGAACTGAGCGCGGCGCTGGACACGGGCCGGCCGGTCGTCGCCGATTTCATGCCGCAGAAGAACGAGATCTTCGCGCGGCTGAACCTGCCGGACGACGAGTGGCAGCTCTATCGCGCGCTCGCGGCGCACGTCGACGCGCCCCGGGCGAGCACGCCCGATCTCGTCGTCTACCTGCAGGCGAGCCCCGAGGTGCTGTTCGCGCGGATCCAGAAGCGCGGCCTGCCGATGGAGCTGCAGATCAGCGACGCCTACCTGCGCGCGCTCGTCGACGCGTACAACGAATTCTTCTATCACTACGACCGCTCGCCGGTGCTGACGGTCGCCGCGGAACACCTGAATCCGCTGGACTCCCCCGAGGATCTCGCATTGCTGGTCGAGCACATCGCAACGATGCGCGGCCGCAAGGAATTCTTCGTCAAGGGCGAGACGACGCGCTGACGCGTCTCGCCGCTGTTTTTACCCATCGATCCGGATTTCCCATGACCTATCTCCAGGAATCGAGCCGGCCCGCCGTGACCGTGCCGAAACTGCAGGCGATGCGCGACGCCGGCGAGAAGATCGCGATGCTGACCTGCTACGACGCGAGCTTCGCCGCGCTGCTCGACCGCGCGGGCGTCGACGTCCTGCTGATCGGCGATTCGCTCGGCAACGTGCTGCAAGGCCACACCACCACCCTGCCCGTCACGCTCGACGACATCGCGTATCACACCGCCTGCGTCGCACGCGCGCAGCCGCGCACGCTGATCGTCGCGGACCTGCCGTTCGGCACGTACGGCACGCCCGCCGACGCGTTCGAGAGTTCGGTCAAGCTGATGCGCGCCGGCGCGCAGATGGTCAAGCTCGAAGGCGGCGAATGGCTCGCCGACACCGTGCGCTTCCTGGTCGAGCGCGCGGTGCCGGTGTGCGCGCACGTCGGCCTGACGCCGCAGTCGGTGCATGCGTTCGGCGGCTTCAAGGTGCAGGGCAAGACCGAAGCCGGCGCCGCGCAACTGCTGCGCGACGCGCGCGCGATCGAGGACGCGGGCGCGCAGCTCGTGGTGCTCGAGGCCGTGCCGACGCTCGTCGCGTCCGAGGTCACGCACATGCTGCGCATTCCGACGATCGGCATCGGCGCGGGTGTGGACTGCTCGGGCCAGGTGCTGGTGCTGCACGACATGCTCGGCATCTTCCCCGGCAAGCGGCCGCGCTTCGTCAAGGACTTCATGCAGGGCCAGCCGAATATTCAGGCGGCGGTCGAAGCGTATGTGCGCGCGGTGAAGGACGGTTCGTTCCCGGGGGCGGAGCATACGTTCTGATTCGCGGATGAGGCGGCGGCGGGGTGCGAAGGCAATGGTCGCCACCCTGTCGACAAAACCCGTCATGTCATAGGACAGCGCTTAATTTCAAACGAGTCCCATATCCGCGCGCGTTCATTACTGGAACCATTGCACCTTCCTCATTCGAAGGAGGTGAAAATGGCACATGTATACGAAGACGCAGCCAAACTACCGGGCGACCCACTGCAAGGCGACGGTGAATGCGTCGCGCTTGTGAAGGCCCATACCAGAGTGGGTCCAACCTCGGCTTGGCGACCGGAAAAAACCGTCAAAGGCGATTCGAGCATTAGTCCGGGCACGGTCATCGCAACCTTCGAGAACGAACGTTATCCGAACAAATCGCATGGCAACCATGCGGCGTTCTATCTGGGTCAAGATTCGACAGGCATCTATGTCGCCGAACAATGGCGCAGCCTCTCGAAAATCCAGAAACGGCACATCCGGTTCAAGGGCAAGGATAGGAACGGTCGCTACATCGACCCGAGCAACAACGCCGATGCCTTCTCGGTGGTGAGATAACGATGGCACGCCCGCTTGTTCCACTCGATGCGGCGCTCGCCGCGCTGCTGACAGCCGCGTGCCTATCGTCGGCGCACGCCACCTCGACACAGCTCCAATGTCCGGCTCGCCTGCCGGTTTCACAGACGATCGACAGTCCCGCACCCAACGGCTGGCGAACCTACGATTCGCAGCAAGCGCATCCGCTGATCAGCGTGTCGTTTTGGTCCGGCCCTCCCGATCAACTGACCATGCTCGCTCCATCGAGCGGCGTCAAACAACGCGACACGCTCATCAACACCTGGGCACTCGCCGCAGCCGAAACCGATTACTGGATCAGTTGCAACTACTTCGACACGGCCGCCATCATCGCGCGTCCGCTCGGCACTGCCGCGCGAACCTGCACGGTCCGTTACGACGCGAAGCGAACGCCGCCGAAGATGATCGACTGGTACTGCACGCCGCCGGCGCGCTAAATGATGACGATCCCTCGTCGAACACGGTCCGCGCTGATCGCAATCGTTGCGATCATGTGCGGCACCTCCGTCGCGTCCGCCGCAACGACAGATTGCCCCGCGCGCCTTGCCGTCACCCAACTGCTCGACGGCCAACCGCCCGATGGCTGGAAAAACTTCGACACGCGGCGCACGTATCCGCTTGCAGGCGTCACCTTCTGGTCGGGGCCGCCGGATCGGATAACGTCGTTGTTGCCAAACCGCTCGCGCTCTGGGCCCAAAAGCGATACTTATATCTGGTCGCTGGCCGAAGATCGTGAGGACTACTGGGTCTCGTGTGACTACGGCAATACGAGCGTCGTAATCGCACGGCCGCTCGGCAAACATGCGCAGACTTGCGTCGTGAGCTACGAACGAGGGCGCCCCATCGTACAAAGCTGGCGATGTACACCTCGGAAGTAGCCTACGTTCAGGCCGGTGTGCAGCCGCGAATCAGCCGCGCTGCCATCGGCCCGCGCAACGCATTGCAGATCATCAACTCATCCGCGTTCAGCACATCGTCGAGCGTCAGCACACGCTCTTTGGCGCCTACTGCCGGATCGTCGAGCAGCACACCGCGCATCACGCCGGGCAGCACGCCGCACGACAATGGTGGCGTCACCCATCGACCGTCGAGCTTCACGAACACGTTCGAGCGCCCGCCTTCCGTCACCTCGCCGCGCTCGTTCACGAACAGCATGTCGAACCCGCCGAGCGCCTCCGCCGCCTGCCACGCGCGGTCGTATTCGGCGCGGCGCGTGGTCTTGTGCAGCAGCAGCGCGTCGTCGGTGTGGGTCGGCGCGAAACCGTGCGCGGAGGCCAGCAGCACGCCGACGGGCCCCGCCGGCAGCGGCTTGAGCGGCGCCGCGACGATCTCGATCGTGCCGTCCTTCGCCAGCGCGAGCTTCATCCGGTACGCGCCGTCGCCGTCGAGCGCCGCGCAGCGTGCGTCGATCTCGCTGCGTAGCGTGTCAGCGTCGAAGCGGAAGCCGAACGCATCCGCGCTGCGTTGCAGCCGCGCGAGATGGCGTTCGAGATGGTGGATGCCGTCCGCCCGCGTGGCGGCCGTCGTTTCGAACAACTGAAAGCCGGGATCGGCGTCCGTCAGGAATCGCGCTTTCAATTCGCACTCCGCATATTCGTCGGCCGCGACGCTGTCGAGCACGATGCCCGCGCCGACGCCCATCGTGCCGCGTCGCCGGCCGGCTGCCGCGGTGGCGGTGCCCGTGCCGTCCGTGTCGTTGCCGACGCCGTCCGGATCGAGCGTCAGCGTCCGAATCGCGACCGACAGGCAGAAATCGCCACAGCCAGCCGCCGCGCCGTGCAACGCCTCGCCCGCGTCTTCCTTCGGTGCGTCGAGCCAGCCAATCGCACCCGTATAGAGCCCGCGCGGCGTCGACTCGATCGCATCGATCAACTGCATCGTCTTGTACTTCGGCGCGCCCGTGATCGATCCGCAAGGAAACAGCGCGCGCAGCATCTGCGCGAACGTCGTGCCGTCGCGCCAGCCGGCTTCGACGGTCGACGTCATCTGCCACACCGACGCATACGGCTCGACCGAGAACAACGCCGGCACCTTGACCGTCCCCGTGCGCGCGATCCGCGACAGATCGTTGCGCAGCAGGTCGACGATCATCACGTTCTCGGCGCGGTTCTTCGGGTCGTTCGCGAGGAATGCCGCTGCCTCGGCGTCGCGTTGCGGATCGCCCGAACGCGGCGCGGTGCCCTTCATCGGCCGGGCGCGCAGCACGTCGCCGTGCCGCTCGACGAACAGCTCCGGCGAGCACGACACGACCCACGCGCCGTCCGGCAGCGCGATCAGCGCGCCATAGCGCACCGGCTGGCGCGCGCGCAGGCGCCGGTACAGCGCGAGCGGCGCGCCGAACGCGTCGAAATGCAGCCGGTACGTGTAGTTGACCTGATACGAGTCGCCCGCGCGCAGCGCGTCGTGCACCGCGGCGATCGCCGCATCGAACGCGTCGCGCGTCACGCTCTTCGTCACGTGCGCGACGCCCGCGATCGACGGCGACGCCGCGCCGCCGTCGCGCTGCGCGAGCCACGCATCGACCTCGTCGCGCGACAGGCGCTCGCAGCGCGCAAACAGCAAAAAGCGCAGCGGGGCCTCGCCCGGCTGCGCCCATTGCAGGTTGCGCCCGAATTCATAGTCGCCGACCACGACCGCGTGCAGCCCGTCGCGCAGATCCTGCGCAAGCGCCGCATCGATCGCGTCGAGCTGCGCGGGATCGGCGCACACCCGCTCGCGCACGAAGCCCGTATACAAGCGACTCGATCGCGCGGACGCGGTCGAGTCGCAATCGTCCAAGAGCGCGAACGACGCGCTCTCGCTGCCTTCAGTCATGCCGTTACTCGAAGAAGCTCTTCACCCGGTCGAACCAGCTCTTGCTCTGCGGGCTGTGGCGCGCGCCGCCTTCGGCCAGCGATTTCTCGAACTGCTTGAGCAGATCGCGCTGCTGCTCGGTCAGCTTCACCGGCGTCTCGACCTGCACGTGCACGTAAAGATCGCCCGCGATGCTCGAACGCAGCCCCTTGATGCCCTTGCCGCGCAGGCGGAACGTCTTGCCCGACTGCGTGCCTTCCGGCACCGGGAACGTCGCGCGGCCGGCCAGCGTCGGCACCTCGATCTCGCCGCCGAGCGCGGCGGTCGTGAACGGAATCGGCATCTGGCAATGCAGGTCGTCGCCGTCACGCTCGAACACCGAGTGCGGCTTGATGTGGATCTCAACGTACAGGTCGCCCGGCGGCCCGCCGTTGATGCCCGGCTCGCCGTTGCCGGCCGAGCGGATCCGCATGCCGTCGTCGATCCCCGCCGGAATCTTCACTTCGAGCGTCTTGGTTTCCTTCACCTTGCCCGACCCGTGGCAATGCGCGCACGGCTCGGGAATGTAGGTGCCGCTGCCGTGGCATTTCGGGCAGGTCTGCTGGATGCTGAAGAAGCCCTGCGACATCCGCACCGTGCCCTGGCCGTGACAGGTCGGGCAGGTCTCGGGCTTGGTGCCCGGCTTCGCGCCCGAACCGTGGCAGATCTCGCACGACACCCAGCTCGGCACGCGGATCTGCGTGTCGTAGCCGTGCGCGGCCTGCTCGAGCGTGATTTCCATGCTGTAGCGAAGGTCCGCGCCGCGATACACCTGCGGACCGCCCCGGCCGCCGCGGCCACCCGCCGCCGCCTGGCCGAAAATGTCGCCGAAGATGTCGCCGAACGCGTCGGCAAAGCCGCCGAAGCCCTGTGCGCCCGCACCGCCCATGTTCGGATCGACGCCCGCGTGGCCGTACTGGTCGTACGCGGCCCGCTTCTGGCTGTCCGACAGCATTTCGTAGGCTTCCTTCGCCTCCTTGAAATGCTCTTCCGCATCCTTGCTGTCCGGATTGCGGTCAGGGTGATACTTCATCGCAAGCTTGCGATATGCCTTCTTGATTTCGTCGTCGCTCGCATTCTTCGCGACGCCCAGAACCTCGTAGTAATCCCGTTTCGCCATATCGATTCACTGCCGCCACGCCTGATGCACGCAACGGCTCCTTTCGCCTGCAGTAAAGTCTCGCGACTCGTCTGGCGTTGCGGCGCGCCGTCCGTGGACGGCGTGCGCAGCGCCCGCCAAAAAACAAATGTGCCCGGAGGGCCGCGAAGCCCGCCAGGCGTAGAGTCGATCCGGCCATCCGGAAGGAAAGACAGACCGCTTTTCAGTCACTTGTCAGCCGCGCCGCGCGCGGTTCGCGCGCGGCGTGCGGTGCTGTTGCAACCCGGCTCAGTCCTTCTTCACTTCCTTGAACTCGGCGTCGACGACGTCGTCCGCAGCCTGCTGCGCGCCGCCCGCATGGGCTGCGCCTTCCGCTGCGCCCGCCGCACCGGCCGCGCCTGCCTGCTGGGCCTGCATGTCGGCGTACATCTTCTCGCCGAGCTTCTGCGAGGCCGTTGCCACGGCTTCGACCTTCGCATCGATCGCGGCCTTGTCGCTCGCGGTGCTCTTCAGAACTTCCTCGAGCTCCTTCAGCGCGGCCTCGATCTTCTCCTTCTCGCCCGCGTCCAGCTTGTCGCCGTACTCGGTCAGCGCCTTCTTCGTGCTGTGGACGAGCGCGTCGCCCTGGTTGCGCGAATCGGCCAGCTCACGCAGCTTGTGATCTTCCGCCGCGTTCGCTTCCGCGTCCTTGATCATCTGGTCGATCTCGGCTTCGGACAGGCCCGAGTTCGCCTTGATCGTGATCTTGTTTTCCTTGCCGGTCGCCTTGTCCTTCGCGCCGACGTGCAGGATGCCGTTCGCGTCGATGTCGAAGGTCACTTCGATCTGCGGCACGCCACGCGGTGCGGGCGGGATGCCTTCCAGGTTGAACTCGCCGAGCAGCTTGTTGCCGGCCGCCATTTCGCGTTCGCCCTGGAACACCTTGATCGTCACGGCGCCCTGGTTGTCGTCCGCGGTGGAGTACACCTGCGCGTGCTTCGTCGGGATCGTCGTGTTCTTGTTGATCATCTTCGTCATCACGCCGCCGAGCGTCTCGATGCCGAGCGACAGCGGGGTCACGTCGAGCAGCAGCACGTCCTTGCGGTCGCCCGACAGAACCTGGCCCTGGATCGCCGCGCCGACTGCAACGGCCTCGTCCGGGTTCACGTCACGGCGCGGATCCTTGCCGAAGAATTCCTTCACCTTCTCCAGGACCTTCGGCATGCGGGTCTGGCCGCCGACCAGGATCACGTCGTCGATGTCCGACACCTTGACGCCCGCGTCCTTGATCGCGATGCGGCACGGCTCGATCGTGCGCTCGACCAGATCCTCGACCAGCGCTTCCAGCTTCGCGCGGGTGATCTTCAGGTTCAAGTGCTTCGGACCCGATGCGTCCGCCGTGATGTACGGCAGGTTGATTTCGGTCTGCTGGCTCGACGACAGCTCGATCTTCGCCTTTTCAGCGGCTTCCTTCAGGCGCTGCAGCGCGAGCACGTCCTTCGACAGGTCGACGCCCTGCTCCTTCTTGAACTCGCCGATGATGTAGTCGATGATGCGCTGGTCGAAGTCCTCGCCGCCGAGGAACGTGTCGCCGTTGGTCGACAGCACTTCGAACTGCATTTCGCCGTCGACGTCCGCGATCTCGATGATCGACACGTCGAACGTGCCGCCGCCGAGGTCATACACGGCGATCTTGCGGTCGCCCTTCTCGACCTTGTCGAGACCGAACGCGAGCGCAGCGGCGGTCGGCTCGTTGATGATCCGCTTGACTTCGAGGCCCGCGATGCGCCCCGCATCCTTCGTTGCCTGGCGCTGGCTGTCGTTGAAGTACGCCGGCACCGTGATCACGGCTTCCGTGACCGGCTCGCCGAGGTAGTCTTCGGCCGTCTTCTTCATCTTGCGCAGCACTTCCGCCGACACTTGCGGCGGCGCCAGCTTCTCGCCGTGGGCTTCGACCCATGCGTCACCGTTGTCCGCCTTGACGATCGCATACGGCATCAGGCCGATGTCCTTCTGCACTTCCTTCTCTTCGAAGCGGCGGCCGATCAGGCGCTTCACTGCGAACAGCGTGTTCTTCGGGTTCGTCACCGACTGACGCTTGGCCGGCGCGCCGACGAGCACTTCGTTGTCGTCCATGTAGGCGATGATCGACGGCGTGGTGCGCGCACCTTCCGAGTTCTCGATGACCTTGACCTGGTTGCCTTCCATGATGGCAACGCACGAGTTCGTGGTGCCGAGGTCAATACCGATGATCTTTCCCATTTTTCCTAATCTCCAGAAATCCTTGATTGCTGCGCGAAAACCTGCTTTTTTGGGCTGTTTCGCGCGCCGAATTCAACTCTGTTCCCGAAATAAGTCCGCTCGCGCCGTTTTCAAGACCCGACAAGCGATGCGGCTATTAAATTTTTTCAATCGCCGGACGGTGCCGGATCGCCGGCCGCCGGAGCGCCGGCTGCCACGATCTTCGCCCGCGCTGCCGCCACCGCCGCCTGGAACTGCGCGAGACCGTGCCAGCCGGTCGCGCGGCCGAGCCGCCTGCCGCGGTGAAAGAAGAACCACGTCGGCACGCCGTGCAGCCCGAAGCGTCGACCGAGGTCGCGGTGTTCGTAGACGTTGCTGTGGAACCACTTCAGGCCCAGCGCGCGGATGGCGTCCGGCTGCGCGAGCATCGCCTTCTTCGCGATTTCGCAGTTGAAGCAGTCGACGCCCCAGAAGAACACCACGGCGAGCGCGTCACCCGCGCCCGCGAGGCCGGCGTCGAACGTGTCGGCCGACAGCGCCTGCATGTCGAACGCGGCGAACGCGGCCGGATCGACGCCGGCGGGCACCATGGCGGCAGCCTTACTTCGGTTGCGCAACCGTGACGAGCGCCGGGCGCAGCACGCGGTCGGCGATCGTATAGCCCTTCTGCAGCACGGTGACGACGGTGTTCGGCTCCTGCTCGGCCGGCACCATCGAGATCGCCTGATGCTGGTGCGGATCGAACTTCTCCCCGACCGGGTTGATCGCGACGACGCGCCCCTTCTCGAGCGCGCTCGTCAGCTGGCGCAGCGTCAGCTCGACGCCCTCGCGCACCTTCGCGAGGTCGCCGGACGTGTCGCCCACCGCCGCCTCGAGGCTGTCCAGCACCGGCAGCAGGTGCTCCGCAAAGCTCTCGATCGCGAATTTGTGCGCCTTCGCGACGTCGTCCTGCGCACGGCGGCGCACGTTCTCGGTCTCGGCCTTCGCCCGCAGGAAGCTTTCCTGCAGCTCGGCGACCTTGGCTTGAGCCTCGGCGAGCGCCGCTTCGGCGGCTTCGACAGCCGGCGCGGCGCCCTGCGCCGCCTGCGTCTCGCTGCCGATGTCTTCGGCCGATTGGGTAGCCGGGTTCTCTTGCGTGTTTTCCATGTCGCTGAAAGTCGATTAGAGGTTGAAGCCAAACCGGCAACCGTCTGACGAATCGTCGACGGCGCCGCACATTAGTGGTGCAGATAAGGGCGAAAACACCGACTTCAAGAGGGTTATTCGCGCGCATTCGCCAACGCCGCGAATCAACCGCGCCGTCCGCGGCAACCACCGCCCGGGCGGTCGAAACGACCTGTAACAACGCTTACCCGGCGAGTACTAGCCCGCCTCCGGGCGCTGCACTACACTGCATTTCAGGCATCGGGCGGCGCGTTTACCCTGACCCGACCGTTGCCCGAACTCCACCAGGCGCCATTTTCACCCGTCTTCTCGAGGGGAGTACCGTGAAACTGACCTTTGCCATATCGGTGGTCGCGCTGGTACTCATTGCTGGCACCACCACCATCTGCCTGTCCGGCGCGGTCACCGACCGCACGACCGAATACGGCAGCGTACAGGCGACGCTGGACCAGATGTTCAGCTCCCACCCGAAAATCTGTCGATGATGCGACGGTCGCGTTTCGTCGGCCGGCCGTGCAGTTCGGCCGCCGGCTCGTGGAACGTGCGTCGCCGCTCCTGTTCGGCGAGCCGCGCGGCCCGCCCGGATTCCGTCTCCGCGTATAGCGTCTGCGCGACGCTCGCCGGCCCGCGCACGTCGCACACGCCCAGCACGGCAATGTGCCAGACGATGCCGTCGATCGCAATCTCGACCTCGTCGCCGACGCGCACCTCCTTGGCCGGCTTGACCGGCGCGCCGCCGATCCGCACCCGCCCCTTGTCGACCGCGTCGGTGGCGAGCGAGCGCGTCTTGAAGAACCGGGCGGCCCACAGCCACTTGTCGATGCGCAGCCGCGCGCCCGGCTCGGTGGAAATCTTGTAGTTCATGTCAGCCTCCGCCGGGCCGCCCCAAGGGGGCTGACCGCCCCCATCGGGGGCAGCGAACAAAGTGAGCGTGGGGGTCGTTTCATTTCAGCCCACGGTTTCCGGCTGCGCCGCCTTGACCGGCCAGCCCTGCAGATTCTCGGCGACGATCTCGCCGAGCGCGCCGATCCACGCATGCGCGCCGTTCAGGCACGGAATACGGTGGAACGCCTTGCCGCCGCCCGCGACGAATTCGTCGCGCACTTCCATCCCGATCTCCTCGATCGTCTCGAGGCAGTCGGCCGTGAAGCCCGGACAGAACACGTCCGCGCGCCGCACGCCCGCTTCGCCGAGCTCGCGCAGCGTCGGCGCGGTGTACGGCTGCAGCCATTCGGCCTTGCCGAAACGCGACTGAAAGGTCACGCGGCATTCGATCGTCGACAGCCCGAGCGCCATCATCAGCAGCGCGGCCGTCTGCTGGCACTGGTCGTGATAGGGATCGCCGAGGTCGAGCGTGCGCTTCGGCACGCCGTGAAAGCTCAGCACCAGCTTGTCGCCGGCCGCGAAATCGGGCCGCCCGTGCTGCGCCCAGTATTGCCGCACCTGCTCGGCGAGCGCGTGGATATACGCCGGATGATCGGCGTAATGACGCACGGTGCGGACTTCCGGCTGGTTGCGCATGCGCGCGAGCGCGTTGAACGCCGCGTCGAAGGCGGTCGCCGTCGTCGACGCTGAATATTGCGGATACATCGGCATCAGCAGCACGCGCTCGACGCCAGCGCGCTTGAGCTGCGAGAGCACCTGCGAGATGCTGGGGCTGCCGTAGCGCATCGCGTAGTCGACCAGCACCTGATAGCCGTTCGACGCGAGCAGGTGGCGCACGCCGTCGACCTGGCGCTCGGTGTGCACGCGCAGCGGCGAGCCTTCGGGCATCCATACGGCCGCGTATTTCTTCGCGGACGCGCGGCCGCGCAACGGCAGGATCAGCGTGCGCAGCAGGACCTGCCAGATCGCCTGCGGGATTTCGACCACGCGGGGATCGGACAGGAATTCGGCGAGATAGCGGCGGACGGCGCGCGGCGTCGGCGCGTCGGGCGTGCCGAGGTTGATCAGCAGCACCGCGATGCGATGGGCGGCTGCGACGCTCGATGGCGGCTCAAGATCGAAGCGCATAAGCAAGGACGTGCTCGAGGCACGAAACCGGACGGCTTTCAATTATAGCGGGCCGTCCTGCAAGGAGTGACTGGCCGTTCGGCCGATTGCGGCGCGCAGCGCGCCGCGGCACGATGGCGGGAACCGTTATTGCTGGCTGAGCGTGAGCGACAGCAGGCGCGCGGTGATGTCGACGATCGGGATCACCCGGTTGTACGCCATCCGGGTCGGGCCGATCACGCCGAGCGTGCCGACGATCTGGCCGTTCACCTCGTAGGGCGCGGTGACGACGCTCATTTCCTCGATCGGCACGAGCGTCGATTCGCCGCCGATGAAGATCTGCACGCCCTGCGCATGGCTCGACACGTCGAGCAGCTGCAGGAGGCCGGTCTTCTGGTCGAACACGTCGAACAGCTTGCGCAGCCGCGCCATGTCGGACGACAGGTCGGCGACCTCGAGCAGGTTGCGCTCGCCGGAAATGAGCACGGTGTCTTCCGTATCCGGCACCTCGGTGCTCGCGGTCACGGCCGCGTGCATCAGCGCGGTCATGTCGCCGCGCAGCTGGTCGATCTCGTCGCGCAGGCGGCGGCGCACCTCGTCGAACGACAGGCCGGCGAAATGCGCGTTGATGTAGTTGGACGCCTCGGTCAGCTGCGACGGCGAGTAGTCGCGCGGCGTCGCGAGCATCCGGTTCTGCACGTCGCCTTCGGGGGTGACGATGATGAGCAGGATGCGCTTGTCGGACAGGCGCATGAACTCGATCTGCTTGAACACGTGGCTGCGGCGCGGCGTCAGCACGACGCCCGCGAACTGCGACAGGTTCGACAGCACGCTCGCCGCGGCCGCGACCACCTTCTGCTGCGGCTCGCCGGCCTGCAGCGTGGTCTGGACCTGGCGGGCGACCGCCTCGGCGTCGATCGGCGTCTCGACCGTCAGCATCGTGTCGACGAACAGGCGGTAGCCGCGCGGGGTCGGCACCCGACCGGCCGACGTGTGCGGGCTCGAGACGAGGCCGAGCTCCTCCAGGTCGGACATCACGTTGCGGATCGTCGCCGGGCTCAGCTCCAGCCCGGAATAACGAGACAACGTGCGCGATCCGACCGGCTGACCGTCGGCGATATACCGTTCGATCAGGGTTTTCAGGAGGGTTCGTGCGCGAGGATCTAGCATGGTGGAAAATTTTAGCGCAACCGCGCGACTGCGGCGAGTGGCCGCGCCCGGCACGCAAACGGGCCGGGCGCGGCGCCCGGGGCCGCAAACGGTTCTTTTCGTCAACGAGCTATGGTGTAATGCCGCCATGAAAACCGGTAATCAGTTCCATACTGTCGCGCTCGTCGGCCGGAGCAACACGCCCGGCATCGCCGAGCCGCTCGCCACGCTGGCCGATTGCCTCGCGAAGGGGGGCTTCGAGGTGGTCTTCGAAGCCGACACCGCGCGCGAGTTCGGCATCGCCGGCTACCCGGCGCTCACCCCGGCCGAAATCGGGGCGCGCGCCGACGTGGCGGTCGTGCTCGGCGGCGACGGCACGATGCTCGGCATCGGCCGGCAGCTCGCGCCGTACAAGACGCCGCTGATCGGGATCAACCACGGGCGGCTCGGCTTCGTCACGGACATCGCGGCGGCCGACATGCAGGCGCGCGTCCCGGTGATGCTGTCCGGCAAGTTCGAGCGCGAGGAACGGTCGCTGCTCGAGGCCCGGATCATGCGCAACGGCGAACCGATCTACCACGCGCTCGCGTTCAACGACGTCGTCGTGAACCGCAGCGGCTTTTCCGGGATGGTCGAGCTGCGCGCGACGGTGGACGGCCGGTACATGTACAACCAGCGCTCGGACGGCCTGATCGTCGCGACGCCGACCGGCTCGACCGCGTACGCGCTGTCGTCGGCCGGGCCGATCCTCCATCCGCAGCTGCAGGGCATCGTGCTCGTGCCGATCGCGCCGCATGCGCTGTCGAACCGGCCGATCGTGCTGCCCGACGACACCCGGATCGCGATCCAGATCGTCGGCGGGCGCGACGTCAACGTGAATTTCGACATGCAGTCGTTTACCGCGCTCGAACTGAACGACACGATCGAGGTGCGCCGCTCGAAGCACACCGTGCCGTTCCTGCACCCGATCGGCTACAGCTATTACGCGACGCTGCGCAAGAAGCTGCACTGGAACGAGCACGCCTCGAACGAAGACGACGACACGGCGTCCTGACGCCCAACCGCCCGACACCATGCTCCGCCACCTCTCGATCCGCGACTTCGTCATCGTCGCCGCGCTCGATCTCGAATTCGACAGCGGCTTTACCGTCTTCTCCGGCGAGACCGGCGCCGGCAAATCGATCCTGATCGACGCGCTCGCGCTGGCGCTCGGCGAACGCGCCGACGCGAGCGTCGTGCGCACCGGCTGCGGCCGCGCCGACATCACCGCCGAATTCACCCAGCACGACCGCATCGCGCGCTGGCTCGACGAGCACGCGTTCGACGCCGAGGACACCGTGATGCTGCGCCGCGTGATCGACGCGAACGGCCGCTCGCGCGCGTTCATCAACGGCACCAGCGCGACGCTCGCGCAACTGCGCGAAGTCGGCGAGATGCTCGTCGACATCCACGGCCAGCACGCGCACCAGTTGCTGATGCGGCCGGATGCGCAGCGCGAGCTGTTCGACACTCATGCCGGCCTCGTCGCCGACGCCGCGAACGTCGCGCGCGCGTGGCGCGTGTGGCGCGACGCGACCCAGGCGATCGACGCGGCGAAGGCGCACGAGCGCGAACTGCAGCTCGAACGCGAAAAGCTCGCGTGGCAGCTCGCCGAGCTCGACAAGCTCGCGCCGCAGCCCGGCGAATGGGACGAGGTCAGCAACGAGCACAAGCGCCTGTCGCATTCAGCGAACCTGTTCGACGGCGTGCAGGGCGCGCTCAACGCGCTGTCCGAAGCGGACGACGCGATGCTCGCGCAGCTCGGCGCGATCGTGTCGAAGCTGCGCAGCCTCGCCGACTACGATCCGGCGCTCGGCGATGCGCTCGCGTCGCTCGAGCCGGCCGAAATCCAGCTGCAGGAGGCCGTCTACTCGCTGTCGCACTACGTGCAGCGCCTCGATCTCGACCCGAACCGGCTCGCGCAGGTCGAAACGCGTCTCGACGCGCTGCATTCGACCGCCCGCAAATTCCGCCTGCCGCCCGACACGCTGCACGAGGAGCACGCGGCGCGGCGCGCGCAGCTGGCCGCGCTCGACGCCGCCGCCGACCTCGGCGCGCTGCACGCCGCGCAGGCCAAGGCGAGGGATGCGTACCTCGTCGACGCGCATCGCCTGTCGAAGGCGCGCGCGCAGGCGGCCAAGGCACTCGGCACGGCCGTGACCGCCGGCATGCAGGAGCTGTCGATGGCGGGCGGCAGCTTCGAGGTCGCGCTCGTGCCGCTCGCCGACGGCGGCCCGCACGGCCTCGAACAGGTCGAGTTCCGCGTCGCCGGACACCCGGGCGTGCCGCTGCGGCCGCTCGCGAAGGTCGCGTCGGGCGGTGAGCTCGCGCGGGTCAGCCTCGCGCTCGCGGTCATCGCGAGCGCCGCGAGCCCGACGCCGACGCTGATCTTCGACGAAGTCGATACGGGAATCGGCGGCGGCGTCGCCGAAGTGGTCGGCCGGCTGCTGCACCAGTTGGGCCGCGACCGGCAGGTGCTGTGCGTGACCCATCTGCCGCAGGTCGCGGCGCGCGGCGACCAGCACTTCCAGGTCGCGAAGGGCGCCGACGACAACGGCGGCACCGTGTCGACGGTCGTTCCGCTCGACAAGGCGAGCCGCGTCGAGGAAGTCGCGCGGATGCTCGGCGGGCTCGAGATCACGGCAACGACGCGCAAGCACGCGAAGGAAATGCTGGCGGCCTGACTGGCCGCTCTTCCGCCGAAAGCGGTTGGGGCTTGGGGCTCGATCCCGGATTCAGCTTCGGCCTCGGGCCAGGATGACAAGCCGAGCGCTTCGACCGCTCTCCCCCGACCGCCGTCAAAGCCCTACCGCCGTCAGCCCGCAGTCCCTGCCACCCCGAACACCCGCTCCCACAACGCCGTCACCACCGCCCGCTCGTCGGCGACCATCGCCGGATCGACCCGCGCCTTCTCCATCCCGTCGAGCCGCAGCTTGTGCTGCAGCTTCCGGTACGTGCGATAGGCCGCGCCGACGCGTTCGGCTTCCGCCTCGCTCATCAGCCCGAAGCGCGCGACCTCGCGCAGCAGCGCGATGTTGCCGGTATTGCGAATCAGCTCCGGATCGCGCGACGCGTGCAGCAGCACCCAGTACTGGACGATGAACTCGATGTCCACCATCCCGCCGCGGTCGTGCTTCAGGTCGAACAGCTCGCCGTGGTTCGGATGGCCGGCGAACACCTTGTCGCGCATGTCGACGATTTCCTTCGCGAGCACGGCCGCGTCGCGCGGCATCGTCAGCACCTGCTGGCGGATCGCCTCGAACGCCGCGCCGATCTGCGCGTCGCCCGCGCTGTAGCGCGCCCGCGTCAGCGCCTGGTGCTCCCAGACCCACGCGGTGTTCGCCGCGTCGCCCTCGCGCAGCTGGTAGCGGCGGAACGCGTCGAGATCGGTGACGAGCAGCCCGGCCTCGCCGTTCGGCCGCAGCCGCAGGTCGATGTCGAACAGCGCGCCCGCGCCGGTGGCCGTCGTCAGCCACGTGATCAGCCGCCGCGTGAACGTCGTGTAGACGTCCGCCGCGCGCTCGTCCGGGTCGTCGTACAGGAAAATCAGGTCGAGATCCGACGCATAGCCGAGCTCCTTGCCGCCCAGCTTGCCGTACGCGATCACCGCAAATTTCGGCACGTCGCAGTGGCGCTTCGCGAGCTGCGACCAGACGATCTCGATCGTCACGTCGAGCACCGCGTCGGCCAGCTCGGACAGGCGGTCGCTGATGTGCTCGACCGACAGCTGCCCGGCGAGATCGATCAGCAGGATGCGGAACACCTCCGCGTGCTGCGCGTGGCGCAGCAGGTCCATCTGCTGCTCGGGGCCGTCGGCCGCCGCGAGCCGCGCGCGCAGCGCATGCTTGAACGCGGGCCAGTCGAACGGGCTCGCGATCGCCTCGTCGTCGAGCAGCTCGTCGAGCAGCTGCGGATGCCGGATCAGGTAGCCGCCGCCCCAGCGCGTCGCGCCGAGCACCGACAGCACGCGGTCGAGCGCCGCCGGGTACTCGGTCAGCAGCGCGAGATAGACGCCGCGCCGGCTGACCGTCTCGAGCAGGTCGAACAGCCGCACGATCGTGTCGTCGCGGTGCGCGGCGTCGATCCGCGGCGCCGCCTCGAGCGCGCGCTGCGCGACGCTGTCGAAGCGCTGGCGGCTCTTTTCCGCGAGGCCCGTGTAGCGCGACGACCGCCAGACCGCGCGCAGGCGCGTCAGCACGGCCTGCGGATCGCCGAAGCCGAGGCTTTCCAGACGGGCTGCCAGCGTATCGTCCGCACCGTCGTCGGCGAGCGCGCCGCTCCAGATCCAGGCCGCCTCGCTGTCGTCGGCGGCGCCGCATGGCCCGCCGCTGACCTTGTCCGCGAAGATCTGGTCGAACTGCGCCTCGACGAAGGTCCGGTGGCCGTCGAGCACCGTCATCAGCGCCGCATAGTCGGCCTGGCCGAGCGACGCCGCCAGCGCCGCGCGCTCGTCGGCGTCGACCGGCATCGCGTGCGTCTGCGCGTCGTTGCGGTATTGCAGCCGGTGCTCGAGCGTGCGCAGGAAGCGGTACGCGTCGGCGAGCCGCGCCTCGACGTCGTCGCCGATCAGCCCGCGCGCCTGCGCATGGCGCAGCACGGCGAGCGTCGGCCGCACGCGAAAGCCCGCGTCCTGGCCCCCGCGGATCAGCTGGAACACCTGCGCGCTGAATTCGATCTCGCGGATCCCGCCGCGCCCGAGCTTGATGTCGTCGGCCTTGTCCGGCCGCATCGACGCGCGGCGCGCGGCTTCCTGGCGGATCTGCTGGTGCAGCGAGCGGATCGCGCCGATCACGCCGAAATCGAGGTAGCGCCGGTAGACGAACGGCTTGACGATCGCGTCGAGCTGCGTCGCGAGCCGCCGGGCCGCGTCGCTCTGCCCTTCCGACACGAGCCGGCCCTTGATCCACGCATAGCGCTCCCACTCGCGCCCCTGCACGTAGAAATATTCCTCGAGCATCCCGATGCTGCACACGAGCGGCCCGGAATCGCCGTTCGGGCGCAGCCGCATGTCGACGCGGAACACGTAGCCGTCGGCCGTCACCTCCGACAGTACGCCGATCAGGCGCCGGCCGAGCCGCGTGAAGTATTCCTGCGTCGACAGCGCCGCGCGGGTGCCGCCCGTCGTCTCGCCGTCGTCCTCGTAGACGAAGATCAGGTCGATGTCGGACGACACGTTCAGCTCGCGCCCGCCCAGCTTGCCCATCCCGACCACGCCGAGCGCGACGCGCTGGCCGTCGGCGCCGCGCGGCTCGCCGTACAGCGCGTCGAGCTCGGCCGACAGCAGCGCGAGCGCGCGCTGCACGGCCACCTCGGCGAGATCGGTCATCGCGCCCGTGACCTCGGCGACGTCGGCAAGCCCGCGCAGGTCGCGCTCGGCGACCGCGCCGAACACCTCGGCGCGCAACTGGCGGAGTGCCTTCTTGAACTGGTCCTCGGTCGGCGCGGCCCCTGCGGCGAGCGCCGCGAGCAGCTCGTCGAGCCGCGTTTCGAGCTGCGCGCGGGACAAGGGCGCGGCCGCCCACGCGGCGATCCGGCCGGCGAGCGCGGGGCGCGCCGCGACCGCGCGCGCCAGATAGTGGGAATAGGACGTGCTGATCAGGGCTGAAGCGTCGGTCATCGAGATGCGGGCCTTGCGCAAGAATCGGGCGACATGGGGAACGTGCACGCGCTGCCGCGAGCGCGGCAGGCGCACGATCGCGCGCCGGGAAGCCCGTGCCGCGCCGCCGCAACGGCCGCCGGCACGGACCCGTGTGATACATTTCAACGTCAGTTCGCAAACTACCACACCGCCGCCCGTCCGCCGCATGTCCGACCGTCAGGAATCCGCCGTAGCAGTGCCCAAAGCGGGACCTCCGAAGCACGATCATCCGGTATTGCGCCGCGTGTTCAGGATCACGCTGGCGATCGGGGCGGGCACCTACTTCGTCGCGTCGGGCGCATTCCTCGGGCTGCGCTACGTGCTGCTGCCCCGCGTCGACGATTACCGGCCGCGCATCGAGCGGTTCGTTTCCGACAAGCTCCACGCGCAGTTGTCGATCGGCAAGCTGGCGCCCCACTGGTCCGGCATGCAGCCCGGCGTCGAAGTCACCGGGCTGACGATCCGCGGCCGCGACGGCCGGGTCGCGCTGTCGGTGCCGCATGCGACCGCTGCGCTGTCCTGGTGGTCGCTGCTGCGCCTGTCGCCCGCGCTGTCGAGCCTGATCGTCGACCAGCCGGACCTGGTCGTCGAGCGCACCGCGGACGGCGAGCTGTTCATCGCCGGGGTCGGCGTGCCGACCACCCACGGCGGCAACGACGACACGTTCAGCACCTGGCTTCTCAAGCAGGAAGCGATCGTGCTGCGCGGCGGCACGCTGCGCTGGCGCGACGCGCGGCACGACGCGCCGGAGCTCGCGCTGGCCGGGATCCGGCTCGCGGTGCTCAACGACGGGCGCGTCCACCGGGCGGCGCTGCAGGCGCCCGCGAACGGCACGCTGCTGCGCGGCCCGCTGGATTTCCGCGCGCGCTTCACGCACAAGGCGCTCGGGCCGGTGGGCAAGCCGACGAACTGGACCGGCGATGCGTACCTGTCGACCGGTCCCGTCGACCTGCCGACCCTCGCCCGCTACGTGAACATGCCGTTCACGATGTACGCGGGCCGGATCGACAACGCGATCTGGGCGACCTTCCGGGACGGCCGCCTGCGCTCGGCGGGCGGCAACCTGCAGGGCGCGGACGTCGCGCTGCGGGTGCGGCCGACGCAGCCGCGGCTCGACGTGCCGATCGCCCGCTTCGGCTGGGACATGACGATGGACCCCGGCCACGACTACTCGCTGCACCTGTCGCGCTTTCACGCGGAGCTGGGCCAGCCGCCGCTGCCGGACGGCTCGCCGCTCGCCCGCTCGCTCGGCATGGCGACGCTCACCGCGCGCTACCGGGTGCCGTCCGCGAGCCAGGGGCAACTGATCAGCGTGGCCGGCGACCGCGTCGATCTCGGCATTCTCAGCGAATTCATCCGCGGGCTGCCGCTGCCGGCCCACCTGCGCAACGAGCTCGTGCGGGTCGACCCGCGCGGGATGGTGTCGAACTATCACATCGAGGTCGAGCGCGCGAAGCCGGCGAAGGCCGAGCTCGCCGAAGAAGAGAAGCGCACCGGCGCCGCACCGGTCGTCCGCTACCGCTTCCTCGGCGACCTGCAGGGCATCAGCTTCGCCGCGCAGGAGCCGCCGCCCGGCCTGTCCGCGCGCGGCCATCCGCGCGCCGGCTGGCCGGGAATCGAAAACCTGTGGGGCCGCGTCGACGCGACCGAGACGGGCGGCGTCGCGCATTTCGACACGGTCAACGCCGCGGTCACGGTGCCCGGCGAGTTCGACGAGCCGCGCCTCACGTTCGACCGGCTGCGCGGCAACGCGAAATGGGTCGTCACGCCGGCACCGGGCGAGAAGCACGCGCGCGTCGACGTGACGGTGCCCGACCTGCTCGTGTCGAACCCGGACGCCGAGATCGCGGTGTCCGGCAGCTACACGAACCCGGGCCACGGCCGCGGCTCGCTCGACCTGCGCGCCGACTTCGCGCGCGCCGCGGTCGCGCGCATCCCGCGCTACCTGCCGACCGGCATGGCCGAGCACCTGCGCCAGTATCTCGGCCACGCGCTGCAGGCGGGACAGGTCACCAAGGGTGCGTCGATCGTCGCGCGCGGCCCGCTCGAGACGTTCCCGTACGAGCACGACCCGAGCGGCGGCGTGTTCCACATCGTCGCGCCGTTCACCGGCGGCAAGTTCGAGCCGACCCCGTTCCCGCCGCACACGCTCGCGAACGGCACGCAGAGCGTGTGGCCCGCACTCACCGGCATCGACGGCGTGTTCGAGCTCGAGCAGAACAAGCTGCGCTTCGACATCGCCCGCGCATCCTACAAGCAGGTCGCGCTGACGAAGGTCCGCGGCCGGATCGACGACCTCGGCCGCCCGGTCACGTCGCCGCTCGTGATCGAAGGCGACGCGCGCGGCCCGCTCGCCGACCTGATCGACTATGCGAACAACAGCACGCTCGGCAGCCTGAGCGGCCACGTCGGCGAACGGATCGACGCGCAAGGGCCCGCGACGCTCGCGCTCAAGCTGACGATCCCGCAGCGGATCGCACACCAGCACACGAGCGTCGAAGGCGCGCTCGCGTTCGGCGGCAACACGCTGTCGACCGACGGCGTGCCGCCGCTGTCCGCGCTGCGCGGCAGCGTGCGTTTCACGCAGTCCGGCGCGGCGCTCGACAACCTCTCCGCCCGCTTCCTCGGCGGCCCGGTGCGCGCGAACGGCAGCCTGACGTCGCACGGCCCGTACGCGTTCGACGTCGACGGCCGGCTCGCGCTCGACGCCGCGCGCGGCCTGAACCTGCACGGCCCCGCGGCCGCGCTGCTCGAGCACGTGGTCGGCGACGCGCCGTACCGGATCGCCGTGCGCGGCACGCCGGGCCGCCTGCCCGACGTGACGGCCCACTCCGACCTGACGGGCGTCGCGCTGAACTTCCCGGCGCCGTTCGCGAAGCCCGCGGGCACACCGATGCCGTTCAGCTTCACGCTGCGGCCGGCGGCGCCGCAGACGGACGCGCGGCGCCTCGAGCACGCCGACCTGACGCTCGGCCCGATCGCCGCGACCTACGTGCTCGACGCGACGCGCGGCCAGCCGCTGCGCGCGGTGCGCGGCGCGATGGGGATCCACCGGATGCCCGACGTGCCGCAGGAAGGCGTGAGCGCGGCCGTCGACGTCGGCGAGCTGGACGCCGACGCGTGGCTCGCGCTCGCGCACACGCTGCGCAGCCCGCAGCGCGCGCAGGAGCCGCAGGCGGCCGAACGCATCGATCTCGCGAGCTTCGCGCCGAAGCGCTTCGCGTTCCATTTCGGCACGCTGAAGCTGCTCAAGCGCAACTGGGAAAACGTGATCGTCGGCGCGTCGCACGTCGACGAGCTGTGGCAGGCGAACATCGCGTCGAACCAGGTGTCCGGCTACCTGTCGTGGGCGCCGGGCGGCGGCAACAACGGCGCGGGCGTGCTGAACGCGCGGCTCGCGAAGCTCGTGATTCCGCAGAGCGCCGAGCAGGACCTCGTCGGCCGCGCGATGAACCTGCCGACGCCGGCCGACCGCCCGATTCCGTCGATCGACCTCGTCGTCGACGAAGTCGTCGAGCGAGGCCACGACATCGGCCGGCTGGTCGTCAACGCGCGCAACGTCGAGGAAGACGGCGTGCCGGTCTGGCAGCTCGACAAGCTGGAGCTGTCGAACCCGGCGGCGAAACTGACCGCGACCGGCAACTGGCGCACGTCGCGCCGGGCGCTCGCGCGCGGCGCCGACGAAGCCGATGCGCCGCGCCGCAGCGTGTTCGACTTCAAGCTCGACATCGACAATGCCGGCGCGCTGCTCGACCGCGTCGGCCTGCCCCGCACCGTCGGGGACGGCCACGGCACGCTGACCGGCAAGGTCGGCTGGCGCGGCGGCCCGACGGCGCTCGACTACCCGTCGCTCAACGGCCATCTCGCGCTCGAGCTCGAGCACGGCGAGATCCTGAAGGTCGATCCGGGCGCGGCGAAGCTGCTCGGCGTGCTGAGCCTGCAGAGCCTCGCGCGCTTCCTGACGCTCAATTTCCGCGAAGTCATCGGCAAGGGGCTGCCGTTCGAGAAGATCACCGGCACCGGCCAGATCACCAACGGCATCGCGCGCACCGACGATTTCGAGATGACGACGTCGCCCGCGAAGGTCACGCTGAAGGGCTCGGTCGACCTCGGCGCGGAGACGCAGGACCTGCGCGCGCACGTTGCGCCGAAGATCGGCGCCGGCACGGCGGCGATCGCGGCCGCGATCATCAACCCGCTGCTCGGCGTCGGCGTGCTGGCCGCGAACTACGCGCTGTCGGAAACGCTGTCGCGCGCGTTCGCGATCGACTACGCGATCAACGGCTCGTGGGCGCATCCGCACATCGAGCGGGTGCGGGGCGATCAGGGTAAGATGAATCACGACGCGGCCGGCACGTCGAACCCCTGAGCCGCACGGGCCGCACCCCATTTATGACGCAACCGAACTCGCGATGACCGACCCCGCCCTTTCCGCCACGCCCGTCCGGGTTGCCGCGCTGCAGATGGTGAGCACGCCGGACGTCGCGCGCAATCTCGCCGAGGCGCGCCGCCTGATCGCGGAGGCCGCCGGCGAAGGCGCGCAGTTCGTGCTGCTGCCCGAGTATTTCTGCTTCATGGGGCACCAGGACACCGACAAGCTCCCGCTCGCCGAAGCCTACCGGGACGGCCCGATCCAGCAGTTCCTCGCCGACGCCGCGCGCCGCCACGGCATCTGGGTGATCGGCGGCACGCTGCCGCTGAAGGCGCCGGAGCCGAACCGCGTGCTGAACACGACGCTCGTGTTCGATCCGTCCGGAACCGAGGCGGCCCGCTACGACAAGATCCACCTGTTCAGCTTCGAGAAGGGCGACGAGTCGTTCGACGAGGCGCGCACGATCCGCCCGGGCGACACGGTCGTCACGTTCGACGCGCCGTTCGGCCGCGTCGGGCTGTCGGTCTGTTACGATCTGCGCTTTCCGGAGCTGTACCGCAAGATGGGCGACTGCGCGCTGGTCGTCGTGCCGTCGGCGTTCACCTACACCACCGGCCGCGCGCACTGGGAAACGCTGCTGCGCGCGCGGGCGGTCGAGAACCAGTGCTACGTGCTCGCGGCCGCGCAGGGCGGCAGGCACGAGAACGGCCGCCGCACCTGGGGTCACAGCATGCTGGTCGACCCGTGGGGCGAGATCGTCGCGGAGCGCGCCGAAGGCGCGAGCATCGTGACCGGCATGCTCGACCCGCAACGCATCGCGGACGTGCGCCAGAGCCTGCCCGCATGGCGGCACCGCGTGCTCGGCTGACGCCCGCCCTCACTGGCCTGCCCCTTGAAACCCCGGCCCGCGCGAACCATCTGCCCCTATCCGCACCCGACACTTTTTTGAGAAACCCCGATACCCGCATGAACATCATCGAACCCGGCATCCGCAACCTGGCGCTGGCGAAGGACATCCTGCTCACGCCCTATGGCCTCGACGAGAGCCTCCTGACGCGCACGATCGCCGACATCTTCACGCATCGCGTCGACTACGCGGACCTGTACTTCCAGGCGACCCGCAGCGAAGCGTGGAGCCTCGAGGAAGGCATCGTCAAATCGGGCAGCTTCAGCATCGACCAGGGCGTCGGCGTGCGCGCGGTCGCGGGCGACCGCACCGCGTTCGCGTATTCCGACGACCTGTCGCCCGAGGCGATCGCGCAGGCGGCCGCGGCCACCAAGGCGATCGCGGCCGCGGGCGGCGGCCGGCAGAAGGTCAAGGCGGCGACGTCGCTGAAGGGCATCTCGGGCCGCGACCTGTACCTGCCGTCCGACCCGCTCGCGTCGCTCGACGCCACGGCCAAGGTCAAGCTGCTCGAGCGCATCGAGCAGATGGCGCGCGGCCGCGACCCGCGCATCACGCAGGTGATGGCGGGCCTCGCCGGCGAATACGACGTCGTGCTCGTCGCGCGCAGCGACGGCGCGCTCGCGGCGGACATCCGCCCGCTGGTGCGCGTGTCGGTGACGGTGATCGCCGAGCAGAACGGCCGCCGCGAGATCGGCACCGGCGGCGGCGGCGGCCGCTTCGACTACGGCTACTTCACCGACGACGTGCTGTCGCGCTACGTCGACGACGCGGTGCACGCGGCGCTCGTGAACCTCGATGCGCGCCCGGCGCCGGCCGGCGCGATGACGGTCGTGCTCGGGCCGGGATGGCCGGGCGTGCTGCTGCACGAGGCGATCGGCCACGGCCTCGAGGGCGACTTCAACCGCAAGGGCTCGTCGGCGTTCGCGGGCCGGATCGGCGAGCAGGTTGCCGCGAAGGGCGTGACCGTCGTCGACGACGGCACGCTGCCGAACCGCCGCGGCTCGCTGAACATCGACGACGAAGGCAACCCGACGCAGTGCACGACGCTGATCGAGGACGGCATCCTGAAGGGCTACATCCAGGACACGCTGAACGCGCGCCTGATGAAGATGCCCATCACCGGCAACGCGCGGCGCGAGTCGTACGCGGCGCTGCCGATGCCGCGCATGACCAACACCTACATGCTGAACGGCGACAAGGACCCGCAGGAGATCATCGCGTCGGTGAAGAACGGCCTGTACGCGGTGAACTTCGGCGGCGGCCAGGTCGACATCACGAACGGCAAGTTCGTGTTCTCGGCGTCCGAGGCGTACATGATCGAGAATGGCAAGGTGACGTACCCGGTCAAGGGCGCGACGCTGATCGGCAGCGGCCCGGAATCGCTGAAGTACGTGAGCATGATCGGCAACGACATGTCGCTCGACACCGGCGTCGGCGTGTGCGGCAAGGAAGGCCAGAGCGTGCCGGTCGGCGTCGGCCAGCCGACCCTGCGGATCGACAAGATGACGGTCGGCGGCACGGCATAACCGCATCGCCGCGCAGACATTCCGCGTATTTTGCGAAAAACGCGCGGAATGTCCGCATTTTCGTCAGTCCCCGGTTGCCAGCCACGCGGCGAGCGGGTATAAATTCCGAATCAACTTTTTTGACGAACCCACTTTCCGTCATGTCCGCCAAGTTTTACTTTTACTTTTTCTGGCATCTCAGACCGCTGGCGGATCGAGAGGGTTGATGGCGCGTAAAGCGCAACCAAAATTCCCGAAAAAACCGCCGGCGAACCCGGCGGTTTTTTTTCGCCCTTCGCCACCCGGTCGCCGCCGCAGCCGTCCCGCAGCGCCGGCCGAAACGACTGAATTGCCTGAATTGATGAATTTGCCGCCCGTGCACTGACCGAACGGCTAGCCCTATCAAGGAGAAACAGCATGCCCCCGCACAATACCGACGACGTCCGCATTCGTGAACTCAAGGAACTGACGCCGCCCGCCCACCTGATCCGCGAGTTCGCGTGCTCCGAAGCCGCGTCCGAGCTGATCTACAACGCGCGGCAGTCGATGCACCGGATCCTGCACGGGATGGACGACCGGCTGATCGTCGTGATCGGGCCGTGCTCGATCCACGACACGAAGGCGGCGCTCGAATATGCGGGGCGGCTGGTGAAGGAGCGCGAGCGCTTCAAGAACGAGCTGGAAATCGTGATGCGCGTGTACTTCGAGAAGCCGCGCACGACGGTCGGCTGGAAGGGGCTCATCAACGATCCGCACCTCGACAACAGCTTCAAGATCAACGAAGGGCTGCGCACCGCGCGCGAGCTGCTGCTGCACATCAACGAAATGGGGCTGCCGGCCGGGACCGAATACCTCGACATGATCAGCCCGCAGTACATCGCGGACCTGATCTCATGGGGCGCGATCGGCGCGCGCACGACCGAATCGCAGGTGCACCGCGAGCTGGCGTCGGGGCTGTCGTGCCCGGTCGGCTTCAAGAACGGCACCGACGGCAACGTGAAGATCGCGGTCGACGCGATCAAGGCGTCGTCGCAGCCGCACCATTTCCTGTCGGTGACGAAGGGCGGCCACTCGGCGATCGTGTCGACGGCCGGCAACGAGGATTGCCACGTGATCCTGCGCGGCGGCAAGGCGCCGAACTACGACGCGGAAAGCGTGAACGCCGCGTGCGCGGACATCGGCAAGGCCGGCCTCGCCGCGCGCCTGATGATCGACGCGAGCCATGCGAACAGCTCGAAGAAGCACGAGAACCAGATCCCCGTGTGCGCGGACATCGGCCGCCAGATCGCCTCGGGCGACGAGCGCATCGTCGGCGTGATGGTCGAGTCGCACCTCGTCGAAGGCCGCCAGGACCTGAAGGAAGGCTGCCCGCTGACCTACGGCCAGAGCATCACCGATGCATGCATCGCGTGGGAGGACAGCGTGAAGGTGCTCGAAGGCCTCGCGGAATCCGTCAAGGCGCGGCGCGTCGCGCGCGGCAGCGGGAACTGACGGGCGGAGAACCTGCGAAATCGGCGTGATCGCCACGCGCCTCTCGGCGGGGCGATCACGGATTCCATCTGCAGGCGATGATCGACTCTGCTAGACTAGCTAACATCTCTTAGCTAAGCAGGAGCGACCATGTCGACCGTCAATATGCACGATGCCAAGTCGCGGCTCTCGAGCCTCGTCGAAGCACTCGAATTGGGACGTGAATCCGAGGTCGTGATTGCCCGCAATGGCCATCCGGTCGCGCGGATCGTTCCCTACTCGGCGCCGAAGCGGATCGGCGCGGCTCGCCAGCTGCTTGCCGGCCTGAACATTCCGGCAACCGTCGAAGCGTTTAACGCGGGCGACGAATCGATCGCCGCCGACTTTGATGCCAGTGACGAGCAGGGGCTCGCACCGTGAAGCTGTTGCTCGATACGCATATCGCGCTCTGGGCTGCCGAGGGCGCACCGCAACTCTCGTCGACAGCAGCCGCGTTGATCGAAGACCCCGGCAACATCCTGTATGTCAGTGCCGCGTCAATCTGGGAAATCGCAATCAAATACCGCAAAGGCAACCTCCCCGTCCATCCGCGCGACGCGCGCTCGGCGTTCCGGCTCGCCGGATTCGCGGAGTTGCCGATCAGCAGCGATCACGTCGAAGCAGTTGCCGCGCTGCCCGATTTTCCGGACCATGCCGATCCGTTCGACCGTGTGATGGTTGCGCAGGCACTGCATGAAGGCATGCCGCTCGTCAGCGCCGACCCGAAAGTGTGGCGCTATCATGCGACGCTTATGTTGCGTGCCTGACGTCACCTGCGCGACAACGCGAGCGACAATGACAAAGACCCGGCTCGCACCGGGCCTGTTCGATCAACCTGCCGGCCGCTCGCTCACTCGAGCGCCCCGGACCCGAAGATCTCGGTATTCACGCGCTCAGGCGCGACGCCCAGCGCGACGAGCGCATCGCGTTGCGCCTTCATGAACGCGATCGGGCCGCAGATGTAATAGTCGGCGTCCGGCACCAGCGCATCGTGCTGCACGCGCTCCGGCGTAAGCCGCCCTTCGAGATCGTGATCGATGCCCGCGCGGTCGTTCGGCCCGACCAGCTCGTACAGCACGGTCCGCTTGACGTTCGCGTGCTCGCGCACCGTGTCGTTGAGCCAGTCGCGGAACGCGTGCACCGCGCCCGAACGGCATGCATGAATGAAGCGCACTTCGCGCGGGCTGCCTTCCGCGACCAGCGTCGATGCCATCGACACCATCGGCGTGAGGCCGACCCCGCCGGAGATCAGCACGACCGGCGTCGGCACGTCGCGCTTCAGCGAGAACTCGCCCATCGGCGCGGTCACCTCGACGATTGCGCCCTCTTCGACGCCATCGTGCATCAGCGTCGACACCTTGCCCGCCGGGATCGACTCGGCCTGGCCCGCCTCGCGCTTCACCGAAATGCGCAGCCAATTGCCGTGCGGCGCGTCGGACAGGCTGTACTGGCGCGGCTGATCGACGCCCAGGTCGCCGACGAAGCGCTTCACGGTCACGTACTGGCCCGGCTCGAACTTCGGCGCCTGGCCGCCGTCGGCCGGCGTCAGGTAGAACGACGTGATCTCGTCGCTCTCGCGCACCTTGCGCGCGACCTTGAACGGACGGAAGCCGCTCCACGCCGCGCCCGCATACAGGTCCGCCTCGGCGCCGATCAGGATCTGCGCGAGCTGGCCGTATGCGACGCGCCACGCTTCGAGCGTGTCCGCATCGACCGCGTCGCCGAGCACTTCGACGATCGACGCGAGCAGGTTCTCGCCGACGATCGGGTAATGCTCGGGACGGATGTTCAGGCTTGCGTGCTTGTGCGCGATGTGCGACACCGCACCACCGAGCGCCCCGAGGTTGTCGATGTTCGCCGCGTACGCGTAGACCGCCTTCGCGAGCGTCTCGGGCTGGCTGCCGGTCTTCTGGTGCGTCTGGTTGAACAGGTTCTTCAGTTCGGGGTGACGCGCGAACATGCGCCCGTAGAAATGCTTCGTGATCGTCGCGCCGTGCACGGCAAGGACGGGGGCGGTGGCTTTCACGCGGGCCATCTGGTCGGCGGTGATGTGGGTCATGTTCGTTCTCCGTTAAACATGCCCGTACAATACATCTTTAAAATCCCGCGTCGGCTTGGACAAATTGTCGCAGCGCATCAATAGGGGGCGGCTCCCCGACTGCTGCGCCCGTCACGTCGCCCGGCCGCGCTCCCACAACACGTCCGCGCCGCCGTCCGCACGGTTCAGCACGCGCGCGAGCACGAACAGCAGGTCGGACAGCCGGTTCACGTACCGGCGCGGCGTCTCCTGCAGCGTTTCGACGCGGCCGAGCGCGACGATCGCGCGCTCCGCGCGTCGGCATACGGTGCGGCACACGTGCGCGAGCGCCGCCGCGCGCGAACCGCCGGGCAGGATGAATTCCTTCAGCGGCGGCAGCGTCGCGTTGTAGTCGGCCAGCCACTGGTCGAGGCGCGCGAGATGCGCATCGCCGAGCACCGTGTGGCCCGGGATGCACAGCTCGCCGCCCAGGTCGAACAGGTCGTGCTGGATCGTGACGAGCGCCGCGCGCACGTCGTCGGGCAGCGTTTCGGCGAGCAGCACGCCGATGGTCGAATTCAGTTCGTCGACGTCGCCGATCGCGGCGATCCGCACGTCGTCCTTGCCGACGCGCCGCCCGTCGCCCAGGCCGGTGGTGCCGTCGTCGCCGGTGCGCGTGGCGATCTTGCTCAAGCGGTTGCCCATGCGAAGTCCTCTCGTGCTCGGCCGCGGCGCGGCCAGGGTTGCATTGCAAGCCGATTATCGCAGCCCGCCGCGCGGCTCGCAGCAGGTCTTCCAGCGTAGAATGAAAGCAAACCGCCCCGCCGCGGAACCGCCCGGCAAGCTGCCGGACCTTGCACGGGACCAGGCGCAAAGCGCGGGACCGGAGTCGGTGCCGAGGCGCTCGCAGCCTTGCATGGGGCCGCACCCGGTGCCGAAGCGCCCATGCTGATCGAGAGGAGACTTGCGTGAATCACCCCGCCCCGCCGGCCGCAGCGACCGGAACGCGCCGCCCCCTGCCCCCCGCCCTGCTCGATGCGCTGCGCGCCGCGTTCGCCGAGCGCGTGTCGACGGCCGACGCGGTGCGTGCGCATCACGGCCGCGACGAATCGCCGTTCGACCCGCAGTTGCCCGACGCGGTCGTGTTCGCGCACAGCGCCGACGACGTCCGGCAGGTCGTGTCGCTCTGCGCGCTCTACGGCGTGCCGCTGATCCCGTACGGCGCGGGCTCGTCGCTCGAGGGCCACCTGCTCGCGGTGCGCGGCGGCGTATCGCTCGACCTGTCCGAAATGAACCGCGTGCTGTCGATCAACGCGGAAGACCTGACCGTGACCGTCGAGCCCGGCATCACGCGCAAGGCGCTCAATGAAGCGCTGCGCGACACGGGCCTGTTCTTCCCGATCGATCCCGGCGCCGACGCCAGCATCGGCGGCATGACCGCGACCCGCGCGTCCGGCACCAACGCCGTGCGCTACGGCACGATGCGCGAGAACGTGCTCGGCCTGACCGCGGTGCTCGCCGACGGCCGCGTCGTGAAGACCGGCTCGCGCGCGCGCAAGTCGTCGGCCGGCTACGACCTCACGCGCCTGTTCGTCGGCTCCGAAGGCACGCTCGGCGTGATCACCGAGATCACGCTGCGCCTGCACCCGCTGCCGGAAGCCGTGTCGGCCGCGACCTGCACGTTCCCGTCGATGGGCGACGCGGTGCGCACCGTGATCGAGACCATCCAGATCGGCGTGCCGATCGCGCGCGTCGAATTCGTCGATGCGCTCGCGATCCGCTCGATCAACCGTCACTCGAACCTGACGCTCGCCGAGGCGCCGACGCTGTTCTTCGAATTCCACGGCACCGAGACCGGCGTGAAGGAACAGGCCGAACTGGTCGAGGCCCTCGCCGGCCAGAACCACGGCCAGGGCTTCGAATGGGCGACCCGGCCCGAAGACCGCAGCCGGCTCTGGGCCGCGCGCCACAATGCCTATTTCGCGATGCTGCAGTTGAAGCCCGGCTGCCGCGCGGTGACGACCGACGTCTGCGTGCCGATCTCGCAGCTCGCCGCGTGCGTCGAGGAAACCGAGACCGACCTGCGCGCGTCGTCGCTGCCGTGCCCGATCGTCGGCCACGTCGGCGACGGCAATTTCCACGTCGCGATCCTGATCGATCCCGACCGGCCCGAGGAGCTCGAGGAAGCGGAACGCATCAACGACCGGATCGTCGAGCGCGCGCTGCGCATGGGCGGCACCTGCACGGGCGAGCACGGCGTCGGCCTGCACAAGATGCGCTTCCTGCCGAAGGAGCACGGCGACGACGCGATCGACGCGATGCGCGCGATCAAGCTCGCGCTCGACCCGCGCAACCTGATGAATCCCGGCAAGATCTTCACGTGCTGACCACGCAGGAGACCTCATGAACGCCCCCGAACTGTCGGCCGAGATGCGCGCGCAGCGCCAGCGCGAAGTCGTGCAGGCGCTGATGGCCGTGCTGCCGACGCATTGCCTGCTGTATCGCGAGGAAGACACCGCGCCATACGAATGCGACGGCCTGTCCGCGTACCGGCGCCTGCCGCTCGCGGTCGCGCTGCCCGAGACGGAATCGCAGGTGCAGCGCATCGTGCAGATCTGCCGGCGCATGGAAGTGCCGATCGTGCCGCGCGGCGCGGGCACGAGCCTGTCGGGCGGCGCGCTGCCGATCTCGCTCGGCGTCGTGCTGTCGCTCGCGCGCTTCACGCGCATCGTCGAGGTCGACCCGTATGCGCGCACCGCGACCGTGCAGCCCGGCGTGCGCAATCTCGCGATCTCCGAGGCCGCCGCGCCGTACGGCCTGTATTACGCACCCGACCCGTCGTCGCAGATCGCCTGCACGATCGGCGGCAACGTCGCCGAGAATTCCGGCGGCGTGCACTGCCTGAAGTACGGCCTGACCGTGCACAACGTGATGCGCGTGCGCGCGGTGACGATCGACGGCGAAATCGTCGAATTCGGCTCGCTCGCGCTCGACACGCCGGGCCTCGACCTGCTCGCGGTCACGATCGGCAGCGAGGGCATGTTCGCGATCATCACCGAAGTCACGGTGCGGCTGATCCCGAAACCGCAGACCGCGCAGCTCGTGATGGCGAGCTTCGACAACGTGGTCAAGGGCGGCGAGGCGGTCGCGGCGATCATCGCGTCGGGAATCATCCCGGCCGGCCTCGAGATGATGGACAAGCCGGCGACGCAGGCGGTCGAGACGTTCACGCACGCGGGCTACGACCTCGACGCGAAGGCGATCCTGCTGTGCGAATCGGACGGCACGCCCGAGGAAGTCGCCGAGGAAATCGTCCGGATGACGGCGGTGCTGCGCGAGCACGGCGCGACGCGCATCCAGGTGTCGCGCAACGAAAGCGAGCGGCTGCGCTTCTGGTCCGGCCGCAAGAACGCGTTTCCGGCCGCCGGGCGGATTTCCCCCGACTATTACTGCATGGACGGCACCGTGCCGCGCCGCGCGATCGGGCCGCTGCTCGCGCGCATCGAGCAGCTGGAGGCGCGCTACGGGCTGCGCTGCATCAACGTGTTCCACGCGGGCGACGGCAACATGCATCCGCTGATCCTGTACAACGCGAACGATCCTGACGAACTGCACTGCGTCGAGCTGTTCGGCGCGGACATCCTCGAGTGCTGCGTCGAATTCGGCGGCACCGTGACGGGCGAGCACGGCGTCGGCGTCGAGAAGCTCAACTCGATGTGCGTGCAGTTTTCGCCGCAGGAGCGCGACGCGTTCTTCGCGGTCAAGCGCGCGTTCGATCCGCCCGGGCTGCTCAATCCCGACAAGGGCATTCCGACCCGCGCGCGCTGCGCCGAATACGGCCGCCAGCACGTCCGCGGCGGACTGCTGCCGCACCCCGACCTGCCGCGCTTCTGAGCCGCCGGCGCGGCACACGCGCTGCCGCCCGGCCCGATCCGGTCCGGTTGCGGCGGCGCGGCCCGCGTGCCGCCGCAATCGGGCTTAGGGATAGTCGCGATGTGCATTCGCGCGACCCCGGTACAATCGACCGGACAACGACACGAGACGAAACGACAACCGATCATGGAAGAGGACGACATCGTCGCCGGCTGGGCCGAGCGCGTTCGCGCGGCCAGCGCCGACGGCCGGCCGCTGCGCCTGCGCGGCGGCGGCACCAAGGACTGGTACGGCCAGACGCTCGAGGGCGAGATACTCGACACGCGCGCGTTTCACGGCATCGTGTCGTACGACCCGGCCGAACTCGTCGTCACGGTCCGCGCGGGCACCCCGCTCGCGCAGCTCGAAGCCATTCTCGGCGAACGCGGCCAGATGCTGCCGTTCGAGCCGCCGCATTTCGGCCGCGCGGCCACGGTCGGCGGCTGCGTCGCGGCGGGGCTCGCCGGCCCGCGGCGCGCGACCTGCGGCGCGCCGCGCGACTTCGTGCTGGGCGTCGAGCTGATGAACGGCCGCGGCGAGGTGCTGCGGTTCGGCGGCCAGGTCGTGAAGAACGTCGCCGGCTACGACGTGTCGCGGCTGATGGCCGGCTCGCTCGGCACGCTCGGGCTGATGCTCGAGCTGTCGATCAAGGTACTGCCGGTGCCCGTCGCCGAAATCACGCTGAAGTTCGAGATGAGCGCGACCGATGCGGTGCGCAAGCTCAACGAATGGGGCGGCCACCCGCTGCCCGTCAGCGCGAGCGCGTGGCGCAACGGCACCCTCGTGCTGCGCCTGTCCGGCGCCGAGGCCGCGGTGAAGGCCGCGAAGACGCTGCTCGGCGGCGAAGTCGTCGACGCGGTCGAAGCCGAGCGCTTCTGGGCCGGCCTGCGCGAACACACCGATCCGTTCTTCAACGGCATTCCGCCGGGCTTCGCGCTG
The DNA here is from genome assembly GCF_902833085.1 of Burkholderia ubonensis. GTDB lineage: Bacteria > Pseudomonadota > Gammaproteobacteria > Burkholderiales > Burkholderiaceae > Burkholderia > Burkholderia ubonensis. The sequence goes on from NZ_CADFEB010000012.1 coordinate 69,484, forward strand.
TGGCGCCTGTCGCTGCCGAGCATCACCGAGCCGATGCACCTGCCGGGCACCCAGCTGATGGAATGGGGCGGCGCACAGCGCTGGTGGATCACCGACGCCGACGCGCAGACCGTCCGCATGAGCGCGAAACAGGCGGGCGGCCATGCGACGCTGTTCCGCGCGGGCGAATCGTACGACCGCAGCGCCGGCGTGTTCACGCCGCTGCCCGCGCCGCTGATGAAAATCCACCGCGGGCTGAAGGCGGCGTTCGATCCGGCGCGCATCTTCAACCGCGGCCGGCTCTACCCCGATCTCTGAGATGCAGACGAACCTCGCCGATTTCATCCGCAATACGCCCGACGGCGACGAAGCCGACGCGATCCTGCGCAAGTGCGTGCATTGCGGGTTTTGCACCGCGACCTGCCCGACCTACCAGTTGCTCGGCGACGAGCTCGACGGCCCGCGCGGGCGCATCTACCTGATCAAGCAGATGGTCGAGGGCACCCCCGTGACGCGCAGCACGCAACAGCATCTCGACCGCTGCCTCACGTGCCGCAGCTGCGAGACGACCTGCCCGTCCGGCGTCCAGTACGGCCGCCTCGTCGAGATCGGCCGCAAGCACGTCGAGGCGCAGGTGCGGCGCCCGCTGTCGCAGCGGCTCGTGCGCCGCGCGCTCGCGAGCTTCGTGCCGAACAGCGCGCTGTTCTCGCCGGTGATGCGGCTCGGCCAGCACGTGCGGCCGCTGCTGCCGAAGCGCCTGCGCGACAAGGTGCCGCCGCGCACGAAGCTGCTCGAATGGCCGAACCGCACCCATCCCCGCAAGATGCTGATGCTGGCCGGCTGCGTGCAGCCGTCGATGCTGCCGAACATCAACATCGCGACCGCGCGCGTGCTCGACGCGCTCGGCGTCGAGACGATCGTCGCGCCCGAGGCCGGCTGCTGCGGCGCGATCCGGCTGCACCTGAACTATCACGACGAGGCGCTCGACGACGCGCGCCGCAACATCGACGCGTGGTGGCCCTACGTCGAACAGGGCATCGAGGCGATCGTGATGAACGCGTCAGGCTGCGGCGCGACGGTGCTCGAATATGCGCACCTGCTGCGCGACGATCCGGCCTATGCGGAGAAGGCGCAGCGCATCGTCGCGCTGACGCGCGACGTGTCCGACGTGCTGCTCGCGTTCGAGGCCGAGCTCGCGACGCTCGCGCGGCGCCGCGCGATCCATACCGTCGCCTACCACCCGCCGTGCACGCTGCAGCACGGCCAGCAGTCGCGCGGCAAAGTCGAGCGGCTGCTCGAGACGCTCGGCATCGACGTGCGCCTGCCTGCCGACAGCCACCTGTGCTGCGGCTCGGCCGGCACCTATTCGCTGACGCAGCCGTCGCTGTCGTACAAGCTGCGCAAGCAGAAGCTCGCGAAGCTGCAGGCGCTCGAGCCGCAGATGATCGTCTCCGCGAACGTCGGCTGCATCGCGCACCTGCAAAGCGGCACGCCGATTCCGGTCGCGCACTGGGTCCAGCTGGTCGAGCACCTGCTGTACGGATAGCGCCGGCGAACGGGCACCGCGTCCGTATAATGATGCGCATCGAAGCGCCGCGCGCCGGCGGCGCGACCGCTCCCATGCCTGCTTTCGTGCCCGTCATGTCCGATCTCGCCGTTCGCCTCGAATCCGTCCACCGCCGCATCGCCGACGCCGCCCGCGCGGCCGGACGCGACCCTGCCGCCGTCACGCTGCTCGCCGTCTCGAAGACCTTCCCCGCCGATGCGGTGCGCGCCGCGCACGCAGTGGGCCAGCGCGCGTTCGGCGAGAACTACGTGCAGGAGTCGATCGACAAGATCGACGCGCTCGCCGATCTGCGCGCGGCGCTCGAATGGCATTTCATCGGGCCGCTGCAGTCGAACAAGACGCGCCCCGTCGCCGAACGCTTCGACTGGGTGCATTCGATCGACCGGCTGAAGATCGCGCAGCGGCTCGCCGAGCAGCGGCCCGCGCACCTGCCGCCGCTCAACGTGTGCGTGCAGGTGAACATCAGCGGCGAGGCGTCGAAGAGCGGCGTCGCGCCGGCCGACGTCGCCGAGGTCGCGCACGCGGTGGCCGCGCTGCCGTCGCTGCGGCTGCGCGGCCTGATGGCGATTCCCGAACCCGCGGGCGACGCCGACGCGCAGCGCGCGCCGCATCGCGCGCTGCGGGCACTGTTCGACGCGCTGCGCGCGGATGGGCTGCCGCTCGATACGCTGTCGATGGGCATGTCCGCCGATCTCGAGGCGGCCGTGCTCGAAGGCGCGACGATCGTGCGGGTCGGCACCGCGATCTTCGGCGCGCGCGACTATTCCCATTGATCCACTTCTCATTCCCGACATCATGAAGATTGCATTCATCGGCGGCGGCAACATGGCCGCGGCATTGATCGGCGGCCTCGTCAAGCGCGGCGTCGGCGCGGACGGCCTGTACGCGATCGACGTCAACGAAGACGTCCGCGCGCGCGCCGCGCAGCAATTCGGCATCCGCACCGGCGCGGCGGTCGATGCGGCGCTCGCCGGCTACGACGCGATCGTGCTCGCGGTCAAGCCGCAGGTGCTGAAGGAGGTCGCGCAGGCGCTCGCGCCGCACCTCACCTCGCAGCTCGTGATCAGCATCGCGGCCGGCATCCGCGGCGCGGACCTCGCGCGCTGGCTCGGCGGCTATCCGCGCGTCGTGCGCACGATGCCGAACACGCCGGCGCTCGTCGGCATGGGCGTGACGGGGCTCGCCGCGCTACCGGGCGTCGACGCGGCGGGCCGCGAACTGGCGTCGAACGTGCTCGGCGCGGTCGGCGAGATCGTCTGGTTTGACGACGAGTCGCAGCTCGACGCGGTCACCGCGATCTCGGGCAGCGGCCCCGCATACGTGTTCTATTTCATCGAAGCGCTGCAGGAAGCGGCGCGCCGCCTCGGGATGAGCGACGAGCAGGGCCGCGCGCTCGCGGTCGCGACGTTCACGGGCGCCGCGCAGCTCGCCGCGCAATCCGGCGAGCCGGCCAGCGTGCTGCGCGAGCGCGTGACGTCGAAGGGCGGCACGACGGCGGCCGCGCTCGCGTCGTTCGACGCGCAGGGCGTCAAGGAAGCGATCGTGCGCGGCGCACTCGCGGCCGAGGCGCGCGCGAAGGAAATGGGCGACGAGCTCGGGCGCGATTAAACGGAACGTCCGCGCGGAACGTGCGCGGCGGTTGCGGCTGCGCACCCGCTCGCCCCTTCGCGCAAACAGAAAAGCGGCCCGCGGGCCGCTTTCTCTTTTTCCGGCGCAGGATGCGCCGCCGTCACCGGCGCTCAGAGCCCGGCCACCGCGTAATGCGCGGCGATCCCGGCGAACAGCACGCCGCCGAGCCAGTTGTTGTGCCGGAACGCGGCGAAGCACGGCATCCGCTCGCGATCCTTGATCAGCGTGTAGTGATACACCGCGCAGCCGGCCGCCGCCGCCCACCCCGCCCAGTAGACGAGGCCGAAGCCGAGCGTCAGCCCGACCCACACGTAGATGCCGAGCGTGGCCGCATAGCACGCCATCACCGCCGCGACATCGAAGCGGCCGAACGTGAGCGCCGACGTGCGGATGCCGATCCTGATGTCGTCGTCGCGGTCGACCATCGCGTATTCGGTGTCGTAGGCGACCGACCAGAACACGTTCGCGATCAGCATGACCCATGCGAGCATCGGCACCGTGTCCTGCACGGCCGCGAACGCCATCGGAATGCCGAAGCCGAACGCGATGCCCAGGTACGCCTGCGGGATCGCGAAGAAGCGCTTCATGAACGGATAGGTGCCCGCGACGATCACCGCGACCACCGACAGCTCTTTCGTCAGCGTATTGAGCGGCAGAATCAGCAGGAACGCGACGAGCGCCAGCCCGACCGCGATCGCGATCGCTTCCCACGCCCGGATCTTGCCGGACGTCAGCGGACGGTCGGCCGTGCGCTTCACGTGACGGTCGAAGTCGCGGTCGGCGTAGTCGTTGATCGCGCAGCCGGCCGAACGCATCAGCAGCGTGCCGAGCGCGAAGATCACGAGCAGCGACCAGCGCGGCTGGCCGCTCGACGCGATCCACAGCGCGTTGAGCGTCGGCCAGAGCAGCAGCAGGCTGCCGATCGGCTTGTCCATCCGGACGAGCCGCAGATACAGGGGAAAGCGGGCGAGCATGGCGAAGCACCGGGAAGATAACCCCGGCATTTTAGAGCCGGGCGGCCGTTCGCGTCATGTCGGGGCGGCGCGCGCCCGGCGCCCGCGCAGCGGGGATCGCGATCGGCCCCCTCGAGCGAAACGGGTTCACGGGTTCGCGCGCTCAACCGGCCGCGACGGCGGCGAGGTGGTGCAGCGCCTGCGCGACCAGCACGGCCGCACCGCTGCCCGCGATCGCGAAACCGACGAAGCGCCGCAGCGCGGCGGCAGGCGCGCGCGTCACCGGCGCGGCGAGCGCGACGCGCATATCCATCATCAATTGCGTCATGATCGTTACTCCTTCAGACAGAACGACAAAACCCATCCCTCAGACGAAAACGGCCGGTCTCGCGACCGGCCGTTTCCCCGTTACCCGCTGTCAGTGCGTCAACAGCGAGGCGTCGCGATTACGCGAGGTCGAAGCGGTCGAGGTTCATCACCTTGTTCCAGACCGCGACGAAGTCGCGCACGAACTTCTGCTGCGCATCCGCGCTGCCGTAGACCTCGGCCAGCGCCCGCAGCTGCGAGTGCGAGCCGAACACCAGGTCCACGCGCGTGCCGGTCCACTTCACCTTGCCCGTCGCGCGATCGCGCCCTTCGAACACGTCGTTGTCGGCCGAGACCGGCTTCCACTCGGTGCCCATGTCGAGCAGGTTCACGAAGAAGTCGTTGGTCAGCGCCTCCGGCCGGTCCGTGAACACGCCATGCGCGCTCTGCCCGACGTTCGCGCCCAGCACGCGCAGCCCGCCCACCAGCACCGTCATTTCCGGCGCGCTCAGCGTCAGCAGTTGCGCCTTGTCGACCAGCAGCGCTTCGGCCGGCACCCGGTACTTGCCCTTCAGGTAGTTGCGGAAGCCGTCCGCGCGCGGCTCGAGCACCGCCATCGCGTCGATATCGGTCTGCTCCTGCGACGCATCCGTGCGGCCCGGCGCGAACGGCACCGTCACCGTCTGGCCCGCGTTCTTCGCCGCTTGCTCGACGCCCGCGGCGCCGGCCAGCACGATCAGGTCCGCGAGCGACACCTGCTTGCCGCCGGTCTGCGCGTCGTTGAACGCGCTGCGGATGCCTTCGAGCGTCGCCAGCACCTTCGCCAGTTGCTCGGGCTGGTTCGCTTCCCAGTCCTTCTGCGGCGCGAGGCGAATGCGCGCGCCGTTCGCGCCGCCGCGCTTGTCGGAGCCGCGGTACGTCGACGCCGACGCCCACGCGGTCGACACCAGCTGCGACACGGACAGCCCCGACGCGAGAACTTTGCCCTTCAGCGCCGCGACGTCGGCGTCGTCGATCAGCTTGTGGTCGACCGCCGGAACCGGGTCTTGCCACAGCAGCGCCTCAGCCGGCACTTCCGGGCCGAGATAGCGTGCGCGCGGGCCCATGTCGCGGTGCGTCAGCTTGAACCACGCGCGGGCGAACGCGTCGGCGAACTGGTCCGGGTTCTCGTAGAAGCGCCGCGAGATCTTCTCGTAGGCCGGATCGAAGCGCAGCGACAGGTCGGTCGTCAGCATCGTCGGCAGGTGCTTCTTCGACGGATCGAATGCATCCGGAATCACCGCGTCGGCACCCTTCGCAACCCACTGGTGCGCGCCGGCCGGGCTCTTCGTCAACTCCCATTCGTAGCCGAACAGGTTCTCGAAGAAGTTGTGGCTCCACTGCGTCGGCGTGGTCGTCCACGTGACCTCCAGCCCGCTCGTGATCGCGTCCTTTCCCTTGCCGGTGCCGTAAGTGCTCTTCCAGCCGAGCCCCTGCGCCTCGATGGCCGCAGCCTCCGGCTCGGCGCCGACGTTCGACGCGGGCCCCGCGCCGTGGGTCTTGCCGAACGTATGGCCGCCCGCGATCAGCGCGACGGTTTCCTCGTCGTTCATCGCCATCCGCGCGAAGGTCTCGCGAATGTCGCGCGCCGCGGCGATCGGATCGGGGTTGCCGTCCGGGCCTTCCGGGTTCACGTAGATCAGGCCCATCTGCACGGCGGCCAGCGGGTTCTCGAGATCACGGTCGCCCGAGTAGCGGCTGTTCGGGCCGCCGCTCAGCTCCAGCCAGATCTTCTCCGCGCCCCAGTACACGTCGTCCGGTTCCCACGTGTCCGCACGGCCGCCCGCGTAACCGAAGGTCTTGAAGCCCATCGATTCGAGCGCGACGTTGCCGGCGAGGATCATCAGGTCGGCCCACGAGATGTTGCGGCCGTACTTCTGCTTGACCGGCCACAGCAGCCGGCGCGCCTTGTCGAGGTTGCCGTTGTCGGGCCAGCTGTTGAGCGGCGCGAAGCGCTGCTGGCCGCCGCCCGCGCCGCCGCGGCCGTCGCCCGTGCGGTACGTGCCGGCGCTGTGCCACGCCATGCGGATGAACAGGCCGCCGTAGTGGCCGAAGTCGGCCGGCCACCAGTCCTGCGACAGGGTCATCAGCGCGCGGAGATCCTGCTTGAGCGCCGCGAAATCGAGCTTCTTGAATGCTTCGGCATAGTCGAAATCCGCGTCCATCGGATCGGACACCGACGCATGCCGGTGCAGGATGTTCAGGTTCAGCTGTTCGGGCCACCAGTCCTTGTTCGACGTGCCGCCGGCTGCGGTTTGATGGAACGGGCACTTGCTTTCAGTCGACATGCGTCTTCTCCTATGATCGTCTGCGTCCGCCTGCTCGGCCCGGAAGCCGGGCACCGTCGGCGGACGGTCACTGCGGGGAAAAAAACAGGAGACCCTCTCCCGTGTACTACGGTGATGCCGGAATCGATGCCGGGCTGGGCGCGCGTTCAGCCGCCGTACGTGCGCTGCGCCAGGTAGGCGAACGCAATCGGGCGCAAGCGCCGGATCGCGGCCCGGGCGCGATCGAAGACCTTCCCGCGCGGCGGGATGTTCCGCTGCGCGTGCTGCATGACCAAATGCATCATGACATCCTCCTTAGACGCTTGCATTGAACGTGCGGACCGGTGCGCGACGCCGCTCGATCCATGCGAAGGATTCTATATCTCGCTATTGATTTTTCTAAATCAATAAATTTAATCTATACGATAGACAAAAATAAGCGGGGTCGCAAGACCCCGCCCCCGAACTGCGACCACCGGCCGCGCCCGCTCAGTTCATCGTGGCCGGCATGTCGAGCTTCGCGACGCCCGGCAGCTCGCACGCGGCGATCGCCTCGCTGATCGCGTCGATCGCGGGCATCCGCGTGAAGCTCTTGCGCCACACGAGCACGACGCGGCGGTCCGGCACCGGTTCGTTGAACGGTACGTACGACAGCAGCTCGGCGTCCGGGCCGTTCGCGCGCGGGCCGACCTCGGCAACCGACATCCGCGGCAGCACGGTGATGCCGACGCCGCTCGCGACCATGTGGCGGATCGTTTCGAGCGACGAGCCCTCGAAGGTCTTCTGGATGCCGTCGGCGGTCTGCGAGAAGCGCATCAGTTCCGGGCACACGCCGAGCACGTGATCGCGGAAGCAATGGCCGTTGCCGAGCAGCAGCATCGTTTCCTGCTTCAGGTCCTCCGCGTCGATCTGGTTGCGCTTCTCCCACGGATGGCCGGCCGGCAGCGCGACGACGAACGGCTCGTCGTACAGCGGCCGCACCATCAGCCCCGTTTCCGGGAACGGCAGCGCCATGATCGCGGCGTCGATCTCGCCCTGCTTCAGCAGTTCGAGCAGCTTGAGCGTGTAGTTCTCCTGCAGCATCAGCGGCATCTGCGGCACGCGCTGGATCATCTGCTTGACGAGCGTCGGCAGCAGGTACGGTCCGATCGTGTAGATCACGCCGAGACGGAACGGCCCGATGAGCGGGTCCTTGCCCTGCTTCGCGATCTCCTTGATCGCGAAGGTCTGCTCCAGCACGCGCTGTGCCTGCGTGACGATCTGGTCGCCGATCGGCGTGACGCTCACTTCGCTCGCGCCGCGCTCGAAAATCTGTACGTTGAGCTCGTCTTCCAGCTTCTTGATCGCCACCGACAGCGTCGGCTGGCTCACGAAGCACGCTTCGGCCGCACGGCCGAAATGCCGTTCGCGCGCGACTGCGACGATGTATTTCAGTTCAGTCAGTGTCATTGCGGGTCAATCAAATATATACAGGCGATAGGTTTATTTTATACACCCTGTGGTGCCGGTTCGCCAAGTTTCTCCGCATCCTGACGCGCAAAACGGCGTTTTCAAAGCCGGCCCTCAATCCGCCGTCACGCTTTCAGGTACTGCTCGCGCGCGCCGAGCCAGCGCGCGAGATGCTGCGTGACGACGTCCGGGTACGCGGCGATCAGCCGCGCCGCCGCTTCGCGGGCCGGCTCGATCAGCCAGCCGTCGGTTTCGAGGTTCGCGAAGCGCAGCATCGCGGCGCCCGACTGGCGCGCGCCGAGGAATTCCCCCGGCCCGCGGATCTCGAGGTCGCGCCGCGCGATCTCGAAGCCGTCGGTGGTCTCGCGCATCGTCTTCAGCCGCGCGCGGCCCGCGAGCGACAGCGGCCCGCTGTACAGCAGCACGCAAACCGACGCCGCGGTGCCGCGCCCCACCCGGCCGCGCAGCTGGTGCAGCTGCGCGAGGCCGAAGCGCTCCGCGTGCTCGATCACCATCAGCGACGCGTTCGGCACGTCGACGCCGACCTCGATCACCGTCGTCGCGACGAGCAGCTGCACCTCGTTGCGCGTGAATGCGTCCATCACCGCCGCCTTGTCGGCGGTCGACAGGCGCCCGTGCACGAGGCCGACCTTCAGCTCGGGCAGCGCGGCGACGAGCGTCTCGTAGGTTTCGACCGCCGTCTGCAGCTGCAGCGTCTCGCTTTCCTCGATCAGCGGGCAGACCCAGTAGACCTGGCGGCCCGTCAGCGCGGCCTCGCGCACCCGCGCGATCACCTCTTCGCGCCGCGCGTCGCCGACGAGGCGCGTCAGGATCGGCGTGCGGCCCGGCGGCAATTCGTCGATCGTCGACACGTCGAGATCCGCGTAGTAGGTCATCGCGAGCGTGCGCGGGATCGGCGTCGCCGACATCATCAGCTGGTGCGGCTGGAAGCCCTGCGCGCCGTCCGCGGCGTTGGCGGCCTTCGCGCGCAGCGCAAGGCGCTGCTCGACGCCGAAGCGATGCTGCTCGTCGACGATCACGAGGCCGAGCCGCGCGAACTCGACCGCGTCCTGGATGATCGCGTGCGTGCCGATCACGAGCTGCGCGGTGCCGAGCGCGGCGGCTTCGATCGCCGCGCGCTTTTCCTTCGCCTTCAGGCTGCCCGCGAGCCACGCGACCGACACGCCGAGCGGCTCGAGCCAGCCGCGCAGCTTGCGCGCATGCTGCTCCGCGAGGATTTCGGTCGGCGCCATCAGCGCGGCCTGGTAGCCGGCGTCGATCGCCTGCGTGGCCGCGAGCGCCGCGACCACGGTCTTGCCGCTGCCGACGTCGCCCTGCAGCAGGCGCTGCATCGGATGCGGCAGGGTCAGGTCGTGCGCGATCTCGTCGACGACGCGCGCCTGCGCACCCGTCAGCGTGAACGGCAGCGCCGCGTAGAGCCGCGTCGTCAACGCGCCGGCGTCGCCCGCCGCGCGGCGCGGCATCGCGGGCGCGGCGCGCGTGCGGCGCTCCTCGTGCGCGCGCTTGAGCGACAGCTGCTGCGCGAGCAGCTCGTCGAACTTGATGCGCGTCCATGCGGGATGCGAGCCGTCCATCAGCGCGGGCTCGTCGGAATCGACGCCCGGGTGGTGCAGGATCCGCACGGCGTCCGCGAGCGTCGGCACGCCGAGCGGCTTCAGGTACGCGCGGTCGATCTCGGGGGGCAGCAATTCGGGCAGCGGCGTGCGCTCGACCGCGTTCTCGATCGCCTTGCGCAGGTATGCCTGCGACACGCCCGCCGTGCTCGGATAGACCGGCGTGAGCACCTGCGGCAGCGGCGCGTGCTCGTCGACGACGCGCACCGCCGGATGCACCATCTCCATCCCGAAGAAGCCGCCGCGCACGTCGCCGCGCACGCGCAGCCGCTGGCCGACGGCCATCTGCTTGACCTGCGAGCCGTAGAAATTCAGGAAGCGCAGCACGAGCTGCGCGCCGTCGTCGTCCTGGATCTTCACGACGAGCTGGCGGCGCGGCCGGTACGCGACCTCGTTGTCGAACACGACGCCTTCCGTCTGCGCAATGCCGCCGGGCAGCAGCTCGTCGATCGGCGTGAGCGTGGTCTCGTCCTCGTAGCGCATCGGCAGGTGCAGCACGAGATCGATCGAACGCGTGAGGCCGAGCTTCGCGAGCTTGTCGGCGGTCTTCAGCGGCTTGTCGGTCGCGGCCTTCTTGCGCTTCGGCGCGGCCGGCTCAGATGCGGCTGGGTCAGGCGCGGCCGGGTCAGATTCAGCAGGCTCGGCCGTCACGTCGGGCGCGGCCGCCGCCGGCTGCGCGAGCCGGCCGTCCGCGCCACGACGCGGCGCCGCGCGGCGCGCCCCCGTGCGGGGCGCGGGCGGCGCGGCCTCGCCCGCGTCGAACGGGTCGGCGGGATCGTCAACGGCGGCGGCGGTGGAACGGCGTGGTGACACAGGCATCGGATCGGCAGAGGGCTTCGCAAGTACAATAGCGGCTTTCACGTCGTCCGAACGAGCGACGCCGGCCAAGCCGCGACTCCGCCATCATAGCGGCTCGCGCGCCCCATTTACGCGTTTTAGCCTGTCGGCAGCGCGCGCCGGCCGCTTCGAACCAGCCCGCATGCTCACGCTTTCCGATTTCGATTTCCATCTGCCGCCCGAGCTGATCGCGCAAACCGCGCTGCCCGACCGCACCGCGAGCCGCCTGCTCGAGGTCGACAACACGGTCGCGCCGGCCCGCCTCGTCGATCGCCGTTTCGCCGAGCTGCCGTCGTGCATCGCGGCCGGCGACCTGCTCGTGTTCAACGACACCAAGGTGCTGAAGGCGCGCTTCTTCGGCCACAAGGCGAGCGGCGGCAAGGTCGAGGTGCTGATCGAGCGCGTGACGGGCACCCACACCGCGCTCGCGCAGATCCGCGCGAGCAAGTCGCCCGGGCCCGGCACGACGCTGACGCTGGCCGACGCGTTCGACGTGACGCTCGGCGAGCGCGTCGAGCCGTTCTTCACGCTGCATTTCCCGGCGCCGTGCCTGACGCTGATCGAGCAGTACGGCCGGCTGCCGCTGCCGCCGTACATCGAGCACGACCCCGACGCGACCGACGAGACGCGCTACCAGACCGTCTATGCGAGCAACCCGGGCGCGGTCGCCGCGCCGACGGCCGGCCTGCACTTCGACGAGCCGCTGCTCGCGAAGCTCGACGCGATGGGCGTCGAGCGCGCGACGCTGACGCTGCACGTCGGCGCGGGCACGTTCCAGCCGGTGCGGGTCGACAACCTCGCCGAGCACAAGATGCACAGCGAGTGGTACGAATTGCCGCAGTCGCTGGTCGACAGGATCGCCGCGACCCGCGCGCGCGGCGGCAACGTGATCGCGGTCGGCACGACGTCGATGCGCGCGCTCGAAGCCGCGGCGCGCGACGCCGACGCCGCGGGCCGTCCGCTCGCGGCGACGCAGGCCGAGACCGACATCTTCATCACGCCCGGCTACGCGTTTCGCGTGGTCGACCGGCTCGTGACCAATTTCCACCTGCCGAAATCGACGCTGCTGATGCTCGTTTCGGCGTTCGCGGGCGTGGAGACGATCCGCGCCGCCTACCGGCACGCGATTGACGAGCGCTACCGCTTCTTCAGCTACGGCGACGCGATGCTGCTCACGCGGCGCAGCGCGCCGGAAGCCCGCGCGTAAGCGTCGCGCGGCGCGCTACAGTAGCGCACATCCGATTTTTACCCGCCGCCGGTATCCCGGTGGCGCACTCAACATGCGCCGAACTGTTTTTCGGTTGCAAGGAGCCCAATGCGATGACCGAAGGTTCATCCCACGATACGCACACCCACATCCGCCCGCACAACGGCCTGAAATTCGACCTGCTGACGACCGACGGCCACGCGCGGCGCGGCCGCGTGACGCTCAACCACGGCGTGGTCGAGACGCCGATCTTCATGCCGGTCGGCACCTACGGCACCGTGAAGGCGATCCAGCCGCGCGAGCTGCACGAGATCAAGGCCCAGATCATCCTCGGCAACACGTTCCACCTGTGGCTGCGCCCGGGCCTCGACACGATCGACGCGCACGGCGGCCTGCACGGCTTCATGGGCTGGAACAAACCGATCCTGACCGACTCGGGCGGCTTCCAGGTGTTCTCGCTCGGCGACCTGCGCAAGATCACCGAGGACGGCGTCACGTTCGCGTCGCCGATCAACGGCGACAAGCTGTTCCTGTCGCCGGAAGTGTCGATGCAGATCCAGAAGGTGCTGAACTCGGACATCGTGATGCAGTTCGACGAGTGCACGCCCTACGCGACCAACGGCGTGCCGACCACGCACAAGGAAGCGGCCGACTCGATGCGGATGTCGCTGCGCTGGGCGAAGCGCTCGCTCGACGAGTTCGACCGGCTCGGCAACCCGAACGCGCTGTTCGGGATCGTCCAGGGCGGGATGTTCGAGGACCTGCGCGACGAATCGCTCGCGGGCCTCGCCGAGCTGGATTTCCACGGCCTCGCGATCGGCGGGCTGTCGGTCGGCGAGCCGAAGGAAGACATGATGCGGGTGCTGCGGCACGTCGGCCCGAAGCTGCCCGCGCACAAGCCGCACTACCTGATGGGCGTCGGCACGCCGGAGGACCTCGTCGACGGCGTCGCCAACGGCATCGACATGTTCGACTGCGTGATGCCGACCCGCAACGCGCGCAACGGGTGGCTGTTCACGCGCTTCGGCGACGTGAAGATCCGCAACGCGACGCACAAGAACTCGCTGAAGCCGCTCGACCCGAGCTGCGCGTGCTACACGTGCCAGAACTTCTCGCGCGGCTACCTGCACCACCTGCACCGCGTCGGCGAGATCCTCGGCGCGCAGCTCAACACGATCCACAACCTGCACTACTACCTGCAGCTGATGAGCGAGATCCGCGAGGCGATCGAGACGCACACGTTCGACGCGTTCCGCCAGCGCTTCGCGGAGGATCGCGCGAGAGGCGTCGACTGACGGGCCGGCGGGCCGTGGATTGAGACTAGTACTAAAAAAGTCCGGAAAACTATCGGCCCCCGACCAACGAATATTACAATTACCTTTCTTCGCAAGCCGCAATGGCGCCGGTTTCCGCTTTAACAGCTTGATCCCAAAGCGCATTTGCCACGCCGTCGCGGCTTGGGGCCGGTGGTAGAATAACCGGCTTAATTTTCGATCTTCCCTTACGGAGAGACCAACGTGCCGTTCATTTCCAATGCCTTCGCGCAAGGTGCCGCGGGTGGCGCCGAATCGAGCCTGATGAGCTTCCTGCCGCTCATCCTGATGTTCGCCGTGCTCTATTTCATCATGATCCGCCCGCAGATGAAGCGCCAGAAGGAGCACCGCAACATGCTCTCGGCCATGGCCAAGGGCGATGAAGTCGTCACGAGCGGCGGGCTCGTCGGCAAGGTGACGAAGGTGTCGGAAGCCTACATCGGCGTCGAGATTGCCGAAGGCACCGAAATCACCGTGCAGAAGGCCGCTGTCACGACCATTCTGCCGAAGGGCACGATCAAGTCGCTGTAAGCCCTGGTCCGAGCGTCCGGCTCCCCGCGCCGCGCCCGCCCGAGAAGCGGGCCGACGCGGCGCCGGACGCGACGCTTTCAAGCCAACTACCCCGTTCGGCCCCCTCATGAATCGTTACCCAATCTGGAAATATGTCGTGATGGTCGTGGCGCTCGCCATCGGCTTTCTGTACACATTGCCCAATTTCTTCGGCGAAGCGCCGGCGGTGCAGGTGTCGAGCGGCAAGGCCACGGTCAAGCTCGACTCGGCGACGCTGAGCCAGGTCGAAGCCGCGCTGACGGCCGCGCAGATCAAGCCGGACGACGTCACCTTCGAGAACACGGCCGCCAACGCGAACATCCGCGTGCGCCTGAAGGACACCGATACGCAGCTGCGCGTGAAGGATCTGCTGCAGAAATCGCTGAACGCCGACCCGAACGATCCGCAGTACGTCGTCGCGCTGAACCTGCAGAGCGCGTCGCCGCGCTGGCTGACCGCACTGCACGCGCTGCCGATGTATCTCGGCCTCGACCTGCGCGGCGGCGTCCACTTCCTGCTGCAGGTCGACATGACGGGCGCGCTGACGAAGAAGCTCGATTCCGACGCGTCCGACGCCCGCACGCTGCTGCGTGACAAGAACATCCGCGACGGCGGCGTGAGCCGCGTCGATCAATCCGTCGTCGTCAACTTCAGCGATCCGCAGACGGCCGAAGACGCCCGCAAGGCGCTCGCGTCGTCGGTCACCGAGCTGCAATGGGCGACCCAGCCCGGCGGCGGCGGCGTCCAGGTGGTCGGCACGTTCACGCCGGCCGTGCAGAAGGCCGTCGAAGACGCGGCGCTCAAGCAGAACCTCACCACGCTCCACAACCGGGTCAACGAGCTCGGCGTGTCGGAGCCGATCCTGCAGCAGCAGGGCAGCGACCGCATCGTCGTCGAGCTGCCGGGCGTGCAGGACACCGCGAAGGCGAAGGACATCATCGGCCGCACCGCGACGCTCGAAGCGCGCCTCGCCGATCCGATCAACACGCACCCGAACCCGAACGACCCCGTGCCGCCGGGCGAGGAGCTGTTCACGCAGGGCAACCAGGCGCCCGTGCTGCTGAAGAAGGACGTGATCTTCACCGGCGACCGCATCATCGACGCGTCGGCCGGCTTCGACGAGCACCAGCGCCCGTCGGTCAACATCCGCCTCGACTCGGCAGGCGGCCGCGCGGTGCGCGCGGTGTCGCGCGAGAACATCGGCAAGCCGATGGCGATGGTGCTGTTCGAGAAGGGCAAGGGCGAGGTGCTGACCGTCGCGACGATCCAGTCGGAACTCGGCGATCGCTTCCAGATCACCGGCCAGCCGACCCCGCAGGCCGCGGCCGACCTCGCGCTGCTGCTGCGCGCCGGCTCGCTCGCGGCGCCGATGGACATCATCGAGGAACGCACGATCGGCCCGAGCCTCGGCGCCGACAACATCAAGATGGGCGTGCACTCGGTGATCTGGGGCTTCGCCGCGATCGCCGTGTTCATGGCCCTGTACTACATGCTGTTCGGCATGATCTCGGTGATCGGCCTGTCGGTGAACCTGCTGCTGCTGGTCGCGGTGCTGTCGCTGATGCAGGCGACGCTGACGCTGCCCGGCATCGCCGCCATCGCGCTCGCGCTCGGCATGGCGATCGACTCGAACGTGCTGATCAACGAGCGCGTGCGCGAGGAGCTGCGCGCCGGCCACCCGCCGCAGCTCGCGATCCAGGCCGGCTACTCGCACGCATGGGCGACGATTCTCGACTCGAACGTCACGACGCTGATCGCCGGCCTCGCGCTGCTCGCGTTCGGCTCGGGCCCGGTGCGCGCGTTCGCGATCGTGCACTGCCTCGGCATCCTGACGTCGATGTTCTCCGCGGTGTTCTTCTCGCGCGGGCTCGTCAACCTCTGGTACGGCGGCCGCAAGAAGCTGAAGTCGCTCGCGATCGGCCAGGTGTGGAAGCCGGAAGGCGCGACCGCCGGCGCCGCGTCGTTCGACGCCGCCGACGAAGCGACCGACACCGCGCGCGCCGCGAAGCTCGCCGCGCCCGCGAAGAGCAACGCGCCGCGCACCGGCAAGCCGCAGTTGCGCAACCGCGCGCAGGCGGGCCTGCCGCCGAAGAAACCGGGCTCGACCCAATAAGGCCCCGGAGACGATCATGGAATTTTTCCGCATCCGTAAAGACATCCCGTTCATGCGGCACGCGCTGGTGTTCAACGTGGTCTCGCTGGTCACGTTCCTCGCCGCCGTGTTCTTCCTGCTCCATCGCGGGCTGCACCTGTCCGTCGAGTTCACCGGCGGCACGGTGATCGAGGTCCAGTACCAGCAGGCCGCGCAGCTCGAGCCCGTGCGCGCGACGCTCGGCAAGCTCGGCTACGCCGACGCGCAGGTGCAGAACTTCGGCACGTCGCGCAACGTGCTGATCCGCCTGCAGCTCAAGCAGGGCCTCACGTCCGCGCAGCAGAGCGACCAGGTGATGACCGCGCTGAAGGCGCAAAGCCCGGACGTGACGCTGCAGCGCGTCGAGTTCGTCGGCCCGCAGGTCGGCCGGGAGCTCGCGACCGACGGCCTGCTCGCGCTCGCGTGCGTCGTGATCGGCATCGTGATCTACCTGTCGTTCCGCTTCGAATGGAAGTACGCGGTCGCCGGCATCATCGCGAACCTGCACGACGTCGTGATCATTCTCGGCTTCTTCGCGTTCTTCCAGTGGGAGTTCTCGCTCGCGGTGCTCGCCGCGATCCTCGCGGTGCTCGGCTACTCGGTGAACGAGTCGGTCGTCATCTTCGACCGAATCCGCGAGACGTTCCGCCGCGAACGCAAGATGAGCGTGCAGGAAGTGATCAACCACGCGATCACGACCACGATGTCGCGCACGATCATCACGCACACGTCGACCGAAATGATGGTGCTGTCGATGTTCTTCTTCGGCGGCCCGACGCTGCACTACTTCGCGCTCGCGCTGACGGTCGGCATCCTGTTCGGCATCTACTCGTCGGTGTTCGTCGCGGGCTCGCTCGCGATGTGGCTCGGCATCAAGCGCGAAGACCTGATCAAGGAAAAGAAGCTCGCGCACGATCCGGACGATCCGAACGCGGGCGCGCAGGTGTAAGCGCGTCGCTGCCTCGGCAAACGGAAAAGGCCGGTTCGCTCGAACCGGCCTTTTTGCTTTTGCGCGCCGCCCTGCTCCGCTTCACCGGAACCCGAACCGCCTGCGCAGCACGGCCAGCGCCGCGAGACTCAGCACCGCCGCGAACATCACGTAGAAGCTCGGCGCGGTC
The DNA here is from genome assembly GCF_902833085.1 of Burkholderia ubonensis. Taxonomy (GTDB): domain Bacteria; phylum Pseudomonadota; class Gammaproteobacteria; order Burkholderiales; family Burkholderiaceae; genus Burkholderia; species Burkholderia ubonensis. The sequence continues at coordinate 86,462 of NZ_CADFEB010000012.1, forward strand.
TTCATCCCGGTCGCGCGGATCAGCCACGTGATGATGAACGGCCCGAAGCCGCCGAAGATCGTCACGCCGACGTTATACGCGAGCGACATCCCCGTCGTGCGGGTCTGCACCGGGAACACCTCGGACAGCAGCGCCGGCAGCCCCGCGAAATAGCCGGTCATCAGGAATGCGAACACGATCTGCACCGCGATCAGCGCGCCGAAGCCCGGATGTGCGACCAGATACGCGAACGCCGGATAAATCAGCACGAGGATGCCGACGGCCGGCGCGACCATCACGCGCACGCGGCCGTAACGGTCCGACCAGTGGCCGACGAGCGGCGCGAACCCCATCTGGATCGCGCCGACGACGAGGATCGCCGCGAACGCGGCCGACGGCGACAGGCCCATTTCCTTCACGCCGTAGGTCGGCATGAACAGCACGAGATAGGTCGCGACGGTGCCGAGCACGATCACGCCGATCGACGTAACCAGGCGCGCCTTGTGCGACGCGAACGTGTCGCGCAGCGGATGCCCGGCGCTTCCGGCCGCGAGGAATTCGGGCGTCTCGTCGACCTTGGCGCGGATGTAGTACGCGACGGGGCCGATCAGCAACCCGAAGAAGAACGGGATCCGCCAGCCCCATGCGGCCATCTGCGCGGCCGTGAGGTGCGCGTTGAGCACGGTGCCGAACCCGGCCGCAAGCAGCGTCGTGAGGCCCTGGCTCGCGACCTGCCAGCTGGCGAAGAAGCCGCGCCGGTCCGGCACGTGCTCCGCGAGGAACGCGGTCGCGCTGCCGAACTCGCCGCCCGCCGAAAAACCCTGCAGCAGCCGCGCGGCGACGAGGATCAGCGGCGCGGCGACGCCGATCGTGCCGTAGGTCGGCAGCACCGCGATGATCAGCGTGCCGGCCATCATCAGCTGGATCGACAGCGTCAGCGCCGCCTTGCGGCCCGCGCGGTCGGCATACGCGCCGAGCACGATCGCGCCGAGCGGCCGCATGAAGAACGACACGCCGAACGTGCCGAGCGTGAACAGCAGCGACACGGCGTCGTTGCCGGCCGGGAAGAACAGCCTGGAGATCGTCACCGCGAAGAAGCCGTAGACGACGAGGTCGAACCACTCGAGCGCATTGCCGATCGACGCGGCGACGACCGCGCGCCGCACGCGCGGCGACGAGGCGATGGAACGAGACGGCGTGACGGCGGCATGCATGGGCAATCTCCTTGTCCTTGTTGTTCGTTCGCGTTCGCGCGGCGGCGCGGCCCGCACGCCGCCGTCGACGGTTCGGGCGATTATAGACGGCCCGCCTGCGCTGCCTGCGCTGCCTGCGCCGCCGGCGCGCCGGCGGCGCGCAATAAAAAACCGCCGCGCCCGGCAACGGAGCGCGGCGGTTTCCCGCAGGCGGCCGGCGCGATCGGCGCCGGCGCGGCCCGGCTTACTGCTTGGCGGCGTCCTGCTTGACCGCTTCTGCCGTGATCAGCAGCTTGGTCTGCATCTTGAAGCCGTACTGCTTGCCGTAGTCGAGGCCGAATTCGTCGCGGTTGAACTCGCCCACCGCGTCGATGCCGCACACTTCGCGCTTGAGCATCGGGTGCGGCATGCACTTGAACGAATCGATCTTCAGCGTCAGCGGCTTGGTCACGCCGTGCAGCGTCAGGTTGCCGACCACCTCGGCCGGCTTGTCGCCCTTGAACTTCACCGTGCCCTTGTAGACCGCGTCCGGGTACTTCGCGACGTCGAAGAACTCGTTCGTCTGCAGGTGCTCGTCGAGCTTCGTGCTGCCGGTGCTGATCGACGCGAGCTGGGTCGTCACGTCGACCGTGCCCGTCTTCGCGGCGCGATCGAGCGTCACCGTGCCGCTCGACTTGTCGAACTTGCCGCGCCACACCGACAGGCCGCCGAAGTGGTCGGCCTCGAAGCTCGGGTACGTGTGGCTCGGGTCGAACTGGTACGTCGACACGTCGGCGAACGCCGGGAACGACAGGGCTGCGGCGAGCGCGCCCGCCGCGATCATCAGATGCTTGCTCAATTCAATCTCCTTGGAACGTCGCCGCACGCCGGTGCGGCTTCGGGTTGTGATGCCAGGCCGCCGCGCTTACTTCGCGGCGACGATATGAAACTTGATCTGCACCTCGTCGGCGACGATCGACGTGTCCTTCCATTCGCCGGTGCCGACGTTGAACGCCGAGCGCTTGATCGGCAGCACGCCGTCGAAGGCCTGCGTCGCGCCGCTCTGCGTGACGGTGACCGGCACGGTCAGCGTCTCGGTCTTGCCCTTGATCGTCAGCTTGCCGGTCACGTTGTACTTGTTGCCGCCGGCGGGCGCGATCGCGGTCGACTGGAAGGTCGCCTGCGGGTACGCCTTCGCGTCGAACCAGTCCTTGCCGGCGACCTGGTCGTTGTACATCTTGTCGCCGAGGTCGTAGCTCGCGATGTCGATCGCCACCTGCGCACTGCCCTGCGCGGCCTTCGCGGGATCGAACTTGATCTGCGCGCTGAATTTCTTGAACACGCCTTCGGTCGGCACGTTCATCTGCTTCGACACGGCGGTGACCTTGCTTTTCGCCAGATCGACGTCGGCATGCGCGGCGCCCGACGCGGCGAACGACGCCGCGGCGAACGCGGCCAGCACGGAGCGGGAGAAAGACACTTTCATGGGATCCTTCATTTGGCAGAGGGGAGCATCCGCGACAGCACGCCGTCACGGTCCAGCAACTGATGCTTGGCCACCGCGAGCACGTGCAGCGCGACGAGCGAAAGCAGAATGTAATTCAAAGACACGTGGAGCGTCTTGAAGGTTTCCTTCAGCGCCGGATCGGGATCGATCAGGCGCGGCAGCGGCACGATGCCGAGATACACGACCGGGATGTTCGACGCGGAGCTGTACAGGTAGCCCGTCACCGGGATCACGATCATCAGCACGTACAGCAGCATGTGCACGCCGTGCGCGGCGATCCGCTGCAACGCCGGCATGCCCGCTGGCGCCGCCGGCGGCATGTGGGTCGCGCGCCACAGCACGCGCACGGCGGCCAGCGCGAACACGGTCACGCCGATCCACTTGTGCCACGAGAAATACTTGAGCTTCGTCGGCGTGAAGCCGGGGATGTCGGTCATCACCCAGCCGAGCGCGAAGCCGCAGACGATCAGCAGTGCGATCAGCCAGTGCAGCGCGATCGCGGTGCTCGTATAGCGGGCCGGTGCGGCCGGCAGCGAATTCGGTGCCATGGATTCCTCAATTCAGCGAACAGCGAACGGCCGCGCCGCCAATCGTCCGACGCATGCCAAGGGCGCCATGCTACCGCAACCTTTTGTCACGCGCGGACTCTCACTACGGACGCGGCCGCCCGCGCGGCCCAGCCCCCATCGTGACCGACCGGTCACATCCGATCCCGGTGTTGACACCGCAAAAAACGCGTTTTGGTAAGATTGGCGCGGGTTCCGGCCCCGCCGACGCGTATCCCTGCCGTCGCTCAACCGCTTTCCCCATGCATCGAAACGACCTGATTGCCTGCCATGAATGCGACGCACTGTTGCACAAACCGCGTCTTAGCGGCCGCGACGTCGCGCATTGCCCGCGCTGCGACGCGGTGCTCTACCGCAGCAGCTCGGCCCAGCTCGAGCGGATCTGTGCGCTCGCGCTCGCGGGGCTGATCACGTTCGTGATCGCGCAGGCGTTCCCGATCATCGAGATGGACGTGAACGGCAACCGCGTGCAGACGACGCTGCTCGGCGCGATCGAATCGCTGTGGCGCCAGGACATGGCGCTCGTCGCCGTGATGGTGTTCTGCTCGACCGTGCTGTTTCCGCTCGTCGAGATGTCCGCGCTGCTGTACCTGCTGTTCCCGATGCGGCGCGGTCACGTGCCGCCCGGGTTCAACTTCGTGCTGCGCGCGATCCAGCTGGTGCGCCCGTGGGGGATGATCGAGGTGTTCATGCTCGGCATCGTCGTGACCATCGTCAAGATGGTCTCGCTCGCGCGCGTCGTGCCGGAAGCCGCGCTGTTCGCGTTCGCCGCGCTGACGCTGATGATCGCCGTCGTGCTGATGTTCGACCCGCAGCGGCTGTGGGACGTCGCCGACGAGCTGCGCGCCGGGCCCGGCGACGACGAAGCGCCGTTGCCGGAGGCGCCTCGCCGATGACGACGCCGACCGCCGCGCGCGAGGGCCTCGCCAGTTGCCACACGTGCGGGCTCGTGCAGCCGCTCGACCGCACGCATGCGCACGCGCATTGCGCGCGCTGCGGCGCCGCGCTCCACTTCCGCACGCCGAACAGCATCGCGCGCACCTGGGCGCTGCTGCTCGCCGCCGCGATCCTCTACATTCCGGCGAACCTGCTGCCGATCATGCGCACCGCGTCGCTCGTCGGCGCGCAGCAGGACACGATCATGAGCGGCGTCGTCTATTTCTGGACCTCGGGCGACTGGCCGCTCGCCGTCGTCGTGTTCGTCGCGAGCATCCTCGTGCCGATGCTCAAGCTCGGCGTGCTCGTGATCCTCGTGATCAGCGCGCAGCGCCGCTCCGCGTGGCGGCCGCTGCAGCGCACGCGCCTGTTCCGGATCGTCGAGCGCATCGGCCGCTGGTCGATGCTCGACATCTTCGTCGTGACGCTCACCGTCGCGCTCGTCCACTTTCGTTCGCTCGCCGTGATCACGGCCGGCCCCGGCGCGCTCGCGTTCGGCTCGGTCGTGATCCTCACGATGCTGGCGTCGATGCAGTTCGATCCCCGCCTGATCTGGGATCCCGTCGAAAACTCAGGGAAACTCCATGAATAGTCCGCAAGGCCCGCAGCACGACCGGCCCCGGCCGCCCGATCCGGCGATCTCGACGAAAAGCGGCTGGCTGCCGTCGCTCGTCTGGCTCGTGCCGCTGATCGCCGCGCTGATCGGCATCGGCCTCGTGATCAAGTCCGTGCGCGAGCGCGGCCCGGAAATCACGATCAGCTTCCGCAGCGCCGAAGGCCTCGAACCCGGCAAGACCCAGGTCAAGTACAAGGACGTCGAGATCGGCATCGTCAAGACGATCACGCTGTCGAAGGACCTGGCGCGCGTGCTGGTCGACGTGCAGCTCAAGAAGGAGGCCGAGGACTTCGCGGTGAAGGGCTCGCGCTTCTGGGTCGTGCGTCCGCGGATCGGCGCGACCGGCGTGTCGGGGCTCGGCACGCTGCTGTCGGGCGCGTACATCGGCGTCGATGCCGGCCGCGCGCAGGAAGGGCAAACCGACTTCGCGGGCCTCGAGACGCCGCCGCCCGTCACCGGCGACCAGAAGGGCACGCAGTACGTGCTGCGCGGCGCGTCGCTCGGTTCCGTCGACATCGGCTCGCCGGTTTACTACCGGCGCGTGCAGGTCGGCCAGGTGGTCGGCTTCGCGCTCGACAAGGACGGCACGGGCGTGACCGTCAACGTGTTCGTCAACGCGCCGTACGACCAGTACGTCGGCACGAATTCGCGCTGGTGGCAGGCGAGCGGCGTCGACCTGCGGCTCGACTCGAGCGGCTTCAAGCTGAACACGCAGTCGCTCGCGACCGTGATCCTCGGCGGCATCGCGTTCCAGGCGCCGCCGAACCAGTCGAGCGGCGCGAGCGCGCCGAACAACATGGTGTTCCACCTCGGCTCCGACGAGGCCGATGCGATGCGCGAGCCGGACGGCCCGCCGCTGCAGGTCGTGATGGACTTCAACCAGTCGCTGCGCGGGCTCGCGGTCGGCGCGCCGGTCGACTTCCGCGGCATCGTGCTCGGCGAGGTCACGAACATCGGCATCGACTACGATCCGAAGACGAAGAGCTTCACGATGCCGGTGACGATGAACCTCTATCCGGAACGCCTCGGCCGGCGCTTCCGCGAAACGATCGAGAGCAAGGGCGAGGCCGCCCGCCGCGAGATCATCGAGCGGCTCGTCGAGCGCGGGCTGCGCGGCCAGCTGCGCACCGGCAACCTGCTGACGAGTCAGCTCTACGTCGCGCTCGACTTCTTCCCGAAGGCGCCGGCCGCGAAGATCGATCCGGCGCGCCAGCCGCTCCAGTTGCCGACCGTGCCGAACGAGCTCGAGGAGCTGCAGGTGGTGGTCGCCGACATCGCGAAGAAGCTCGACAAGGTGCCGTTCGAGCAGATCGGCGCGAACCTGAACAGCACGCTCGCGAACGCCGACAGGCTGTTCAGGCAGCTCGACTCGCAGGTCATGCCCGAGGCGCGCGACACGCTGTCGGCCGCGAAGCAGACCTTCTCGGCCGCCGAGGCGACGCTGCAGCAGGATTCGCCGCTGCAGTCCGACGTGCGCGGCGCGCTGAAGGAGCTCACGCGCACGCTGCAATCGCTGAACGCGCTCTCGGACTATCTGGAGCGCCACCCCGAATCGCTGCTCAAGGGCAAGCCAGGAGACAAGCAATGACGACACGCGTGAACGGTTTCGCGAGCGGCGCGGCGGTGGTTTTCGCCGCGCTGGCGCTCGCCGCGTGCAGCTCGCCGCCCGCGCGGTTCTATACGCTGAGCCCCGCCGACGCGGCGCTCGCGACGCGCACCGCGCCCGCCAACCCGCCGTTCCTGATCGAGGTGCCGTCCGTCGGCGTGCCCGAGCAGGTCGCGAAGAACCAGCTCGTCGTGCAGAAGAACGCCGCGCAGGTCGACGTGCTCGAGCTGGAGCGCTGGGCGTCGCCGCCCGCCGACGAGATCCGCCGCGCGCTGTCAGACGACCTCGCCGCGCAGCTCGGCACGATCGACGTCGTGAATTCCGCGTATCCGGCGGGTGTGCCCGTGTACCGGGTCAGCGTCAACGTGCAGCGCTTCGAGTCGTGGCCGGCCAAGCGTGCGGCGATCGACGCGGTGTGGAGCGTGCGCGCCGTCGGCACGCAGGTCGTGATGACCTGCCGCACGAGCGTCGCCGAGCCGGTCGGCGACGGCTACGACGCGCTCGTCGCCGGTCATCGGCGCGCGCTCGACGTGATTGCGACGCAAGCGGCCGCCGGCGTGCGCGCGCTGGCCGCGCGGCGCGGCGGGCCGGCCGCGACGGCTTCCGGCGGCAAGTCCGCCGCGCCGCTCGTGCCGTGCCCGGCGAACCCGACGTCCGGCGACGCCGCCGGCGCGACCGGCAAAGCGGGGACGTAACCGGCAGCGATTGCGGCGTACGCGCGGCTTCGACCTGCGCGCATATCGCCGCGCCCCGCACCATGACTCGCGAGCCAGGCGACCGACCGATCTTGCATTCTTTGTCATAATCCGCCGGAACCGACGATAGGCAGTCCGGTCGACTTGCATTTTCGAGACTGATTGACGATCCTACGCAGGTTCCCTGCTTGCGCCGGCCGTCGATCCACCCTTCGCCGGGGCCGCGCCGTGCCGCCCGCAAGCCGCATCGCTCTTCGCCCGCGCGCGTGACGCCGCGCGAGCCGTATCGAACGGGCCGCTTACGGGTCGCCTGGGGCCACCGCGCCGTGCCGGGCGACCCGGCCAGTCACACGGCAATCCAAGGCGCCGCGCCCGCTTCGCGACCGTCGCCGCATCCGAAACCCGCCCGTCCAGGGCTTTCGCCATTCCGTTTATGTTTCGTTCCCTGACGACCCTGATTCAGAAGTGGCGCGCGTCGCGCAGCGCGAGCCACCAGCTCGACGCGCTGCTGGCGCACGCCGACGCCGACGCGCCCTACGCCGAGCGCAGCGAATGGCTGATCGAGCTCGCGCACTGGCTGCGCCGCGGCGGCGCGATGCAGGCCGCATCGCAGGACGCCGCCGAACGCGACGACGACGCGCGCACGTTCCCCGCGCATGCGCGGCTGCGCTACCTGTTCCACGTGCTCGACCGCAACCCGGCGTGGAAATCGCATGCCGCGCGGACCCTGCGCGGCATCCTGCGCGAATGCGACGGCATCTCGCTGCTGTGCGACGCGGGCATGCCCGTGCACTCGGGCTTCTTCGGCGCGCTGTTCGAGCGGCTCGATTCGTCGATGATCCCGCCCGCGCCGAACCGCCGCGAACTGTCCGCGCTGTTCACGCTGATGTTCCCGGCACCGGAAGATGCCCAGTGGATCGGCGCGCTGCCCGACGACCTGCTCGCGCGCCTCGCCGACCTGCTGTCGTTCGACGTGACCGACGACGAGCGTCACGAGCCCGGCTCGCTTTCTCGCGACCTGCTCGCGGCGCTGCACAACCTGACCTGCCAGATCAGCTCGACCGGCCTGTCGCAGACCGTGCGCAGCCGCCTGTCCGGCGACGACGCGCCCAAGCCGCTCGAAGCGCAGCCGTTCTACCGGCTGACGGGCGCGATGCTCGCGGTCGAATCCGCGCACGCCGCGCTCGAGGAAGGCGGCGCCCCGAGCAAGCTGCTGCACGAGGTCAACTACCTGCGCGTGCTGCTCGACGAGTGCCGGATCGCGGTCGACGACGTGTTCGCGCACCTGTACCGCAACGGCGTGTCGGTCGACATCGTGTTCCAGGTCGAGCGGATGCGGATGCGCATCCAGCGCGCGGAAATGCTGCTGAACGCGTGGATGGCGCGCGACGACCTGCGCGGGACGGCGCGCCTCACGGCCGAGCTCGTCGACGCGAACCAGAACAGCCAGAGCGTGTCGCACCTCGTGCGCAGCAATTTCTCGCTGTTCGCGCGCAAGCTCGTCGAGACCAATGCGGACACCGGCGAGCACTACATCACGCGCGGCCGCGCCGAGTACCTGAAAATGCTGCGGATGGCCGCTGGCGGCGGGCTCGTCACCGTCGCGACGGTCTGCCTGAAGTTCGCGATCACCGGCGCGCACCTGCAGTCGATGCTCGAAGGGCTGCTGGCCGGCGTCAACTACGCGGCGAGCTTCATGGTGATGCACTTCCTGCACTTCACGCTCGCGACCAAGCAGCCGGCGATGACCGCGCCGACGCTCGCGCGCGAGCTCGACGGCACGGTCCACGACGACGGCGTGAAGCAGTTCGTGTCGTCGGTGATCGCGCTGATCCGCACGCAGGCGGCGGCGATCTGCGGCAACGTGCTCGTCGTGCTGCCGGTGTGCCTGCTCGTGCAGCTGTTCGCGGGCGGCGTGCTGCATGCGAACCTGATCTCGTCGCAGAAGGCGCATGCGACGCTTCAGTCATTCTCGCTGCTCGGCCCGACGCCGCTTTATGCGGCGCTCACGGGCGTGCTGCTGTGGTCGTCGAGCCTGCTCGCCGGCTGGGCGGACAACTGGTTCGTGCTGCATCGCGTCGGCGACGCGCTCGCGTACAACCGCCGGCTGCGCCTCACGCTCGGCGCCGCCGGCGCGGCGAAGCTCGCGCATTTCTGCCGCTCGAACGTCGCCGGCGTGGTCGGCAACGTCGGCCTCGGCCTGATGCTCGGCCTCGTGCCGGTGATCGTCAGCGCCGTCGCGTTTTCGTTCGAGGTGCGTCACGTGACGCTGTCCGCGGGCTCGATCGGCATCGCGCTCGGCGTGCTCGGCAAGGACACGCTCGGCTCGCCCGAGCTGTGGTGGGCGGCGGCGGGCGTGCTCAGCATGGCGATCCTCAACGTCGCGGTGAGCTTCGCGCTCGCGTTCACGATGGCCGTGCGCTCGCGCAGCCTGCGGCCGACCAAGGTGCGCGCGCTCGTCGCCGCGATCGGCCGGGCGGTGCTCGCGAATCCGCTCGTGCTGGTCTGGCCGGCAGCCGGCGCGACGGCCCGCACGGGGCAGTCGGGGTCGCACTGAGCGCTGCGTGCGGCCCGCCGGGTCGGGCCGCACGCAGCCGCACGCCGAACCGATTCCACGGGGGCGGCCGGCCGCTTCGAACCGGCCTCTCCCGGCCGCCGGCGGCCCTCGCGGCACGACGCGCCGGCCCTGCCGCCCGCGCCGCGTACAATAATGGACTTTTGTCCGTCCTCCCCCGCCTTATGTCCTCGCCCACCCAGTACGAATTCTTCGCCCCCTGCCCGCGCGGCCTCGAAGCGGCGCTTGCCGCCGAGCTGGCCGAGATCGCCGGCAGCCATCTGAACGGCGCGCCGTTCGCCGCGGGCGCGCAGGTGCCGGGCGGCGTCCATTTCCGGGGCGGCTGGGCCGCCGGGATGGCCGCGAACCTGCATTCGCGGATCGCGAGCCGCGTGCTGCTGAAGATCGCGCACCGCCCGTACCGCAACGAGCAGGACGTCTACGCGCTCGCGCTCGAGCAGCCGTGGGAGCGCTGGTTCGCGGCGACGCAGACGCTGCGCGTCGACATCACCGCGATCAAGTCGCCGCTCAAGAGCCTCGAGTTCGCGACGCTGCGCGTGAAGGACGCGATCTGCGACCGGATGCGCGACAAGACCGGCGCGCGGCCGAGCATCGACACCGGCGCGCCCGACGTGCGCGTGTTCGCGTTCCTGACCGCCACCGACTGCACGCTGTACCTCGACACGTCCGGCGAGCCTCTGTTCAAGCGCGGCTGGCGCCTCGACAAGGGCGCGGCGCCGCTGCGCGAGAACCTCGCGGCCGGCATCCTGCGCCTGACCGGCTGGGCGCCCGGCACGCCGCTGTACGACCCGATGTGCGGCAGCGGCACGTTCCTCGCGGAAGCGGCGCAGATCGCGCTCGGCGTGGCGCCGGGCGTCGAGCGCCGCTTCGGCTTCGAAAAGCTCAAGCAGTACGACATCACCGCGTGGCAGGGCCTGAAGGTCGCGGCGCTGGACGCGAAGCGCGCGGCGCGCGGCAAGCGCGACGATCTGCTGGTCTACGGCAGCGACATCTCCGGCGACATGCTCGAGAAGGCGCGCGCGAACCTCGAACGCGCGGGCGTGCCGTCGCTGTGGCTCAAGCAGGTCGACGCACGCGCAATGACGCCGCCGTGCGACGCGCCGGGGATCATCGTCGCGAACCCGCCGTACGGCGAGCGGATCGAAGTGCGCGGCCGCGGCCCGCGCGGCGACGCGCGCGAGACGGGCCGCAATCGCGGCAACGACGACGCGTTCCGCCGCACCCACACCGACGCGCCCGACAGCGAGTTCTTCAACGCGCTGGGCGACGCGCTGAAGCAGCGCTTCACCGGCTGGCAGGCATTCCTGCTGACGTCCGACCGCGCGCTGCCCGGCCAGCTCCGGCTGCGCGAATCGGCCAAGACGCCGCTCTTCAACGGCGCGCTCGAATGCCGGCTGTTCCGCTTCGACCTGATCGCGGGCAGCGTGAAGGCGCGTCCGGCCGCACCGGAAGGGGACGCGTAAGCAACGCATCATGTGCCGGCCGCCTCCGCGCGGCCGGCTGTCGCCGTCCCTGCCTGGCCGGCGAACACGCCGGGTTATTCTCCCCCGGTTCTCCCTCCCCTACTGTTTGCGTCGCGCTGTTCCGGCGATGCCGATGCTCCCGACAACGGCACCTTCATCCCGGAAACCGCATCGATATGGGTATTGCGCTGAAAAGCCTGCTGCTGGCCCTCTTCATGGCCCTCGCGAACGGCACGGCCACGGCGGCATCCCAAGTCACGGCCGCGGGCCCCGATGCTCGCAACCCTGTCGAACGGTATTCGCAAAAGACGTTGCTGAAGAACTGGGCACTCAGCGTCTGTCTCGCGCAAGTCGCGCATGGCGCCCGCGACCGTGACGACGCCAATGCCGCCGCAAGCGCGTATCTGGAGTTCGGCCATCAGCCGATCGAGGCCTACGACGCGCTCCGTACGCTCACGCAACGGTACGCAAACCGGAAATACGGCGGCTCGATTCCGGCGTCGTTCAATACGATGAAGTGCATCGACCTCTTCCACAGCCAGGAACTCGACACGCTTGCCGATCGGCTGGCAAAAGCGCACTAGCGCCGCATACATCGCCGCCCGAACCGCGCTCGCGAACCGGGCGGCGATGCGTTTCAGTGCTTCGACTTCGACCAGCGCGCCATCGTGAACGGCAGCGCCTGCCCCGTCTCGAGCAGCGTCTTGAGGCTCGACAGCACGACCGGCCACCCGCCGCGAATCCCGCGATCCATCTCCGAGCCCGGCACGAGCCCGTCGTGCGTGACGGTCAGCTTCACGACGCCTTCGTGCGGCTCGACGACGTAGGTCACGCGAGATTCCTCGCCCTCCCCGGACGGCGCGCGCCACGTAACGACGAGCCGGCGCGGCGGATCGTGCTCGACGACCTCGCCGACGATGTCGACGCGCGACGGATCGTCGTAGTCCTGATGCTCCCAGCGCGAACCCGGTCGCCAGTCGGGCGATGCGTTGCGATGCCGCACCCAGTAGTCCTTCGTCAGCTCGGCATTGGTCAGCGCATCGAACACGCGCTCGGGCGTCGATGCTATGAACGTCACGTACACAAAGGCGGGGTCACTCATCGTCTGCTCCCGTTTCGCGGGCCGCTTCGAGCCCGCGCTTGAGATCCGCCAGCGCCTGCAGGCGCCGACGCTCGAACTTGCCGATCCAGCGTTCCGCGATGTCGTGGATCGGCACCGGATTCAGGTAGTGCAGCTTCTCCCGGCCGCGCCACACCGTCGCGACCAGATTCGCGGCCTCGAGCAGCGCGAGATGCTTGCTCACCGCCTGGCGGCTCATCGCAAGGCCGTCGCACAGCTCGGACAGCGTCTGGCCGTTCCTCGCTTGCAGCAGGTCGAGCAGTTGACGGCGCGTGGCGTCGGCCAGCGCCTTGAAAACAAGATCCATTCCGCTCCTGGGTCGTTGCATTTATTATGCAACCAAATGGTTGCATGTCAAGGATGACAACACTACTGACAATACGGTGTCAGCAGCCCCCGCTCACACTGCAATCCCGGCGCAATGCAAGGCTGGTTTCCACACAGAACCCGAACGAACAAGGAGCTCGTCATGACGTCAGCAACCGCAACCCTGGAACGCGCAATCGCCTGGTTCGACATTCCGTCCCTCGATTTCGACCGCGCGATCCGCTTCTATGAAACCGTGCTGCAGACGACGCTGCATCGCGACGTGATCGGCGGCGTGCCGATGGCCGTGTTCGGCCACGAAGCGTCGGCCACCGGCGGCAGCATCGTCTACGACCCGCAGCAGATGAAGCCGAGCGCGACCGGCGTGCTCGTCTACCTGAATGCGGGCGAATCGGTCGTCGCGGCGCTCGACCGCGCGAAGCGCGCGGGCGGCATCGTGCAAGGATCGGTCGTCGAACTGCCGAACAACTACGGTTACATCGGGTACCTGATCGATACCGAAGGCAACCGCGTCGGCCTGCACGCGCCGAAATGCCACTGACGGCGTCCACCGGGCGGCGGGCGCGGCGCTATCATCGCGGTGTCGCCGCTTTTGACGGAATCGAGGTGCAGCAATGACGCGTCGTGCCGATCGCCTGTTCCAGATCGCCGAACTGCTGCGCGGGCGTCGCCTGACGACCGCGCAGCAGCTGGCCGACTGGCTGTCGGTGTCGCCGCGCACCGTGTACCGCGACGTGCGCGACCTGCAACTGTCAGGGGTGCCGATCGAAGGCGAGGCCGGCATCGGCTACCGGCTGAACCGCAACGCGAGCCTGCCGCCGCTCACCTTCACCGCGGAGGAACTCGCGGCGCTCGCCGCCGGCGCGCGGATGCTCGAGACCTGGGGCGGCGCGCGCTTCGCGGGCGGCGCCCGTTCGGCGCTCGCGAAGATCGCGTCGGCGATGCCGGCCGACAAGCGCAACGCGCTCGACCGCCTGCCGGTGTTCGCGCCGTCGTTCCACATCGACGCGGCGTTCTGCGCGAAGGTCGACGCGATCCACCAGGCGGTGGACACGCGGCACGTCGTCAGCTTCGCGTATCGCGACCGCCTCGGCGCGCACACGCAGCGCCGCGTGTGGCCGCTCGGGCTCGTGTACTGGGGCGGACGCTGGACGATCGGCGCGTGGTGCGAGCTGCGCGACGACTTTCGCACCTTCGACATCGCGCGGATGGGCGACATCACCGTGCACGAGCAGTTTCCGGACATGGAAGGGCGCCGGATCGCGGATTACATGCGGATCGCGGAAGCGCCGATGAAGTGACGCGGCCGGGCGACGGCACGCCGCGACACGGTTGCGCGCGCCACCGCCTGTTCGCTCATTCCCCGAACACCACCGCGCGCTTCGGCCGTTCATCCACGTGCAGCGAGAACACGTCGGCGCGCGCATAGTGCCCGACCACGTCGAAGTCGTAACGCGCGCGCACCAGCTCGTCGAGATCGATGCGCGCGGAGACGAGCCCCTCTTCCCCGATCAGCGGCTCGGCCACCAGGTCGCCGAGCGGCCCGACGATCACGCTGCCGCCGCGGATCAGCGGCCGCTCCGGGTCCCAGCCCGGCACGTCGATCCCGAGCGCGCGCGGCGACGGCTGCACCTGGCACGCGCTCACGACGAAGCAGCGCCCCTCGTGCGCGATATGGCGCATCGAGCTTTGCCAGACGTCGCGCTCGTCGACGGTCGGCGCGCACCAAATCTGCACGCCCTTCGCATACATCGCGCAGCGCAACAACGGCATGTGGTTCTCCCAGCAGATCGCGGCGCCGGCCCGCCCCGCGGCGGTCTCGACGACAGGCAGCGTCGAGCCGTCGCCCTGCCCCCAGATCAGTCGCTCGGTGCCGGTCGGCATCAGCTTGCGGTGCTTCGCGACGAGCCCGTCGCGCGGATCGAAAAACAGCGCCGTGCAATAGAGCGTGCTGCCGCCGCGCTCGATCACGCCGACCACGAGGCTCGCGTCGGTGCGCTGCGAAAGCGCGGCCAGCTCGTCGGTTTCCGGCCCCGACACGTCGATCGCCTGCGCGGCGTAGCGCGCGTACGCGTCGCGGCCTTCGGGCAGCCGGTAGCCGAGCCGCGTGCCGAAGATCTCGCCTTTCGGATAGCCGCCGAGCACGGCTTCGGGCAGCACGACGAGCGATGCGCCGCTGTCGCGGATCGCCGTTTCGTAGCCGAGGATCTTGTCGAGCGTGGCGCGCGTGCCGGCGGGCGATGTGCCGAGCTGCAGCGCGGCGATGACTGAGGTGGACATGAAGGCGTCTCCGGTGATGGGGATGACGCCATCTTTGTCGATAAGATGTCATCGATCAAATCGATGGAACGATAAGTGATATGAACAGCGATGATATCTCGCGTATCGACCTGAACCTGCTGAAGGTCTTCGAGGCGCTGTACGAGGAAGGCGGCGCGAGTCGCGCGGCGCTGCGGCTCGACCTCACGCAGTCGGCCGTCAGCGCGGCACTCGCTCGGCTGCGCGTGCTGTACGCCGATCCGCTGTTCGTGCGCACCGGCCGCGGGCTCGCGCCGACGCCGCGCGCGGACGAGTTGAAGCCGATCCTGTCCGACGCGCTCGACCGTTGCCGGCAGAGCCTTACGATCGTGGCCGACAGCGGCGACCGGCTCAGCCGCACAATCTCGATCGGGCTGTCGGACGACTTCGAGATCGCGCTCGGCAGCGCGCTGATTGCCGCGGTCGCGAAGGAAGCGGCCGGCATCCGGCTGATCTTCCGGCAGACGTACAGCGGAATCGCGGGCGACGCGCTGCTTCGGCACGGCGTCGACCTCGCGATCGCGTCGGGCGGGTTTTCGGCGAGCGGGCTGAGCCGGCGCGCGGTTGCGACTGGCGGCTATGCTTGCCTGATCGATCCGGCGGCGCGCACACGGCCCGCTCGTACGCTGACGCTCGCCGACTATCTGCGGCGCGACCATCTGCTGGTGTCGTCGGGCGGCGTGATCGGGATCGTCGACGAAGCGCTGGCCGCGCTCGGGCACAAGCGGCACGTGACCGCGTCGACCACGCATTTCGCGGCACTACCGTATCTGCTGCTCGGCTCCGATGCCGTTGCAACGATCCCCGCGCACGCGGCGCGGGCGATCGCGCAGGCAACGCCGCTGCAATGCGTCGCATGCCCGGTCGCGCTGCCGGGCTATCCGGTGGAGATCGGCTGGCGCACGAGCGCGCAGCGCGACCCGGCGATCGTGCGCGTGCGGGACGCCGTCGCCGCGTGCATCGAAAGGATCGTCAGGCCGTGAAAAAAACGGCGGGCAAACGGATGAGCCGTCGCCCGCCGTGCACGCGACTGCGTTTTTCGAGTACGTCAATCGACCGACTTCACCATGTCCTCGATGACCTTCTTCGCATCGCCGAACACCATCATCGTCTTGTCCATGTAGAACAGGTCGTTGTCGAGCCCCGCATACCCCGCGGCCATCGACCGCTTGTTGACGATCACCGTGCGCGCCTTGTACGCCTCGATGATCGGCATCCCCGCGATCGGCGACTTCGGATCGTTCTTAGCGGCCGGGTTCACCACGTCGTTCGCGCCGAGCACCAGCACCACGTCGACCTGGCCGAACTCGCCGTTGATGTCCTCCATCTCGTGGACGATCTCGTACGGCACCTCCGCTTCCGCGAGCAGCACGTTCATGTGCCCCGGCATTCGCCCGGCGACCGGGTGGATCGCGTACTTCACGTCGATCCCCTTCTCGACCAGCTTGTCGGTCAGCTCCTTCAGCGCATGCTGCGCGCGCGCCACCGCGAGGCCGTAGCCCGGCACGATCACGACCGTCTCCGCGTTGCCGAGCATGAACGACGCGTCCTCCGCCGAGCCCGACTTCACCGGCCGCTGCTCCTGCGAGCCGCCTGCAGCGCCGGCCGACGCCTCGCCGCCGAAACCGCCGAGGATCACGTTGAAGAACGAGCGGTTCATCGCATGGCACATGATGTACGACAGGATCGCGCCCGACGAGCCGACCAGCGAGCCCGCGATGATCAGCATCGCGTTGTTCAGCGAGAAGCCGATGCCCGCCGCGGCCCACCCCGAGTACGAGTTCAGCATCGACACGACCACCGGCATGTCCGCGCCGCCGATCGGGATGATGATCAGCACGCCGAGCACGAACGCGATCGCCGTCATGATCACGAACGGCAGCCACGATTGCGTCAGCATGAACAGAATGCCGAAGCCGAGCATCGCGAGCGCGAGCATCAGGTTGATCAGGTGCTGGCCCGCATACACGACCGGCGCGCCCTGGAACAGCCGGAACTTGTACTTGCCGGACAGCTTGCCGAACGCGATCACCGACCCGGAGAACGTGATCGCGCCGACGAACGTGCCGATGAACAGCTCGACCCGGTTGCCGTACGGGATGAAGTTCGACACCGTCGCGTCCTGCGGCACGAGCCCGAACGCTTCCGGCTCGGCCACCACCGCATACGCGATGCACACCGCCGCGAGACCGATCAGCGAGTGCATCGCCGCGACGAGTTCCGGCATCTTGGTCATCTCGACGCGCGCGGCGACCACCGCGCCGACCGCGCCGCCGACCACCAGCGCGCCGAGCAGGAGCCCGAGGCCGAGCGGCAGGTTCGCGTCGAGCAACGCAGCCTGCTTGACGATCAGCGCGATCGTCGTGAGGATCGCGATGGCCATCCCGACCATCCCGAACAGGTTGCCGCGCCGGGCGCTCTTCGGGTTCGACAGCCCCTTCAGCGCCTGGATGAAGCAGACCGACGCGATCAGGTAGAGGAGCGTAACGACGTTCATGCTCATCGCGCGCCCTCCTTGCCGCCGTCGATGCGCTTGGGCACCTTCTTCTTGAACATCTCGAGCATCCGTCTCGTGACGAGGAACCCGCCGAACACGTTGACCGCCGCGAGCACGACCGCGAGCGTGCCGAACACCTTGCCGGCCGTGCCGACCGTCAGCGCGGTGGCGAGCATCGCGCCGACGATCACGATCGCCGAGATCGCGTTGGTCACCGCCATCAGCGGCGTGTGCAGCGCGGGCGTCACGTTCCACACCACGTGGTAGCCGACGTACACCGCCAGCACGAAGATGATCACGTTGATCACCGTGTGATTGATGACTTCCATGGTCCCCTCCGGTTACTTGCGGGCGACTTCGCCGTCGCGGCACAGCAGCGTCGCGGCGACGATGTCGTCGGTCAGGTCGATGTTCAGCGTGCCTTCCTTCGTCACGATCAGCTTCATGAAGTCGAGCAGGTTGCGCGCGTACAGCGCGGACGCATCCGACGCGACCATCGACGCGAGGTTGGTGTGGCCCGCGATCGTCACGCCGTTGTGCACGATCACCTGATCGGCGACGGTTAGCGGGCAGTTGCCGCTCTTCCTGCCGTCGAATTCCGGCCCGCGGCCGGCCGCGAGGTCGACCAGCACCGAGCCGGGCTTCATCGACTGCACGGTCTCGACCGAGATCAGCGTCGGCGCGGGACGGCCCGGGATCAGCGCGGTGGTGATGATGATGTCGGCCTGCTTCGCGCGCTCGTGCACGAGCGCGGCCTGGCGGCCGAGCCACGAGGCGGGCATCGGCCGCGCGTAGCCGCCGACGCCTTGCGCGGCCTCGCGCTCCTCGTCGGTTTCGTAAGGCACGTCGAGGAATTTCGCGCCGAGCGACTCGATCTGCTCCTTCACGGCCGGCCGCACGTCGGACGCCTCGATCACCGCGCCGAGGCGCTTCGCGGTCGCGATCGCCTGCAGGCCCGCGACGCCCGCGCCGAGGATCAGTACGCGCGCCGCCTTCACGGTGCCGGCGGCCGTCATCAGCATCGGCAGGAAGCGCGGGTACAGATCGGCGGCGACCAGCACCGCCTTGTAGCCGGCGATGTTCGCCTGCGACGACAGCACGTCGAGGCTCTGCGCGCGCGTGGTGCGCGGCGCGGCTTCCAGCGCGAAGCCGGTCACGCCGGCCGCCGCGAGCTGCGCGGCCTGCTCGCCGTTGAATGGATCGAGCATGCCGATCAGCACGGAGCCGCGCTTGAGCGATGGAATCTCGGTTTCGGTGGGCGCCTGGACCTTCAGCACGATGTCGGCGTCGAAAGCGGCCGACTGGTCGGTCAACTCGGCGCCGGCGGCCGCGTAGGCGTCGTCGGGATAGCTGGCCGCGACACCCGCCCCCTTCGCCACGCTCACGCGGTGGCCGGCGGCCGCGTATTTCTTGACGGTCTCCGGCGTCGCGGCCACGCGCGTCTCGTTCGCCCGCGTCTCAGCAGGCACTCCGATATGCATTGTCGATTCCTCCGGTCATTACAGTAATTAATTCTTTAATTCGATTCTTACTGCGACGGCGAGCCGGACAGGCTTGCATACCGGCTCACGAGCAACGGCTATCACGCTGCACTTTAACCGAAAGCGGGGGTCGCGCCAGCAGTTTCCGAACGACCGTGCGGCACTGTTGCGCTGCAGCACTTGACAAGCGCGCCGCCGATCCCGCGGGGTCGGAACAGCCATCGCTGCATACCCGGCAGTGTCCGGGCGCAACCGGTAAAATGCGATCCCATGAAACCCGAAATCTGGACCCCGCACGTGACCGTCGCGGCGATCGTCGAGCGCGCCGGCCGCTTTCTCGTGATCGAGGAAGAAACCTCGGCGGGCCTGCGCATCAACCAGCCCGCCGGCCACCTCGAAGCCGGCGAATCGCTCGCCGACGCCGTGATCCGCGAAACGCTCGAGGAAACCGCGCATCCGTTCGAGCCCGACGCGCTCGTCGGCGTGTACCTCGCCCATTACGACCGCCCCGGCAACGCGGGCGCCACCTATCTGCGCTTCACGTTCTGCGGCGCGGCGGGCGAGCCGCTCGCCGGGCACCGGCTCGACGACGGCATCGTCCGCACGCTGTGGCTGACGGCCGACGAGCTGCGCGCATGCAGCGACCGCCACCGCTCGCCCGCGGTGATGCGCTGCGTCGACGACTATCTCGCCGGGCGGCGCATTCCGCTCGATTTCGTGCATACGCATTCGGTCGCGCCGCGGCCGGACGCATTCGATCGTCAGGTGGTGAACAAATGAGCAAACGACGTGTCGTGGTCGGCATGTCGGGCGGCGTCGATTCGTCGGTGACCGCGTGGCTGCTGAAGGAACAGGGATACGACGTCGTCGGCCTGTTCATGAAGAACTGGGAAGACGACGACGACGGCGAATACTGCTCGACGCGCCAGGACTGGATCGACGTCGTGTCGGTCGCCGACCTGATCGGCATCGACGTCGAGGCCGTCAACTTCGCCGCCGAATACAAGGACCGCGTGTTCGCCGAGTTCCTGCGCGAATACTCGGCCGGGCGCACGCCGAACCCGGACGTGCTGTGCAACGCCGAGATCAAGTTCAAGGCGTTCCTCGATCACGCGATGACGCTCGGCGCGGAAACGATCGCGACCGGCCACTACGCGCGCGTGCGCGAGCGCGACGGCCGCTTCGAGCTGCTGAAGGCGTTCGACCACACGAAGGACCAGTCGTATTTCCTGCACCGGCTGAACCAGGCGCAGCTGTCGAAGACGATGTTCCCGCTCGGCGAGATCCCGAAGACGAAGGTGCGCGAGATCGCCGCGCAGATCGGGCTGCCGAACGCGAAGAAGAAGGATTCGACCGGCATCTGCTTCATCGGCGAGCGGCCGTTCCGCGATTTCCTGAACCGCTATCTGCCGACGAAACCCGGCCCGATGAAGACGCCCGACGGCAAGACGGTCGGCGAGCACATCGGCCTCGCGTTCTACACGTTCGGCCAGCGCAAGGGCATCGGCCTCGGCGGCAGCAAGGACGGCAGCGGCGAGCCGTGGTTCGTCGCCGCGAAGGACATCCCGTCGAACACGCTGTACGTCGTGCAGGGCCACGACCATCCGTGGCTGCTGTCGCGCCGGCTCGTCGCCGGCAACGTGAGCTGGACCGCCGGCGAGCCGCCGGCCGACGGCTTTGCGTGCGGCGCGAAGACCCGCTACCGGCAGGCCGATGCGGCCTGCTCGTTCGCACGGGCCGGCGGCGAGCGCTTCTCGCTGACCTTCGACGACGCGCAATGGGCGGTCACGCCCGGCCAGTCGGCGGTGCTGTACGACGGCGAAATCTGCCTCGGCGGCGGCATCATCGAATTCGCGGCGACCGGCCAGCCGGGTCAGCCCGGCCATGAGGCGCCCACGGAAGCCGGCGCGCCGGCGCTCGTCGAAACACGCTGAGCGGCCTGCCGGCCCGTTCCCGATCCCCCTTCCCTCCCGAACCGCGCCGCGCCGCCGTCCGTCAGGCCGTGCGGCGCAACGCGGCGTCGTAGCGCTCGCGCGCCGCGTCGAGTTCGGGAAAATGCCGCTCGGCCCATCGGTCGAGCGCAATCAGCGTCGTCACCAGCGATTCCGCCACCGGCGTCAGCCGATATTCGACGCGCGCGGGCCGTGCGCGAAAATCCTCGCGCTCGATCAGGCCGTGGCGCTCCAGTTCGCGCAGATTCTGCGTCAGGACCTTCTGTGAAATTCCGCCGATGCGCGCGAGCAGCTCGCCGTTGCGCAACGGCCCCGCCGCCAGCGCGGGCAGGATCAGCAGCGTCCATTTGCCCGCGATCAGCGTGAGCGCGTCGCGCGCCGAACAGTCGGCCGCGTAGACGTCGCCGGGGAATGCCATGGTTACCTCCGGGTGCGTAATTGCGCGGCCGGCAGCCGCGGGCCATCATCGTCGCACATCACCGGAGCCCGCTCATGCATGCACTGATCCTCGTCGCCCATCCAGAACCCCGCTCGTTCAACGCGCACCTGGCCGGCGCGGCGGCGGCGGCCTGGCGCGAACAGGGACATGCCGCGACCGTCGTCGACCTGTACGCGGAGGGCTTCGACGCGCGCGAGGCGCCGTGGCATCACCCCGACCGGCACGATCCCGCGCGTTTCGACGCGCAGCGCGAGCAACGCCATCACTGGCAGCGCGGCTCGCTCGCCCCCGAGATCCGGCAGCACCTCGACCTGCTGCATGCGGCCGACGCGCTGATCCTGCAATTCCCGCTGTGGTGGTTCGGCGCGCCCGCGATCCTCAAAGGCTGGATGGACCGCGTATTCGTGTATGGCGGCCTCTACGACAGCCGCCGTCGCCACGATCGCGGCGTCATGCGGGGGCGCCGCGCGCTGTTGAGCGTGACGACCGGATCGTCGGCGACGGCCTGTTCGCCCGACGGCCGCGAAGGCGACACGCGCCTGCTGCTGTGGCCGCTCATGTACGCGCTGCGCTACGTCGGCTTCGACGTGCTCGAGCCGCACCTGATCCACGACGTGCGCGACGATCCCGACCGCGCGGCCGCGCGGCGACGGGACGCCGCCCTGCGGGAACGGGTCGACGCCTATCGCGCGCGGGTGCGCGACTGGTCCGCGTGGCCGCGGATGCCGTTCAACCGGGACGAGGACTTCGATGCCGGCGTCACGCTGAAGCCGGACGCCCCCGTGTACAGCCCGTTCATCCGCCACGCGCGACGCGAGGTCTGACGCGCCCTGCCCTGCCGGCGCGTCAGCGCAGGCCTGGCGATTCCCGTAGTAGACTCTCGCCCAGCATCGGCGCCGGTCGCAGCGCGCATGCGCGGCCCCGCGAGACGGATGTCGCCGCGCACCCGGCACAGGCGGCCGCCGGCTGTTGCGCCCGCCGCCGCGCCGCTGCATCGCGCATCGCGGCGATCCAGAAAATGTATAGGGAGTCCCCAATGTTTTCCCGACGCTATCTCGCGATGTGGTGCGCCGTCGTCCTGTTCGTGGCGATCGCGGCCCTCGCCGCCGGCCATGCGATCGCATGGCCCTGGCTCGCGATCCCCGCCGCCCTCGTCGCCCTCGGCCTGTACGACCTGAACCAGGACCGTCACGCAATCCTGCGCAACTACCCGCTGTGGGGCCACCTGCGCTTCCTGTTCGAATTCATCCGGCCGGAAATCCGTCAGTACTTCGTCGAGGACGACACCGACGAGAAACCGTTTTCGCGCGCGCAGCGCAGCCTCGTCTACCAGCGCGCGAAGAACGTCGGCGACAACCGCCCGTACGGCACCGAGCTGAACGTGAAGGCGCTCGCGCACGAATGGATCAGCCATTCGCTCGCGCCGACCAAGCTGCCGAACCACGATTTCCGCATCCGCGTCGGCGCGAGCCGCGCGCAGCCGTACGAGATCTCGATCTTCAACATCTCGGCGATGAGCTTCGGCTCGCTGTCCGCGAACGCGATCCGCTCGCTGAACCTCGGCGCGAAGAAAGGCGGCTTCGCGCACGACACGGGCGAAGGCTCGCTGTCGAAATACCACCGCGAGCACGGCGGCGACATCATCTGGGAAATCGCGTCCGGCTACTTCGGCTGCCGCAACGACGACGGCACGTTCAGCCCGGACAGGTTCGCGAAGCAGGCGGCCGATCCGCAGGTGAAGATGATCGAGATCAAGCTGTCGCAGGGCGCGAAGCCCGGCCACGGCGGCGTGCTGCCGGCCGCGAAGATCACGCCCGAGATCGCCGAGACGCGCGGCGTGCCGATGGGCAAGGACTGCATCTCGCCCGCCACGCACTCGGAATTCTCGACGCCGCGCGGGCTGCTCGAATTCGTCGAGCGGCTGCGCACGCTGTCCGGCGGCAAGCCGACCGGCTTCAAGCTGTGCATCGGCCATCCGTGGGAGTTCTTCGGCATCGCAAAGGCGATGCTCGAGACCGGCATCGTGCCGGATTTCATCGTCGTCGACGGGGCCGAGGGCGGCACCGGCGCGGCGCCGCTCGAATTCACCGATCACGTCGGCGTGCCGCTGCAGGAAGGGCTGCTGCTCGTGCACAACACGCTCGTCGGGATCGGCGTGCGCGAGCGCGTGAAGATCGGCGCGAGCGGCAAGATCATCACCGCGTTCGACGTCGCGCGCACGCTCGCGATCGGCGCCGACTGGGTGAACTCCGCGCGCGGCTTCATGTTCGCGGTCGGCTGCATCCAGGCGCAGACCTGCCACACCGGCCGCTGCCCGACCGGCGTCGCGACGCAGGACCCGGTGCGCCAGCGCGCGCTCGTCGTGCCGGACAAGTCCGACCGCGTGTACAACTTCCACCGCAACACGCTGCACGCGCTGCAGGAGCTCGTGCAGGCGGCCGGCCTCGCACATCCGTCCGAGCTGCGCGCGCATCACATCGTGCAGCGCATCGCGCCGCACGAGGTCCGGCTGATGTCGCAGTTGCTCAAGTACCTGAAGCCCGGCGCGCTGCTCGACGGCGGCCACTGCGGCTTTACGCTGTACGAGAAATGGTGGCCGCTCGCGCGCAGCGACTCGTTCACGCTCGGCGACGCCGTCTACGCGTCGATCGAGTGACGGCGCCGGCCGACCGGCAAGAAAAAACGCGCCTCTCGGGGCGCGTTTTTTTCATCTGCGGAATGCGCGGGCGGCAACGGCGCCGGCCGACTCAGCCCTGCGGCACCGTGTCGATGAACGACTGGCGCTGCATCAGCTTCACGAAGTGCTTGTCGAGGTTCGGGTGGCGCTCGCGCCAGTTCAGCTCGGGCATCCGGAAGTCGAGATAACCGAGCGCGCAGCCGAGCGCGACGTCGGCGAGCGTGTAATGATTACCGACGCACCACATCTTGCCGCCGAGGCCCTGCGACATCGCGACGAGCGCGTCGTCGATCTTGCGCTGCTGGCGGGCGATCCAGCTCTCGCTGCGCTGATGCGCGTCGCGCTGCACGTTTTCGATGCGGATCGCGACCGACGCGTCGAGCGCGCCGTCGCACAGTGCCTCCCAGCAGCGCACTTCGACGCGCTCGCGGCCCGACTGCGGAATCAGCTTGCCGACCGGCGACAGCGTGTCGACGTATTCGCAGATCACGCGGGAATCGAACACCGCGGCGCCATCTTCCATCACGAGACACGGAACCTTGCCGAGCGGGTTCGAGGCATGAATGTTCGTGTCCGGCGCCCAGACGTTCTCGAGCTCCAGCTTGTAGTCGATCTTCTTTTCAGCAAGCACGATCCGCGCCTTTCGGACGAACGGGCTGCTGAGCGAACCGATTAATTTCATCATCTGCCTTTGTTGAGGAACCGCCGAGAGTATACGTTGTCGCCGATCATAACCGGCCGGCGACAGCCGGTAGAAAATCGCCCATCCGGCCTGTGGATGGTTTGCAACAACCGCGCCGGCGCCGTTGCGGCCCCCTTCCCACGCCCTCTCACGCGCCGCGTCCGGCGGCGCTACAATCGCACGATGAATGCGCCCCACGAATCCGCCATCGCCGTCGACGTCTACCGCCAGCGCCGCGAGCGCGTGCTTGCCGCACTGCGCGCCGCGGGCGGCGGCGTCGCCATCGTTCCCACCGCGCCGGAAGTGCTGCGCAACCGCGACACGGGCTACCCGTATCGCCACGACAGCTACTTCTACTACCTGACGGGCTTCGCCGAGCCGGACGCCGTGCTCGTGCTGAACGCGTCCGCGCCGCACGGCGCGCCGCAATCGATCCTGTTCTGCCGCGCGAAGAATCCCGACCTCGAGATCTGGGAAGGCTTCCACTACGGCCCGGAGGCCGCGCGCGACGCATTCGGCTTCGACGCGGCATACGCCGCCGACGTGCTCGACACGGAAATGCCGCGCCTGCTCGCCGATGCGGGCACCGTGCACTACCGGTTCGGCGCGTCGGCCGAGTTCGACCGCCAGCTCGGCCGCTGGCTCGATGCGGTGCGCGCGCGGGCGCGCACGGGCGTCGCGGCGCCCGACGCGCTGCTCGACCTCACGCCGCTCGTCGACGACATGCGGCTCGTCAAGGACGAGCACGAGCTCGCGATCATGATGCGCGCCGCGCACATCTCGGCGCTCGCGCATCGCCGCGCGATGCAGGCGTGCCGGCCGGGCGTGCGCGAATACGAACTCGAGGCCGAGCTGCTCTACACGTTCCGCAAGCACGGCGCGCAGGCGCCGGCCTACGGCTCGATCGTCGCGGCGGGCGCGAACACGTGCGTGCTGCACTACCCGGCCGGCAACGCGGCCGCGCGCGACGGCGACCTGATCCTGATCGACGCCGCGTGCGAGCTCGACGGCTACGCATCGGACATCACCCGCACGTTCCCGGCCAACGGACGCTTCTCGCCCGCGCAGCGCACGCTGTACGACATCGTGCTCGCCGCGCAGCAGGCGGCGATCGACGCGACGCGCGCCGGCGTGCCGTTCGAGGCGCCGCACGACGCCGCGGTGCGCGTGCTCGCGCAGGGCCTGCTCGACACCGGCATCATCCCGAAGACGCGCTTCTCGAACGTCGACGACGTGATCGCGGAGCGTGCGTATGCGCGCTTCTACATGCACCGCACCGGCCACTGGCTCGGCATGGACGTGCACGACTGCGGCGACTACCGCGAGCGGCTCGCCGAGCGCGACGCCAACGGCGCGCTGCCGTGGCGCACGCTGCAGGCCGGCATGACGCTGACCGTCGAGCCGGGCCTATACGTGCGCGCCGCCGACGACGTGCCGCCCGAATACTGGAACATTGGTATCCGCATCGAGGACGACGCGATCGTGCGCGAGCAGGGCTGCGAGCTGATCACGCGCGACGTGCCCGTCGCGGCCGCCGAGATCGAGGCGCTGATGCGCGCAGGCACGGCGCACGACGCCTGAGCAGGCGGCTGCCGACCGTTTCATCCGTTTCACGATTCCTGATGACGACCGATTCCTCCCCGGCCACGCCGGACCACGACATCGCCATCGTCGGCGCGGGCCCCGTCGGGCTTGCGCTGGCCGGCTGGCTCGCGCGTCGCAGCGCGACGCGGCACTGGTCGATCGCGCTGATCGACGCGCGCGAGCCCGCCGCAAGCGCGAACGATCCGCGCGCGATCGCGGTGTCGCACGGCAGCCGCGTGCTGCTCGACACGCTCGCGTGGCCCGCCGACGCGACGCCGATCGAACACATTCACGTGTCGCAGCGCGGCCATTTCGGCCGCACGCTGATCGACCGCGACGAGCACGACGTGGCGGCGCTCGGCTACGTCGTGCGCTACGGCTCGATCGTGCAGGCGCTGGCGGGCGCGGTGCGCGGCACGCGCGTCGACTGGCTCACGTCGACCTCGGCGCGCGCGCCGCGGCAGGACGCCGACGGCGTCACGCTGACGCTCGACGGCCCGCAGGGCGAACGCACGCTGCGCGCGCGGATCGTCGTCAACGCCGAAGGCGGGCTGTTCCACGAGCAGCGGGACGACGACGGCAAGCACCGCCGCGACTACGGCCAGACCGCGCTCGTCGGCACGGTGACGGTGTCCGCGCCGCGCCCGAACGTCGCGTGGGAGCGCTTCACGCACGAAGGGCCGCTCGCGCTGCTGCCGCTCGGCGGCGCCGATTACGCGCTGGTGTGGTGCTGCGAGCCCGGCGAAGCCGCTCGCCGCGCCGCGCTGCCCGACGACGCGTTCCTGCGCGAGCTCGGCATCGCGTTCGGCGAGCGCATGGGCCGCTTCGTCGCGATCGCCGGGCGTGCATCGTTCCCGCTCGGCCTGAACGCCGCGCAGACGCTCGTCGACCGCCGCACCGCGATCGTCGGCAATGCCGCGCAGACGCTGCACCCGGTCGCGGGCCAGGGGCTCAACCTCGGCCTGCGCGACGCGCATACGCTCGTCGACACGCTGTCCGCGCACGGCGCCGAGCCGGCCGCGCTCGCGGCCTTCAATGCGCGGCGCGCGCTCGACCGGCGCTTCACGATCGGCGCGACCGACACGCTCGCGCGGCTGTTCACGATCGAGACGGGCCCGCTCACGCTGCTGCGCGGCGCGGCGCTGACCGCGCTCGAACTCGTGCCGCCGCTCAAGACCGCGATCGCCCGCCAGATGATGTTCGGCCAGCGCCGCTGACGCGCGCGGCTGCGCCCCCGCCGCGCCGCGCGGTGTCCGATGCGCGCCACGCGCAGCGCGCCGGACAAACCGGGTCAAATCGGCGCGGCAGGGGAATACGGTAAAATGCGCGTTTCCCTCCGCCGTTTTCATGCCCGCGCTGGTCCGCGGGCGATGTCATTGCGATGCCCGTTATCGGCTCTCACGTATTGCGCAACAACCTGTTCGTCGCCCCGATGGCCGGCGTGACGGACCGGCCGTTCCGCCAGCTGTGCAAACGGCTGGGGGCCGGCTATGCCGTGTCCGAAATGGTCGCGTCCAACGCCCAGCTGTGGAAAAGCGCCAAGACGATGCGGCGCGCGAACCACGAAGGCGAGGTCGAGCCGATCGCCGTGCAGATCGCCGGCGCCGACCCGGCGATGATGGCCGAAGCCGCCCGCTACAACGTCGACAACGGCGCGCAGATCATCGACATCAACATGGGCTGCCCGGCGAAGAAGGTCTGCAACGTCGCCGCGGGCTCCGCGCTGCTGCAGAACGAGCCGCTCGTGAAGCAGATCGTCGAGGCGGTCGTCGGCGCGGTCGGCACGGGGCCCGACGCCGTGCCCGTCACGCTGAAGATCCGCACCGGCTGGGACCGCGAGCACAAGAACGCGATCACGGTCGCGCGCCTCGCCGAGGCCGCCGGCATCTCGATGCTCACCGTGCACGGCCGCACGCGCGCCGACCTGTACCGCGGCGAAGCCGAGTACGAGACCATCGCTGCCGTGAAGGCGGCGGTCGGCATTCCGGTCGTCGCGAACGGCGACATCACGTCGCCGCAAAAGGCGAAGGCGGTGCTCGACGCGACCGGCGCCGACGCACTGATGATCGGTCGTGCCGCGCAAGGCCGGCCGTGGCTGTTCCGTGAAATCGATCATTTCCTGCAAACCGGCGAGCTGCTGCCGCCGCCGCTGATCGACGAGATCCAGCAGGTGATGAACGAGCATCTGGAAGATCACTACGCGTTCTACGGAGAATTCACGGGAGTCCGTACTGCGCGCAAGCACATCGGCTGGTACACTCGCGGCCTTTCCGGCGCCAACGGGTTCCGGCACCGGATGAACACGCTCGATTCCACCCGCGAGCAGCTCGCCGCCGTCAATGCATTCTTCGAAGCGCAGAAGGCGCTGTCCGATCACCTCGTCTACGTCGACGAGGACGGGGATGACCACGGCGAGTCGGACGACCATAACCAGTTAGCAGCATGAGCAAGCACAACATCGAACAATGTGTCCGCGAGAGCCTGGACGTGTATTTCCGGGATCTAGACGGCTCCAATCCGCACGACGTCTACGAAATGGTGATGTCCTGCGTCGAAAAGCCGATGCTCGAGGTCGTGCTCGAACAGGCGGGCGGCAACCAGTCGCTCGCCGCGGAGTACCTCGGCATCAACCGCAATACGCTGCGCAAGAAGCTGCAGCAGCACGGCCTGCTGTAGCTGGCCGCCCTGTCCCCGTTTCCCTGGCTATCGGTGGTTCCATCATGATCAAGCAAGCGCTCATTTCCGTTTCCGACAAGACCGGCATCGTCGACTTTGCGAAGTCGCTGTCCGACCTCGGCGTCAAGCTGCTGTCGACCGGCGGCACCGCGAAACTGCTGGCCGACGCCGGCCTGCCCGTCACCGAGGTGGCCGACTACACCGGCTTCCCGGAAATGCTCGATGGGCGCGTGAAGACGCTGCATCCGAAGGTGCACGGCGGCATCCTGGCGCGCCGCGACCTGCCCGAGCACATGCAGGCGCTCGCCGCGCACGACATCCCGACGATCGACCTGCTCGTCGTGAACCTGTACCCGTTCGTCGCGACGATCGCGAAGGACGACTGCACGCTCGCGGACGCGATCGAGAACATCGACATCGGCGGCCCGACGATGCTGCGCTCGGCGGCGAAGAACCATCGCGACGTGACGGTGATCGTCGATCCGGCCGACTACGCGGTCGTGCTCGACGAGATGAAGGCGAACGGCAACACGGTCGGCTATCCGACCAACTTCCGTCTCGCGACCAAGGTGTTCGCGCACACCGCGCAGTACGACGGCGCGATCACGAACTACCTGACGAGCCTGACCGACGAGCTCAAGCACACGTCGCGCAACCCGTACCCGGCAACGCTGAACATGGCGTTCGACAAGGTGCAGGACCTGCGCTACGGCGAGAACCCGCACCAGAGCGCCGCGTTCTACCGCGACATCGCGACGCCCGCCGGCGCGCTCGCGAACTACCGCCAGCTGCAGGGCAAGGAACTGTCGTACAACAACATCGCCGATTCGGACGCCGCATGGGAATGCGTGAAGACGTTCGACGTGCCGGCCTGCGTGATCATCAAGCATGCGAACCCGTGCGGCGTCGCGGTCGGCAACGACTCGGCCGACGCATACGCGAAGGCGTTCCAGACCGATCCGACGTCGGCGTTCGGCGGCATCATCGCGTTCAACCGCGAAGTCGACGAAGCGGCCGCACAGGCCGTCGCGAAGCAGTTCGTCGAAGTGCTGATCGCGCCGTCGTTCACCGACGCCGCGAAGCAGGTGTTCGCCGCGAAGCAGAACGTGCGCCTGCTCGAGATCGCACTCGGCGAAGGCCATAACGCGTTCGACCTGAAGCGCGTCGGCGGCGGCCTGCTGGTGCAGTCGCTCGATGCGAAGAACGTGCAGCCGCACGAGCTGCGCGTCGTCACGAAGCGCCACCCGACGCCGAAGGAAATGGACGACCTGCTGTTCGCGTGGCGCGTTGCGAAGTACGTGAAGTCGAACGCGATCGTGTTCTGCGGCAACGGCATGACGCTCGGCGTCGGCGCGGGCCAGATGAGCCGCGTCGATTCGGCGCGCATCGCGAGCATCAAGGCGCAGAACGCGGGTCTCACGCTCAACGGTTCGGCAGTCGCGTCGGACGCGTTCTTCCCGTTCCGCGACGGCCTCGACGTCGTCGTGGCGGCGGGCGCGACCTGCGTGATCCAGCCGGGCGGCTCGGTGCGCGACGACGAAGTAATCGCGGCGGCCGACGAGCACAACATCGCGATGATCCTGACGGGCGTGCGCCACTTCCGTCACTGATCGACGACGCGCGGCCCGCGGGGCCGCGATACACGAGCCCGGCGGCGTCGCACCCGCCGGGTTTTTTGTTGCGCGGCCGCATCGCGGCGGCGTGCCGCGCCTTTCGTTGTAGTATCGCTGCATCACGCAATTCCCTCCTTACATGCGAATTCTCGGCATCGACCCCGGCCTGCGCGTCACCGGCTTTGGCGTCATCGACGTCAGCGGCCACCGGCTCGCCTACGTCACGAGCGGCGTGATCCGCACGCCGACGGCCGATCTGGCCACCCGGCTCGGCACGATCTTCCAGGGCGTCTCGACGCTCGTGCGCGAACACGCGCCCGATCAGGCCGCGATCGAAAAGGTGTTCGTCAACGTCAACCCGCAGTCGACGCTGCTGCTCGGCCAGGCGCGCGGCGCCGCGATCTGCGGCCTCGTTACGGGCGGTTTGCCGGTCGCCGAATACACCGCGCTGCAGCTCAAGCAGGCCGTCGTCGGCTACGGCCGCGCGACCAAGGCGCAGATGCAGGAAATGGTCACGCGGCTCCTGAATCTGTCCGGCCAGCCCGGCACCGATGCGGCCGACGCGCTCGGCATGGCGATCTGCCACGCACACGGCGGCAACACGCTCGGCATGCTCGGCGGCCTCGCGCCGGCGCTCGCGAAGAAAGGGCTGCGCGTGCGGCGCGGCCGGCTCGTCGGCTGACGCCCGGCGGCGTGCGCCGGGCGGTCTCCCTGCCGCGCGCCCCGCTTTCTGCGCCCCCGGCCGAACGGCCGGCCCATCGGTTTTCCGCCGCGCGTGCGCTACACTCGCGCTTTCCTCATCGCCTCGCTCAATCCATGATCGGTCGCATCGCCGGCATCCTCCTCGAAAAGAACCCGCCTCACCTGCTCGTCGACTGCAACGGCGTCGGCTATGAAATCGACGTGCCGATGAGCACCTTCTACAACCTGCCGCAGACCGGCGAGCGGGTCGTGCTGCTCACGCAGCAGATCGTCCGCGAGGACGCGCACCTGCTGTACGGTTTCCTGAGCCCGCAGGAGCGCACGACCTTCCGCGAGCTGCTGAAGATCACCGGCATCGGCGCGCGCATGGCGCTCGCCGTGCTGTCCGGCATGAGCGTGCAGGAGCTCGCGCAGGCGGTGACGATGCAGGACGCCGCCCGCCTGACCCGCCTGCCCGGGATCGGCAAGAAGACCGCCGAGCGCCTGCTGCTGGAGCTGAAAGGCAAGCTCGGCGCCGACCTCGGCGCGCTCGCCGGCGCCGCGTCGCCGTCCGACCACGCGACCGACATCCTCAACGCGCTGCTCGCGCTCGGCTACTCGGAGAAGGAAGGCCTCGCCGCGATCAAGAACGTGCCGGCCGGCACCGGTGTGTCCGAGGGCATCAAGCTCGCGCTGAAGGCACTGTCGAAGGCGTAACGGCCACGCGTCCGACGCAGTGTCGCGCCGCCGCATGCGGCGCGCCAGTCGGCCGTTCGGCCAGGTTTGCCTCGCGACGGCGCGCGGTACAATGGCCGCATGATTGAAACCGACAAACTCGCCACCGAGCGGATCATCGCCGCCACGCCCGCCTCGTCGCACGAGGAGGTGTTCGAACGTGCGCTGCGGCCGCGCCAGCTCGACGAATACGTCGGCCAGGAAAAGGTGCGCGGCCAGCTCGAGATCTTCATCGAGGCCGCGAAGCGCCGTTCCGAGCCGCTCGACCACGTGCTGCTGTTCGGCCCGCCCGGTCTCGGCAAGACGACGCTCGCGCACATCATCGCGCGCGAGATGGGCGTCAACCTGCGCCAGACGTCGGGCCCGGTGCTCGAGCGCGCGGGCGACCTCGCGGCGCTGCTGACGAACCTCGAAGCGAACGACGTGCTGTTCATCGACGAGATCCACCGGCTGTCGCCGGTCGTCGAGGAAATCCTGTATCCGGCGCTCGAGGACTACCAGATCGACATCATGATCGGCGAGGGTCCGGCCGCGCGCAGCGTGAAGCTCGACCTGCAGCCGTTCACGCTCGTCGGCGCGACCACCCGCGCCGGGATGCTGACCAACCCGCTGCGCGACCGTTTCGGGATCGTCGCGCGCCTCGAGTTCTACGATGCGGAGCAGCTGTCGCGCATCGTGCGCCGCTCGGCGTCGCTGCTCAACGCGCAGATCGATCCGAACGGCGCGCTCGAAATCGCGAAGCGCTCGCGCGGCACGCCGCGGATTGCGAACCGGCTGCTGCGCCGCGTGCGCGACTACGCGGAAGTGAAGGCGGACGGCAACATCACCGCGACCGTCGCCGATGCGGCGCTCGCGATGCTCGACGTCGATCCGGTCGGCTTCGACCTGATGGACCGCAAGCTGCTCGAAGCGATCCTGTACAAGTTCGACGGCGGCCCGGTCGGCATCGACAACCTCGCCGCGGCGATCGGCGAGGAACGCGACACGATCGAGGACGTGCTCGAGCCGTACCTGATCCAGCAAGGCTTCCTGCAACGCACGCCGCGCGGGCGCGTGGCGACGCTGTTGACCTACCGCCATTTCGGGCTCGCCGCGCCGGATACGGGCAACCCGGCGCGCGGCGCATGGGAGGCGTCCGACGGGCAGTGACCGCCCGCCCGACGCTACACCGGCGATGACGACGCCATCCAATCCGCCCCCCGGCGCGCCGGTGCCGCACCCGCGCTGGCTCGAGCCGATCCGCAAGCGGCTCGTGGCCGGCGTCACGCATCTGACGACGGGCGGCGGCGGCCCGTCGCTCGACTTTTCGTCGCCGCCCGGCGATCCGGGCCTGTTCGGCCCCGACGCGGTCTGCTGGCGCGTGCATGCGGACTTCGCGTCGATGATGACGGGCGGCATCTCCGCGCTGCTGCTGCAGGCGCTGCATCCGCTCGCGCTCGCCGGCGTATGGGATCACTCGTCGTTTCGCACCGACATCCTCGGGCGATTGCGGCGCACCGCGACGTTCATTTCCGGCACCACGTTCGGCAACCGCGCGGACGCGCTCGCGCTGATCGAGCGCGTGAAGGCGATTCACGCGAAGGTGCACGGCACCGCGCCCGACGGACGGCCGTACCGGGCCGACGATCCGGCGCTGCTGACCTGGGTGCACGTCGCGGAGGTATCGAGCTTTCTCGCCGCGCATCTGCGCTACGTGAACCCGGCCTTGCCGGGCGAGCTGCAAGATCGCTATTACGCGGAAACGGCGCGCATCGCCGAGATGCTCGGCGCGCAGGACGTGCCCCGCTCACGCGCCGAGATCGACGCGTATCTGGCGCGCATGCGGCCCGCACTCGAAGCCGGGCCGCGCACGTTCGAGGTAATGCGGATCCTGCTGAATGCGCCGGTCGCACGGCCGGCGATGCGGCCCGCCGCGACCCTCGTGATGCACGCCGGCATCGACCTGCTGCCGCCGTGGGCGCAGGACATGCTCGGGGTGTCGAGATTCGCGCCGCTGCGGCGCGCGGTGGTCCGGCCGGGTGTGCGCGTGGTCGCGCCGGTGCTGCGCTGGGCGCTCGTCAATGGCGCATCGAGGCGCGCCCGGCGGCGCGCGACCGCAGCGCCGCAAAGCGGCAAGCCTTCCGCCTGACAGCCGGCTTCCAAGTAGTTCAATTTGCCGCGATATTCGTCTGACACGTTGCGTCGGCCGCGCACGGCCGGCAAGCCCGGCAAGATCGCCTGCGCTCAGAGCACCTTGCGGTACCCGTCGTCGTCGCTCGCCTCGTCCAGGTGCGACACGTCTGCCCACTGCACGACGTTCGCGCGTCCGTC
This sequence comes from Burkholderia ubonensis, assembly GCF_902833085.1. Lineage (GTDB taxonomy): Bacteria > Pseudomonadota > Gammaproteobacteria > Burkholderiales > Burkholderiaceae > Burkholderia > Burkholderia ubonensis. The sequence continues at coordinate 120,649 of NZ_CADFEB010000012.1, forward strand.
CACGTAGTCGACGACGTTGATGCTCGTGTTGAGCAGCTGATAGTTGCGGGGCGCGGCGAGATCGAGCCCGTTCGCGAACCGGTACACGCAGTCGAGCACGCCGCCGTGCGCGACGCACGCGATCCGCCCGCCCGGATGCGCGGCGACGATCGGCTCGAGCGCGTGCAGCACGCGGTGGTAGAACGCACGCTGCGACTCGCCGCCTTCGGGCTCGAAGCCGGGGTCGCGCGTCTGCCACGCGGCGTACGCGTCGGGAAACCGCGCCTCGATCTCCGTGCTGTCGTGCCCCTGGAAGATGCCGTACGCACGCTCGCGCAAGCCTGCGCGCAGCACGAGCGGCAGGCCGAGCGCATCGGCGGCCGGCTGCGCGGTCTGCTGCGCACGCATCAGGTCGCTCGAATAGATCGCGTCGACGCGCGCCCCGTCGCGTGTCTCACGCGCAAGACGCACGGCCAGCCGCTGCGCCTGCGCGAGGCCCGAGTCGGCCAGCGGAATGTCGATATGGCCCTGGATGCGCTTGATGCGGTTCCAGGCCGTCTCGCCATGACGGATGAAGAGGATCTGCGTGGTGGCCATCGCGACGGCGCCTCCGGGAAGAATCAGGGCCGCACTTGCAGCCAGAATGTCACGGGCCCGTCGTTGACGAGCGAAACCTGCATGTCGGCGCCGAACTCGCCGGTCGCGACGAGCGGATGGCGCGCACGCGCCGTGTCGACGAAATAGTCGAACAGGCGCGCGCCCTCGTCGGGCGGCGCCGCGGGCGTGAAGCTCGGACGCAGGCCGCTGTTGGTGTCCGCCGCGAGCGTGAACTGCGACACGAGCAGCAGGCCGCCCGCGCGCCCCGCGCCGTCGATGTTCGACACCGGCAGGTTCATCTTGCCGGCCGCATCGCTGAACACGCGATAGCCGAGCACCTTCGCGAGCAGCTTGTCTGCCGCCGCCTCGGTGTCGCCGCGCTCCGCGCAGACGAGCGCGAGCAGGCCCGCGCCGATCTCGCCCGTCACGCGCTCGCCGACGCGCACGTCGGCGCGCTTCACGCGCTGGATCAACGCGATCATGCGGTCAGCGTCACGCGCGCGAAGCGGCGCTTGCCGACCTGCACGACGTACTCGCCGGCCTCGATCTTGAGACCCTTGTCCGTGATCGCCGTACCGTCGATCTTCACGCCGCCCTGCTCGATGTTGCGCAGCGCTTCGCTCGTCGACGGCACGAGGCCGGCCTGCTTCAGCAGCTGGCCGATCGCGAGCGGCGCGCCCGCGAGCGTCACCGACGGGATGTCGTCCGGCACGCCGCCCTTCGCGCGGTGGTTGAAGTCTTCGAGCGCGTGCTCGGCGTCGGCCTGCGAATGGAAGCGCGCGACGATTTCCTGCGCGAGCAGCACCTTGAAGTCGCGCGGATTGCGGCCGGCTTCGATCTCGCGGCGGAAGCCGATGATCTCGTCCATGCTGCGGAACGACAGCAGCTCGAAGTAACGCCACATCAGCGTGTCCGAGATGCTCATCAGCTTGCCGAACATGTCGTTCGGCTTCTCGCTGATGCCGACGTAGTTGCCCTTCGACTTCGACATCTTCTCGACGCCGTCGAGGCCTTCGAGCAGCGGCATCGTCAGGATGCACTGTTGTTCCTGGCCGTACTGCTTCTGCAGCTCGCGGCCGACCAGCAGGTTGAACTTCTGGTCGGTGCCGCCCAGCTCGAGGTCGGCGTTCAGCACGACCGAGTCGTAGCCCTGCATCAGCGGGTATAGGAACTCGTGGATCGAGATCGGCACGCCGCTCTGGAAGCGCTTCGTGAAGTCCTCGCGCTCGAGGATCCGCGCGACCGTATAGCGCGACGCGAGCTTGATCATCCCGTCGGCGCCGAGCGGCATCGACCATTCGCTGTTGTAGCGGATCTCGGTCTTGTCGCGGTCGAGCACCAGCGCCGCCTGCTCGAAATAGGTCTTCGCGTTCGCCTCGATCTGCTCACGCGTGAGCGGCGGGCGCGTCGCGTTGCGGCCGGACGGATCGCCGATCTGCGACGTAAAGTCGCCGATCAGGAAGATCACCGTATGGCCGAGGTCCTGCAGCTGACGCATCTTGTTCAGCACGACCGTGTGGCCGATGTGGATGTCCGGCGCGGTCGGGTCGAGGCCGAGCTTGATGCGCAGCGGCTTGCCCGTGGCCGCGCTGCGCGCGAGCTTCTGCGCGAACTCTTCCTCGATCAGCAGCTCGTCGACGCCGCGCTTCGTGACGGCGAGCGCATGCCGCACTTCATCTGTGATCGGGAAAACAGGCTTGGAACTGGTTTCGGTGCTCATCGGTGCCAGGAAGAAGGTCGCAAAAACAGGGATTTTCCCATAACTTGCGCGCGCATCGCTTAACGGCGGTCCCGCTTGCGCGGATAATCGGCCGCACGGCGCGCGGCACCGGCCGCCGCCGCACGATCCAGGAGGGTTCACGTGCCGCTGCGACGTCCATCATCCGGCCACCCGGCCGACGGCGTTTATTTCGGATTGATGTCGGGAACGAGCATGGACGGCGTCGACGGCGTCGCCGTGCGCTTCGAGACCGGCAAGCCGCCGGCCGTGCTTGCCGAGGCCTTCGTCGGGTTCGCGCAGACGCTGCGCGACGCGCTGTTCGCGCTGCAGCAGCCGGGCGAAAACGAGATCGAGCGCGAGGCGCTGGCCGCCAATGCGCTCGCGGCCCGCTACGCGGTTTGCTGCCATGAACTGCAGCGCGCGGCCGGCCTGTCGCCCGACCAGGTGCGCGCGATCGGCGTGCACGGGCAGACGGTACGCCACCGCCCCGAGCGCGGCTACACGCGGCAGACCAACAATCCGGCGCTGCTCGCCGAACTGACGCACATCGACGTGATTGCCGACTTCCGCAGCCGCGACGTGGCCGCGGGCGGCCAGGGCGCGCCGCTCGTGCCGGCGTTCCATGCGACGGTATTCGGTGCGCCGCGCGAGACGCGGGTCGTCTGCAATCTCGGCGGAATCAGCAACATCACGATCCTGCCCGGCGACGGCGGCGACGTCCGCGGCTTCGACTGCGGCCCCGCGAATGCGCTGATCGACGAATGGGCGAGCCGCCATCTCGGCAAGCCCTACGACGAAGGCGGCAAGTTCGCCGCGCGCGGCACGGTCCATGCGCCGCTTCTCGATGCGCTGCTCGACGAGCCCTATTTCGACGCGCCGCCACCCAAGAGCACCGGACGCGACCTGTTCAATCCGGCCTGGCTCGATGCCAGGCTGGCCGCATTCGCGCAGCTCGCGCCGGAGGATGTGCAGGCCACGCTCACGGCGCTGACGGCCGTGTCGATCGCGCACGAGATCGCGCAGCATGCGCCCGATTGCACGTCCGTCCATGTGTGCGGCGGCGGCGCCCGCAACCCCGTGCTGCTCGACGCGATTTCACGCGCGCTGCGCGACCGCGGCGTGCGCGCGGCAGTCGACACGACGGCCGCGCTCGGCGTGCCGCCGCAGCAGGTCGAGGCGCTCGCGTTCGCGTGGCTCGCGTACCGCTTCGTCGCACGCGAGCCCGGCAGCCTCGCGACGGTCACCGGCGCGGCCGGCGAGCGCGTGCTCGGCGCGCTCTATCCGCGCTGAAGCGGCATGCGCGCATAAAAAACGGGGCTTCATGCCCCGTTTTTTCATTCCGGCGAACCGGATCGGACGCGTCGTGCGCTCAGACCGAGAACGACGAACCGCACCCGCAGGTGGTCGTCGCGTTCGGGTTCTTGATCACGAACTGCGCGCCGTTCAGATCGTCCTTGTAGTCGATCTCTGCGCCGACCAGGTACTGGTAGCTCATCGAGTCGATCAGCAACTGGACGCCGTTCTTGTTCATCACGGTGTCGTCCTCGTTGACTTCCTCGTCGAACGTGAAGCCGTACTGGAAGCCGGAGCAGCCGCCACCCTGCACGAACACGCGCAGCTTCAGGTCAGGGTTGCCCTCTTCGTCGATCAGTTGCTTCACCTTCTCGGCCGCCGCGTCGGTGAAGACGAACGGAGCCGGCATTTCGGTCGTGGCTGCGGATTCGGTAACAGCGTTCATGCGAACTCTCCAAAAAGCTTTAGCCGCTATTGTAGGGCCGATCTCAAGATCGTGCCGAAGTCCATGAAATCAACAGGTTCTTGTCGATTTCGTCAAACCGGCGGCCGGCGGCGGCGCGCAACCGCGAAACGGTCGCGCAAAAAAAAACCGCCAGCGCAAAAGCTGGCGGTTTTTTCGGCGGACGCCGCCCTGGAGCGGCGCGGCCACGAAGCGGAATTAACGCTTCGAGAACTGCTTGGCGCGGCGTGCCTTGCGCAGACCGACCTTCTTACGCTCGACTTCACGTGCATCGCGCGTGACGAAGCCTGCGTTCGACAGCGACGGCTTCAGCGTCGCGTCGTAGTCGATCAGTGCACGGGTGATGCCGTGGCGCACTGCACCTGCCTGACCCGTTTCACCGCCGCCCGTCACGTTCACCTTGATGTCGAACGTCTGGCCGTGGTTCGTGAGTTCCAGCGGCTGACGCACGATCATCAGCGACGTTTCGCGCGAGAAGTAGTCAGCGATGGGCTTGCCGTTGACGACGATGTCGCCCTTGCCAGCCTTGATGAAGACACGAGCGACGGCGCTCTTGCGGCGGCCCGTACCGTAGTTCCAGTTACCGATCATGTGGGCTCCCCTTAGATCTCGAGCGCCTTCGGCTGTTGAGCCGAGTGCGGATGCGTCGCTTCTGCGTAGACCTTCAGCTTCTTGATCATCGCGTAGCCGAGCGGGCCCTTCGGCAGCATGCCCTTGACCGCCTTCTCGAGCGCGCGGCCCGGGAAGCGTTCCTGCATCTTGCCGAACGTCGTTTCATAGATACCGCCCGGGTAGCCCGAGTGACGGTAGTACTTCTTGTCCAGAGTCTTGTTGCCCGTGACCTTCAACTTGCTCGCGTTGATGATGATGATGAAATCACCAGTGTCGACGTGCGGGGTGAACTCAGGCTTGTGCTTGCCGCGCAGACGGCGTGCCACTTCGCTGGCAACACGGCCGAGAACCTTATCCGTCGCGTCAATCACGTACCATTCGCGCGTCACCTCATGGGCTTTTGCGGAAAACGTCTTCATGATCGATCCAAAAAAAATGCTGTGCCCGATGTGTTCTTTCCTGCTTGTGTAGGTGCGCTTCGAGGCGCGGTGCAGGCTCTCCCTGTTCTTTTTCCGTGGGCATGAATGCGGAAAAGCCCTGAATTATAAAGGAATTGCCGCGCCACGGTCAAAGGGAATCCGCATCCGGGTGTCCGGCGCGCCGAAAATCGGCCAAAATCCGGTCCCACCCCGTTATATCCGGCGATTCCGAGCGCCCCGGGGGCATCCATCGGCGCACGCGAGAACGTGCCGGACAAGGAAAAACAACAACCACATGAAAAAACGACTCACGCCACTCCTGACGGCCGCCCTGCTGGGCAGCGCCGCATCGGCCGCCGCCGACCCGGCCGGCTGCAACGCGAAGCTCGACGCGCTCGACGCGCGCATCGCCGCCGCGCGCGAAGCGCGCGCCGAGGACCGCATCGCAAAACTGCGCGCCGTGCGCGAACGGGTGCGCCACTTCTGCGCGCGCCGCCAAGGCCATGCATCGGCCGTCGACGCCCCAGGTGCCTGATGCTCGCGGGACGCGCACATTGCGCGCCGATGTTTGCATGGGACGAAAAAAAGCCCGAACGGCTGGTTCGGGCTTAATCCACCATAGGAGGAGGGTGGAGGAGACATTCGGAGGTTGCCGCAGCGCGACAACCAATGAGTCGCATTATACGAACGGGCAGCCGGCAGCACAAGAAAATTTGCATTACGAAATCTACAACCACAATGCGAAATCTTGGCAGCGCAAGCCCGTCATCCACCTTTCCTTTTAAAATCATCTATTTGCAGATTCCAGCGAACCGAGCCGGCAGCACCCTCCTAGAGCAAAACCCCTAATTCCCGAAGGGAATTCGCGTTCCCGCGCCCCGTCGCGAAGCCCGCGTCGGTGCACGCCGATCCGCATCGTGCGGCGCATCAGCCGGCCGCGGCCGTGCGGGCTACAATGCCGGATCGAATTCGAATCAGGCAACGCTGGAGCGCAAGCATGGAATGCAAAGTTAGCTGGTTGGGCCAGGACGGCATGGCGTTTTCCGCCCAGACCGGAAGCGGGCACCTCGTCACGATGGACGGCGCGCCCGAGGGCGGCGGCCACAATCTCGCGCCGCGGCCGATGGAGATGGTGCTGCTCGGCACCGGCGGCTGCACCGCGTACGACGTCGTGCTGATCCTGAAGAAGAGCCGCCAGGAAGTCACCGGCTGCTCGGTCACGCTGAAGGCCGAGCGCGCGAGCGAAGATCCGAAGGTCTTCACGAAGATCCATTTCCACTTCACCGTCACGGGCCGCAACCTGAACCCGGCGACGGTCGAGCGCGCGATCAACCTGTCGCACGACAAGTACTGCTCGGCGTCGATCATGATCGCGAAGACGGCCGAGCTCACGCACTCGTTCGACATCGTCACGGGCTGATCGGGCGCCACGCGGCACCGGAAAGAAAAAGGGCCGGCGTCCCGCAAGGAGACGCCGGCCCTGTCGCATTCGAACGGCAAAGCAGGCCGATAAGCCGGATTCTGTGCACGCTGCACGCCGAAGCGCGCGGCGCGTGGCAGCCATTCCTCTAGGCGCGCCATTGCTGACGCGCTCAAGCTTCCTACCCGCAGACGAGACGGGGGCCCCGTCCTGCATCCGGAGATGCGCGCCTGCCTACTTGGAATTGCTCCGGGTGGAGGTTACCGTGCCGGCGAACGTCGCCGTCGCCGCGGTGCGCTCTTACCGCACCGTTTCACCCTTACCTGATCCCGGCTTGCGCCGGGCCATCGGCGGTTTGCTTTCTGTTGCCCTGTTCCGCGTGTCGCCACGGATGGCCGTTAGCCATCACCCTGCCCTGTGGAGTCCGGACTTTCCTCGCCCCCGCCTGCCCGAAGGCGGCGAGGCCGCGACTGCCTGGCCTGCTTTGCGACGCGCATTCTAGCACCGTGCGGCCGGCCTTTACAGCGGCCGAGTTCGCCGCCCGCTGCGAAACACCGCGGAATCGTCGTAGAAGCCGGGATCGGCGTTTGCCGCGCACCAGCCCGGCACGCCCAGCACCGGCAGCGGCGCGAAATCGCGGCTCGTCAGGTCTTTCGTCACGAGCATCCGCGCGACCTGCGCATCGATGTGCGCGGCCCGGCGCGCGGCCGGCCACGAAAAATAATCGTCGCTCACTTCGACGATCCACGCGTGCGCGGTGCACGACTTGTACGGCGCGACGAGCTTCTCGAGCAGCGCATGCCCGACGAGCCGCACCTCGCAACGTGCGCCCCACGCGTCGCGCGCGGCCACCAGCAGCGCGCGCCAGTCGAAACCGCGCAGCGCATCGGCAAGCGCCGGATCGGCCGTCACGAACAGTGCGGCATTCTCGTCGAACAGCGTCAGCGCGTCGCGCAACGAGCCGCGCACGGGCCCGACGCCGCCCGCCATATCGATCGCCGCGGCCTGGCGTGCGTTCAGCGCCGCCTTGATGCGCGGATACGCGAACCAGACGAGCGCATTGAAGAAATCGTGGAGATTGTGCCGGGTCGGCACGCCGCCCGTTGCGGCGATATGGGTCTCGTACGCGACGCCTGCCGGCAGGTCGGCTTGCGGCGCGAAGCGCAGCGTCGCGCCGCGGCCGGTGACGAGCGGCGTGTCGCCCGTCGTGCCATTCAGTGCGCCGTTCAGCGCGGCGAGCAGCGCGGGCTCGCCGTCGAGCGCCCCCGCCTGCACGACCCGCCCCGTCGCGGCAAAGCTCGCGAGCCACGGCGCGGACCAGTCGATCCGCGCAAACGCCGCCGCACCGCTGTCCGGCTCACCGGCCGCGCGCGGCGGCGCGGCGCTCACGCAAGTTTCCAGCCGATCGATTCGCCCGCGCGCAGCGGCACGACCGGCGTGTCGCCCGCGAGAATCTCGAGCGGCAGCTCCCACGGTTCGCGGCGCAGCGTGACCGTCTCGGCCGCGCGCGGCAGGCCGTAGAAATCGGCGCCGTAGAAGCTCGCGAAGCCTTCGAGCTTGTCGAGCGCGCCGGCGTTGTCGAACGCCTCCGCATACAGCTCGAGCGCGTGCAGCGCCGTGTAGCAGCCCGCGCAGCCGCACGCGGCTTCCTTCGCGTTGCGCGCATGCGGCGCGCTGTCGGTGCCGAGGAAGAAGCGCGGGTTGCCCGAGGTCGCCGCCTCGACGAGCGCGACGCGGTGCGTCTCGCGCTTGAGCACCGGCAGGCAGTAGTAATGCGGACGAATCCCGCCGACGAAGATCGCGTTGCGGTTGTACAGCAGGTGATGCGCGGTGATCGTCGCGCCGATCAGGCCCGGCGCCGTGTCGGCGTCGCGCACGTAGTCGGCCGCATCCTTCGTCGTGATGTGCTCGAACACGACCTTCAGGCCCGGGAAATCGCGGCGCAGCGGCGTCATCACGCGGTCGATGAAGACCTTCTCGCGGTCGAACAGGTCGATCGACGCGTCGGTCACCTCGCCGTGCACGAGCAGCGGCATCCCGGCTTCCTGCATCGCCTCCAGCGTCTTCGCGCATTTCGCGAGATCGGTCACGCCATGGTCCGAATTGGTCGTCGCGCCCGCCGGATACAGCTTCACGCCGTGCACGAAGCCGCTTTCGCGCGCGCGGCGGATCTCGTCGGGCGGCGTGTTGTCGGTCAGGTACAGCGTCATCAGCGGCTCGAACGTCACGCCGGCCGGCACCGCGGCCAGGATTCGCTCGCGGTACGCGTGCGCCTGCGCGGTGGTCGTCACGGGCGGCTTCAGGTTCGGCATGATGATCGCGCGGCCGAACTGGCGCGCGGTGTGCGGCAGCACGGCGGCAAGCATCTCGCCGTCGCGGACGTGCAGGTGCCAGTCGTCGGGACGGGCGAGCGTCAGCGTCGCCGGGGAGGAAGCGTTCGAGGCAGTCATAGGAGGCGTCGTGGGGAACGGGAGCGGAAAAACGGTGCCGAATGCCGCCGGCGCGGGCCGACTGACGGCTAACCGCAACACGGGGCCGTTCGTCGGCGGAATCCGCTTTTTACCGCTGTTGGCTCGGTGATATGCTAGAAGCATGCATTGTACCGGGGTTCGCCCGGTGCGTTATCCGCTTCAGCCTGCCGCCCCAAGTAAAATGTGCCAACTCTTAGGAATGAACTGCGCCGCGCCGACGGACGTCACATTCTCCTTCACCGGTTTCGCGGCCCGGGGCGGACTCACCGATCACCATGCCGACGGCTGGGGCATCGCGTTCTTCGAAGACAAGGCCTGCCGCCTGTTCATCGATCACCAGGCATCGGCCACGTCGCCGATCGCCGAGATGGTCAAGCGCTACCCGATCAAGTCGAAGAACACGATCGCGCACATCCGCAAGGCGACGCAAGGCCATATCCTGCTCGAGAACAGCCACCCGTTCATGCGCGAACTGTGGGGCCGGCACTGGATCTTCGCGCATAACGGCGACCTGCAGGACTACGCGCCGGACATGGAAGGCAGCGTCTATCACCCGGTCGGCACGACCGACAGCGAACGCGCGTTCTGCGTGCTGATGCAGGGGCTGCGCGAAGCGTTCCCCGGCGCGCAGCCGCCGCTGCCCGAGCTGTTCGAGCGGGTCGGCGAGCTGACGCGCGGCATCACCGACCACGGTGTATTCAACTTCCTGATGTCGAACGGCCAGGCGCTGTTCGCGCACTGCTCGACGCGGCTGCACTACATCGTGCGCCGCTGGCCGTTCTCGACCGCGCATCTCGTCGACGAAGACCTGTCGATCGACTTCGCGAAATACACGACGCCTGAAGACCGCGTCGCGGTGATCGCGACGCAGCCGCTCACCGACAACGAAGTGTGGACCGCGTTCGAGCCGGGCGAGCTGATCATGTTCCAGTGCGGCGACGTCGCCGCGCGCATGCAGATCCCGGTGCCGCCCGCCGTGCTCGAGAAGCTGCGCAACCCGGCGCTCGACGCGTCGGCGTCCGCGCCCACGCGGCCGCTGCCGGCCGTCGAGGCGGACGTCAGCGAGGACGCGTTCGACTTCTGAACGCGCGCCCCGGCGCGCGGATACGAAAAAAACGCCCGGCAGCGCCGGGCGTTTTCGTGTGCAGCGGCATGCGAAGGGCGGCCCCGCCGCCCTCCCGGCGTCAGTGCAGGATCTTCGCGAGGAAGTCCTTCGCGCGGTCCGACCGCGGATTCGCGAAGAAGTCTTCCTTGCGGTCGTCCTCGACGATCGCGCCCTTGTCCATGAAGATCACGCGGTGCGCGACCTTCTTCGCGAAGCCCATCTCGTGCGTGACGACCATCATCGTCATCCCTTCCTTCGCGAGTTCGACCATCACGTCGAGCACTTCGTTGATCATCTCGGGATCGAGCGCCGACGTCGGCTCGTCGAACAGCATCGCGATCGGGTCCATCGACAGCGCGCGCGCGATCGCGACCCGCTGCTGCTGGCCGCCCGACAGCTGGCCCGGATACTTGTGTGCGTGCGCCTTCAGGCCGACGCGGTCGAGCAGCTTGATGCCCTTCTCGGTCGCCTCGTCCTTGCCGCGGCCGAGCACCTTGATCTGCGCGAGCGTCAGGTTCTCGGTGATCGACAGGTGCGGGAACAGCTCGAAGTGCTGGAACACCATCCCGACCTTCGAGCGCAGCTTCGACAGGTTCGTCTTCTTGTCGCCGACCGACTGGCCGTTGACGAGGATCTCGCCCTGCTGGAACGGCTCGAGGCCGTTCACGGTCTTGATCAGCGTCGACTTGCCCGAACCCGACGGACCGCAGACGACGACCACCTCGCCTTTCTTCACCTCGGTCGTGCAATCGGCGAGGACCTGAAACTGGCCGTACCACTTCGAAACGTTCTTGATGGAAATCATCTTGTGACCTTTTTCTGGAGACCTTTGACGAGGGCGGACGCCAACGAGCAAATCACGAAATAGCATGCGCCTGCGAACAGGATCATCTCGACGCTCGTGCCGTCGCGATCGCCGATGTTCGCCGCCGTGCGGAAGAAGTCCGCGAGACTGATCACGTAGACGAGCGACGTGTCCTGGAACAGCACGATCGCCTGCGTGAGCAGCAGCGGCACCATCGCGCGGAAGGCCTGCGGCAGGATCACGAGGCGCATCGCCGTCGCGTAGTTCATGCCGAGCGCGAACGCGGCGTTCACCTGCCCGCGCGGCACCGCCTGGATGCCGGCGCGGATGATCTCGGAATAATACGCGGCCTCGAACAGCGAGAACGCGACCATCGCCGACGCGAGCCGGATGTCGATCGTCGGCGACAGCCCGAGCACGCCCTGCAGCAGCTGCGGCACGATCAGGAAGAACCACAGCAGCACCATCACGAGCGGGATCGAGCGGAACACCGTCACGTAGCCCTGCGCGAACCACGCGAGCGGCTTGACGCCCGACAGCCGCATCAGCGCGAGCAGCGTGCCCCAGACGATGCCGACGACGATCGCCAGCGCCGTGATCTGGAACGTGATGATCGCGCCCGTCCAGAGCGTCGGCAGCGCGCCGGGAATACTACTCCAGTCGAACTGATGCATCACTTGCCTCCGATGTAGCCGGGCAGCCGGGACTTGCTTTCGACCCAGCGCATGAACGCCATCACGACGAGGTTGATGACCACGTACGCGAGCGTGACGGCGATGAACGATTCATACGTCTGCGCGGTGTAGTCGACGAGCTGGCGCGCCTGCGCGGACAGGTCGAGCAGGCCGATCGTCGAAGCGACCGCGGAGTTCTTGAAGATGTTCAGGAACTCCGACGTGAGCGGCGGCACGATGATCCGGTACGCGACCGGCAGCAGCACGTAGCGGTACGTCTGCCATTGCGTGAAGCCCATCGCGAGGCCGGCGGCGCGCTGGCCCTTCGGCAGCGCGTTGATGCCCGAGCGCACCTGCTCGCACACGCGCGCGCCCGTGAACAGGCCGAGACAGACGATCGACGCGGTGAAGAACTGCGTGCCGGGCGGCAACTGCTTGATCCAGGTGCCGATCGACGGCGGCAGCAGTTCCGGCACGACGAGGTACCAGACGAAGAACTGCACGATCAGCGGGATGTTCCGGAAGATCGACACGTAGACCGTGCCGATCGCCGACAGCCATTTGTTCGGCACCGTGCGCAGCACGCCGAACAGCGAGCCGACGATCAGCGCGATCACCCAGGCGGTGAGCGACACCTTGATCGTCACCCAGAACCCGGACATCAGCCATCCGAAGTAAGTGGTCGGCTCGCCGGTCGAGACGGGGCTCAGGAAGATGCCCCAGTTCCAGTGGTATGACATGGACAAGACTCCAGCAAAAAGAAACGGAAGAAGCGTGGCCTCTTCCGTTTCGTCAGCGTCATTTCTGCATCAACGGACACGCGGGTCAGTCGAGCGCCTTGTCGTTCGGGTTCGCGTACAGCTTCTTCATCGAATCGGACAGCGGGAAGTTCAGGTTCAGCCCCTTCGGCGGGATCGGGTTCTCGAACCACTTCGCGTAGATCTTCGCGGCTTCGCCCGACTTCTCGACCTGCGCGATCGCGTCGTCGACGACCTTCTTGAACTCCGTATCGCCCTTGCGCATCATGCAGCCGTACGCCTCTTCCGATTGCGGCGTGCCGACGATCACCCATTCGCCCGGCTGCTTCGCCTTCGCGCGCTCGCCCGCGAGCAGCGCGTCATCCATCATGAATGCGACCGCGCGGCCCGATTCCAGCGTATTGAACGAATCGCCGTGATCCTTCGCGCTGATGATGTTCATGCCGAGCTGCTTGTCGTTGTTCATCTTGCGCAGCAGGCGCTCGGACGTCGTGCCGGCCGTCGTCACGACCGTCTTGCCCTTCAGGTCCGCGAAATCCTTGACGCCCGAATCCTTCTTCGTCATCAGGCGCGTGCCGATCACGAAGATCGTGTCGGAGAACGCAGCCTGCTGCTGACGCTCGGCGTTGTTGGTCGTCGAGCCGCACTCGATGTCGACCGTGCCGTTCTGCACGAGCGGGATGCGGTTCTGCGACGTGACCGGGATGTTCTTCATCTGCAGGTTCGGCAGGTTCAGCTTCTTCTTCACCGCGTCGACCACCTTCAGCTGGAATTCGCGCGAATAGCCGACCACCTGCTGGCTCTGGTCGTAGTAGGAGAACGGGATCGACGATTCGCGGTGGCCCAGCGCGATCACGCCCGTGTCCTTGATTTTCTTCAGCGTGCCGGTCTCCTGCGCATGCGCGCCGCTTGCGAACGCACACAGCGCCGCGGCCATCAGGATTGCCTTGTGGTATTTCATTTTCTTCATCTCCTTGGCTAAAACCCGCGCCAGTGTATCAAAGTAATTTTTCTGAAAGTACTGGTTGTTTTCCGCACTGCGGCGCGCCCCGCGCGAAGCCGTCCTCCCGGCTCCGGGCGCCCGAATGCGCAAGCGGGCGGCACCGGATCCGGCGCCGCCCGCGAGGGTCATGTTCGCAATCGGGTGGATTGCGTCATGTTCTGGTCAGGATCGAACGAGGTCGACCGATCAGGGGTACAGGCCGCGCATTTCGCGCGCCATCAGGATGCGCTTGCACGCGACGATGAACGCCGCGGTGCGCACCGACACCTTGTGCTCTTCCGCGACCGCCCACACGCCGGCGAACGCTTCGCGCATCACGCGCTCGAGACGGTGGTTGATCTCGTCTTCCGTCCAGAAGAAGCTCGAGAAGTCCTGCACCCACTCGAAGTACGACACGGTCACGCCGCCCGCGTTCGCGATCACGTCCGGGATCACCAGCACGCCGTTCGCGGTCAGGATGTCGTCCGCCGCGGTCGTCGTCGGGCCGTTCGCGCCTTCGACGATGATCTTGGTGCGGATCTTCCCCGCGTTCTTCTCGGTGATCTGGTTTTCCAGCGCCGCCGGGATCAGGATGTCGGTCTCGACCGTCCAGAACTCGTCGTTCGGCATCGGTTCCGCGCCTTCGAAGGCCGCGACGCCGCCCGTGCGGGCCACGTGGTCGAGCAGCTTGTTCGCGTCGAGGCCGGACGGCTTGTAGATCGTGCCGGTGTGATCCTGCACCGCGATCACCTTCGCGCCCGCTTCCTGGAACAGCTTCGCCGCGATGCCGCCGACGTTGCCGAAGCCCTGCACCGCGATGCGCGCGCCGGCGATTTCGAGACCCTTCTTCTTCGCCGCTTCGCAGCCGACCACGAACACGCCGCGGCCGGTCGCTTCCTTGCGGCCGAGCGAGCCGCCGAGCGAGATCGGCTTGCCGGTCACGACGCCGGTGGCCGTCTGGCCCTGGTTCATCGAGTACGTATCCATCATCCACGCCATCACCTGTTCGTTGGTGTTGACGTCCGGCGCCGGAATGTCGGTGTTCGGGCCGATGATGATGCCGATTTCGCTGGTGTAGCGGCGCGTCACGCGCTCGAGCTCACCACGCGACAGCTTGCGCGGGTCGACGCGGATGCCGCCCTTCGCGCCGCCGTACGGCACGTTCACTGCTGCGTTCTTCACCGACATCCACGCGGACAGCGCCATCACTTCCGACAGCGTCACGTCCTGGTGGTAACGCACGCCGCCCTTGCCCGGGCCGCGCGACACGTTGTGCTGCACGCGGTAGCCCTCGAAGTGCGCGACGGTGCCGTTGTCGAGCTCGATCGGCACGTCGACGACCAGGATGCGCTTCGGACGCTTCAGCGTTTCGAGCCAGCGCGACAGCGAGCCGAGGTACGGCGCGACGCGATCGACTTGCTGAAGGTAGTTGCCCCACGGGCCGAGATCGTCGGCGTGCAGGTAGGACGGGATGGACTGCTGTTGCGAAGACATGGATTCTCCAACGGTCAACGGATGGCGCACATTGTCGAAAAACCCGTTTTTTTTATCCAATGCCGTTTGCTTATTCGATTATGCGTTTCCTGCATGATCGCGATTTTTCGCAAATTCGCGGTCGATTTGCGCAAGAACGGCCGCGATCGGCCCGGCATCCGGCGCGCCGGAAAACGTGGACAGGCGTCAGCCGGCCGCCTCGCGCAGCTCGTCGCTCACCACGTCCCACAGCGCGCGCACGAGCTTTTGCCGCGGCTCGCCGCCCTGCAGCGCGACCTTGTCGCAGTACAGCCGGATCTCCATCGTCAGCGTGAACGGATGCGCGCCCCCGCGCACCGCGCGGTCGAGCCGGATCAGCCGGCCGCTCGCGACCGCGTCCTCGACCGCGCTGTGCGGCAGGAACGCGATGCCGTGGCCGGCGAGCGCCATCGCCTTCAAGCCTTCCGCCATGTCGGTTTCGTAAACGCGATCGAGGAACAGCGGCGTCGGCGCGTTCGCGATGATCACCTCGGTCATCCGGCCGAGATACGCGTTCGGCGTATACGACAGGTACGGCACGCGCGCATCGGCCGCGCCCGGCAGCGTGTAGCGCGGCCGCCCCGCGCGGCCCGGCGCCGAAAACGGGCTGATCGGCTCGCTGCCGAGCGTCAGCATGTCGTAGCGCGCGGGATCGAGCGCGACCGGATGGCTCGGATGGTGATAGCCCATCACGAGATCGCAGCCGCCCTCGACGAGCGACAGCACCGCGTCGTGCACGTTCAGCGCGCGCAGCCGCGTGTGAACCGGCCCCATCTTCGCCTCGATCCGCTGCAGCCAGCGCGGGAAATAGGTGAGCGACAGCGTGTGCGGCACCGCGAATTCGATCGTCGGCACCGGCGCGCCGACGTGGCCGCGCAGCAGCGTGCGCGCCTCGTGCGCCTGCGATAGCATCGTCAGCGCCTGCTCGTAGAAGATCTGGCCGGCCTGCGTGAGGCGGGTCGGATAGACCGAACGATCGATCAGTTCGGTCGCGAGCCATGCCTCGAGCGCCTGGATGCGGCGCGAGAACGCCGGCTGCGACACGTGCCGCAACTCGGCGGACCGGCTAAAGCTGCGCGTCTCCGCGAGCGAGACGAAGTCTTCGAGCCATTTCAGTTCCATGCGGGCGGGCGCGGCGGGCGGCAGTCGGGAAGAAGCCTGCATTCTACCGGCGGGCGGGCCCGGCCGGCGGCGCGGGCGGCCCAGCGGCCCGACCGCCTCGGACCCGCGCCGGCGCGGCGGCGGCACGCGCCGGCACCCGCCGCAGCCGCGCACGGTCGGGACCGTCGCGCGCCGATGGTAAAATGCCGGATTCTCCTCCCCCCCTCGTTCGACCCGGCCCCAAGGCCCGCCCGATCATGTCCGACACTCGTCCCGATACGCTTTTCGCCCTCACCGCGCTCTCGCCCATCGACGGCCGCTACGCCAGCAAGACCGAAGCGCTGCGCGACTGGCTCTCCGAAGCCGCTTTCATGCGCCACCGCGTCACCGTCGAGGTGCACTGGCTGATCGCGCTGTCGCGCGCCGGCTTCGCCGAAGTGCCGCGCTTCTCCGACGCCGCCGAGCAGTTCCTGCTGCAGCTCGTCGAGCGCTTCACCGCGCACGACGCCGCACGCATCAAGGACATCGAGCGCGTGACGAACCACGACGTGAAGGCCGTCGAATACTGGCTGAAGGAATCGGTGAAGGGCCAGGCCGAACTCGAGAAGGCCAGCGAATTCATCCACTTCGCGTGCACGTCCGAGGACATCAACAACACGTCGCACGGAATGATGCTCGCCGGCGCGCGCGAGCACGTGATCCTGCCGGCGCTGCGCACGGTCCACCAGCGCCTCGTCGCGCTCGCGCACGCGCATGCCGAACAGCCGATGCTGTCGCGCACGCACGGCCAGCCGGCCAGCCCGACGACGCTCGGCAAGGAGCTCGCGAACGTCGCGGCGCGCCTCGCGCGCGCGATCACGCGCATCGAGAAGGTCGAGATCCTCGGCAAGATGAACGGCGCGGTCGGCAACTTCAACGCGCATCTTTCCGCGTACCCGGAATTCGACTGGGAAGCGTTCTCGCGCGACGTGATCGAGAACCGCCTGAAGCTCACGTTCAACCCGTACACGATCCAGATCGAGCCGCACGACTACATGGCCGAGCTGTTCGACGCGGTCGCGCGCGCGAACACGATCCTGCTCGACCTCGACCGCGACGTGTGGGGCTACATCTCGGTCGGCTACTTCAAGCAGAAGACCAAGGCCGGCGAGATCGGCTCGTCGACGATGCCGCACAAGGTCAACCCGATCGACTTCGAGAACTCGGAAGGCAACCTCGGCCTCGCGAACGCGACGCTGCGCCACCTCGCCGACAAGCTGCCGGTGTCGCGCTGGCAGCGCGACCTCACCGATTCGACGGTGCTGCGCAACATGGGCGTCGCGCTCGGCTACTCGCTGCTCGCGTATGACTCGCTGATCCGCGGCCTCGACAAGCTCGAAGTGAATCCGCAGCGCCTGAACGAAGACCTCGACAACTGCTGGGAAGTGCTCGCCGAGCCGGTGCAGACGGTGATGCGCCGCTACGGCATCGAGAACCCGTACGAGCAGCTGAAGGAGCTGACGCGCGGCAAGGGCATCACGCGCGAAGCGCTGCAGGAATTCGTCGGCACGCTCGCGATCCCGCAGGACGCGAAGGAGCGCCTGCTCGCGATGACGCCCGCGTCATACATCGGCAAGGCCGTCGAGCTCGCTAAGCGGATCGCGTAACACCGCGCCGCGCCCAAGAAAAACGCCCGATGCATCGCGCATCGGGCGTTTTCGTATGTGCGGCCGGCGATCCGCGTTGCACGATCAGAACGAGATCATCTTCCCCGGATTCAGCGCCGTCATCATGCTCATCGCGGCCTTCGCGGCCGGAATCGCGATCGGCGACAGCTGGCGGCCGAGCGGAATCGCGCGGTGATCGATGCCGGTCAGCATCGAGAAATCGTCGTTGCGGCCGACGAAGTCGTCGCAAATCGCCTTGCCGATCCGCACCGTCTGCGCGACCCCGTGGCCGCTCCAGCCCTGCACCATGTACATCGGCACGCGGCCATCGGTCTTGCGGCTGTCGGTCGCGCCGTTCAGCGTGAAGTCGCTGACGCCGCTCCAGCAGTAATCGAGCGCGAAGCGGCCGTCATATTGCGGGAACACCGTATTCAGCCGGGTCAGCAGGTACGCGTCGACGTCCGGCTGCGCCCAGCAGGTGCCGGTGCCCTGCCCGCCGAACAGCAGGCGGTTGCCGCGCACCGGCCGGTAGTAGTCGATCTGGAACTGCGTGTCGTACACGGGCATGCCGGCCGGCATCAGCGTCGCGACGTCGACGTCGAGCGGCGCCGTCACGCTCACGTACGTGAAGAACGGCACGGTCGTCGCGCCGCCGTCGTCGAGCAGCCGGAAGGTCGTGTTGTGCAGCGCGAGCACGACGCCCTTGCGCGCGGTGATCGTCCCGCCCGGCGTCGTTGCGACGACGCCGTCCGGCGTCTCGTCGAGCTCGAGCACCTCGGTGCCCTCGTACAGCGCGCCGCCGTTCAGGCGGAAGCCGTGGACGAGGCCGCGCACCAGCGCGAGCGGATGGATCTGGCCGCCCAGCGCGTCGATCGCCGCGCCGTGATACAGCGCCGAGCGCACGTATTCGTCCTGCAACTGATGCTTGCCGGCCAGCGTCACGCTTGCGTCGCCGAGGCTGCGGCGCGCATCCGCGCCGTCGAGCAGCGCGCTCATGTGGCCGGGGTGGACCGCCGCCGTGACGTGGCCGCGCTTGCGGTCGAGGTCGAGCGCGTAGCGCGCGCCGATCGCGTCGATCAGGTCCATCGACTCGGCCGACGCGAAACGCCACAGGCGCTTCGCGTCCTCATGCGACAACTGGTCGATCATGTCGGCCGCCTCCCAGCGCGCGAGGCCCGGGGTCAGCTGGCCGCCGTTGCGGCCCGACGCGGCCGAACCGATGTGATGCTTGTCGACGAGGATCGTGTCGACGCCCGCCTCGGCCAGGTGCAGCGCCGCCGACGCGCCGAGCAGGCCGCCGCCGATCACCAGCACGTCGCACACGACATCGCGCGCGAGCGGCGCGCCGTTTTCCCAGCGCGACAGCGATGCCTCGTACCAGTTGGCCGGCCGCTCGCCGTCGTAACGGGCCGGATCGCACCAGTTCCAGTTGTCTTTCTCGATATTCAGTTGCGTTTGTTCAAAGCGCGATTCGTCCTGAATCAGGGGCTTGTTGGAGGTCATGTTTTGCACTTGCATGGTCTTGGGCCGCCTGTCGAAGAGCCGTATTGGCTTCGCGGGTGGGGCAGCCGGTTCCACATGGGTGTCAACGAGAAAAGGGGCGTGATGGCCCGTGTTGACGGCGGACACGCTCGTGTCGCCTGAATCCCGGACTGTGCGCAAGCACGTATTGAAAGGTGCCGGGACACCCAATTTCTACACCGCAGAAATAATTCTACAGTGTAGAATATACTTTCGTCAAGCTTACGGTTCGGCATGCGCCGGCCGACGTTCCGCACCGATGAAGGACAAACCCGCCCAAGGCCCGCGCGGCCTCGACAAGGACGCGATCGTCGCGGCCGCGCTGACGCTGCTCGAAGAAGTCGGCGAAGCGGCATTCAGTGTGCGCAAGCTCGCTCAGACGGTCGGGTGCGATCCGATGAGCGTGCTCTATCACTTCAAGTCGAAGGAAGGGCTGAGCCGGGCGATCGCGAACGCGCTGTCGCGCTCGCTGACGCCGGTCGACGACCGCCTGCCGTGGCGCGACCGGCTGCGCGACCTCGCGCGCCAGTACCGCGGGCTCGCGCTCCGCTATCCGGCCGCGTTCGGCCTGCTGCAGCGTCACGTCAGCACCGGGCCGGCCGATCTCGCGCACATCGAGGCCGTGCACCGCGCACTGGCCGACGCCGGCATTCCGCGCGCGGCGCGGCCGTGCGTGTGCGTCGGCTGGTACGCGAGCGTGATCGGGCTCGCCGCGGCCGAAGCCGGCGGCCTGACGCGGCCGGCCAACGACGTCGAGCTCGCGGAAATCGACGCGCTGTCCGACGCCGGCCACCCGCTCGTGAAATCCGCCGCGCCGCTCTATGCGCGCCTCGATCCGGCCGTCGTGCACGACACGATGCTCGACGTGCTGCTCGACGGCATCGCGCAGCACGCACGAACACCGGCCGCAGAATGAGCAAGGGCGCCCTCGAGTGGGGCGCCCTTGCCTGTCCGATTGCCGCGAACCGCGCTCAGTGCTGCTGCGCGACGCCGATCTTCTGCATCACGTGATCGACGATCTGTTCGGGCGTCAGCTCGATGCTGACCTCGATCGCTTCGTCCGGGCCCGGCTCCTCGAGCGTGTCGAGCTGGCTCTGCAGCAGCGACGGATCGAAGAAATGGCCGGTGCGGCTCTTCAGGCGCTCGTGCAGCACGTCGAACGAGCCCTTCAGGTACACGAACCGCACGTCGGCGTCGTTGCCGCGCAGCACGTCGCGGTACGAACGCTTCAGCGACGAGCAGGTGAAGACGGCCGTCTCGCCCGCGCGCCGCTTCTCCTCGATGGCGGCACGGATCGTCCGCAGCCACGGCCAGCGGTCGTCGTCGGTCAGCGGAATGCCCTGGTGCATCTTCTCCTTGTTGGCGGCGCTGTGAAACGCGTCGCCGTCGGTATAGCTGCACGACAGGCGCTCCGCCAGCATCTCGCCGATTCGCGATTTGCCCGCGCCCGACACGCCCATTGCGATCAGAATCATTGACTACCCCTAGTTACAGAAACGCGCTCAGCACCAGCGTAAACGTGAGGCCGAGCACCGAGATGATCGTTTCGAGCAGCGTCCAGGTCTTGAACGTCTGGCCGACCGTCATCCCGAAATACTCCTTGATCAGCCAGAAGCCGCCGTCGTTGACGTGCGAGAAGATCAGCGAACCCGATCCCGTCGCCAGCACCAGCAGTTCCGGACGCACCGTCACGCCCGACGCGGCCGCGATCGGCGCGACGATGCCGCAGGCGGTGGTCATCGCGACCGTCGCCGAGCCCGTGGCCAGACGAATCAGCGCCGCGACGAACCAGCCGAGCAAGAGCGGCGACAGATGCGCCTGCGTCGCGGTCGCGACGATCTGCTGCGAGATCCCGCTGTCACGCAGGATACCCCCAAAGCCGCCGCCCGCGCCGACGATCAGCGTAATCCCTGCGATCGGCGCCAGGCACTCGCCGCAGAACTTCTGGATCTGCTCGCGGTTGAAGCCCTGCAGCCTGCCGAACGTGAAGAAGCTCACGAGCACCGCGATCAGCAGCGCGACGTCCGAGTTGCCGGCGAAGCGCAACAGGCTGTTCGGCAGCGTCTTCGGCGCGAACACGAGGTCGGCCCAGCTGCCGACCAGCATCAGGATCACCGGCAGCATGATCGTGAACAGCGTGATGCCGAAGCCCGGCAGTTCGCGCTTCTTGCCCTCGGTGTGCGATTCGACGAATTGCGCGGCGAGCGGGTTGTTGTTCGGCAGCTTCACGAACTTCGAGATCGTCAGCGCGAACAGCGGACCGGCGACGATCGCGGTCGGCACGCCGACGATCAGGCCGAACGCGATCGTCTTGCCGATGTCGGCACCGTACTGCTGGACCGCGAGCAGCGCGGCCGGGTGCGGCGGAATCAGGCCGTGCACGACCGACAGGCCCGCGACCATCGGCAGGCCGACGACGAGCAGCGACTTGCCGGTGCGCTTCGCGACGTTGAACGCGATCGGAATCAGCAGCACGAAGCCGACTTCGAAGAACACCGGCAGGCCGACGATGATCGCGACGAACATCATCGCCCAGTGGATGTTCTTTTCACCGAACCAGTCGATCAGCGTGGTCGCGATTCGCTCCGCGCCGCCCGATTCGGCCATCATCTTGCCGAGCATCGTGCCGAGGCCGACGACGATCGCGATGTGGCCGAGCGTGCCGCCGGTGCCCGTCTCGAACGACTTGACGATCTTGTCCATCGGCATGCCGACGACCAGGCCGAGGCCGAGCGACACGATGATGAGGACCAGGAACGGATAGATCTTGAACCGCGCGATCATCACGATCAGCGCCACGATCGCGATCACGGTGTAAATGAGCAGCATGCTGCCTTGGACAGCGCCCATGTGGACTCCTCCTTGGGATTTATTCGAACCGGGCCGCCTTGCGCCATGCGCGAAGCTGGTTGCGAGTATGCCCGGCTATGCAGGTCTCCGAAATGGCGGGGTGGCACCCCGCCGTCAGGACGCTGAATTTTACTTATCTTTACCGCCGAGCGATAGAACCGGTTCCATCAGCAAAAACCCTCGGCAAAACAAGCACTAAGCACTGTTCGACCGAGGGTGAAGATGCCATTTCGTACAAGTTCAACGAGGGAGCAGGCTGGCGGCTTGCGCGAGGCGCGTGACTTCCGCCCAGTCCTGCGCGGCGAGCGCCGCCTTCGGGGTCAGCCATGAGCCGCCGACACACACGACGTTCGGCAGCTTGAGGAAATTCGGCGCGGTGTCGACCGTGATGCCGCCCGTCGGACAGAACTTCAGCGCGGGAAACGGGCCGTGGAACGCCTGCAGCATCGGCACGCCGCCCGCCTGCTGGGCCGGGAAGAACTTGACGATCTCGTAGCCGAATTCGAGCGCCTGGATGATGTCGCTCGGCGTCATCACGCCGGGCAGCAGCGGCAGGCCCGCGTCGAGCGCGGCAAGGTGCAGGTCCTTCGTCAGGCCCGGCGACACGCCGAACTGTGCGCCGGCTTTCTTCGCCTGCGCGCAATGCTCGGGCTTCGTGATCGTGCCGACGCCGACGACGATGTCGTCCGCGAGCTGGCTCGCGCGTTCGATCGCCGCGAGGCCCGCCGCGGTGCGCAGCGTGATCTCGAGCACCTTCACGCCGCCTGCGTGCAGCGCGCGCGACACCTGTTCGCCCTGCTCGACCGAGTCGAATGCGAGCACCGGAATCACCGGGCCCAGCTTCACGATTTCGCCAATCGTCTTCATCGATGCCTCTCCTTGAATCTCGAAGTTACGCGGTGACGCGGGCGGCCGCTTCGCCGACCAGCGCCCCGAAAACCGATGCGCCCTGCTCCGCCGGCGCGGCCGCCGCGCGGAACACGCCGAACAGCTCGCGCCCGAAGCCCATCTCGTTGTCCGCCTGGTGCAGCGGCTGCGCGACCGGGCGCGCGTGCCATTCGGCGTCGTCGACCGCGATGTCGAGCACGCCGGCCTCGGCGTCGATCACGATCGCGTCGCCCGTCTTCACCTTGCCGAGCGGGCCGTTCAGCAGCGCTTCCGGCGATACGTGGATCACCGCCGGCACCTTGCCCGATGCACCGGACATGCGCCCGTCGGTGACGAGCGCGACATGGAAGCCCTGATCCTGCAGCACGCCGAGCAGCGGCGTCAAACGGTGCAGCTCGGGCATCCCGTTCGCGCGCGCGCCCTGGAAGCGCACCACCGCGACGAAGTCGCGCTTCAGCTCGCCGCGATCGAACGCTTCCTGCACGGCCTCCTGCGAATCGAACACGATCGCGGGTGCCGTCACCTTGCGGTGCTCCGGCGCGACCGCCGAAATCTTGATCACGCCGCGGCCGAGGCGGCCCTGCATCAGGCGCAGCCCGCCGTCCGGCTGGAACGGCTCGCCGATCGGGCGCAGCACCTTCGTGTCGTGGCTCTCGGCCGCGCCGTCGACCCACGTCAGCGTGCCGTCGATCAGTCTCGGCTCCTTCGTGTAGTGCGAAAGACCCTTGCCGGCGACGGTCGTCACGTCCTCATGCAGCAGCCCGCCTTCGA
Organism: Burkholderia ubonensis; assembly: GCF_902833085.1. Classification (GTDB taxonomy): domain Bacteria; phylum Pseudomonadota; class Gammaproteobacteria; order Burkholderiales; family Burkholderiaceae; genus Burkholderia; species Burkholderia ubonensis. The sequence continues at coordinate 144,236 of NZ_CADFEB010000012.1, forward strand.
GCAGGTTGCGCACCAGGAACGCGATGCCGCCCGCCGCGTGGAAATGGTTCACGTCGGCCTTGCCGTTCGGATAGATCTTCGCGAGCAGCGGCACCGCGGCCGACAGCTCGTCGAAGTCGTCCCAGTCGATCAGGATGCCGGCCGCGCGCGCGATCGCGACGAGGTGCAGCGTGTGGTTGGTCGAGCCGCCCGTCGCGAGCAGCGCGACGATGCCGTTGACGATCGCCTTCTCGTCGATCACGTGGCCGATCGGCGTGTAGTGGCCGCGCTCGACGGTCAGGTCGAGCACGCGGCGTGCGGCCTCGGCCGTCAGCGCGTCGCGCAGCGGCGTATGCGGATGGACGAACGCCGAGCCCGGCAGGTGCAGGCCCATCAGCTCCATCAGCATCTGGTTGCTGTTCGCGGTGCCGTAGAACGTGCAGGTGCCGTGGCCGTGGTACGCGGCCGATTCGGCCTCGAGCAGCGCGTCGCGGCCGACCTGGCCGGTCGCGAACTGCTGGCGGATTCTCGCCTTGTCGTCGTTGGACAGGCCGCTCGTCATCGGGCCGGCCGGCACGAAGATCGTCGGCAGGTGGCCGAACTGCAGCGCGCCGATCAGGAGGCCCGGCACGATCTTGTCGCAGATGCCGAGGCACAGCGCCGCGTCGAACATGTTGTGCGTGAGCGCGATCGCGGTGCCCATCGCGATCGCCTCGCGCGAGAACAGCGACAGCTCCATCCCCGGGTTGCCCTGCGTGACCCCGTCGCACATCGCCGGCACGCCGCCCGCAAACTGCGCGACGCCGCCGTTCGCGCGCGCGGCCGCCTTGATGATGTCCGGGAAATCCTTGTACGGCGCGTGCGCGGACAGCATCTCGTTGTACGAGGACACGATGCCGATGTTCGGTTGCTTGATCGCCTTGATCTCGAACTTGTCGTTGCCTTCAAGGCCCGCGAACCCGTGCGCGAGGTTCGCGCACGACAGCGCGCCGCGTGCGGGGAACCGGCCCTGCGCGCCGTCGATGCGCTTCAGGTAAGCGGAACGGGTCGACCGGCTGCGCGCGATCACGCGTTCGGTGACTTTCGCCAGAGTGGGATGCAGCGAGGTCATGCTGGGCGCTCCTGTATGCCGGCCGACACCGGCGGTTGGAATCGTGGGGACGGTCGAATGCAACGACTGAACGCAGCCAGTCTAGTAGAAAAACTACACACACGCAATGCGGATTGGCAGACCCGAAACCCGCACTCCCGCTACAGGCAAGGTATTGATTAGTGAAAACCCTAATCCAACCTCTACACCTTGCCAGCGAACCCTCCAATTCGAGCTAGCATTTTCATGTAGATTTTCTACAATTCGTTTGCGATACACTCGCGCATCCGAACCCGATTACCACCTGCCGTCCCATGCTGCCCCGCATCGAAGCGATCCGCCCCGACCTGCGCCCGTCCGAGCGCAAGCTCGCCGACTACATCCTCGCCGCGCCGCGCGAGGTGCTCGACCTCGCGATGACCGAGCTGTCCGCGCGCGCCGGCGTCAGCCAGCCGACGATCGCGCGCTTCTGCCAGGCGCTCGGCTGCAGCGGCTTTCGCGAATTCAAGATCCGGCTCGCGCAGAGCGTCGCGCCGGGCGTGTCGTCGGTCTACCGCGACGTCGAGCCGGACGAGCCCGCGCCGGGCATCATCGGCAAGGTGTTCGACCGCACGATCGGCGCGCTGATCGAGGTGCGCAACAGCCTGTCGGCGGGCAGCGTCGCCGAGGCGATCGCGCTGCTGTCGAACGCGTCGCGCATCGAGTTCTACGGCGCGGGCGGCTCGGGCATCGCCGCGCAGGACATCCAGCACAAGTTCTTCCGGCTCGGCGTGCCGAGCGTCGCGTATTCGGATCCGCACACGTTCTCGATGTCGTCGGCGCTGCTCGGCCCGCAGGACGTCGTCGTCGCGATCTCGAACACCGGCCGCACGCGCGACATCGTCGAGGCCGCGCGCGCGGCGCTCGCGTGCGGCGCGAAAGTCGTCGCGATCACGCAAAGCCACTCGCCGCTCGCGAAGCTGGCGACGGTGAGCCTCGCGTCGAACGTCGCGGAGGAAACCGACGTGTTCTCGCCGATGACGTCGCGGATGTCGCACCTCGCGATCGGCGACATCCTCGCGGTCGGCGTCGCGCTGTCGCGCGGGCCCGCGCTGATGGAACGGGTCGGCCGCGCGAAGGAAGCGATCACGCGCCGCCGGATCGACGCGAACGCGAAGGAGTAGGCACGCTCGTCCCCGCGGAACGCGTAAACGACAAACGGCGCCCCGAAGAGCGCCGTTTGTCCGGTGCGGGCGGAAACGACGAAATCAGAACGGCTTGATCACCGCGAGCGCGACCGCCGCGAGCATCCCGAGCACCGGCAGTTCGTTGAACACGCGATACCACCGGTCGGAGCGCCGGTTCTCGCCGCGCTCGAACACCTTCAGCAGGTGGCCGCAATACGCGTGATAGACGATCAGCAGCAGCACGACCGTGACCTTCGCGTGCACCCAGCCCTGCCCCTGGCCGATGCCGACCGCAAGCCACAGCCACATGCCGCACGCGAGCGCCGGCACCGCGATGAGCGTCATGAAGCGGAACAGCTTGCGTGCCATCACGAGCAGCCGGCGAATCGCGGCGGGATCGGTTTCCATCGCGAGGTTCACGTAGATGCGCGGCAGGTAGAACAGCCCCGCGAACCACGACGCGATCAGTACGATATGGAACGTCTTGACCCAGAGCATTGCCATCGATTGCGCGCCTCGCGTTACTGACGGCCTTCGCCGTGCCCGAGCACGACGTACTTCAGCGACGTCAGCCCTTCGAGGCCGACCGGGCCGCGCGCATGCAGCTTGTCGTTCGAGATGCCGATCTCCGCGCCGAGGCCGAATTCGAAACCGTCGGCGAAGCGCGTCGATGCGTTGACCATCACGCTCGCCGAATCGACTTCGCGCAGGAAGCGCATCGCGCGGTCGTGATCCTCGGTGACGATCGCGTCCGTGTGGTGCGAGCCGTAATGGTTGATGTGCTCGATCGCGGCGTCGAGCCCGTCGACGACCTTGATCGCGAGCACCGGCGCGAGGTATTCGGTGTGCCAGTCTTCCTCGGTCGCATCGACGAGCGGGCCGACGCCGGCGTCGGCGAGCACCGCGCGCGCGGCCGCATCGACGCGCAGTTCGACGTTCTTCTCGCGATACAGGCGGCCGAGCGGCGGCAGCACGGCTTGCGCGACGCCGCTCGCGACGAGCAGCGTCTCCATCGTGTTGCACGTGCCGTAGCGGTGCGTCTTCGCGTTGTCGCAGACGGTGAGCGCCTTGTCGAGGTCCGCGCGATCGTCGACGTAGACGTGGCAGATGCCGTCGAGGTGCTTGATCATCGGCACGCGCGCCTCGTTGATCAGGCGCTCGATCAGGCTCTTGCCGCCGCGCGGCACGATCACGTCGACGTATTCGGTCATCGTGATCAGCTTGCCGACCGCCGCGCGATCGGCGGTTTCGACGACCTGCACCGCGTCCTGCGGCAGGCCCGCCGACGCGAGCCCTTCGCCGATCAGCTTCGCGAGCGCGGCATTCGATTCGAGCGCCTCGGAGCCGCCGCGCAGGATCGTCGCGTTGCCGGACTTCAGGCACAGCGCCGCCGCGTCGATCGTCACGTTCGGGCGCGATTCGTAGATGATGCCGATCACGCCGAGCGGCACGCGCATCTGGCCGACCTGGATCCCGCTCGGGCGGAACTTGAGATTGCCGATCTCGCCGATCGGATCGGCGAGCGACGCGACCTGGCGCAGCCCTTCGACCATCGTCTTCAACGCCTTGTCGGACAGCGTCAGGCGGTCGATGAACGCCGCATCGTGCCCCTTGTCGCGAGCCCGCGCGACGTCGCGCGCGTTCGCGTCCTTCAGTGCCTGCGCATCGCGCTCGATCGCGCGGGCGACCGCATCGAGCGCCGCGTTCTTCGCTGCGGTGCTGGCGCGCGCCATCGCGCGGGAAGCCTGCCGGGCGCGGCGACCCAGGTCCGTCATGTACTGGTCGATATCCATCATGTGACTCGAAAAGCGGGCCGCTCAGTGCGGCATGAAATCATCGGGAAGCGCGCGGCGCTGCCGCGCCGGCCGTCGAAGCAATTGTATGCGGGTTGCGGACGGCGCGCTGGCGCCGCAGGCGGGACTTAGCGCCGCACGCCGCGACCCGCGGTCGGCGGTCGCTCGCCTTGCGCACCCTGCGCACCCGCGACCGTCATCGCGAGCTGGAACAGGCCGTCCCACGGATCGGGCGGCGGCTCGTCCTGCGTGCGCCGGCCCGGCGTCACCGCGGACAGGCCCTTGACCTGCCGGTCGAGCCGCGCGGCGAACGCCAGCGCCTTCTCGAGCGCGGCTTCGGTCACGCGGCCGAGCGCGGGGCCGACCAGCCGCTCGCGCGGCCCCCATACGCGGTTCTCGCGCAGCAGCGTCGCGAGCGGCTTGCCGGCCGCGACGCCGCGCTTGATCCGCAGCAGCGTGCGCAGTTCCTCGACGACCGCCCACATCACGAGCACGATCGCCTCGCCCTCGCCCTTCAGGCCGTCGATCATCCGCGCGAGCCGCGCGGCGTCGCCGGCGAGCATCGCCTCGTTCAGCTTGAAGACGTCGTAGCGGGCGACGTTCAGCACCGCGTCGTGCACCTGCTCGAACGACAGCGCGCCCTGCGGATACAGCAGGCCGAGCTTCTGGATTTCCTGGTGCGCGGCGAGCAGGTTGCCCTCGACGCGCTCCGCAATGAACTGCAGCGCGCGCCGGCCATCCTCGCCGGCCGCGACGCGCTGCCCCTGGATCGCGAGGCGCTGGCCGATCCAGTTCGGCAACTGCGCGCGGTCGACCGGGTCGATCTTCAGCGCGACGCCGCCGTTCAGGAGCGCGGTGAACCACGCGGATTTCTGCGTCGCCGCATCGAGGCGCGGCAGCGTGACGAGCACCAGCGCGTCCGGATTGTTCGCGGCGGCGAGCGCCTTCAGCGCGTCGGCGCCTTCCTTGCCGGGCTTGCCCGACGGAATGCGCAGCTCGATCAGCTGGCGCTCGCCGAACAGCGACATCGCCTGGGTCGCGCCGAGCAGCAGGCTCCAGTCGAAGCCGCGCTCGACGGTGTGCACCGAGCGCTCGGTGAAGCCGGCCGCGCGCGCGGCGGCGCGAATCCGGTCGCACGCTTCCTGCGCGAGCAGCGGCTCGTCGCCGAATACGGTGTAGAGCCCGGCCAGCCCCTTCGCGAGGTGCGGCTCCAGCGCGTCTAGTCGCAGTTGCATCGGTTCGTGCGCCCGCGTTTCACAGCGGCGGCGGCGGCAGCGGCGCGCGCGGCGCGACGCCCGGCACCACGTCTTGCGGCGCCGGATTCAGCGAATGCACGATCGCGAGACGGCGCATCAGCTGGTCGACCGCGTCCCGCTGCATGTCGCCGAAGAGGATCTCGGTTTCCTGCGCCTTCGCGTTCGTGAACTGGTCGCTGTACGTCATCGCGCGGTTCAGCGCGATCACGCTCGGCGGAATCAGCACCGTGCCGTCCTTGCTCGTCAGCGTGTAGCCCAACGAATAGTTGAGCACGTATTCCGCGACCGCGCCGTACCGGTTCAGCGTCAGCGTACCTTGCCCGCGCGACTCCGACATGCGCAGCACCGCGTCTGCATCGTCCGGCACCTTGACGATCTTCGTGTCGCTGCCGGCCTCGACGAGGCGCGTGAGCCGCGCCTCGACGGGCGCCGGCGCGCCGGCGACCAGCAGGTGCTTGAACGCGTAGTCCTGCTGACCCCGCAACTGGAAACCGCATCCCGACAGCATGACCGCGCTGCCGACGAGCATCAAAAACGATCTGCGGATCACCTTCGCTCCTTCAGAATTCGCCGAGGGCCTGCCGGCCCTCAGACGACGATGTTCACGAGGCGGCCCGGCACGACGACGATCTTCTTCGCCGGCCTGCCCTCGCCGAACTTCGCGAACGCCTCGTCGGCAACCGCCGCGGCCTCGATGGCCTCGCGGCTCGCGTCCTTCGCGACCTTCAGCGCGCCGCGCACCTTGCCGTTCACCTGCAGCACGAGTTCGATCTCGGCCTGCTCGAGCGCAGCCTCGTCGACCTTCGGCCACGGCGCGTCGAGCAGCGGGCCGAATTCGTCCGCATAGCCGAGCGTCTTCCACAGCTCGAACGTGATGTGCGGCACGACCGGATACAGCACGCGCAACAGCACGCCGTACACTTCGCGCAGCACGGCGGGCGTCGCGCCCTTCGCGCCGTCGATCGCGTTGAGCATCTTCATCGTGGCCGACACGACCGTGTTGTACTGCAGGCGCTGATAGTCGAAGTCGGCCTGCTTCAGCACGCCGTAGATCTCGCGGCGCAGCGCCTTGTCGGCGTCGCCGAGCTTGCCCGCGTCGAACGCCGCGCGCTCCGCGAGCGCTTCACGGTTCGCGGCGCCGAAGCTCCACACGCGGCGCAGGAAGCGGCTCGCGCCCTCGACGCCCGAGCCCGACCACTCGAGCTGCTGCTCGGGCGGCGCGGCGAACATCGTGAACAGGCGTGCGGTATCCGCGCCGTACTGGTCGATCAGCACCTGCGGATCGACGCCGTTGTTCTTCGACTTCGACATCTTCTCGATGCCGCCGAGCACGACCGGCTGGCCGTCGGCGTTCAGCGTCGCGCCGACCGGGCGGCCCTTGTCGTCGAACGAGACGGTCACGTCGGCCGGGTTGTACCAGGTCTTCTTGCCCGATGCATCCTCGCGGTAGAACGTCTCGTTCAGCACCATGCCCTGCGTCAGCAGGTTCTTCGCCGGCTCGCCGAACTTCACGAGGCCGAGGTCGCGCATCACCTTGGTCCAGAAGCGCGAGTACAGCAGGTGCAGGATCGCGTGCTCGATGCCGCCGATGTACTGGTCCATCGGCATCCAGTAGTCGGTGCGCGCGTCGACCATCGTGTCGGCATCCGGCGCCGTGTAGCGCGAGAAATACCACGACGAATCGACGAAGGTGTCCATCGTGTCGGTCTCGCGCTTCGCGGCCGCGCCGCACTTCGGGCATGCGCAGTTCAGGAACGCTTCCGATTTCGCGAGCGGGTTGCCCGAGCCGTCCGGCACGAGGTCTTCCGGCAGCACGACCGGCAGGTCCTGCTCCGGCACCGGCACGTCGCCGCACGACGGGCAGTGGATGATCGGGATCGGCGTGCCCCAGTAGCGCTGGCGCGACACGCCCCAGTCGCGCAGGCGCCACGTGACCTGCTTGTCGCCGAAGCCGCCGGCCTTCAGGTCGGCCGCGATCGCGTCGACCGCCGCGCCATGGTTCAGGCCGTCGTACTTGCCGCTGTTCACGCACACGGCGACGTCCTTGTCGCCGTACCACTCCTGCCACGCGTCGGTCGAATACGTCTGACCTTCGGCCGCGATCACCTGCTTGATCGGCAGGTTGTATTTCTTCGCGAACGCGAAGTCGCGCTCGTCGTGCGCGGGCACGCCCATCACCGCGCCTTCGCCGTAGCTCATCAGCACGTAGTTGCCGATCCACACCTCGACCGGCTCGCCCGTCAGCGGATGCTTGACCGTGAAGCCGGTCGGGACGCCCTTCTTCTCCATCGTCGCCATGTCGACCTCGGCGACGCCGCCGCGCTTGCATTCATCGATGAACGCCTGCAGTTCCGGCTTGCCCTGCGCGAGACGCGTCGCGAGCGGGTGCTCGGCCGCGATCGCGCAGAACGTCACGCCCATGATCGTGTCGGCGCGGGTCGTGAACACGCGCAGCAGCTTCTGCTCGCCGTCGAGTTCATACGGGAAGCCGAAGTTCACGCCGAAGCTCTTGCCGATCCAGTTCTGCTGCATGATCTTCACGCGCTCCGGCCAGCCGAGGCCGTCGAGGTCGTTCAGCAGCTCGTCCGCGTACTGCGTGATGCGCAGGTAGTACATCGGGATCTCGCGCTTCTCGACGAGCGCGCCCGAGCGCCAGCCGCGCCCGTCGATCACCTGCTCGTTCGCGAGCACGGTCTGGTCGACCGGGTCCCAGTTCACGGTGCCCGTCTTCTTGTACGCGATGCCCTTCTCGAGCATCTTCAGGAACAGCCACTGGTTCCACTTGTAGTAGTCGGGCTTGCAGGTCGCGATCTCGCGCGACCAGTCGATCGCGAGGCCCATCGACTGCATCTGGCCCTTCATGTAGTCGATGTTGTCGTAGGTCCACTTCGCGGGCGGCACGCCGTTCGCCATCGCGGCGTTCTCGGCCGGCATCCCGAACGCATCCCAGCCCATCGGCATCAACGTGTTGTAGCCGTTCATCCGCAGATACCGGTACATCACGTCGTTGATCGTGTAGTTGCGCACGTGACCCATGTGCAGCTTGCCGGACGGGTACGGCAGCATCGACACGCAGTAGAACTTCGGCTTCTGCGAGTCTTCCTTCGTCTTGTAAGCATCGGCTGCGCGCCAGTCGCGCTGGGCGGCGGCTTCGACGTCGGCGGGTACGTATCTCTCGTGCATGGTGTGGTTCGGACTAGGCTTTAAGCGGCGTGACGGACACGCGCGGGAGTGGATCGAAATTCGTGCTTGCCCGGGTTACCTGGAGAATATCTGCCAACCGGGGAAAAACGACGATTATACCGTCCGCGCCGGCCCGCACGGCCGGTCTCGCGGGTCGCGCCCGTTCGCGCCGGCGGTGTGGCAGGCCCCGGCCCGCTCAGCGGTTCGCCGGCACGGCAGGCGGCGCGGCGGAACCGCGCTGCGGCGTCGGCAGGTCGGTCACGAAGCCGATCCGCGCGAGGCCCGCGGCTTGCGCCGCGCCCATCACCTGCGCGATCACGTCATAGCGCGTCGCGCGCGACGCACGCAGCCGCAGCTCGGGCGGCGCGCCGCCCGCGGCGGCCGTGCGGAACCGCGCCGGCAGCGCGTCGAGCGCGACCGGCGTGTCGTCCCAATAGAGCTTGCCCGCGTCGTCGATCGACAGCGTGATGGCCTGCGGCGTGTCGCGCGCGGCTTCGGCCGCGACCTTCGGCAAATCGAGCCGGATCGCATGCGTCATCAGCGGCGCGGTCACGATGAAAATGACGAGCAGCACGAGCATCACGTCGATCAGCGGCGTCATGTTGATCTCCGCCATCGGCGCGGACGTCTTGTGGTGCTCCAGTCCGCCGAATGCCATGGCTGCCCCTTTTTCGGAAAGCGCGCGTCAGGCGTCGCCCGCGCACACGAACACGTGCAGGTCGCGCGCGAAGCCGTCGAGCTCCTCGGCGAGCTGGCGCACGAGCCGCCCGAGGATGTTGTACGCGAGCACGGCCGGGATCGCGACCACGAGCCCGAACGCGGTCATGATCAGCGCCTCGCCGACCGGCCCCGCGACGCTCTCGATCTGCGCCTGCCCGCTCGCGGCGATGCTGCCGAGCGCGTGATAGATGCCCCAGACGGTGCCGAGCAGCCCGACGAACGGCGCGGTGCTGCCGATCGACGCGAGCAGCACCTGGCCGAACTCGAGCCGCCGCTGCGAGCGCAGCATCGCATGGCGCAGCGCGCGCAGCACCCGCTCGCTGCGTTCGACGCGCGCGGCCAGCGCAGCGGGGTCGTGGTCGTGGGCCGCGTCGCGCGCGGCTTCGGCGAGCGGCACGAACACGCGCTCGCGATCGGCGCCGGCGAGCGCCGCGATGCCCGCGTCGAGCGTCGGCGCCCGCCAGAACGCGGCGAGCGCGCCCGGCCCCTGCCACTTCGCACGGACCAGCAGCCAGGCCTTCACGATGAGGAAGCACCAGCTGGCGACGGACATCGCCGCCAGCACGTAGGCGACGGCGTGCGTGACCGCATCGCCGCTTTCGAGGTAGTGGATGACGCCGGTGGGAATCGCCATCGGAGTGTCCGGCGCGCGTCAGCGCAGGCCGAGCACGTCCTGCATCTCGTACAGGCCGGCGCCGCGCGCCGACAGGAAGCGCACCGCGCGCAGCGCGCCCTGCGCGTACGACACGCGGCTCGACGACTTGTGGGTGATCTCGATCCGCTCGCCGATCCCGGCGAACAGCACGGTGTGATCGCCGACGATGTCGCCGCCGCGGATCGCCGAGAAGCCGATCGTCGACGGATCGCGCTCGCCCGTCACGCCGTGGCGGCCGTATACCGCGCAGTCGTCGAGCGAGCGGCCGAGCGCGCCGGCGACCGCTTCGCCCATCATCAGCGCGGTGCCCGACGGCGCATCGACCTTGTGACGGTGATGGGCCTCGATGATCTCGATGTCGTAGCCGTGCGAGAAGTGCTTCGCGGCGAATTCGAGCAGCTTCAGCGTGACGTTCACGCCGACGCTCATGTTCGCGGAGAACACGATGCCGATCCGGTCCGACGCGGTGCGCAGCGTTGCCTTCTGCTCGTCGGTGAAGCCGGTCGTGCCGATCACGAGCTTCACGTCGTGGCGCAGTGCGGCCTCGACGTGCGCGATCGTGCCTTCCGGACGCGTGAAATCGATCAGGTAGTCGGCCTGCGCGAACACGGCGTCGATGTCATCGGTCAGCCGGATGCCGGTTTCCCTGCCGAGGAACGCGCCCGCGTCCTGGCCGAGATGCGGCGAGCCGGCGCGGTCGAGCGCGCCGACGAGCTGCGCGTCGGAATCGTTAAGAACGGTTTCGATCAGCATCCGGCCCATGCGGCCCGACGCCCCGGCAATCGCAATCTTCATGGCTTTCTACACGAGAGGGTCAAGAGCGGGCGGCGCATGCCGCCCCGTTTCCGTGCGCCGCGCGCTTATTGCGCCGGCGCGCTGACGGGCTGATTCTGCAGCGCATCGGACCCCTGCGGGCCGACGGGCGGCGCTGCCTCGTTCGGCACGGTCGGCTGCGGCGGGCGATGGAACTGGAACTGCGGCTGGATCGTCGGGTTCGCGCCCGGCGGCTGCCCGCCCGGCACCGGCGCGGCGGCCGACGCGTGCGCGGACGGCGTGAAGCGCCGCGAGGACCCGCCCTGCCCGGACACCTGGCTGGTCGCGCGGTTGGCCGCGCGCGCGGCCTGCGCGTTCGCGTCCTGGTCGGCGACGGCGCCGGCGCTCGCCGCTTCCGGCACCACGACCGCCGCCGGTGCGGCGGCCGCCTGCACCGCGCTCGCGCCGCTCGCGGCAGCGGCGGTCGCAGCCGACTGCTTCGCCTTCTTGCCGCGCTTGTCGCCGTCGATGTCGGCCAGCAGGTCGAGCTCCGACGGCAGGTTGTCGGCGCCCGTCCAGCCTGCGAGGCGGTCGCCCGAGAACGTCAGGACGAGATCGCGCTGCTGGACGACGGCCGTCGAGCCGCGCTTGAAGTAGAACAGGTAATCCCAGCGGTCGGCGTGGAACATGTCCGAGAGCAGCGGGGTGCCGAGCAGCGCGCGCACCTGCTCGCGCGTCATCCCGGTCTGCAGCTGCGACGCCTTCTCCTGCGACACGAAGTTACCCTGCACGACCGTGATCCGGTAGGGCGTGATGCGCTGCGCGATGCGCTGCGTCACGCTGTCGTACGACGAACAACCAGCCAGCGCAGCAACGGCGGCGGCAGCGATGATGACACTCCGCATGCGGCTCCTCTGAAAGTGCGAAAGAGATTCTGGAATCATTTCCCTCACCGTGCTGGCCCGCCTGGCAGGCCGCGCGTGTTTCTGTAACGGCGAAAAGCCGGTAACATTGAAGCCCTGCATTGTACTCTAGGGATGCCTAGCCATGACCAATCCGACGGATCTCAAGAATATCGGGCTGAAGGCCACCCTACCGCGCCTCAAGATTCTCGAGATCTTCCAGCAAAGCCCCGTCCGCCACCTGACGGCCGAAGACGTCTATCGCAACCTGCTCAACGAGCAGCTCGACATCGGGCTCGCGACGGTCTACCGCGTGCTGACGCAGTTCGAGCAGGCCGGCCTGCTGACACGGAGCAACTTCGAGTCCGGCAAGGCGGTGTTCGAGCTGAACGAGGGCTCGCACCACGACCACCTCGTGTGCCTAGACTGCGGCCGGGTCGAGGAGTTCTTCGACGCGGAGATCGAGAGCCGCCAGCAGTCGATCGCGCGGGAACGCGGCTTCAAGCTCCAGGAGCACTCGCTCGCGATGTACGGCTCGTGCACGACCGAGAACTGCCCGCACCGCAAGCACTGATCCGCGCGCACGCGCATGGGAGACGGCCCGCCCGGCATTGCGCCGGCCGGGCCGTCGTCTTTCGGGGCGCGTTCCGGCGCCGGTCAGGCCGCGCTTGCGCAGGCCGGCGCCAGTTCGAGCCGCCAGGCGGCGTCGAGCGGAATCTCGTCGCAGTTCGGCTGCGCGCCGCCGCGATCGACGACGACGAAGTCGCTCACCGCATCGAGCGCGAGCAGCGGATGGTGCCAGACGCCCTTCGCGTAGTTCACGCCCTGCCAGCCTTCCGCCAGGAACGCGCGCATCGCGTCCGGCCGGAACTCGCCCGCCGGCGCGACGACGATCGCATAGCGCGACACCGCCGCGAGCGGAATGAACGCCTGGCTGCCGTGCGGATGGCGCTCCATCATCGTGATCGCGATCGGCAGCGTGCGCGGCTGCGCGCGGAACACGCTGACGAGCGGGCGCCCGCCGTCCTCGCATACGTCGATCGTCGCGAGGTCGTGGAACCGTTCGGTCGTGCCGCCGTTGATCGGAAAATGCCGGGCGCCGTCGAGCGCGATCACGTCGCCGAACGGCGCGAACGCGTCGCGGGTCAGGCGCTCGACGCGCAGGATGTGCGGTCCGCTCATGTCCTTCCCCTCCGTCAGGCCGGTTCGCCCCACAGACGCAGGCGCGACACGCCGCCGTCCGGGAAGATGTTGAAGCGCACGTGCGTGACCGGGCCGAGCGCCGCCAGCTGGTCGAACGTGTGGACGTGGTCCATCGACAGCTTCTGCTCGCCGAGCAGTTCGGGCCAGAACATCGCCTGCGTGACCAGCGACTCGTCGGTGCCGCCCGCGACGTAGGCGGCCTGCAGCGAACAGCGGTCCGGGAAGTTGCCCTTGAAGAACGCGGTGTCGACCTCGACGCGGCGGATCACGCCCGGCCGCGCGAGCGCGACGATCGCCCAGTCGTTGCCCGGCTCCCGGCGGCGGCGGGTTTCCCAGCCGTCGCCCATGTTCACACCGCGCCCCGGCATCAGCATCTGCGACGCCGCGCCGAAGTGCTGGTTGTTCGCGGCGACCACGTAGCCGCCGTGCTCGGCCGCCGCGAGGTCGGTCAGCTCGCCGTGCGGCGCGCGGCTCCAGTCGCGCTGCGGCTGGCCGTACACGCGCAGCCGCGCGAGCCCGCCGTCCGGGTACAGGTTCACGCGCAGGTGCGTGCAGGGCCGCGGATCGGTCACGTCGACGTAATGGTGGCTATTGCCCTGCAACGTCGTCGCGGGCACGATCGGGCGCCATTCGGCGCCGTCGGGCGGCGTGTCCGTGTCGGCGAAGCAGCCTTCGATCGACGCGGCCGGCGGGAAATTGCCGGTGAAGTGGCTGGTATCGAGATCGACGCCGTGGATCACGCCCGGCCGCGCGAGCCGGATCACGCAGAAATCATGGCCGGTCGTGCGCTTGCGACGCGTCTCCCAGCCGTCCATCCACTTGCCGTGGTCGTCGTACTTGCCGGGAATGAACACGGCCGGCTCCGGGTTCAGCATGCGCTCCTTCGGCGCGAAGAACTCGTCGCTCGCGTGGAGGGCCTTCGCACCGAGGCGCGGATCGGCGAGGTTCATGTAGCGCCGCGTGAAGGCCGGCGCGTTCGGATCGAGAACGGGGGCTGCCATGTCGTCTCCTCAATTCTGGCTGGAACGCCGGCGCGTCGAGGCGCCGGCGGTATGTCGGGAATGCGGGTCGAAGCGCGCTCAGATCGCGTGGGCCTGGTCGCCGGCGAGCGGCGAGCCGCCCGCGACATCCTCCTCCTCGACCGGCACGTAGCGCAGTTCGCGGTTCAGCACGCGCTTCGCGCGCGCCTTGTCGATATCGTTCTCCCACACCGCGACGACGACCGTCGCGACGCAGTTGCCGATCAGGTTGGTCAGCGCGCGGGCGATGCCGACGAACCAGTCGACCGGCAGGATCAGCACGAGGCCGAGGACGGGAATCGCGGGAATCGCCGACAGCGTCGCCGCGAGGATCACGATCGCCGAGCCGGGAATCCCGTGCGCGCCCTTCGACGTGACGAGCGACACCAGCAGCACGACGATCAGGTCGTGCGTCGACAGCGGCGTGTTGGTGGCCTGCGCGATGAACAGCACCGCGAGCGTCAGGTAGATCGAGAAGCCGTCGAGGTTGAACGAATAGCCGGTCGGGATCACGAGGCCGACCGTCGAGTCCTTGATGCCCAGGTATTCGAGCTTGCGCATCACCTGCGGCAGCACCGCGTCCGACGACGCCGTGCCGAGCACGATCGACAGCTCCTCGCGCAGGTAGCGGATCAGCTTGAACACGGAGAAGCCGGCGAGCCGCATCACGATGCCGAGCACCACGGTGACGAACACGATGCAGCTCAGGTAGAACACCGCGACGAGGTAGCCGAGCTGCTTGAGCGACGCGACGCCGTACTTGCCGGTCGTGAACGCGATCGCGCCGAGCACGCCGAGCGGCGCGAGCTTGATGATGAAGCCGATCACGCGGAAGAACACGTGCGACAGCTCCTCGATCAGCGAGTTGACGCGCTTCGCCTTGTCGCCGAGCAGCGACAGCGCCGAGCCGAACAGCACCGCGAACACGAGGATCTGCAGGATGTCGCCCTTCGCGAACGCGTCGAGCGCGGTGTCGGGGATGATCTTCATCAGGTAGCCGGCCGTGTCCTTCAGGCTCTCGGCGTTCTTCGCGTACGACGCGAGCGACGCCGCGTCGAGCGAATGCAGGTCGATGTTCATGCCGACGCCCGGGCGCGTCAGCCACGCAAGCACGAGCCCGATGCCGAGCGCGAGCGTGGTCATCACCTCGAAGTAGACGACGGCCTTCAGGCCGACCCGGCCGACCTTCTTCAGGTCGCCCGCATTGGCCATCCCGCTGACCACGACGCAGAACACGATCGGGCCGATGACCATCTTGATGAGCTTCAGGAAACCGTCGCCGAGCGGCCGCAGCGACTCCGCGAAATGCGGGAAGAACGCGCCTAGCGCGACCCCGAGGACCAATGCGACGACTACCCGGCCAAACAGCGAATTGAGGAATTTCGACACGGCGCTCTCCCGAACCAACGGTTGCAGTTTCGTCTGTTCATACTGGTAAGACCAGTGATGTTATGGACGATAGTAGGAAGCCGATATAGTCGAGTCAAGGAAGAACAAAATAGGGATTTCCCGCCCCTTTCCAGCCCCTCCGGCGGGGCCGGAGCGCGAGCCGGATCGTGACTTTCCCGTAGGCCGGCGATGCACCGCGCATGTGCGGATTACAATGCCGGTCAGACCGGCCATCATTCGCATCATGAAGAACGTTCCGCACACCGTGACCGACGCCGCCATCGCGACGATCCGCGACCGGATCGAGGCAGGCGTGTATCCGGTCGGCAGCCTGCTGCCGGCCCAGCGCCAGCTTTCCGAGGAGCTGGAGATCAGCCGCGCGTCGCTGCGCGAGGCGCTGTCGACGCTCGAGGCGCTCGGGATGCTGCGCATCCGCGCGGGCAAGGGCGTCTACGTCGAAAGCGCGCAGGCGAGCACCGGCCAAGCGTGGCGCTTCGCCGAGCAGTCGTCGCCGCCCGACACCTACCAGATGCGCTATGCGCTCGAAGGCTTCGCCGCGCGGATGGCCGCGCGCGTCGTCACCGACGACGACATCGCGTGGTTCGAGGACAACCTCGCCGAGCTGCACGTCGCGCTGACCGAGAGCGCGCTCGACGACGCGTCGCAGCTCGACTTCGAATTCCACATGCGGATCGTCAACGTGGCCGGCAACGCGGCGATCGAATCGATCCTGCGCAGCAGCGCCGACATCATGAAGGAAAGCCAGCGGATGCCGTTCTACCGGCGCGAGCTGCTGTTCTCGACGTGGCACGAGCACCGCGCGATCGTCGACGCGCTGATCGCGCGCGACCCGGACGCCGCCGGCGCGGCGATCGAGACGCACATCTCGAACGCCGCGCAGCGCGCGGGCGTGTTCTTCCCGACGCCGGGCGCCTGAGCCGCCGGTCGGGCGGGTGTTCCGCCTTTGCGGCACTTCGGGCGCTTGCGGCGCGCTTCAGTCTTTTCGGTCTCCGCGCGCGTTCCGGCCAAACCCACCAACGTCAACCAACGTCCGCTAACGCCCGCGCGCCTGCGCATCGCCATGCGCGAGCGTGCGTTCGGCGAATGCGCGCGCCGCGACGCTGCGGTAAGCGCCCTTGCGCGTCAGCAGCGCGGCCGTGCGCGTCGGCAGCGGCGGATCGAGTTTCAGCGCGCACAGATCGCCGCTCGCCCGCGCGATCGCGTCCGGCAGCACCGTCGCAAGGCGGCCGCGCCGCACCAGCTCGAGAATCGCGTTGATCGCGTTCACCTCGATCGCGATGCGCGGCCGCGCGCCGTGATCGACGAAATACTGGTCGATGCTCGCGCGCGTCGCGAACGCGCGGCTCAACAGGATCAGCGGCTCGTCGCCGAGCTCGGCCGGCGTCAGCGCGCGGCGGCGGCGCGCGAGACGGTGCGTGCGGCCCGCCACGAGCACGAGCGATTCGTCCCACAGCGGCGTCGCGTCGATGTCCGGCAGCCGCGCGGGCGTGAACGCGAATCCGGCGTCGAGCCTGTCGTCGGCGAGCAGCGCCTCGATCCGCTCCTGCGGCATCGCGTCGATCGTCAGCGTGACGTTCGGGTACGCGGTGTTGAACGCATCGACGAGCGAGCCGATCAGGTACGCGGTGAAGGTCGGCGTCATCGCGAGCCGCAGCGACCCGCTGCTCAGGTCCGCGACGTCATGCACCGCGCGCTGCCCCGCGTCGAGCTCGTGCAACGCGGCGCGCGCATGCCGCGCGTAGGCCTCGCCGAATTCGGTGAGCCACACGGCACGGCCCGAGCGGTCGAACAACTGCACGCCGAGCTGATCCTCGAGCTGGCGGATCTGCTGCGACAGCGTCGGCTGCGACACGTGCAGCACCTCGGCCGCGCGCGTGAAATTGCGCTGTTCGGCGACGGCTAGGAAATAGCGGATGTGGCGGAGCAGCATCGCGAATCAGGTATTGGTTTGACCAATCGAAACCATAACAAGCCAGTCTTGGACGCTATGGCCGGATGTCCGCATCATACGCGCTTCCATACCGGCACGCCGTGCCCGCCCGCCGCATCGGTGCGGCCCGCGAACGCGGCAACCGCGCCGGCCCGTTTCCCGTAACCCGCGCCGCCAATTTCCGGAAAGATGAACCCGCACCACGACACCAACCCCACCCTGACGCGCGGCATGACGCTGCTGTTTGCCTGCGCGTGCGGCATCGTCATCGGCAACATCTATTACGCGCAGCCGCTCCTCGCCGCGATCGCGCACAGCTTCGGGCGCACGCCGGCCGAGCTCGGCTTTCTCGTCACGCTCACGCAGCTCGGCTATGCGGCGAGCCTGCTGCTGATCGTGCCGCTCGGCGACGCGCTCAACCGCCACACGCTGATCGTGCGGCTGCTCGTGCTGAACGTCGTCGCGCTGGCGGCCGTCGCGTGCAGCACGAACTTCCATGCGTTCATCGCCGCGAACGTGGCGCTCGGCTTCGTCACCTGCTCGACGCAGCTCCTGGTGCCGTTCGCCGCGTCGCTCGCCGACGCGCGCACGCGCGGCCGCGCAGTCGGCACGGTGATGAGCGGCCTGCTGCTCGGCATCCTGCTCGCGCGCGTCGCGGCCGGCGCGATCGCCGACTGGCTCGGCTGGCGCGCGGTGTACGCGATCGCCGCGCTGATGGTGCTGGGCCTGACCGGCGTGCTCACGGCGAAGCTGCCGAAGGACCGCCGCGATGCGCGTCTCGGTCTCGTCGATTACGCGGCGCTGATGAAGTCGCTCGCCGCGCTGGTGCGCGCGCAGCCGCTGATCGCGCTGCGCTCCGCCTACGGCGCGCTCGTGTTCGCGTGCTTCAGCCTGCTGTGGACCGGCCTCACGTTCCTGCTCAGCCAGCCGCCCTACGGCTATACGGAAGGCCGGATCGGCCTGTTCGGCGTGGTCGGGGCGGTCGGCGCGCTGGCGGCGACGTCGGCGGGGCGGCTCGTCGACCGCGGGCACGGCAACGCGGCGACGGGCCTGTTCGCCGCCGCGGTGCTCGCGTCGTTCGCGCTGATCGCCGCCGGCGCGCACTCGCTCGCGGCGCTGATCGCCGGGATCCTGCTGCTCGACGTCGGCGTGCAGGGGATGCACATCTCGAACCAGAGCGTGATCTACGCGCTCGCCGGCAACGCGCGCAGCCGCGTGACGACGATCTACCTGACGAGCTATTTCATCGGCGGCGCGCTCGGCTCGTTCGCGGCGAGCGTCGCGTTCGGCGCCGACGGCTGGCGCGGCGTGTGCGCCGCGGGCGCGGTGCTGGCGGGCGCGCTGATCGCGCTCTGGCTTGCGTCGCAGCGCGTCGGCGCAAGGCAGGCGACGCAGTAGCGCGACGCCCGCCGGCAGGACGCAATCCGTCGCGGGATCGCGCAGGACCGGATGACGGCCGCCCGACCACCCATCCGCCCCGCCGGCGTCACGCCGCTTCGTCCGCGAAATCGATCAGCACCTTCATCGCGCGCCGCCGGTCGCCCGCCAGCTCGAACGCGCGGCCCGCGTCGCGCATCGGGAACACACCGGTCACGGCGGGCCGCAGGTCGACGCGGCCTTCGTTGATCAGCTGCACGGCCAGCGCGAATTCCGAATGAAAGCGGAACGACCCGCAGATCGTCAGCTCCTTCGCGACCACGACGTTCTGCGGCAGGCTCACGTCGCCGCCAAGGCCGAGCTGCACGACGACGCCGCGCGGGCGCATCACGTCGAGCCCGTCGCGCAGTGCGCGCGCGTTGCCCGAGCACTCGATCATCACGTCGAACGTGCCCTTGTCCGCGGCATGGCGCGCGACCCACGCCGTATCGGTTGCCGCGTTGATCGTGCGGTCGGCGCCGAGCGCGCGCGCGATCGCGAGCGGCTCGTCGACGACGTCGGTCGCGACCACTTCCGCCGCGCCGTGCGCGCGGGCGGCCGCCACGGCCAGTGCGCCGATCGGCCCGCAGCCGGACACCAGCACGCGGCGGCCGATCAGCGGACCGGCGCGCGACACCGCGTGCAGGCCGACCGCGAACGGCTCCGCGAGCGCGGCGAGCGACAGCGGCACGTGGTCCGCGACCTTCACGCACTGGCGCGCGTCGCACACCAGCGCATTGCGGAACGCGCCCTGCACGTGCGGCATCCGCATCGCGCTGCCGTAGAAGCGCATGTCGAGACACTGGTTCGGCAAGCCTTCGGCGCAGTAGCGGCATGCGCCGCACGGCCGGCTCGGATTGACGGCGACGCGGTCGCCGATCTGCACCGACGTCACGTCCGGCGCGACCGCGGCCACCGTGCCGGCCACCTCGTGCCCGAGCACCATCGGCTGCAGCAGGCGCACCGTCCCGAAGCCGCCGTGCCGGAAATAATGCAGGTCGGACCCGCAGATGCCGCCCATCGCGACGTCGACCCGCACCTGGCCCGGGCCGATCTCGCCCGGGTCCTGCTCCTCGAGCCGCAGGTCGTTCGGCCCGTGGATCACGAGACACATGCAACGCATGCGCATGATGGTTCTCCTTATACGGCGCTCGTCATGCCGCCGTCGACGAACAGCGTCTGGCCGTTCACGAAGTCGGATGCCGCGGACGCCAGAAAGATCGCCGCGCCGCACAGCTCGTCGACGCGCCCCCAGCGGCCGGCCGGCGTGCGCTTGCACAGCCAGCCGGAAAACTCGGGATCGTCGACCAGCGCCCGGTTCAGTTCGGTTTCGAAATAGCCGGGCGCGAGGCCGTTGGCCTGGATGCCGTGGCGCGCCCAGTCCGCGCACATGCCCTTCGTCAGCATCCGCACCGCGCCCTTGGTGGCCGCATACGGCGCGATCGACGGCCGCGCGAGCTCGCTCTGCACCGAGCAGATGTTGATGATCTTGCCGTGCCCGCGCGCGATCATGTGGCGCGCGACCGCCTGCGCGACGTTGAACACGCCGTCGAGGTTCACGCGCATCAGCGCGTGCCAGTCGTCGGGATCGAACGTGTCGAGCGGCGCGCGGCGCTGAATGCCGGCATTGTTGACGAGGATGTCGATCGCGCCGACGCGCGCCTCGAAATCGTCGATCGCCGCACGCACCTGGCCATGCTCGGTCACGTCGAACACCGCATAGTCGGCCGTGAAGCCTTCCTCGCGGAATTGGCGCGCGAGCGACGCCGCCTTGCCCTCATCGCGATCGTTGATGACGATCGCCGCCCCCGCTTCGGCCAGGCCGCGGGCGAGCGTCAGCCCGATCCCGCGTCCCGATCCGGTGATCAGCGCACGGCGGCCGTCCAGGCGGAACCGGTCAAGCGCGTTCGTCATGTTTGTCTCCTCGGTGCCGGGCGAGCCGGCCGCCCATCGCGGCCGGTCTCGCGCTGACCGTATCTTCGGTCCCTGCCCTGGCACTGCGCCAATGGTCTTTTTTGATGTGGTTATCATGGAATCCGATCACCGGATTTCCGTCGCCCTTCGGCCCGCCGCCCATGGAACTCAAGCAACTGCGCGCCTTCGTCACCCTCGCGGAAGAACTGCATTTCGGGCGCGCCGCGCAGCGCCTGTTCATCGTGCAGTCCGCGCTGAGCATGCAGATCAAGGCGCTCGAGGCGGAACTCGACGCGCGGCTGTTCGAGCGCGACCGGCACAAGGTCGAACTGAGCGACACCGGGCGGCTGTTCCTGCCGGAGGCACGCGCGACGCTGCAGCAGGCCGCACGCGCGGAGCAGATCGTGCGGCTGTCGAGCCGCGGCGAGATCGGCACGCTGCGCATCGCGTTCGTGTCATCGGTGCTGCCGGTGCTGCTGCCGGCGGTGCTGCGCGAGATGCGTGCGCGTTACCCGCTGATCACGCTCGAACTGAAGGACATGCCGACGCCCGACCAGGTCGCGGCGCTGCGCGACCGCCGGATCGACTTCGGGATGATCCGCCTGCCGGCCGCGTATGCGGGCATCGACACGCGCGTGGTGCTCGAGGAAGGGTTCATCGTCGCGCTGCCGCTCGAGCATCCGCTCGCCGCGCGCGACGCGATCGCGCCGGCCGACCTGCGCGGCCATCCAGCGTTCGTGCTCGCGCGGCGCTATGCGCCGGGCTTCCACGACGACATGCTGCTCGCGCTGAGCCGCGCTGGCACGACGCTCGAAATCGCGCAGGAGTTCGGCGAGTTCACGACGATGCTCGCGCTCGTCGCGGCGGGAATGGGGATCGGGCTGATCCCGGCGGAAGCGGCGAGCGCGCTGCCGCCGAACGTGCTCGCGCGGCCGCTCGATCTCGGCGGACACCGCACCGGCATCGGCCTCGCGTGGACCGATCTCGACAGCCAGCTCAAGCGGGCTTTCGTCGATGCCGTCGAGCAAGTTGCGCTTGCGCCGGTCAATCGTCGCGCAGGTCGCTCCGCTTGATCCAGCGGACCACGTCGCTGCCGCGCGCAAAGTAATCGATCTGAACCCAGTCGCCTTGCCTCACGAGCACGGCGACGACGTCGCCGTTCACGACATAGGCCTTGCTGCGTGCAGAATCCTGCGCAGCCATATAGAGCGGCGCCCGCTTACTGGCAACCGTCGCGAAGCCGATCCAGTTTCGGCTCGCCTTGAACGTCAGGAAATCCCCGCTTTCGATAGTCGGCACTTCGCAATTGGGCAGATCTCCGTCGACTCGCACGTTCCATACGCCGCGATCGCGTGACGAAACGCTTATCCGCCCGCCCCGTTCACCCGCGAAATATGTGGCGAGACTGACCGCACCGCCCTTCTCCGCCCCCCCTTTCAGCAGGAAACGGCATGTCGGATCCCGATCCGGATTGTTCACGGCCGGCGCCGTGAACGGGTTGTCGAAATAGCCGGTCACCGCCCCCTTGTCGACCGCGACGTAGACCTTCCGATAGTCAAGCTGCGCACCCGGCACGCTGCGCAATTCGTAGACGCCCGCGCGCAATTCGTCGGCGCCTGCGCCCCCCACCGCCATCAGAGCCGCGGCCGCCGCCCATCCCAACAAGAATCGCTTCATCACTTTCCCTTTTTCTTGTCGGCATCCGCCTTTTCGAATACGTCGAAATTGGCCTTCATCTTGCCGTCGTAGTCGTTTTCCTTGTAGGTCGGACCAGACAATATGCCTTGCGCAAACGGCGATAGCGCTCAATGTGTCGTTCGGTTGAACCGTGTAGACGGAGAGATCATCGGTCATGGAGATTCCCGCGGACATGCATCATTTCGCCTGGAGTCATTTCGTGCTTGAGGGTCCAGACGTCACCTGCTCGAGGAAGGTATGACCGGGTCCGTAGAGCGAGCTCGAGATCGAATGGGCTACCGTCGGCTCGGCTGGCCGGCCAGCCTGATCGACCGAAACGGTCTCGATTTCGACGACAGCAATACACCACGCAGCGTGATCCCGCGCGACGGAATGCCCGTTCGCATCGCTGCAGCGAAATACGAACGACTCCGGCAATTCGGCGGCCTTCCAGGTCTCCGTCGAACCGTTCCATGCGTACTTCACGGAGATCGAACCAGGGTGAGGCGCGTGCGGATCCTGCGCGCCCGGCGGAAATGGTTTTGACATGCTGCTTGCTCCCAATGCACCTGACGCACAACCGCACGCCAGCAACGCGGACACGATGACGGCCGCTGACGCGCGGCAGAAATTGCTTGGCGATCTTGTCGAAGTGTTCATAACGGGCGGGGTAGCGTTTTCGTCTTTCCTGCTCGCAAGGCGTGCCTTTGCTGGACCAGTACATGTTGGCGGATTCGGCGGCGCGGCACCCAGCCCCTTCGCGATGGCGTTCTGGGTCCGGCGATGCGGTACCCGCAGGCGCTCCGTCGTCAGGCACCAGAGTATCGAGGGGATGGTCGTTGACTGTCGCTCGACAGACGTTCGCCGTTCTCTCGCCGCCATCGGGGAAGCTGAATTTCGTCTCGTTGCCGGGCGTGAGCGAGACCACATTCTTTTTTGACGCGCGCCGATGCACACCGGTCAGTTCGAGGCCATCGGCAAGCGTGTCCGGGGGTCATAAAGCGTATGGTCTGCGGCTACGCTCACGGCACCGGCCTGTTCCCCAGAATCGATGTTGCCTGTTCCGGCAATTCGCAAAAGACAACAAAAAAGCCCGGCCGGCCAGAAGCCGAACCGGGCCCGAGCGCCGCGCCAGCCGCCTTGCGGCGGCCGTGCGCGTGCGGGATTACTTCGCGTTCGCGAATGCGACTGCCGTATCCAGCATGCGGTTCGAGAAGCCCCATTCGTTGTCGTACCAGCTCGACACCTTGACGAGACGGCCCGACACCTTGGTCAGCGTCGCGTCGAACGTCGACGAAGCCGGGTTGTGGTTGAAGTCGATCGACACCAGCGGCGCGTCGTTGTAGCCGAGGATGCCCTTCAGCGCGCCTTCCGACGCTTCCTTCATGATCGCGTTGACTTCCTCGACCGTCGTGTCGCGCTTCGCGATGAACGACAGGTCGACGATCGACACGTTGATGGTCGGGACGCGGATCGCGTAGCCGTCCAGCTTGCCGTTCAGTTCCGGCAGCACGAGGCCGACCGCGGAAGCCGCGCCCGTCTTGGTCGGGATCTGGCTGTGCGTGGCCGAACGCGCGCGGCGCAGGTCTTCGTGGTAGACGTCCGTCAGCACCTGGTCGTTCGTGTACGCGTGGATCGTCGTCATCAGGCCGGTTTCGAGGCCGATCTTGTCGTTCAGCGGCTTGACGAGCGGCGCGAGGCAGTTCGTCGTGCACGATGCGTTCGAGATGACCGTGTGCTCGGCCTTCAGCACGTTGTGGTTCACGCCGTAGACGATCGTCGCGTCGACGTCCTTGCCGCCCGGCGCCGAGATGATCACCTTCTTCGCGCCGCCCTTCAGGTGCGCGCTCGCCTTTTCCTTGGTCGTGAAGAAGCCCGTGCACTCCATCACGACGTCGACGCCCAGCTCGCCCCACGGCAGCTCGGCCGGGTTGCGGTTCGCCAGCACGCGGATCTTGTCGCCGTTGACGACCAGGTAGTCGCCGTCGACCGACACTTCGCCCGGGAACTTGCCGTGCGCGGTGTCGTACTGGGTCAGGTGCGCGTTGGTCTTCGCGTCGCCCAGGTCGTTGATCGCGACGATCTCGAGATCGTGCTTCTTGCCGTTTTCATAGAACGCGCGCAGCGTATTGCGGCCGATGCGGCCGTAGCCGTTGATTGCGACGCGGATCGTCATGTCTATCTCCTGATGGCTGAAAAAAATTCGTTTCGTGCAGCTTCACGGTGCGGCGCGCGCGTGGGGAACGCGCGCGCCGCGAATGCTTTTAGGCCAGCACGGCCTTGGCCGTCTCGACGACCTTGTCGACGGTGAAGCCGAAGTGCTTGAACAGCACGCCGGCCGGCGCCGATTCGCCGAACGTGTCGATCCCGACCACGCCGCCTTCCAGGCCGACGTACTTGTGCCAGAAGCTCGTCACGCCCGCTTCGATTGCGACGCGGCGCACGCCGTGCGGCAGCACGCGTTCACGGTATTCGGCGTCCTGGCGGTCGAACACGGTGGTCGCCGGCATCGACACGACGCGTGCGGCGATGCCCTGCTGCGCGAGCGGCTCGACGGCCTTCATCGCGAGCTCGACTTCCGAGCCCGTCGCGATCAGGATGATCTTGCGCGCGACGATCTCCTCGTCCCAGTCCTTCAGCACGTAGCCGCCCTTCTCGACGTTCGCGATCTGCGCGTCGGTGCGCGGGTTGAACGCGAGGTTCTGGCGGCTGAAGATCAGGCTCGACGGACGATCGGCGGCGACCGCGTGGGTCCACGCGACGGCCGTCTCGACCGTGTCGGCCGGGCGCCACACGTCGTGGTTCGGAATCAGGCGCAGGCTCGACACGTGCTCGATCGACTGGTGCGTCGGGCCGTCTTCGCCGAGGCCGATCGAGTCGTGCGTGAACACGAAGATCGACGGCACCTTCATCAGCGCGGCGACGCGCAGCGCGTTGCGGCTGTAGTCGGAGAACGTCAGGAACGTGCCGCCGAACGGCTTGTGGCCGCCGTGCAGCGCGAGGCCGTTGATCGCGGCGCTCATGCCGAATTCGCGCACGCCGTAGTTGATGTGGTTGCCCAGCTTGACGCCCGGGCCTTCCGGATTCGCACGAACCGCCTTCGACGCCTTCCAGTTGGTCAGGTTCGAGCCGGTCAGGTCGGCCGAGCCGCCGAGCAGTTCGGGCAGCACTGCGGCGAGCCCTTCGATCGCCTGCTGCGACGCCTTGCGGGTCGCGACGGTTTCGCCGCGCTCGTTCGCGCCGGCGATGATCGCCTTCGCCTTCTCCGCCCAGTCGGCGGGCAGCTTGCCGGCCATCCGGCGCTCGAATTCGGCCGCTTCCGCCGGATACTTCGCACGGTATTGCGCGAACGCCGCGTCCCAGTCGGACTCGCCGCGCTTGCCCGCTTCCTTCGCATCCCACGCCGCGTAGACTTCCTGCGGAATCACGAACGGCTCCCACTTCCAGCCGAGCGCCTCGCGCGTCTTCGCGATTTCTTCCGCGCCGAGCGCCGCGCCATGCACGTCGTGGCCGCCGGCCTTGGTCGCCGCGCCCTTGCCGATCACCGTCTTGCAGCAGATCAGCGTCGGCTTGTCCGACAGCTTCGCCTTCGCGATCGCCGCGTCGACCGCGTCGACGTCATGGCCGTTCACGTTCGGGATCACGTTCCAGCCGTATGCCTCGAAACGCTTCGGGGTATCGTCGTGGAACCAGTTGACGACGTCGCCGTCGATCGAGATGCCGTTGTCGTCGTACAGCGCGATCAGCTTGTTCAGCTTCAGCGTGCCCGCGAGCGAGCAGGCTTCGTGCGAGATGCCTTCCATCAGGCAGCCGTCGCCGAGGAACACGTACGTGTGGTGATCGACGATCTTCGCGCCGTCGCGGTTGAACTCGTCGGCCATCAGCGCTTCGCCGAGCGCCATGCCGACCGCGTTCGCGAGACCCTGGCCGAGCGGGCCGGTGGTCGTCTCGACGCCCGGCGTGATCCCGTATTCCGGGTGGCCCGGCGTCTTCGAGTGCAACTGACGGAAGTTCTTCAGCTCTTCCATCGGCAGGTCGTAGCCGGTCAGGTGCAGCAGCGCGTACAGCAGCATCGAGCCGTGGCCGTTCGACAGCACGAAGCGGTCGCGGTCGGCCCAGTGCGGGTTCGCCGGGTTGTGCTTGAGGTGGCGCGACCAGAGCGCGACGCCGATTTCGGCCATGCCCATCGGCATGCCGGGGTGGCCGGAATTCGCTTGCTGGACGGCATCCATCGCGAGCGCGCGGATCGCGTTGGCCATCAGGGTGGTGGAGGCGGGAGACGAAGTCGTCATGTCGAGTCCGGAGATCGAGTCGAGAAAACGGGGCACGTGCGGTATCCGGAAGCTCGCTAGTCAGCCGCTCCCGGCGCGCAGTGCGGCGCCAGGGTGGACGCGAAGCGGACGGAGCCAACGGACAGGGCTGCAAAGCGCATTATTTTACCAGATGGGCCGGCATTTCCCTTCCGAACGGTCGGCGTTCCGGCACGGTTTTCCGTCAAACTTCCCGCTGTCCGTTTCGCCCCCTCTGTACGCCCTCTATAATTCAGACGTTGGAACTGTCCGCCCCGCCCGTGAGCACGACGCTTCTCTTTCACCCGACGCCCGACTCCGCCTACGGCTTTCCGCATGCGCGGCGGCTTGCGCACGTCGCGTCCCCGCACCAGCAGATCGAGGTGTGGGAGACCCCACAGCTCGGCCGACTGTTCACGCTCGACGGCCGGCCGATGACGTCGGTCGGCGACGAGTACATCTACCACGAATGCATGACCCACCCGGCCGCGCTCGCGCATCCCGCGCCGCGCAAGGCGCTCGTGCTCGGCGGCGGCGACGGCGGCGCGGCGCGCCAGCTGCTCAAGCACGCGTGCATCGAGCGGATCGTGGTCGCGGAGCTCGACGACGAGGTCGTCGGCATGGCGCGCCGCTTCCTCGACGACGTGCACCAGGGCGCGCTCGACGACCCGCGCGTCGAGGTCGTGATCGGCGACGCCGCGCACTTCGTCGAATCGACCGTCGAGCATTTCGATCTCGTCGTGTTCGATCTCACGCCGCCGGAGTCCCCGGCGGCCGGCCTCTACACGCGCGATTTCTACAAGCATCTCAAGCGGATCCTGACGCCGTGCGGCGCGATCACGATGCATCTCGGCTCGCCGGTCTTTCACGCGGCGCGCATCGCCGCGCTGCTCGCCGACCTGCGCGCGAGCTTCGCGTTCGTCGATCCGTTGTCCGCGCACGTACCGCTGTACGGCTCGGTGTGGCTGATGGCGATCGCGAGCGACACGCTCGACGCCGCATCGCTGTTCATGCACGACATCGAGGAACGCCTCGCGAGCCGCGGCGTCGAAGGGCTGCGCTACTACGACGCGCGGCTGCACCCGGCGCTGTTCGCGTTGCCGCGCGCGCTGCGCGATACACTGGGCGCGCGCCGCTGAGCTGTCGCGCCGTTCCGCTTTCCCCATGCAGGAGATTTTCATGGCCGATCCACGTCCGGCCGACGTGCCTTGGTTGACGCCTTACCTGGCCGTGCGCAACGCGCACGCGAGCATCGATTTCTTCAAGGCCGCGTTCGGCTTCGAGCTGCGCGACATGCTCGACGAGGACGGCGCGATCATGCACGTCGAGATGGTCTATCGCGGCCAGCTGATCGTGATGTTCGCGCCCGAAGGCGCGTTCGGCTCGACCGCCCGCACGCCGCGGAGCGCGGGCGCGACTGCGCCGCAATCGTTCTATCTGTACGTCGACGACGTCGACGCGACCTGGCAGCGCGCGCTCGACGCCGGCGCGAAATCGCTGAGCGCGCCGCAGGACCAGTTCTGGGGCGACCGCTTCGCGCAGGTCGAGGATCTCGACGGCTACCGCTGGGCGCTCGCGCGCCGTCTCGAATCATGAGCGAAGCCACTACGACCGCGGCCGTGCCGCGCTTTTTCGTCGAAGCGGCGCTGAGCGCCGGCGCCGTGCTCACGCTGCCGGCCGACGTCGCCCGTCACGCGCAGGTGCTGCGGCTGCAGCCGGGCGATGCGCTCGCGCTGTTCGACGGCACGGGCGGCCAGTACCGCGCGCGGCTCGTCGAGATCGACAAGCGCAGCGCGGTCGCGCAACTCGACGCGTTCGAGCCGGCGGAGGCGGAGCCGCCGTATCGCGTGACGCTCGCGCAGGGGATCGCCGGCGGCGACAAGATGGACTGGGTGATCGAGAAGGCGGTCGAGCTCGGGGTCGCGGCGATCGCGCCGCTGTCGACGTCGCGCGGCGTCGTGCGGCTGTCGGGCGAGCGCGCGGAGAAGCGCGTCGCGCACTGGCGCGGCATCGTGCGCGCGTCGTGCGAACAGTGCGGACGCAACCGCGTGCCGGACGTCGCGCCGGTGCGCGGCTTCGACGCGTGGCTCGATGCGCTGCCGGCCGCGCCGGCCGACGGCGAGCTGCGGCTGCTGCTGTCGCCGCGCGCGAGCATCCCGTTCGCGTCGTTGCCGGATTCGCCGCCCGCGGCGAACGTCATGCTGCTGATCGGCCCGGAAGGCGGGCTGTCGCCCGACGAGGAACACGCGGCGCGCGCGCACGGGTTCACCGCGCTGTCGCTCGGGCCGCGCGTGCTGCGCACCGAGACGGCCGGCGCGGCGGTGCTGGCCGCGCTGGCGGCGCGCTGGGGCGGGTGGTGACCGACGCCGGCCGTGACGGCAACGGCGGACGTCGCCACGCCGCCGCCGGCAGCGCGCTCGCCGGCCCCGTCATTCGTCGCCGCGCTCCATCCGCGGCATCCTGACCGACTTGAAAATCGAGTCGGCCACGGCCTGGTACATGTCGCCTGCGTACGGGCTCGTCCACGCCGTATCGTCGCTGCCGAACAGTTCGATCGAACCGGTCATCGGCAGATCGACCGGCGCGTCGTTCATCGCTCGGGCCATGTCGGCGAATATCGTGTCGAACGCCGCCCTGCGCTGTTGTTCCGACTTGCCCGGCGCCGGCAGCACCGCGGCCTCCACCTGCTTTACGCCGGGCCCGACATTCGCCACGTCGCATGCATAGGTCACGGTCGCGATCGACTGTCCGTCGCGGCCGGGGTTCGGCGCACGCGTCTCGCCCGTCACCCTGCACCGGGACCGGCTCGTCGTCGAAGCAAACGCGGCCATCATGTCGCGGGCCGGCTTTTCCTGGCGCGCGCGCACGTTGGGCGGCAGCGCATCCACGAGCCGGTCTGCCAACTGCTTGCGCAGGTCGGTCCTCGTCTTCTCGTACGCATCGAGATCGAACGCGTTCTTGCCGTGCAGATAGTCGCGCATCGCGTCGTTGTATTCCCGGCCCTTCGACAGGTCGCCGTTCACGAACAGGCCAAGGAACAGCTCGGTGGTGCGGATCGGCGAAACTGGTGCGGCATTGGCGACGCCGGCGACGGCGAGCGCCGACAGGACAAGCACGCGCACGGCGGCACGCCGCGCGAGACGGAAATCGGTCATGGGAATACAGCCCTCTCTCTCGGATTGATCGAATTGTCGGTCCGGCACACGAAGTCGGCTGCGTCGCCGCAAGCCCCGACGCGCCGGACGGCGGCCGATTGTCCCGGAAAATGGCGCGCGATGAAAGCGTCGACGGGCTCGCGCCGCAGGCGGCGCACCGCCGCCGGTTCCACAGACGCAAAAAAGCCCGCACGAAGGCGGGCTTTCTTGTACGACCGAGACGAGCGCCGGACTTTTACGCGAACGAATAAAACACGCGGAACGCAACCTTGCGCTCGGCCCAGAATTCGGCCGCTTCACGGAACACGTCGAGCAGCGTCTCGCGGCCTTCCTTGTCGAACTTCTGCGCGATCGGCAGCCCTTCGAGCACGATCACGAAGCCGGGCTGCGCGCCCGCCTTCGCGACCAGGTCGGTCAGGCAGTCGTACAGCGCGTCATAGTTCTTGCCGAAATGTTTCGGAAACAGGAACGACGTCGCGATCGTTTCCATCACTTCCTGCTTCGACTGCGCGGCGCCGCAATACGCATACAGGAAATGCTGGCCGAGCCGGCCGGCTTCGTCGGCGAGATCCTGCACGCGAAACGCGCGGATCGACTGCACGAGATTGGGTCGCACGGTCGTGAAAAGGCTCATAGGCTCCTCGTTCGATGAAAGCCCGGGGCTGGCTTCCTGCTCTGCCGGCGCGTCGCCGGCCTGCACCGCCGCGCGCAGCTGCATCACGCGCTGAAACAGATTGCCGTCGCCGGCCGCGAACAGATCCGCCGCCGACGCCGTGTCGTGCGTGTAGATGGAGTCGCTCATGCCGTTCATCCCGAAGTCATTCAACAATACGTTTGAAACTGTTGTAGTGGTCGTCCGTGTAATAACAATTGTCGACCCGGCGCAGCGGCCCGCCGCAGACGATCCGGCGCGCACCGCGATTGCGCGCGCGCGGGGTCGGCACGGTGTACTCGTGGTAGAAGCCGCGCTTCGCCTTCGGCAGGATCCGCTCGCGGTTGCCGAACACGACGCCGTCTTTCTCGTACGGATAGGGACCGCCACCGGCAATCAGGCCGAGCGTGGTCACGGCCTCGCGCGGAAGGCGGGCGGTCGGGATCGTATCGAACCCGCCGGCGGCCACGTCGGCCGTAACGGCCTGCCGTGCGTAGGCGGCGGAAACCAGACTGCCCGTCGGCGTGCCGACGATACCCATCGCGAACATCGCGAAGACGGACGCGAGCGCGCCGTTGCGGAGCCACTTGCGTGCCATGAACCAGGGTTCCCGCTGTTAAATCAAGTAGTTGACGACCAACAAAGGCGTTAGCGTAGCGCTATTGTCCGCGCGAATCAATGTTCGTTTGGGGATTGAAAGCTCGTCCGGATCGGGCCCCGCGCAAATTTTACCGAAATATGGTTGCTTTTATCTTACATGAGATAAAATGCCGACGGCATCTCTCGCATGGCAAGACCCTGCCTCCTTGCCACGCTCGCAACCCGGAGTGGAGAGATGCTGCTGTTGCTTATGGGAAGCGCGTGCGCGCCCTGCCCGGCGGCGTGCCCATTGCGGGCACGCCGTTTTTTCTTTTATTTACAAATTCGCTTAACGCGTTGCGTTCACGTCGGCCACGAGCAGCGCGGCCATGTTGACGATCCGGCGCACCGTCGCCGACTCGGTCAGCACGTGCACCGGCTGCGCGGCGCCGAGCAGGATCGGCCCGATCGCGATGTTGTTGCCCGCGGCCGTCTTCAGCAGGTTGTACGCGATGTTCGCGGCGTCGATGTTCGGCAGGACCAGCAGGTTCGCTTCGCCTTCCAGCGTGGATTCCGGCAGGATTTCCTTGCGCAGCGCCGCGTCGAGCGCGACGTCGCCGTGCATTTCGCCGTCAACCTTCAGGTCCGGTGCGCGTTCCTGCAGGATCGCGAGCGTATCGCGCATCTTCTGCGCGGACGGCGCGTTGCTCGTGCCGAAATTCGAGTGCGACAGCAGCGCGACCTTCGGCTCGATGCCGAAGCGGCGCACTTCCTCGGCCGCCATGATCGTGATCTCGGCGAGCTGTTCCGGGGTCGGATCGACGTTCACATGCGTGTCGACGAGGAAAATCTGCCGGCCCGGCAGCACAAGGCCGTTCATCGCCGCGTACACGCTGCAGCCCGGGCGCTTGCCGATCACCTGGTCGATGAAGTGCAGGTGGCGGTGCGTCGTGCTGATCGTGCCGCAGATCATCCCGTCCGCTTCGCCCTTCTTCACGAGCATCGAGCCGATCAGCGTCGTGCGGCGGCGCATCTCGACGCGCGCGAGCTGCTCGCTGATGCCCTTGCGGGCCATCATCTTCGCGTAGTCCTGCCAGAACTCGCGGTAGCGCTCGTCGTGCTCGGTGTTGACGACGGTGTAGTCGACGCCCGGCGTCAGGCGCAGGCCGTAGCGCTGGATACGGTGCTCGATCACGGCCGGACGGCCGATCAGGATCGGTTTCGCGAGCTTTTCGTCGACGACGATCTGAACGGCGCGCAACACGCGCTCTTCCTCGCCTTCCGCGAACACGACGCGCTTCTTCTCGGCCGACACGCTGCGCGCGAGCTGGAAGATCGGCTTCATCGTCGTGCCGCTGTGATACACGAACTGCTGCAGGTGCTGCTTGTACGCGTCCATGTCCTCGATCGCGCGCGTCGCGACGCCGCCGTCCATCGCGGCCTGCGCGACGG
This sequence comes from Burkholderia ubonensis, assembly GCF_902833085.1. Lineage (GTDB taxonomy): Bacteria > Pseudomonadota > Gammaproteobacteria > Burkholderiales > Burkholderiaceae > Burkholderia > Burkholderia ubonensis. Next base: position 176,429 of record NZ_CADFEB010000012.1, read on the forward strand.
CCGGCGCGATCTTCACGATCAGGCGCGGATCGAACGGCTTCGGAATCAGGTATTCGGGGCCGAACGACAGGTCCTGGATCCCGTACGCGGTCGCGACGATGTCGCTCTGCTCCTGCTGCGCGAGCTCGGCGATCGCGTTGACGGCGGCGATCTCCATTTCACGCGTGATCGTCGTCGCGCCGACGTCGAGCGCGCCGCGGAAGATGAACGGGAAGCACAGGACGTTGTTGACCTGGTTCGGATAATCGGTGCGGCCGGTCGCGAGCACGGCGTCCGGGCGCACTTCGAGCGCGAGCTCCGGCAGGATTTCCGGCGTCGGGTTCGCGAGCGCGAGGATCAGCGGGCGCTCGGCCATCCCCTTGACCATCTCCTGCTTCAGCACGCCGGCCGCCGACAGGCCGAGGAAGATGTCCGCGCCGTCGATCACCTCGGCGAGCGTGCGCGCGTCGGTTTCGCGCGCGAAGCGCTCCTTGTCCGGGTCCATCAGCTCGGTGCGGCCCTTGTAGACCACGCCGGCCAGGTCGGTCACCGTGATGTTCTCGAGCGGCAGGCCGATGTCGACCAGCAGGTCGAGACACGCGAGCGCGGCCGCGCCCGCGCCGGACGCGACGAGCTTGACTTCCTTGATGTCCTTGCCGACGACCTTCAGGCCGTTCGTGACGGCCGCGGCGACGACGATCGCGGTGCCGTGCTGGTCGTCGTGGAAGACCGGGATCTTCATCCGCTTGCGGGCTTCGCGCTCGACGATGAAGCAGTCCGGCGCCTTGATGTCTTCCAGGTTGATGCCGCCGAAGGTCGGCTCGAGCGCGGCGATCACGTCGACGAGCTTGTGCGGATCGGACTCGTTCAGCTCGATGTCGAACACGTCGATGCCGGCGAATTTCTTGAACAGCACGGCCTTGCCTTCCATCACCGGCTTCGACGCGAGCGGGCCGATGTTGCCGAGGCCGAGCACCGCGGTGCCGTTCGTGACGACGCCGACCAGGTTGCTGCGCGCGGTGAAGCGGGCCGCGTTGAGCGGATTCTCGACGATCTCCTCGCACGCGAACGCGACGCCCGGCGAATAGGCGAGCGCCAGGTCGCGCTGGTTGATCATCTGCTTGGTCGGCGCAATCGCGACCTTGCCGGGGGTCGGGAATTCGTGGTAGTCGAGGGCGGCTTCGCGGAGCTTGGCTTTGGAGGAGGCTTGCGTGGACATGTGTCTCGTGGCGTGCGGATTAGAATACCTAGTCGACGCATTGTAGCGCCAATCGAAGTCGCCAAAACCCCGATTCGGGTGCAACAGTCGCGACAAAATTGTACTGAACGGTGCAGGAACGCCGCCGTTCGCCTCGTACAATGTGCCGTTCTCTCAACCGCTTCGGGTCCGTCCGCCGTGCCAGCCTCCCTCTCCGAGTTCTCGTTGATCGACCGCTTCTTCGCGCGGCGCGCGGCCCGGGGCGCGCGCGCCGCGACGCTCGGGATCGGCGACGATTGCGCGCTGTTCGCACCGCGATCCGGGAAATTGCTCGCCATTTCGACGGACATGCTGGTCGAGGGCCGCCACTTCTTCCCCGACGTCGCGCCGCATGCGCTCGGCCACAAGACGCTCGCGGTCAACCTGTCCGACCTCGCGGCGATGGGCGCCGAGCCGCGCGCGTTCACGCTCGCGTGCGCGCTGCCGCGCGCCGACGCGGCGTGGCTCGAAGCATTCAGCGACGGGCTCTTCGCGCTTGCGGAGCGGTTCGGCTGCGAGCTGATCGGCGGCGACACGACGAGCGGGCCGCTGAACCTGTGCGTGACCGTGTTCGGCGAAGTCGCGCCCGACGCCGCGCTGCGGCGCGACGCCGCGCGCGACGGCGACGACGTCTGGGTGTCCGGCACGCTCGGCGACGCGCGGGCCGGGCTCGGCGTCGCGCGCGGCGAATGGACGGCCGGCGCGCAGGCGGCGGCCGTGTTCCGGGCGGCGCTCGAGCGCCCCGAGCCGCGCGTCGCGCTCGGCCTCGCGCTCGCGGGCGTCGCGCACGCGGCGCTCGACCTCTCGGACGGCCTCGCGGGCGACCTGCAGCACATCCTCGAGCGCTCGCGCGTGCACGCGGACATCGACGCCGACGCGGTGCCGCGCTCGGCCGCGCTCGCGACGCTGCCGCCCGACGTGCAGCGCCGCTGCACGCTCGCCGGCGGCGACGACTACGAACTGTGCTTCACCGCGCCCGCCGCCGCCCGCGCGGCGGTCGAGGCGGCGGGCGCCGGCGCCGGCGTCGCGGTCACGCGAATCGGTACAATACGCGCGTTGTCCGCGCCGTCGGAGCGGCCCGCGATCGCGTGGCACGACGCCGCCGGCGCGCCCCTGGCTCTCACGTTGCACGGTTTCGATCACTTCCATGCAGACTGACCCGACGCCCCCGCGCGCCGCGGCCGACGCCGGCGCAACGCCCCGCACGCCGAGACGCGCCACCGCGCGCTTCATGTTCTCGCATCCCGCGCACCTGCTGTCGCTCGGGTTCGGCAGCGGCCTCGCGCCGATCATGCCCGGCACGTTCGGCACGCTGTTCGGCTGGCTGACGTTCGTCGCGTTCAGCCGCTACCTGACGGTGCCCGAATGGTGGGGGCTGATCGCGGCCGGCTTCGTCGCCGGCGTCTGGCTCACCGGCTTCACCGCGAAGCAGCTGGGCGACGCCGACCCGGGCCCGGTCGTCTGGGACGAGATCGTCGCGATCTGGATCGTGATGCTGTTCGTCACGCCGGCGACGTTCGTCGGCCAGCTCTGGGCCTTCGTCGTGTTCCGCTGCTTCGACATGCTCAAGCCGCCGCCGATCCGCTACCTCGAACGCCGGATGAAGGGCGGCCTCGGCATCATGGCCGACGACCTGATCGCCGCGTTCATGTCGCTGCTCGTGATCGCGCTGTGGCGGTCCTTCGCCGGCTGACCTTTCCGACTCCTGTACTCCCCTTTCGCATGCCAACCGATTCCGTCGTCCATCAGCTTGCGATCCGCGCAGGCAACAAGCTGCGCGACGAGCACCTGCTGCTCGCGACCGCCGAATCCTGCACCGGCGGGATGATCGCCGCGGCGATCACCGACATCTCCGGCAGCAGCCAGTGGTTCGAGCGCGGCTTCGTTACTTATTCGAACCAAGCCAAGAGCGAGATGATCGGCGTGCCGCCCGAGCTGATCGACAGGCACGGCGCCGTCAGCGAGCCGGTCGCGCGCGCGATGGCCGAAGGCGCGCTGCGCAACAGCCGCGCGCAGGTGTCGCTCGCGGTGACCGGCATCGCCGGGCCCGCGGGCGGCAGCGAGAAGAAGCCGGTCGGCACCGTGTCGTTCGCGTGGAGCAACCGGCTGCATACCGACGCCGAGACGCTGGTGTTCAAGGGAGACCGCGAGCAGATCCGTACGCAGGCCGCCGTGCATGCGCTGCGCGGCCTGCTGAAGCTGCTCGAAGAGCGCGAGGGCTGACGCGCCGGCGGCCCGGTGCGGGCCGCAAGAGAGGGCCGCACCGGATGGCCCCATGATACGGGCCGCGATCGGCGGCCCGCCCCGCTCAACGATGCGCGTTGATCGCGTCGCGGGTCTTCTGCGCGGCGAGCGCCGCGGCTTCGGCGAAATCCTCGTCCTTGCTCGCATACAGGATCGCGCGCGACGAGTTGATCATCATCCCGGTGCCGTCGGCCGTGCGGCCCGCGCGGACGGTCGCCTCCACGTCGCCGCCCTGCGCGCCGATGCCCGGAATCAGGAGCGGCATGTCGCCGACGATCCCGCGCACGACTTCGATTTCGTTCGGGAACGTCGCGCCGACGACGAGGCCGAGCTGGCCGTTCTTCGCGTTCCACTTGTTCGCCGCGAGGTCGGCGACCACCTGATACAGCGGGCGGCCCGGATGGCCGGCCCCGCCCGTTTCCAGAAACTGCAGGTCCGAGCCGCCCGGGTTCGACGTGCGGCACAGCACGATCACGCCCTTGCCTTCGTGCTCGAAATACGGCTCGACCGAGTCGAAGCCCATGTACGGGTTCACCGTCACCGCATCCGCACGGTAGCGCTCGAACGCTTCGCGCGCGTATTGCTCGGCGGTGCTGCCGATGTCGCCGCGCTTCGCGTCGAGGATCACCGGCAGGCCCGGATGCTGCAGGTGGATGTGCGCGATCAGCCGCTCGAGCTGGTCTTCCGCGCGATGCGCGGCGAAGTAGGCGATCTGCGGCTTGAACGCGCTCGCGTACGGCGCGGTCGCGTCGACGATCTGCCGGCAGAATTCGAAGATCGCGTCGGGCTGGCCGTCGAACTGCACGGGGAAGCGCGACGGCTCGGGATCGAGGCCGACGCACAGCAGCGAATTGGTGCGCTGCCACGCGGCGCGCAGCGATTCGATGAAAGTAAGCGGGGAAGACATGGCGGGTACTCGCGGCTGACCGTTGGTAGACCGCCCATTTTACCTGCGTCGCCGGCGGCTTTCGCGCGCGAGCGCATCAGCGCGTGCATCGCCGCGCACGTCGCTGCGCTCGACGGTGAACGCGAAGCGCCGCGCGAGCCGCTCGCCCGGCGCGAGCAGCGTCATCCCGTGCGCGGCCGCGCCGCCCGGCAGGTTCACCGCATTGATCGGATGATCGACCGGCTCGAAGCAGAAGAAATCCTCGCCGGGCGGCGTATAGAGCACGTAGGCATCCGCATCGGCCGCGACGGTCAGCGTGAGCCCGCGGCGCGGCCAGCTCACCGTCGCATGGCCGCCCCAGCCGGTGAATGCATGGTTCACGAGCGTCGCCGGCAGCGGATACGCGACGCCGAACTGCCACGCCGGCGGCACGTTCACGTGCCGCACCGGCAGGAAGTCCGCGCCCGACAGCCACAGCCCGCCCGCCGCGGCGGCGAGCGCGGTCGCGTCGTCGCGCACCAGGAACGGATGCACGCCGAGCCCGAACGGCAGCCGCGCGCGGCCGGCGCTCTCGATCGTCAGCGCGATCGACAGCGTCGCGTCGTCGAGCATGAAGGTCTGCGTCGCACGAAACGCATAGGGCGCGCCGTCGCCGCGATCGAGCGACAGCCGCAGCGTCGTGTCGGTCGCGGCGTCGACCTGCCAGCGTGCGAGCCAGCCGTCGCCGTGGATCGGCAGCGGCTCGTCGACGCGGTTGCGCGGCACCGCGACGCGGCGGCCGTCGCATTCGAAGCGCGCGCCGCCGATCCGGTTCGAGTACGGCAGCAGCGGATAGCACGCGAGCTCGTTCGGATCGGTCGCGGCATCGGGCCGTTCGCAGCGGCGGAACACCGGCGTCAGCGCACCGTCGTCGCGCCAGTCGAAGCGCGCGATCCCGCCGCCCAGATGCGGCAGCACGTCGACCCGCAGCGCCGCGTTCGACAGCGTGACGGCCGCCGTGTGCGACGCGCCGACGCCCTGCGCGAGCGCGGCGGTCTGCGGTCCGGCGCTGACCGGATGCGCGGCGGCGGCGAGGCGCGCGCGGCGCGATTGCGGCGCCGCCGACGCGGCAAGCGAGGACGTAGCGGTCATGAGGGGCTCCTTCGTCGAAGTGTCGTCGGTTCGCGGCGCGCGGCCGCGGCTCAGGCCCAGCCGCCGTCGACGATCACGTCCTGCGCGGTGATCATCCGGCTGTCGTCGGCCGCGAGGAACAGCGCCATGCGCGCCAGATCGGCGGGCAGCAGCTCGGCGTCGAGGCACTGGCCGGCCTTGATCGCCGCGCGGCCCGCGTCGTCGAGCCACAGCCGGCGCTGCTTGTCGGTCATCACCCAGCCCGGCACCAGCGAATTGACGCGGATGCCGAACGGGCCGAGGTCGCGTGCAAGCCCGCGCGTGAGCCCCTGCACGGCCGCCTTCGCCGTCACGTACACGGGATAGCCGCCGTTCTTCAGCATCCAGCTGATCGAGCCGAGATTGATGATCGAGCCGCCGCCGAGCTGCTTCATGTCGTCGATCACCGCCTGCGCGGCGAAGAACTGGTGGCGCAGGTTCACCGCGATGCCCGCGTCGAACGATTCGGGCGTCACGTCGCCGATCTCGTGGCGGACGTCGTTCGCCGCGTTGTTGACGAGCGCCGCAATCGCGCCGGCCTGCGCGCGGATCGCGTCGATCGTGCGACGCAGCGCGCCGACGTCGGTGAGGTCGCATGCGGCGAACAGCGGCACATGGCGCGCATGCGCGAGACGCGCGGCGAGCGCCTGCCCCGCCGCGGCGTCGAGATCGACGAACGCGACGCGCGCGCCCTGCTCCGCGAAGTGCTCGACGAACGCGGCGCCGATGCCGGTCGCGCCGCCGGTGATCAGCACGGTGCGGTCGGTAAGGCTCGGGAAGCGCGCATAGTGCGCGGACGTTTCGTTATGCATGTCGGTAAGCTCCATCGGTTCAGTCGCGCCCGCCGCGATTCTTCAGCTGGTCGAGCAGCACGGCCGCCAGCAGGATCGCGCCGCGCACCAGGTATTGATAGAACGCGTCGATGTTCAGCAGGTTCATCACGTTCTCGACGGTGCCCATGATCAGCACGCCGATCACGACGCCCGAGATCGTCGCGCGCCCGCCCAGCAGCGACACGCCGCCGAGCACGCACGCGGAGATCACGTTCAGCTCGAAGCCCTGCGCGGCGTTCGGCTGGCCCGACGTGATGCGCGACGCGAGGATCACGCCCGCGAGCGCGGTCACCGCGCCCTGGATCAGGAAGATCCAGACGCGCGTGCGCTCGACGTTGATCCCCGCGAGCCGCGACGCCTCAGGGTTGCCGCCGATCGCGAGCGTGTTGCGCCCGTACACGGTCTGGTTCAGCAGCACGCCGAACACGACGAAGCACAGCAGCGTGACCCAGATCGGCAGCGACACGCCGAACAGCGTGAGGCCGCCGAGCGCGATGAAGGTGTCCGACGACACACCCACCGCCTGCCCTTTCGACACGATGAAGCCGAGCCCGCGCACGATCTCCATCGTCGCCAGCGTCGTGATCAGCGCGTTGATCCGCAGGTAGGCGATCACCGCGCCGTTCACGAAGCCGATCGCGGCGCCCGCCGCGACCGCGGCGAGGATCGCGACGAACGTGTTGTCGGTCGCGTTGAGCACCATCGCGCACAGCACGCCCGAGAACGCGACGGTCGAGCCGATCGACAGGTCGAAGTCGCGCGACGCGAGACAGAACATCATCGTGCACGCGACCATCCCGATCTGCGAGATCGACAGCGCGAGGCCGAGCATGTTGTCGATCGAGAAGAAGTGATCGACGCTCAGCGACATCGTCACGAACATCGCCGCGAAGATCGCGATCAGGCTGTAGTCGGTGAGCTGCTGCCACCATTTCTGGCGATCGGACGGCTGCGGGACCAGCGCGTCGGCCGCGGGCTTCACGGCGGCACTGGCGAGGTTTTCTCTGACTTGCATGGTGGTGTCTCCTGCTCCTGCATCGCGCGGTCCGTCGGCGGCCGCGCGGGAATCGAATGTCGTGGTGAATTCAGGCCGCCTGCGCGGCGCTCGTCTGCGGCAGCGCGAGGTTCAGCACCGCATGCTCGTTCGCCTGCGCGCGCGGCAGCTCGCCCGCGATGCGCCCTTCGCGCATCACGACGATGCGGTCGGACACGCCGAGCACTTCCGGCAGCTCCGACGACACCATCACGATCGCGCAGCCGCGCTCCGCGAGCCGGTAGATCACGTCGTAGATCTCGTGCTTCGCGCCGACGTCGATGCCCCGCGTCGGCTCGTCGAGGATCACGACCTTCAGATCGGGCTCCGCGAGCCAGCGCGACAGGATCGCCTTCTGCTGGTTGCCGCCCGACAGGAAGCGGATCTTCTGGCGGCGGCTCGGCGTCTTGATCTTCAGCCGCTGGATGAAGCGGTCGGCGGTTTCGCTCTCGGTCCTGCGGTCGATGAACAGGCCCGCGCGCAGCGAATGGCGACGGCAGCTGATGTTGATGTTCTCCGCGACCGACGCCATCGCGATGATCCCTTCCTCCTTGCGGTCCTCCGGGCACAGCACGATGCCGTGGCGGATCGCGTCGCCGGTGCGCTTCACGTCGATGCGCGCGCCGTCGAGCGCGAGCGCGCCCGCGCGCTTGCGATCGGCACCGTACACGAGCCGCATCAGCTCGCTGCGCCCCGCGCCGACGAGCCCGAAGAAGCCGACGATCTCGCCCGCGCGCACCGCGAAGCTGGCCGGCTCGCGCAGCGCGTCGCCCTCGATCCCTTCGACCGACAGGCGCACGTCGCCGAGCGCGCGCGGCGCGTAGTGATAGATGTCGGCGATCTCGCGCCCGACCATCTCCGCGACGAGGCGCTCGCGCGGCACGTCGGCGAGCGACGCGTGCGACGCGATCCTGCGGCCGTCGCGGAAGATCGTGCACGCGTCGCACAGCCGGTAGATCTCGTCCATCCGGTGCGAGATGTAGATCAGCGCGCGGCCTTCTGCGCGCAGGTCGTCGACGAGCTTGAACAGCACCTCGGTCTCGCGGTGCGACAGCGAGCTCGTCGGCTCGTCGAGCGCGATCACGCGCGCGTTGCGCAGCAGCGCCTTGCAGATCTCGACCATCTGCCGCTGCGCGATCGACAGCCGGCCGAGCTTCGCGTCCGGATCGAGATCGACGCCCATCGCGGCGAGCCGCTCGCGCACGTAGCGCTTCGCCTCGCCCTTCCTCACCCAGCCGAACGCATTCGGCAGGCGGCCGAGCAGCAGGTTCTCCGCGACCGTCAGGTCCGGCACGTACTGCAGCTCCTGGTGGATCACCGCGATGCCGGCCGCGATCGACGCGGCCGCATTCGGAAAATGCACGGGCCGGCCGTCGACCAGCACGCTGCCCGCATCGGGCTGATATTCGCCGCCGAGAATCTTCAGCAGCGTCGACTTGCCCGCGCCGTTCTCGCCCATCAGGCCGTGCACCTCGCCCGCACGCACGTCGAACGAGATGCCGTCGAGTGCGCGCACGCCGGGAAACACCTTGCCGATATTGTCAAAACGCAGTGCCGCTGACACTTCGCCTCTCCAGTTACGATCGATCGACCGTCGGCCGCCGCAGCGCGCGGCAGCCGCCCGGGACGTTTACTTCGACGCGAGCCCCATCTCGTCGCGCACCTTGCCGACGTTCTCGCGCGTCGCGAGCATGCCGGTCGTGAGCGTGAGCGGCGCCGGCGCCTTGCCCTGCGTGATCCACGCGTACATCAGCTCGGACGTTTCCTCGCCGTGGCGCTTCGGGCTGATGATCACGGTGCCGAAGAAGCCGGTCGGCTGCGGCTTCTTGAACTCGTTCAGCGCCGAGTCGGAGCCGCCGATGCCGATGCCGATCATGTCGGCCGACTTGAAGCCGCGCCCTTCGGCCGCTCGCACCGCGCCGAGCACCGCTTCGTCGTTCAGGCCGTAGGCGACCCAGTGCTTGAACTGCGGGTTCTTCGTGAGCGCGATGTTCGCGGCGTTGAACGCGTTCTCGGTATCGGTCTTCGCCTGCGGCGCGGCGATCACGTTCGCCTTCGGAAAGCCGGCGGCAACGAGCGCGTCGGTCGCGCCGCTCGTGCGGTCGTGCGCGGTCGGCAACTGCTCGTAGGTGATGTCGATCGCGCCGACCTCCTTCATGTTCCAGCCGCGCTTCTTGATCTCGGCCGCAATGCCGTCGCCGACCTGCTTGCCGATGTTGTACGCGGAGATGCCCATGTGCGGCACCGCCTCGAGCGGCTTGCCGGCGCCGTCGACGAGGCGGTCGTCGACGGTCATCATCTTCAGCCCGTGCGACTTCGCCTTCGCGACGATGCCCGGCCCGAGCTTCACGTCGGGCGTGCAGATGATGAAGCCCTGCGCCTTCTGCGCGGCGAGGTTGTCGATCGCGCTCATCACCTTCTCGCCGGACGGCGCGCCGATCTTCACGAGCGTGAAGCCCTTGTCCTTCGCGGCGAGCTCCGCGAACTTCCACTCGTCCTGGAACCACGGCTCCTCCGGCTGCTTCACGAGGAAGCCGATCTTGACCGGGTCGGCCGCGTGCGCGAGCGGGCTGCCCATCAGCACCGCGGCGGCGGCGGCGAGCGTGACGAACGATCTGCGTTTCATCTCCAGCGTCTCCTTGTCTTCAGCGATCGGAATACGGCCGCCTATTAGTGTCGACGCAGCGTGCGCGCGGCCATCGCACGCTGCGGTCTTTCGATTCGGTCCTGCAGGTTCTTTGAGTCCTTCAGTCGTGGTACAGCGCCGCGCGCCCGCCATCGACGGTGATGCAGGTCGCGTTGATGAACGGCGCTTCGTCCGACGCGAGGAACACGGCCGTCATCGCGACTTCCTCCGGCCGGCCGATCCGCTTCATCGGCTGCAGCGCGAGCGTGTCGGCCCGCGCGACGGCCGGGTCCGGCTGCGCGTCCCACCAGTCGCGCGTGAGCTGCGTCTCGACGTAGCCCGGCGCGATTGCGTTCACGCGCACGTTGCGCGCCGCGTATTCGATGCCGAGTGCGCGCGTCAGGCCCAGCACGCCGTGCTTCGCGACCGGGTACGGAAAGCAGCCCGGAATGATCCGGAACGCATGCGTCGACGCGATGTTCACGATGCTGCCGCGCCCGCGCTCCACCATGCCGGGCAACGCCGCGCGGCAGCCGTGCCACACGCCGTCGAGATCGACCGCGAAGCAGCGGCGCCAGTCGTCGTCGGTCATCGTCAGCGGATCGCAGAACACGTTGATGCCCGCGTTGTTGACGAGCGCGTCGAGCGGCCCGAGCGACGCTTCGGCCTGCGCGAGCGCGTCGCTCACCGAGTCCTGGCGCGTGACGTCCGCGTAGAGCGGCAGCACGCGCGCACCGTCGATCTCCCGCGCGATCGCGTCCGCGGTCGTGCAAGCCTGCGGCAGATCGACGTCGACGAGCGCGACCGCCGCGCCTTCGCGTGCGAACGCGTGCGCGATCGCCGCGCCGATGCCGCGCCCTGCGCCCGTCACCATCGCGACCTTGCCCGCGAGGCGGCCCATCATGCGGCTCCGCCGCGCGCCGCGCGCAGCCCGGCCTGGAACGCGCGCGCGTGGGCCGCGGTCGCGTCGGCGGACTGGCCGGGCCGGTACAGCGCGGAGCCGAGCCCGAAGCCGTTCGCGCCGGCGGCGAGGAACGGCTGCATGTTGTCGGGCGTGACGCCGCCGACCGGCACCAGCGGCACCGTGTGATCGATCACTGCGCGCCACGCCTTCACGACCGTCAGGCCAAGCTGCTCGGCCGGGAACATCTTCAGCACGTCCGCGCCGTTCGCGAGCGCGGCGAACGCCTCGGTCGGCGTCGCGACGCCGGGCGCGCTCGCGAGGCCCAGCTCGCGCGCGCGGCGGATCACCGCGCCGTCGCTGTGCGGCATCACGATCAGCGCGCCGCCCGCGTCCCGCACGCGGTCGACATACTCGGCCCGCAGCACGGTGCCCGCGCCGACGATCGCGTCGTCGGGCAGTGCGCGGCGCAGCGCCGTGATGCTGTCGAACGGCTCGGGCGAGTTGAGCGGCACTTCGACGATCCGGAAGCCCGCTTCATAGAGCGCGCGGCCGTGCGCCGCCGCGTCGTCGGGCGCGATGCCGCGCAGGATCGCGATCAGCGGGCACGCGGCGAACGCCTGCATCAGCGCGGGATGCGGCGCATACGGCGCGGGCAGCGTGAGTTCGGACGACATGGATGGCTTTCCTCCGCAATCGGTTCGTTTCATAGATCGGCGCAGACCGGCGCGCCGTCCGCGCGCACGAGCCCGGCGCGCGACGCGATCCGCCACAGCCCGCGCTCGGTCGCATTGGCGACGACCCGCGCATGCGGGCAACCGAACGCGTGCAGCGCGGCCGAGTAGCGCGCGCACAGCGCGTCGTCGCCGATCAGCAGCAGCGGCTGGTTCGCGAGCGCGACGCCTCGCTCCGCGAGCATCGCGTCGAGCGCATTCAGCTCGTGGCCGATCAGCAGGCCGGACAGGTAGTCGCCCTGCGCTTGCGGCGCGAGACGGCCGGTCAGGCCCAGCGTGCGCGTGCTGAAAATCGTCGCGAGCAGGCCGGCCCGCTGCGCGCCGCGCGCGACCGACACGCCGCGCAGGAACGCCGCGCGATCGGGTTCATCGGGCGAGCGCATCGTGCGGCCGAGGATCGTGTGATCGCGCAGCGCGCCGAACAGCTCGCCCGTCATGAAGGTCTGGAAACGCTCGACGAGCCCGCGCTTCACCCACGCCCATTTCGCATGCGTGCCCGGCAGCCCGATCAGTAGACCTGAATGATCCGCTCCAATTGAAGACGCTTCATCGAGCGCGCCGACGATCTGCGTTTCTTCGCCGCGCATCACGTCGGGCAACTCGCCCGTCGCGATCACGCCCGGCACGATCGACACCGTCGCGCCGCGCGCGCTTTCGAGCGTGACGATGCCGGCGACCAGCGCGTCGACGCCGGCCGGCGCTTCGACGTAAGGCGTTTCGCGCCAGCCCTGCGCGCTGCCGACCATGCCGGCGGCGAGCACCGGCACGCCGGGCGCGCGGTCGAGCCAGTCGCCGCATGCGTCCTCGAACGCGGCGTCGAACGCGCGCGCGCCGCCGGCCGGCACGTGCATCACGCCCGCCGCGCGGCTGCGTGTCGCGAGCAGCGCGCCGTGCGCGTCGTACAGGTACGCGCGCAGCGACGTCGTGCCCCAGTCGAGCGCGATCAGCGCCGGGGCGGTGGTGAAGGTGTCCGGAGCGATCCGGGTCTGGTTTGTCATCGTTTGATCCTGCGGGTACCCTGCGGCGGGCTCCAGCCCAGTTCCGCGGAAATGGCTCGCGCTTCGCGCTGCACGAGCGGAATCAGCTCGTCCATCCGGTCGTGCGGCATGTACGGAATCGTGCTCGCCACCGACACCGCCGCGACGATCGCGCCGGACGCGTCGCGGATCGGCGCGGCGACGCAGCGGATCGACGCTTCGTTTTCCTCGAGATCGAACGTGTAGCCGCCCGCCGCATAATGCGCCATGCGCTGCAGGAACGCGCTCGCGTCGGGGCGCCGGTCCGGCTTGAAGTTCACGCCGGCGAGCGCGCGCCGCGCGGCTTCGAACAGCGTGCGCCACGTGTCGGGCTCGAGGTCGAGCATCATCGCCTTGCCGATGCCGGTCGACGCGAGCGGCATCCGGTGGCCGACGCGCGAGCGCATCTCGAGCCCGCGCGTGCCGGGAATCTTGTCGATGTAGAGCACGTCGTCGCCGTCGCGCACGCCGAGGTGGATCGTGTCGAGCGTCGCTTCGGCGAGCGCCTCCAGGTGCGGCCGCGCGACCGCGGTCAGCGGCATCTGCTCGAGCGCGATCGTGCCGAGCTCGATCAGCTTCGGGCCGAGCAGGTAGCCGCCCTGCACCTGGCGCAGGTAGCGCGCCTGCACGAGGCTGCTGACGAGGCGGTGCGTGGTGCTGCGCGTCGTGCCGAGCGCCGCGCCGATCGCGCGCATGTCGCGCGCGCCGTTCGCGATCGCCTCGAGGATCGCGAGGCCGCGCAGCAGCGTCTGCGTGCCGGCCTGCTGCGCCGCGAGATCGAGCGGCGTGCTGGTCGCGCCGATGCTGTCGGTGAGGGGCGGCGCGCCGTCCGGTGCCGGACGGCGGACGTCGAGGGCAAAAGATGCGGGCATGTTGGTCATGAGCGGGCTGTCTTCAACGGAATCGGTCATGCCGCGGCGCGCGCGCCGGACCGTGATCCGGCGCCGCGGCGAAGCGGCGGTCGATGCACCGAGTAAAGCGCCCGGCGTACGTCATGGAAAGTGTCTCCGTGTGCGTCGGGCACCGCGCGATGCGGAAGTCCGAAGCTTGTCGATGTGCTTCGGATTGTAGGAGTGCGCGCATTCAGCTCCAATATTTGAATGCGTTGTCCAGATAATGAGATATTGCGGCGCGTGTGCACGATGCAATACGGGGGCGGAACCCGCATTCGCCGCAGGTTCCGCCCCCGTTTGTCGTGCCGTGGCGCGCTTACTGTTGGTTCGCGTCGCGCGTCTGCATGTAGCGCTGCACGTCGCTGAACGACACGCGCCCGCTGCCGGTCGCGTCGATCTGCCGGAAGTGGTTCGCGACGTAGCCGAGTCCGGCCGCGCGCGCCTGCGCCTCGGTCACCGAGCCGGTGTTCTGCGTGTCGGCCGCGCGGAACTGCCGGGCGAGCTTGGCCACCACCTGCGCGTGCAGCGCGGCGCCGGTCGTCTGCGTGCCCGCGGTCGGCTTGCGCGCGGCGGGCGGCACGTACGGATCGCCGAGCTGCGCCTGGCGGGATCGCACCGGTGCGGCGGCGTCGCTCGCCTGCGCGAGCGCGGACAACGAGGTGGCGAGACTGCCGCAGGCGAGCGCTGCGGCGATGACGATAAATCGCTTCTTCATGTCAGGCTCCAGTCTGGAATGAGGTCGTCGACGGCCGGCGGCCCGCGCCGTGGCGCGCGCCGCCGGTCCGCGCATCGGATCAATGCGCGATCGCGTTGTAGAAGGTCACGAGATCGGCCTTCTCCTGCGGACGCGACGTATCGTCGAGATAGACCATGTGTCCACCCTGATAGTCCTTGATCGTCAGGTTCGGCTGCGACCCGAGCCGCGCAAGATCGAGCTCCGTCTGGTAGAACGGCGTCGCGATGTCGTGATACCCGTTCAGCGACAGCACCTTCAGCGCCGGGTTCAGCGTCAGCGCCGCGGCGAGATCGGGGATCGTGTCGGGCATCGCGAGGCCGTCGTGGCTCCAGTCCCACGTCTGGATCGCATTGCTGCTTACAGAATAGGCCGATTGCGCCGTGTACTTCAGCTCGTTCGGCAGATAGCGGCCGATCGTGTCGGTGAACGGCTTCGTGATGAACGTGCTCGACGGATCGCCTTCCGACGCGAGCGGGCTCGACACCGGCACGTTCACGCGCGCGTCGTAGCGGCCGATCAGCGTGCCCGGGATCAGCGACAGCTGGTAGCTGTTGTCGTAGTAGGTCGGGATCACGTTGAAGTCGGCGCGCCACATCGGCGCCTTCGCGCCGGTCGCATTCGCCATCGTCGTGACGAGGCTGCCCGGCGGCGCGGTATGGCTCGCGAGGTAGGCGTTCACCGCCGGCACGTAGGAGCCCGCCGTCAGCAGGCGCATCTGGTCCGCATACTGCGGCATGCTGGACGGGTTCGGATTGTCGAGCTGGTAGTACGCGCCGACCTGGCCATAGCTCGGCACGTAGCCCGCGCAGCTCACCGGGCTCGCGCCGTTGTTCGAGCTGCCGACGTTGTTGCTCGCCATGTCGCAGTTGCTGTTGTAGTCGAGAATCGACGACTGCAGCACGATGCCCGTGAGATTCACGCCGGCGGTCTCGAGCAGGTTCGCGAGCACGTCGGTGCGCGGCGTTCCGTACGATTCGCCGAACAGGTATTTCGGCGAGCCGTTGCGCTGGTTCACGGCCAGGTAGCGGGTCACGAAGTCGCGGAACGCGCCCGCGTCTTCGTCGACGCCCCAGAACGACTGGTTCGTGTTCGGCGCGATCGCCTCCGAGAAGCCGGTGCCGATCGCGTCGACGAACACGAGGTCGGACGTGTCGAGCAGGCTTTCCGCATTGTCGACGAACGGGAACGACGACGTGTTCGCGTTCGGGTCGCCGGTCTGGACGCGCCGCGGGCCGAACGAGCCGAGATGCAGCCACACCGACGCGGAACCCGGCCCGCCGTTATAGAAGAACGTGACCGGCCGCTGCGCCGCCGGCTGGTTGTCGGCCGTATACGCGACGTAGAAGAACGACGCCTCGGGCGCGCCCGTCTGCGGATTGCGCGCGGTCAGGTGGCCGGTCGTGGCGGTGTAGCGGATCGTCTTGCCGTTCAGCGTGATCTGGTGATGCGTGACGGCGGCGCGTTCGAGCGCGGCCGACGCAGTGATCGACGCGCCCGGGTCCGACGAATAGCGGTTGGGATCGTTGTACGGCTTGTCCGCCGTTGAAGAGGCATCGGCTGAACTGTCGGCGCTTGCGGAGCTGGAGGCCGACGTCACGTCGTCTCCATTGCACGCCGCCAGGATCAGCGAAGAGAGAACTGCACCCAATAACAACTTCGCTTTGCTCGCTGGCATCGTTGTTTTCCTTCTCTCGAATATTGTTGTGTCGAGCGGTCGGATAGGCCGCCCCCTGCCTCGAAGGCACGGCCGATAGGCCGAGGCGCAGGCCAATATACGTGAGCCGGTCCGCTTTGAAAAATTTGGAAATATTCGAAGGATATTCGATGCAGTGCGGAGCTTTCAGAAATGATTCGAGTTCCGAAACGTTGCATTTCGCGTGGCTTTCAACAAGCTGCGCGTTCATTCGAATTTACTGACAACTGCCGGGTTTTCGTTGTGTCTGCAACCAAACAGGGCCCGAACACGGGCATTGGTCAGCAAACTGAAATAGAGGAATTCGTCTAGATAATGCGTGCGCAATGCATGACGTCGCGCATGCATTGCAGCGCAAAAATGAGGCAGGAACCGCTGAACGGCCGATCGGGCAGATCGAGCCAAACGCGCGCGCGCGGCGCGCTCACTCCGACTGCGGCAGCGCGGCCGCGCCCATGCGCCGGGCGATGACGGCCGCGCGCTGCGCCTGGTAGGCGGTGCCGCGATGCGCGTCGAAATAGCGCGGCTTCGGCAGCATCACCGCGAGCCGCGCGGATTGCCACGCGCCGAGCCGGCTGGCCGGAATCCGGTAGTAATAGCGCGCGGCCGCCTCGGCGCCGTACACGCCCCGCCCCCATTCGACGGAATTCAGATAGATCTCGAAGATCCGCTCCTTGTCGAGCAGAGTCTCGAGCATCCACGTGATGATGAGCTCCTGCCCTTTGCGGATGTAGCTCTTCTCGCGCGACAGGAACAGGTTGCGCGCGAGCTGCTGCGTGATCGTCGAGCCGCCGGCGACGATCCGGCCCCGCGCCTTGTTCTTCTCCCACGCCTGCAGGATCGCGTCGGCGTCGTAGCCGTTGTTGGTCGCGAAGGTCGCGTCCTCCGACGCGATGAGCGCGCGCTTCAGGTTGCGCGAGATCTGGTCGTACGGCACCCATTGATGCTGGATCGACGCGGGAGGATTGTCGCGCGACAGCCACCACGCATCGGTGCGCATGAATGCGGTCGAGCCCGGGTTCACGACCGACCAGATCGCGATCTGCGCGAAATAGTAGAGCTGCGTCGCGAGCCACGCGCCCGCGAACACCGAGCCCGCGTAGACGAGCCAGCGCGCCGGGCCGACCGCCCGCTCGCGCCGCTGCGCACCGCTGACCGCGACCACCTGCCGCCGCCTCCGCTCAGTGGGCGGCGAGCGCCTGGCGCAGCGCCGCGAGCACCGGCGCGCTGTCCGGCCGCACGCCGCGCCAGATGAAAAACGATTCGGCCGCCTGCTCGACGAGCATGCCGAGCCCGTCCGCCGCGCGCGCGCCGAGCGACGCCGCATGCTGCATGAACACGGTCGGCTGCGCGCCGTACATCATGTCGTACGCGAGCGTGTCCGGGCCGAACGCGGCCGGGCTGCATTCCGGCAGCGCGGCGTCGAGGCTGCCCGCGGTCGCGTTGACGATCACGTCGTACGGTTCCGCGCGGACCGTGTCCGGGCCGCCGCCCGCGAGCGTGCAGCCCGCGTCGTGCGCCGCCTGCGTGAACTGGCCGACCAGCGCTTCCGCCTTGCTGGCCGTGCGGTTCACGATCGTGATCGACAGCGGCGCGCGCTCGAGCATCGGCAGCACGACGCCGCGCGCGGCGCCGCCCGCGCCGAGCAGCAGGATGCGCGCGCCGGCGAGGCGCACGCCGCGATTCGTCTCGATGTCGCGCACGAGGCCGACGCCGTCGGTGTTGTCGCCGAAGATGCCGTCGGCGTCGAAGCGCAGCGTGTTCACCGCGCCCGCGGCCGCCGCGCGCGGCGACAGCGTGTCGGCGAGCGCGTGCGCGTCCAGCTTGAACGGCACCGTCACGTTCGCGCCGCGTCCGCCTTCGGCGATGAACGCGCGCACGGCGGGCTCGAAGCCGTCGACCGGCGCGAGCCGGTGCTCGTAGACGACCGGCTCGCCGGTCTGCGCGGCGAACTGCGCGTGGATGAACGGCGACTTGCTGTGCGCCACCGGGTTGCCGAACACGACGTAGCGGTCGGGCCCACGCGTCGACGCGGCCGGATTCATGATGCGCGCTCCTCCTCGTTGCCGTTGCTTTCCGCCGCGGCACCATCGCCCTCCGCGGGGCCGGCATCCGCCTCGGCGAGCGCCTCGGCCTCGGATTCCGCCGACGCGTCGCCCGCGTCGAGCAGCACGTCGTCGCCGTTCTCGCCGTCTTCCTCTTCCTCGGCCGCTTCGCCGCTCGGCACGACAGGCGCGTCGAGCACGTTGAGCAGCCGCACCGACGCCTCGATCGTCAGCTCGTCGATCGACATCACGTCGAGCAGCACGCGGGTGCCGCGCGCATGCACGCCGAGCGCCGGCACGTGCAGCAGCAGCGGCACGTCCTCGAGACGCACGAGGTCACCCTTCACGACGCTCGCGACGACCTGCTTCTTGCCCTCCTGGACGAGCCAGCGCAGGCACCAGAAATATTCCATCCGGCGCTGGTAGTCGGCATACGCGGAATAGGTGTCGTCGAAGCCCTGCACGACCGCGTACAGGTCGGCGTCCTTCGGCTTGAACGGCGCGGCGAGCTTCGCGGTGACGCCGTGCTGCACGCATGCGAGCAGCTGCCACTGGTTGACGAGGTCGACGTAGCGGCGCAGCGGCGACGTGCTCCATGCGTACTGCGGCACGCCGAGGCCTTCGTGCGGCGCGGCGCTCGTCTGCATGCGCGTGCGCTTCGGACCCGGCGCGCCGAAGCCCCGCTGCGAGCGATAGATGCCCGGCACCGTGTGGTCGTGCAGGAACGCGCCCCACGTCGAGTTCGCGAGGATCGCGAGCTCCGACACGATCAGGTCGAGCGGCGAGCCGCGCCGGCGCGGCGTGATCGTCACGTGTTCGCCGTCGACGTAGAAGTTGTAGTCGGTGTTGCGCTGCACCTCGCGCTTCAGGCCGTAGCCCGCGCGCGCCAGCTGGCGCTTCTCGAACAGCGCCTGCGCGAGCGGCCACAGCACCGCGATGTCGTCCTTGTGCGGATAGTCGCCGCTGCCGTCGGCGAGCGTCTGTTCGGTGACGAGCTCGTCGAGCGTGTTGTGGCGCAGGTTGTTCTTGACGAACACGAGTTCCGCGCGCGTCTCGTTCGCGACGATCTCCTGCGTATCGCGGTTCACGATGATGTACAGCGACAGCGCCGGGCGGTAGTCGCCCTCCTTCAGCGTGAACACGTCGACCACGTCGTCCGGCAGCATCGTGATCTTGTCGCCGGGCATGTAGACGGTCGACAGGCGCGTGCGCGCGATCGCGTCGACCGCATCGCCGCGCACGATGCCGAGCGCCGGCGCCGCGATGTGCACGCCGATCCGCGCGCGGCCGTCGGCCAGGTGCTCGACCGAGAACGCGTCGTCGATTTCGGTCGTCGTGATGTCGTCGATCGAGAAAGCATTGACGTCGGCGCGCGGCAGGTCGTCCGGCAGGCCGCCGACCGCAACCGGCGGAAAGCCCGTGCCGTGCGGGAAGAATTCGGCGAGGAAGCGCGCCTCGTGCAGCGCGCGCGCCGACGCGATGCCGCCGCAGTCGAGCATCAGCCGCGCCGGCGACACGCCCAGCGCGCCGGCCGCCGCCTCGAGCGCCTTGTATTCGATCGCGTTCTTGTCCGGGCGCGTCAGCAGCCCGAGCACCTTGCCGTCGAACGCGGCGGGCAGCTTGCCGGCCTTCAGCTCTTCCTCGTACTGCGCCTGCACGAGCGCCTGCTGGCGCTTGCGCTCGAGCGACGCGAGCGCCATTTTCAGCTGCTCCTCCGGCGCGCGCTGGTACTGCCCGCGCCCCTTGCGGCGGAAGTACACGGGCGAGCCGTGCAGGCGCAGCACGAGCGCCGCGCGCTCGACCGGGCCGTAGGTTTCGCCGAAGTATTCCGCGGCGAGCGCCGTATACGCGAATTCCTCCGCCGGCGCGCATTCCCACAGGAAATCCAGGTCGATCTCCTGCGCGGCCGCGTCGGCCTGCTGCATCAGCTCGCTCGCGGCCGGCTTCTCGAATTCGATCAGCACGTCCTTCGCGCGCACCTTCGCGCGCCGCCCGCCGGGCAGCTCGACCTGAAACGCGTCGCCCTGGCGCGACAGCACGCTGCCCGCCTTGAAACTGCCCGATTCCTCGAAGAAAACGTTCACTCAGTACTCTCGTTCAGACTGCCGGGCGCCGCCGTCGCACGACGACGCCACGTGATAATGGGATTCGATGGCCTGCGGCCGGCTTACGTCGTCTTCCCGTCGCAAAACGCGAGAACGTCGTCGACGTAGTCGGCAAATTCGCTGATCCCGTGATCGCTGCCGGCGATCACGCGGGTTTTCGCACCGGGGTAATGGGCGAGCATCTCGCGATAGTCGAGCACTTCGTCGCCGGTCGCCGCGAACAGATAGTAGCGCTCGGGACGCGTGATCGCCGCCACGCGCAACGCGTTCAGTTCGTCCAGATGATGCCGCTCGACGACGATCGTGCCGCCGCCGTGCCACAGCGGCTGTTCGCCGAGATACTGCTCCAGGTCGCGCTGCGGCTCGGTGGCGGGATTCAGCACCACCGCCTTCCAGCCGTGCTGCTCGGCGAGCCAGGTCGCGTAATAGCCGCCGAGCGAGCTGCCGATCACCGTCACGTCGCGCGCGCCGGCGACCTCGGCTTGCGCCGCGGCGATCGCCGCGAGCGGCGACATCGACAGCGACGGGCAGCGCCATTCGGCGGTGCGGCCCAGTTCGGCCATGCGCGCGGCGAGCAGCCGCGACTTCATCGATTCCGGCGACGAGCGGAAGCCGTGCAGATACAGGATCACGCGCGGCTCCCGCCGGCGTCGAGCGCATCGAGCAGCTTCTGGTGGACGCCGCCGAAACCGCCGTTGCTCATCACGAGCACGTGGTCACCCGGGCGCGCCACCGCCACGACCGCCTTCACCAGTTGATGAAGGTCGTCGAACGCGTGGGCCTTGTCGCCGAGCGGCGCGAGTGCTTCGCCGAGGTTCCAGCCGAGCGCGTCGCGGCCGGCCGGCGCGCCGTAGCCGAACACGAGGTCGGCATCGGCGAGGCTCGCCGGCAATTGCGACTTCATCACGCCGAGCTTCATCGTGTTCGAACGCGGCTCGAGCACTGCGAGAATGCGGGCATTTTGCTGGCCGATGCGCGCACGAAGGCCGGCGATCGTGGTTTCGATCGCGGTCGGATGGTGCGCGAAGTCGTCGTAGACGGTCACGCCGTTCACGCTGCCGCGCACTTCCATGCGCCGCTTCACGTTGCGGAACGACGCGAGCGAAGCTGCCGCCTGCGCCGGCGGCACGCCGACGTGGCGCGCGGCGGCGATCGCCGCGAGCGCGTTCATCCGGTTGTGCTCGCCCTGCACCTGCCACGCGACTTCGCCGAGCCGCTCGCCGCGCCAGTAGACGGCAAAGCGCTCGTCGACCGGCACGCCGTCCTCGGCCGCCAGCGCCTGCCAGCCGCCGTCGACGCCGAAGCGCTCGACCTCGCTCCAGCAGCCGCGCGCGAGCACGCGTTCGAGCGCGTCCTCGCGGCCGTTCGAGACGAGCCGCCCGACGCCCGGCACGGTGCGCACGAGATGGTGGAATTGCGTCTCGATCGCGGCGAGATCCGGGAAGATGTCGGCGTGATCGAACTCGAGATTGTTCAACACCGCGGTACGCGGCCGGTAATGGACGAACTTCGAGCGCTTGTCGAAGAACGCGGTGTCGTATTCGTCCGCCTCGATCACGAAGAAACTCGAATCGGTCAGCCGCGCCGATACGCCGAAATTCAGCGGCACGCCCCCGATCAGGAAGCCCGGATTCAGGCCCGCGTCCTCGAGCAGCCATGCGAGCATCGACGACGTGGTCGTCTTGCCGTGGGTGCCCGCGACCGCGAGCACCCACTTGCCGGCGAGCACGTGCTCGCCGAGCCACTGCGGGCCCGACACGTACGGCAGGCCGCGATCGAGGATCGCCTCCATCAGCGGGTTGCCGCGCGTCACGACGTTGCCGATCACGAACAGGTCCGGCTTCAGGTCGATCTGTTCGGCGCCGTAGCCCTCGACCAGCTGGATGCCCTGCGCCTCGAGCTGCGTGCTCATCGGCGGATAGACGCCCGCGTCGCAGCCGGTGACCGTATGCCCCGCCGCGCGCGCGAGTACGGCCAGACCGCCCATGAAGGTGCCGCAGATGCCAAGAATATGGATGTGCATAGAAGAATGCTTTCGCGCCGCCGGGGCGCCGTCGATTCGGAAAGTGGATGGGCGAGGCGCCGGACAGGCCGCGCGGCCGGCGCAGGTCGCCGGCCGCTATTGTAACTGACGGCCTGCGGCGCCCGGCGGCCCGTGCGACGCCGGCCGCCGCGGCAGCCGGCAGCCGGCGGCAAGCGGCCGCACCGCCATCGACCGCGGCGTCGATCGAGTATGATTGCCGCATCATGTCTCGCAAACCCTTAGTCGACCCGCGGCGCGTCCGCGAGGAAATTGCCCAGGCCGCCGCGCGCCTGATCGCGGAGGACGGCCTGGACTACGCCGGCGCGAAGCGCAAGGCCGCGCGCCAGCTGCTCGGCGATGCGCGCGTTGCCGGCGAATGGCTGCCGGATAACGACCAGCTCGAGGAGGAACTGCGCGAATATCTCGTGCTGTTCCAGAGCGACACGCAGCCGGACGAACTGCGGCGGCTGCGCGAGGTCGCGCTCGACTGGATGCGTCGGCTCGCCGATTTCAATCCGTACGTGACGGGCGCGGTGCTGAACGGCACCGCGAACGCGCATTCGGACATTCACCTGCAGACGTTTACCGACAACCCGAAGGATGTTGCGATTTCGCTGCTGAACCAGAATGTCCAGTACGACGTGTCCGAAACCCGGCACTTCGCCGGCCGCGGCGACGTCGAGACGCTGAGCTTCCTGTGGCGTGGCCGGCGCGACGACGAGCCGGTCGGCATCCACGTCGCGCTGTATGCGAGCGACGACCTGCGCGGCGCGGTGAAGGCCGACGCGCGCGGCCGGCTGCCGCGCGCCGACGCAACCGCCTTGCGTGCGCTCCTCGCGGCCAGCGACACCTCTTCAGAACCCACTTGATTCGATGATGAACACGAAACGCATGCTGACGCTCGCCGTCGTGGCCGCGGTCGCCGTCGCGGGCGGCCTCGCCGCCGGCCACTGGTTCCGGGGCGGCCCGGCCGAGAACGTCGCCGAGGCGGCGCCCGCCCCGGGCGACGCGGTCGCCCAGCTGTGGGCCGCCGCGCTGACCGACGCCGACGGCAAGCCGGCGACGCTCGCGTCGTTCAAGGGCCAGAAGGTCGTCGTCAATTTCTGGGCGTCATGGTGCGGCCCGTGCGTCCAGGAGATGCCCGAGCTCGTCGCGCTGTCGCACGAATACCGGCAGAAAGGCATCCGTTTCATCGGGATCGGCGTCGATTCCGGACAGAACGTGAAGAATTTCCTGCAGAAGGTGAAGGTCGACTATCCGGTGTTCGTCAGCGGCTATGCCGGGGCCGATCTGGCCCGTAATTTCGGGAACACGGCCGGCGCCCTGCCGTTTACGGTCGTCATCGACGAACATGGCAAAATCCGCGAGACGAAATTAGGACAAATCCAACCCGCGGAGCTGAAAAAGACCCTCGACGCGCTTTGAGCCGCCCGGCGAACGTGCTGCACGTTGTCGGCGATTTGGATAGCGATCGCATCAAATTCGCGTGAATTCGCGAACACTTTGTCCGCGCGCCGGTAAATCTTGCCGGCGCCGCGCGGCTGGCCGTTCGGCGAAACTGGACAAATTTCTCTAAATAGCGCTAAAGTTCGCGCAATTCCGCAGAAATAGAAGCGACCATGACACGATTGCTGGTGCTGCACGGCCCCAACCTGAACCTTCTCGGCACCCGGGAACCGGAGGTGTACGGCCGCGTCACGCTCGCGCAGATCGATCAGGCGCTTGCCGCGCGGGCGCAGGAAGCGGGTGTCGAGCTGACGTCGTTCCAGAGCAACCACGAAGGCGCGCTCGTCGACCGCATCCAGGCCGCGCGGGATGAACAAACCGATTTCATTCTGATCAATCCGGCCGCGTATACGCATACGAGCGTCGCGATCCGGGACGCGCTCGCCGGCGTCGGCATCCCGTTCGTCGAGATTCACCTGTCGAACGTGCACCGCCGCGAAGCGTTCCGGCACCACTCCTACTTTTCCGACCAGGCCGAAGGCGTCATCTGCGGGCTCGGCTGGAAAGGTTACCTGTACGCGCTCGAATACGCGCTCGACAAGCTGCAAGGCGCGTCGCGCGGCTGATTTCACGATCTAGATTCAGCGCCGGCTCCAACCGGCGCTTTCACGTATTGAAAGGGGAATTCCCGATGGATCTTCGTAAGCTGAAAACTCTGATCGACCTCGTCTCCGAATCCGGCATCTCCGAGCTGGAAGTGACGGAAGGCGAAGGCAAGGTGCGCATCGTCAAGAACGCGCCGCCGGTCTACGTGCAGCCGACGGGCGGGTATGCCCCGCAAATCAGCGCGCCCGCGCAGACGGTCGCGCTGCCGGTTGAAAACGCCGCTGCCGCGCCGGCCGCAGGCGCCGCCGCGCCCGCCGTGCCGCAGGGCCACGTCGTGACGTCGCCGATGGTCGGCACGTTCTACCGCGCGCCGTCGCCGGGCGCCGACCCGTTCGCCCAGGTCGGCGACACGGTCAAGGAAGGCCAGACGCTCTGCATCATCGAAGCGATGAAGCTCCTCAACGAGATCGAGTCCGACAAGGCCGGCGTGATCAAGGAAATCCTCGTCGAGAACGGCCAGGCCGTCGAATACGGCCAGCCGCTTTTCGTGATCGGCTAAAGTCCGCCGCGCGGCCGCTGCGCCGCGCGCCGCCGATGCTCTCCAGGCGCCATTCGCGCGCCCCTCGAAGAGACGAATACTCGCTATGTTTGAAAAAATCCTCATTGCCAACCGCGGTGAAATCGCGCTGCGCATTCAGCGCGCGTGCCGCGAGCTCGGCGTCAAGACGGTGGTCGTCTACTCGGAAGCCGACAAGGAAGCCAAGTACGTGCGCCTCGCGGACGAAGCCGTCTGCATCGGCCCGGCCCCGTCGAACCTGAGCTACCTGAACATGCCGGCGCTGATCAGCGCCGCGGAAGTCACCGACGCCGAGGCGATCCACCCCGGCTACGGCTTCCTGTCGGAAAACGCCGACTTCGCGGAACGCGTCGAGCAATCGGGCTTCACGTTCATCGGCCCGCGTCCGGAGACGATCCGCCTGATGGGCGACAAGGTCACAGCGAAGCAGACCATGATCAAGACCGGCGTGCCGTGCGTGCCGGGCTCGGAAGGCGCGTTGCCGGACGATCCGAAGGAGATCGTGAAGATTGCCCGCGCGATCGGCTACCCGGTCATCATCAAGGCGGCGGGCGGCGGCGGCGGCCGCGGGATGCGCGTCGTGCACACCGAGGCGGCGCTCGTCAACGCGGTGAACATGACCCGCGAGGAAGCCGGCCGTGCGTTCGGCAATCCGCAGGTCTACATGGAGAAGTTCCTCGAGAACCCGCGCCACATCGAGATCCAGGTGCTGTCCGACGCGCACAAGAACGCGCTGTGGCTCGGCGAGCGCGACTGCTCGATGCAGCGCCGCCACCAGAAGGTGATCGAGGAAGCGCCGGCGCCCGGCATTCCGCGCCGCCTGATCGACCGGATCGGCGACCGCTGCGCGGACGCGTGCAAGAAGATGGGCTACCTCGGCGCGGGCACGTTCGAGTTCCTGTACGAGAACGGCGAGTTCTACTTCATCGAGATGAACACGCGCGTGCAGGTCGAGCACCCGGTGTCGGAACTGATCACGGGCGTCGACATCGTGCAGGAACAGATCCGCATCGCGGCCGGCGAGAAGCTCACGCTGCGCCAGCGCGACATCCAGTTCCGCGGACATGCGATCGAATGCCGGATCAATGCCGAAGATCCGTTCAAGTTCACGCCGTCGCCGGGCCGGATCACGTCGTGGCACACGCCGGGCGGCCCGGGCGTGCGCGTCGATTCGCACGCCTACAATGGCTATTTCGTGCCGCCGAACTATGATTCGATGATCGGCAAGCTGATCACCTACGGCGCGACCCGCGAGCAGGCGATCAGCCGGATGCGCATCGCACTGTCGGAAATGGTGGTTGAAGGCATCCAGACCAACATCCCGCTGCACCGCGAGCTGATGATCGACTCGAAGTTCGTCGAAGGCGGCACCAGCATCCACTACCTCGAAAACCGGCTCGCGCAGAAGCAGCAGGTCGCACCGGAAGAAGCGTAACGCATGAGCTATCGCGAACTCGTCGTTGAACTGGCCCGGGAGCACGCGGAGGCGCTGTCCGACGCGCTGCTCGAGCTGGGCGCGCTGTCGGTGTCCGTCGAGGACGCCGACGCGGACACGCCTGACGAGCAGCCGCTGTTCGGCGAGCCGGGCCTCGTGCCCGAGCGCACCGCATGGCAGCACTCGCGCGTGATCGCGCTGCTGCCGCCCGAGCACGATCCCGCCGTGCTGCTCGCGGCGGCCGCGAACGACGTCGGCCTTGCGGCGACGCCGGCGTTCAGCGTGCGTGAAGTCGAGGAGCAGGACTGGGTGCGTCTCACGCAATCGCAATTCGAGCCGATTCCGATCGGCGAACGGATCTGGGTCGTGCCGTCGTGGCACGATGCGCCCGATCCCGACGCGCTCGTGCTCGAGCTCGACCCCGGCCTCGCGTTCGGCACCGGCAGCCACCCGACGACGCGCCTCTGCATGGAATGGCTCGAGCAATCGGTGCAGCCCGGCCAGTCGGTGCTCGACTACGGCTGCGGCTCCGGGATTCTCGCGATCCTCGCGAAGAAATGCGGGGCGAACCCCGTCGTCGGCATCGACATCGATCCGCAAGCGGTCGAATCGGCGCGGCACAACAGCGAGCGCAACCGCGCGGACGTCACGTACGGCCTGCCGGACGCGTGCCCTGCCGGCGAATTCGACATCGTCGTCGCCAACATCCTGTCGAATCCGCTGAAACTGATGGCCTCGATGCTCGCGTCGAAGGTAAAGCCGGGCGGACGCATCGCGCTGTCGGGCGTGCTCGCGCGCCAGGCGGACGAAGTCGCGGCCGTCTATGCGCGCTACGTCGACATCTCGGTCTGGCGTGAGCACGAAGGTTGGGTATGCCTTGCCGGAACCCGGCGCGAAAGCCATTAGAATAGCGCTGTCCTTCACTCTGGCCAGCAGGCCGCCCGGCTCGACATGCTTCTTGCGACGCGCTGCCCCCATTGCGAAACCGTCTTCCGCCTGCAGCAGGAACA
Organism: Burkholderia ubonensis; assembly: GCF_902833085.1. Taxonomy (GTDB): domain Bacteria; phylum Pseudomonadota; class Gammaproteobacteria; order Burkholderiales; family Burkholderiaceae; genus Burkholderia; species Burkholderia ubonensis. The sequence continues at coordinate 203,636 of NZ_CADFEB010000012.1, forward strand.
GCTCGTGCTGCACGGCGGGCTGGTGCGCTGCGGGCATTGCCGGCAAATCTTCGACGCGGCGGAATCGCTCGTCCACGAGCATGCGCCGCAGCCGGAGGCAGCGCTCGCCGGCGATGCGGATCATGAACGCTCTGCCGTGGAGGCAGCCGGTGCTGACCACGCGGCTGCCGTAGAAGCGGCCAGGGTCGAAGCACCTTCGACCAAAGCCACCGATTTCGAAGCGCCTGCTGCCGAAGCGCCTGCTGCCGAAGCGCCTGCTGCCGAAGTCCCTCCGGCCAAGGCATTCGCCGATGAAGCGGCTGCGATCGAATCGCCGGCTGTCGAAGCACCTGCTGCCGAAACGCACGCCGTCGAAGCCCCTCCGGCCAAAGCATTCGCCGATGAAGCGGCTGCGATCGAATCCCCGGCTGCCGAAGCACCTGCTGCCGATACGCCAGCCGTCGAAGCCCCTCCGGCCAAAGCATTCGCCGATGAAGCGGCTGCGATCAAATCTCCGGCTGCCGAAGCACCTGCTGCCGAAACGCCCGCCGTCGAAACCCCTCCGGCCAAAGCACGCGCCGATGAAGCGGCTGCGATCGAATCGCCGGCTGTCGAAGCACCTGCTGCCGAAACGCACGCCGTCGAAGCCCCTCCGGCCAAAGCATTCGCCGATGAAGCGGCTGCGATCGAACCTCCGGCTGCCGAAGCACCTGCTGTCGAAACGCCCGCCGCCGAAACCACTCCGGCCAAAGCACGCGCCGATGAAGCGGCTGCGATCGAATCCCCGGCTGTCGAAGCACCTGCTGCCGAAACGCCCGCCGTCGAAACCACTCCGGCCAAAGCACTCGCCGATGAAGCGGCTGCGATCGAATCTCCGGCTGTCGAAGCACCCGCCGCCGGAACGCCAGCTGCCGCAAGCCCCGCTCCCGAAACCGAAGCGCATCATGCCGCGGACTTGCCCGCTCCCCCCCCGCCGCGGCTGTTCGTCGACAACGCGCCCGGCGAACACGCGACGCATGCCGACTTCCGTCCGGATCACTGGGACATGTGGGCGCCGTGGCTCGACGGCAACGTCGATCCTTCATTGCAGCACAGTGGCCGGAACATCAGCGCCGAACCGCTGATTCCGCTTGCGCTGCCCGACACGAATGCCGCGCACGAAACTGCACCGGGCGTCGTTCGCCTGACTGCAACTCCGGAACCGTCCCCCGGTTCTGCGGCAGCGGCCGCCGCTGCCGCGCAGCCGGCGGCACCGTCGGCGTCCGCGGACCTCGGCCCGGCGGCGGATGACGCACGACACGATGCGCGCGAGCCGCGCCTCGCGTCCGAAGCGCCGTCCGAGACGCGCGAACACGCACCGGCCGCTGACGAACGCGCGCCGCTCGCCTCCGCGCATGACAAGCACGAGCCCCGCTTCGCAGCCGATGCCGACGCCGATCGCGCCGCCACCGGCACGCAGCGCGAACCGCAATTCGCCGCCGGTGTGGCCTCCGAACCGTTCTCGGCCATCCCGGCCGCCGACGACGACCGTCCGCCCTTCACCGTCACGCGCGAGACCCGCGCGCCGCAGCGCCGCGGTCTGCTCGGCGGCTTTTTCGGCGGCCTCGTGGCCGCGATGCTCACCGTGCTGCTGACGCTCCAGCTCGCGTGGTGGCAACGCGAAACGCTGATGATCTACTGGCCGGTCACGCTCGGCTGGTTCCAGCGCGTCTGCGTGCCGCTCGGCTGCACCGTCGCGCCGCCGCGCGCGATCGACGGGCTGCGGCTCGATGCGACCGATCTGCGCCAGATCGACGGCCCGCGCGTGCTCGAGCTGAAGGCACCGCTGACGAACCGCTACCGCGTCGCGCTTGCGTATCCGTCGCTCGAGCTGACGCTGCTCGACGACACCAATCACGTCACCGTGCGCCGCGTGCTCGCCCCGCGCGATTACGTCCGGCCGGGCACGCCGATCAACGCGGGCTTGCCGGCCGGCGCGACGCAGACGATGATCGTCCGCCTCGAGACGAACGGCGCGCCCGCCTCGAATTTCCGCGTCCAGATCTTCTATCCGTGACGCCCCGCGGCGCGCTCACGCGCGCCGGTTTCAACCCGCGCGTCCTGGCGACGCGCTACTTCGGAGCACGAACATGAGCAAAGTTACGCTGGGTGGCAACCCGATCGACATCGCCGGCACGTTCCCGTCCACCGGTTCGCAAGCCCCTGACTTCTCGCTGGTCGGCAAGGACCTCAACGACCTGTCGCTCGCCAGCTTCGCCGGCAAGCGCAAGGTGCTGAACATCGTGCCGAGCCTCGACACCCCGACCTGCGCGACGTCGACCCGCAAGTTCAATGAAGCGGCGTCGTCGCTCGACAACACCGTCGTGATCGTCGTGTCGGCCGACCTGCCGTTCGCGGCGACGCGCTTCTGCACGACCGAAGGCCTCGCGAACGTGCTGACCGCGTCCACGTTCCGCACCGGCCGCGCATTCGCGAACGCGTACGGCGTCGACGTGACGAGCGGTCCGCTGAACGGCCTGACCGCGCGCGCCGTCGTCGTGCTCGACGCGCAGGACAAGGTGATCCACGCGCAGCTCGTCGGCGAGATCAAGGACGAGCCGAACTACGACGCTGCGCTCGCTGCGCTGAAGTAAGCCCTTCCCCCGCTCCCCCTGTCGCGCCGCGCCCTTTCGCGCGGCGCTGTCACGCAGGGTCCCTCATTTCTACAGGAACGCACACCTTGGCTACGCTGATTTGCGGCTCGATCGCCTACGACTCCATCATGACCTTCGAAGGGCGGTTCCGCGAGCACATCCTGCCCGACCAGGTGCACCTCATCAACCTGAGCTTCCTCGTGCCGACGATGCGTCGTGAATTCGGCGGCTGCGCGGGCAACATCGCCTATGCACTGCATCTGCTCGGCGGCGACGCACGGATGATGGGCACGCTCGGCGCGCTCGACGCGCAACCGTATCTCGATCGGCTCGACCGGCTCGGCATGCGCCGCGACCACGTTCGCGTGCTGCCCGACATGCACTCGGCGCACGCGATGATCACGACCGATCTCGACAACAACCAGATCGCGGCATTTCACCCGGGCGCGATGATGCAGTCGCACCTGAACCACGTGGGCGACGCGCCGGACATCACGCTGGCGATCGTCGGCCCGGACGGCTTCGACGGGATGGTGCAGCATACGGAAGAGCTCGCGAAGGCCGGCGTACCGTTCGTGTTCGACCCGGGCCAAGGCCTGCCGCTGTTCGACGGCGCGACGCTGCGTCGCAGCATTGAACTTGCGACCTACGTTGCGGTCAACGACTACGAGGCCAAGCTGGTGAGCGACAAGACGGGATGGTCCGAAGACGAAATCGCCAGCCGGGTCGACGCGCTCGTCATCACGCGCGGCGAGCATGGCGCAACAATCCGCCACAAGCAGGGCGTAGAGCAGGTCCCTGTCGTGCCGGCCGAGCGCATCGCCGATCCGACGGGCTGCGGCGACGCCTTCCGGGGCGGCCTGCTGTACGGCATCGAAAAGGGCCTCGACTGGGCGACCACGGGGCGTCTGGCCAGCCTGATGGGCTCGATCAAGATCGCCCACCAGGGGCCGCAATCCTACTCGCTGACCCGCGCCGAAATCGACACACGCTTCGAGACTGCATTCGGTTACAGTCTCAAATGAATTTTGTGGGAGAGCAATAATGTTGACGAAGAACACCCTCACGCTCACGGCCATGCTGGCTGCCACGCTGACGCTGGCCGGCTGCTTCACGCCGCCGGGCTCGGCCGACGTCTATAGCGTCGGTCAGGCACAGCGCGAACAGACCGTCCGCATGGGCACGGTCGAAAGCGTCCGCGCGGTTCGCATCCAGTCCGAAGGCGGCGGCAGTGCGATCGGCACACTCGGCGGCGGCGCGCTCGGCGCGGTCGCGGGCAGCGCGATCGGCGGCGGCAAGGGCTCGATCATCACGGCGATCGCGGGCGGCCTCGCCGGCGCGGTCGCCGGCAATGCGATCGGCGAAAACCTCAGCACCGCGAACGGTGTGGAAATCACCGTGCGCCTCGACAACGGCGACCTGCGCTCGATCACGCAAGCGGCGAGCGGCGAGGCGTTCCGCGCCGGCGAACGCGTGCGGCTGCTGTCGAGCGGCGGCGTCACGCGCGTCACGCACTAACCGGTATCCTCAGCACGCGGCGCAAGCCGCGGTCGAACGCATGCGCGAAGCTGCGCATGCGTTTTTTTTCGCCCGGCCGTCCCACGCTGCCGCGTGCAGACGAAAAAAATCCCGCCACCCAGACCAGGTGGCGGGACCGATTGAGTAGCGCTACTCAACCCGCGGACACCGCTTGAGTGTCCGGGTGGCAAAGCGATCCGCGATTACGGACGGCTGCCGGTCGGGAACGGCCATGCTGCTGCCGGGTTGAGCGCGGTCTTCACGCCCGATGCCGGTGCAACCGATGCCGTCGACGCGGTCGTCGCCGGTGCGGCCTTCTTCACGACAGCCTTCTTCGGAGCCGCAGCCTTCTTCGCCGGCGCAGCAGCCTTCTTGGCGGGCGCTGCCGCCTTCGCAGCAGCCTTCTTCGCCGGCGCCGCGGTCTTCGCAGCAGCCTTCTTCGCCGGCGCCGCCTTCTTCGCAGCGGCCTTCTTCGCCGGTGCAGCCTTCTTCGCGGCGACCTTCTTCACCGCAACCTTCTTCACCGCAACCTTCTTTGCGGCAACCTTCTTCGCCGGCGCCGCCTTCTTTGCAGCAACCTTCTTCACCGCGACTTTCTTCGCAGCGACTTTCTTTGCAGCAACCTTCTTCACCGCGACTTTCTTCGCGGCGACTTTCTTTGCAGCAACCTTCTTCGTTGCGACCTTCTTCGCAGCAACCTTCTTCGCTGCTGCCTTCTTCGCCGGTGCCGCCTTCTTCGCAGCAACCTTCTTCACGGCGACCTTCTTCGCAGCAACCTTCTTCACTGCAGCGGCCTTCTTCGCCGGTGCAGCAGCCTTCTTCGCAGCTGCCTTCTTCGCAGCCGGTTTCTTCTTGGCAGTAGCCATTTTTTTCTCCTTCAGGTTCAGATGAGAGTCAGTTCAAACTACACCCTTCGTCAAAACCCGCTTCCCGCGGACGCTGTTCAGGACGTGCGCTTCGAAGCGGGCTATTCATCGGCGTACGCGGATACCACACGCTTACGCTAATGAATACGGTATGGCGCGCGTGGCCATCGGGCCTCGCGCGCCAAATCAAGTCGGTGGCCGGCGCGCCACGCGCCGCCACCCCAGATCGCTTGATCAAGCGGACCGCCACACGGCGGTTCGCTTTTTCCGGAGGGAAGTTTGCCCATCCCACTGAAGGGTTCGCAAAGTGCCTGTCATGTCGTTGGGCCGTTAAGGCACCGGGCGTGCTTTGCATCAGGCGTTCTTGCTCCTAAACCTTGCGCCGGCGCCGTGAGGCGGCCGGCTTCTCGTCGTCGTGACGGAGTCGCTGCTGCGGGTCATTCCCAGGACAGCGCGCCCCCCGTCTGATACTCGATCACTCGCGTCTCGAAGAAGTTGCGTTCCTTCTTCAGGTCGATCATCTCGCTCATCCACGGGAACGGGTTTTCCTCGTTCGGGTACAGCGGATCGAGGCCGATCTGCTGGCAACGGCGATTGCAGATGAAGCGCAGATAGCTCTTGAACATCGACGCGTTCAGACCCAGCACGCCGCGCGGCATCGTGTCCTCGGCGTAGCGGTATTCGAGATCGACAGCCTGCTTGAACAGCTCGCGAATCTCCGCGCGGAATTCCGCGGTCCAGAGATGCGGATTCTCGAGCTTGATCTGGTTGATCAGGTCGATGCCGAAATTGCAGTGCATCGACTCGTCGCGCAGGATGTACTGATATTGCTCTGCAGCACCCGTCATCTTGTTCTGGCGGCCGAGCGCGAGGATCTGCGTGAACCCGACATAGAAGAACAGGCCTTCCATGATGCAGGCGAACACGATCAGCGACTTCAGCAGCTTCTGATCCGCTTCGAGCGTGCCGGTCTTGAAGGCCGGGTCCGTCAGCGTATGGATGAACGGGATCAGGAATTCGTCCTTCGCACGGATCGACGCGACCTCGTGGTACGCGTTGAAGATCTCGCCTTCGTCGAGACCGAGCGATTCGACAATATATTGGTACGCGTGCGTGTGGATCGCCTCTTCGAACGCCTGGCGCAGCAGGAACTGCCGGCACTCGGGCGCCGTGATGTGGCGGTACGTGCCGAGCACGATGTTGTTCGCCGCCAGCGAATCGGCCGTCACGAAGAAGCCGAGGTTACGCTTGACGATGCGGCGCTCGTCCTCGGTCAGCCCGTTCGGATCCTTCCACAGAGCGATGTCGCGGGACATGTTGATTTCCTGCGGCATCCAGTGGTTCGCGCAACCGGCCAGATACTTTTCCCACGCCCACTTGTATTTGAACGGCACCAGCTGATTGACGTCAGTCTGGCCGTTGATGATGCGCTTGTCGGCGACATTCACGCGCGCTTCCGAACCGGCAGCGGGAGCAGCCGATGCGTGCGGTGCGACCGCGAGATCGCCTTCGAAAATGTCACGAGCCTGTTGGGCGGCAGGCGCTGCAGCCTGCATTCCGACAGCCATTCCTGCGGGGGTGCGCATCGCGTTCTGCTGCGCTCCGCTCGCGGGAGTTACGGCAGTCTTCTCGTCATCCCAGTTGAGCATAAATTCTCACCATCAATTTAGAACGGTTTGTACCATCTTTTCCTGAGCGATAAAAGGGCTCGCTCACGAAAAATCCCTTTTTCGATTCGCGTTGCGACCTCGATACAACACTTTGAGCAACGCTTCGTCGTTCATGCAGCGCGCGACGTGTGTCGCACATGTATCGCGAGGTGCGCTCGACGCATCGAACGCGGATCGAAACGTGACGCCGTCGGGGCTGCTTCGATCGCTTGTCACTGCCTGCAACGCGCTTGCCGCGTTACAGATTCCTTATCATTTTTTTAGTTGAGAGCGGCGCGCACTTCAACCTTTATCGGTTGCCGTGCGCGCCGCCCGGAGCCCTGCCGAGTCAGTCGCGCCGCGTTACTGGCACGCTTCGCACTCGTCGAAGCCCGGGTCGCCCGGACGCATCATGCATACCGGACCTTCCGCCTCGACCGGCGCCGCATTCACCGTGCCCGCTGCCGACGCTTCGCCGCCCGTTGCACCGAAGCCGCCCGCCGCGCCCTGCGCACCGCCTGCACCACCGCTCGTCGGCACCGCGTTCAGCGCGCCGTGCGCGACCGTCGACTTCTCGACGTGCGTCGCCGCCATCGTGCGCAGGTAGTACGTCGTCTTCAGGCCGCGCAGCCATGCGAGCTTGTAGACCTCGTCGAGCTTCTTGCCCGATGCGCCGCCCATGTAGATGTTCAGCGACTGCGCCTGGTCGATCCACTTCTGACGGCGCGACGCCGCCTCGACCAGCCACGTCGGATCGACCTCGAATGCGGTCGCGTAGATCGCGCGCAGGTCGGCCGGAACGCGGTCGATGCGCGACAGCATGCCGTCGAAGTACTTCAGGTCGGCGACCATCACCTCGTCCCACAGGCCGCGCTCCTTCAGGTCGCGCACCAGGTACTCGTTGACCACCGTGAACTCGCCCGACAGGTTCGACTTCACGTACAGGTTCTGGAAGGTCGGCTCGATGCATGCCGACACGCCGATGATGTTCGAGATCGTCGCCGTCGGCGCGATCGCGACGCAGTTCGAGTTGCGCATCCCGTGCGCGGCGATCCGCGAACGCAGCTCCGACCAGTCGAGCGACTCGGACGTGTCGACCTCGACATAGCCGCCGCGGGCTTCCGTCAGCAGCTTCAGCGTGTCCTGCGGGAGGATGCCGCGATCCCACAGCGAGCCGCGGTAGCTCGAGTAGCGGCCGCGCTCCTCGGCCAGCTCGGTCGACGCGTAGTACGCGTAGTAGCAGACCGCTTCCATCGAGCGGTCGGCGAACTCGACCGCCGCTTGCGACGCATACGGCGTGCGCAGCAGGTGCAGGCAGTCCTGGAAGCCCATGATGCCCATGCCGACCGGGCGGTGCTTCAGGTTCGAGTTACGCGCCTTCGGCACCGCGTAGTAGTTGATGTCGATCACGTTGTCGAGCATGCGCATCGCGACGCTGACCGTGCGCTTCAGCTTGTCGTGGTCGAGCGCGTAGCTGCCGTCCGCCTGCTTCACGAGGTGGGCGACCAGGTTCACCGAGCCCAGATTGCAGACCGCGATCTCGGTGTCGCTGGTGTTCAGCGTGATTTCCGTGCACAGGTTCGACGAGTGGACGACGCCGACGTGCTGCTGCGGCGAGCGCACGTTGCACGGATCCTTGAACGTGATCCACGGGTGGCCCGTTTCGAACAGCATGCCGAGCATCTTGCGCCAGAGCTGCTGCGCCGGGATCTTCTTGAACAGCTTGATCTCGCCGCGAGCGACCTTGTCCTCGTACGCCGTGTAGGCCGTCTCGAACGCGGCGCCGAACTTGTCGTGCAGGTCCGGGCAGGTCGACGGCGAGAACAGCGTCCAGTCAGCGCCTTCCATCACGCGCTTCATGAACAGGTCGGGAATCCAGTTCGCCGTGTTCATGTCGTGCGTGCGGCGGCGATCGTCGCCGGTGTTCTTGCGCAGCTCGAGGAATTCCTCGATGTCGAGGTGCCAGGATTCCAGGTACGCGCAGACCGCGCCCTTGCGCTTGCCGCCCTGGTTGACCGCGACCGCGGTGTCGTTGACGACCTTCAGGAACGGGACCACGCCTTGCGACTTGCCGTTCGTACCCTTGATATGCGAGCCGAGCGCACGCACGCGGGTCCAGTCGTTGCCGAGGCCGCCGGCGAACTTCGACAGCAGCGCGTTTTCCTTCAGCGCCTCATAGATGCCGTCCAGGTCGTCCGCGACCGTCGTCAGGTAGCACGACGACAGCTGCGAGCGGTGGGTGCCCGAGTTGAACAGCGTCGGCGTCGAGCTCATGAAGTCGAAGCTCGACAGCACGTTGTAGAACTCGATCGCGCGCGCTTCGCGGTCGATCTCGTTCAGCGAGAGGCCCATCGCGACGCGCATGAAGAACGCCTGCGGCATTTCGATGCGGCTGCCGTCGACGTGCAGGAAGTAGCGGTCGTACAGCGTCTGCAGGCCGAGGTAGCCGAACTGCAGGTCGCGGCTCGCGTCGAGCGCGTCGCCGAGGCGCTTCAGGTCGAACTGCAGCAGCTTGTCGTCGAGCAGCCCGGCGTCGACGCCGCGCTTCAGGAATTGCGGGAAGTACTCCGTGTAGCGGGCCGACATCTCGGCCTGGATCACTTCCTCGCCGAGGATCTCGCGACGGATCGTGTGCAGCAGGATGCGTGCCGTGACCTGGCTGTATGCCGGGTCCTTCTCGATCATCGTGCGTGCGGCCAGGATTGCCGAGTCGTAGACCTGGCTCATCGGCACGCCGTCGTACAGGTTCTTCACCGTCTCCGCGACGATCGGGTCAGGGTTAACCGCAGCGCCGAGGCCGTCGCATGCGGACACGATCAGCGCGCGCAGCGCGTTCAGGTCCAGCGGACGGGTCACGCCGTTGTCGACGACGTTGATGCCGCCGCTCGATTCGACCGCCGGCGCTTCCTCGCCCGCGTGCTGGCGCTCGAGGTGACGCTTTTCGCGATACAGCACGTACGCACGCGCGACGTTGTGCTCGCCGCCGCGCATCAGCGCGAGCTCGACCTGGTCCTGGATGTCCTCGATATGGAACGTGCCGCCGTTCGGACGGCTGCGCACGAGCGCACGCACCACGTTGTGCGTCAGCTGCTCGACCAGCTCGCGCACGCGTGCCGAGGCCGCGCCCTGCCCGCCGTTCACGGCCAGGAAAGCCTTGGTCACCGCGATCGCGATCTTCGACGGCTCGAACGACACCACGCTGCCGTTGCGGCGGATCACCTTGTAGTCGGCGAACGTGGCCTGCGGCGCGAGCGCCTGCGCGCCTTGTTCGGTCCCGCCGAGAGGGCGGCTCGATGCGCTCTCGTATTGGGACGTCGCGTTGTCGGTGGTTTGCATGTGCAAAGCTCCTGGTGTTGGGTGATGCGGGGGGAACCGCGGATTAAAACGATCGCTGCGCAATGCGGTGCGCGAGCGGTAAGACGCGAGCGACGCGTCGAGGGGGCCGGTTCGGTCGTCGTGATGCACGTGATCCGGCCTGGTGCTTCGTCATGTGTCCTGCGCCCCGTCGACACTTGCTGCGCTGATCGCGACGCCCGGACCGCCGGCCTGACGCGTCGCCCTGAGAACTCTTTCCGCCGGCGTTGCCCGCCGGTCCGTGCCGTCCGGGTTTTCCCCGCGGCACACACTATATCTAGTGCAGAACTGCTCAATCGGCACCAAGTATAGTGGACATTCGAACCACGTCCAACCAGAGAATTTGCGATAGAGCCCTTGACATCGCGAACGGTCAGACGCGACAAGGCATTCGCCGGAAAAATAGTTCCCGCGCGTCAAAAAACCCCGCGATCAGTGCTGCCGGAAAGGAAAGTATTCGGCGGAAAAGCCTGCATCGCTTGCAAAGCGTTGCCAATCGAAGTGCGGGCCGGGGTCGGTCTTGCGGCCCGGCGCGACGTCGGAATGACCGGCGAACGCGTCGACCGGATAGCGGGCTGCGAGCCCGCGCGCGAGCGTGCCGAGCGTCGCGTACTGGGCGGCTTCGAACGGCACGTCGTCCGCGCCTTCGAGCTCGATGCCGATCGAGAAATCGTTGCAGCGCGGCCGGCCGAAGAACTCGGACGTGCCCGCGTGCCATGCTCGCTCGTCGCACGACACGAACTGCACGAGTTCGCCGTCGCGACGGATCAGGAAGTGCGCGGACACCCGCACGCCGCGCAGGTGGGCCTGGTAATAGGGGTGCGCGTCGCAGTCGAGACGATTCAGGAACAGCGCCTCGATCGCGTCGCCGCCGAATTCGCCGGGGGGCAGGCTGATGTTGTGAACGACGACGAGCGTCGGCACCGCACCGGCGGGCCGCGCCTCGAAGTTCGGCGACGGCGCATGGCGCGCATCGCGCACCCAGCCGTTCGCGTCGATCGACAGGAACTGCGCGCCGCTCATCGCGTGCCGCGGTCGTCCGCACGCGCGGCGTGGCGCTGCGCGTGCTCGGCGCTGCAGAAATACTCGCCGCCCGCGACGACCGCGTCGCCCTTCGGCGCGTGCACGCCGCACTCGGCGCAGCGCACCATCGGCTCGGGAAGCGGCTGCGCGCCGCCCGGGCGCGCGGCGCCGCCGTAGCCTTGCGCACCGGCGCCCGCTTCGCGACCGGCGCCCTGCCCGGTCCGCGCCTGCGCCTGGCGCAGCTTGCGCGCGACCCACGAGGTCGCGAAGAACACGAGGATGAGGAGAAGAATCTGTCGCATCGGGAATCAGCCGGTCAAACCACGGAGCGGTGCAGCAGCACCTCGAAAACGAACCGGCTGCCGACATACGCGAGCAACAGCGCGGCGAACGACACGAGCACCCAACGCGCGGCGCCCCGCCCGCGCCAGCCCGACGTCCTGCGCGCGACCAGCAGCCCGCCGAACATCAGCCAGGACAGGATCGCGAACACGGTCTTGTGGTCGAGCCGCATCGCGCGCGCGTCGATCTGCTCGCTGAACAGGATCCCGGACGCGAGCGTCAGCGTGAGCAGCACGAAGCCCGCGCCGATCAGGCGGAACAGCAGCTTCTCGAGCGTGAGCAGCGGCGGCAGCGTCTCGAGCCAGCTCGCGATCCAGCCCGTCGAGCCGTCGCGCCCGCCGCTGCGCAGCGACTGCAGGCGCCGCTCGACCATCAGCATCAGGACCGCGTGCAGCGCCGCGATCGCGAACAGGCCGTACGCGATGTTCGCGATCAGGAAGTGCAGCTTGAACAACGGCGCTGCGGCATAAGGCAGCACCCGCACGCCGCCGAACACCAGCGGCAGCAGCGACGCGCCGCACGCGAGCGGCAGCACGAGCAGCCGCAGGCTGTCGAGCGGGAAGAAGAAGCTCTCGATCCAGTAGATGCCGGCGCCGAGCCAGAACATCGCGGACAGCGCGAACGCGAAGCCGAACACCATCGCGTCGTGCGGGAAGATCGTCATGTGCAGCAGCACGCCATGCGCGACGAGCGCGCCAAACAGCAGCGTGCGGCCGGGCCCGCTCATCCCGGAGGCGGCGGAAGCCGGAACCGGCACGGCCGGCACGCTCGCCACGAGCGGCGAGCCCGCGCCCTGACGGTGCGTGCGCCAGCCGGCAACGGCGAGGCCGCCGTACAGGAATGCGGTGAGGGCATACAGTACAATATCCATGTTCGAAGTTTACACTAGGCCCCCTTCCCGCGACGGCTCCCTTGTTGAGTTCCGCCGCCTTCGGGCCCCACTGTCCATCGCTCCCCATGCTCGACAATCTCACTCAACGGATGGCGCGCGTCGTCAAGACGCTGCGCGGCGAGGCCCGGCTCACCGAGGCGAACACCCAGGAGATGCTCCGCGAGGTGCGCCTCGCGCTGCTCGAGGCCGACGTCGCGCTGCCCGTCGTCCGCGAATTCATCGCCAAGGTCAAGGAAAAAGCCCTCGGCGAGGAAGTGATCAGCAGCCTGTCGCCGGGCCAGGCGCTCGTCGGCGTGGTCCAGAAGGAGCTGACCGCCGTGATCGGCGGCGACTACGAGGGCAAGGCCGCCGAGCTGAACCTCGCCGTCACGCCGCCCGCGGTGATCCTGATGGCCGGCCTGCAGGGCGCGGGCAAGACGACCACCGCCGGCAAGCTCGCGAAGCTGCTGCGCGAGAAGTACAAGAAGAAAGTGTTGACGGTGTCGTGCGACGTGTACCGCCCCGCCGCGATCATGCAGCTGAAAACGGTGAGCGAACAGGTCGGCGCCGATTTCTTCCCGTCGACGCCGGACCAGAAGCCGGTCGATATCGCGCTCGCCGCGGTCGACTGGGCGAAGCGCCACTACCATGACGTGCTGATCGTCGACACGGCGGGGCGTCTCGGCATCGACGAAGCGATGATGCAGGAGATCGCCGCGCTGCACGCCACGCTGAAGCCGGCCGAAACGCTGTTCGTCGTCGACGCGATGCTCGGCCAGGATGCGGTCAACACCGCGAAGGCGTTCAACGACGCGCTGCCGCTCACCGGCGTCGTGCTGACCAAGCTCGACGGCGACTCGCGCGGCGGCGCCGCGCTGTCGGTGCGCCACATCACCGGCAAGCCGATCAAGTTCGTCGGTGTCGCCGAGAAGCTCGACGGCCTCGAGATCTTCCACCCGGACCGGATGGCGAACCGGATCCTCGGCATGGGCGACATCCTCGCGCTCGTCGAGGAAGCGCAGCGCGGCGTCGACGTGCAGGCCGCGCAGAAGCTCGCCGACAAGGTGAAGAAAGGCGGCGACTTCGACCTGAACGATTTCCGTGCGCAGATCTCGCAGATGAAGAACATGGGCGGCCTGTCGTCGCTGATGGACAAGCTGCCCGCGCAGTTCCAGCAGGCGGCGGCCGGCGCCGACATGGGCCAGGCCGAAAAGCAGATCCGCCGGATGGAAGGCATCATCAGCTCGATGACGCCCGCCGAGCGCGCGAAACCCGAGATCATCAAGGCGACGCGCAAGCGCCGCATTGCCGCCGGCGCGGGCGTGCCGGTGCAGGAAGTCAACCGGATGCTGAACCAGTACGACCAGATGCGTACGATGATGAAGAAGCTGAAGGGCGGCAACATGCAGAAGATGATGCGCGGCCTGAAGGGCATGATGCCCGGCCTGCGCTGATTCCGCCCGTCGGCCGGCGCGCGGGTTTTTGCTGTAGCGCGCGCCGCCCGATCTGCTTCATTCTTATTTGTATACCGACTGCCCGCCAGAACTCATGAACCGCGAAGAAGCCCTCCACATTTTCGAACACTCCGAAGAGATCGTCTCGGCGGACGCCGTCAACGCGTCGATCGCCCGGATGGCCGAAGCGATCCGCGCCGAGATCGGCGACGCGTTCCCGCTCGTCCTCTCGGTGATGGGCGGCGCCGCGGTGTTTACCGGGATGCTGCTGCCGCATCTCGATTTCCCGCTGGAATTCGACTACATCCACCTGACCCGCTACCGCAACACGACGCAGGGCAGCCCGGAGATGCACTGGCGCGTCGCGCCGCGCGAATCGGTGAAGGACCGCATCGTGCTCGTGCTCGACGACATCCTCGACGAAGGCGAGACGATGGCCGCGATCCGCGACCGCATTCTGGACATGGGCGCGACGCGCTTCATGTCCGCCGTGCTGTGCGAGAAGACGCTCACGAAGGCCAAGCCGCTGCACCCGGATTTCTGCGGCTTCGCCGTGCCCGACCGCTACGTGTTCGGCTGCGGAATGGACGCGAAGGGCTACTGGCGCAACCTGCCGACGATCCGCGCACTGACCGCGAACGCCTGACGCCCGCGCGGTCCGCATAAAGAAAGCGGCGCTCCGGTTCTTCCGGAGCGCCGCTTTTTACGTTGGGGCGTCGCCGTGCTACAGCTGGTGCACGAATACGCGAATGCCGCCCAGCATCATCTCGACCGAGATCGCGACGAGCACGAGGCCCATCAGCCGCTCGAATGCGGCGACCGTCCGCTCGCCGAGCCATTGCTGGATCCGCTCGGCCAGCACCAGCGTGACCGCGCAGACGATCATCGTGACCGTCAGCGCGCCCGCCCACTCGAGCATCTTGCCGGGCGCCTGCGACGTCAGCAGCATCACCGTCGCGAGCGCCGACGGTCCGGCCAGCGCCGGAATCGCCAGCGGCACGATGAACGGCTCGCCGCCGGCGCGCGGATCGTTGCCGAGCGCGCCGTCCGGATGCGGGAAGATCATCCGCAGCGCGATCAGGAACAGCACGATGCCGCCGCCGATGCGCAGCGACAGGTCGGTGAGGTTCATCATCCGCAGGAAGCGGTCGCCCACGACCATGAAGAACAGCAGGATCACGAACGCGATCCCCACTTCGCGCAGGATCAGCTTCACGCGCCGCTCGCGCGGCACACTCCGCATCGCCGAGATGAACAGCGGAATGTTGCCGAGCGGATCGGTGATCAGCAGAAGGAGCACGGTGGCCGACAGGAAGGTGTATTCCACCGTGTCCCCCGGTCGGCCGGCTTAGCGCGCAAGCGCGGCGCGGACCTTCTCCACGACCGTTGCCGCGGCCGTGTCGGCCGGCAGCAGCGTCGCTTCGGCGTCGCGGCGGCCCTGGTACTCGAGCTTGCCTTCCTTCAGCCCGCGCTCGCCGATCACGAGGCGATGCGGCACGCCGATCAGTTCCCAGTCGGCGAACATCACGCCCGGACGCTCGCCGCGATCGTCGAGGATCACGTCGATGCCGGCCGCGGCCAGCTCCGCGTAAAGCGTGTCGGCCGCTTCGCGCACCGCGTCGCTGCGGTCGTAGCCCATCGGGCACAGCACAACCTCGAACGGCGCGATCGACTCCGGCCAGATGATGCCGCGGTCGTCGAAGTTCTGCTCGATCGCCGCGCCGAGAATGCGCGTGATGCCGACGCCGTAGCAGCCCATCAGCATCGGCTGCGGCTTGCCCGACTCGTCGATGAACGTCGCGCCCATCACTTCCGAGTACTTGGTGCCGAGCTGGAACACGTGGCCGACCTCGATGCCGCGGCAGATGTCGATCACGCCCTTGCCGTCCGGCGACGGGTCGCCCTTCTGCACGTTGCGGATGTCGGCGACTTCCGGCTCCGGCAGATCGCGGCCCCAGTTCACGCCGGCGATGTGGTAGTCGACCTCGTTCGCGCCGACGACGAAATCGCTCATATTCGCGACCGTGCGATCGGCGATCACCTTCACCGGCTTCTTCGTGCCGACCGGGCCGAGGTAGCCCGGCGGCGTGCCGAACCACTCGACGATTTCCTGCTCGGTCGCGAAGCGGTGGTTGTTCAGGCCCGGCAGCTTCGACGCCTTGATCTCGTTCAGGTCGTGGTCGCCGCGCAGCATCAGCAGCCAGATCGTCGGTTCGGCGCCTTCGTTGTCGGTCGCGAGCACGATCGACTTGATCGTGCGCGCGAGCGGAATCCCCATCAGCTCGGCGACGGCCTCGCACTTTGCCTTGCCCGGCGTCGCGACCTTGGCCATCGGCTCGGCGGCCGCGGCGCGTTCGGCGATCAGCGGCAGCGCTTCGGCCGCCTCGACGTTCGCCGCGAAATCGGAGCTCGGGCAGTACGCGATCGCGTCCTCGCCGGTGTCGGCGATCACGTGGAACTCGTGCGAGAAGTTGCCGCCGATCGAGCCGCTGTCGGCCGCAACCGGACGGAACTCGAGACCGAGGCGCGTGAAGATGCGCACGTACGCGTCGTACATCTTGCGATACGACTCGGCGAGGCCGTCGGCGTCCTTGTCGAACGAGTACGCGTCCTTCATGATGAACTCGCGGCCGCGCATCACGCCGAAGCGCGGACGGATCTCGTCGCGGAACTTCGTCTGGATCTGGTAGAAGTTCACCGGCATCTGCCGGTAGCTCTTGATCTGGTTGCGCGCGATGTCGGTGATCACTTCCTCGTGCGTCGGCCCGATCACGAACTCGTTGTCCTTGCGGTCCTTGAAGCGCAGCAGCTCGGGACCATACTGCTCCCAGCGGCCCGACTCCTGCCACAGCTCGGCCGGTTGGACGGCCGGCATCAGCAGTTCGATCGCGCCGGCCCGGTTCATTTCCTCGCGCACGATCGCCTCGACCTTGCGAATCGAGCGCAGGCCGATCGGCAGATAGTTGTAGATGCCGCCGGCGACGCGACGGATCATGCCGGCGCGCACCATCAGCTTGTGGCTGACGATCTCTGCGTCGGCGGGTGCTTCTTTCAGGGTGCCGATAAAGAAACGGGAAGCTTTCATGCGGACGGTTCCAAAAACGGCGCCCCCAGGCGGGGCGCCCGAAAAAGATTCAAGGTGAAAAAGCTGCGCGCGGCGAACAACGATCGCGCAGATGACTTGGCAGACAAATCAGGGACAGTTCAACCGGCGCGCCCGGCGCGGATTCGCTCCGTTACGGTGCGCGGCGCCCGTTATCTGTTTATAATCAAAGCAATTTTAAAGGATTCGAAGGTGGTTGTATGCTGGATCGTGAAGGCTTTCGCCCGAACGTCGGCATCATCCTCTTGAACGCGCGCAACGAGGTGTTTTGGGGCAAGCGGCTCCGCGAGCATTCCTGGCAGTTTCCTCAAGGTGGGATCAAGTACGGCGAGACCCCCATGCAGGCGATGTACCGGGAGCTGCACGAGGAAACCGGCCTGCACCCGGAGCACGTCAAGATAATCGGCCGCACTCGCGACTGGTTGCGTTACGAGGTGCCTGACAAGTTCATCAAGCGTGAAGTACGCGGTCATTACCGCGGCCAGAAACAGATCTGGTTCCTGCTGCGGATGGTAGGACGCGATTGCGACATTTGCTTGCGCGCGACCGACCACCCGGAGTTCGATGCGTGGCGCTGGAACGAGTACTGGGTGCCGCTCGATGCGGTGATCGAGTTCAAGCGGGATGTTTATCAGTTGGCGCTGACGGAACTGTCGCGCTTCCTGCGCCGCCCGGCGCAGCGGGCAGACAAGCCGCGGGGTCCGCGTCCGCGCTATCCGCGCGTCGTGGAGTCGCAGCCCCGGCAGACGTTGACGGTTGTCGACACATCGGTGGTCTGTTCCGAGATCGAAGTGGAAGCGAGCACGCTCGACGAGACGCCTCCTCGCCTGATCCTCGGCGAATGACAAGTCGGACTGCATGACCGGGCGCGACCTTGGTGTCGCGCCCTTTTTTTACGAGGAATGCATATTGAAAGCGATTGCTCTCGCGCTCACGTCGATCGCCGCAGCGGCTGTGCTGGCCGGTTGCGCGCATTCGAACACGCCGTCCAACAAGGACGACAGCGCGTTCGTCTATCTGCTGGACCGTCAGGGGGAATGGAAGGAAAACAAGGTCGACACGCTCCCCGCGCTGCCAACGCCGAGCGACCTGCTGTCGTTCAACGTGTCGCAGAACACGCCGCTCAAGTTCTTCGTCGATGCGAAGTCGCTGGCGGTCGGCACCGACGGCATCGTGCGGTATACGGTGGTCGTCACGAGCCCGGCCGGCGCGCGCAACGTCAATTACGAGGGCATCCGCTGCGACACGTATGAATGGCGCCAGTATGCGGGTCTCAATGCGGATCACGACGGCTGGGACCGCACGGTCGAGAACGACTGGCGCCGCATCGAGAACGGTGAGCTGAACGCGTATCACGCGGCGCTCTACCAGGACTACTTCTGCGCGAACAAGATGCCGCTGGGCACGACGCAGTCGATCCTCGAGAACATCAAGTATCACCGCACCGCACTGAACCAGCTGCGCTGATCGCGCCGGCCGGCCGAAGCCGCCATGCAAAAAGCCCGCGTTTCGCGGGCTTTTGCGTATCGACGATCACCGGACCGGACAGGTCACACGAGCACCAGGTTGTCGCGGTGAATCAGCTCCGGCTCCAGCATGTAGCCGAGCACCGCTTCGATCTCGCCGCTCGGCTTGCGCTGGATCAGTTTCGTTTCCGCGCTGCTGTAGTTGGTCAGCCCGCGCGCGACTTCCCGCCCGTCGGGCCCGACGCAGGCGATCACCTCGCCGCGCGCAAACACGCCCTGCACGTTGACGATGCCGATCGGCAGCAGGCTCTTGCCGCCCGACGTCAGCTTCTCGACCGCGCCGGCGTCGATCACGACATGCCCGCGCACCTGCAGGTGATCGGCCATCCACTGCTTGCGCGCCGCCATCCGCGCCGTGCGCGCGATCAGCTGCGTGCCGATCGCCTCGCCCGCCGCGAGACGCGCGAGCACGTCCGGCTCGCGCCCGCTCGCGATCACGGTGTTCGCGCCGCTGTGCGCCGCGCGCTTGGCCGCGAGAATCTTCGTCAGCATGCCGCCGCGGCCGAGGCTCGACCCCGCGCCCCCCGCCATCGCCTCGAGTTCGGGCGCGCCGGCGCTCGCTTCCGCGACGAGCGTCGCGGCCGGGTCCTTGCGCGGATCGGCGGTAAACAGGCCTGTCTGGTCGGTGAGGATGATCAGCGCATCGCCTTCGATCAGATTCGCGACGAGCGCGCCGAGCGTGTCGTTGTCGCCGAACTTGATTTCGTCGGTCACGACCGTGTCGTTCTCGTTGATGATCGGCACGACGCCGAGCCGCAGCAGCGTGAGCAGCGTCGAGCGTGCGTTCAGGTAGCGTTCGCGGTCCGCGAGGTCGGCGTGCGTGAGCAGGATCTGCGCGGTGCGGATCCCGTGCTCGGAGAAGCGGCTTTCATACACCTGGGCGAGCCCCATCTGCCCGACCGCGGCAGCGGCCTGCAGTTCGTCGATCTCGCGCGGACGCTTGCTCCAGCCGAGCCGCTGCATCCCTTCCGCGATCGCGCCCGAGCTGACGAGCACCACTTCCTTTCCCTGGTCGCGCAGCGCGGCGATCTGGGCGGCCCAGCGGCCAATTGCGGTGTGATCGAGCCCTTTACCGTCGTTGGTCACGAGGCTGGACCCCACCTTCACCACCAGTCGCTTCGAATCCGCGATGATCGAACGCATCGTGCGCTGTCTCCTGTATGTGATGCCTGGCCTGGCCGGGCGCGATTGAATTCCGGCGCCGGGCGGCTCGCGCCCGGCGCGCACCTGACGCTCAGGCGTCGGCGTCCGATGCCGTCTGCCCGTCGCGCGCGGGCGTGTCGCGGAAGCGCACGTCCGCCGCCAGGTCTTCCGCCTCGGCCGCGCGATGCGCATCCGAATGCTCCGCGAGGTAGTCGTAGATCGCGTAGCACAGCGCCTCGCAGCCCTGGCCGGTCAGCGCCGAGATCTCGAACACCGGGCCGTCCCAGCCGAAACGCTCGAGGAAATTCGCGACGCGCGCCTCGCGCTCGTCCTCCGGCACCATGTCGAGCTTGTTGAGCACGAGCCAGCGCGGCTTCTCGTACAGCGCCTCGTCGTACTTGCGCAGCTCGCCGACGATCGCCGTCGCCTCCGCGACCGGATCGACGCTTTCGTCGAACGGTGCAAGATCGACAAGATGCAGCAGCACCCCGGTGCGCTGCAGGTGACGCAGGAACTGATGCCCGAGGCCGGCGCCTTCGGCCGCGCCCTCGATCAGCCCGGGAATGTCGGCGATCACGAAGCTCTTGCTCGGCCCGACGCGCACGACGCCAAGATTCGGGGCCAGCGTCGTGAACGGGTAGTCGGCGATCTTCGGCTTCGCGTTCGACACCGACGAGATGAACGTCGACTTGCCCGCGTTCGGCATGCCGAGCAGGCCGACGTCGGCCAGCACCTTCAGCTCGAGGCGCAGCATC
This sequence comes from Burkholderia ubonensis, assembly GCF_902833085.1. Classification (GTDB taxonomy): domain Bacteria; phylum Pseudomonadota; class Gammaproteobacteria; order Burkholderiales; family Burkholderiaceae; genus Burkholderia; species Burkholderia ubonensis. Next base: position 223,852 of record NZ_CADFEB010000012.1, read on the forward strand.
CGCCGCTCGCCCGGCTTGCCGTCGGTCTTCTGGCGCGGCGCGCGGTTCGTGCTCGACTTGAAATGCAGGTTGCCGAGGCCGCCGGCACCGCCCTGCGCGAGCATCACCTTCTGGTCGTGCTCGGTCAGGTCGGCGATCAGCTCGCCCGTGTCCATGTCGTTGATGATCGTGCCGACCGGCATGCGCAGCGTGATGTCGTCGCCGCCCTTGCCGTAGCAGTCCGAGCCGCGGCCATTCTCGCCGTTGCGCGCCAGGTGCTTCTTCGCGTAACGGTAGTCGATCAGCGTGTTGATGTTGCGGTCGGCGACCGCGTAGACGCTGCCGCCCCGGCCGCCGTCGCCGCCGTCCGGCCCGCCGAACGGAACGAATTTCTCGCGGCGCATCGACGCGCTGCCATCGCCTCCGTCTCCGGCGATGACTTCGATTCGCGCTTCGTCAATGAACTTCATTCGTTACTCCGCCCAGTATTTTCGCTATTGTGCCGCGCTCCGCCGCGCCTGAACAATCGGCCGTCCGGCCAACCGCCGCGACCGGCCGCCCGCGCTTGCGCAGCGACAAAATAAAAAAGGCCCCGCGACAACTGCGGGGCCTTTCGGCTACGAAGCCCGTGGGTGCCTGAACTTAGGCAGCCGCCGGGACAACGATGACCAGATGCTTCTTGTCCGCGCCCTTCGTCGCGAACTTCACGTGGCCGTCGACCAGCGCGAACAGGGTGTGATCCTTGCCCATGCCGACGTTCTCGCCAGCGTGCATGCGGGTGCCGCGCTGACGCACGATGATGCCGCCGGCGTTGATCGCCTGGCCGCCGTACACCTTCACGCCGAGACGTTTCGACTCGGAGTCGCGGCCGTTCCGGGAAGAGCCGCCTGCCTTTTTGTGTGCCATCTGATTGCTCCTTTACCGAGGCGCTTACGCGTTGATCGCGTCGATGCGCAGCTCAGTGTAGTTCTGGCGGTGGCCGCCGTGCTTTTGGTAGTGCTTCCGGCGACGCATCTTGAAGATGGTGACCTTGGCATGACGACCGTGCGACACAACGGTGGCCTTGACGGAAGCCCCACTGACCAGCGGCGTACCGAACTTAATCGATTCGCCTTCGCCCACTGCGAGAACCTGGTCGAGCGTGATTTCAGCGTCAATGTCAGCCGGTATCTGTTCTACTTTCAGTTTTTCGCCAACGGCAACCTTGTACTGCTTGCCGCCGGTTTTTATGACCGCGTACATTGAGAACCTCACTCTGGATCCATTTTTCCGCACACCACGCGCGGAAAAGGCGTGATTATACAGAGAGTTAGCATCGCTGTCAAAGCCGATCGACGATTGCCGCGCCGGCCCCTCGGCCGGACGGCCAAAATCGCGCCCACGGCGCGCGCGACAGACCGGGATTCGGCGGATTCGACTTATAATCCGCCGCATCACCCAATTCCATGATCATGTCGTCGTCCACCGCCTCCCCCACCCTCAGCGCCGCCCACCTGCTCGCCCCGATCGCGAGCGACATGGAGCAGGTGAATCGCGTCATCCGGCAAAGCCTCGCGTCCGACGTGGTGCTGATCAACCAGATCGCCGAGTACATCATCGGCGCGGGCGGCAAGCGGCTGCGTCCGGCGCTGCTGCTGTTCGTCGCGGGCGCGCTCGGCGAGACGTCGCACCAGCGGCACGTGCTCGCGGCCGTCGTCGAGTTCATCCATACGGCCACGCTGCTGCATGACGACGTCGTCGACGAATCCGAACTGCGGCGCGGCCGCCAGACGGCCAATGCGCTGTTCGGCAATGCCGCGAGCGTGCTGGTAGGCGACTACCTCTATTCGCGCTCGTTCGAGATGATGGTCGGCGTCGGCAAGATGCGCGTGATGGAGATCCTGTCGGAAGCGACGACGATCATCTCCGAAGGCGAAGTGCTGCAGCTGCTCAACATGCACGACGCGGACGTCGACGAGGCCCGCTACATGCAGGTGATCCGCTACAAGACGGCCAAGCTGTTCGAAGCGTCCGCCCGGCTGGGCGCGGTGCTCGCGGGCGCCGACGCGACGACCGAGGCCGCCGCCGCCGAGTACGGGCGCCGCATCGGCACCGCGTTCCAGATCATGGATGACTGGCTGGACTACGCAGGCACTGCCGAGGCGATGGGCAAGAACGCCGGCGACGACCTGCGCGAAGGCAAGCCGACGCTGCCGCTCATCTACCTGATCGAGCGCGGCACGCCCGAACAGGCCGCGCTGGCGCGCGAGGCGATCGAACAGGGCGGCACCGACCGCTTCGAAACGATCTTCGACGCGATCACGCGCTCGGGTGCGCTCGACCACACGCTCGAATGCGCACGGCAGGAAGCGCAGGCCGCGGCGGCCGCGATCGCCGCGTTTCCGGATTCCGTTTACAAGGAAAGCCTGCTCGAGCTGTGCTCGTATTCGACGTCGCGGCAGTCCTGAGCGCGCTCCGGACAAACGACTCAAAAAATATTTTCATCAAGGTCTTCCATTTCAGAAAAAGCGCTGTTATAGTTATGTTCTTGCTCGACGACGCAGCGGTCTTGAAGAAGACTGCGAAGTCGGAAGAGTCCAAATCGGGGTGTAGCTTAGCCTGGTAGAGCGCTACGTTCGGGACGTAGAGGCCGGAGGTTCGAATCCTCTCACCCCGACCAGATTTGTGAAAAACCGTGCACCGAGGTGCACGGTTTTTTTTTGCCTGCGCGCCGCGCAACCCATGCAGCCGGCGCGACACGCCCCTGCCACCGGCCTCTGCTATAGTCCCTCCATCCCTGTCCTTCACTGCCCTTTCCGACGCGTGGACCAAATTCCCTTATGGGCGCAAATCGGCGCCGTCTTCCTGCTTCTCCTCTGCTCCAGCTTCTTTTCCATTTCCGAGACCGCGATGATGGCGCTCAACCGCCATCGGCTCAAGCATCTCGCCGGCCAGGGCGCGCTCGGCGCGAAAACCACCCAGGGCCTGCTCACGCGCACCGACCAGCTGCTCAGCGTGATCCTGATCGGCAACAACCTGTTCAACACGATCATCCCGGTGCTCACGACGTCGATCGCGCTGCACACGTTCGGCCGTAACAACTTCGCGCTGTCGATCGCGACCGGCATCGTCGCGTTCCTGATCATCGTGTTCGCCGAAATCGCGCCGAAGATCGCCGGTGCGACGTTCCCGGAGCGCATCGCGCTGCCCGCGAGCCTCGTCATCGCGCCGCTGATGCGCGTGCTGAAGCCGATCGTCTGGTTCGTGAACGCACTTGCGCACGGCGTGCTGTGGGTGCTGCGCATCAACACGGCCAAGGGCCGCGACCTGCGGCTGTCGGCCGACGAGCTGCGCACCATCGTGCTCGAGTCGAGCAGCTTCATGCCGACCAAGCACCGCAGCATCCTGCTGAACCTGTTCGATCTCGAGAACATCACGGTCGACGACGTGATGGTGCCGCGCCGCCAGATCGAATCGCTCAATTTCTACGCGCCGCTCGACGACATCCTGCATCAGCTCGAGACCTGCTATCACAACCGGCTCGTCGTCTACGAAGGCGACATCGACAAGGTGCTAGGCGTGCTGCACGTGCGCAAGACGCTGACCGCGCTGCACAACCAGGATTTCGACCGCGAGACGCTGCGCACGCTGCTCGCCGAGCCGTACTACGTGCCGTCGGGCACGCCGGTGGTGCAGCAGCTCCAGTATTTCCAGGAAAGCCGCCAGCGCACCGCGCTCGTCGTCAACGAATACGGCGAACTCGAAGGTCTCGTCACGCCCGAGGACATCATCGAGGAGCTGATCGGCGAGTTCACGACCTCGATGCCGCGCAGCGAGCGCAAAGGCGGCTGGGACGAGCACGGCGAATGCATCGTCGCGGCGAGCATGCCGCTGCGCGAGCTGAACCGCTGGCTGCACCTGAAGCTGCCGACCGATGGGCCGAAGACGCTCAACGGGCTGATCCTCGAAGTCCTCGAGGACATTCCCGACGACGACGTGTGCCTGAAGATCGGCGACGTGATGCTCGAAGTGATGCGCAGCGACGACCAGGCGGTCCGCACCGTCAAGCTCTTCAGGCCGCGCCCGGCGCGCAGCGCGCGCAGTCTCGCCACGCGTTAGCCGGATGGCCGACTGCCGGCGCAGCCCCTGTCGCGCGACCATGCAACGGTCACGGTAACCAGGCGGCCAACGCGCCGGCATGCATGCTGTTCACACCTTCCGGCGGGATGCCCGCCGCTCTCGGCTCCGCGCCCTCATCCGACTCCCGCCCGCTCGACGCGGCCCAGCTCGACGACGCGCCGGCCGTGCGACTGCTGACGGACACGCTGCACGCCGCGTGCGCCCGCGAAGCCTCCGACGTCCATGTCGAGCCGTTCGAAACGGGCTGGCGGATCCGCCTGCGCGTCGATGGCGTGCTGCACGAACATGCACGGCCGCCGCTTCACCTGCGCGATGCGTTCGTCACGCGGGTCAAGGTGCTCGCGCGCATGGACATCGCGGAACGCCGCATCCCGCAAGACGGCCGGCTGCGCGTCGCGCTCGCCGGCGGCCGGCGCGGCGACTACCGGGTCAGCTCGCTGCCCACGCTGTTCGGCGAAAAGCTCGTGCTGCGCCGGCTCGAAACGCTGCCGCCCGACCTCACGCTCGCGCGCCTGGGCTTCGACGCGCTGCAGGCGCGCGCGATGGAGGCGGCGATACGCGCACCGCACGGGCTCGTGCTCGTCACCGGGCCGACGGGCAGCGGCAAGACACTGTCCCTCTACTGCGCGCTGCAGATGCTCGATCGCGACGCGCACAACGTCTGCACGGTCGAGGATCCGGCCGAGATCCAGCTCGACGGCATCAATCAGGTCGGCGTCGCGGAGAAAGCCGGGCTGACCTTCGCGACCGCGCTGCGCGCGCTGCTGCGGCAGGACCCGGACGTCATCATGGTCGGCGAGATCCGCGACGCTGAGACGGCCGACGTCGCGATCAAGGCCGCGCAAACCGGGCACCTCGTGCTGTCGACGCTGCATACCAACGATGCGCCGGCCGCGATCTCGCGGCTGCTCGACATCGGCGTCGCACCATACAACCTGGCGGCGGCGCTGCGCCTCGTCACCGCGCAACGGCTCGTGCGCCGTCTTTGCGTGGCTTGCCGCGCGCCGTCCGACGCGCCGCCGCGCGTGCTGCGCGAAGCCGGCTGCGACGCGTCGGCGCTCGCGTCCGGGTGGCGGCCGTTCGTCGCGCGCGGCTGCCCCGCCTGTCATGGCATCGGCTATCGCGGCCGCATCGGCCTCCACCAGACGATGCCGGTGTCGCCCGGGCTTGCGGAACACATCGTCGCGCGCGCGAGCGTCGGCGAACTCGCCCGCCATGCGGCCGGCGAAGGCGTGCGCAACCTGCGCGATGCCGCGCTTGCGCGCGTGCGGGACTGCACGACGAGCCTGGCGGAAGCGCTCGCCGCCACGCCCGACGCATGAACGCGCACACGCCGCCGCGCGAGACCCGCTTCGCGTGGCGCGGCCGCCGCCCCGACGGTGCGCCGCGCCGCGGCACCGTGGTCGCGTTCGACCCCGCCGGCGCACGCGCGACGCTCGCGCGCGCCGGCATCACCGTGCTGTCGCTCGATGCGCGCGGCGCGGCCCGGCCGCCGACGGCCCGCACCCGGGAGATCACGCGCTTCACGCAGCAGCTCGCCAGCCTGCTGCAGGCCGGCCTGCCGCTCGCGCCGGCGCTCGAGATGCTCGCGCGCACCCGCGGGCCCGACGGCATGCCGCGCATCGCGGCCGGCCTCGCACGGGAAATCGTCGGCGGCCGGCGCTTTGCCGCCGCGCTCGCCCGCTACCCGTCTCAATTCGGCTCGCTGTATCGCCAGCTGATCGAGATCGGCGAGACGTCCGGCGCGCTCGGCCCGGTGCTGGCGCGCATCGCGGATCACCGCGAGCGCGCGGACGCGCAGCGGCGCAAGCTGCGCGCCGCGCTCGCCTATCCGGTGGCGGTGATCCTGTTCGCGCTCGCGATCACGATCGCGCTGATGCTATGGGTCGCGCCGACCTTCCGGCAGATCTTCGACGGTTTCGGCGCCGCGCTGCCTGCGCCGACACGCATGCTGCTCGCGCTCGCTTCCGCCACGGCCGCATGGGGCACGCCGCTGCTTGCCGGCGTCGTGGCCGCCGGCCTGGCCGCGCGGCACGCGATCCGGCACTCGCCCGCGCTGCGCCTCTCGCTGTCCCGGCACCTGCTGCGCATGCCGCTCGTCGGCCCGATGCTGAGCCGCTTCGCGGCCGCGCGATGGTGCCGGTCGCTCGCCACGCTGCTCGGGGCCGGCGTGCCGCTCGCGGACGCCTTCACGACGCTCGAGCGCACCGCCGGCCATCCGGTGTTCGAGCAGGCCACCGCGCGCATCGCCGCGCGCGTGCTGCGCGGCGCACGGCTCGCCGACGCAATGCATGCGGCCGGCTGCTTTCCGGACGACGTCGTTCAGCCGATTGCCGTCGCGGAAGAAACCGGCGCGCTCGACACGATGCTTACCGACATCGCCGCATTGTGCGAACGCCAGCTCGACGCGCATCTGGATACGCTTGCCGCGCTCGGCGAACCGCTGATCGTGATCGTGCTGGGTGCGCTGGTCGGCAGCCTCGTCGTCGCGATGTATCTGCCCATCCTTCAGCTCGGCAACGTGGTGTAGCATCGCTACCGAATCTGTCGCCGATTTGTCCGACCGCCCCGCAACATGACGCCCGAACCCTTGTACGCCGCCCCCGATTCGCCCGTGACCGCGCTGTCCGCGTTCGCGATGCTGCCGCCCGCCGCGCAGTACGCATTCGCCGTCGTGCTCGGCCTGTGCGTCGGCAGCTTCCTCAACGTGGTCATCCACCGGCTGCCCGTCATGATGAAGCGCGCGTGGGAGGCCGAGATCGCCGAGGCCACCGGCACGAACGCGGAGTCCGACGACGGCTATCCGCCGCGCTACGATCTGTGGCGCCCGCGCAGCGCCTGTCCGCATTGCGGCCACGTGCTGCGCGCGTGGGAGAACATCCCGCTCGCCAGCTACCTGCTGCAACGCGGACGCTGCCGGCAGTGCGGCCACGCAATCGGCGCGCGCTACCCGCTTATCGAACTTGCGGGCGCGCTGCTCGCCGCCGGCTCGCTCGCGGCGTTCGGCCCCACGATGGCCGCACTCGCCGCATTCGGACTGTGCGCCGCGCTGCTCGCGATGAGCGCGATCGACATCCAGACCGGCTACCTGCCCGATTCGATGACACTGCCGCTGCTCTGGGCCGGGCTCGCACTGAACCTCGGCGGCACGTTCGCGTCGCTGCGCGCGGCCGTCATCGGCGCGATGGCCGGCTACCTGTTCCTGTGGTCGATCTACTGGCTGTTCAGGTGGCTGCGCGGCATCGAGGGCATCGGCTTCGGCGACCTGAAGCTGCTCGCCGCGCTCGGCGCATGGATGGGCTGGGCCGCGTTGCCGCAGGTCGTGCTGTTCGCGGCGGTGACGGGCGCGATCGTCGGGCTCGTCGCGACGTGGCGCGGCCGCATGCGTTTCGAGGAGCCGCTTCCGTTCGGCCCGTTTCTCGCGGCCGGCGGCGCCGCGACGCTGTTTTTCGGCACCCCTTTCTATTCGGCGCTCGGAGGCTGACACATGCTTGCAGTGGGACTCACCGGCGGAATCGGCAGCGGCAAGACCACCGTGGCCGACCTGTTCGCGGCCCGCGGCGCGTCGATCGTCGACACTGACCTGATCGCCCATCGCATCACGGCGCCGGGTGGGCTCGCGATGCCCGCGATCGGGCAGGCGTTCGGCCCGGATTTCGTCGCGGCGGACGGCTCGCTCGACCGCGCGAAGATGCGCACGCTGATCTTCAGCGACGATGCCGCGCGACGGCGCCTCGAGGCAATCACGCATCCGCTGATCCGGGCGGAGACCGACCGCGAAGGCCGGGAAGCGCGGGGTGCGTACGTGATGTTCGTCGTGCCGCTGCTCGTCGAATCCGGTAGCTGGAAATCGCGCGTCGATCGTGTGCTCGTCGTCGACTGCGACGTCGAGACCCAGATCGCGCGCGTGATGCACCGCAACCGATTCACGCGCGAGCAGGTCGAGGCGATCATCGCGCGGCAGGCAACGCGCGAAGCCCGTCTCGCCGCCGCCGACGACGTCATCGTCAACGACGCGACGACGCCCGAAGCGCTCGCCGCGCAGGTCGATGCGCTGCACCAGCGCTATCTCGCCAGTGCGGCCGCTGCAAAGTAAGCACCATGTGCGTGCGACGCGCCGCGATGGCGCACGAAATTGGCGCGTTGCTAGGGTAGAGAGTGAGCATTAGAATGTCCTGCATTGTTTCATTCCCTACGCAAGAGGCGAGCGCGCTTGATTCTTTACGAGTACCCGTTCAATGAGCGAATTCGCACGCTGCTGCGCCTCGAAGACCTGTTCGAGCGCTTCGCGTTTTTTTTGGCTCAGGAGGACGCGCGGGAACATCACGTCGCGCTGACGACGCTGTTCGAGATCGCCGAGGTCACGGGCCGCGCAGACCTGAAATCGGATCTGATGAAAGAACTCGAACGTCAGCGCCAGACGCTCGCCCCCTTTCGCGGCAATCCGGGTATCGAACAGAACGCGCTCGAATCCGTGCTTGGCGAAATCGAGCAGACGCTCGCGAACCTCGGGCAGATGCAGGGCAAGACGGGCCAGCATCTGGTCGACAACGAGTGGCTCGCGAGCATCCGCAGCCGCGCGGTGATTCCCGGCGGAACCTGCAAATTCGATCTGCCGTCGTACTACGCGTGGCAACAGTGGCCCGCCGAGCAGCGGCGCCAGGACATCGCCAAATGGATCCTGCCGCTCCTGCCGCTGCGCGACGCGGCAGCAATCGTGCTGCGTCTCGCGCGCGAATCGGGGCAGGCATCGAAGGTGATGGCCATGCAGGGCAGCTATCAGCAGATGCTGTCCGGTCGCAGTTATCAACTGATGCAGGTGCGCGTGGCACCGGAGTTGCGCGTGATTCCGGAAGCCAGCGCGAACAAGTACATGCTGTGGGTGCGGTTCACCATGCAGGACGGCGACGTGCGGCCGCGTGCCGTGGACATCGACGTGCCGTTCCACCTGACCCTGTGCAATCTGTAACGGCCGTGTGCCGGATCGACGCTTTCGTATGACTACTGTTGTGAAATGCCCGTCCTGCGGCGCCGAGGTGCGCTGGACGCCCGAAAATCGCTTCCGTCCCTTCTGCTCCGCCCGCTGCAAGCAGCTCGATCTCGGCGCGTGGGCCGCGGAGAAATACCGGATCGGCGGTTCGGACGACTCGCCGCTGTCCGAGGAAGAAGACGGCACGGACGGGCACCGCCCGAGCTGAATCGCTGCGCGGCGCCATGCACCGCGGCCCGCCTCCCGGCGAGCCGCCCGGCCTCAGCGTTGCGCTTCGTCCTTCGCGAGCAGTTCGAGCACCGGCAGCGCCGCGGGCAACAGCGGCGCGACGTCGACCGGCAGATGCTGCCAGACGAACGCCTGCCCTTCCTTGCTGTGCGGCTCGCCGGTCCAGCCCGTCACCTTGCAGAAGTAGAGCCGCACGTACGCATGCGGGTAGTCGTGCTCGAGCGTATGCCAGCGGTGGCATGCGGTGACGGCGATTCCGAGCTCCTCGTGCAGTTCGCGCGCGAGCGCGTCCTCGACGCTTTCCCCCGCCTCCAGCTTGCCGCCCGGAAATTCCCAGTAGCCTTCGTACGGCTTGCCCTGCAGGCGCTGCGCGAGCAGGTACCGACCGTCCGGCTGCACCATGATGCCGACCGCGACCTCGGTCACCTTCCGGCCATCGGGCGCGCGCACGGCGCCTTGTGCGAGATCCGTGCTCATGCCTGCTCCTTGCGGCCCGACCAGTCACGCGCGAACTGCCACGCGACGCGTCCCGAGCGCGAACCGCGCTCGAGCGCCCACACGAGCGCGTCGCCGCGCGCCTGCTCGATCTCGGCGTCGCCGCAGCCGAAGTGGCGCAGCCAGTGCGCGACGATGCCGAGATAATCGTCCTGCTTGAACGGATAGAAGCTGACCCACAGGCCGAAGCGCTCGGACAGCGAGATCTTCTCCTCGACGACTTCGCCAGGATGGATCTCGCCGTCGGGCAGGTGCTTGTACGTCTCGTTGTCGCTCATGTACTCGGGCAGCAGATGGCGGCGATTCGACGTCGCGTAGATCAGCACGTTGTCCGACTGCGCGGCGATCGAGCCGTCGAGCGCAACCTTCAGCGCCTTGTAACCCGACTCGCCTTCCTCGAACGACAGGTCGTCGCAGAATACGATGAAGCGCTCGGGACGCTGCGCGATCAGGTCGACGATGTCGCCGAGATCGTGCAGGTCGTCCTTGTCGACTTCGATCAGGCGCAACCCGTCGTTCGCATGAGCGTTCAGGCACGCCTTGATCAGCGACGACTTGCCGGTGCCGCGCGCGCCGGTCAGCAGCACGTTGTTCGCCGGCTTCTTCTGCACGAATTGCCGCGTGTTCTGCTCGATCAGCCCTTTCTGGCGATCGATGTTGTGCAGGTCGGCGAGCGTGATCGACGACACGGCGGGCACCGGCTGCAGATAGCCGCGCCCCTGGCGCTTGCGCCAGCGGAACGCGTTCGCGGCGTTCCAGTCGACCGCCGCCGGCGCGGGTGGCAGCATCGCCTCGAGCCGGCCGAGCAGCGTTTCCGCGCGCGTCAGGAACTGTTCGAGCTTGTCCATGATGTCCCGGCGCTCCCGGTCAGGAGCGGTAATCCGCGTTGATGCTCACGTAATCGTGCGACAGGTCGCACGTCCAGATCGTCGCCTGCGCGTCGCCGCGGCCGAGCAGCACGCGGATCGTGATCTCGCTCTGCTTCATCACGCGCTGGCCGTCCTCTTCCTGGTACGCCGGATTGCGGCCGCCCGCCTTCGCGACCAGCACGTCGTCGAGATACAGGTCGATCTTGCCGACGTCGAGATCGGCGACGCCCGCATAGCCGATCGCCGCGAGAATTCGGCCGAGGTTCGGGTCCGACGCGTAGAACGCCGTCTTCACGAGCGGCGAATGGCCGATCGCGTAGGCGATCTGACGGCATTCGGCGACGCTCCGGCCGCCTTCGACCTGCACCGTCATGAATTTCGTCGCGCCTTCGCCGTCGCGCACGATCAGCTGCGACAGCACTTGCGCAACCTCGGTGACCGCATCGCGCAGCGCCGCATAGGCGGGCGAATCGGTCGACGTGATCGCCGGCAGCGTGCTCTTGCCGGACGCGATCAGGATGAACGAGTCGTTCGTCGACGTGTCGCCGTCGATCGTGATGCAGTTGAACGAGCGGTCCGCGACCTCCTTCACGAGCGTGTCGAGCACCGGCTGTGCGACCGTCGCGTCGAACGCGAGGAAGCCGAGCATCGTCGCCATGTTCGGCTTGATCATGCCCGCGCCCTTGCTGATGCCGGACAGCGTGACCGTGTGGCCGTCGATCGTCACCTGACGCGACGTCGCCTTCGGCAGCGTGTCGGTGGTCATGATCGCCTGCGCGGCGTCGAACCAGTGCGCGGCCTGGCGGTTCGCGAGCGCCGCCGGCAGGCCGGCCTTCAGGCGGTCGATCGGCAGCGGCTCGAGGATCACGCCCGTCGAGAACGGCAGCACCTGGGCCGGCTCGATGCCCGCGAGGCGCGCGAGCTCCGCGCAGGTCTCGCGCGCATGCGCGAGGCCCGGCTCGCCGGTGCCCGCGTTCGCGTTGCCGGTGTTGACGACGAGCGCGCGAATGCCCGCGCCGCCCGCGCGCACCTTCGCCAGATGTTCGCGGCAGACGATCACGGGCGCCGCGCAGAAGCGGTTCTCGGTGAACACGCCGGCGACCGTCGCGCCATCGTCGACGGAAATGACCAGCACGTCCTTGCGGTTCGGCTTGCGAATGTTCGCCTCCGCCCAGCCCAGCGTGACGCCGGCGACGGGATGCAGTTGGGCGGGATCGATCGACGGGAAATTGACAGCCATGTGGAACACCTGCCGGAAGGGAAAATGCCGGCGCGCGCCGGCATCGATTGAACGAACCGGCGGCCGCACGCGCGGACCGCCGCAACTCTCACCACAAATCAACGCTATAAACGACGCGGCGCGCTCATCGCGCGCCGCCTGTCAGCTTCCGCCGGGCCGCCCCAAGGAAGCTGACCGCCCCCTCGGGGGGCAGCGAACGACGTGAGCGTGGGGGCATCGTCTTACGACAGCTTGCCGTGACAATGCTTGTACTTCTTGCCGCTGCCGCACGGGCACGGATCGTTGCGGCCGACCTTCGGCATCTCGCCGCCGGGGCCGCTATGGCTCATCGCGCTGCCGACCATCTCCTCGGCGGCCGTCGCGGCGGCCACCGCCGCACCGCCGGCCACCGGCGCGCCCGCCTCGGCGAATTCGGCATGCTGGTACTCGACATTCTCGAGATGCCCGGTGCGCTCCTCGATCTGCTCGGCCGCTTCCTCGAGCTGCTCGGGCGACTGGATCTGCACGTTCATCACGATCCGCGTGACTTCCTGCTTGATCGCGTCGAGCATCGCGGCGAACAGTTCGAACGCCTCGCGCTTGTATTCCTGCTTCGGGTTCTTCTGCGCGTAGCCGCGCAGGTGGATGCCCTGGCGCAGGTGGTCGAGCGCCGCGAGGTGCTCGCGCCACAAGCGGTCGACCGACTGCAGCATCACCGAGCGCTCGAACGCGCTGAACGATTCGCGGCCGACCAGCGCGACCTTCGACTCGTACTGCTCGTCGGCCGCGGTCGTCACCGCTTCGAGAATCTCGTCCGCCGAGATCGACGACGACTCGTTCACCATTTCCTGGATCGCGAGATCGAGCTGCCAGTCGTTGCGCAGCGCTTCCTCGAGCTCGGGGATGTCCCACTGCTCCTCGATGCTGCCCGCCGGCACGAACTGGCGGACGACGTCGCTGATCACGCCGTGGCGCATCGCCCCGATCGTCTCGGTGATGTCGTGCGCTTCGAGCAGCTCGTTGCGCTGCTGGTAGATGACCTTGCGCTGGTCGTTCGACACGTCGTCGTATTCGAGCAGCTGCTTGCGGATGTCGAAGTTGCGCGCCTCGACCTTGCGCTGCGCGGATTCGATCGAACGCGTGACGATGCCGGCCTCGATCGCCTCGCCTTCCGGCATCTTCAGGCGGTCCATGATCGCGCGCACGCGGTCGCCGGCGAAGATGCGCAGCAGCGGATCGTCGAGCGACAGGTAGAAGCGCGACGAGCCCGGGTCGCCCTGACGGCCCGCACGGCCGCGCAGCTGGTTGTCGATCCGGCGCGACTCGTGACGCTCGGTGCCGATGATGTGCAGGCCGCCCGCGGCCTTCACCTGCTCGTGCAGCGTCTCCCATTCGTCGTGCAGCTGCTGGATGCGACGCGCCTTCTCGTCAGCCGGGATCGCCTCGTCGGCGTCGATGAACGCGGCCTGCTTCTCCGCGTTGCCGCCGAGCACGATGTCGGTGCCGCGGCCCGCCATGTTGGTCGCGATCGTGATGCGCTGCGGACGGCCCGCTTCCGCGACGATCGCCGCTTCGCGCGCGTGCTGCTTCGCGTTCAGCACCTCGTGCGGCAGCCCGGCCTGCTTCAGCAGGTGCGACAGCAGCTCGGAGTTCTCGATCGACGTCGTGCCGACCAGCACCGGCTGGCCGCGCTCGTGACATTCGCGGATATCGCGGATCACCGCGTCGTAGCGCTCCTTGGCCGTCTTGTAGATCTGATCCTGCTTGTCGATCCGCTTCGGCGGACGGTTGGTCGGGATCACGACCGTCTCGAGACCGTAGATCTCGTTGAATTCGTACGCTTCGGTGTCCGCGGTGCCGGTCATGCCCGACAGCTTCGCGTACATGCGGAAATAGTTCTGGAACGTGATCGACGCGAGCGTCTGGTTCTCGCTCTGGATCTTCACGTGCTCCTTCGCCTCGACCGCCTGGTGCAGGCCGTCGGACCAGCGGCGGCCCGCCATCAGGCGGCCCGTGAATTCGTCGACGATGATCACTTCGCCGTTCTGCACGACGTAGTGCTGGTCCTTGTGGAACAGCGTGTGCGCGCGCAGCGCCGCGTACACGTGGTGCATCAGCGTGATGTTCTGCGGCGCGTACAGGCTCTCGCCGTCGCCGATCAGGCCCCATTCCGACAGCAGGCGCTCGGCCTTCTCGTGGCCCGATTCCGTCAGGAACACCTGGCGCCCCTTCTCGTCGAGCGTGTAGTCGCCCGGCTTCTCGACGCCGGTGCCGTCCGCCTTCTCCTCGCCGATCTGGCGCTCGAGCAGCGGCGGCAGCGCGTTCATCCGCACGTACAGCTCGGTGTGGTCCTCGGCCTGGCCGGAGATGATCAGCGGCGTACGCGCTTCGTCGATCAGGATCGAGTCGACTTCGTCGACCACCGCGAAGTTGAGCGCACGCTGCACGCGCGCGTCGGTCTCGTAGACCATGTTGTCGCGCAGGTAGTCGAAGCCGAACTCGTTGTTCGTGCCGTACGTGATGTCGGACGCGTACGCCTGCTGCTTCTGCTCGTGCTCCATGCCGGACAGGTTGATGCCGACCGACAGCCCGAGGAAGTTGTAGAGGCGCGCCATCCACTCGGCGTCGCGTTGCGCGAGGTAGTCGTTGACCGTCACGACGTGCACGCCGCGGCCCGACAGCGCGTTCAGGTACACCGGCAGCGTCGCCACGAGCGTCTTGCCCTCGCCGGTGCGCATTTCGGCGATCTTGCCGTAGTGGAGCACCATCCCGCCGATCAGCTGCACGTCGAAGTGGCGCATCTTCAGCACCCGGCGGCTCGCCTCGCGGCAGACCGCGAACGCCTCCGGCAGCAGCTTGTCGAGCGACTCGCCGGCCGCATGCCGCTGGCGGAATTCGTCCGTCTTGCCGCGCAACTGGTCGTCCGTCAGCTGCTCGATCTGCGTTTCGAGCGCATTGATCGCCGCGACGGTCTTTTGATATTGCTTGACGAGCCGCTGGTTGCGGCTGCCAAAAATTTTCTGGAGAAAACCGGTTGTCATCGGATCGGATCCTGCGTCGCAGCACCGGCGCCCGGCGCGTGTTGCGCGCCCCGACGCCCGAGCCTCGGCGGCTTAGCGTAATAGTGGATTCAAACATCGAATTTTAGCACGCGAGGGCGCCTGCGCCCGTGACTCGGGCGGACGGCAGCCTCGCCGTGCCGACTGCCGGCACGGCCGCAAATCCGGCCGCGCGCGAGCCGCGACGGGTACAATCGGCGTCAACCACCGCGCGCTGCGGCGCCCCGAAGAAAGCCTCGATGAACCGATTTTCCAAGCGTTTCGGCCCGCTCGGCCCGTATCGTCCGCAACCCGTGTCCGAGGTGCTCGGCCGCACCGACGCGTTTGCGGCGCTGCGCGCCGGCGTCGAGCAGATCGCCGCGCTGCAGCGCGACCTCGCCACGCTGCTGCCCGACTATCTCGCCAGCCACGTCGAGCCGGGATTCGTGAAGGATGGCGTCCTGACCCTGTTTGCCGCGCACAACGCGCTGGCCGCGCGGCTGCGGCAGGTCGAGCCGCGGCTGCTCGCGGATCTGCAAAAGCGCGGCTGGCCGGTGAGCACGCTGCGCGTGCGCGTGCGTCCGAAGGACGCGCCGGAGCCGCCGCACGTGAAGCAGGCGCGGATGACGTCCGTCGGCGCGGCGGCGTTGCGCGACCTGGCCGATCACCTCGAGCCGTCGCCGCTGCAGGCTGCGCTCGCCCGGATGGCGGCGCGGCATGGGGCGAAATCGCCGCGCTGACCACGCACGCCTCTCGACCCGCGTCGACGACGCAAACGAAAAAGCGGCCCAAGGGCCGCTTTTTCATCTATTCACGGGGCTCACCCGCTCAGGCGAACGCCGTCTGCGCATCGAACCCGAAGCCGTTCGGCGCGGACTGCGGATCGTCGAACGTCACGATCTCGTATGCGTCCTCGTTAGCGAGCAGCTCGCGCAGCAGCGCGTTGTTGAGCCCGTGCCCCGACTTGTACGCGGTATAGGACGCCAGCAGCGGATGGCCGATCACGTACAGGTCGCCGATCGCGTCGAGCATCTTGTGCTTCACGAACTCGTCGTCGTAGCGCAGCCCGTCGTTGTTCAGGATGCGGTACTCGTCGAGCACGATCGCGTTATCCATGCTGCCGCCGCGCGCCAGGCCGATCTCGCGCAGCATCTCGGCCTCGTGCGCGAAGCCGAACGTGCGCGCACGCGCGATGTCGCGCACGTACGACGTATTCGCGAAATCGACCTCGAGTTCCTGGCCCGTCTTGTCGACGGCCGGGTGGCGGAAATCGATCGAGAACTTCAGCTTGAAGCCGAAATACGGATCGAGACGCGCGAACTTGTCGCCGTCGCGAATTTCGACCGTCTTCTTGACCTTGATGAAGCGCTTCGGCGCGTTCTGCTCCTCGATGCCGGCGGACTGGATCAGGAACACGAAGGTCGCCGCGCTGCCGTCCATGATCGGGATTTCCTCGGCCGTCACGTCGACGTACAGGTTGTCGATGCCGAGGCCCGCGCACGCGGACATCAGGTGCTCGACCGTCGACACGCGCACGCCATCCTTCTGCAGCACCGACGCGAGCCGCGTGTCGCCGATCGACGTCGCCGACGCGGGAATGTCGACGGGCGTGGGCAGGTCGACGCGCGAGAAGACGATGCCCGTGCCCGGCGCGGCGGGACGGAGCGTCAGCTCGATCTTGCGGCCCGAGTGGACACCGATCCCCACGGTCTTGACGATGGATTTGATGGTGCGCTGCTTCAGCATGGTGTTCTTCGTCTTGATTGAAGATTTCAATCAGGCGTTATATTCGATAGATCGCATTATAGCGTAATTCCCTATTCGGCGTCGTTTGAAACTGCGTATCAATCTGTTTCCGCTGTTTACCCCTGCCGATACGGGACGGGCCGATGCCCGGAACGGAGGCGTTCCCGGTCATCAGCCCGTGTTACAACCGCCCTGCGGCCGATACGCAACGTTGCCCGCAAGCAACGGCGCATCGCGCGATCAGGACTTCAACGTTGCCAGCACACTCGCCGCATCGCTCACTTCGAACTTGCCCGGCGCTTCGACGGCCAGCGTCTTGACCACACCGTCGTCGACCACCATCGCGTAGCGCAGGGAACGAATCCCCATGCCGCGCGCGGACAAATCCTGCGTCAGCCCCAGCGCATGAGTGAAAGCCGCGCTGCCGTCCGCCATCATGCGCACCTTGCCCGCGGTGTGCAGATCACGTCCCCAAGCGCCCATCACGAATGCGTCGTTGACGGACACGCACCAGATCTCGTCGATGCCCGCCGCATGCAACTGCTCGGCGTGCTCGACATAGCCCGGCACATGCTGCGCCGAACAGGTCGGCGTGAAAGCGCCCGGCAATCCGAAGATCACCACCCGCTTGCCCGCCGTCTGCTCGCGCACGCTGCGGGCGTTCGGCCCCAGCGTACAACCCGCCTGCGCGTCGTCGATGAATTCGAACAGTTGCGCGTCGGGCAGCGCGTCGCCCACTTGAATCATGCCTGGTCCCTCATAGCGATACGGTTTCTCGCGTGACACGGACAACACGGCCCCTCCCGCCTCGCCGAAGCGAAGAGGGCACGTCTCCCGGCCCGGCGTCGCATTCGACGCGGCCTGTCGCGGTCCGTAGCATCCGTCACGCCGGCTACACCGCGGCGACACCGCCGCGGCTTCGCCCGTGTGCCTCAGTCAGCCTGCTTGCGCAGGAATGCCGGGATGTCGTACGTGTCGACCCCCTTCTCCTGCAGCGCCTGCACGTGCGATGCCGCGGTTTCGCGCGAATTGCGCCACACGGCCGGCGTGTCGAGCGCGCCGTAGTCGGCCGTGCTGACGTGATGTGCCGGTGCGTAGCTGTTGTGCGACACCGCGCTGACCGGCTGGTTGTCCGTGCCGGTGCGCAAGAGCGTCATCGGCGCCGACTGCTGCTTCTTCGCCGCGCGGCCGAGGCCCGTCGCGACGACCGTCACGCGCAGCGCGTCGCCCATCGCGTCGTCGTACACAGCACCGAAGATCACCGTCGCGTCTTCCGCCGCGTAGCTCTTGATCGTGTTCATCACTTCGCGCGTTTCCGACAGGCGCAGCGAACGGCTCGACGTGATGTTGACCAGCACGCCGCGCGCGCCCGACAGGTCGACGCCTTCCAGCAGCGGGCTCGCCACGGCCTGTTCCGCCGCGAGGCGCGCGCGATCGACGCCGGCGACCGTCGCCGTGCCCATCATCGCCTTGCCCTGCTCGCCCATCACCGTCTTCACGTCTTCGAAGTCGACGTTGACCAGGCCATCGACGTTGATGATTTCCGCGATGCCCGCGACCGCGTTGTTCAACACGTCGTCCGCGCACTGGAAGCACTTGTCCATTTCCGCGTCGTCGCCCATCACGTCGAACAGCTTGTCGTTCAGCACGACGATCAGCGAGTCGACATGATCCTCCAGCTGCTGCGAGCCGGCTTCCGCGACGCGCATCCGCTTGCCGCCTTCGAACTCGAACGGCTTGCTGACGACGCCGACCGTCAGGATGCCCATCTCCTTCGCGATCTGCGCGACGACCGGCGCCGCGCCCGTGCCGGTGCCGCCGCCCATGCCGGCGGTGATGAACACCATGTGCGCGCCGCGCAGCCCGTCGGCGATGCGCTCACGCGCCTCTTCGGCTGCCGCACGGCCCATTTCCGGCTTCGCGCCGGCACCGAGGCCGGTGTTGCCGAGCTGGATCACGGACGGCGCGCGCGAACGCGACAGCGCCTGCGCGTCGGTGTTCATCACGATGAAGTCGACGCCCTGCACACCGCGGTTGATCATGTGCTGCACGGCATTGCCGCCAGCGCCGCCAACGCCCACCACCTTGATGATGGTGCCGTTGGTTTCGGTTTCCAGCATCTCAAATTCCATTGTTGCCTCCGTCAAGAAAGTTACTGCTGCTCGGCCGTTATTCGGCAGGAGATCGGGCAACCCCCTGTCGCGCGCCGGCCGCCGGCACCGGCGCGAATTTCGATTCGTTTCGTCAGAAGTTGCTCAGGAACCATTCCTTCATCCGCGAGAAGATCTGCCCCGCGTTGCCGGACTGCACCGCGACCTTGCGGCCGCGCATGCGCTGAGCGCTGCCTTCCACCAGGAGGCCCATCGCCGTCGAATAGCGCGGATTGCGCACGACGTCGGCCAGGCCGCCCGCGTATTCCGGCGCGCCGATGCGCACCGGTTTCAGGAAAATGTCTTCGCCGAGCTCGACCATCCCCGGCATCATCGCCGCGCCGCCGGTAATGACCACGCCGGAGCTCAGGAGTTCTTCGTAACCCGACTCGCGCACGACCTGCTGCACGAGCGAGAACAGCTCCTCGACGCGCGGCTCGATCACCGCCGCGAGCGCCTGGCGCGACAGCGTGCGCGGGCCGCGTTCGCCGAGGCCCGGCACTTCGACCATCTCGTCCGGATCGGCGAGCGCCTGCTTCGCGATCCCGTAGCTGACCTTGATGTCTTCCGCGTCCGGCGTCGGCGTGCGCAGCGCCATCGCGATGTCGCTCGTGATCTGGTCGCCGGCGATCGGAATCACCGCGGTGTGGCGGATCGCGCCTTCGGCGAAGATCGCGATGTCGGTCGTGCCGCCGCCGACGTCGACGAGCACCACGCCGAGATCCTTCTCGTCCTCGGTCAGCACCGCGAGCGACGACGCGAGCGGCTGCAGGATCAGGTCGTTCACTTCCAGCCCGCAGCGGCGCACGCACTTGACGATGTTCTGCGCAGCGCTCACCGCGCCCGTCACGATGTGCACCTTCACCTCGAGGCGGATGCCGCTCATGCCGATCGGCTCGCGCACGTCTTCCTGGCCGTCGATGATGAATTCCTGCGTGAGGATGTGCAGCACCTGCTGGTCGGTCGGGATGTTGATCGCCTTCGCGGTCTCGATCACGCGCGCGACGTCCGTCTGCGTGACTTCCTTGTCCTTGATCGCGACCATTCCGCTCGAATTGAAGCTGCGGATGTGGCTGCCGGCGATCCCCGTGAACACGTTGGTGATCTTGCAGTCGGCCATCAGCTCCGCTTCCTCGAGCGCGCGCTGAATCGACTGCACGGTGGCCTCGATGTTCACCACCACGCCCTTCTTCAGACCTTTCGATTCGCTCTGGCCGAGACCGATCACCTCGTAGTGACCTTCGCCCTTCAGCTCGGCGACGACGGCCACCACCTTCGACGTGCCGATGTCGAGGGAAACCAGCAGATCCTTGTAGTCTTTGCTCATAGAGTGCTCTTGCGTGTGATCTCTCGTTACTTCTTGCGCTTGTCGGTATCGGTCAGGAACCGCATGCCCGTCGCGCGAATCGCGAATCCGTTCGGATAGCGCAGGTCCGCGTACTCGATGTCGTTGCCCCAGCGTTGCGTGACGGCCGGCCACGCGGCGACGAGACGCTGGCTCCGGTCGTGCAGGGTGTCGCCGTTGCGCTCCTTGCCCAGCTCGACCTGCATCCCGTTCGACAGCCTCACCGTCCATGCGTAGCGCGCCGACAGCGTGACCTCTTCCGGCGTCGCGTTGAGCGGCGCGAACCACTTCGCGAAGTCGTGATACCGCACGACGACTTCCTTCGCGCTGCCTTCCGGCCCGTCGAACGCGGGCAGCGCCTCGTCGAGCTCGCCCTGGTTCGCGGTGAACAGCTCGCCGTCGACGCTCACCAGCTGGTCGCTGCCCCAGGTCCCGAGCGGTTTGTACTCCTCGAGCGTGACAGCCAGCGCATTCGGCCACACCCGGCGCACGCTCGCTCGGCGCACCCACGGCATCTGCTCGAACGCGACCCGCGCCGTATCGAGATCCACGGTGAAGAAGTTGCCCTTCAGCCGCCCGACCACGCCCGCGCGCACGATGGGCGCGTTGATGTGGTCGGTGTCGCCGTCGATCTGGATCGCGCGCAGCGCGAACGCCGGACGCTGGATCAGCCAGTAGCAGCCGGCCGCCGCCAACACGAGCAGCAGCAGCGCGTACAGCGCGCTGGCGGCAAGGTTGAGTTGGCGAACGTTGTTCCACATGACGTCTTTCCGTTCCTGCTTCAGTCGTTGAGCGTGAGCGACAGCACCTTCACCACCAGTTCCGAATAGCTGATGCCGACCGCGCGCGCCGCCTTCGGCGGCAGCGAGTGATCGGTCATGCCCGGCGCGGTGTTCACCTCCAGGAAGTACGCGTCGCCGTTGGCGTCGAGCATGAAGTCCGCGCGGCCCCAGTCGGTGCAGCCCAGCACGTCGAACGCCCGGCGCGCGATGCGCTTCAGCTCCGCTTCCTTGTCGGCCGGCAGCCCGCACGGAATCAGGTATTGCGTGTCGTCGGCGATGTACTTCGCGTGATAGTCGTAGAACTCGCCGGCCGGCACGATCTTGATCACGGGCAGGTCGAGATCGCCGGCGATGCACGCGGTGTATTCGCCGCCGCCCTCGATGCTCTTCTCGACGATCACGATCGGGTCGTGCTTCGCGGCTTCGGCGAGCGCAGCCGGCAGCGCGTCGGCCGTCTTCACCTTCAGCACCGCGACGCTCGAGCCTTCGCTCGCCGGCTTCACGAACAGCGGCAGGCCGAGCTTCGCGACGATCTCCGGCGCGCGCGCCGCGAGGTCGTCGCCGCGCAGCACCGTTTCGAACGGCGGCGTCGGCACGCCCGTCTGCTGCCACACGAGCTTCGTGCGGAACTTGTCGAGGCCGAGCGCCGAGCCGAGCACGCCGCTGCCCGTGTAGCGGATCCCGTAGAAATCGAGCGCGCCCTGGATCTGGCCGTTCTCGCCGTAGCCGCCGTGCAGCGCGTTGAACGCGCGCACGAACCCTTCGTCCTTCAGCGCCGCCAGCGGACGCTCGGCCGGGTCGAACGGATGCGCGTCGATGCCCGCGTCGCGCAGGCCCTGCAGCACGAGCCGGCCCGAATTGAGCGACACCTCGCGCTCTGCGGACACGCCGCCGAGCAACACCGCCACCTTGCCGAAACGTTTCGGATCAATCCCGCTCATGTCATGCCTTCTGTTGAATGTGTTGCACGAGCTTCGCCGGCACGCCGCCGATCGAGCCCGCGCCCATCGTGATCACCACGTCGCCGTTCTGCGCGACCTTCGTCAATGCGTCCGGCACGTCGTCGATTGCCGCGACGAATACCGGTTCAACCTTCCCCGCCGCGCGCAGCGCGCGCGACAGCGCGTCGCCGTTGGCGGTCGTGATCGCCGCCTCGCCGGCCGCGTAGACTTCCGTCAGCACCAGCGCATCGACCGTCGACAGCACGTTGACGAAATCGTCGAAGCAGTCGCGCGTGCGCGTATAGCGGTGCGGCTGGAACGCCAGCACGAGGCGGCGGCCGGGGAACGCGCCGCGCGCGGCCGCGATCGTCGCAGCCATTTCGACCGGATGATGGCCGTAGTCGTCGATCAGCGTGTAGCTGCCGCCGTCCGCCACCGGCACCTCGCCGTAGCGCTGGAAGCGCCGGCCGACACCGTTGAATTCCGCGAGCGCCTGCTGGATCGCATCGTCCGACACACCGAGATCCGTCGCGATCGCGATCGCCGCGAGCGCGTTCTGCACGTTGTGCAGGCCCGGCAGGTTCAGCACGACCGGCAGCGGCTCGCGCCCTTCGCGGATCACCGTGAAGTGCATCCGGCCATCGCGCGCGTCGATGTCTTCCGCGCGCACCTGCGCGTCCGGCGACAGCCCGTAGCGCACCACCGGCTTCGAGATGAACGGGATGATCTGGCGCACGTTCGGGTCGTCGACGCACACGACCGCGCTGCCGTAGAACGGCAGCCGCTGCGTGAACTCGATGAATGCCTGCTTGAGCCGCGCGAAATCGTGGCCGTAGGTATCCATGTGGTCGGCATCGATGTTCGTGATGACTTCGATCACCGGATACAGGTTCAGGAACGACGCGTCCGACTCGTCGGCCTCGGCGACGATGAAGTCGCCCGTGCCGAGCCGCGCATTCGCGCCGGCGCTGATCAGCCGCCCGCCGATCACGAAGGTCGGATCGAGGCCGCCCGCCGCGAGCACGCTCGCGACGAGGCTCGTCGTCGTGGTCTTGCCGTGCGTGCCCGCGATCGCGATGCCCTGCTTCAGGCGCATCAGCTCGGCGAGCATCACCGCGCGCTGCACGATCGGCACGCGCTTCGCGCGCGCGGCCAGCACTTCCGGATTGTCCGAGCGCACGGCCGTCGACACGACGACCGCGTTCGCGCCCTCGATGTTGGCCGCGTCGTGGCCGATCGCGATCCGCGCGCCGAGCGCCTCGAGACGGTCGGTCACCGCGTTGCGCGACAGGTCCGAGCCGCTGACCTGGTAGCCGAGATTGACGAGCACTTCCGCGATGCCGCTCATGCCGGCGCCGCCGATCCCGACGAAATGAATGTGTTTGACGATGTGTTTCATTGCAGTGTTTCCAGGTTCGCGCCGGCCACCGTCGCGCAGACCCGCGCGACTTCATCGGTGGCATCCGGCTTCGCCAGCGAGCGCGAACGCTCCGCCATGTCCGCGAGCGACGCCCGCGACTGGCTGCGCAGCCAGTCGGCGAGCAGGTCGGCCGACAGGTCGCGTTGTTGCACCAGCACCGCCGCGCCCGCCTCGGCGAGGAACGCGGCATTGGTCGTCTGGTGATCGTCGACGGCATACGGGAACGGCACGAACAGCGCTGCCACCCCGACCGCCGCGATCTCCGATACCGTCATCGCGCCCGACCGGCAGATCACGAGATCGGCCGCCGCGTACGCGGCGGCCATGTCGTCGATGAACGGCACGAGCTGCACGTCGCTGCCGCACACGAGGCCGGCAGCCTCGTAGTTCGCCTTCAGCACGTCGATGTGCTTCGCGCCCGCCTGATGCACGATGCGCGGCCGCTCGCCCGGCGCCAGCATCGCCAGCGCACGCGGCACGACTTCGTTCAGCGCGGCGGCGCCGAGGCTGCCGCCGACGACCAGCAGGTTCAGCGGGCCGCTGCGCGCCGCATAGCGTGCTTTGGGCGGCTCCGTGCGCGCAAGTTCCGCACGAATCGGGTTGCCGGTCCATTCGGCGTGCGGCAGCGCGTCCGGGAACGCGACGAGCACGCGTTTCGCGAGCTTCGCGAGCACCTTGTTCGCGAGGCCGGCGATCGAATTCTGTTCGTGCAGCACGAGCGGACGGCCGGACAGCGCCGTCATCACGCCCGCCGGGAACGTGATGTAGCCGCCCATCCCGAGCACGACGTCGGGCTTGACCCGGCGCAGCGCGCCGAGGCTCTGCCAGCATGCGCGCAGCAGGTTGAACGGCAGCGACAGCTTGGTCTTCAGACCCTTGCCGCGCACGCCGCCGAACCTCACGTATTCCATCGGGATGCCGTGCTTCGGCACGAGCGTCGCCTCCATCCCGGCCGGATTGCCGAGCCATACGACGCGCCACCCTGCCGCTTCCATCCGGTGCGCGACCGCGAGCCCCGGGAACACGTGGCCCCCGGTGCCGCCTGCCATCACCATCAGCGTGCGATGCGTCGCGGTCATACCTTCCCTCCCCGCATCAGCACGCGATTTTCATAGTCGACCCGCAGCAGCACCGCGAGCGCGACGCAGTTGAGCAGGATGCCCGAGCCGCCGTAGCTCACGAGGGGCAGCGTCAGACCCTTGGTCGGCAGCAGGCCGAGGTTCACGCCCATGTTGATGAATGCCTGCGCGCCGAACCAGATGCCGATGCCCTTCGCGGTCAGCCCCGCGAACGTGCGGTCGAGCGCGAGCGCCTGGCGGCCGATCTCGAATGCGCGGCGCACGATCCAGTAGAACAGCAGGATCACGACCATCACGCCGACGAAGCCGAGCTCCTCGCCGATCACCGCGAGGATGAAGTCGGTATGCGCTTCGGGCAGGTAGTTCAGCTTCTCGACGCTGCCGCCGAGGCCGACGCCGAACCATTCGCCGCGGCCGAACGCGATCAGCGAGTGCGTGAGCTGGTACGCCTTGCCCTGCGCGTAGCGCTCGTCCCACGGATCGAGATACGCGAAGATCCGCTCGCGCCGCCAAGGCGACAGCCAGACGAGCATCGTGAAGGTGCCGACCGCCGTCGCGACGAGGCCGCCGAACAGCTTGCCGTTCACGCCGCCGAGGAACAGCACGCCCATCGCGATCGCGGCGATCACCATGAACGCGCCCATATCCGGCTCGAGCAGCAGCAGCGCGCCGACGAGGCCGACCGCGCAGGCCATCGGCAGAAAGCCCTTCGCGAAGCTATGCATGTATTCCTGCTTGCGCACCGTGTAGTTCGCCGCGTAGATCGTCACCGCGAGCTTCATGACTTCGGACGGCTGCATGTTCGTGATGCCGAGCGGAATCCAGCGGCGCGCGCCGTTCACGCCCTTGCCGACGTGCGGGATCAGCACGATCACGAGGCTGACCAGCGCGATCAGGAAGAGATGCGGCGCGTATTTGTCCCACGTCGACACCGGCACGCGGAACGCGATCACCGCCGCGATGAACGCGACGACGAGCGACACGCAGTGGCGCAGCAGGAACGCGTAATCGTGATACGACGCGTACTTCGGCGAATCCGGCATCGCGATCGACGCCGAATACACCATCACGACGCCGAGCCCGAGCAGCGCGACCGCGACCCACAGCAGCGAGTAGTCGAAATCGAGCATCCGCGAACGGCCCGGCCGCACGCCGTTGACGACGCTCGCGAGGCCGCCCGTCGCGGCCCGCGTGGCCGACGCGACGCGGCCGCCGGCCGCATTGCCGCCGCCGTCGCGTCGATCGTTGAAACGGGAGACGAGGCGATCGGACCAGCTCATGGCGTCGCTCCTTGATCGAGGGCGAGATCCTCCACCGCGCGGCGGAACACGTCCGCGCGATGGGCGTAGCTCTTGAACATGTCGAAGCTCGCGCATGCGGGCGACAGCAGCACCGCGTCGCCCGGCTCCGCGAACTCGCTGGCTGCGCGCACCGCCGCCTCGAGCGTCGCGTGATCGACGAGCGGCACGCCGGTATCGGCGAGCGCGTCGCGGATCGCCGGCGCGTCGCGGCCGATCAGCAGCACCGCGCGGCACCAGCGCGCGACCGGCGCCGCGAGCGGCGAGAAATCCTGGCCCTTGCCGTCGCCGCCGGCGATCAGCACGATCCGCTGTGCGAGCCCGTCGAGCGCGGCCACCGTCGCGCCGACGTTCGTGCCCTTGCTGTCGTCGACGTAATCGACGTCGTCGAGCGTCGCGATCAGCTCGACGCGATGCGCCTCGCCGCGGTATTCGCGCAGCCCGTGCAGCAGCAGCGCCGCCGGCAGGTCGATCGCACGCGCGAGCGCGAACGCGGCAAGCGCGTTCGCCGCGTTGTGCAGGCCGCGGATGCGCAGCGCGTCGGCCGGCATCAGGCGCTTTTGCGCGATGTCCGGCGTATGGACGGCGTCGCGCCTGCGGCGGCGGCCCGTCACCGGCTCGTCGGTCGCGTCGCGATCGATCGCCTCGACGAGCCACGCAATGCCGTTGTCGCGCGACAGCCCGTAATCGCCTTCGTGCGCCGGCTCGTTCAACCCGAACGTGACCGTGCGCGCCGCATCGGCCGCGCCCGCGGCCGGCGCGAACTTCATCACGGCCGCATCGTCGCGGTTCAGCACGCGCGTCGTCGTCGCGCCGAAGATCCGGCCCTTTGCGGCCGCGTATGCGTCGAAGCTGCCGTGCCAGTCGAGGTGGTCCTGCGTGATGTTGAGGATCGCGGCCGCATCCGGCGCGAACGTGCGCGCGGTCTCGAGCTGGAAGCTCGACAGTTCCAGCACCCAGACGTCCGGCAGCGCGGTGGCGTCGATCGCGTCGGCGAGCCGGTCGAGCATCGCCGGGCTGATGTTGCCCGCGACGCCGACCTTCTTGCCCGCCCGTTCGCACAACAGGCCGGTCAGGCTCGTCGTCGTGGTCTTGCCGTTGGTGCCCGTGATCGCCAGCACCTTCGGCTGATAGCCGCTCGCGCCGAGCGCGCGCAGCGCCTGCGCGAAGAACTCCAGTTCGCCCCACACCGCGACGCCGCGCTCGTTCGCCGCCGCGATCAGCGCCGCGAGCGCCGGCTCGAGCGGCGACAGGCCGGGGCTCAGTCCGACGATCTCGATGCCGCCGTCGAGCAGCGCCGGCGAAAACGGACCGCCGACGAATTCCGCGTCGATGCCTTCTGCCTGCAGCGCGGCAAGGTTCGGCGGCGCCTCGCGGGTATCAGCAATGCGCAGCCGGCACCCGTGCCTCGCGCACCATCGCGCGATCGCGAGACCCGATTCGCCGAGCCCCAGCACGAGCACCATCGGCCGTTGCCGATCTCCAAACATCTCGCCAGACATCCTTGTTACCTTTCCTTTACCGCAGCTTGAGGGTGGTCAGACCGAACAGGCACAGCATCAGCGTGATGATCCAGAAACGCACCACCACCTGCGTTTCCTTCCAGCCGGACAATTCGAAATGGTGATGCAGCGGCGCCATCTTGAGCAGGCGCCGCCCTTCGCCGTAGCGCTTTTTCGTGTACTTGAACCACGAAACCTGCAGCATCACCGACAACGTTTCCGCGACGAAGATGCCGCCCATGATGAACAGCACGATTTCCTGGCGCACGATCACCGCGACCGTGCCGAGCGCGCCGCCGAGCGCCAGCGCGCCGACGTCGCCCATGAACACCTGCGCGGGGTGCGTGTTGTACCAGAGGAACGCGAGCCCTGCCCCGCCCATCGCGGAACAGAAGATCAGCAGTTCGCCCGCGCCCGGGATGTGCGGGAACAGCAGGTATTTTGAATAGACCGCGCTGCCCATCACGTACGCGAACACACCGAGCGAAGCACCGACCAGCACGACCGGCATGATCACGAGGCCGTCGAGGCCGTCGGTCAGGTTCACCGCGTTGCTCGCGCCGACGATCACGAAATAGGTCAGCACGATGAAGCCCCATACGCCGAGCGGGTAGCTGATCGACTTCAGGAACGGCAGCATCAGGTCGGCGCGCGCCGGCAGCCCCATCGACAGGCCGCTCCTCACCCATGCCATGAACAGGTCGAACACGCGCACGTTGTTCGCCTCGGACACGCTGAATGCCAGGTAGACGGCCGCGAACAGGCCGATCACCGACTGCCAGAAGTACTTCTCGCGCGACGACATCCCGCGCGGGTCCTTGTGGACGACCTTGCGGTAGTCGTCGACCCAGCCGATCACGCCGAAACCGAACGTGACGAGCATCACGATCCAGATGAAACGGTTCGTCAGGTCGCCCCACAGCAGCGTCGCAACCGCGATGCCGATCAGGATCAGCACGCCGCCCATCGTCGGCGTGCCGGACTTGACGAGATGCGTCTGCGGGCCGTCCTTGCGCACGGCCTGCCCCACCTTCATTTCGGTCAGCTTGCGGATCACCCACGGTCCGCACACGAGCCCGATCCCGAGCGCGGTGATGGTGGCCATCACCGCACGGAACGTCAGGTACGTGAACAAGCGCAAAAAGCTTGCGTCGCCCTGCAGCCATTGCGCCAGCGCCAGCAGCATGCTTCCTTCCTTCTACTCAAGGTGCGGCGGGCGCCGTGCCCGCCGCGGGTTGGTTCGTCAGCGCGTCGACCACGCGCTCCATCTTCATGTACCGCGAGCCCTTCACGAGCACCGTCGCCCGTACGCCGTAGCCGGCCGCCAGCAGCGCGTCGACCAGCGTGCCGACGTCGCCGAAGTGGCGGGCCGTGTTGCCGTAGGATGCGCAGGCGTCGCGCGATGCGTCGCCGAGCGCGAACAGCGCGTCGATGCCGCGCTCGCGCGCGTACGCGCCGACCTCGCGATGGAACGCAGGGCCTTCGTCGCCGACTTCGCCCATGTCGCCGATCACCAGCACGCGCGGCGCGGGCTGCGCCGCGAGCACGTCGATCGCCGCGCGCATCGAATCGGGGTTCGCGTTGTACGTGTCGTCGACGACCGTCGCGCCCGCCAGGCTGCCGGCGCTTGCCTGCCGGACCTGCAGGCGGCCCTTGACCGGCTCGAACGCCTCGAGGCCCTGCCCGATCGCCGCCAGCGCAACGCCCGCCGCCAGCGCGGCGGCTGTCGCCGCCAGCGCGTTGCGCGCGTTGTGCTCGCCGAGCGCACGCAGCCGCACCGTGATCGACCCGGCGGGCGTGTCGATCGCGAGCGCGCCGCCGGCCACACGGCCCGTCACTTGAGCGTCGGTGTGCCGCTCGCCGTCGTTGAGCGCGAAGTCGACGATCCGGTTGCCGGTCGCCGCGACGCGCCAGATGCCCGCGTACGCGTCGTCGGCCGGGAACACCGCGACGCCGTCCGGCGCGAGCGCGTGGATCACGGCCGCATGTTCGAGCGCGACGGCTTCGACCGTCGCCATGAATTCCTGGTGCTCGCGCTGCGCATTGTTGACGAGCGCGACCGTCGGCGCCGTGAGGCGCGCGAGGATCTCCGTCTCGCCCGGGTGGTTCATTCCGAGCTCGATCACCGCCAGCCGGTGCGCAGCGTTCAGGCGCAGTAGTGTCAACGGCAGGCCGACGTCATTATTGAGGTTGCCGGCCGTGGCGAGCCGCGCATCCGCGCCGACCGCGGCGGCAAAGATCGACGCGATCATTTCCTTGACCGTCGTCTTGCCGTTGCTGCCCGTCACTGCGACGACCGGCAACGGGAATCGTTTGCGCCAGCCGTGCGCAAGCGCGCCGAGCGCGGCCCGTGTTTCACCGCCGTCGATCGTCGGCATCGCGAGGCCCGCCGGCGTGTGCGACACGAGCGCGGCAGCCGCGCCGCGCGCCGCCACGTCGGCGAGGAAATCGTGCGCGTCGAAGCGCTCCCCTTTCAGCGCGACGAACAGGTCGCCCGGGCCGACCGTGCGGCTGTCCGTCGACACGCGCTCGAACGTGACGCTCGCGTCGCCGTGGACGGTCGCGCCCTGAATCAGGCGAGCGGCTTCACCAAGGCTGAGCATCGTCATTCGCCGCCTCCCTTGCCGTGCGTCGCGCGCGCCGCGAGCGCAAGCCGCGCGTGGTCCTGGTCGGAGAACGCGCGCTTCTTGCCCATGATTTCCTGCGTCGCCTCGTGCCCCTTGCCGGCCAGCACGACGACGTCCTCGCGCGCCGCACCGCGCACCGCCTGCAGGATCGCGCTCGCGCGGTCCTCGATCCGGCGCGCGTTGTCCGGCACGCTCATCCCGGCGACGATCTGGTCGATGATGCGTTGCGGGTCCTCGCTGCGCGGGTTGTCGCTCGTCACGACGACCTCGTCGGCCAGCCGCTCGGCGATCGCGCCCATCAGCGGACGCTTGGTCGCGTCGCGGTCGCCGCCGCAGCCGAACATGCAGACGAGCGCGCCGCCGCGCGCAACCGCGATCGGGCGCAGCGCGTCGAGCGTCTTCTCGAGCGCGTCGGGCGTGTGCGCATAGTCGATCACGACGAGCGGCTCATCGTTCTGCAGCCGGCCGCCGAGACGCTGCATCCGGCCGTTGACCGGCTCGAGCCGCGCGATCTCGGCGAGCGCCGCGTCGAACGGCACGTCGGCCGCAAGCAGTGTGCCGAGCACCGCGAGCAGGTTGCTGACGTTGAACGTGCCGAGCGTGCCGACCTCGACGTCCGCGTCGCCCCACGACGAACGCAGACGGAATGCGGTGCCGGTCGCGGTCGCGCGCACGTCGTGCGCGGTCAGCTCGCGATCGGCGTCCACCGCCGGCGCGTCGCCGATCCCGTATGCGATCGTGCGCACGCGGCCGGACAGGCTCGCGAGCAGACGGCTGCCGGCCTCGTCGTCGCGATTGACGACTGCCGCGCGCAGGCCGCGCCATGCGAACAGCTTCGCCTTCGCCGCTTCGTACGCGTCGAACGTGCGGTGATAGTCGAGGTGATCCTGCGTGAGGTTCGTAAACACGGCGATGTCGAACGCGGTGCCGTTCACGCGGCCCTGGTGCAGCGCGTGCGACGACACCTCCATCGCCACGGCCTTCGCGCCCGCGTCGCGCAACTGCGCGAGGCTGCGCTGCAGTTGCGGCGCATCGGGCGTCGTGAAGCCGGTCGGCACCAGATGGCCCGGCATCCCGCTGCCGAGCGTGCCGATCAGCGCGCACGGCCGATTGAGCGCCGTCAGCGCGGCGGCGATCCACTGCGTGCACGACGTCTTGCCGTTCGTGCCGGTCACGCCGACCGCGAACAGGCCGTCGCTCGGATCGCCGTACCAGCCGCTGGCGATGTCGCCGGCGACTTCGTTCAGCGCCGGCACGGCAAGCGCGACCGGCGCGGCAGGTGCGGCGGCAAGGCCGTCCGGCTGATACAGCACGGCGGCGGCGCCGCGCGCGACCGCGTCGGCAATGAAGGCACGGTTGTCGGCCCCGTCGACCGCATACGCAAGAAACACGTCGCCTGCTTCGAGGCTGCGCGTATCCGCATGCAGTTGCGCCGCGGGGGCCACATGCTGACGCAGCCACGCGAGCGCGGCTGCGATCTGCTGGTGCGCCGGATGGGAACTGCGAGCGGCGCTCATCGAATGACTCCAGGAGAATTGCGTGTCGTGCTGGACACGATCATATGCTTCGCGCCCGCGCCCGCGGCCAGCTTTTGCGGGCCGGTCGCGGGGGGCGTATCGTCAGACACGACGAGCTGCTTGACCGGCATGTTCGGCGGCACGTTCAGCGCGCGCAGCGCGTCGCCCGCGATCGCCGAGAACACCGGCCCGGACACCTGTCCGCCGAAGTGGCTGCCCGCAGTCGGCTCGTCGACGGACACGGCGACGACGATGCGCGGGTTCGGCATCGGCGCCATCCCGACGAACGATGCCCGGTACTTGCGGGTATAGCCGTGCCCTTCGTGCTTGTACGCGGTACCGCTCTTGCCGCCGACGCGGTAGCCCGGCACGGCGGCGTCCGGCGACGTGCCGCCCGGGGCCACGACCGTCTCGAGCATCGCGCGCACGGCGCGCGCGGTCGACGGCGCGAAAATCTGCTGCCCCGCGACCGGCTGCGCGCTGTTGGTCTTGAAGATCGTCACCGGCATCAGCTCGCCGTCGTGCGCGATCGCCGTATATGCCCGCCCGAGCTGGAACAGCGATGCGGAAAGGCCATAGCCGTACGACATCGTCGCCTGCTCGATCCTGCGCCAGTTCTTCCACTGCCGCAGGCGGCCGGCCGCCGCGCCCGGGAAGCCGACCTTCGGCGCCTGGCCGAGGCCGATGCTCGTATACATATTCCACATTTCCTCGGGCTTCATCGTCATCGCGATCTTCGTCGCGCCGATGTTGCTCGACTTCTGGATCACGCCGCCGACCGTCAGCGTGCCGAAGCCCGCGTCGTCGGTGATCGGCGCGCCGTCCAGCACGAAGTGGCCGTTGCCGGTCTCGACAAGCGTGTTCGGCGTCACGCGATGCAGGTCGAGCGCGAGCGACACCGTAAACGGCTTCATGATCGAGCCCGGCTCGAACACGTCGGTCAGGATCCGGTTGCGCAGCTGCTCGCCGGTCAGGTGCGAACGGTCGTTCGGGTTGTACGTCGGGTAGTTGACCAGTGCGAGCACCTCGCCGGTGCGCACGTCGATGACCATCGCCGCGCCCGCCTTCGCCTTGAACTTGTCGACCGCGGCCTTCAGGTTCGCGTACGCGATGTACTGGATCTTGCTGTCGATCGACAGGTCGACGTCCGTCCCGTTGTGCGGCGGCAGCTGCTCGGCAACGTCCTCGACGATGTGTCCGAGCCGGTCCTTGATCACGCGGCGCACGCCCGAGGTGCCGGACAGCAGCTTCTGGTCGCCGAGCTCGACGCCTTCCTGGCCCTCGTCCTCGACGTTCGTGAAGCCGATCAAGTGCGCGGTGATCTCGCCTTCCGGATAGAAGCGCTTGTATTCGTTGCGCTGGTACACGCCGGGGATGTCGAGCGCCGCGACCTTGTCGGCAAGGTCGATCGGCACCTGGCGCTTCACGTACACGAAACCCTTGTCCTCCGACAGCTTCGCGCGCAGCTCCTTCTGCGTCATGCCGAGCAGCTTGCCGAGCTGGTCGAGCTTGTCCGCGCCGAGATCGTCCGGCACCGCATCGGGAATCGCCCAGATCGCGCGCACGGGCAGGCTCGTCGCGAGCACGAGCCCGTTGCGGTCGAGAATCTTGCCGCGCGTCGCCGGCAGCTCGATCGTGCGCTGGTAGCGGCTTTCGCCCTGCTTCTGATAGAACGCGTTGCCGGGCCCCTGGATCCAGAACGCGCGCGCGGCGAGCGCGACGAACGCCATGAACAGCAGGAACACGACGAGCTTCGAGCGCCACATCGGCAGGTGCACCGACAGCACGGGGCTCGATGCGAACTTCACGTTCTGGCGCTTCTGCGACGGCTTCATCGCGCGCCTCCCCTGCCCTTGCCCGCCGCCGCATCGGCCGATGCGGGGATCGGCGCGTCGATCGCCTTCGCGGCGCCCGGCGCCAGCGTCAGGTATTGGGTGCGGCCGGTCATGATCGGCTGCATCTTCAACGAATCGTTCGCGAGCTGCTCGATGCGGGAGGTCTTCGACAGCGCGCTCTGCTGGTACTGAAGCTGCGCATAGTCCTGCTGGAGCTGATGCTCCTGCGACTGCGCGCGCTGCAGCTGAATGAAGATCTGGCGCTGCTGGTTCGTCGAATTGACGACCGACAGCGCGCAGCCCATCACGATGATCAGCAGGAAGATGTTGAAGCGGCTCATGGCGCGACGCGCTCCGCAATGCGCATCACCGCCGAGCGCGCGCGCGGGTTCGCGGCCACTTCGGCGTCGCTCGGGAATTTGCGGCCGATGATCTTCAACGGGGGGCTCGGGAGGTCGACGGCGCGGATCGGCAGGCGACGATCGACCGCAGGCGCACTCGCGTGCGCCTGCATGAATCGCTTGACGATCCGGTCCTCGAGTGAATGAAAGCTGATGACCACCAGCCGCCCCCCTTGCTCCAGCAACGACAATGCCGCGTCTAGTACGACTTGCAGGTCCGCAAGCTCTTGATTGACGTGAATCCGTATAGCCTGAAAGGTGCGGGTTGCCGGGTCCTTGCCCTTCTCACGTGTCTTGACGACGTGACCCACGATTTGGGCAAGCTCGCCCGTGCTGTCGAGAGGCCCGAGACGGTCGGACTCTGCCCGGCGAGCAACAAGCGCCTTTGCAATCTGAAAAGCAAACCGTTCTTCCCCATAATCTCGTATCACCTCCGTCAGTTCCTGCAGCGAAGCCCGCGCGAGCCATTCGGCCGCCGACTCGCCGCGTGTCGGATCCATGCGCATGTCCAGCGGGCCATCCGCGCGGAAGCTGAAGCCCCGCTGCGGATCGTCCACCTGCGGCGAGGACACGCCCAGGTCCAGCAACACACCCGACACCTTCCCGATGCCGCGCGCCGCAAGCGCGCCCTGCATCGACGCAAAGCTGTCGTGCACGATCGAGAAGCGCGCATCCTCGATGCCCTGCGCCGTCTCGATCGCACGCGGATCCTTGTCGAACGCGATCAGGCGCCCGGCGGCCCCGAGCCGCGCGAGCACCGCGCGGCTGTGGCCGCCCCGCCCGAACGTGCCGTCGACATAGATGCCGTCCGGCCGCGTCACGAGCGCATCGACCGCCTCGTCCAACAACACCGTCCGATGCTGCAAATCGTTTCCCATCGCGGGCGTCTCCGTCACCGCAATCAGAACGTGAAATTCTTCAGCGCGTCGGGCATGCCCTGCGCCATCGCCGCCTGCTCCTTCGCGATGTAGGTCTGCGAATCCCACAGCTCGAAGTGACTACCCATTCCCAACAACATGACTTCCTTTTCCAGCCCGGCCGCCATGCGCAGCTCGGGCGATACGAGAATCCGGCCCGCGCTGTCGAGATCGACATCCATCGCATTGCCGAGAAAAATCCGCCGCCACCAGTGCGCATCCATCGGCAGCGCAGCGATCTTGGCGCGGAACACCTCCCATTCGGGGCGCGGAAACAGCAACAGGCAGCCGTCCGGGTGCTTGGTCACAGTCACCCGTCCTTCTGCCTGTCCTTGCAGCGCTTCGCGATAGCGAGCCGGCACCGACATCCGCCCTTTCGCATCGAGCGTCAGCGCCGACGCCCCTTGGAACACTTTCCGCTCTCCCGTTCAGGGCACCGAAGCACCCGCTCAATGCTCAGAATTTAGCCGGAATAGCCTGCCAAATCACACAAAAATACACTTTCTCACACTGTCTCCCACTTTAGAGGAAGGGTGTGGCACGGTCAAGGGAGCGGCCCGGTTTTTTGACGAATTTTGTTAGTTAGAACAAGGACTTACGCGCACAAGCTCATGTGCCCCGCACTCCAAAAACCGTTAAAAATGAATGAGCTAGTGCAACTTGTGAAGGTGATACGTGAACAAGGCCGGCCAGATGGGCGTGCGAACGGGGCTTTCGGGGGCGGGAAAACGCGGAAAAAGCGGGCGGTATCGGAAGGCTCGATCGGGGACGGCTGACCGCTCCGCCCCCGCGGATTTCGTCACAGGTAGTACGCAGTGCTCGTCATGACTTTCGATGCGGCGCGCATCAGCATTCGCGCCGGCAGCGGCAGCTCGATGCCGCCCGCGTCGGTCGCGGCCTTGCCGTGCTTCACCTCGTCGATGCGCATCTGGTCGACGATCGCGCGTGACGCGGTGTCGCCCGCCGGCAGCGTCGACAGGTGACCTTCCAGATGGCTTTCGACCTGGCGCTCCGTCTCGGCCATGAAGCCGAGGCTCACCTTGTCGCCGAGCGCGCCGGCCGCGACGCCGATCGCCAGCGCGCCAGCGTACCACAGCGGATTCAGCACGCTCGGACGCGAGTCGAGCTCCTTGAGCCGGTGCGCGGTCCACGCGAGGTGGTCCTCCTCCTCGCGGGCAGCCTCCTCGAACATCGCCTTGGCCGCCGGCGTGCGCGCGGTCACCTTCTGCGCCTGATACAGCGCCTGCGCGCAGATCTCGCCGACATGGTTCACGCGCATCAGTCCTGCGGCATGCGTGCGCTCCGCCGGCGTGAGCTCGACGGTCGGGGGTTCGGCCGGCGCCGGCACCGGGCGGCTCATGCGGTTCACGCCCGCCATCGAGCGCAGACCGCGATCGAATTCGCGGATCAATTCATCCAACACCATCCTGTTCTCCTGGCTGCTAGTGCTTGCGTTTTCGCACCCGGCGAAAACGCGTGTCCGCTGCGTAACCGACTTGATTCTTCAGCGGAAATTGCGGTTAACCCGTGATTTTAACCATTGTTGCATAAACGAAACATGGCGACCCCGGGCCGGGGGATCTTGCTTTGTTGCAAAAAATCCTTTTGCTACATTACGTCGGACTTCGTGCGAAGTTGCAGCGGGGATCGTCTGCAGAACATAACTATTTGCCCCGCAACAATAAATTCTATGATTTCTGGAGATCCGTTCATGAAAAAGTCGCTTCTCGCGCTCGTCGCGCTGGGCGCGTTCGCTGGCGCCGCTCACGCGCAAAGCAGCGTGACGCTTTACGGCATCATCGATGAAGGCTTCATCTTCAACAACAACGCCAAGGGCAAGCACCTGTACGGTCTGTCGAGCGGCGTGCTGCAAGGCAGCCGCTGGGGCCTGCGCGGCACGGAAGACCTGGGCGGCGGCCTGAAGGCGGTCTTCGTGCTCGAAAACGGCTTTGACGTGAACACCGGCGGCCTCAAGCAGGGCGGCCTCGAATTCGGCCGTCAGGCATACGTCGGCCTGGGGAGCGGCTTCGGCACGGTCACGCTGGGCCGCCAGTACGACTCCGTCGTCGACTTCGTCGGCCCGCTCGAGGCGGGTGACCAGTGGGGCGGCTACATCGCCGCGCACCCGGGCGACCTCGACAACTTCAACAACGCGTACCGCGTGAACAACGCGATCAAGTACACGAGCCCGTCCTACAACGGCTTCTCGTTCGGCGGCCTGTACAGCTTCGGCGGGCAAGCCGGCCAGTTCGCGAAGAACCAGGTCTGGTCGCTCGGCGCCGGCTACAACAACGGCCCGCTGGTTCTCGGCGTCGGCTACCTGAACGCGCGCACGCCGGCGAACTTCGGCGGCATGTTCAACAACGGTTCGACCGCATCGACGACGATCGCATCGACGCCGATCTATGGTCCGTACGCAGCGACCGCCAACACGTACCAGGTTATCGGTGCCGGCGGTGCCTACACGTTCGGCGCGGCGACGATCGGGGCAACGTACTCGAACACGAAGTTCAAGGGCTTTACTGCTGGCGGGTTCTCCGGAACTGCGACGTTCAATAACGGCGAAATCAACTTCAAGTATCAGTTGACCCCGGCGCTGATCCTGGGCGCGGCGTACGACTATACGCAGGGCAGCAAGATCGGCGACGCGTCCGCCGCGAAATACCACCAAGGCTCGCTGGGCGTCGACTACTTCCTGTCGAAGCGTACTGACGTCTACGTGATCGGCGTGTATCAGCATGCATCCGGCAAGACGCTTGATCCGAAGAATAATGAACCGGTCGATGCAACCGCAGCGATCAATGGCCTCGACCCGTCGACCAGCAAGAACCAGGTGGCGGCTCGCGTCGGCATCCGTCACAAGTTCTAATCAGCTTGCCTGACAAGTCGCAGTCGATTGAAGGCGCCTTCGGGCGCCTTTTTCTTTGTTCTGCGGCGAACTGTGGCGATCGGATACGCGGGTAGCTGTCGAGTCATGGCGGCCTGAAAACAAAAAGCCCGGCCGAAGCCGGGCTCTATCGTTCGAGCGCCCCGTCAGGCGCGTCCGTCGCGCAATTCGCGCCGCAGGATCTTGCCGACGTTCGTCTTCGGCAATTCGGTGCGGAACTCGACGAGCTTCGGGCGCTTGTATCCCGTGAGCCGCTCCTTGCAGTACGCGAGAATGTCCTTGTCCGTGAGCGCGGGGTCCTTCTTCACGACGAAGAGCTTCAC
The DNA here is from genome assembly GCF_902833085.1 of Burkholderia ubonensis. Classification (GTDB taxonomy): domain Bacteria; phylum Pseudomonadota; class Gammaproteobacteria; order Burkholderiales; family Burkholderiaceae; genus Burkholderia; species Burkholderia ubonensis. The sequence continues at coordinate 261,559 of NZ_CADFEB010000012.1, forward strand.
CGCTTCCCCCGAATGCTCGTCCGGCACGCCGACCGCGGCCACCTCGAACACACCCGGGTGTGACGCCACGACGTCCTCGACCTCGTTCGGATACACGTTGAAGCCGGAAACGAGGATCATGTCCTTCTTCCGGTCGACGATCTTCACGTAGCCGCGCGCATCCATCACGCCGACATCGCCGGTCTTGAAGAAGCCGTCCGGGAACATGACCTTGGCGGTTTCGTCCGGACGATTCCAGTAGCCGGCCATCACCTGCGGCCCGCGGATGCAGATTTCGCCGGGTTCGCCGAGCGGCACTTCGTTGCCGGCGTCATCGCGAATCGACACCTCGGTCGACGGCAGCGGCAGGCCGATCGTTCCGCTGTACGTCGTGGCGGTCACCGGGTTGCAGGTTGCGACCGGTGATGTTTCGGACAGGCCGTAGCCCTCGACGATCGCCGTGTGCGTCTTCTCGTACCAGCGCTTCGCCACGCCTTCCTGGATCGCCATGCCGCCGCCGTTGGCGATCGCGAGCTTCGAGAAATCGAGCTGGTCGAAATCCGGGTGGTTCAGCAATGCGTTGTAGAGCGTGTTGACGGCCGGGATCGTCGAGATCTGGTACCCCTTCAGCTCCTTGATCATGCCGCCGATATCGCGCGGATTCGGAATCAGGATCCCCATGCCGCCGGTGCGCATCGTCAGGAATCCGCAGACGGTCAGCGCGAACACGTGGTAGAGCGGCAGCGCGACCACGGTCACGAACTGCTTCACGTCCGGATACTTCTCGTGCGCGGGGTGGTGCCATGCCCCCGCCTGCAGCACGTTCGAGACGATGTTCCGGTGCAGCAGCGTCGCGCCCTTCGCGACGCCCGTCGTGCCGCCCGTGTACTGCAGGAACGCGACGTCGTTCGGGCCGAGCTTCTGCGGCTTGAAGGCCTGCCGCGCGCCCTCGGCCAGCGCCGCCTTGAATCGGGTATAGGCCGGAAGCTGCCACGCCGGCACCATCTTCTTGACGTTGCGCACGACGTAGTTGACGAGCCATCCCTTGAGGCCCAGCAGATCGCCCATCGAAGCGACCACCACATGCTTGACCGACGTATTGGCGATCACGGCCTGCAGCGTCGTCGCGAAATTCTCGAGAATGACGATCGCTTCGGCGCCGCTGTCCTTGAGCTGGTGTTCGAGTTCGCGCGGCGTATAGAGCGGATTGACGTTGACGACGGTATAGCCGGCACGCAGCACCGCGACGATCGCCACCGGATACTGCAGGACGTTCGGCATCATCAGCGCGACGCGGGCGCCGCGCGCGAGCCCCCGCGACTGCAGCCACGCGCCGAACTGGCGCGACAGCGTGTCCAGCTCACCGTACGTAATCGCCTTGCCCATGCACACGAAAGCCGTCCGGTCACGGTACTGGGTGAAGCTTTCGGCGAGCAGGTCGGGGACGGACGGATACGGAGACGGATCAATTTCGGCCGGAACGCCGGACGGGTACGATTTCAGCCAAATCTTGTCCATACTGCGCGTCTCCTCACAGATTTTCGAATGGTCGTGCGAAAACGCATCCTAGCGGCTCGCTCGACTTGGCACAACAGGGTTAGACACCCCCTTCGAACTTCCGGCGCTCACATGCGCGTGCTCGCACCGATCTTCCGTCAAATTCTCGCTACTTCGACGAGGCAGTCGTAGAACGTCGCCGAATTGCCCAGATCGGTGAGTGCCTGGCTCGTCACCTCGTTCGCGTTTCGACCGTCCGGCGACAGTTTCTTCCACCAGATCGACAAGCCGACCACGAGTCCGGCCCGGGCGCGGTCGGTGATCCGTGCACGCGCTTGCATCGAACCGCGATCGTTGAAGATGCGCACGACATCGCCGTCCGAGATCCCCCGCGCGTCGGCGTCGACGGGGTGAATGTCGAGATGCGGCTGGCCCTCCGTATTGCGCAGGCTGTCGACGTTGACGAAGGTGCTGTTCAGGAAATTGCGGGCCGGCGGCGAGATCATCGCGAGCGGATAGCGCGCCGCAAGCTCAGGCGCCGCTTCGGCCGACTCGAACGGAGGCAGATAGTCCGGCACCGGATCCATCCCCATCTCCGCCAGCCGCGCGCTGTAGAACTCACATTTGCCCGATGGAGTCCTGAAGCCGCCGTTCGCGAACGGCGCGTCAGGCAGCTTGAGCTTGATCCATCCTGCCTGCTTCAGCGCATCCCAATTGCTGTCGAGCGTCGGATCGTCCCATCTGAGGGCCGCGCGCGCGACCTCCTCGTCGCTGTGGTAGAGCGCGGGTTCATCGAGCCCCATGCTGCGCGCGATGCCGCGGAAAATCTCCGTGTTCGGCCGCGCATCGCCTACCGGCGGAATCGACGGCAGGTTCGCCATCACATAGGTATGGCCATACGACTTGTGGACGTCGAGATGCTCGAGCTGCGTGGTGGCCGGCAGCACAATGTCGGCGAAATCGACGGTATCTGTCTTGAAGTGCTCGAGAACGACGGTGAACAGGTCCTCACGCGCGAATCCTGCGGCTACCTTCGACGAATCCGGCGCGACGGCAACAGGGTTCGAGTTGTAGACGATCACCGCCTCGACCTTCGGTCCGAAGGCCTCATCGCCCGGGTGCAGCAGCGCATCGCCGATGGCGTTCATGTTGATGACGCGCGGCAGCTTGTGAGGCCATCCCGGCATCAGGTCGGGACGCAACAGTGCGGGCTGATTGACCGGCGCCCATTCCGAGGAAGACAGCAGCAATCCGCCTGCCCGATCGCGCCATGCGCCCGTCAGCGCGGGCAAACTGGCGATCGCGCGCACTGCGTTGCCGCCGCCTCGCACCCGCTGCATGCCGTAATTGAGCCGGATCGACGCTTTCCGGGTGGCGCCGTAGCGGCGCGCGAGATCGATCAGCTCGGACGCGTCGATACCGCAGATCCGCGCGACCCGCTCCGGCGGATAGGACATCGCGCGCGCCTTGAGCGCGTCGAAGCCGACCGTATGGCTGGCGATATAGTCGTGATCGAGCAGGTTTTCGGTGATCAGCACGTGCATCATGCCGAGCGCGAACGCGCCGTCGGTGCCGGGCCGCAATGCAATGTGCTGGTGACACTTTTCCGCCGTCAGCGAGCGGTACGGGTCGATCGCGACCAGATGTGCGCCGCGCCGTTTCGCTTCCTGGGCTCGCGTCCAGAAATGCAGGCTCGACGCGATCGGGTTCGCGCCCCAGATCAGAATCAGTTCGCTCTCTTCGAAATATTCGAGGTGCATCCCAAGACTGCCGCCATAGGTGTAGCGCAGCCCTGCCGCGCCCGCGGCGGCACAGATCGTGCGCTCGAGCCGTGACGCGCCCAGCTTGTGGAAGAATCGTTGGGCGATGCCTTCGCTCTGCACGAGCCCCATCGTCCCCGCGTAGCTGTACGGAACAATCGCTTCCGGCGCGCGCCTCGCAATTTCTCCGAGGCGGCGACCGATCTCGTCGAATGCCTCGGTCCAGCTGATCGGCACGAAACGCCCTTCTCCCTTGGCGCCGATGCGTTTGAGCGGTACGGTCAGGCGATCGGGATGATGCACCCGATCGGCGTAGCGGCTGACCTTGGTGCACAACACACCCTGCGTCGGCGGATGATCGGGATCGCCGGATACCTTGAGCGCCTTGCCGTTTTCGACGGTGACGCGCATCGCGCACGTATCAGGGCAATCGTGAGGGCATACGGCCCTGGCCATCTGTGTAGGGGCGTTCATCGTTTTATTCGCGGATTGGGGATTGGAGAATTTTACGGCGGAGGTGGGCCGCAAAGTGTCGATTTCGCGACGAGAAATCGCCTCGCGCTTTCGATGAGGATGAGGGAGATTGCGAGAATCGGGGGCGAACGGACCGTTCGCGAGAAGGCTGGGGTGTCTACAGGCCTTCTGACCGCCCGTCTCGAAGAGGATGGGCGAGGTTTTGGCGCACCGGCGCGCGCGTGCATTTCCGACGCTGGAAATGCAAAAACCCCCGCCTGGTGGGCGGGGGTTTCTGACTGAGGGGAGCCTGACGATTACCTACTTTCACACGGGAATCCGCACTATCATCGGCGTAGAGTCGTTTCACGGTCCTGTTCGGGATGGGAAGGGGTGGGACCGACTCGCTATGGTCATCAGGCAAAGAGGGTTGTTCTGCTGGCTTGGCCAACAGAACCAATCTGAGAAGAAGCAGTAATTCAGGTTGTGTGTATCACACACGAGAATCCAACTTGTCGCTTTGGATCGCGGCCAGTGCCTGAGCACGGCGCCGATCTACAAGGCAGACTTGTTATAGGATCAAGCCTTACGGGCAATTAGTATCAGTTAGCTGAACGCATTACTGCGCTTACACACCTGACCTATCAACGTCCTGGTCTCGAACGACCCTTC
>NZ_CADFEB010000013.1 GCF_902833085.1 Burkholderia ubonensis
GGTCGACGGCGTGTTCACGACGGTGCAGGACGTCGCGCAGACGGTGCTGTTCCTGTCGGCGTTCCCGAGCGCCGCGCTGACCGGCCAGTCCGTCGTCGTCAGCCACGGCTGGTTCATGCAGTAAGCCGCAAAAGAAAACGCGCTCCGGGGAGCGCGTTTTTCACGTCGGCGGGACGGCACCGAAAGATGCCGTCCTGCGTGCCGGCGAGTTACTTCAGGACGGCCGCGACCGCGTTGGCGACGACGTCGAGGTTGCGCGTGTTCAGCGCGGCGACGCAGATCCGGCCCGTGCCGACCGCGTAGATGCCGAACTCGTCGCGCAGACGGTCGACTTGTGCCGACGTCAGGCCCGAGTACGAGAACATCCCGCGTTGCGCATTGATGAAGCTGAAGTCGCGGTCGACGCCGCTCGCCTTCAGGCGCTCGACGAGACCATTGCGCATCGCGCGGATGCGGTCGCGCATTTCGCCGAGCTCCTGCACCCACGATGCGTGCAGTTCCGGCGACGCGAGCACCGCGGCAACCACCGCGCCACCGTGCGTCGGCGGGTTCGAGTAGTTCGTGCGGATCACGCGCTTGAGCTGCGACAGCACGCGCGCGCCTTCGTCCTTGCTCGACGTGATGATCGACAGCGCGCCGACACGCTCGCCATACAGCGAGAACGACTTCGAGAACGACGACGACACGAATGCGTTCAGGTCGGCTGCGGCGAACAGTCGCACGGCGGCCGCATCGGCGTCGATGCTGTCGCCGAAGCCCTGGTATGCGATATCGAGGAACGGCACGAGGTTGCGCGCCTTGACGACGTCGACGACCTGCTGCCATTGCGCGTCGTTCAGGTCCACGCCGGTCGGGTTGTGGCAGCACGCGTGCAGCACGACGATCGTGCCCGGCTCATAGCCGTTCAGCGCCGACAGCATGCCTTCGAAGTTCACGCCGTTGGTCTTCGCGTCGTAGTACGGGTAAGCGACGACTTCGAAGCCGGCCGCTTCGAACAGTGCGCGGTGGTTTTCCCAGCTCGGATCGCTGATCGCGACCTTCGCGTTCGGGTTCAGCGTGCGCAGGAAATCGGCGCCGATCTTCAGCGCGCCCGTGCCGCCCAGCGCCTGCGCCGTCACCACGCGACCCGCGGCGATCAGCGGCGAATCGTTGCCGAGCAGCAGCTTCTGCACGGCGGCGTCGTACGCGGCGATGCCGTCGATCGGCAGGTAGCCGCGCGGCAGGCCGGCGTCGACGCGTGCCTTCTCCGCTTCACGGACCGCGCGCAGCAGCGGAATCTTGCCTTCCTCGTTCGTGTAGACGCCGACGCCGAGATTGACCTTGGTCGAGCGGGTATCGGCGTTGAAGGCTTCGTTCAGGCCCAGGATCGGGTCGCGGGGAGCAAGCTGGACAGCGGAGAAGAGCGACATGATGGTTCGGCAGTAGTGAAAAGAGGGTCAGGCTTTCATCGGGCGGGGGCGCGGCAGGCCGCGCGCGGACGGGCACGACGCCGAAAGCGCAGCAGTTCGACATTGTAGCGAATTCGCGGCTTTTTTTCGCATCGTGACGCGTCGATCGCCAATCGGCGGCCGTCCGCGCGCGTCAGGAGCCGACAGCAGTCCGGCCGTCCGCGAAGCGCTAGAATGCTCTTTTGTCCTGGTCCCGGCCGCATTCCATGTCCGAACATCATGCCGACGTCGGCGACGCGCTCGACGAATCGAAATTCGTGACCTTCGAAGGGTCGCCGTTCCAGCTGTATCAACCGTATCCGCCTGCCGGCGACCAGCCGACCGCGATCGCGACGCTCGTCGAAGGCATCGAGGACGGCCTCTCGTTCCAGACGCTGCTCGGCGTGACCGGTTCCGGCAAGACCTACACGATGGCGAACACGATCGCGCGGCTCGGCCGCCCGGCGATCGTGTTCGCGCCGAACAAGACGCTCGCCGCGCAGCTCTACGCGGAGTTCCGCGAGTTCTTCCCGCGCAATGCGGTCGAGTACTTCGTGTCGTACTACGACTACTACCAGCCGGAAGCGTACGTGCCGCAGCGCGACCTGTTCATCGAGAAGGACTCGTCGATCAACGAGCACATCGAGCAGATGCGGCTGTCGGCGACGAAGAGCCTGATGGAGCGTCGCGACGTGGTGATCGTCGCGACGGTGTCGGCGATCTACGGTATCGGCAATCCGTCCGAATACCACCAGATGATCCTGACGCTGCGCACGGGCGACAAGCTCGGCCAGCGCGAAGTGATCGCCCGGCTGATCGCGATGCAGTACACGCGCAACGAGCAGGATTTCCAGCGCGGCACGTTCCGCGTGCGCGGCGACACGATCGACATCTTCCCGGCCGAGCACGCGGAGATGGCCGTGCGCGTCGAGCTGTTCGACGACGAGGTCGAGACGCTGCAGCTGTTCGACCCGCTGACGGGCCGCGTGCGGCAGAAGATTCCGCGCTTCACCGTGTATCCGTCGTCGCACTATGTGACGCCGCGCGACACGGTGATGCGCGCGGTCGAGACGATCAAGGACGAGCTGCGCGAACGCCTCGAGTTCTTCCACGGCGACAACAAGCTAGTCGAGGCGCAGCGCCTCGAGCAGCGCACCCGGTTCGATCTCGAGATGCTGCAGGAGCTCGGTTTCTGCAAGGGCATCGAGAACTACTCGCGGCACTTCTCCGGCGCCGCGCCGGGCGAGCCGCCGCCGACGCTCGTCGACTACCTGCCGCCCGACGCGCTGATGCTGCTCGACGAGTCGCACGTGCTGATCGGCCAGTTGAACGGCATGTACAACGGCGACCGCGCGCGCAAGGAGAACCTCGTCAACTACGGGTTCCGGCTGCCGTCGGCGCTCGACAACCGGCCGCTCAAGTTCCACGAGTTCGAGCGCAAGATGCGCCAGGTGGTCTTCGTGTCGGCGACGCCGGCCGACTACGAGAAGCGCGTGACCGGGCAGATCGCCGAGCAGGTGGTGCGGCCGACCGGGCTCGTCGATCCGGAGATCGAAGTGCGGCCGGCAAGCTCGCAGGTCGACGACGTGCTGACCGAGATCAACGCGCGCGTGAAGGCCGAGGAGCGCGTGCTGATTACCGTGCTGACGAAGCGGATGGCCGAGCAGCTTACCGAATTCCTCGCCGATCACGGCGTCAAGGTGCGCTACCTGCACAGCGACATCGACACGGTCGAGCGCGTCGAGATCATCCGCGATCTGCGGCTCGGCACGTTCGACGTGCTGGTCGGGATCAACCTGCTGCGCGAAGGGCTCGACATTCCGGAAGTGTCGCTCGTCGCGATCCTCGACGCGGACAAGGAAGGCTTCCTGCGCGCCGAGCGCTCGCTGATCCAGACGATCGGCCGCGCGGCGCGCAACGTGAACGGCAAGGCGATCCTCTATGCGGACACGATGACCGAATCGATGAAGCGCGCGATCGGCGAAACCGAGCGGCGCCGCGCGAAGCAGATCGCGTACAACGAGCAGATGGGCATCACGCCGCGCGGCGTCGTGAAGCGCATCAAGGACATCATCGACGGCGTCTACAACGCCGACGATGCGCGCGCGGAACTGAAGGAAGCGCAGCAGCGTGCGAAGTTCGAGGACATGTCCGAGAAGCAGATCGCGAAGGAAATCAAGCGCCTCGAAAAGCAGATGGCCGATTATGCGAAGAACCTCGAGTTCGAGAAGGCGGCTGCCACGCGCGACCAGCTCGCGCTGCTGCGCGAGCGCGTGTTCGGCGCGAACGTCGGCGACCACGTGAGCGGCGTCCGGTAAATCTCTCCAACTGTTGCCAAAGACGGCCGGTAACCTGCCTGTAAGCCTTGTCGTATCAGGGTTTTACGCGGTTGCCGGTTTGTCCCCGTGCGCGTTCGGTGCTAAACTTCGCCATTATTGAGAATTGTTCGCATTAACGTTCTTCATTGCGTTAGTGTTTGTGGGTGGGTCGCCCAGCCGGGCGGCCGCACTTGTGTCAGATAAAAACAAGGAGTGTCCATGTTGGGTTCTTCGTTCATCCGCACTTCGGTTGCGGTAGCGGCGGCGCTGGCCGCCATGTCGGCATCCGCCGCCGAATATCCGATCGGCAAGCAGCAGATCCAGGGCGGGATGGAAATCGGCGCGGTTTACCTGCAGCCGATCACGATGGATCCGGAAGGGATGATGCGCAAGGCATCGGATTCGGACATCCACCTCGAGGCCGACATCCACGCGGTCAAGAACAACCCGACCGGTTTCGCCGAAGGCGACTGGATGCCGTACCTGCAGGTCACCTACAAGCTGACGAAGCAGGGCGATGCGAAGTGGAAGGCGGAAGGCGACCTGATGGGCATGGTCGCGAGCGACGGCCCGCACTACGGCGACAACGTGAAGCTGAACGGCCCGGGCAAGTACCACCTGACGATGGTCGTCAAGGCGCCGATGCAGACGGGCCACATGGCCTTCGGCCGCCACGTCGACAAGGAAACCGGCGTGGGCCAGTGGTTCAAGCCCGTCACGCTCGAATACGACTTCCCGTTCGCCGGCATCGGCAAGAAGGGCGGTTACTGATCGGTGGCATAACGGACGGCGCGCCTCGGGCGCGCCGTCGTCGTAGAGAAACCAGAATGAAATTCCCCCAGAAATTCGTCGTCGCGGCCGCCGCGCTGTTGCTCGCCGGCGCCGCGCAGGCCGCCGATCTGCCGACGTTCAAGCTCGAAATGGCGGACGGCAAGCTGAATCCGGCACGCATCGAGGTGCCGGCCGGCCAGCGCTTCAAGATCGAGATCAGGAACACCGGCAAGGGCGCCGCCGAATTCGAAAGCGTGCAGTTGCGCAAGGAGAAGGTGCTCGCGCCGGGCGCCGACTCGTTCGTGGTCGTCGCGCCGCTTTCGCCGGGCGAATACAAGTTTTTCGACGATTTCCACCAGCAGGCGCAGGGCGTGATCGTCGCGAAGTAATGCAGTTTTGTCTGCATGCGGGCGTTTGAGTGTCCCGCATGTCAGGGAGGTATCGATGGGTCAGATCTTGTTCATCGTCTGGCGGGAGAGCGTCGAGGCGCTGCTCGTCGTCGGCATTCTCTATGCGTGGCTGAAGAACGGCGACGACGACGCGCGTCGCGGTATTCCGTATCTGTGGACGGGCGTCGCGGTCGGGCTACTGATGGCCGTCGGGCTCGGCGCCGCGCTCGTCGGATTCACCGAAGTGCTGTCCGGCGACGCGCAGGACTATTTCCAGACGGCGATGGTGCTCATCGCGTGCGTGCTGATCGTGCAGATGGTGCTGTGGATGCGCCAGCACGGCCGCACGCTGAAGCGCGACATGGAGCAGTCGCTGCAGCAGAGCACGCGCGATTCGAACTGGTGGGGCGTCGCGGTGCTGGTCGCGCTCGCGATCGCGCGCGAAGGCAGCGAAACGGTGATTTTCCTGTACGGCCTCGGGTTCGGCCAGTCGGGCCATGTCGACGGCAGCCAGATGCTCGCGGTCGTGATCGGTCTCGGTCTCGCGTTCCTGACGTTCTATCTGCTGCAGCTCGGCGGCAAGTACTTCTCGTGGCGGCATTTCTTCCGCGTCACTGAAGTGATGCTGCTGCTCCTCGGCGCGGGCCTGTTCCAGACCGGCGTCGACAAGCTGATCGACAAGGAAATCCTGCCGCTCGGCATGTCGCAGGTGTGGGATACGTCGGCCATCCTCGACGATTCCGGCACGTTCGGTTCGCTGGTCGCGACGCTGACCGGCTATCGCGCGCATCCGGCGCTGATGAACCTGATCGCGTACGCGGTGTACTGGGCGGTCGTCTGGCTGCTGCTCAAGCGCGCGAGCCGGCGTCCGGCCGCGGCCGCGGGGCGCGCCGCATGAGTACCGTCGCCGGCGCAAGACCGGGCTGGCTCGCCCGGGCCGGCCAATGGATGCAGCGTCACGGCGCGCTGATCCGCGGCGTTCAGTGGGGCGTCGTGGCCGTCTATGCGTTTCTGATTCTCGTGCCGGCGATCCTGCCGCTGCCGGACGATTCCGCGCATCTTTGGAGCAACCTCACGCTCATCGCGCAATTCGTGTTCTGGGGCATCTGGTGGCCGTTCGTGCTGCTGTCGATGGTGATGCTCGGCCGCGTCTGGTGCGGCGTGCTGTGTCCGGAGGGCGCGCTCACCGAATACGCGAGCAAGTTCGGCCGCGGCGGCGCGATTCCGCGCTGGGTGCGGTGGGGCGGCTGGCCGTTCGTCGCGTTCGGGCTCACGACGATCTACGGGCAGATGGTCAGCGTGTACCAGTATCCGCTGGCGGTGCTGTTCGTGCTCGGCGGCTCGACCGTCGGCGCAATCGTGATCGGCGTGCTGTACGGCCGCGAGAAGCGCGTGTGGTGCAAGTACCTGTGCCCGGTCAACGGCGTGTTCGGGCTGCTCGCGCGGCTCGCGCCGATGCGCTACAAGGTCGACGAGGACGCATGGCGCCGTTCGTACAAGAACGGCGAGCACGGGCATCGCGTGATTCCGATCAATTGCGCGCCGCTCGTGCCGTTGCGCAACATGAAGGGCGCGGCTGCATGCCATATGTGCGGCCGCTGCAGCGGGCACCGCGACGCGATCTCGCTGTCGTGGCGCTCGCCGTCCGACGAGGTCGTGAAGCTCGGCGCGCAGCAGGCGAATCCGTGGGACACCGCGCTGATCCTGTACGGCCTGCTCGGCGTCGCGATCGGCGCGTTCCACTGGACCGTCAGCCCATGGTTCGTGCAGATCAAGCAATGGCTCGCGGGCTGGCTGATCGATCGCGACATCACGTGGCCGCTCGAAACCAATGCGCCGTGGTTCCTGCTCACGCATTATCCGGATCGCAACGACGTATTCTCGTGGCTCGACGGTGGGCTTATCGTCAGCTACATCGTCGGCACGGGGCTCGTGTACGGCACGGCGCTGCTCGTCGTGCTGGCCTGCGCGGCGCTGATGCTCGGCCGCTTCGATCGCGTGCGGGTTCACCATCTCGCGCAGTCGCTGATTCCGATCGCGGGTGCGGGCGTGTTCCTCGGCCTGTCGGCGACGACGCTGTCGCTGCTGCGTGCCGAACACGTGCCGCTCGGCTGGGCGTCGGACGTGCGCATCGCGATCCTGGTCGCGGCAAACGCATGGAGCGCGTGGCTGGCGTGGCAGGTGACGGGGCGTTATGCGGCCTGGCCGCGCCGCGTGGCGGCATTCGCATGGTTTGCCGTTGCGCTCGCCGTCATCGACAGCGCGTGGTGGCTGATGTTCTGGGGCTTCGCGAGTTTCTGACCGAAGAGGGCGTGTGCGCAGACCACTGCGCCGCACGCCGCGCATGAAATGAAAAAGCGACACGTCCTTCGACGTGTCGCTTTTGTTTTTGCTGCGAGAACCAAAAAAAGTGGCTTGGCTTGCTGCAACGGCTGCTTGAGTGTGTTTGCACGAAGGGGTCTAGATCTCGCGTGCAAGCCGTTACGCTGGCTAATGCCCAACACCTCTCAGGGAGGTGGTCCCCACAATACTCTGTACTGCGTACTACTTCGTCAGGATCAACTTGCCGAGCCGCGTGGCGCGCAACTGATAGGTTTCCCCGTTGTGCGCGATGCTGACGTGGCTGCGGCCCTGCAGCAACGCGTCGCTGCTGACGACTCGCGTGCCGGCGTCGCGGCTTGCGACGACGGGCTTCGCCGGCGTCGTGACCGCTGCCGTCTTCTGGCGGCTGCCGCCTGGGGCGCCGGTGGTACGACGCAAGGTCAGCGTGCTCGAGCGAGTGGTGTCGGTCATTCGGTTGATCGGTCAATGTCGATACGATGGAATGAATTCTAAATGATAACCATTCCCATTTACCAAAACTCTTTATTGATCGAAACCTTGAATCTGATAGGACGAATCAAAGAGGCGGCCGCATGCGGCCGCCGCCCTCGTATCAGTGCAGGGGATCGGGATCCTTGCGTCCCTGCGCGTATTCGCGGATCAGCCGCACGGTGTCGATATCCGACGTGCGATACGCTTCCTTGACGATCTCGTGGGTCTGCCGCGCGTCTTCGGTGTCGTTGCTGACAGCCAGCGTCGTACGGTACTCGAAACGCAGGAAGAGCTGCCGGTCTTCGCGTTCCTCGATCGTCATCGTCAGCGAGCCGCCGATCTCGCCATCCGCCGCGTGGATGTCGTAGCGAACTTGCTGGTTCGGCGTGAACGTCACGCGGTCACGCACGGTCGCGTTGCCGAAGTGCAGTTCGCGCTCGAGCGTCGTCTCGGTCCGTTCGTGGACGACGCAGCTGTCGAGACCGATCACGAACAGTTGCGGCTGCTCGGCGCGCAGCACGAGCCCTTCCCACAGCTGGTCGCGGGTCAGGGTGGGCACGGCCGGATCGTCGGCGTTGATCTGGATCAGGTGTTCGAAGTTCAAGGGGAGGGGTCCTGGTAGTGGCGGGCGCCACGTGGTTCAAGAACCTATTGTGACGCAAATCCCGCGCGATCGCGGTACCCGCGTCCCCGAATCGACACGGTCAGGATGCAATGCGGCCCATGCGCCCGCTCTGGTAGTCGGCCACGGCCTGCCGGATTTCGTCTTCGGTGCTCATCACGAACGGACCGTAGCGCACGACCGGCTCGTTGAGCGGCACGCCGCCGATCAGCAGCAGGTCGAGCGGCTCCGTGCCGGCGGAAAACGTGACCGCGTCGCCGTCGCAGCGATAGGTGACCATGTGGCGGGCGTCGATTGCCTGCCGGTCCGGTCCATAGAGGCCGGTGCCGGCTATCGGGTACGCGAACACGCGATAGCCGGCGGGCACCGGCTGAGTGACCGTCGCGCCGGGTTCGAGGGTGAAATGCTGGTAGAGGATCGGCGTGCGCGTCTCGATGGCCGCCTTGACACCGAACGCTTCGCCGGCGATCACCCGGACGCGTGCGCGGCCGTCCGGCGACGTCGCGGTGGGAATACGGTCGGCCGTGATCTCCTGGTAGCGCGGCGCGATCAGCTTGTCGCGCCGCGGCAGGTTGACCCACAGCTGGAAGCCGTGCGAGCGGCCGCCGGTGCGGGCGAACGCCGGGTCCGGCATCTCGCTGTGCACGACGCCGGCGCCGGCCGTCATCCACTGCACGTCGCCCGGGCCGAGCGTGCCCGCGTGACCGGCGGAATCGCGGTGCCGGAAGCGTCCGTCGAGCACGTAGGTCACGGTCTCGAAGCCGCGATGCGGATGGTCGGGCGCGCCTTTGGCCTCGTCCGGGCCGTAATCGACCGGGCCCATTTCGTCGAGCAGCAGGAACGGATCGAAATCCATCAGCAGCCGGGTCGGAAACGGCCGGTGGACCACGAAGCCGCCGCCTTCGGTCGTGCGAAGGGCGGGGTAGGTGCGGTCAAGGGAGCGATCGGTCGTCATGCGGCAGGCCTCGGAAAGATGGAATAGCGCCATTTTTGAAACGTAGCGCTATTATATTGGGCGGTTTGCCTATTAATTCAGCTCAGTTCGCAATGGATTGTTCTGGAATTGGAACGATGACATGAATATCGACGCACATAACCTGAACGACCTGATGTACTTTTCGCAGGTCGTCGAGCACGGCGGCTTCTCGGCGGCCGAACGTGTGCTGGGGATCTCGAAGTCGCGCCTGTCGCGGCGCCTGACCGAGCTCGAAGCGTCGTTGGGCGTGCGCCTGCTGCAGCGCTCGACCCGCAAGCTGGCGCTGACCGAGGCGGGCGAGCTGTTCTATCAGCACTGTCAGGCGATGCTCGCAGAAGCGCAGGCCGCGATGAACGCGGTGCAGCAGTTGCGCGCGTCGCCGCGCGGTTCGGTGCGGGTCAGCGTGCCGGTCACGGTGTCGCAGACGATGCTGTCGCGGATCCTGCCCGAATTCCTGCATCGCTACCCGGAAGTGAAGGTGCATGTTCGCGTGACGAATCGCGTGATCGACCTGTTCGAGGATTCGATCGACGTCGCGCTGCGGGTGCGCTCCGAGCCGCCGGAAAACGCGAACATCATCGTGCGGCCGCTGTGGCGGACCGAACAGATGCTGGTCGGCGCGCCGAGCCTTCTGAGCCAGAACGCGCCGCCGCTCGTGCCGGATGATCTCGCCCATTTCGAGACGCTCGATACGCCGAGCGTCGACGGGCGGCACGTGTTCAACCTGATCGCGCCGGACGGGACGAAGCACGTGCACGAACACGATCCGCGCCTCGTGACGGCCGACCTGATGACGATCCGCGAGGCCGTGCTCGACGGCGTCGGGATCGCGGCGCTGCCGGAGATGATGTATGGCAATGCGCTGCGCGCCGGGCAGCTTTCGCCGGTGATGCCGGGCTGGACGCTGCCGGTGCCGCAGCTTTATGCGGTGTTCGTGTCACGGCAGGGGATGCCGCCCGCGGTGCGCTCGTTCGTCGACTACCTGGTCGAGAAGCTCGACCACGGCAAATACCAGCAGCCGGGCTGCCCGGAGCGGGCGAAACAGATGGCCGAGGATGCGTCGGCCGCGTGACACGGACCTTCAAGCACTGCAAATTTGTTTTGTCATTGAAGCGTCGCTTGCAATCGCAAGTTTCAATCGGTGAAGTCTTGAATGCGCGGGCCGGCGGGCCTATATTGGAATCCCATTTCGCGAAGGATGTTCTGAGCGGAAGACGGTGGCCGCATATGTTGCGAGCCAGATAGGGCAGGAAGCGCAGTCCGTGCAGACCACGGTAGCCGCATTTGCGTTGCTCGAGGCGCAACCGATACCGCCGAAGAGCCCGCCGCCCGAAGGCGCCCGCGTGCGCATGAAAAAAGGCCTTCATCTGGCGATGAAGGCCTTTTACTTTGGGCGCGGCCGGCGAGGCGCGGCCGGCTAGGCGCGGCCGGCGAGGCGCGGCCGGCGAGGCGCGGCCGGCTAGGCGCTGCCGGCGAGGGTCGCAACGCGCGTTTACTTTGATTTTGCCTTCGGCTCCGTCACGAAGCCGAGCTTCGTCAGGCCGCCGGCCTGCGCATCGGACATCACCTCGGCAACCCGCTCGTAGGCGACCTTGCGATCCGCGCGCAGATGCAACTCGGGTTGCGGCTTGCGTTGCGCGGCCTCGGCAATGCGCGCCTGCAGCTGTTCGCGCGTCACCGTCTGATCGTCCCACAGGATCGTGCCGTTGCCCTGGATCGCTACGTCGACGGTCTGCGGCTTGTCTTCGACCGGCTGGCTGCTCGCATGCGGAAGGTCGATCTTCACCGCGTGCTGCATCGCCGGGATCGTCACCAGAAAAATGATCAGGAGTACGAGCATGACGTCGACGAGCGGCGTCATGTTGATCTCGCTCATCACGCTGTCGTCGTCATCGTCGCTGAAACCGGTGTTCATTGCCATCGTTCACCCCGCTTCAGCTGGCGCGGGCCGCGAGACGCAGGCCGTCGCGAGTGGACGACGACGCGAGGCGCGCGCCCGTCACGAAGTACGCATGCAGGCCGTGCGCGAAGCGGCGCAGCTTGCTGACGACGCCCTTGTTCGCGCGGGTGAGCGCGTTGTAGCCGAGCACTGCGGGAATCGCGACGAACAGGCCGAAGGCCGTCATGATCAGCGACTCGCCGACCGGGCCCGCCACCTGGTCGATCGACGTCTGGCCGGTTGCGCCGATCACGAGCAGCGCGTGGTAGATCCCCCAGACCGTGCCGAACAGCCCGACGAACGGGGCGGTGCTGCCGATCGACGCGAGGATCGCGAGGCCGCCCTGCATGCGCGCGATGCCTTCGTCCATCGTGTCCTTCAGGCAGCGCGTGATCCAGTCGGACACGTCCATCCGGTCATGCAGATGCGGCTGCGTCTGGTGATGGTGATCGGCGGCTTCCTTGCCGGCGAGCGCGAGCGCGAGGAACGGGTTGTCGCTCGGCGTCGACGCGGCCTGGCCGAGCTTCTGGATGCCGTCGTCGAAGTCGTCCGAATGCCAGAACGCCTGCTCGGCGTTCTTCGTGAGGCGGTTCAGGCGAATCACGTTCCAGCCCTTGATGACGATCACCATCCACGACAGGATCGACATCACGAGCAACGCGATTGCGATGAAGCGTGTGACGAAATCACCTTGCGCCCAGACGTGCGCGATACCGTAGCTTTGCATTTTTATTCCTTTCGAATCTTCCGGATGAGGCAGTGTTAGTCGGTGAGCCCGAAGTTGTAGGGCTGGGTACGGGCAGCGCGGATCGCCTGACCGTTCTCGATATAGGGGCGGCACGTCGACGCGCGCATCGCGGCGAGGGCGGCCTCGTCGAGGCGCGGATAGCCGCTGCTCTTCTGCAGCTCGATGCTCTCGACCTTGCCCGTCACGCCGACGACGAAATGCACGTACGCGGTGCCCGATTCGCCGCGGCGGCGCGACATCGACGGATAGTCGGGCTTCACGAACGCACATTGAAGCGTCGGGACATTCTTCGGCGCGCTGACGTCCATCGTCTCGCGCGCGGGGCCGGGCGCGGCCGACGGCGCGGCGGCAGCCGGCGCGGCGGGCGCGGGCGCAGGCGTCGAGTCGGCCGCGGGGGCCGGTGTCGGCGACGGCACGGGCGACGGCGCAACCGGCTGCGGCGTCGGCTTCGACACCTTCGGCACCGGCTTCGGCTCGACCTTGGGCTTCACGCGCGGCGTGGGCTTCGGCGGGGCCGGTTGCGGGATCGATTCGGCCGCGACCTGCTGCGCGATCGGCGCAGGCGTGATCAGTTGCGCGGTAATCGACTGGACCTCGACGTTTTTCGCCGGCAGTGCGTTGCGATGGAGCCAGGCCGCAGTCAGCAGGACCGCGTGCACGGCGACCACGCCGACCGCGGCGGCGATCACTCGGGGATTCATACGGGGGGCCGCCGGCCAGGCGCCGGCTGGAGCGGAATGCGAAGCCTGCATGTTAGCTTGAAAGAACGGCGCCGCACGCGACGTGCAGCGGGTGACGCAGCATCACTTGCGGAAGATCAGCAACGAGATGCACACGGTGGTAACAAATCCGATCAGCAATTCCATGACAGGCTCCTTGACAGGTAGGCCGTTGGCTCGCGCTGATGCCGGCTTGCTGACGGGCAAAACAAAAAATGCGGCCTGGGCCGCATACGCACTCGGCGCGGGTCAGGCCGCCTTGCGCTCGTAGAACGTTACCGGAATCGGGTGAGCATGATGCTCGACACCGCACCGGCTCGCGCAGACGCCTTGCTCGGCCATGAGGTCGCGCACGGACTCCTCGCACTTGCCGCAGCAGGTGGCCACGCCGAGTTCGAACTGGAGTTCATCGAAAGAATCCACGCCTTCCGCGAGGGACGCGCGAATCGTGCGATCGGATACAGACTTGCACACGCAGACGATCATGATGAGTGCGATAGCTAACGTTAATGCGAATTATTATCATTAAATTTTCCGGCGTTGACAAGCCCGCATCCGGCTTTTTTGTAACAAATCCAGACCCTTAGAGGGGTTACTGGCGGAGAAGGGGGCCGGGTGAGGGCGTCAGGCGGCCGTGCATGCGTGTGCGTTCGGCGAAGAAATGGCGACGGATTCGACCGGCGCGTCGAGGCCGAGCAGGGTCGACGCGAGGGCGCGCAGCTGCCGGCCGTCGCTGGTCGAGCAGAAGCGCGGCGGCGCGGCCCGGGTGCCGGCCGGCGCGCGCAGGCCGCGTTCGTCGAGGACGCGCGCGAGCTGGCGGGCGATCGCGTCGCTGGTGTCGACGATCGTCAGGCGGTCGCCGACAAGGTCACGAATCGTTTCCGTGAAGAACGGGTAGTGCGTGCAGCCGAGCACGAGGGTATCGGCGCCGGCATCGAGCATCGGCTGCAGGTAACCGTCGAGCAGCGCGCGCAGCGCGGGCGAGTTCGTGTCGCCGCGTTCGACCGCCTCGACGAGCCCGTGCCCGGGCTGGCAGATGAATCGGCGGCCGGCGCCGTAGCGGTCGAGCAGCGCCTGGAAGCGCGCGCTGGCGAGCGTCGACTGGGTCGCGAGGACGCCCGCGATGCCGCTTGCGGACAAGGCTGCCGCGGGCTTGATGCCCGGTTCGACGCCGACGAGCGGGATCGCGAGACGTTCGCGGATGGCTGCGATCGATTGCGCCGTCGCGGTGTTGCACGCGACGACCAGCGCTTTCGCGCCCTGGCGCGCGAGCCACTCGCCGATCGCCAGCGTGCGCTCCGTGATGAACGCCTCGTCGCGCGGGCCATAGGGCGCGTTGCGCGAATCGGCGACGTAGACGAACGATTCGTCGGGCAGTTGCGCACGCACGGCGCGCAGCACCGACAGGCCGCCCAGCCCGGAATCGAAGACGCCGACGGGCGCGCCCGCGGCGGCCGTCGTGGCGATGACGGAAGGCGTCGACATGCTCAGGCAGTCTGCAATGGCGGGGAAGGGCGGGGAATGCGCTTACTCGGGCGAACCCATCATCGTCTGCTGGTAGTTCTGGATGCCGACCTTGCCGATCAGGTCGATCTGCGTTTCCAGCCAGTCGATGTGCTCTTCGGTGTCGTCGAGGATCTTTTCGAAGATTTCGCGCGACACGTAGTCACGAACCGATTCGCAGTAGGCGATCGCTTCCTTGCAGGTCGCCTGCGAGATCTGCTCGAGCTTCAGGTCGCACTTCAGGATCTCTTCGGTCTCCTCGCCGATGAGCAGCTTGTGCAGGTCCTGCAGGTTCGGCAGGCCGTCGAGCATGAACACGCGCTCGATGAGCCAGTCCGCATGCTTCATCTCGCCGATCGACTCGTCGTATTCGTGCTTGCCGAGCTTCTCGAGACCCCAGTGCTTGTACATGCGCGCATGCAGGAAGTACTGGTTGATCGCCGTCAGCTCGTTCTTCAGCTGGGCGTTCAGATATTCGATGACTTTCTTGTCGCCTTGCATGGCTTGTTTCCTTCTTGATGGTGGGGCTTTAGAACCCGAACGATAATCGCTCGAAAGCGAAATGCCAAGCTTCCCGCGCTCGTCCGAGCGGCCAACGCAGCGGGATGAGAATGAGAAGCAAAAAGGCCGGACAGGTGTCCGGCCTTTCGGGCGTTCGCGCTTACGCTGCGGCGACGGGGATCTTGCCGATCTTCGCCTGCCATTCCTTCGGACCGGTCTGATGGACCGACGTGCCCGACGAATCGACGGCAACCGTCACCGGCATGTCCTGCACGTCGAACTCGTAGATCGCTTCCATGCCGAGGTCTTCGAACGCGAGCACCTTCGCGCCGCGGATCGCCTTCGACACGAGGTACGCCGCACCGCCGACCGCCATCAGGTAGGCCGCCTTGTGCTTCTTGATCGCGTCGATCGCGACCGGGCCGCGTTCGGCCTTGCCGACCATCGAGATGAGGCCCGTCTGCGCGAGCATCGTCTCGGTGAACTTGTCCATCCGCGTGGCCGTCGTCGGGCCGGCCGGGCCGACCACTTCGTCACGCACCGGATCGACCGGGCCGACGTAGTAGATCACGCGGTTCGTGAAGTCGACCGGCAGCTTCTCGCCCTTCGCGAGCATGTCGGCGATGCGCTTGTGCGCGGCGTCGCGGCCGGTGAGCATCTTGCCCGACAGCAGCAGCGTCTGGCCCGGCGTCCAGCTTGCGACTTCTTCCGGCGTCAGCGTGTTCAGGTCGACGCGCTTGCTGGTCTCCGTGTTCGGTTCCCACTGAACCTTCGGCCAAGCGTCGAGCGACGGCGCCTCGAGCTTTGCCGGACCCGAACCGTCGAGCACGAAGTGCGCATGGCGCGTGGCCGCGCAGTTCGGGATCAGCGCGACCGGCTTCGATGCCGCATGCGTCGGTGCGGCCATGATCTTCACGTCGAGCACGGTCGCCAGGCCGCCGAGGCCCTGTGCGCCGATGCCGAGCGCGTTGACCTTCTCGTGCAGCTCGACGCGCAGCTCCTCGACCCAGTCCTTCGGGCCGCGCGCGATGATCTCCTGGATGTCGATCGGCTCCATCAGCGATTCCTTCGCCATCACCATCGCCTTCTCGGCGGTGCCGCCGATGCCGATGCCGAGCATGCCCGGCGGGCACCAGCCCGCGCCCATCGTCGGGACCGTCTTCAGCACCCAGTCGACGATCGAATCCGACGGGTTCAGCATCACGAACTTCGACTTGTTCTCCGAGCCGCCGCCCTTCGCGGCGACCTGCACGTCGACCTTGTCGCCCGGCACGATCTCGTAGTGGATCACCGCCGGCGTGTTGTCCTTCGTGTTCTTGCGGCCGCCTTCGGGCGGATTGACGATCGACGCGCGCAGCACGTTGTCCGGATGCGTGTAGCCGCGGCGCACGCCTTCGTTGATCATGTCGGTGACGCCCATCGTCGCGCCGTCCCAGCGCACGTCCATGCCGACCTTCACGAACACCGTGACGATCCCCGTGTCCTGGCAGATCGGGCGGCGGCCTTCCGCGCACATGCGGCTGTTCGTGAGGATCTGCGCGATCGCGTCCTTCGCGGCCGGGCTTTCCTCGAGCTCGTACGCGCGGCCGAGGGCCTGGATGTAGTCGAGCGGGTGGTAATAGCTGATGTACTGCAGCGAATCCGCGATGCTCTGGATCAGGTCTTCCTGTTTGATGACGGTCATGGCTGAGACTCTGTGAGGACTGTGGGGAATGCGTTGCCGGCGGCATGTTCCGCCGGTTTGCGGGACGCAGCGGCGGGGGCGTGCGTCTCGTGGAAATGCGCGGGATGCGTGTGGGTCGTCAGGCGGTCGACCCACGCCATCACGAGCGCCGACACGAGGAACGACACGTGGATCAGCACCTGCCACATGATCGCGTGGGCGGTGTGCTGGTCCGGGTTGATGAAGGTCTTCAGCAGGTGGATCGACGAGATGCTGATCAGCGCCATCGACAGCTTGACCTTCAGCACGCCCGCGTTCACGTGGTCGAGCCATTCCGGCTCGTCGGGATGCCCCTCGACGCCGAGCCGCGACACGAACGTCTCGTAGCCGCCGACGATCACCATGATCAGCAGGTTCGAGATCATCACCACGTCGATCAGGCCGAGCACCGCGAGCATCACGCCGATCTCGTCGAGGCTCGCCGCGTGCGACAGCAGGTGCCACACCTCGTGCAGGAACAGGAACGCATAGACGCCTTGCGCGACGATCAGGCCGAGATACAGCGGGACCTGGAGCCAGCGGCTCATGAAGATCAGTCTGGGCAGCGGGCGCATGGGGCGGACGACGGGACGGACGGGCGAATGCGGGTCGGTCTGCGGGGCGGACATGATGGCGGAACGGGCGCGTGTATCGGGGGGTAGCAATTCGGAAAAAGCGCGCTATTGTAGCGCGTCGTCCCGCCCGGCTGCAGCGACGCGCCCCGCGGCCCGGCAGGGCGCCGGGGACGGATCAGGGCGTGACGGGCGGAGTGCGTTTCACGCGCAGGCTCGCGAGCACGATGCCGGTGACGACGCACGCGAGCGCGAAGCCGTGCGCGAGCGTCGGCCGCTCGCCGAGGAACGCGATCCCGTAGACGGCCGCGGCGACCGGCAGCACCGCGCTGAACACGCCGGCGAGGCTGCCCGGCACGTGGCGGATGCCCTTCATCCACATCCAGAACGAGAAGATGCTGGCCGACAGCCCGTACCAGACGACGAGCGCCCAGATGCTCGCCGGCACGCTCGCGTAATCGAAATGCCACATCGCGCCCGCGCCGAGCGGCAGCATCAGCAGCAGGCCGAACAGGTGGGTGTACGCGCAAATGTCGATCGGCGCGAGCGTCTGCGTGAGGCGGCGCGACAGGATCACGTAGATCGACTCGCAGCACACCGCGCCGAGCATCAGCAGGTTGCCCGTCAGCGAGCCGGCCGTCGCACTGGTCGCGGTCGCGCCGCCGTTCGCGAAGTTGATCGTCACGACGCCGACGATCGCAAGCGCGATCGACACAAGCGCACGGCCGTTCGGTTTTTCGCGCAGGATCAGCCACGCGAACAGCGCGACGACGGCGGGGATCGTGCTCGTGATGACGCCGGCCGCGACCGCGCTCGTGCGCTGCACGCCGTTCAGCATCAGCAGCGTAAACATGAAGGTGCCGAAGAACGCCTGCAGGAACAGGTTCAGCCATTCGCCGCGCTTGACCGCGCGCATCTTGACCGGACGGAACAGCGGCCACAGCACGCCGATCGCGATCACGAAGCGCAGCGTGGCGAGAATGGCGACGGGAACGAAGACGACGATCGATTTGCCGATGCCGACGTTGCTGCCGACGAGCAGCATCGACACGATGAGGAAAAGTGCGTAGCGATTCAAGCTGGAATCCGTAAGGCGAGTTCAGTTAGGATTGTAGGGTCGTGGTCGTAACAGCGCAAAGCGCGCCGCATGGTGTGCCGCCGGTGGTATCGCCGAATTTGTCCGTTTTTGTCCGTAAGTGACGGGTAAGTTGACGCGCTTATCTTGGAAGCGCCGGGCCACGCGCTTGCCGTCGTGCGAAGTGGTGCGGCGCAGCATCGCGCGCAGCCCCCGGGCCGCGTGCGGGTGAGGTGGGAGACAGCGGCGCGCTTGCGCCGACCAAGACGCGGCGCGCATGACACGCGCCGGCAATCAGAGGATTCATGTTCACCAAGGGGTAGTCGATGTCCACGATTGAATCGGTTCTTCACGAAAGCCGCCAGTTCGAGCCGCCCGAGGCGCTCGTGAAGGCGGCGGCCATTTCCGGCATGCAAGCCTATCGTGCGCTGGCCGACGAGGCCGAGCGTGATTACGAAGGCTTCTGGGCACGCCAGGCCCGCGACACGCTCGCGTGGCACACGCCGTTCACGAAGGTGCTCGACGAGTCCGACGCGCCGTTCTACAAGTGGTTCGACGACGGCGAGCTCAACGCGTCGTACAACTGCCTCGACCGCCACGTCGCGGCCGGCAACGGCGAGCGCGTCGCGGTGATCTTCGAAGCCGACGACGGCGCCGTCACCCGCGTCACCTATGCCGACCTGCTCGCGCGCGTGTCGCGCTTCGCGAACGCGCTGAAGCAGCGCGGCATCGGCCGCGGCGACCGCGTCGTCATCTACATGCCGATGTCGGTCGAGGCGATCGTCGCGATGCAGGCCTGCGCGCGCATCGGCGCGACGCACTCGGTCGTGTTCGGTGGCTTCTCCGCGAAGTCGCTCAACGAACGGCTCGTCGACGTCGGCGCGAGCGCGCTCGTCACCGCCGACGAGCAGCTGCGCGGCGGCAAGACGCTGCCGCTCAAGAGCATCGCCGACGAAGCGCTCGCGATGGGCGGCTGCGACGCCGTGAAGAGCGTGATCGTCTATCGCCGCACCGGCGGCAAGATCGACTGGCATGCGAACCGCGACCTGTGGATGCACGAGCTGACCGCAGGCGTTGCCGATACGTGCGAGCCGGAATGGGTCGGCGCCGAGCATCCGCTGTTCATCCTGTATACGTCGGGCTCGACCGGCAAGCCCAAGGGCGTGCAGCACAGCACCGGCGGCTACCTGCTGTGGGCCGCGCTGACGATGAAATGGGCGTTCGACTGGAAGCCGGAAGACGTGTTCTGGTGCACCGCCGACATCGGCTGGATCACCGGCCACACGTACATCACGTACGGCCCGCTCGCGTGCGGCGCGACGCAGGTCGTGTTCGAGGGCGTGCCGACCTATCCGGACGCCGGCCGCTTCTGGAAGATGATCGCGGATCACCACGTCAGCGTGTTCTACACCGCGCCGACCGCGATCCGTTCGCTGATCAAGGCGGCCGACGCCGACGACAAGGTCCATCCGAAGAGCTACGACCTGTCGAGCCTGCGCATCATCGGCACGGTCGGCGAGCCGATCAACCCGGAAGCGTGGATGTGGTATCACAAGCACGTCGGCCAGGAACGCTGCCCGATCGTCGACACGTGGTGGCAGACCGAGACGGGCGGCCACATGATCTCGCCGCTGCCGGGCGCGACGCCCACCGTGCCGGGCTCGTGCACGCTGCCGCTGCCGGGCATCATGGCGGCCGTCGTCGACGAGACGGGGCAGGACGTGCCGAACGGGCAGGGCGGGATTCTGGTCGTCAAGCGCCCGTGGCCGTCGATGATCCGCACGATCTGGGGCGACCCGGAGCGTTTCAAGAAAAGCTACTACCCCGACGAGCTCGGCGGCCGGCTCTATCTTGCCGGTGACGGCACCGTGCGCGACAAGGGCACCGGCTACTTCACGATCATGGGCCGGATCGACGACGTGCTGAACGTGTCGGGCCACCGGCTCGGCACGATGGAGATCGAGTCGGCGCTGGTCGCGCACGAGCTCGTCGCGGAGGCGGCCGTGGTCGGGCGTCCGGACGAGACGACCGGCGAGGCCGTCGTCGCGTTCGTCGTGCTCAAGCGCGCGCGTCCGGAAGGCGAAGAGGCCGCGAAGCTCGCGAAGGAGCTGCGCGACTGGGTCGGCAAGCAGATCGGGCCGATCGCGAAGCCGAAGGACATCCGCTTCGGCGACAACCTGCCGAAGACGCGCTCCGGCAAGATCATGCGCCGCCTGCTGCGCTCGCTCGCGAAGGGCGAGACGATCACGCAGGACACGTCGACGCTCGAGAACCCCGCGATCCTCGATCAGCTCGCCGAAGTGCGCTGAGCCGGCACACCGGCATGCGCCCCTGCGCGGCAATCCCGATTGCCCGCGCAGGGGCTTTTTGCTACACAAGGGCATGACCGTCCCGTCCCGTCCCGCGCCCGTCGCGCCGCCGCCCGTTCCCGCGCCGCTCGCTCGCGCGCATGCGCGCTACTGGCGCTTCAACGTCGCGCTGATCGCCGTGCTGATGGCGACCGGCTTCGCGGTGTCGTTCATCGTGCCGTTCTTCGCGCCCGCGCTCGCGGGCGTGCGCTTCGTCGGATTCAGCCTGCCGTTCTACGTCGGCGCGCAAGGCGCGATCCTCGTCTATCTCGTGCTGATCGTGATCTACATCGGGCTGATGCAACGCGCCGACCGCATCCTGCGCCGCACGTACGACGAGTACGCGGCGCAGGCCGGCAACACGCGCGGCGGGCGTTGACGGATGCTGACGCGTCGCCTGATCCGTGCGTATGCGCTGTACACGCTCGGCTTTCTCGGGTTCGTGCTGCTGCTGGGCCGGATCGAGCGCGCGGCCGGCTCCGGCGTGTGGATCGGCTACGTGTTCCTGTTCGTGCCGATCGCCGTCTATGCGGTGATCGGGCTGCTGTCGCGCACGTCCGATCTCGTCGAGTACTACGTCGCCGGGCGGCGCGTGCCGTCCGCGTTCAACGGGATGGCGACCGCCGCCGACTGGCTGTCGGCCGCGTCGTTCATCGGCCTCGCCGGATCGCTGTACGCGACCGGCTACGACGCGCTCGCCTACCTGATGGGCTGGACCGGCGGCTTCTGCCTCGTCGCGTTCCTGCTCGCGCCGTACGTGCGCAAGCTTGCCCGCTACACGATTCCCGACTTTCTCGGCACGCGCTTCTCGAGCACCGCGGTGCGCGCGCTCGCGGCGGGCGCGGCGATCCTGTGCTCGTTCGTCTATCTGGTCGCGCAGATCCAGGGCATCGGGCTGATCGCGACGCGCTTCATCGGCGTCGATTTCGCGATCGGCATCTTCTGCGGGCTCGCGGGCATTCTCGTCTGCTCGTTCCTCGGCGGGATGCGCGCGGTGACGTGGACGCAGGTCGCGCAGTACATCATCCTGATCAGCGCGATCCTGATTCCCGTGTCGCTGATCGCGATGAAGAACGGGCTCGGGCCGGTGCCGCAATTCAGCTACGGGCAGTTGATGGAGCGCGTCGCGGCGCGCGAAGCGCAGGTGCGCGATTCGCGCGACGAGCAGCGGGTGCGCGATGCCTATCGCCGGCAGGCCGCGCACATCCAGACGCAGCTCGACCGGCTGCCCGCGTCGTATGCGCAGGAGCGGGGGCGGCTCGTCGACCAGTTGGCCGACCTGCGCCGCCACAACGGGCCGCTGCGCGAGATCAGCCAGCGCGAGCGCGCGCTCGCGGAGTTCCCGCGCGACCCGGCGGCGGCGCGTGTGGTGTGGTCGCAGGCGCGCGACGACCTGCTCGCGCGCGCGGCGCCGCCGGTGCCGATGCACGAGCCGTTTCCGGCGGCGAGCGACGACGAGCGGCGGCCGCGTGAACGGAACTTCCTCGCGCTGCTGCTGTGCCTGTCGCTCGGCACCGCGAGCCTGCCGCACATCCTGACGCGCTACAACACGACGACGTCGGTTGCGTCCGCGCGCCGGTCGGTCGGCTGGACGCTGTTCTTCATCGCGCTGTTCTATCTGAGCGTGCCGGTGCTCGCGGTGATGATCAAGTACGAGATCCTCGCGAACCTCGTCGGGCGGCCGTTCGCGGCGCTGCCGGCGTGGGTCACGCAGTGGCATCATTTCGAGCCGGACCTGATCGGCATCGTCGACGAGATTCGCGACGGCATCGTGCACTGGTCCGAAATCCAGATGCAGCCTGACATGGTCGTGCTGGCCGCGCCGGAAATCGCCGGACTGCCGTACGTCGTGTCGGGGCTGATCGCGGCGGGTGCGCTCGCGGCCGCGCTGTCGACCGCGGACGGCCTGTTGCTGACGATCGCGAACGCGCTGTCGCACGACATCTACTACCACATGGTCGCGCCCGACGCGTCGAGCCAGCGGCGGGTGACGATCTCGAAGGTGCTGCTGCTCGGGGTGGCGCTGTTCGCGTCGTATGTCGCGTCGCTCAATACGGGGAAGATCCTGTTCCTCGTCGGCGCGGCGTTCTCGCTCGCGGCGTCGAGTTTCTTTCCGGTGCTCGTGCTGGGCGTGTTCTGGAAGCGCACGACGACGCGCGGCGCGATCGCCGGGATGGTGACGGGGCTCGTGGTGTGCGTGTATTACATCGTGTCGACGTATCCGTACTTCGCGCAGCTGACCGGCTTCGCCGGGCCGACGTGGTTCGGGATCGAGCCGATCAGCTCGGGCGTGTTCGGCGTGCCGGCGGGGTTTGCGGTCGCGATCGTCGTCAGCCTGCTCGACCGCCGGCCGGACGATTACACGCGCGCGCTCGTCGACTACATTCGCCATCCGTGACGGTTGTGCACGAGGGAGTGGCGGGGCGCGGCAAGAGTTTGCTATACTCTCGCTCTTCCCGGAGAGATGGATGAGTGGTTTAAGTCGCACGCCTGGAAAGCGTGTATAGGTGAAAGCCTATCGGGGGTTCGAATCCCCCTCTCTCCGCCAGAATACCCCTCCAGCATCATTCAAGAAGCGCCGCAAAACCAGGATGAACAAGGTTTTGCGGGGCGCTCAAGCGTTCGCAGGCCTCCAGGAAAAATCGCAAGACTCCAGTTTCCGGGCACTTCGGGAGAGTCTGCGGCGATATCCCGAGCCACCCCGAGTCGACGAACACGGGCGAGTCACGCACGGTTACCGGTGGTTCATCCTATCGAAGCCTCACTGCTGACCGACATCTTTCAGGTCCACGAAGACATTGCCCAGAACCAGGACAGGCGCAGGCTGCCGCGTAAGGCCGGAAAGGATCGTCAGGTCGAACCTCAGTACGGCCCGGTTACCGGAAGCCTGGTTCCTGTCCTTCCACGCCTGATATTTGCCCGAAAGAATTTCGATCAGTCGTTCCAGGCCGATCTGCCCGGCGTCGGGCGTGCCGCCGATGCGGATCGCCTGCTGCGGCAGGTGGTACACCGGCAGCCGTATCGGGCTGAGTGCGTCATTGGTGGCGTACTCATAGAAGAACGTCACCTGGATCAACTGCTCCTGTAGAGCGGTGTCGGCGAACAGGGCATCGAACAGCGCCTGCAGATGTCCGCTGAGGCTGCGCTTGACGTGCTTGCCGTTGTTACCTTGTCCGATCAGGGACATGTCGATGGCGGCGTCCGGCGCGTTGGTCGGATGCAGGGGGCCGGTGAATTTCACGTCCGGCGTGCTATAGACGAACGGATCTGCCGTCGCCCGACCACCGAAGGACTCGTTGCGCGTCAGGTGGAGTTCGCTGAGCGCGTCCTGGCGCACCAAGATGTCCAGCGCAGGAAGCTCGACCTGACGGTCGGGGATCGCAGCGCCTGTCTCCACGTCCAAATAGTGACCATCCTTCGTGTACAGGTAGCTGAAGACGTCGTCCTCGTCGCCCTGGCGCTCGGCCCGGTAACCCTCGATGTTGACCACCGGTGCGCCGATCCCCGCAGGCGGCTTGCCCGCGATGGTGATCATGAGCGCGTCGACCGGCCCCTGTCCGCCGGCTTCGACGCTCCGGCTGCTCTCGGAAACGATGAACGCGTAGGGCAGGTCAGGGGACGGTGCATCCTGGGTCCCGGCTTCCGCGAGGGTCTGCAGCGCCCTCGCGTGCAGCGAGGCCGCGCGCCGAATCGTGGGGACCTGTGCGCTTTGCGCGGCGCGGGCGACGAGTTGCACCGCCGAGTCGAGAGCCGTCTGCGCGTTCTTGAGCTGGATCTTGTCCGTGGTTGCCTCGGTGATGGTGGCGAGGTAGATATTGAGATCCTTTTCCACGGCGGGATAGACCGTGATGAATTCACCCAGGTCGTCGAAGAGGTCCCTGGTTTCCGCGAAATTCCTCGCGGACAGGCTGTCCTTGATGTTGAACGTGACGGCGCAGTGGATGCGATCCTGCAGGCGATGCTGCTGCAGGCTGTAGGTGAAACCGTAGTTCCACTGCTTGGCCTGCCTGATCAGTGCATCCACATCGGTGTCGCCGTCCGCCGGCTTCCGGCCCGTCTGCAGGCTCTGCTGCTGCACCATGACGGGAATCTGCGGGTATTCGCGTAGCACCAGCGGAACGTTGAAACTCCCCAGCGCCTGGTCGAGCGGCCAGTCGCCCGGCGTGGCGTCGGTGGGCAGGTTGAGGAAACTCAGCCAGCTGGAGGCGAGATAGCCGTTGTCATTGCCGTCGCTGATGCCGGGGACTTCGCCGATCTGGTGTTCGATGTAGCGGCCCTGGTACACCACGTCGAGAGGAATGGTGTCGGCGGTGCGCGTACCATGTTCGCTGGTGCTGACCATGAAGGTGAGATTGGCGGGGGCGTCGCGCTTCGTGGTCCGCAGGTCGAGCTTGGGTGTGGTGAGGGAGACATTCTTCTCCGCTTCGACGCCCGACCGGTCGGCCGCCGGAGCGATCGTGCCGTACAGCCGCGGCACGTGAGGATAGCGTTGCGCGATGTCGGCATTGACGTCGACCGAAAACTGCACGGCGGCAGCGACGTTGAAGCCGTTGGCGAGGCGGTCGAGCATCATCTGCCGGAAGCCGTCCTGGGCGTCGCCGGTCGCTGCCGCATCCGGGTTTTGGTCCTTGAAGACCGCAATCATCAATGTTTTCAGTCCCGCGGCCAGATGCTCCTTGGCGTCGAGCAGCGCCTGCAGCAGCCGGGTATCGCACTTGTTGTCGAGGATCAGCGCCGGGCTGACGAAGCGCGGGCTCAGCAGGGCATCCACCTGGGACAGGAACTGCAACAGCCAGCGGTCCGCGTCCATGTCGGTGAAGGAGACCATGCGCGTGGGGGTGTCGAAATCGATTCCCGTGCCGGTCGTATAGCCGTAGATCCGCACGGCGCGGGACACGAGCTGGTTGGACAACGGGCGCGGCGCGTACTGGACCGGCTGCGAGGGGTTGCGCACACGGTAGGAAATGGCCTCTGCGGGCGCCTTCCCGTTCGTCGTGCCCAAGCGCGTGATCCACACCCGCTGCTTGGCCTGTGCCTCGGGCGGCGCGGCACGGTCGGTGCCCACGCAGGCCTGGTACGCATAGGCGCCAAGGCCGGCGAGCGCACGGGTGAGGTCTTGGGCGAACTGCGTGAGACTGCGCGTGTCGGCCGGATTGTTGTAGTTCTCGAGGTTGCCCGTATACGGAGACACCGCGGTACGCACCGATCCGATGCCCGGCACGTTGCGCAGCGCCCCCGCCACAAGGTCTGCACGGCGGGAGATGACGAAGTCCATGCTCAGCTCGAAGAGCAGCGCCGGATTGAGACGGGCCGTGTCCACGGGCACGACCAGATCGAGTGGCGCGGGCGGCGTCGCGCTCTGGTCGCCATTGGCGCGCTGATGCAGGAACGCTTGCACCTGGTACGCCCAGTTGGTGATGGCGCCGGCCTGTGCGTCGGTAAGTTCGGGAGGCGCGCCGGTCAATAGCGTGCTTTCCACCTCCATGCCGATACCGTTGGGGTCCTGAAGCTGGTAGTGGATGACCTGATAGGTATGCAGATCCCGAGCGGCGTTTTCCTTCCACGCGTCGTCGCCAGTGCCGTTCTGCGGATCGTACGGCTTGTAGCGGTTGTAGTCGAAGGCGAACACGAATGCGATCCCGACCGGCGTGCCGTTTCCGCCGGCGAGCTGGTAGGCGACGGAGACGGCTGGCCATTGGCCCGGACCCAGCAGGGCATCGGTGTACCCGGTGATGGCCGGCGGACGATTCAGCGGTGCGGCATCCCCTTTTTGTGGGGCGCTGAGCTGACTGACCATGGTGTTGCCGTACAGGTCGTACCAGGCGAAATCGGTCTGCAGCAGGCCGCCCACGCCGGCGTAGGGGCTCACGTCGCTCTCGGCGGCGCCCAGGGCGAGGGTGGGTTGTTCCTTGGCAAGACCGTTGTACGGAATGGACTGGGTGTAGTCCCAGTTCTCGCCGGCCTCGAGCAGGCCGGGCGCCCTGACTTTTTCGAACAAGGCCATGCCGTCGTCGCTGTTGGCGGGCCCTGCGGGCAGCCCCATGTTGGAAGCGCGGAAATCGACCGTTTCCACGGTGGCGTAGCCGAGCATGTTGAAGACGTGCTGCAGGTAGATCTGCGCGTAGTCGCCGGTGGGCCGATCGGGAATCTCGGGCGGCACGGCGCGCATCAGGTCGTAGGCGACGACACCGACCCGATTGCCGGCGCTGCGGTGAATCGGCCCGGTGGAGAAGTCCAGCGTGGCGCCCGCGGCCAGGATATCCACGCGGTCGGCGTTGGCGGCGGCGAGCGCCTGCAACGGCACGCGATAGTAATTCGACAGCGACACGAGCGTGTCGCCGCCATGGCTCGCGCCGACCTTGACGATGATCCGCGGCAAGCGAATGGCCACGAGAGGCGGCAGCACTGGAGGCCAGGTGCCGATCCTGGGATTGGCCTGGCGAATCTGCGCGGCGGTGACGCCGAACCAGGCGGCGATGGCGTCGAGATCGCCACCGGGGGCCTCGCCTTGGGGCGGCACCTGGTACAGACCGTTCTCGATCACGATCTCGGCGCCCGAGCGCAGCCGCGTATCCGGGTTGGCGCCGTTGAGCAGGTTCTCCATGACGATGCCGGGGGCATCGGTGAAATAGGCGCTCGCGATTTCGCCCAGACTTTGCCCTTCTTCCGGCAGCAGGGCCGTGACCGGACGGGCGACCGCCTGCGCATACACCTGGTCCTGACCGCTGTCGGTGGCTTCGTCGGTGACCACGCAATTGACGTAGTCGGGCAGTTCCAGCCAGCCCTGTTGCGTATCGCCCTTCGCCTGGTACAGCGCGAGCACGGCGACCTCGGCCTCGCCCTGGTCGTTGAAAATGGCGTCGGGCAGGCCCTGATCCTCGGCGATGGCGTCGAAGTACAGGAAGAAGCCGCCGGCGCGGGTAATGCTCGCTTCCCACAGCAGACGCAGGAACATCCCCGGAGCATTGAGCAACCCCGGGTTGACCCGCTCGGAACGGGCGGCGGTCAGAACGGCGCCGCTGGGTGGGCGAGTGACCGTGGAGAGGTTGACCTGCGAAATGCCGAACACGGTATCCGGGCGGGCATAGGACCGCAGCGCGGGCTGACCGCTCGTGCCGCCCTGCGGGAACAGCAGGTCGACGGCGAAATAGGCCGCATCCGACGAGACGCCGCTCAGGATGCGCTCCAGCATGAGGATATCCGTGGTGCCCGCCCCCAGGATCTCGTAGGTGCGCTCCGTCGACGGACTGGTGGCGACCGGGGGCACCCGCTTGATCCTGAAGCGCACGATGCTGCCGAAGCCGACGTTGCGAATCTGGCGGACCGCCATCTGGCCGGTGGCTTCGTCGTAGCGCCCGATGTCGATCCTGAAAGCCGGCGCGACGGCGCGGGATGCCCCCGGAAGTGATGCCATTGCCGGCGAAAGCCCCCAGATGTTCAGCGCCGGAACCTGCGGTGCGGGAGCAAGGGAGACGGGCAACGGAACCGGTCCGCCGGACTGCCAGACGGTCTGGCTTTCGAACGCGTAACTGGCCAGATGCAGTTCGCTCTCGGCCCCCGGGCCGAGCAGCGAGGTGTTCGTGAACAGGCGATTGCGGGAGGCATAGTCGACGACGCTCCTGACGCGGGCCAGGTCGTCCGCGTTGCTCAGCTCGAAGGTGAGCGACGGTGCCGAGCCTGCCTGTGCCGCCTGCGTGTTCCGTGTCTGCTGGTCGGTGGTGAAGCGCAGCCAATTGCTTCCGTTGGCGGCGCTCACCGTGAAATTGAACACGTCGCCGTCGGTCAGGGCCGGCAGGGCGATTTCCTGGCCGACGAGGGCGAACAGGCCGATTTCAGCGGGCAGCGTCAGGTTCGGGCTGGTTCCCGAGACGAAGATGCCCGGCTGCCTGGGGGTGACGCCGTTCGTCGGCACGCGCAGTCCGTGCAGGTAGTAGCGCGAGGCCATGCTGCCCAGATGCTGCACCGCCAGGGTGCGCACCGCCTCGTCCAGCAGGTCGCCGACCCGGTACTGGGTCAGGTGGGGCACGTCCAGGTAGGGCTCGGCGGAGGCGTCGAACAGGCCCGGGATGCCGGTCACGTTGCGCGCAACGCCGCTCAGGTCGTCCAGGGTGATCGAGAAACGCGCCGCGACGGCGTTGAGGTTGTCGCCCTCGACGCTCTGGTATTCGAAAGCCGGCAGCGACAGGGTGGCCAGCGGGATCAGCAGATCCTTGAGGGTGACGACGTTGGAATGCGTCAGCATTGCATCGGGCGCGACCTGGAAGACCTCGACGGCGATGCGTTCGAGACTGTCGTCGGGCTGCACGCGGTAGTCCGGCTTGCCGGGGTAGGTGACGACCGCGCCGGGCTGCAGCAGCGACTTCGCCGCGAGGTTTGCGCCTGCCAGGGACTTGCCGTCGAACAGCGGTTGACCCGCGGCATTGCGGAACACGGTCAGGGCGGCGATGTCGCTGAAGCCCAGGCCCGCCGGCGTGGTGAAGGTCGATCCCTGGATGCCGAGGCGGCTGCCCTTGGTCAGCGGATGGCGCGGATTGGCCGCGAACAGGTCCGCCGCCGTAATCGCGGCATCCCCGCTCAACCGGCCGGTCGTGTTGATGGTGTCGACGATGTCGGCGATGCTCTGGCCTGTCCGCAGCACGTACTGGAAGTTGCGCAGCCCGCTGCGCAGGCTGTCCACCATCTGCCGGCCGATCAACGTGAAATAGTCCTGGAATACGAAGCTGGCGACCGCGGGGCCGCTGTCGCCGGCCAGATCGAACTTCACGGCCGCGTTCGCGCCTTCCTGCTGGACCGACACGGCCAGTTCCTGGAAGTATTTGCGCAGCCACTGGGCGTAGTCCGGACTCGTGGCGTTGTAGTTCGCGAGGAGGTAGTCGATTCCCGGATAGTCGTTCCCGTAGGCCGGAACCTTGATGTTCAGCCAGGGGGCGGCGGGGAAGAACACGGCGTCGGCTTCACCCGCCTGCACCTGCAGCTTGAAGTCGATGCTGAACTGGGCATTGAGGAAATCGTTGATGTCGCCGGCCGGGATGGGACTGGTGTTCCGCGCATTGCCCAGGTAGTCGTAGATCCCGCTCAGGAACACGTCGCTGACGACCAGGTCGTCCACCGCAGCCGCGGTCATGTCCGCGGACTGGCCCGCGGCGATGAGCCAGCGGGTGACCTGCAGGGTCAAGGTCTTGAAGGGGTCGTCGCCCTGCTGGAGCGTCAGCCTGCGCTGGTGGACCTCGGTGGCATTGGCGCCGGAGACAGGCGGTTGCGTGGCGATGAAGAACGACAGCACGTAGGCGGCGAACTGCTTCGACAGATCGCCGCTTGCCTGGGCCGCATCGCCTGCGACGGTCAGCGCCGGAGCGAAATAGCCCTGCAGCCCCACGGGGGCGGCGGCGCCGCGCAGCCGGCTCCAGACCGGCGCGTACGTCGTCGATTGCAAGAGCCCCATGCGCTCCTGATAGGCGCGCAGCCGCGCCTGCATCCGCCGCAGCCGCAACTGGCCGCGGTCTGTCTCCAGCGTGTTCCAGGGAGCCCTGCCGCTGTTGGCGATGACGAAGGTGGCCTTGACCGTGGCCGAAAACGAGAAACTGATGCTGATCTTGAACAGGCCCAGGTTGATCTTGACCGACACGCGCACGCTGACGCCGGCCGAAACGGAAATCGGGATGTCCCGGTAGGACATGTAGACGATGCTGGCCATGGCCTTGACCGTGATGTCCACGTTGGCCTGCACGATGGCGAAATTGATGGTGCCGTAAAGCCTGCCGAGGATGCCGAAGGTGCCGCTGATGGCGAAATAGTAGGAATCCTGAACCTGGTTCTTGCTGACGGGAAGATTGCTGCCGTCGTAGTAGTGCCACTGGGCAATCACGCCCTGGATGATGCCGAAGGCGGTGATGGAGAAACCCGCCTCCAGGATGCCGACGGAGACGGATTTGCCGACGCCGAGCTGGGCGCCGAAGCCGACCACGATGACGGGGTTGAACCAGCCGTTGCTCGCCTGCGGGACATCGCTGCTGGTTTCGCTGGACAGCTTGCCGAAGTAGAAGCCCGCCGAGCCGAGCAGGGGGATGCCCGGGTAGACGATCGCTTCGATGGTGAAGGAAACCGAGAAGTCCTCGTTGTACGGGAACCCCACGTCGACCTTGAAATCGCCGTTGGTGAATATCTCGATGCCGAATTCCGGCAGCGTGATGGTGAAGGTGCCGAAATCCAGCCGCCGCATGGCGGTGGGCAGGCTGAGGCGGGAGGAATAGACGCCCACGGTGTCCGACACCTGGCGGTACATGATCTCGAAGGCCAGTCCGGCCAGGATCTTCGCGGCCGGCCCGGCCAACGCGACGCGCAGCGCATAGAGCTTCGGATCGTTGAAGACGATGGACAGGTCGAGGAAGTACTCCGGCTTGGCTTGCTCCAGGACGATCAGTTCCCTGCCCGTCGGCAGCGGCATGCCGATGGGCAGCCGTGCGCGCAGGGACGCATCGTTCGCCGCCGCTTTGCCTTGCTGCGCGCCATCTTCCACCTTGAGGACACCGAAGTTGGTGGCGATCAGCCAGGAGCTGCCGGCGTCGAAGTAGGGCTGGCCCGGACCGCCCACGGGAATGGCATCCGGCGCGTTGTTGGGCAGATCGCGCAACTTCGCGACGAGCTTTTCGACCGTATCCAGCTGGGCCAGGCCGCCGATGCTCACCCGCTGCCCCAGCGCGAGCAGGCGCAGGTCGAGGTACTTGTTGCCGCCGCCCGGAGGGGCCGGCGTCTGCTCCGGCTTGGTGGCGTCCCAGGTGAGCCGCTGGTCGCCGTTCGCGGCGACGTCGAACCGGACGCCCTCCTGAGGCTTCACGTCCCACATGAAGCTGCCCTCGAGGCTGACGTTGACCTTGCGGTCCCGGGTGCTCTGCGAATCGTAGTTGACGCCGATGGACTTGATGGTCGCGAAGCCCAGGTTGATGGGACCGATGTTGACCTTGAAGGTGACCTGGTTGGTGCTGAAGTCCCATTGCAGCGCGAAGGCGCTCAACGGGATGTGGTTCAGCAGGTTCCAGGGCGCGCCCAGGCCGAACTCGGTCCGGGTGGCCCAGGAGATCAGCATTTCGACCATCTCGCCCAGGCTCTTGTCTGCCAGGGTGAAGGTGGCGATCCAGTGTTTCTGCGGATCGGCGGCAACCGCCATGAGGACATCCGCATCGGGGCGCACCACACCCACGCCGGGCAGGCTCAGATGGGCCGCATCGGGCGCCTTTTCCTCGACCGTCACGCTCAGGACGCCCCAGGTCAGGCCGAAGCTCCTGGCGTCGGGGGAAAAGTTGAAGAAAACCGTGGCGGGAATGTTGTTGAAATAGATGTTGAGGCCGATCTTGCCGAACAGGCCGGGCTCGCCCGCCAGCAGTTGCTCGGCGGCCAGGAGCCTCCAGCCGTTGAGCGGCTGGCCCGGCACCGTCGAGCCGGGCAGCGCGCCCGGTCCGTCGGCGGCCAGCGTCATCTCCCTGTGAGCGTATCGAAAGGACTGGATGCCCGAATCATTTCCGAGTTGCAGCAGCTCGCGGCTGGCCGGCTTGCCGGACGACGGCCCGTTGTAGCCCAGCAGCACGTTGGCGCCGATCGGCGGCAGGCCGGGAAGGAACGGGATTTGCCAGGGCTCGGCGGTGCGGCCGGAAAACTGCCAGGACGACGTGCCGGTTTGCAGGGTGATGCTCAGGTCGGCGAAACCCAGGCCCTTCACCTGGTCGGCGACCCAGTTGGGGCCGAAATAGCGCGCCAGCAGCTTGTCCAGATAGACCCCGTTGCCCGACTGGGTCGCGCTGAAGGTCCAGCCGAGCGTGCTCCCCCGATACTGCGCGCCGATGTCGAGGGGAATCTCGCTGTCGGGATCGCTGTCGGACTGGAACAGGATCACCTTGGCGCCGATGCCGCCCAGCGTGTTCCCGGACTCGCGGGCGAGGTTGAAGTTCAGCCCCTCGAGCGTGAATACCGGGTTGTCGGCCGAAGGGAACTTGAAATCGGTGTTCATGTTCATGCCCGACGACAGGTTTCCGTTGCCGTAGGTGTAGCTGAAATTGAAGTCCGTGATGACGGGAGAGAGGCCCGTGGGCAGCGGCGTGCCGGGGATGAACTGGTTGATGAGGTCGAGGACGTTGATCTGGCCGGAGACGAGATTGCCTTCGAAGTTGAGGGTGGGCACGACGGCGGCGAGCTGCACGATGGCCGGTTGCGCAGGAGCGTCCGTGTGGATGCCGGGCAGTGCAGGCGCGACGCCGCGACCGTTGCCGCCGATCGCGAATTCACCCTGGATGGTGGAAACCCACTTGCGTTCCTTGAGGCTGGCCGGGTTGTTGATCGTGGTCTGGATGGTCAGGTCCTGGAGCGCGATGTTGCCGAACAGCGGCACGGACTGGCTCGTCTTCATCGTGAACGCGAGGTAGCCCACGCGGTTGTTCGCGAAGTCGTACTGCAGTTCCAGTTGCGACAGTCCCACGTCGGCCAGCACATTGAACGGCGGGGGAAGCACCTGCACCAGGTTGATGCCGCCGGCCAGCGAGTAGAACAGGTCGATGCCGGGGCGCTTGCCGTCGGGAAAGTCGGCCTGGAACAACCAGGTGTTTTCCTCGCCGGGCAACTGCAGGGCGAAATCGAAGCCGGTGGGACCCGCCTGCAGACTGCCGCCGATCGCTCCCACGGAAGGGATGCTGGCGTTGGACAGCGTGAACTGGACATAGGGGCCGGAGAAGACGATCCAGGGCGCGGCGTCGATTGACCAGTTCTGCGCGGCGGTGAAGGTCGCCACGGCCATGACCTTGTTCTCCGGCGCGGTGTACGCGACGTCCACCTTGGTAGGCAGGCCGAAGAAACTGGTGGCGCCGCTCAACTTGATGCGCTGGATGTCGCCTTCGTTCGGCTCGCGGTCGAGCGAGCCGACCTTGACGGTCAGCGCACCCGCCTGTCCCGTTACGGCACGTACCAGTGCGCCCAGGATCTGCGCGATGAGCCCGTCGTCGTAGAGCGTGGGGGCGGCAAGATCGAGGGTCTCGTTGCCCGAAGCCTCGATGGCGTTCCGCAGGTTGGCATGGAGCTGGTCGAGCGTCAGCGCGCCACCGTCCTCGAGCAGCGTGTAGACCGGCTCGCGCCCGAGGCGCAGCGCCTGTTCCCGGGCGCGCCCGTTGATGACGTAGTTCAGGTAATTGATGCCCAGGTTCAGCTTGTCGTTGGCGGGGGCGTGATAGAAGTCGCGGATTTGCCGGAAATACCGGTGGTATTCACCGTTTTGGGCTTCGCCGCGCCACGTGCGCACGAATTGCCCGATGACCGCCGGTGGCGCCATGCCGGCGACCGGCCACGCGCTCAGGTCCAGATGAATCTGATTCGCGATGTTCTGCAGGCGTGTGGGCAACTGGCCGGCGGCCTCGGGGTAGCCCAAGGTGGTGGTGGGGTACTGGATATCGTTGGTGCCGGGACGCGCGACGTGGAAATAGGGGCGACCCAGGTTGAGCGCCAGGTTGGCCGTGTTTTGCCCCTCGAAAACGCTGGGCAGGGTGTTGTTCGCGAAGACGTCGTTGAACACGGGCTGGGGCACGATGCCCAACTGGATGAAGTGCACCCGGTCGTTGTGGCCGCGTATCGGTTTGACGAAATTCTGCACCGCCTGCAGCGTTACGTTCTGCCAAAGGAAGTCGCTGCGATGGTTTGCGTTCAGGCTCAGCAAGTATTTGCGCCTGGCGTTGTATGCCCGGATGCCGGAATTGGTGACGTCGTCGACGTCGATTCGGTCCGTGCCCTTGACCTTGGGCAGGTAGATGTTCTCGGAAGATGTCGCGCTGCCATCCAGGAGCGCAATGACGTACGGAAAACCGTTGTTGTCGGCACTCGCGGGCGGGTCGTAGGTATCCAGGTTGACGATGACGATCGGACGCGCATTCTGCGCCGGAGCGTTTCCCTCGAACTGCGAATCCAGATAGCCGGCGACGAGTTGCACGATTCGCTCGCTGGCCGGCCTTCCCATTTCGCAGAACGCCGGCGCGCGGATACCGTAGACCGGCACCAGGTCGAAATCGTTGAGCTGCGCGTCGTCAGTGAGCCACTGCAGGATCTGCGCGCGAGTTCCCGCTTCGCCGCCCGCCCCGATATAGGTCTGCCATTGATTCGCGGTCAGCGGCTGGACGTCCTGGAAAAAGGCCCGCTGGGCGTAACCCGCTCGTCCCAGCACGTTCTGCAGTTGCAGGTCGATGGACGGCCAGTTCGGATTGTCGAACTGGATCTCGTTGGGCTGGGCCCAGCGATAAGGTTGCAGCAGCAGAAAGTAGCGGGTGCGCATCCGCACGCCCAGGTCGTTCCGGTCGTCGGCGCCGCCGGTAAAGCCCAGGTTGACCACGGGATCCCCGTCGCCGGGAAGGTTCGCCGCCAGTTGCAGCGTGGCGTTGCCAAGGTGTCCGGTATTGCCGTTCCAGCCGGCGTCGGGCAACAGCTGTTCCCTGATCTTGGCCAGGGTGGGGGCGTCGCCCGTGTAGCGGATCTCGATGGTTCCGCCGTATTCAAAGCCTGCAATGGGCGCGGCGTCGACGGCATCGGTCAGGCGGCGGACGATGTTGATCGACGAGACCTGATGGCCGAAGCCCTTGGTTCCGTCCACGAATACGCGTACCCGCGGATTGTCGACGTGGTTGTTGAGGTAGGTGCGGAACGCCGTCAGCCCGGCATCGACGTTGTTCGAACGGAAACGGGACAGTACGTCGTAGAAGGCGGAATAAAACGTGCTGGGCCATGTCTGAGCCATGATGCTTCCCTCATCGGCGATCACCGCCGTGGTCTTTGTTCGTGCCGACGGCGAATGCGGGCCGGCGGGCGGCTTTATTGCCCGGGCTTGGGCTGGTCCTGGTTGTAGATCGCGTACCAGCCGACGCCGTCGTTGTCCGTTCCCCCCGGCTTGTCGTTGCCGAACAGATAGAACGCGGTGGAGCCGTTGGGGGGAATCTTCAGCAGGCCCAGGAACTTGAGAGCGATATCGGTGAGCAGCAGCAGAAACCCGGTTTTCCCCTTCGACGCGCCGTCGACGTACAGCAGGCGAATCATCCCGACGGACAGCTTCATGACCGTCTGCAGGCTGATCAGCGGCGCACCGCCGACGGAGCCGGGCAGGCTCAGGCCGATCTGCGCAAGGTAGGTGTCGGCGTCCGGTTTGCCGCCGTCGTTGCCGACCCGGTCGTCCGCCGATGCGGTGCCGGGCGCCCAGGCCAGCAACAGGTCGCTGTTGAGGCCCACCTTGCCGGCCAGCGCGCCGGGGGTGCCCAGGTTCACGCGCAGCACCAGGCCGTTCCATGCGCCCGTGCCCAGTCCCGCCAGGCCGCCATCGGTGATGACGCTCAGGTAGCCCAGCTTGGAGGGCGGGTTGGCTGCGTCGCTGGTGATGAATTCCCTCACCGTGAGTGCGAAGTTGCGTACCAGGCTCTTGTCCCGAATGCGGCTGTTGCCCTGGTCGAAACCCAGCTGGCTCGAGACCAGGGCGATGCTGCCTTGTGCCGGATCGTTCAGGGGATGGCTCAGGCTCAGTCCCAGCTGGCGGAACGCCAGACCCTGGCGAGGCGTGTCTGATACGGTGTCCGAACCGAAGGAGAACACGTCGAAGGGCCGGTCGGGCTGGCCGGACTGGCCGGACTGACCGACGTCGGCGAAATTCATGTATCCCGTCATGCCGATCCAGGAAACGACCTGGCCGGTTTTCTCGCCGTCGTCCAGCGTGGACATCTGCGCGGTGTCGATTTCCACCCGGGGCAGCACCTTGCCACGCAGGCTGTAGATGCCCGTGTCGATCGACGACAGCGAATAGACCGGCGAGCCGCTGTTGTGCTGGTAGGCGCCCTTGAGCAGCAGGCTGTTGAAATTCTCGCCGTCTCGCGTCTGCCCGTCCGCGGCGTCCAGGACGGTCATCGACGTGACCTGATCGCTGAAGAGCGTATTGAGCGTGACCTGGGCCCAGCTCTCGAATGTCTTGACGGAAGTATTCTCGAACAGGGTTTTCAGGCTCAGCACCTTGAAATCCCAGTCGACGTTGGGCGGCGGCGCCACGGGACGCGGCGGTACCGCGCGGTCGTCGAAGGCCGGGTCCACGTAGTAGATCAGGCCGAACACGGAGCTCGACTTCTTGATGTCCACGTCGGTTCCGTCGACGGGTGAGATGTCGATGCCGAAGTGGTGCGCGTAGAACCGGTCGAGGTCGACGCCCTGGGTGATGCCGGCGAGCGCTTTCGGTACCTTGTCGATATCCGCCTTGAGCACCAGGATGCCGGTCCAGTTCTCGTCCCGGATGATCCGGTTGAAGTGCCGGAAGTAGTCGTTGTCCTGGGCCAGCGCGGCGTCGAAGTAATCTTCGATCCACTGGGCGAGTATGACCAGCTGCCCGCCGTCTCCCGGCGTTGCCGAGGCCGGATTGACGCCGGGCTGCAGGGACGAGGGCGACGAGAAGTCGCCCTTCTGGGTCCACTTGTTGGGCGATTGCACGAGGTCGACCAGCCGGCCCTTGGTGCCTTTGACGATGAGGATGTTGCGGTAGTCGTTGTATGCGTTGCCGCGCCCCACGGCGGCAGCCATGACCCAGTCCTCGACATTCATGCTGTTTTCGAAGCGTGCGGCTCCAGCCCCTTCCAACGCGCCGAACGGGCTGCCGTAGGCACCCAGGTTGGTGGGGTCGGCCGCCACCAGGAACAGGTCGCTGGTCTGAAAGGCCTGCTGCAGCAATGCGTCGGGTTGGAGAAAGCCCATGGTGCGTTCCACGGGCTCGAAATTCTTGCCGAGCGTGACGCTCTGCCATTGCCCGCTGGCCGAATCCACGCCGGCGATGACACCCGAAGGCGTCGTCAGGTTCGTGATGCCGATGTCCGCTGCGGCGGCTGCATCCGGAGCCGGGGGCGCGTCGAGCGCCCTGCGGGCACTGACATGCATCCGGGGCGGCGTGCTGCCGATGGTGACGCGCCGGGCCGGGGAAAGGATCTGCTGCTCGAACAGTTCCACCGCATCGGCCGACATCGAGATGTCGAAGGCGGACGGTTGCACGCCTGCGTAGGGGATCATCGGGAACGGCGCCGACGGCAGCGAGACCGCCGGATCCGCGGGATTCAGAACGGGGATGGGGTCGACCGCCGTTCCCTTGCCGAACAGGTTGGCGCCCTTGGGCTGGGCCGAGTAGGGAACGACGGGCTTGCCCCCGGCGGGCAGCACCGTCATCCACGCGGTGCGGAAGGGGCCATCCAGCAGCGGGGCGGCGGTGTCGACGGGGGGGCCGACGGGGGACGACTCGGGAATCGGGAAGACTGGCGCGCATGCATGGTTGCCGGGGAAAAAGCGCAGGCGAAAGCCGGGGAAAGCGTCGGTCTTCGGCAGGAATCCTATGTTTTCAACGCCGGCCAGCGAACACTGCAGGAAGTACATGGGGGCGTCGGGCGTTTCGGCGGCCATCTGCATGACGAAATCGCCACCGGGCGCGAAACTGAAATCCCTGACCCGTTGCTGGGTATCCACGCCCGGCGCCACGGTGAAGCGAGCTGCGTGTGCTTCGCTGTCGGCCTGCTGGACGGTGACCGGCAGCAGCTCGATGGTGTGACCGTAGTTGGTACGGAAACACGACACCAGGACCGCGTCGGCCGAAAAGTAGAACGCGCTCGCGGTGTGGTCCGGGTTGCAGGTGTTGTTCGGATCGCGCGGGTCCACGCGGACGTTGAAACCCAGCAGATCGGTGGGCCTGGGAAGTTCGCCCGACGCGAATGGCGCGTAGGTATCTTCGTACGCGAAGGTCGTGCCGGCGGTCGCGGGCGCGTAGTACTCGAACCCCCAGCCGAGCTTGTCGAGCATGCTGGAGCGCTGCAGCGACATGTCCGTTTGCAGGCGGCCGCGGTTGGCGCCCTGCAGGTCGATGACGGCGGCCCCGGTTGCCCGATACGTGGGGGCGGACGGCCCCGTCAGTTGGGTCGCGCCGCTGCTGTTGCTCAGCGTGAGCCGCGCCGTGTCGGCATTGAAATCGAGACGATCGCCGGAGGTTGCCACGAAGCTGAGCGCGTGACTGAACGGGACCGTCAGGTTGGAGACGAGGCTGCTGCCGTCGTCGCTGATGGGCATCTGCGGCGGCTTCAATGCGGGGATCGCCGCGAAATCGAATCGCCAGGCCTCGCCCGGCAGCCAGATGAAATTGCGGTTGGCGATGCTGGCATCGATGACTTTGTAGATGGCCTGAAGGAAGGCGTCCGCCGCGTTGCCGTCACCGAGGCCGGGGGGCTGCAGCGCGAAGACGAAGGAGGCGCCGAGCGCGGGGCTGGCGAGCGCCTCGTCGAAGCCGAGCGTCGGCGCCGGCGGTTCGACGCCCGCGGGCAGCACCAAGCCGAGCCAGCCGGCGTCACCGGCGGTGGAGGGCGCCTGATACAGGCGGGACTTGCCGATTTGCGTGAATGTAAGCATGCCTGTCATCTGCCCGAAACGGGCTGTACCTGGGTTCCGGTACAGCCTCTACCCGTTCTTGATGCCGCGCGGTCGTCCGCGGGGATCGCCTCAGACCGTGAAGGTGTAGGACGCTGCCAGCATGGTTTGTTTCGGTCCCATGAAATAACCGACCGAATAGGTGTGGCCGCGCAGCAGGCGGATGTTGCTGAAGCCCGTGGAGCCGGTCGATGAATTGGAGGTGATGCTGACCTTCTGTATCGGGTCGGCGCCGCTCAGGGGGACGGTGCCGCGTTCCCAGATGCCGACCCAGTTGTTGTTGGCGCCGGGAGGGTACCCGTCCAGGGTCGTGTAGTTGACCTGCACCGAGGTGGCGCCGGGAAAGGCCTGCACGGCGACGCTTGCCTGGTTGCCCTGAGCGAGGGCGATGTCGATCGCCTTCTGGATCTGCGCGGCGTCGCTGCCGCCGACGGCCGGGACGAACACGGAGGCGCAGACCTGGGTTTTATCGGGGCCGACGGCGTAGCCGATGATGTAGGACAGGGTGGTCACGCTCAGGTCCCGGAACGTGTCCGAGCCGTCCTGGGAATTGCTGGAGATGGATTGCTTGCCCTCCGGGGGGCTGTTCCACGGGACGGCGTTGCCTGCCTGCCAGATGAACAGGGTATTGCCGTATTCCGCCGGCTGGTTGCCCGGCATGGTGTTGTACGCGACGGGAATGGTGGTGCCCGTCGGACTACCGGCCAGCGTAATCACGGTCTGGTTGGTGGTTCCGGCCATGGTCATGCTCCTTTGATTTTGCGTGTCGCGGTTGCGTGGGAAAACGGCACCGCTCCGGTGCCGCCGTGGAAATATCGGGCTCCGTTCCGGTAGCGGGCGCGGCTGGCGCAGCAAGGCCGGCCGCTCGAAGCCCTTCCACACCGGGGCGTCGTCGGGACGGCTCGATCGGGGCGACCACGGCGCGGCTCCGATCTCGGGCGAGCCGGGCCTTGCGGGCGCACATCATCGCGCTCCAGCGCCGCACATGAATGCATCGCCGCTCACCGCATGATCAATAATGTTTGGATAACTTATTAAAGTATCGAACGCATTGACGATGTGAGCGTTCATGTCGGTAGCGTGAAGGAAATATGACTTGGGTTTCTGTTTGGCAAATCTTTACGCTTTACATTTCGAAAAACAAAATGCCGATTTGCTTTTTGCAAGGTTGCGAATAGGCCAGTGCTGCACTGCAACCATTTTGCTGCGATTGTTGCCTGCGAAAATCCGGTCGCGTCTTCCAGATCGGAAAGCGAGTCTCAATCCAAGCGTTCGTGTGCA
Organism: Burkholderia ubonensis; assembly: GCF_902833085.1. Lineage (GTDB taxonomy): Bacteria > Pseudomonadota > Gammaproteobacteria > Burkholderiales > Burkholderiaceae > Burkholderia > Burkholderia ubonensis. The sequence goes on from NZ_CADFEB010000013.1 coordinate 40,150, forward strand.
AACAACCTTGCGACACATCAGGCGATGTGCGTCTGTGATACCCCGATAATGCGTATACCCTGCGGTTGCCCAAACTGCAGCAGGCGAATTCTTATTCGCTTTTTTCCCAACCACCGGATACCGGTCATTGATAACGTCAGCAGAATACTAGTACAAGAACGCTCGAATACAAAGGCAAACATATACGCCGCAACGAATCGAATGACGATGCGGTGAAGGGGGCAAACCGCACGCGGGCATTGATGTCGGCACTCACTGAGGGGGGACGTCGCTGCTTCGGACCGCACGGAGACGCGTCAGGCAATTCCGCGTCAGCGAGCGCGTTTTCCACGACACGATGGCCGTCAGGATGCGCATGGCGGCGTTTGCTTGATAATCGGACGCAACATGCAACCATCGCCACATCGGCATGGCTGCGCCGGGTTCCAATATCGATTTGGACTCCACATCACGCGTCGATCCCGACAACCCGCGCCAGCACCCGATCCAGCAACGCCTGCGCAAACGCATACGCCGGCGCTTCCGCCGCGAACAGGATCCGGTAGACCAGCGGCGCGATGACGTAATCCATCAGGGTCTGGCAAGCCGGCGGCGTCTCCCCGCGCGCAAGCGCCTGCTCGCGCATGCGGTCCAGCTGTTCCTCGATACAGCGCGCGCATTGCCCCGCATTGAGCGGATCGGCGCTGCTCAGCACGTCGCGCAGCAGCGCCCGGCCGACCTCGGACGACATCTCCTCGAGATACTGGGCCAGCCAGTTCTCCATGTCCTGTCGAAACGAACCCGTGTCCGGCGGGAGACTGTCGGGCAGGAGATTCTCGACGGCCACGTCGGAAAGCAGCTGCGGCAGGTCGCCCCAGCGCCGGTAGATGGTGGACGGCGTCACGCCGGCGCGCGCCGCAATGGCCGGCACGGTCAGGCCGTCCCGGCCATGTTCCTGCTGGAGGCCACGGACTGCGCGATGCACGGCTTCCTGCACACGCGCGCTGCGACCACCCGGCCTCAATCCCTTTCTCGTCGTCATGGTCGATTCAATTCCTTCATGCAACACATCAAGCAACGAACGTCACTAAAGCAAAATATTTGCATTTGTGCTCGATCATCGTTATCTTAAAGCACATTCTTTGCTTTAGTGAGCCGACTGGCCCATGTCGAACGTCACCCAAACCGAAGCACCCGCCGGAGCGGCGCCTGCTGCGACCGCTTCCGCGATGACGACCCACACGATTACGCTGGTGGGCTATCTGGCCGCGTCGAGCGTGCCGACGCCGCTCTATCGGCTCTATCAGGCGCAATGGCATTTCTCGCCGATGCTGCTGACGCTGATCTTCGGCGTGTATGCGCTGTCGCTGCTGTCCGCGCTGATCGTGGCGGGAGCGCTGTCCGATTATATCGGCCGGCGTCCGGTGATCAGCGCGGCGCTCATCCTCGAAATGGGGGCGATGGCGCTGTTTCTGGCGGCAGTCGGCCCGGGCTGGCTCATCGCCGCCCGGGTGCTGCAAGGCGTGGCGACAGGGCTCGCCACCGCGTCCGTGGGGGCGGCCCTGATCGACCTCGACCGGGAGCGGGGCGCGTTCACCAACGGGATGGCGCCGATGGGCGGCATGTCGCTCGGGGTGCTCGGCTCGACCGCGCTGGCCCAACTGGCGCCGGCGCCATTGCATCTCGTATTCGTCCTGCTGCTGGCGCTTTTCGCGTTTCAGCTGTTGCAGACGTGGCGCACGCCGGAAACGGCGGGCGGCCGGCCCGGCGCGCTGAAGTCGCTGCGGCCGAGCATTTCGGTGCCGCCGGCCGCCAGGGCCGAGCTGCTGGCGATCACGCCGATCAACATCGCGGTGTGGGCGCTCGGCGGTTTCTATCTGTCGTTGATGCCGTCGCTGATCGGCAAGGTGACCGGCGCGGCATCGGTCTGGTTCGGCGGGCTGAGCGTTGCGGCGCTGACGTTGAGCGGCGGAGCGGCCGTCCTGGTCGTGCGCGTGCGCAAGCCGCTGCCGGTGCTGATCGTCGGCGCGCTGGCGCTGCTCCTCGGCATTCCCTCGATCCTCGCGGGCGCCGATCTGGGCGTGACGGCGATCCTGCTGGTCGGCTCGGTGATCGCCGGGATCGGCTTCGGTGCGGGTTTTCTCGGCGCGGTGCGCAGCGTGATGCCGCTCGCGCAGCCGCACGAACGCGCGGGGCTGATGGCGGCCTTCTATGTCGAAAGCTATCTCGCGAACTGCCTGCCGGCGATTCTCGCGGGCTACATGACGCCGCGGCTCGGCTTGCTGAAGGTCGCCAATTTCTATGGCGGCGCATTGATGCTGCTGGTGCTGGCGGGACTGGTGCTCGCGATCGTGCGACATCGGAGCGATCGCCGCGTGGCGGGACAGGCCGCGCATTGAATGGGGGATTTCAGCGCCGCGCCGGCGGCGCCGGAATCGGGTTTCCGAACAATCGACGGAGAAGAAAGAGATGGATAAGGTCAATGCAGGGGGCTTCACGCAGGCCGCGTCGTCGGGCGACGCCGCGTTGCTCGGTCTCGGCGCGGCCGCGGCCGTCGCCGCGATGCAGCGCGGTGAATTCAGCGCGGAACGGTATGCGACGGCGCTCCTCGAGCAGGCGGACCGGTGGCGTGAGCTCAATGCGTTTCGCACGCTGGATCGCGATGCGGTGCTGCAGGCGGCCCGCGCGGCCGACGAACGGCGCAGGCGCGGCGGCGCGCTCGGCCGGCTCCATGGCTTGCCGGTTCCGGTGAAGGACAGCGTGAATACGCGCGCGCTGCCGACGTCGAACGGCACGCTGTCCCTGTCGGGCTTCCGGCCGTCCGCGGATGCCGGCGTGATCGGCCTGCTCGGCGAGGAGGGGGCGATCGTCATGGGCAAGACCAATCTGCACGAGCTGTCGTTCGGCTGGACCAGCAACAACGAAGCCTTCGGGGCGGTTCGCAATCCGTACGATCTCGCGCGCAGCCCGGGCGGCAGCAGCGGCGGCTCGGCCGCCGCCGTGTCGGCCCGGATGGCGCCGCTCGCGGTGGCCGAGGATACGTGGGGATCGATTCGCCTGCCGGCGTCCTTCTGCGGGATCGCGGGTTTTCGCCCGAGCCGCGGACGCTATCCGGACGACGGCATCATGCCGTTGAGCCGCAATTTCGATCAGGTTGGCCCGCTCGCCCGCTTCGTCGAGGATCTCGTGCTGTTCGACCAGATTGCCGCGCGCGATGCGCGTTCGATCGAGCCGCGCCCCGTGAACGAGATGCGCGTCGCCGTCCCGGCGGCGCTCTGGGCGGCGCTCGATCCCGAAGTCGAACGGGTCGCACGGGATGCGCTGGCGCGCCTGCGCGAAGCGGGCGTATCCATCGTGGAAATCGCCGGCTCGCTGAACGAGGTGGCGCGCGCGGCCGGCATCGTCGGAACGATCGTGGCCGCCGAACTGCGCGGCAGCGTCGCGGATTTCCTTCGGCGCCACGAAGCGGGGGTCGCTTTCGACGATCTGTACGCGACGCTCGGGTCGAATACGAAGAACCTGATGGATGCGATGGTCCTGCCGCCGCACACGCCCACGCGCGAAGCCTACGAGGCGGCGTTGCGCGAACGGAATGCGCTCGCGTCGAGCGTTGCCGCCGGCATGCGCGAGCATCGCGCGGACGTGCTGGCGTTTCCGGTTGCCATGGTGCGTGCGCCCCGGATCGGCGAGGAAACCGGCGTGACGATCGACGGCGGGCGCACGATCGACGCGTTCGACGCACTGGGCCGCAACGTCGGGCTCGGCAGTTGCGTCGGCATGGCGAGCATCGTGCTGCCCGCCGGACTCGCGGCCGACGGCATGCCGGTCGGGATCGAGTTCGCCGGGCTGCCGGGCGGAGACCGGGACGTGCTCGCGATCGGACTTTCGCTGGAACGGTTGCTCGGCGGCGTGGAGCCGCCTGCGTTTCGGGCCTGAGCGTCGGGTTCGGCGCGGAGCCGTCGCTGCCGGACCCATGCGTGAGCGCGATGCGCGCAGCGCGGTTACGGATCGAGCCGGTTCGCGTCGACCGCGCGGCGATTGTCCAGATGCGCGCGCAATTCAGCGAGCTGCCTGCGCACGTCGCGCCTCAATACGTCGCGCGACACGACGTCGATGGCGACGGAGGTGTCGAGGTAATCGCGCTTCATATGCAGCACGACCTCGTCGGTGAAGAATGCGCCGGCGATATAGCTGCCCCGTTCCTGGCCGACGTCGTGCCATCCCGGCGCGGCGTTAAGCCACGCGTCGAATGCCTGCTCGAGAGCGGCGATAGTCCCGTATGCACCGTGGATGTATCCGCGATTGCGCCAGGTCACGTGTGCGGAGAACTGCAGGTTGTCGACCGCGTTCTCCCATAGCCGGGCAATCAGGGCGCTCGGAATTGCGCGCAACGGGACGCGGATCACCAGGTTCTGTGATTCGGGCAGGAGGCGCTCGTGCTCGTCGCGAACGCGCGGGTCGAGCGCGCCGCATTCGACGAGCAGCGCGGTCATGTCGCGCCGAAGCGCAGCCACCTGGACCGTGGCGTCGACCACGACGCGATCGATCGAAGCGACGTCCGGCTGGTCGGCCAGCGTCAGCTTTGATTCGGCCGGCAACGAGGGCGGCGCGGTATCGTCCGCGGCGGATCTTGCCGCTTCGGTCGCCCGCGGCGCCTGCGGCTGCCTGAGCATGCGCAGCAGCACGTAGAGGATGACGACGCCGGCCAGCGCAGCAACCCAACCGTTCATGTTTGGCCCGTACAAATTTTGCGAATTCGCGAGAATATAAAGGCCGGCGACGGCTTTGGGAATGCGCGGCGAATGCCGCCGATCCAGCCGTCCTTCAATGGTCCCGACTTGCGATTGCGAACATGGCGCCCCCGCAGCCCCGCGTCACGCGGTCAGTGATCCGTAATGGCCGATCGACGCGCGGCGCCCGCTATCTTTCAAAAGTCTTTCGGTCGCGCCGATCGCCGCACGCCGTCACGCCCTTGTCACAAGCCCGCCGGGCCTGCTTCCCGCCGGAAGAAATTTCCGCTTCTTTCACAGTTCCCGACGTTCCGCTTCGTCAATGAATGCAAAATGAAAGCATTCTCTTGACGCCGGGCATTCACCCCATTTATTGTCCGTCTGCCGCCGCCGTGAGAGAGCATGGCCGGAAATCGCGGATGCCCGTCATTGGGGCACGACAACCCGCAGCAGAAGCAGAAAAGGAAACGTGGTAGCCACATGAAGCCGCTGTTCGATGACAAGAAATCCGACGCGGTCAGCGATCGTCCTTCCACCCCGTCTTCGTCTCCCGTCGTCACGTCGCCCGCAGCCGCCATGCCGCCGGCGGCCGACGCCGCGCGCCTGATCACCGTCGACGAGATCGACCAGCTCGGCGCGGCGCAGGGCGGCCGGATCGCCGCCTTCTCGCAGCAGATTCTCGCGAGCGTGCGCGCATCGGACGCCGACCAGTTCGGCGACAAGCTCAACGAACTGATTGCAACCGCGAAGGGGCTGGACCCGCGCGGCGCCGACAAGGGCGGGTTGCTCACGCAGGTCGCGCGGCTGTTCCGTTCGACGAAGGAAAAGCTGCTGTCGCAATACGAGTCGGTCAGCAAGCGGATGGATACGCTCGTCGTCGAGCTCGAGAGCCATGCGCAGCGGCAGAAGGCCGGCATCGACGAACTCGAGCGGATGTACAACGACAACTACGCGCTGCACCAGGAGATCGCGCAGGCGAAGACGCACGGCGAAGCGGCGCTCGCGACGCTGCGCGCGCATCTCGCGGCCGGCCAGCAGGCCGACGACGCGTTCGGCGCGCAGCGGCTGCTCGACGTGAAGCGCAAGGTCGACGCACTCGAAAGCAAGCTCGACGATCTCGACCGCGCGATGCTGATGTCGAAGCAGCTCGCGCCGCAGATCCGGATGGAGCAGGACCAGAAGCGCACGCTGACGTCGAAGTTCATGACGATCAAGACCGTGCTGATCCCCGCGTGGACCAACGCGTTCGCGCTCTACCTCGAACAGCTCGGCACGAAGCGCGCCGCGGCGCTCGCGAACGCGACCTACGACGCGGCCGACGAGGCGATCCGCGCGCAGGCGGACCTCAACCGCGCGAATGCGCAGGAGGTCGCGAAGCTCGCGCAGCGCCCGGTGATCTCGACCGACACGTTCGAATACGCGCAACAGCAGCTGTTCGGCGCGTTCGACGACGTCACGCAGATCATCGCCGAAGGCAGGCGGCAGCGCGAGCAGGACGCGCCGCGGCTGCGCCAGCTCGAACAGGACCTGATCACCCGATTCGCCCCGAAGCACAACTGAGGTTCACGCATGATTACGCTTGAGAAACGCGCGGCGAAGGTCGCGATCGTCCTCGAAAAACGCCAGATCCTGAAGCCGCCCGTGGTGCGCGTCGGCGCGGCGCTCGACATCTCGGGCTCCGCGAAGGCGCTGTACAAGTCGGGCGTGATCCAGGAGACGCACGACCGGATCCTCGGCATCGCGCTGAAGTTCGACGACAACGGCGAAGTCGACACGTGGACCTTCACCGAAGGATTCGACCGCCTGCCGACCGCGACGCCGGACAACTACGGCGCGTACATCACCGACTTCGTGCTGAACGGCGACATCGACAAGTGGGGCGGCACGCAGTACGCGCCGGTGATGCACGACATCGTCGACTTCTTCTTCCGCGCGCCGGAGCCGGCGCCCCGGCGCGAAGCCAAGCGCGGCTTCCTGAGCCGGCTGTTCGGCGGCGCCGACGACACGCCCGCGCCGCCGAGCGCGCCCGTGTCGGCGAACGGCCACCTGCCGGCCTGGGTGCTGTTCGTCACCGACGGCCAGAACCCGAAGAACGATCGCAAGCGCGTGCGCCAGCTGCTGGCCGAGTCGCAGCATTACCCGCTGTACTGGTCGCTCGTCGGCGTCGGCGACCCGAGCGAATTCGGCTTCCTCGAGGAAATCGCCGACGAAATGCCGAACGTCGGCTTCCTGCATCTCGAATCGCTCGACGTCTCCGACGAGCAGATCTACGAACAGCTGATCACGCAGGAATTCTGCGATTGGGTGCGCGCGAAGTAAGCGCGGGCCCGCACGGCATCCCTTTTTCGAACAGAGTCACATTCCCATCATGCTGAAAGATTTCAAGATCCCGCTGTCGCTCACGGTGCTGGCGCTCGTCGTCGCGTACTGGCTCGGCGGCGTCAAGGACATGCTCATCGTCGCCGTCCTGTGCGTGCTCGAAATTTCGCTGTCGCTCGACAACGCGGTCGTCAACGCATCCGTGCTCAAGAACTGGTCGGAGAAGTGGCGCAACCGCTTCATGGTGTTCGGCCTGCCGGTGGCCGTGTTCGGCATGCGGCTCGTGTTCCCGCTGTTGATCGTCGCGGTGATCGGCCGCATCGGCATGTGGGAGGCGCTGACGCTCGCGATCGACGCGCCGGACAAGTACGCGGCGATCCTGACGTCCGCGCATCACCAGGTGTCGGCGTTCGGCGGCGCGTTCCTGCTGATGGTGTTCTTCAAGTTCATGCTCGACACCGAGAAGGACGAGCACTGGATCGGCATCTTCGAAGGCCCGATGCGTCATCTTGGCCGGATCACGGCGCTCGAGGTCGCGCTGACGCTCGCGATCGTGATCATCGCGTCGCTGTACGTGCCGTCGGCCGAGCAGGTGAGCTTCCTGCTGGCGGGCGCGTTCGGCGTGATCAGCTTCGTGATCGCGCACGGCATCGGCGACCTGATCGGCGGCGAGGACACCGGCTCGCGCGTGGTGCGCGAAGGCGTCGCGGGCTTCATGTATCTCGAAGTGCTCGATTCGTCGTTCAGCTTCGACGGCGTGATCGGCGCGTTCGCGCTGTCGAACAACATTTTCCTGATCGCGCTCGGCCTCGGCGTCGGCGCGGCCTACATCCGGGAAATGACGCTCGTGCTGCTGAAGAAGGGCACGCTCGCGCAATACCGCTATCTGGAGCACGGCGCGTTCTGGGCGATCGGCGCGCTCGCGGCGATCATGTTCCTCGGCGTGAAGCTGGAGATCCCCGAGGTCGTGACGGGCCTGATCGGCGCGGCGACGATCGGCGCGGCCGTGTGGTCGTCGATCATCGTGCAACGCAAGGAAGAGCGCGCGGCGGCCGGCGGCAAGTGACGGCGCGCGGCACCTATTGACGAGAGGCTGCCGCGGGCAGCCCGGGTTACCGCCGGTGGCCGGCGGATTCCAGCAGGAGATGTTCAGATGATCAATTTGTCGAAGGGCGGCCGCCTCAACCTGTCGAAAGAGGCGCCCGGCACGCAGAAATTCCGCATCGGCCTCGGCTGGGATGCGAACGCGACGGACACGGGCACGGATTTCGATCTCGACGTGTCGGTGTTCCTGTGCAAGTACGACGCGCAGAACAATCCGAAGCTGATCTCCGACCAGCACTTCGTGTTCTACAACAGTGAAGTGCGCACGATGGAGCGCAAGGACACCTTCATCCAGCCCGGCGACGATTTTCCGAAGCGCGGGATGCCGGCGTCGAAATGCCTCGGCGTCGTGCATAGCGGCGACAACCGCACCGGCAGCGGCGACGGGGACGACGAGGTGATCTTCATCGACGTGACGAAGCTCGCGGCGGACGTCGAGGAAATCTCGGTGGTCGTCACGATCGACCAGGCCGAAGCGCGCCGCCAGAACTTCGGGCAGGTGCGCAACAGCTACATCCAGATCGCCGACGAAGTGACGGGCGCCGTGATCGCGAAGTATGCGCTCGAAGAGGACTTCTCGATGGAGACGTCGGTGCAGGTCGGCAGCTTCTACCGGCGCGACGGCCATTTCATGTTCAAGGCGGTCGGCGCGGGCTACAACCGCGGCCTCGGCGATTTCGTCCGCGCCTACGGCGGCGTGGTCTGACTCGCCGCAGCCCGGCGCACGGACCACCGGCGCGCCGGGCGGGATGCACCGATGACCCGCCAGCCTGACGAGCCGAAGCCGCTCGATTTCGACGACGCGCCCGCGCGCACGCCGGGCCGGCTCGCGTTCGGCACGCCGCCGGCCGATGCGCCGCGGCCGGCCGACCGGCCCGCGCCGAAGGCGCTCGACCTGGGGCCGGCGCCCGAGCGGCACACGCGCGCGGCGCCTGCCGACGCGGTCGGCCGCGCGCTGTTCGGCGAATCGGATCATCCGCTGCTCGAGCAGTGCTTCCGCGCCGCGCAGGCGCGTTTCCCGAATCTCTATCCCGACTGCGCGCCGCGCATCGAGCGGCATATCCGGCAACTGGTGCCGCTCAAGCTCGCGAGCGTGGCGACGATCGGCGACGCCGCGCTCGAAAGCGCCGGCAATCTCGTCGAGGCCGTCGCGGCGACGACGCGCGAATTCAACGAACTCGGCGCGGCCGACCTGATGGCGGACCTGCTCGCGCAGGCCACGCGCAAGGCCGGCATGCTCGACCGCTGGTTCCGTCCGTCGTCCGGCCAGGTCGATTACCGCGCGGCGCTCGGCGCGCTCAAGCAGTCGCTCGGTTTCTTCCCGCGCCGGACCGAGGCGCTGGCCGCGAAGGTCCGGCACGCGGACGAAAGCCTCGTCGTCGTGCTCGCGGCGCTGAGCGCGGTCGCGGACGTCGTGCGCGCGCCCGACGACCCGGGGCTCGAACGCACGCTGTTCGACCGCCGCAACATCGTCGGGCAGGCGGTCCAGCAAATCCGCATGCAGCCGGCGCTGCTGCGCGGGCTCGACGAGCGGGTGACCGACCTGCTGTCGCGCGCCGATCACCTGATGAACGTGGTGTTGCCGGCGGCGGCCGCGGCGCGGCCGCGCGGCTGAGCGGCGAGGGGCGGGCGCCGCTCGGGCGCCAATCGCATCCCGGCACGACGACGCGGGTGCGCGCCGGCCGGCGCGACACCCATTTCCCTGAAACAGGAATGAAAGCGGCCTTGCCGCGCCCGTATCCCGTCGACGCCCCCGTCGCGTGCGACTGACCGCCGGCGGCCATCGGAACGCGCGCCAGCCTGCGTTCCGGACAACACGACCCATCGGATGCGCTGGGTCCCCCCTACCCGAAAAGTAGGGGGGTGACCCATCCCGGGCTTGCGTGCGCCTCTGCACAATCCAGCTACGGGTCTTTGCGAAGACGTCGCCGGCCCGCGTTCGCAACCGAGCATGACGTCCAGCGCGTATCGCTGGTTGACCCCAAGGATGGAGGTCATATGTTCAGCACCCGCACGTACTGCAGCAGTGTGGCGGCACTGTTGCTCCTGTTGTTCGCCGTCCCGTCGTTCGCGCAATCGTTCCGTGTCCAATGCCCGTTCACCACGCCGTCGCATCCGACCGCGCTGCCGCTCGGCGCGGGCGAGCCGGCCTACACCAAGCCGACCTATACGGGACAGACCTCCACGGCGACCGGCGCCGTGAACGGCGCGATCAAATGCCAGCAGATCTCGGGCGGCGACGGTTACGCGACGATGGCCAATGGCGTGCAGACCTACCTGTTCGCGTTCGGTCCGCTGTCGGGGCTCGCCGACATCAAGTCCGGCCTGCCCGGCACCGAGTTCGCGTCGGTGTTCAACACCGTCGGCGATCCGCGAACGGACCCGACCTACAACGGCGCGGTCGGCCTCGCGCCCGATCCGGACGCGGGCGGCGCGCTGACCGGGCACGTCGATCCGCGCCCGATCATGGACATCGGCGTGATGAACGGCAACGAGCCGGCGCCGCTGATGGCGATCGACGAGGACGACGAATTTTTCCTCACGCTCACGAACGTCGGGATGATCATGCGTCCCGACCTGTTCGAGAAGCACACGGTGCACTTCCACGGCTACCCGAACGCGTCGTCGTTCTATGACGGCGTGCCGGATGCGTCGGTCGCGATCAACATCGGCGCAAGCTTCACGTACTACTACCTCGCGCCGGATGCGGGCACCTATTTCTGGCACTGCCACATCACGCCGCCGGAGCACCTGCAGATGGGCATGGTCGGCCAGATCTACGTGCGGCCGCGCCAGGACCGGGTGCCGAAAGGCGTGTCGCTGTACAACGCGCTCGTCACGCAGCAATCCGACCTGCGCACCCGCTGCGGAAACGACATCCTGTGCTCGACGCCGCTGCCGACGAAGAACAACGGACTCGTGCGCGCAGCGAACCCCAACATCCCGGCGACCACGCCGGAGACGCTGTCGCTCTACGCATACAACGACGGCGACGGCTCGACCGCATACGACGTCGAGTATCCGATCCAGATCCACGGGTTCGATCCGAACTTCCACTTCGTCGGCATGACGTTCAATCCGGAGCCGTTCACCGACATGAAGGACAAGTTCTTCATGCTGAACGGCCGAAGCTATCCGGACACGGTGACGCAGGGGCCGATGTCGACGCCCGCGTCGGACAGCTCGATGCATCCTTCGCAACCGCTGCCGACGCTGATCAACGTTCCGGCCGGCGGCAGGGCGCTGCTGCGGATCTCGGATCTCGACGTCACCGAATACCAGACGCTGGCGTCGCTCGGGATCCCGATGCACGTGATCGCGATCAATGCCCGCATGCTGCGCGACATGGCCGGCAACAACCTGGCCTACGACACGAATTCGATCACACTGGCCGGCGGCGAGTCGCTGGACCTGATTCTCGACGCGAGCGACACGACGAAATACCACTCGGGCCAGATCTTCTATCTGTACACGCCGAACCTCGATCACCTGTCGAACGATCAGGAGAACTTCGGCGGCCTGATGACCGAGATTCACATCTGCAGTGCGGTGGATCCGGCCACGAAGCATTGCACGCTCTGATGACCAAGGCCCGCCTGCGTCATCGGGCGGGCCAGAACGGGTAGTCCTGCACTGAGGAGAAAAGCCGTGGGACACATCACTCACCGCGCGTGGACCGCGACGCTCGCGCACCTTGGACGGCTTGCACGCGTCAGCGTCGCGACGCTCGCCGCGTTGCTGTCGATGCACGCGCTGGCCGCCGCGCCGGGCATCACCGGCAAGGTTTTCAACCTGAGCGCCGGGGAGGCCCGCATCACCCAGCCCGACGGCACGAGCGTCTACTCCTGGGGCTACGGCTGTGCGGCGAACAGCGCGACGCCGCTCGTCTTTTCGCCGTCGACGATCGCCGGTGCGACCTGTCCGACGATGCAGATCCCCGGTCCGACCTTGATCGTCAGGCAGGGCGACGTCATCACCGTGACGCTCACCAACAATCTTCCCGTCGCGGCCGGCAACACGTCGATCCTGTTCCCGGGGTTCGTCGTGTGTGCGGGGACCTTGAGCACGGACGGCAAGACCTGCACGCCGTCGGCCGGCAACGGCACCCCCGGACTGCTGGCGCAGGAGGCGGCGCACGGCGCGACGGTCACCTACACGTTCGTCGCATCGACGCCCGGCACGCATACGTACTACAGCGGCACGCAGGGCGATCTGCAGATCGAGATGGGGCTGTACGGCGCGATCATCGTGCTGCCGAATACGTCGGTCAACACGGCGGGCTGCATGGCATTCCCGGATACGGGCCGGCCCTTCGGCCAGCACGATTTCCGCAATGCGGCGGCGGCCTTCGACAACAGCGCGGCCTGCTACGATCGCGAGTATCTTTTTCAGTTCTCCGAAATGGACCCGCGCATCCATCAGCAGGCGGAGCAGCAGGTCGCGGCGAACACGTCCTGCACGAAACCCGCCGGCTGCATGACGGTGGAGACCGAGCCTTATCACCCCGCGTATTTCATGGTCAACGGCCGCTCGATGCCGGACGACATGGACCCGAACTATGCGCCGCAGTATCCGCACCAGCCGTATAACGGCAACCCGCACATGCATCCGGGCGAACTGGTGCTGCTGCGGATCATCGGCACGGGCCGCTGGCAGCATCCGTTCCACGAGCACGGCAATCACGTGCGCGTGCTCGCGCGCGACGGCAACCTGCTGCTGAGCCAGGCCAGCCCGAACAACCCGGCGAGCGCCCAGTTGCCGGCCGGCCCGCTGCTGTTTACGACGACCACGACGCCGGGCATCACGATGGACGGGATTTTCTACTGGACCGGCAGGGGCCTGAACTGGGACGTCTACGCGCACTACGCGGGCGACGGCAGCGTCTGCATCCCGGACGCGAACGGCTACTACACGACGGCCTCGAATCCGCCGGCTCCGCGCAATGCGCCGAACTACTACGAGTGGTGCCAGGACCATGGCAAGGCGCTCGAGAAGGCGCCGTTCGGCAAGGTCGGCAGCGGCGGGCCGGTCACGCTGCCGGACTCGAACATCCTGACCAACGGGGCCTGGTATGGCGGCAGTCCGTATCTCGGGCCGGACGCCACGACGCGAGCAACGTCCCCGACGGGAACGACGCCGCCGAGCGGCGTGCAACTGAACCCGGCGGCGACGGAAGCGGGCTTCGCATTCATGTGGCACTCGCATAACGAGCGCGAGATCACGACGAACAACATCTTCCCCGGCGGAATGATGATGATGATGCTCGTTGATCCCCCGGTATTTCCGATCGACGAATCCAATTAGGGGTGGGGAGAAAGGCGATGAGATCCACCAAGCTCACGGCGACGCTCCTTGGTCTGTTCAAGGCAGGCGTCGCGGCATCCATGTTGCTGACGGCCGGCGAGGCGTGCTTCGCGCAGGCGGTCGTCAATCTGACGGCGAAGGCCTCCACCGCGCTGATGCCGGACGGACAGTCCGTGCCGATGTGGGGCTACACCTGCACGCCGGCCGCCAACGCGACGGTGCCGGCCGCGAACGCCACCTGCGCGGCGGCGAATCCGACCGCCGGCGCGAACTGGTCGCCGGTGGTGATCACCGTGCCGGCAGGGCAGTTGCAGATCAACCTGACCAACAACCTGCCGGCGCCGGTGCCGACGTCGCTCGTCATCGTCGGGCAACTGGGCGGCGGGCTGGGAAGCGCACCGACCACCGTGCCGAGTCCGCCGCATCCGACGCAGACCGCGACGACCTGGCCGATCGTATCGTCTACGACGGCGCCTCCGACGCCGTACTCCACGCCGCCCGCCGCGTTTACGCCGCCCGCGCAAGGGCCGCGCATCCAGTCGTTCGGCACCGAGGTGGCGCCGACGACCGACCCGAAGGCATATACGACGCTCACCTGGGCGAGCCTCAAGCCCGGCACCTATCTGCTCGAGTCGGGCACGCACCCGTCGATCCAGGGGCCGATGGGCCTCTACGGCGTGCTGGTCGTGAAGAGCCCGAGCGTCCCGAGCTCGACCTGCGCATCCACGAACCAGGCCTATCCGAACACGGCGAGCTGCTATGACGCCGACGTGCCGCTCGTGATGGGCGAGATCGATCCGGTGCAGAACGCGGCGGTCGCCGCGGCCGTCGCGACCCCGGGCTTCAGCGAGACGGCGGCATGGTCGGGGCAGCCCGGAGGATGCGGCAATTCGAAGTCCGTATCGTTCGGCACGTGCTATCCGCCGGCGGTGAACTACGATCCGCGCTACTACCTGATCAACGGCGTCGCCTTCGACCGCACGAACCCGAACGCGTCGGCATTCGCGCCGAGCGCGAACGTGACGGCATCGACCGGGCAGGTGCTCGTGCGCCTCGTGAACGCCGGCCTGCGCATGCACATTCCCGCCGTGGTCGGCGCGCAGACGGGCAATCCGTCGATTCCCGGGTTCGCGCTCGTCGCCGAGGACGGCAACGTGATGCCCGGCAACCCGCGCATTCAGAACGCCGTGTTCATGGCCGCCGGCAAGACTTACGACGTGATGGTCAACGCGCCGGCCGCGGGGCCGTTGCCCGTGTACGACCGCGAGCTGAGCCTGTCGACCAACAACCAGCGCGACGGCGGGATGCAGGGCTACATCGCGGTCAACAACGCGCTGCCGTCGGCGACGGCCGGCATCGGCGAGACGCCGACCGCCGCGGGCGCGAACTACATGTTCGTGCCGGGCACGACCCTGACCGTGTCGGACCCGGCCAAGGGCGTGATCGCGAACGACACCGGCGTCTACGGCGTGAAGGTCCAGACGCCGCCCGCGAACGGCACGCTCACGCTGAACACGGACGGTACGTTCACCTATCTGTCGAGCAGCACGTCGAACGACAGCTTCGTCTATCAGTCGACGAACGGCACGCCGCCGGTGACGGCGAAGGTGACGCTGACCGCCTGCACGGCGGGCAACGGGTGCCTGTCGGTGCCCACCGCGGGTAACGCCAGCTTCACGAGCAACATCGCGTCGCGGCTGCAGGTCGGCGCGCCCGGCGTGCTCGCCAGCGCGAGCGATCCGGCCGGGCTGCCGCTCACCGCGCAGCTCGTCGGGGCGGCCCAGAACGGCGCCGTGACGCTGAACCCGGACGGCTCGTTTACCGCAGCGCCGGCGACGCCGCCGCTTGCCGGCAGCAGCGCGTCCGCGCAGACGGTGACGTTCCAGTACAACGTGACCAATACGCAGAAGCAGACGAGCAAGACGACCGGCACCGTGACCGTCACCTTCAATCCCGGCAGCGGGCTCGTCGTCAACGTGATGGATGCGCCGAGCATGGCGCCGGACGCCACCGCGCCGAACAAGATGGTCAAGCTCACCGACTATCGCTGGATCATCGAGGAAGACCGCACGATGCAGATCGATCCGGCCTGCCAGGTGAATTCCGCGACGTCGCGGCCCGCGAACTGCCCGCCGCTGCCGGTCCCGAGCCTCGGCACGAACTTCCATACGAGCTACATGCCGGTGGTGGCCGCGGGCTGCGTCGGCACGGTGGCGTGCGAATCCGGGCAGACCGTGTACGACCCGGTGTCGAACACGCACCTGCCGACCGTGTGCGACGTCGGCAACGGCGTGTGCCGCACCGGCGCGAACGTCGCGCAACAGTCGCCGGTCGATCCGATGTACGTCGCGCTCGATCCGACCAAGCACTACTACATCTCGATCCTGCCCGGCGACGCCGGCAACACGTTCTCGAACGGCGGCGGCGTGCCGTACAACGGCACGCGGCAGTTCAGCATCGCGCTCGACTGCCCGTCGGGCCCGAGCGGCGCGGATTTTGCGCCGGGCACCGGCAAGTGCGGGCACAGCATGGGCGGCGCGCCGATCACGCCCGCGCAGGTCGCGGCCGCGCGGGCAGGTCAGACCGCGGCCGGACAGGCGGGGCAGCTCAACGTGCTGCTGACGCAAACGCCGTATCCGACCGCGAAGCTCTCGGTGTTCGTGTTCGAGGACGATGCGCCGCTCAACGGCGAAGTGGACGTCAGCGGCGGGACCGACGGCTTCGGCACCGCGCGCGAGCCGGGCCTCGGCGGGTTCGAGATCAAGCTCTGGGACGATGCCGGCGGCACGGGCGACCCGACCGGGCAGATGACCTACGACATGTTCAACATGCCGCTGTCGAATGCGCTGCAGGGCACCGTCGACCCGCTCACCGGGCTCAACGCGTGCCCGATCACGACGGCGACCGACGGCCTGGTCGGCATGATCCCGACCTGCCCGAAGTACGAATCGGACGGCAAGACGTTGTCGCCGCTCGTCGGCCAGGCCGTGATCGCGAACCTGATGCCGGGCAGGTACGGCGTGGTCGCGACGCCGGCGGCCGACCGCATCGGCCGCGGCGAGGAATGGCTGCAGACCAATACGCTCGACGGACAGAAGGCGCACGACGCGTTCATCAAGGTCGGCGGGCCCGCGTACTTCCAGGAGTTCGGGCCGGCGGGCTATCACGTGTCGATCGGCTTCGCGAATCCGCAGATCATCAACGCGAGGAGAACCAACGCGGCGAAGACGGGGCTGTGCGACACCGGCCCATGCGGGAACACGATCACGGGCCGTATCACGAACCTGCACTACAGCCGTCCGCCGAACGAAAACCTGTACGGCAGCGGGTCGCACGATTCGCTGGCGTTCTCGCAGTGCTACGTGAGCGTCGGCGACCCGGACGGCGAGGATTACGGCTTCACGAAGTGCGACGCGCAGGGCAAGTTCACGATCAGCGGCCTGCCGAGCGGCACGACGCGCATCACGGTGTTCGACCAGTGGAACGACCAGATCGTCGACGGGCTCGCGAAGGCGGTCCAGCTTCCTGCCGCCAACGGGAGCACGACGGTCGACCTCGGCGACATTCCGGTGCTGCAGTGGCAGACGAACCTCTATACGCGGACCTTCATCGACCTGCACGGCGACGGCATCTCGCACCCGGACGATCCCGGCATCGCGCTGGCGTCGGTCAACATGCGGTTCCGCGACGGCAGCTACTCGAACTTCAACAGTACGGACGGCAACGGCTATGCGCCGTTCAACGAGGTGTTTCCGCTGTTCAACTGGTACGTGGTGGACGACGACATGACGCGCTTCAAGCCGACCGGTACGCACGTGGTGTATGACGCGGGCGGCGCGGTCGACGGCACCGGCGTGCCGGGCAGCGGGAATTCGACGATTGCGAAGAACTTCGCGAACACGGTCGAGACCGTACCCGTGCCGTCCGGTCTTCGGGTGCCGGGCGCGAAGTACTGCGCGGACGCGGACTGCGCGTCGACCGGCAGCGGCTCGACCGGGCGGGTCGATCCGCCGTGGGTGACGTCGGAGGCGTGGCAGGGCTTCTCGGGTCAGAACTCGTTCATCGAGTACGGCAAGACGCCGTTTGCGAAGGGCGAGAACGGCGGGATTCGCGGCGAGGTCATCTACGCGTCGACGCGGCCGTTCGACGATCCGACGCTGCTGATCCACACGAAGTGGACGCCCGACGTGCCGAACGTCACGGTGAACCTGTACCAGGAGGGCACGGCCGCGGACGGCACCACCAACCTGACGCTCGTGGACACGACCAGGACGACGAGCTGGGACGACTGGGCGCAGGGCTTCCGCGCCGACGGCGTGACGCCGAACATGAACTGCCCGGGGCAGAACACGAGCGATCCGTTCTACTTCACGTTGCAGAACAGTACCAACTGGCTCGATCCGCAGCATCGCCAGCTGCCGGCGAACGCGCAATTCAAGTGCTACGACGGCATGCACGTGTTCAACCAGATCCAGCCGGCGCCGTATGACGGCGCATACAAGTTCCCGAGCGTGACCGCGACGGATTCGACCGGCAAGCCGGTCGCATCGAACTGCACGATCTGCGTCGGGAAGAACCCCGTCGACGGCACGCCGATGCTGCCTGCCGGCAAGTACGTGGTGGAGATCGTCGTGCCGCCGGGCTACGAACTGGTGAAGGAGGAGGACAAGAACATCCTGATCGGCGACAACTACATCGCGCCGGTGACGCAGCAGTTCGGCGGGATCGGCAACATCTTCATCCTCCCCGACCAGGCGGCGGTGAACTCGACCTACAACGCGAACAATGCGCAGAACCCGACCACGGACCTCGGTTCGACGCCGCATGCCGAAGGCGATACCGGCAGCGTCGAACGGTTCTGGCCGTGCGTCGGCGAGCTGCGCATCGTGCCCGACTACATCAGCCTGTTCCCGGGCTCGAAGGAGGTGGCGCCGTTCGCGGGCGCGTCGCGGCACCTGTGCGACCGCAAGGAAGTGGCGCTCACGGACGAGGAGTCGGTGCTCGCGAAGTTCTGGATCTTCAGCTCGACGCACGTCAGCGCGCACTACACAGGCTTCATGCTCGACGACTTCTCGTCGGAGTTCGATCCGTATTCGCCGCAATTCGGCGAGAAGTTCGCGGTGCCGAACGTGCCGGTCTCGTTCAAGGACTTCTCCGGCAACGAAATCTCGCGCACGTATTCCGATCAGTGGGGCATCTACAACGGGCTGACGTTCTCGACCTGGGAAGTGAATCCTCCGAACCCGACCGGTTATGCGCCGACGATGATGGTCGCGTGCATGAACGACCCGGGCCCGATTCCCGACCCGAAGAACCCCGGCAAGACGATGACCGATCCGCTGTACAACCCGGCATACAGCCAGTTCTGCTATGAGATTCCGTTCATGCCCGGACAGACGCAATACATGGACACGCCGGTGGTGCCGGTGCAGGCCTTCGCCGACGGATACAACCAGCCCGACTGCGCGTATCCGGATGCGACGCCCGCGATCTCGAGCGTGACCGGCGATGCGAGCGGCGGCGGGGCGGGGCCGTGGGTCAGCGCGGCGCATCACCTGCTGACGATCAACGCGCTGGGCGACCAGCAGGTGCCGAACCACGCTTACTCGGGGCCGAGCCAGTCCACGGCGCCGTTCAACCAGAAGTTCATCACGCGCCACTATGGATTCGGTGCGACGCAGGGGCTGGGACGGGTCACGATTGCCGGCGTCAATGCGCCGGTCCAGTCGTGGAGCGATACGAAGATCGTCGTCAGCGTGCCCGACCTGAGCAAGCCGCTCGCGCCGTCGACGACGACGCCGTCGACCTGCACGATCCAGCAGATGGGCGCGCCGGCGACGCAGTGCGGCGAGCTGGTGGTGTCGACCAACAGCGGCAAGCAGTCGATCGATGCGGTGACCGTCACGATCGGCGGCAAGCCGCCGACCTACGTCAATGGAGAAAACGGCGCGGGCAACGCGCTGCAGAGCGCGATCGACCATGCGAGCGCGGGCGACCTGATCGTCGTCGGTCCGGGTACGTACAACGAGATGCTGGTGATGTGGAAGCCGGTGCGGTTGCAAGGCATCGGCGCGCCGTCGGTGACGGTCAACGCGAACACGCATCCGTCGGGCAAGATGGACCCGTGGCGCCGGCTGGTCGACTGCCTGTTCGGCGTGTCGCTGGACGGCGGGCCGATCACGGCCTACGACCCGACGAAGCCGATCGGGCCGACCAACAACCCGTACGATCCGTCGAACACCTACACCTGCTCGACGCAGATGCAGGGGCACGCGGACCCGATCCCGCTGGAGCCGACCGTCGGCTGGGACTCGACCCTCAACGGCAACCTGGGCGAACTGCTGATGGAGCCGTCGCTGATGGGCGCGTATGAAGGCGCGGGCGTCACGGTGCTGGGCAAGGGCGTGCAACCGAGCACGAACTGCACCGCGAACGGCGTCTGCACGCCGCTCACGACGAAGGACTGCACGACGGACCCGAACAACCCGAACTACAGCAACTTCCTGTGCAATCCGTCGCGCATCGACGGGATCACGTTCAACAACAGCTCGCAGGGCGGCGGCGGCATCTTCCTGCACGGCTGGAACCACTACACGGAGGTGTCGAACAACCGGGTGACGGGCAACGCGGGCACGCTCACGGGCGGCATCACGATCGGCCAGGTCGAGGTGCCGGACGGGACGATCGCGTCGGACGGCGTGACGCAGCTGGCATACATGTACAACCACCATGTCAACGTGCATCACAACGCGGTCACGGCGAACGCGTCGTACGGCGACGAGATCAATTCGACCACGCCTGCGGCGGCCGGCGGCGTGACGTTCTGCTCCGGTTCCGACTACTACCATTTCAACTACAACTGGGTATGCGGCAACATCAGCGGTGGTGACGGCGGCGGCATTTCGCACTTCGGCTTCAGCTACAACGGCGACCTGTCGCACAACGTGGTGCTGTTCAACCAGAGCAACAACCCGACGCTGCCGACGTACGGCGGCGGCATCATCGCGCAGGGGGTGCCCCCGGACGGCACGTTCTGCGAGAACTCCACCGTCGACGTCGATTGCGCGCCGCAGCTGTCCGACGGCGTCGGTCCGGGCCTCGTGATCGACGGCAACCTGATCATGGGCAACACCGCGGAAAGCGGCAAGGGAGGCGGCCTGCGGCTGCAGAGCATCAACGGCACCGACGTGCAGCGCAGCCTCGGCAATTCGAACAACTGGTACCAGGTGAGCGTGATCAACAACATCATCGCGGACAACGTGGCCGGCTGGTCGGGCGGCGGCGTGTCGCTGCAGGATGCGGTGCGCGTGAACTTCGTCAACAACACGGTGATCGCGAACGATGCGACGGCGTCGGCAGGGGTGCTGTTCAATACGCCGGCCGCGTCGCAATCGAACGTGCTGCCGCCGGGATGCACGGTCAACCCGAACGGCTCGGACACGACGTGCACGGGCTACATCGGCACGTCGACGCAGCAGCCGGCCGGGCTGGAGACCGCGCCGCACACGCAGCTCTTCAAGAACGCGTTCGTGCCGCCCGCGACGTTCACGGGGAAGGTCACGTGCCCCGCGAACGCGCCGAACTGCACGCAGTTCTCGAACCCGGTGCTGACCAACAACGTGTTCTGGCAGAACCGCTCGTTCTACATCACCGTGAGCCCGCAGCCCGATCCGACCATCCCGGGCGTGCAGAACGCGGTGACGTTGAACCCGGTGCTGAACCAGAAGGGGCTCGCGACGGGCACCTGCGTGACGGGTGGCCAGACGCCGCCGTTCTACTGGGACATCGGCGCGTACGGCGACACGGGGCCCACCAACCATCAATCGGGACTGACGATGAACCCGCAGTATTCGATCCTGACCAGCACGACGGGCTACGGCGCGACCAACCTCGCGGCGAATCCGCAGACGGTGGGCCAGTACTGCAACGGCTCGCGCGTGCCGCCGGAAGCCGGTGGAAACGGCTTTGCCGTGCCGCCCGGGATTGCCGACGCGGTGCTGCCGAACCCGCTGTTCGGCCTGCTGCCGACGGCGACGCCGGACGAGGGCAACCAGTGGATCAACATGCTGTACGGACCGCTGTCGCTGGTCAACGAGGCGCTGATGCCGGGCGCGACCGGCTACGACGTGATGATGGGCAACTACTCGATCACGAGCACGTCGCCGGCGATCGGCGCGGGCACGGCAACCGGTGCGCCGAATCACGACATCTTCGGCAACCCGAGGCCGCAAGGCAAGGGATACGACATCGGCGCGGTCGAGTACACGAAGCCGACCACGGGCAGCGGGACGACCGACCCGCTCGCGCTGGGAAACGACGGACGTTGAGCACGGCGCAGGCGACGCCCGATCCCGCAGGAGGAACGCTGCCATGAAACGTTCGACCTTCCGCACGGCATCCGCGCTGCTGCTCGCGGGCGGCGCGTGCGTCGCCGCGGTCCGGCCTCTGCCGGCCGCGGCCGGGCAGGGTGCGCCGGCCGCGCGCGCTCACTCGCCGTACCTGCCCGTGAGCCTGCCGCGACAGGCGAAGGCCTATTACCAGATGGCGAAAGGCGTCGACGACCTGCACGTGCGCAGCACCGCGTCGGGCAACCTGATCCGCTTCAGCTATCGGGTCACCGATCCGGAGAAGGCGCAGCCGCTCGGCGACCCGAAGGCGACCGTCTATCTGTACGGGGAAGCGAGTCACGCGCTGCTCGTGATTCCGGTGATGGACCAGATCGGCGCACTGCGGCAGTCGGGCCGACTGGAGGCGGGCCAGGCGTACTGGATGGTGTTTTCCAACAAGGGAGAGCCGATCAAGCGCGGCGACCGGGTCAGCGTGCTGATCGGTACGCTCCATATCGACGGGCTGGTGGTCGAGTAATCGCACACGAACGCATCGGGACGCACGGCGGGGGCCGGCGGGCCGCATGCGAGGAGAAAAGTCATGAACCGGTTTCTTTTCAAGTCGATTTCGGCGGCCGGTGCCGCCGGCTTGCTGGCTTGCGCCCAGGCTGCACTCGCAGCGTCGGCGGCGGGGAACGCACAGGCCGCGTCGGCCGCGCACCTGAGCGCCGCGCAGATCGTCGAGCGCAACGTCGCCGCCCGCGGCGGGCTGCAGGCGTGGCGCGCGGTGTCGACGATGAAGATGACGGGGCAGCTCGATGCGGGCGGCAAGAAGAACGTCCGGCTGCCGTTCACGCTGACGTTGAAGCGTCCGCACAAGAGCCGGCTCGAGATCGTGTTCGAGCAGCAGACGGCGCTGCAGGTGTTCGACGGCTCGAAGGGCTGGACCGTGAGGCCGTATCTCGGGCGCAATGAAGTCGACCCGTATACGCCGGCGCAGCTCAAGTCGGCCGCGGCGTCGGCCGAGCTCGACGGCCCGCTGATCGACTACGCGAACAAGGGCACGACGATCCAGGCGCTCGGCACCGAGCAGGTGGAAGGGCATCGCGCGTACGTGCTGAAGCTGACGACGAAGGATGGCGGGCAGCGGCGCCTGTGGGTCGATGCGTCGACCTTCCTCGAACGGAAGATCGACGGCGAGCCGCGCGTGCTCGACGGCAGGATGCACAGCGTCGCGATCTTCTATCGCGACTACAAGAAGGAGAACGGCGTCGTCGTGCCGCATACGCTCGAGACCGTCGTGAGCGGCGTCAAGGCGACACGCAAGATCACGATCGAGCACGTCGCGCTGAACGAGCCGGCCGACGATGCGATGTTCGGCAAGCCGCCGCTCACCGTCGCGAAGGCGGCGAGCCGGTAGCCGCGCGTCACTGGTCAGGCATCCGAACGGAGGGGGAGGAGGCCATGAGACGAATCGAAGCGTGGGTGTTCGCCGGCTGTGTGACGGCGGCCTTGTGCGCGTGCGGGCAAATGCCGGGGCATGATCTGACGGCGGAGCAGATCGTCGAGAAGAACGTCGAGGCGCGCGGCGGGCTCGATGCATGGCGCAAGATCCGGACGATGGTCTGGTCCGGCCATGTGGACAGCGCGAA
This sequence comes from Burkholderia ubonensis, assembly GCF_902833085.1. GTDB lineage: Bacteria > Pseudomonadota > Gammaproteobacteria > Burkholderiales > Burkholderiaceae > Burkholderia > Burkholderia ubonensis. The sequence continues at coordinate 63,565 of NZ_CADFEB010000013.1, forward strand.
CGCGCCGGTGCGGGACATGCCGTTCATCCTCGCGATGAAACGGCCGAACAAGACGCGCTTCGAGATTACCGTGTTCGGCCAGAAGGGCGTGCGTGCGTTCGACGGCCACGAAGGCTGGAAGCTCGGCGCGAACGCGGGCGGCAGCGCGAGCGTGCGGCCCTACACGATGGAAGAGCTGGTGTCCGCGCGCGACGAGCAGGTGATCGACGGGCCGCTGATCGACCATGACGCGAAGGGCGTCGGCGTGGCGCTCGACGGCGTCGACCGGATCGACGGGCGCAATGTGTATCGGCTGGCGGTGAAGCTGCCCTCGGGCGCGCTGCGCCATGTGTGGATCGACGCGCAGACGTTCCTGGACGTGAGGGTCGACCGCGAGGTGCGCGGGCCGCGCGGCGCGGTGACCGTCGACGTGAACTACAGCGACTACCGGACCATCGACGGCCTGCGGATTCCGCTCAGGATCGTCACCGGCGCGGCGTCGTCGCCGAACAAGGACACGCTGGTCATCGACAAGGTGTCGCTGAACCCGCCGCTCGACGATGCGATTTTCACCAGGCCGGTCTCGACGGACCGGCGCCGTCCGGTTTCGATCGATGCCGACGTGACGCCGCCGCAGTCGCGCACCGGTCGGCCGACGCCACGGCCATGAACGGCGTCGGGGGGCGGCTGCGCGCCCTCGCGCGGGGCGTGCTGCTGGCCGCGCTGATCGTGCCGGCGGGCGCTGCGCGCTGCGGCGAGCCGGCGGCGGCGGACGCGGGGCAGGCGATCTTCCAGCGCGGCCGCCTGGGCTCGGGTGAACCGCTCGAAGCGGTGCACCAGGACGGCGTGCGTCTGCATGGCGCCGCCGCCGCCTGCATCAATTGCCATCGGCGCAGCGGCCTGGGCTCGAAGGAAGGCAACAACACGATCCCGCCGATCACGTGGCGCTACCTGGTTCATCCGCGCGCGCAAACCGCCGAGGATCTCGACATTCCGTACGTGCCCGGCATGCGCACCGATCGCGAGCCGTACACGGAGGCGCTGCTCGCGAGAGCCGTGCGCGACGGGATCGATTCCGAAGGCAAGCCGCTCGGCAACCTGATGCCGCGGTACGCGCTCGGCGATGCGGACATGGCCGCGTTGACCGGCTACCTGAAGCGCCTCGACCAGCGCCGGCCGTCGGGCGTGGCGGACGCGGTGCTGCATTTCGCGACGATCATCACGCCGGACGCGGACCCGGTGAAGCGCGCGGGCACGCTCGACGTCCTGCGGCACTACTTCGCGGACAAGAACGCGTTTCCGTTCGGCGCGACGCCGCCGCTGCGCTCGACGCGCAAGATGATGTTCATGGTCAATCGCCGCTGGGAACTGCATGTGTGGGAACTCAAGGGGCCGCCGGACACGTGGCATGAGCAGCTGCGACAGGATCTCGCGCGGCAGCCGGTGCTGGCGGTGGTGTCGGGGCTCGGCGGCAGGAACTGGGCGCCGGTCCATGATTTCTGCGAGGAGGAGGCCGTGCCTTGCCTCTTTCCGAACGTCGAGGTGCCGGTCGAAACGGATCACGACTTTTATTCGGTGTACTTCTCGAAGGGCGTGCTGCTCGAATCGGACCTGATCGCGAAGCGCATTCTGGACGAGGCCGGGGCGAGGCCGGCTGCGAAAGCGGAGAAGACGGTGTGGCAGGTCTATCGCGCGGGCGACAACGGCGAGCGGGGCGCGCAAGCGCTGGCCGCCGCGCTGAAAGGGCGCGGCTTCGCAGTGTCGAATCACGCGCTTGCGCCCGGCGACAGCGTCGCGCGCGCGCTGCACCGGATGCCGCGCGACGACGTGCTCGTGCTGTGGCTGCGGCCGCCCGATATCGCGGCGCTCGACCACGTGCCGCACGTGTCGGACACGGTCTTCATGTCGGGGCTGCTCGGCGGGCTCGACAACACGCCGCTGCCGCCGGGCTGGCGCGGCGTGACGCGCATCGCGTACCCGTTCGACTTGCCGGAAGGGCGGCGCGTGCGCGTCGATTATGCGTTCGGCTGGTTCACGATCCGGCAGATTCCGATGGTCGCGCCGCAAGTGCAGGCGGACACGTATCTCGCATGCGGGCTGCTTGCCGAAACGCTCAGCCACCTGGTCGACGCGTTCGTGCGGGAGTATCTCGTCGAGCGCATCCAGGACATGCTCGAGCGCCGCATCCTCACGGGCTACTACCCGCGCCTGACGCTTGCCCCCGGGCAGCGCTTCGCGTCGAAGGGCGGCTATATCGTCCGGTTCGCCGGGCCGGATCGCATGAAGCTTTCCGCGGACGGGGGCTGGATCGTCCCCTGAGCGGCCGCCATGCGTTGAACGGGTAGAGATCAGCACGCGACAAGAGGAGGTTGCCCCATGCCGGTTCCGCGTGACGCATCGCACAATGAGGACATCGCGCGATGCTCGCGTGCTGCGCCGGAGCGTGGCGACACAGTGTGTTGGGGAGAATGGCGATGACGAACTTTCTTGTCGGCCGCGGCGCGCGTCGTCACGGGCTTCGTCGAGGCTGGAAGGTCGCGCTCGCAGCGCTCGCGCTGCTGCAGTGTTGCGCGGCACAGGCGCTGCCGATCTTCGCGCGGCAGACCGGGCAAAGCTGTGTCGCATGTCATGCCGGCGGGCAATTCCCGGAACTCACGCCGTATGGACGCATGTTCAAGCTGAGCGGCTATACGATCGGCGAGCGCACGATTCCGCTCGCCGCGATGGCGATAGGCGACCTGAGCAAGACGAGGTTCAACAGCGACGCCAACGGCAATCCGATCAATACCAAGAACGGCCTGCCGATCTTCGACTTCGCGAGCGTGTTCCTCGCCGGAAAGATCACCGACCATATCGGCGGCTTCGCGCAGTTCACCTATACGAACTACGATCACCAGGACGGCAGCGGAAAATGGAAAGGCCACTGGGCATCGGACAACACCGACTTCCGCTTCGTCGACCGGATCATGTCCGCCGCGAACGACCTGATCCTCGGCGTGACGGTGCACAACAACCCGACCGTGCAGGACGTGTTCAACACCGCGCCGGCATGGGGCTATCCGTATATTGCGTCGACGATCAGCCCGGTTGCGAAGATCCCGAACCTGCCGGTGATCGAGGGAAGCCTCTCGATGCAGACCGTCGGCACGGGCGCGTACCTGTACTGGAACAAGACGGTCTATGCGGAGCTGACCGCATACAGCACGGCCGACGGCATCTGGTCGTTCCTGAGCCACGGGAACAAAGAGGGGAACCCGGACCATCCGCAGGTCTATCTGCGCGGCTACAACCCGTATGCGCGCATCGCGCTGACGCACGACTGGGGCCCTCACAGCCTGATGGTTGGCGCGTTCGGGTTCAGCGTCAACATCTATCCGAACGACCCGAACAATTTCCCGATCTTCGGCACGGGCGTCACGCGCTATCGCGACTACGGCTTCGACGCGCAGTACCAATACCTGCTGGAGCCGCACACGATCACCGCGCAGGCGCGCTACGTGCGCGAGAACATTCACGACCCGAACAACTTCGTGCTGAGCGACAACACGGCGGCGAACCTCAACTCGCTGCGGCTCAAGGCGTCGTACATCTACCAGAACAAATACGGCGTCAGTCTGTCGTTCTTCAACACGACAGGCACGCCGGACAGCATGCTGTACGCGGCCAGCGCGAACTTCCATCCGAACACGCAGGGCTGGACGCCGGAGATCTTCTGGATACCGGTGCAATACGTGCGCGTCGGCCTGCAGTACACGCACTTCACCAAGTTCCTCGGCGCGACGACCAACTACGACGGCATGGGGCGCAACGCGAGGGACAACGACACGCTGTTCCTGTACCTATGGGTCGCTTCGTTCTGACTTTCCGTCCGGCGTTTCCGGTGCGCGTGGCCGACTGGAGCACGCGCAACGGGAGGGCGGCGCGCATCTCGCATCGCGTGTCGATGCGCATGCGCACCGTCGCCGAACGGAATCGCTTCAGGGGGCGGCGGAAGTTGCGGCAAGGAGATTCGTAACATGAACAAGATGGCCCATATCGTGTCGCTTGCGATGCTGCTGGCCGGGTCGGCGTGCCACGACCTGGAGCGCTCGCGACAAGTCGACAACCCGGCCGTGGCGGGCAAGACCATCGCGCTGCAGGTGTGCTCGAACTGCCACGGCGCGACCGGCGTGTCGGTGTCGCCGATGTTCCCGAAGCTCGCCGGGCAGCGCAAGGAATACCTCGTCGATCAGCTGACGGACTTCAAGCTGCACGCGCGGACCGATCCGAATGCGAAACGGTACATGTGGGGCTTCACGCACCTGACCGACGCGCAGATCGACGAGCTCGCCACGTATTTCTCCAGCCAGAGCACGACGCTCGGCGACATCGGCGATCTCGCGCTGATCAGCGCGGGCAAGGCGATCTTCGAGTCGGGCCTGCCGGACAAGGGCGTGTCGGCGTGCATCGGGTGTCACGGCCAGCACGGCGAGGGCGCCAGCCGGTTTCCCCGTCTCGCCGGCCAGCATGCGGACTACGTGATCAAGCAGCTCAGGATCTTCCGCGAAACGGACACCCGGCCGCGCGGCACGCCGATGAAGGAGGTGTGCGCGAACATGTCGGAGCAGGACATGCGCGCGGTGGCGGCGTTCGTCGAGGCGTTTCCGCCGGAGGCCGAGGCGTCGGCGAGTCCGCCCGAGGATCGCTGAACATTTCAGTGCTTCGTCTCCCCCCGGGGCGGGGCGCTGCTTTTTATTCCCGCGGTACGCGGTTCCGGCACGGTGACGACGATGAAGATCATGCACTCCTCTCGCGGCGGCGCGGTGCTGGCCCGCCAGCCGCGGCAGCGGCGACGGGCTGCCGAACCGCTGCTGGCGCCGGACGGCGCGCGCCCGTTCCTGCTGCGTCTGGCCGCCGTCGACTGGCTGTTCGCGCTCGCGATGGTCGCAGGCGCAGCGTTCGCACTGTCGCGCTACGCCGCGTTCATGAACGGCTACGACGAGGCGGTGCTGGTCGGCGCCGTCCCGGCGCTCGTCACGCTCGGCTGGCGCTGGAAGCCGGCCCGGCTGCTGATGGCCTCGATCGCGGTGCTGGCGCTGCTGTCGATCCGGATCTACCAGGGCGACCTGGCGCGCGCGGACTCGGCGTTCTTCCTCAAGTACTTCCTGTCGAGCCAGTCGGCGATCCTGTGGATGAGCGCGCTGTTCGTGCTCGCGACGGTGTTCTACTGGATCGGCACGCTCGCGCGTTCGGCGTCCGCCGCCGCGATCGGCCAGAAGCTCACGTGGGTCGCGGTGCTGATGGGCTTCGCCGGGATGATGGTGCGCTGGTACGAGTCGTACCTGATCGGCGCCGACGTCGGCCATATTCCGGTGTCGAACCTGTATGAAGTGTTCGTGCTGTTCAGCCTGATCACCGCGCTGCTCTACCTGTATTACGAAGGCCACTACGGCACGCGTGCGCTCGGCGCGTTCGTGCTGCTGATCATCAGCGCGGCGGTCGGCTTCCTGATGTGGTATTCGATCGCGCGCGACGCGCAGCAGATCCAGCCGCTGGTGCCGGCGCTGCAGAGCTGGTGGATGAAGATCCACGTGCCGGCGAACTTCATCGGCTACGGCAGCTTCGCGCTGTCGGCGATGGTGTCGGTCGCGTACCTGATGAAGGAGCGCGGCGTGCTCGGCGACCGGCTGCCGGCGCTCGAGGTGCTCGACGACGTGATGTACAAGTCGATCGCGGTCGGCTTCGCGTTCTTCACGATTGCGACGATCCTGGGCGCGCTGTGGGCGGCCGAGGCGTGGGGCGGCTACTGGAGCTGGGACCCGAAGGAGACCTGGGCGCTGATCGTGTGGCTGAACTACGCGGCGTGGCTGCACATGCGGCTGATGAAGGGCCTGCGCGGCACGGCCGCCGCATGGTGGGCGCTGACCGGCCTGATCGTCACGACGTTCGCGTTCCTCGGGGTCAACCTGTTCCTGTCCGGGCTGCACAGCTACGGGCAGCTTTGAAGCGGCGCGCATGGCGCCGTCTACCGTGTTCTACCCATGCATGTCGGCGAAGGTTCCTACTTCAGGCGGGCGGCGCGCCGGACGAGAATGTCGTCAGGTGCATCCGTGCATTCGTGAAGCAAGGTAGGGGGAGGAGCCGTGAGACGCATCTATTTTCTGTTGCCGACGCCGCAGTGCGCGCATCTGATCGTGAACGAGCTTCTGCTGCAACGGGTCGAGTGGCGGCACATCCACGTCGTTGCAAACCGCAGCACCGTGCTTGACGGTTTGCCGACGGCGACGCTGGCGCAGCGCAGCGATCTGCTGCCGTCGCTGGCGCGCGGCACGGCCGTCGGTTGCGCGACCGGGATGGCGATGGCGCTGCTTGCGCTGGCCTTTCCGCCGGCGGGCCTGCCGATTGCCGGCGGCGCCGTGGTGACGATCACGCTGTCCGGCGCCGGCTTCGGCGCATGGGCGGCGTCGATGATCGGCGTCGACGTGCCGAATACTCGGCTGAAGCGGTTCGAGGACGGGATCGAGCGCGGCGAGCTGCTGATGATGATCGACGTCGCGAAGGACCGCGTGCACGAAATCGAAGACCTGATCAGGCTTCACCACGCGGACGCGCACCTCGAGGGCGAGGACCCGACCATTCCCGCGTTTCCTTGAGCGGCCGAGCGGGGCGACGCTTCCGTTCGCACGGCGTTGGCACCGCGCATCGGCTAGTTCGCGGCGAGCAGCTGCCTGTAGCGTGCGAGCACGCGCGGCACGTAAAGGCGCGTCTGCGCGAACGCCGGGACGCGATAGCCGGCGCGGATCACCGCGCTCTCTCCGGCGTTGTACGCGGCCAGCGTGAGTTCGACGTTCTCCTTGAACAGGTCGAGCAGGAATCTCAGGTATTGCGCGCCGGCCAGCACGTTCTCGCGCGGATTGAGCATGTCTCCGCGCGAAAAGCGCCGCGCGGTGTCGGGCATCAACTGCATGAGGCCGAGCGCGCCTTTGTCCGACACCGCCTTCGGGTTGTAGCCGGACTCGACGTCGATCACCGCGCGCAGGAGTTCGGGGCGAACGCGAAACGCGTGGCTCGCTTCGTCGATCACGTCCGCGAACCGAGACAGCACGGCGCCGTCGGCCGGCTTCGACGACGCGCGCTGCGCGTCCGGTCCATCGGCCGGCGGGCCCGCGACGATCACCTTCAGGCCGGCCTTGCCGGGCTCGTTCGTCAACACGATGACGCCGTTGCTCGTGACCGCACCGAAAATCTCCGCGCATGCGCCGCACGGCCATGCGGCGCCGAGCCCCACGCATGCGGCGACGATGGCGATTCCCGGGCGGGATGAAAGGCGGTGGTGCATCTTCCGGATCTCCTGCACCTGAATTGTGGTGTACGAAAAATCCGTGCCGCAATGGGGCGCCTCCCTACACTTCGATGCACGTGTCGCCGGACGTGACGGGTTGTGCAAGATTGTTACGTCGGTAATCATTGGTAATGGAAGTAAACCAAAGCCGATTACAATTCTTGCTGTGGGCCGCAAGGTTTCTTCCTGCTTTAACGTTGTCGCGATTCGATCATTTCCACTCGTTGCGAAAAACGAGCGGTAATTCCGCTATCCGTATTCGCACTGACACGGTAAAAAATTCAAAACGATGCATTCCTGAAACCTGCCGGAATCGCGCCGGACGTTTCGGGGCGGCCGCACCGCGCCCGGGCTCGGGCCGGGGCTGGCCGGCCGGCCGGTGGCGCGAACCTTGCTCAATCGAGCGACATGACGGTCGGTTGCGGAGGCAAGTGCATGGATAAATCAGGACTGGGAACGATACCCAGCGAGCGTTGCCGGCCCTGCGGATACGACATGGCCATATCGAACGTTCCGCAGCGGCCGGGTTGGGGGGCAACCGGGAGTGGAAGACGTGAACACCAAATGTCGCGTGGTAATTGCAGAAGACCATGATCTGCTGAGAAACGGCCTGCGCTCGATGCTGTGCGCGCAGGGCGATTACGAGGTGGTCGGCGAGGCGAGGGACGGCAAGGAGGCGTGCCAGCAGGCGATCGCGCTTGCCCCGGACCTGATGCTGATCGATCTGTCGATGCGCGGGATGAACGGCATCGATGCCAGTGCAACGATCAAGCGGCGCTCGCCGCAGGTGCGCATCGTTGCCCTGACGGTGCATCAGAGCGAGGAGTATGTGCGGGAAGCGCTGCGTGCGGGCGTCGACGGCTACGTGCTCAAGGACGTCTCGTTCGACGAGCTGCTGCTGGCGATGCGCACGGTCATGCAGGGCAAGAAGCACCTGAGCGCGGACGTGTACGGGTACATGGTCGATTCGTTCGTGACCGGCCGCGAAATGCCCGCGCCGAAGACGGCCTGGGACATCCTGACCGCGCGCGAGCGCAGCGTGCTGAAGCTGATCGCCGAAGGGCGCACCAACCGGCAGGTCGGCCAGTACCTGAACCTGAGCCCGAAGACGATCGAGAAGTATCGCGCCAGCATGATGCACAAGCTCCATATCGCGAACCTGACGGAGCTGGTGCTCGTCGCGATGAACATGGGGCTGCTGACGTCGCTGGCGGCGAAGTGCGCGGAGCCCAATGCGAACGACTTGCCCGCTCACTCGACCGGCCACGGCGGTCAGGCGGGCGACGACGATGCCGACGCGAGGGCGCCGCTGCGCGAATATCCGCTGGGCGAAGCGGACGGCTGAGCGGGACGGCTGAGCGCGACGCGCGCGTCGCGTCACAGTAGCCAGGTCGCCGAGACGAGCGTGCCGCTCGTGGCCGACGACCGGATCGAGAACGTGCCGCCGTGCGACTCGACGCGGTACTGCATGCCGATCAGGCCGAGCCCGGTCGTGCGCGCGTCTTCCGTCGCCAGCGGGCGGTGCTCGTAGCCGACGCCGTTGTCCTGGATCGTCAGCAGCAGGCCGCCGGCGACGTGCTGCAGGCCGAGCGAGATTTCGCTGGCCTGCGCGTGCTTGACGATGTTGTTGAGCGCCTCCTGCGCGACCCGGAACATGTCCGCTTTCAGATGCTCGGGCACGTCGTCGTCGTCGACGTCGCAATTGAACGTGACCGACAGCGTTTCCGTGTCGCGCTCGATGCGCCGGCACAACGAAGCCAGTGCCGCGGGCAGGCCGAGCCGGTCGAGCATCAGCGGCCGCAGTTCCCCGCAGATCTGCCGCACGTCGCCGATCGTCTCGCGGATGCGTTGAACGGTGGCGTCGAGCAGGCTCGCGGCCTCGTCGACGTCGCCGCGGCGCAGGCGCATGAGCGCGTCCTCGTTCATCAGCTTGACGAGCGTCAACGCCTGGCCGATGCCGTCATGCAGTTCCGAGCTCAGCCGGTGGCGCTCCTTCTGCTGACCCAGCATCAGCCAGGTCTGGCAAGCGCGCGCATTGGCATCGAGCGATGCGGCCGTGCCGTGCTGCTTCATCTCGAAGCTCAGCGGTTCCTCGAACAGCGTCAGCAGCATGCCGGCGCCCGCGTCCCGGGCCGGGAGCGGCTGCTGATGCAGCAGGAGCTGGACGGGATGGCCGGTGCGTCCGCAGAGCATCGCGCCGAACGTGTGAAACGGGCTGCGGGCGCTCGTCGACAAATCGTCTGTCAATTCCGCATGGGTGTCGTCGGGCGCGAGGTCGGCGAGGTGCTTGCCGACGAGATCGTCGTTCGAGTAGCCGAGCAGCGCCGCGGCGCTGCGATTCACGGAGACGAAGACGCCGTCGGGCGTGAGAATGGCAAGCGCTGCTCCGCGCGCATCGGTGACGATGCCGGCGCCGCGATCGCCTGGGCGGACCGCGCTGCGAAGCTTGCGCATCGCGTCGATCAGGTCGAGCAGCCTGATCTGCGGTCCTTCGGGCTGGCGTTCACGCATGAGAGCTCCCGATGCTGTGTTATCAGGAAACCGTAATATCGCTGTGATTCTAGGCCGCGACCGGCGCATGCGGCAATCGGGTGAATGCGGGTGCGCGGCGTGGGGGGCATCCCGGCTGCGGACGATGGGTAATCCACCAAGCGGACTTACCCTACCGGCCTTTGGGGAGCGTCATCCAATGACCGTCGCCGACAGATTCCGGACACTGCACGGGCGAGGTGGAGAAGCCATCGCGGCCTCGCTTATCGCCAGGGAGACGGACATGAAAGGGACTGCGAAATCGACGGCGGGCGCATTCGTGCTCGCGGGCGCCGCGCTTGCCGCGGCTGCGGCGTGGGGGGCGCCTGAAGAGAGCGCCGCCGGGAGCGTCATGGAGAACGCGGTCGAAAGCGCGACCGGGAGCGCGGCGCCAGGCGCCAACGGGAATGCGACCGAGAGTGCGACCGGGAATGCGACCGGGAACGTGACCAGCGGCGCGGCCGACGATGCTCGACCGAACGCTGCCGGCAGCGCCACCGAGAACGACGCCGGGAGCATGATGGAGACGCCGGTCGAGCAGGCGCCCGACGCGGCTCCGGCGAACACCGGCGGAAAAGCGGCCGACGAAGCCACCGAAAGCGCGATCGACAACGCCGTCGGGAACGCCGCCGAAGGTGCCACCGGAAGCGCCACCGAAAGCGCCGCCGAAGGCGCGGACATGCACATGCATCACGTTGTCGCGCCCGGCACGACGCACTCGATGGCCGACTATGCATTGCCGCCGGTGGAACTCGTGCGGGACGACGGCAAGACCGTGTCGCTGGTCGACGAACTGAACGACGGCCGGCCGGTGATCCTGACGTTCATCTACACGAGTTGCACGACCATCTGCCCGATGATCAGCCAGACGCTCGAGCGGCTGCAGGGCGAGCTCGGCGGCGACCGCGACAAGGTGCACATCGTGTCGATCTCGATCGACCCGGAAGAGGACACGCCCGCGCGGCTCAGGGCCTATGCGGCGAGATTCGGGGCCGGCCCCGAGTGGCAGCACTACACCGGCACGGTCGACGCGAGCATCGCCGCGCAGCGCGCGTTCAACGTGTATCGCGGCGACAAGATGAATCACGTACCGGTGGCATTCCTGCGCGCAGCGCCAGGCAGGCAATGGATGCGCATCGACGGCTTCGCGACGCCGTCGGAACTGCTCGCGGCGTATCGCGACGTCGTCGCGTCGGACTAGCCGCACGCGTCCGGCAGGCAAGGAGCGACGAAATTGGACAAGAAGACTCGCGTGCTGGTGGTCGAGGACCAGCATCTGTTGCGCGTCGGCCTGTGCCGCATGGTTTCGGAGCTGGACGACTACTGCATCGTGGGCGAGGCGAGCGGCGGGTACGAAGCCTGCCGCCTCGCCGCGCTCACGCAGCCCGACCTGATCCTGATGGACCTGTCGATGCCGGGCGGCAGCGGCTTCGAGGCGATCGCGGCGATCAAGCGCGATGCGCCGCATGCCCGCATCATCGTGCTCACCGTTCACCGCAGCGAAGGTCACGTGCAGGAGTCGTTCGCCGCCGGGGCGGCCGCCTACGTGGTCAAGGATGCGTCGTTCGCCGATCTGGTCCGCGAGATGCGTTTCGTGATGCAGGGCAAATGCGTGATCAGTCTCGACGCGTATCGATCCCGCGCATGCGCGCAGGGCTTGCGCGACGAGTCGGCGCACAAGGCGCGGTTGTGGAATGCGCTGACGGGCCGCGAACGCATGGTGCTGCGGCTCGTCGTCGAAGGGCACACGAGCCGGCAGGTCGGCGAGTGCCTGAAGCTCAGCCCGAAGACGGTGGAAAAGCATCGCGCGAACCTGATGCGCAAGCTCGGCATCGCGAACCTCGCCGGCCTCGTCCACTTCGCGATCGACATCGGCGTGCTCGCGCTGAGCGACGACGACCGGGTGTGAAAACCCGCCAAAAACGGGTGGAGCAACTGGGGGGGCTTTACCCATGCCGATGGACGGCACTCCCTACTTCTGGCCCGTATCGACCTGAACAAGAATGCATTCAAGGGCTTCAGCGGCGCTGAAGCGGCGGGTCGATACAGGGAGGAAGCCGTGCGCGACGAATCGTCCTCGATCCAGCCCGGCGTGCCGGGGCATGTGCGGCGCGGCGCCGCGCCGCTTTGCCGCGCGTGCGCAAGCCGCGGCTTCACGCTGCTCGAACTGCTCGTCGTGATGGTCATCATCGGCTTGCTCGCGGGACTCGTCGCGCCACGGTATTTCGAGCAGGTCGGCAAGTCGAACGTGAAGATCGCGCGCGCGCAGATCGTGTCGCTCGGCCAGGCCCTCGATCAGTACCGGCTCGATGTCGGTACCTATCCGACGACCGAGGAAGGTCTCGACGCGCTCGTGAACAAGCCGCAGAACGCGGCGCGGTGGAGCGGCCCCTATCTGCAGAAGGCCGTGCCGGTGGACCCGTGGGATCGGCCGTACCAGTATCGTTCGCCCGGCGAGCATGGCGACTACGACCTGTTTTCGCTCGGCAAGGACGGGCGCGGCGGCGGCACCGGCGAGAACGTGACGATCTCGTCGTGGTAGGGAGGCGGGGCGCGGTGCTCGCGCCTGCCGTGAGCGGGCTGGCAAGGAGAGTCGACGTGAAGTTCGTGCTGCGTGTCTTCGATACGGGTGGCTCGGTCCAGACGCTTCGCGTCGACAGCGATTCACCGGCGAGCGCGACCGCGCTCGCGCGCTCGCGCGGCTTTCGCGTCGTGTCGGTGAGCGCGGACGCGCGGCGGCAGCGGCGCGGCGCGAACCGGCTCGGGATGCCGGGCGCGCGCTTGAACGTCGAGCTGTTCGCGCGCGAGCTCGCGGCGCTGCTCGACGCGGGCGTCGGCGTCGTCGACGCGCTGCGCACGCTCGGCGGCAACGAGCGGCGCGAGGCGTCCGCGCAGGTCTATCGCGACCTGCTGCGGCAACTGGAAGAGGGGCAGTCGCTGTCCGCGGCGCTCGAGCATGCAGGCGACGTCTTCCCGCCAGTGCTGGTCGCGTGCGTGAAGGCGAGCGAGCAGACCGGCGGGCTCGCCGGCAGCCTGACGCGCTATTCGCGCAACAGCGCGACGCTCCACGAGCTGCGCGCGCGCGTCGTGTCGGCGGCGATCTATCCGACGGTCCTGCTGTTCGTCGGCGCGGCCGTCGTGCTGTTCCTGCTCGGCTTCGTCGTGCCCCGGTTCGCGACGCTCCTCGAGCACAGCGGGCGCGAATTGCCGCTGATGTCGCGCCTGCTGATGGCGTGGGGCGGCATGGTGCACGCGCACGGCGCCGGGCTGGGCATCGGCCTCGCGGTGCTGGCCGTGGCGACGGCCATCGCGTTGCGCCGGCCGGCGCTGCGGATCTGGCTCGCCGATCGCCTGCTGGCGCTGCCCGGCATCGGGCAGCACTTCCGCGTGTTTCGCCAGTCGCAGTTCTATCGCACGACGGCGATGCTGGTCGACGGCGGCATTCCCGCCGTGCGCGCGTTCGACCTCGCGCGCGGACTGGTCGGCGGCGCGGACCGGGCCGCGCTCGGGCTCGCGCTGCAGCAGGTGCGCAACGGCGCCCGGATCTCCGACGCATTCCAGCAGGCCGGCCTCGCGAACGCGATCGCGTACCGGCTGCTGACGGTGGCCGAGAAGACCGGCGGCCTCGGCCGCGTGCTCGACCGGATCGCCGCGTTCCAGGAGGCGCAGGTCGCGCGCACGATCGACCTGATCTCGCGGCTGATCGAGCCCGCGATGATGATCGTGATCGGCGTGGTCATCGGCGGAATCGTCGTGCTGATGTACCTGCCGATCTTCGAAATCGCGTCGAGCATTCAATAGACCGCCTGAGGCATGCACGTGGATACCGTCACCCCCCCATCGGAAACGCTCCCCGACGCGGGAGCCGAACTGCGCGACACGCTGCGCGCGCTCGCCGAGCGGCACGGTTCAGGCATTCGCGCGCTCGAGGAGCTGATGGCGCGCACGTCGCTCGGCGCGGACGAGCTGCGCGCGCAGCTCGCCGCGCAATTCCGGATGAAGCCGATCGGCATGCGCGAGCTGAACCGGCTCGAGCCGGAGTTCGACGTGGTGCCGTTCGTCGACGCGACGGCGCGGCTGTGCGTGTGCTTCCGCCACCCGGATGACGGCAATGCGCTGCTGTTCGCCGTTGCCGATCCGCTCGATGCGCGCACCCGCGGCTGGGTCGAGCACCGGATGCGCGCGCGGCCGGCGGTGCCGTACGGCTGGGCGCTCGCGAGCGCGGGCGACCTCAATGCATACCTGACCGTGCGCGAGAAGGACGTGCGCGCGATGGACTCGCTCGCGTTCGACGATCCGATCCAGCGCACCGCCGACCCGGCGTCGCTCGCGCTGACGCTGCAGGGCATCAGCAGCGACGACAGCCCGGTGGTGCGGCTGCTCAACTCGACGATCTACGACGCGCTCAAGATGCTGGCGAGCGACATCCACCTCGAATGCCGCGCGAACGGGCTGATGATCAAGTGCCGCGTCGACGGCGTGCTCACCGTGGTCGGCCGCATCGACGGGCGCGACGTCGCGGACCAGGTGCTGTCGCGCGTGAAGGTGATTTCCGAGCTGGATATCGCGGAGCGCCGCGTGCCGCAGGACGGGCGCTTCAAGGCGCTGTACGCGGGGCGCGAGATCGATTTCCGCGTGTCGATCATGCCGAACCAGTTCGGCGAGGACGCGGTGCTGCGGATTCTCGACCGCTACCAGCTGTCGCAGGCCGCGGGCGGCCTGACGCTCGAGGCGCTCGGCTTCCAGCCGGCCGACACGCGCTTCATGCGCGCGATCGCGTCGATGCCGTACGGGATGCTGCTCGTCACGGGGCCGACCGGCAGCGGCAAGACCACGACGCTCTACGCGATTCTCACCGAGATCAACGACGGCCTCGAGAAGATCGTGACGATCGAGGACCCGGTCGAGTACCAGCTCGGCGAAATCCTGCAGATTCCGGTGAACGAAGCGAAGGGCCTGACGTTCGCGCGCGGGCTGCGCTCGATCCTGCGGCACGACCCGGACAAGATCATGGTCGGCGAGATCCGCGATCCCGAAACCGCGCAGATCGCCGTGCAGGCCGCGCTGACCGGGCACCAGGTGTTCACGACCGTGCATGCGAACAACGTGTTCGACGTGATCGGCCGCTTCACGAACATGGAGGTCGATCCGTACAGCTTCGTGTCCGCGCTCAACGGCGTGATCGCGCAGCGGCTGTTGCGCCAGTGCTGCGCGGACTGCCTGACCGAGGACACGGTCGACGCGGACGCGCTCGTGCGCGCCGGCATCGACCCGGACGCGGCCGGCAGCTACCTGTTTCGCCGCGGCGCGGGCTGCGCGATGTGCCGCGGCAGCGGCTATCGCGGGCGGCGTGCGATCGCAGAGGCGCTGCGCATGAACGACGAGCTGCGGCAACTGCTGTCGGAGCGCGCGCCGCTCGGGCACATCAAGGCGGCGGCGCTGCGCGGCGGGATGACGACGCTGCGCTCGGCGGCGATCGAGCTGGTCCGGCGCGGCGAAACGACACTCGAGGAGATCAACCGTGTCACGATGGTTGAATAGTCCGGTTGCGATCGGCGTCGGCGCCCGCGAGGTCGTCGTCGGCGCCCGCACGCGCGGACGGTGGTACCTGCGCAAGCGGGCGCCGGTCGCCGAGCCGGTCAGCGTCGCGATTCCCGATGCGCAGTTCGGCACCGAGCCGGGCGTGCTCGATGCGCTGCGCGCCGCGCTCGGCGCCGCGCAGCAGGGCGCGGAGCCAAGCGCCGCGCCGATGATACGCAGTGCATACGTCGTGCTCGACGATTTCTGGTGCAACCACGCGATCCTGCGCGGCGACTTCCGCACGTTGCGCGCGCGCGAGCTCGAAGCCGTCGCGCTCGCGCATTTTTCGGACACCTGCGGGATCGACGGCGATGCGCTGGTCGTGCGCTGGTGCGTGCAGCACGGCGGCCGCGCGCTGTTCGCGAGCGCGCTGCCGCGCGCGCTGCACGACGGCATGCACGAAGCGTGCGCCGCCAGCGCGATGCGCATCCGCAGCGTGCGGGCGTGTCTTCCGCAGATGCTGAACCGGATCGCGGCGGGCTGCGACGGCGATGCGCTGCTGCTGTTCGTCGCCGGCGAGCTGATGCAGGCGGTGATGATCGAACGCGTCGGCTGGGCCGCCTATGACGCGCAGCGCCTGTTCGCGGGCGATGCGGGCGACGCGTCGCGGCTCGCCGAACTCGCCGGCCAACTGTTCGAGCGTTCGGCGACGCGGGCGGGCCTGAAGCGCGAGGAATGCCGGATCTACCTGTGCGGCATCGACATGGACCCCGCGCCGTTCGCCGAACGTTTCGCGGCGGCGATCCGCCCGCCGCAGCCGGCCCTCGACGGGTCGCTCGCGCGCCGGCTGATGGAGGCGGCGCAATGATTCCGCTCGTCGACATCGACTTCGGCCGGCGCCGCGCGCGCCCCGCGGCGGGCGGCGTGATCCTGCTGGCTGCCGCCGCCGTGCTGCTGATCGCGTGCGGCGCACGGCTGTGGCACGCGTATGCGGAAAACGATCGCGCGCAGGCGGCGATCGAGGCCGTCCGCCATCGGACGCTCGCGCAGCGGCATGTCGCGAAGCCGCCGCCGACCCCGGCGGCGAAGCTTGCGGAGAAGCAGGGCCAGGCGGTCCTGCGCGAACTGACGGTGCCGTGGCAGGACCTGTTTTCGATCGTCGAGGATTATCCGGACCACGACGTCGCGCTGATCGGCATCGACCAGAACCCGGCGCAGAGCCAGATCCGCATCACCGCCGAAGCGAAGAACCTCGACGCGATGGTCGCCTACCTGAAGTATCTGCAGGCGAGCGTGCTGCTGCGCGAAGCGGTGCTCAACGGTCACGTGATCGAGAACAACGTGCCGGGCAAGCCGGTGCGCTTCCAGATCACGGCGGTCTGGAGGAAATCATGAAAGCGGCCCGGTTGCGCGACTCGCTGCTCACGCTGCGCTACGAATTGCGGCGCGCGTTCGGCCTGCCGGGGCTCGCCGGCGTGCTGACGCTCGGCGCGGCGGCGATTCTGTACGCGGCCGCCTCGAACGTGGAAGCCGACACGCGCGCGCTGCGGGACCCGGTGGGGCTCGCGCGGGCGGCGCGCGGCCATCCGGCGGGCGGGCGCCACGCGGCGGCGGAAGCGGTCGCGCTCGACGCGTTGCCCGACCTGTTCCCGCGCTTTTCGCAGAGCGCGGACGACATCGCGTCGATCTTCGCGCAGGCGCGCGACAGCAACCTGACGCTCGGGGCCGCCGAGTACCAGGTGACGACCGATTCGGGCGCGCGCTTCGCGCGCTATCAGGTGCTGCTGCCCGTCAAGGATCAGTACGGCGCGATCCGTCGATTCGTCGCGCGGGTGCTCAACAACGTGCCGAATGCGGCGCTGCAGGAAATCCACGTCGAGCGTCCCGCCGTGAACGGCAACGTGCTCGACGCGCGCGTGCGTTTCGAGCTCGTTTACCGGAGCGCGCAGCCATGAAGCCGGCCGCATTGAAACCCGCTGCCGTCGCACGCATCGCGCTGGCGTTGTGCTGCATCGTCGCCGGCGTCGTCGGGTATCGCATGCTGGTCGCGGCGTCGCCGGCGCCGTCGCCGCGCGCGGCGTTCGACCGCCTGCATCGCGACGACGCGGGCGCTCGGCCGGTTGCCGGGCATCGTGCGCTGCCGTCGCAAGCGGCGTCTGCGGCATCTGCGTCTGCGGCCGTTGCGGCGCCACGTGCATCTGCCGATACGCCCACGCCCGCGCCGACGCCGCGGGAGCAGCTCGCCGCGTTGCGCGCGCCGGTGTCCGTCGCATCGGCGAACGATCCGTTCACCGCGTCGTCATGGCAGCCGCCGCCGCCCGTCGAGGCGCCGCCGCCCACCGCGCGCCCGGCGCCGCCGACGGCGCCCCCGGTGCCGTTTTCCTACGTCGGCGAACTGGATGCGAAGGCGGACAAGCCGCAGGTATTTCTCAGCAACGGCGATCAGTTGCTGATCGTGTCGCCCGGCGACGTGATCGATGGCCAGTACCGTGTCGACTCCGTATCGGCGTCGAACGTGGTGCTGACCTATCTGCCGCTGAACCAGACGCAGGTGGTGTCCATTCCAGTGGAGGGAAAGTAGATGAAAACCTCACGCACACGGGGGGCGCGCCGCGACGGGAACAGCGGTCCATCGACAGGCGTCGTGCCTGTCACCCCGTTCGATTCCCGCTGCACGCCGGCGAGCCGGACCACGACGAAGCGCGCGCTGGCGATCGCCGCGGCGGTGCTCGCGTGCGGCGGTTGCGCACACGTGCCGAACCTCCACGACGATCCGACCAACGCGCAGGTGAAGATCGACGCGATGCACGACCGTGATGCCGAAATCGACGAACTCCTCGACAACGCCGACCGGCTTCGCCTGGACAACCAGTTCGACGCCGCGGCCCGGTCCGTCTTCATGGCGACCGAGCTCGACCCGCGCAGCGAGCGCGCGCGCAGGATCGGCGCGATGATCGAGCAGGACCGCAAGCACCTCGCGATCCTGCAGGAAGCCGACCGGATGATGAAGCGCGGCTCGTATGCGCAGGCGGCCGATCGCGTGCACCGCGTGCTGGTCGAGAATCCGGCCAATGCGATGGCGCTGCGGATGCAGCGGGAGCTCGACGAAAAGCGCCGGCAGCAGCACGCGGAGCGCGACGACAAGCTCGCCGCGTCGTCGATCATGCGCACGCCGGTATCGCTGCAGTTCCGCGACGCGAACGTGCGGATGGTCTTCGAGGCGCTGTCGCGCACCTCCGGACTGAACGTGATCTTCGATCGCGACGTGCGGGCCGACCTGAAGACGACGATCTTCGTGCAGAACGCGTCGCTGCAGGACACGGTCGACATGATCCTGCTGCAGAACCAGCTCGACAAGAAGCAGATGAACGCGAACACGCTGTTCATCTACCCGGCGACGCCGGCGAAGGAGCTCGAATACCAGGAACTCAAGGTGCGCACGTTCCAGTTGTCGAACGTCGACGCGAAGCAGATCCAGTCGCTGCTGAAGAGCCTGCTGAAAGTGAAGGAAGTCGTGATCGACGAGCGCGCGAACACCGTGACGATTCGCGGCACGCCGGACATGATCAAGGTGGCAGACGAGATGATCGCCGCGCAGGACCTGCCGGAGCCGGAGGTGATGCTCGAAGTCGAGGTGCTGGAAGTGTCGCACGAGCGGATGTCGCAGCTCGGCATCAACTGGCCCAACTCGTTCACCGTGTCGACGCCGAGCACGGTGAATACCTGGGGCGCGCTGCACCATCTGCCGGTCAATGCGCTGAACGTCAGCGGGCTGTCCGCCACCGCGGACTTCAAGCTCACGGACACCGATGCGAACCTGCTCGCGAGCCCGCGCATCCGCACGCGCAACAAGGAGAAGGCGCGCATCATGATCGGCGACAAGGTGCCGGTGATTTCGAGCTCGAGCACGCCGAGCACGAGCGGCCCGTCGTTCACGCAGATGATCCAGTACCTCGATGTCGGCATCAAGCTCGAAGTGGAGCCGCAGGTCTATCGCGACGGCGACGTCGGCATCAAGCTGAATCTCGAGGTCAGCAACATCACCAATACGATCCAGAGCGGCAATTCGCAGGGGCTGAGCTCGCTCGCGTATCAGATCGGCACGCGCAGCGCATCGACGAGCCTGCGGCTGCGGGACGGCGAAACCCAGATCATGGGCGGGCTGATCTCGGACGAGGACCGCCGCAATGCGAACAAGGTGCCGGGGCTCGGGCAGCTGCCGCTGCTCGGCCGCCTGTTCTCGGATCACGAAGGCGATCACAAGAAGACCGAGATCGTGCTGCAGATCACGCCGCACATCATCCGGCCGCAGGTCGCGGCGGATGCGGACACGCAGGAAGTGTGGTCGGGCACCGACGTCAACGTGCACGCGGACGAGCTGCGGCTCGATCCCGTGGCGCTGAACGCGGAAGCGGCCGCGGAGCCCGCGGCGGCCGCGCGGCCCAAGGCGCGGCCGGTGCCCGGCAGCGTCGGCGGCGGCACGTCCGGCGCCAGTGCGGCTTCGGCGTTGGGCGCGGCGGCGACCCGCGCGCTGCCTTCGCCGGAGAGCGGCGCGTTCGGGCAGCTGCCGGCCGCACCGCGCACGACGCCGCCGCCGGAACCGTACGGCGGGCGTTTCTCGCGACAGCAGCCCGCGCCGGCGACGGCGCCCGCGAAGGCGGCGGAGCCTGCGCAGGGCGCGGCGCAGGCGGCCGAACCGGCGGGCAACGAAGCGGAACCGGCTCCGGGCACCACCGTGACGCCGGTGGCATCGCCGGCGCCTGCGGCACCCCCGGCGCCCGCCGCAGCCCCGGCCGCGGCCGCGCCGCCGCCGTCGACGCTGCGGATGCCGGCGGGCGACATCCCGAGCGAAAACCCGCTGCACCCGGTCCAGAGCGGGAACTGAACCGTGGCGACCCGGAACGGCACGATGCGCATCGGCGGCACGGGGCATCACGCCCGGCGCGGCTTCACGCTGATCGAGATGGTGATCACGCTCGCGCTGGTGGGCATCCTCGCGCTCGCGATCATGCCGTTCTCCGAGCTGATCGTGCAGCGGCAGAAAGAGCAGGAGCTGAGCGCCGCGTTGCGCGAGATCCGCACCGCGCTCGACGCATACAAGGACGCGAGCGACGCGGGGAAGATCGAAAAGGATGCCGAAGCGTCCGGCTATCCGCCGTCGCTGGGCGTGCTCGTGACGGGCGTGAAGGACGCGCGGGACCCCAAGGGCGGCCTGCTGATGTTCCTGCGCCGCGTGCCGCGTGATCCGTTCTTCACCGGCGACCCGGATACGCCGCCCGAGGAGACCTGGAACGTGCGCGCCTACGGCCAGCCGCCGGATCAGGCGGCCGGCGGGTCGTCCGGCGCATCGTCCGGAACCGACGCGGCAGGCAAGGACGTGTTCGACGTGACGTCGAAATCCGCGCGCGTCGGCATCAACGGCATCCCGTACAGACAATGGTGACGGTGCACCCATCATGAAACCCGCTCGCATGCGCAGATCGCGCGGCTTCACGCTGATCGAAATCGTGGTCGTGATGGCCATCATCGGCCTGCTCCTGACGCTGGCGGTGCCGCGCTACCTGCACAGCATCGAACGCGGCAAGGAGCAGGTCCGGCAGCAGAACATCGCGGTGATGCGCAACGCGATCGACCAGTACTTCGGCGACAACGGCCAGTATCCCGAGACGCTCGACGAACTGGTCGCGAAGCATTACCTGCGCGTGGTCCCGGTCGATCCCGTGAACGGCGACGACAAATGGGCGGTGATCGCGTCGCCGGACGAGACCAAGCCGGGGGTCTACGACGTGGCGCCCGCGAGCAGCGCACAGGGCGAGCCGCCGCACGCGGCGGGAGCGGCGCGATGAGCGCGGCCGGCCGGGCCGCGTGCCGGGCGCATGCCGCGCGTCAGCGCGGGCTCGTGCTGCTCGCGCTGCTGATCGCGCTGATGCTGATGTCGATCGCGCTGGCGGGCGCGCTGGACGTCTGGGCGCTGCAACGGCGCCGCGAAGACGAGAAGCAGCTGCTGTTCGCCGGCGACCAGTACCGCAAGGCGATCGTGCGCTACTACGGCCTGGCTCGCGCGTACCCGGCGAGCGTCGACGATCTGGTGGACGACACCCGTTTCCCGAAGCCGATGCATCATCTGCGGCGCGCGTATCCGGACCCGCTGACCGGACGGACCGACTGGATGTTCCTGTGGCGAGCCGACCGCTTCTACGGCGTCTACAGCAGCGTCGACCGGGCCACCGTCAAGCGCGCGGGCTTTCCGCCGCAATACGCGGATTTCGACGGCGAGCAGACCTACGCGAAGTGGAAGTTCCTTTACCTCGCGCCGGGCCTGGCGATGCCGGCCGGCGATGCGGCGCCGGCCGCCGCGCAGGCCGCGTCCGATGCGGCGGCCAGCGCGCCGAGCCTGTCCGGGTTCGGCGGGTATCTGCCGGGGCAGCAGCGGTCCGGGTTGCGGTGACGCGCGGCGGATCGGCGCGCGCGGCGAAGTCTCTGTTATCTTCGGGGGCTTCCGAACGACTTTCCGACCGATTTTCATGACCGACCGCATCGTTGCCGCGTTCGATTTCGACGGCACCATCACCACTTCCGACAGCTTTCGCCATTTCGTCCGCTCCGCGATCGGCACGCCGCGCTTCGCGTGGGCGGGGCTGCGCGCGCTGCCGTGGATCGCCGCGATGAAGGCGGGACGGCTGTCGCGCGGCGACGCGAAGGCGAAGTTCGCGTGGTTCGCGTTCGGGCCGATGCGCGAGGACGCGCTGGAGGCGGCCGCGTGCCGCTTCGTCGCGACGGACCTGCCGCGGCTCGTGCGGCCCGAGATGCTCGAGCGGATTCGCGAGCATCGCGCGCGCGGCCACGAACTCGTGCTGGTGAGCGCGTCGCCGTCGCTGTACCTCGAGAAGTGGGCGAAGGCGGCCGGCTTCGACGCGGTGCTCGCGACGCGGCTCGCGTTCGAGCGCGGCGCGTTCGCCGGCCGGCTCGACGGCGAGAACTGCTGGGGGCCGCAGAAGGTCGCGCGGCTGAGCGCGTGGTGGGGCGAGCATCCGCCTCGGCAGCTGTTCGCGTATGGCGACAGCCGCGGCGACAAGGAGATGGCCGAGCGCGCGAACTGGGCGTGGATTCGCGGGCAGGGGCCGATGCCGCCGATCGATGCGTGACGACCGACGCCTGGCGTGGACAGCGGATCGCGGCGCGCGAGCGCCGCTTACTGCAGCATGAAGATCTCGTATTCGAGCGTATCGAGCTTCCGGTCCAGCCAGCTCATCCCGACGAGCACCACGACGAGCAGCGCGATCGCGAATCCGTACCCGTAGAACACCGGGCCGGCGGCGAGCGACGCCGCGGTCAGGCACCCGTTCAGCACGCAGAACAGCGCGATCAGCGCGAGCGCCGGCCGCTGCCGGTCGAGATAGATGAAGCTGTTCATGATCGCGAGGAACACCATCTGCAGGCTGGTCGCGATCACCTGCACCGACAGCAGCGGCATGTAGAGCCGCGAGATGCCCATCGTCTCGAGCAGCAGCGGGCCGGTCGTGAGCACGACCAGCACGGTCAGCGTCTGCACCTTGACGATGTCGAACAGCGCGCTGCGCAGCGACTGCGCCATCGCGTCGTGCGCATATTCGATTTGCTGCAGCGAGCCGCCTTCGCGGATCGCGGTGTTGAACGCGCCGTAGTGCCCCGCGAACTCGGTCTCGACGCGCAGCATGAACACCGCCATGCCCGGCGTGATCGCGAGATAGGCGAGGAAGATCGGGATGTCGTAGATGACCGACGCATGCAGCGACCCGATCACCGCCTGTCCGGAGCTCGGCGAATACCAGAACATGATCTTGTCGATCCAGATGCCGAGGTTGTACAGCAAGCCGATCAGCAGCAGCGCCGGATAGTGGTGCGCGCGCCGCAGCAGGTCGAACGAGACCACGCGCGACGCCGGGAAGCCGCCGTAGACCCGGATCAGCAGCAACAGCAGCAACAGCGTCTGGCCGAGCACGAAACCGTACAGCAGCCCTTCGAGGCCGAAGCGCTTCAGCGCGACCGCGGCCACCGTCGTCACCGCGTAGCCGACGAAGAACGCGCGCAGGATGCCGCTGTATTGCTTGAGCCCCGCGAGGAACACGCTCGCGGTCCAGATGTCGCACAGCAGCACGAAGCCGGTGACCATCAGCGCGCGATACAGCGCGCTTTGCGCGTCGAACGCGAAGCCGGCGGCGAGCAGGCCCAGCATGATCGCGCCGGCCGTGACCGCGAGCAGCGCGCCGGTGAAGTTGGGCAGGATCGCGTCGAGCTGCCGGTCGAACAGGCGATCGCTCGTGAAGCGGGTGAGCGTGAGCTGCATCGGGCCGGTGACGATCAGGCTCGCGGCGATCAGGTAGGTCGCGGACACCTGGAAATCCGACACGATCGCGTTCGGCAACAGCGGCGACGCGCCGAGCAGCCCGACCAGCAGGATGCCGACGATCGACCAGATCCACGGCCCGGCGCCGACCATCCCGGCATACGCATACGCGCGCATGATGCCGAGCAGCGAATTGTGCCGGATGAGCCGGCGCAGCTTGATTCCGATGGCGGACATCGATCGCTCCTTCGTCCCGGGCCGGTTGCCGTCGCTTGCAGCGGCGTGCCGGCGGCCGGCGCAAGCCCTTCGTTCGCGGCGCTGGCCGCGCGCCGCTGGCCGCTAGCCGCGCGCCGCCGGCCGCGCGCCCGCGTACGGACACGCCGACGCGGCGGCGGCCGCGCGTCCCGCATCCGGCATGTGCCGGTCCGGCGCGCCGGCCAGCATCGAGTACAGCGCGCGATAGGCGCCGACCATCCGCTCCTGCGAATAGAAGCGCTCGACGCGCGCGATGCCGGCGGCTTGAGCTGCGCACCACGCGTGGTCGTCGGCGAGCAGCGCGAGCGCCTCGTGCGCGAGCGCGGCCGGGTCCGCGATCGGCACGAGCCGGCCCGCGGCGCCGAGCGCGGCGTCGTCGGCGTCCGAGCCGTGAATCAGCTCGCAGCACGCGCCGACGTCGGTCGTGACGACCGGCACGCCCGCGGCGAACGCCTCGAGGATCACGAGCGGCAGCGCCTCCGAGATCGAGCTCAACACCAGCACGCCGATCTTCGGCAGCAGCTCGTCGATGCGCTGCATGCCGAGCAGCGTCACCTTGCCCGCGAGGCCGAGGCGGTCGATCAGTTCGCGGCACTCGGCCGCGTACGACGGGTCTTCGCTTTCCGGCCCGGCGATCCAGGCCTCGGCGTCCGGCATCGCCCGCACCACGGTCAGCATCGCGCGAATGAAGGTCTTCACGTCCTTGATCGGCACGACGCGCCCGATCAGGCACAGCACCTTCGGCGCGCTGGCGGGCCGCAGCCGGCGCAGCGGCGCGAGGCGGCGCAGGTCGACGCCGTTCGGAATCGTGTGCGTCTTCGGCGGCGGCGCGCCGTCGAAGATCTGGCGGCGCCGGTTGCCTTCGTACAGCGCGACGATGTCGTCGGCGGCCGCGTAGGTCATCTTGCCGAGCGCCTCGAAGAAGCGCGCCCACATCTCGTGGAAGTAGCCGATGTGCGACGCGTCGTATTCGATCAGGTTGCGGTTGTCGCGGATCCACTGGCTCTGGAACAGCTCGATCTTGCGTTCCTTCGTGTAGATGCCGTGCTCGGAAATCAGCAGCGGCCGCCCCTGGCGGTGCCGCAGCAACGCGCCGAGAAAGCCCGCGTAGCCGGTCGACACCGCGTGATACAGGCGCATCGGGATCAGTTGCTCGGCGATGCGCGCGAGCTTCCACAGCGGCCGGTGCATCAGGCGCACGGACCAGAAATAGTCGGAGAACGACGGGTCGCTGCAGTACGCACGATACTGGTCGGTCAGGAACGTCCACGCTTCCTGGCTGTACAGGAACTGCGCCTCGTCGAGCCGGTGCTCTTCGGTCAGGTCGTCGACGACGCGCCGCACGAGCCGGTTGTCGAGCGGCGCGTCGGCGGGCCGCCGGAGCTGCTCGTGCAGCAGCGCGATCCGCTCGAACGCGTCGCGGTTGCCGGGCACGCTGTGCACGTGCCCGGACGGCGGATCGGCGTCGTACAGGTAGTGAAGCTCGAGGTGGACGACGTTGGCCGGCAGCGGGTAGGACATCTTCGGATAGTCGTCCGGCTTGCTGCCGAGAAAGCACAGGCCGAACGTGTACTCGGGAAACGCGCGGATGATGTCGTGCACCCACGACGACACGCCGCCGCTCACGTAAGGATAGGTGCCCTCGAGCAGCAGCCCGATGTCCGCGCACGCCGCGCGCGGCAGCACGTTGCCGAGCGCATCGGTGACGGTGGCCGGCCGGTTGCCGGGGGGCGTGTCGAGACCGGAGTCGCGCATCATGGTGGACGTTCCTCGTCACGTATTCCAGTAGTCGGCGATCGGCGCGAGCCGGTGCGGCGGCACCGCCGGCAGGCCGTCGAGGCAGCGCCGCACCGCCGCGTAGTCGTGCCGCAGGTAGGCGATCTCGGCGAGATAGGGCAGCACCCGCATGCGCGGAAAGCCGCAGTCGATCGCTTTTTTCAGCATCGCGTCGGCGTCGTCGAGGCGGCCGGTCTCGAACGCGAGGCGGCCGCGCAGCCGCCACAGCGCGCCGTCGAGCGGCTGGTGGCGCAGCGCGCACACCGCGTGTGCGTCGCCCTGCTCGAGCGCGTTGCGGTAGACGTCGCCTTCGACGAGACGCGCGTAGACCAGCTCGCAATACAGTTCGGCGAGCGTCTTGTCGACGCGGCAGCGTTCGTCGTCGGACAGCCGCCGCGCGAGCCGCGCACGTTCGACGTCGATCTGCTGCGTGACGCGCTTCTCGCTCTTGTCGAGCATGCCGTAGGCGAGCAGGCGCACGTCGTCGGCCGGATCGTTCAGCAGCCCGTGCAGGATCGGGCTGGCGGCGCGCACCGGCATCGTCTGCATCGCGACGAGCGCGGTCACGCGGCGGCCGACCGCCGCCTGCCGGTTCAGCAGGCCTTCCTTCACCTGGTGTTCCTGCGCATACGAGAGCGTCGCGAGCAGGTGCGGTGCGAACTGCGGCTCGCGCACGAGCGCGATCAGCGCGCCTTCGTCGAGACGCGGAAACGCGAACGCGCGCAGGCGCGCGGCGAGGCGCGCAATCGCGTCGGCCGCGCAGCGGCCGGCCTCGCGCGACGCGAGCAGCGCGCGCCCGCCCGGCCACGCCGGTCGCCGACGCGGCGAAGCGGGCGGCGCGGGTGGCGCGGGTGGCGTGGGCGGCGCGGCGCGGGTGGTGCGGGCGCGGGCGTTGCGCGACGCACGCGGGGCAGGGTCACGCGAGGTCATCACGGTCGGCCAGCAGTTGGCGCAGCACGCCGTCGGACGGCGCGCCGGCGAGCGGCGCCCAGCGCGCGACGATGCGCGCGTCCGTGAAGCCGACTCCGAAGCGGTTGTGCACGTCGGCTTCGATCTGTTGCAGCTGCGCGTCGACGGCGACCTCGTCGCACAGCGGCATCAGGAACAGCAGCGCGCACGTGCCGCCGGCACGCACGATCCACTGCACGTGAAAGTCGAGATTGGTCCGCTCGATGTGATCGAAGATCGCCTGCGCCTGGTGGCTCGCGTCGAACCGCAGCCGCACCACGGACGACGCGATGCCGCTCGTGCGCTGCAGGTCGGCGAGCCGCGCATATTCGAGCGCGAAGTCGTACGGGCAATCCGGGAACGCCTGCAGCACGTCGCGCGTGACGGCCGCGTGACGCACGCCGTTCGCGTAGTAGCTGCCCATCACGAACATCAGCTGCAGGTTGTCGGCGGTCAGCGCGAGGAACGGCAGCTGCGACACGACGAGCATGCCGATGACTTCGTCGCCGGCGCCGATCAGCGGCGCGCACGCGACGTAGCGGGTGTGTGCGCGGTCGCGCGCGTCGAGCGACTGCAGGTGCGCGAGCGCGAGCTCGTCGAGCGCGGCGACGACGAGCGGATCGTCGGCGTCGAAATCGAACGGCGCGCCGGTCGCGGCGACGGGCACGGCGGCCGGTACGCCGTCGTGCAGCGCGTGGATCTGTGCCGCCTCGAGCTGGCACGCGTGCGTGACGGTGTCGAGAAAGCGCTGCGCGCCGGGCAGCGCCGCGTCCGGGCCGGCGTCGTCGTGCAGCATCATCGCGCGCAGCCGCGCGAGCGCGTCGCGCAGCGTCGACGGCCGAACCAGCAGGTCCTGCTCGAGCTGGTCGTGCGACAGCCGCAGCAGGTACTGATTGTTCGTCAGCACGGACAGGCGTTCGCTCAGGTAGGCGTTCGACACGCGTGCCTGCGACAGCCGTGTGGCCCACGTGTCGCTGAACTGGCCGGCGACCAGCATCGTGATGAAGCCGCCGACGAAGAAGTCGCGCGGAAACACGTCGGCGAGCGGCAGGCGTGCATAGAACACCCCCCATGCGACGCACAGCAGCACGCCGCCGCCGAGGCCGGCGACGGTGCCGTAGCGCAGTGCGACGAACAGCGGCAGCAGCCACATCCACGGGAACGCCTTGCCGATCAGCAGCGGATCGGCGGGGGACAGCACGCGGCACAGCGCGAAGACGACGACGGACAGCACCAGCGTTTCGAGCGCGACATACGCCGCCGCGTGGTCACGCGGCAGCAGCGACGCGAAACGCGCGGCCGACGCACGCCGCGCGAAGCGCGCGCGCAGGCCGGGGCGCCGGTCGCGCGGCGGCGCGTCGGCCTGCGCGTCCATGCCCGCGTCGAGTCGTGTCGATTTGGTGTCAAGGGCCATCGCTTAACCTCGCGCATCCGGATCGTTGTCGTGTGTAGCGGCCGTGCGGGCCGTGTGCCTGCCGTCCTCCCGAGCCTCACGGTGCCGGACCCGGAATCGTCAGCACGTCGCCCGCGGGCAGCACAATGCTGGAGATCGGCTGACCGCCGCAGGCTTCGACGCCGGCGTCGAAGCTGACGCCGATCACCGGTACGGTGACGGCCTGCGCCGTCGATGCTGCCCCTCGCGGAAACGCAAATAACGTACCAGTGATCGGGCCACCTTGCGCAAGCGCGGACGGACGGTGCGCCGCGGCAGCGCGCACGCTGAATCGCTCGAATTTCGTTTCATCGCTGATACATCTGCACCCGTATCGGTGCGCCGCGGGCCGGCGCGGCCTGCCGCGCACATGTGGGGCGGCATCTGCCGGGTGCGCGTGCAACGGGATCGCGCATTGCCGTCGCCGCCGGCCGTCGGCGCGTGGCGCAGGCCGGCTTGCGGCGGCGCGTAACAGATGTGCAACAGCGTGCGGCAAGGGTTCGCATTGTCCGCATGCACTACGGGAAAGTCCGCCCCGACGTTTCGTGATCCTGCAAGGTTCCCGCCTTGAACTTCGAAATGTCTTGGTCTATTTCTTCATCCAAGGCATCGCGCTTTCATGCGCGATCGATTCGACAGCGCGGCGCGTTCGTGTGCTTCGGGACACGGAAACAGGGAAGGCGCGCCGCGACGCAAGAATGACAACACAGGGGTTCGCAGTGCAAAGCCAACAGCCGTTGGGCCCGGGGGGCATGGTCATGTTGGGGAGGATTCGACGTCGCCTGGTCGG
Source organism: Burkholderia ubonensis (assembly GCF_902833085.1). Classification (GTDB taxonomy): domain Bacteria; phylum Pseudomonadota; class Gammaproteobacteria; order Burkholderiales; family Burkholderiaceae; genus Burkholderia; species Burkholderia ubonensis. Next base: position 92,441 of record NZ_CADFEB010000013.1, read on the forward strand.
CGCGAGGACGCTCATTGCGTGTCTCGCGCCGCTGTCGGCGTCGGCGCAGGCCGCTTCTCTCGACACGGCTCCGCTTCCAGCCGATTCCGCCACCACGTTCGCGGCGCCGCTTGCCACGGCCGACGCGGGCGAAGCGCGCGCGGGCGCCGCCGGCGCGGCCGTCGCGCCGCTTCCCACCTTCGCGTTCTTCTATGGTGCGCACGTGCCGGTCGTCGCGCTGTCGTCGTTCGGCAGCGTCGTCGTCGAGCCCGACAGCGACTTCGACCCGGGTGCGGCCGACACGTCGCGCACGACGTGGCTCGCCTACGTGAGCGTCGGCGAAGTGACGGCCGCGCGCCGGTATTTCAAGGACATCCCGAAGGCATGGCTGCGCGGCGAGAATCGCGCGTGGGGCTCGGCGGTCGTCGATCAGGCGATGCCGAAATGGCCGGCGTTCTATGTCGAGCACGTGATCGCGCCGCTGTGGGCGCGCGGCTTTCGCGGCTTCTTCCTCGATACGCTGGACTCCTACCAGATCATCGCGAAGACCGATGCCGAGCGCGCGCGTCAGCAAGCGGGCGTGGTCGCGGTGATCGACGCGATCAAGGCGCGCTTTCCGACCGCGCGGCTGATCCTGAATCGCGGCTTCGAGCTGCTGCCGCGCGTGCATGCGAGCGTGTATGCGGTCGCGTTCGAGTCGCTCTATCGCGGCTGGAACCAGGCGCAGCAGCGCTATACCGAAGTGACGCCGGCCGATCGCGCGTGGCTGATGCTGCAGGTGAGCGCCGCGAAGGCGTACGGCCTGCCGGTCGTGTCGATCGACTATTGCCCGCCGGCTGACGACGCGTGCGCGCACGACACCGCGGCGCGGATCCGCGCGGCCGGCGTGATTCCGTACGTGACGGGGCCGGCGCTCGACGTCGTCGGCGTCGGCGCGTTCGCGCAGGGGCTGCGCGCGGCGGCGCTCGCGGCACGCGAGGCCGTGCGCGCGGAACGCCGCGACGCAGCGCCGGCGGCCGGTCGCGCGCCATTCGTCGACATGGGGGCCGACCGTGCAATCTGACCGCAAACGAATCGTTTCGCCGCTCGGCATCGCGGGCTTCGGCGCGGCCGTCGCGCTGTCGCTCGTCGCGGTGTTTCCGCGGGGCACGCTCGAACGCGCGCTGCTCGACAGCCGCGAGACCGACATGCTCACCGTCGCGTATCTGCGCGCGTGGCTGCGCGCCGACCCGAACAACGCGCATGCCGTCGAGCAACTCGCGCGCGAATACATCGGCGAAGGCCGCTACGACGATGCGGAGCGGCTCATCGCGCAACTGCGCGCGTCGCCGGATGCCGACGTCAGGCTGCGCGCGCTGCTGTCCGGCATCGGCCTTGCCGAGCAGCGGCTCTACGCGCTGCCGGAAGGCGCGCCCGAGCGCATCGGCCGGATCGCGCGACTCGATGCACTGCTCAACGATGCGCTGAACGCGCCGTTGTCGCCGGCGCAGCTGCAGATGCTCGCGGTCAAGGCGACCGCGCTGAACGACGGCGGGCTCGCCGCGCGCTGCTACCATCGCCTCGCGATGCGCGAGCCGGCGCGCGCGATCTTCTGGCTCAACAAGGAATCGGCTGCGCAGCTCGCGGGCGGGCACTACCGCGAGGCCGCCGACGCGGCGTTCGCGGCGAGCGAGCGCGCGACGTCGAAAGCCGAGCGGCGCACGCTGTTCTTCGCGGGGCTGCGGGCGCTGCAGGGCGGCAATCTGCTCGGCGATGCGATGCTCGCCGCGCGCGAGCACGTCGGCGAGCTCGCGACCGATGCGCGCACGCTGCGCTTCCTGATCTCGCTGGCGATGGCGGCGGGCCGACCCGACCTGGCCGCCGACTACACGAACCAGCTCATGAACCTGCACGGCGCGTCGAAGCGCGCGGACGCGGCGCCGTCGGCGGCGCGCCGCGACGCGGCCGACGCGCCGCGCCTCACGCTCGCGGTATGGCGCTGGCGCGACGGGCCGCACGTCGTGCGCGTCGCGCAGGCGGCGAAGGCGCCGGGCGAGTCGGCCGACGAGGCCGACGAGGCCAACGACGTCGCGCCGTCGGCGGCGGAGAAGGCGGCGAAGCCCGGGAACGCGTCCGGCGAAGCGGCCGAGCCGTCCGACGAGGAACTCGCATTCAAGGTCTACCTGCAGAACAGCAAGCTGCGCGAAGCGGAGGAGGTCGCGCGCCATGCGCTCGCGCGCGACCCGAATTCCGTCGTGTGGCACGAGCGGCTCGCGCAGGTCGCGACCTGGAACAACCGGCCGCGCGTCGCGCTCGACGCGTACCTGTGGCTCGCGAAGACGCGCAACGACGAAGCGTCGTGGCAGCAGGTGCTGCGGCTCGCGCCCGCGCTGCGCGACGATCGCGCGCTGCTCGCCGCGATGCAGCACGAGCTCGAGCGGGGCGGCGCGAAGGTCGATCGCCGCAAGCAGCTCGAATGGATCGATGCGTACGTCGCGATCCAGGTGGGGCGCGCCGACCCGGGCGCGGCGATCCGCTTCCTCGCGATGCAGGCGCACGGCGCGCTGCGCCAGCCGGTGCTGGAACGCACCGCGGCGCTCGCGGAGCGCACCGGCGACGACGCGCTGGCGTTGCGCACCTGGCAGACGCTCGAGCACGACTACGGCCCGAACCCCGCGTATGCGACGAAGATCGCGGTGGCGCTGTACGGCCAGCATCGCTATGCGGAGGCGCTCGCGGCGCTGGAGAAGGCGAAGCCCGCGGCAGGCACGGCGGCGAACACCGACGCGTACTGGCGGCTGTATGCGACGCTCGGCAAGCTGGCCGGCAAGCCGGACGTGGTCGTCGAGGGCTCGCGGCACCTGCTGAAGGGCGGCCGCGAAACGCCGGGCGACCTCGAGCAGATGATCGACGCGCTCGACGATCAACCGCTCGACGCGGGCCGCGTCGCCGAATTTGCGTACCGCCGCACCGGCGAGCTGCGCGACCTGCGGCGCGCGGTGTACTACTACACCCGCGCCCGCGCGTACGAGCGCATCGCGACGCTGCTGAATTCGCTGACGCCCGCGCAGGCGGCCGCCGCGGAACGCGATCCGCAATACCTGATGGCGCGCTCGCAATACTGGCGGCTCGTCGGCGAGCCCGCGCGGGCGATCGACGACGTGCGCGCGGTGCTGCGCATCCAGCCCGACGATGCGAACGCGCAGGTCGCGCTGATCTGGCTGCTGAACGACGCGGGCAGCGCGAGCGAACTGCGCGCCGCGCTGCGCGCGTACCGGTCGCGCGCGACCGCCGACACGCCGCTCGCGGCCGCGTATGCGGCGGCCTACCTGCAGCTCGGCGATGCGCGCGCCGCGCTGCATTTCCTGCGCCTGAACCTGCCGTCGCATCGCGACGACATGCTGTGGCGGCTGACGGTCGCCGATGCGCTGGAGCTCGACGGGCAGACCGACGAGGCGTGGCAGATCCGGCGCACCGCATGGAAGAAGCTGCATCGCGAGCGGATCGAGCAGCGCCGGCCGCCTCGGATGACGCCGGACGAATACGACATGGCGCGCGTGCGCTTCATCGCGCTCACCGACCGCTTCGCGGGCGGCGATGCGTCGAAGCGGCTGCTGATCGAGCTGCTGCGCCGCGACGAGCAGGCGGGTGCCGCGCCGGCGTCGAAGGCGGCGGCGGATCTCGGCGACCTGTCGATGCTGCCGCCGGCGACCGCCCAGTCGCTGACCCGCCGCGACGAGCGCAATTCGGCGGTCGCGAGCGAGGCGCTGCTCGCGTGGAGCCAGTCGCACGACGCGTACGAGTTCGAGCGCGACTGGCTCGCGTGGCGCTACACCCGTCACCTGTCGCAGCCGTCGTACGCGAAGGCCGCGCTCGCGCTCGCGGACGACGATCCGGCGAAACTGACGCAGATGCTCGACGATCCGACCGATCCGATGCCGGTCGCGACGCAGATCGCCGTCGAGCAGCGCGCGGGCCGCGTCGAAGCGGCGCAGCAGGATGCGGCGCGGGCGCAGAACCTGCTGCCGGACAACGACGCGATGCATGCGACCTACGTCGATGCGGTGATGCCGACCGCGCAGGCGATCGCGCCGGGCTTCCGGTATCTGCATACGGGGCCGCTGCTGTTCTACGAGACCAGCATCGGCGCGGGCGTGCGCATCACGCCGACGCTCGCGTTCGCGTTCCGCTACGTCGACCGCGCGCAGCACGGCGACGCGTCGCTGCCCGGCGTGCCCGGCAAGGACCGCAACTTCGAGGGCGTGCTGCGCCGCTACGGCACGATCGATCGCGAAGCGCTCGTGCTCGGCCGCCGCAATGCGCTGCGCGACTTCACGACGGTGCGCATCGAAGGCGCGCTGTTCGAGGGCCGGCCGCTGAGCTTCAGCTATTCGCTCGGGCGCAACCAGGAAGCGACGGAATCGTCGCAGCTGCAGGTCGGCGGCGTGAAGGACAACGTCGTCGGCGCGGTCGCGTTCCAGCCGGACCCGCACGTCTTCACGCGGGCGCGCGTCGAATACGCGCGCTTCTACGGGCAGGACCGCTCGTACCTCGGCCACGGCACGCTGATCACCGCGGACGGCGGCTACAAGCTGCGCATCGCGTATCCGGACTTCACGGTGCGCGTCGCCGTCACGCACGGCGCGTACACCGCGAACGGCACGCCGGGCGCGCTGCTGCAGCAGATGGCGCCGAACGGCGTGCCGCTGACGGCGCCGCTGTTCGTGCCGCGAAACTTCACGCAGGTCGCGCTGCTCGGCGGCTTCGGCAACGGGCTGCTCGACGGCTATTCGCGCCGCTGGCGGCCGTTCCTCGAGGTCGGCCCGCTGTACGACTCGAATGCGAAGTGGGGCGAGCGCGTGACGGCGGGCGTCGTCGGCAGCGTGCTCGGCCACGACCAGCTCGGCCTCTACATCACCCATGCCAGCGCGTCGTCGAACCAGTCGACGCCCTTCACCGAAGTCGGCATCCGCTATCGCTGGATGTATTGACCCGTCAAGCAAGGAGAGCGAAATGAACGAGAGCGCATCGCCGCATGCGGCGGACAAGCCGGCGCGGCACGGAAGGACCGCCCGCCGCTGGTGGCTGGCGCTGGCCGCGGCGGGCGCGCTGCTCGCCGGCTGCGCGCAGGTCGACAGCGGCCCCGTGTCGCCGTTCGAGGCGAACGGCGGCAACAGCGACCTGCGCATGGCGAACACCGGCTGGGCCGTCCTGCCGATCGAGAACAACACCGAGACCGCGAACGCCGGCCAGCGCGCGGCGTCGATCGTCGCGGGCTTCCTGCGCGCGCAGGGCTACACCGACGTGCGCGAGTATCGCGCGCCCGGCGACGACGGGATGTTCGTCGACTGGACCGGCACGGACGTCGGCAAGGCGAAGAAGTGGGCGACCGACAACCACCTGCGCTACGGGCTGACGGGTGCGGTGAACGAGTGGCGGTACAAGGTCGGGGTCGACGGCGAGCCGGCGATCGGCATCGCGCTGCAGATCATCGACCTGCAGACCGGCGCGGTGGTGTGGAGCGGCACCGCGAGCCGCACGGGCTGGAGCCGTGATGCGGCGACGAGCGTCGCGCAGGGGCTGGTGCGGCAGTTGCTGACGCCCGTCGTCGGGTCCGGCGAGCGGCGCGCGCGGTCGTAGCGTGCGTGCGGCGCCCGGGCGGGCGCCGCATGGAGGGGTGAAGCCGGAGGCGGGCGGGGCGCCCGGCCTCCGGTTGCGTCACGCGCGCGGCGCGCGACGCATCACGGGGATCAGAAGCCCCAGTAGCAGACCGTGCCCTGGCCGGCGCTCGCGTCCGACACGTACGGCGAGAAGCCGTTCGAACGGGCCGACGTGTATGCGCTCGACGCGTCGGCGGTGTTCGTGCACGAGCCGACGTAGTCGACGGTCGCGATCCAGAACGGATGGCCGCCCGGCGCGAGGTTCATGCTCTTCCAGTTCAGCAGTTCCTGCTCCGCGCCCTGGTCGTAGCTCGGCTGGTAGACCTCTTCGTGCGCGACGCCGTCGAGCAGGCTCGCGTACTTCACGCCGCCGGTGGTGCCGAGGCGCGTGACGTCGCTGGTCGCGTTCTGCATCACGATCAGCAGGTTCGGATATTTCTGGCGCAGCTTGCGCACGAGGTCGAGGCCGCCCTGGCTGCACGACGCGTCGCACGGGCCGTTGCTGGTCGACGTGCCGTGCTCGACGATTTCCATGTTGTCGAGATAGAAGCCGTCCGCACCCTGCGCGACGAGACGCGGCGCAACGTAGTTGAGGATCAGGTTCTGGTAGTCGGCGTTGCCGACGTTCATCCACGTCTCGTCCGAATAGCCCTGGTACGAGCCGAGCTGTGCCGTCTTGTTCGCGCCGCACGACACGAAGCCGCTCGGCGCGCTGTTCCAGTAGTCGCGCCAGTGCTCGCACGAGCCGAGGTTCAGGTAGCTCAGCACCTTGTTCTGGCCGTTGTTCTTCAGCGTCGCGACCTGGGCGGCGGTGAAGTTGCCGGTGCCCGGATCGAGGTCGATGTCCATCACGCGGAACGTGGTGGCCGCGCGGTTCAGGTCGAGACCCGACGCGTCGCCGTAGTAGGTCATCCACGGCGCGGCAACCGGGAAGCCGGGGCCGCTCGTCGCGGTCGTGGTCGTGGTTGTCGTGGAGCCGGAGGTCGTGCCCGACGTCGTGCCGGAGGTCGTTCCGGACGTCGAGGTCGAGCCCGTCGACGACGTGGAGGTCGAGCCGCCCCAGCCGCCCCAGCCGCCGTTCCATTTCAGGGCGCTGGCGGATTGGGTGCCGCCGTCGTCGCCGCCGCAGGCGGCCAGCATGACGGGGAGGATCAGGGAGAGAGCCAACGGGGCAATCTTTCGCATCGGTAGATTCCTGTTCAATGTGGTGCGGAGGCCGGTTGCGCGCAACCGGAGGACACCCCCTGACACAACGCCGCGACGAAACGGCGCGCGCGACGACGCGGCGCCCGTGAGGGTGCGCAGCTGCAATCAGGGGAATCGGCAAGCGACGTTCGACGGGCCTGCCGTGACACCGACAGAGCCGAACGCGTGGCGGCTTTGGACGCCGCCAACTCTCCGCCGTCGCACGCAACCGCCGCGCGCCGGGCTGATGGAGAGAGCAAGATTGTTATTAATAAGACCAATCGATAATTAAATCGGATGATTTAAATCAATTGGAGACCGACTTTAACCGAGCAGGATTTTTTCGAAGGTAACGAGATGTATACCGCGTAACAACACGTAAGAACAGAGGAATGGGCGCAGAAAAGCGCGATGCCGCGCGGTGCCGGTGCATCGCGCGGCATGCGTCGGATTTCGTATGAACGCGAAGGAATTACCGCTCGTTACGGTTTCTGTTACAAGTCGGCCTGCGCACCGCGCGCCGGGCGATACGGCCCCCAGCGATTCGCGCGCGCGAACGTGCCGACGTCGTTGAAGCGCACGCCGGCTTCGCGCAGCGCCGCATGCGCGGTTTTCGCCGTGAGCTGGCGAATATAGAAGGGGTCGCGCACCACGAAATGGTGGATCGCATGCGTGCTGCCGAAGTTGAAGCAGAACAGCTGAAAGGGCAGCATCCACCACGGATTGAGCACCTGCGTCTGCTGGATCACGTTGCGCGAATCGATGTCGCCGCAGTAATGCATGTTCGAGCTGACGAAATTGATGCAGAAGCTGCGCACGAAGTTCGGCGCGAGCCAGACCACCGCGAGGAAATCGACGACGCGCATCGCGTGCTCGACGAACGGCGGCACGGCGACCGCATGGCCGAATGCACCAAGCGCGAACAGGCCGACGTGGTAGACGATGAACGCATGCCACAGCGCGTAGTACAGGTGCCCGACCGGCAGGTACGACGATCCCTGCTCGATACGCAGCCGCGCGCGTTCGGATGCGTGCTGCACGGGCTGCGCGGCGACGTACTGCGTGAGCTTGCGGCGCATCGCGGCCGGGCGCAGCGCGACCGCGAGCATCCCGTCGGCGAGCATCAGCAGGCGCTTCACGCCCCAGCGCTCGCCGTTGGTGATCCCGAACTCCTCGAGGTCCGATTCGCCGCCGGACACCTTGTGGTGATGCAGGTGCATGCGCCGCCGCGTCCACGGATTGATCGTGCCGGGCCGCGCGAGCCAGCACAGCGCCATCATCAGGTGGTACGCCCACGGCGTCCTCTTGAAGTACATCAGGTGGATCAGGTCGTGTTCGAGCTCGTGGATCAGCGACGTCGCGAACGCGGCGAGCGGCAGCGCGACGTACCACGCGAGCGCGCCGCGCGCATGCAGCCACGCGATCGCGAGCAGCGCTGCGACGCACACGGCCATCACGCCCGCGCCGACGAGGTTCTGGTTATCGAGCAGCGGAAAGCGCGCGCGAATCGCGTCGCTCGCCGCGTTGACCTCGCGGCGCACGTAGGCGACTTTCTCCGCGTCGTTGCGGAACGTGATGCGGGCTCGCTGGCTCATCGACCGGTTTCCTGCAAAAGAGTGGGGCGCTATGCCGATGCGTCAAGCATAGGCGTGCGCCACACGGCGCGCGAGGGCCGGCGGTGCCAATGGCGGTGTCATTTCGGGCCATTGCGGGCCGTTGCCTTCGACGCGCGTGATGTTCATGCGGCAGAGGTTGGGGCAAGATGCCGGGGTGACATGCCGCGGCCCGATCCGGGGCGAAGCGAGGAGGCGATGCGTTGCCGCTCGTCGCGCGCTGTCCGGCTCCCGCGACAATGAGGTTTGCGATGCATTACCTGCCCGACGATGTCTACCGCCTGCTCTCGCACGTTCCGTCCCTCAGGTTGAACCGGCCCGCTTCGGCCGAACGGTTCCTGGCGGACGTCGTCGACGCCGGCGCCGAACTCGAGCATGTGCTGCGCGGCTATCCGCAGGTGCGGTACGCGCCGCTCGACTTCCATTACGTGTGCCAGCAAAGCCTGTCCGCGCTGACGGATGCGCTGCTGGCCGACCTGACCCGGCATTACGTGTGGCCGGGCATCAACTGGGCTGCGCTGCTGATTGCGCTGTCAGGCGATGCGCGTTATCTGCCGCATCTCGACGCGACCCGGCACGATCCGGCCGTCCGGTGGGTGACCGGGCTCGCCGACGCTGCGTTGCACCCTGACGCGCCCGAGGCGGCGTCGCCGTGCTGCCGGTTGATCGTTCGCCTGCGGGAGCAACTTGCCCCGTTGCCGCGCGTCGTTGTGCGGTTGCGGGCGCTTCCCGCGCAGGACGTGCTGGCGGCCCGGGCGGCTGCCGTTCGCGCCGCCTATCGCCGTGGCGACGTCGACGCCGCGCTGGCGATCGCGCGCGACCGGAGCGCGTCATGAACGCGCGTCTTGCCGCGTCACACGATCGCGATCCAGTTCGCGCCGCGTCCGCCGGGCACGCGCGTGCGCAGCGACAGCGCGCCGCTCTCGGGCGCGATCGCATACACCGACACGTGCTCCGAGCGCTCGCCGCACGCGACGAGAAACCGCCCCGACGGATCGATCGCGAAGCCGCGCGGCTGCATTTCGGTGTCGGTCGCGTGCACGGCTTCGAACGCGCCGTCCGCATGGCGGCGATAGCAGATGAGCCGGCTCGTCGTGCGCTCCGACACGTAGGCGAAGCGCTCGTCCGGGCTCAGGTGCAGGTCGGCGGCCCAGACGGCCGGCTCGGCCGGCGCCGGCGGCCGAGCGTGGCCCGGCGCGAGTTGCGCGAGCATCGCCGGGCGCGGCGTCACGCGTGCGTCGCCGAGCCGGCCGCTGTCGGGGTCGCGCGCGAACACGGCGAGCCGGGCCTCGAACTCGCCGACCGCGACGAGCATCCGGCCGTCGCGCGACAGCCGCAGGTGGCGCGGCCCGAAGCCGCGTTCGACGCGCGCCTCGCCGCGCTCGATCGCGCGCAGGCCGCGCATGTCGTGGGCCAGCTCGAAGCAGAAGATCCGGTCCGAGCCGAGCGAGCTGACGTACGCGAAACGGTCGTCCGCGGACACGATCACCGCATGCGCGTTCGGGATGCCGCCGATCACCTGCAGCGGCACGCCGTCGCCGTCGCGCACGCGCGCGGCGTCGTAGACGCTCAGCGCGTGTCCGCCGTACGACGCGCCCAGCAGCCACCGGCCGCTGCCGTCGAGCGTCAGGTACGCGAGGCTCGCGTCGATCGCGGCCGACGCGACGCGCGTGAGCGCGGCGGCGCCCGGATCGACGTCGAACGCGACGATCGACGGCCGCTCGCCGCGCGTCGCCGCGTACAGCCGCGAACCGTCGGCGCTGCGCGCGAGCGGCATCACGGCGTCGCCGGCCGGATGCCGGCCGAGCGGCGCGAGCGTGCCGCCGGCGTCCAGGGAGAAGGTGGCGAGATCGCCGTCGACGGCGTTCGAGACGATGACGGTCAGGCGGTCAGTGTTCGGCATGGCGGAGCATCGGGGAGGAGGTGAGCGGTTCGTCGGCCGGCAAGCCGCGCGGCGGGTCGCCGCGCCGGTGCGTGCGGGCGAACAGCGCGGCGAGCGCGGCGACGAGCGACGCGATCGCGAGCGCATACAGGCCGCCCGTGATCGAACCCGTATGTTGCTTCAGATAGCCGAACGCCGTCGGCGCGACGAAGCCGCCGAGGTTGCCGATCGAGTTGATCAGCGCGATCACGGCCGCGGCGACGCGCGTGTCGAGGTAGCCCTGCGGGATCGGCCAGAACAGCGACGACGCGGCCTTGAAGCCGAGCGCGGCGAAGCAGATCGACGCGAACGACCACACCGGATCGTGCGACGTCGACGCGAACAGCCCGCACGCGGCCAGCACGAGCGCGCACGCGAGCCAGCGCTGCGGATGCTTCCATTTCGCGGACAGCACCGCGAAGCCGTACATCGCGCCGATCGCGATCATCCACGGAATCGTGTTGTACAGCCCGACCTGGAAGTCGGTGAGGCCGCCCATCCTGCGGATGATCGTCGGCAGCCAGAAGGTCGCCGCGTAGATCGTCAGCTGGATCGAGAAATACAGGAAGCAGAACAGCGCGATCTGCGGATCCTTCAGCAGCGCGAGCGCCGGCACGTGCACGCGCGAACGCACGTCGCGCTTCGCGCGCTCGTCGTCGAGCGCGTGTTCGAGCGCGCTGCGCTCGTCCGGCGTGAGCCACGTCGCGTCGCGGATGTGCGACTTCAGCAGCAGCCAGCTCGCGCCGCACAGCACGACCGAGAACAGCCCTTCGATCAGGAACATCCACTGCCAGCCCTGCAGGCCGAGGCCGCGGACCGACAGCAGCGCGCCCGTGAGCGGGCCGGACAGCACCGACGCGAACGCCGAGCCGCCGAGGAAGATCGCCATCGCCTTGCCGCGCTCCTGCGGCGGCAGCCATTGCGTCAGGTACAGCACGACGCCGGGGAAGAAGCCGGCCTCGGCCGCGCCGAGCAGGAAGCGCAGCACGTAGAACGACGTGTCGTTCCACACGAACGCCATCGACGCCGCGACGAGGCCCCACGTCGCCATGATGCGCGCGAGCCATACGCGCGCGCCGTAGCGCTGCATCAGCAGGTTCGACGGGACCTCGAACAGCGCGTAGCCGACGAAGAACAGCCCGGCGCCGAGCCCGTAGGCGGCCGCGCCGATGCCGATCGACGCCTCGAGATGGCGGTCGACGAAGCCGACGTTGACGCGGTCGATGTAGTTCGCGATGAACATGATCAGCACGAGCGGCAGCACGTGCCATTTCACTTTGGAGACGGCGGACGCGAGCGGGTCGCGGCCGGATCGGGCGGGCGAGGGCGGGTTCAAGGGTGTCTCCGGTCGGGGCGACGGCGTTTGGGGCGCTGGCGCGGCGAGGTTATGTAGTATGTCGTCGTATGACATGTTACGCTCAGGCGCGCTCGCCGGCGTCGCGGGTTTACCCGGGAAGTTGCAGGTTTCCGGGTTTCGTTGCGATCGGATCGGCTTGGAAGAGTCGATTTGATATCTGATGACGTATGACATGGTTAGCCTGTCGGGCACCGGATTGCCGCTGCCCCGGCGGCGCGGTATTGACGGCCGTGCTCGCCGTCGCGTCAAAATATCGGGTGATCGACGCGACCGGCAGCGGCTCCAGCGCCACGCCGCGTTGCAGAACAGGGAAACGGACGATGCGGGCACTCGACGGCCGACGGCACTTCTTCGCGTTCAACGGCGACGCGGACGGCCTGTGCGCGCTTCAGCAACTGCGGCTCGCCGAGGGCGAGCGGGGCGCGCTCGTCACCGGCGTGAAGCGCGACGTGCGCCTGCTGGCGCGGGTCGACGCGCGCGCGGGCGACCGGGTCACCGTGCTGGACGTGTCGCACGACCAGAATCGCGACGCCGTCGCCCGGCTGCTGCGCGACGGCGTCGCGATCCGCTATTTCGACCATCACTTCGCGGGCGCGCTGCCGGACGATCCGGGTTTCGACGCGCATATCGACACGGCGGCGGACGTGTGCACGAGCGCGCTCGTGAACCGCTACCTCGGCGGCGCTCACGTGCACTGGGCGATCGTCGCGGCGTTCGGCGACGAGCTGCCGGCGCTCGGCGACGCGCTTGCGCACGCGCACGGCATCGACGCGGAGCACGCGCGCACGCTCGCGGCGCTCGGGCGCTACCTGAACTACAACGCGTACGGCGACTGCGTCGGCGACCTGCATTTCGATCCCGCGGCGCTGGCCGACGCGATGCTGCCGTGCGCCGAGCCGCTCGACTTCGTGCGCGGCACGCCGGTGTTCGCCGCGCTGCGCGACGGCTGCCGCGACGACCTGGCGCGCGCCCGCGCGCTGGCGCCGCTGCGCGAGGTGCCGGGCGCGACGCTGATCCGGATGCCCGATCAGGCGTGGGCGCGGCGCGCGACGGGCATGCTCGCGAACGAGCGCGTGCGCAATGCGCCCGGTGTCGCGCTCGCGGTGTTGTCGCCGCGCGCGGACGGCGGGCTTTGCGTCAGCGTGCGCGTGCCCGACGGCCGGCCGCTCGGCGCCGACGACTTCTGCCGCACCTTCCCGACCGGCGGCGGGCGCAAGCGCGCCGCCGGCATCAACCACCTGCCGGAAGCGGAATTCGACGCGTTCGTCGCGCGCTTCGAGGCGGCGTTCCGGCTGGACTGACGTCGGGTCGCGTTCGGCCGCACGCAGGGGAGCGTTACTCCTGCGCGGCGGCCTGCGCGCGCACGGCCGCGTCGCATTCGGCCGCTTCCGCGCGAATCCAGTCGCGCACCTCGGCCACCTCGCGCCGCGGCGTCGGGTCGCGCTGGTACAGCCAGTACGCGTAGCCGTTCTGCGGGGCGGGCCGGCGCGGCCCGAGCACCGTCAGCCGGCCGTCCGCGAGCATCGGCGCGACGAGCGCGAGCCGCCCGAGCGCGATGCCCTGGCCGGCGATCGCCGCCTGGATCACCTGGTCGTACTGGTTGAAGCGCAGCACGCTCTTCGGGCGCGCGTCGCCGAGCCCGACCGCGCGCAGATGGTCGTGCCACTGCAACTGCGTCTGCGGCTGCCCGTCGAATTCGAGCAGCACGTGGCCCGCGAGCGCGGCGGCATCCGCGATCGGCCGCGTCGCATGCGCGGGGTGCGCGACCGGCACCACCGTCTCGTCGAACAGGTGCAGCGCGCCTTCCGGCGCACGGTCGAGGGGCGCGTAGCGAATCCCGAGGTCGATGCCTTCGGCGCGCAAATCGAGTACCTTGTCGTTCGCGGCGACGCGCAGGTCGATCTCCGGATGGCGAGCCTGCAGCCGGCCGAGCCGCGGCAGCAGCCACAGCGCCGTGACGCCGATGCTCGCGGTGATCGTGACCGGCTGGCGCTCGCGCGCGGCGGTGAGCGTGCCGACGGCGTCCTGCAGGCTGTGCAGCGCGGCGTCGGCGATGCGGAACAGGCGCTCGCCTTCGGGCGTGAACGCGATCTTGCGGTAGCCGCGCTGCAGCAGCGCGACGCCGAGATGCGCTTCGAGCGCATGCACCTGGCGGCTGACCGCGGATTGCGTCACGCACAGATCCTGCGCGGCGAGCGTAATGCTCATGCGGCGGCCGACGGCGACGAAGCCGCGCACGAGGTCCAGAGACGGGAGACGGACGAGAGGCGTTGACATGCGTTGGATTCATGCGAACGAAGCAGCAAGATTGGTTGAGTTTGCGCGATGCGTCAAGTTCGGCCCGCGCGAGGAGACACGATGACGGATTCGAACGAGGCGGCCGGCGCGTTGCCGCCCGAGCCGGTCACGCTGCGCGCGGCGGACGGCTACGTGCTGCGCGGTCACGCGTGGCGGCATACAGCTTTGCATGGGACTGGAGTAAGCGCTAAAGCGCCAACTCCAGTCGACAGCGGCGGCGCGGCCGGACGGCCGGTCACCGTCGTGAATTGCGCGACGTCGGTGCGCTGCGACTATTACTTCCGCTTCGCCGCATGGCTGTTCGCGCACGGGCGCGACGTGCTGGTCTACGACTATCGCGGCATCGGCGGGTCGCGGCCCGCGCGGCTCGCCGGGCTGCGCGCGAACTGGCTCGACTGGGGGCGGCTCGATTGCGAGGCCGCATTGCAGTACGCGCGCGACGCGTTTCCCGGCCAGCCGCTCGACGTGGTCGCGCACAGCATCGGCGGCTTCGCGCTCGGGCTGGCGGCGTCGAATCGCCGGGTGCGGCGCGTGCTGACGGTCGGCGCGCAGTACGCATACTGGCGCGACTACCTGCCGGCCGAGCGGCGGCGCATGTGGTGGAAGTGGCACGTCGCGATGCCGATGCTCGCGGCGGCCTGCGGCTACGTGCCGGCCAAGCGCCTCGGCTGGATGGAGGACACGCCGCGCGGCGTCGCATTGTCGTGGGCGCGGTCGCGGCCGCGCTTCGAGGACGCCTATGCGCGCGCGCCGCACGCCGAGCACGTCGCGAGCCGCGCCGAGCTGCCCGAGCGCTTCGCGGCGCTCACCGCGCCGATGCTCGCGATCGGGCTCGACGACGACGCATTCGGCACCGTCGCCGCGATCGAGCGGCTGATCGGTTACTACACGGGCAGCGACGTCACGCATCTGCGGATCGCGCCGCGTGATATCGGCGTCGATGCGATCGGGCACTTCGCGTTCTTCCACAGCCGCTTCGCCGGCACGCTGTGGCCGGTCGCACTGCACTGGCTGCAGCACGGCGCGCTGCCGGCCGATGCGCCGGGCGTCGTCCATGCGCGCCACGCGGCGGCGCGGGCGTGGCATGCGCCGGCGGGCACGGTCGTGCGCACGGCGATCGATTAACATCAGACCTTTCGTCCTGCCGGTCCCGCATCGATGCCCAATCCGTCCGTTCCCGATTCCGCCTGCGACGCGCCCGCCGCGCATCGTGCCTATCGTGCGCATCCGCTCCACGTGCCGGCGGCCGCGCGCCGCGCGGGCGTGCAGGTCGTGCGCGTCGATTTCGACTGGCAGGTGCCGCTCGCGTCGCCCGCGTATGCGGCGTTGAGCGACGCCGAGCGTGCGCGGGCAGGGCGCTTTCTGCGATCGCAGGACGCGGTGCGCAGCGCGGGCACGCGCGTCGCGCTGCGCGACGTGCTCGGCGCGCAGCTCGGCATCGCGCCGCATGCGGTGGCGCTCATCGTCGGCGAAGCCGGCCGCCCGGCGCTCGATCCCGCGCATCACGCGCATCACCCGCCGCTCGACTTCAACGTGTCGCACGCGGGCGATCACGCGCTGATCGCGTGGTCGGCCGACTGCCGGGTCGGCGTCGACATCGAGCGCTGCGACCGCGCGACCGACTGGCGCGGGTTGACGCGCGAAGTGTGCACGCCCGGCGAAGCCGCCTATCTCGACGCGCTGCCGGACCCCGCGCGCGCGGACGCGTTCATGCACGTGTGGTCCGCGAAGGAAGCGCTGCTCAAGGCGCTCGGCACCGGCATCGGCGGCGGGCTGCGGGCGTTTGCGGTGGTGCCGCCGCGCGATGCGGCGACGCCGGCGGTGGAGGTCGTCTCGCCCGCCGCGCCCGCGGCCGGCGTGGCCGGCTTCGACGCGGCGTGGCTCGACGCGGCGCCCGGCTACGCGGCGTGCGTCGCGTGGACGCGCGCGTGAGCGCCGCTCATTCGAGCGGCGTGTCGTTCGGCGCCGCGTAGCGCGCCTTAATCACGTCGCTCATCGGGAAGTCGAACGACAGCCCCTTCGGCGGCACCGGCTTCATGAACCATTTGTCGTACAGCGCATTGATCTCGCCGCTCTTCATCGCCTGCGCGAGCACGCCGTCGACGAGCGCCTTGAACTGCGGATCGTCCTTGCGCAGCATGAAGCCGTAGGCCTCCGACGATTGCGGCGTGCCGACGATCGTCCAGTCCGCCGGTTTCGCGGCGAGCTGGCGCACGCCCGCGAGCAGCACGTCGTCCATCATGTACGCGACCGCGCGGCCCGATTCGAGCGTGAGGCGCCCCTCGCCGTAGTCCTTCGCGCTGATGATCTGCATGTTCATCTTCTTTTCCTCGTTCATCCTGCGCAGCAGCCGCTCGGACGTCGTGCCCTGGTTCGTCACGACGGTCTTGCCGGCCAGGTCGGGGAAGTCGCGGATGCCGGACGTCGTGCGCGTGAGCAGGCGCGTCGTCGCGACGAAGAAGGTGGTCGAGAACGCGACCTGCGCGTGACGCGCGGCGAGATTCGTCGTCACGCCGCATTCCAGGTCGACCGTGCCGTTCTGCACGAGCGGCATGCGGTTCTGCGACGTGACCGGGATGAAGCGCACCTGCAGGTCCGGCTTGCCGGTGCGCGCCCTGACCGCGGCGATCACGCGGTCGCACAGGTCCTGCGAGAAGCCGATCACCCTGCCGCTCGCGTCGACGTACGAGAACGGCACCGACGTCTCGCGATGGCCGATCGCGATCACGTTGCTTTGCTGGATCTTCGCGAGCGTGCCGGAGAGCGGCTCCGCGGCGAGCGGCGCGCAGGCCGCGGCGCAGGCGGCGGCGAACGTGCAGCGGGCGAGCAGGGCGGCGAAACCGGACCAAGGGGACGAACGGGACGGGGTGTTCATGGCGACTTCTCCAAAGCGGATGGTATGAATCGTATGTTGCCAAGACAAAAATAATCGCAACATGTGATAAATGCCGATCCAGGGCGCGCCGGCCTGCGGACCGTTCCGGGCATCAGGGAAACTCCCGAGTCGAAATCGGGGGAAAACGGGTTGTCTAGACAAGTTCGGATGGCTACACTGCATCCATCTCGAACTTGTCTAGACAGGATTGCTCACATGATTACGCTGACCCCCGGTTACCTGACCCTCCCGCAACTGCGCAAGATCGCCCGCGAACCGGTGCAGCTCGTGCTCGACCCCGCCAGCTTCGCGAAGATCGACGCCGGCGCGAAGGCGGTGGCCGACATCGCCGCGAAGGGCGACCCGGCCTACGGCATCAACACGGGCTTCGGCCGCCTGGCGAGCACGCACATCCCGCACGATCAGCTCGAACTGCTGCAGAAGAACCTCGTGCTGTCGCACGCGGTCGGCGTCGGCGAGCCGATGGCGCGCTCGTCGGTGCGCCTCTTGATGGCGCTGAAACTGTCGAGCCTCGGCCGCGGCCACTCGGGCATCCGTCGCGAAGTGATGGACGCGCTGATCAAGCTGTTCAATGCGGACGTGCTGCCGCTGATCCCGGTGAAGGGCTCGGTCGGCGCGTCGGGCGACCTCGCGCCGCTCGCGCACATGTCGGCCGTGCTGCTCGGCGTCGGCGAAGTGTTCATCCGCGGCGAGCGCGCGAGCGCGGTCGACGGCCTGCGCGTCGCGGGCCTCGCGCCGCTCACGCTGCAGGCGAAGGAAGGCCTCGCGCTGTTGAACGGCACGCAGGCGTCGACGGCGCTGGCGCTCGACAACATGTTCGCGATCGAAGACCTGTACCGCACCGCGCTCGTCGCGGGTGCGCTGTCGGTCGACGCGGCGGCCGGCTCGGTGAAGCCGTTCGACGCGCGCATCCACGAGCTGCGCGGCCACCAAGGCCAGATCGACGCGGCCGCGTCCTACCGCGACCTGCTGGAAGGCTCGCCGATCAACCAGTCGCACCGCGACTGCGACAAGGTGCAGGACCCGTACAGCCTGCGCTGCCAGCCGCAGGTGATGGGCGCGTGCCTGGACCAGATGCGCCATGCGGCCGACGTGCTGCTGGTCGAGGCGAACGCCGTGTCGGACAACCCGCTGATCTTCCCGGACACCGGCGAAGTGCTGTCGGGCGGCAACTTCCACGCGGAACCCGTCGCGTTCGCGGCCGACAACCTCGCGCTCGCCGCATCGGAAATCGGCGCGCTGGCCGAGCGCCGCATCGCGCTCCTGATCGACGCGACGCTGTCGGGCCTGCCCCCGTTCCTCGTGAAGGACGGCGGCGTGAACTCGGGCTTCATGATCGCGCACGTGACGGCGGCCGCGTTGGCGTCGGAAAACAAGACGCTCGCGCACCCGGCGTCGGTCGACTCGCTGCCGACCTCGGCGAACCAGGAAGACCACGTGTCGATGGCGACGTTCGCCGCGCGCAAGCTCGCCGACATCGCGGAC
Organism: Burkholderia ubonensis; assembly: GCF_902833085.1. Lineage (GTDB taxonomy): Bacteria > Pseudomonadota > Gammaproteobacteria > Burkholderiales > Burkholderiaceae > Burkholderia > Burkholderia ubonensis. Next base: position 110,814 of record NZ_CADFEB010000013.1, read on the forward strand.
AACACGAAGCACATCCTCGCGATCGAACTGCTGGCCGCCGCGCAGGGCGTCGACCTGCGCGCGCCGCATCACACGAGCCCGAAGCTGGCGCCCGTGATGGAGACGATCCGCAGCAAGGTCGCGCACTACGAGCTCGACCACTACTTCGCGCCGGACATCGCGGTGATCGCGAAGCTGGTTGGCGAGCGCGCGTTCGCGAAGGTCGCGCCGTTCTCGTTCGCGTCGGAACAGTAAGCCCATGAGCGCACCGGTCTACCAGGAGATCAAGGATTTCATCCTGGCCCGCATCCACGCCGGCGAGTGGGAGGAGGGTGACCAGGTGCCGTCCGAGAACGAGCTGGCCCGCGAGTTCAAGGTCGCGCGCATGACCGTCAACCGCGCGCTGCGCGAGTTGACGGCCGAGCAGGTGCTCACGCGGATGAAGGGCGCGGGCACCTACGTCGCGCGGCCGAAGTACGAGTCGACGCTGGTGGCGATCCGCAGCATCTCGGAAGAGGTGGCCGCGCGCGGGCACGCGCATCGCGCGAGCGTGCTCGGCCTCGAGATCGTGAGGGCCGACGAGGCGCTTGCGGACGAGATGCAGGTTGCGGTGCGCGCGAAGCTGTTTCACTCGCAGGTGCTGCATTTCGAGAACGACGAGCCGGTGCAGCTCGAAGAGCGATGGGTGAATCCGGCGGTCGCGCCGGATTACGCCGAGCAGGATTTTACGAACACGACGCCGAACCAGTACCTGATGCGCGCGGCTCCGCTGCAGCGCGTCGAGTACCGGATCGAAGCGGCCGCACCCGCGCCGGAGCGGCGCGAGCAGCTTCGGATGGACGACGTCGAACCGTGTCTGGTTTTACATCGGCGCACCTGGTCGCAGGGCGTCGTCGCCTCGGTGGCGAATCTGTGGCATCCCGGCAGCCGTTATCGCTTCACCGGGCATTTCTGAATCTGTTGATTTTCCATTTCCCTCGGGAGCAGTCGTCATGAACCATCCGAAACACATCGATCCCCGTCTCGATCCGACGCGCACGATCCGCGCGCCGCGCGGCAGCGAGAAGACTTGCAAGACCTGGCTCGCGGAAGCCGCGTACCGGATGATCCAGAACAACCTGGACCCGGAAGTCGCCGAGCACCCGCATGCGCTCGTCGTGTACGGCGGCATCGGCCGCGCGGCGCGCAACTGGGAGTGTTACGACCAGATCCTCGCGTCGCTGAAGGACCTGAACGAGGACGAGACGCTGCTCGTGCAATCGGGCAAGCCGGTCGGTGTGTTCCGCACGCACAAGGATGCGCCGCGCGTGCTGCTCGCGAACTCGAACCTGGTGCCGCACTGGGCGACCTGGGACCACTTCAACGAGCTCGACCGCAAGGGCCTGATGATGTACGGCCAGATGACGGCCGGCAGCTGGATCTACATCGGCAGCCAGGGCATCGTTCAGGGTACCTATGAAACCTTCTTCGCGGTCGCGAACCAGCACTTCAACGGCGACCCGTCGGGCCGCTGGATCCTGACGGGCGGCTTGGGCGGCATGGGCGGCGCACAGCCGCTCGCGGCGACGATGGCCGGCTTCTCGATGATCGCGGTCGAATGCGACGAGACGCGCATCGACTTCCGCCTGAAGACCCGCTACGTCGACAAGAAGGCGACGACCCTCGACGAGGCGCTCGGCATGATCGAGGAAGCGAAGCGCACCGGCAAGCCGGTGTCGATCGGCCTGCTCGGCAACGCGGCCGACGTGTTCACGGAACTGGTCGAGCGCGGCATCACGCCGGACTGCGTGACCGACCAGACGAGCGCGCACGACCCGATCAACGGCTACCTGCCGCAGGGCTGGACGGTCGCGCAATGGCGCGAAGCGCAGAAGGTCGATCCGCAGAGCATCGTGAAGGTCGCGAAGCAGTCGATGGCCGTGCAGGTGCGCGCGATGCTGGCGCTGCAGCAGCGCGGCGCGGCGACGCTCGACTACGGCAACAACATCCGCCAGATGGCGCTGGAAATGGGCGTCGAGAACGCGTTCGACTTCCCGGGCTTCGTGCCGGCGTACATCCGGCCGCTGTTCTGCGAAGGCAAGGGCCCGTTCCGCTGGGTCGCGCTGTCCGGCGATCCTGAGGACATCTACAAGACCGACCAGAAGGTGAAGGAGCTGATCCCCGACGATCCGCACCTGCACAACTGGCTCGACATGGCGCGCGAGCGCATCGCGTTCCAGGGCCTGCCCGCGCGGATCTGCTGGGTCGGCGTGAAGGATCGCTACCGCCTCGGCCAGGCGTTCAACGAGATGGTCAAGAACGGCGAGCTGAAGGCGCCGATCGTGATCGGCCGCGATCACCTCGACACGGGTTCGGTCGCGAGCCCGAACCGCGAGACGGAATCGATGAAGGACGGCTCGGACGCCGTCAGCGACTGGCCGCTGCTCAACGCGCTGCTGAACACCGCGGGCGGCGCGTCGTGGGTGTCGCTGCACCACGGCGGCGGCGTCGGGATGGGCTTCTCGCAGCACTCGGGCGTCGTGATCGTCGCGGACGGCACCGCCGAAGCGCACGAGCGTCTCGGCCGCGTGCTGCTGAACGATCCGGCTACGGGCGTGATGCGCCATGCGGATGCCGGCTACGAACTCGCGCAGCAGACGGCCCGCGAAGCCGGCCTGAAGCTGCCGATGCTCGGCCGCTGAGCATGACGGCGCACGACCAGGCGCCGGTGAACGCGACGATGATCCGTGCAGCGGATCTCGTCGCGTCGCCGTGGAAGAACGGCGGCGGCGTGACGCGCGAGATCGCCGCGCATTCCCCCAAGGGGACTTCCTTCGGGGCGCCGCCCGGCGCCGCGCTCGACGCGTTCGCGTGGCGCGTGAGCGTCGCGGACGTCGCCGCGGCGGGGCCGTTCTCGCGCTTCGAAGGCGTCGACCGCACGCTGATGCTGCTGTCCGGCGCGGGCATGACGCTCGCCGGCGAAGGCGGTGCGCGGCACGTGCTCGACGCGCCGCTCGCGCGCGCGGATTTCGCCGGCGAAACGGCGATCGACGCGACGCTGCACGACGGCCCGACGCGCGACTTCAACCTGATGACGCGCCGCGCGACGACGCGCGGGTCGGTCGCCGTGTGGCGCGCCGGCACGCATCGCATCGCGCGTGCTGACACCGTGCTGCTGTTCTGCGCGGCGGGGACGGTGCAGGTCGCGCTCGACGGCGCCACCCACACGCTGGAAGAACTGGACACGCTGCGGCTCGACGGGCTGCAGCGTGCGCTTGACGTCGCGATGAGCGGCGACGGCGCGCTGCTCGCCGTGTCGCTCGACGCTACCGATACGAACTGAACGGAACGCATGAAACCGACTGTCTGGCATCACCTGAGGCTGTGTCCGCACGGCCACCCCGACGAGACGATCGACGATGCGGCGATTGCCGTCGACGAAACCGGCGCGATCGTCTGGCTCGGCGCGTTCTCCGCGCTGCCGCACGGCTATGCGCACTGGGCGCGCGAGGACCTGCACGGCGCGTGGGTGACGCCGGGGCTCGTCGACTGTCACACGCACCTCGTGTACGGCGGCACGCGCGCGGACGAATTCGCGCAGCGCCTCGCGGGCGTCAGCTATGAAGAGATCGCGCGGAAGGGCGGCGGGATCGTGTCGACGGTGCGCGCGACGCGCGCGGCCGACGAGACGACGCTGTTCGTGCAGGCCGCCGCGCGCCTGCAGCCGCTGCTCGCCGAAGGCGTGACCGCGATCGAGATCAAGTCGGGCTACGGGCTCGACCTCGCGAGCGAGCGCAAGATGCTGCGCGTCGCGCGGCAGCTCGGCGAGCGCTTCCCGGTGACCGTCTACACGACCTTCCTCGGCGCGCACGCGCTGCCGCCCGAATACGCGGGCCGCGCGGACGCGTACATCGACGAGGTGTGCGAACGGATGCTGCCGGCGCTCGCCGACGAAGGGCTCGTCGACGCGGTCGACGTGTTCTGCGAGCGGATCGGCTTCTCGCTCGCGCAGACCGAGCGCGTGTTCGAGGCCGCGACGCGGCGCGGGCTGCCGGTCAAGCTGCACGCGGAGCAACTGTCGAACGCGGGCGGCACCGCGCTTGCCGCGCGCTATCACGCGCTGTCCGCCGATCACCTCGAATTTCTCGACGAAGCCGGCGTGGAAGCGATGAAGGCGGCCGGCACGGTCGCCGTGCTGTTGCCCGGCGCGTACTACTTCATACGCGAGACGCAATTGCCGCCGCTCGACCTGCTGCGCAAGCATGGCGTGCCGATCGCGCTCGCGACCGATCACAACCCGGGCACGTCGCCGCTCGAATCGCTGCTGCTGACGCTGAACCTCGGCTGCACGCTGTTCCGGATGACGGTGCCGGAAGTGCTGCAGGGCGTCACGCGCCATGCGGCCGCGGCGCTTGGCCGCGCAGGCCGGCACGGCGTGCTCGAAGTCGGCCGCCAGGCCGATTTCGCGGTGTGGTCGGTCGGCTCGCTCGCGGAGCTCGCCTACTGGATCGGCCGCCCGCTGTGCGAGCAGGTCGTGCGCGGCGGGGCGACCGTGTTTCGCCGCACGAACGGATGATGGGACCCACGATGACCGACACGACGTTGTTCGCGGCGCACGCCTACCTGCCTGAAGGCTGGCGCCGCAACGTGCTGCTGCGTTGGGACGCGGCCGGCACGCTGACCGAGGTGACGCCCGACACCGACGCGCCGGCGGGCGTCGCGCGCGCGGCCGGGCCGGTGCTGCCCGGCATGCCGAACCTGCACTCGCACGCGTTCCAGCGCGCGATGGCGGGGCTCACCGAATACCGCGCGAACCCGTCCGACAGCTTCTGGAGCTGGCGCGACCTGATGTACCGCTTCGCGCTGAAGATCACGCCCGACGCGCTCGCGGCGATCGCACGCTGGCTGTACGTCGAGATGCTGAAATGCGGCTACACGTCGGTGTGCGAATTCCACTACGTGCATCACGCGCAGGACGGCTCACGCTATCCGCAGCTCGCCGAGCTCGGCGTGCGCGTGATCGACGCGGCGCGCGCGGCCGGTATCGGCATCACGATGCTGCCGGTGTCGTACCAGTTCGCGGGCTTCGGCAACAAGCCGCCGCGCGACGACCAGCGCCGCTTCATCAACACGCCCGACGGCCTGCTCGAACTGCTCGACGCGATGCGCCGCGCCGCGCCGGAAGACGGCGCGTTGCGCTACGGCGTCGCGCCGCACTCGCTGCGCGCGGTGTCCGAAGCGGGCTTGCGCACGCTGCTCGACGGGCTGCCCGACGACGCGCCCGTGCACATCCACATCGCCGAACAGACGGCCGAGGTCGACGACTGCGTGCGCGCGTACGGCGCGCGGCCCGTGCAGTGGCTGCTCGACCGCTTCGACGTCGATGCGCGCTGGTGCCTCGTGCATGCGACGCACGTCGATGCGGCCGAGACCGCGGCGCTCGCGCAGCGCCGCGCGGTCGCCGGCCTGTGCCTGACGACCGAAGCGAACCTCGGCGACGGCGTGTTTCCGGCCGTCGACTATCTCGCGCACGGCGGCGTGATCGGCATCGGTTCGGACAGCCATGCATCGGTCGACTGGCGCGCCGAGCTGCGCCTGCTCGAATACGGGCAGCGGCTCGTGCACCGCGCGCGCAACGTGCTCGCGAGCGACGCGCAGCCGGTGGTCGCGGATCGCCTGTTCGACGCGTCGCTGGCCGGCGGCGCGCAGGCGAGCGGGCGGCGGATCGGCGCGCTGCGCGCGGGCTGCCGCGCCGACTGGCTCGTGCTCGATCCCGATCATCCGGCGATTGCCGAGCACGACAGCGCGGCGTGGCTGTCCGGCGCGGTGTTCGCCGAGCACGGCGACACGCCGGTGCGCGACGTCTACACGGGCGGCGAATGCGTCGTGCGCGAACGCCGCCATCGCGACGAAGCCGCCGCGTATGCCGCTTACCGCGCCGCGCTGGCGCAACTGCTGCGCTGACGCGCGGCAACCGGCGCGCGCCGCGGGGCGCGCGCCGTCCGACCGACACGGGACCGACATGACCGACCAACCGGCTGTATTCACGCTGAAGCAGGGCACGCTGCCGCTGCTGATCTCGATTCCCCACGCGGGCACGTTCATTCCCGACGACATCGCTGCGACGATGACGCCCGACGCGTGCTTCGTCGACGATTGCGACTGGCACCTCGAGCGCCTGTACGGCTTCGCCGTCGCGCTCGGCGCATCGGTGCTGGTGCCGTCGCACGCGCGCTACGTCGTCGACCTGAACCGGCCGCCCGACAACGAGAACCTGTACCCGGGGCAGGACACGACGGGCCTCGTGCCGGTCGACACGTTCGACAAGGCGCCGCTCTATCCGGCCGGCGCGCTGCCCGGCAACGACGAGATCCTGCGCCGCCGCGACCGCTACTGGCGGCCGTACCATGAAGCGCTGCAGGGCGAGATCGCGCGCGTGAAACGCGAGCACGGCCGCGTGCTGGTGTGGGAGGCGCATTCGATCCGCTCGCACGTGCCGCGCTTCTTCGACGGGCGGCTGCCGGACTTCAACTTCGGCACCGCGAACGGCGCGAGCGCCGCCCCCGGCCTCGCGGAGGTGCTGGCCGAGCGCGTGATCGCGCATGGCGGCTATACGGCGGTCGCGAACGGCCGCTTCAAGGGCGGCTACATCACGCGTCATTACGGCGTGCCCGAGACGGGCGTGCAGGCCGTGCAGCTCGAGCTCGCGCAGATCACGTACATGGAAGAGACGCGTCCGTACGCGTACGACGAAGCGCGCGCCGCGCGGGTGTCGCCGCTGCTGCAGACGCTCGCCGAGACCGCGCTCGCGTATCGCTGAACGCGACCGGCGGCGCATTGCACGAGGCGGCATCGATTCTGCGAATCGATGCCGCCTTTGTTTTGTCAGGGTTAATACCGACGCGGACGCCTGAAAATTTGACGCAATTTTTAGGTGATATAAGCTGAATGTCAGGAAGCCGTCACAAACGACGGCTTGCTTGCGTGTCGCTGCACGGGTTGAACCGCGCACTGCAATGCGACACGTGTTCAGCGTTCATCCGTCAGTCGAGTACGATCGTGAAAGCCGCCAGCCCTTCGATCCAGCGGACGCGAAGTCCGTCGGCGGGCGCGCCGCGTCCTGCCGGTCCGCTCCGGCATGCCGATCGCGGCACGCATTCCGCCTTGTCCAGCGAGCCTCGCCTCACCGTCATGTCCCATCGCGGCCTGCGCCGCTTCAATCTCGTGACCACGCGCGCGTTCAGCGCGATTCAGTGCGACGGCAGCGCGTCGTTGTTGCCCTAGCGCCGATTGCCTCATCCGTTCCGGGCCGCACCGCATTGCGCAGCGCGACGCATGCGGCGCTTCGTTGCGCATGCGCGCGCCGATGTTCCGGGAGACGCGATCATGAGGGCGCGCGCGATCGTCGCCGTGACCGCCGATCGCATGATGCGCGGCGCGCACCCGACGCATGCGGCGGGGGAGAAGTACCTTGCCGCGCTCGTCGACGGCGCGGGCGTGCTCGCGTTCGTGCTGCCTGCGCTCGGCGTGCGCCAGCCGGTCGACGCGCTCGTCGCGGCGGTCGACGGCCTGCTGTTCACCGGCAGCCATTCGAACGTCGAGCCGCATCATTACGGCGGGTCCGCGAGCGCGCCCGGCACGCTGCACGATCCGGCGCGCGACGCGACCGCGCTGCCGCTGATGCGCGCGGCGATCGACGCCGGCGTGCCGGTGCTCGCGATCTGCCGCGGGATGCAGGAAATGAACGTCGCGTATGGCGGCACGCTGCATCAGCGGCTGCATGCGACCGCGGGGTTCGCCGACCATCGCGAGACGCCGTCCGATCCGCTCGACGCGCAATACGGTCCCGCGCACGTCGTGCGCTTCGCGCCGGGCGGCCTGCTGCAGCGGATCGCGCGCGGCGCGTGCGAAGCGACGGTCAATTCGCTGCATGACCAGGGCATCGCGCGCATCGGCGCGGGGCTCGTCGTCGAGGCGAGCGCGCCCGACGGACTGATCGAGGCGGTGAGCGTGCGCGGCGCGCGCGCGTTCGCGCTCGGCGTGCAGTGGCATCCCGAATGGCGGTTCGCCGAGCAGCCGCTGTCGCGCGACATTTTCGCGGCATTCGGCGCGGCGTGCCGCGCGCACATGACGCACCGTATCCGTGCGGCCGTCGACGGCGAAACCGCGCCGCCGGACGCACGTGTCGTGGACTGAAAGAGGCCGATCATGCAACCCGCACTGGACGAATTCCTCAGGCAGCATCGCATCACCGAGGTCGAGGCGATCATTCCCGACATGGCCGGCATCGCGCGCGGCAAGATCATCCCGCGCAACAAGTTCGAGTCCGGCGAATCGATGCGCCTGCCGCAGGCGGTGATGGTGCAGACCGTCACCGGCGACTATCCGGAGGACGGCACACTGACCGGCGTCACCGATCCCGACATGGTGTGCGTGCCCGACCCGTCGACGATCTCCCTGATCCCGTGGGCGGTCGACCCGACCGCGCAGGTGATTCACGACTGCGTGCATTTCGACGGCTCGCCGGTCGAGATCTCGCCGCGCTACGTGCTGCGGCACATCCTCGAGCTGTATCACGAGAAGGGCTGGAAGCCGGTCGTCGCGCCCGAGCTCGAGTTCTACCTGGTCGACATGAACGCCGATCCCGACCTGCCGCTGCGTCCGCCGGTCGGCCGCACCGGGCGCGCGGAGACGGGCCGGCAGTCGTATTCGATCGAGGCCGTCAACGAATTCGACCCGCTGTTCGAGGACATCTACGAGTACTGCGAAATGCAGGGGCTCGACATCGAGACGCTGATCCACGAGGTCGGCGCTGCGCAGATGGAGATCAACTTCATGCACGGCGACGCGCTGTCGCTCGCGGATCAGGTGTTCCTGTTCAAGCGCACGGTGCGCGAAGCGGCGCTGCGGCACAACATGTACGCGACGTTCATGGCGAAGCCGATGGAAGGCGAGCCCGGCTCCGCGATGCACATTCACCAGAGCCTCGCGGATCCGCAAACCGGCCGCAACCTGTTCACCGATGCGAAAGGCGACGTGACGCCGCTGTTTCGCGGCTATCTCGCCGGATTGCAGACGTACACGCCGGCGCTGATGCCGATCTTCGCGCCGTACATCAACTCGTACCGCCGGCTGTCGCGCTTCATGGCTGCGCCGATCAACGTGCAGTGGGGCTACGACAACCGCACGGTCGGCTTCCGCATTCCGCAGTCGAGCCCGCTGGCGCGCCGCATCGAGAATCGCATTCCGGGCGTCGACTGCAACCCGTATCTTGCGTTCGCGGCGACGCTCGCCGCCGGCTATCTCGGCATCGTGCAGCGGCTCGAGCCGACCCAGCCGCTCGCGTCCGACGGCTACGACCTGCCTTACCAGCTGCCGCGCAATCTCGAGGAAGGCATCTCGACGATGGCTGCGTGCACGCCGCTCGCGGAGATTCTCGGCGACAAGTTCGTGAAGGCGTATCTCGCGCTGAAGGAAACCGAATACGAGGCGTTCTTCCGCGTGATCAGTTCATGGGAGCGCCGGCATCTGCTGCTGCATGTGTGAGCGCGCACCACCGCACTCCGGAGGACACGTGACCGATCGCAACGAACCGGCCTGGATCGAGCCGGCCGCCCCCGCGGCCCGCACCCCGCAGGCCCGCACCACCGCCGAATACCGCGCGCTCGACGCCGCTCACCACATCCACCCGTTCTCCGACATGGGCGCGCTCAATCGCGCGGGCAGCCGCGTGATCGTGAAGGCGGACGGCGTCTATCTGTGGGATTCGGACGGCAACAAGATCATCGACGGGATGGCCGGCCTGTGGTGCGTGAACGTCGGCTACGGCCGCAAGGAACTCGCCGACGCCGCGTACCGGCAACTGCAGGAACTGCCGTTCTACAACACGTTCTTCAAGACCACGCATCCGCCGGTGATCGAACTGTCGAAGCTGCTTGCCGAAGTCACGCCGCCGGGCTTCAACCATTTCTTCTACTGCAACAGCGGCTCGGAAGGCAACGACACCGTGCTGCGCGTCGTGCACCAGTACTGGCGCGTGCAGGGCCGGCCGCGCAGGAAATACGTGATCTCGCGTCGCAACGGTTATCACGGTTCGACGATCGCGGGCGCGACGCTGGGCGGGATGGACTACATGCACGAGCAGATGCCGTCGAAGGTCGAGCACGTCGTGCACATCGATCAGCCGTATTTCTTCGGCGAGGCACAGGCCGGAGAAACGCCCGAAGCGTTTGGCCTCGCGCGTGCGCAGCAGCTCGAAGCGAAGATTCTCGAACTCGGCGCGGAGAACGTCGCCGCGTTCATCGGCGAGCCGTTCCAGGGCGCGGGCGGCGTGATCTTTCCGCCGTCGACGTACTGGCCGGAGATCCAGCGGATCTGCCGCGAGTACGACATCCTGCTCGTCGCCGACGAGGTGATCGGCGGCTTCGGACGCATCGGCGAATGGTTCGCGCACCAGCACTTCGGCTTCGAGCCGGACCTGATGACGCTCGCGAAAGGGCTGACGAGCGGTTATGTGCCGATGGGTGCGGTGGCGCTGCATGACCGGGTCGCGCAGGCGCTGATCGAGCACGGCGAATTCCATCACGGGATGACGTATTCGGGCCATCCGGTCGCGGCGGCGGTCGCGGTCGCGAACCTGAAGCTGCTGCGCGACGAAGGGATCGTTGCGCGCGTGAAGCGCGACATCGGCCCGTATTTCCAGCGCCGGTTGCGCGACGCGCTGGGCGGGCATCCGATCGTCGGCGAGATTGCCGGCGCGGGGCTCGTCGCGGGCGTTCAGCTCGCGCGCGAGCCGGCGCGGCGCGTGCGCTTCGAGCATGGCGGGGAGGTCGGCACGATTTGCCGCGACTTCTGCTTCAACGGCAACCTGATCATGCGCGCGACCGGTGACCGGATGCTGCTGTCGCCGCCGCTCGTGGTCGGCGAGGCCGAGGTCGACGAGATCGTCGAGAAGGCGAAGCGGGCGTTCGATGCGACGGCGGAGCGGGTGGGGATCGGCTGAGCGGGTGGGGTGATCGGCGTGTGCGAAAGGCTGCATCGCGAAAACGAAAAGGGCCTGCGTCGTGAGACGCAGGCCCTTGAATTCTTTGGTGGGCGGTACTGGGATCGAAAGATGGAATCAATGGCCCTGCTGTACTCCAAGGCGTGAGGTGCTGACGACTGGATGGGGTTTTACGTCAAATAAAGGGGGCGGAATGTTATTGGCTGTGGCACGATGTATTATAGATCGTGCCGTTATCTACTAAAGGTTGTGCCATGAAAACGTTGGATGTGTCTCAGGCTGCTGCCGCCGCACATGCGGGCGGTGTCCTGTCGGCTGTTCTCAAGGCTGAGGGCGGTTCATTTTACGTCGAGCTGGAGACGCGGACGGCTGGAACGGCCGTGCTGGTCACGTCGAACAATCGCCGGCCGCGTGCGTTTCGGAACCCCGTCAAGGCGCTTGAGGTGATACGCGAACTTGGGTTGCAGTCGGGGCGTTTCTCGCTCGAAGCATGGCGACCCGATGAGGTCGAGATCGAGCGTTCAAGCCGTCCCGATCGGGCAGCGGCGATGAAGCAAACGCACGCGAATGCGGCGGCCTATGACAAGTGGTTGCGCGAGCAGGTGCAGGCGTCGATCGACGACCCGCGCCCGAGTATCGAGCATGAGGACGTAATGAAAAAGGCTCTGGCCCGCGTCGAAGCGATGCGAAAGGGGAAGCGTGCTAAGACTTAAGTGGCGGCCGATGGCCGAGGAAGACCTGTTGGGTATCTTGGAGTTTATCGGGGAGGACGATCCGGATGCTGCGTTAGCCCTGGTGCATACGATTCGTGAAAAGGCGGAGGGGCTGAGGGTTCGCCCGAGGCTGTACCGAGCGGGGCGCGTATCAGGAACGCGAGAGATGGTGGTGCATCACAACTACATTGTCGTGTACAGCATTGATGCAGACATAGTCGAAATTCTGAACGTGAAGCATGCGCGGCAACAGTGGCCAGATTGACGGGGGGGCAGCATCAGCTAGAGCGATTCTTTTTGCAATAGTGTGCAGTGTATAAGGCTGGACTAGACCAAACAGACAGCGTCAGATCGTCTGACTCGGTTCGGCCATCAAGAGTCGTTCGTCGTGGGCGCCCTTTGGATACGGTGTCCACGCAGCATTGAATTCAAGCATTGGCGCCTCGCCAGTCAGTGTTCTTCGTGCCATCCGAAACCCAATGCTGCCGAGCGGGCGTAGTCGGGATTCTTAATTTTGAACCAACTGTGCGTTCTCCCTGCGCCATTGCACCGCTATGTGTGTGCGGCGCTGCGAGGAGGGCGCACTCGGGAACCCGGAGGAAGCCGAGACGTGGTGAGCGGCGCGACGCAATTGAACTGATGGCCGCCGCGTGCGGGCTTTTCCTTTGCGACAAACTTGGGAATATCATCTGATATATCCCTTTCCTTTTGCGAAGCGATGAAACCACCTTTCAAAAAGGCGACTGTCGCAGCAGCGGCTGCGCAGGCCGCTGGCAACTCGCCCGCTTCGTTAAAGCTCGTTGTTGTGTCGGCACCGCCGCAGCAGAAGATAAACAAGAGCGGGCCGTTTGATCTACCGTTGGTGAGGCCAGAATACCCATACTTCTCTCACCGTTTGGTCGATCTCGTTAGGAAGATCAAGGAACTGCCTGATTTCTCGGACGACAAGGGTGTTGCCGTAATGTCTGACTTTGGAGGCGAACACCCGACGGCGCGCTTCTATACGTACTCGTTCCTCTTTCTCGCCTACGACAAGGTCGGCCCGTTTGCCAAGAAGGTAAAGGAACTGAGGGAAAAACACGGGCTAGTCGCGCCCTACAGCGAATTCGCCTACAAGAAACTTAAGAGCGGCCCGAGAAGCCGCGCGCTCCCTGAATACCTCGAACTGGTCGATAACTTTATTCACGGTGCGATCATTACCGTGGCTATCGACAAGCGGATTGACACTGTTTTCGCCGCGGATAAGCGGCAAGCGCACCCGATCATTATCGAGCACTTGTCAAGCCACAGCCTCGGCACTTGGGACGGTCATGCCGCCGAGAAGTTGCTTCGCGTTTGCAACATACTGGCCGCGTTCACGTCATTGTTGGTAACTGACAATCAAAAGTTCATTTGGTACAGCGACAACGATCTAATCAACGAGGATTATAAGGAGCGGAACTTCGCCGACACACAGGCGACGTTCCTGCGTGTACTCGCACTGTATACAGAGCAGGGTTTTGCTGGCGGGGGATTTGGCAAATCCTTTACTGAAAAGAGTCATTTGGATGATTTGCTGAGCGTTCCCGACCTCGCTGCTGGCGTGATTCAAGACCTTTTGCAAGAACATCAACTGGGTAAGGAAAAGCCAAGAAGTGAAGAAAAGACAGTTGTGATGAAGTGGATAGCTTCTCCCACCAGGTATCTATCCAAGATAACGCTCCAGGTTGTACGAATGGATAACGGCGAGATCGAGACGGGCATTGTCGATTTTTCCCTGAAGGGGTGACTATGAAATGTTGGATATGTGGGGATGAGGCGGGAACGGGGGAGCATCTCGTCAAGGCATCCGACCTCAGAAATTACTTCGGGCCGGTCTCGCAAAAGACTCCACTGTTCTTTCATACGTCGCGACGCCGAAACGTTAGATTGGGCAGTGTGAAAGCAGACTTGCTGAAATCGAAGGCGCTCATCTGCAATCGTTGCAACAGCAGCCTTACTCAACCCTACGATAGGGCATGGGATCGGTTTTCGGACTACCTTCGGCGGCACTTCATGCCGTTGCCGAACTTAGGCTACGTTGATTTGGGGCGAATCTTTCCGCATCACACTAGGTGCGCCGCGATCTATCTACAGTTGTATTTCGTAAAACTATTTGGTTGCAGAATCATTGAAGAAGACATTCCAATCGACATACGACCTTTCGCAAACGCTTTGCTAAACGCCAAAACGCTTGAGAGTGTGACCCTTGGGTTCGCCTTCTTGAGGGACGACACGGGTAAGAGAAGTGCCGGGGTGACGCACATCGAAGGCATAAACGTGCGTGGGTCTACGGTTTGCGCGACGTGGCTCTACTCCGTTGGCGAACTCAGCGTGTTTGTCGAGTATTCCACGTTGCCCAAGAAATCTAAATCCGTTCGATGGTGGAGGCCGACGCGCCACGGCCGGACAGTGCCGCTGACAAACACTACGCGCTGGGGGATGTAGGCGAGTCGAAGATACTAGGCGAGCGTGAGTGGATAGAAAATAGCTCTATAGTGCGGGACAACACCATCGCAAGCACGCCGCGATGCCCCACAGAATTCGCCGTCGATAAGACGCAGACACGGGTTTCGGCCGTGCTTCGCCAGTGAACGACCGCTCTGGAGAATCGCGGCCGTCCCTTGTGGGTCGATCACGGTCCTTGATGAAGCGACGGCGAAGCAATCTCAGACCTGACTGACGCTGACTGACAGATCCGGTCTCGAGTTACGCATGTGCAGTGTCAGAGCATCCCGTTAGCGCGGGAGATGCGAACGAAAAAAAAGCCCTGCAAGTGCAGGGCTTTTTCTTTGCCTAGTGGCTTTGCGCTGGCGCCGGAGAGAACTGCTCGATCCAGCGTTTGACGCGTCGCCACAAGCGGCGAATTCTTTGGTGGGCGGTACTGGGATCGAACCAGTGACCCCTGCCGTGTGAAGGCAGTGCTCTACCGCTGAGCTAACCGCCCAAAGAAGATGAAATTATGTCAGGGTTTTTCGGGTTCGTAAAGTACTTTCTGCAAATTTTTTCACGGACTCTCGCACAAGTCGGTCAACCGGTCGATGACGGCTCGATCAGATCGAGGATCGAGCCGTCGCGCTTGAGTGTCGCGAGCACGATGCTCGAGTTGATCGACATCACGCCCGTCGCGCGGTACAGCGTATTGATCACGAAATCGGAGTAGTGGTCGAGGTCGCGCGCGCGCACCGTCAGCACGTAGTTCGCCCCGCCGGTGACGATCTGTGCGGACACGACTTCCGGCCACTGCCGGAGCGCGTCGACGAAGCGGTCGTGCCACTCGGGCTCGTCGGGCCGCATCGTCACGTGCACGAGGGCTTCGAACGCGACGCCGACCTGCTTCGGCTCGATCGCGCAGCGATAGCCGGCAATCACGCCGCGCTCCTCGAGCAGCTTCACGCGCCGCAGACACGCGGACGGCGACAGCGCGACCGCGTTCGCGAGGTCCTGGTTGCTGATCCGGCCGTCGCGCTCGAGGTGCCGGAGGATCCGCATGTCGGTTCGGTCGAGGTTCATTTCGCAGGTTCCACTGAATCTTGGGCTGGATATAGCAGACTCTACTGCAAATCCCGCGAATCGTCAGCGAAATGTGAAGCTCATTTTATTTCGTCCTCGATAACATGCGAGCCATACGTTGACCGGGCCGGCGGGCGTCACCGCGCCGCCGCCCGCACCGGCCGCACGCGTCGCTCCGTGCGGCGACGCCGTTCAATCCCAACCGTCACTCCGTCATGTTCGATCACATTCCCGCCTATCCGGGCGACCCGATCCTGTCGCTGTTCCAGGCCTTCCAGCAGGACGCGCACCCACGCAAGGTCAATCTCAGCATCGGCCTCTATTACGACGACGCGGGCAGGATTCCCGTGCTCGACAGCACGCGGATCGCGACCGAGCGGCTGCGCGAAGCGGGCGCGCCGCATACGTATCTGCCGATGGAAGGGCTGGCCGGCTTTCGGCAGGCCGTGCAGCGGCTCGTGTTCGGCGCCGATTGCGCGGCGCTCGCGGAACGGCGCGTCGCGACGTTGCAGACGCTCGGCGGCTCGGGCGCGATCCGGCTCGGTGCGGAGTTCATCAAGCGCTACTTCCCGGACAGCGCGATCTGGATCAGCGACCCGACCTGGGACAACCACCGCGTGATCTTCGCGGCGGCGGGCCTCGACGTGCAGACGTATCCGTATTACGACGCGCAGCGCAACGGCTTGCGCATCGACGCAATGCTCGCGGCGCTCGACGCGCTGCCGCCGCGCAGCGTCGTGCTGCTGCAGCCGTGCTGCCACAATCCGACGGGCCTCGATCCGAGCCGCGACGCGTGGCGCGCGGTGATCGACGTCCTCGCGCGGCGCGGGCTGATTCCGTTCCTCGACATGGCGTACCAGGGCTTCGGCGATGGCCTCGCGGACGACGCGTGGGCGGTGCGGGCGATGACCGATGCCGGCCTGCCGGTGATCGTCGGCAATTCGTTCTCGAAGAACTTCTCGCTGTACGGCGAGCGTGTCGGCGGCCTGTCGATCGTCTGCGCGAACGCGGGCGAGGCCGCGACCGTGCTGAGCCAGCTGCAGGCCGGCGTGCGCCGCACCTATTCGAGCCCGCCGCTGTTCGGCGCGCAACTCGTCGCGACGGTGCTGAACGACGACATGCTGCGTGCGCGCTGGGAAGACGAGGTCGCGGGCGTGCGCACGCGCATCAAGCGCATGCGCGGCACGCTGAAGGAACGGCTCGATGCACGGCTGCCGGAGCGGTCGTTCGACGCGCTCGTCGCGCAGCGGGGGATGTTCGGCTACACGGGCATCGGCGCGGCCGACGTCGATCGCCTGCGTACATTGCACGGCGTCTACCTGCTGCGCTCGGGGCGCATGTGCATCGCGGGCCTGAACGACGCAAACGTCGAGCACGTCGCGGCCGCTATCGCCGACGTGCTCGGCGCCGCGCGGCAAGCGGCCTGACGGTCCAAACCCAACCGGCAAAGGAGCAGACGATGCCAGAGCAGATTCCGGTCGACCTGCCGCAACTCGGCCAGCCGTTCTCATGGGCGACCCGCGCGGGCGGGCTGATGTTTACCGGGCACGGCCCCGTCGACGCGGCGGGCGCGATCGACGGCGACACGATGACCGAACAGGCGCGCCTCACGCTGTCGAATCTCGCGAAGGCCGTGGCCGCCGCGGGTGCGACGCTCGACGACGTCGCGCAGGTGCTCGTCTACTTGTCCGACGTGAAGGACATGCCCGAATTCGACGCCGAGTACCGGCGGCATTTCCGCGCGCCTTACCCGAACCGGACCTGCGTCGGCGTGCAGGGCTTCGCGCATCCGGCGATGCGCGTCGAGCTCGTCGCGTACGTCGCGTTGCCGCCCGTTTCCGGCGCATAGCGGCACGCTTCAACACAGCAACACACACCACCACAACAAGGACTGGAGGAGAAGATGGAGAAGCATCATCGATTTGCACTGCGAATGATGGCTGGGCTGCTCGTATCGGGCGGCGCGTTGGCGCAAAGCAGCGTCACGCTGTACGGCATCGTCGACCAGAGCATCCGCTACACGACGCACGCGGACGGGGCGAACGGTGCAAGCGTGCAACTGACCAACGGCGCGATCACGAACAGCCGCTGGGGGATGAAAGGCGACGAAGCGCTCGGCGGCGGGCTGAAGGCGATCTTTCGGCTCGAAAGCGGGTTCGAGCCGCAGAACGGCCAGCTCGACGGCGCGCTGTTCGGCCGCTATGCCTACGTCGGCCTGTCTGGCGACTGGGGCACGGTCAAGCTGGGCCGGCAGGCGACCGAGGCGTTCAATCTGTTCGGCGATCTCGATCCGCTGACCGTCGGCAACTACACGGCGAACATGTGGCCGTATTTCCTCACGCAGGGCCGCGCGAGCAACGCCGTCAGCTACGACGGCACGTTCGGCGGGCTGAATGTCGGCGCGAGCTACGGCTTCGGCGGCGTGGCCGGCAGCATGAGCGCCAACGCCTATTGGGGCGTGCGCGCCGCATACACGCAAGGCGGGCTGATGGCCGGCGCGACCTACCAGCAGGTGCGCGACCTGAACGGCCGCGCGCAGCAGGCGTGGGGCGCGGGTGCGCGCTACACGTTCGGCGCGGCGACGCTGTACGCGGGCTATCTCGGCGGCATCGACCGCTCGGGCGTGCTCGATCAGGCGCTGCTGAACGCGCCGGGCCGCAAGGTGACCTATGGCTCGTTCGCCGACGATCCGCGCCGGGATGCGATCTTCTACGCGGGTGCGAGCTACCGGTTCACGCCGGCCGTGTCGGTGACGGGCGCGGCCTACTACGACGACATCCGGAACGTGAACGGCGTGGCCGGCAATCGCGGCAAGCGCTACACGGGCGTGCTGGAAGCCGAGTATGCGCTGTCGAAGGCGACGCAGCTCTACGCGACGGTCGACTACAACAAGGTATCGGGCGGCGCGTTCACCGAACTGCCGGGCCGCGGCAACCAGACCGGCGTCGCGGTTGGGCTGCGCCACATGTTCTGAGCCGGGCGAACGGCGCGCGACGGCCGCAACGCCGCCGCGCGCCGTTCGCGGTTTCGCCACGACAATCGATATCGAACGAGGTCACTCGATGCAACCTGAATCAAAAGGGCACTTCCAGCACATCGCGGCGCGCGAGCAGGGCCTGCGCCGCACGCTTTCCGCGCGGCAGATGGCGATGATCGCGATCGGCGGCGCGATCGGCACCGGGCTTTTTCTCGGCAGCGGTTTCGCGATCGGCTTCGCCGGCCCGAGCGTGCTCGTCAGCTACGCGATCGGCGCATTCATCTCGCTGCTGCTGATGGGCTGTCTCGCGGAAATGACGGTCGCGCACCCGACGTCCGGTTCGTTCGGCGCGTACGCCGAGCATTACGTGAGCCCGTGGGCCGGCTTTCTCGTGCGCTACGCGTACTGGGCGTGCATCGTGCTCGCGGTCGGCACCGAAGTCACCGCGATCGCGCTATACATGAAGTACTGGTTCCCGGGCGTGCCGGGCTGGCTGTGGATCGTCGGCTTCTCCGCGCTGCTCGTGTTCGTCAACGCGCGCAGCGTCGACGTGTTCGGCTCGGTCGAATACGCGTTCTCGGTCGTGAAGATCGCGGCGATCGTCGGCTTCATCATGCTCGGCGCGTACGTCGTGTTCGGCGATCCGGCGCTGGTCGGCGGCGGCGCGGCGCGCGCGGGTCTCCATCATTACGTCGCGCACGGCGGCTTCTTTCCGAAAGGCGCGTGGGGGACCTGGGTGGCCGTGATCGTGTCGATCTTCAGCTACCTGAGCATCGAGATGATCGCGGTGGCTGCCGGCGAGGCGCAGGACCCCGAGCGCGCGGTGACGCGCGCGTTCCGCTCGACGATCGTGCGGCTCGTGCTGTTCTATCTCGTCACGCTCGCACTGATGCTCGCGATCGTGCCGTGGACGGCCGCCGGCCGCGACGAAAGCCCGTTCGTCAAGGTGATGGAGGCGATCCGTCTGCCGGGCGCGGCGGGGCTGATCAACTTCGTCGTGCTGGTCGCCGCGTTGTCCGCGATGAACAGCCAGCTCTACATCACGACGCGGATGATGTTCAGCCTGTCGCGCGCGGGGCATGCGCCGAAGGCGCTCGGCGAAGTGAACGCGCGCGGCGTGCCGCTCGGCGCGCTGCTGCTGTCGACGCTCGGCATCGCGCTCGCGACGGTCCTGAGCGTGCTGTATCCGGACGCGTCGTTCACGATCATGATGTCGGTGTCGATGTTCGGCGCGCTGTTCACGTGGATGATGATCTTCGTCACGCATTACTGCTTCCGGCGCCGCCGCGCGGCGAGCGGGCTGCCGCTGCCTGCGTTCCGGATGCGCGGCTTTCCGCTGCTGACGCTGCTCGGCGCGGGGCTGATGCTCGCGGTGATGGTTACCACGTACTTCACGCCGGAATTCCACATGACGCTGATCTTCGGCATCCCGTTCCTCGCCGTGCTGTCCGTCGTGTACGGCGTGTGGTACCGGCGCGCGCAGCCCGCGCTGCAGCCGGGCGCCGACTGACGCCCGCGCGCGCTCACCCTTCAAGCGCCGGCAGCGCATCGATCGACGCGCGCAGATAGTCCGCAAAGCGCAGTGCGACCGGTTCGGCGCTCCCGCTGCGCTTCAGCTCGAGCGTGCGCGATTCGAGCGGCGCGTCCTTCAGCGGCCGGAACGCGAGCCGGTCGCTCTTCACCTGCTGCAGCACGCGCGGCACGAGCGCGACGCCCATCCCGAACTCGATCATCGACAGGATGGTCTGCCACAGCCGCGCCTCGTGACGGATCAGCGGGCTGAAGCCCGCATTCACGCATTGCGCGATGATCAGGTCGTGATAGTGCGGGGCCGCGTCGCGCGGAAACAGGATGAACGGCTCGTCCGAGAGCGCGGCGAGCGCGACCTGCCGGCGCCGCGCGAGCGGATGTCCGGCCGGCAGGCAGCAGACGAACGGCTCCGCATAGATCGGCGTCGAATCGACCTCGGGCGGGAAGTGGCCCCAGTGCGCGTAGCCGAGGTCGATCTGGCCGCGCTGGATCGCCTGCACCTGCGCCTGCGTGTTCATTTCCGAGAGCACGATCTCGACCCCCGGGTAGTCGGCCTCGAAGCGCCGCACCGCATCGGGCAGCCCGCGATACAGCATCGAATGGACGAAGCCGACCCGCAGCCGCCCCGCGTACCCGGACGCCGAACGGACCGTCAGGCGCTCGGCCTCGGCCGCCTGCAGCAGCAGCCGGCGCGCCTCGCCGAGCAGCACCTCGCCGGCGTTGGTCAGCGCGACCGACTTGCTGGTGCGCGCAAACAGCTGCACGCCGAGCGCGTCCTCGAACTTGCGGATGTCGAAGCTCAGCGCCGGCTGCGAGATGAACAGCCGCTTGGCGGCGCGCCCGAAATGCAGCTCCTCGGCCACCGCGACGAAATATCGAAGCTGCTTCAGTTCCATCGCGTCTTCCTCCCCCGGCTTCGGCATCGATAAGCGCTTTCTATCGTACCGGATAAATCCTGTATTGGACGCTTATCGATCCCACGCCTACGCTGAGCGGACCGCTTTGCATGGGGCAGGAGACACCGACATGAACGACACCGATCGCGCGCCGACCCCCGGCGCGTCCAATATCCCCGACACCCGGGGCATCAATTTCTTCACCGCGGATCCGGATCTGGGCGTGCTGCTGAGGCTCCATCTCGGCGATGCGCGTTATGCGGAACTCGAACCGCAGCTGCGCGCGCTCGGCGCGCGCGTCAGCGGCGAGCTCGACGAATGGGCCGCATGCGCGGACAAGCATCCGCCGGTGCTCGAGCATCGCAACCGGCGCGGCGAGCCCGTGCAGCGGATCGACAAGCATCCCGCGTACGTCGCGCTCGAGCGCGTCGCGTATGCGGAACTCGGGCTCGCGTCGCTGAGCCACCAGCGCGCGCCCGAGTCGCCGCTCGTCAAGTACGCGCTGACCTTCCTGTTCGTGCAGGCGGAATTCGGGCTGTGCTGCCCGGTCAGCATGACCGACTCGCTGACCCGCACGCTGCGCCGCTTCGGCGAGCCAGAGCTCGTCGCGCGCTATCTGCCGATGCTCGCGTCGCGCGACTTCGACACGCTGTACCAGGGCGCGATGTTCATGACCGAGCAGGCGGCGGGCTCCGACGTCGGCCGGGTCGCGACGCGCGCGGCGCGCGACACGGACGCGCACGGCGACACGGTGTGGCGCCTGTACGGCGACAAGTGGTTCTGCTCGAACGCGGACGCGGATCTCGCGATGGTGCTCGCGCGGCCCGACGGCGCGCCGGACGGCATCAAGGGCCTGGCGCTGTTCCTGCTGCCGAAGACGCTGCCGGACGGCACGCGCAACCACTACCGGATCGTGCGGCTGAAGGACAAGCTCGGCAGCCGGTCGATGGCGAGCGGCGAGATCGCGCTCGAAGGCGCGCACGCGTACCTGATCGGCGAGATCGGCCGCGGCTTCCACCAGATGGCGGACATGATCAACATGTCGCGGCTGTCGAACGGCGTGCGTGCGGCGGGCCTGATGCGGCGCGCGATGAACGAGGCGCTGCACGTCGCCATGCATCGCGAGGCGTTCGGCCGCAAGCTGATCGAGATGCCGCTGATGCAGCGGCAGCTGATGAAGATGCTGCTGCCGACCGAGGCCGCGCGCACGATGTTCATCCGGATCGCGCTGCTGCTGCAGCAGGCCGACGCCGGCGATGCCGAGGCCGCGCGCTGCGTGCGGATCCTGACGCCGCTGATCAAGTTCCGCGCGTGCCGCGACGCGCGCCGCGTGACGGGCGACGCGATGGAAGTGCGCGGCGGCACCGGCTACATCGAGGAATGGAGCGACGCGCGGCTCGTGCGTGATGCGCATCTCGGCTCGATCTGGGAAGGCACGAGCAACATCGTCGCGCTCGACGTCGCGCGCGCCGCGCAGCGCGAGCGGGCGCTCGACGCGCTGCATGCGTTCCTCGCCGACCGGCTCGGCCAGGCGCCGTTGCCGGACGCGAGCCGCACCGTGTTCAGGCGCGTGCTCGCGCGCGCAACCGATGCGCTCGCGCAGGTCGCGACGAGCGGCGACGACGCAGGCGTGCGCCAGGCCGCGTCCGCGCTGTACTACGCGAGCGCGGCGATCCTGATGGCATGCGAGGGCGTATGCACGGCGCCGGACCATCGCCGTCTCGCGCTCGCGCACCTGATCGTGCGCGAGAAGCTGCTGCCCGTCGATCCGCTCGCGCCGTCGTCGCGCCGCGCGTGCCACGACGAGGCGGCGACGGTCGACGCGCTGCTGCGCGGCGCGCCGGTGTCGCTCGACGCGGCGCTCGACCTGCTTCCGGAGGTCGAGCGATGAACGGGACGCAAGGCGCACTGGCCGGCCTGAAGGTCGTCGACCTGAGCCGCGTGCTCGGCGGCCCGTACTGTACGCAGGCGCTCGCCGACCACGGCGCGCAGGTCATCAAGATCGAACCGCCCGCGGGCGACGAGACGCGCGGCTGGGGGCCGCCGTTTCTCGACGACACCGCGTGGTACTTCATCGGCGTCAACCGCAACAAGGAGGGGCTCGCGCTCGACCTGTCGCGCGACGAGGGCCGCGCGATCCTGTGGCGTCTGCTCGAGGAGGCCGACGTGCTGGTCGAGAACTTCAAGCCGGGCACGCTCGCGCGCTGGGGCATGGACTACGCGCGCGACCTGCGGCCGCGCTTTCCGCGGCTGATCCACTGCGCGGTGACGGGCTTCGGCGCCGACGGCCCGCTCGGCGGGCTGCCCGGCTACGACGCGGTGATTCAGGCGATGGCCGGGCTGATGAGCGTCAACGGCGAGCGCGACGGCGACGCGATGCGCATCGGCCTGCCGATCGTCGACATGGTGACGGGGCTCAACGCGCTCGCCGGGATCCTGCTCGCGCTGGCCGAGCGCGAAAGGAGCGGGCAGGGGCAGTCGATCGACATCGCGCTCTACGACTGCGGCGTGTCGCTGCTGCATCCGCATCTGCCGAACTTCTTCGGCTCCGGGCGCGTGCCGGAACGCAGCGGCAACGCGCATCCGAACATCGCGCCGTACGACGGCTACCGCACCGCGACCGCGCCGATCTTCCTGGCGGTCGGCAACGACCGGCAGTTCGCGCGGCTCGTCGCGCATCTCGGCGCGCCGGAACTGGCGGACGATCCGCGCTTCGTCGACAACCGCAGCCGCTGCGCGCACCGGCCCGAGCTGAAGGCCGCGCTGGAGGCGTTGCTGGCTGCGCATGCATGCGCGCCGCTCGCGCGCGACCTGATGGCGGCCGGCGTGCCGTGCGGCCCGGTGCAGACCGTCGCCGACGTCGCGCGCGACCCGCATACGCTGCACCGGAACCTGCTCGTCGAAATCGGCCGCTACCGCGGCACCGCGTCGCCGATCCGGCTGTCGCGCACGCCGGCGACCTATCGCTCGCCGCCGCCTGCGTTGGGCCGCGACACGCGCGCGGTGCTCGACCGTCTCGGGGTCGATCCGGCGCTGCAGCAGCAATTGCTCGACGCCGGCGTGCTGAAGGCGCCCGACTGACGCGAGGCCGCCGGCCGGCGGCCCAGCCAGGCCAACCGGCCAAACCGGCCAAACCGGACAAGGCGCGCGGCAGTCGCGCCACCGACTACAGACATGGAGACAACGATGACCCGTCCGCAATCCCTTCCCGCCGCGAACCCGCGGCCGGGCCGCGCCGCGCTTGCCGCGTTCGTCGGCACGACGATCGAGTGGTACGACTTCTATATCTACGGCACGGCCGCCGCGCTCGTGTTCGGCAAGGTGTTCTTTTCGAGCACGATGAATCCCGGCGTCGCGACGCTGCTCGCGTTCGTCACGTTCTGGGCCGGCTTCGCGGCGCGTCCGCTCGGCGGGATCGTGTTCGGCCATCTCGGCGACCGCGTCGGCCGCAAGATCGCGCTCGTGATCACGCTGGTGATGATGGGGCTCGCGACCACCGGCATCGGCCTGTTGCCGAGCTACGCGCAGATCGGCGTGTGGGCGCCGGCCGGACTCGTCGTGCTGCGTGTGCTGCAGGGCGTCGCGGTCGGCGGCGAGTGGGGCGGCGCGGTGCTGATCGCGAGCGAAAACGCGCCGAAGCACCGGAGCATCCTGTACGCGGCGTTCGCGCAGCAGGGCTCGCCCACCGGCAACCTGCTCGCGACCGGCGCGTTCTTCGCGCTGAGCGCGCTGCCGACGCCCGCGTTCCTGATGTGGGGCTGGCGCATTCCGTTCCTGCTGTCGGCGGTGCTCGTGGTCGTCGGCATGGTGATCCGCCTGAGGCTCGAGGAGTCGGCCGACATGCGGCGCGTGCTGCAGCGCAAGCGCACGGTGAAGCTGCCGCTGCGCGACGTGGTGCGCGATCACTGGCCGGTCGTGCTGCTCGCGGCCGGCACGCTGCCCGTCATCAACGTCACGTATTTCCGCAGCACGTTCGCACTGTCGTGGGCGACCAAGGAGCTCGGCTACGCGCAGGGGACGTTCCTCGGAATCCTGTCGATGTCGCTCGTCGTGCAGTTCCTGATGCAGCCCGTCGGCGCATGGCTCGTGTCGAAGATCGACATGCGGCGCGCGATGTGCTGGATCCTGATTCCGGAGATCGTGCTGATGCCGGTGATGTTCCACGCGCTTGCAACCCGCTCGTACTGGATCGCCGTCGCCGGCATGTGCGTGTCGACGATTCCGTCGGCGATGTTCTACGGCGCGGTCGGCGGCGTGCTCGCGCGGGTGTTTCCGGCGAACATCCGCTATACGGGGCTGTCGCTCGCGTACCAGTTGAGCGCGCTCGTCGTCGGCGGCGGCACGCCGGTGCTCGCGCAGGCGATCCTCAACGCGACGGGCAGCATCGTCGGCGTCGCGATCGCGTCGGGGCTCTACGCGTGCGTGTCGCTCGTCTGCATGCTGGCGCTGCTGAACCGCACGGGCCATCGCGCGGACGAGCTGTCGAGCGCCGAGCGCAGCGATGCGGCGGAATGGGGCGCCGAAAACACGGCGAGCGGGCCGGAGCAGGCGGGCGAGGGCGGCGCGCTGAAGCCGGCGGGGTGAGCGGCGCGGCGCGCGCTGTCGCCGCCGGAAGCCGCCCCCCAAAACGAAAACGGCACCGCGCGTCGCACGGTGCCGTTTTCGATATCGCTGCAAGACCGGCCGAAGCCGGCCGCGCGACTCGCGTCAGCCTTCCGTCGGCGGCACGTAGCCGGACGCCTGGTCCGCGCCTTCGCCGAAGAAGTACTTCTCGGTCTGCTTCATCAGGTACTGGCGCGCGCGCGGGTCGGCCATGTTCAGGCGGTTTTCGTTGATCAGCATCGTCTGCTGCTTGAGCCAGCCCTGCCACGCTTCCTTCGACACGCTTTCGTAAATGCGCTTGCCGAGTTCGCCCGGCAGCGGCGGGAAATCGAGACCTTCGGCTTCCTTGCCGAGCTTCGCGCATTGGATCATTCGAGCCATCGTGTACTTCTCCTGTAATCGGTCTGGGGGGAGGGCAGTCGGGCCTGCGCTCAGAGCTGCTTCATCAGCACGAGCGACTTGCGCTGCCAGTTATAGAGTTTGCGGCGGTCTTCCGGCAGGTCGTCGACGCTCACCTTCACGAAGCCGCGCTTGAGGAACCAGTGCTCGGTGCGCGTCGTGAGCACGAAGATGTGCGTGAGGCCGCGCGCCCGCGCGCGCTGCTCGATGCGCTTGAGCAGCCGCTCGCCGTCGCCGGAGCCTTGCGCCTCGGGCGCGACGGTCAGGCACGCCATCTCGCCGATCTTTTCCTGCTGATAAGGGTAAAGCGCCGCGCAGCCGAACAGCACGCCGTCGTGCTCGATCACCGAGAAGTGGTCGATGTCGCGCTCGATCTGGTGGCGCCCGCGGCGCACCAGCGTGCCGTCCGTCTCGAGCGGCTCGATCAGCGACAGGATGCCGCCGACGTCGTCCGGCGTCGCTTCGCGCAGGCTCTCGAGGTTCTCGTACGAGATCATCGTGCCGACGCCGTCGTGCAGGAACAGCTCGAGCAGCATGCTGCCGTCGAGCGACTGCGGGATCAGGTGCGCACGGGTCACGCCGCCGCGGCACGCGCGGATCGAATGCTTCAGGAAGAACGCGTCGTCGCCCTGGATGTTGCCCGAGTCGAGCAGATCGGCGGCCGCGTCGAGCGACATTTCGCGGACCAGCTCGCCTTCGTCGTCGACGATGCCGGGGCCTTCGGTCAGGAAGATGATCTTGTCGGCGCGCAGCGCGATCGCGGCGGCCGACGCGACGTCTTCCATCGACAGGTTGAACGCCTCGCCGGTCGGCGAGAAGCCGAGCGGCGACAGCAGCACGAGCTTGCGGCTCGCGAGCGAATGGCGGATCGATTCGGCGTCGATCTTGCGCACGACGCCCGTATGCGCGAAATCGACCCCGTCGAGAATCCCGACCGGCCGCGCCGTCACGAAGTTGCCCGACACGACGCTGATGTGCGCGTGCGCCATCGGCGAGTTCGGCAGGCCCTGGCTGATCGCGGCCTCGATGTCGAGGCGCACTTCGCCCGCCGCTTCCTTCGCGGATTCGAGCGCGCGCGCATCGGTGATGCGCAGCCCGTGCGAAAACTCGGATTCGACACCGTGCAGGCTCAGCTGCTCCTCGACCTGCGGCCGCGAGCCGTGCACGAGCACGATCTGGATGCCCATCGCCTGCAGCAGCGCGATGTCGGACACCAGCGCGTTCAGCAGCCCCTGCTGCACCACCTCGCCGCCGAATCCCACGACGAACGTGCTGTTGCGGAACTTGTGGATATAGGGCGCGACGGAGCGCATCCAGTCCACGAACTGCGCGTGGCTGGCGGCCGAATCGTCGGCGGCCGGCGGGTTCGCGGCGCCGGACTGGGCGGGGGGGAGGTCGGTTTGGGAATTCATGGGCGGGATTATAATGCGCCCCCATGTCGAATGTACCTAAAAGTCCCGCGCCGACGCGGGCCAACGCGCCGTCGGCCGAGCACCCGGATGGTGCGGCCGACGCACGCAAGCCTGAGGGCCGGACACCACGCGCGCCGACGGGCAATCCGCAGGGCGGGCCGCAACGCGAGCGACGCAGCGATTCGCAGGCCCAGCCGCAGCGCGAGCCGCAACGAGAACGGCGCGACGCGCCGCGCGAGCCCGCCGCGCAGGACGCGCGCGCACCGCGCCGCGAACGTCCGCCGCGCGCCGCCGTCACGCCCAATCCGGTCCCGCCGATCACGTACCCCGAAAGCCTGCCCGTGTCGGGCAAGCGCGACGAGATCGCGCGCGCGATCGCCGGCCATCAGGTCGTCATCGTGTGCGGCGAGACGGGCTCGGGCAAGACCACCCAGCTGCCGAAGATCTGCCTCGAACTCGGCCGCGGCCTCGGCGCGGGCGGCACCGGCCTGATCGGCCACACGCAGCCGCGCCGGCTCGCCGCGTCGTCGACCGGCCGCCGCATTGCCGAGGAGCTCGGCACGCCGTTCGGCGAAGTGGTCGGCTACAAGGTGCGCTTCACCGACAATCTCGCGCCCGGCGCGTCCGTCAAGCTGATGACGGACGGCATCCTGCTCGCCGAGACGCAGACCGATCCGCTCCTGAGGGCGTACGACACGCTGATCATCGACGAGGCGCACGAGCGCAGCCTGAACATCGACTTCCTGCTCGGCTACCTGAAGCAGATCCTGCCGAAGCGCCCGGACCTGAAACTGGTCGTCACGTCGGCGACGATCGATGCGGACCGCTTCGCGCGCCATTTCGGCAGCGAGGAGCGGCCCGCGCCCGTCATCGAGGTGAGCGGCCGGCTGTACCCGGTCGAGATGCGCTACCGCCCGGTCGCGGAGGACCGCCCGGCGGTCAAGAACGCGGAAGGCACCGCCAGCCGCGACCGTGTGAAGACCGCGCGCGAGGCCGAGCGCGACCTGATGGACGCGATCGTCGACGCGGTCGACGAGCTGTGCCGCGAAGGCTCGGGCGACGTGCTGGTGTTCCTGCCCGGCGAGCGCGAGATCCGCGAGGCCGCCGAAGCGCTGCGCAAGCATCACCCGCCGCACACCGAGATCCTGCCGCTGTTCGCGCGCCTGTCCGCGGGCGAGCAGGACCGGGTGTTCAAGCCGTCGAACGCGCGCCGCATCGTGCTCGCGACGAACGTCGCCGAGACCTCGCTGACGGTGCCGGGCATCCGCTACGTGGTCGACACGGGCCTCGCGCGCGTGAAGCGCTATTCGTACCGGAACAAGGTCGAGCAGCTGCAGGTCGAGTCGATCTCGCAGGCTGCCGCGAACCAGCGCGCGGGCCGCTGCGGCCGGGTCGCGGACGGCGTCTGCATCCGCCTGTACGAGGAAACCGACTACCAGGCGCGGCCGCGCTTCACCGATCCGGAAATCCTGCGCTCGTCGCTCGCGTCGGTGATCCTGCGGATGAAGTCGCTGCACCTGACGGCGATCGAGATGTTCCCGTTCCTCGAGCCGCCGCCGGGCCGCGCGATCGCGGACGGCTACCAGCTGCTCAACGAGCTCGGCGCGGTCGACGACGACAACGCGCTGACGCCGCTCGGCCGCGAGCTCGCGCGGCTGCCGCTCGATCCGCGGGTCGGGCGGATGATCCTCGGCGCGCGCGACCAGCAGGCGCTGCGCGAAGTGCTGATCATCGCGAGCGCGCTGTCGGTGCAGGACCCGCGCGACCGGCCGATCGACGCGCAGGAGCAGGCCGACCAGGCGCACCGCCGCTTCGCCGACGAGCGCTCGGAATTCCTGCAGTGGCTGAAGATCTGGGCGTGGTTCGAGGAAGCGGTCGCGCACAAGAAGTCGAACCGCCAGCTGATCGACGCGTGCCGCCAGAATTTCCTGTCGCACCTGCGCCTGCGCGAATGGCGCGACGTCCATTCGCAGCTCCTGACCGTCGTGCGCGAGCACGGCTGGCGGCTGAACGACGCGGAAGCGACCTACGAGCAGGTGCATCTGGCCCTGATGACGGGCCTGCTCGGCAACCTCGGGCTGAAGGCCGACGACGAGCCGCACTATCTCGGCGCGCGCGGGATCAAGTTCTTCCTGTGGCCGGGCTCGGCGCTCGCGAAGAAGGCCGGACGCTGGGTGATGGCGGCCGAGCTGGTCGAGACGAGCCGGCTGTACGCGCGCTGCCTCGCGAAGATCGAGCCGGAATGGATCGAGAAGGTCGGCGCGCATCTGCTGAAGAAGGCGCTGTCGGAGCCGCACTGGGAAAAGCGCCCGGCGCAGGTGAGCGCATTCGAGCGCGCGACGCTGTACGGCTTGCCGGTCTACCACCGGCGGCGCGTCGCGTTCGGCAGGCAGGACCCGGCGCGCGCGCGCGAGCTGTTCATCCGCGGCGCGCTCGTCGAAGGCGAGTTCGACACGAAGCTGGCGTTCTTCGCGCACAACCGCAAGCTGCTCGCCGACATCGAGCAGCTCGAGCACAAGTCGCGCCGGCAGGACGTGCTGGTCGACGACGAGCTGATCTACGCGTTCTACGACCAGGCGCTTCCGGAAGGCATCCACACGGGCGCCGCGTTCGAGCGCTGGTATCGCGACGAGGTGAAGAAGGGCGGCCAGCCGGAAGACAAGCTGCGCCTCCTGTACCTGTCGCGCGACGACCTGATGCGCCACGAGGCGGCGGGCGTGACGACCGAGCTGTTCCCGAAGCGCGCGACGATGGCGGGCGTCGAGATGGCGCTCACGTACCACTTCGAGCCGGGTGCGCCGCGCGACGGCGTGACGCTCGCGGTGCCGCTCTATGCGCTGAACCAAGTGGATGCGCGCCGCTGCGAGTGGCTCGTGCCGGGGATGCTGAAGGAGAAGGTGCAGCTGCTGCTGAAGTCGCTGCCGCAGAAGCTGCGCCGGCACTGCGTGCCGCTGCCCGAATTCGCGGCCGGCTTTGTCGAGCGGATGGGGCGCGAGCGCTTTGGCGCCGGCGGGCTCGTCGAGGCGCTGATCGCCGACGTGCGCGCGCAGACGCAGGTGATGATGAAGACGAGCGACTTCAAGCTCGAGACGCTGCCCGCGCACCTGTTCATGAACTTCAAGGTGATCGACGAGCACGGCCGCCAGCTTGCAATGGGGCGCAATCTCGCGCAATTGCGCAGCGAACTCGGCGCGCAGGCGCAGCAGCAGTTCCAGAAGATCGCCGCGGCGGCGACGATCACCGCCGGCGGCGACGCCGATGCGGCCCCGTCCGCGGCGCCGTCCGCCGGTGCGGGCGCCGCGCAGGGCGGCAAGAGCGTCGGCAAGGGCGGTGGCAAGGGCGAAAAGGGCGCACCGCCGCAGACCGCCGCCCCGGCGGAAGCCGGCGCGACGGCGCTCTACGAGAACCTGACGACCTGGAATTTCGGCAAGCTGCCCGAGCTGCTGGAGATCCGCCGGCGCGGGCAGACGCTGTTCGGCTACCCGGCGCTCGTCGACCGCGGCGCGCATTGCGACGTCGAGGTGTTCGATTCGCCGGAGGAGGCCGCGCGCATCCACCGCGCGGGGCTGCGGCGGCTGTTCGCGCTGCAGCTGAAGGAGCCGATCAAGTATCTGGAGAAGAACCTGCCGGGCCTGCGCGAGATGGCGATGCAGTACATGTCGCTCGGCACGCAGGACGAGCTGCGCGACCAGCTGATCGACACCGCGCTCGACCGCGCGTGCCTGCAGGACCCGCTGCCCGTCGACGACGCGAGCTTCCACGCGCGCCGCGACGAGGGCAGGAGCCGGCTGAACCTGCTCGCGCAGGAGATCGCGCGGCTCGTCGGGCAGATCCTCGCCGAATACGCGGGGCTCGCGAAGAAGCTCGCGCAGGCGAAGCCGTTCGCGCACGCGCACGCGGACCTGCAGCAGCAGCTCGCCGCGCTGGTCGGCAAGCGCTTCGTGATCGACACGCCTTACGTTCAGCTTGCGCACTTCCCGCGCTACCTGAAGGGGATCGCGCTGCGGATCGACAAGCTGAAGGCCGATCCGGCCCGCGACGCGAAGCAGTTCGGCGACCTGCAGCCGCTCGTCCAGCAATACCAGCGCGCGGTGTCGCAGCGCGGCGGCGTCGCCGATGCGCGCCTCGCGGAGTTCCGCTGGCTGCTCGAGGAGCTGCGGATCTCGCTGTTCGCGCAGGAGCTGCGCACGCCGATGCCGGTGTCGGTCAAGCGGCTGCACAAGGTCTGGGAGTCGATGCAACGCTAGGGCCGGCCGGGCCCCGGCCGGCGGCGCGCCCCGCGCGGAAATCTTTCGCGCGCGCGGGAACGCCGCCGCCGGCCCTGCGTCGAAGTGGCGCAACGTCCGTTTCCGTCAACCGGCGGGGGCGGTCGTCCGTTTTACAATGACGCCCGATCTACGACGTGAGTCTTCATGCGCACTTTCCTTTCCCTCGGCCGCACGCTCGCGCTGGCCGCAGCGGTGCTGGCGCCCGCCGCACACGCGAATAACGTCATCGTCCTCAATTCGGCCGAAGCGACGCTTTCCCTGATCGACCAGCAGAGCCGCCAGGTCATCGGCACGATGCCGACCGGCAAGGAGCCGCACCACCTGATGGCGACGCCCGACAACGGTTCGCTGATCGTCGCGAATTCGGTGTCGAACAGCCTGATGTTCGTCGATCCGAAGACGGGCAAGCTGCAACGCACGGTCGAAGGCATCGAGGATCCTTACCAGCTCGGCTTCTCGCCCGATCACAAGTGGTTCGTGTCGACCGGGCTGCGCCTCGATCGCCTCGACATCTACAGCTACGACGGCCGTGACCTGAAGATCGCGAAGCGCGTGCCGCTCGCGGTGATGCCGAGCCACCTCGCGTTCACGAAGGACAGCAAGACGGTGCTGGTGTCGCTGCAGGTGTCCGGCGAGATCGCGGCGGTCGACCTCGCGACGCAGACGGTCAAGTGGAAGATGCCGGTCGGCAAGGTGCCGGCGGGCCTGTGGCTGACGCCTGACGACAAGTACCTGCTGGTCGGGATGACCGGCGCGGACTACGTCGCGGTCGTCGACTGGCGCAACCAGAAGGTCGTGAAGACGATCCAGACCGGCAAGGGCGCGCACAACTTCCGCTCGCTCGCCGACGGCACGCACGTCGCGATCACGAACCGCGTGGCGAACACGATCAGCATCATCGACGAGAACACGCTCACCAACGTCGGCGACATCACGGGCCTGTTGCCCGGCCCCGACGACATGGAGCTGTCCGCCGACAAGAAGACGCTGTGGGTGACGTTCCGCTTCGCGAAGAAGGTCGGCATCATCGACCTCGCGTCGCGCAAGCTGGTGCAGACGATCGCCG
This sequence comes from Burkholderia ubonensis, assembly GCF_902833085.1. Taxonomy (GTDB): domain Bacteria; phylum Pseudomonadota; class Gammaproteobacteria; order Burkholderiales; family Burkholderiaceae; genus Burkholderia; species Burkholderia ubonensis. The sequence goes on from NZ_CADFEB010000013.1 coordinate 143,168, forward strand.
TCGGCCGCTCGCCGCACGGGATCTACTTCTACGACCGTGCGCCGTGGAAGGCGGCGAACGGCGCGTGACGCTCGGGAGCAAACGATGCTGCACCTGATCGACGCGTTCGTGTCGGACATCCAGACCTGGCTGTACGTCGACATCGTGCAGCCGCTCCTCTTCAAGTTCAACCTGATGGACTATGACGAGGATACTTATGACGCGCTCTACTGGGTGATCGTCGGCGCGCTGCAGATCGTCGCGATGTTCGTGCTGCTGCGCCCGCTCGAGGCGCTGCGGCCGGTCGAGAAATGGACGAACCGCAAGGCGGTGCGGGTCGACGTGATCTATACGGTGATCGCGAAGCTCGGCATCTACTCGCTGTTCTTCTTCTTCGCGCTGCAGCCGCTGTTCGACAACTTCCAGGCGTGGCTGCGCCTGCACGGCATCGCGAACTTCAACCTCGACTACCTGTGGCCGGGCGTCACGTCGCAGCCGATCGTCACGTTCGCGATCTACGTCGTCGTGCTCGACTTCGCCGGCTACTGGTATCACCGCTGGCAGCACAAGATCGGCATCTGGTGGGAGCTGCACGCGGTGCATCACAGCCAGCGGCAGATGTCGCTGTGGTGCGACGACCGCAACCACCTGCTCGACGACGTGATCCAGTCGTGCTTCTTCGCGGCGATCGCGCTCGTGATCGGCGTGTCGCCGTCGCAGTTCGTCGTGCTGACCGCGCTCACCAACTTCGCGCAAAGCATCCAGCACGCCAATGCGCGGCTGTCGTTCGGCTGGCTCGGCGAGCGCCTGCTCGTCAGCCCGACGTTCCATCGCCGCCATCACGCGGTCGGCTACGGGCACGAGGGCACCAAGTACGGCTGCAACTTCGGCGTGCTGTTCCCGTGGTGGGACATGATGTTCGGCACCGCATCGTGGAACCGCACGGTCGAGCCGACCGGCATCCGCGAGCAGATCGAGGGCGTGTCGTACGGCGAGGGCTTCTGGGCGCAGCACGCTCTCGCGTTCGTGCGGATCTTCCGGCGCCTCGTCCCCGCGAAGCGCGGCGCGGCGTCGGCCTGAGCGCGGCGCCCGCCATTCCCGCCCGTCCGGCGATGCCCGCTCCTGCGCCGGATGCTCGTTTCCCGCGGCCCGTCTGCGCTTTGGCGCAGACGGGCCGCGTGGTTTATCCTTTCCCCGTTTTTCTTCGTCGACCCAGGCTCGCATGAACGACTTGCTGCGTTCCTTCGTCCGGGCACTCGCGAGCGCGCTGCACCCGCGGATGCTCTGGCTCACCCTGATGCCGTTCGTCGTCGCCGCGTTGTTCTGGGGCGTCCTGCTGTGGTTTGCGTGGCAGACGCTCATCGACGCCGCGCGCGGCGCGCTCGACGGCTTCGCGCTGACGGCGGCGCTCTACCGCGTGTTCGACCTGCTCGGCATGTCGCAGCTGCATGCGGTCGTCGCGCCGTTCGTCGTCGTGGCGCTCGCGGTGCCGCTGATCGTGCTGACGGTGCTGCTGCTGATCGCGTCGATTTCGATGCCGGTCGTGGTCAAGTACCTGTCGAGCCGCCAGTTCGCGGCGCTCGAGATGAAGCGGGGCGGCACCTTCGTCGGCAGCATGTTCAACGCGTTGTGGACGGCGTTCGCCGGCATCGTGGCGCTCGTCGTCACGCTGCCGCTGTGGCTGATCCCGCCGTTCTTCGCGCTGCTGCCGCCGGTGATCGGGGGCTGGATCACGTATCGGGTGATGACCTACGACGCGCTCGCGGAGCACGCGAGCCGCGACGAACGCCGCGCGCTCGTGCAGCGGCACCGCTGGCCGCTGATCGGCATCGGCGTCGCGACCGGGCTGCTCGGCACGCTGCCGACCTTCATCTGGGTGTCGTCGGTCTGGATGATGGTGCTGTTTCCGTTCGTCGCGGCCGCGATGATCTGGGTTTACGCGTTCATTCTGGTTTTTTCGGCGCTGTGGTTCGGCCATTACTGCCTGCGCGCGCTGGAAGACCTGCGCGCGACGCCGCGCGCCACCACCATCGACATGGGGCAGGCATGAGTATCGGCATCATCATCATCGGCGACGAAATCCTTTCCGGCCGCCGGCAGGACAAGCATCTCGCGAAGCTCATCGAGCTGCTCGGCGCGCGCGGCCTCGCGCTCGACTGGGCCGAGTACGTCGGCGACGATCCGGCGCGGATCACCGCGACGCTTGCCCGCGCGTTCGCGGCGGGCGACATCGTGTTCTCGACGGGCGGCATCGGCGCGACGCCGGACGACCATACGCGCCAGTGCGCGGCCGCGGCGCTCGGCGTGCCGCTCGAGCTGCATCCGGACGCGAAGCTGCTGATCCAGGAGCGGATCCGCGAGACGCACACCGACCCGGACCAGCCGATCGATTTCGACTCGCCGGAAAACCGGCACCGGTTCAACATGGGCGTGTTTCCGCGCGGCGCGACGATCATCCCGAACGGCTACAACCGGATTCCGGGCTTCTCGGTCGGCGACGTCCACTTCGTGCCGGGCTTCCCGGTGATGGCGTGGCCGATGATCGAATGGGTGCTCGACACGCGCTATGCGCACCTGCATCACGCGACGCCGCACGCGGAGCGCTCGCTGTACGTGTTCGAGCTGCCGGAATCGACGCTCACGCCGCTGATGGAGAAGATCGAGCGCGATTTTCCGGGCGTGCGGGTGTTCAGCCTGCCGAGCGTCGGCGATGCGGAGCGGGGCGGGATCTACGCGCGCCGCCATATCGACCTCGGCGTGAAGGGCGAGCCGGAAGCGGTCGCGGCCGCGTTCGTGAAGCTGCGCGAAGGCGTGCACCTGCTCGGCGGCGATGTCGTCGAGCCCGACGCGACGCGCGCGTCGTAAGCGAGAACGCAACGGGTCGCAGTCGTTCACCGACGCGGCCCGTCATCGGGATGTCATCGCCCGGCTCGACGATGACGCAGGCGGCGCGCGTGCGCCGTCAGGCGCCGATCCACGGCAGTTTCCGGAAGCACCAGCCTTCGACCGTCTTGCGGTGGCCTTCGGCGTCCTTCGCGCCCTCGAAGCCTTCGAGCAGGTCGAACGCCTTCGTGTAGCCGGCCTGCGTGGCGGCGAGCGCGGCGAGTTTCGAGCGCGCGGCGCTGCGGCACAGGAACAGCACCGGTGCGCCGGGTTCGACGGCCGCCTTCAGCTGGTCGACGAATTCGGCATTCGGCACGCCGCCCGGGTAGCGGGTCCATTCGAGATGCAGGTACTGGCCGTCGCCGACGAGCGGGCGGCCGACCCAGTCCAGCTCGGCGCGGGTGCGCACGTCCACGAGGCGCGCCGACGGGTCGAGCTGCAGCAGTTCGAATGCCTCGGCCGGCAGCAGCGCGCCGGCATAGTTCAGCGCGCCTTGGGCGCGGCGTTCGTCGGCCTTCGCGTAAAGCTGTTCGAGCGTACTCATGGCAGGAGGTCTCCCTATCGGTCAAACGAACATTCTAGCGCGCCGCCTGCCGCGCGATGCCCATGCGCCACGCGGCCCGTGCACGGCGCGTGTGCTCACCAAAAGAGTGCAAAATCCGCGCAATGCACCATAATGATTCATTCGTGGTGCCGGGCGCGGAGGGTTGCACCATCGAGGTGCTTGCGATGAACCGGCAAGGCCCCGAAATTGCGCGGCGTAGCCTCGCCGCGGCGCGCCACGGCGCGATTTGCGCCCGGCCCGCGCAAGCATGGCACGGAAGCTGCTTTATTGAATTCGGTCGAATCGGGGCACGCTGCGCCAAAGCCAAGCTCCGAGCAGCTCGATAAACGAGGCGGTCCCCAGTCCGCCGGTATTGTTCAATCAGGAGAAGAGGTTATGAGTAAAACCGTCGCCGACGTCATGCAGCTCGTGAAGGACGAGGACGTCAAGTTTGTCGATTTCCGCTTCACCGATACGCGCGGCAAGGAGCAGCACGTGTCGGTGCCGGTGTCGGCGTTTGACGAAGACAAGTTCGAGAACGGTCACGCGTTCGACGGCTCGTCGATCGCCGGCTGGAAGGGCATCGAGGCGTCGGACATGCTGCTCATGCCGGATCCGAGCGCCGCGTTCGTCGACCCGTTCTACGAAGAGTCGACGCTGGTGCTGACCTGCGACGTGGTCGAGCCGGCCGACGGCAAGGGCTACGAGCGCGACCCGCGTTCGCTCGCGAAGCGCGGCGAGGCGTACCTGAAGAGCACGGGCCTGGGCGACACCGCGTACTTCGGTCCGGAGCCGGAATTCTTCATTTTCGACTCGGTCCAGTGGAACACGGACATGTCGGGCTGCTTCGTGAAGATCAACTCGGAAGAAGCGCCGTGGTCGTCGGCCAAGGAATTCGAAGGCGGCAACACGGGCCACCGTCCGGGCACGAAGGGCGGCTACTTCCCGGTCGCGCCGGTCGACACGTTCCAGGACATGCGTTCGGAAATGTGCCTGCTGCTCGAACAGCTCGGCATCCCGGTCGAAGTGCACCACCACGAAGTGGCGGGCCAGGGCCAGAACGAAATCGGCACGAAGTTCTCGACGCTCGTGCAGCGCGCCGACTGGACGCAATGGTCGAAGTACATCATCCACAACGTCGCGCACTCGTACGGCAAGACGGCGACGTTCATGCCGAAGCCGGTCGTCGGCGACAACGGTTCGGGCATGCACGTTCACCAGTCGATCTGGAAGGACGGCCAGAACCTGTTCGCGGGCAACGGCTATGCCGGCCTGTCGGAATTCGCGCTGTTCTACATCGGCGGCATCATCAAGCATGCCCGTGCGCTGAACGCGATCACGAACCCGACGACGAACTCGTACAAGCGTCTCGTCCCGCACTTCGAGGCGCCGGTCAAGCTCGCTTACTCGGCACGCAACCGTTCGGCATCGATCCGCATTCCGCACGTGTCGAACCCGAAGGGCCGCCGCATCGAAACGCGCTTCCCGGACCCGATGGCCAACCCGTACCTGTGCTTCACGGCGCTGATGATGGCGGGCCTCGACGGCGTGCAGAACAAGATCCACCCGGGCGAAGCCGCCGACAAGAACCTGTACGACCTGCCGCCGGAAGAGGATGCAAAGATCCCGACCGTCTGCGCGGGCCTCGACCAGGCGCTCGAAGCACTCGACAAGGATCGCGAGTTCCTGACGCGCGGCGGCGTGTTCACGGACGGCATGATCGATGCGTACCTCGCGCTGAAGGAGCAGGAGCTCGCGAAGTTCCGCATGACGACGCATCCGATCGAGTTCGAGATGTACTACTCGCTGTAAGCGGCGATGGCGCTTCGACGCTTCAGCGGGCGAAGCGCCGCCACGCCGGTTCGCTCGCGCCGCGCAACTCCCGGCGCGAGCAGCGGAATCTGAAAAGGGGACGGCGCCCAGCCGTCCCTTTTTTGTTCCGCGGCATTCACAATTTTTGCGCATCCAGGGCTCGATAAGCACGCAAGATGGTTCTGAAGAATCTGATCAAGGCGAAGACGGGGCAGCCTGAGCGTCTGTCGGATGACGAGCGGCTCGCGCGTTCGGGGCTGCTCGCCGGGCTGGAGGCGTTGCCGACGGTCGTGCTGGTGCTCGACCGCAAGACGCTGAAGATCGCGTTCGCGAATCCGTCCGCGGAGGCGATGCTCGACATTTCGCGCCGCCAGCTCGCGCAGCGGCCGTGGAGCGAGATCTTCCCGAACGCGAACGAGCTCGCGTCGACGATCACCGCGATCGGCGAGGAACGCTTTCACGCGACGCACCTCGACACCGTGCTCGACCGGCCCGGCCGCGAGCCGCTGCATGTGCACGCGATCGTCGGCTTTCTCGAGAGCGCGCAGGATTTCGTGCTCGTCGAGCTGTTCGAGAACGAGCGCCAGTCGCGCACCGACCGCGAGGAGCGCATCCACGACCTGACCGCGGTCAACAAGCAGCTGATCCGCAATCTCGCGCACGAGATCAAGAACCCGCTCGGCGGGATCCGCGGCGCCGCGCAGCTGCTCGAATTCGAGCTCGGCGAGCGCGAGCGCGGCGAGCTGCGCGAATACACGCAGGTGATCATCAAGGAGTCCGATCGCCTGCAGACGCTCGTCGACCGGCTGCTCGAGCCGCACCGGCATCCGCACATCGTCGGCGACGTGAACATCCACGAAGTGTGCGAGCGCGTGCGCGCGGTGATGCTCGCCGAGTTCCCGCGCGGGCTGTCGATCGAGCGCGACTACGACGTCAGCGTGCCGGACCTGCGCGGCGACAAGGAGCAGCTGATCCAGGCGCTGCTGAACATCGTGCGCAACGCGGCGCAGGCGCTGCGCGAGCGGATCGCGCAGGGCGACGCGCGCATCGAGCTGCGCACGCGGGTCGCGCGCAAGATCACGATCGCGAAGCGCCTGTACAAGCTGGCACTGGACTTGCACGTGATCGACAACGGGCCGGGCATTCCGGACGAGATCCGCGACCGGATCTTCTACCCGCTCGTGTCCGGGCGCGAGGACGGCAGCGGCCTCGGCCTCACGCTCGCGCAGACGTTCGTGCAGCAGCACGAAGGGATGATCGAGGTCGAAAGCCGGCCCGGTCGCACCGAATTTCAGATTTTGCTGCCGCTCGATCACTGAGCGGCGACCCGCGATTCACCGAGATATCTGACCGACCTATGAAGCCGATCTGGATAGTAGACGACGACCAATCGATCCGCTGGGTGCTCGAAAAGGCACTCGCGCGCGACAGCTTCGCGACGAAGAGCTTCTCGAACGTGCGCGACGCGCTCGGCGCGCTCGACCACGAGACGCCGCAGGTGCTGGTGTCCGACATCCGGATGCCGGGCGGCTCGGGCCTCGAGCTGCTGCAGGCGGTGCACGAGCGGATGCCGGACCTGCCGGTGATCATCATGACCGCGTTCTCCGATCTCGACAGCGCCGTCGCGGCGTTCCAGGGCGGCGCGTTCGAATACCTCGCGAAGCCGTTCGACGTCGACAAGGCCGTCGAGCTGATCCGCCGCGCGGTCGAGGAGAGCCTGCGCAGCGGCGCGCCGCAGGACGACCGCGTCGCCGAGGCGCCCGAGATGCTCGGCCAGGCCCCCGCGATGCAGGACATGTTCCGCGCGATCGGCCGCCTGTCGCATTCGGCCGCGACCGTGCTGATCACCGGCGAGTCGGGCACCGGCAAGGAGCTCGTCGCGCGGGCGCTGCACCGCCACAGTCCGCGCGCGAACGGGCCGTTCATCGCGCTCAACACCGCGGCGATTCCGAAGGACCTGCTCGAATCCGAGCTGTTCGGCCACGAGCGCGGCGCGTTCACCGGCGCGCAGACCACGCGCCAGGGCCGCTTCGAGCAGGCCGAGAACGGCACGCTGTTCCTCGACGAAATCGGCGACATGCCGTTCGACCTGCAGACGCGCCTGCTGCGCGTGCTGTCGGACGGCCAGTTCTATCGCGTCGGCGGCCACAGCCCGCTGCGCGCGAACGTGCGCGTGATCGCCGCAACGCACCAGAACCTCGAGTCGCGCGTGCGGCAGGGGCTGTTCCGCGAGGATCTGTATCACCGGCTCAACGTGATCCGGCTGCGCCTGCCGCCGCTGCGCGAACGCAGCGAGGACATCGCGCTGCTCACGCGTCACTTCCTGCAGAAGAGCGCGCGCGATCTCGGCGTCGAGCCGAAGCGCGTGTCGGACGAGGCGCTCGCGTACCTGACGTCGCTGCCGTTCCCCGGCAACGTGCGGCAGCTCGAGAACCTCGCGAACTGGCTGACCGTGATGGCGCCCGCGCAGACGGTCGAGATCAAGGACCTGCCGCCCGATCTCGTGCCGTCCGGCGCGGCCGTCGTCGCGATGGGCGACGCGGCCGACGCGCAGGCGGCGGGCAGCGACGCGAGCGCGTTGCCGCCGCTCGCCGGCGTGACGGGTGCGCCGGCCGCCGCTGCGCCGAACGGCGGCGCGCCGGCCGGCTACCCGATGTGGGAGCACGGGCTGCGCACCGAGGTCGCGCGCTTGTTGCGCGAGAACTCGGCCGACGTGATGGACGAACTCGCGCGTCGCTTCGAGGCCGCGGTGATCCGCGAGGCGCTCGACTTCACGCGCGGCCGCAAGGTCGAGGCGGCGGAGCGGCTCGGCATCGGCCGCAACACGATCACGCGCAAGATCCAGGAACTGCATCTGGAGCCGTAAGCGCGCAGTGCGGCATGCGCGGGCGCCGCGCATGCCGCGATCGGACATAATCTCGGTTTGACCGCAGTGTGCTGCCGCGCCGATCCGCCATGTCCGACTCCTTCCGCTGGCCCGCCGGGGCCGACCCGTTCCGTTTTCTCGAAGCGCTCGACAGCGCGCGCGCCCGCGCGTGGGTCGGCGAGCAGAATGCGCGCACGCGCGTCGCGCTGCGCGACGACGACGCGTATCGCGCGCTCGTGGCGCGCCTCGCACAAGCCTATTTGCCGCGCGAGCGCCCGGTGATTCCGACCCGCTGGCGCGACTGGGCGTACGACCTGTGGCAGGACGACCTTCATCCGAAGGGGTTGTGGCGCCGCGCGCGCTGGGACGACTGGCGCGCGGGCCGGCCGGCGTGGGAAACGCTGCTCGACGTCGACGCGCTCGGCGAGGAAGAGGGCGAGTCGTGGGTGTTCGAGCACGACGCGATCCTGTATCCGGACGGCGATCGCGCGCTGCTGTCGCTGTCGCCGGGCGGCGCCGACGCGGTCGTCGTGCGCGAGTTCGATCTCGTCGAGCGCCGCTTCGTCGACGGCGGTTTCACGATCGACGAGCCGGGCCATCATACGATCGGCTGGATCGATCGCGACACCGTCTACGTGAGCTGGGATCGCGGCGAAGCGCATTCGACCGCGGCAGGCTATCCGTACGAAGCGCGGCGCTGGGTGCGCGGCACGCCGCTCGCCGACGCGCCGGTCGTGTTTCGCGGCGAGCCCGACGACATCAGCGCGGGTGCGTGGTTCGACCCCGTCGACGGCCGCCACGGCGCATTACGCAGCGTCGACTTCTTCGATTTGCATTCGTACCGGCTGACCGCCGAAGGCGAGTGGGCGCGCTACGACGTGCCGACGCACGTCGAGGTCGGATTCTGGCAGGGCTGGCTCGTGATGGAGCCGCGGCTCGACTGGGAATGCGACGGCGTGCGGCACGCGGGCGGCTCGCTGCTCGCGATCCGCGAGGACGCGTTTCTTGCCGGCTCGCGCGCATTCGACACGCTGTTCGAGCCGGGGCCGACGACGTCGGCGTGCACGTGGACGCACACGCGCCGCACGCTGATCGCGAGCTGGCTCGACGACGTGAACAACCGCACGCTGCTGTGGCAGCCGCGGCAGGCCGACGACGGCGCGTGGACGTGGGACGCGCGGCCGTTCGACTGGCCGGGCGACGCGCAGATCGACGTCGAGCCCGTCGAGGCGACGCTGAACGACGACGTCTACGTGGACGTCGACACCTATCTCGATCCGCCCGAATGCTGGCTGGCCGATCTTGCCGATCGTGCGGCCGATGCGCCGTCGCGCCGCGTGCTGCTCGACCGGCCGCCGGTGCAGTTCGACCCGGCCGGGCTCGTCGTGCGTCGCGCCAATGCGCGCTCGCGCGACGGCACCATGGTGCCGTACACGCTGATCGGGCCGCGCGATGCGCTGGATGCGCGCGACGGCGGCGCGCGTGTCGCGCGGCCGTGCCTGCTGTCCGGCTACGGCGGCTTCGCGTTGCCGAACCTGCCGGGCTACAGCGATGCGCTCGGCATCGCGTGGTTCGAGCGCGGCGGCGTCGCGGCGTTCGCGCACATCCGCGGCGGCGGCGAGTTCGGGCCGCGCTGGCACGTCGACGCGCAGCGCGAGCACCGGCAGCGTTCGTTCGACGATTTCATCGCGGTGGCCGAGGATCTGATCGGGACGGGCGTGACGACGGCCGCGCAACTCGGCATCGAGGGCGGCAGCAACGGCGGGCTGCTGGTCGCCGCGTGCATGGTGCAGCGGCCGGAGCTGTTCGGCGCGGTGCTGTGCCGGGTGCCGCTGCTCGACATGCGACGCTATCCGAAGCTGCACGCGGGCGCCGCATGGCTGGACGAGTACGGCGACCCGGACGACCCGCGCGAGGGGGCGGCGCTGGCCGCGTACTCGCCGTATCACCGGGTGCGCGAAGGCGTCACGTATCCGCCGCTGCTGCTGACGACGTCGACGCGCGACGATCGCGTGCATCCCGCGCATGCGCGCAAGATGGCCGCGCGCATGCACGCGCTCGGCCACGAACGGGTGTGGTACTGGGAGAACACCGACGGCGGCCACGGCAGCGCCGACGATCTGGAGCGCGCCGAATCCGACGCGGCCGAATTCGGTTTCCTGTGGGCCCATCTCGGGCCCGCTCCCGCGCGTCGCTGACCACGCGCGGGCAGCGTGCTCAGCCGACGACCGCGACCACGGGCGTATGGTCGGACGGCTGCTCCCACGTGCGCGGCGTGCGATCGACGACGCACGACGTGCAGGTTTCGGCGAGCGCCGGCGACAGCAGGATGTGGTCGATGCGCAGCCCCGCGTTGCGGCGGAACGCCAACATCCGGTAGTCCCACCACGTGAAGGTCTTTTCGGGCTGCTCGAAGCGGCGGAACGCGTCGACGAGCCCGAGTTCGATCAGGCCCGCGAAGTGCGCGCGCTCCTGCGGCGACACGAGATTCTGGCCTTCCCATTTCGCGGGGTCGTGCACGTCGCGGTCTTCCGGCGCGATGTTGTAGTCGCCGAGCAGCGCGAGCTTCGGGTAGCGCTGCAGTTCGCTGCGCAGCCACGCGTTCAGCGCGTCGAGCCACTGCATCTTGTAGACGAATTTGTCGGAGTCGGGCGCCTGGCCGTTCGGGAAATACGCGGAAATGATGCGTGTGCCGCCGATCGTCACCGCGATCACGCGCTGTTGCGGATCGTCGAAGCCGGGGACGTTGCGGGTGATGTCCGATTCGTCGAACGGCAGGGTGTCGCGCGCGAGGATCGCGACGCCGTTGTAGGTCTTCTGGCCGGTGTACCAGCAGCGATAGCCTGCGGCCTCGAGATCGGCGCGCGGGAATTTGTCGTCCGGCAGCTTCAGCTCCTGCAGGCACAGCACGTCGGCGCCGCTTTGCGCGAGCCAGTCGAGCACGTGCTGCTTGCGGACGTTGAGCGAGTTGACGTTCCAGGTGGCGATCTTCATCGATAGAGGCGGCGAAAGTGCATGAGGCCGCCATCTTACCGCGAGCGCACCGCGCTGGCCCGGAACCCGCCGGCCTGCGTCAGCCGTCGGACGGCTGCATGCCGGCGAGGCCCTGTTCGACCGCGTAGACGGCAATCTGCACGCGGCTCGACAGATTCAGCTTCTTCAGGACGTTCTGCACGTGGATTTTCACGGTGCTCTCCGCCACGTCGAACTCGCGCGCGATCTCCTTGTTGCTGGCGCCACGCGCGATCGCGCGCACGATGTCGTGCTCGCGCGGCGTCAGCGACGCGGGGGCGCCGGCCGACGGCTGCGCGGCAGCGGCCGGCGGCGCGGCGGGCGCCGCGCGCAGGCTCGCGATCCATTTCACGGTCATGCTGTCCGCGATCACCGGTTCGTGCGCGGCCGCCTTGCGGATGCCCGCGACGAGCGTGTCCGCGTCGACGTTCTTCACGAGATAGCCGCATGCGCCGTCGCGCAACGCGGCGGTCAGCTCCTCCGCATCCTCGGAGACGGTCAGGATCACGACCGCCGCGCCCGGCACGTCCTGCACGAGCAGCTGCAGCGTTTCGAGGCCGGACAGGCCGGGCATGTTCAGGTCGAGCAGGATCACGTCGGGCTGATGCTGCTTCGCGCGCTTGAGCCCTTCGACGCCGTCCGGTGCGTCGTCGACGACTTCGAAATCGGGCTGGCGCTGCAGCAGCAGCTTGAGGCCGCTGCGAAACAGCGTGTGATCGTCGATCAGGAGTACTCGGATCGTCATGATGGCGTTTCCTCAGGCGGTTTGCCGCATGTCGGCGGGCAACGACAGGTCGACCTGCGCGCCTTGCCCCGGCGCGCCGGACAGCGTGAGCGTCGCGCGCAGGCGCGCCGCGCGCTCGCGCATGATCGCGAGCCCGACCTGCGTGTGGCCGTGCGCATCGAGCGCCGCGGGGTCGTAGCCGCGGCCGTCGTCGGCGACGTGCAGGCGGAACGCCGCACCGTTCTCGACGGTGATGGCGACGTGCCGCGCGCGCGCGTGCTTGCGCACGTTCGACAGCGCTTCCTGCAGGATGAACAGCACCTGCAGCTGCTGGTCCGGCGGCAGCGGCGCGCCGCCGTCGTCGCGATCGTCGAGCGTCGTGTCGATGCCGGTTTGCGATTCGAAGCGCGCGACCGTCTCGGCGATCGCCGCGTGCAGCTCGCCGTGCGACAGGCGGGTGCGGAAATTGACGAGCAGCTCGCGCACGTCGGCGTAGCTCTGCTCGATGCCCTGGCGCAGCATCGGCAGGATCTCCCGCGCATCCGCGAGGTGGTCGTGCGCGATCGCGTCGGCGAGCATCTGCGCCTGCAGGTTCACGAAGTTGAGGCTTTGCGCGATGCTGTCGTGCAGGCCTTGCGCGACGAGGTTGCGTTCTTCGGCGACGGCAAGCTGGCGCGCGCTGGCCGAAAGCCGCGCATGATCGAGCGCGATGCCCAGATGCCGGCCGAGCGTGTCGAGCACGCGCCGCTCGGCGGCCGGCAGGCGCGACGCGTCGCGAAAGTGCAGCGAGAAGGTGCCGAGCGTCGCGTCCTGCGTGACGATGCGAAACACCGCGACGCCGATCAGACCCTCGCGCGCGCACGGCGTCGCGCTGCCGCGCATGTCGCGCAGCACGGCCGTCTCGTCGCGCGCGGCCGCGCCGCAATGGCAGTCGCCGACCGGCATGCAGCGCTCGGCGTCGGCGAGCGCTTCGGGAAAGCCCTCGGCCGACACGAGATGCAGTTTCTTGCCGTCCGGGGCGGTCACGCGGATCGTGCCCGAGTCGGCGTCGAACTGCCGGATCGCGCGTTGCAGGAAGCCGCGGCACATGTCGTCCACCGTTTGCGGACGGTTCAGGAACGCGGCCGTTTCGTAGAGCGCCGCCAGCTCGCGGTTCTGCGACGCAAGCTGCGCGGTCTTCTCCTGCACGCGTGCCTCCAGGCCCGCGTAGGCTTCCTGCAATTCGTTCGCCATCCGGTTGAAGCCGCGCGCGAGATCGCCGAACTCGTCGCGCGTGTCCACCGACAGGCGCGCGCCGAACTCGCGTGACGCGATGCGCGTGAGCCCGTCGCGCAGCCGGATCACGGGCAGGATGATCCACAGGTAGAGCAGGTAGACCGCGGCGACGGCGCCCGCGCACGCGAGCATGCCGAGCCCCGCCTGCGACAGCCGCAGGAGCGTCGTCTTGCGTGCGTTGTCGCGCTCGATCTCGCCGACGAGCCGGTCGGCGTCGTCGATGAACGCGGGGAGCGCGTCCGCGTAGGCCGTGCGCAGCGCATCCGGGGCGGCGGGGCGGGCCGCAGCCACGGCCAGCGGCTTCAGCCCGGACGTCCAGCGCGCCGCGACCGCGTCGAGCTGCCGCCGGATCGGTTCGGTGGCGGGCAGGAACAGCGGACGCGAAGGATCGCCGCGCCGCAGCCGCGCGAGCGTGCCGTCGATCGCGGCGAATTCGCTGTCGAGGGCCTGCGCGCGGCCCGTGCGCCGGTACTGGTCGAGATCGACGTAGACGCGCGTCGCGCGCATTCGCAGGCTGCCCGCGTCGTTGATCGCGGCGCCCGCGCCCTCGAGCTGCCACGACAGCCACAGCGTGCCGCCGATCATCGCGAGCACGAGCGCGAGCGCGCCCGCCGACAGCGCGACGATGCGGGTCGACAGGCGATGGCGCAACGGCGCGCCGGGTGGATGGTCGGTCGGCTGCATGGCGGATGCAACGGTTGGGAATTCGGTCGATTATCGGGCGCGCGCGCACGCGACGGCTGCGACACGGCGGCGCGTGAGGCTTATCGCCGCACCCGCACGAGCTGCCACGCGCGCCCGAGATACGCGACCGACGCGAAGCCGCTCCACACGTGCACGAGGCGCGTGAACGGGAAGATCGCGAACAGCGTGATGCCCATCAGCAGATGCGCCTTGAACACGAGCGGCGCGTGCGCGACGTGCGCGGCGGCGTCGCCGCGGAACGTGACGACGTGCTGCGCCCAGGTCATCAGGCTGACCATCATCGCGCCGTCCGTGTGCGACGCCGACGCGACGATCGTCGCCAGGCCGAGCAGCAGCGTGACGAGCAGCCACGCGAGCAGCACCTTGTCGCCGGTGCGGGTCACCGCCGCGATGCGCGGGTGCGTGAGCCGGCGATGCAGCAGGATCGCGAGCCCGGCGGCGCAGATCGCGCCCATGATGCCGCCCGCCGTCATCGCGACGAGCTGCTTCGCGTGATGCGAGACGCCGAGCGCGTCCCACACGGCCACGGGCGTGAGCAGGCCGACGAGGTGCCCGAAGAACAGGCCGAGCACGCCGACGTGGAACAGGATGTTGCCGGTGCGCAGCGCACCGCGATGCAGCAGTTGCGAGCTGTCGGTCTTCCACGTGTATTGCTCGCGCTCGAAGCGCGCGAGGCTGCCGAACAGGAACAGCGCGGCGGCGAGGTACGGATAGATCCCGAAGAGAAAGGTGTTCAGATAAGACATGGCGAAGCCTTCTGGCTGGACAGGAGCGGATGCGTCACGGTCGCGCGTGGCGCGGATGAAAGCGGATCGGCTGGACGCCGGCGGACATCGCGCCCGGCAGCGGCTCGACGCCGTCCGCGCCCGGTCCGAAGCGTTCGAGCGCCTCGTCCATCGTGCGCGGCGGCGGCTCGGCGACCGGTTGCGGCGCGACCGGCGACAGCGCGCGCAGCACCGCGAACGCGCCCGCGTACGGGCTCTGCGCGCGTTCGAGGCGCTCGCCGAGCGCGGCGATCACGTCGATCGCGTCGCCGAGCAGGCGGCGCGCGTCGGCCGCGTGACCGTCGGCCGCGATCGCGCCCAGGAATTCGACGAACAGCGGCAGGTAGTCGGGCAGCTCGTTCGTCGCCGGCTCGAAGCCGAAGCGGCGGTATTCGTCGAGCAGGTCGACGAGCGCCTGGCCGCGCGCGCGGCTCTCGCCGTGCACGTGCTCGAACAGGTGCAGCGAATGCGCGGGCGTGCGGTCGAACGTCGCGACGTAGGTTTCCTGCAGCGCGATCAGCGGCGTTTGCGCGAGGTGGTCGACGAGCGGCGCGAGCGCATCGCGCGCGCCGGGATCGCGCTCGAGCGCCGCGCGAACGTCGGGCAGCGCGTCGAGCAGGTCTGCGTCGGGATAGGTGAGCAGCACGGACAGCAGCGGATAGGGCGACATCAGGTTCTCCGGTTCGGTTTCAGGCGGCGCCGGCTTTCTTGCGCGTGGCCGGCAGCGCTGCGTACGCGACGCCCGGCTCGGCGCGCTTCCTGCCGAACAGCGTGCCGTCCGACGTGCCGCCCGAGCAGCCGTTGCCGAACGAGAAGCCGCAACTGCCTTTCTCGTCGAAGCTGTCTTCGACCATCTCCTTGTGCGACGACGGGATCACGAAGCGATCCTCGTAGTTCGCGATCGCGAGCAGCGCGTACATCGCCTCGACCTGGTCGGCGCGCAGGCCGACCTGCGCGAGGACCTCCGCGTCGTGCTCGCCGTGCACGGTCTGCGCGCGCTTGTATGCGCGCATCGCGAGCATCCTGTCGAGCGCCGCGGCCACCGGCGCTTCGTCGCCGGCCGTCAGCAGGTTCGCGAGATAGCGCAGCGGGATGCGCAGGCTGCGCACGTCGGGGATGATGCCGTTCATCCCCATGTGGCCCGCCTGCGCGGCGCTCTGGATCGGCGACAGCGGCGGCACGTACCAGACCATCGGCAGCGTCCGGTATTCGGGATGCAGCGGAAACGCGATCTTCCATTCGCACGCCATCCGGTAGACGGGCGAGCGTTGCGCGGCGTCGATCCAGCTCGCCGGCACGCCGTCGGCGAGCGCCTGCGCGCGCACGGCCGGATCGTTCGGGTCCATGAACAGGTCGAGCTGCGCGTCGTACAGCGATTGCGGATGCTCGACGGACGCGGCGGCCTCGATCCGGTCCGCGTCGTACAGCATCACGCCGAGATAGCGGATCCGGCCGACGCAGGTTTCGGAGCAGACGGTCGGCTGCCCGGCCTCGATGCGCGGAAAGCAGAACACGCATTTCTCCGCCTTGCCCGACTGCCAGTTGAAGTAGATCTTCTTGTACGGGCAGCCGGACACGCACATTCGCCAGCCGCGGCACTTGTCCTGGTCGACGAGGACGATGCCGTCGTCGTCGCGCTTGTACACGGAGCCGGACGGGCACGACGCGACGCACGCGGGATTCAGGCAGTGCTCGCACAGGCGCGGCAGGTACATCATGAACGTGTTCTCGAACGTCGCGTACATGTCCTTCTGTACCTGGTCGAACAGCCGGTCGCGGCTGCGCGACGCGAATTCGCCGCCGAGGTCGTCCTCCCAGTTCGGCCCCCATTCGATCTTGTCCATCTTCCGGCCGGTCAGCGCGGACACCGGGCGCGCGGTCGGCGGCGTCTGCAGCAGCGGCGCGTGCTGCAGATGCGCGTAGTCGTAGGTGAACGGCTCGTAGTATTCGTCGATCGCGGGCAGGTTCGGGTTCGCGAACAGGTTCGCGAGGATCTTCAGCTTGCCGCCCTGGCGCGGCTCGAGCCGGCCTTTCGAATTCAGGCGCCAGCCGCCTTGCCACTTGTCCTGGTTTTCCCACTCGCGCGGATAGCCGATGCCGGGTTTGGTCTCGACGTTGTTGAACCACGCATATTCGACGCCTTCGCGCGACGTCCAGACGTTCTTGCAGGTCACCGAGCAGGTGTGGCAGCCGATGCACTTGTCGAGGTTCAGGACCATCGCGACTTGCGCGCGGATCTTCATTGCGCTTCTCCTTCGGTGAGCGGGGCGTCGAGCCAGTCGACGCGATTCATCTTGCGCACGATCACGAATTCGTCGCGGTTGCTGCCGACCGTGCCGTAGTAGTTGAAGCCATACGACTGCTGCGCATAGCCGCCGATCATGTGCGTCGGCTTGGTCACGGTGCGCGTGACCGAGTTGTGGATGCCGCCGCGCTTGCCGCTCGTTTCCGCGCCGGGCACGTTCACGATCTTTTCCTGCGCGTGATACATCAGGCACATGCCGGCCGGCACGCGCTGCGACACGACCGCGCGCGCGGTCAGCGTGCCGTTCACGTTGAACACCTCGACCCAGTCGTTGTCGCGGATGCCCGCGTCGCGCGCCTCGGTTTCCGACAGCCACACGTGCGGGCCGCCGCGCGACAGCGTCAGCATCCGCAGGTTGTCGGAGTAGGTCGAGTGGATGCCCCACTTCTGGTGCGGCGTGATCCAGTTCAGCACGAGCTCCGGCTGGCCGTTCGGGATGCGCCGGTGCAGCGGCGCGACGGTCTTCGTGTCGATCGCGGGCTTGTACACGCACGCGCCTTCGCCGAAATCGAGCATCCAGCGATGGTCCTGGTAGAACTGCTGGCGGCCCGTCAGCGTGCGCCACGGGATCAGCTCGTGCACGTTCGTGTAGCCCGCGTTGTAGCTGACTTCCTCCGATTCGAGCCCCGACCAGGTCGGCGCGGAGATGATCTTGCGCGGCTGCGCCTGCACGTCGCGGAAGCGGATCTTGTCGTGCTCGCGGCCCGCCGCGAGATGCGCGTGGTCGCGGCCGGTGATCTTCGACAGCGCTTGCCACGCCTTCACCGCGACATGGCCGTTGGTTTCGGGTGCGAACGTGAGGATCATCTCGGCGGCGTCGATCGCGCTGTCGAGCCGCGGCCGTCCCTCGCTGACGCCCGGCTCGGCAACCGTTCCGCCGAGCGCGGCGATTTCGGCCACTTCGTGCCGCGTGTCCCAGCCGATGCCCTTGCCGCCGTTGCCGAGCGTGTCGAGCAGCGGGCCGATCGACGTGAACTTCCGGTAGATGTCCGCGTAGTTCCGCTCGACGACCGTCATCGACGGCGCCGTCTTGCCGGGAATCAGGTCGCATTCGCCGCGCCGCCAGTCCTTCGGCTCGAACGGCTGGCCGAGCTCGCCCGGCGTATCGTGCATCAGCGGCGTGAGGACGAGGTCGCGGCGCGTGCCGAGGTAGGGGCCGGCCAGCTCGCTGAATTTTTTCGCGATCGCCTTGTAGATCTCCCAGTCGGTCCTGCTTTCCCACAGCGGCTGCACGGCTTCGGACAGCGGATGGATGAACGGATGCATGTCCGACGTATTCAGGTCGTCCTTCTCGTACCACGTCGCCGTCGGCAGCACGA
This sequence comes from Burkholderia ubonensis, assembly GCF_902833085.1. Lineage (GTDB taxonomy): Bacteria > Pseudomonadota > Gammaproteobacteria > Burkholderiales > Burkholderiaceae > Burkholderia > Burkholderia ubonensis. Next base: position 161,356 of record NZ_CADFEB010000013.1, read on the forward strand.
TGTCGCCGTACAGGCACGTCGTGCTCATCCGGAAGTCGAGCACCGTGAGCAGGTCGAGCTTGCCTTCGGCCGCGTCGCGCACCCGCACCTCCGACGGCTTCAGCGCGTCGGCCTCGTCGCTGAACAGCGCATGCTGGGTGCCGAGCAGGTACTTGAGGAAATATTCGTGCCCCTTGCCGGAGCTGCCGAGGATGTTCGAGCGCCACACGAACATGTTGCGCGGGAAGTTCGCGGGGTTGTCCGGATCGTCGCACGCGAAATCGAGCGCGCCGGACTTGAGCAGCTCGACCGCATACGCGATCGGCTCGCGGCCCGCGCGCGCCGCGTCGTCGACGACGTCGAGCGGATTGCGGCCGAGCTGCGGCGCGGACGGCAGCCAGCCCATGCGCTCCGACTGCGCGTTGAGGTCGAGCAGCGTGAGGCCGTCGTAGCGCGACGCGTCGGCGGTCGGCCCGAGGATCTCGCCGACCGCGAGCTTCTCGTGACGCCACTGGCTCGTATGGTTGTAGAAGAACGACGTGCCGTTCATCTGGCGCGGCGGGCGCGACCAGTCGAGGCCGAACGCGAGCGGCGCCCAGCCGAACTGCGGACGCAGCTTCTCCTGGCCGACGTAATGCGCCCAGCCGCCGCCGCTCTGGCCGATGCAGCCGCACATCATCAGCAGGTTGATGATGCCGCGGTAGATCATGTCGTTGTGGTACCAGTGATTGAGCGCCGCGCCGACGATGATCATGCTCTTGCCGCGCGTGCGGTCCGCGTTGTCCGCGAATTCGCGCGCGACCTGCACGACGAGGTGGCGCGGCACGCCGGTATGTTTTTCCTGCCACGCGGGCGTATAGGGCACGTCGTCGTCGAAACTCGCCGCGACGTGCGCGCCGCCGAGGCCGCGGTCGACGCCGTAGTTCGCCATCTGCAGGTCGTAGACTGTCGCGACGCGCACGGTCGTGCCGTCCGCGAGCGTGACGCGCCTGACGGGCACGCGCCGCGCGAGCAGCGCGTCGTGCTCGCCGCCGAAGTACGGGAAGCCGACGTCGACGATCTCGTCGTGCGCGTCGACGAGCGTGAGCAGCGGATCGATCGCGCGGCCGCTGCCGCCGTCCTTCATCTCGAGGTTCCAGCGGCCGACCTTCGCGCCGCCGTCGTGCGCGGCCTCGCCCCAGCGAAAGCCGATCGAGCCGTTCGGCGCAACGATGTCGCCGCTCGACGCGTCGATCGCGAGCGTCTTCCATTCCGGATGATTTGCCTCGTCGAGCGCGCCGGCGAGATGCGACGCGCGCAGGAAGTGGTCGGGCACCGGCATGCCGTCGCGATCGCGCAGCATCACGAGCATCGGCATGTCGGTGTATTGCTTCACGTAGTCGCGGAAATACGCGGAGCGCCCGTTCGCATGGAACTCCGTCAGCACGACGTGGCCCATCGCCATCGCGAGCGCCGCGTCGGTGCCTTGCTTCGGCGCGAGCCAGATGTCGCCGAATTTCACCATCTCGCCGTAGTCGGACGAGATCGCGACCGTCTTCGTGCCCTTGTAGCGCACCTCCGTATAGAAGTGCGCGTCGGGCGTGCGCGTCTGCGGCACGTTCGAGCCCCAGACCATCAGGTAGCCGGCGTTGTACCAGTCGGCGGATTCCGGCACGTCGGTCTGCTCGCCCCACACCTGCGGGCTCGCCGGCGGCAGGTCGCAGTACCAGTCGTAGAACGACAGGCAGGTGCCGCCGATCAGGCTCAGGTAGCGCGCGCCCGCCGCGTAGGAGACCATCGACATCGCGGGAATCGGCGAGAAGCCGATGATGCGGTCGGGGCCGAAGCGCTTGATCGTGTACGCGTTCGCGGCGGCGACGATCTCGGTCGCGGTGTCCCAGTCGGCGCGCACGAAGCCGCCGAGGCCGCGCACCGACTTGTAGCGTGCAGCCTTCTCCGGGTCCTGGCTGACCGACTCCCAGGCGGCGATCGGGTCCATCGTCCTGCGCGCGTCGCGCCACATTTCCATCAGGCGGCCGCGGATCATCGGGTACTTGATGCGCTGCGCGGAATACACGTACCAGCTGTACGACGCGCCGCGCGGGCAGCCGCGCGGCTCGTGGTTCGGCAGGTCCGGGCGGGTGCGCGGGTAGTCGGTCTGCTGCGTTTCCCACGTGATGAGGCCGTTCTTCACGTAGACCTTCCACGAGCAGGAGCCGGTGCAGTTGACGCCGTGCGTCGAGCGGACGATCTTGTCGTGCTGCCAGCGGCTGCGATAGCCGTCTTCCCAGCGGCGGTCGTCGTCCACCACGGCGCCGTGGCCGTCGGCGAACGTCGACTTCACGCGCGACATGAATTTCAGTCGATCCAGAAAATGACTCATGCGTGTTTCTCCGGTGGCCCGCGCGATCACGATGCGCGGGCCGGTATCAGGGGACGGTGTCCAGCTTAGGCGTCGCGCGGCGCGGCGCCCATTCGCCGTCGGGCGTGGCGGCGTGCGGGAGACGACCTAGTTCGGACGAACTAGGACGCGATGTCGCAGGCCCGCCGCTGCGGCGCCGGCCGGCGGGCGCGCGGCGCGCGGTCTTGACCCCGGTCAACAGGGCATCGGTGCGCGGCGGCGCGCATAGAACCACCAGGTGATCGCGACGCAGGTCGCGTAGAACGCGATGAAGCACGCGAGTGCGGGCACGGCGGAGCCGGTCCAGTCGAGCGACGTGCCGAAGGCCTTCGGGATGAAGAAGCCGCCGTATGCGCCGATCGCGCCGGCGAAGCCGAGCACGGCCGCCGACTCCCGGCCGGCGTCGACCACCGCCTGCCGGCGGTCGGCCTCGGTGCCGCCTTGCGCGGCGCGCTGCCGCTCGGTGAGGAAGATCACCGGGATCATCCGGAACGTGGAGCCGTTGCCGATGCCGGTCAGCGCGAACAGCACGACGAACAGCGCGAGAAATCCCGCGAAACTGCCCGCGTTGCCGGCGGACGGCAGGCACGCGATCACGCCCGCGACCGCGGCGATCATGCCGGCGAAGGTCCACAGCGTGACCCGCGCGCCGCCGAGCCGGTCGGAGATCCAGCCGCCGACGGGGCGCGTGAGCGCGCCCGCGAGCGGCCCGAGGAACGCGTAGGCGGCCGCGTCGACGCCCGGGAACAGCGCCTTCGTCAGCAGCGCGAAGCCGGCGGAAAAGCCGATGAACGAGCCGAACGTGCCGACGTAGAGCCAGCACATCAGCCAGTTGTGCCGCCTGCGGAAGATCACGGCCTGCTCGGCGAACGATGCGCGGGCGTCCGCGATGTCGTTCATCCCGAACCACGCGGCCAGCGTCGCGACGACGATGAACGGCACCCAGATGAAGCCGGCGTTCTGCAGCCAGACCGGTGGTCCGCCGCCGTCGACGGCCCCGCCTTGCGGCGCGCCGGCCAGCGCGCCGAACAGGCCGACCGAGATCACGAGCGGCGTGACGAACTGCACGACCGACACGCCGAGGTTGCCTATGCCCGCGTTCAGGCCGGTCGCGAGCCCCTTTTCGGCTTTCGGGAAGAAGAAGCTGATGTTCGCCATCGACGAGCTGAAATTCGCGCCGCCGAACCCGCAGAGCAGCGCGAGCATGAGGAGCGTCGGATAGCCGGTCGACGGGTCGCGCAGCGCGACGCCCATGCCGATCGCGGGGATCAGCAGGCTGGCCGTCGAGATCGCGGTGAAGCGGCGTCCGCCGAACATCGGCACGAGGAACGAGTAGAAGATCCGCAGCGTCGCGCCGGACAGCGCGGGCAGCGCGGTGAGCCAGAACAGCTGGTTCTTGCCGAAATGGAAGCCGGCGCGATCGAGATTGACGACGACGACGCTCCAGAGCGACCACACCGCGAAGGCGAGCATCAGCGCCGGGATCGAGATCAGCAGGTTGCGCCAGGCGACCGGGCGGCCCTGGGTGCGCCAGAAGGCGGGATCTTCGGGATCCCAGCGGACAAGGACAGGCGTGGACATGATGTGCTCCGTGAAACGGGGGGAGAAGGGAAACGGTCAGGACCGGCGGGCGGCGAGCACGAGCTGGTCGTGCGCGGCCCGTTCGGCGCGGAAGCTGAAATGCATCCAGACGAGGCTGACGCTGACGGCGCCGTAAAGCAGCATGAAGCAGGTCGAGCGCACGCCGGTCAGGTCCGCGAGCGCGCCGAACAGGATCGGCAGCAGGAAGCCCGCGAGGCCGCCGGCGAGCCCCACGACGCCCGACACCGCGCCCATCCGGTCGGGGAATTCGTCGGCGATGAACTTGAAGACCGACGCCTTGCCGATCGCCATGGCGATGCCGACGCCGAACATCAGCGCGGTGAAGGCCGCCGGCGACAGGCCGAGACGGAACGCGAGCGGGCCGTGCGCGCCGCGCACGACGAAGTCGGTCGGCGGATAGCTGAGCACGAAGAAGGCAAGCCAGCAGGCCCACATGACCCACCACGTCGTGCGATACGCGCCGTAGCGGTCCGACAGCCAGCCGCCCATCGCGCGCAGCACGCCGCCGGGCAGCGAGAAGCACGCGGCGAGAAACGCGGCGGCCTGCATCGTGAAGCCGTACTCGCCGACGTAGTACTGCGTCATCCACAGCGACAGGCCGACGTAGCCGCCGAACACGACCGAGTAGTACTGCGCGTAGCGCCACACGCGCGGGTCGCGCAGCACGCGCAATTGCTCGCGCAGCGTGATGTCGCCGCTGCCGCGGTGGGCGGGGTTCGTGGCCGAGCCGAGCCAGAAGATCGCGGCGGTGACGAGCAGCGCGAGCGCATAGACGCGCGGCACGATCGTCCAGGTGCCGGCCGCCGCGATCAGCGCGGGCGCGACGAACTTGTTGAGCGCGGCGCCCGCGTTGCCGGCGCCGAATATGCCCATCGCGAGTCCTTGCCGCGCTTTCGGGAACCAGCGCGCGACGTACGGCGTGCCGACCGAGAACGAACCGCCGGCGAGACCGACGCACAGCCCCAGCAGCAGGAATTGCCAGAGCTGCGTCGCATCGGCGACGAGCCAGACCGGCACGACCGTGGCGAGCATCAGCGCTACGAACACGACGCGTCCGCCGTAGCGATCCGTCCAGATGCCGAGCGGCACGCGGATCAGCGAGCCGCTCAACACCGGCATCGCGGCGATCAGGCCGAATTCGGTGTCGTTGAGGCCGAGCGTTTGCTTGAGCGGAATGCCGAGGATCGCGAACATCATCCACACGGCGAAGCAGACGGTGAACGCGAAGGTGTTGGAGATCAGCACCGGTATTGCGCGTCGATCGACGGAAGGAGGGGAGGCAGCCATGGACGTTCTCTCGAAACGAAGAAACGTCCCCAGCGTAAGGAGCCGGCGGGTGCGCGCCTATTCGCCGGGAGAACGGCGCGCGGGCGCTTTGCGCGGCGGAAGAACTAGTTCGATCGGCGCGGCTGTCAAGAAATTGCAATAAATCGTTGACGTGCGCGCGCAGGGGCCCTATAATTTATTTCTCTGACGCGGGGTGGAGCAGTCTGGCAGCTCGTCGGGCTCATAACCCGAAGGTCGTAGGTTCAAATCCTACCCCCGCAACCAAGCACATCTGGCGATGTGCAGCGCAAGTGACCGATGCGCACCTCGCCAACAAGAACCCGGCTCGATGCCGGGTTTTTTGTTTTCTGCGCACCTGGCGCGCTCGTATCGAATTTCGACAACGGCCGAGCGAGTTCCGCGCGGCCTGCTCGCGTATCACCGCTCAGTGCGGATCATGCGCTGTCGAGTCGAAGCAGGATCGTTTCACAGAGGACGGCCATTTCGGCGCCGGCCGATGGTTCGAGAACGAACAGCGCGTGTCGGCCCGCCGAGAAATCGTCGACGCACTGCGCGACCCTCTCGGGATCAGCCGGACCGGGACTGAAATCCGCCCGGCCGCCCAGCCATGCCAGCCAATGCGCGATTTCAGCGCTCGAAAACGGATAGGCCGGCGAAATCAGAAGCCGCGAGACAATGTTCTGGTCGGCGAAGTCGACGACGCGCTGCGCGATGACACCTGTCAAGCGAAACGTACCGGTGTCGCCGTTCGTACGCCGAAATTGCAGCCGCAATTCACGGTCGGCCCGGTGATGCGCGATGCCGAATAACTCGGCATCGTGAAATGTAGGGATCTCGCCGAAGCCGATCACGTTGCGATAGTGGGGGCTGTTCATGCCGCGGTGCCTGTCACTCCGCCGCCCACTCAACCGCCGCCTGCGCATGCAGCGCAGTCGTATCGAACACCGGCAACGGCGAATCCTCCGCGCCGATCAGCAGCGTGATTTCCGTGCAGCCGAGGATCACGGCCTGCGCGCCACGCTTCGCAAGTCCTTCGATGATCGTCACATACGTCGCGCGCGACCCCGCGTCGACCACACCGTGACACAGCTCGTCGTAGATGATCCGATGCACGTCATCACGTTCGCGTTCCTCCGGCACGAGCACGTCGAGCCCGAACTTTTCGCGCAGCCGCTGCGCATAGAACGGCAGTTCCATCGTATAGCGGGTGCCGAGCAGGCCGACGCGCGAGACGCCCGCCGCAAGCAGTGCTTCGCCGGTCGGATCGGCGATGTGCAGGAAGGGGAGCGTGACCGCGCTCTCGATCGCGTCGTGCACGCGATGCATCGTGTTGGTCGTGAGCACGATCAGGTCCGCGCCCGCCGCCTCGAGCTGCCGCGCGGCGGCGGCCATGTGCGCACCGAGCGCGGGCCAGTCGTGCACGCGCTGCAACGCTTCGATCTCCGCGAAATCGACCGTCACCATCACGCTCTTCGCGTTGTGATGCCCGCCGTGCAGCGCCTTCGAATACCGGTTCAGCATCCGATAGTATTCCGCCGACGATTCCCAGCTCATCCCGCCGATCAGTCCGATCGTCTTCATTCGCAACCTTCCTGTTTGCCGTATCGCCGCGAGTATAGGTGCGCGAGCGCGCGCCCGGCGGTACGCTTCGCGCGAAGCCGGCCGGTACGGAGCGGCCGTGCGTGGCAGCACGGGGCAGTTGAAACCGGAACTGTGTTTTTGTACAGTATCGGCACCGTGAGCCCGACCACCATTCCGCCAGCCGATCCGAGCACGCCGCCACCGGCCGAGGCGCCGCCGCGCGTGCGCAAGATCATCCACTGCGACTGCGATTGCTTCTACGCGTCGGTGGAAATGCGCGACGACCCGTCGCTGCGCGGGCGTCCGCTCGCGGTCGGCGGCCGCCCGGATCAGCGCGGCGTGATCGCGACCTGCAATTACGAGGCGCGGCGCTACGGCGTGCATTCGGCGATGTCGTCCGCGCTCGCGATGCGCAAGTGCCCGGACCTGCTGATCCTGCCGTCGGCGATGGACAAGTACCGCGCCGCGTCGCGCCAGATCATGGCGATCTATCGCGACTACACGGCCGACGTCGAGCCGCTGTCGCTAGACGAGGCGTATCTCGACGTCAGCGGCTCCGAGCGGTGCCAGGGCAGCGCGACGCTGATCGCCCGCGAGATCCGCCAGCGGGTGTTCGAAACGGTCGGCGTCACGGTGTCGGCGGGCGTCGCGCCGAACAAGTTCATCGCGAAGATCGCGTCGGACTGGAACAAGCCCGACGGCCTGTTCGTCGTGCGCCCGCATGAAGTCGACGCGTTCGTCGCGGCGCTGCCCGTGCGCAAGCTGCACGGCGTCGGCAAGGTGACGGCCGCGCGCCTCGACCGGCTCGGCATCCAGACCTGCGCGCAGCTGCGCGACTGGTCGCTGATCGATCTGCATCGCGAATTCGGCGCGTTCGGGCGGCGCCTCTACGAGCTGTCGCGCGGCATCGACGCGCGGCCCGTGCAGGCGGACCAGGAGCGCAAGTCGGTCAGCGTCGAGACGACCTACGTGACCGACCTGACGACGCTCGATCAATGCGCGGCCGAGATTCGCAAGCTGACCGTCCAGCTCGACGCGCGCATCGTGCGCGCGGGCGCCGCGCGGTCGATCCGCAAGCTGTACGTGAAGATCCGCTTCGCCGATTTCCAGCGCACGACGGTCGAATGCGTCGCCGATGCGACGAACGCGGAAACGGCCGTCGCGCTGCTCGCGAAGGGCCTGATGCGGCGCGCGCAGCCGGTGCGATTGCTCGGTGTCGGCGTGCGCATCGACGAAGACACCGCCGAGCGGCACGGGCAGATCGCGCTATTCGAACCCGAGCCGCCGGCGCCATGAAAAACGGCACCGCGCAATGCGGTGCCGTCGTCATCGATGCGTGCAAAACGGGCGGGGCGCTCAGTGCGCGGGCGCCGCCATCCCGTTGTGGCGCAGCAGCGCGTCGATCTGCGGTTCGCGGCCGCGGAACGCCTTGAACGAATCCATCGCCGGACGGCTGCCGCCGACCTCGAGAATCTCGCGGCGATAGCGCGTGCCGGTCGCCGCATCGAGCACGCTGCCGCCGGCTGCGGCGGCTTCCTCGAACGCCGCGTACGCATCCGCGGACAGCACTTCGGCCCACTTGTAGCTGTAGTAGCCGGCCGCGTAGCCGCCCGCGAAGATGTGGCTGAACGTGTTCGGCCAGCGCGAGAACGGCGCTTGCGGGATCACGTGGTAGCGCTCGTTGATCTCGCGCGCGAAGTCGTTCACGCCGATCGCGCCCGCCGGATCGAAATCGACGTGCAGCAGCATGTCGAACATCGAGAACACGATCTGCCGCAGCGTGCCGAGGCCGCTCTGGAAGTTCTTCGCGGCGATCATCTTGTCGAACAGCGCGCGCGGCAGCGTCGCGCCCGTGTCGACGTGCGACGACATCGACGACAGCACGTCCCATTCCCAGCAGAAGTTCTCCATGAACTGCGACGGCAGCTCGACCGCATCCCATTCGACGCCGTTGATGCCCGACACGCCGAGCTCGTCGACGCGCGTGAGCATGTGATGCAGGCCGTGGCCGAACTCGTGGAACAGCGTGATCACCTCGTCGTGCGTGAAGCACGCGGGCTTGCCGCCGATCGGCGCGGAGAAGTTGCAGGTCAGGTACGCGACCGGCGTCTGCACGCTGCTGCCGCGCTTCGCGCGCGAGCGCGCATCGTCCATCCACGCGCCGCCGCGCTTGCCTTCACGCGCGTACAGGTCGAGATAGAACTGCGCGACGAGCGAGCCGTCGCGATTCTCGACCCGGAAGAAGCGCACGTCCTTGTGCCAGACCGGCGCGTCGTCCGCCTTGATCCGCACGCCGAACAGCGTTTCGGTGACGGTGAACAGGCCCTTCAGCACGGCCGGTTCCGGGAAGTACTGCTTGACCTCGTTTTCCGAGAACGCGTAGCGCTGCTGGCGCAGCTTCTCGGCCGCATACGCGACGTCCCACGGCGCGAGCTCGGCCAGGCCGAGTTCCTTCGCGGCGAACGCGCGCAGCTCGTCCCAGTCCTGGTCCGCGTGCGGGCGCGCGCGCGTCGCGAGATCCTCGAGGAACGCGACGACCTGCTGCGGCGACTCGGCCATCTTCGGCGCGAGCGACACCTCGGCGAAGTTGCGGTAGCCGAGCATCTGCGCCTCTTCGCGGCGCAGCTTCAGCTCGTCGGCGACGATCGCCGTGTTGTCCCACTCGGCGTTGCCGCCGCCGTATTGCGGACCGAGTTCGGAAGCGCGCGTCGCGTACGCGCGATAGAGCGTCTCGCGCAGCGCGCGGTTGTCCGCGTACTGCAGCACCGGGAAGTAGGACGGGAAATGCAGCGTGAATTTCCAGCCGTCCTTGCCGTCCTTCTGCGCGGCTTCGCGGGCGGCCTCGATCGCATCGCCGGGCAGGCCCGCCAGTTCGGCCTCGTCCTGCGCGACATACGCGTACGCATTGGTCGCATCGAGCACGTGATCGGAAAACGCCTTCGACAGCGCGGCCTGCTGCTCCTGCAGTTCGGCGAAGCGCGGCTTCTGGTCTTCCGGCAGCTCGGCGCCCGACAGGCGGAAGTCGCGCAGCGCGTTGTCGAGGATCTTCTTGCGCTCGACCGACAGCGTCGCGTATTCGGCGCTTGCCGCGATCGCCTTGTACTTCTCGTACAGCGCGAGGTTCTGGCCGACGCTCGACCAGAACTCGGTCACGCGCGGCAGGTTCTCGCCGTATGCGGCGCGCAGCTCGGGTGTATCGGCGACCGCGTTCAGGTGGCCGACGACGCCCCAGGCGCGACCGAGTGGCTCCGTCGCGCGCTCGACCGCCTCGACGACGTCCGCCCAGCTCGCCGGCGTCGCGCTCGCGCTCGCGGCGTCGACCGCGCGGTTGGCATCGGCGAGCAGCGTGTCGAGCGCGGGCGTGACGTGTTCCGGGCGGATCTCGCCGAAACGGGGCAGGCCGGAGAAGTCGAGGAGCGGATTGGTATTGGCGCTTGCGGACATAAGACTCCCTGTCTGTTGCCGGATGAACCGGGGGTGATGGGGGGAGGGCGCAGCGGCGCCCGATATCGACATTATTGGGGCGCATCGCGCGCTTTCCAATCGATAGTTTCTAACGGCGCGATTGAGGCGGGGCCGGAACACGCCCGATGGCGGCCGGCCGGATGCCGGCGCACGGACGCGCGCCGGCGGGAGGAGGCTGGTCAAGCGGCCGCGGCGGCGCGCTCGGCGGCTTCGATCGTGTTGATCAGCAGCATCGTGATGGTCATCGGGCCAACGCCGCCCGGCACCGGCGTGATGTGGCCGGCCACTTCCTTCACGCCCGCGAAGTCGACGTCGCCGCACAGCTTGCCGGCGTCGTCGCGGTTCATGCCGACGTCGATCACGGTCGCGCCCGGCTTCACCATGTCGGCCGTCAGGATGTTGCGCTTGCCGACCGCGGCGACGACGATGTCGGCCTGCCGCGTGTGCGCGGCGAGGTCGCGCGTCTTGCTATGGCAGATCGTCACGGTCGCGCCCGCTTCGAGCAGCAGCATCGCCATCGGCTTGCCGACGATGTTCGAGCGGCCGATCACGACCGCGTTCGCGCCCTGCAGCGGGATGTCGTGGGCCTCGAACATCTTCATCACGCCGTACGGCGTGCACGGGCGGAACAGCGGCTTGCCGGTCATCAGCGCGCCCGCGTTCGCGACGTGGAAGCCGTCGACGTCCTTCTCCGGCGCGATCGCCTCGAGCACCTTGTGGCTGTCGATGTGCTTCGGCAGCGGCAGCTGGACGAGGATCCCGTGGATCTTCGGATCGCGGTTCAGCGCGTCGATGCGCGCGAGCAGGTCCGCTTCGGACAGCGATGCCGGATAGCGGTCCTTCAGCGAGAAGAAGCCGTTGTCCTCGCACGCCTTGATCTTGTTGCGCACATAGACTTCGCTGGCCGGGTTGTCGCCGACGAGGATCACCGCGAGGCCGGGCTGGTGGCCGCGGGCGGTCAGCGCGGCGGCGCGTTCGGCGGCCTGGGCGCGCAAGGTCTTCGAAAGGGCGTTGCCGTCGATGAGGAGGGCTGTCATGGTGGTGGGTTCTGCGGAAGTTGGAATGCGGGCGTGCGGCGCGTCGGGGTGCGCCGCAGCAAAGCACGGAATTATACCGTCCGCCTGCCGCCGTCCGACAGCGAATGCGCGGGAAGCGTCATCGGCGGGCCGCAGGATCGCCGGCCGCCTGAATGCGAAGTCGCCGCCCCGCGGTCAGGCCGCATCGGGGCGGGGCGGCGCGGGCCCGGCAGGCTCGGCCGGGCCGCGCGGGGGCTCACGCCTGTTTCTTCGACAGCGCGAGGCGCAGCAGGTCGGCCACCGTGTTGACGTTGAGCTTTTCCATGATGTTCGCGCGGTGCGCTTCGACCGTCTTGATGCTGATGCCGAGGTCGTCGGCGATCTGCTTGTTCAGGCGGCCGGCGATGATCCGCTCGAGCACCTGCTGCTCGCGGGCGGTCAGCTTCGACAGGCGCTCGCTCGCGGCGCGCTGTTCCTGGACGCTCTTGCTTTCGCTTCGGGCCTTGTCGAGCATCCGCTCGACGAGCTTGCGCAACTCCGCCTCGTCGAACGGCTTCTCGATAAAGTCCATCGCTCCCTTTTTCATCGTCGACACGGCCATCGGCACGTCGCCGTGACCGGTGACGAAGATGATCGGCAGCGCGGCGTTGTCGGCGATCAGGCGTTCCTGCAGCTCGAGGCCGCTCATGCCGGACATCCGCACGTCGAGGATCAGGCACGCGATCTGGCCGGCCTGCTGCGCGGGCTGGTATGCATCGAGAAACTGCTCGGCGCTCGAGAAGCATTGCACGCGATAGCCGTTCGCCTCCAGCAGCCAGCGCAGCGAGTCGCGCACGGCCTCGTCATCGTCGACGACAAAGACGGTTTCCTGAGTGGTGGTGACTGGGCTATTCATAATTCTCCCGTAACGGTATGTGATGCCGATGCCTCGGACCCCCCTCGGCCGAGATCAGCGGGTTCCCCAATGGGCAGGCTGCAGTGGAACGTCGCGCCGGAGATGCGGCCATCCGCCTCGACGTTGTTGACCACCCACAGACGCCCGCGATGCGATTCGATGATCGAGCGGCAGATGTTCAGCCCCATGCCCATGCCGTCGGACTTGGTGCTGTAGAACGGCTCGAACAGGCGCTCGGCGGTCGCTTCGTCGACGCCCGGACCCTGGTCGATCACGCGGATGTCGACGAAGCCCGCCTCCAGATCGGCGACGACGCGGATCACGCCGTCGGCCGATGCCGGCTTCACGTCGGCCATCGCTTCGGCCGCGTTCTTCATCAGGTTCACGAGCACCTGCTCGATCAGCACGGGGTCGACATAAATAATAGGCATTCTTGCGAGGATTTCCGTGACGATCCGGATCCTGCGCTTCCTGGCCTCGATTTCGGCGAGCCCGACCGCGTCCGCGACGATGTCCGCGACCCGCGCCGGCTGGCGCTTCGGCTCGCTGCGCTTCACGAATTCGCGGATCCGCTTGACGATCATCCCCGCGCGCAGCGCCTGCTGCGCGGTCTTCTCGAGCGCGGGCGCCAGCGTTTCGGTGGTCGCGCGGCCGCTCTTGACCATCGCGAGCGTGCCCGAGCAGTAGTTGTTGATCGCCGCGAGCGGCTGGTTCAATTCGTGAGCAATCGACGACGCCATTTCACCCATCGTCATCAATCGGCTCGTGAACTGCAGCTTCTCTTCCTGCTGGTGCGCGAGCTCCTGCGCCTTCTTGCGGGTCGTGATGTCGGTCGCGATCTGCATCTGCGCGAGGTGGCCGTCGACCCACTGGATGTACTGGCGGCGCACCTCGAACCACTTCTGGATGCTCTCGACGTAGACCTCCTGCGCGTCCGCGGTGCTGCCCGTCAGCGCGGCGGCCGGCAGGCCGGCGAAGGTGTCGACCATGTCGATCGAGTCGGACGACGCCTGCGCGCGGTCGAAGCCGCCGCCGGACAGCTCGAGGTGGCCGTCCGGGCGGATGCCGAACAGGTGCCGGTAATAGCGGTTCGCGAACAGCAGCTCGGCTTCGTCGGCGGCGAGCACCGACACCGCGGCGTCGAGGCTCTCGAGCACCGTCGTGAAGCGCTCGTGCGCGGCGGCGAGTTCCTCGCGTGCGCGCTTCGGCTCGGTGATGTCGGTCATCGACGACATCCAGCCGGTCTGGCGGCCGGCGCTGTCGATCAGCGGCGACACGTACAGGCGCGCATGGAACAGCGTGCCGTTCTTGCGCCGCACGCGCAGCTCGAAGCCGGAGCTCGGCGCCTTGCCGCGCAGCGTCATGTCGAGCTGGCGCTGCATCTCGGGGTAGGAATCGCGCGGCCAGTACGGGAACGGCGCGACCTTGCCGACGAGGTCGCTCTCGTCCCAGCCGGTCATCCGGCAGAACGCCGGGTTCACGTGCGTGATGCGGCCGTGCATGTCGAGCACGCGCATGCCGATCAGCACCGAGTTCTCCATCGCGCGGCGGAAGAACGCCTCGGCGTACAGCGCCTGCTGCGCCTCGAAGCGCTGGCGGGTGTGCTTCCACAGGCTCCAGAGGCTCCACAGCACGAAGCACGACAGCCCCGCGACGAGCCAGACGAGCGTATTGTTGGTCAGGTTGGTGAGCTGCGGGAACGCGTAGACGCGCACCGTCAGGCCCTGGCCGGGCGGATCGAGCGGCAGGTCGTAGTGCGAGTCGCGCGGCAGGCGCGGGCGCGACGACGTCGACGACAGCTCGCGGTTGTTCGCGTCGGTGATCGAGATCTTGTATTTCGACGACAGCTCCTGCGGGATGTCGTGCTTCAGGATCCCTTCGACCGAGAACACGGCGGCGATCGCACCGAGGTACTCGCGGTCGCCGCGCATCACGGGCGTCTGCAGCGTGATGTAGCCGTTGCCGAAGTCGTCGTAGACGAGCGGCGAATAGGCCTGGCGGCGCGAGCTGCGCGCCTCGTCGTACGCGCCGCGCACCGCATCCTGCATCTGCGCGTCGCCCGGCCGCGCGAGCCGCTGGCCGAGCACGGGCGGATGCACGGCCGGCCAGCGCTGCGTGCCCGGCGCCGTGTACCAGTTCAGGTAGAGGATTTCCGGATGCGTCTGCATCACGTCCGCGACCGCCATCTGGAACCCGTTCTGGTCGAGCCGGCCGGACGCGAGGTCGCGCGACAGCGCCTGGAGCTGCTCCTGCGCGCCCGTCATCGACAGGCGGATCTGCTGCTGCGCCCACGCGACGTTGCGGAACAGCGTGTCTTCCTGCTGCTGCTGCTCGCGGCGGTTGAGGCTCCATAGAATGAGACTCATCACCACCAGGAACACGAGGATCGACAGGAGGGGCGTCAGCAAATAGGAGTTGGACCACCACGGTCCGTGGTGCCAACGGGACGGCTGCGACTCCGCCGGCGGGCCCGACGGTCGCGCCGAGCGTGCGAAAAGCCGATCGGTCAACATGGCAGGATTGTAGCGCAGCGCTATATATGGAAAACCTATACCGGATATGTTGAACGGAAACGGATTTGTTGCACGGCGACGTGCCGCGGAGCCCCGAGGCATGGGTGCGCCGCAGCAATATTTCGTATGGCGGGAAATGATCTCACAATTCGAAAATTTTGTTGCGCGCGGCCGTACGTGCTCATTACAATCCGCTGGAGCTTGCCCGCAGCCGGTCGCGCCGCGTCGTCTGCACGAAGAGCGATCCTCACATTTCCGGACCAGGAGACGAGAATGTCCGCTGTACCTAACGAAGTGATGAAGTATGTCGCCGCCGAGCGTGACGACGATCCGCAGGAAACCGTTGAATGGCTCGAGGCGCTCGACGGTGTGATCTCCTCCGTCGGCACTGGTCGTGCGCACTACCTGATCGAGAAGCAGATCGAATTCGCGCGCGTGCGCGGCGAGCACCTGCCGTTCTCGGCTACCACCCCCTACATCAATACGATTCCGGTCGGCGCGCAGGCGAAGATCCCCGGCGACCAGGAAATCGAGCACAAGATCCGCTCGTACACCCGCTGGAACGCGCTCGCGATGGTGCTGCGCGCGGGCAAGGACACCAACGTCGGCGGCCACATCGCGTCGTTCGCATCGGCCGCGACGCTCTATGACGTCGGCTACAACCACTTCTGGCACGCGCCTTCCGATCAGCACGGCGGCGACCTCGTGTTCGTGCAGGGCCACTCGTCGCCGGGCGTGTACTCGCGCGCGTTCCTGCTCGGCCGCCTGAAGGAAGAGCAGCTCGACAACTTCCGTCAGGAAGTCGGCGGCAACGGCATCTCGTCGTATCCGCACCCGTGGCTGATGCCGGACTTCTGGCAGTTCCCGACCGTGTCGATGGGCCTCGGCCCGATCATGGCGATCTACCAGGCGCGCTTCATGAAGTACCTGCAGGCGCGCGGCATCGCGAAGACGGATGGCCGCAAGGTGTGGGCGTTCCTCGGCGACGGCGAGACGGACGAGCCGGAATCGCTCGGCGCGATCGGCATGGCGAGCCGCGAGAAGCTCGACAACCTCGTGTTCGTGATCAACTGCAACCTGCAGCGTCTCGACGGCCCGGTGCGCGGCAACGGCAAGATCATCCAGGAACTGGAATCGGAGTTCCGCGGCGCCGGCTGGAACGTGATCAAGGTGATCTGGGGCAGCCGCTGGGATGCGCTGTTCGCGCGCGACAAGACGGGCGTGCTGATGCGCCGCATGATGGAAGTCGTCGACGGCGAGTACCAGACGTACAAGTCGGAATCGGGCGCGTTCGTCCGTGAGCACTTCTTCAACACGCCGGAACTGAAGGCGCTGGTCGCCGACTGGTCCGACGACGACATCTGGGCGCTGAACCGCGGCGGCCACGATCCGCACAAGATCTACGCGGCATTCCACGAGGCCAGCAACTCGCAGGGCGCGCCGACCGTCATTCTCGCGAAGACCATCAAGGGCTACGGGATGGGCGAGTCGGGCCAGGCGATGAACATCACGCACCAGCAGAAGAAGCTGCCGGTCGAGCAACTGAAGAAGTTCCGCGACCAGTTCCGCCTGCCGATCACCGACGAGCAGATCGCCGACGTGCCGTACATCAAGTTCGAGGAAGGCTCGAAGGAGCTCGAGTACATGCGCAAGCAGCGCATGGACCTCGGCGGCTACCTGCCGCAGCGCCGCGAGAAGGCGACGTCGCTGCCGGTGCCGGCGCTCGACGCGTTCGAGCCGCTCCTGAAGGGCACGGGCGAAGGCCGCGAGATCTCGACGACGATGGCGTTCGTGCGGATCCTGAACATCCTGCTGAAGGACAAGGCGCTCGGCAAGCGCGTCGTGCCGATCGTCCCGGACGAGTCGCGCACGTTCGGCATGGAAGGCCTGTTCCGCCAGATCGGCATCTGGAACCAGCAGGGCCAGAAGTACGTGCCGGAAGATTCCGACCAGCTGATGTTCTACAAGGAATCGGAAACCGGCCAGATCCTGCAGGAAGGCATCAACGAAGCGGGCGGCATGTGCGACTGGATCGCGGCGGCGACGTCGTACTCGACGCACGGCGAGATCATGGTGCCGTTCTACATCTTCTATTCGATGTTCGGCTTCCAGCGGATCGGCGACCTGGCATGGGCCGCGGGCGACATGCGCTCGCGCGGCTTCCTGCTGGGCGGCACCGCGGGCCGCACGACGCTGAACGGCGAAGGCCTGCAGCACGAGGACGGCCACTCGCTCCTGTGGGCGGCATCGGTGCCGAACTGCGTGAGCTACGACCCGACCTTCGGCTACGAACTAGCGGTGATCATCCAGGACGGCCTGCGCCGCATGGTGCAGGACCAGGAAGACGTGTACTACTACGTCACGGTGATGAACGAGAACTACGAGCACCCGGCGATTCCGCAGGGCGAGCACGTGGCGGCCGACATCATCAAGGGCATGTACGCGTTCAGGAAGGCCGACGCCAGCAAGAAGGCGCCGCGCGTGCAGCTGCTCGGCGCGGGCACGATCTTCAACGAAGTGATCGCCGCCGCCGACCTGCTGGAGAAGGACTGGGGCGTCGCCGCCGACCTGTGGAGCGTGCCGAGCTTCACCGAGCTCGCGCGCGAGGGTCATGAAGTCGAGCGCTGGAACCTGCTGCATCCGACCGACGAGCGCCGCCTGTCGCACGTGCAGCAGTGCCTGAAGGACACGCAGGGTCCGGTCATCGCATCGACCGACTACGTGCGCGCGCTGGTCGACCAGATCCGCGGCCAGATCGATCGCCGCTTCGTCGTGCTGGGCACCGACGGCTACGGCCGCTCGGACACCCGCGCGAACCTGCGTCACTTCTTCGAAGTCGACCGCTACTGGGTGACGGTCGCGGCGCTCAACGCGCTCGCGGACGAAGGCACGATCGACCGCAAGGTCGTCGCCGATGCGATCGCGAAGTACAACCTCGATCCGTCGAAGCCCAACCCGATGACCGTTTAACGCACACGCGCCGTGTGATGCCGCGCGCCGCTTCCGGGAGGGGCGCGCGCGGCTCTGGAGACACAAAAAGATGAGTCAAGCGATCGAAGTGAAGGTGCCGGATATCGGCGATTACAAGGATGTGCCCGTCATCGAGGTGCTCGTGAAGGCGGGCGATACGGTCGAGCCCGAGCAGTCGCTCGTCACGCTCGAATCGGACAAGGCGACGATGGACGTGCCGAGCCCGTCGGCCGGCACGGTCAAGGAAGTGAAGGTGAAGGTGGGTGATGCGGTGTCGGAAGGCTCGCTGATCATCCTGCTCGAAGGCGGCGCAGCCGCACAGCCGAACGGCGCGGCCGCGCCCGCCGCGGCCCCGGCGGCGGCAGCGCCCGCGGCGCCCGCTCCGGCGCCGGCAGCCGCGCCGGCCGCAGCCGGCGGCGTGCTCGAAGTGAAGGTGCCGGACATCGGCGACTACAAGGACGTGCCGGTGATCGAGATCGGCGTGAAGGTCGGCGACACGGTCGAGAAGGAACAGTCGCTCGTCACGCTCGAGTCCGACAAGGCGACGATGGACGTGCCGAGCCCGGCCGCCGGCGTGGTGAAGGACATCAAGGTGAAGGTCGGCGATGCGGTGTCGGAAGGCACGCTGATCGTGCTGCTCGAGGCCGCCGGTGCGCCGGCCGCCGCAGCGGCGCCGCAGGCGAGCGCGCCGGCGGCCGCAGCCGCTCCGGCCCCGGCCGCCGCGGCGCCCGCACCGAAGGCTGCGCCGGCTCCGGCTGCTGCAGCGGCTCCGGCGGCTGCGCCGGCCGGCGAATACCGTGCCAGCCACGCGTCGCCGTCGGTGCGCAAGTTCGCGCGCGAGCTCGGCGTCGACGTGGCGCGCGTGCAGGGCAGCGGTCCGAAGGCCCGCATCACGAAGGAAGACGTCACGAACTTCGTGAAGGGCGTGATGACCGGCCAGCGCGCGGCGCCGGTCGCAGCGGCCGCGCCGGCAGGCGGCGGCGAGCTGAACCTGCTGCCGTGGCCGAAGGTCGACTTCGCGAAGTTCGGCCCGTTCGAGGCGAAGCCGCTGTCGCGCATCAAGAAGATCTCGGGCGCGAACCTGCATCGCAACTGGGTGATGATCCCGCACGTCACGAACAACGACGAAGCGGACATCACCGACCTCGAAGCGCTGCGTGTGCAGCTGAACAAGGAGCACGAGAAGGCGGGCGTGAAGTTCACGATGCTCGCGTTCGTGATCAAGGCGGTCGTCGCCGCGCTGAAGAAGTTCCCGACCTTCAACGCGAGCCTCGACGGCGACAACCTCGTGTTCAAGCAGTACTACCACGTCGGTTTTGCCGCGGACACGCCGAACGGCCTCGTCGTGCCGGTGATCCGCGATGCGGACAAGAAGGGCCTCGTCGAGATCGCGAAGGAAATGGCCGAGCTGTCGAAGGCCGCGCGCGAAGGCAAGCTGAAGCCGGACCAGATGCAGGGCGGCTGCTTCTCGATCTCGTCGCTCGGCGGAATCGGCGGCACCCACTTCACGCCGATCATCAACGCGCCGGAAGTGGCGATCCTCGGCCTGTCGCGCGGCCAGATGAAGCCGGTGTGGGACGGCAAGCAGTTCGTGCCGCGGCTTACGCTGCCGCTGTCGCTGTCGTACGACCATCGCGTGATCGACGGCGCGGAAGCCGCGCGGTTCAATGCGTATCTCGGCGCGCTCCTGGGCGACTTCCGTCGAGTGATTCTTTGATGAGCGTGGGAGTTGCTCGCGGGGGCGCATGGATGTCGGTTGTCCGCGCCTCGTCGTTGAACTTGCTTTCATGACGGTCTGCATGCGTCGCCCCTGCGCGGGGCGGCGGTCACTTTTCTTTGTCTTGCCAAAGAAAAGTAACCAAAAGAAAGGCGCGTCCTTGGGCGGACGGCAAAGGTGGTGCTGCCCAGGTCCCCGTTCTCCAGTCAGGCCGCAGTTCACTCGCGAGTTTCTCCCTACCTCTGTCTGCAGTTAATCAAGAAGGGGACAGTAATGAGTCTCATCGAAGTCAAGGTTCCGGATATCGGCGATTTCAGCGGCGTCGATGTCATCGAAGTCAACATCAAGCCGGGCGACGTGATCGAAAAGGAGCAGACGCTCCTCACGCTCGAATCCGACAAGGCCTCCATGGAAGTGCCGAGCGACGTCGCCGGCACCGTCAAGGAAATCAAGGTCAAGGCCGGCGACAAGGTCTCGCAAGGCACCGTGATCGCGCTGGTCGAAGCGGCGGCCGCTGCCGCAGCGCCCGCGAAGGCGGCCCAGCCGGCCAAGCCTGCGGCGCCGGCCGCGCCCGCAGCCGCTCCGGCGGCCGCGCCGCAGGCAGGCAGCTATGCCGGCGCCGCCGACATCGAGTGCGACATGCTCGTGCTCGGCGCCGGCCCCGGCGGCTACTCGGCCGCGTTCCGCGCGGCCGATCTCGGCATGAAGACCGTGCTCGTCGAGCGCTATTCGACGCTCGGCGGCGTGTGCCTGAACGTCGGCTGCATCCCGTCGAAAGCACTGCTGCACACCGCGCTCGTCATCGACGAAGCGGAAGCGCTCGCGTCGCACGGCATCTCGTTCGGCAAGCCGGAAATCAACCTCGACAAGCTGCGCGACTTCAAGTCCGGCGTCGTGAAGAAACTGACGACGGGCCTGGCCGGCATGGCGAAGGCGCGCAAGGTCGAGGTCGTGACGGGCGTCGGCGCGTTCGTCGATCCGTATCACATGGAAGTGCAGGGCGACGGCGGCAAGAAGGTCGTGAAGTTCAAGCAGGCGATCATCGCGGCCGGCTCGCAGTCGGTGAAGCTGCCGTTCCTGCCGGATGATCCGCGCATCGTCGATTCGACCGGCGCGTTGGAACTGCGCCAGCAGCCGAAGCGCATGCTCGTGATCGGCGGCGGCATCATCGGTCTCGAAATGGCGACGGTTTACGCGACGCTCGGTGCCGAGATCGACGTCGTCGAAATGCTCGACAACCTGATGAACGGCGCGGACCGCGACCTCGTCAAGGTCTGGGAAAAGTACAACGCGAAGCGCTTCGGCAACGTGATGCTGAAGACCAAGACGGTGGGCGCGGAGGCGAAGGAAGACGGCATCTACGTGAAGTTCGAGGGCGAGAAGGCGCCGGCCGAGCCGCAGCGCTACGACCTCGTGCTGGTCGCGGTCGGCCGCAGCCCGAACGGCAACAAGATCGGCGCCGACAAGGCGGGCATCGCCGTCACGGATCGCGGCTTCATCGACGTCGACAAGCAGATGCGCACCAACGTGCCGCACATCTTCGCGATCGGCGACGTCGTCGGTCAGCCGATGCTCGCGCACAAGGCCGTGCACGAAGGCCACGTCGCGGCGGAAGCGGCGCACGGCGAGAAGGCCTACTTCGATGCGCTGCAGATCCCGTCGGTCGCGTACACCGATCCGGAAGTGGCATGGGCCGGCAAGACGGAAGAGCAGTGCAAGGCCGAAGGCATCAAGTACGGCAAGGCGGTGTTCCCGTGGGCCGCGTCGGGTCGCGCGATCGCGAACGGCCGCGACGAAGGCTTCACGAAGCTGATCTTCGACGAGGAAACCCATCGCGTGATCGGCGGCGGCATCGTCGGCCTGAACGCGGGCGACCTGATCAGCGAAGTGTGCCTGGCCGTCGAGATGGGCGCGGACGCGGAAGACATCGGCAAGACGATCCACCCGCACCCGACGCTCGGCGAATCGATCGGCATGGCCGCCGAGCTGTACGAAGGCGTCTGCACGGACCTGCCGCCGCAGCGCAAGAAGTAACGCATTGCTGCAATGCCGCCGGCGCCGCCGCGCGCCGGCCTGGCAAAAACGGCGCTTCCCGCCAATCGGGGAAGCGCCGTTTTTTTTTGCGTGTTGTTCAGCCGCGGGCGGGGCGGCGCTGTCCGGATGATCGCGCCAGGACCGGATGCAGCGGAGCCGACAGGACCGTGGAACGCTCGCAGCCGCATCGGTCGCGCCCCAAAAAAGAAAAGCCGCGCTGGGCGCGGCCTTTCCGGAGCGACGCAAGCGCTGGCTTACGCAGCCGGCTTGGTAGCGCGGCGCGATGCAGCGGCGCTGGCAGCCTTCGTTGCAACGGCAGCAGCGGCGTTGAAGTTCGTTTCGGCGATCTCGACCGCTTGCTTCGCAGCCTTCTGCACGGTTTCGTACGTCGTGCTCGCGGCGTTCAGCGCCGACTTCAGCGCGGCGACGGCCGTTTCCGAACCGGCCGGCGCGTTCTTCGCGACGTTGTCGACGAGTGCCTGGACCTTCTTGTTCTGCTCTTCGTACTGCGCTTCCGCGACCTTCGCGAATTCAGCCTGCGTGGCCGACGCGATTTCATACACGTGACGGCCGTATGCCAGCACCTTTTCCGCGACCGGCTGCGTGAGGCTCGCCTGCAGCGCGATCAGTTCCTGTGCATCCTTCACCGACAGCAGGCGCTGCGCGTTTTCCTGCGTCTCGGCGAGCGTCGACTTCACGACTTGCACGTTCAGTTCGATCAGCTTCTCGATGCCTTCGAACGCCGTCGTGGTCAGACCGAACAGGCTTTCGAGGTTGGCTTTCTGTGCGGCGGCGATTTGCTCGGGGGTCAGCAAAGACATGTCAAGCTCCTGAAAGGCGATCGCGACGATCGCAAGGATAGAGGGCACTACGATGGGGAACCACGGATGCGCGTGCTTTGTGCAACGCAGCAATGGAACCTATTTTAGGGCAGAAGAAGCCAATGTCAAGCACTTTTTGTGCGTTGCACAATGGTGACAATTTATCGACAAAACAACGAGTTATCGTCGCGTCTAAGGAATCGGTTCCACGCGTTTTCCCACATGGTGCGCGCGCACCGCGCGCACGGCGGCCGCACCAGGATCGCGCGCAGGTAAACCTGACAGGGGGGTGGAACGTTGTGCTTTTGTTCTTGTCGAAAAGCGCGCCGTTTCGTGCGGCCGGGGCGAAGTGCCTTCGTCCGCGGCCCGATACGCGCGCAGTTTGGCGCTCCGAACGCCGGATACGTAGTTTCCCCGCTTTAAATTGGCCTGAAAGTGACGTTATCTCAATTAACCGAGGGGTAATCGGGAGACGAGCACTGTGGGGCGGCGCACCCGTGATGATTTTTTTTGATGGGTGCGGGGGCGTCGATCGATCGAAGCTTCGACGACGCTTACAATCCGGTTTAAAGACGATCGGTAAGTGCCTAATATTGCTTATTTTTTCAGCCTTAACTACACTTGCGGAACCCCTCCGCCGCTTTGTCCAGACCCCAATGAAAGCCGAATCGTTTTCACCGCGCAGAATGTTGCAGAGCATGGCGCTCGGCACGGCGGTGTCGGTTGCCGTCGCCTTGCTGGCGGCCACTGCCACCATGACGCCTGCTGACGCCTTTGCCGCCACTGCGAAGACCCACCAAGCCGCCAAGAAGAAAGCGACTGCTTCGTCCGCGAAGAAGTCGGTGAAATCGGCGTCCGCCGACGACGCGCCGCGAGCGAAATCGGCACGCAAGCGCGCGACGCTTGCCGCGAACGTGCGCCACCACGGCGCGGTGCGCCGGGTGGCGTTCCAGCCGCGCCAGCCGTCCGTCGGCCAGGCGTTCGGGCTGCACGACACGCCCGATGCGCTCGCGCTGCGCTCGAGCGTCGCATACGTCGTCGACCAGAACAGCGGCGAGCCGCTGTTCGACAAGAATTCGCATGCGGTCGTGCCGATCGCGTCGATCACGAAGCTGATGACGGCGATGGTCGTGCTCGACTCGAAGCTGCCGCTGACCGACCAGATCGAAGTCACCGACGAGGATCGCGACTACGAGAAGGGCACCGGCTCGCGCCTGTCGGTCGGCTCGGTGCTGTCGCGCGAAGACATGCTGCATATCGCGCTGATGGCGTCCGAGAACCGCGCTGCGGCGTCGATGTCGCGCTACTACCCTGGCGGCCGTCCGGCGTTCGTCGCCGCGATGAACGCAAAGGCGAAGACGCTCGGCATGGCCGATACGCACTTCGAGAATTCGACCGGGCTGTCGAGCCAGAACGTGTCCAGCGCGCGCGACCTCGTGAAGATGGTTAACGCGGCGTATCAGTATCCGCTGATCCGCAAGTTCTCGACCGATCGCAGCTACGAGGTGAATACGGGCAAGCGGAACCTGGCCTACAACAGCACGAACGCGCTGATTCGCGGCAACAACTCGTGGGACATCGGCTTGCAGAAGACCGGCTTCATCAACGAGGCGGGCGAGTGCCTCGTGATGCAGGCGACGATTCACGACCGACCGATGGTGATCGTGCTGCTGGATTCATACGGCAAGTATTCGCGCTTCGCCGATGCGGCGCGCCTGCGCAACTGGCTCGACGCCGGCGGCGGCGAGCGCCTGACCGCGGCCAATGCGTCGAACGGCGGCACCTGATCCGGCGCGGCGGTTCGACGCCAAAGCCGCAGCCAGCAAAAAGCCCCGCATCGCGGGGCTTTTTTCGTCCGATGAATCCCGCGGTGGCGGTTCAGGCTTGCCGCTGCAGGCCGTCCAGCTCCTTCGCGTTTTCCGGCCGGTAGCCGAGCGATTCCGAGATGGTCAGCGCGGTGCGGCTCAGCTGGCCGAGCCATGCGTCCTGCAGGCGATCGGCCGGCGCCGACAGCGACAGGCCCGCGACCAGCTTGCCCGAATCGTCGTAGATGCCCGCCGCGATGCAGCGCACGCCCAGCTCCAGTTCCTCGTTGTCGCGCGCACATGATTGCTGGCGGACGATCGTCAGTTCACGCTCGAGCTTTGCGATGTCGGTGATGCTGTTCTGCGTGTGGCCGGCGAGCCCCGTGCGCGTCGCATACGCGCGCACCCGCGACGTTTCGTCGGCCGCGAGGAACAGCTTGCCGACCGAGGTGAGGTGCAGCGGCGCGCGTCCGCCGATCGCGCGCACGACCTGCATCCCGGAGCGCTCCGAATAGGCCCGCTCGATGTAGACGATCTCGTCGCCTTGCCGCACCGACAGGTTGACCGTCTGCCCGGTGAGGCGGTGCAGCTCGCGCATCGGCATCAGCGCCGCGTCGCGCACCGACAGGCGCGCCTTCACGAGATTGCCGAGCTCGAGCAGCCGCATCCCGAGACGGTACGTGCCCGGATCGGAGCGGTCGACCAGGCGGCAGGTCACCATGTCGTTGAGGATACGGTGCGCGGTCGACGGATGCAGCTCGGTGCGCTGCGCCAGTTCTTTCAGGCTGACGGGGTCGCTGTGCGCGGCGAGCGCGTCCAGCAGCCGCATCATGCGTTCGATCACCTGGATCGACGTTTTGGAATCCGGGGTCGGGTTGGTCATGTCGGGGAATCGGTTGCTGCGTCATGCGCTGTTGCGCCGATTGTATCTCGTATCGTGAAAAAAGCGAACGGCGTTCGAGGAAGTCCTCGCATCGGTTCCTGGCGGCCGGGCTGCGCGCGGCGGCGTTGGTCCTGCCGGGCAAACGGCGGATAATGAGAGCCGTTTTCTCGAAGGAGCGCCTATGCGAGTCGGTTTGTTCGTGACCTGTCTGGTCGATCTGATGCGTCCCGAAATCGGTTTTTCCACGCTCAAGCTGATTCGCGACGCGGGCTTCGAGGTAATCGTGCCGCCCGCGCAAACCTGCTGCGGCCAGCCGGCCTACAACTCCGGCGACCGCGCGCTCGCGCGCGATCTCGCCGAGAAGACGCTGCGCGAGTTCGAGCAGTTCGACTACGTCGTCGCGCCGTCGGGCTCGTGCGGCGGGATGATCCGCACGCACTACGGCGACCTGTTCCGCGACGATCCCGAATTGATGGGACGCTATTCCCGATTCCAGCAGAAGGTCTATGAACTGACCGACTTCCTCGCGAACGTCGCGAAGGTCACGCTCGAGCGCGGCGAATTCGCGGGGCCGGTCACGTACCACGATTCGTGCTCGGGGCTGCGCGAGCTCGGGGTCAAGGCGCAGCCGCGCGCGCTGCTCGCGCAGCGCGGCGTCGCGGTCACCGAGATGAAGGACTGCGAGCACTGCTGCGGCTTCGGCGGCACGTTCGCGGTCAAGTACGGCGACATCTCGGCGGCGATCGCGGACGAGAAATGCGCGAACGTGCGCGCATCGGGCGCGGGCGCCGTCGTGCTCGGCGATCTCGGCTGCATGCTGAACATCGAAGGGCGGTTGCGCCGCACGGGCGACCGCGACACGCGCGTGCTGCACATCGCGCAGGTGCTGGCGGGCGACGTCTGACGCCCGGGTCCGCTCACTTTTCCCCCGATACCGCGATGCAAGTCCAATCGATGCATTTCAAGGCGCGCGCCGGCCAGAAGCTGGCCGACCAGCGCCTGCAGCAGAACCTGAAGAAGCTGTCGACGAAGTTCGTGTCCGCCCGGGCCGACGCGATGACGCAGATCGACTTCCCGGCGACGCGTGCGGCGCTCAAGGCGCGCCGCAATCGCGCGCTCGAGAACCTCGACGCGTGGCTCGAGGCATTCGAGCGCGAGGCGACCCGGCGCGGCACGACGGTGCTGTTTGCGGAAACGACGGCCGACGCCGCGCGCCTCGTCGCCGACATCGCGCGCCGTCACGACGTGAAGAAGGTCATCAAGACCAAGTCGATGGTGTCGGAGGAAATGCGCCTGAACGAGGTGCTCGGCCAGATGGGCGTGCAGTCGATCGAGACCGATCTCGGCGAATACATCCTGCAGATCAACGACAACGAGCCGCCGAGCCACATCATCGCGCCTGTCGTCCACAAGGACAAGGACGAGATCGCCGACCTGTTCGCGCGCACCCATCACCGCGAGCGCCTCACCGAGATTCCCGACATGACGCGCGAGGCGCGCGAGGTGCTGCGTCCGCACTTCCTGTCGGCTGACATGGGCGTGACGGGCGGCAACTTCGTGATCGCCGAGACGGGCTCGGTCGCGCTCGTCACGAACGAGGGCAACGAGGGGATGTGCACGGTGATGCCGCGCGTGCACGTCGCGGTGACCGGCATCGAGAAGGTGCTGCCGACGCTCGAGGATCTCGCGACCGCGATGCGCCTGCTGCCGCGCTCGGCGACCGGCCAGAAGACGTCGAACTACTTCTCGCTGCTGACCGGGCCGCGCGGGCCGGGCGACGAGGACGGTCCGGAGCACATGTACGTGGTGCTCGTCGACGGCGGCCGCACCGGCCTCATCGGCGGCGAATTCCAGGAGATGCTGCGCTGCATCCGCTGCGGCGCCTGCATGAACCATTGCCCCGTGTATCAGAAAGTCGGCGGCCACACCTACGGCTGGGTCTATCCGGGGCCGATGGGGTCGGTGCTGACGCCGAGCTACGTCGGCCTCGATCGTACGCTCGACCTGCCGCAGGCGGCGACGCTGTGCGGCGAGTGCGACAGCGTCTGCCCGGTCGGGATCCCGCTGTCGCACCTGCTGCGCACGCTGCGCGAGAAGCAGGTCGAGCGCCGCCTGCGGCCGTGGCGCGAACGCGCGGCGCTGGCCGCGTGGGGCTTCGTCGCGCGCCGTCCGACGCTTTATGCGCTGACGACGAAACTCGCGGTGCGCATCCTCGAGCGGCTCGGCGGCGGGGGCGGCATGCTGCGGCGCCTGCCGATGATGGGCGGCTGGATGGAGACGCGCGACCTGCCGGTGCCGACCGGGCGCACGTTCCGCGAGCTGTACGCCGCGTCGCGCAGCCATCTCGGCTGAACGCCGCGCGACTGTTCATCCGGCGGCAACACTGAGTTCACTATTTACGTATTTATCCTGATAGATGCGGTCTATAGAATCTGGTCTGTAGTCCCCGGGAGAGGGTTCCGGGGACGTCAGGTCAAGGAGGTCGCATCATGAAAAAGACAATATCGATGTACTGGCCGTTGGCGATCGTCGTGCCGCTCGCGGCTGCCGCTTATCTGCACGCCGTCGGCGACGCGCCGTCGCGGGGGCCGCTCGCGGTGCACCAGGCATCCGCCGAGCTGGCGCGCGCCGTGTCGTTCGGGCTCGTCGACGACGTGGCGAAGCCGTTGCCTGCCGCAGCCGGCGGTGTCGTGCTCGCCGCTCCCAAGGCGCTTTGACGCAGGTCGCCGTCGCGTGGCGCGACGGCGCGATTCCGGGCGCCTTTGTATAATGACGTGTTCTTCGTTTACGCGGTCCGCCGCGGCCTTCCGGTAGTGCGATGACCCGCGTTGCGATCTGTTTCGTCTGTCTCGGCAACATCTGCCGCTCCCCGACCGCCGAGGGCGTGATGCGCCATCAGGTGCAAGCCGCCGGGCTGGCGGACCGGATCGACGTCGATTCGGCCGGCACCGGCGACTGGCACGTGGGCGAGCCGCCCGACGCCCGCGCCCAGACGGCGGCGCGCACGCGCGGCTATGACCTGTCGGCGCTGCGCGCGCGCCAGGTGAGCGCAGCCGATTTCGAGCGCTTCGACCTGCTGCTGGCGATGGACGAGGCCAATCTCGCGGAATTGCGCCGGCGCTGCCCCGCGCAGCATCGCGACAAGGTTCGGCTGCTGATGGAATTCGCGCCCGGGGCGGCGGCGTCCGAGGTCGCCGACCCTTATTTCGGCGGCGCGCAAGGCTTCGAGCAGGTGCTCGACCAGTGCGAAGCCGCGTGCAGCGGCCTGCTGGGCACGCTGCGCCAGCGCGTGCCGCGCTGACTTCGGCCGGTTTTCATTAACCGTTCCGCGAATACCCTGTCGAAGACATGGATACTTGACTAAAAACGTCAAATATTTATACTTGACCAAAATCGTCAAGATTGCAGTCCCCTAACACCCATGAGACTCACCACCAAAGGCCGTTTCGCCGTCACGGCGATGATTGACTTGGCACTGCGCCAGGAGCAGGGCCCGGTGACGCTTGCAGGCATCAGCCAGCGCCAGCGGATTTCGCTCTCGTACCTCGAACAGCTGTTCGGCAAGCTGCGCAGACACGAAATCGTCGAGTCCGTGCGCGGGCCGGGCGGCGGCTACAACCTCGCGCGCCGCGCACAGGACGTCACCGTCGCCGACATCATCATCGCGGTCGACGAGCCGCTCGATGCCACGCAGTGCGGCGGCAAGGGCACGTGCGACGGCTCGAAGCAGCCCGACGGCCACTGCATGACGCACGAGCTGTGGGCGACGCTCAACCAGAAAATGGTCGAATACCTCGATTCGGTATCGCTGCAGGATCTCGTCGATCAGCAGCGCACGCGCGAGGGCGCGCCCGCGGTGCTGCGCGACCGGCGCGCGCCGGAGCCCGTCGCCGCGCCCGCCGAGCCGGTGCGCACGATGCCGCTCGGTCCGAATTCGGTGTTCAACATCGCAAGCTCGTGAGCGAGAAGCCAGCCCGCTGACACCCTATAACGCATAGTCCCTGCACAGAATACCCGGAGCGACAGATGACCCAAGAGACTCTCCACCTGCCCATCTACATGGATTACAGCGCGACGACGCCGGTCGATCCGCGCGTGGTCGACAAGATGGTGCCGTACCTGCGCGAGCAGTTCGGCAACCCGGCGTCGCGCAGCCACGCATACGGCTGGGACGCGGAGCGCGCAGTCGAAGAGGCGCGCGAGCAGGTGGCCGCACTCGTGAACGCCGATCCTCGCGAGATCATCTGGACGTCCGGCGCGACCGAATCGGACAACCTCGCGATCAAGGGCGCCGCGAATTTCTACAAGGGCAAGGGCAAGCACATCATCACGGTGAAGACCGAGCACAAGGCCGTGCTCGACACCTGCCGCGAGCTCGAGCGCGACGGCTTCGAAGTCACCTATCTGGACGTGAAGGAAGACGGCCTGCTCGACCTCGACGTGTTCAAGGCCGCGCTGCGCCCGGACACGATCCTCGTGTCGGTGATGCACGTGAACAACGAGATCGGCGTGATCCAGGACATCGAGACGATCGGCGAGATCTGCCGCGAGAAGGGCATCGTCTTCCACGTCGATGCCGCGCAGGCGACCGGCAAGGTCGGGATCGACCTCGCGAAGCTGAAGGTCGATCTGATGTCGTTCTCGGCGCACAAGACCTACGGCCCGAAGGGCATCGGCGCGCTGTACGTGCGCCGCAAGCCGCGCGTGCGCATCGAGGCGCAGATGCACGGCGGCGGTCATGAGCGCGGGATGCGCTCGGGCACGCTGCCGACGCACCAGATCGTCGGCATGGGCGAGGCGTTCCGCATCGCCCGCGAAGAAATGGCGACCGAGAACGAGCGCGTGCGCATGCTGCGCGACAAGCTGCTGCGCGGCCTGTCGCAGATCGAGGAAACGTATGTGAACGGTGACATGGAGCACCGTATCCCGCACAACCTGAACATCAGTTTCAACTTCGTCGAAGGCGAGTCGCTGATCATGGCGATCAAGGACGTCGCGGTGTCGTCGGGCTCCGCTTGCACGTCGGCGTCGCTGGAGCCGTCGTACGTGCTGCGCGCGCTCGGCCGCAACGACGAGCTCGCGCACAGCTCGATCCGCTTCACGGTCGGCCGCTTCACGACGGAGCAGGAGGTGGACTACGTGGTCAATCTGCTGAACAGCAAGATCGCGAAGCTGCGCGAACTGTCGCCGCTTTGGGAAATGCACCAGGAAGGCATCGATCTGTCGACGATCGAATGGGCCGCGCACTGAACACCGCATTGAATACACACGCGGGCGGATTGGCGCACGCAGACGTAACGAGTCAAGGAGTCTGAGTCATGTCTTACAGCAACAAGGTTCTGGATCACTACGAAAACCCGCGTAACGTCGGCTCGTTCGCGAAGGACGACGACGCGGTCGGCACCGGCATGGTGGGCGCGCCGGCTTGCGGCGACGTGATGAAGCTGCAGATTCGCGTCGGCGCGGACGGCGTGATCGAAGACGCGAAGTTCAAGACCTACGGTTGCGGCTCGGCGATCGCGTCGAGCTCGCTCGTGACCGAATGGGTGAAGGGCAAGACGCTCGACGAGGCGCTTTCGATCAAGAACACGCAGATCGCCGAGGAACTGGCGCTGCCGCCGGTGAAGATTCACTGTTCGATCCTCGCGGAAGACGCGATCAAGGCGGCCGTGGCCGACTACAAGAAGCGTCACGACGTCAAGGAAGGCGATCAGGCAGCCGCCTGAGCGGAATCGAGCGACCAGCTGGAACGCCGCGCACCGCGATCGGCGCGCGGCGGCAAGGACATCATGGCAATTACACTGACCGAAAAAGCAGCGCAGCACGTCCAGAAGTATCTGGTCCGGCGCGGCAAGGGGCTGGGCCTGCGGCTCGGCGTTCGCACGACCGGGTGCTCGGGCCTCGCGTACAAGCTCGAGTATGTCGATGAACTCGCGCCCGAGGATCAGGTGTTCGAAAGCCATGGCGTGAAGGTCGTCGTCGATCCGAAGAGCCTTGCGTACATCGACGGCACCGAGCTCGATTTCGCACGCGAGGGCCTGAACGAAGGGTTCAAGTTCAACAACCCGAACGTGAAGGACGAGTGCGGCTGCGGCGAATCGTTCCGCGTGTGACGCGGGATGCCGCGCGAAGCGGGCAACAGGCGGCGCGTGCCGCCTTTTTAATGCGCGGCGAATGCCCGCGCGACGAATCGGAATTGAACGCGACGATGGTCTCGCTGAAAGACAGCCACTTCGACCTGTTTCACCTGCCGGCGCAGTTCGCGCTCGATGACGCGGCGCTCGACGCCGCTTACCGGACCGTGCAGACGCAGGTGCATCCCGACCGCTTCGCGGCGGCCGGTGACGCGCAAAAGCGCATCGCGATGCAGTGGGCGACGCGGGCGAACGAGGCATACCGGACGCTGCGCGACCCGCTGAAACGCGCCACCTACCTGCTGTCGCTGCGCGGCGTGGATATCGGCGCGGAAAACAACACCGCGATGGAACCGGCGTTCCTGATGCAGCAGATGGAGTGGCGCGAAGGCATCGAGGATGCCGCGGCCGCGCGCAACGTCGGCGCGCTCGATGCGCTGCTCGCCGAGCTGCGCGACGAGAAGCGCGCGCGCGTCGAGCGCCTCGGCACGCTGCTCGACAGCGGCGCCGACCAGGCCGCCGCCGAGGCGGTGCGCCAGCTGATGTTCATCGAGCGGGTCGCGTCGGAAGTGGGCGCGCAGATCGAGCGTCTCGAAACTTAACCGCGTGCCTCGCGGCACGCGCAGCAAACGGGCCGAGCGCCCGAACGAACCAAGATGGCTTTACTGCAAATTTCCGAACCGGGCATGGCGCCGGCGCCGCACCAGCGGCGGCTCGCCGTCGGGATCGATCTCGGCACGACGAATTCGCTCGTCGCGGCCGTGCGCAACAGCGTGCCCGAAGTGCTGCCGGACGAAGCGGGCCGCGCGCTGCTGCCGTCGGTGGTGCGTTACCTCGAAAAGGGCGGCCGCCGCATCGGCCACGACGCGAAGGAGCAGGCCGCGACCGACCCGCGCAACACGATCGTGTCGGTCAAGCGCTTCATGGGCCGCGGCAAGGCCGAAGTCGAAGGCGCGGCGAATGCGCCGTACGAATTCGTCGACGCGCCGGGCATGGTGCAGATCCGCACCGTCGACGGCGTGAAGAGCCCGGTCGAGGTGTCGGCCGAGATTCTCGCGACGCTGCGCTATCGCGCGGAAGATACGCTCGGCGACGAGCTGGTCGGCGCGGTGATCACGGTGCCCGCGTACTTCGACGATGCGCAGCGCCAGGCGACCAAGGACGCCGCGCGTCTCGCGGGCCTGAACGTGCTGCGCCTGCTGAACGAACCGACCGCGGCGGCGATCGCCTACGGCCTCGATAATGCCGCCGAAGGCCTGTACGCGGTCTACGACCTCGGCGGCGGCACGTTCGACCTGTCGATCCTGAAGCTGACGAAGGGCGTGTTCGAAGTGCTCGCAGCGGGCGGCGATTCGGCGCTCGGCGGCGACGATTTCGATCATGCGCTGTTCGGCCATGTGCTCGCGCAGGCCGGGATCGACGCGAACACGCTCGCGCCCGAGGACGTGCGCCTGCTGCTCGACCGCGTGCGGCTGCTCAAGGAAGCGTTGTCCGCGGCGCCGCAGGCGTCGCTCGACGTGACGCTGTCGACCGGTGTGCATCTCGTGCAGACGATTACGCACGATGCGTTCGCCTCGCTCGTCGAGCCGCTCGTGCAGCGCACGCTGACGCCGACCCGCAAGGCGCTGCGCGACGCGCAGGTCACGCCGGCCGACATCAAGGGCGTGGTGCTCGTCGGCGGCGCGACGCGCATGCCGGTGATCCGCGACGCGGTCGCGAAGCATTTCGGCCAGCCGCCGCTCGTGAATCTCGATCCGGATCAGGTCGTCGCGCTCGGCGCGGCGATCCAGGCCGACCTGCTCGCCGGCAATCGCGGCGGCGGCGACGACTGGCTGCTGCTCGACGTGATTCCGCTGTCGCTCGGCGTCGAGACGATGGGCGGCCTCGTCGAGAAGATCATCCCGCGCAATTCGACGATCCCGATCGCGCGCGCGCAGGAATTCACGACCTTCAAGGACGGCCAGACCGCGATGGCGATCCACGTCGTGCAGGGCGAGCGCGAGCTCGTCGCCGACTGCCGGTCGCTCGCGCGTTTCGAGCTGCGCGGCATCCCGCCGATGACGGCCGGCGCGGCGCGGATTCGCGTGACCTATCAGGTCGACGCGGACGGCCTGCTGTCGGTGTTCGCGCGCGAACAGCATTCGGGCGTCGAGGCGTCGGTCGTCGTGAAGCCGTCGTACGGTCTCGCCGACGACGACATCGCGAAGATGCTCGAGGAGAGCTTCAAGACCGCCGAGATCGACATGCGCGCGCGCGCGTTGCGCGAGGCGCAGGTCGAGGCCGAGCGGATGATCGAGGCGACGGAAGCCGCGCTCGCCGCCGACGGCGAGCTGCTCGACGCCGCGGAGCGCGCGGAAGTCGATGCGCGCATGGCGGCGCTGCGCACGGTTGCGCAGGGCGACGATACCGACGCGATCGAAGCGGCGACCAAGGCGCTGGCCGAAGGCACCGACGAATTCGCGGCGCGCCGGATGGACAAGAGCATCAAGCGTGCACTGGCGGGCCGCCGGCTCGACGAGATCTGAACGCAGGACTTGCATGCCGGCCGTCGACGGCCGGCGTTATGATGAATCGTGCGGCGCAGCCTGCCGCACTTGAATGACGGAACGGACATGCCTCAACTGGTGGTGCTGCCTCACGTCGAACTGTGCCCGGAAGGCGCGGTGATCGACGCGACGCCCGGCAAGAGTATCTGCGACAACCTGCTCGACAACGGCATCGAGATCGAGCACGCATGCGAGAAGTCGTGCGCATGCACGACGTGCCACGTGGTGATCCGCGAAGGCTTCAACGATCTGGAGCCGTCCGAGGAGGACGAGGACGACCTGCTCGACAAGGCGTGGGGCCTCGAGCCGACGTCGCGCCTGTCGTGCCAGGCGATCGTGCAGGAAGATTCGGACCTGGTGGTCGAGATTCCGAAGTACTCGATCAACCACGCGAAGGAAAATCACTGACAGGAACAGGAGGCAGGCGATGAAGTGGACCGATTCGCGCGAGATCGCGATCGCGCTGGCGGACAAGCATCCGGACATCGATCCGCAGCGGATCAATTTCGTCGACCTGCGCCAGTGGGTGCTCGAACTCGACGGCTTCGACGATGACCCGAAGCATTCCGGCGAGAAGATTCTCGAAGCGATTCAGGCGCACTGGATCGACGAATCCGACTTCGACGAAGAAGACTGAGCACGGCGGACGCCTGATGGCGCAAGCGGTTCGGGATGAAAAAAACGGCTCGTGAGCGATCATGAGCCGTTTTTGTTTGCGGTTCACGCTGCCCGCGCGTGACGCGGGCAGGGGACCGATCGGCCGGTTACGCGCCGACCAGCGTACCGTTCTCGATCCGCACGCGCTGGCCCTGGCCGAACGGCGGCGGGTTGTGGTACGTGAACGTGCGCGTGGTGCCGTTTTCCATCTGCACTTGCACCTGGTAGTCGGTTTCAGCGCGCACCTGCTTCTCGACCTGGTTGCCCGCGAGGCCGCCGCCGAGTGCGCCGAGCAGCGTCATCGCGGTGCGGCCGTTGCCGCGCCCGAACTGGTTGCCGAGCAGGCCGCCCGCCGCCGCGCCGCCGACTGCGCCGATGCCGCTACTCTGGCCCGGCGTGCGCATCTGGTTGATCGCGACGACCGTGCCGCAGGTCTGGCAATAGGACGAAGAAGGCTGCGAGTAGCCGCCGCCCTGCTGCGCGTACTCAGGCGGACGCGGCGCCGTCGACGTATGGCGGCGATGGTGCGTCGGCGCCGGGCGCGGAGCCGGTTGAGGCTGGGCCTGGGCGACCTGCGCCTGCTGTTGTTGCGCGGCTTGCTCGGCTGCGATCTGCTGCGCTTGCGCGGCGCGTGCCGCGCTGGCTGCCGCCGCCGTGTCGACGGCCGGTTGCGAGGCAATCAATGCTGCCTGCGTCTGGCCGTTCTGCGCGTCGCTGCTGGTGGCCTTCGGGAACAGGCCGGTGACGGCCGCCGTCGCCGCGAGGCTCGCGATGATGACGGCGCCCGCCGCAGTCGCGACGAGCGGGTGGAGGCGTTGCTTTTGCGGCGTGGTTTGATTCTGGTTGTCCATTTTGCTCTCCTCGCACGCAATCGTGCGTTGTTTTGCAAAAGGAGTGTCGTCCAGGCACAGGACGGCCGCCGTATCAAGTTGTAACGATTCGCTGCCGGAGTTTGCGAACGGGCGTGCACCAGACCGGGCAAAAGCCGGCGTGACGCCGAGATAAAAGGGGGAAGGGTCGATTGCCGGCGGACGCCGGCAGGCGGGATTTACGCGCGGTTACAAAGCTGTCGCCTGCGCGCCGCAGGGCGCGCAGGCGAAGCGGGTCAGTCTTCGCGGCGCAGGTGGGGGAACAGCAGCACGTCGCGGATCGTCGGGCTGTCGGTCAGCAGCATCACGAGACGGTCGATGCCGATCCCGCAGCCGCCCGTCGGAGGCATCCCGTGTTCGAGCGCGCGGATGTAGTCGGCGTCGAAGAACATCGCTTCCTCGTCGCCGGCGTCCTTCTGCTCGACCTGCTTCTTGAAGCGCGCGGCCTGGTCTTCCGGATCGTTCAGCTCGGAGAAGCCGTTCGCGATTTCGCGGCCGGTCATGAACAGCTCGAAGCGCTCGGTGATGCCCGGCACCGTGTCCGACGCGCGTGCGAGCGGCGACACTTCGACCGGGTAGTCGATGATGTACGTCGGCTCCCACAGCTGCGCTTCGGCGGTTTCCTCGAACAGCGCGAGCTGCAGCGCGCCGATGCCCGCGTTCAGGAACGCCGGCTGCGTGACGTCGACGCCGAGGCGCTTCAGTTCGCTGCGCAGGAACGCGTCGTCCGACAGCTGGCCGTCGGTGTACTGCGGCGCGTACTTCTGGATCGCCTGCGTGATCGTCAGGCGGTGGAACGGCTTCGCGAGGTCGAGCTCACGGCCCTGGTACTGGATCGTCGCGGTGCCGAGCGCATCGATCGCCGCCTGGCGGATCAGTTGCTCGGTGAAGTCCATCAGCCAGCGGTAGTCGGTGTACGCGGCGTAGAACTCCATCATCGTGAATTCCGGGTTGTGGCGCGGCGACACGCCTTCGTTCCGGAAATTGCGGTTGATTTCGAACACGCGCTCGAAGCCGCCGACGATCAGCCGCTTCAGGTACAGCTCCGGCGCGATGCGCAGGAACATCTGCATGTCGAGCGCGTTGTGGTGCGTGACGAACGGCTTCGCGGCCGCGCCGCCCGGGATCGGGTGCAGCATCGGCGTCTCGACTTCCATGAAGTCGGCCGTGTCCATGAACTTGCGGATCGATGCGATCGTCTTGGTGCGCGCACGGAACGTGTCGCGCGTTTCCGGCGTGACGATCAGGTCGACGTAGCGCTGGCGGTAGCGCATTTCCTGGTCGGCGAGACCGTGGAACTTGTCCGGCAGCGGGCGCAGCGCCTTCGACAGCAGGCGCAGCTCCTTGCACTGGACCGACAGCTCGCCCTTGTTGGTACGGAACAGCACGCCGCGTGCGGCGACGATGTCGCCGAGATCCCACTTCTTGAACGCGTCGTAGGTTTCCGCGCCGACGTCGTTCGGCGTCACGAAGAACTGGATCTGGCCCGAACCGTCCTGCACCGTCGCGAAGCTCGCCTTGCCCATCACGCGCTTGAGCATCATGCGGCCGGCGACCGCCACCTCGACCGGGTTCGCTTCGAGCGCGGCCTTGTCCGAGTCGGCGAATTTCGCCTGCAGGTCGGCCGCGTGGTGCGTCGGCTGGAAATCGTTCGGATAGGCGACGCCTTGCTCGCGCAATGCGCGCAGCTTCTCGCGGCGCTCGGCGATGATCTGGTTTTCGTCCGCCGCGACGGCGGGCTGCGTTTGGGTCGATTCGGTCATGATGGTCGGAATTCGGGGTGGGTGCGGCAACGCAAACAGGGGAGGACAAGGGCGGCGCGACCCGGGCA
The DNA here is from genome assembly GCF_902833085.1 of Burkholderia ubonensis. Taxonomy (GTDB): domain Bacteria; phylum Pseudomonadota; class Gammaproteobacteria; order Burkholderiales; family Burkholderiaceae; genus Burkholderia; species Burkholderia ubonensis. The sequence continues at coordinate 198,341 of NZ_CADFEB010000013.1, forward strand.
GGCCGCGCCGCGGCGCTTACACGCCCTGTTTGAGGCTCGCGCTGATGAAGTCGTCGAGATCGCCGTCGAGCACCGCTTTCGTGTTGCTCATTTCGACGTTCGTGCGCAGGTCCTTCACGCGGCTCTGGTCGAGCACGTACGAGCGGATCTGGTGGCCCCAGCCCACGTCGGTCTTGCTCGATTCGAGCTTGTCCTGCTCGGCCTGGCGCTTGCGCATCTCGGCTTCGTACAGGCGCGACTTCAGCATCGCCATCGCTTCGGCGCGGTTGCGGTGCTGCGAGCGGTCGTTCTGGCACTGCACGACGATGCCGGTCGGCATGTGCGTGATCCGCACCGCCGAGTCGGTCTTGTTGATGTGCTGGCCGCCCGCGCCCGATGCGCGGTACGTGTCGATGCGCAGGTCGGCCGGGTTGACCTCGACTTCGATCGAGTCGTCGATTTCCGGATAGACGAACACCGACGAGAACGACGTGTGGCGGCCGCCCGACGAGTCGAACGGCGACTTGCGCACGAGGCGGTGGATGCCGGTTTCGGTGCGCAGGAAGCCGTACGCGTATTCGCCCGACACCTTGATCGTCGCGTTCTTGATGCCCGCGACGTCGCCGTCGGACTCTTCGAGCACTTCGGCCTTGAAGCCCTTGCGCTCGCAGTAGCGCAGGTACTGGCGCAGCAGCATCGACGCCCAGTCGCACGCCTCGGTGCCGCCGGCGCCGGCCTGGATGTCGATGAAGCAGTTGTTCGGGTCGGCCGGGTTCGAGAACATCCGGCGGAACTCGATGTCGCCGACGCGCGCCTCGAGCTTAGCGGCGTCTTCTTCCGATGCGACGAGGGTGTCTTCGTCGTTTTCCTCGCGGGCCATCTCGAACAGGTCGAGCGCATCGCGCAGGTCGCTATCGAGCGCCGTCAGCGTCATGACGACGCCTTCGAGCAGCTTCTTTTCGCGGCCGAGCGCCTGGGCGTTCTTCGAGTCGTTCCAGACGTTCGGGTCCTCGAGTTCCTTGTTGACTTCGGTCAGACGCGCAGCTTTGGCGTCGTAGTCAAAGATACCCCCGAAGCTCGCCCGCGCGGTTGCGCAGGTCGAGCAGGGAGCTTTCGATCGCGTTGAGACGTTCCGCTTCCATGATCGTTTCGCTTTTCGTGCTTCGTAAAAAAGCGGAATTATAGCCGATCGGGAGGGCCTCCCGGTGACGCCGGCAGGGGGCGCACGCTCGTCCGCGCCCCGCCGGACGAGGCGGCGCGCGGTCCGGGGCGCAGTCAGGCACCCACTCAGGCGCCGGCGTGCTCGACGATCAGCTGTACGCGCGTGACGCCGTTCCACGTGTCGGCGACGAGGCGGTACGCGATGAGCGCGCTCGCCGGCAGCGGCTCCGTGCGGTTGAACCAGATCGCGTTGAAGCGCTGGCGGCCGCGCGCGAGCTGCAGCTTCAGGTGCTTGTCCTTCACGAGGGACTGCGACACGACGTCGAATTCGCCCGAGAACAGCGGGGCCGGAAAGCCCTGGCCCCAGACGGCCTCGTCGAGCAGCCCGACGAACTGCGGCGTGAAGTAGGCGTCCTCGAGCTCGCCGTCGGTCTCGATCACGCGGGCGAGCGCGTCGTCCGACAGCCATTCGCGCGCGACCGCCTCGAACGCGGCCGCGAAGCGCGGCACGTTGGCGGTGTCGAGCGTGACGCCGGCCGCCATCGCGTGGCCGCCGAACGCGGCGAGCAGGTCCGGCTCGCGCTTCGACACGAGGTCGAGCGCGTCGCGCAGGTGGAAGCCGGGGATCGACCGCCCGGAACCCTTGACGCGCGCGCCGTGCTCGTCCGCGTGCGCGAACGTGAACGACGGCCGGTGGAATTTTTCCTTCAGGCGTCCGGCGACGATGCCGATCACGCCCTGGTGCCATTCGGGATTGAAGAGGGTGATCGTGCACGCGTCGGCCGGATCGACGTGCGCGAGATCGGCGAGCGCCTGCTGCTGCATCCCGGCCTCGATTTCACGGCGTTCGCGGTTCATCGTGTCGAGCTGCTGCGCGAGTTCCCACGCGCGGCCGACGTCGTCGGTGATCAGGCACTCGATCCCGAGCGACATGTCCGACAGCCGGCCGGCGGCGTTCAGCCGCGGGCCGAGGCCGAAGCCGAGGTCGAAGCCCGACGCGGTGCGGGCTTCGCGGGCGGCCGCGCGGAACAGCGCGGCGATGCCCGGCTGCATCCGGCCGTTGCGGATGCGCTGCAGCCCCTGCGCGACCAGCACGCGGTTGTTGCCGTCGAGCCGCACGACGTCGGCGACGGTGCCGAGCGCGACGAGGTCGAGCAGGCCGTCGAGGCGCGGTTCGGCCTCCTTGCTGGCGAATGCGCCGCGGCGGCGCAGCTCGGCGCGCAGCGCGAGCAGCACGTAGAACATCACGCCGACGCCGGCGATGTGCTTGCTCGGGAACGCGCAGCCCGGCTGGTTCGGGTTGACGATCGCGCGCGCGGCGGGCAGCGCGTCGCCGGGCAGGTGGTGGTCGGTGACCAGCACGTCGATCCCGCGCGCGTTCGCGGCTTCGACGCCCGCGACGCTCGCGATGCCGTTGTCGACGGTGATCAGCAGGTCCGGCTTGCGCGCGGCCGCCAGCTCGACGATCTCGGGCGTGAGGCCGTAGCCGTACTCGAAGCGGTTCGGCACCAGATAGTCGATCTGCGCGCCGAACATCCGCAGCCCGCGCACTGCGACCGCGCAGGCGGTCGCGCCGTCGCAGTCGTAGTCGGCGACGACGAGCAGGCGCCGCTTGTCGGCGATCGCGTCGGCGAGCAGCGCGGCCGCGTCGGCGCAGCCTTTCAGTTCGGTAGGCGGCACGAGGCGCGCGAGCGCGGTCTCGATGTCGGACGGGGATTGCACGCCGCGCGCGGCATACAGGCGCGCGAGCACCGGGTGCAGGCCGTGGCGCGCGAGCGCTTCGGCGTCGGCGGGCGCGACGGGGCGGGTAACGATGCGGGTCATGAGGTGGTCTTATTCGAACAGGGACGCGAGCGCGCGGCGGCGCCAGAACTTGCGCAGGTCGCCGCGCGTCGCGCGCAGGGTCGCCGAGCCGGTGTCGCCGCACAGCGTGACGTCGACGCGCGCCAGTTCGCCGCGCTGCAGCGCGGCAAGGGCGGGCGCGAACCAGTCGCGCTCCATCGCGCCGAGCGCGTCGTGCCAGCTCGCCCAGTCCTGTTCGATGAATGGGGTCGTGAGCGCCGACAGCTCGACGAGCGTCGCGCCGTCGGCGGCGGCGAGCTGGTCGAACGCGGCGGGCGGCGCGCCGGCGTCGGCCCGGGCCGCGCGCGCGAGGCCGAGCGCCGCGGGCGCAGTGGACAGCACGCGCGCGAACGGCCGGCCGACGGGCTTCAGCGCACCCTGCGCATGGAACCAGATCGAATTCACGGCGAGCAGGCCGCGCGCCTCGCGCGCTTCGTTGACCGGATGCTGGAACCAGGCCATCTGCACTTCGTTCTGCAGTTTCATCCAGATCCGCGAGCGTTCGCCGGTATGCGCCTCGTGCGGCAGCCAGATCTCGATGTTGCGGCCGCTCGCGCGCAGCGGCGCGGCGCCGGCCAGGTGACGGAGCTGTTCGCTCGACAGGTACCAGCGGTGCGGGCTGGGTGCTTCGAGCCGGACCCCGAGCTCCTCGATCAGCGGGCGTGCGACCGCGAGCAGCGCGGCCGCCTCGCCGTCTTCCAGCTCGAGCGCGGCCGGATCGACGAGCACGAGATGGTCGTGCGCGATCTCGACGTGCACGGGTTCCACGCAGGCCCATGCCTGGTCGCCCGGGTCGCCGCCGTCGGCGAGCAGCATGTAGGGCGCGAGCGGTGCCTCGTCGGCGGCATTGCCCTGGGCCGCGCCGAACTGGCGGGCGAGCCAGCGCTCGTGCGGCAGCGTGCGCTGGAAGTCCTCGCCGGCCACGCGCTCGACGAGGCTCGCGCGCGACAGCAACTTTTCGAGCGCGGGACTGTCCAGCGTGTGCAGGGACGAGGCCGCATCGGCCGCCGACGGCAGCGCGAACGGTACGAGAAAATGGAGGCGTCGGTCGTGCATGATGGTGCGCATTGTATGGCAAACTGCGCGCGTGTTCGGGCGGGCCGACGGCCGGCTCGCGTCCGAGGGCCGGTTTCATCCCCGCCCGGGCGGGCGGCGACCGGACGCTCGGGCCGCCCCCATGCCGCAACCAGCAGAAAGGATTCGCTTGAAACTTCCGTACGAATGGCAGATCGGCTGGCGCTATACGCGCGCCGGCAAACGCACGACCGGCAACGGCTTCATTTCCTTCATCGCGCTCGTGTCGATGCTCGGCATCGCGCTCGGCGTCGCGGCGCTGATCGTCGTGCTGTCGGTGATGAACGGCTTCCAGAAGGAGGTGCGCGACCGGATGCTGTCGGTGCTCGCGCACGTCGAGGTGTTCTCGCCGACGGGCCAGATGCCCGACTGGCAGCTGACCGCGCAGGAGGCGCGCCGCAACCCGTCGGTGACCGGCGCGGCGCCGTACGTCGAGGCGCAGGCGCTGCTCACGCGCCAGGACGCGGTGAGCGGCGTGATGCTGCGCGGCATCGAGCCGTCGCTCGAGCCGCAGGTGTCGGAAATCGGCAAGGACATGAAGGCGGGCCAGCTCACCGCGCTCGTGCCCGGCCAGTTCGGCATCGTGCTCGGCGATGCGCTCGCCGGCAATCTCGGCGTGACGGTCGGCGACAAGGTCACGCTGGTCGCGCCCGAAGGCACGATCACGCCGGCCGGAATGCTGCCGCGGCTGAAGCAGTTCACGGTCGTCGGCGTGTTCGAGTCGGGGCACTACGAATACGACAGCACGCTCGCGATGATCGACATCCGCGACGCCGAGGCGCTGTTCCGCCTGAGCGCGCCGACCGGCGTGCGGCTGCGGGTGAAGGACATGCAGAAGGCGCCGGACGTGGCGGTCGAGCTGTCGCATTCGCTGTCCGGCAGCCTGTACATCCGCGACTGGACCCAGCAGAACAAGACCTGGTTCTCGGCGGTGAAGATCGAAAAGCGGATGATGTTCATCATCCTGACGCTGATCATCGCGGTGGCCGCGTTCAACCTCGTGTCGTCGCTCGTGATGACGGTGACCAACAAGCAGGCCGACATCGCGATCCTGCGCACGCTCGGCGCGCAGCCGGGCTCGATCATGAAGATCTTCGTCGTGCAGGGCGTGACGATCGGCTTCTCCGGCACCGCGCTCGGCATCGCGCTCGGCTGCCTGATCGCGTGGAGCATCCCGTGGCTGATCCCGATGATCGAGCATGCGCTCGGCGTGCAGTTCCTGCCGTCGTCGGTGTACTTCATCAGCGAGCTGCCGTCCGAGCTAGTCGCAAGCGACGTGATCCGGATCGGCGTGATCGCGTTCGCGCTGTCGGCGGTCGCGACGCTCTACCCGAGCTGGCGCGGCGCGAAGGTCAAGCCGGCGGAGGCGCTGCGCTATGAATGACCGCGCCGCCGCTGTCGCGGCTTCCCGACCCCATTACAACAACCAGGATTCGGCAGGTATGCAGGACTACGTGCTTCAGGCGCGCGGCATCACGAAGGCGTTCGTGCAGGGCGGCTTCAACGTGCCGGTGCTCAACAATACCGAGCTGTCGGTGCGGCGCGGCGAGAAGCTCGCGGTCGTCGGCGCGTCGGGCTCCGGCAAAAGTACGCTGCTGCACGTGCTCGGCGGCCTCGACGAGCCGAGCGCGGGCGAGGTGTCGCTGCTCGGCAAGCCGTTCACGCAGCTCGGCGAGCGCGAGCGCAACGACCTGCGCAACCGCGCGCTCGGGTTCGTCTACCAGTTCCATCATCTGCTGCCCGAATTCAGCGCGCTCGACAACGTCGCGATGCCGCTGCGCATCCGCCGGATGACGGCCGAGGACGCGCGCCGCGACGCGCAGGCGATGCTCGAGCGCGTCGGCCTCGGCGCGCGCGCGAAGCATCGCCCGGGCGAGCTGTCGGGCGGCGAGCGGCAGCGCGTCGCGATCGCGCGCGCGCTGGTGACGAAGCCCGCCTGCGTGCTCGCCGACGAGCCGACCGGCAACCTCGACGGCGGGACCGCCGATACGGTGTTCAACCTGATGCTCGAACTGTCGCAGACGTTGAACACGAGCTTCGTGATCGTCACGCACGATCCCGATCTCGCCGCGCGCTGCGACCGCATCATGCGGCTGCGCGACGGCGTGCTGCACGAAGAGCCGGCCCTGCCGGTCTGACATGAACCGTGCTCCCCGCACGCGGCTGCCCGACGGGCGGCGCGGGTGCCGGGAGCGGTCTGGCGAACGCTGACATGTGGATCGATACGCACTGCCATCTCGATGCCGCCGAATTCGATGCCGACCGCGACGCGGTCGCGCAGGCGGCGCGCGACGCGGGCGTGGCGCGCATCGTGATCCCGAGCATCGGGCGCGACAACTTCGCGACGGTGCGCGAGCTCGCGCATCGCACGCCGGGCGCGGTCTATGCGCTCGGCATCCATCCGATGTATACGCCGCATGCGCGCGACGGCGATCTCGACCGGCTGCGCATGGAAATCGAAGCGAGTCTCGACGATCCGCGCTTCGTCGCGATCGGCGAGATCGGTCTCGACTACTTCGTGCCCGGGCTCGACGAAGACCGGCAGCAGTTCTTCTATCAAGGCCAGCTGAAGCTCGCACGCGAGTTCGACCTGCCGGTGCTCTGCCACGTGCGCAAGTCGCAGGATCGCGTGCTCGCCGGGCTGCGCCGCTTCGGCGTGCGGCGCGGCATCGCGCACGCGTTCAACGGCAGTTTCCAGCAGGCCGACGCGTATCTCGCGCAGGGCCTGCATCTCGGCTTCGGCGGCAACGTCACGTTCACGCGCGCGTTGCAGATCCGGCGGCTCGCGACGCAGTTGCCGGTCGATGCGCTCGTCGTCGAAACGGATGCGCCCGATATCGCGCCCGAGTGGGCGTACCGATCCCGCAACACGCCGGACCAGGTGCCGCGCATCGGCGACGTGCTCGCCGAACTGCGCGGCATCGACGCGGCCGAGCTTGCCCTATGCACTTCGGCTAACGCGCGTGCCGCGTTGCCCCGGCTCGCGCTTTCGTCCGCATAATCGTTTCCCGAAGGCGCCCGATTCTCGGCGGCGTCGCCGGGTCGGCGAGGAGGCGGCATGCGCGTGTGGTGGGTGGCGTTCGCGTTCGGCGTCGCCGTGCTGCAGCGGCAGGCGGCGCTGCCGGGCGTGGCGCATTGGCTGGGCGGCGCGGCCGTGCTGGCGGTGCTCGCGGCGGCCGGCATCGGGTGCGCGCGACGCCGGCCGCGCACGCGGGCGACTGCCGCGCTCGGCTGGACGTTGTGGGCCGCGGCGGCCTGTGTCGTGGGGTTCGGGTACGCGGCCGGGCGGGCGGAGTGGCGGCTGCGCGACGCGTTGCCCGCCGAATGGGAAGGGCGCGACATCACGGTCACGGGTGTGATCAACGGGCTGCCTGTCGTCGACGACACAGGCGCCCGGTTCCTGTTCGCCGTCGAGTCGAACGATGCCGGCCTGACCCGTTTCCCGCCGCTGCTCCGGCTGTCATGGCGCACCTACGGGGCGCGCGCGGAACCGGCGGCGGCACCGGACCTGCGCGCCGCGCAGCGCTGGCGGCTGACGGTGCGGCTGAAGCGGCCGCATGGCGAAGCGAATCCCGGCGTGCGCGACAGCGAGGCGGCGTGGCTCGGCGCGGGGATTCGTGCGCTCGGCTACGTGAGTGCGCCGCAGCGGGCGGTGCTGCTCGATGCGCGGGTGCGCGGCATCCAGGCGTCGATCGATCGCCTGCGCGACCGGTTGCGGACGCGCATCGTCGCGACGCTCGGGCAGCACGCGGATCATCGCGGCATCGTCGCCGCACTCGCGATCGGCGATCAATCCGGCATCGGCGACGACGACTGGCGTGTGCTGCGCAACACCGGCACCAGCCATCTGGTGGCGATCTCGGGCCTGCACGTCGGCCTGGTCGGCGGAATCGCCGGCTGGCTCGCGTCGGCCGTCTGGCGCCGGCTTCGCTGGCGGGGCCGCGCCGCCGTGCTCGTCGTGCCGGCCCCCTGGGTCGCCGCGCTCGCGGCGTTGACGGGGGCGCTCGGCTACGCGGCGCTGGCCGGTTTCAACGTGCCGGCGCAGCGGTCGTGGTGGATGATCGCGGCGGGCGGCGTCGCGTATCTGGCGGGGCGCAGCGTGCCGGCATCGTCGGTGCTGTGCGCGGCGCTGGGCGCCGTGCTGCTGGCCGATCCGTGGGCGGTGCTGTCGGCCGGTTTCTGGCTGTCGTTCGGCGCGGTCGCCGTCATCTTGCTGGCCGTGTCGGGCTGGCGCGCCGTGCAGGAGCCCGGTGCCGAGCCAGACGGCTCCGGATTCGGCGAGCGGCTGCGCGCATGGCGCCGGCGGATCGTCCGCCGCGTGGCCGAAGCATCGCGGGTGCAATACGCGGTCACGATCGGGCTCGCGCCGCTGACGGCAGCATGGTTCGCGCAGATCTCCGTATCGGGGCCGCTCGCGAACGCATTCGCGATTCCGTGGGTCAGCAGCGTCGTCACGCCGATCGTGCTCGCGGGCATCGCGCTGCCCGCGCCGCTCGACGCCGCCGCTTTCCGGCTGGCGCGCACGTCGCTCGATCCGATGATGGCAGCGCTCGAACGGCTCGCGGACTGGCCGCGCAGCGTGTTCTGGCTGCCGATGCCGGACTGGCCGGTGCTGACGCTCGCCTGCGTGGGCATCGTTTGGGTGCTGCTGCCGCGCGGCTGGCCGCTGCGCTGGGCCGCGCCGCTCACCTGGCTGCCGCTCGTCGCGCCGGCGCCGGACCGGCCGCCGGAAGGCGGGTTCCGGCTGACCGTGATCGACGTCGGGCAGGGCGCGGCGATTCTGGTCGAGACCGCGCGCCGGACGCTGCTGTTCGACGCCGGGCCGGGCGCGGAGTCGACCCATGCGGGCGAACGGATCGTCGCGCCGTTCCTGCGCGCCCGCGGCATCCGGGATCTCGACACGCTCGTATTGAGCCACGCGGATGCGGATCACGCCGGCGGCGCCCCCGCCGTCTATGCGGCGGTCGAGGTGCGTCAGCTGCTGGGCGGGATGCCGGCCGGCAACCGGCTGTGGCGCGACGCGCAGGCGGCCGGCGTCGCGAGCCGCGTGCCGTGCGCGGCGGGGCAGCGCTGGCGCTGGGACGGCGTGACGTTCACGATGCTCTGGCCGCAGGGCGGCCCCGACGGCGGCGCGACGAACGCGCAGTCGTGCGTGCTGCGCGTCGACGCGGGCGGCACGTCCGCGCTGCTGACGGGGGACATCGAAGCGCGCGTCGAGCGCCGGCTCGTCGACACGGATCGCGACGCGCTCGCCGCGCAGATCCTGATCGTCGCGCATCACGGCAGCCGCACGTCGTCGGTCGAGCCTTTCCTCGATTCGGTCGGGCCGCGCGTCGCGGTATTTCCTGTAGGCTATCGCAATCGTTTCGGGCATCCGCACCGGACCGTCCTCGCGCGCTTCGCGGCGCGCGGGATCCCGTTGCCGCGCACCGATCGCGACGGCGCCGTGCGGTTCGACGTCGCGCCGGCGAACGAAAGGTTCGCGCTCGAACTTCACCGCGATGCGCAGCGCCGCTACTGGATGGACCGGTGACGCGCCAGGCGGGATGACGGCTTTGCATGGGAACCGAGTCGGCGCCGAAGCGCCGGCTCCGGTCCACAACGGAGACACCGGCGTTTGAAGGACATCATCCATTTTTCGCACGCGAACGGCTTTCCGGCGTCGACGTACCGGACGATCTTCGCCGAACTGGCCGACGACTACGAACTGCGCTACATCGAGCGGATCGGGCACGATCGGCGCTACCCGGTCACGCGCGACTGGCCGCATCTCGTCGAGCAGCTGCTCGACGACATCGGCGAACGCTACGAGCGGCCGGTGTGGCTCGTCGGCCATTCGCTCGGCGGCTATCTGTCGCTGATGGCCGCGCTGAAGAAGCCGCAGTGGGTGCGCGGCGTGGTGATGCTCGATTCGCCGATCATCGCCGGCTGGCGCAGCGGCGCATTGCGCGCCAGCCAGTGGGCGGGGCTCGACGAGCGGCTGTCGCCTGCCGCGGCGACGCGCAACCGGCGCACGCGCTGGGCGAGCCGCGACGAAGCCTGGCGGCATTTCCGCGAGAAACCGGCGTTCGCGCGCTGGGACGAGCGGATGCTGGCCGACTACATCGATTACGGCATTCCGCCGGCGGCCGTCGACGGCGAGCGCGCGCTCGCGTTCGACCGGCAGGTCGAATACCTGATCTACCGGACCTTGCCGCATACGCTCGGCCCGCGGCTCTCGCACGGCACGCCGGTGCCGCTCGGCTTTCTCGCCGGCACGCACTCGCGCGAGGTGCGCCAGGTCGGGCTCGACGCCACGCGCCGCGCGGCTCACGGGCGCATCGAATGGCTCGAGGGCAGTCACCTGTTCCCGATGGAGCGGCCACTGGAGACGGCGCGCGCATTGCAGCGGATGCTGAATACGCTGCGCACGGAAGAGGGGGGCGCCGCGTCCGCGCACGACGCCTGAAACGCGGGCCGGCCGCCGCGCATCCGACGCGTCGGGCTCGGCTGGCGCGGCACAGCGCGAAAGGGCGCAATCATCACGTCAATTGCTGAGAGAAGCGCGGGCTTTACGGTATAATCCGTTTTTCCCGCGAGCATCCAGCGATGACCAAATATGTTTTCGTCACCGGCGGCGTAGTTTCTTCCCTTGGCAAGGGTATTGCCGCCGCCTCTCTCGCCGCGATCCTCGAATCGCGCGGTCTGAAAGTCACCCTCCTCAAACTCGATCCCTACATCAACGTCGACCCCGGCACGATGAGCCCGTTCCAGCACGGCGAAGTGTTCGTGACGGAAGACGGCGCGGAGACGGATCTCGACCTCGGCCACTATGAGCGCTTCATCAGCACGAAGATGCGCAAGGCCAACAACTTCACGACCGGCCAGATCTACGAATCGGTGATCCGCAAGGAACGCCGCGGCGACTATCTCGGCAAGACCGTGCAGGTGATTCCGCACATCACGAACGAGATCCAGGCGTTCATCGAGCGCGGGGCCGCGTCGGCCACCTGCGGCGAGCCGGACGTCGCGATCGTCGAGATCGGCGGCACGGTCGGCGACATCGAATCGCTGCCGTTCCTCGAGGCGGCGCGCCAGATGAGCCTGCGTCTCGGCCGCAACAGCGCATGCTTCGTGCACCTGACGCTCGTGCCGTACGTCGCGACAGCCGGCGAGCTGAAGACGAAGCCGACCCAGCACAGCGTGCAGAAGCTGCGCGAGATCGGCATCCTGCCGCACGTGCTGCTGTGCCGCGCGGATCGCCGCATCCCCGACGACGAATCGAAGAAGATCTCGATGTTCTCGAACGTGCCGGAAGACGCCGTGATCTCGGTGTGGGACGCCGACAGCATCTACAAGATTCCGCAGATGCTGCACGATCAGGGCCTCGACAAGATCATCTGCGACGAGCTGAAGCTGTCGCCGCACGACGCCGACCTCGCGATGTGGTCCGAGCTCGTCGAGAAGCTGGAGCACCCGAAGCACGAAGTGACGATCGGCATGGTCGGCAAGTACGTCGACCTGACCGAGTCGTACAAGTCGCTGATCGAAGCGCTGCGTCATGCGTCGATCCACACGTCGACGAAGGTCAACATCGAGTACATCGACTCGGAAGAGATCGAGGCGAACGGCGTCGACAGCCTGAAGCACCTGGATGCGGTGCTGGTGCCGGGCGGCTTCGGCCGTCGCGGCACGGAAGGCAAGATCGCGGCGATCCGCTATGCGCGCGAGGCGAAGGTGCCGTACCTCGGCATCTGCCTCGGCATGCAGCTCGCGGTGATCGAGTTCGCGCGCGACGTCGTCGGCCTGAAGCAGGCGAACAGCACCGAATTCGATCAGGAGACGCCGGAACGCGTCGTCGCGCTGATCACCGAATGGCATGACCGCGAAGGCAAGGTCGAGAAGCGCACCGAGGAGTCCGATCTCGGCGGCACGATGCGTCTCGGCTCGCAGCGCTGCCCGATCAAGCCCGGCACGCTCGCGGAAGAGATTTACGGCAAGGACGTGAACGAACGTCACCGCCACCGTTATGAAGTCAATAACCGCTTCGTGCCCCAGCTCGAAAGCGGCGGCCTTATCATCAGCGCGCGTACCCCGAGCGAGGACCTGCCGGAAATGATGGAGCTGCCGCGCTCGATGCACCCGTGGTTCGTCGGCGTGCAGTTCCACCCGGAATTCACGTCCACGCCGCGTGACGGTCATCCTCTGTTCAAGTCGTTCGTCGAAGCCGCGCTGGCCGGCCAGCAGTCGCGCGCCGGAGTGAAAGCATGAAGCTGTGCGATTTCGAGGTCGGTCTCGACAAGCCGTTCTTCCTGATTGCGGGCACCTGTGTCGTCGAATCCGAACAGATGACGATCGATACGGCAGGCCGCCTGAAGGAAATCTGCGAGAAGCTGAACGTCCCGTTCATCTACAAGTCGTCCTATGACAAGGCGAACCGCAGCTCGGGCAAGTCGTTCCGCGGCCTCGGAATGGACGAGGGGCTGCGCATCCTGTCCGAGGTGAAGCGCCAGCTCGGCCTGCCGGTGCTGACCGACGTGCATTCGATCGAGGAGATCGAGCCGGTCGCGTCGGTCGTCGACGTGCTGCAGACGCCCGCGTTCCTGTGCCGCCAGACCGACTTCATCCACGCGTGCGCGCGCTCGGGCAAGCCCGTCAACATCAAGAAGGGCCAGTTCCTCGCGCCGCACGACATGAAGAACGTGATCGACAAGGCGCGTGAAGCGGCCCGCGAAGCGGGGCTGTCGGAAGACCGCTTCATGGCGTGCGAGCGCGGCGTCTCGTTCGGCTACAACAACCTCGTGTCGGACATGCGTTCGCTCGCGATCATGCGCGAGACGGGCGCACCCGTCGTGTTCGACGCGACTCACTCGGTGCAGCTGCCGGGCGGGCAGGGCACGAGCTCGGGCGGCCAGCGCGAATTCGTGCCGGTGCTCGCGCGCGCGGCGGTCGCCACGGGCGTCGCGGGCCTGTTCATGGAAACGCACCCGAAGCCGGCCGAAGCGAAGTCGGACGGCCCGAACGCGGTGCCGCTCAACCGGATGGGCGCGCTGCTGGAGACGCTCGTCACGCTGGACCAGGCGGTGAAGCGCACCCCGTTCCTGGAAAACGATTTCAACTAAGAACGTATGAACCTGCGGCGGCTTCGCGCGTCTGTAGCGAAAGCGGCTTTCGCGCACGCGCCGTCGCAGGGTGAAGAATCCATCGTCATTCTCAGAGGAAACCCATGAGTGCAATCGTAGATATCATCGGCCGCGAGATTCTGGATTCGCGCGGCAACCCCACCGTCGAATGCGACGTGCTGCTCGAATCGGGCACGATGGGCCGCGCGGCGGTGCCGTCGGGCGCGTCCACCGGCTCGCGTGAAGCGATCGAACTGCGCGACGGCGAAGCCGGCCGCTACAACGGCAAGGGCGTGCTGAAGGCGGTCGAGCACATCAACACCGAGATCTCCGAAGCCATCATGGGCCTCGACGCGTCGGAACAGGCGTTCCTCGACAAGACGCTGCTCGAGCTCGACGGCACCGACAACAAGTCGCGCCTCGGCGCGAACGCGATGCTGGCCGTGTCGATGGCCGTCGCGAAGGCCGCGGCCGAAGAAGCCGGCCTGCCGCTGTATCGCTACTTCGGCGGCTCGGGCGCGATGCAGCTGCCGGTGCCGATGATGAACATCGTCAACGGCGGCGCGCACGCGAACAACAGCCTCGACATCCAGGAATTCATGATCGTCCCGGTCAGCCAGCCGACGTTCCGTGAAGCACTGCGTTGCGGCGCGGAAGTGTTCCACGCGCTGAAGAAGATCCTGAGCGACCGCGGCATGAGCACGGCGGTGGGCGACGAAGGCGGCTTCGCGCCGAACTTCGGCAGCAACGACGAGTGCCTGTCGACGATCCTGCAGGCAATCGAGAAGGCCGGCTATCGTGCGGGCGAAGACGTGCTGCTCGCGCTCGACTGCGCGGCATCCGAGTTCTACCACGACGGCAAGTACCAGCTCGCGGGCGAAGGCCTGCAGCTGTCGTCGGCCGAGTTCACCGACTACCTCGCGACGCTCGCCGACAAGTTCCCGATCGTGTCGATCGAGGACGGCATGCACGAAAGCGACTGGGACGGCTGGAAGCTGCTGACCGACCGTCTCGGCAAGAAGGTGCAGCTGGTCGGCGACGACCTGTTCGTCACCAACACGCGCATCCTGAAGGAAGGCATCGAGAAGGGCATCGCGAACTCGATCCTCATCAAGATCAACCAGATCGGCACGCTGACCGAAACGTTCGCGGCGATCGAGATGGCGAAGCGCGCAGGCTATACGGCCGTGATCTCGCACCGCTCGGGCGAAACGGAAGATTCGACGATCGCGGACATCGCGGTCGGCCTGAACGCCGGCCAGATCAAGACGGGTTCGCTGTCGCGCAGCGACCGCATCTCGAAGTACAACCAGCTGCTGCGCATCGAGGAAGATCTCGGCGATATCGCGAGCTACCCGGGCAAGTCGGCGTTCTATAACCTGCGCTAACGCGCTACTATCGGGCTGGTTTGCTTCGACGCCGCTCTGCGTGATGCGTGGAGCGGCGCTTCTTATATCTGCGTCTCACACATGCGGCTTGTCACTGTCGTCCTGATTGCCTTGCTGGCGCTTATTCAGTACCCCCTATGGTGGGGGCATGGCGGCTGGCTGCGTGTGCACGAGCTGCGTCAGCAGCTCGACAGCCAGTTGCAGAAGAACGCCGACGAAAAGCTGCGCAACGAGCGGACCGCGGGCGAAGTGCAGGATCTGCAGGGCGGCACGGCGGCCATCGAGGAGCGCGCGCGCTACGAGATGGGCATGGTGAAGGACGGCGAGGTGTTCGTGCAGTTCGTGTCGCCGAACGCGCAGGCCGTGCAGGCGGCGCCCGCCGCCAACACGCTGTCGAGCACGTCGACGCGTGGCGAAGTGTCCGCGGCGCCGGTGCGCGTCGTGCCGAATCCGCAGTCGATGGCCAAGCCGTCGCGGCATCACGGCGGCGAGAAGGGGAAGCAGCCTCATCACTGATCGCGGTGATGCGAGCCCATTGAAAAAGCGCGGGAAATTCCGCGCTTTTTTATTTCCTGCCGGTCGGCAATCGAGCCGATGAACGGCTTACCACCACCAGCCCGGATAGCCGTAGCTCAGGCCCGTGCCCCAGCCGTGCCCCCACCCGCCGCCGTAGTAGCTGCCGTACATCGTGACGGGCGGCGGTGTGTAGTACGACCACGCGCGAATTGCGGCTTCGGCGGCAATGGCATCGTTCTGTTCGCGCAGCGCCTGCCGGTCGATTTCATCGTAGCGCTTGCGCTCGGCGGGCGTCAGCGTCACCGGCTGGCCGGACGCGCGTTGTTCGGGCAGACGGCTCAGGATCGTGGAGGCCGGCTGCACCGCGCAACCGGCGAGGACGAGCAGGGCGGCTGCGGCGCTCGTCAGCAACAGGGGGCGAAACAGGCGTTTCATGTCCTTCTCCAGCGGCGCGCCCGCGACCGGCGGCGGGGTGGCGCGCTCGACGCTCGTACGTCGCTCATTATGCGCCCGCGCACCGGCGGGTGCGCGCTCGCGCGGCTCAGTGACGTTGCTCGGCGGCGGGCGTCACGCCGCTCGCGAGTTCGGGCGCGGCAAACAGCTGCGCGACGTCGACGGGATCGAATTCGTAGCGCTGGTTGCAGAACTCGCAATGGATTTCGACGTGGCCGCGCTCGACGATCACGCTGTCGACTTCCTCGTGGCCGAGCATCTTCAGCATCGCGCCGACCTTTTCGCGCGAGCACGTGCACGCGAAGCGCGTGCCGGTCGGGTCGAAATGCTGGACGTTCTCCTGCCAGAACAGCCGGCGGAACACGACGTCCGGCTCGACCTCGAGCAGTTCCTTGGCGGACAGCGTGCCGCCGAGCGTGCACACGCGCTCCCACGTATCGGCATCGGTTTCCGCGGCGCGCGGCACGATGCCGCCGTCGCCCGGCAGCTTCTGCAGCAGCATGCCGACCGCGCGGTCGCTATCGGCGGCGAGCCACAGGCGCGTATCGAGCTGCTCCGAGTGATGCATGTAATGCTCGAGCACCTGTGCGACCGACTCCAGCGGCCCGTGTTCGCCGTTCAGCGGCACGATGCCCTGGTACGGCTGCTGGCCCGGCTGCTTGTCGGCCGGGTCGAGCGTGATCACGCAGCGCCCATGGCCGCTCGCGTTGACGAGCTCCGCGAAGCGGGTGTCGTCTCCGATCGTCCGGGCGACGTCGCCGGAGAACTTCGCGGTCGCGCGCATCGACAGATCCGAGCTGCACTGCACGACCAGCATCTTCACCGGCCCGTCGCCGAGGATCTGCATGACGAGGGTGCCGTGAAATTTCAGGTTCGCCGACAGCAGCGCGCACGCGGCCATCATCTCGCCGAGCACCGTGCGCACGGGGGCCGGGTAGTCGCGGCGGGTCAGCACCTCCTGCCACGTATTGCGCAGCGAAACGATTTCGCCGCGCACGGGCGCCGCGTTGAACATGAATTTCTGTAACTGGTCGCTCACTCTTGTTCCTTGAATTCCGTGCGGATCAACCGATCCGTACGAGTTGCTCCTTGAAGTGCGCACGCCGCTCGACGTACGTCTTCGCATTCGCCTGCAGCCGCGCGACGTCTTCGGCCGACAGCTCGCGCACCACTTTCGCGGGGGCGCCGAGAATCAGCGAGTTGTCCGGAAACGTCTTGCCCTCCGTCACGACCGCGCCGGCGCCGACCAGACAGTTGCGGCCGATCACCGCACCATTCAAGACCACCGCCTGAATTCCGATCAGCGAGCCCTCGCCGACCGTGCAGCCGTGCAGCATCGCCTGGTGCCCGATCGTCACGTTCGCGGCGATCGTCAGCGGATAGCCGGGGTCGGTGTGCAGCACCGCACCTTCCTGCACGTTGCTGCCCGCGCCGACCGTGATCGGTTCGTTGTCGCCGCGCAGCGTCGCGCCGAACCACACGCTCGCGTTCTCCTCGAGCACGACCTTGCCGATGATGGCCGCCGTATCGGCGACGAACACGCTTTCGTGGATGGTCGGGGCCGTGTCGCCCAGCTTGTAGATCGTCACATTGTCTCCTTTGTCGATCGGCTCCGGCGCTTGAGCGCCGACTCCGGTTTCATGCAAAGCGATATCGTTCGGCAGGCGTCGGTAAAATGACGCGTTTCGCGCCGCGCCTGTCGCAGCAGTACAAGCGCGTATTGTAAACGGTTGCGCGCGGCAGCTTCCGACGCGCATTCAACGGTGCCCCCGTTCATGAACATGGTGCCATCTTCATCCGTCGATTCCGACGCGTCGACCTGCGTGCGCCGCGCCGCGCTCGACGCCCTGCGCACGCCCGAGCCGGCCGCGAAGGCTGCCCGGGTGCGCGCGCTGTACGACGCGCTGCTGGCCGGGCAGGTGACGATCGATCCGTCGCTCGTCCTGCCGGAGCAGGCCGGGCTGCCCGGGCGTCCGGTGCGTCCCGCGCTGGTCGAGCCGCGCCAGCTGGAGCGGCGCAGCATGCGCTCGCCGGAGGGCCGGGCGGTGCTGCTGCACGCGCTCGCGCATATCGAATTCAACGCAATCAATCTGGCGCTCGATGCGGTGTGGCGCTTTGGCGGCCAGCCGGACGCGTTCTACGCGGACTGGCTGAAGGTCGCCGCTGAAGAGGCGTATCACTTTTCGTTGCTGGCCGGCCGGCTTGCCGAATTCGGTCATGCGTACGGCGATTTCCCCGCGCACAACGGGCTGTGGGAAATGTGCGAGCGCACGGCGGGCGACGTGCTTGCCCGCATGGCGCTCGTGCCGCGCACGCTCGAGGCGCGTGGCCTCGACGCGTCGCCGCCGATCCGTGCGCGGCTCGCGCAGGCGGGCGACCATCCGTCGGCCGCGATCCTCGATGTGATCCTGCGCGACGAAATCGGCCACGTCGCGATCGGCAACCGCTGGTTCCGCCATTTGTGCGACGAGGCCGGCCGCGACCCGCTGCCGACCTACCGGCAACTGGCCGAGCAGTACCAGGCGCCGCGCCTGCGCGGCCCGTTCAATTTCGATGCGCGCCGCAGCGCCGGCTTCGAGACTGCCGAGCTGGACGAGCTTGCGGCGCAGGACGAGTCCGCGACGCGGGAAGGGGCCTGATCGCCTAGAGGAGTGCCTCGACACGCGTGACGATCGACGTACGCGCCCGCGCAGCGGCATCGTTATAATCGAACGATCATTCTTTTTTTGACCGCTGCAATGACTGCCACGAGTTCTGTTTCCGATTTCGTCACGGTTCGCGGCGTCCGGCTGCATGTCCGGCGCTGGGGCCGGCCGGATGCGCCGACGCTGTTCATGCTGCATGGCTGGATGGACGTCGCCGCGTCGTTCCAGTTCGTCGTCGACGCGCTGGCGGGCGACTGGCAGGTGATCGCGCCGGACGCGCGCGGTTTCGGGCTGTCCGACTGGCCGGTGGCGCGGCAGGGCGGCGGTCACTACTGGTTCCATGAATACCTCGGCGATCTCGATGCGCTGCTGGACCACTATGCGCCGGCCGGCCAGGTCAACCTGGTCGGACACAGCATGGGCGCGAACGTCGTGTGCCTGTATGCCGGCGCGCGGCCGGAGCGCGTGCGGCGCGTCGTCGACCTCGAGGGTTTCGGCCTGGCCCCGGCGCGGGCCGAGCAGGCGCCGGGCCGGCTGCGCGGCTGGCTCGACGGCCTGCGCGAGCCGTCGGCGCTGAAGCCCTACGCGTCGCTCGACGAGGTGGCCGCCCGCCTGATCAAGACCAATCCCCGGCTCGAGCCGCGCCGCGCGGCGTTTCTGGCCGCGCACTGGTCGAAGCGGGGCGACGACGGACGCTTTCATCTGCTGGCCGATCCCGCGCACAAGATGGTCGGGCCGCTGCTGTACCGGCTCGACGAGGTGATGGCGACCTGGGCGCAGGTGCGCGCGAAGGTGCTGCACGTCGAGGCGGTCGATTCGCCGACGCTCGCCTATCTGGCCGGCGGCATCCCGCTGCCGGAGTTCAAGGCGCGCTTCCAAGCGTTCCCGGACTGGCGCGAAAAGCTCGTCGACGACGCCGGCCACATGGTTCACCACGACCAGCCGGAGCAGATCGCGGCGTTGATCGAGGCGTTCTGCGCGTAGCGTTCGCGGCGCGGCGCGCAGCGGGACGGGAAGGGGGAGGGGCGGCGGCGGAATGCCGCATTGCAGTAGAATGAAGCTTCACCTCCGATGCCTACGATGAACGCCGATCTCCACTGCCATTCGAATGTCTCCGACGGATTGCTGCCGCCTGTCGATGTCGCGCGCCGCGCCCATGCCGGCGGCGTGACGCTCTGGGCGCTCACCGATCACGACGAGGTGGGTGGCCAGGCGGCGGCGCGCAGCGAAGCGGAGGCGCTCGGCATGCGCTACCTGAGCGGCGTCGAGATTTCCGTGACCTGGGCGTCGCGCACGGTGCACATCGTCGGTCTGAACATCGATCCGGCGAACCCGGCGCTCGTCGACGGTCTGTACCGCACGCGCCACGGCCGCGCGGCCCGCGCGCAGGCGATCGGCGCGCAGCTCGAGACGCTCGGCATTCCGGGCGCCTACGACGGCGCGCTGAAATACGTGTCGAACCCCGACCTGATCTCGCGCACGCATTTCGCGCGCTTCCTCGTCGAGAACGGGCATGCGGAGTCGACGTCGGACGTCTTCGACCGCTTGCTCGGCGACGGCAAGCCCGGCTTCGTACCGCATCGCTGGGCGAAGCTGTCCGATGCCGTGCAGTGGATCCGCGGCGCGGGCGGCGAGGCGGTCGTCGCGCATCCGGGCCGCTATCGCTACACACCGGTCGAGTTCGACGCGTTCTTCGGCGAATTCATCGATCTCGGCGGCCGCGCGATCGAGGTCGTGACCGGCAGCCATACGCCTGACCAGTATCGCGAATATGCGGACGTCGCGCGCCGCTTCGGCTTCGAAGTATCGTGCGGCTCGGATTTCCACGCGCCCGGAGAAGGCCGCGTCGAGCTGGGCGGCCTGCCGCCGTTGCCGTCCGACCTGAAGCCGGTCTGGGAACGCTGGCTCTGACGCCCCGCGGGGGCCGGCCGCGCGCGTCGCCGCTGCGGCGCGCCCCTGTTCATTCCCTCTTTATCCATCCCCATGTCCCAGTTCTTCAGGATTCATCCGGATAATCCGCAGCCGCGCCTGATCAAGCAGGCAGTGGAGATCGTCAACAAGGGGGGCGTGGTTGCGATGCCGACCGACTCCAGCTATGCGCTCGCGTGCCACCTCGACGACAAGGATGCAGTCGAGCGCGTGCGCCGCATCCGCGGCCTCGACGAGAAGCAGCATCTGTCGCTGCTGGTGCGCGACCTGTCGGAACTCGCGAACTTCGCGATGGTGGACAACCGGCAATACCGGCTGATCAAGTCGGTGACGCCCGGCCCGTACGTGTTCATCCTGCAGGCGACGAAGGAGGTGCCGCGGCGGCTGTCGCATCCATCGCGCAAGACGATCGGGCTGCGGGTGCCGGAGCATGCGATCACGCTTGCGCTGCTCGAATCGCTCGGCCAGCCGCTGCTCGGCACGACACTGATCCTGCCGCCCGAGGAGGAGCCGCTCAACGATCCGGAGGATATCCGCGCGCGGCTCGAGAAGCAGGTCGATCTCGTGATCGACGGCGGCGCGTGCCCGCGCGAGCCGTCGACGGTGATCGACCTGACGGCCGACGAGCCGCAGCTCGTGCGCGCGGGCCGCGGGCCGCTCGAGCCGTTCGGGCTGACGGCCGCGTGAACCCGCGCCGTTCCTTCCGTGTCCGGGCGATTGCGCTTGTTACAATAACGCGATATGGACGCTAACCTGATACAGACCATCGCCGTCTACGCGCTGCCCGTGATCTTCGCGATCACGCTGCACGAGGCCGCGCACGGCTATGCCGCACGCCTTCTGGGCGACAACACCGCCTACATGATGGGGCGCGTGTCGTTCAATCC
The DNA here is from genome assembly GCF_902833085.1 of Burkholderia ubonensis. GTDB lineage: Bacteria > Pseudomonadota > Gammaproteobacteria > Burkholderiales > Burkholderiaceae > Burkholderia > Burkholderia ubonensis. The sequence continues at coordinate 219,316 of NZ_CADFEB010000013.1, forward strand.
GATGCGCCACATCGACCCGATCGGCACGATCGCGATTCCGCTCGTGATGTATTTCCTGACCGGCGGCGCGTTCCTGTTCGGCTATGCGAAGCCGGTGCCGGTGGCGTTCCGCAACCTGCGCGATCCGCGCTGGGGCAGCCTGTGGGTGTCGCTGGCCGGCCCCGCGTGCAATTTCGCGCAGGCGCTGCTGTGGGGCGTGCTGACCATCGTGCTCGCCGCCGCGCACGTCGACGAGCCGTTCTTCGCGCGCATGGCGCTTGCCGGCGTCAGCGTGAACCTCGTACTCGGCGTGCTGAACCTGTTCCCGCTGCCGCCGCTCGACGGCGGCCGCATCCTGGCGGCGCTGCTGCCGCCGAAGCAATCGATCGCGCTGTCGCGCATCGAGCCGTACGGTTTCATCATCGTCCTGTTGCTGGTCGCGACGGGCGTGCTGACGAATTTCTGGCTGCGTCCGCTCGTCAACGTGGGTTATCGCATCGTGGCGGCCATCCTGACTCCTTTCGCCTCGCTTTTCTAACGACAATCATGTTCCCAGATCGTATTTTCTCCGGCATGCGGCCCACCGGGTCGCTGCACCTCGGCCACTACCACGGCGTGCTGAAAAACTGGGTGAAGCTGCAGTCCGAGTACCCGTGCTTCTTCTGCGTCGTCGACTGGCATGCGCTGACGACGCACTACGAGACGCCCGAGGTCATCGAGAAGGCTGTGTGGGACGTGCTGATCGACTGGCTCGCGGCCGGCATCGACCCGGCGCAGGCGACGCTGTTCATCCAGAGCAAGGTGCCCGAGCATGCGGAACTCGCGCTGCTGCTCGGCATGAGCACGCCGCTCGGCTGGCTCGAGCGCGTGCCGACCTACAAGGAGCAGATGGAGAAGCTGAAGGACAAGGACCTGTCGACCTACGGTTTCCTCGGCTATCCGGTGCTGATGGCGGCGGACATCCTGCTGTACCGCGGCTCGCTCGTGCCGGTCGGCGAGGACCAGGTGCCGCACGTCGAGATGACGCGCGAGATCGCGCGCCGCTTCAACTACCTGTACGGCCGCGAGCCGGGTTTCGAGGAGAAGGCGCTCGAAGCCGCGAAGAAGCTGGGCGGCAAGCGCGCGAAGCTGTATCACGAGCTGCGCAATGCGTACCAGCAGGAAGGCGACGACGAGGCGCTCGAGCAGGCGCGCGCGATGCTGCAGGAATCGCAGAGCCTGTCGATGAGCGACCGCGAGCGCCTGTTCGGCTATCTCGAAGGCGCGCGCAAGATCATCCTCGTCGAGCCGCAGGCGCTGCTGACCGAGGCGTCCCGCATGCCGGGCCTCGACGGCCAGAAGATGTCGAAGTCGTACGGCAACACGATCGGCCTGCGCGAAGACGCGGAGACGATCACGAAGAAGGTCCGCACGATGCCGACCGACCCTGCGCGCGTGCGCCGCACCGATCCGGGCGACCCGGACAAGTGCCCGGTGTGGCAGCTGCACCAGGTCTATACGGACGAGGCGACCCACGAGTGGGTGCAGAAGGGCTGCCGCTCGGCGGGCATCGGCTGTCTCGACTGCAAGCAGCCGGTGGTCGAAGGCATCCTGCGCGAACAGCAGCCGATGCTCGAGCGCGCGCAGAAGTACATGGACGACCCGTCGCTGCTGCGCGCGATCGTCGCCGACGGCTGCGACAAGGCGCGCAAGTACGCGACGGAGACGATGCGCGACGTGCGCGACGCGATGGGCCTGTCGTACACGTGAGCGACAGGCATGAACCGGCCGTGTCCGCCGTCGGCGGGCACGGTGTGTCGACCGAGCCGTCGCGCTGGGTCGCCGGCTGGACGCCGCTGATTGCGGCCGGCGGCGCGGTGCTGGACGTCGCCGCGGGCGGCGGGCGGCACGCGCGCTGGTTTGCGGCGCGCGGGCATCCGGTCGTCGCGCTCGAACGCGATCCGGCCGCGCTCGCCGCGCTGCGCGCGATTCCCGGCGTGGACGCCCGCGACGCCGACCTGGAAGGCGCACCATGGCCGCTGCCGGCCGGCGAGCGGTTCGCGGCCGTGGTCGTCACGAATTACCTGCACCGGCCGCTCTGGCCCCATCTGCTCGATGCGCTCGCGCCGGGCGGCGTGCTCGTCTACGAAACCTTCGCGCGAGGAAACGAAACGGTCGGCAAACCGTCGAACCCCGCGTTCCTGCTCGCGCCGGGCGAACTGCTCGAGGCGGTGCGCGGCCGCCTGCGCGTGGTGGGGTACGAAGACGGCTTCGTCGCTGCGCCGCGCGCGGCTTTCGTCCAGCGTATCTGCGCGGTGCGCGAGGACGCGACGACGGGGTCGGAGGCGGGTATTCCGCGTTACGAACTGGCCGGCTAATCCGCTACAATCTCAACGTTTACCGATTCATATTCAATCGCGTTTCATGGCTAACGGCACCCAAGACGGCATTCAAATCCGCGGCAGCATCCCCGCGATCGTCACCCCGATGCTCGAAGACGGCAGTCTCGATCTGCCGGCGTTTCGCAAGCTGATCGACTGGCACATCGAAGAAGGCACCGACGCGCTGGTCGTGGTCGGGACGAGTGGCGAGTCGGCGACGCTCAACGTCGAAGAACACATCCTGATGATTCGCACCGCGGTCGAGCACGCGGCGAAGCGCATTCCGATCATCGCCGGCGCGGGCGGCAACTCGACCGCCGAGGCGATCGAGCTGACGAAGCATGCGAGGGCGGTCGGCGCGGACGCGACGCTGCAGGTCGTGCCGTACTACAACAAGCCGACGCAGGAAGGGATGTATCGGCATTTCAAGGCGATTGCCGAGGCGGTCGACCTGCCGGTGATCCTGTACAACGTGCCGGGCCGCACGGTCGCGGACATGTCGAACGAGACGATGCTGCGTCTCGCGCAGGTGCCGGGCATCGTGGGCGTGAAGGAAGCGACCGGCAACATCGACCGTGCCGCGCAGCTGATCAAGGCTGCGCCGGCGCATTTCGCGATCTACAGCGGTGACGATCCGACTGCGATCGCGCTGATGCTGCTGGGCGGTCACGGCAACATCTCGGTGACGGCGAACGTCGCGCCGCGCGCGATGAGCGCGCTGTGCCGCGCGGCGCTTGCCGGCGACGTGAAGACGGCGCGCGAGCTGCACATGCAGCTGCTGTCGCTGCACAAGAACCTGTTCATCGAGGCGAACCCGATTCCGGTGAAGTGGGCGCTGCAGGCGATGGGCAAGATGCAGGGCGGCATCCGCCTGCCGCTCACGCCGCTCGACGAACGTTGCCACGACGCGGTGCGCTCGGCGCTCGTCGAAGCCGGCGTCCTGGCCTGATGTCGCGGCGGACGGGCATCGTCCGCCGGTTCATTCCCCGATCAACCCGCACCGGCCGGCTCCGTCCGGCGCCGCTCCTGACGAGCGTTCTAGCAAGACGAAGGATTTCATGAAACGTTTCGCCTTTTCCTCTCGCGCCATCCAGGTTTCGGTGGTGGCGCTTGCGCTGGGCGCGCTCGCCGGCTGCGATACGCTGAACGACTATCTGGCCCCCGACAAGGTCAACTACAAGAACACCGGTTCGGCGCCGCCGCTCGCGGTGCCGAGCGACCTGAAGCCGGTGCCGACGAGCCAGCAGTTCGTCGCGCCGCCGGCCAACGCCGGCCTCGGCACGCTGCCGCCGCGCGCGACGACGGCAGCCGGCACCGCGACGGACGGCGTGCCGACCGCGCAGGATCCGCTCGGCATGCACGTCGAGCGCGACGGCGACCGCCGCTGGCTCGTCGTCGACGGCCGCACGCCGGAGCAGCTCTGGCCGCTCCTGAAGGATTTCTGGCAGGACAACGGCTTCTCGCTGAAGACCGACGCGCCGTCGACGGGGATCATGGCCACCGACTGGGCGGAGAACCGCGCGAACATTCCTGACGACTGGTTCCGCCGCACGATCGGCCGGGTCGTCGATTTCGTGTATTCGTCCGGCACGCGCGACCGCTTCCGCACGCTCGTGAACCGCACGGCGGACGGCAACACCGACATCTCGATCACGCACAGCGCGATGGAGGAAATGATGGTCGGACCGCAGGGCGGCACGTCGTCGCGCTGGGAGGAGCGTCCGCGCAATCCGGTGCTGGAGGCGGTGTTCCTGGCGAAGCTGATGCAGAAGTTCGGCCTGTCCGAAACGCAGGCGAAGCAACTGCTGACCGACGCGCGGCCGGCGACGGCGCCCGCGCAGGTCAGCGCCGCGAGCGCCGGCACGGCGACGCTGCAGCTTGCCGAATCGTTCGATCGCGCGTGGCTGCGCGTCGGCCTCGCGCTCGATCGCACCAACTTCACGGTCGACAACCGCGACCGCGAGAAGGGCATGTACTACGTGCGCTACGCGAATTCGATGGAAGAGCTGAAGCGCGACGGCCTGTTCGGCAAGCTGTTCTACGGCGGCCCGTCGGCGGCGAAGCCGGGCAGGGAATTCGTCGTCAACGTGCGTGCGCAGGGCAATGGCGGCACGCAGGTCGCGGTGGTCGACGCGAACGGCCAGGTCGACAACTCGTCGGACGCCCAGCGGATCATCTCGCTGCTTCACGCGCAATTGAACTAAGGAACTAAGCGCGTGCGATTCGCCAGCCTCGGAAGCGGCAGCGAAGGCAACGCACTGGTGGTCGAAGCCGCGAGCGGCGCGACCACCACCCGCGTGCTGCTCGACTGCGGCTTTTCCGCCAAGGAGGTCGAGCGCCGGCTCGGCCGTCTGCATCTCGGCATCGACGATCTCGATGCGATCCTCATCACCCACGAACACAGCGACCATGTCGGCAGCGCATTGACGCTCGCCCGGCGCGCGTCGCTGCCGCTTTACATGAGCTGGGGCACCGCGCGCGCGGTCGGCGCGGACGAAGCGGACGTCGAGCTCCACGTCCTGTGGGGCGACGAGACGGCCCGGATACGCGATCTGGCGGTCTTGCCGTACACGGTCCCGCACGACGCGCGGGAGCCGCTCCAGTTCGTGTTCACGGACGGCTGCCACCGCCTCGGCGTGCTGACCGACGTGGGCGGGGCCACGCCGCACATCACGGCCGTCCTGAGCGGCTGCGACGCACTGGTGCTGGAGTCGAACCACGATACCGCGATGCTGGCCTCGAGCCGCTATCCGCAGTCGCTGAAGGCGCGGATCGGCGGCAGTCACGGGCACTTGAGCAACGACGCGGCGGCGGACATCCTTGCGTCGCTCGAACGCAGCCGCCTGCAGCATCTCGTGGCGGCTCACCTGAGCCAGCAGAACAACAGGCCGGAACTGGCCCGCCAGGGGTTTGCGGGCGTGCTGGGCACGGACGGGAGCGACGTGGTCGTCGCCACGCAGGAAACGGGCTTCGACTGGCTTGCGTTGACGTAGGAGGGCGGGCCTGCGGCCCGGCGCGGATGCCTGCGCATGTCAAAACGCGCAGACGTAAAAAAACCGGCCCGAAGGCCGGTTTTTTTTCAGCTGATGCTGAGGCTTACTGGCTTGCGCCCGAAGCCGGAGCAGCCGTCGCTGCCGAAGCAGCCGACGCCACAGCAGCAGCTGCGTCGCTCGCAGCAGCCGTTGCCGACGAAGCGGCAGCCGTCGCGTCGCTCGCAGCAGCGCCAGTCACTGCCGAAGCAGCCGACGAAGCTGCAGCAGCAGCGTCGCTAGCAGCCGGCGCAGCAGCTTGGTCTGCGCTCTTGTTGCAAGCAGCCAGTGCAACAGCAGCCAGCAGGGAAGCTACGAGGAGGGATTTCTTCATGATCACGTCCTTTTATGGTTAAAGGGTAAGCAACAGCGCGAAACAATACCGGTAATGTGCTCCAACACCGACCTGGGCCGCTGGTGGAGACGCACTTCTAGAGCGTGAATCTTCCCTACGGCTTGGGCGGAAATTATATGCACTTTCCTATCGACCGTCGACAAATGCGGGGTCAATACGTTGTCTTTCCCATACAAATTTTGATTTGCGTGGGCTACGGGTCAACTCACACTAATCCCGGCTTCCGACCCGTATCCAGCCCGCACAATACCACTCGTGCAGTAATGCTGTCATGGAGGGATCCCGGGATAGTGTTACAAACCGTTTCGCCTCCATCCGACGCTGATTGGCCAGCTCGGGCAGCCATTTGGCGGCCTGATCGAGTGGTCCTTCCTCGCCGTTGATGAAGTACGAGCGCGCGTTATACATCAATGCGGCGCGTCTGTCGAGACATACGCCGCGCCGCGCGGCCTGCGCGGCGAATGCCGCCTCGGAAAGCGCGAGTGCGGGCGGGTCGAACACGACGTTCGATTTGGGCTCGCTCAGGTAGCAGCCGAGGAACTCGGCGACGTCCTGTTCGCGCCAGCGGATGCCGTTGACGATCGCGGCGACCCGTTCGACCATCGCAGGCGGCAGGTGTGCCGGCGTCTCGACGGCGGGCTGCTTCGGATCGCGGTAGAGGTCGTCGCTGCGGGCGCCGCTGCGCAGGCCGCCGCGCTCCGCGAGGTAGTACAGGAACTGGGCGCCCAGTTCGCCGGCGGACGGGGCCCGGAAGCCGATCGAGCAGGTCATGCATTCGCCTTCGGCGACGCCGTCGTGTGCGATGTGCGGCGGCAGGTAGAGCATGTCGCCGGGCTCGAGCACCCATTCGTCGCTCGGTTCGAAATGCTCGAGGATCTTGAGCGGCACGCCGGGCTGCAGCGACAGGTCCCGCTGCGCGCCGATGCGCCAGCGGCGCTTGCCTTCGACCTGCAGCAGGAATACGTCATACGAATCGAAATGGGGGCCGACGCCGCCGCCGTCGGTCGCATACGAGATCATCAGGTCGTCGAGGCGCGCGTCCGGGATGAAGCGGAAGCGGTCGAGCAGCGCACGCGCTGCGTCCACGTGGAGGTCGAGCCCCTGCACCAGCAGGGTCCAGGCCTTGCGCGTGACGGGCGGCAGCGCGTCGTCGTCGAACGGGCCGTGCGCCAGTTGCCACTTGTTACGAAAGTGCGTGATCAGGCGCGATTCGGCGTCGTAGTCGCCCGCCAGCTCGAACAGCGCGTCGCGCGAGACGGGGGGCGTCACGCCGGGGATCGCCTGGCGGATCAGCAGCGGTTTCTTCTGCCAGTAGCGGCGCATGAATTGCGCCGGGGTGAGGCCGCCGAGCAGCGGCGTGGGAAGATCGGGTGGCGGCGCGCCGAACGCGGCGGCTGCGCCGTCCAGCGGTTCGGCTTGAGACCGTTTGCGCATCGTATAATGAGAGTTGTATTTGGGAGAATTGGATGAAAATCGCAAAAAACACCGTCGTATCGGTCGCTTACAAGCTGTCGGATGCGCAAGGCAATCTGATCGAGGAAAGCGACGAGCCGATGGTCTATCTGCACGGCGGCTATGATGGCACGTTCCCCAAGATCGAGGAACAACTCGACGGCCAGGAGCCGGGTTACCAGGCGCAGGTCCAGCTGGAGCCGCAGGATGCGTTCGGCGACTACGACCCCGAGCTCGTGAAGATCGAGCCGCGCGACCGTTTTCCCGAGCCGATCGAAGTTGGCATGCAGTTCGAAGGCACGCCTGAGGACGGCGACGAAGAGATCGACTCGCTGATCTACACGGTGACCGACATCGCGGAAGACAAGGTCGTGCTCGACGGCAACCATCCGCTCGCCGGCATGGCGCTGCGTTTCTCGCTGACCGTGAAGGACGTGCGCGAAGCCACCGAAGACGAAATCGAGCATGAGCACGCGCACGGCGCGGAAGGGCTCGAAATCGTCGACGAGGATGAGGACGACGAGGACGGCGAGCCGTCAGGGCGCACGCTGCACTGAGCTGGCGGGCGCGCCTTGCGTCGGAGCCGTGAAGTAGGGCGCCGGCGCGGGGCCTGATGCGTCATTCGGCGCCCTGCTGTCGCCCGGCAGCGGCGGCGCGACCGACGAGGCGTCCGGCAGCGCCGGCAGGGCCGGAATCTCCGGCATCTGCGGGAGCGGGACATCGTCGTGCGGTGCGGCCGGCAAAGCCGGCGGCACCGGCAGGTTCTTCGGCACGTCCTGCAGGCTGACGTTGAACAGCGTCTGCCGCGCCGGCGATACGCCGACCTTCACCCATTGACTGGCAGTCCGGCGCGGTCCGATCGCGACGCGCGTCAGGTTGCCTACGAGTTCCCCATTGTCGGTACGCAGCGGGCGATCGATGGCGAAGCCGTTCGCCAGCGGTTCGCCGCTCGCGTGCATCACGAGTATCGGGCCGCGGAACGTGGCGGCCGCCTTGACCAGCGTACGCTTCAGTTCGCGGAAACCGTCGCGCACGCGCGGGCGGTTGAAGCGCAGCCACGCGAAGCGTTCGGCGCGCTCGTAGCGGTCGAACTTCGGGTCGCCTTCGAAGATCACGACCAGCGCGCGCGCGTCGCGCCGCTTCGCGTATTCGGCCGCGTGGTCGATCCAGAAGCCGTTCGCGACGATGCGATCCTCGAACTCGCCGTTGCGGCCGCCGGCCGTCAGGAAGTAATTGTTCGGCGCGGGGGCGTTGAGCGCGACGAACACGATGTCGTCGCGCACCCATCGCGCGTTCTCGCGATACGGCCGGAAACGCGCGACTTCGCTCTCGCGCGTGATCTGCAGCGCGCCCGGATCGGGCTGCGCCGCACCGGCGAGCAGCGTCTGCCGCACGAAGTCGAGCCGTTCGACCGGGTCGTAGCCGCCTCCCGCCGCCGTGTTGCAGGTAACCCAGTCGTCGTGGCCGGGCACGAACACGAGCGGCACGCGCGATGCGTCTAGAATCGCGCCGCGCTGCGTGTACAGCGCATCGCGGCATGCTTCCCTGGGCCCCTTGAGATCCCCCGCATACACGACGAACGCGAGGTTGCGCTCGCGCGCCATCGCCTCGAGCATCCGCTGCGCGGCGACCTCGTCCGCAGGCGACGCGATCACGCCGGAGACGACCGCGAACGAATAGGGCGCGCCGGCGCGCTTCGCGGGCGCCGCCTGGGCGAGCGCGCCGGAAAGCGCGAGCGCAGCCGCCGCGGCGAGCGCGACGGCTGCGTGCACGAGCCGGCCGGCCACCGCGCGCTTACGCGTGCCCGTCGGCATCGTGCGACTGGGCGAGCGCGCGCAGCTCGTACAGCAGGTCGAGCGCTTCGCGCGGTTTCAGGTCGTCGGGGTCGATGTCGCGCAGTTTTTCGAGCGCAGGGTGGGGCGCGCTCGGCGTGGCCGGCGCGTCCGCGCATTCGAGATCGTCGGCAGCCGGCTGCATGCTGAACAGGTCGAGCTGCGGCGTGTGCTGAGCGGCCGACTGCTGCTCGAGGTACGCGAGATGCTTGCGCGCCGCGCGGATCACCGGCGCCGGTACGCCTGCAAGCTGCGCGACCTGCAGCCCGTAGCTCTGGTTGGCGGGACCTTCGTTGACCGCGTGCAGGAACACGATGCCGTGACCGTGTTCGACTGCCGACAGGTGGACGTTGGCCGCATGCGGAAATTCGGCCGGCAACTGCGTCAGTTCGAAGTAGTGCGTCGCGAACAGCGTGTAGCAGCCATTGTGCGCGAGCAGGTGCCGCGCGATCGCCCACGCGAGCGCGAGGCCGTCGAACGTCGACGTGCCGCGACCGATTTCGTCCATCAGCACGAGGCTTTGCGGCGTCGCGTCGTTGAGGATCGCCGCGGCTTCGGTCATCTCGACCATGAACGTCGAGCGGCCGCCGGCGAGATCGTCCGCTGCGCCGATGCGCGTGAAGATCCGGTCGATCGGGCCGAAGCACGCCGACTTCGCCGGCACGTAGCTGCCGACATAGGCCATCAGCGCGATCAGCGCGGTCTGCCGCATGAACGTCGATTTACCGCCCATGTTCGGGCCGGTGATCAGCAGTAGCTTGCGTTCCGTGCCGAGCTTGCAGTCGTTTGCGATGAACTGCTCGACCTGCGCCTCGACGACCGGATGCCGGCCTTGCTCGATGTCGATGCCGATCTCGTCGGTGAACGTGGGGGCGACCCAGTCGAGCGCGCGGGCGCGCTCGGCGAACGCGGCGAGCAAGTCGAGTTCCGCGAGGGCGGATGCGACGCGCTGGCATTCGGGAATGAACGGCAGCAGCGCCTGCAGCACCGCGTCGTACAGCGCGCGCTCGCGCGCGAGCGCCCGTTCCTGCGCGGACAGCGCCTTGTCCTCGAAGGTCTTCAGCTCGGGCGTGATGTAGCGCTCGGCGTTCTTCAGCGTCTGGCGGCGGCGGTAGTCGTCCGGCACCTTGTCGGTCTGCCCGCGCGTGACTTCGATGTAGAAGCCGTGCACCTTGTTGTACTCGACCCGCAGGTTCGCGATGCCGGTGCGGGCGCGTTCGCGTGCTTCGAGGTCGATCAGGAACTGGCCGCAGTTTTCCGAGATGTCGCGCAGCTCGTCGAGCTCCGCATCGTAGCCGCGCGCGATCACGCCGCCGTCGCGCACCATCGCCGCCGGCTCGGGGGCGATCGCGTTCGTCAGCAGGTCCAGGCATTCGGCGGGCGGCGCCAGCGCGGCGTCGAGGCGGACGAGCGCGTCCGCGTTGCCGGCAATCGGGCTGATGCGCTCGCGCAGCGCCGGCAGCGCGGCGAACGTGTCGCGCAGGCTCGACAGGTCGCGCGGCCGAGCGGAGAGCAGCGCGAGGCGGCCGGTGATCCGTTCGACGTCGGCGATCTGGCGCAGCGCGCTGCGCAGTGCATCGAGGCTCGCGTTCGCGGGCGCGTCGAGCAGCGCGCCGATCGCCTGCTGGCGCGACTGCGCGGCGACGGACGCGCGCGGCGGATGGTGCAGCCAGTGGCGCAGCAGGCGGCTGCCCATCGTCGTGCAGCAGGTATCGAGCAGCGAATACAGCGTCGGCGACTCGGTGCCGCGCAGCGTTTCGGTCAGCTCGAGGTTGCGGCGCGTGGACGGATCGAGCCCGATGTATTCGGTTTCGTTCTCGACCTTCAGGCTGCGCACGTGCCGCAACTGCTGGCCTTGCGTGGCCGCCGCATACAGGAGCAGTGCGCCCGCGGCGCCGCAGGCGCTCGTCAGCGAGTGCGCGCTGAAGCCGTCGAGGCTCGCGACGTCGAGCTGGTCGCACAGGCGCTGCGTGCCCGCCGCGATGTCGAAATGCCAGGCCGGCACGCGCTTGAGCGCGCCTGCGCCGGCGGGCATCGCGTCAGCCGATGCGTCGGCCGCGAGAATCTCGGCCGGACGGATGCGCTCCAGCGCGGCGCCGAGCTGCTCCGGTTCGATCTCCGCGAGGCGCAGCGCGCCGCTGGCGAGGTTGAGCCACGCGAGGCCGATGTTGACCGCGACGCCGCGCTTGTTGTGGCCCGTGCACATCGCGAGCAGGTAGACGTCGGTCTTGTCGGACAGCAGCGCGGCGTCGGTCAGCGTGCCCGGCGTGACGACGCGCACGACCTTGCGTTCGACGGGGCCCTTCGACGTGGCCGGGTCGCCGATCTGTTCGCAGATCGCGACCGATTCGCCCATCTTGACGAGCTTCGCGAGGTACTGCTCGACCGCGTGGTGCGGCACGCCGGCCATGCGGATCGGATTGCCGCCCGATGCGCCGCGCTGCGTCAGGGTCAGGTCGAGCAGGCGCGCGGCCTTTTCCGCATCCTCGAAGAACAGCTCGTAGAAGTCGCCCATCCGGTAGAAGACGAGCGTGTCGGGGTGGTCGGCCTTGATGCGCAGGTACTGCTGCATCATCGGCGTGTGGTTGCTGAGAGCGGCTTCCGTAAGCTGCTGTCTTGATTCTGAAATTTCCTGCGCGTCCTTATCCATCAAGGCTTTCCGTTCCTTTTGGGGCTCGGTATCGAGTTTCCCCGTGTCATGACATCTTGCTAAATTTTTGCGGCGAACGTAGCTTTTCGGACTTCCCGTAATCTACGCCTACGCCGTCGGCATGCCGCGACGGCAAAGCAACTTTTGCCCGGTGCACATCGGAATATCGACGGTTGTCCCGGCGTTCGGCTGCAGGCGACAACGTCGCGTCGCAACTGGATTTCCCGTTGCAAGTCACCCGTCGACGGGCGCATGCGACCAATCAAAATCGGCGAATGGCCTGCGCTTTTCGTCGCAGTGGCGGCCGTTGAATGGGCGCGCCTGAGAGACGAGCGCAACGCGGGCAACGACCCGGCGCTGATCAAAGCGGCAAGCCACGGCTCTGACGGCGTAATGGTACAGCAAGGGGATTCGCTGACAGTGGGTGATGTCCGTTTGGCATACCTGGAGGGGGCGCCGAGCATAACCGCAAGTCGAAGGGCGCGGCCGAGGTTGCCCGGATGTTCAGGACGATGATCAGGGCGGCGTTCCCGTTCGATGAATACGAGAAGATAGCCGTGCCACTGCGCTCGCTAAAGGGTCGGGCAATCGTGAGCTTGAACGATCACCCGGACGTTCGGCGTGTATTCGACGGGTTTCACATCGAGACCGCGCCGATTCAGTAGACGGTCGGAGGTGGGAGGGGCGTCGAGCGGAACGAGCTGATCATCTTCAGCCGGGATGACGCGGCGCAGCCCGTGGGACTGTTCTAACCGATGATGTCGGCGTCGATTGCGCCCATCGTCGACGTGAATGCGTGACAGGATCTTCTCGAAGTCCGTAGGGGCCAATGACTCGTCCCTGAACTGGAGGCTGATGTCGATCTTGTTCTCAGTTTACGGTTGTACGGCAGAAAGAACCGAATTGCGTCTCAGGTCCTTGAGTGGGTACTCGCGTCGTTGCGGAGCACGGCTCGTTGCTTCGTTCGCGATGCCATTTACGCGGGCGGGGCGGTGGTGCGTTCGGAAATCCGCGCGACGGTGCTGGCATGCGTCGAATCGCTGCGTGCCGTTGTCCTGTTGGCAACGCCAGCCGACTCGGCGGGCGATGATCCGACGCGGCGTTCCAGCACAGTTTCCGACGAGCGCCTGGACGGAAGCGGGTACCGCGCTATCGCCGGCTCGCGCGACGGCAATCAATGATCGCAAAGTCGGCGGCAACTCGATACTGGCCGAACGGCCAAGCAATAGTGTTGTGACCGCTATGGCACTGCATCCCGATTCCCGGGCGGCTCGGCGGAACGGCTGATCCCTTTTTTGACGTTCGTTGAATATTCTATGTGGTGCTGCGCGAGCGAGCGCATGCACGTTCGATGGGACGGTACATCCGAAATGGCGCGCGTGCATTGCGCTGACGTTCGATGTGGCGCTCCTGTTTTGTGGGAGTTGGGGTAGTTTTCTGGCGTTGGAACAGTGATCGAAGTGCATTCCTTGCATGGGTCATGTTCATCGAATCGTCGCAATTTCCCGACAGGAGGGGTATGGCAACGCAGACGCCGCACAAAACTAAATTCGAGAAATGGCAGGTTGGCATCGATCGGGCCGAGAGCGACGCCAAATGGAATGCTTGGGACTGCGAGATTCAGATCGCGGTGAGCGAATACAACCGGCATTTGTCTGGGACCGCAGGATACAAGCCCTTGGACTGGCATCTCGTCAAAGCGATGATATGGGTGGAAACCGGGGCGGAAAGCGACAAATGGGTATCGAATCCGATACAAATCGGAAACCCCGGCGACCCTGGCCTGAATGCATTGCTGAACGGTCGGGAAGGAGGGGAATTGATTGTGCCGCCGGCCTGGAAGGAAAAGCTGACGATCGGGGCAGCCATCACCATGCCGTCTCACAATATCCGCGCCGGCATCGGCTATTTGCTGATGCGGATGGCAAATTATTCAATCAAGAGTGTTCCGGATACGGATGCGACAGTGTATGAGGTGACGGTACAGGCGGGAGACAGTATTTATAAGATAGCGCGGGACAATGGCAGCACGATTGAGTCGATCAGGCTTCTCAATCCGACCGTGGGTGTGCTGCGGCCTGGCCAGGTCGTGAAATACAGGAAGGCTGCGATGAAAAAGGCCATCGTGGGATGGAGGGCGGTGACGACGTCGAGCATTGCGGCGTATTACAACGTCGGTGATCCGATGTATGCAAAGAAGCTCGACTATGCGCTGACGGTCATCGGAAAGGGGGAGGTCGCCATATGTCCGCAATAAGATACGTCGCGCTCACCGTGGCCATCCTTTCGGGTTTTGCCGTCGCTGCGGACAGACCACTTGTCGGCGAGTTCGCCGGGACCGGGCGCGCGTGCTCGGGCGGGCTATTCATACGCAGTCGGACAATCGAATGGAATTCGACGTACAGCATCTGCGGGCCGTCGCGCTACGACGTGCTCGAGCGCGGTGTGGACGGTGATCGCCGGCGTATCGTCTACCGGCTCAAGCAGCGCAGCAGCCGATGCCGGTTTGAAGTCGTAGAGGTCGAGCAGGCGAGCCGGTACAACTGGAACGTGAGCGGATATCCATCATTCGAGGCATTCGAAAAAAGGGCGCTGCCCGATTGGCGCAACTCATCCCGGCCAGAAAGACAGGTTTTGTCTTGCTCGATGACGGGACCCGATTGACGGCCGGCGACGGTTCGGGCCGCCGCCGACTGCGTGTCGCTCGAGGCCGCGGCGGGCGTGCCTTTGAGCAATTTCGCGTCCGTTGAGGTTTCGGTACTGACGGACGTGCATTCCGTCAAAAATGAGCGTAATCGGTTGGTCTTGGGCGGGTTAATGTGCGTCCCGCGCATGTCCAGGGTTCATCCGGGTTATCGAGGTGGCCATGACACGGCCGGGTTGCCGAGGGCCCGTTCGCCTCAGGCGCAGCGTCAGCAGTGCGACGTCGACATCGATCGCGGGTATCCAGTGCGTTCGCCCGATCGAGCGCGGCGAGCACCAGTCGGGGCAGCAGGGTTCGTGTCCGTCAGCTCCCCCGCCCGAACTGCCCCGCCGCGTCGATGAACGGCGCCGCCTGCGGATCGCTCGCCGCCGCCACGTTGAGCCGGACCCACGGCGTCGCGTCGCCGTTCGGCCGGTAGTCGCGCCCCGGCGCGAGATCGAGCCCGAGCGTGCGCGCGAGTTCGACGAGCCGCGCGGAATCGTCGACGCCCGGCACGCATGCCCACACGAACATCCCGCCGTTCGGTTGCGCGTACACCTGCCAGCCCGCCTGCCGCAATCGCGCGACCGTGTGCGCCGACGCCTGCGCAAGGAGCCGGCGCAGCCGCTCCAGGTGCTTGCGGTGCGTGCCGCGCTCGAGCAGCAGCGCGACGATGCTTTCCACGATCCGCGCGCCGCCCATGCTGGTGAGGGCCTTCAGGTCGATGAGATGCTTGATCAGGTCGGAGCGCGCGGCCAGGTAGCCGACCCGCAGCGACGACGACAGCGTCTTCGAGAACCCGCCGACATAGATCACGCGTTCGAGCTGGTCGAGCGTCGCGAGCCGCTGCGACGGCGTCGCCTCGAAATCGCCGTAGACATCGTCCTCGACGATCGTGAAGCCATGCTGATGCGCGAGCTGCAGCAGCCGGAACATGATCGGCGGGGCAATGTTCGTTGCAGTCGGGTTATGGAGCACGGTCGAGACGAAGAACAGCTTCGGGCGGTGTTCGCGCAGCAGCGCCTCGGCCGCCTCGATGTCCGGCCCCGTCGCGCGGCGCGGCACGCCGACGGGCTTCACGCCGTGCAGCTTCAGCAAACCGAACAGGTTGAAGTAGCTGGGATCCTCGACGAACACCGTGTCGCCCGGCTTCAGCATCAGGCGCACGACAAGATCGAGCGCCTGGCTCGCACTGTGCGTGACGAGGATCTGCTGCGGCTGGGTGTCGATGCCGAGCGGCGCGAGGTGCCGGCACAGCTGCTGGCGCAACAGCGGATCGCCCTGCGGCTGCGCGTAGTCGACGAGGTTCGCCGTGTCGCCGCGCACGACGTGCCGCACCGCCTGCGCGATGCCGTCGACGTCGCGCCACGCGGCCGGCACGAAGCCGCTCGACAGTTTCACGCGATCGTCCAGCGACGCGAACTGCCTGAGGATGTGGCTCGTTTCCTCCTCGGCGACGCGCGGGTCCGTGCCGCCCGGGAGCGCGCCGGCGTCGAGCCGGTCGGTCACGTAGAAGCCGGAGCCGTGGCGCGGCCGGATCAGGCCGCGGGCAGCGAGCAGATCGTATGCCTCGATGACCGGGAAGCGGCTGATCTGCTGATCGGCCGCCATCTTGCGGATCGACGGCAGTTTCACGCCGCCGCGCAATTGCTGCGAACGGATCATCCGTTCGATCTGGTCGACCAGCTGTTCGGTCAGCGGAACGCCGGTCGTCGTGTCGAGCGCGAGTTTCATCGGACGCCACCGTCAAGGACTTCGGCCAAAGTGTTCAGTAAAAACGGCTGAACACTTTGGAGGTGATTGTTCGGTTCTGTTCATTCCCTCGCACGCATTCTAGTCGAATAATCGGGGCCACCGTCTTTCGGAAATGCGATGGTCGAGGCGAGCGGCAAGTGCATTGAATGACGCAGGACGGTAGCGAAGGCACTTTGATCCGGAGGAAACCACATGCCGACCTATGACGATCTGAAAGCCAGGATTCAAACGCTACAGGCCCAGGCGGCGCTTGCCCGCGAGAGGGAAGTGGGGCATGCCCTCGAGGAAATTCAGAAAGCGATCGCCGAGTTCGACCTGAAGCCCGAGGACCTGTTCGACGGCATTCAGCGTCGGTCACGTCGAATCAGGCGTCGTGCCCCTGTGATTGCAAAGTATCGCGACCCGGCATCCGGCGCCGTCTGGAGCGGGCGTGGACGGGAACCTCGGTGGATTGCCGGCCGCGATCGGACGATGTTCCTGATCAGGGCGTCGACATGACGACGGGAATCTTCGCGGCGATGTTTCATCCGTCTCGATCGACTGTTCGGCAAACACGATCGGAGCATCGGCGCCGTCCAGATGCGGGTTCTCGCTGATATGAGCCTCGCCCACTTCTCCGGCTTCGGCGTCGCGTTCGCCGTCTACCTGATCGGCACGGCAACGCCGGGGCCCGCCAACCTGTCGATCGCGAACGCGTCGCTCAACCACGGGCGCACGCCCGGCCTCGCGATGGCCGCCGGCGTGATGTCCGGCTCGCTGTGCTGGGGCGTGACGGCGGCGGCCGGCGTGTCCGCGATGCTGCTGTCGTCCGGGGCGCTGCTCATGTGGCTCAAGATTCTCGGCGCGGGCTACCTGCTGTGGCTCGCGTACAAGGCGGTGCGCGCCGCGTACTCGACGCGCGATCCGCTGAAGGCCGATGCGCCGGTGCGGCGCGGCAGCCTGGCGAGGTTCTATCTGCAGGGGCTCGGCATCCACCTGACCAACCCGAAGGCGATCCTGTCGTGGCTGACCGTGACGACGCTGGGGCTGTCGGCGAACGCGTCGGCGTGGACGAGCTTCGTGCTCGTCGCCGGCTGTGCGACGCTCGGCTTCATCGTGTTCACGACGTATGCGCTCGCGTTCTCGTCGCATTCGGCGGGGCCGTTCTTCGCGCGCACGCGCAAGCCGTTCGGCTTGTTCTGCGGACTGTTCTACTGCGTGCTCGCGGCGGGCTTCATTCGCTCGCTCGCGTAGCGTTTCGGGCGGCCCGGAAAGGAAAACGGCCCGGGTCCGCGCAAGGCGGACCCGGGCCGTCTGCGGCGCATGGGCGCCGTTATTCCGCGGCCGGCTGCAGGCGGCTGTAGCGGTTCAGGATCGGGATCATCTGCGCGTAGACCTTCGGGTTCGCCGCGACGATCTCGTGACGATGCAGGAAGTCGGCTTCACCCATGTAGTTGCCGACGAGACCGCCGGCTTCGGTGATCAGCAGGCTGCCGGCCGCCATGTCCCACACGTTGATGCCCTGCTCGAAGAAGCCGTCGAGGCGGCCGGCGGCGACGTTCGCGAGGTCGAGCGCAGCTGCGCCCGGGCGGCGCAGGCCCGTGCAGGCCTGCGTCATCTCGGTGAACAGGCGCGCGTACGCGTCGAGGCCGTCCTTCTCGCGGAACGGGAAGCCGGTGCCGATCAGCGATTCCGACAGACGGTCGCGGCGGCCGACGCGGATGCGGCGGTCGTTCAGGTACGCGCCGCGGCCGCGCGTGGCGGTGAACAGGTCGTTTTTATTGGGGTCGTAGACGACGGCCTGCGTGACGACGCCCTTGTGCGCGAGCGCGATCGACACGCAGTAGTACGGGAAGCCGTGGATGAAGTTGGTCGTGCCGTCGAGCGGATCGATGATCCACTGGAATTCGGATTCGTTGTCGGATTCGCCCGATTCTTCCGCGAGGATCGCGTGATCGGGGTAGGCGGTCTTCAGCGTCTCGATGATCGCGTCTTCGGCGGCCTTGTCCACTTCGGTGACGAAGTCGTTATGCTGCTTCTTGCGGATCTCGATCAGGTCGAGATCGAGGGAGGCGCGATTGATGATCTGTCCGGCGCGGCGCGCAGCCTTGACAGCGATGTTGAGCATGGGATGCATGAGCCTGGATCCTGTAGCCGGCGGCAGGTGGCCGCCACGAAAGTGGAACAACTCGCCCGCAACGGCGCAGGCGCGCGTGGGCGAGGTGAGACGCGAATTGACAAAGAGCGGGCACGACCCGCGCCGCCTGGGCGGCGCGTAAAGGCATGATTTTACCCGACTTTCGGCCCGTTTAGGCGACGGGAGTGCGGGGAAACCCCACTGGCCGTCCGGACAGGTGGGTTTGGCCCCGCGTTGGCGATACCATACGGCCATTCTGATTATCGAGTCGTACCGTGTTGGAAACCATGGAGAACACCGCGCCGTCCGCATCGGGCGCGGCACAGCCGTCGGAGCCGCTGCGCGGCGGCTTTACGTCAACCCGCTTCGTGCTCGTCGAGCCGAGCCATCCCGGCAACGTCGGCGCCGCCGCGCGCGCGCTGAAGACAATGGGCTTCTCGCGGCTCGTGCTGGTCGCGCCGCGGGTGCCGCACGTGCAGAGCGACCCCGAGGCGATCGCGATGGCGAGCGGTGCGGACGACGTGCTCGCGTCCGCGCACGTCGTGCCGACGCTCGGCGACGCGCTGTCCGGCGTCCACTGGTCGATCGCGCTGACCGCGCGCACGCGCGAGTACGGCCCGCCGCGGCTCGCGCCGCGCGCGGCCGCCGAGCAGGCCTGCGCGCAGGTCGGCACGGGCGACATCGCGATCGTGTTCGGCAACGAGCGCACCGGCCTCGCGAACGAGCACGTCGACCAGTGCAGCGCGCTCGCGCATATTCCGGCGAACCCGGCGTACAGCTCGCTCAACCTCGCGCAGGCGGTGCAGGTGCTGGCCTATGAGCTGCGGATCGCGTTCCTCGAACGCGCGAACGCGTCGTTGCCGCGGCCGGAAGCCGGCACGCTCGCGCAGAGCGACGAGATCGAGCGGATGTACGTGCACCTCGAGAACGCGCTGATCGCGCTCGATTTTCTCGACCCGCGCAATCCGAAGAAGCTGATGCCGAGGCTGCGGCGCCTGTTCGCGCGCACCGGGCTGGAGCGGGAGGAGCTGAACATCCTGCGCGGCATCGCGAAGCACATCCTGCTGAAATCTCGCACGCCGGACCGCGACGCCTGACGCACCGCGGGGCCGCCGCGCGAATACCCGCGCCGGCGCCGGGGAGAAATGCGCGACGTCGTGCGAGCGTGCGCGACTCGCCCTAAAATCGCCGAACGTCATATACAAAGCAGCCGGCGCGATAAAGCCGGCCATTGCCGGCGGTGCGCGCCGGCCTTTTCCCCAGATCAGACCATGTTCACGAGACTGCGCGAAGACGTTGCGACGATTCGCGAGCGGGATCCCGCCGCTCGCAGTGCCTGGGAAGTGCTGACCTGTTATCCGGGGCTGCATGCGCTGATGCTGCACCGCTTCGCGCACGCGTGCTGGCGCGCGAGGCGCTACTGGCTCGCGCGTTTCGCGTCGCAGGTCGGCCGGTTCCTGACCGGCATCGAGATCCACCCCGGCGCGACGATCGGCCGGCGCGTGTTCATCGATCACGGGATGGGCGTCGTGATCGGCGAGACGGCGATCGTCGGCGACGACTGCACGATCTACCAGGGCGTGACACTGGGCGGCACGTCGCTCACGCGCGGCGCGAAGCGTCACCCGACGCTCGAGGCCGGCGTGATCGTCGGCGCGGGCGCGAAAGTGCTCGGCGGTTTCACGATCGGCGCGGGCGCGAAGATCGGCTCGAATGCGGTGGTCGTGAAGCCGGTGCCGGCGGGCGGCACGGCGGTCGGCAACCCGGCGCGCGTCGTGATGCCGGCGCAGCCGAAGCCGCAACCCGAGCGCGCGGCGTTCTGTGCGTACGGCATCACGCCGAATGCGGACGATCCGATGTCGCTCGCGATACACGGGCTGATCGATCACGCGGCGAAGGAAAGCCGGCGCGTCGACGAAATCGTCGCGGCGCTCGAGCGGCTCGGCACGCATCTGGAAACGCTGCAGGGCGCCGATGCGGCGCGCCTCGACCTGCGCCGCCTGTCGGCGGTGCTGGAAGGCAAGGCGGTCGAGCGCGAGTCCTGAGCGGCGGGGCGTTGCCGCGGGCGGCAGCCGTTCGGCCGTGGCCTGCCGGGCCTGCGGCCGTCAGTCGAGCGGCATCGCGTGGATGCCTTCGGCGTCGACGCGCAGATAGCCGCCGCGCGGCATTCCGTGATCGAGATCCCAGTCCGGCAGCACCCAGCGCACGCCGTTGGGTTCGAGATGGCGCGCGGGGCGATGCGTATGGCCGTGGATCATGACGCTCGCGCGGCTCTGCCTGAACAGCGCGGCCACACCTTCGCGCGTGACGTCGTAGATCGGCGAGGCGGGGCGCATCCGGCCGGCTTCGCTCTTTGCGCGCATGCGTTCCGCGAGCGCGTGGCGCCAGCGAAACGGCCACACGAGAAACAGCCACTGCGCGAGGCGGTTGCGCGCGAAGCGCCGGAACACCTGATAGCCGACGTCGGCGGTGCACTGCGCGTCGCCGTGCGCGAGCACGATGCGCTGGCCGAACGCCATGATCAGCGCCGGATCGGGCAGCAGCATCGCGCCGGCCGCCTTCATGAAGCGCTTGCCGAGCAGGAAGTCGCGGTTGCCGTGCATCACGTAGAGCGCGATGCCGCGCTCGGAGAGCGTATGCAGCAGCGCGGCCATGTGCTTGACGAACGGATCGTCGTCGAGCATGTCGTCGCCGATCCAGTATTCGAACAGGTCGCCGAGAATGAAGACCGAGTCGGCGCTGTCCGCGGTGTATGTCACGAAATGCTCGAACGCGGCGACCGTCTTCGGGATCGCATCGCTCAGATGCAGATCGGACAGGAACAGAAACGGGCGTGCGGCCTGCGCGTATTCGCGCTCGCCCGGCACGCCCGCGGAGACGCTTCGCGGCGGAGTCTCCTGCAACATCGAAGTGCCTCCGTATCGGCTCGTCAGACGACGACGGCCTTCTCGATCACGACGTCGTCGGTCGGGACGTCCTGATGGAAGCCTGCGTTGCCCGTCTTCACGGCCTTGATCTTGTCGACCACGTCCTGGCCTTCGACGACCTTGCCGAACACCGCGTAGCCCCAGCCTTGCGGCGTCGGCGACGAGTGGTTCAGGAAATCGTTGTCGTTCACGTTGATGAAGAACTGGGCGGTTGCCGAGTGCGGATCGTTGGTGCGCGCCATCGCGACCGTGTACGTGTCGTTCTTCAGGCCGTTGTTCGCCTCGTTGTCGATCGGCGCGTCCGTCGGCTTCTGCTTCAGGCCCGGCTCGAAGCCGCCGCCCTGGATCATGAAGCCGTTGATCACGCGATGGAACACCGTGCCGTCATAGTGGCCCTTCTTCACGTAGTTCAGGAAGTTCTCGACCGTCTTCGGCGCTTTTTCGGCGTCGAGTTCGAGCTTGATCACGCCGTGGTTCGTGTGCAGTTCAACCATGATGAATTCCTTCGATAGGGCGGTTTAAATGGCACGCGGCCGGTCGTGCGACGCGGCCGCGTGAGTCGCCGGAACGGGGTCCGGCCGGATTTACTTCGAGACGACGCTCGCCGATTCGATCAGGACGGCCTGATCCGGCACGTCGCGCATCGGGCCGCGCACCGTCGTCGGCACCGCTTCGATCTTCTTCACGACGTCGAGGCCCGACACGACCTTGCCGAACACCGCGTAGCCGTTGCCGTCCGGGTTCGGGTAGTCGAGGCCGCCGTTGTCCACCGTATTGATGAAGAACTGCGCAGTCGCCGAATTCGGGTCGCTCGTGCGCGCCATCGCGATCGTGCCCAGCGTGTTCTTCAGACCATTGCGGCTCTCGAGCGGAATCGGCGCGCGCGTCGGCTTCTCGTCGAAGTTGGCCTTGTAGCCGCCGCCCTGGATCATGAAGCCCTTGATCACGCGATGGAAGATCGTGCCGTTGTACTGGCCGGCCTTCACGTAATCGAGGAAGTTGGCGACCGTTTTCGGCGCCTTCTCCGGGTACAGCTCGACGCGGATGTCGCCCTGCGAGGTCTTCAACTGCACGACGGGGTGCGCAGTGGCCGTTTGCGCGAACGCGGGTGCGGTCGCGAGGAGGGCGGCGCCGCCAAGCGCCAGCAACAGACGTTTCATTGCGATCCTCTGGTTGGATGGGTGGAGTGCCAGGGTGGGTGGAGTGTCGCGCGCCGCTTACTGCGACGGCGCGACGTACGGTGCCGTCATTGCGCCGGACGGGCCGCCGAACTGGAACGTCGGCGACAGCGGCAACGTGGTGGTGGTCACGTTCGCGGCCGCGCGGTCCGAGTACGCGCGCGTCGACGGTGCGGCGGCGCGCGCGCCCGCGGCGGCCTTCGGCGGCGTGATGATCTTCTGCAGGTCGGCGAGGCGCTGCGCGGTCGGGCCGCTCGTGCGGCCGAGCGATTGCGCGCGCTTGTACGATTCGGCCGCGAGGCGCAGGTACAGGTCGCCGAGATTCTCGTACGCGAGCGTGTAGCTCGGGTTGGTCTGGGTCGCGGTGACGAGCGCCGAGCGCGCTTCGTCATAGCGGCCGTGCTTCGCATAGAGCGCCGCGAGATTGTTGTACGGCTCGGGCAGTTCGGGATAGGCCTGGGTGATCGCGACGAATTGCTGGATCGCGTCGTCGTCGCGGTTCAGGCGCGCGAGCACGGTGCCGCGCTTGAACTGGGCCTGCACGTCGTGCGGGTTCGCGGCGATGCGCGCGTCGAGCTGCGCGAGCGCCTGTTTCCACTGCTTGCCGGCGATCGACGAGTCGATCTCGGGGGTGCCGTCGGCCGTGGGCTGGCCCTTCTGCGCGTGGGCCGCGGCGGCAGGCAGGAACGTCAGCGCGACGCCCATGACGGCGGTCGCAACGAGGGTCGCAGCGCTCTGCGCGCGGCCGCGGGGAGATTTCATAGGCGTAAATCGGAATGTTATACTCCGAGCCATTCTAACAAAACGTCTGCGCGTTCCGGCGAGCCGCAGGCAGTCTTTCTTTTGCCTCTCGTGGCCGTCACCGCTGTGCTTGCAGCCTGACCGCTCCATGTGATATCGAGGACGCGCGGCACGATGCCGCGGCGGCGGCTCGATCGTTTCGCATGCAGGGCGAGTATCGCCATGGCGGTTTTCTTCGGCTCACGGTTCATCTCTATGGAATCACTGCGCATCTACAACACGCTCGCGCGTGACAAGCAAGTTTTCGTGCCGCGCCAGCCCGGCGAGGTGCGGATGTACGTATGCGGAATCACCGTCTACGACTATTGTCACGTGGGCCACGCGCGCATGCTGGTCGTGTTCGACCTCGTGCAGCGCTGGCTGCGTGCGATCGGCTACCGGGTCACGTACGTGCGCAACATCACCGACATCGACGACAAGATCATCCGCCGCGCGGTCGAGAACGGCGAGACGATCAAGTCGCTGACCGACCGTTTCATCGCCGCGATGCACGAGGACGAGGATGCGCTCGGCATCCAGCGCCCGGACATCGAGCCGCGCGCGACGCACTTCATTCCGCAGATGCTCGGGATGATCGAGACGCTCGAGGCGAACGGCTACGCGTACCAGGCGAATGACGGCGACGTCAACTATTCGGTGCGCAAGTTCGCGAACTACGGGAAGCTGTCGGGCAAGTCGCTCGACGACCTGCGCGCGGGCGAGCGCGTCGCCGCGAACGATGCGAAGGAAGATCCGCTCGATTTCGTGCTGTGGAAGCGCGCGAAGGCGGAGGATCCGGAAGGCGCGTCGTGGGATTCGAAGTACGGCGCGGGCCGGCCCGGCTGGCACATCGAGTGCTCGGCGATGGGCTGCACGCTGCTCGGCGACCATTTCGACATCCACGGCGGCGGGCAGGACCTGCAGTTCCCGCACCACGAGAACGAGATTGCGCAGAGCGAGGGCGCGACCGGCCAGACGTTCGTCAATTACTGGATTCACAACGGCTTCGTGCAGGTCGACAACGAGAAGATGTCGAAGTCGCTCGGCAACTTCTTCACGATTCGCGACGTGCTGGAGCAGTACGATGCCGAGGTCGTGCGCTTCTTCATCGTGCGCACGCATTACCGTTCGCCGCTCAACTACAGCGACGTGCATCTCGACGATGCGCGCGCGGCGCTGACGCGGCTCTACACCGCCTTGAAGGACATCGCGCCGGATGCGGCCGCGCTCGACTGGAACGAGCCGCACGCGCAGCGCTTCGCGGCCGCGATGAACGACGATTTCAACACGTCGCTCGCGGTGTCCGTGCTGTTCGAGCTGGCGGGCGAAGTGAACCGCGCGCGCGATGCGGCGCTGGCGCGCCAGCTGAAGCAGCTGGCGGGACTATTGGGATTGCTCGGCCGCGAGCCGCGCGCGTTCCTGCAGCAGGCGGCTGGCGCCGCGCAGGAAGGCGCGCTGGCGGCCGACGAGATCGAAGCGAGGATCGCCGCGCGCGGCGCGGCGAAACGTGCGAAGGACTATGCCGAAGCGGACCGGATCCGGGCGGAACTGCTCGAAGCCGGTGTCGCGCTTGAAGACAAACCGGGCGGGTCGACCGAATGGCGCCGCGTATGAGCGCGCAGCGTTCCACTGACCGATTCGTCAGGTAGGAGGCAAGATGGCAACGGCCAGAAAAGCGCCGGTCAAGCGCGCGACGCCTGTCGCTGCGCGTCCGGCAGCCAAGCGTGCGCCGGCGGCGAAGGCGGACGCGAAGCGCGTCGCGCCGAACGGCGCCGCGCTCAACGGTCACGCGCAGCCGCCGGCGGCGAAGCCGGCGCGCGCATCCGACGCAGTCGCGCCGGCGGAGGTCGACGGCGTCGACGTCGTCGTGCGTCCCGCATACTGGGACAAGGCATGCGCGGATCTCGTCAAGCGCGACCGCATCATGAAGAAGCTGATCCCGAAGTTCGGCCCCGCGCATCTCGTCAAGCGCGGCGACCCGTTCGTCACGCTCGCGCGCTCGGTGGTCGGCCAGCAGATCTCGGTGGCGTCCGCGCAGTCGGTGTGGGCGAGCATCGAGGCGGCCAGCCCGAAGCTCGCGCCGCAGCAGGTGATCAAGCTCGGTCCGGACAAGCTGATCGCGTGCGGGTTGTCGAAGCGCAAGACGGAATACATTCTCGACGTCGCGCAGCACTTCGTGTCGGGCGCGCTGCACGTCGACAAGTGGACGTCGATGGAAGACGAGGACGTGATCGCGGAACTCACGCAGATCCGCGGCATCAGCCGCTGGACGGCGGAGATGTTCCTGATCTTCAACCTGTCGCGTCCGGACGTGCTGCCGCTCGACGATCCCGGCCTGATCCGCGCGATCAGCGTCAATTATTTCAGCGGGGAGCCGGTCACGCGCAGCGAGGCGCGGGAAGTGGCGGCCAACTGGGAGCCGTGGCGCACCGTCGCGACCTGGTACATGTGGCGCAGCCTGGACTCGCTGGACACCGGGGCCTGATCAGGGCTATCGGGTTTTAAACATCAATAGTTGAGAACCGGTTTTGAGCGTCGCGCGCGCGGGTAGAATACGCGCTGCCGCAAGACCCAAGGATTCGAACACATGAAAACCACGTTTCTGGATTTCGAACAGCCGATCGCCGAACTCGAGGCCAAGATCGAAGAGCTGCGCTTTGTGCAGGACGATTCGGCTGTCGATATTTCGGAAGAAATCGAGCGGCTGTCGAAGAAGAGCCAGCAACTGACGAAGGACCTGTACGCGAACCTGTCGCCGTGGCAGGTGTCGCAGATCGCGCGGCATCCGCAGCGCCCGTACACGCTCGACTACGTCGCGGAGCTGTTTACCGATTTTCACGAGCTGCACGGCGACCGCGCGTTCGCGGACGACCTGTCGATCGTCGGCGGCCTCGCGCGCTTCGGCGGCCATCCGTGCATGGTGATCGGCCACCAGAAGGGGCGCGACACGAAGGAGCGCGCGGCGCGCAACTTCGGGATGCCGCGTCCGGAAGGCTATCGCAAGGCCGAGCGCCTGATGCGGCTCGCCGAGAAATTCGGGCTGCCGATCTTCACGTTCGTCGATACGCCGGGCGCGTATCCGGGCATCGGCGCGGAAGAGCGCGGCCAGTCGGAAGCGATCGGCCGCAACCTGTACGTGATGGCCGAGCTGAAGACGCCGATCATCACGACCGTGATCGGCGAGGGCGGCTCGGGCGGCGCGCTCGCGATCGCCGTGGCCGACACCGTGATGATGCTGCAGTTCTCGACCTATTCGGTGATCTCGCCGGAGGGCTGCGCGTCGATCCTGTGGAAGAGCGCCGCGAAGGCGCCCGAGGCGGCCGAAGCGCTTGGCCTGACCGCGCACCGCCTGAAGGCGCTCGGCCTGATCGACAAGATCATCAACGAGCCGCTCGGCGGCGCGCATCGCGATCCGAAGGGCATGGCCGCGCTGCTGCGCCGTGCGCTCGCCGATTCGCTGCGCCAGTTCCAGGGCATGAGCATCGATGCGCTGCGCGAGCGCCGCTTCGAACGCCTGATGGCCTACGGCAAGTTCAAGGAAACCACGCCGGGCGCATGACCCGCCGCGTGCGTCCATCGCAGCGCGCCCGCGTGCGCGCTTTTCCATCGTGATCCCACCGAGCGAATTTTCCGCCGACCGCGTCGTCCTCGATGCGGTCGGCGTTGCGCTTGCCGACGCGCCGTCCGGCGCACGCATCGCGATCGCGTACAGCGGCGGGCTCGACTCGTCGGTGCTGCTCGACGCGGCCGTACGCGTCGCGGGCGCGTCGCGCTGCATCGCGCTGCATGTCCACCACGGGCTGAGCGCGAACGCCGACGCGTGGGCCGCGCACGCGAAGGCGAGCGCCGCGAAGTTCGGCGTCGCATTCGATTCGATGCGCGTCGACGTGCCGCGCAACAGCGGCGCCGGGATCGAGGCGAGTGCGCGGGAGAGCCGCTACGCGGCGCTCGACGCGATGTGCGAGCGGCATGGCGCGGCCGTGCTGTGGCTGGCGCAGCACGCCGACGATCAGGCCGAGACGGTGCTGCTGCAGCTGCTGCGCGGCGCGGGTATCGCCGGGATCGCCGCGATGGCGCCGCGCTACCGTCCGGCGGCGGCACGCGTCGAGCGCGTGCGTCCGCTGCTGCGGCTGCTGCGCGCGCAGCTCGAGCGCTATGCGGCGCAGCGCGAGCTCGCGTGGATCGACGACGAATCGAACCTGGACACGCGCTTTGCGCGCAATGCGCTGCGGATCGACGTACTGCCGGCGCTCGCCGTGCACTTTCCGGGCTTTCGTGATGCGCTCGGCCGGGCCGCACAACATGCGGCGTCGGCGCAGCGCCTGCTCGACGATCTGGCGGAACTGGATTTCGCCGGCGCCGTGCGCGACGACGGACGCGCGCTGTCGCGCAGCGCGCTGGTCGCGCTCGACGATGCGCGCGGCGCGAACCTGCTGCGTTTCTGGATGCGCAGGCTCGGCCTGCCGGGCGCGTCAGCTGCGCGACTCGCCGACATGATGCGGCAGTTGCGCGACGCGCACGACGCGCACGCGCTGCGCGTCGATCACGCGGGGCAGTGCCTGCGGCTGTATCGCGATGCCGTCTCCTGGGAAGCGGGCGACAGCGGCGACCCGGCCGACGACGGCAGTGCCGCGCCGCGCCCCGAATGCACGTGCACGTGGAGCGGGCAGGAGGCCTGGCATCTGCCGGCGTGGCGCGGCACGTTCGTGTTCGCGCCGGCCGCGGCCGGCGACGCGGACGCGGTGCCCGACGCGCTGCTGCGCGCCGCACCGCTCGCCGCGCGCGCCCGTGCGGGCGGCGAGCGGATGCGCGCGGCGCCCGGCGGGCCGGGCCGCACGCTGAAGAACCTGTTCCAGGAGCGCGGCGTGCCTTCGTGGCAGCGCGACGTGCCGCTGCTGTTCGCGGGCGACCGGCTGCTCTTCGTGCCGCGGCTCGGCGTGAACCGCGATGGCGGGGACGTCGACGACGGCGGCGCATGGCGCCGGATCGAATGGCGGCCCGACCTGCTGATCGCGTGACGGGCGCCGGAGCGCGGGGCGATGCCGCGCCGATTTTCACTATTTGGTAAACAGCGCCGGAGCGGCCGCCGGTACGGCGTCCGGCTTGTCAAGCGGACATCGATCGGGTACGCTCGGTTGTTTGCTCGGCTCGATTTTTGAGCGTTTTGTGCAGGTTTTCCGCGTGACGTACCCGGTTTGCGCGGCCTGATCGGCCTTCCGGGCAAAATCCGTCACGCTTGCGTGTTGCGTCCCAGCCGTCTTCCTCGTCGTCCGTCCACAGCCACAAGCCGCGTGACCGAACGGCAACGCGGTCTGTCCAGCGCGCCCGTGCGGCTTCTCTTCCAGTTCAGAACGACAATGGCACTCATCGTACACAAATACGGCGGCACTTCGATGGGCTCGGTCGAGCGCATCAAGAACGTCGCGAAACGCGTCGCAAAATGGCATCAGGCCGGGCACCAGATGGTGGTCGTGCCGTCGGCGATGTCCGGCGAAACCAACCGTCTGCTCGGTCTCGCGAAAGAGATTTCGAGTCAGCCGAGCCCGCGTGAGCTCGACATGATCGCGTCGACCGGCGAGCAGGTCAGCGTCGGCCTGCTGTCGATCGCGCTGCAGGAGATCGGCGTCGAGGCCGTGAGCTATGCCGGCTGGCAAGTGCCGATCAAGACCGACAGCGCATACACGAAGGCGCGCATCCACTCGATCGACGACGAGCGCGTGAAGGCCGACCTGAACGCCGGCAAGGTCGTGATCATCACGGGCTTCCAGGGCGTCGATCCGGACGGCCACATCACGACGCTCGGCCGCGGCGGCTCGGATACGTCGGCGGTGGCGGTCGCGGCCGCGCTCGATGCCGAGGAGTGCCTGATCTATACGGACGTCGACGGCGTCTACACGACCGATCCGCGCGTCGTCGAAGAGGCGCGCCGCCTCGATCGCGTGACGTTCGAGGAAATGCTGGAAATGGCGAGCCTCGGCTCGAAGGTCCTGCAGATCCGCTCGGTCGAATTCGCCGGCAAATACCAGGTGAAGACGCGTGTGCTGTCGAGCCTGACCGATCCGCTGATTGCGCTCGACGTGGAAATGCGCTCGGGCACCCTGATTACTTTTGAAGAAGACGAGACCATGGAAAAGGCAGTCATTTCCGGCATCGCGTTCCAGCGCGACGAAGCACGCATTGCGGTGATGGGCGTGCCCGACAAGCCGGGCATCGCGTATCAGATCCTCGGCCCGGTCGCGGACGCGAACATCGACGTCGACATGATCATCCAGAACCAGAGCGTCGAGGGCAAGACGGACTTCACGTTCACGGTCGGCCGCGGCGACTACCAGAAGGCGATGGACATCCTGACCAACCAGGTGAAGGGCCACGTGAGCGCCGAACAGGTGCAGGGCGACCCGAAGGTGTCGAAGGTGTCGGTCGTCGGCGTCGGCATGCGTTCGCACGTGGGCGTCGCGAGCAAGATGTTCCGCACGCTGTCGGAAGAGGGCATCAACATCCAGATGATCTCGACGTCCGAGATCAAGATTTCGGTGCTGATCGACGAGAAGTACATGGAGCTGGCCGTCCGCGCGCTGCACAAAGCATTCGAACTCGAACAGGCGTAATGAAATTTTCGTGATGCATTGAAGAAAATGCATCAAAGAAATTGACCTGCGGCTCGAAACCCTATATTATCTTCTTCTCGTCGCACTGCCTCCCTGGTGCGAGCGAAAGTTTGGGAGACGTGGCCGAGAGGTCGAAGGCACTCCCCTGCTAAGGGAGCATCTGGGCCAAAACCTGGATCGAGGGTTCGAATCCCTCCGTCTCCGCCAGAAGTGGCGGAACAAGCCCCGCAAGTTCTCGGACTTGCGGGGCTTTTCTTTTTCCGGCTGGCCCGCATGGGCGAACCGATGTGCGCGGTACGGTTGCCGTGGCGCCGATGGCGCTGTCCCTTGTTCATGACGCACGCCGGCGGCGTGCCATTTCTGCAGCCCGCCGCGTCTAACGGTCGGCGCTCCACAGCTCAAGCTTTGTCAGTCGGCGTTCGATAGTCCGACGCGCTGTCCCTCGCGCTCCAGCGGCGCGGGAATCTTGCGGTAGCGGTGGCGTAAGCAGCAGCGCCATCCGTCAGCATGACCTCGTTCAGCATCGGCTTGCGATCATCCTTTCCAATTGCGCATTTGCTCCGCGAAGCCGCCCGGTCCGTCGGACCGGATCTATCTGCAATTCCGCATACGCCATCTTCCGGAGAAAGCGAAATTGCTTCGATATCCAAAACGGAGAATCTGTTCCGTAGCCGGCATATCCGCTTACGCGCATTTCACGCGATGCTAATTCGCATCACCGTGAAGCACTTGCGTTTCTGCGCGCGGAGCACTTCAATCAATTGACCCGCCGATAGCGCGCTCGGGCCGTGGCACCGCGGCACCGAGGCGGGGCGCCGCTTGGCGCGTGCGGCTCGATTCGAGACATTTTCGTCCGCTATGAAATTACGGCTGGACGGCTTTTAATTTGTTTGGCCATTGACTTACCATGACTGCAAAAATAATTTTCACTTAAAGGTAACTGCTATGGCCTTTCAAAATACTTCGCCGAATCAACCGGCTGGTCATTCGTTTGCATCGGCATTAACGCAGCGCGTCGACAGCGTGCTCGAGCGCACGTTGTCGGAGCAGCGCCTCGTCGGCGCCGTCATTCTGATTGCGCAGGCCGGGCAAGTGATTTATCGGCGGGCCGCCGGCATGGCGGATCGTGAAGCCGGCAAGCCGATGCAGGAAGACGCGCTCTTCAGGCTGGCTTCCGTATCGAAGCCGATCGTGTCGGTCGCGGCGCTGGTATTGATCGCCCAGGGGCGGCTGCAACTCGACGAGGACGTGACGCGGTGGTTGCCGGAATTCACGCCGCGGCTGCCCGACGGCACGCAGCCCCGCATCACGATTCGTCACCTCATGACGCACACCGCGGGCCTGTCCTACAAGTTCTTCCAGGAGGAGAACGGTTCGTACGCGCTTGCCGGCGTATCCGACGGGATGGACGACAGCGACGTGAGCCTGCAGGAGAACGTGCGCCGCATCGCCTCCGCGCCGTTGCTGTATCGGCCGGGAAGCGAGTGGAAGTACTCGATCGCGACCGATGTCCTGGGTGCCGTCATCGAGC
This sequence comes from Burkholderia ubonensis, assembly GCF_902833085.1. Classification (GTDB taxonomy): domain Bacteria; phylum Pseudomonadota; class Gammaproteobacteria; order Burkholderiales; family Burkholderiaceae; genus Burkholderia; species Burkholderia ubonensis. The sequence continues at coordinate 250,551 of NZ_CADFEB010000013.1, forward strand.
AGATCACGCAATTGCCCCTCGACAAGGCCGTCGCCGAACTGGTGACCGGGCCGCTGGGCATGCGCGATACGGCCTTCGCGGCGGTGGACGAACACCGGCTTGCCGTCGCATACGCCGATTGTCCTTCGGCACCCCGGCGCTTGGGCGAACCTGATTTCGTGCCGTTCATCGAAGGCACGGCCGGGTTCGTGTTGTCGCCGAATCGCGCGTTGAATGCCGGCGCCTTTCCGTCCGGCGGTGCCGGCATGGTCGGCTCCGCGGGGGACTTCCTGCGTCTGCTGGAAACGCTGCGCACCGGCGGTGCGCCGCTGCTGCCCGAATCCGTGGTCCGGCAGTTCACCACCAACCAGATCGGCGATTTGCCGATGGCGTTCTGGCCGGGCCGCGGCTTCGGCCTCGGCATCACGGTGCTGAAGGATCCCGTCGCGGCGCAGACGCCCGAATCCGCCGGAACCTGGCGCATGGGCGGCACCTACGGCCATTCGTGGTTCGTCGACCCGGTACGGCAGCTGAGCGTGGTCGCGTTCACGAACACCGCCCTGGAAGGGATGTCCGGCGCCTTCGTCGGCGAACTGTGCGAAGCCGTCTACGTGCCGGAGTTCAGCGCGGTCGAATGAAGCGGCTCGCGCGACGCATCGATCGCATCGCCGAAGCGGCACCCCGAGGGCCGGGGGGCCGTTCGTTCGCGATGGGGAGCGAGCGTGTGCTGCGTCCAGCACCGCAACAGCAGCGTGCGCGTTCGATCGCGCACCAGCGCCGAGCGGTTCGACATGATCTGCCGTACTCAAAGAAGGGACGGACATGCCGCCCAAACGAAAATATCCGATTGCGATTGCCGTCTTGCTGATCGTCGCGGCTGCCGGCGCGGTGACCGCCGTGCTCGGCCGCGGCGGCGCGATCACCCCGGTCCATGCGCAAGCGCAGCCCGCCGCGGCCGAGGTCGATGTCGCGGCTGCGGTGGAAAAGCATATCGTGGATTGGCAAAGCTATTCCGGCCGGCTGGAAGCCATCGACAAGGTCGAGGTGCGGCCGCTGGTGTCGGGGACGATCGTCGCGGTCCATTTCAAGGACGGCGCGCTGGTCAAAAAGGGCGATCCGCTCTTTACCATCGACCCGCGGCCGTATGCCGTCGAGGTCGATCGCGCCGAAGCGCGACTGGCGTCGGCGCAGGCCCGGCGCAGTTTCACGGACGCGGATCTGGCGCGCGCGCGACGCCTGATCGTCGACAATGCGATCGCCAAACGGGATTTCGACGAAAAGCAGAATGCGTCGCGAGAGGCGGATGCGGATCTGAAGGCCGCGCAGGCCGCGCTGGAGGCGGCCAAGCTCAATCTGGGCTACACGCGGATCGTTGCCCCCGTCGGGGGACGGGTGTCCCGCGCCGAAATGACCGTGGGCAATATCGTGTTTCCCGGCGCGTCCTCGCCGCCGTTGACTACATTGGTGTCGCTTTCGCCGATCTACGCGTCGTTCGATGTCGACGAGCAGACCTACCTGACCTACCTGAGCCGAAACGGCAAAGGCGCCATGCCCGTCATGCTGGGCCTGGCCGACGAAAGCGGTTATTCCCATCCGGGTTCGGTGTCGTCCATCGACAACCGCATCGACAGCGGGTCGGGCACGGTTCGTGTGCGGGCGATCTTCAACAACCCTGACGGCATGCTGCTGCCGGGGTTGTACGCCCGCGTGAAAATCAGCGGCAGCGAGCCGCATCCCGCGGTGCTGATCAGCGACGGTGCGATCGGCACCGACCAGGAAAAGAAGTTCGTCCTGGTGGTCGATGCACAGAACCGCGTGCAGTATCGCGAGATCCTGCCGGGGCACCTGCAGGATGGGCTGCGCATCGTCTCCCGCGGCTTGCAGCCCGGCGAACGCATCGTCGTCAACGGCTTGCAGCGCATTCGTCCCGGCGCCAGCGTGAAGCCGAACCTGATTCCGATGGCCGCCGACAGCGTCAGCGGCTAGCGAAGCACCAATCGCAACCACCGCAGGATCCGGCGCGCGGATCGCGACATCGCGGTGATCGTCGCGCGACGAGATCGTCCCTCGGCAAGTCAGGCAAGAGGGCGGCGCCGTGTCGCCCTGGATCGCGGCAACGACTGCCCCGGCCGAGATCGTCCATTCGCCGAAAACATGCGCCACCGAATATTGCATCGATCTGTCGTGGTTAAGCCATTTTCCATAAGGAGTGCTTCATGAATGACGCAATCAGGACCTCGTCCGCGCTACCGCATTACCATCCGAGGAAATTGCCGTCGCTGACCGGGTTGCGTTTCGTTGCGGCCGCGCTCGTCTTCGGCTTTCATGCATCGTTGACAAAGATCATCGGATTCAACCCGTACGCGGACCACCAGGCTTCGCATGCATTCAAGGTGCTGTTCAGCGAAGGCGGGTGGATGGGCGTGTCGTTTTTCTTCGTGCTCAGCGGGTTCGTGATCACGTGGTCGGCCAGGCCGGACGACACGGTCGGCAGCTTCATCTTCAGGCGCGTGCTGAAAATCTATCCGAATCACTTCGCGACCTGGGCGTTGACGATGATTCTGTTCGGCGCCGCCGTCACGCCGGCTTCCATCTGGCTGCCGAACCTGCTGCTGGTCCACGCATGGATTCCGAAAGACGAGGTCTATCTCGGCGTAAACGGTCCATCATGGTCGCTCTGCTGCGAACTGTTCTTCTACGTACTTTTCCCTTTTCTTTTGATCTATATAAAGAGGATTCCTGAGAATAGATTGTGGATGTGGGCGGCGGCCACGGTGATTGGGCTGTTCGCATGCCAATCGGCCATCAACCTGCTGGTGCGAGGCACGCCCTGGGTGACTGCCTGGCCGATTTCGGTGGAGCGCTGGTGGTTGTCCTATTTCTTCCCGCCGTTTCGGCTGTTCGAGTTCGTGCTGGGCATGCTGATGGCGCGCATCCTGATGACGGGCCGCTGGATCGGCCTGGGGCTCGTACCCGCATTCGGACTGCTGGCCGCCGGCTACATCTTTGCGATGTTCGTGCCGTTCCAGTTCAGCTTCAACGTGGCAACGGTCGTTCCGATCGCATTCCTGATTACGTCGGTGGCGGCAGCCGACGTGGCCGGGCGCAGAACCGGATTCGCCGGGCGGACGATGAACTGGCTGGGCGACATCTCGTTCGGGATGTACATGATCCATCTGGTGATTCTGACGCTGGTGACGAACTGGCTGAACGGCCGCCTGCTGGGTACGCCGGCGGCAACGGTCCTCGTGCTGGCGGCCTTCGGCGCGTCGGTGCTCGGCGGCTGGCTGCTCTTCGTCTGCATCGAGCGCCCGGTGATGCGCCGGTGGGGGAAGGCCGCGCCCCGGAAGTCCGCGCTGATGGGCGCCGAAGTCTAGCCAGCCTTCGAACGACGGCGCGCTGCATCGAGGCGAGGTGAGGAAAGCCGGTCGTCCCGCCGGCATGCTTCGACTCCGGCGGCGCGTCGTCGCGGGAGCCAATCCAGAATGATGGAAACCTGATCATGAACGTTTCGCGGTTTTTCGTGGACCGGCCGATTTTCGCCGGCGTCCTGTCGACACTGATCCTGCTGGCAGGCGTCATATCGCTGTATTTCCTGCCGATCGCGGAGTACCCCGAGGTGGTGCCGCCGGTGATTGCCGTCAATGCGCAATACCCGGGCGCGAACCCGAAGGTGATCGCCGAGACCGTCGCTTCGCCGCTCGAAGAGCAGATCAACGGCGTCGAGGGCATGCTCTATATGCAGTCGCAGGCGAACGGCGACGGCAATTTGACGCTCACGGTCACCTTCAAGGTCGGCACCGATCCGGACAAGGCGCAGCAACTGGTGCAAAACCGGGTCTCGCAGGCATTCCCGAAGCTTCCCGCCGATGTGCAGAGGCTCGGCGTGACGACCGTCAAATCGTCCACCACGCAGACCATCGCCGTGCATCTGGTTTCGCCGAACAATCGCTACGACGTCAACTATCTTCGCAACTACGGGATACTGAACATAAAGAGCCGGCTCGAGCGTATTCCCGGCGTCGGCGAAGTCAGAATCTGGGGCGGAGGAGACTATTCGATGCGGATCTGGCTCGATCCGCAGAAGATCGCGGCACGCGGGCTGACCGCGACCGATGTGGTCAACGCGATTCGCGAGCAGAACGTGCAGGTCGCGGCCGGGGTGATCGGTTCGCAACCGATGCGCGGCAACGTGCCGTTGCAGCTGTCCGTCAATACGCGAGGACGACTGCAATCGGAAGATGAATTCGGCGCCATCGTGATCAAGACGGCACAAGCCGGAGGCGTGACCTATCTGCGCGACGTCGCGCACATCGAGCTCGGCGCATCGGACTACGGCCTGAGATCGATGGTCGACGGCAAACCCGCAGTGGGGTTCGGCATCTTTCAGGCGCCCGGCGGAAACGCGTTGACGATTTCGGACAAGGTCCGGGAGGCGATGGCGGAAATCAAGGCGGACATGCCCGCCGGCGTCGATTACCGGATCGTTTTCGATCCGACCAAGTTCGTGCGCTCCAGCATCGCCGCCGTGGTTTCCACGCTGCTCGAAGCGATCGCGCTGGTCGTGGTCGTCGTCATCCTGTTTCTGCAGACCTGGCGCGCCTCCATCATTCCGTTGCTGGCGGTGCCCGTTTCGATTGTCGGCACCTTCACGCTGCTGCTCATGTTCGGATTCTCGATCAACGCGCTGTCGTTGTTCGGGATGGTGCTGGCGATCGGGATCGTCGTCGACGACGCGATCGTGGTGGTGGAAAACGTCGAGCGCAATATCGCCAGGGGGCTGTCGCCGAAGGATGCGACCTATCTCGCGATGAAGGAAGTGAGCACGCCGATCATCGCGATCGCGCTGACGCTTTCCAGCGTGTTCATCCCGCTCGCGTTCATGCCGGGCCTGTCCGGCGAGTTCTACCGGCAATTCGCGCTGACCATCGCGATCTCGACGATCATCTCCGCGTTCAATTCCCTCACGCTGTCGCCCGCGCTGTCCGCGCTGCTGTTGAAGGGTCACGGCGATCCGGAGGACGGCGCGACCCGTTTCATCCGGCGTTACCTGGGCGGATTCTTCGACGCGTTCAACCGGTTCTTCAAGCGCGGCTCGACGGCGTACGGAACGGGGCTCGACGGACTGATCGGCCACAAGGCGCTGGTCATGGGCCTTTATGCCGTGCTGATCGGCATCACCATCCTCGTGGGCAAGATCGTTCCGACCGGCTTCGTGCCCGCGCAGGACAAGGAGTATCTGGTGGGTTTCGCGCAACTGCCGAACGGCGCGTCGCTCGACCGCACCGAAAAGGTGGTCAATACGATGGCCGACATTGCGATGAAGCAGCCCGGGGTGGAGAGCATCCTCGAGTTTCCCGGCATGTCGGTGAACGGCCTGATGAACTCGTCGAGCGCGGGCACGGTGTTCATCACGCTGAAGCCGTTCGACAAGCGCGGCGACAAGGCGCTGTCCGCGCAGGCGATTGCCGAAGCGTTGAATCGCCAGTACGCGGGCATCAAGGAGTCCTTCGTGGCGATCTTTCCGCCGCCGCCCATTCTCGGGTTCGGCACGCTCGGCGGCTTCAAGCTGCAGATCGAGGATCGCGGCGCGGTCGGCTACGCGAAGCTCGCCGATGCGACCAACGACTTCATCAAGCGCGCGCAGCAGGCGCCGGAGCTGGGCCCACTGTTTACGAGCTACCAGATCAACGTGCCGCAGCTCAACGTCGATCTCGACCGCGTGAAGGCGAAGCAGCTCGGCGTGTCGGTCACCGACGTATTCGACACGATGCAGATCTATCTCGGCTCGCTGTACGTGAACGACTTCAACCGCTTCGGCCGCGTATACCAGGTGCGCGTACAGGCGGATGCGCCGTTCCGGGCCTATGCCGAGGATATCGGGCAGCTGAAGACGCGCAACGCCGCGGGCGAGATGGTGCCGCTGTCGTCGCTCGTCAACGTGACGCCGACGTTCGGCCCCGAGATGGTGGTGCGCTACAACGGCTACACGGCGGCAGACATCAACGGCGGCCCGGCCCCGGGCTTCTCGTCGGGGCAGGCGCAGGCGGCGATCGAGCGGATCGCGCACGAGACGCTGCCGCGCGGCGTGCGCTTCGAGTGGACCGACCTCACGTACCAGCAGATCCTCGCGGGCGATTCGGCGATCTGGGTGTTCCCGATCAGCGTGCTGCTCGTGTTCCTCGTGCTCGCCGCGCTGTATGAAAGCCTGACGCTGCCGCTCGCGGTGATCCTGATCGTGCCGATGAGCATCCTGTCGGCGCTTACCGGCGTGTGGCTCACGCAGGGCGACAACAACATCTTCACGCAGATCGGCCTGATGGTGCTGGTCGGGCTGTCGGCGAAGAACGCGATCCTGATCGTCGAGTTCGCACGCGAGCTGGAGCACGACGGCAGGACGCCGCTCGAGGCGGCGATCGAGGCGAGCCGGCTGCGGCTGCGGCCGATCCTGATGACGTCGATCGCGTTCATCATGGGCGTCGTGCCGCTCGTCACGTCGACCGGCGCGGGCGCGGAGATGCGCCACGCGATGGGCGTCGCGGTGTTCTTCGGGATGCTGGGCGTGACGCTGTTCGGCCTGATGCTGACGCCGGTGTTCTACGTCGTGCTGCGCACGCTCGCGGGCG
>NZ_CADFEB010000014.1 GCF_902833085.1 Burkholderia ubonensis
TCGTTGCGACTGCGGGGTTCATCTTCCTTCGCTGACCGGGCGCCCCAACAGGACCTCCCACCAGCTCCGCTTCCCCTTCCGCGCCGCGTTGCCGTCAGCGCGAAAGAGGCGTGATTCTAGGCACGTCTCGCGCCAAGCGCAAGGGGTTTCGCGAAATAAATGTAAAAGCCCCCGTGCGCTGCCGCGCACGGGGGCTTTTACGCTGATGAATCGCGTGCTCGCCCAGTATGACCGTCCGTCAGCGGTGCTTGAACACCGGCTTCCGCTTTTCGACGAACGCAGCCATCCCTTCCTTCTGATCTTCCGTCGCGAACATCGAGTGGAACAGCCGGCGCTCGAAATGCACGCCCTCGGCCAGCGTGGTCTCGTATGCGCGGTTCACCGACTCCTTGACCATCATGACCGCCGGCAATGAATACTCGGCAATCGTCGTCGCAGCCTCGATGGCCTCGTCCAGCAACTTGTCGGCAGGCAGCACCCGAGACACCAGCCCGGCCCGCTCGGCCTCGGCGGCATCCATGAAACGCGCGGTCAGGCACATGTCCATCGCTTTGGCCTTAGACACCGCGCGCGGCAAGCGCTGCGTGCCCCCCGCGCCCGGCATGATGCCGAGCTTGATTTCGGGCTGACCGAACTTCGCCGTGTCCGCCGCGAAGATGATGTCGCACATCATCGCCAGTTCGCAGCCGCCGCCCAGCGCAAACCCCGCGACCGCAGCAATGATCGGCTTGCGGATCTGGCGGATGACTTCCCAGTTCCGCGTGATGTAGTCGCCCTTGTAAACATCCATATAGGAATAGGTCGACATCATGCCGATGTCCGCACCCGCCGCGAACGCCTTCTCGCTGCCCGTCACGACGATCGCGCCGATTCCCTCGTCGGCATCGAATGCCTTGAGCGCCGCGCCCAGCTCATCCATCAGCGCATCGTTCAGCGCATTCAGCGCCTTCGGCCGGTTCAGCGTAATAAGGCCGACGCGGCCTCGGGTCTCCGCCAGGATGTTCTCGTAAGCCATCTATTTCTCCTCGATCAATGAAATGCGAAACGCCTCGCACACGCGAATAGATTGATGCTACCATTCTCCGACCAACCGGTCGGTTAATTAATCGATCCAATTCCCCTTAACGTCCATCAGGCTGCCGCCATGACCCACCCACTGTTCACGAAGCACGAAGACACGCTGAAGCACGCACTCGCCGCCATCGAGAGCCGCGGCTACTGGAGCCCGTTCGTCGAAATGCCCAGTCCCAAAGTGTACGGGGAAAGCGCCAGCGCCGACGGCGAGGCGGCGTTCAAGTCTCACCTCGACAAGACCTTCGCGCTCGACCAGCCCGCGGCCGGCGAAACGGTCGGCGCCGAGCGGTCGCCGTACGGCATCGGACTGGGCGTGCGGTACCCGAAATCGACGCCCGATGCGCTGATCGCCGCGGCGGCGGCGGCCCAGCCCGCGTGGCGCAAGGCCGGACCGACCGCATGGATCGGTGTCTGCATGGAAATCCTCGCGCGCCTGAATCGCGCCAGCTTCGAGATCGCGTACAGCGTGATGCACACCACCGGCCAGGCGTTCATGATGGCGTTCCAGGCCGGCGGCCCGCATGCACAAGACCGCGCGCTCGAGGCCGTCGCGTATGCATGGGACGAACTGCGACGCATCCCGGCCGATGCTCACTGGGAAAAGCCGCAAGGCAAGAACCCGCCGCTCGCGATGCACAAGCGCTACACGATCGTGCCGCGCGGCACCGGGCTCGTGCTCGGCTGCTGCACGTTCCCGACCTGGAACGGCTATCCGGGCCTCTTCGCCGATCTGGCGACGGGCAATACCGTGATCGTCAAACCTCATCCGGGCGCGATCCTGCCCCTGGCGATCACCGTCCGGATCGCACGCGAAGTGCTGCGCGAAGCAGGCTTCGATCCGAACGTCGTCACGCTGCTCGCGACCGAGCCGAACGACGGCGCGCTCGTGCAGGACCTCGCACTCCGCCCGGAAATCAAGCTGATCGACTTCACCGGCAGCACGCAGAACGGCACGTGGCTCGAACGCCATGCCCATCAGGCCCAGGTCTATACCGAGAAGGCCGGCGTCAACCAGATCGTGATCGACTCGGTGGACGACCTGAAGGCCGCAGCCAAGAACATCGCCTTCTCGCTGTCGCTGTACTCCGGCCAGATGTGCACGGCACCGCAGAACATCTACGTGCCGCGCGGCGGCATCCGGACTGCCGACGGGCACGCGAGCTTCGACGAAGTCGCGCAGGCGATCGCCGTCGCGGTGCAGAAACTGACCGGCGACCCGGCACGCTCGGTCGAATTGATCGGCGCGATCCAGAACGACGGCGTCACGGCGCGAATCGACGATGCGCGCAAGCTCGGCCGCGTGCTCGCGGACAGCCAGGCGCTGCAGCACCCCGCCTTCCCCGACGCGCGCGTTCGCACTCCGCTCGTGCTCCAGCTCGACGCCGCCGACCGCGAGAAATTCACGCAGGAATGGTTCGGGCCGATCTCGTTCGTGATCGCGACCGACTCGACGGCCCAGTCGCTCGATCTCGCCGGCGCGATTGCCGCGGAACACGGCGCGCTCACGCTCTCCGCGTACAGCACGGACGATGCCGTGATCGACGCGGCGCACGACGCGGCGGTGCGCGGCGGCGTCGCGCTGTCCATCAACCTGACCGGGGGCGTGTTCGTCAACCAGTCCGCCGCATTCTCGGACTTCCACGGCACGGGCGCGAATCCGGCCGCCAATGCGGCGCTCGCAGATTCGGCATTCGTCGCCAACCGGTTCCGCGTGGTGCAGAGCCGTGTCCATGTTGCGCCGAAGGCCGCGCCTGCGGAAGCCGGCCAAACGGCATAACCCGTACGGCCGACGTGCAAACGCCGCGCCGTCCTCTACCATGAACGAACCCGCCGCCCGGCGCGGCGGGTTCGCTTTCCACCGATACGCCCATGACTGACGCCTACATCTGCGATGCGATTCGCACCCCCATCGGCCGCTACGGCGGCGCCTTGAAAGATGTCCGTGCCGACGATCTCGGCGCGGTACCGATCCGGGCGCTGATCGAGCGCAACCGCGACGTCGACTGGTCGGCGATCGACGACGTAATCTACGGCTGCGCGAATCAGGCGGGCGAGGACAACCGCAACGTCGCGCGCATGTCCGCGCTGCTGGCGGGCCTTCCGACCGCCGTGCCGGGCACGACGCTGAACCGCCTGTGCGGCTCCGGAATGGACGCGGTCGGCTCGGCCGCGCGCGCGATCAAGTCCGGGGAAGCGCGGCTGATGATCGCGGGCGGCGTCGAGAGCATGACCCGCGCGCCGTTCGTGATGGGCAAGTCGGCGAGCGCGTTCGCGCGCCAGGCCGACATCTTCGACACGACGATCGGCTGGCGCTTCATCAATCCGCTGATGAAACAGCAATACGGCGTCGATTCGATGCCGGAAACCGCCGAAAACGTCGCGACCGACTACCAGATCAGCCGCGCCGACCAGGACCTGTTCGCGCTGCGCAGCCAGCAGAAGGCCGCGCGCGCGCAGCAGGACGGCACGCTGGCGGAGGAGATCGTCGCGGTGACGATCCCACAGAAAAAGGGCGACCCGCTCGTCGTATCGCGCGACGAGCATCCGCGCGAGACGTCGCTGGAGACGCTGGCGAAGCTCAAGGGCGTCGTGCGCCCGGACGGCACGGTCACGGCCGGCAACGCGTCGGGCGTCAACGACGGCGCAGCGGCGCTGCTGCTCGCGAATGCCGAAGCGGCCGACCAGTATGGCCTGCGTCGCCGCGCGCGCGTCGTCGGCATGGCGACCGCCGGCGTCGCGCCGCGCGTAATGGGCATCGGCCCGGCGCCGGCCGTGCAAAAGCTGCTGCTTCACCTCGACATGACGATCGACCAGTTCGACGTGATCGAGCTGAACGAGGCGTTCGCGTCGCAGGGGCTCGCGGTGCTGCGGACGCTGGGCGTCGCGGACGACGACCCGCGCGTGAACCCGAATGGCGGCGCGATCGCACTCGGCCATCCGCTCGGCGCATCCGGCGCGCGTCTCGTCACGACGGCGCTTTATCAACTCGAGCGCACCGGCGGTCGTTTCGCGCTCTGCACGATGTGCATCGGCGTCGGACAAGGTATCGCGCTCGCGATCGAGCGGGTGTAACCGAAGCGCGACGCGCCTATAACGAAGTCATCAAGGAGAGACTGCATGTCATATCAAGCGATCCAGCTGGATATCGATCAGGCCACCCGCGTGGCGACGATCACGCTCAACCGTCCGGACAAGCTGAACAGCTTTACGCGGGCGATGCATCGCGAACTGCAGTCGGCGCTTGATGACGTCGAATCCGGCAACGCGCGCGCATTGATCCTGACGGGCGCGGGGCGTGGCTTCTGCGCCGGCCAGGACCTCGCCGATCTCGATTTCACCCCCGGTGCGTCGACCGATCTCGGTGCATTGATCGATGAGCATTTCAATCCGCTGGTCCGGCGTCTGCAGCGCCTGCCGATACCGGTGATCGCCGCCGTCAACGGTACGGCCGCCGGCGCAGGCGCCAACCTCGCGCTCGCATGCGACCTCGTGCTGGCCGCACGTTCGAGCAGCTTCATCCAGGCTTTCGTCAAGATCGGGCTCGTGCCGGACTCCGGCGGCACCTGGTTCCTGCCGCAGCGTATCGGCATGGCGCGCGCGCTCGGGCTCGCGCTGACCGGCGACAAGCTGGGCGCCGAGCAAGCCGAGCAATGGGGACTGATCTGGCGCGCCGTCGACGACGATGCGCTCGCCACGACTGCCCGCCAGCTCGCCGCCCAACTCGCGCAGCAACCGACGCTCGCGATCGCTTCGGTCAAGCAGGCGATGCGCGAAAGCACCACGCATACGCTCGATCAGCAGCTCGACCTGGAACGCGACCTGCAGCGCAAGCTGGGCCAATCGCACGACTACGCGGAAGGCGTGAAGGCGTTCATCGAGAAGCGCGCACCGCGCTTCGAGGGGCGCTGACATGAACGGCTCAGCCGAAACGCGCAGCCCCGACGCGCTCGCACGGGCCACCGCGCAGGCGATGTACGACGCGGATGCGTGCAGCCGCGCATTGGGCATGGAGCTCGCCGAAGTGCGTCCCGGCTACGCGCGCATGCGCATGCCGGTGCGCGCCGACTTCCTGAACGGCCATCAGATCTGTCATGGCGGGCTCATCTTCACGCTCGCCGATTCGACGTTCGCGTTCGCCTGCAATTCGTACAACCTCAACACGGTCGCGGCCGGCTGCTCGATCGAATTCCTGCGCCCGGTGCACGGCGGCGACATACTGACCGCCGAGGCCGTCGAGCAGACGCGCAACGGCCGATACGGCATCTACGATATCCGCGTCACGAATCAGGCCGGCGAAACGGTTGCGATGTTCCGCGGCAAGTCGGCCCAGATCAAGGGCACGGTCATTCCGGACGACCGCTGACGCAACGGCCCGCACATAACAAATACTGGAGACACGCATGACTACCCCGCTACCGCTCGAGCCGATCGAGACCGCGACTCGCGACGAGCTGGCCGCGCTGCAGCTCGAGCGCCTTAAATGGTCGCTCCGGCATGCCTACCTGCATTCCCCGGTCTATCGCCGCAAGTTCGACGAAGCGGGCGTGCATCCGGACGACCTGAAAACGCTGGCCGACCTGGCCCGCTTCCCGTTCACCACCAAGAGCGACCTGCGCGACAGCTATCCGTTCGGCATGTTCGCCGTGCCGCAAGACCGGATCTCGCGCATCCACGCATCGTCGGGCACGACCGGCAAGCCGACGGTGGTCGGCTACACGGCGCGCGACATCGACACCTGGGCCAATCTGGTCGCCCGCTCGATCCGCGCCGCCGGCGCGCGCCAGGGTGACAAGGTGCACATCAGCTACGGTTACGGCCTGTTCACGGGCGGACTCGGCGCGCATTACGGCGCGGAACGCGCCGGGCTGACCGTGATCCCGTTCGGCGGCGGGCAGACCGAGAAGCAGGTGCAACTGATCCAGGATTTCCGTCCGGACATCATCATGGTGACGCCGAGCTACATGCTGTCGATCGCCGACGAGTTCGAGCGGCAAGGCGTCGATCCCGCGCAAAGCTCGCTGCGCATCGGCATCTTCGGCGCGGAGCCGTGGACCAACGACATGCGCACCGCGATCGAGCGCCGCATGGGCATCGACGCGGTCGACATCTACGGGCTGTCCGAAGTGATCGGCCCTGGCGTCGCATCCGAATGCGTCGAGACCAAGGACGGCCCGACGATCTGGGAAGACCATTTCTATCCGGAAGTCATCGATCCGGAGACGGGCGAAGTGCTGCCCGACGGCGAGCTGGGCGAGCTCGTGTTCACGTCGCTGACGAAGGAGGCGCTGCCGATCGTTCGCTACCGGACCCGCGACCTGACGCGCCTGTTGCCCGGCACCGCGCGCACGATGCGCCGGATGGAAAAGATCACCGGGCGCTCGGACGACATGATGATCGTGCGCGGCGTCAACGTGTTCCCGACGCAGATCGAGGAACAGCTGCTCCGGCAGCGCGCGCTCGCGCCGCACTACCAGATCGTGCTGACGAAGGAGGGCCCGCTCGACGTGCTGACGCTGAACGTGGAACCCTGCCCCGAGACCGCGCCGGACACGGCGACGATCAACGCGGCGAAGCAGGCGCTCGCGCACGATATCAAGTCGCTGATCGGCGTGACCGCGGTGGTCAACGTGCTGCCGGTCAACGGCATCGAGCGTTCGGTCGGCAAGGCGCGCCGGGTCGTGGACAAACGCAAGGGTTGACGCGGGCGTCGCCCGCCAATGCAAAAAGCCCGATCGGTTTCGAACCGATCGGGCTTTGTCATCCAGCCTCGTGCATCAAGCAACTTCCGCGAAGCGCCTGCCTGCCGCCTGCATCACGAGTTCGGGAACAGCAGCCACATCCGGCCGATCTGCTTCATCCGCCCCGCCTGGTCGCCGGCATCGTCGCCGAGCCCCCAGAAGTAGTCGGCCCGCACGCCGCCCTTGATCGCGCTGCCCGTATCCTGCGCGAACACGAGGCGATTCATCGGCGTGTTGGTCAACGGACGCGTCGTCTGCAGGAACACCGGCGTGCCAAGCGGAATCGCCGACGGATCGACCGCGATCGAACGCTCGGGCGTCAGCGGCACGCCGAGCGCGCCGACCGGACCGTCCGCGCCGCCGTGCGGCGCCTCTTCCTTCGACGGCATCTCGCGGAAGAACACGAAACGCGGATTCGTGTCGAGCAGCGCGTCGACGCGGGTCGGGTTCGCCTTCGCCCACGCCTTGATGCCCTGCATCGTCGCCTGGGCCGGCGTCAGCTCGCCGCGGTCGATCAGCCACTTGCCGATCGAGCGGTACGGCTGGTTGTTGGTGCCGCCGTAGCCGACCCGCATCACCGAGCCGTCGTCGAGCAACACGCGCCCGGAGCCCTGCACCTGCAGGAAGAACGCCTCGATCGGATCGTCGACCCACACCAGCTCGTTGCCGTTCAGGACGCCTGCGCGCTCGAGCTGCGCCCGCGCCGGCAGCGCGGCGCCCGCGCGATAGCCGGCCGGCCAGCGGTAGAGCGCGGTTTGATACGGCCCGCGCCGCACGCGCGAACCGCGCAGCAGCGGCTCGTAATAGCCGGTGACGAGGCCGTCGAGCGTGCCGTCGCTGTTCGCGAACTGGAACGGCGTGAAATACGTTTCGAAGAATGCACGCGCGCTGCTGACGTCGAGCTCGTCGAGCCGCTCGGCCGCCGCGCACGCACGCTGCCATGCAGCCTGGCGCGCCAGCCGCGCGCAGTTCTGCCGCAGCGCGACCGTCGCGCCGATCAGCGAGTCGTCCTGCCAGCCCGGCACCTGCTGCCAGGCGACCGGCGTCAGCCGCGTGGCTGCGACCTGCCCCGGCACGATCGCCGCGCCGGCCGGCGGCTTCAGGGAAGACGTCCGCGTCGGCGCACCGCCGCACGCTGCAAGCAGCGCCGCCGTCGCGACCGCCGCCGCCCAGCCCGCCAGCCGGGGGCCAAACCACATACAATGTTCGTTCTTGATGGAAACCGCCATGTCAGATCTTCTCGACCAATATCCGATGCTCATCTTCGCGCTGGAAGCCTTCCTCGCGCTCGCCCTGCTGATCTTCATCGTCGCGTGGACAGCCTCGGGCCGGAAGAAGCACGCCCGCAACAACGACCGCCCTTCCCGCTGAGTGCGCCGCGCCGTGCACGCTCAATGAAGCGTGCGCGGCATGTGCAGCGCGAACTCGTCGATCGGCGCGTCGAAGCGCTCGCCGTCCTCGGCAACGCAGAAGTACGAACCGCGCATCGTGCCGACCGGCGTCGCGATCACGGCCCAGCTCGTGTATTCGAACTGCTCGCCCGGCTGCAGCAGCGGCTGGTGGCCGACGACGCCGAGCCCCTTCACTTCCTGCACGTGGCTCTCGCTGTCCGTGATGATCCAGTGACGCGCGATCAGCTGCGCCGCGACCTGCCCGCTGTTGCGGATCGTCAGCGTGTACGCGAATGCGTATTGACGGCGTTCGGGGTCGGATTGTTCCGGCAAGTAGCTGGTTTTCACCGTCACGGTGAACTGATACTGACTCATGGTGATTCCGCTGGGTAGTGACCGGCCCGCGCCTGCATCGTCCGACGCGGGGCCGCGGACGCGCCGCTTTGGTTCGGCATTCTGCTTCATGCGGCACCGGCCCGCAACCGCGCGCGCCGCCGCCCGGCGGTAGAATGACAGTTTTGCGCCGCACCGTCCCCCGCTCCTCAGCCATGACTCAATTCCGCATCGCTCCCAGCATCCTGTCGGCCGACTTCGCACGGCTCGGCGAAGAAGTCCGCAACGTGGTCGCCGCCGGCGCCGACTGGATCCACTTCGACGTGATGGACAACCATTACGTTCCTAACCTGACGATCGGCCCGCTCGTCTGCGAAGCGATCCGTCCGCACGTGCAGGTGCCGATCGACGTGCACCTGATGGTGCGCCCGGTCGACCGGATCGTGCCCGATTTCGCGAAAGCGGGCGCGAACCTGATCAGCTTCCACCCGGAAGGCTCCGATCACATCGACCGCACGCTGTCGCTGATCCGCGACCACGGCTGCAAGGCCGGCCTCGTGTTCAACCCGGCGACGCCGCTGAACTATCTCGACTACGTGATGGACCGTCTCGACTTCGTGCTGCTGATGTCCGTGAACCCGGGCTTCGGCGGCCAGTCGTTCATTCCGGAAACGCTGAACAAGCTGCGCGAGACGCGCGCGCGCATCGACGCCTACACGGAGCGCACCGGCCGCGAGATCCTGCTCGAGGTCGACGGCGGCGTGAAGGCCGACAACATCGCGGAAATCGCGGCGGCCGGCGCGGATACCTTCGTCGCGGGCTCGGCGATCTTCGGCAAGCCCGACTATCGCAAGGTGATCGACGAGATGCGCAGCCAGCTCGCGACAGTCACGCGGAGCTGACGCCGTGAGCGAATCGCCCCTGCCCGAAGCGAAAGCGGCCGCATCTGAGCCGGCCGCGCCTAAGCCGGCCGCGCCGATCCACTTCGCCGCGCCGCGCATCGACGCGGCGCTGATCGACCTCGACGGCACGATGGTCGATACCGCCGACGATTTCACTGCTGGCCTGAACGGCATGCTGGCGACGCTCGGTGCGCCGGCGACGTCGCGCGAAGAAGTGATCGGCTACGTCGGCAAGGGCTCCGAGCATCTGATCCAGAGCGTGCTGAAGCCGCGCTTTTCCGCAGACGAAGCGCATGCGCGCTTCGACGACGCGCTCGCGATCTACCAGGCCGAATACGCGAAGATCAACGGCCGCCACACGCGCCTCTACCCGGACGTCGCGGCCGGTCTCGACGCGCTGCGCGCCGACGGCATCAAGCTCGCGTGCGTGACCAACAAGCCGCACCGCTTCGCGATCGAACTGCTCGAGCAATACGGGCTGATCGACCGCTTCGGCATCGTGCTCGGCGGCGACAGCGTGCCGCGCAAGAAGCCCGACCCGCTGCCGATGCTGACCGCGTGCGATGCGCTCGGCGTCGCGCCGGACGTCGCGGTGGCGATCGGCGACTCGGAAAACGACGCGCTCGCGGGCCGCGCGGCGGGCATGGCGACGCTCACGGTGCCGTACGGCTACAACCATGGCAAAGCTATACAAACGATAAATTCGGATGGTATAGTCGGCTCGTTGCTGGACGCAGCCTGCGCGATCGCCGCGCACAACGCCGGCCGGCCAACCGTCTGATCTAATTCTTCCATCCGCATGTTTCTGAACAAAAAACGGAGTCTGAGCAGCATCGACCGGGGAGCCTGGCCCTGGCGTCGCTGGTCGCGCTAACCTCTTCGATGAGGTGCGCTGAAGCACGTCTTCAGCGCCGTTTTTTGTCTCGCTGCGCATCCGCGCGCCGATCGCCGCACCACCTCGAGTCCTACCGCACCCGAACGCTTGCGTTCAGGGACGGTCGCAGGCTGGCGACGCTCGCGCTCCGGAGCCCGCCCGCCGGCACCAGGCACACCACGATCGACCGCCGTGTCGCCGACAGCAGCCGCGCAGCATCACGTGATCCCCGGCGCATCCCGCCGCTCGTCCAGAACAGGACCGGAACATGACCGAACTCGAATTCCAATCGCTCGCGAACGAAGGCTACAACCGCATTCCGCTGATCGCGGAAGCCCTGGCCGATCTCGAAACGCCGCTGTCCCTCTACCTGAAGCTGGCACAGCCCGAACGCACCGGCGCCAACTCGTTCCTGCTCGAATCGGTGGTCGGCGGCGAACGCTTCGGCCGCTACTCGTTCATCGGCCTGCCGGCCCGCACGCTCGTGCGTGCTCGCGCCGGCATCTGCGAAGTGGTGCGCGACGGCCAGGTCGTCGAGACGCACGACGGCGATCCGTTCGAATTCATCGCCGCGTTCCAGGCACGCTTCAAGGTGGCGCAGCGTCCGGGCCTGCCCCGCTTCTGCGGCGGCCTCGCCGGCTACTTCGGCTACGACGCGGTGCGCTACATCGAGAAGAAGCTCGCGCACACCGCGCCGCGCGACGATCTCGGCCTGCCCGACATCCAGTTGCTGCTGACGGAGGAAGTCGCGGTCATCGACAACCTGGCCGGCAAGCTGTACCTGATCATCTACGCCGATCCGGGCCAGCCCGAGGCGTACGCGAAGGCGAAGCAGCGCCTGCGCGAACTGAAGCAGCGGCTGCGCACGACCGTGCAGCCGCCCGTCACGTCGGCGAGCGTGCGCACCGAGACGTTCCGCGAGTTCAAGAAGGAAGACTATCTGTCCGCCGTGCGCCAGGCGAAGGAATACATCGCGGCCGGCGAGCTGATGCAGATCCAGGTCGGCCAGCGCCTGACGAAGCCGTATCGCGACAACCCGCTGTCGCTGTACCGCGCGCTGCGCTCGCTGAATCCGTCGCCGTACATGTATTACTACAACTTCGGCGATTTCCACGTGGTCGGCGCGTCGCCGGAAATCCTCGTGCGCCAGGAGAAGCGCGGCGACGACCAGATCGTCACGATCCGCCCGCTCGCCGGCACGCGGCCGCGCGGCAACACGCCGGAACGCGACGCGGAACTCGCGACCGAACTGCTCAACGATCCGAAGGAGATCGCCGAGCATGTGATGCTGATCGACCTCGCGCGCAACGACGTGGGCCGCATCGCGGAAATCGGCTCGGTGCAGGTGACCGACAAGATGGTGATCGAGAAATACTCGCACGTGCAGCACATCGTCAGCTCGGTCGAAGGCAAGCTGAAGCCCGGCATGACGAACTACGACGTGCTGCGCGCGACGTTCCCGGCCGGCACGCTGTCGGGCGCGCCGAAGGTGCGCGCGATGGAGCTGATCGACGAGCTCGAGCCGGTCAAGCGCGGGCTGTACGGCGGCGCCGTGGGCTACCTGTCGTTCTCGGGCGAGATGGATCTCGCGATCGCGATCCGCACCGGCCTGATCCACAACGGCAACCTGTACGTGCAAGCGGCGGCCGGCGTCGTCGCGGATTCGGTGCCCGAATCCGAATGGCAAGAGACCGAGAACAAGGCGCGCGCGGTGCTGCGTGCGGCCGAGCAGGTCCAAGACGGCCTCGACAGCGACTTCTGACCGGAGACTGACCATGCTGCTCATGATCGACAACTACGACTCGTTCACCTACAACCTGGTCCAGTACTTCGGCGAACTGGGCGAGGACGTGCGCACCTATCGCAACGACGAGATCACGCTCGACGAGATCGCACGCCTGAATCCGGCCGCGATCTGCCTGTCGCCCGGACCGAGCAATCCGCAGCACGCGGGCATCACGCTCGACGTGCTGCGCGAATTCGCGGGCAAGAAGCCGATCCTCGGCGTGTGCCTCGGCCACCAGGCGATCGGCGAGGCGTTCGGCGGCCGCGTCGTGCGCGCGAAGACCATCATGCACGGCAAGGTGAGCCGGATCGAAACCGACTGCCGCGGCGTGTTCGCGGACCTGCCGAAGCACTTCGACGTCACGCGCTACCACTCGCTCGCGATCGAGCGCGAATCGCTGCCGGACTGCCTCGAAATCTCCGCGTGGACCGACGACGGCGAGATCATGGGCGTGCGCCACAAGACGCTGCCGATCGAAGGCGTACAGTTCCATCCGGAGTCGATCCTGTCCGAGCACGGCCACGCGCTGCTCGAGAACTTCCTGAAAGACGCGCGCGCAGCCGCCGCGCACACTGCCTGACCGGAGCCTCACGATGACGATCACCCCACAGGAGGCGCTGCAGCGCACGATCGAGCACCGCGAGATCTTCCACGACGAGATGCTGCACCTGATGCGGCTCATCATGCGCGGCGACATGTCGCCGGTGATGGCCGCCGCGATCATCACGGGCCTGCGCGTAAAGAAGGAAACGATCGGCGAAATCACCGCCGCCGCGACCGTGATGCGCGAATTCGCGAACCACGTGCAGGTGGCGGACAACTCGAATTTCGTCGACATCGTCGGCACCGGCGGCGACGGCTCGCACACGTTCAACATCTCGACCGCGACGATGTTCGTCACGGCCGCGGCCGGCGCGAAGGTCGCGAAGCACGGCAACCGCGGCGTGTCGAGCAAGTCCGGCAGCGCCGACGTGCTCGAGGCGCTCGGCGTCAACATCGACCTGCAGCCGGACCAGGTGGCCGCGTCGATCGCCGAGACCGGGATGGGCTTCATGTTCGCGCCGAACCACCATCCGGCGATGAAGAACATCGCGGCCGTGCGCCGCGAGCTCGGCGTGCGGACGATCTTCAACATCCTCGGCCCGCTGACCAATCCGGCCGGCGCGCCGAACCAGCTGATGGGCGTGTTCCACCCGGACCTCGTCGGCATCCAGGTGCGCGTGATGCAGCGCCTCGGCGCGCAGCACGTGCTCGTCGTGTACGGCAAGGACGGGATGGACGAAGTGTCGCTCGGCGCCGCGACGCTCGTCGGCGAGCTGCGCGACGGCGAGGTGCACGAGTACGAGATCCATCCGGAGGACTTCGGCCTGCAGATGGTGTCGAACCGCTCGCTGAAGGTGGAAAATGCCGACGAATCGCGCGTGATGCTGCTCGGCGCGCTCGACAACCAGCCAGGCGTCGCGCGCGAGATCGTCACGCTGAATGCGGGCACCGCGCTGTATGCGGCGAACGTCGCCGCGTCGATCGCCGACGGCATCCAGCTCGCCCGCGAGGCAATCGCGAGCGGCAAGGCACGCGCGAAGGTCGACGAGCTGGTGCGCTTCACGCAGCAGTTCAAGCGCTGATCCGCCCTTTCGAACCCGAATCAAGCACGAGACTCCCATGAGCGACATCCTCGAACGAATCATTGCCGTCAAGCGCGAAGAAATCGCGGCGGCCATGCGCAGCACACCGCTCGAAGCGCTGAAGCTGGACGCGTCCGCGCGCGACCTGCGCGACTTCGTCGGCGCGCTGCGCGCGAAGCATGCGGCCGGCCAGCCCGCCGTGATCGCCGAAATCAAGAAGGCCAGCCCGTCGAAGGGCGTGCTGCGCGAGCACTTCGTGCCGGCCGACATCGCGCGGTCGTACGCGACGCACGGCGCCGCCTGCCTGTCGGTACTGACCGACGAGCAGTTCTTCCAGGGCGGCGTCCGCTATCTGGAGGAAGCGCGCGCGGCCTGCACGCTGCCGGTGCTGCGCAAGGACTTCATCGTCGACGCATACCAGATCCTCGAAGCGCGCGCGATGGGCGCCGACGCGATCCTGCTGATCGCCGCCGCGCTCGACACGCCGCTGATGCAGGACCTGGAGGCGTACGCGCACTCGCTCGGTCTCGCGGTGCTGGTCGAAGTGCACGACCGCGACGAAATGGAGCAGGCGCTGACGCTCAAGACGCCGCTCGTCGGCATCAACAACCGCAACCTGCGCACGTTCGAAACGTCGGTCCGGACCACGCTCGACATGCTCGACATGATCCCGCCGGACCGGATCGTCGTGACCGAGTCGGGCATCCTGTCGCGCATCGACGTCGATACGATGCGCGCGGCGAACGTGAACACGTTCCTCGTCGGCGAGGCGTTCATGCGCGCCGAGCAACCGGGCGAAGAGCTCGCACGGATGTTCTTCTGATGGCGATCGAAAAGGAAATCAAGCTCGCGCTGCCGGCCGGACAGGCCGCGGCCGCGCAGCAGTTCTGCGCGACGCTGACCGGCGAGCCCGGCCGCGAGATCGCGCTCGTGAACGTCTACTACGACACGCCGGATCTCGCGCTCGCCCGCTCGAAGAGCGCGGTGCGCGTGCGCCGCACGCCGCACGGCTGGCTGCAGACGTTCAAGACGGTCGGCACCGCGGAAGGCGGGCTGCATCGGCGTCACGAATGGGAACTGCCGGTGGCCGGCGACGCGCTCGAGATCGACGCGCTCGTCGCCGCGTGCGACGTGGCTGAAGCCGCCGACGCACTGCGCAGCGCGGCGCCCGCGCTGCGCGCGCTGTTCCGCACCGATTTCACGCGCACGCTGTGGCGCATCGCGATCGGCGGCGCGACCGTCGAAGCGGCGGTGGATCTCGGCGAGATCGTCGTTCAGACCGAAAGCGAAACGCGCCGCGAACCGATCAGCGAAATCGAACTCGAACTGATCGACGGCCCGGAGTCGGCGCTCGCAACGCTCGCCGCCGAGTTGCAGCAGGTGCTGCCCGGCCTCGCCCCCGAAAACATCAGCAAGGCGCAGCGCGGCTACCGGCTGCGCGCGCAATAATCACGCATGGCAACCCGCAAGACTTCCCGCGCGCCGCAGCAGGCGTCGCTGTTCGACGATCTCGTCACCGATACACCCGCCGGCTCCCCGTCACCCACGGCCGCCGCCCCCGCAGCTCCGGCGCCCGCCTCCTCGGCCGCGCCTGCCGCGACGCCGGGCGACATCCAGCATCTCGCCGCCCAATTCGATGCGCTGCCCGACACGTGGCGCGCGGTCCTCGCGCCGTTCGTCGCCAGCGACGCCTATGGCCCGCTGTGCCGCTTCGTCGACAGCGAACGCGCCGCCGGCAAGACCGTCTATCCGACCGACGTATTCCGCGCGCTGCGGCTCACGAGCCCGGACGACGTGAAAGTCGTGATCCTCGGCCAGGACCCGTATCACGGCGACGACCGCGGCACGCCGCAGGCGCACGGCCTCGCGTTCTCGGTGCCGCCGGCAGTCAAGCCGCCGCCGTCGCTGCGCAACATCTTCAAGGAAATCGCCGCGAACTTCGGCCACGACACGCCGCGTCACGGTTGTCTCGACTCATGGGCGCGCCAGGGCGTGCTGCTGCTCAACACCGTGCTGACGGTCGAGCGCGGCGCGGCAGCCAGCCACGCGAAGCGCGGCTGGGAGCAATGCACGGACACGCTGATCCACGAGCTGGCGAACCGCCATCGCGGGCTGGTGTTCATGCTGTGGGGCGCGCACGCGCAAGCCAAGCGCGCGCTGTTCGACGCCAACGCGCACTGCGTGCTCGAGGCGCCGCATCCGTCGCCGCTGTCCGCGCATCGCGGCTTCCTCGGCTGCCGCCATTTCGCGCTCGCGAACGATTACCTCGCGGCGCACGATCGCGCGCCGATCGACTGGCGCCTGCCGGACGAGGCCGAGACGTTCGCGTAATGCCGCCGCGCTTCCGGTTGTTGCCGGCCCCCATGCAAAAACGCCGCGCACCTTCCGGTGCGCAGCGTTTTTGTTTGCCTTGGCTGACGGACGCGCCGCCACCGGCCTTACACGGCGGCGATCGCTTCGCGTGCGCTGGCGAGCGCCGCACCTTGCGCATCCGGCCCCAGGTTCAGGCCTTCCGCATGAATGAAGTTCACGTCGGTCATGCCCACGAAGCCGAGGAACGTGCGCAGGAACGGGGTCTGGCTGTCGTTCGGCGTACCGAGGTACTTGCCGCCGCGCGCCGTCACCACGTGCACCTTCTTGCCCTTGATCAGGCCTTCCGGGCCGTTCTCGGTGTAGCGGAACGTGACGCCGGCGCGTGCGATCCAGTCGAAGTACGTCTTCAGTTGCGACGAGACGCCGAAGTTGTACATCGGCGCGCCGATCACGATGACGTCCGCGGCTTGCAGCTCGGCGATCAGCGCATCGCTCTTCGCGACGATCGCATTCTGTTCCGCGCTGCGCTGGTCGGCCGGCGTGAAGAACGCGCCGAGCACCGATTCGTCGAGATGCGGCAGCGCATCGGCCAGCAGATCACGGACCACGACCTTCGCGCCGGGGTTCGATTGTTGCAGCTTTGCCGTCAGCTCATTGGCCAGCAGCGTGGACTGCGCGCCTTGCGTACGCGCCGCGGAATTGATTTGCAGAATGGTCGTCATGTCGGGCTCCAGTTGGTTTGCGCTTGTTCAGCGCGAGTGACGCCATTGTGCTCGGCGCCCCCATCCCGAAAAAGCAGGCTCAAGGCGACGGATTGTTGCAGCAGCAGAACAATGCCTGATCGATCCCTCATTGCACCCTGATTGCTGGAGCCCGCCCGCTCAACCCTTCAGCCAGGCTTCCCGCGCGGTGCGCAGCGCCGCCGGTTTCGCCGCGGCGGTGAGCTTGTAGCGCGCGACCTCGGGGCCGTCGAGCTTCAGCTTCGCGGTGCGCAGCTCGTCGCGGCGAAACGCGTGAATCTCGACCTTGTCGCCCGGCCGGTAGCGCGCGAGCAGCGCATCGAGGTTCGTGCCGGTCACGCGCAGCCCGTCGAGCGCGATCAGCGTGTCGCCGGCCGACAGCCCGGCGCGGTGCGCGGCGCCGTCCTCGTAGACCGCCGCCAGCGTGCAGTCCGCGCCGCCGCGCAGGCGCGCGCCGATCGTCGGCTTCGCCTGCGCGCCGTTCGCGCCGAGATCCGGTTCGAGCGTCACGCCGAACGGCGCGAGCAGGTCGGCGAGCGGCAGGTCGCGCGTGCCGTGCACCGCATCGGCGTACAGGCGGCCGAGCGCGACGCCGGTCGCTTCCTCGATCAGAGCCTCGACCTCATCCTCGCCGACGCCGGCCTGCTTGCCGCGATAGAAATCGCGGCCGTAGCGCTGCCACAGCAGTCGCATCACGTCGTCGAGGGACTTGCGCTGGCGAGTCTGCGCGCGGATCGCGAGATCGAACGCGAGCGCGACGAGCGAGCCCTTCGTGTAGTAGCTGACGATCGCATTCGTCGCGTTCTCGTCCTGCCGGTAGTACTTGATCCATGTGTCGAACGAGCTTTCGGCGACGCTCTGCTTCAGGCGGCCGGTGCCGCGCTGCACGCCGCCGATCGTGCGGCCGAGCGTCGCGAAGTATTCGGCCTGCGACATCAGCCCGCTGCGCACCAGCATCAGGTCGTCGTAATACGACGTGAAGCCTTCGAACAGCCACAGCAGCGACGTGTAGTTTTCCTGCGCGAGGTCGTACGGCACGAAAGCCGCCGGCTTGATGCGCTTCACGTTCCACGTATGAAAGTACTCGTGGCTGCACAGGCCGAGATACGTGCGATAGCCTTCCGACGCTTCCGGGCGGCCCTTCACCGGCAGATCGGTGCGGTTGCAGATCAGTGCGGTCGATGCGCGATGCTCGAGACCGCCGTAGCCGTCGCTGACCGCGAGCGTCATGAACACGTAGCGGTCCATCGGCGCCTTCTTCGACTTCGGCTCGAACAGCGCGATCTGCGCGTCGCACACGCGCTTCAGGTCGGTGCGCAGCCGCTCCATGTCGAGCTGCGTCACGCGCCCCGCGACCACGATGTCGTGCGGCACGCCGTGCGCGTCGAACGTGCCGAGCGCAAATTCGCCGATCGTCACCGGATGATCGATGAGTTCGTCATAGTTCGATGCGCGATACGCGCCGAACGCGTAGCGCTTCGTGCCGCGCGCCTCGGGCAGCGCAGTCGCGACGCGCCAGGTGCGGAACGCCGCGCCCGCAGGCTTCGCGATCTCCACCTCGCACGGCGCGTCCTCGCGGCCGACGGCGCCCAGAAACACCGCCGTGCCGTTGAAGAAGCCGCCCGTGTCGTCGAGGTACGCGGAGCGCACCGACAGGTCCCACGCATAGACGTCGTAGCGCAGCGTCAGCGCGCCCTTCACCGGCGCGGCCTGCCAGCTGCGCTTGTCGGTCTTCGCGACACGCACCTTGCGGCCGGCTTCGTTGAACGCCTGCAGCGTCACGATGTTGCGCGCGAACTCGCGCACGAGGTAGCTGCCCGGAATCCACACCGGCAGTGAGAACCGCTGCCCTTCCGGGTCGGGATCGGCGACCGTCACCGATACCTCGAACAGGTGCGCGGCGGGATCTTTCGGGGCAATCGAATAGCGGATCGGCGTTTTCATGGTGGGAATCGGTCGGGGAGGCGGCGTCAGAAACGACGAGAGGCGCCGGGCAGGAAGCCCGTGCGCCCCTCGCCGGCCGGGCCTGGGTGCCCGGCGCATCAAGCGGTTATTTGTTCGAGGCGAGCGCCTGATTCAGCTGCTCGGCGGACACGGCGCCCGGCAGGCGGCGGCCGTCCGGCAGGAAGATCGTCGGCGTGCCGGTGACGTTCATCCCGCGGCCGAGCGCGAGGTTCTTGTCGAGCGCGCTCGTGTCGCAGCTCGCGGCGTTCGTCGGCACGCGATGGTCGAGCATCCAGCCCTCCCACGTCTTCGCGCGGTCGGTCGCGCACCAGATCGCCTTCGACTTCGCGGTCGAATCCGGCGACAGCACCGGGTACAGAAACGTATAGACCGTCACGTTGTCGACCGACTGCAGCGTCGTCTCGAGCTTCTTGCAGTACGGGCAGTTCGGATCGGAGAACACGGCGATCTTGCGCGCGCCGTTGCCCTTCACGACCTTGATCGCATTGGCGAACGGCAGGCTCGCGAAGTCGATCTTGTTGATTTCGGCGAGGCGCGCCTCGGTCAGGTTCTTGCGCGTTTTCGCATCGACGAGATCGCCGAGCAGCACGTAGTCGCCGGACGCGTCGCTGTAGATGATCTGCGAGCCGAGATTCACTTCGTACAGGCCGGCGACCGGCGATTTCGCCACGCTCTTGATCGGCGCGTCGCCGCCGAGACGGGTCTGCAGCGTCGCTTTCAGCTTGTCGGTGGTCTGGTCAGCCTGCGCGGTGCAGCCCAGCGTCGCCGCGGCGACGGCCAGCGCCAGCGAGGCGATGCGGATCGTTTTTTTCATCGAGGTCTTCCTTCAGCTCATTCGGAGTGCACGGCACAGTGTACGCCGTAACGGAACCGACTCCGACCCGGGAAGTGTACGAAGGTTCGCTCAGCCGAGCGCGGCCGACACGAGCCAGCGCTTGACGAGCGGCTGCGCGCCGACGAACGCCATGCCCGCATTGCGCACCGCCTTCGCGAACGGGCCGGGCGCCGCGAACAGCCGCTGCAGGCCGTCGGTCGCGATCATCAGCGCGCGGATGTCCTCGCGGCGCGACCGCTCGTAGCGGCGCAGCAGCACGGTATCGCCGAGGTTGCGGAAGCTCTCCTTGCCTGCGATCGCATCGGCGAGCGCGGCGACGTCGCGCAGCCCGAGGTTCATCCCCTGGCCCGCGAGCGGGTGGATCAGGTGCGCGGCATCGCCGACCAGCGCGACGCGGGGCGCGATCAGCTTGTCGACGGTCTGCAGCGCGAGCGGGAAGCCTGCCGCCGGCGTCACGCATTCGAGCGTGCCGACCTGCCCGTGCGAGACTCGCTCGACTTCGGCCGCGAGCTGCGCGGGATCGAGCGCCAGCAACTGGTCCGCATGCGCGGTGTGCGCCGACCAGACGAGCGACACGTGGCCGTCCGGCAGCGGCAGCAGCGCGACGATCTCGCCGTCGCGGAACCATTGATACGCGGTCTCGCGGTGCGGCAGCGACGTCTTGAAATTCGCGACGACGCCCGTCTGCCGATAGTCGCGCCGCTCCACCTTGGCCCCCATTTGCGAGCGGACCCACGAATGCGCGCCGTCCGCGCCGACGACCAGATCGGCTTCGAGCACCTGCCCCGACGACAGCGTGAGCACGGCCGCGTCGTCGCGCACGTCGAAACCCTGCGCGCGCGCGTCGAACCACGTCAGGTTCGGCTGGAACCGCAGCGCGGCGTCGAGCGAAGTCTCGATCAGCGACGATTCGACGATCCACGCGAGCTGCGGCACCGACGCCTGGTACGCGGAGAAATGGAGTTCGGCGTGCGCATCGCCGTAGACGCGCATGTCGTAGACGGGCGCAAGCCGCGTGTGATCGAGCGCCTGCCAGACGCGCAGCCGTTCGAGCAGCGCCTGCGAGCTGGACGACAGCGCGTAGATGCGCGTGTCGAACGCGAGATCGGCGGGGCGCGGCGTCGCCGGCTGGGCGAGCAATGCGGTCTTGTAGCCGGATTGGGTCAGCGCGAGCGCGGCCGTCTTGCCGACGAGCCCGCCGCCGACCACGGCGACGTCGAAGATGTGGTGGGCAGTCATGGCGGGCATTATAGCCGCGGGGCCAAACCCTTATGCGGCCGGACTTTGCGGGAAATCAGGGGAATCGCTGGATAGCGCCGCCGCGGACGGCCGCGCGGCGTCGTCCGTTCGGCCGACGCCCGGAAACCGGCGCGGCGGCACGGTACAATAGCGCCTTTGAATGCCGGCTCGTCGCGCGACGCGACGGCCGTCCCCTTGTCCCGCGCCGCCGCGCCCCGCCCGGCCGCGCCGCTTCACCCGTTCGAAGGATTCCATGAGCCTCAAATGCGGCATCGTCGGCTTGCCCAACGTCGGCAAGTCCACCCTGTTCAATGCGCTGACCAAGGCCGGCATCGCCGCCGAGAACTATCCGTTCTGCACGATCGAGCCGAACGTCGGCGTCGTCGAAGTGCCGGACACGCGCCTGAAGGCGCTCGCCGAGATCATCAACCCCGAGCGTGTCGTGCCGGCCGTCGTCGAATTCGTCGACATCGCGGGCCTCGTCGCGGGCGCGAGCAAGGGCGAAGGCCTCGGCAACCAGTTCCTCGCGAACATCCGCGAAACCGACGCGATCACGCACGTCGTGCGCTGCTTCGAGGACGAGAACGTCATCCACGTCGCCGGCAAGGTGAGCCCGATCGACGACATCGAGGTGATCAATACCGAACTCGCGCTCGCCGACCTCGGCACCGTCGAGAAGGCGCTCACGCGCTACTCGAAGGCCGCCAAGTCGGGCAACGACAAGGAAGCGGCGAAGCTCGTCGCGGTGCTCGACAAGGTGCGCGCGCAGCTCGACCAGGGCAAGGCCGTGCGCGGCCTCGCGCTGTCCGACGACGAAGCGGCGCTGCTCAAGCCGTTCTGCCTGATCACCGCGAAGCCGGCGATGTACGTCGCGAACGTGAAGGACGACGGCTTCGAGAACAACCCGCACCTCGACGCGGTGCGCAAGTACGCGGAAAGCGAGAATGCGCCGGTCGTCGCGGTGTGCGCGGCGATCGAGGCGGAAATCGCCGATCTCGACGACGCGGACAAGGAAGCGTTCCTCGCCGACATGGGCATGGACGAGCCGGGCCTCGACCGCGTGATCCGTGCGGGCTTCAAGCTGCTCGGCCTGCAGACCTACTTCACCGCGGGCGTGAAGGAAGTGCGCGCGTGGACGATCCACGTCGGCGATACGGCCCCGCAGGCGGCAGGCGTGATCCACACCGACTTCGAGCGCGGCTTCATCCGCGCGCAGACGATCGCGTTCGACGACTTCATCGCGTACAAAGGCGAGCAAGGTGCGAAGGAAGCCGGCAAGATGCGCGCGGAAGGCAAGGAATACGTCGTGCATGACGGCGACGTGATGAACTTCCTGTTCAACGTCTGACGATTTTTGCTGGATCTCGGTGGCGTTCAGTAGCGCTTGGTGGATTGGTCGACCTTTTTTAAATCAATGGGTTGCGTAAACAATACGGCCTACCGAGCGTTCCTATTGTTCATCGAGGTCCAGAAAATTCGGGGGTAGCGTTGGGGGTACTCGTGTTCAACCGTGGGGGTACATCTCCCCGCAGTGGAGTCCAACGATGCCCGAGAATCTACTCACAGACCTCAAGGTCAGGTCGGCCAAATCGACTGATCGAGATTGGAAACTTTCAGACGGCGGGGGCCTGTTCCTGCTGGTCAGGCCCACCGGCGGCAAGCTCTGGCGGTGGAAGTACCGCCTGCAAGGCAGGGAGAACCTCTTTGCCATTGGCGGCTTTCCTCAAGTAAGCCTTGCGGAGGCGCGCGCGGTTCGAGAGAAAGCGCGTGCCTTGGTCAAGCAAGGTATCCACCCTGCGCATGAGCGGCAGCAGGCCAAGCAGCGCAATCTGGAGGCGCTGGAGGAACGCAAACGCGCCAAGGAAAGCTCGTTCGCCAAGGTGGCGCAGGCGTACCTGGCCGAGATCAAGCCTGTCTTTGCGCTCAGCTCCTACCGGACGAAAGAATCCCGTATCAGGAAGTACCTGTCGCCGAAGTTTGATGGGTTGCCGATGAGCGACATTGGCGTGAAGCAGATTCGCCCGCTGCTGGAGGAATGCAAGTCCCACGGAGCCTGGGCGGCCATTCACGTCAAAGGCGATCTGTCGGCGATCTTTGAGTTCGCAGTGGTGCGGGGGCTGGTCGAGGCAAACCCGATTCCCAGCCTGCGCGGGCTGCTGCGCGTGCCGTTCAGCGAGAGCAAGGCGGCGATGACGCGAGAGCAAATCCAGAAGTTCTATCAGGAGTTGCGCGGCTACCGGGGCTACCCGGAAACTTCGTTGTGCCTGCGGCTGATTGCGCTGACCGCCTGCCGTCCAGGGGAAGCGGCGGATGCCGAGTGGGATGAGTTCGACTTTGAGGATGCTCTGTGGCGTCGGCCTGCGGCGAAGATGAAAGCGCGGCGTGACCATGTCAGCCCGTTGTCCACGCAGGCCGTAGCGGTGCTGAAAGACTTGCAGCACATCACGGGCGGCGGGCGCTATCTGTTCCCGCACCGGAGCGGCAAGGGCTTCACCACGCCCAATCGGCTGACCTACGCAATGCGCGACATGAACCTGGGCCGGGGTACGACACCGCATTGCTGGCGGACGACCTTTTCCACCTGGGCCAATGAGAACGGATACCGGCCTGATGCGATTGAGCGGCAGCTTGCCCACGTGGAAAGCAACAAGGTGAGGGCGACGTACAACAAGGCGCTGCTGCTGGATCAGAGAAGGACACTGTTGCAGGACTGGGCGGACTATCTGAGTGCTGCGGAGGGCAGCGGCACAGCATAGAGACGGTTTGGCCGGGTATCGCAGCAGCGAGTGGGCAGAACGGCCTTTTCTTTTCTGGATAGGGCCGTTGTCCCTTGAGTGCCATTCCCTTGCCGTTTGCCTTTGCCCTGAGTTGTGGGCCTGAGAATGGGGTAAACAATGGAGTAAATAGGGTAATTGTGAAATTATTGCCCTTTTAGGCATTTCCTTCCTGGTCGGCCATGCCAGCCCCTCGCGACCGGGCCTACTTTCAGGAAACGGGGTAATCAAACACCTTTAATGAGGTATTTATGGAGACAATGCCCCATTTAAAGGCTATGATTACCCCCTTTACACAGCCTGGACTTACATTTACATGCACTCGCTCACGCCCGAGTACCTTGCCGCGCTTCGCTTCGATGGCACTCAGGCCGCCACGTTGCGCACACTGGGCGAGTACCAGGGCAAGCAGCAACTCTACGCCGCGCAGTCGCCCGAAGCCCTCAAGGGCCTGCGCCAGATCGCGGTGGTGGAGTCCACCGAGTCATCCAACCGGCTGGAAGGCGTTGTCGTCGCACCCTCGCGGTTGAAGTCTCTGGTCATCCGCAATGCAACGCCAAAGAGCCGTTCCGAACAGGAGATCGCCGGCTACCGTGACGCCTTGGCGCTGATCCACGAATCGGCCGCGCACATGCCCTTCAGCGAGGGCGTAGTGCTGCAACTGCACACCCTGCTGTACCGCTATATGCCGCAGGCGGGCGGGCGCTGGAAGGCTACCAACAACGACATCATCGAGCGTCACCCGGATGGCACTTCGCGTCTGCGCTTCCAGCCAGTCGCTGCGCACCTCACGCCCATGGCTATGTCCGATCTGACCGGGCGCTACGCCACCGCGCTGGATCAGCACCTGGCCGACCCGCTGGTACTGGTGCCGCTGGCGATGCTCGACTTCCTGTGCATCCACCCTTTCCCGGACGGCAACGGTCGCATGTCCCGCTTGTTGACCCTGCTGCTGCTCTACCACTTCGACTATGCAGTGGGTCGCTACATCAGCTTGGAACGCATCTTCGAGGACACCAAGGAAGGCTATTACGAGACGCTGGAAGCCAGTTCGCAGGGCTGGCACCAGGGGCAGCACGACGTAAAGCCCTGGCTCGACTACTTCTGGGGTGCCTTGCTACGAGCCTATCGCGAGTTCGAGGAGCGTGTCGGCACCATTGAGCGTGGCCGTGGCAGCAAGGGCGACCGGGTGCGGACGGAAGTTCTGGGGCGCACCCTGCCGTTCTCGATTTCCGAGATTGAAGAGGCCTGCCCGGGCGTGAGCCGGGACATGGTACGGCTGGTATTACGAGCGATGAAGTCAGAGGGACTGATCGAATCGACCGGCAAGGGGCGTGGAGCAAAGTGGCTTCGCATCAATCAAGGCGGTGAGAAATGAAGACTAGAAAAAGTATTTTTAGCCTCGACATCCGCGACGATCACACTTGCGGCAACGTGCCCACGTTCCAGACCGAGGAAATGGCCGCAGATAGCCAACGCTTCCGCATCACCAGGGAGGCTAGGCATGTCTAAATCCGAGGCACAGACACGAGCCGACTTGATTGACCAGCAACTCGCGTTATCAGGCTGGAACGTCAAAGACCCCACCCAGGTTGTCGAGGAATTCGACATCCTCACTGCCTTGCCAGTGGGCGTGGCCGAGCCGCGCACCCCCTACGAGGGCCACCAGTTCAGCGACTACGTCCTGCTCGGCAAAGACCGAAAACCCCTGGCAGTGATCGAGGCCAAGAAGACCAGCCGCGATGCCGCCATTGGCCGCGAGCAGGCCAAGCAATACTGCTACAACATCCAGAAGCAGCTAGGCGGCGAGCTGCCGTTCTGCTTCTACACCAACGGCCACGAGCTCTATTTCTGGGATCTGGAGAACGCGCCACCGCGCAAGGTGGTTGGCTTTCCCACCCGCGATGATCTCGAACGCTTCGCCTACATCCGTCGCAATCGCAAGCCGCTGACGCAGGAATTCATCAACACTTCGATTGCCGGACGTGATTACCAGATTCGCGCGATACGCTCGGTGCTCGAAGGCATCGAACAGAAGAAGCGCGATTTCCTGCTGGTGATGGCCACCGGCACCGGCAAGACCCGCACCTGCATCGCCATGGTCGATGCCTTAATGCGGGCTGGCCATGCAGAAAAAGTGCTGTTCCTCGTGGACCGTATAGCGTTGCGTGAACAGGCACTGGCCGCCTTCAAGGAGCACATGCCCAACGAGCCGCGCTGGCCCAATGTGGGTGAAAAGCTGATCGCGACGGATCGTCGTGTGTATGTTGCCACCTACCCGACGATGCTCAACATTATCCGGGACGAGGCACAGCACCTGTCGTCGCACTTCTTCGATTTCATCGTCGTCGATGAAAGCCATCGCTCCATCTACAACACCTTTGGCGAAGTGCTGGACTACTTCAAGACCATCACACTGGGCCTCACGGCCACACCGACCGACATCATTGACCACAACACCTTCCAGCTTTTTCATTGCGAAGATGGCATTCCCACGTTTGCCTACACCTATGAAGAGGCCGTGAACAACGTGCCGCCCTACCTCTGCAACTTCCAGGTCATGAAGATTCAGACCAAGTTCCAGATGGAGGGCATCAGCAAGCGCACCATTTCGCTGGAAGACCAGAAGAAGCTGATCCTCCAAGGCAAGGAAGTTGAAGACATCAACTTCGAGGGCACTCAGCTTGAAAAGCAGGTGATCAACAAGGGCACCAACACCCTGATCGTCCGCGAATTCATGGAGGAGGCCATCAAGGACGCCAACGGCGTGCTGCCAGGCAAGACCATCTTCTTTTGCGCCACCAAGGCCCATGCCCGGCGCATGGAAGAAATCTTCGACAAGCTCTACCCGCAGTACCACGGTGAGCTTGCAAAGGTGCTTGTGTCGGATGACCCGCGCGTCTACGGCAAAGGTGGGCTGCTCGATCAATTCACCAACAACGACATGCCTCGCATCGCCATCAGCGTGGACATGCTCGACACCGGCATCGATGTGCGCGAAATCGTCAACCTCGTGTTCGCCAAGCCGGTCTACTCGTACACCAAGTTCTGGCAGATGGTCGGGCGCGGCACACGCCTGCTGGAAACCAGCAAGCCCAAGCCTTGGTGCCTTGAGAAAGATGTGTTCCTGATCCTCGACTGCTGGGACAACTTCGAATACTTCAAGCTCAACCCCAAGGGCAAGGAGCTTAAACCGCAGTTGCCGCTCCCGGTGCGGCTGGTGGGCCTGCGCCTCGACAAGATCGAAAAGGCCAATGACAGCGGCCATGCCGACATCGCCACGCGTGAAGTCGCCAAGCTCCGCCTGCAGATTGCCGCGCTACCCAAAGAGTCGGTGGTGATCAAGGAAGCCGCCGCTGCGCTGGCGAAGCTGGACGACGACAACTTCTGGATCAGACTCAGCCACGACCGGCTGGAGTTCCTGCGCGCTGAAATCAAGCCACTGTTCCGCACCGTGTCCGAGGCCGACTTCAAGGCCATGCGCTTAGAGCGCGACCTGCTGGAGTACTCGCTGGCCGTTTTGAGCGAAGAAAAGGAACAGGCTGACACCCTCAAAGAAGGCATTGTCGAGCAGATCAGCGAACTGCCGCTCTCCGTCAGCTTCGTCAAGCAGGAAGAGGCCCTGATCCGCGCCGCGCAAACCAGCCACTACTGGGCCAAGGCGGATGAAGACGCCTTCGACGAACTGGTCGCCAAACTCGGCCCGCTGATGAAATTCCGCGAGCAATCCACCGGCCAGGAACAAACCCACCTCGATCTGGCCGATGAACTGCACAAAAAGGAATGGGTGGAGTTCGGCCCACAGCACGAGGCGGTCAGCATCACCCGCTACCGCGAAATGGTGGAAAACCTGATTGCCGAACTCACCGCGCACAACCTGGTACTGCAGAAGATCAAGAATGGCGAGGTAGTGAGCAGCGAAGAGGCCAACGAACTGGCCGAACTGCTGCACGAAGAACACCCGCACATCACCGAGGATCTGCTGCGTCAGGTCTACAAGAACCGCAAGGCGCGCTTCATCCAGTTCATCCGCCACATCCTGGGTATTGAAGTGCTCAGGAGCTTCCCAGACGAGGTCAGCGCCGCCTTCGACCAGTTCATCCGCGCCCACACCACGCTCAGCAGCCGGCAGATGGAATTCCTCAATCTGCTGAAGGGCTTCATTATCGAGCGCGAAAAGGTGGAGAAGAAAGACCTGATCAACGCCCCCTTCACGGTCATCCATCCGCAAGGCATCCGTGGCGTGTTCAGCCCACTTGAAATCAACGAGATCCTACAGCTGACCGAACGGTTGGCTGCCTAAATAACAGAGCACACCATGCTGCAAAACAACCCCGAACTCAAAAGCAAGATCGACCAGCTCTGGAACAAATTCTGGAGCGGTGGCATCAGCAACCCGCTCACTGCCATCGAGCAGATTACCTACCTACTGTTCATGAAGCGGCTCGACGAACTGGACCAGAAACGCCAAGCCGACGCCGAATGGGCAGGTGAAAAATACATATCCAAGTTCACCGGAACCTGGATTCCACTCGAGGAACGCAACTGGCCAGCGGCGGAACAGCGCCCCATCGACAAACGTACCCTGCGCTGGAGCGAATTCAAACGCATGCAGGCCGAAGAAATGTTGCAGCACGTGCAGGGCAAGGTGTTTCCCTTCCTCAAGGATCTGAACGGCGCAGAAAGCAACTTCACCCACCATATGAAGAACGCCGTGTTCATCATCCCCAAGCCAGCCCTGTTGGTGGAAGCGGTGAAGACCATCGACGACATCTTCGAGGTGATGGAGCGCGACTCGAAAGAAAAAGGCCAGGCCTTTCAGGACATCCAGGGCGATGTCTACGAATTCCTGCTGTCCGAGATCGCCACCGCTGGCAAGAACGGCCAATTCCGCACCCCGCGCCACATCATTAAGCTGATGGCTGACTTGGTGCGACCAGATGTTTCCGCACTCCTCCGTTCAAGTCCTAGTAGGCCTTACAAGGTTGCAGACCCGGCCTGCGGGACTGGAGGCTTTTTGCTGGGCGCCTATCAGTATCTGGTAACGCAGCTCGCAACTGAATCAGGCACGAACGATATTGCTACGGACGAAGACGGATTTAAACGAACGTCAAAGGCCGCAACGCTAACCACCGCTGTGCAAGCCAAGCTTGCCAGCTCACTTTGGGGTTACGACATCGACCAGACCATGGTGCGTCTGGGCCTGATGAACCTGATGATGCACGGCATCGACGAGCCGCACATCGACTACAAGGACACCCTCAGCAAGAGCTACACCGAGGAGTCTGAATACAACATCGTGCTGGCCAACCCGCCGTTCACCGGCAGCATCGACAAGGGCGACATCAACGAAAAACTGCAGTTGGCCACCACCAAAACCGAACTGCTGTTTGTCGAGAACATCTATCGCCTGCTCAAAACGGGCGGCACCGCCTGCGTGATTGTGCCGCAAGGCGTGCTGTTCGGCTCTGGCGGAGCGTTCAAAACGTTGCGCCAGATGTTGGTGGAGCGTTGCGACCTCAAGGCCGTGATCACCCTGCCCAGCGGCGTGTTCAAACCCTATGCCGGGGTCAGCACCGCCATTCTGCTGTTCACCAAGGTCTGGGGGCCGAAAGACAAGGTGAGCAAAGTCGCCACCGAACACGTCTGGTTTTACGAAATGGCCGCCGACGGCTATTCGCTGGACGACAAGCGCAGCAAGCAGGACGGCTATGGCGACTTGCAAGACATCATCGCCCGGTACCACGCCCGCGATGCCGCCACTGACACCGACCGCACCGCCAAGTGCTTCATGGTGCCGCACAGCGAGATTGCCGATGAGAAAAACAACTACGACCTCTCGCTCTCACGGTACAAGCAGGATGTATTCGAAGAAGTGCACTATGACGCGCCGGGCGTGATTCTGGATCGGTTGATTCAAGCCGAGGTGGGCGATGTGGATGAAGCGGACCTCGCCAAGGTGCAAAGCGGCATCGTGCGCGAGCTGCTGGAGTTGAAGGGGGTGGTGGGATGACGCCTCTCTTGCTCGGTAGCTTATTCGAACTCAAGTATGGGAAATCTCTCCGCAAAGACACGCGAAACGAAGGAAGCATTCCCGTCTTTGGATCGAACGGTCAGGTTGACGTCCATAGTGAGAGCTTAGTAAATCATCCGACTATTGTTGTTGGTCGAAAAGGCTCGATTGGGGAAGTTCATCTCGTCAAGACACCCTGCTGGCCCATCGACACAACGTACTTTGTCTCACCTCGTGACGAGCACGAGTTCGACCTTGATTGGTTATATCGCCTCTTGCGCACCTTGCGTCTTCAAGACCTGAATCGATCAGCGGCTATTCCAGGACTTAACAGAGATGATGTCTATCGTATACAGATCCTCTTGCCCCCTATTGAAGACCAAATCCGTATTGCCCACCTGCTCGGCAAAGTGGAAGAGCTGATCGCCCAGCGCAAACAACACCTGCAACAACTGGACGACCTGCTCAAGAGCGTGTTTCTGGAGATGTTTGGCGACCCGATTCTGAATCCTCATGGTTTCCCTGTGAGGAAGCTTTCGGAGTTCTATGTCAATCCGAAAGAGGGCACCAAGTGCGGCCCATTCGGAAGTGCATTGAAGAAGGAGGAGTTGGTCGATGCGGGTGTGCCAGTCTGGAATATGGACAACATTGCCTCAGATGGACGAATGGCGCTTCCGTTTCGCATGTGGATCACCGCTGACAAGTACGACGAGCTCGCGACGTACTCGGTGAAGGATGGCGACATCATAATTTCGCGGGCCGGCACCGTTGGAAAGATGTGTGTCGCTCGCATGAATGGACAGCCTGCGATCATTAGCACTAATCTGATTCGTGTTCGATTAGGCGATGGGTTGCGGCCTCTGCACTTCGTTTCATTGATGCTGTATTGCAAGGGACGCGTAGGGCGCTTGAAGACAGGAGCAGACGGCGCTTTCACCCACATGAACACCGGAGTTCTCGATTCACTGGAATTTCCATATCCACCTATCGAACTTCAAGTCCAATTCGCCGCCATCGTTGAAAAAGTCGAAGCCCTCAAATCTCGCTACCAACAAAGCCTCACGGACATCGAAGCCCTTTACGGTGCCCTAAGTCAGCAGGCCTTCAAGGGCGAGTTGGATTTGTCGCGGGTGGCTTCGCCTGCCGCCCCCATCGAAGGAGAAAGGCCGGTAGCCTCTGCCGTACCTGCGCCCATCACCACGCCGGTGATCGAGCTGCCCGAAACCGATTTGCTGCCGCCCGCACTGCAAGACCGCACACAGCTGGCGCCGCTGCTGCGCTTCTGGCTGGAGGCCTATCGCACGCAGTTGGGCTATACGGCTTTCTCCCTCGAACGCTTCATCGCCGCCGCGCAAACCCGGCTGGCGGAACTTCACCCGGACAACGATTTCGAATGGGCTGCCAGCGACTACGAGTCCATCAAGGCCTGGGTGTTCGACGCCTTGGCCGCTGGTGCCCTGACGCAGGGGTTTGACGACGACGACAACCGCGTCGAGCTCAAGTCCGCCGCCGAGCAAGGCCTGGCATGAAGCTGCTGCGTCTCAAGATTACAGACCCCAAAGGTTTTCGCAGCCTGCCCTGCGGGTTTGAGCACCATTTCCGCACCGAGTGGAGCTTGCAGGACGAGCTGGCGCAAGCGAACGACTTTGCGCCCTTCGTTTGCGCTGGGCTCAATGGCAGCGGCAAATCCAACCTGCTCGAAGCGCTGGCGGCGATCTTTTTCCAGCTGGAAGTGCTGCGCGTACGCCGCAGCTTTCTGCCGGAGGCCTTGCAGGACGAGGTGCCGGATGTTTCGCCCGTCGCCTTCGAGCTGGATTACCTGATCCGCGTGCCCGCCGAGTACCGCAGCCCCGATAGCCCGCCGTGGGCGAAAGTGGGTGTGTGGAAGAAGGCCGGTGAATCGGTGCGATTTCTTTGGGACAACCAGGGCGACTTCAGCACCGATGTGTCCGAGGCGTTCAAGGGCGGACACGCCGATATCCTGCTGCCGCAGTACGTGCTGGGTTATTCCTCGGGCGAGAACGAGATCCTCAGTCTGCCCTTCTTCAAGATGCGTTTCGTGCAGTTCGACGAGTACTGGAATGCACTGACTCGGCAACTGAGCTACCCCGGCCATCCGGAAACACGGCTGGCCTACCTGGACAGCGGATTCAGCCAGGCCATCTTGTTGTGCAACCTGCTGTTTCAGGACGAGAGCACACTCCAGCCTTTCCGCGAGGATGTGGGTATCGACGCATTGCGGGAATTCCGTATCATCCTGCGCCGCCGAATTCCCATCGAGGCAGTGCAACTGGAAGCCTTCGATCCCGCTGATGAAGATCAGAAGCGCGAGCGACGAAATCGAATACAGGCGGAAGCTCGAACACGCGGACTCTCAGAGTCTGAGATTAGCCAATCAGTTGATGATTGGGTTCGCCGCGAGATCATCAAGGGCAATCCCGCGCTCTCGGAAACTGATGAGCTAGGAAGTACTCGCTATCGCCTGAACTTGCTGCAGTTGCTGGAGGGTGACGAGAAGTCCTCGCTGGTGGTGAGCGCCCTCAAGCGTTGTGCCACGCTCAATTACGTCGACGACGCCACCGATACGCTGGTGCTCGACTACTGGGTCAATGAGGCGACCCGGCAGGCATTCCGCGAGAACTTCGATGGTTCGGCGCTGGCGCTGTTCCAGGCGTTTCAGGTGCTGTTGACGCTCAACCTGTATGCCGTCAGCGATGTGCTGAAGACCGATCTCTATACCTCGACCAGCCACTACGTCAGCGAGACGGTGCCAACCCTGGCATCCGACCAGCGCATCATGCGCTTCAAGTTCGTGCGCTTCACCAAGCAGGGGGTGGCCGAGCCGATGATGCTCAAGGAGTTGTCGGACGGCGAGCACCAGTTGCTGCACAGCCTCGGCCTGTGCCTGCTGTTTCGGGAGACCAACAGCCTGTTCCTTCTCGACGAACCCGAAACGCACTTTAACCCCGACTGGCGCGCCAACTTCATCAGCCGTTTGCGCCAGTGCCTGACGGGCCAGGGTGAATTCGCGCAGGAAATGCTGATCACCACCCACACACCATTTCTGATCTCCGACAGCAAGCCGGACAAGGTGCTGGTGTTTGCCAAGGACAAAGCCAGCGGTAAGGTCAGCATCAGCCACCCGCCGTACAACACGCTGGGTGCTTCGATCAACAAAATCACACATGAAACTTTCGGTAAACGCGAAACTATTGGAGGCGGGGCTCAACAAGTGCTGGAGCAATTACTGGCTGACCCTATATCGAAAGCCGACCCCCATGGCCTTGCTCGCAGGATCATGGATACCATGGGCGATTCTGTGGAACGCACGTTAGCCGTGCATGCCTTGCTACAGACGCCAGGAGCCGACAAGGAGCCGGGCTGATGCTATTTCCCTATAAACGGCCTCGTCACCCGATGCGGGCCATGCACGGTTTCGTCACTTATGTCTTTGCCAAGGTCTGGTGCCGTGCGCCAAATGAAGAATACAGCCTCGAACTGTTCAAGGGGTTGCCACCCCTATATGCCATCATGGATGAATTACATCGGGCGGATTTGGCTGGCACAGAGAAGGGAGCAGGAGCGTTCTTTTATCGCTACGTCAACCAAATATTCCAAGAGTTCAAGCAGCTTGCTCCCGAGGACATCCACTCTTATCGAAAAATGTTCAGGGACAACAATGATATCCAGGCGCTTTGCGAGGGAAAAAAGGAACCCAGCCGCTACATCGCGGGTACTCAGAATGCACTGATGAAAACGATAGAAGCCTTTTTCAGCAAACTCTACAGCTGCGGCTTCTTTGAGCTGGCAATAGTCAAGGAAAATATTGGTGCTGGCTTAAAAGAGCACTACAAGGAATTTTCCTCTCTGAACGACATGCCTTGCTGCCCATTTTGTGGCCTTTTACCGATGGATTCCGAATATGACCCGACTCGGGAGGCTTATGATCATTATTTGCCGGCTAGCAAGTATCCATTCAATTCTGTGAATTTAAGAAATTTGGCGCCTGCGTGCTATAAATGCAACTCGCAAAACAAAGGTGCAAAAGACCCTCTGCAAGATGAAGCTGGGATCAAGAGAAAAGCCTTTTATCCATATGCCGCTGACAGCTATAAAATTCAAGTGTCCGTGCATTTCAAATCAGCTGCCCAGCTCCCGGAAAAAGAGCAGGATATTCTTATTTCCCTAAGCTGTGCAGGGTATGATGAGGAGATCGAAACCTGGGATCGGCTTTACAAAATACGCGAGCGTTATGCTGCCAAAT
This sequence comes from Burkholderia ubonensis, assembly GCF_902833085.1. Taxonomy (GTDB): domain Bacteria; phylum Pseudomonadota; class Gammaproteobacteria; order Burkholderiales; family Burkholderiaceae; genus Burkholderia; species Burkholderia ubonensis. The sequence goes on from NZ_CADFEB010000014.1 coordinate 33,867, forward strand.
GCCTGTCTTCTTCGGGTGCGAAATACTGGTTGCAGCGTGTGCTGGATGAAAATAAAAATTACCATCAGTTATCTCAGGATGCTTTAAATAAAGAGCTGGAGCAATGTGAGAGCTTTCCTTGGCATGAGAGCAATTTTCTTAAAGGTGCCTTTTTCGACACCTGCCGACAGGTCGGTATGGTTTGATGGCTTATTAGCGCTGACAAGCTGGCGGCGGGATTCCAGAGCCGCGAGTTTGGATACAGTAGCAGGTCCGGCAAAGTAAACCTCAGCTTCCCAGATAGATTGCTGTCACTTCCATCCTCTCATGCCCAAGTTCACGACTGATCTGCTGCCGGACTTGTTGGTCGGCCAGGCGTCGTGATAGGCCGAGTTGAGCCGTGCTAAGTCCGCCTGCTGCCGGTGACTTCCACCCCGTCAATGTTTCATATCGCATCTGTGCATACCGATGCCGCAGTCCATGCATATTGCTCAAGCCCGCCGCCTTGCACTGTCCATCGTAGACGTGCCTTTGCTGTATGTAGGTCTTGTTTGCTGGTACCAATGACCCTGTGCCCGCCAGGCGGTGTGCTGCGTGAAGCGCGTCGCGTTGCTCTGTCGTGGTGATGGGCACAGTTCGCTCCCGACCGCCCTTGGTCCACGATCCTTTGAGGGCAATGTGGTCACCCCGATCCGCGTAACTGGGCTGGAACTTGATCGCTTCCTCCCGACGCAATCCGAAGGCGGCCTGCAGCTGAAGGCTCATGCGCACGTGGCCATCGGTGATCTGTTCAAGACCTGTGCCCAGTTCCTGGGCCTTGCTGATGTTGGTCACATAGCGGCGTTCGGGCACGCCAAGCTGTGTGTTGTCCGCCGGCAAGATGCCAGCCTTGCCGATCTTTTCGGCCCACCAGCGCAGGTGAGAGAGCCGATTCTTGATGGTGCCAGACGACAAGCCTTCTCCCTGCCAGCGTTCTAGCAGCGCCTGGACGTGCTTTCCCTTGAGCGACGAGGCTTTCATCTGCCGGAAACCGGCCTCGCGCAGTTGCCGCGCGGCCAGCGACAGCGAACGCATCCGGTCGGCCTGTGTGTTGTAGCTACCGTCACGATTGCGCTGGCAAAGCTGCCGCAGGGTGTAGGTCAAGTCGTCCATTTTCCGGCCTCCATGCAAAGCGCCGTAAGTAAGCGCCCGAGCAGCACCGTAGTGCAGGTTGTTGACCGCGGAGATCCGCGACGCTATCGGATGGGCTCGACGCGAGCAGTAGACGGCAGCGACGGCGCCACATGCCACGGCAGCAGCTCATCGACGCGGTTGGCCGGATGGTCGGCGATGCGCTCAAGCACGTAGGCGAGGTACGCCTCGGGATCGAGGCCGTTCAAGCGCGCCGTGCCGATCAGGCTATACATCGCAGCCGCGCGTTCGCCGCCAGTGTCGGCGCCGGCGAACAAGTAGTTGCGCCTCCCGATCGCGACGCCACGCAGCGCTCGCTCAGCGATCAGGTTGTCGATCTCTGCGCGCCCGTCGCTGCAGTAGTAGATCAGCGACGGCCAGCGGTTCAGCGCATACTGGATCGCCTTGGTCGTGTCCGACTTCGCGGAGAGCTTGGTAAGTGTCGCGTCGAACCACCGCTTCATGTCGTCGAGCAGCGGCACCGCTCGCGCCTGGCGCATGCTGTGCCGTTCGTCGGGTGGCTTGCCGCGGATCTGCTCTTCGATCTCGTAGAGCGCACCGATCCGACGCAGCGCTTCCTCCGTCACCGCGTTGGGTCGCACGGCATGCAGGTCGTGTATCTTCCGACGCGCGTGTGCCATACAGGCCGCTTCCTGGATGGTGCCGCCGCGATACAGCTCGGCGTAGCCAGCGAACGCGTCGGCCTGCAGCACGCCAACGAACTCGGCGAGATGCTGCTGCGGATGCTCGCCGCGTCGATCGGGCGTGTAGGCAAACCAGACCGCCGCCGGCTCTTCGCAGGCGCTGGGCCGGTCATCTCGCACATAAACCCACAGACGTCCTGTCTTCGTGCGGCCGTTACCCGGCGCCAGTACCGGCAGCGGTGTATCGTCCGCGTGAACCTTGCCGCCGGCCAACGCATAGCGGCGCACGGCGTCGACCAACGGCGCGAGCAACGCCGTAATGCCGCCCATCCAATACCCCATTGCGCCCGGATCGATCTCGACGCCATCGCGCGCATACATGACTGCCTGGCGGTGCAGCGGGATGTGGTAAGCGAACTTCGACACGGCAATGTGCGCAAGCAGCGCCGGACCCGGGATGCCGCGGTCGATCGGGCGACTCGGTGACGCCGCCTGCACGATGCGATCGCAGCACGCGCAGGCCAGCTTCGGACGGTGATGACGGATTACGCGGAAGTGCGCTCGTACATACTCGAGTTGCTCTGCGACGTCTTCGCCCAGCGGCTTGAGCCGCCCACCGCAATCCGGGCAGTCATCGCCGGCTGGCAGATGGACGCGCTCTTCGCGCTCAAGGTGATCGGGAAGCGGCTTGCGGCCGGCGTTTTCGCGACGCGGACGCCTCGCCTCGGGGGCGGCCGCCATATCCGAGGCGCCTTCGTCGGCCTGCAGGTCTTCCAGCCGCAATTCAAGTTGCTCGATCTGGAGATCCAGCTTCTCTGACTTCCGGCCGAACTGCATGCGGCGCAGTTTCGCGATCGTGAGCTTCAGGTGCTCGATCTCAAGTGATCGCGACGAGAGCTGTTGGCGCAGCTCGGCGACCTGAGCATCACGCTCAAGCAGCAACGCTTTCAGTGCGTTGATGTCGTCGGGCAGCGCAGTCGAGGTCGATTCCATGAGGACAGTTTACGACTGCCCACGATCACGCGAACACCAGTTAACAATGGTTTACAGCGCGCTGCGCGGGCGCACGGTTTCGACTGGCTGCCGCCAATCGAAACCCTCAAGCAACAGCGCGAGCTGTGCGGTTGTCAGCGCGACCACGCCAGAGTCGGCGCGTGGCCATGCGAAGCGTCCTTTCTCAAGACGCTTCGAGAGCAGGCAGAGGCCGCCATCGCACCACCACAAGCACTTCAGCAAGTCACCGCGCTTGCCCCGGAACACGAACACGTGCCCGCTGTAGGGATCTTTCTCCAGCACGGCTTGCACCTTCGCGGCCAGCGAGTTGAAGCCAGAACGCATGTCCGTGACGCCCGCCGCGATCCAGATTCGCGTGTTCGGTGGAATCACTTCAGGCAGTCTCGCAGAAACTGTTCGGCGAATTCCTGCGACATCCCGCTGATGCGAATGCGTCGTTTGCCGACCTCAATCTCGATCTCGCAATTCAGCGACGTCGCGGCGCTCGCCCGCACTTTCTGTTCTTGCGGTGGGGTGTGGCTCGCCGTGCTTTCCGCAGGCAGTTCGATCACATCAACGGGCAGCAGTGTCACGCAAGGTGCTGGCGTGGCCTGTTGTGCTTCCAGCGATCTTCGTCGCCATTGGGCGACCATATTGGCATTCAAGCCATGCCTGCGAGCTACCTCGGCAATCGAGCGATTCGGATCGCTCGCCTCAGTAACGACCGCTTCTCGAAACTCCTTCGTGTAGTTCCTCGATCCCAGTTGCCGCCCATGTGCCGTTGGCTTCATCAATCTGATTCCCATTACATCTGATGGGAATCAGATTGCCTACGTCGCCCTCTCCCGAACAGACGGTACTGATCGAGTGCTTACCGCCGTAATGCGTTGTCCTGAAATTCATTGGTTAGTGTTAGTGCCAACTCGCCAAGGCGAGATCCCGTGAGGGCAAGGGCATGGTGTTCAGGAGACACCAGAGCCTCGAATGAGGCGTCCGTCTTGCTCCCTGTTGGAAGTCCAGACGGAGGTAATGCAAGACGAAAGTGTTGTGAACGTGGACGAGTCCTCCTATGAGGTGAGTGGGATGAGACATGCAGCGGGAACCCTGTGCGTCGCGCACAGGCAATTGCTGCAAAGGACAGTGCGCCAGACGGCGCGGTAGGGATGAGTTCAAACAGACGAAGAAGGCTCCGCCCTTGGGTAGGGCCGGTATGCGGTCGGAGCCTGGGCATACCTGGGGTGGCTCCACCCTGCTGGGCCAGCGCTTGCAGGAACCTGCGCTGTTGGGGGGGCCGATGTACGAAGCCCATCGGTCTTGGCAACTGCCCGGTCAATTTAGTGCGGACATCATCATGTAGGCCGCACGCAATAGGAACTGGCTTTCGCCCGCATTGTTTGCGGTGTTACGCGGGTCGTCACTGCGGCGTGCAGTGACGACCCGTTTCGCGGCAGCATTTGCTACGCAGGATGCGGCTGCCATCCCCTGGCCTGCATTGCCTGCGCTGCGATGTTCCCAGCGTTCGTCGAGGTGTTCATGATTTTGCGGATGTTAGCGATGTGCGCCAGGGCGGTTTCACGCGATGCCGGTTGCGCCGTCGGTTCTGGGCGGTCTGCGGTGCGCGGCGGAGCTGTAGGTCGATTCTCGGCAGGCCGTGGGGTGGTGGACGTCTCCTTGCGACCTGCCCATAAGCGGAACTCGCCCGCAAAGACGCGCTTCACCAAGGCGAAGAAGTAGGCCACGACATTGCGCACGGTGCCGCTCTGGCTGCGTGCCTGCAACTCGTCGAGCACTTCCTGGCGATGCTGCGGTGGCAGCCGCCGCAAGGCAGCCTGCACGTCCTTTTGCTGGTCTGCCTGGGCATTGCTCAGGCAAGGTGGCAAGCTCACCGACTGCGATGCCGGGTCGCCGTCGCCTTCGCGCGCGCGGTACGTACGTTCTTTTTTATACATATACGTCTTATACGTACTGCCTTGCTCAGTCGTCATGTGGCGAGCATGCCCGGTCTGTTGCGGAACAAGCGTGCTGCCAGCGGAATCGCCAGGCAATGGCAGTGGGGCGGCTGCCTCGTTCGCCTGCGGCGGCGGCGTCGGGGGCAAATCATCGTCATCGTCGAGCTGATCGTGGGCCGCAATGGAAGCAGCTTCAGGTGCCTGCGCCAGCATTGCCTGAGTGTGAACGGCTACCCGATCCACCTGGTTGTTTTCATGGCCGATAGAAGCTTGCAGAAGCGCGGGCAGGCTGGCATCGAGCGTGCAAGCCTGCTGGAAGTGCAGGGCGCTTTCGTGAACCTGATACAGCTCGCTGAGCACATGGCCGGTCAGAGGATCACGTTGCTGGCCCACCAGACTGATCCACCCCGTCAGCCGAAGCACGACGAGAACGCGCCGGGCCGTCTCGTACCCGGCCCTCTGCCCCAGCGGGGTAGAGGTGAGATAGCGGCGCAACTGCCCCAGATTCGCCAGCGGGCTGATGCCTTCCGTAGAGCGCAGCATGCGCAGAACTTGCCAACCATTGCGCTCCAGCGGCGTGAGGCGGGCATCGAGCATGAGCGAGGCCGGCGTGGCGAACAGGGCGTCTTGCCCCAGCGGGTTGTGGTGGGTGTGGTGGTCTGCCATGAGAGTTCTCCAAGGTCTGGGCCAAAGCGGCCCGTTCCCCTGCATCTCATCGCGTACTGTTCCAGGCGTCAGCCAACAATGCGGTCTGCGCCGTAACCGTTTTATCCGGCAGGCGCAGCGCTGGCACCCGCATCCAGACTGATCTATCATCCCGATACCCCCTTGGGGGTACAACTGGGGGTACTTCCAGCGATTCCCGCAAAGGCCGTGGCCCGATTTCCCCGCGAAACCTAATGTTCACGGCCCTTTGCCGACCGATCAACGTTTAAACGTGTGATCAACGTCTGAGCACCGCCCCGCGCCAGCCGGCGCGTCTGCGCAAGCCCGCGCACCGTTGAGGTCGCGGGCTTTTTCATGGCCGCGCCCGACCGCATGCCGGACGTGCGGCACTCAAAATATCTTCTTCCACGAGGGCTTGCCGGCGTCCCGGTCGACGAGATCCGCATCGGGAACGGCAACCGCATTGCCGGGCAGCGAAGCATCGCGCGGAACGGCGGCAGTCACGACGCCCCCGACGGCGCTTGCCCCGGATTGGTCAGTGATGTGGACCTGGAGCCTGTCGCCGGATTCCGGTGGTTCGCGCCGGACGTAGATGTTATACGGAGGCCGGCGATCGCTCGTATCCAGGAAGCGGACTTCCGCGTCCGGAGAGGCTGCTTTCAGCTGCGCCGCCATTTCCTTCCGGGTGCTGCATTCCGACTTCTCCGTACGCTCCTTGATGTCCGCAATCGGTCCCGCCACCACGAACGTCTTGCAGTCTTCCGCGCCTATCGCGTTCGACAAGGCTTTCATGTCCTCGCGCTTGAGCCCCTCGGGCGTGGTCAAATGCCCGCCGCGAAGGCTGCCTCGCCTGGACAGCCCTGTCACCGTCAGGCACGAGCTGATATTGGGGTAGCAGAGGTTCGCGTCGGGACGCGCGCCGAGATCATGGGAGATCCTGCCGAAACTGTTCTCGGCAACGACAGCGCCCGCCTCGGTTACCTGGCTCTTGAAAGCAGTCGTACCGCTGAAGCGAAAAGGGGATCGCTCCAATTGCGCGAGTATCGCCGGCGTCGAGCGTGGTGTGTGCGTGCCGGTCGCCGGCGCGGGAGGCTGCACCGGGGCAGCATCAGTCATCTGCTGCTGTACAGCGGATAGTCCTTTGACTTCGAGAGGCATCAGACGCATATAGACCGCTCCCGATCCAGCAGGATGGCGCGCAACGTGTTCCGGGCCGGAGGCTGGCTCATGACTCGGGCAAGCGCAAATTCCACCCGCCCATGCAGCCCCACCCTGTCGTCGCGCTCGACGCCTGCGTGACCTTTCGACGGCCTATCCCTTAGTGAGAGTCATCCGCCACGCGACACGCGCCGATCCGTCGATGCGGGCCCCGTGCCTGCGTGGTCCGTTCGAGGGGAAATCGCCCGTATCGCACACGGACGCCTCGCCCCAGGCAATTCACACCTGCAATCCGGAGTCTTCAGCAAGTCCGGCAAATCTGTCCGACAACCTGCGAAAACATCGCCGATCATCCGAATGCTTGCCCGCACACGTCCCTGTGTGTCGGAGCCGGGCGCCCGGGATCGGCGCCCGACTATCTCGCCATATCCGAATCGTCATTTCTCGCGCCATCTATTTATATTTTTAAAACTATGGTGCTATCAAAACGATCGACTCAATTGGAAAAAATCAGACATTTAAAACATAATCCGCCAGCACAATAACTCGCCTCCCGCGCATGCATAAATATCGGAGGCAATGAAGTCGCTTTATACGATCAAGCATCAATCATATAAGGGGCTGCCAAATGAAAAATCATCGCAACCTGTTCCGAGGCGTTTCCGTCGCACTGGCCGTGTTGTGCATGCCTACGGGGTCGCTATACGCGCAATCCCTCCCCGGGATTCCCGATCCCGCGGCCGTCGGGCTCACCCCGGGCGTCGGGCAAAACGGTGCGCCGACCGTGTCCGCGTGTTTATACAATTACCGCACCGGCGTCATCCCCGGCTTTCCCACCCAGATCGCATCGGGCTGGATCGAAACCAATCAGCTCAATAATCCACAATGCATTCCGCCCGGCGGACTCCCGAGTCCCAATTGGCAGGAAATGACGTATTTCAATAACATGCCCGTGGGATCGACCATCTCCGCCTGCTGGAATTTCTCATGGCCGGCCAACTGGCAGCCCATTGGCTATGCCACCGATCCGTCGAAGTGCGGCTACTATCCGAGCGGCCCCATGCCGGGCGCGCAGCCCAATGTCGTATTCCTGAAACGGATGCAATGACGCCCAAGGCAGCAGGACGCGAGGCATTCGCGCCGTCCGTCCTGCTGCCCCGCATGACCTGCCCCGGCTCCCGCCGGGGCTGCGCCTCTTACCGCAGGCTCGCCGACACCGTCCCCGCCGGTTCGCGCGCCACCCGCGCCCGCCGGTTGAGCCACGACGCGGCCAGCACGATCAGCGCAAGCACTGCCGTCGCGCCCACTTCCATCCGGTGATCCTCGCTCACCAGCATCACGGTCAGCGTGCCGCAGATGAACACGATCACCGCCCACGTGAGCCACGGGAACATCCACATCCTCAGCGTCAGGTTCGCGCCGCTGACGTCGAGAATCCGGCGCATCCGCAACTGCGAGATCGCGATCACGAGATACACGAGCAGCGCGATCGCGCCCGACGTCGCGAGCAGGAAGCCGAACACGTGCTCCGGCATCAGGTAGTTCGCGATCACGGTCAGGAAGCCGAACGCGGTCGACGCCAGCACCGCCGCGCGCGGCGTGCCGGTCGAATCGGTGCGATGCAGGAACGCGGGAGCATCCCGGCGCTTCGACAGCGAGAACAGCATCCGCGATGCGGTGTACAGCGCCGAGTTCAGGCAGCTCGCGACCGATACCAGCACGATCACGTCGATGATCGCCTTCGCATGCGGAATACCGATCAGCTCCATCGCGCGCTGATACGAACCGTGCGTCGGCAGCAGCGGGTCGTTCCACGGCACGATCGCCGCGACGACGAGGATCGAGCCGAGGTAGAACAGCGTGATGCGCCAGATCACCGAATTGGTGGCACGCACGATCTGGCGCTGCGGGTTGTCCGATTCGGCGGCCGCGATCGTGACGATCTCGGTGCCGAGGAACGAGAACATCGTCGTCAGCATCGCCGCGAGCACCGCGCCGGCGCCCTTCGGCATGAAGCCCTGGTGCGCGAACAGGTTCGATACGCCCGATACGCTCGGCACCGGCAGCAGCCCGGCGATCGCCGCGCCGCCGATCGCGAGGAACACGACGATCGCGACGACCTTGATCAGCGCGAACCAGAATTCGAACTCGCCGTAATGCTTGACGGAGAAGAGGTTGGTGAGGGTCAGCACGGACGTGATGCCGAGCGCGAAGACCCACGTGGCGACGCCCGGGAACCAGGCATTGAGAATGGTCGCGGCGGCGGTCGCCTCGATCGGGATCACGAGCACCCAGAACCACCAGTACAGCCAGCCGATCGTGAAGCCCGCCCAGTGGCCGATCGCGCGATCGGCGTAGGTCGAGAACGAGCCGCTGTCCGGATGCGCGACGGCCATTTCGCCCAGCATCCGCATCACCAGCACGACCAGCACGCCCGCGATCGCGTACGCGAGGATCGATGCCGGGCCGGCTTCCGCGATCGCGTGGCCGGAGCCGACGAACAACCCCGCGCCGATCACGCCCGCAATCGACAGCATCGTCACGTGGCGTTGCTTCAGGCCGGTGCCGAGCCCTGACTTGCTTCCATTCATGTGTCTCTCTCCAAAAAACGGTTCCGGCATGGCCGGGTATCGCTTGAAGGCGGCGCTGGGGATTTGTTCTCGATCCGGACTCGGCGCGGCGTGCGGCGCACGTCGGCCCGAGGCCGGATTCCCGGCCGCTCGGTCAGGGTGCGCCACGCAGGTCTGCGAAACTGCGGGTGCGATGCGTATCGACACATCGCGGCGCCCTTCCGTCGGCATTGTGTTCAGCCGCCTTCGAAGCGATGGAGTGTAAGCATCAAACGGTTCGCGACTAAGAACCAATTGATGAATTTCGATGGAACCACTTGTTGCATCGACGGGAACCGATGCAACAGACGCGCCGTCCGGCTAACATGCTGGCGCGCGCGGCCCGCCGCCATCGCGCCCGATACCAAGAACCGAGAGAGACCATGCCCTTGCCCGCCTTGCACACCACGCACGCCACACGGCTCGCGCGACTGTCGATCGCGCTGCTGATCGCGTGCGCCGCCGTCGCCCCGCACCATGCGCTCGCCTATCGCGCACCGCAGACCTACGGCAACGAAGCCGACCTCGACCGCCACGACACGTACCGGAACCGCGACGGCGAAACCGTGCATGCGCCGGCGCGCTCGAAATCGGGCCGCGCTCCCGAGGGCGCGAGCGCGCGCTGCCGCGACGGCACGTACAGCTTCAGCCGCCATCGGCGCGGCACGTGCTCGGGGCACGGCGGCGTCGCCGCCTGGCTCTGACCTCGCGCAACGGCCGCGCCGCGCCAGCGCCGGCCGGCGGCGAAGTACAATAGCCGCTCTCGTCGCCGACATGCGGCGACACCGGGCGACACCGCCGCACATCACGCGGCACGCTCCGTACCGAATCACCCGACGCCGCCACGCGAGTTCGCCGAGCGGCGGTCCCAACTTCTGACTCTCACACCCACATGGCCCAATACGTTTTCACGATGAACCGGGTCGGCAAGATCGTGCCGCCCAAGCGCCAGATCCTGAAGGACATCTCGCTGTCGTTCTTTCCCGGCGCGAAGATCGGCGTGCTCGGCCTGAACGGCTCGGGCAAGTCGACGCTGATCCGCATCATGGCGGGCGTCGACAAGGACATCGAAGGCGAAGCGACGCCGATGCCGAACCTGAACATCGGCTACCTGCCGCAGGAACCGCAGCTCGACCCGAGCAAGACCGTGCGCGAAGCGGTCGAGGAAGGCCTCGGCGACCTGTTCCAGGCCAACAAGAAGCTCGAAGAGATCTACGCGGCGTACGCCGAGCCGGACGCCGACTTCGACGCGCTCGCGGCCGAACAGGCGAAGTACGAGGCGATCCTCGCATCGAGCGACGGCGGCAGCCCCGAGCAGCAGCTCGAAGTGGCCGCGGACGCGCTGCGCCTGCCGGCCTGGGACGCGAAGATCGAGCACCTGTCGGGCGGCGAGAAGCGCCGCGTCGCGCTGTGCAAGCTGCTGCTCGAGAAGCCCGACATGCTGCTGCTCGACGAACCGACCAACCACCTCGACGCCGAATCGGTCGACTGGCTCGAGCAGTTCCTGGTGCGCTTCCCGGGCACCGTCGTCGCCGTCACGCACGATCGCTACTTCCTCGACAACGCGGCCGAGTGGATTCTCGAGCTCGACCGCGGCCACGGCATTCCGTGGAAGGGCAACTACAGCAGCTGGCTCGACCAGAAGGAAGAGCGCCTGAAGCAGGAAGAAGCGTCGGAATCGGCGCGCCAGAAGGCGATCAAGAAGGAGCTGGAGTGGGTGCGCCAGAACCCGAAGGGCCGCCAGGCGAAGTCGAAGGCGCGTATCGCGCGCTTCGAGGAGCTGAGCAGCCAGGAATACCAGAAGCGCAACGAGACGCAGGAAATCTTCATTCCGGTCGGCGACCGCCTCGGCAATGAAGTGATCGAGTTCAAGAACGTCAGCAAGGCGTACGGCGATCGCCTGCTGATCGACAACCTGAACTTCAAGATCCCGGCCGGCGCGATCGTCGGCATCATCGGCCCGAACGGCGCCGGCAAGTCGACGCTGTTCCGGATGCTGACGGGCAAGGAGCAGCCGGATTCGGGCGAGATCGTGATGGGCCCGACGGTGAAGCTCGCCTATGTCGACCAGAGCCGCGATGCGCTCGACGGCACGAAGTCGGTGTTCGAGGAAATCTCGGGCGGCGCCGACGTGCTGACGGTCGGCAAGTACGAAACGCCGTCGCGCGCGTACATCGGCCGCTTCAACTTCAAGGGCGGCGACCAGCAGAAGATCGTCGGCAACCTGTCCGGCGGCGAACGCGGCCGCCTGCACCTCGCGAAGACGCTGATCGCCGGCGGCAACGTGCTGCTGCTCGACGAACCGTCGAACGACCTCGACGTCGAAACGCTGCGCGCGCTGGAAGACGCGCTGCTCGAATTCGCGGGCTCGGTGATGGTGATCTCGCACGACCGCTGGTTCCTCGACCGGATCGCGACGCACATCCTGTCGTTCGAAGGCGACTCGCAGGTGACGTTCTTCGACGGCAACTACCAGGAGTACGAAGCCGACAAGCGCGCGCGCCTCGGCGAGGAAGCCGCGAAGCCGCACCGCCTCCGCTACAAGCCGATCAGCCGCTGACCGGGCGGCCGGGGGTTACGGCTCCCGGATCGGCAAAACGAAAAAGCGGGCCATGCGCCCGCTTTTTTTGTCCGACAGCCGTGCGCCCGCCGCTTACGCGAGCGCGCCCAGTTCGCGCAGCCGCGCCTCGGTGGCCGCGCCGCTCGTGTGGTGAATGCCGTGCCAGCCGAGCGCCGTCGCGGCGGCGGCGTTGTTCGCGTTGTCGTCGATGAACGCCAGCTCGTGCGGCGCGATGCCCGGCAGATGCGGGTCGATCCGTGCCTGCATCTCGCGGTAGATCGCCGGGTCGGGCTTCACGAGCTTCACGCGGCCCGACACGACGATGTCCTTGAAGCGCCGCAATACCGGGAAGTGCTCCCACGCATACGGGAACGTCTGCGCCGACCAGTTCGTCAGCCCGAAGATCGGCATGCCCTGCGCGTCGAGCCGGTCGACGAGCGCAACGCCCTCCGCGAGCGCGCCGCCGATCATCTCGTGCCAGCGCGCATAGAACGCGCGGATCAGCGCCTCGTGCTCCGGAAACTGCGCGATGCGTTCAGCCGTACCTTCCTCGATCGTCTGTCCGCCGTCCTGCCTGATCACCCAGTCCATCCCGCACACGTGCGTCAGGAACCGGCGGCGCTCGGCGTCGTCCGGGATCAGCTGCTTGTACAGATACTCCGGGCTCCAGTCGATCAGCACTCCGCCGAAATCGAATACGACTGCCTTGATCGTCATGCAAACTCCGTGGCGAGCACGTCGGCGAGCGTGCGCGGCGTCACCGCGTTGCCCGACAACGAGTTGTTGTTCCAGATGAAGTGGTGGTGCGCGACGATCTGCGCGGCCGTCAGGTGCGCGCGCTCGTTCGTCGTATGCAGGTCGGACACGACCGTCGTCCGGTAGCCGAGCAGCGCCGCGCGGCGGGCCGCCGAATCGACGCAGAACTCGGTCGCATAGCCGCAGATCAGCACCGAACGGATGCCGTGACGGTCGAGCTGCGCCGCGAGCGGCGTCTCATGAAACGAATCGCCGACACACTTGCGAATGCGCCAGTCGCCGTCCGCGGTCGCGAGATCCGCATGCAGCTCCCAGCCGGGCGTGCCGGGCACGATGTCGTCGTCCGCGTCGCCGTCGTGCTGCACGAAGCAGACGGGCGCGCCCGCGGCGCGCGCCGCCGCCGTCAACCGGTTGATGCCTGCCACCACGTCGTCGAGCCGGTAGGCGGGCCTTGCCCGCTGTACCAGCCCGCGCTGCATGTCGATCACCAGGACTGCCGTGTCCGCCATCTTTCGCCCTCGATGTGAGTGTCGTTCGAACCGAAACCGCGCACGCCGCGCGTCAGATCGGCTGCGTGCGCGCCTCGAGCCATGCCTTCGCGTCGCCGCTCACGTGCCGGCCGACGCGCTCGCGCACCGTCGCATGGTACGCGTTGAGCCACGCGCGCTCTTCCTCGTGCAGCATTTCGACGAGCACGCAACGCGTGTCGATCGGACACAGCGTCAGCGTCTCGAACGCGAGGAAATCGCCGAACTCGGTCTGCCCCGCCGCGCGGTTGACGACCAGATTCTCGATCCGGACGCCCCACTTGCCGGGCCGGTACAGGCCCGGCTCGATCGACGTGATCATCCCCTCTTCCATCGCGGTGTACGGCTCGGCCGGCGCGTAATGCGAGATCACCTGCGGACCCTCGTGCACGTTCAGGAAATAGCCGACGCCGTGACCGGTGCCGTGGCCGTAGTCGAGCCCGGCCGCCCACATCGGCGCGCGCGCGATCGCGTCGAGCATCGGCGAACGGATGCCGCGCGGGAAACGCGCGCGCGACAGCGCCATCATCGACTTCAGCACGATCGTGAAGTCGCGCCGCTGCAGGTCGCCGACCATGCCGACCGGCACGACGCGCGTGATGTCGGTCGTGCCGCTCACGTACTGGCCGCCCGAATCGATCAGCAGCAGGCCGTCGCCGACGATCGTCGCGTGCGATTCCGGCGTCGCGCGGTAATGCGGCATCGCGCCGTTCGCGTTGAAGCCGGCGATCGTCGCGAAGCTCCGCGACACGTAGCCCGGACGGCGCGCGCGCGCCGCCGTGAGCTGCTCGTCGATCGTCAGCTCGGTGATCGTGTCGCGGTTCAGCGCCTGCTCGAACCACGCGAAGAACTCCGCGAGCGCCGCGCCGTCGTGCTCCATCGTCACGCGCACGTGCTCGATCTCGGCGGACGTCTTGCGCGATTTAGCGAAGGTCGACGGATTCACCGCCTCGACGAGCTTCACGCCGGCCGGCACCGCCTCGAGGGTGCCGTAGGTCACGCGGCGCGGGTCGATCAGCAGCGTCGCGCCGTCGGGCAGCGCCGCGAGCGCCGCGCGCGCGGCGTCGTACGCCCGCACGTCGACGCCGTCCTGCGCGAGCGATGCGGCAAGCGCCGGCGACACTTTGCCGCCGGCGACGAACAGCGTCGCGCGCTCGGCGCCGATCAGTGCGTGCGCAACGAATACCGGGTTGAAGCTGACGTCCGCGCCGCGCAGGTTGAAGAGCCACGCGAGATCGTCGAGCGTCGACACGAAATGCCACTGCGCGCCCTGCGCGCGCATCGCGCGGCGCACGTCGGCGAGCTTGCTCGCGCGCGTCGTGTCGGCCTGCGGCGCGGCGTGCTCGAACACCGCATCGTCGGGCAACCCCGGCCGCTCGGGCCAGATCGCGTCGAGCAGGTCGAGATCGGTGCGCAGCGCGATGCCGCGCGCGCTCAGCGCGGCGGACAGCGCACGCGCCGCCGCCATGCCGAGCACCGCGCCGTCGACGCCGACGGTCGCGCCGGACGGCACGTTCTGCGCGAGCCAGTCGACGTGCGGCGCGCTCTGCTGGCCGCCCGTCATCTTCATCAACTGCACGCCGCTGCCGGCCAGCTCCGCGTCGGCCTGCACCCAATAGCGGCTGTCGACCCACAGCCCCGCGAAATCGGCGGTGACGACGAGCGTGCCGACCGAGCCCGTGAAGCCCGACAGCCAGCGGCGCGCCTGCCAGCGCTCGGGCAGGTATTCGGACAGGTGGGGATCGGCGGACGGCACGAGATACGCGGCCAGGTTCTCGCGGGCCATCGCGCCGCGCAACAGTGCGAGACGCGCCGGCGCCGACGAGTCTTCGGGAAAACGGGCATTCATGATTTCACCTGCAGGCATTCAGCGACGAGCCGCCAGCGCGACCGTCAAGGCCACGGCGACGAACGCAACGCCGGTGCAGACCGGCCATTCGAGCGTCTCGCCGTCGTAAAAGAGTCCCGAGAGATTGCCGGCCATCTTGGCGGCGGCCGCGCCGGCGATGCCGACGAGCGCCACGACCCACCACGCGGGCCGGCCGGTGCGCCGCATCGGGTGCAGCCCCCGGCCGAACAACCCGACGGCCGTTCCCAGAACGATGATTCCAAACCAGTTCATTCAACGCCCCCAGCAATTTCAGATTCGTCCCATAGGCGTGAACGACTCCTGCGGCTAGCATCGACCCATCCATCGAACCCGAGATCAGCAGGGTACTTGCCGCGCAACATTCGAGTTTAGGGGCCTACCCGACGCCATGGCAAGCGCTCACCGGCTGTCGTAATGAAGAAATTCCCATGCGAATCGCTCTGATCGATCCGGATGCGCGTCATTCAGCGCTGATGAATCGCCTCCTCTTCGCGGGCGGACACCTCTGTCACCCGTTCCCTTCGAGCGCGCGGTGCCTCGAGTGGCTCGCCACCGAAACCTGCGACCTGCTGATCACCGGCGACTGGGCCGGCGACCAGCCCGCCGAGGAAGTCATTCCCCGTGCACGCGCGCTCCTGCCCGGCCTGCCCGCGATCGCCGTGATGCGCATGCCGCGCGAAAGCGAGATCGTGTCGTGCCTGCACGCGGGTGCCGACGACTGCATCGCACGGCCGGTAAGCGGCCCCGAACTCCTCGCGCGCGTCAACGCGCTGATGCGGCGCGCGGGCGTCCGGCGCCCGCCGAACCGCTCGCGCGATATGTATGGAGAATACGCATTCGACGCCACGCACTGCCTCGTGCGCTTCGGCGACGAGGTCGTGTCGCTGACGCCGAAGGAATTCCGCTTCGCGCTGCTGCTGTTCGCGAACCTGTCCCGCCCGGTGTCGCGTGCCCATATCCTCGAAACGGTCTGGGCGCGCCGGCGCGACACAAGGTCGCGCACCCTCGACACCCACGCATCCCGGCTGCGCAGCAAGCTGCGGCTGCTTCCGGAGCACGGCTACCGGCTGCTGCCGCTCTACGGCTACGGCTATCAGCTCGACCAGGTGCCGATCGAACCCCCGAATCTCCGCCCGAGTCTCGCGGACGCCCGGTACGCATCGAGTGAGGAAATCGCTGAAACGCTATAATATGGGGCTAAACGATAGCCCTTGATATGCAACTCCTCACGATCGGAATCAATCACCACACTGCGCCTGTCGCCCTGCGCGAACGCGTGGCGTTTCCGCTCGAACAGATCAAGCCGGCTCTCGCGACGTTCAAGAGCGTGTTCCTCGGCCCCCAGGCGCCCAACACGCCCGAAGCGGCGATCCTCTCCACCTGCAACCGCACCGAACTCTATTGCGCGACCGACGACCGTGCGGCGCGCGAGGGCGCGGTGCGCTGGCTGTCGGAGTATCACCGGATTCCGGTCGACGAACTCGCGCCGCACCTGTACGCACTGCCGCAGTCGGAAGCGGTCCGGCACGCATTCCGCGTCGCGTCGGGCCTCGACTCGATGGTGCTCGGCGAAACCCAGATCCTCGGCCAGCTGAAGGACGCGGTGCGCACCGCGTCGGAAGCCGGCGCGCTCGGCACCTACCTGAACCAGCTGTTCCAGCGCACCTTCGCGGTCGCGAAGGAAGTGCGCGGCACGACCGAGATCGGCGCGCAGTCGGTGTCGATGGCGGCCGCCGCGGTGCGCCTCGCGCAGCGCATCTTCGAAAACGTGGCCGACCAGCGCGTGCTGTTCATCGGCGCCGGCGAAATGATCGAGCTGTGCGCGACGCACTTCGCCGCGCAAGGCCCGCGCGAACTGGTGGTCGCGAACCGCACCGCCGAGCGCGGCCAGAAGCTCGCCGAACGCTTCAACGGCCGCGCGATGCCGCTGTCGGACCTGCCGGTGCGGATGCACGAATTCGACATCATCGTGTCGTGCACCGCGTCGACGCTGCCGATCATCGGCCTCGGCGCGGTCGAGCGCGCGGTCAAGGCGCGCCGCCACCGGCCGATCTTCATGGTCGACCTGGCCGTGCCGCGCGACATCGAGCCCGAAGTCGGCAAGCTGAAGGACGTGTTCCTCTACACGGTCGACGATCTCGGCGCGATCGTGCGCGAAGGCAACGCATCGCGCCAGGCCGCGGTCGCGCAGGCCGAGGCGATCATCGAGACACGCGTGCAGAATTTCATGCAGTGGCTCGACACGCGCAGCGTCGTGCCGGTGATCCGCCACATGCATACGCAGGCCGACGCGCTGCGCCGCGCCGAAGTCGAGAAGGCCCAGAAGATGCTCACGCGCGGCGACGATCCGGCCGCGGTGCTCGAAGCGCTGTCGCAGGCGCTGACCAACAAGCTGATCCACGGCCCGACGAGCGCGCTGAACCGCGTGAACGGCGCCGACCGCGATTCGCTGATCGACCTGATGCGCGGCTTCTACCAGCACGCGCCGCGCTCGAACGACCAGTCAGGCCACTAGCGCCGACCGATCGCCGCGCCGCCGGCTCGCCAGCCGGCCTATCCTTTCCGAATACCTTGCCCGGGAGCGCCGCTCCACATCATGAAGACGAGCATGCAACGCAAGCTCGACCAGCTTTCCACACGGCTGGCCGAACTGAACGACCTGCTGAGCCGTGAGAACGTCACGGCCGATCTCGACCAGTACCGCAAGCTGACCCGCGAGCACGCGGAACTCGACCCGGTCGTCGGGCAATACGCGCTGTGGCGCCAGTCGCTCAGCGACGAAGCGGCGGCGCAGGAGCTGCTCGGCGATGCGTCGATGCGCGACTTCGCCGAGGACGAGATCCGCAGCGCGCGCGACCGGATGGTCCAGCTCGAAGTCGAGCTGCAGAAGATGCTGCTGCCGAAGGACCCGAACGACGACCGCAACATCTTCCTCGAAATCCGCGCGGGCACCGGCGGCGACGAGTCGGCGCTGTTCGCGGGCGACCTGCTGCGCATGTACCTGCGCTTCGCGGAGCGCCAGCGCTGGCAGGTCGAGATGATGTCGGAGAGCGCGTCGGATCTCGGCGGCTACAAGGAAGTGATCGTGCGGATCGCGGGCCAGGGCGCGTACTCGCGCCTGAAGTTCGAATCGGGCGGCCATCGCGTGCAGCGCGTGCCGGCGACCGAGACGCAGGGGCGCATCCACACGTCCGCGTGCACGGTCGCGGTGATGCCGGAAGCCGACGAGATCGGCGAGGTCGAGATCAATCCCGCCGACTTGCGGATCGACACGTTCCGCGCGTCCGGCGCGGGCGGCCAGCACATCAACAAGACCGATTCGGCGGTGCGCGTCACGCACCTGCCGACCGGCATCGTCGTCGAGTGCCAGGACGACCGTTCGCAGCACAAGAACAAGGATCGCGCGCTGAAGGTGCTCGCCGCGCGGATCAAGGACAAGCAGTATCACGAGCAGCACGCGAAGGAAGCCGCGACGCGCAAGAGCCTGATCGGCTCGGGCGACCGCTCCGAACGGATCCGCACGTACAACTTCCCGCAGGGCCGGATGACCGATCACCGGATCAACCTGACGCTCTACAGGCTCGAAGCGATCATGGACGGCGACCTCGACGAACTGATCGCCGCGCTCGTCAGCGAGCACCAGGCCGAGCAGCTCGCGTCGCTCGGCGACGCCGACTGAGGCCGCGATGCGCGCCACGACCACCGCCCTCGACCTGCTGCGCGCGTCGCCGCTCGACCCGGTCGACGCGCGCGTGCTGCTCGCCTACGCGCTCGGCTGGACGCGCACGCAGCTGATCACGCGCGGCGACGAGCCGCTCGACGCGGCCGCCGTCGAACGCTATCTCGCGCTCGAGGCGCGCCGCGCCGCCGGCGAGCCGGTCGCACAGCTGGTCGGCATGCGCGAGTTCTTCGGGCGGCCGTTCGACGTCACGCCCGACGTGCTGATTCCGCGCCCGGAAACCGAATTGCTCGTCGAAGCGGCGCTCGATGCGATCGACGGGATCCCGCATCCGGCCGTCCTCGACCTCGGCACCGGCAGCGGCGCGATCGCGGTGTCGATCGCGGCCGAGCGGCCCGATGCGCGCGTATGGGCGCTCGACCGCTCGGGCGAAGCGCTCGCCGTCGCGCGGCGCAACGCGGACAAGCTGCTCGACGCGCACCGCCCCGGCGGGCCGCTGCATTGGCTGCAGAGCGACTGGTACGCGGCGCTCGATCCGGCGCTCGCGTTCGACGCGATCGTCAGCAACCCGCCGTACATCGCGCAGCACGACCCGCACCTGTCGCAGGGCGACCTGCGCTTCGAGCCGCGCGGCGCGCTCACCGACGACGCGGACGGCCTCACCGCGATCCGCGCGATCGTCGCCGGCGCCGGCGCGCGCCTGAAGCCGGGCGGCTCGATATGGATCGAGCATGGCTACGACCAGGCCGAAGCGGTGCGCGCGCTGCTTGCCGCGCATGGCTTCGTTGCAGTCGAATCGCTCGCCGATCTCGCCGCGATCGAGCGCACGACCGGCGGCCGGTTGCCCGGCTGATGCGCGCCCAGGCCCGGCCCGCCCGGTTGAAATCCGCTATCATTTCCTTCTAACGCCCCGCTAACGCAAGGTCAGTCATGGACACCCAACAACGTATCAAGCAAATCGTCGACGAAAACCAGGTCGTGCTCTTCATGAAGGGCACCGCGCAATTCCCGATGTGCGGCTTCTCGGGCCGCGCAGTCCAGGTGCTGAAGGCCTGCGGCGTCGACCAGTTCAAGACGGTCAACGTCCTCGAAGATGACGAAATCCGCCAGGGCATCAAGGAATTCTCGAACTGGCCGACCATCCCGCAGCTGTACGTGAAGGGCGAGTTCGTCGGCGGCTCGGACATCATGATGGAGATGTACCAGTCGGGCGAGCTGCAGCAACTGTTCGCCGCCGCGTAATCCCCCTCCCCCCGATGGAACCCCGCAGCGCGCCGCCGCGCCGCCTGATCGTCGCGATCACCGGCGCCACCGGCGCGATCTACGGCGTGCGGCTGCTCGACATGCTGCGCGCCGCCGGCGGCGTCGAAACGCATCTGCTGATTTCGAGCGCCGGCTGGCTGAACATCCAGCACGAACTGAAGCTGTCGAAGGCCGACGTCGAACGGCGCGCGGATGTCGTGCACTCGGTGCGCGACGTCGGCGCGACGATCGCGTCCGGCTCGTTCGCGACCGACGGCATGGTGATCGCGCCGTGCTCGATGAAGACGCTCGCGAGCGTCGCGCACGGGCTGTCGGACAATCTGATCACCCGCGCCGCCGACGTCACGCTGAAAGAACGCCGCCGCCTCGTGCTGATGGTGCGCGAGACGCCGTTCAACCTCGCGCATCTGCGCAACATGACCGCCGTCACCGAGATGGGCGGCATCGTCTTTCCGCCGCTGCCGGCCTTCTACGCGATGCCGAACACGATCGAGGAGCTCGTCGACCAGACGGTCGCGCGCGTGCTCGACCTGTTCGCGCTCAGCGCGCCGCTGACGACGCCCTGGGAAGGCATCCGGCACGCGCAGTAACGGCGCGCGTTTCATGGCGTGCAAGGCGCGCCGATTATCAACAAACGAGAGCGAATCAAATTCGCAGGCGCGGATTTATAAACGGCAGGTGTGAGCCTATAGTCACAGGCAACCTCATCGCAGGGCCACCACCATGAACCGCTTGCCTTCGCTTTACCTGTCCCACGGCGCGCCGACGCTGCCGATCGATCCGACGTTGCCGTCCGGCGCGTTCACGCGCCTCGGCGCCGAGTTGCCGCGCCCGCACGCGGTGCTGATGCTGTCCGCGCACTGGGGCACGCAGCAGCCGGTCGCGAGCACCGCACGGCAGCCGGAAACGATCCACGACTTCTACGGCTTTCCGCGCGCGCTGTACGAGATCCAGTATCCGGCGCCGGGTGCGCCGGACGTCGCAGAACGCGCGGCCGACCTGCTGAACGCGGCCGGCATCGCGACCCAAACGGTCGAGCACGGGCTCGATCACGGCGCGTGGGTGCCGATGCTGCTGATGTTCCCGGACGCCGATGTGCCGGTCGCGCAGCTGTCGATCCAGCCGCGCGCGGATGCCGCGCATCACTTCGCGCTCGGCCGCGCGTTGCGGCCGCTGCGCGACGAAGGCATGATGGTGATCGGCTCCGGCCAGATCACGCACAACCTGCGCGCGGCGGATTTCGGCGCGGCGCCCGAGGATGCCGACCCGCGCGTCGCCGAGTTCACCGACTGGTTCGAGGCGAGGCTGGCCGCGCGCGACCTCGACGCGCTGCTCGACTATCGCCGCCAGGCGCCGCACGCGGTGCTGATGCATCCGACCGACGAGCACCTGCTGCCGGTGTTCGCGGCGCTCGGCGCGGCGGACGACGATTACCGGCTCGGCATCCAGTCGCTCGGCACCTACCAGCGCGTACTGGCGATGACGAACTACGTGTTCGCCGGCGCGAACGACTGAGCCGCGCCCGCCCAAACAAAAAGCCCGTTCGAGCCAGGCTCGAACGGGCTTTTTTCCGTGCCCTGCCGCCGCCGATTCCGGCGGCAGGCCGGCATGCGTCAGGCGCCGACCCCTTCGAGGATCTCGTCGCTCGCTTCGCGCTCGTCGAGATACTCGGTGCGGTAGCCCGTGTTCACGCCCCAGAAGTAGAACACCAGCGAGATCGCCGCCACGATGAGCATGTCCCAGCCGTACGGCAGCACACCATGACCGCCGAACTCCTTGCTGCCGATCAGCGACAGCACGGCCATCGTCGGCAGGTAGGCGACGAGCCACCATGCGGCCTTCAGGTCGCGGCCCCAGCCGCTCCAGCCCGCCTTGGCCTGGAAGTAGAAGTACACCGGCAGCGCGACGATCATCAGCAGGATGATTTCGCCGGTCAGCGGCCACTTCGCCCAGTACAGGATCAGCGACGCGCAGACGAACGCGAACGGCGCGATCAGCTTCATCAGCGGGATCGTCAGCGGACGCTCGATGTCGGTCGCCGCGCGGCGCAGCGCCATCAGGCTGATCGGGCCGGTCAGGTACGAGATCACCGTCGCGACCGAGATCACCGCCGCGAGCGAGCTCCAGCCGCGGAAGAAGAACAGGAAGATGAACGAGACCAGCAGGTTGAACCACATCGCCTGGCGCGGCACGCCGTAGAGCGGGTGCACGTTGCCGAACATCTTCGGCATCGTGTTGTTGCGCTCCATCGCATAGATCATGCGGGTCGTGGTCGCCATGTAGGTCGTGCCGGTGCCGCTCGGGCTGATGAACGCATCGACGTACAGCAGGATCGCGAGCCAGTTCAGGTTCAGCGCGATCGCGAGTTCCGCGAACGGCGACGAGAAGTTGAAGTGCGCCCAGCCCTTCGCGACGTCGGCCGGGTTCACCGAGCCGATGTACGCAACCTGCAGCAGCACGTAGATCACGAGCGCGATCAGGATCGACGAGATCACCGCGAACGGCACGCTGCGCGACGGATTGCGCGCTTCGCCCGCGAGGTTCACCGGGCTCTGGAAGCCGTTGAACGCGAACACGATGCCGCTCGTCGCGACCGCGGTCAGCACCGCCGACCAGCCGTACGGCGCGAACGCCTCGTTCGACGTGGTGCCCAGGTTGTCCGCATGGAAGCTCGACAGCATCAGGCCGGCGATCGTCAGGCCGGGGATCAGGAACTTGAAGATCGTGATCGCCGTGTTCGCGCGCGCGAACGCCTTCACGCCCCAGTAGTTCAGCAGGAAGTAGATGACGACGAGCACGGCCGACAGCAGCAGGCCCGGTGTCGTCAGCTCGCCGTTCACGAACAGGCTGTGCGCCCAGTCATACGGCCAGGTGCTCATGTACTGGATCGACGCCTCGGCCTCGATCGGAATCACCGATACGATCGCGATCCAGTTCGCCCATGCGCTGATGAAGCCCACCAGCGACCCGTGCGAGTAGCGCGCGTAGCGCACCATGCCGCCCGACTCAGGGAACATCGCGCCCAGTTCGGCGTACGTCAGCGCAATCGCGAGAATCACGACCGCGCCGATGATCCATGCGCAGATCGCTGCCGGACCGGCGATCTTCGCGGCTTTCCAGGCGCCGAACAGCCAGCCCGAGCCGATAATCGAACCCAGCCCCGTCAGCATCAGTGCAAACGGGCCGATGTTCCGTTGAATAGAACTCTTCACATCCTCTCCTATGTCTCAAAAAGCATGGTCGGCCCGCAGCCCGGGATCGGCTCGAACTGCACCGCGCACGCATTCTTGGGGGGACGGATCACTCGGTCGGAGCAACCCGGTCCACGCGGCGCGTAGTTTAACGGTTGCACCTGGACATTTGCGCCAAAATCGATCATCCCCTACAAAAAATCCGTGAAATCTGCAATGTTTGTAAGCTCTAAATTCGTAATAACCCTGAGTACATGGAAATCCGGTTGACCGCGACGCGAATTAGCCGTATAAAGATCCACGCAGGATTTCAAGCGGCGAGTGAATTGGTTCTTTCGTAGTTCGCCCATCAACGGTACTCCGGTTGGTCCCATTACCCCTTCCTTGAATTTCCGCGCCCAATGGGCTTCGGCCCCGTTTTATCTTTTTAGGAACAAGTAACATGGCAACCGGTACCGTCAAGTGGTTCAATGACGCTAAGGGCTTCGGCTTCATCACCCCGGAAGGCGGCGGCGACGATCTGTTCGCGCACTTCTCGGAAATCCGCGTCGAAGGCTTCAAGACGCTGCAAGAAAACCAGAAGGTCGAATTCGAAGTGAAGACGGGCCCGAAGGGTCTGCAAGCTGCGAACATCCGCCCGCTGTAAGTTCAGCGCGAGATTTCGTCTGAAAGAAAAAGCCCCGCTTCGGCGGGGCTTTTTTTGTTTCGTCGCCGGCGGCGCTCAGCCGAACAGGCGCTGCGCGTGGATGCCGAGACCGGTCGCCACGCTGGCCAGCCGGTCGCCGAACACCGGCTGCGCATCCGCGAACGCCGCCGCGAGCGCGCCCGACAGGAACGCCAGCCCGGTCGAGCCGCCCGTGAAGTACAGCGCGCCGACGTCGCGCGGCGCCACACCGGCGAGCCGCACCGTCTCGCGCGCGGCGTCGACGATCCGTGCGGTGTCGTCGCGGCTCGCATCGACCAGCCGGTCCGCGTCGAACGCGATCTGCAGGTCCTCCTCGACGTCGTTCAGGTCGATCATCGTCTCCCCGCCCGCCGCGACGCCGATCTTCGCTTCTTCCGCGCGCGCCATCAGCGCATGGCCGAGCCGCAGCTCGACCACCCGCGCGAGCCGCTCGAACTGCCGCGCGTCGACGTACAGATGCTTCATCAGCTTCAGTTCGCCGAGCCGCTTCGGCGTATAGACCGTGTTGATCAGGTGCCAGGTCGCGAGATCGAAATAGGTCCGGTTCGGCAGCTCGCGCCCTTCCGGGTCGAGCGAGCGGTAGCCGAACGCCGGCAGGATCGCGGACAGCTCGACGCGGCGGTCGTAGTCGGTGCCGGCGACGTGCACGCCGTGGTGCGCGAGCACGTCGTCCTTGCGCTCGAGGCGCGCCATCCGCTGCGGGCCGACCCGCACCAGCGAGAAGTCGGACGTGCCGCCGCCGATGTCGGCGACGAGCACGAGCCGCTCGTCGCTTTGGCGCGACTCGTAGTCGAACGCGGCGGCGATCGGCTCGTACTGGAAATGCACGTCGGCAAAGCCGACCGCGCGCGCGGCCGCTTCGAGCTGGTCCTGCGCGAGACGGTCGGCGCGCGGATCGTCGTCGACGAAGAACACCGGCCGGCCGAGCACCGCGCGG
Source organism: Burkholderia ubonensis (assembly GCF_902833085.1). Lineage (GTDB taxonomy): Bacteria > Pseudomonadota > Gammaproteobacteria > Burkholderiales > Burkholderiaceae > Burkholderia > Burkholderia ubonensis. Next base: position 58,503 of record NZ_CADFEB010000014.1, read on the forward strand.
CCGATCGGCGCGCCCGAGCGGGCCTCCGCCTTGCGCTTCAGGTGCGTGAGGAAGCGCGCGATGATCTCCGTGTACGCGATCGCGGAGCCGTCGCCGAGATCGGTCGTCGTCTCCGCGAGCGGCGAACCGAGGATGCTCTTCATCGAGCGCATCAGGCGGCCGTCGAAGCCGTCGATGTAGGACGCGAGCGCCGCGCGGCCGTATTCGACCGCCCCCTCGTCGTTGTTGAAGAAAATGGCGGTCGGCAGCGTCAGGTGGTCGCCCTCGACGGGCGCGAGCCGCATGCCGTCGCCGTCGGGCAGCGCCACAGCGGAATTGGACGTGCCGAAGTCGATCGCGCAGTAAGTCATGGGAAGGTGCCGCCGCATGGCCGGCGCGAAAACGGAAAGGACGGGCTTTTTAACATGAAGCCCGCGGGATCACAACCGCAAGCGGCAAGTGACACCGGGCCGTGCCGGCTCGATGAATTCGGGGCCACAACGCCCGGCGGGCGGGCGTCGCGAGCCCTTGCCAGGCTTGCCCGGGCCGACGCTCGAGCGTGAGCTTCGACCCGGCCGACAAGTCTTCGCGTCAGGCCGCCGTCTCGAAGGCCTTCTTCCACGCGCCCGCGTACACCACGTCGCCGATCGGATGGCGCGTGCGCGGCGCCTTCTCGCGATCGCGCAGCACCGGATCGAGCTTGTCGGCGTCGCCATAGTGGCCGATCGAGATCAGCGCCGGAATCGCGACATCGTCGGGAATCGCGAACGCGTCGCGGAACGCATTGGCGTCGAAGCCGCTCATCTGGTGCGCCGCGAGGCCCAGCGCATGCGCCTGCAGCACCAGCGACAGCGCGGCCGCGCCCGCGTCGTACAGCGCGGTCGGTGCGGGCTCGCCCTTCTGCGTGAGCGTATGCGCGGTCACCGCGATCAGCACCGGCGCCGGCGCATTCCAGCCCTGGTTGAACGGCACCAGCGTCGCGAACGCGCGCTTGAACGCAACCTCGTCGTGCGTGCGATCGAACACGATGAAGCGCCACGGCTGCGCGTTGTAGGCCGACGGCGCCCAGCGCGCCGCCTCGAGCACCGCGTGCAGGTGCTCGGCGCTGACCGGCGCGTTCGAATAGGCGCGCGGGCTCCAGCGGCCCGCGATCAGTTCGTGAATCGAAACGGTGGTAGGAGCAGGTTTGACCGACATGCGGATCCTCGCTGATATCGATGAAAGGGCGCGAACGCCCGGCGAACCGCAAGCATAACCGGTTGCGCGCCGGCGCGCCCGCCGCTGCCGATCAATGCAAATCGCCAGACCTGCGTTGGCCCCGGACGCATCGTCCGGGGCCGACGTCAGACCGGTTGCGCCGCCGCGGGCGCCGTGCCGCGGTTGATGCGCAGCACGATCAGCGCGCCGACGATGCACAGCGCGCCGGAGACCATCGACGCGACCGTATAGGTGCCGAGGCTCGCGCGCAGCATCCCCGCGCCGAGCGCCGCGAACGCCGCGCCGAGCTGGTGGCCGGCGACGATCCAGCCGAACACGACCGGCGCGGCCGCCTTGCCGAACACGTCGGTCGCGAGCCGCACGGTCGGCGGCACCGTCGCGATCCAGTCGAGCCCGTAGAACATCGCGAACAGCGGCAGCCCGAAGAAGTCGATGCCGAACGCATGCGGCAGGTAAATCAGCGACAGCCCGCGCAGCCCGTAGTACCAGAACAGCAGCACGCGGTTGTCGTAGCGGTCCGACAGCCAGCCCGACAGCGTCGTGCCGAACAGGTCGAACACGCCCATCGCGGCGAGCAGCGACGCGCCCTGCACTTCGGTCATCCCGTAGTCGCTGCACATCGCGATCAGATGGGTGCCGACGTAGCCGTTGGTGCTCGCGCCGCAGATGAAGAAGCTGAAGAACAGCAGCCAGAAGTCGCGCGAACGGCTCGCGGTCAGCAGCGTGCGGAGCGCGACGGTGAGCGGGTTCTCCTTCGTCGCCTCGGCGGCCGGCGGCGCATCGGCCGGCTCGCCGTACGGACGCAGCCGCACGTCGGCCGGGCGCTCGGGCAGCAGGAACGCGACCAGCGGAATCACGATCGCCGCCGCCACCGCGACGACCAGCACGACCGGCCGCCAGCCGTGATGCTGCGCGATCGCCGCGAGCATCGGCAGGAACACGAGCTGGCCGGTCGCCGTGCTCGCGGTCAGCACCCCCATCACGAGGCCGCGCCGCGCGTGGAACCAGCGCGTGACGAAGGTCGCCGACAGCGTCAGCGCGACGACGCCCGTCGAGCTGCCGACCATCAGGCCCCAGATCAGCACCATCTGCCAGCTCTGCGTCATCATCGACGACAGCGCGACGCCTGCGCTCATCGTCGCGAGCGCGGTGAGGATCGTCGGCCGCAGCCCGAAGCGCTGCATCGCCGCCGCCGCGAACGGGCCGGTCAGCCCGTACAGCGCGATGTTCACCGAAATCGCCAGCGAGATTGCCGCGCGACTCCAGCCGAGCTCCCGTTCGAGCGGGACCATCAGCACGCTCGGCGTCGCGCGCGTGCCGGCCGCCGCCAGCAGGATCAGGAATACCACCGCCGCCGCGAGCCATCCGTAGTGGAAACGCCCGCCGATTCGTCTTGCTGCCCAGTTCATGTCCGATTTCTCCTGATGACCGGATCCAGTGCTTGTTCCGGTCCCATGCAAAACGGGCCACCTCCGCCGCACGCCACGTCGGCCGGCCCGGGCCGACGTCTGGCAGTTGTCATCGATCCGATCGCATTGTTACCGATCGGTCACAAGTGTGTTGCGATCGTAGTTACCAGTCGGTAACATGTCAAGCATTCAATTTAGACATCGAGGGCAACATGTCCGACATCGAGGCCGCCAAGCCCGCGTCGCGACGCGGGCGACAGGCGATCCCGGGCGCCGCCGCGCAGGAGCACCTGCTGCGCGCCGCCGAGGAGCTGTTTTACAAGGAAGGGGTGCGCGCGGTCGGCATCGAGGCCGTCGTGGAACGCGCGGGCGTCAACAAGATGAGCCTGTACCGCCAGTTCTCGTCGAAGGACGAGCTGGTGCTCGCGTACCTGGAGCGGATGGATGCGTGCTTTTTCGAGCGCTTCGACGCGAGCGTCGCGAAGCATCCCGGCCAGCCGAAGGCGCAGCTGGTCCAGTATTTCGTCGATCTCGCCGAGCGCGCGTCGCAGAAGGACTACCGCGGCTGCCCGTTCGTGAACGTCGCGGCGGAATTCCCGGACGCGTCGCATCCGGCGCGCGAACGCGTCGCGCAGAACAAGGAACAGCTGATGGCCCGGCTCGTGGCGCTGTGCGAAAGCGCCGGCGCGCGCGCGCCGGCGAAGCTCGCCGATTCGCTCGCGCTCGTGATCGAGGGGATCTATGCGGCAAGCCAGACGTATCGGCACGGCGCAACGCCGATCGGCATAGCGCCCGAGCTCGTCACGCAGCTGATCGAGGCCGCTTGCGCGTGATCAACGGCGAACGGGCCGCGCGGCACGCTGGGCCGCGCGGCCGCCCGCTACAATGCGACTCCCGCCGCCCCACCCCGCACCGCCATGACCGACGCCCGCTCCGATTCACACGACTCGCACGACGAGATCCTCGCCGCCACCCGGCACTGGCTCGCGCGCGCGGTGATCGGGCTCAATCTGTGCCCGTTCGCGAAGAGCGTGTACGTGAAGGATCAGGTGCGCTATGCGATCAGCGAGGCCACGACGCTCGAGGACGCGCTCGCCGATCTCGAGACCGAGCTGCGCGGGCTCGACGCCGCCGACCCGCAGCAGGTCGACACGACGCTCGTGATCTACCCGCATGCGTTCGCGGAATTCCTCGACTACAACGATGCGCTGTTCTTCGCAGACCGGCTCGTCCGGCAGCTGAAGCTCGACGGCGTGCTGCAGATCGCGAGCTTCCATCCGCGCTACCAGTTCGACGGCACGGAGCCGGACGACATCGAGAACTATACGAACCGCGCGCCGTATCCGATCCTGCACCTGCTGCGCGAGGACAGCATCGCGCGCGCGGCCGACGCGTTCCCGGACGCGTCCGCGATCTACGAAAAGAACCAGGAAACCCTGCGCCGCCTCGGTCATGACGGCTGGCGCGACTGGATGAGCCGCCCCGGCGACGACGTCTGAGCAGTAATTGCGTCGGCGCGCCGCGCCGGAGGAACGCTCGACCGCCGCGCCCCGGCCTAACGTGATTCAGCGGCTCACTGTGCGGCCGGCGCCGTTTCCTCGCCGCCCTGCGGCACGAAGAACCGCTCGCGCAGCTCCGCCAGCCCGAACATGTCGAGAATCTCGTTCAGCCGCTCGCTCGGCCGCCGGCGCGGCAGGTTCTTGTACTGCGCGATGATCAGCTCGTTCTTCATCGAATGCTCCCAGCCGACCAGCTCGGTCACGCTGACCTGATAGCCGTGCGCTTCGAGTTGCAGGCAGCGCAGCACGTTGGTGATCTGGCTGCCGAACTCGCGCGTGTGCAGCGGATGCCGCCACACCTCCGTCAGCGCGCTCGCGAGCGACTTGCCCTTGTTCCGGCGCAGCACGCCCGCGATTTCCGCCTGGCAGCACGGCACCAGCACGATGTGCCGCGCGCGCTTCGCGAGCGCGAAGCGGATCGCGTCGTCGGTCGCCGTGTCGCACGCGTGCAGCGCGGTGACGACGTCGACCGTCTCGGGCAGCTGCGGCGACGTGATCGAATCGGCGACCGACAGGTTCAGGAACGACATCCCGCCGAACCCCAGCCGCGCAGCGAGCTCGGTCGAGCGCGCGACCAGCTCCTCGCGCGTCTCGATCCCGTAGATGTGCGACGCGAACGCCGGCGTGCCGTGCCCCGGCTGCTGCTTGAAGAACAGGTCGTACAGGATGAAGCCGAGATACGACTTGCCCGCGCCGTGGTCGACGAGCGTCACGGCGCCCCGGTCGGCCTGCACGCCGGCGAGCAGCGGCTCGATGAACTGGAACAGGTGATAGACCTGCTTCAGCTTGCGGCGGCTGTCCTGGTTCAGCTTGCCGTCGCGGGTCAGGATGTGCAGTTCCTTCAGCAGCTCGACGGACTGCTCGGGACGGATTTCGTGGGTCTTGTTCGACATCGGGAAGCGGCGCCGGGCCGCGTGCGAACGATGCGCGCGGCCCGACGGCGAAAAAAAAACGTGAGGAATGGCGACAGTTTACCGAAAACGCGCGCTCAGCTCCGCGCGCCGAGCCGCCACAGCGACGTCACCTCGGCGCGCCGCGCCGCGTAGAGCGGATCGTCGGCGTCGGCCGCCTTCGGATGCGCAGGGCGGATGTCGTCGCGGCCGAGCACGACGAGGCCGGCGGCGTCGATCCACTGCAGCAGCGTGTCGCGCGGCCGCAGGCCGAGATGCTCGGCGAAATCGGACAGGATCAGCCAGCCCTCGCCGCCCGGCGCCAGATGCGCGGCGAGCCCGGCGAGGAAGCCGCGCAGCATGCGGCTGTCCGGATCGTAGACCGCGTATTCGATCGGCGCGCTCGGCCGGGCCGGCACCCACGGCGGGTTGCAGACCACGAGCGGCGCGCGGCCGGCCGGAAACAGGTCGGCCTCGACGACGTCGACCTGCGCCGCGCAGCCGAGCCGCTCGACGTTTTCTCGCGCGCACGCGAGCGCCCGCGGGTCCTGGTCGGTCGCGACGACGCGCTTGACGCCGCGCGCGGCGAGCACCGCGGCCAGCACGCCGGTGCCGGTGCCGACGTCGAACGCCAGCGTGTCGGCCGGCAGCGGCGCGCGCGCGACGAGCTCGACGTACTCGCCGCGCACCGGCGAAAACACGCCGTAGTGCGGGTGGATCGCCGCGCCGCCGAGCGCCGGAATCGGCACGCCCTTCTTGCGCCATTCATGCGCGCCGACGAGGCCGAGCAGCTCGCGCAGCGACACGACCGACGGCGCGCCGCCGGGGCCGTACGCTTCCTCGCATGCGGCACGCACGTCGGGCGCGCGGCGCAGCGGGATCGTGTAGTCGGCGTCGAGCGGAATCAGCAGCATCCCGAGCGTGCGGGCGCGCTGCGACTGCGCGAGGCGATGCAGGTTGAACGCGTCGACGCCGGCCGCGGCCTTCGCCTTCTTCGGCTTGCGGTCGACGCGGCGCGCCATCGCCTGCACGAGCTGGCGCGCATTCTGGAAGTCGCCCTGCCAGACGAGCGCGGTGCCCTCGCACGCGAGGCGGTAGGCGGCGTCGGCGTTGATGCGGTCGTCGGCCGGCACCGCGCGCTTGGGCGGCGCCACGCCGGCTTCGGAGCGCCAGCGCACGGCATGATCGACGCCGGCGGCGTCGGTCCAGTGGAAAACGGGAAAATCGGTCACGCGAATTCGGAACGGTTGACTTCAACAGGCGGCGGAAATGCGCCGTGCGGACGACACCTTACCCTGCTTTGCGTAACGGGCAAAGCGCGGGCGCATGCTGCAGCGCGTCGCGGCGATGCGTCACCCGCCCGACGCCGGCAGCGCCGGCAGGCGCAGCGTGCCCGCATCGGAAAAGTGCACGGCGCCGAGCGCGCCGCCCGCGAGCCGGCCGCGCAGCGCGTACGGCAGCTCGCCCGCCGACGCGGCGCCGGCCAGGCCCCACACCTGCCGCGCCGCCGCGAACGCGGACACGGATACCGGCACGTCGAGCACCGCCTCGCCGAAGCGCGGCACGACGCCCGCGCGATCGCTGACGCCGCTCGCGAACGGCTGGCCGTTCAGCTCCAGCGCCACCGCGATGCCGTCGTACTCGATCGGCGCGTCGTTCGGGTTCTGCACGCGCAGCTTCAGCATGAAGCGCATCTCGAGCCCCTGCCCGACGAGCGGATCGAGCCCGGCGACCGACACGCGCACCTGATCGCGCATCAGGCTCGCGCACCCGCCGAGCAGCAGCACGGCGACGAGGAACGACAGCACGGCGCGCAGCGGCGCGGCACGAAACGAAACAGGCGGCATCAGCGGACTCCTCGCGACAAACGATCCTCGCTGCATTGTACCGGGCACCCGCCGGCGCACCGGATTTCGTAGTCCGCGCGCATGCCCAATATGGTTAATACATTAAAACTACGAGTTTCCCGGCAAAACGGAAAAGCAAACCCTTAACTTTTATCGTGCAATGCAACACAGAAATTTGAATCAATGCAGATTCTAAATTTTTCGTTTCCTTTACTCAAAACCATCAAGTATATTGACCCATCCTTCGAGCAAGCTGACGAACCTTGTAGCTGCATGACGGCGATTTTACGGAACGGCGCACGCGCGTTCCGGTCCCGCAGCGCAAGGCCGACCGGCTTCGTGGGTCGTCGATTCGATGGGGTTGCGCGTGCGCCCGGGAAAATCGAACCGGCAAGTCAACCGACAAACGAGAATCAATAGGGGGCAACAAACCATGATTATCTTCACGTAGTCATCCGGCCGTATTTTCGAATAATCCGCCATTGGCGTTTCGCATCGCTGTTGATTAACGGCGGGGGAATGCTTTTGCCGGGCGTTTTCGCAGCACTGAACGATTCTTTCAATAACGAGGATTCAGTATGTGGATGAACATTCGCAAGATGCGTTATCTGCCGATGGTCGCCGCGCTCGCGCTCGCCGGATGCGGCGGCGATGACGGCGGCGTCGGCTCGGCGTCCGCGCTGGGCGCGGCCGGCAAACCGAACGGCGCGTCGACGCCCTCGGCATCTCAGCCGGCGGCGTCCAATGTCGACAAGAGCGTGCACCCGGTCGAGCTGCCCGACACCGTGGTGCCGGTGAACTACCGGCTGTGGTTCCGCCCGAACGACGCGCTGAACGCGTTCGACGGCCGCGCCGACGTCGAGATCAAGGTGCTCAAGCCGGTGTCGTCGATCGTGGTCGCCGGCCACCGGATCAAGTTCACGAACGGCCGCGTCACGCTGCAGCCCGGCAACATCCAGCTGATCGCGACGCCGCAGGACAAGGGCGACTTCTACCAGCTGCGCCCGGCGAGCGGCACGATCGCGCCCGGCAGCTACTCGCTGCACATGGAGTGGTCGGGCATCATCAACTTCAAGACCTACGACGATCCGGTCAACCACACGGGCGGCAGCTGCGGCGACGATCCGTATCCGGGCTGCTCGGCCGCCGAAGGGGTGTTCCGCGTCGACCTGAAGGCGACCGACGGCACGACGAGCGGCGCGATCCTCACGCAGGGCGAAACCAACCTGTCGCGCCAGTGGTTCCCCGGCTGGGACGAGCCGGCGTTCCGCCCGACCTATGAAGTGACCGCCGAAGTGCCGCAGAACTGGCGCGTCGTGTCGAACGGCGCCGAAAAGCCGTCGACGAACGTCGGCGGCGGCTACAAGCTCGTGTCGTTCGAGAAGACTCCGCCGATGCCGCAGTACCTGGTGTTCTTCGGCGGCGGCCTGTTCGACACCTACGAGGACGACTTCTCGAGCCCGCTGCCGGACGGCCGCGGCCTGCACCTGCGCGTGTTCACGCCGCCGGGCATGCGCGACTGGGCGCAGCCGGCGATGCAGCGGACCAAGCAGGCGCTCGATTTCTACTATCGCTACACGGGCATTCCGCTGCCGCTGAAGAAGTTCGACACGGTCGCCGCGAACGACGCGTTCAAGGCCGAGAAGAACCTGAACTTCGGCGGGATGGAGAACTGGGGCTCGATCCTCGAGTTCGCGGACGACATCCTGCCCGAGCCGGGCAAGCCGATGTCGCGCTACGGCAACCAGGTGCTGACGCATGAAGTCGCGCACCAGTGGTTCGGCGATCTCGTCACCACCGACTGGTGGGACAACGTGTGGCTGAACGAGTCGTTCGCGCGGTTCTTCGAAGTGAAGACGACGATCCAGTTCTTCCCGGACGAGTTCAGCTGGCTCGACCAGGTGACGAACAAGTATCGCGTGATCAACCGCGACATCGGCCCGAACGCGTTCCCGGTCGCGCCGAACTTCAACGGGTGGGCCTCGAACGACTTCGTGGTGAGCGCGAGCGCGTTCGTCTACAACAAGGGCGCCCACGTGCTGAAGACGATCGAGAACTTCGTCGGCGAGCAGCCGCTGCGTCAGGGCCTGCAGCAGTACCTGACCGACTACTCGTTCGGCAACGGCACGCCGAAGCGCCTGTGGGATGCGGTGTCGAAGTCGACCGGCCAGGCCGTCGGCCCGATCGGCGACAGCTACACGCGCCAGACCGGCGTGCCGCTGGTGTCGCTCGACACGCAGTGCGACCTGACGAAGAACCAGACCATCGTCACGCTGAAGCAGCAGCCGTTCCCGAACAAGAACCCGTATCCGGGCACGCAGTGGACGGTGCCGATCACGCTCGCGTATGGCCAGGGTCTCGCCAATCGCACGACTTACGCGCTGAAGGATGCGCAGGCGCAGATCCGGATCGACGGCTGCACGGGCGTGGTGGCGGACCCGAGCGGGCTCGACTACTACGTCGTGAACTATAGCGACGTGGCTTGGAGCGGGCTGCTCACGCAGGTCAACCGCTCGACCGATCCGGTGCTGCTCGCGAACCTGAAGAGCGAAGCCGCGCTGCTGGTCGCGAACAACCTCGCGCCGGCCTCGCGCTCGACGTCGATCGGCTCGGTCGCTTCGCCGGCCGCGACGCTCCTGCGCATGACGCCGCGGACCAACGAGCTCACGACGCCGCAGGAACGTCCGGCATTGCGCTATCAGGGCACGTTCGCGCCGCGCAAGGCGCTCACGCAGTAACGCCTGTCCGTCCGGCGCCGCGCAGCCTGCGGCGCTGGCCGGCCAACGCGCTTCCCGCTGCTTCGACGGGCCTCGCATGCGAGGCCCATTTTCATTGGCGGCCGTCCGTCATGCCCGGGCGGCGGCCGTTGCGGCTTGCGAGACGGGCCTCTCGCGTTCCGTTTGGGCTGCATGACAGCCCCGTGACGAAGCCTCAACGTTTCGCAGCGGCTGCCGATATCCCTCGGAGCGGGCGCCGAAATCGCGGCCCCCGTAGGCCACGCGCGCAGGCAGGCCGCGCGCGCATGGCGGGATAATCGCAACCGAATGGAATCGCCAGATGAAAATGAAGTGGGCAGGTTATTTGGTCATACTAATGAGTTTCGCGGCGCAGCCGGCGTGCGCGGATGAAATCTACGGCGGCGTGGCGACGGACGGGATCGGACTGGGATACGGCCACGCCGTGACGCGCTATGCGAACCTGCGCGCGGAATTCGACGGTTTCGCGTTGTCGCGCTCGTTCAACGCGGGCGACCTGCGCTACGACGCCCATCTGGACCTGTATCACGGCGGGCTGTTCGCCGACCTGTTCCCCGCGCCGTCGGTCGTGCCGTTCCATCTGACGGCGGGCCTGATCATCGGCGGCGACAACATCGACGCGACCGCGACGAGCATGACGGGCACCTACCGAATCAACGGCGTGACCGTGCCGACCGGCGGCGAGACGATTCACGCGAAGGCGAAGTTTCCGGTCGTGCGCCCGTACTTCGGGCTCGGCTTCGGCCACAACCCGAGCCATCGCGGGCTGTCGGCGTTCTTCGACGCGGGCGTCGCGTTCGGCAAGCCTCACGTGGACTTCGACGTGCCGCAGAACATCGTGGCCGCAGCGGGACAGTCGAACGTCGACGCGGAGGAGGCGAACCTGCGCGACAAGGCCAACCGGCTGCGCTTCTATCCGATCGTCAAGGTCGGGGCGACCTACCGCTTCTGAGCGGCGCGCGACGCGGGCGGCCGCCGCGCCCCCGCGTCGCCCCCCGTATTGCGCTACCGTATTGCGCCCCCGTATTGCGCCCCCGTATTGCGCTACCGTTCGCCGCCGCGCCGCCAGAACGCCCACCACGCGGCGAGCCCCGTGAAGCCGGCGACGAGCAGCACCATCAGCCAGAAGCCGTGCTTGTTCTCCGAGAACGGAATCCCGCCGACGTTCATCCCGAAGAAGCCCGCGACGATGTTGATCGGCAGCGCGATCACGGTCACGAGCGTCAGCGTGAACAGCGTGCGGTTGTTCTGCTCGTCGAGGCGCGAGCCGATTTCTTCCTGCAGCAGCTTGATCCGCTCGACGAGCCCGGCGAGATCGGCGAGCACCAGCGAGAACTCCTCGGTCGACTCGCGCAGCTCCTGCACGTCCTCCGCATGCAGCCACGCGGGCGGCTTCGCGAGCAGCCGGAAGATCGAGCCCGGCTCCGGCGCGAGCATGCGCTGCAGCCGCGTCAGCGTGCGGCGCATCGCGCCCAGCTCGACGCGGCTCGCGGTCAGGCGCTGCGACAGGAAGCGATCCTCGATGCGGTCGACGTCGACGCTTGTGCGCCGCACGATCCGGATCAGCAGGTCGGCCTGGTCGCGCAGCAGATGCACGAGCAGCTCCGCGGGCGAACGGAAGCGCTCGCCGTCCCGCACGCTCGCGCGCAGCGTGTCGACCGAGCGCAGCGGCTTGAGCCGCGCGGTGACCATGATGCGCCGCTCGACGTGGACGAACAGCGTCGCGATCTCCGACGGCGTCAGTTCGAGATTGAACATCACGTCGTTGACGATCGCGCGCAGCGCGCCGTCTTCCTGTTCAATGCGGGTCGAGCGCGATCCTTCGTGCAGGAATTCGAAGAAACTGTCGGGCAGCCCGAGGTGCGTGCGCATCCAGCGCTCGCTCGCGCCGTGCGCGAGGTTGAAGTGCAGCCAGACGAACGCCTCGTCCGGCGCAGCGGCGCGGTGCCCGCGCAGCCAGTCGGCGGCGGCCTCGGTGTCGAGCATCGCCCCCGGCTCGCCGGGCGTGAACCTGAACCCGCACACCATGCCGGAGGTATCCGCGCCGTAAGTCTGTACGATCATGTCGAAGGTCGTGCGGCGCGCGGCGGACGGGCATCATCGGCGGGCGCGCCGCACGCGCCCGGACGCCGCGCAGGGAAAGGAACCACGACGTATGCCCGACCGGCGTGACGTTTTCGTGACGACGTCACGAACGGTGGCACGGCGTCGAAAGCAACGCGCCGCCCGGCGGGCGGCGCAAGCATCGGCAACGGGGGCGGCTTACTGGCGGTTCTGCGACTGCGCGGCGGACGGGCACGCGGGGTCCGCGCCCCAGTGGCCGTCGCACACGCGCCACCGGCACAGCTGATCCTCGAAGAAGCCGCGTTCCGAACACTCCTTCACGCGCGCGGCGAGCGTCGCGCCACCCGCCGTCGCGGAGGTCTTGGTCGGCGCAGCCTGCGCGGCCGTCGCCGCGGGTTTCTTGTCGGCCGGCTTCGTGCGCGCGACAAGCGCCGCGAGCAGGTCCGCATCCGGATCGTCCTTTGCACTCGCCGTGCGCGTCGACGCGTCGCGACGCTTCTTCGCCTGCGCGACTTCGGCCTGCTGCTCCTTGCGACGCTTTTTGGCCTCGGCCTTTGCTTCGGCTTTTGCGTCGGCCTTCGCGCGCGCGGCGTCGGTCTTGCTGCGGGCGGCGACCGTGGCGGCCGAGGTCGCCTTGGCCGCCGGTTTCGCGCCCTTCGCGACGTCGGCTTTGGTTGCCGCGGCCGGCGCGGCGACGCCCGACGCAGCGGCACCCGACGCAGCGGCGCCCGACGCATCATCGGCGCCGCTCGCGAGCGCGCGCGACAGGCGGCCGTTGTCCGCGGCGGGCGCGGACGATGCGGATGCAACGGTTCGGGAAGCTGCGTCGTCGTTGACGATCGTGGCGGGCTGCGGCGCGCTCGCGGCATGCGCTACCTGCGGCGCAACGGCGCTGGCGGGCGCGGCCTTCGCCGGCACCGGCGCGGCAGGCGCGGCGGGTGCCACAGGTGCGGCAGCCACTGCCGTGGTGGTATCGTCCGCCTGCTGCATGCGCCACGCGCCCCAGCCGCCGACCGCGACCACGAGCGCGACGACGGCTGCGATCGGCGCCTTCAGCGAACGGCGCGGCGGTTCGGGCTGCGGTGCGACGCGTCCCTCCAGGTCCGCGAGAATCCGCGACTGCTGGGACCCGTCGGCCTGTTTCGTGTCGGACAGCAGGCTGGGCGGAGTTTTTGAATTCGAATTGTCCGGCGCACTCATTCAGTGTCTCATTGAATCCTGGTTTAATTCGCCGCGATAATATAGCCCGGCCTCTCAGAGCAGGCCTGATTCTAAGAGCAAGCATTGCAAAACACAATCAATTCCAATTTCCGGGGATTTCGTTGATTGCCGTCGCACTCGTCGCCTATTTCGCCCTTGCAGTCGCCATCGCGGCGCTGCTGCTTTTACCCGGCGTCCGGGCCACCGTTTTTGAATCGGTCGCCCAGTTTCACGGCCGTCTCACGCGCCGTGCGAGCGATCGCGCCAGTCGCACCCGCAGTCAGATTGTTAAATCGGCAAGCGTTACCCGGGGTGCTTTAAACGATGTGCAAAATTTACTTGTCCGGCGACGCTTGCTGATTATGGTGTCGACAGGTATTCTTGCGACGCCGCCATTGGTCGCCATTGCGTTGCGCGGCCGGCAATTATTCCAATTCGACGACACGGCGCGCGCGCCTGACGAGAAGATCGCCGCCCTGCTGGAGGGCGAGCAGCTCGTGCCGCCCCCGCCGTTGCCGCCGGAAGTCTTTGCCACCAAGGAAGTCGAGCAGGTGCGGCCGGCGCTGAAAGACGCCAGCCGCGACTGGAACCTGCTGGACCCGGATTTCCGCACGCGCTTGCTGCTGGTCTACAAGATCATGCGCGAGCAGCACGGTTACGAAATGGCATTGCTGGAAGGTTACCGGAGCCCGGAACGGCAAAACCGGCTGGCGCAAATGGGCAGCAGCGTGACCAATGCGGCGGCGTTCCAGAGTTATCACCAATTCGGGCTGGCGTCCGACAACGCGTTCCTGCGCGACGGCAAGCTGGTCATTTCCGAGAAAGATCCGTGGGCGATGCGCGGCTACCAGTTATACGGACAGACCGCCGAACAGGTCGGCCTGACCTGGGGCGGACGCTGGAAAATGATGGATCTGGGGCACGTTGAATACCATAAACCCGGTTTTAAGCTGGGACGCGGCAGCTAGCCAGGGCTGCCGGACAGGAAATAATGAGGGCGGCATGGGGCTTTTTAATATCCCGGCAGGAAACGATATGGGCTGTGCAAGCAGTCGTGCATTCCGGTGCGCGATTTTCTCGGGCCGCCGGTCCCGTTTTAAATCTCACAGCGTCCTTTCGTTAATGCGCGCGCCTTCTCCGATGCCGCGGACGCATTGATGCCGGCCTCCTTCACCCCGTTTGACAGCATGGCGACACGTCGCGGCGCCACCCTTGCCGCTCGACGCGCCTGCGTCGCCTCATCGAATCGCACCGGAACCTGAACGTCCTATGCAACGCATCCTCAACGTGCTGACTCACCCGCGTACGCTCTCGATCGTCGGGATCGTCGCGCTCGCGGCGATCCTCTTCATCGCCGCCGATACGCTGCAGCTGCCGCTCCTGTGGGCGGCGCTCGCCTTCGCGGCGATCCTCGCGCTGTGGCTCGGCGTCGCGTTGTGGCGCCGCTGGCGCGTGAAGCGCGCGAACCGCCAGCTCGGCGAGATGCTCGAGGAGCAGGCGGAAACCGGCAAGATCGCCGCGCCGGCCGCCGCCGCGGCCGCGACGGACGCGAAGACGGCCGACCTCGACGTGCTGCGCACGCGCCTGTCCGACGCGGTGAAGACGATCAAGACCTCGAAGATCGGCCAGGTGTCCGGCGGCTCCGCGCTGTACGAGCTGCCGTGGTACATCGTGATCGGCAACCCGGCCGCGGGCAAGAGCAGCGCGGTGATCAATTCCGGCCTGCAGTTCCCGTTCGCGGACAAGAACAGCGCGGTGATCCACGGCATCGGCGGCACCCGCAACTGCGACTGGTTCTTCACGACCGAAGGCATCCTGCTCGACACCGCGGGCCGCTACTCGGTGCACGAGGAAGACCGCAGCGAGTGGCTCGGCTTCCTCGGCCTGCTCAAGCGCTACCGCCCGAAGGCTCCGATCAACGGCATCATCGTCACCGCGAGCATCGCCGAACTCACCGGCAACCGCCCCGAATTCGCGATCAACCTCGCGAAAAACCTGCGCCAGCGCGTGCAGGAGCTGACCGAGAAGCTCGAAGTGTTCGCGCCGGTCTACGTGATGTTCACCAAGGCCGACCTGATCACCGGCTTCACCGAATTCTTCAGCAGCAGCGACAAGCACGAATACGACCGCGTGTGGGGCGCCACCCTGCCCTACGAGCCGGACGAGAAGCGCGACGTCGTCGCGCTGTTCGACGAGCGCTTCGAGGAGCTGTACGACGGGCTGAAGGAGATCAGCGTCGCGCAGCTGTCGCTGTCGCGCGGCAACCTGGCGTCGCCGGGCCAGCTGAGCTTCCCGCTCGAGTTCTCGACGATCAAGCCGGCGCTGCGCGCGTTCCTCGCGACGCTGTTCGAGAACAACCCGTTCCAGTACAAGCCGATCTTCCGCGGCTTCTACTTCACCAGCGCGCTGCAGGAAGGCGAGACCAGCAGCGCCGCCGCGCAGCGCATCGCGCACCGCTTCGGCCTCGACGCGAGCGCGCTGCCGAAGCCGCACAGCGCGTTCTCGAAGAACGGCTTCTTCCTGCGCGACCTGTTCTCGAAGGTGGTCTTCGCGGACCGCCAGACGGTGCGCCAGTTCGCGAGCCCGACCAAGACGCGCCTGCGCTACGCGACCTTCTTCGGCTTCGTCGCGGCGCTCGCGCTCGCGCTCGGCGGCTGGACCTGGTCGACGATCGGCAACCAGCAGCTGGTCGCGAACGTGCAGGCCGACCTCGACAACGTCTCGCGCATGCAGCAGGGCCGCAACGACCTGCAGTCGCGCCTGCAGGCGATGGACATCCTCGAGGACCGCATCGAGCAGCTCGAGCAGTTCCGCCGCGACAAGCCGGTGTCGGTGTCGCTCGGCCTCTACCAGGGCGACCGCCTCGAGCAGCACCTGCTGACCGAGTACTACAACGGCGTGCGGCAGATCCTGCTGAGCCCGGTGTCGCAGAACCTCGCGTCGTTCCTGAAGGACGTGAACGCGCATCCGGACCAGCTCGTGCCGATGACGCGCCCGCCGGAGTCCGGCGCGGTGCAGGGCGGCGCCATCCCGGTGTCGACCAGCCCGGCCGGGGCCGCACCGCAGGCCGCCGCCGCGCAGCCGGCCGCAGCCCCGCAGGGCGGCCTGTACAGCGACGCGTCGCCGACCAACGTGCAGGACGCGTACAACGCGCTGAAGACCTACCTGATGCTGTCCGACAAGCGCCACGTCGAGCAGGCGCACCTGACCGACCAGGTCGCGCGCTTCTGGCGCGGCTGGCTGGAGACGAATCGCGGCAACATGCCGCGCGACGAGATGATCCGGAGCGCCGAGCGCATGATCTCGTTCTACCTCGCGCGCGTGAACGACAACGACTGGCCGATGATCGAAGCGAACCTCTCGCTCGTCGACCAGACCCGCGAGAACCTGCGCCGCGTCGTGCGCGGGATGCCGGCCCGCCAGCGCGTGTACGAGGAAATCAAGGCGCGCGCGTCGACCCGCTTCGCGCCGATGACCATCGCGCGCATCGTCGGCGACGGCAACGGCGGCCTGATCGCCGGCAGCTACGCGATCCCCGGCACGTTCACGCGCGACGCGTGGTTCGAATACGTGCAGCCGGCGATCCGCGATGCCGCGACCAAGGAGCTGCAGGCGAAGGACTGGGTGCTGAACACGTCGACGCAGGACGACCTGACGCTCGAGGGCAGCCCCGAGCAGATCCAGAAGACGCTGGTCGGCATGTACAAGACCGAGTACGCGCAGCACTGGCAGAAGTTCATGCAGGGCATCGCCGTGCAGGGCTTCAGCAGCTTCGGGCAGGCGGTCGACGGGATGAACCGTCTGGGCGACCCGCAGGATTCGCCGATCCGCAAGGTGCTCGAGACCGCGTACGACCAGACCTCGTGGGACAACCCGTCGCTCGCGAACGCGACGATCAAGAAGGCGCAGACGGGCGTCGTGAACTGGTTCAAGCAGCTGTTCACGCGCACGAAGGCGGGCCAGGTGACGGCCGCCAACATCGACATCAACGGCAATCCGGCGGACGTGCCGATGGGCCCGGTCGGCCAGGAGTTCGTCGGCCTCGCGCGGATCGTCGCGACGCATGAGGGCACGTCGCTGCTGAAGGGCTACATGGACACGCTGTCGAAGGTCCGCACGCGCTTCAACGTGATCAAGAACCAGGGCGACCCGGGCCCGGGCGCGCGCCAGCTGATGCAGCAGACGCTCGACGGCAACGGCTCGGAACTGGCCGATTCGCTGAAGTTCGTCGACGAGCAGATGCTGACCGGCCTGACCGACACGCAACGCAAGTCGCTGCGCCCGCTGCTGGTGCGGCCGCTGATGCAGGCGTTCTCGGTCGTGATCCAGCCCGCCAGCGCGGAAGTCAACAAGGTGTGGAACGCGCAGGTCTACCAGCCGTTCCAGGGCTCGCTCGCGACCAAGTACCCGTTCGCGGCGAGCGCGAAGGTCGAGGCCGGCGCCAGCGAGATCGCGCAGGTGTTCGGTCCGGACGGCTCGATCGCGAAGTTCGTCGGCACGACGCTCGGGCCCCTCGCGGTGCGCCGCGGCGACACGCTCGCGGCCCGCACCTGGGGCGACATGGGCCTCGCGCTCGCGCCGGACTTCACGAACGGCTTCGCGCGCTGGGTCGCGCCGCTCTCCGGCGGCGCGGCGGGCGCCGGCGGCGGCGGTGCGTCGTCGGAACCGCAGACCGTGTTCCAGATCCTGCCGCAGCCGAGCAGCGGCACGACCGAGTACACGGTCGCGATCGACGGCCAGCAGCTGCGCTACCGCAACACGCCGCCGCAGTGGACCAACTTCGTGTGGCCGAACCCGCAGGGCTCGCCGGGCGCGACGCTGTCGGCGACCACCTTCGACGGCCGCACGATCCAGCTCGTCAACGAGCCGGGCCGCTACGGTCTCGAGAAGCTGATCAACTCCGCGCAGCGCAAGCGCCGCCCGGACGGCACCTTCGACCTCACGTGGACGCAGGGCAACGTGAACGTGTCGGTCACGATGCGCATCATCAGCACGTCGCAGCCGACGGGCGGCGGCGGCGACCAGCCGCAGCAGCAGAGCCTGCGCGGCCTGCGCCTGCCGTCGTCGGTCGCCGACGTCGGCGCGGGCTCGGCCGTCAACGCTACCGCCCAGCCGGGCGCGGGCGCGTCGGGTGCAGTCCCGGCCGCGGCGGCCGTTGCGGCCACCGCATCGAATGCACAGGGGGCGCAATGACGCAAACCGTTCAGGCGCAGATCGCCTACTTCGGCAAGATCCCGTCGCGCGGCGATTTCGTCAAAAGCCCGCACAACCCGCAGTTGCTGCAGACGCTCGACCGCTGGATCGCGCAGGCGCTCGAGCTGCTCGCCGAGGACCCGCGCTGGAAGATCGTCTACGAAGACGCGCAGCCGATGCATTTCGCGTTCCTCGGCTCGCGCAGCCGGCTCGCGATCGCCGGGCACATGGTCGCGAGCCACGACGTGTCGATGCGCCGCTTCCCGTTCCTCGGCGCGACCGCGCTCGAAGTCGAGCGGCCCGTCGCGTTCCTCGCGCGCAGCCCGCTCGCGTTCGCGCGGCTGTGGTCGCGCGTCGCGCAGCAGATCCCGCCGCTGCTCGGCAAGGAGGAGCCGCCCGGCGCGCTGCAGGCGCTCGGCGACACGCAGGTGCCGATCGAGGTCGGCAGCGGCCCCGGCAACGCGCACGACGGCACGTTCAACGATTTCATCGAGCACCAGTCGCTGTACGGCCTCGAGCAGATGCTGCTCGCGAGCGGCCATCCGGTGCGGCTGCGCGGCGCGATGCTCGCGCTCGGCTCGCTGCTGCGCCCGGTGATGCAGAGCGGCTCGTCGCACATCGAGCGCGGCCTCACGCTGCCGCTGCCGGTCGACCCGTTCTACCGCAGCCTCGTCGCGGCGTTCTGGCTCGAACTGATCGCGCCGTTCGTCGCGCAGGCCGACTTCGAGCTCGCGATCTTCATGGGCTCGATCGCCGAACGCGAACGGCTCATCATCGGCTTCAACGGCGCTTCGGCGAAAACGCTGCTGAGCGTCGTCGACCCGCAGACCTACGCCGCCCACAACATCGACATCGACGATCCGGAGTGGATCGACGCCCATGCGCAAAACGATCAACAGATCAGCAAGCTCGTCAGCTACCTCGACCAACCGCAACTGTCGCTGCGCTTCGCGATCGACGCGTTCCGCGAAGCGTTCATCGGAGGCTGACAGCATGCGCAACACGAATCACGTCCGCCGCGCGCGCTTCTCGCCCGTCATCGCCGCCCTCCTCGCCGCCGGCCTGCTCGCCGCCGGCGCCAGCAGCTTCGCGCAGAACAGCGGCGCGACCGTCACGCCGGTCGGCAACGGCAACGTACAGACGAGCGCGCTGCCGGCGACCGCCGCGCCCGCGCCGCTGACGTCCGGCACGGCCGCGCCGCCGGCCGCCGCGACGACGACACAGGCCCCGCCGCCCGCGAACGCGACGCCCGGCCAGGTCGTCGCCGGCGGCAAGGTGCCCGACGAGGCGACCAAGGCCGCCGTGCTGCAGAAGCTGCGCGACACCTATGGCGCCGCGAACGTCGTCGACCAGATTGAGATCGGCGACGTCGCGACGCCGCCGAACTGGAGCGCGAACGTGCAGAAGCTGATCGGCCCGCAGCTCAAGCAGATCAGCAAGGGACAGCTGAAGATCAACGGCACGCAGATCGACGTGAAGGGCGAGGTGCGCAACGAGGCGCAGCGCCAGCAGCTCGCGAGCGACATGGCGAACACGCTGAACCCGACGTACACGATCAAGAACGGGCTGCGCGTGTCGGCGTCGGAGCAGGGGCTGCTCGACCAGACGCTCGCGAACCGCACGATCGAGTTCGAGACCGGCAGCGCGACGCTCACGCCGCAAGGCAAGGTGGTGCTCGACCAGATGGCCGCGGCGCTCTCGAAGATGCCGAACCGCACGGTCGATCTCATCGGGCATACCGACAATTCGGGCAACCGCGCGTCGAACATCGCGCTGAGCCAGGCGCGCGCGGATGCGGTGAAGGGCTATCTGATCACGAAGGGGATCGCGTCGCAGCAGATGACGACGACGGGCGTGGGCCCGGATCAGCCGATCGCGCCGAATGATACGGCCGATGGGCGGGCGAGGAATCGACGGATCGATTTCCGGGTGGGGCAGTAGGCGAAGTTCGATGTTCCGGAAAGCGGGGCCGCCTGCTGCCGTCGGATGTGATCTGCGCGTTGCGCCGGCGGCTTCCTCTTCCGATGCCGTCAGGTTGACGCTGCGACCGCCTTGTAGACCCTGGGGATTTGCGTGAAATTCGCGCTGCGCTGCCTGCGATCGGCCGTCCTCTTGCTCACCGGTGCGTTCTTCCTGCTGGGGAGCGCGATCTCCGTTGTCGATTCTGCCGTCCTCCTTCGCGCGCAGGCTTGGCCTCGCGTATCGGCCGCTGTCGAACGATGCGACCTGACCCTGCGGTACGGCAAGCACGACGTGACATGGGAAGCCCACGCGGTATTCCGCTACGGATCAGGACAGTCGGCGGAATATGACACGACGTGGCAACCGACCGGGGCGCCGGTTTATTCACGCTCGCCGGACCCCAAGCTCAATCACGAGCAGATTGCCGCGTTGACAAAAACCTATTGCGACGCTGCGGCCAACGACGGGCTGCGCGTTTCGCCGATGTTCCCGGGAATTGCCCGCCGCAATGAAGCTGTCGTTACCGGAACATGGAAAAGTGAACTCGGGTTCGGTACGTTCTCGCTGCTCATTGGGTTGATGGTGAGTGCGGGAAGCATTTCGATGCTGCCTTGGGTCGAGGACCGAAAGAAGCGATCGACGAAACGAAGAGCCCGGCCGGGACTATGACCGAACATCTTTCGGGCCGCTGCAATATCAACGTCCCGAGTCTTCGAGGGTCCTCCAGACAACATCAACATCGTCAGAAATAACGACGCATGCCGCCCAACCGCATGTAATCGATCATCGATCAAAGATCACCTTCTTGCCCGTCTCACGCTCGAGTTTGAGTGGCAGGTAGATTTGAAAATAGGCAAACCGCACAAAAATTTTGCTCACGAGCCAGCAAGTAATGGGGAGACTAAAAGCCGAAAGAATGATGAACACCCCATGCGGCCCGCCGGTCTTTTCGAACACGCGGCCGGACAGCATCGCATAGCCGATGAGGATCGGCCCCACGGTGGAGACTAGCCAATATGGAACGGTGATCGACGCGCCAGGCCTTTCAACGGTGCCGATTACAGTGTCCGACTCGACCGGGTAAACAATGCGATCTGATTCCACTCTGAAGAGGCGCTCAGTCAATCCAAGCCGCCGCGTCTCACGGCCGTAAATATGCCACGTCAGCCACGCCCATCCTATCGCCGCAGCGAAGCATACAGGAAGTGCGACTGCGCGAATCGTGGAAGGCATCGGCGCCCAACAGAAATAAAACAGCCAATACGATCCCAGCAATAACCACACGAAAAAAACCGATGCATACTGACGCGCCTGCCCAGACCAGGCGCTTTGCTCGTCGATTCAGGAAATAATGCATGTACGCAAAAATTGGGCAGATAATCTCAATTGCCAACGCACACATCCATGGAAATCCGGATGATCCGAATGCGCGAAATGCAAACCAATAGAACACGACCGGAACGATCCCGATGCATGCGAACATCTTTGCGCCCAGTAGATGGCCGTCGATTCGAGTCTTTTCTATTTTTCCGCTCCGCTTTGGTGTTGTGTCGAGGCTGGCCTCACGGTATGGCTCCTGTCGAAATCCTTTGCCACGTTGATACCGAGCCGCTGCGTCTCGCTGCCTGCCTCGACAGCCTCGTCTCTCACTACAGGCGATCTATCGTTCACGGGCCAAGAATAACTTTTTTGCCGGTCTGCCGTTCCAGTCTCCGAGCGAGGTAGACATGAAAAAAGAAAGTTCGCACAAGCAGCTTACCGAACAACCAGCATGTGGCCGGAAGTGCAAACATGGATAACAAAATGAGCGGCACGTGCAGGCTGCCATTGCTGTCGCCTATATGAATAGACCATATTGCAAAACCACCCCCAACCGGACCCAGTATCGAAATGACCCACATCGGAATTACCCAGGAGCGTCCCGGTCCCTCAAGTTCAGCAGCTTCCGCATCAGAAGCACCTGCCGGATAGACAATCCTGTCATCCATCTCAATATAGAATTTTTCAGTCAAATTGAATCGAGCGGTTGCGCGTTGATAACCCCACCATGAAAGCAATACCCACCATGCGACAATCAACAGGCATGTCGAGAAACCGAGATATCGCAACCAAGTTGGCAAAGGAGCAAATCCAAAATAGAAAAAGCACCATGACCCAAACATCAACCACATCGGCCCGAACATGCCAATGCATGTCGCAATACCCGCCCACACAAGCCGCCTCGACTGACGATTGAAAGCATAATTCGCAAACAACACTAGCGAGGAAATAACCAGAATCGAAAACGCAATCCTCCACGACTGAAATGGTGATCCGACGTCTCCGAACATAACCCAATAGATACCAACAGGACCAATGCCGATCATAAAACCAAGCATCGACATCTTAAGGCTATCGTCAATCCTCGTTCTTTCCACACTTTCTCCATTGAGTCGCCCTTCCCGCACATCTTGATTCACAACATCACTCCATCGGGAATACTACCCATGACGACCCAGAGTATGAATTCCCATAATCAGCGGGAATTTGTTGCTCCAGCAGCTTTCCCGCCTCACGAATGAGATTCGACACGTATCGGTTCAACTTCTCCATGGCTTCACGAGGATTCCGGATCACCGACGTCAGCTCACTGGTCACTTCAAAATGATTGAACGCCATGGCGACACCTATGCCGAATACCCAGGTCACCGCCAACAATCCAAGGGCAATAACCGTGACTGGAAGGGCGATGGCTGTCCCGGTTGCGACGAACGCCAAGACTACGGCATACGCAATCGTTGCGAATATCGTCGTAAGTATGGCCTGCAACCCATCGGATATCAGAATTGCCAGCAAGTCCGCGAAGTCTTTATGCGCCGGACTGCCAACCGGCTCGAACCAGTAATCGTGACACCAGGCAGCCGTATCCATTGCGAGGGCAAAATAGAACATCCTGCCCGTAAGCGTCTTGAAACTAAAACCTCCTTTTACGCCTTCCCACGCAGCCCGAAACGGCGCAGATAGAGAGCCCGTACCTGCCGCCAGCGTCATGACGCGAACGTCGTGTGCCCGTGCCTGATAGGTAGTCAGGAGGTAGCCAAGGAGCTTGCGCTCCTTCGCCGAGGTCGAGAACAGCAGAGAAAATTCGCCGGCCGAATTTCTATGCATCAAGAACTTGCGGTTCCAGAATTCCCTCAATGGCCCATTCGGCCCGAATGCATCCCATGCGTATCCGATCCCGGCCGCTCCGGTGACCATCCCGACAATCCAATTCCGCGAAAGCGTACCGGTAGGATCCCAGTCGAACACTCGCGCACCACTCTTGAAAAATGCGGAAATCTCCTCTGGAACACCCGGACCGCTGGTCTGCGTGACCTTAAATGCATGGATGGTTGGCAGACCTCCTCTGGGCTTGGTCGCCTTCGCTTCCGAACGCGGGACAGGTGCAGATGCAAATTTAGTCTTGCTTACCACCAGGGCCGTGTCTTTCAGACCCGATTGCCCCGCTCGGGACTGTTCAAGCGCCTTCGAAGGCACGGGATGTTGCCCAACTGCGGGAGTCCCGCCAAGCCCCTCCAAGTCTTTCGCTAGCGCCTGACCGGCCTGACTGTCGTGCAAGATGATCAACAAAGGCGCCGGCTTATCCTTCGGATCGTCCGTACAACCCGTCGTACAGTCCATCTTGGCAATCGGATAGTGCCCCAGCACCTTTTCACCCTGCTTGAGAATCAGACTCCCCTCGAAAGTACGGCCGATCCAGAGGCAGCATCGCTCGCCATCCTTGAACGTGGTCCGGCCGGTATTCACTTTCCGCTTCGTGTCATAAAAGCGCCCGTTGGGTTGATCGGGGTGCGTCGTGGTGATGGTATAGGTCGCGCCGGCGTGAAGTTTGACGTCGAACACCACGTCCCGATGCTTGCGCAACAGCACTGTCAGTTCCGTCTCGGCCCTGCAGTTGACCGCCTCCCCCGGCAGATCGATACAAACGTTATGTTGAACAAGTGGCCTGCCCATTATCACTCTCCCGTTCGCTTGACCTGATTGGCCACGAACTCGTCAAAATCGATGTTCTTCAATTCAGCCTTGCCTTCGGCGTCGAGCGCGACGCTATGCTCGGTCCCATCCTCAGTCGTGAACTTGATCGGCTCCCCATGCGGCACATTCCCGTCCGCATCGACGTAGCGAATCCGCATATCCGCCTTCTTGCCTTCCATCTTGAACGTCTTGTGGAGGCTCGTCGGCCCGCTGAACGCGTGCTCGCCCCCCTTCACGTCGACCTTGCCCGGCGCGTGAATCTCGACGTTGCCGTCCTTGATCCGGATATACGCGCCGCCCGACGTCAGCAGGATTTCCTGCTTCGCGACGCCTTCGAGCGTCGCAGTCGCCGACAGCAGCTTGACGGTCTTCTGCGCAAGCATCTCGATGTTGTCGTTCTGCGCCTGTATCTCGACGTCGCCCTTTGCGGCAAAGAGCTTCATGCCCGCGTTCTGCACGAACAGACTGAGCTTCTGCTTGACGCTCGCCACCAGCGACTTGCCGCTGGCGATATGCATGCTCTGACCGCTGACAAGATTGACGTGCTGGTCCGCAGCCACGTGCGTACTCTGCTGCGTGGACAGCGCAATGCCCGCCGGACTGCCGAACAGCATCACGGGTTCCTTGAACGCATTCGCGCTGCCTGTGCCGCCGCCCGCGGTCCTGCCTCCCGACGACGAACCCTGCACGCTGTTCTGCGTCGCGCCGGTGAAGGCCTTTAGCGCGTCGTGACCGTCGCCGAGGCTTTCCGCCTGATGCATCTGGCTCGCCTGCGACATTGCCTCGATCAACCCCTCGGCATTGACGAGCTGCTGCTGCGTATCGCGGACGTCGAGCGGCTGACTGTTCGACTGCTTCGGATGCGTCGTGACATAAAGCCCCTGCCCGGCACGCACCGCGCCGTATGCATCCGTGCGCAGGTCGAAGCCCGTGCCGAGATACGCACCGCGCGTATTGCCGTTCTGTTCGATCAGGTAGCCGACGTGGAGCAGCGAATTCGCGCTGCTGCTGAACAGGCGCACGCGGTTCTGGCCAGTCGCGTCGTCGAGCACCATTTCGTTATAGCCGGCTCCCGAATACTCTTTCGATCGGTAGCCCGACAAGATCCCGTCGCTATGCCATTGCGGCTTCACCGCCCCGTTGTAGATGCGGTGCAGGACGATCGGCCTGTCGCAGTCCCCGCCGAGATAACCGACGAGCACTTCTTCGCCGACTCGCGGAACGTGTACGCTCCCGTAGCCGCCGCCGGTATCCGACTGCGCGACGCGCACCCAGCATGATGCGCGTTCGTTGCCCGGATTCTGCCGATCCCAGATGAACATCACCTTGATCCGGTTCAGTTCGTCCGTGTAGACCTCTTCGCCTTTCGGGCCGACCACGATCGCCGTCTCGAGCTGCATCACCGGCTTCGTGTGCTCGAACGGGCTGCGGTACGGCACCGTCGTGCGCTGCGCTTCGACTTCGACGAGATAGAAACCCGCCGAGCCGTCCTCATGCGCGACCCTGAACGCGGCCTCGTCCGCGCAACCGGCTTTGGCCTGTGCCAGCCGGTCCTGCAAGCTATGCGGGAAGCCCGCTTCCTGAGCCGACAGCGGCAGGTTGTTCTCGATATACCGCGAGACCTTGATGGCCGCGAATTCCCGTTCGCGGTCCGGATCGCGGTCATGCTCCGGATGGTCGGTCAGCACGAAGCGCCGTCCGGCATCGATTCCCCGAACGCCGCCCACGCCGAAGAATCGCTTCGCACGCGATTCCCATTCCTCCAGGCGAATCTTCGACAGGTGCTCGCCGCGATCCTGATCCAGATACGTGTAAGCGCCGGTGTACTCGTAAACTTCGGCCTGCTCGGGCAGATTGCCTTGATCGGCCTTCGTCGGCAACGTCGTCCCTTTCGGATTCAACGGTGCGGAGGGCGCCTTGTAGTCGAACGTGCGCGTCGTGTGCAGCGCGCTCTGCAGGGTCCGCGAACCTGCCCACTGCGTGAAGGCGTCGGTTTCGCTGCCAGTTCCCGCCCGATAGAATCCAACGGACTTCGGCGACATGTCGTCGACCGCATACAGGTCGTCGGTCACGACGAGCGTGTGCGCGCTGCCGTCCTCGTCATGCCGCCAGAAGCCGAACAGTCCCTCGTCTTCCATCAGGCGATGCACGAAGTTCCAGTCGGTTTCGCTTTGGCGGCAATAGGAGCGCGAAGGCAGCGGCTTCGACAGCGCAAACCGGAACCGCCCTTTGGCCTGCGGATGCGCGTTGAAAACGTCCGCGATGATGGCATCGACAGGCATGTCCTGCCAGTACCGCATGTCGCTGCGGAATTTGAGGAAGTGCAGCCACGACGCGAAAGTCAGCTGATAGCTCGACAGGCTGCCATCCGCGCCGAGCCTGCGGGCCGTATGAATGTAACCGTTGATCGGCAGATACGACTTGTTCGCCTGCTGAATCCAGAGCGTGATCGGCTGGGCGATCAGCTTCTTGAGTTCGATATCGCCGGCGGTCGACACCATGTCGAGCGTGACGCTGAAGTCGCGGCCCAGTTCGGAATGGGTCACGGCCCGTCGCGGCACGAGTGCATTGCCCGGCAACGACGGAATGTCCGTCTTCAGCAAACGATCCTGCTGGATCAGGCCGCCGCGAATCGCCTGAATCAATTCGGTGATGTTCATACGTCGTCCATCTGCTTGTTCGTCGCAATCCCGCGCTGCCTCCCGCTCTCTCGGGAACGGTTCATCACGTACACCGCCACGCCGGGGGCATCATCGATGCGTGCGGCGTGCGCCGCCGGACGCTCCCCGGGCTTACGACTCGT
The DNA here is from genome assembly GCF_902833085.1 of Burkholderia ubonensis. Lineage (GTDB taxonomy): Bacteria > Pseudomonadota > Gammaproteobacteria > Burkholderiales > Burkholderiaceae > Burkholderia > Burkholderia ubonensis. The sequence continues at coordinate 85,397 of NZ_CADFEB010000014.1, forward strand.
CCGGCTTCACCCCCAGCAGCTCATGAATATGCGACAGCGACCCGCTGTCCTTCACCACGCTCTCGAGCCACTTGTGCAGCGGCATGTCGGCCCACTCGGCCGCCTTGTCCGCGAGATACGCAACCGGGCTGTGCGGCTCGGTCTGCCGGAAATAGCGGGCGACCGCGCGCAGCTGGTCGACCGCCTGCGCACGGTTCTGAATGCCGGCGATCATCTGCGGTGCCGGACGCAAAACGGGCTGCTGCTGCACGTGGGTCTCCTCCGTGTAATGCGGGGCGCCGAAACTCGGCTCGATGCGCTCCTGCGCCGCCGGGGGCGCCGCTTGCGACTGCGCCCGCTGCTGCGCGCCCGTATAGCCCTGCTCGCGCGCGAAGCGCTCGGTGAGCCGGTACACGGTCTCGAACGCGTCGCGCGCCTGGCGGAAGCTCGGCGCCGCATCGCCCGCGCGCGCGTCGAGCGTCTCCTCGAACGCGTCGAGCGCAAATTCGAACGCCTTCAGGTTCCCGAGCAGCGCCGAATAGAACGCAAGCGACGTCACGCGCCGCGACGCGTCGATCTGCTCGACCGACGGCTTGCCGCGCGCGATGTCGTTCGCGTGCTCCGGGTCGCGCTTCACCGCCTGCGCGACGTGCTGCGCGACTTCCCAGTCGAGCGTGCTGAACGCGTTCGACGCGCCGTCCGTCACCGGCACCGCGCGCAGCAGCTCGGCGGTGCGCCCGGCGAGCCACGCGACGTTGCCGAGCCGGTATTCGGTGTCGTCGCCTTCAGGCAGCGGATGCACGGTGTCCCAGTACTGGCGGCACAGCCCTTCGAGCAACGCGTAGCCGTCGGTGAGGCCCGTGATGCCGTCCTCGAGCGCGAGCGCCTCGGTCAGCCACACGGCCAGCCGCAGGTCCTTCGTCTGCGTGCGCAGCAGCTCGCTCGAGCGCGCGACGACGAAGCTCCAGTCGGCTTCCTTGATCTCGGTCACCCATTCGCCCTGGTCCAGCGACGGGTCGTCGAAGCGCCGCGCCTCCTGGATCGCGTCGAAATCGTTCGAGAACAGCAGGTCGTCGCCGCACGGCGACGCATCGCTGATCGGCGTCAGCAAGTCGGGGAGATTGATCGGCATGGTTCAGTGAATCCGTTGATGCATGAGGTTTCGCGCGGTGCTCGTCCGAGCGCTCATTCGACCGTGTATTCGAACGCGCCCGCGTCGTCCGCGCGCACCGCGATGCGCGCGATGGCCTCGCCGTCGGCGATCCGGCCCAGCACGTGGCCGGCGATCTCCGGCAGCAGCGTGCCGTTCAGGATGTGATCGACGTTGCGGGCGCCCGAATCGACCTCGGTGCAGCGCGCGAGCACCGCGTCGACCAGCGACTCGTCCCACTCGAACACGGCCTTGTGGTTCGCGTCGATCCGGCGGCGGATGCGGTCGAGCTTCAGTTCGATGATCTCGGCGAGCACGTCGTCGGAGATCGGGTAGTACGGCACGACCTTCATGCGGCCGAGGAACGCGGGCTTGAACGTCTTGTACAGCTGCGGGCGCAGCGCTTCGGCGAGCGCGTCCGGATCGGGCAGCTCCTCGGCCGGCTTGTTCAGGCAGGCCTGCATCACGGCCGACGAGCCGACGTTCGACGTCAGGATGATCAGCGTGTTGCGGAAATCGATCTCGCGCCCTTCCGCGTCGTCCATCGCGCCCTTGTCGAACACCTGGAAGAACATCTCGAGCACGTCCGGGTGCGCCTTCTCGACCTCGTCGAGCAGCACGACCGAGTACGGATTGCGCCGCACCGCCTCGGTGAGCACGCCGCCCTCGCCGTAGCCGACGTAGCCCGGCGGCGAGCCCTTCAGGCCCGACACGCTGTGCGCCTCCTGGTACTCGCTCATGTTGATCGTGACCATCTTGCGCTCGCCGCCGTACAGGATGTCGGCCAGCGCCAGCGCCGTTTCGGTCTTGCCGACGCCCGACGGCCCGACGAACATGAACACGCCGCGCGGCTTGTTCGGGTCCTCGAGGCTCGCCGACGCGGTGCGCACGCGCTGCGCGATCGCCTCCAGCGCGTGGTCCTGGCCGATCACGCGCGCAGCGAGCAGCGGATGCAGGTTCAGCACCGTGCCGATCTCGTCCTTCACCATCCGGCCAAGCGGGATGCCCGTCCACGACGCGACGATCTCGGCCACCACGTGGCCGTCGACTTGCAGCGGCACCATCGGCTCGCCGCCCTGCAGCGCATGCAGCGCCGCGACGCGCTCGGCGAGCTTGTCGCGGGTGGCCGGCACGTCGACCGGCTCGCCGTCCTCCGACGGGCCGCGCGCGCGGTCGAGCGCCGCGCGCAATTCGGTGATCTCGGCGACGATCGCGCGCTCGCCTTCGTAACGGGCTTCGTCCGCCGCGAGCTGTTCGAGCGCCGCGTCGCGCGCGCCGCGCAGCTCGCCGAGCCGCTCGTCGTGTGACGCGCCGCCCGCCGCCTCGCGCTCGAGCGACGCGATCTCCGCGTCGATCCGCTCGATGCGCTTCTTGGTGTCGTCGATCGCGGCCGGCGTCGCGCTCTGCGCGAGCGCGACCTTCGCGCACGCGGTGTCGAGCACGCTGATCGCCTTGTCCGGCAGCTGACGGCCGCTGATGTAGCGGTGCGACAGGCGCACGGCCTCGGTGATCGCGTCGTCGAGAATCCGCACGTTGAAGTGCGTCTCCATCAGGCCCGCCATCCCGCGCAGCATCGCGGCCGCGAGCGGCTCGCTCGGCTCCTCGACCTTCACGACCTGGAAGCGCCGCGCGAGCGCCGCGTCCTTCTCGAAGTACTTCTTGTATTCGCTCCACGTCGTCGCGGCGATCGTGCGCAGCTCGCCGCGCGCGAGCGCCGGCTTCAGCAGGTTCGCCGCGTCGTTCTGGCCGGCCTGGCCGCCCGCGCCGATGATCGTGTGCGCCTCGTCGATGAACAGGATGATCGGATGCGCGCTCTTCTTCACCTCGTCGATCACGCTCTTCAGCCGGTTCTCGAACTCGCCCTTCACGCTCGCGCCGGCCTGCAGCAGGCCCATGTCGAGCACGTGCAGCGCGACGCCGCGCAACGGCGGCGGCACGTCGTCGGCGGCGATGCGCAGCGCGAGCCCCTCGACCACGGCCGTTTTGCCGACGCCCGCCTCGCCCGTCATGATCGGGTTGTTCTGGCGGCGCCGCATCAGGATGTCGATCGCCTGGCGGATCTCCGCCTCGCGGCCGATCACCGGATCGATCTTGCCGTCGCGCGCGCGCTGCGTGAGGTTGGTCGTGTAGGTGTCGAGCGCGGGCGTCTTCGACGGGCCGCCTGCGGGCGCCGCGTCGAGCGCCGGCGCGTCGTCGCCGTCGCTCGCTTCCGCCTGCCGCGGCTCGGCTTCGCTCGACCCGGCGGTGATCTCGTCGAACTTGTGCTTCAGGTCCGTCACGCGGATCTCGGCGAACTGCGCGGACATCCGCTGCGCGAATTGCGCGAGGTCCGGCGCGGTCAGCAGCGCGAGCAACAGATGCCCAGAGCGGATGCGGCCGAGCTGCGAATCGAGCGACGCGATCAGCCACGCCTGCTCGAACAGCGCGATCAGGTGCACGGAGAACACCGGCGTGCGCGTGTTGCCGGTCTTCAGGCGCGTCAGCTCGCGCTCGAGGTCCGCGCGCAGCGCGTGCGGATCGATGCGGCTCGCGCGCAGCGCCAGCGGCAGGTCGCCGGCCGGCTCGTCGAGCAGCGCGAGGAACAGGTGCTCCAGATCGACCTCGTAGTGGCCGCGCGCGAGGCACGCGCTCGCGGCGTGCTGCGCCGCCTGCCGGCACAGCGGATTCAGTTTCGTGATCAGGGTCTTCAGGGGCGTGCTCATGGCGTCGATCTCAGGTTCGTTTGCGTCGCGTGTTGTTGTGTTCGGGTATTTCAGTGGATCACGTGCAGTTCGTAGCGCGCATCCGCGCGGTCGTGCAGCGCGTCGCGGGTGCAGAGGAACGCGTCCCAGCCGAGCCGCGCGCCCGCGCCGAGCCGGCTCGGGCCGACCTCGGTGCGCTTCAGCACGAGCGACACCTCGTATTCGAGCGTGACGCCCGCGAGCAGCGTCAGCATCCGTTCGAGGCCGACCGCCCGCGGGCCGCCGGGCAGGAACGCCTCGTAGTCGCGCTTCGCCAGCGGGCCGACCACGATCCGCGCGCGCATGTCGCGCTGCCACACGCGCTCGCCGACCAGCGCGGTCCCGCCGAGCACCGCGTTGACCTCGCCGAGCACGCTCAACTGGTCGGCCGGCACGTCGTACCACTTGCCGACGAACTGGTCGATCTTCACCGGCACGCGGAAGTAGTCGGACAGCGTGCGCTGCAGGTACGCGGCCGACATCGGCCGGTGCCGCGCGGCCAGCGCATAGCCGGCCACCGCCTCGTCGAGCACGCCGCCCGCGCCCGCCTGCAGGCTGTCGCGCACCTCGTCGCTCGTCACGCCCGCGATCGAGAGCAAGAGCGGCAGGTAGCGCTCGTCGCGGTCGAGCTCGTAATGGAACGGCAGCCGGTATTTCTTCCACGCGGCGTAGAACAGCGCGGTCGCGCGGTTCGAGAACACGTCGAAGAACGCGCGCGCCGCGTGGTCGCGCTTCAGGTACTCGCGCGCGCCGATCTGCTCGGTGTAGTACAGCGGCAGCGCGCCCTGCCCGCCGAGCAGCCCGAAGAACGCGGGCGTCAGCTCGACGCGGCCGAGCTCCCCGGCCGCGAGCGCCGCGTCGCGCGCATCGTCGGCGTCGAGCGGCGCGCCGTCGTCGTCGAACGACCGCAGGCGCTCGATCTCGCTCGCCGGAAAACCGAGCGACAGCGTGTTGCGGAACGCGATGCGCTGCGCGACGACGTCGCCGTGCCGCCACGCGCCGGGCGCATCGGTTGCCTGCCGCGCGAACAGCCCTTCGAGCACGCGCACCGCCTGGAAGAACTCGAAGCGGTGCGGCTCGTCGAGCAGCACACTGACTACGCCAGGATCGATTCGCCGGTCCGGGGCTTGCATCGGATGATCTCCTCGCCGGTGCGCTTCGACACGACGACTAGTTGAACGAAACTGTTGAGGTGGACGTACAGCCCGAAGAAGCTGTCGAGCACGCGCACGAACGACGCGAGGCTCGAGCCGACGAAATGCTCCTCGTCGACCGTCACGCGGATCTCGATGCCGCGCACGAAGGTCGCGAACGGCTTGCCGGGCAGCCATTGCACGGCGCCGCGCTGCTCGATGCCCGCCAGCCCGTCGATCTGCCGCATCGACACCGCGGTGCGCCGCAGGTCGTACAGCGTCAGCATTTCCTTCAGCGGCGCGAGGCCGTGATCGACGAGCGACACGTGGTTGAGCGCCAGATGCGACACGAGCCGCCAGTGCGCGGAGCGGCCGCGCTCGAAGCGCACGCTCGGCGTCGGGCGGCGCAGCAGCGCGATGCTGCTCGTCTGCGCGCCGCCTTCCTGGAACAGGTCGCCGCCCTCGAGCCCGAACGCCAGCATCGCCGGCAGGTCGCGGTTCGTGCAGGTCAGGTCGAGGCTCAGCGTGTCGGTCTGCGGCGACGTCGGCTCGAAATCGATGTCGACGATCGAGATCTCGGTCTCGTAGCCGGGGCTCTTCTGCGCGACCCAGTCGTTGCGGCGCGCGAACCAGTAATGGCCGACCCGCGCCGATTCGCCGTGGTGCAGCGAATAGAACGGCCGGAACTCGATCACCGATTCCTCGTGCGCCTGCTGGCGCACGAGCTTCACCGAGTCGATCGAATACACCTCGTATGCGAACGCGCGGCGCGCCTCGGCGATCACCGGGTACGACACCGCTCGGTGCGTGATGCGGATCGGCTCGCCGTGCTGGCGGAACAGGTTGACGATCGGCGTGCAGAACAGCCGGAAATGGTTCGCGCTCAGCAGTTCGAGCAGGCGCGCGACGTGCGAATCGCCGCGCACGTCCTGCAGCACCAGATGCAGCGTCGAGCGCTGGCAGCGGCCCGACGCGCGCGCGATCGCGGCGAGGTCGAAATCGACGAAGTCGAACTTGTCGGGGAACGCGAAATACTCGGTCAGCAGCCGGTACGCCGGATGCGATTTCGCCGGGTAGTCGATCAGCGCGTCGCGCTCGTCGAAGCCCGCCTGCGCGATCGGCAGCTTGCGCAGCGCGGTCCAGCGGCCGTTGCGCTCCGGCTCGACGTACGCGGCGAGCACGTTGACGAACAGGCAATCGGTGAGCGCCGCGACGAACGACTGCTCGCCGTGCAGGTGCGCGCGAAGCGTCGGCAGCTTCAGCGCGCCGAGGTCGAGCTGCGCCGCGAGCGATTCGAACGTGATCGAGATCACGCCGGTCGCGTTGGGCGGCAGCACCGTCGCGCTCGGCGCGAGCGCGACCGGCGTGTAGCGCGCCTCGGAAATGCGGATCGGCGCGAGCGTCACGTCGTAGGCGGTGCGGAACCGGCACTGCACGCCGCGGATCGGGCGGCTCTTCAGCTCGGTGCCGCGCTCGATGACCACCGGCTCGGTCTGCTGGCCCGGCGCGCCGAGCGCGAACTGCGTGATCGAGCACGACGGGAACGGCCGCAGGTAGTGCGGATACAGCACTTCCAGCAGCGCTTCGGTGAATTCAGGGTAGTCGTCGTCGAGCTTCTTGTTGATCCGCGCGCCGAGCAGCGCGAACGACTCGATCATCCGCTCGACGTGCGGATCCTCGCAATGCTCGCCGGAGAGCGCGAGACGCGCCGCGATCTTCGGGTAGCGCTCGGCGAAATCGCGCGAATAGCGCCGCAAAAACGATAATTCGCGCTCGTAATACGGCAGCAATTCTTCCATCGACGACCCCGAACCTCTTTCATTGCGTGCCGCGCCGGACGGTCCGGCCCGCGCGGCGGCGTAAGTTACTGCGCTTTCGCGGCGCGCGCGCGTGTGACCGAATACTGCAGCGTCGACGGCTGCAGCATCGCATCGAAATTGACCGGCTCTTCGGCCGGATGCACGACGAGCAGCGCCTGGATCGCGAAATAGAGCGCGTTGGTCGACTGCTCGTTGAGCTCGAACGTCACCTGCACCTGCTGCAGCCGCGGCTCATGGCGCGCGATCGCCTGCTGGATCGACTTGCAGATGTAGGTGCGGTCGTAATGGCTCGCGAGGCTCAGGCCCGCGAAATCGTTCAGCCCGTAGGTCAGCACCGACTTCTGGCATTCCGGCAGCGTCGCCAGCTCGTGATCGGTGTGCGCGATACGGGTATTGAGGATCGCCTCGACATCGCGGGCGACCGTGTTCTTCAGCTCTTCCAGCGACAATTGCCGCATCGCCGCGGAAGCCGGCAGGTGCGGTTCATCGTCGAACAGCTTGTCGAGAAAGCTCGGTTCGAATCGTTTCATCAGGCCGGCATACGCTACGAAAACGGCAACGGGACGCGACGCCCCGTTGCCGCAACCGACCTTAGACCGCGTAGGTCTTGTCGTTCTTCGTCAGGCTCCAGGCGCCCTGCGTGTTGCCGCCCTGGTTGCCGCCGATCTTCTGCTGCGTCTGCTTCCACTGCACGGCAGCGTACTTCAGCGAGAAAGTCTCGTGCGGCAGGCCTTCCTTCTGCACGCTCGGCGTGACGCTCGAGATGATCACGTACTTCAGCTTGACCTCGAGGTACTTGACGCGCTGGCCTTCGCCGTCCGAACGCATGAAGTCGATCGTGACTTCATCGAACGTCGTGCCGCCCGACGCGTGCTGGTACAGCAGCGGGCTCGACGAATCGATTTCCTTCGTGAACACCATGTCGCCGTGCTCGCAACGCTCCGACGTATGGCCGCCGGCCGTCGACGCAGTCGCCGAACGCGGCTGGATGATGGAATGGTCCCACGATTTCAGTTCAATCCAGGCATCGTGGTCTTTGTCCGCAGACTCGCCCTTGATGGCCGGATTACCGAACTTCAGATACATGTCTAACATGGCCTTCGACTCCCCAAAGAGGTGGTTTTAACGTCCTACCCAGGCGGCCCGCCCGGGCGATTCTTCGCTTATGAATTTGCCGGTTTGGGCAGATCAGCGACAAGCCGCAGAGAAATCGAGAGTTCGTCGAGCTGAAAGTGCGGGCGCAGGAACGCGACCGAACGATACGAGCCCGGCTTGCCCGGAATCTCTGACACTTGTACGGATGCCTCGCGCAGCGGGAATTGCGCCTTCTGCTCCTGCGTCGCGTTGTCGTCGAGCAGGACGTATTGCGAAATCCACCGGTTGAGGAACGTCTCGACGTTCTGTGCCGATGCGAAGCTGCCGATCTTGTCCCGCATCATCGCCTTCAGGTAGTGCGCAACGCGCGATACCGAGAAGATGTATTGAAGCTGGGCGGACAGGACGGCGTTCGCGTTCGCGCTGTCGGTGCTGTATTTCTTCGGCTTCTGCACCGATTGCGCGGCAAAGAACGCGGCGTAGTCGGAATTCTTGCAATGGACGAGCGGGATGAAGCCGAGGTCGCTCAGCTCCTTCTCGCGGCGATCGGTGATCGCGATCTCGGTCGGGCACTTCAGCGCGACCTCGCCGTCGTCGGTCTTGAACGTGTGGGTCGGCAGATCCTGGACGAGGCCGCCGCCTTCGACGCCGCGGATCGCCGCGCACCAGCCGAAGTCGTCGAACGCCGCCGTCAGGCGCGCGGCGAATGCCCATGCCGCGTTGCACCACAGGTACTTGTCGTGGTCGGTGCCGTCGACGTCCTCGACGAAGTTGAAGCTTTCGGCGATCTGGCCGTCCTTCGGATTGAACGGCAGGCGGCCGAGGAAGCGCGGCAGCGTCAGGCCGACGTAGCGCGAATCCTCGGAATCGCGGAACGACTTCCACTTCGTGTATTCGACCGTGTCGAACACCTTGCCCAGATCGCGCGGCCGGCCGAGGTCGGAGAACGTCTCGAGGCCGAGCAGCTCCGGCGCCGCCGACGCGATGAACGGCGCGTGCGCGGCCGCCGCGACGTGCGACATCTGCTCGATGAAGTACATGTCTTCCGGCTGGCGGGAGATCTCGTAGTCGCCGATCAGCGTGCCGAACGGCGAGCCGCCGAACGTGCCGAATTCCTCTTCGTAGACCTTCTTGAACAGCGCGCTCTGGTCGAACTCGCTCGCGCTCTTGAAGTCGCGCACGAGCTCGCGCTTCGGCGCGTGCAGCGCCTTGATCTTGATCGTCTGGCCCGTGTTGCTTTCCTTGACCAGGTAGTCGAGGCCGCGCCACGTACCTTCGAGGCGCTGGAATTCCGGCGCGTGCATCACGGCCGAAAGCTGCGCGGAGATCAGGCTGTCGAGCTCCGCGACGCGCGCGTCGATCGTCGCCGACAGGTTGTCCGACACGATCACCGTGCCGTCGAGCACCTGGTGCACGAGTTCGCCGATCAGGTCCTTCGCGCGTGCATGCTCGGAATCGGATTTCGCGACCTTGCTCTTCTCGACGATCTCGTCGAGCAGCGAAGTCCCGGCGGCGTATTCCGCGCCGCTCGTCTGGGCCGCAGCCGTTTGCTGGTTCATCTCAACACCCCGTCGTCATTCGCCGTCTTTGTCGCCGTCTTTGCCGCCCTCGGCGCCCTTCGCGAGCTCCTGCAGCTGCTGCGTGTTCTGCAGCACCTCGGAGAGCAGGTCCTCGAGCTTGTCGTTGCCGGCGAGCTTGTTGCGCAGGTCGGCGAGCTTCGAGCGCGCCTCGAGCAGGCGGCGCAGCGGCTCGACCTGCTGGACCACGTCGTCCGGGCTGAAATCCGACAGCGCGCGGAACTTCAGGTCGACCGCGAACTTGCCGCCGCCTTCGCTCAGGCGGTTTTCCACCTGGAACACGGCGCGCGGCTCGATCGCCTTCATCACGTCGTCGAAGTTGTCACGATCGATATTGACGAACTTGCGGTCGCGCAGCTTCGGCTGCTCGATTTCCGACTGGCCCGCCAGATCGCCGACCACCCCGACGACGAACGGCAGTTCCTTCACCTCGATCGCGTCGCCCTTCTCGACCTCGTAGGTCAGCTGGACGCGCGGCGGCCGTATTTTCTGCAGGCGCTTCTGAATGCTCTCGTTCTTGGCCATCGACGGCTCCCAGGTTCAGTTTGTCATGTAGTTGTCGTGCCGATCAGCGCAGCGCGCTGAACGGGTCCGCCCCGCCACTCTTCTGCGGCGGGGTGGCGGCCGCGGCCGGCGCGGCCGGCGCGGTCGGCGCCGCGGCTTCGGCGGCCGGCGCGGCCGCGCCCTTCGCCCGGTGAACCGTGCGGCGCGTCTGCCGCACCTTCCCGCCGCGCTGCTCCGGCGGGAACAGCGAGGATTCGCCGAGCGTGTCGCGCAGCTGCTTCGCGAGCTGCTGCGCGTCCGACTTCGCGTCGCCCGCGAGCGACGAATCCTGGCGCAGCTCGCCGAGCGATTGCGTCGCGATCCGCAGGCCGGCGACGGCCAGCACGCTCTTCGCCTGACGGTCGGTCTTGTCGCGCTCCAGCGCTTCCTGCGCGGCGACGATCGCCTGGCCGTAATGGTTTTGCGCGAACTGGATCTGCGCGATGCGCGACCACGGCTCCTCGCGCGTCGGGTCCGCCTTCGCCAGCGCCTGGTACAGGCCCAGCGCGCGTTCCTGGTCGCCCGACTTCGCCACGGCGTCCGCGTCGGCCAGCGACTTGTTGAACACCTCGGCGCTCGGCGGCGTGGGCGTGCTTGCACAGCCGGCGATCACGCCGCAAGCCACCACGACCCCAGAAAGTTTTGCGAAGAGACGGTCTTTCATCGTTATATCCACCGGCGCGTGAGTTTTAAATCGTTGAGAATCTGGTTCTTTTGCTTTGCGAGAAGCGCGCGGGTATAGTACCGATCAATTTTTCATAATTCAATCGTCGCGTGCAGAGTAACTCGTTTTAAAACCGCGCGTACCACCTCGCATGACGCCGCGCGTCAGAGTGGGAAGCGTTCGCCCGGATCGGGCGCGCAAGTTTTACTCATCCCGCGGCGCGCGACCCGGAATACGGAAAAATTTGCCGGGCGACCGCCGCGGCGGATGCGCGCCTTGCTTAATAGCTGAACGATGAAATTCCGCCATTCCGACGGATGCGGCAACGGCTGATAGAAAGGCTGGTAGTTTTGACAGGGAGTAAAAGGCGGCAAGCCGGAAACAACGATGAAATCGCTCATGATTCGCTATGCGCTGCCGCTGGCCGCCTGCGCACTTCTGGCCGGATGCGTGGCCGCCCCGCTCATCGGCTCGGCCGCGAGCGCCGTGATGCAGGCCGCCGGCGTCGGCAAGCCCGAGCTGCCCGATTCGCAGAAGCCGCCGCGCAACGTCGGCATCACGCTCGCCGCGGCCTCGAACCTGAACGCCGCGAACGACAACAAGCCGCTCGCGCTCGTCGTGCGCCTCTATGCGCTGAAGGACCCGACCTCGTTCCAGCAGGCGCCGTTCGACAGTTTTACCGATCCGGACAAGGAAAAGGCCACATTGGGCGCCGACCTGCTGAACGTGCGTGAAATCACGCTGATTCCGGGCCAGCGCTATACGGCGACCGAAAAGGTGTCGCGCGAAGCGCAGGCGTTCGGCATCGTCGCGCTGTTCCGCGACCCGGCGCTGCAGCGCTGGAAATTGACATTCGATCCGGCGAAGTCGGAGAAATCCGGCATAATCATCGGCCTGCATAATTGCGCGATGACCGTCACCGGGGGTGTCGTCATCGCGCCGCAACAAGGCGCGCCTTCGCAACCGCTGAATTTGCTTTCGTCGGTCCGCTGCGGTTAAGCATGACGCATGAATGTCAATTAACAAGAGTTAACAAATTGGCGATTTAATTCGGGCGCGACCAATCGATTACTTCGCATCACGACATTAACCGGGTTTGACATGAGTTATTCGGCCAAGGTGCTATGGGGAGAGGGGCTGTTCCTCCGGCCTCAACACTTCCAGCGACAGGATGCGTACCATGAGGCGCGCCTGTTCGAATCCATCCAGGCGATCCAGCCGTACAACTGGGGCGTGCGCACGGTGCGCTTCGACCGCGACGCGCTCGGCAGCAACGTGCTGCGCCTGGCCGAGCTGTCGCTCGTGTTCCCGGACGGCGTGCTGTACGCGGCGCCGCAGGCGGACGACCTGCCGCCGCCGGTCGCGCTCGACACGCTGCCGGAGGGCATCAACGAGTTCGTGTTCTACCTCGCGCTGCATCCGCTGCGCGAGAACGGCGCGAACTACAACGACGATCCGGCGACCGGCTTCACGACGCGCTTCGTCAGCGAGCAGACGAGCGTCGCCGACAACTTCACCGACGCGGCCGAGGCCGACGTCACGTTCCTGAAGACGCAGGTCAAGCTGATCGCGCACAGCGAGCCGCGCGACCAGCTGCTGTCGGTGCCGCTCGTGCGCGTGCGCCGCACCGCGACGTCCGGCTTCGAGATCGACGACAGCTTCGTGCCGCCGTGCCTCGCGATCGAGGCGTCGCCGATCCTGCACCAGCGGCTGCGCCAGCTGATCGACGCGCTGCAGGCGAAGGTGAACGCGCTGTACGGCTTTCACCGCGAGCCGTCGAAGAACATCATCGAATTCCGCTCGGGCGACATCGCGTCGTTCTGGCTCCTGCACACCGCGAACGCCGCGTTCGCGACGCTCGCGCACCTGCACCAGCATGCCGCGCTGCATCCGGAGCGGCTGTTCCAGGAACTGCTGCGCCTGGCCGGCCAGCTGATGACGTTCTCGAAGGGCTACACGCTCGCCGACCTGCCCGCGTACCGCCACGACGACCCGGGCCCGGGCTTCGCGCGCCTCGACCTGATCCTGCGCGAGCTGCTCGACACCGTGATCTCGACGCGCTACTTCGCGATCACGCTCGACGAGGTGCGTCCGTCGTTCCATCTCGGCCGGCTCGATTCCGGCAAGATCGACGAGAAGACCGCGTTCTACCTCGCGGTGTCCGCGGACCTGCCGAGCGTCGAGCTCGTCGAGGCCGTGCCGGCCCGCTTCAAGGTCGGCGCGCCCGACGACGTCGACAAGCTCGTGCTGTCGGCGATGCCCGGCGTGCGGCTGTCGTATACGCCGCAAGTGCCGCCCGCGATTCCCGTTCGGCCGGGCGCGTGCTACTTCGCGCTCGATACGCGCGGCGCGCTGTACGAGCGCATGCTGCAGGCCCAGTCCGCGATGATCTACGCGCCGACTGGCATCAATGACCTGAAGTTCGAACTGATCGCGGTCACATCATGAGCTACGCGCCTTCCCTGTTCGGCGACAACGCGCCGCCTCCCATCGCCCCGGCATCGACCGATTCCGCGTTCCAGGCGCGCTCGCTGCTCGACCTGCTGTACGACGGCTTCTACATGCTGTTCCTGCTCAAGAACGGCCGCGAGCCGGAGAGCGCGAGCGAGTTCAGCACGCGCATCCAGGAATTCCTCGCCGACTACGAGCGCGGCGCGAAGAAGCTGAACATCTCGGCCGAGGACGTGTACAGCGCGAAATTCGCGTTCTGCGCGGCGGTCGACGAGACGGTGCTGTCGTCGCAGTACAAGATCCGCCCGGACTGGGAGCGGCGGCCGCTGCAGCTCGCGCTGTTCGGCGAGCAGCTCGCGGGCGAGAAGTTCTTCCAGCATCTCGAGGATTGCCGCGCGAAGGGCGCGGCGCGGCTGCAGTCGCTCGAGGTGTTCCACATGTGCCTGCTGCTCGGCTTCCAGGGCAAGTACCTGCTCGAAGGGCCGGAGAAGCTCGCGTACCTGACCGCCCGCATCGGCGACGAGATCGCGCACATGAAGGGCAAGCGCGCGCCGTTCGCGCCGCACTGGACGCTGCCGGACCAGATCGCGCACCGGCTGAAGCGCGAAGTGCCGGTGTGGGTGATCGGCGCGGTGTTCGGGCTCGTCGCGCTGCTCGCGTATCTCGGGCTGAACACGTATCTGAAGGACAAGACGCTGCAGGCGCTCGCGCCGTATTCGCAGGTCATCAAGGTCGGGCCGGAATCGGCGAATTTGACGATTTCGTTGCCCTGAGGGTGACGCGCGAGGTTGCGCTGGAGGGTAAAAAGGACCGCTTTCTTTGCGGTCCTTTTTTGTTGCGGTTCGCACGCGCTGCGAACCCGACTATGCGGCTCCGTCGTCGGGTCCCACGATGTCACAGGAGAATGAACGCGTCGTTCTCCACGTAGAAGACAAATGCGTCGAGCAGTTGCGAGAGGCTCGGATCGTCCACCTGCTCGTGCGCGTTGATCACGATGTCCTCGATCGTCGCGCTGTCGAGCGTGATGCGCCAGCCCGGTTGCTTCGCGATGTCGGGCACCGTGTCCTCGTCCGGGTCCGTCGAGTCGGGCGCGAACGCGCCGACCGTGTCCAGCGTCCACGGCGCCGGGGGCAGGTAAAGCCGGCCGGAGAAGTCGCCGGGCTGTTCCAGAATACGTTTCAGCGAGACTTCGGTCGCCGGTGAAGTCGAGGTAAGCATCGTTGCCGCAGAAATAAGCCAAAGGATCGATCAGGCCGCAGAGCGTCGCGGCGGGCCGTGATTATGCCAATGAATCGCGGCATGCGGCGACGGACGGCATGAATGCGCGAGCCGATCGAATCCAACACCTTGCGGTGTCCGGCGTCACCCACCGTCAGCCAGTCTGCAGCGCAGGCATGCGACCTTCCTCCAGCTTGAACTCGCCGACCGTCTCCGCGAGCTTGCCTGCCTGCTCGCGCAACAGCGTCGCGGCGGCGGCCGACTGCTCGACGAGCGCCGCGTTTTGCTGCGTCGCGTTATCGAGCTGCGATACGGCCTGATTCACCTGCGCGAGTCCCGTGCTCTGCTCCGTCGCCGCGACCGTGATTTCGGCAATCACGCTCGTGATGCTGCGCACACTCTCGACGATTTCGTCCATCGTCGCGCCGGCCGTCTGCACGAGGCCGGAGCCGCCCTCGATCTTCTCGACCGACGAGTGGATCAGCTGCTTGATCTCCTTGGCCGCTTGCGCGCTGCGCTGCGCGAGCGCGCGCACCTCGCCCGCCACGACTGCGAAGCCGCGGCCGTGCTCGTTCGCGCGCGCGGCTTCGACCGCCGCATTGAGTGCGAGGATGTTGGTCTGGAACGCAATGCCGTCGATCACGCCGATGATGTTGGCGATCTCCGTCGACGCTTGCGTGATGTCGTGCATCGTCGAGACGACCTCGCCGACGACCGCGCCGCCGCGCACTGCCACATCCGACGCCGAATCCGCCAGCCGGCTCACCTGGGTCACCGCATCGGCCGAGTTACGGGCCGTGCCGGCGATTTCCTCGAGGGCC
Source organism: Burkholderia ubonensis (assembly GCF_902833085.1). Lineage (GTDB taxonomy): Bacteria > Pseudomonadota > Gammaproteobacteria > Burkholderiales > Burkholderiaceae > Burkholderia > Burkholderia ubonensis. Next base: position 100,568 of record NZ_CADFEB010000014.1, read on the forward strand.
GCGGCCGTTTCCTGAAGGCTCGACGCGGCATGCTCGGTTCGGCTCGAAAGATCCTGGTTGCCTTGCGCGATCTCGGCGCTCGCCACGTTGACCGATTCACTGAACTCCCGAATCTGCAGCAGGATCGTGCTGATTTTTTCGGCGAACAGGTTGAATGCATGCGCGATCTGCGCGGCTTCGTCTTCGCCGCCGGCGGGCAGGCGCTTCGTCAGGTCGCCGCTGCCGCTGGCGACGTCGGTGAGCGCGTCGCGCACCAGCAGGATGCGCTTGAAGGCTGCGTTCGTCAGCGCGCCGACGAGCGCCGCCGCGATGAAGGCGACGATCAGGATCGCGATGAGCGTCGTCGTCGCCACCGCGCGCATGCCGGTCGTCACGTCCGACTTGTCGAGCGCGAGCACGAGGGACCAGTCGGTGCCGGCGATCGGCTGGGCGCGCAGCAGCTTGGTCGCGCCGTCGATGTCCACGGCCACAGGCTCGGACGCCGCCTTCAGCGCTTCGAGGTGCCCGGAATCCAGCGCCGGCGACAGTTCGGTCGCCTGCTTCATGATCAGATCGGTTTTCGGCGCGGCGATCACGCGTCCGCTCTTGTCCACCAGGAACGCGAAGCTCGACGGCGTCGGGTGCACGGCGGTCACGATGGCACTCACGCTCTGCATGAAGAGGCTTGCTGCCATGACGCCCTTGACGGCGCCATCGCGCACGATGGGCACCGCGAAGGCGAAGGCCGGCTTGCCGCTCGACGCGTCGCGGTAAAGCGCCGTCGCGACCAGATGGCCGGCGCCGAGTGCCTGCTGGTACCACGGGCGCGCGGTCGGGTCGTAGCCGGGTGCGAGCGGGACATTCGAGAAGGCCGTCTTGTCCGGCAGACCGAGCGTCAGTACCTCGAAGCCGCCCGACTTGCCCAGCAGCTTCAGCGCCGGCAGCGGATCGCCTTCGCCGATCGCGATCGTGTCCGCCAGCGCCTGGGTTTCCCTGCTCCGGCTCGCGACCCACTCGTCGATCGCGAGCGCGTGCCCGGTGAGGATCGACTTGTGGTTCTGGTCGATTGCGTCGTCGTTGTGATGCTTCACGACGTAATAGATCAGGCCGCCCGTGGCGGCCAGCGCCGTGACCACGATGGCGACGCAGGTCGCGAGAATCCGTGTGCGAATCGATGACAGCATGATGACTTCGATCTCCCCTTTGCCGCTTGATATGGAATGGGTCGCCGAATCGGCGGGCAACGCCATGTTTAACGACCGCTGTCGGGGGATCTTAAGGCCTGACTGGTCAGACCAGTTGGTGGCGTGTCGACGGGCTACCGCAGTTGCGGCAGTACCGAACGGCGTCTCCGCTTATCTCGTCAAATCGTCGATGCTGGCGAACCCTTCACGCACGACGAACTCGACCGCGCGGCGCAATTCCGAAAAATCGGCCCGCAAGTTAGTCATCAAAGCCAACGTTGAAACGGCCATTCGTCTTCTTGATAAAGCACGCCCTGGTCGCAGGCTCACCGCCAATCTCGTAGCGTTGATTGACCCAGACGCCACGCTTGCCGCCCAGTTTGCCGGATATTTTTCCAAGGTCGATGCGCTGCTCGGCCATTTCATCCCCGTCAGGCATCCGCAGCCGTTTCGTCGAAATACCACGCCAGGAATGCCGTGAACGTTGCCCATCGCGCGTCGGTCTCGCCGGCGATAAAGCGTGCGTGGTCGCGCAATTCGTAATCGTAGACTGTGCCGTCTCGCGTGTCGTACAGGAACATTCCCTCGCTTTCGTCCGAGGTCAGCGGAACCACTTGCGCTGGAAACCCGTAGCGGTCCCGTACGTAGTCGAGCGCGCCGGCAATGCCGGAATAGTCGGTCAGGTCGAATAATTCCGCGACAGGACGCAGGCCGACGAACGGCCCTTGATACGTGAGGTAGAACTGCGCGAAGCCGGTGTCGTGTGCGATGCCCAGACGATCGAGTGCGTCGAGTGCGGCGTGCCGGTCTTCTCGCCGTACGTCGCCGGTCGCTTTCGACAGGTATGTGTGGACGTTTGCGGGAATCGTCATCGGTATCTCCATGAACGGCGCGTTGCCGCATGCGGCCCGGGATCTAGTTTTCGATGTACTTGAAATGCATCGCCAACCCGTTCGCGTCTTCGGTGAATTCGGCATGCAGTATCGGCTCCGCGCGCTTCCCGCCATGCCAGAGCCGGCATTCCAGTCCCCAGACACCCGCCTCGTGCATTTCGTAAAGGTCGAAACCCGGCGCGTCAGCCCCACCGGCATTGCCTCTGTCTGGTGGCGGAGACCAGGCCGGAATTCCGTCGAAGTAACCGGACAGCGCGTCGATCACTTCGTCGTAGATCGCATGCCCGATACCGAAATCGTGCGCCAATCCGACCGCATCGCGCGCGTTCACCTGATCCAGAAAGCGTGCCACGCACTCGTACGCGAGACTTGCTCGCTCGTTCATCGACATTGCCGACCTCTGTTTCTCGACTGGCGCCACCACCTTTAAAGCGCGCAAACCGGCAACGATGCCTGCTCGCGTCGCCGCGTACGTCACGTGACCTGTACAAAGAAAAGACCCTTGCCGGATTTCGTTGCGACGAACAGGTAGCCCAGTGCGTCGCTCAATCCGAAGATGTCCGTCCATCCGTCAGGAAAGTCGCCCGAGTACAACTGGATGGCAAATTCGAAATCCTGCGGGAGAGACAGGTCCTCATCTTGCAGCAGCCCCGGGTGGCCGCCGATCCCGCTACCGTGGAACGGATCAGGGACTTCGTCGCGCACGCGCAATGTTCGCGCCGGAATCACGTGTGCGCCAAACATCTCGGTCCCTTTCGCGTGAAAGATCACACGCGTCGTTTGGTCCCTTGTGATTATCTCCATCTCACCGGAATCGCCGTGGTACGTTACCCGGTCCAGAAAATACTCGCTCGCCGAATAAAGCGAGAACACCGACACGTATTCGTATCCGCATCCGGCGATACCCAGGAACGCGGCCGGCAACGACGCGATCAGGTGAAGCGCCTCTCCCGAAGACGACGTTGGCCAGCTTTCGACGCCGCCAATCAACGCGCCGCCGCCAATTCTCGGCTCGAGCGCATCGTGAGACGTCTCATCGAAGTCGATCTCGTTCATGTTGTCCATCTGTGTCGGATGAGGGTACGTCTTGCTCGCCAGGATCTACGTGCCGCACCGCCTCATCTCATATAGACAGTCTTGACCAATTGCCTGGTCTCGATCGCGTACACGTAAGTCACGCCGCGACCGTGCAGGTACATTCCTCGGCTGGCGATCTCGAACGGGACGCCGTTGATCTCGTACGCCGGATTCGGCATGAGCGAGACGGCAATAACACGCCCTTCGCTGCCGACATTGATGGACATCGTGTAGTTGCTCAACGACCACTGTCCTTTCGACAGCGCCTCGAACTCACGCAGCGCCGCACCCAGTACCTCGAGACAGGCACCGTCAAGCGAAATGTCGTCGGGATATCTCGTCAACACATCGAGGACGTCGTCTTCGCTGAAATTCATATCTGATCCGTTCGCTGGCGTACTGCCAGAAAAGTATCCACAAGCGCCACTTTTCCTTTCGGCTGATCGAACTGGCGGAACTCGGGGGTCGAGAAGCCGCCCATTCCGTTCAATTCGGCAAGCTTGTGCAATGCGTAGTCGCACGCGTCGCGCGACAGAACGAACGCGATGCCGTCTTTCCGGTATTCAACCTGATCGTCGTTGCCGAAGCCGAACCGTAACGTCACGACCTTGTTCGAACGGCAATCGAGTGCTTCGAGGTCAATCGACGCATGTTCGAGCCACGTTCCTATCGCGGCGAGAAAGCGAGTCCCCTCCTGAACGTCGAAAACGAAGGAGAGGCCGCCACGATCCCGGATGACTTCAACCATCGCGCGCACCGTATCGATCATCGCCAGATCGAATGCCTGCGCCAACCGCAAAGGTCGTGCGCGGCACCTGGACTACGGGTCGGCGGCGGTTGAGATGTCGCGCCGACTCGTTGCTGCGCCGCTGCCGCAATGGAATGAGTTGCACCGATTCGTGTCGCAATCGCCAACTCACAGCGTCATGTCGCGGGCAATGTCCGTGAGACGCGATGCGAGCTCGTACAACCTCGCTGCCATCTGCTCGTTGCCAAGTTCTTCCCGGTGGCGCGTTCCGCTGGAGATCAAGCTAGACTGCAGATCGATCCGCACATTGACCACGGCCATCGGCACGCCGGCTTTCACCTTGTAGTCGTTTCGCAGGATCGACATGCTTTCGATCGCTGCGCGCGCCTCGTCGTCCGACACGCCGGCATTCGTGCGTGCGTTCGTTGCCAACGACAGCATGTCGTCGATCCAGTTTTCAGCCGTGTCGTTCATCTCGTCAGCTCGCCGATACACACCACACCGCGACGAACCGGCCAGTTGCCTGTTGCGTCTCGCCGCTCAAACCGACCGCCCGAAATATACGATCTCGAACGCTTCGGTCCATGGTTGGAACGCTTCCGGCAGCACCTTAAGCAAGTCGCCCTTTCCACCGATTCTTGCGTCGCACGCGAATACGACCGCATCGACCTTCGACTCACCGGAAATGGTCAGCACGACGAGGCTGCCGCCGCTCCCCGCGAACGCCGCACGCCGGCAATACCCGGGATCCTCGATGTCGTCGAAGAATTCGACACCCGACGCGGCCAAGTCCGCCTCCCGGCATTTGATGTATCCCCAGTCTGCAATCCGGACCGGATGATCCCGGAAAGCGGCTTCGAGGGTTGGGTAGTGAGTCGTCATATATCGAAGGCCTGCCTGTTCGATCCGGCCATATTGGTGATTGCGATGTCTCACAGATCTTTTCAATTCTTGCTTCAACCACAACGCCCTCCTCGCGCCCTGATTTCGCTGATCGCTGACAAAGCGATCCGCAGAGGCTCGGTCAGATCGGCCAAACAACCGATTAACCGTATCGATCAATTCGCCTTCCACTACAACGAAAACTGCAAACCGCTCATCTGGACTGCTTCAGCCGATTTCATCCTTGAAAAGCTGTACAGACTTTGATCGCGAATCAGCGGAACGGGACACTAGCAGTTCTTCATTCAACGTTTTATCAAGTTCGCGTACAAGTCAACCTCACGATTATTGACAACATGAAATTTGACGCCACGGCCAATCGCATAGCAGTCACCGAACTGCCGAACCTCTTCGATTGACTTCGGATCCCCTGCTTCCCCGTATACACCGTCGACATCCATGCACCACAAGTCACCAAACCTCATCAGGTGCACGCCAGTACAAATCGAGTTTGGCCAATCCCCCTTCCAGCGCGCGTTAAATTCCACAATGTCTTTCACGATGATCGCAACGGTATCCCATTGATTACCCGGAACCGAATGGTTCTTCGCGTAAAAAATGCCTTGGGCTGCAGGCGACTCTCCTATTGGATAGAAGAAACCGAACGACACAACAAGACCATCGTCGAAATTATGGTAGTCGTGCAGCAGTTCGCTCACGTTTTCAGACATCTTAGCCTCTCACTGTCAACAAGGGCTACTCAGCGGCCTTTTTCTAGCTTTAAAGATAGTCAGATTCGGCTCGCGAAGTGCCTAAGAATTTCTGCTACTTCCAACGCCTCCGACTCAGACAGCTCAATCGGATCATTCTCTTTTGCAACCACCTTGATATGAATGGACGAACCTTGTTCGATCCATATTCGAACGGCCCATCGCTCGCTTCAAAATAATCTTGGCTCGATATACCTTGCATTGCTATTCATCTGTAGTAGGGAAGTGCGGATTTCCGTCAGCCGCCGGACCGGATCGTATCGATAACCAGTCCCGCCCTTACGGCTATCCTCGCTCCGAGCCAATTGCCCCACCGCGTCGTAGCGATACCGCCGCTCGGACATCGGCGCGGGCGCCGTCGTCCGCTGGATCGTCTGCTGCAACGCTCGTCCGGTCGGGTCGTACATCGTGCGCGGCCCGACCTTGCTCGACAGCATCCGCACCGTCTCCCGATGCAGGTCGTCGCGCACGATCTGCACGCGCTTCTCGCTATCCAGCAGCATTCCGTGCACATGACCGGAGCCATACATCAGCCAGTCGATCGCATGCCCGTCCGGGCGCACGGTGGTCCGACGCCGGTTGCCCAGTTCATCGTATGTCGGTTTGGCGTCAACCGGCCGGTGGGATACCAGCAGTGAACCTGACTCCTTTCTTCGTGGCGCACAATACACCATCGGCCAGTTGATCCCCGACGACGATGTATGTCGGGGAATCGTATTGCCGACCGATGCCATTGGCCGGGAAATCGGGACGCAAGACCATCTTTTTGAAACCGACCTTGGCGTCGGGAAATCCCGAGATTTTCACCACTATCGACTCGGAGGCGTCGTGATCAACCACGTCAACCTTCCTCGTCGGGTTGAGAAGGAAGTACGAGCCATCAATAGCCCCTCCGTCCGATTCAATAACTGCCGGAATGAACTGAACATCACCGTCATTCGCCAGATCTTCAATCACAACACGCACCGCTTCACTTACGAGCGGAATCAAGATATCTGACCAGATGACGCCATAGTCTCGAATCTTTGATAGCCCTCTTTTGGGAAACTCGAATAACAAGGGGGCGGGTCTTACGAGGGACTTTGCCGCCTGCAGCTCGAAGCGATCCACCCCACTTTTTGCCTCGTCGTAGAGTGCCATCCGACTTTCCGGATAGTCCACCTCCGTGGTCCAGATTTTCGCCATACTTCCTCGCTCAGTTTGCGACACGCCCATGGTCGATGGCTCTTGTTGAGCATCCGATGACCTGCCGACACCAAGAGTCGCGACAGCGGCCCTTGATGTTTAATGCCGCCAGGCCCATCTCAAGCCTCAGAATTTCCTGCAAATTACCAGGACCGCCGTATCCGATAAACGCGGCGAGGCGTGTAAGCCTGTGGTCCGCATGTCGCGCTACCCCATCCCAAAAAGCGACTCGATGACGTTCTTGATCCACGCCTTGACGTCGCCCCAGGTGATCTTTTTCCGCCTCAAAACTCTTCTCAGAAAAATCACTGATCACGCGACGGCAATGCCTATGGCGACACACATACTTAAAAATGAAAATTCACTCACTAGAATTAATGAGCCAAATTTCCCCCAAGAATTTTAAGCACCTTTTCTTACCCGCCACATTTTTCTTTGCAAACCCCAATGGCGACACCCCTCACCCCAACCAACTCATACGCACCCAAAAATCCTACCCAATGTCGTTAATCCAATTTTCAATCAACTCACCAACCCCCTCATCCAACCGTGCCGTCGACACCTTATTCAGAAACCAAATAGCCCTCGACTTCAGCGATTCATCATGAATCGCACATATAGAAATGAGATCAATGCAGTTAAGGACCTCATCCATATTCTCGCTTTCGATAAAATGAAAATACAGAGATACACCCCTTGAAATCTCGCAAAGACATGCCAAACGGAAATCCTCGTCGGGATGTCCATCCTCCTTTACGCTAGCCAAACCTATCTGAGCGAGAATCTCAAGCAGCCTTGCCCGAGACACTTCCGTTGCACCTTGAATTGCATCAATCACACACGGAATCGTCGGCAGGGCGGACGGATACAGGCTTCCCTGCAAGATTACAACATTGTCGATCTTCCAATAATAATCATCCGCCTCATCTTCACTTTTAGCACTTCCGAGCCCGATGATTGCCGCAGGCACATCCACCGCACTCCCATTAGCGGTCGAGTATTCGGCCCAATTAAACCTATCGAGATCCCACGACATAACGCCCTCTATTCCTCAAATTCCGTGCCAGGCTCATGGAATTGGCATCGACTATATTTCCCCTGACACCTCTTACACACCGGCACCTGCCTAAGTACCGGAGCCTTTCGCGGCCTTACCGCCTTCGTGAACACTACCTTCTCTCGGTCGCCGCCTAGAGCTGCGACAACATGGTCCTCCGCACATAATCCACCGCCAGACCCCCTGGCGGCAACCTCCCCTGTTTCAATGTGATACCCCGCTGTTACCGTTGCAGGACGATTTTTGGCGACCGCCCCGAGTTCTCCCGCCAATTTATCTCGTGCGGCAACGGCTTCCTGCAACTTATCGACATTGCTAAGCCCGAGCGGATCAATCCACCCGATTGGGTTGGGAGCATATGCAAATGTATTAACTCCACCACTGAGCCCAATCGGATCATTACTGACAAAGCGCCCCAATCGCGGATCGTAGTACCGATGCCGGTTGTAATGCAGCCCCGTCTCCTCATCAACCTGCTGCCCCTGAAACCTCAGCAGATTCCGCGGCGTGATCCCCGCCGCCTTCGACGCCCGCGCAATCACCTCCCGCGCTTCGCCCCACGCCTTGTACGAAGCCTCCCAAACCACGTCACCCAGTTCGTCAGTCATCAGCAGCGGCGTGCCAATCTGGTCACAGTGGTAATAGAACGCGTGCGCTTCGCCGACTCGCTCCGGCACGCGCTGCAGCGGATCATCCTCCGGCGTGTATCGGTCCACCTCCGTCCGTTCCGGCGTCTCGATCCCTGCGACCGGCGCACTCACGTACTGCGCCAGCGGCACGAACGAATCCGCCTCATAGACGTAATGGGTACTGCCTTGCGTTTCGCTCTCGTACGCCAGCCGATCGCCATCCCACCCGAACGTGGTCCGCTCGCCGTCCACCTCCTTGGCGATCCGCCGACCCAGCGCATCGTAGTAATACCGCGACGCACTCCTTCGCGACGCCTCTTCCACCCGCGCCGCCCGCAGCCGGTTAAACGCATCCCACTCGTAATGCTGCTCGCCCGCCGGAGACGTTCGATGAACGAGGTTCCCGCGCGCGTCATACTCGAAACGCTGTCCTGCATACCGCTTCAACAGGTTGCCGAGTACCTTCGGCACCTCGGCCGGCAACGTGCTTTCCGGACGCACCGGACTCGAGCGTGTCGCCGTACGTGCTGCTTCCGGATGCCCCGGATCCACGATATTGCTCGCCGGATCAAACGCAAACCGCTCCTTGCCTGCCGGTCCGATCGATTCGATCAGCCGACCGACCGGATCGTAGCGATAGTCCGTCAGTCCCCGGCGGCTGTCCTCGATCTGCGTGAGTTGTCCCGCCCCGTCGTAACGATAACGGCGCTCCGCCAACGGCGCGGGCGCATTCGCGCGCTTCACCGTCCGTTGCAGCAATCGCCCTGCAGGATCGTACACGGTACGTTGATCGATCTTGCTCGCCAGCGTGCGCAACGTCTCCCGATGCAGATCATCCCGCTCGATCTGCACCCGTTCCTTGCCGTCCAGCATCATTCCGTGCACGTGCCCGGAGCCGTAGGTCAGCCAGTCGATCGTGTGACCATCCGGTCGAACCGTCCTGATCCGATTGCCGAGTTCGTCGTAATCGTGATGCCACACGAAACTCCTGCGCTCGCCAAATACGTCGTACGCGTGATGCTCACGCACCAGATTGCCGACCGGATCGAAAAACCGATGGATGCGGCTGTGTCGATTGCTTGCTTCGATCAAGCGCCCTAAAGGATCGTAAGCGAAGCGCTCCTCTTGATCCTCAACCGAACGCCCATTGAGCCGACCGCCGCGGTCATGGGACATCCGCACGACCAGACCTGCCTCATCGACCGATTCAAGACGGCTGCTCGCCTCGTCATATGCGTAGCGCGTCGCCTTTCCGTCGAAGTCGATCTCCTCGATCAACCTGCCGGCCGCGTCATATTGAAATGCATAAGTCGCATGATTCGGATCGGTCAGCGCGACAAGACGCCCCAGCCGGTCATAACGGTATGAGAGCACCTGACCGAGCGCATCGGTCCGGATGTTGATACGCCCCGCTGCGTCGTACCCGTAACGCGTCACTCGGCTCAACGGATCGGTACGAGTCAGCAGACGTCCTTCCGCGTCGTAGCTCAATTGTTCTCGGCCCGCCGGCGAGACCAGTTCGACCAATTGCCCGTTCACGCCATAGCGGAACGTCGTCGTACCGCCCGCCGGATCTTTCGCCGCGACCAGCCGGCCCTGTCCGTCATACGTCCATTGTGTCGTCTTGCCCGAGCAGTCGGTATGGCTCGTCAGCTGTCCGGCTTCGTCGTATTTCAACGACTTTGCGCCACCCTTCGCGTCCTTGATCTGCGTGACGAGCCCTTTCCCGTCATACGCAAACTCTGTCTTGCGGCCAAGCGGATCGATCTGCGCGACCAAGTTGCCCGCGTCGTCGTATTCGCGCAGCCACGGATGCCCGAGCGGATCGGTAACGCGAACGAGTTGATCCTTCTCGTCGTATGCCATCTCGACTACGCTGCCGTCGGCACGCTGGTGACGCACGAAATTGCCACGCGCGTCATACGACAAGTGTTCGACAGTGCCGTCGCGATGGATGAACTGGACGAGATTGTCATTCGCATCGCGATACATCCATTCCTCGCTGCCATCCGGATGGATCACGCGGAACGAGAAACCCTTGACGTCGTAGTAGTGACGCGTGACGTTGCCGAGCGCATCGGTCACGCTGACCATCCGGAAGTCCGGATGCCACGCGAGCCGCACTTCGTCGCTGCCGTCGTCGGCGTATTCGCGAACGCATTTGGCCGTCGGGCCGGTGCCGCTCCATTCGAGATTGACGCCGCGGCCGGTCCGATCGGTGTAACGCGTGACGAGGTGGTCGCGATAACGGTATTCGCGCCGGTTGCCGTAGCGATCGGCCGCGGAAATCAAATCGTTGTCGCGATCATATTCGTAGGTCGCGAGCGTGCCGAGGCGTTCGCCCTCAGCGTCATGGTGTGCGATTTCGATGATGCGTCCGTGCGCATCATGGCGAAACGCGACCTGCGCGTGCGGCGTGATCAGTCGATACAGCCGGCCCTGTTCGCCATAATCGAGCGTGACCTGGTTGCCCGCGCGATCCTTGATGAACGCAAGGCGGAATACGTTGCCATGCCGCTCGTACGCCTCGAGCAGCATGTGTCCGCGCGTCAGCGTCAACCACCGATCGTCGAGACGCAGCAGCGTGAGGTCTTCGGCAAGATCGTCGTGGGCGCTGCCTGCGGCAAGCAGCGGATAGTCGAGACTGCGGCCTTCCGCGTCGTGATAGACCAGCTTCGAATCGACGATATCGATGCGTGTCGTGTAAGGCGTGATCCAGCGCGCGCCAAGCTCGCCGCGTTCATCGTTCGCGCCGAAGAACGAGCGATAAGTACGCTGCCACGCGATCGGCAACGGACCATCGATCGTGAAATCGTCGTGGACGATCCATTCATCACCGAACGCGAAGCCGATCGACCTTTTGGTTCGTTCCGGCGGGGTCTTCACCGGCGGACATTTCCGCTTGCACTGCGCACCGCCCGGCCGCTGAGCTTCAGTCGTCGCGCGCACCTCCTCCAGCCGATGCTCCGCCTTTTGCTCGACGACCTTCGTCGTCCCGTGCGCTTGCACCCCCGTCGAATGCGGCTTCGGATTCCGCTTTCGCCAGCTCCGCATGCCGTCCTCGCCGATCGTGATCAGCCAGCCGATCTTGCCCGCATCGTTACCGTCCAGCTCGCGAATACGCTTCTGGATCGTCGGAATGCGCTTGTAGATATCGTCCGCGAAAAGCTGCAGTTTTTTCGTCGAATTCGGATCAATCAGTTCACCGGCCGAGGTCGCCACGTTGATAACGGCCTTCCCCTCGACCTTCCAGATGTCCGTGAGAAACCCACCGAAGTTGCTGAGGACCTTCCTGCCGTCGTACGCAACGATAGCCTCCCCAGCGCCCTTCAAATGCGACCCAGCCGACTTCACGTTGTGTCCGACTTCGTACTTCTTCCCCGCCGCATGCGCGAACAGGTCGGCGATCGCCTTCATCAGATCGCCGATGAATTTCGCACAATGGTCAAGCACCTCCTTGAGCCCATCGCGCATCACCTTCAGGAACTTCTCGATCTCGCCCGCATAACGTTCCTGCACGTTCGCGATGATCGCCGCGATGATCGCGTCGCGCAGCACCTGCAACGCGGCGTCGCCGACTGCCTTCCCGCTCTTGACGATCTCCTGCCGGATCAACTTCAGGACCGGGCGCGCGCCCATCCGGATTTCTGCCGTGCCCGGCGGCAACGGCACGACGCCGATGAGATCGAGGCCGAGGTTGACCCAGTCGAACGCATCGATCGGCTTGTCGCCGTGCTCGATCATCGCCTTGACGTCGAGCACCGCATCGACCGCCGCGAAGATGTTGGCGAGAACCGGCACGTTCTCCGCGACCATTTTCAGTCGACCGACGTTGACGCCGCCGCCGCTGACCTTGATCAGCCATTTGTCGAACACTTCGATGCCGGCCTTTGCGTCGGCCTCCGTGATCTTCATGATCGGCGACACGAACACGTCGGTCGGTTTGGGTTGAATGACGCCCGAAGCGGTCATGATGTTCTTATTCCCGGAATGGTGGATGGGGCGACACTCAGATCGTTTTCAGTGCGGCGGCCGCACTGCGCGCCGATTGCGCGAGGCCGCCAACCTGTTGCGCGGCGGCGCTCAACTGGCCCGCTTGCGACAGTGCTGCCTGCGCACCGGCCGGCAACACGCTGCCGGCGGCCTGTGTGGCGATGCCGAGGCCCTGGCCGGCGACGGCCTTCGCGAGCGCGGCCGCGCCCTGCGACGCCGAGCCGGTCAGTCCCGCGAGCGTGCTCGCCGCGCCGACGACATTCGACGCTCCGGCCGGCAACATGCCGCCGAGCGCCTGCTGAGCCATGCCCATACCTTGGCCTGGGGCGGTTTTCGCAAGTGCGGCGCCGCCTTGCATCGCAGAGCTCGCCAGTCCTGCCAGCCCACCCGCGGCGGCGCCCGCCGACGGAAGGAACGAACCGAGCTGCGCGTGCGCGGCGGCCTCGGCGCCGCCGGCCGGCGCGGGATTCGGCGGCCACGGCGCGACCTTGAACAAGCTCGACGCCTGATCTTGCGAACGCGGATCCTCGCCGAACTTCACCTGCGCGGCGCCCGGCGGCAGACCGCTCACGATCATGTGCCCGTTATTGTCAAGCGCCCCTTTCTTCAGCAGGCCGCCGTTGCCGTCGAACACCGAGAACATGCCGCCTTTCACCGGCTCGCCATTCCCGTATGTGTGCAGCAACTCCAGCTGCCCCGGCTGATCCGGCCGCGGGCTCGGCAGCGGATACCCCATGCTCGCCGGCCCGCTGAACGCATGCGACGCGCCTTTCACGTCGACTTTCCCCGGCGCATGGATCTCGATGTTCCCGCCGGCGATGCGGATATACCCGCCGCCGCTCGTCAGCAGGATGCCCTGGTCGGCTGCGATCTCGATCCTGTCGGTCGCCGACAGCACCTTCACCGTCTTCTGCGCAGTCACTTCGATGCTGTCCGACTGCGCCTGGATCTCGACCTTGCCTTTACCGGCGAACAGCTTGATCCCCGCGTTTTGCACGAACAGGCTCAGCTTCTGCCCGATGCTCGCGAGCAGCGACTTGCCCGCCGCAACGTGCACGCTCCGTCCGCTGGCGATATTCACGTGATCGTTCGCCGCCACGTGCACCGACTGCTGTGTCGACATCGCGATGCCCGACGGGCTGCCGAACAGCATCACCGGCTCCTTGAACGCGTTCGCGTTGCCGGTGCCGCCGCCCGCCGTGCGTCCGCCCGACGCGCTGCCCGGCACGCTGTCCTGCGTCGCATCGGTGAACGCGCGCAGCGTATCGTGCGCGTCCTTCAGGTTCTCGGCCTGATGCTGTTCGCTGACGCCCGACAGCGCTTCAACAAGGCTCTCCGCGTTCACCAATTGCTGCTGCGCTTCCTTCACGTCGAGCGGCTGGCTGTTCGGCGCTTTCGGGTGCGTCGTTACGTACAGGCCCTGGCTCGCGCGCACCGCGCCATGCGCATCCGAACGCAGATCGAACCCGCTGCCGAGATACGCCCCGCGCGCATTGCCGTTCTGATCGATCAGATAACCGAGATGCAGCAGGCTGTTCGCGCTGCTGCTCATCAGCTGCACGCGGTTCTGCCCGGTCGCGTCGTCCATCACGAGCTGGTTGTAGCCGCTGCCCGAATACTCTTTCGACCGGTACCCGGACAGAATGCCGTCGCTATGCCATTGCGGCTTGGCTGCGCCGTTATAGACGCGGCCCACGGCCAACGGCCGATCGCAGTCACCGCCAACGTAGTCGATCAGCACTTCCTCGCCGATGCGCGGGATGTGCACGCCGCCATAGCCGCCGCCGGTATCCGACTGCACGACGCGCACCCAGCACGACGCTTTCTCGTCGCCCGGATTCACGCGATCCCAGACGAACTGCACGCGGATGCGATTCAGCTCGTCGGTATAGACTTCCTCGCCCTGCGGCCCGACGACGATCGCCGTCTCCAGATGCATTGCCGGCTTGTGATGCTCGAACGGGCTGCGGTACGGGATGCTCGCGCGCTGCGCTTCGACCTCGACGAGGTAGAAGCCGACCGAGCCGTCGCCGTGCGGCACGCGACATGCCGGATCGGCGGCGCAGCCGGCCTGCGCCTGCATCAGCGCCTCGCTCAGGCTGTGCGGAAAACTCGCGCCGCCGCTCGACACCGGCAGGTTGTTCTCGATCCACCACGCGACCTCGATCGCCGCGAATTCGCGCTGGTCGGCCGGGTCGCGATCGTGCTCCGGATGATCCGACAGCGTGAAGCGCCGTCCCGCATCGATGCCGCGCACACCGCCCGCGGCGCGAAAGCGCTTCGCCTCGGATTCCCACGCCTCCATCCGGACCTTCGTCAGGTGGTCGCCGCGCGACTGGTCCAGATACGTGTAAGCGCCGGTGTACTCGTACACCTCGAGCTGGTCGGGCAGCTCGCCCTGCGTACCCATCGTCGGCAGCGTCGTGCCTTTCGGGTTCGACGGCACGGACGGATTCTTGTAGTCGAAGGTGCGCGTCGTGCGCGTGACGCTCTGCAGCGTGCGCGTGCCGGTCCATTGCGTGAACGCGTCCGTCTCGCTCGCGGCGCCCGCGCGATAGAAGCGCACCGTCTCCGGCGACAGCGGTGCGAACGCCTGCAGGTTGTCGGTGATCACGAGCGTGTGCGACTTGCCGTCGTCGGCCTGCTGCCATGCGAAATAGAGGCCCTCGTCCTCCATCAGCCGGTGCACGAAATGCCAGTCGGTCTCATGCTGCCGCGTGTACGAGCGGCTCGGCAGCGGCGTCGACAGCGCAAAGCGGAAACGTCCCCGCGCCTGCGGATGGCGGTTCAGCACGTCGCTGACGATCTGGTCGACAGGCGCGTCGCTCCAGATCCGCTGATCGCGGCGGAACTTCAGGAAATGGGTGAAATCGGCGAACACGAGCTGGTAGGTCGTGAGCTCGCCGTCGGCGCCCAGCCGGCGCGCGGTATGCACGTAGCCGTGCATCGGCCGGTAGTCGCGATCGGCCTGCTGGATCCACAACGTCACCGGCTGCGCGATCAGCTTCTTGAGTTCCACATCGCCGTCCGCCGCCAGCACGTCCAGCGTGAATTCGTATGCGCGCCCGATGCGCGAGCGGCCGACGGCGCGCTGCACCGTCAGCGTGTTCGCGCCGAGCGGCGTGTCGAGCTTCAGCAGCCGGTCCTGCTGAAGCAAGCCCCCGCGCATCGCGGCAATCACGTTCTGCATATTCTTATGGCCTCGTTTTTTCTTTTAAAGCACCCTCGGATGGCGCATCTTCGAATTCCTGCCCGCGCGCATTCTACCGACAAAATGCGTGTTAAATCAGATAAATGACCTGATTTAACGGAGTCACCCGAACCCGCCCGCCACCCGGACGGTTGCAATCAGGGCCAATTCCGCTACCGGTCGCGTCTGGTTGCGAGTAGTGTCTAGCTACCCGTGTTTTCGGCTGCCGGGCGCCCTGCCGGCCATCCCGGTTGCGCGTCGCGCCCGTCGTCGGCAAGCGGGCGCTGCCGGGCTTTTACAACATCACTCTGGAGATACGCCATGAAACCTTCGAAGTTCCTGCTCTCGGGCCTGCTGCTCGCATCGGCCCTGGGCTTCGCCGCCGTTGCCGCCCACGCGGAGGACCTCCTCGATTCGGTGAAGCAGGCCGGCGTGCTCAGGATCGGTCTGGAAGGCACGTACCCGCCGTTCAACTCGCGCGGCACGTCGGGGCAGCTCGAAGGATTCGACGTCGACGTCGCGAAGGCGGTCGCAGCCAAGCTCGGCGTGAAGACGCAGTTCGTCCCGACCGAATGGAGCGGCATCATCGCGGGCCTGCAGGCCGGCAAGTTCGACGTGATCGTGAACCAGGTCACCATCACGCCGCAGCGCAAGGAAGTCCTCGACTTCAGCCAGCCGTACACGTACTCCGCCGCGCAGCTGATCCAGCGCAAGGACGACAAGCGCGACTTCAAGTCGCTCGAGGATTTCAAGGGCAAGAAGCTCGGCGTGACGCTCGGCACCAACTATGACCAGATGGCGCGGGCCGTGCCCGGCATCGAGGTGCAGACCTATCCGGGCGCGCCGGAGAAGCTGCGCGACCTCGCGGCCGGCCGGATCGAGGCGACCCTCGACGATCGCCTGATGCTGCCTTACATGATCAAGACGTCGGACCTGCCGCTGCGCCCGGGTGCGGTGCTGAACGGCGGCAAGCAGGAAATGGCGATCCCGTTCCGCAAGGGCAACCCGAAGTTCGAGAAGGCGATCAACGACGCGCTGACGTCGCTGAAGCAGGACGGGACGCTGAAGAAGATTTCGATGCACTGGTTCGGCAGCGATGTGACCGTGCCGGTCGCACCGTAATCGGTTACATCGTGCAGCGCGTTCGCCGGCCGGTCGCCCGGTTGGCGTGACGCGCAGCGCCGGCATCGATCCGGCGGTCGATGGCCCTGCTTCGATTCAGGCGGCCTCGTCGAAACGTGCGAGCAATGCCTGCCCGACCGGCGTCAGCGCAGCGCGCGCGGCGGCCGGATGCATACGCACCTGCGTGTCTTCGACCAGACGCTTTTCTACGAGCACGGTAAAGGCCGGGTTAGTCAGATCGACGCTGTCCGGCGCACGTGCAATGCGCAGCAGCAACGAGAATTCATGCGGACTCAGCATGGTCCTTGTCTCCCTGTGTCTCCGGCGGTTCGGCACGAACCGCCTTCGATCATCTTCTCGAATGAAATGGCGCAGGCGCGCGGTTGATGCGCGCGATCCCGCATCGCCACGTGCGGGCACGCGCGTGGCGTCGCCGGCGGTGCGTGCGCGGAACCGTCGCGGTTCCGCCGCATAGCGCGATGCGCTCCGCTCCCTGGAAACGTTCCCGGCCGGCACATCGGACCGGGGCGGCGCGTTTGCAGGATCGACGAGGTCGCCGTCACGAGAACGTCAAACCATATTGGGTCATCGTGACGCGTACGTGACACAAAAAAAGGGGCGCGCAAGCCCCCTCGCCACGCCATGCACGGCGCGTCCCGCGGCGCGATTCGATGTTCAGCGCGTTCGGTCGTCGCCGTCGGATTCTTCCTGCTCGAGGATCGCGAGCACGCGTGCGGCCCTGCCGTGCAGTTCACGTTCGAGCTTGATTTGCTGACGGTCGTCGGCCCTGAGCCACGTGTACGCATCCAGCACTTCGGTGCTGGTCGGGCCGACGTCGAGGATCTGCGCGATGACTTCGTCTTCCATCGGACCGACGATCGCGCGGATCTCGCTTGCCGTGGCCGTGGAGCCTGCGGAATGGTGCGTGACTGACATGATGACGCCCCCATTAAAGACGTGCGCGGCGGGCCGGATATCGGTGCCCGGGGAGACGGGCGATGCATGAGAACGGCCGGCCGCGCTCAGGGCGGCGGCCGGAATCGATGCGCCGCCGCCGTTGCACGACACCGTGTCAGGATACGCTTTTGTGGCGGGAAGAACGGGGCATGCGGATGTCGGGAGATGCGTGACGCACCGCTCAGTTGCAAGCCTCCATCCCGAGCATGCCGGTCTGCAGCGTGACGCGCCCGTGATCCTTGATGAACGACAGACTGAATGCACGGGTGCGCTGACCGTACACGCATTGAGCGCTTTTCTCGTTTCCGGCGAAGTTGAATTCGGACACGCATCGATTCGCGGGAAACGTGGCGGACGTGCGCACCGCATCCGGGTGGTGATCGCGCCCCGGGTAGTACAGGTACGTCGAATCGAGCGCCGTCTTGAACGATCCGTACAGGTCCGGATGCTGGCCAAGGAAGGTAGCAACGGCCCGCGCGCGCGCCGGGCCCTTTGTCGCATGCGCGAGCGACTGCGACAGATCTGCGACGTTGGTATTGAACGAGAAGTCAGGAGCCGCATACGCGGCGAACCCGTCGGGCGACGGGAAGGTCGCCCAGAAATCGCGGTCGAGCTGCTTGACTTCCGCCTGCGTCAGACAGTCCTCCGCAGGCGCACGCGCGAAGGCGGTCGCGCTGCCCAACGCTGACATCGAAAACACGACGGATACGCACCACGTCTTAACGGTCTGCATTTTTCTTCTTTTTGGCAAAGGCAATGTGAAATTCATCGTTGAGATCCTTCGGCGTGCTCGTTTCGAGCTTCACGCCCTTGGCCAACTGCTCCTTCGCGAATTGCAGATAGGTCGCAGGGACAAAGAACCCCTTCAGCTCGGACGGCAACTGCGTGCCGAAATTGATCGCATCGCTCTGGTTCCCACCCAGCAGAATCGGCGCGCCTGTGGCCTGGACCAAGTCGGTCATGTTCATGCGTAACCCGTTGTTGTTTTGATGTCCGGCGACAACCCGCTCTCTCGTGGGGACGGCCGTCCCCGAACTTCATGTTGCCGGCGATTCTAACGGTTTTCGTTGCGCGCGAACTCGTCGCCGCGCGCGTACGTGCCGGATTGACTCAGGAACAGGTCGCCGAAAGGATGCAGACGCCCCGTTCGACCATCGCGCACATGGAGAGTGGACGCACGATGCCGTCGCTGCGCGCCCTGTTCCGCGACGCGAAAACGACGGGAAGTCGTGCCGTGGTACGCATCGAGGCCCGAAATAGTTTGGACTGCCGGTTGATGGCTTCAGGCAAAAGCGACGGTGGGTGGCCGGTGCGCCAACACTCGCTCGCCTGGCTGGCGGCGCAACGTCACCGGACACCGTCGCTGGACGTGCGGAATCTTCGTTTCACGCCTTCTCGAACAGCCAGGAATTCTGTTCATTCCTTACGCGAACAGGAAGTTCGCGTCTCGAGCAAACTCGCCGCCCTTACCTTGCACCGCGGGCGAATGGCCGGTGTTTGCGACGTTGCGCCAGCCGAGTCCGGACGGGTGGTTGTGTATAATTCCGCAACAAAAAACGACTGCCTTGCACCATATTCATCCGCGCACGGGGAAGCGTCCGCATGGACAAAAACAAGTATTCAATTACGTTTGCCTGCTACAACCAGGTGGATTATACCCGTCAGTGTATTGACAGCATGGTCAGGCACGGGACGCCGCTTGATCGTGTCGTCGCTGTCGACAACGCGTCGACCGACTCGACGCGCGAATATCTGCAGACGCTGCCGCTCGGCGGCTACGTCCACAACCGCGACAACCTCGGCTGCGGCGCCGCATGGAACCAGGGGATCCTGCATCAGCAAGCCGAGTGGACGGTGGTGATGAACAACGATGTCCTCGTCTCCGCGAACTGGATCGAAAACCTGATCGGCACGGCGGAGCGGCTTGGCCTGCTCGTCGCGTCGCCGGCCATGATCGAAGGCCCGCTCGACTACGATTTCGATTCGCTCGCAACCGCATGGAGCGACAAGATGCGCGACGTGCAGCGCCCCGGTGCGCGCCACGCAGTCTGCCTGCTTGTGCACCGCAACGTCTGGATGCAGGCCGGCTACTTTCGCGCCACGCCGAGCCTGCTCGGCTATGAAGATACGTTGTTCTTCGACGAGCTGGACAAGGCACGGATTCCGTCCGCGATCGTCGGTGGCGCATGGCTCCATCACTACGGCTCGATCACGCAGACCGCGATGAAGCGCGAGCGCGGGCTCTCCGAGCGAAGCGGCCTCGGCAACCGCACGAACTATCAACTGCTCCGTCAGAGCTGGTTGACGCGCAAGCTGAACAAGATGCGGCGTGTCCGGCAAAACCGCGCGTGGCACGACACGGAGCTCGCACGCTACGGGATGACCGTGCATGGCACCCGCAAGGAGCACGACTTCGAATGGCTTTGACGTGCGCCTGCGCACGCGATTCTTTCCGGTGCGGCGACGTCCGCGCCGCATGCCGGCATCCGGCTATGTACCGGGATTCGGCGCGCTCGAATCCGTGATCTGGAGTGTTTGCTGAATGTCCAATACGACGGCCCCCAAGGTTTACGACTGCTTCTGCTACTTCAACGAAGACATGTTGCTGGAACTCCGGATGGAGATTCTGTGGGATCACGTCGACTATTTCGTCATCGCCGAATCGCGCTACACGCAGGTCGGCGACCCGAAGCCGCTGAACTTCGACATCCGCCGCTTCGAACGCTTCAAGGACAAGATCCGCTATCTCGAGGTCGATCACCTGCCCCCCGGTCCGCCGGACTACTGGAAGAACGAGAATTACCAGCGCAGCTACCTGATCAACGGACTTCACGACGCCAGGCCCGATGACCTGATCCTCGTGTCCGATCTCGACGAGATTCCGCGTCCCGAGTGCATTCGTCTCTACGATCCGAGCCGCTACCTGCGGGCCGACCTTCACCAGTATTGCTACGCGTACTTCCTGAACAACCGGCTGCTCGAGAAC
Source organism: Burkholderia ubonensis (assembly GCF_902833085.1). Classification (GTDB taxonomy): domain Bacteria; phylum Pseudomonadota; class Gammaproteobacteria; order Burkholderiales; family Burkholderiaceae; genus Burkholderia; species Burkholderia ubonensis. Next base: position 121,220 of record NZ_CADFEB010000014.1, read on the forward strand.
GACGGATTCGCGGACTGGATCGGCACGCGGATCACGACCCTTCGTCATCTGAAGCAGTTCTTCAACAACGTCAACGCGGTCCGCTCGTACAAGTCGTCCGGCCTGCTGCGCTCGCTGAAGCGCTCGTGGTTCCGCAAGTATCGCGTGCAGCACGTGCGCGACGCGGGCTGGCATTTCTCATGGGTGACGAGCCCCGAGATGATGATCGTGAAGATGAAGAGCATCGCCGACCAGAAGTTCGTGAAGCCGGAATTCCAGAACCAGCAATTCATCGAGAGCCGGATCCGTTCCGGGAAGGACGTGCTCGACCGACCGCTGCGCTATGCGCCGCAGCCCGTCGAGGCGCCGCAATTCCCGGCCCAGATTACCGGCGCGCGCGACAAGTACGCGACGTGGCTCATCGAGCCGGCCGCGCATTGAGCGCACACTTTCGCCCCGCATGTGCATGCCAGTGCCTTGACATGCCGGCGACGAACGCTTCTCCTCCGATCGACCGATCAAGATGACCAAGTGTATTGCACGTTATGTCGGACATCCCGGCGCTCCCTGGCTCGACGCGTATGTGCTCGCGGCCGCGGCCGCGAGCATCATGGGATTCCTGTCGCTGCGCGGCGTGACCAACGCGAGCCTGCTCCTGCTGCTGGCGCCGACGCTGGCGGCAGCAGGCTCGATCCGGCGCGACGCACGTGAACGCGGCTCGAATTCGGCGCTTTGGTGGATGTGCATCGCGCTCGCGCTGCCGATCATCTCGGTGCTCATCGGGCAAGCGCTGCGCGGCGACTGGATCGCGAAGGCTTACGATGCGCCTTCGCGCATCCTGCTCTCGATCGCCGTGCTGTTCTATTTCCGCTACAAGCGGATTGATTTCGCGCGGCTGATCGGTGTCGTCGCGCCTGTCGCACTGCTGATTCTCGTCGCCCAGGTGAAGCTCGATCCGCGCGCGACAATGGCCTGGGGGGGGCGATTCGCGACCTACTTCGTCGACACCGACATGTTCGGCGTCTATGCGTTCATCCTCGCCATGCTCAGCTTGTTCGGCATCGAACCGGGACAGTCGCGGCCTGCGCGCGCATTGTCGATCGTCGGCGTCGTCGCCGGCCTGTATCTCGTGATCGGCTCGCAGACCCGTACCGCGTACCTGTTGATTCCGGTCGCCGCGGCGCTGTGGCTTTGGCTCAAGCGTCCGTCGATCAGCATCAAGCATTTCGTCGCGCTCGCGGCGCTTGGCATCGCCACGCTCGCGGTCGTCCTGTCCTTGCATGACGACACATCGACGCGGATCGCCAGCATCTACCACGAACTCGACATGTGGCTGAGCGGGTCCAATCGCGACACATCGGGCGGCCTGCGGCTCACGATGTGGCACATGGCGTGGGAGCTGTTCCTGCAAAGCCCCTGGCACGGCTACGGCGACACCGGGTTTCGCGCGTATCTCGGAGAACCCGGGATCACCGCTTTCGCGAGTCAAAGCGCTCGGCTGACCATCTTCGCCGGCCCGCACAACGAACTGCTCGCCAACATGCTGCGCTCCGGCATCGCGGGCGCCGTCGCGGTCGTCGCGCTGTTCGCGGTGCCGATCGCAACGTTCTGGCGTGCACGCCGGTACAGCCCGCGCGTGCGCCTTGCGGCCGACATGGGACTCGCGTTTACGCTCTGCCTGATGCTCGCGGGCATCGCGTTCGAGATGTTTACGCTGAAGTACACGGCAACGTTCAATGGCCTGCTGATCGCCGGTCTCGCGGGTCAGGTGCTCGCCGAGCGGCGACAGTCCGAGGGTCCAGCCGGGCAATGAAAAACATGTTTCGATTGATCGATCGTTGTGTCGCGGAGTCCACCAGGATTCCGTATGAATGGGTTCCGCACGATCCGGCGCGCTATCTCGGCAACACGCCGACACTGAAGATCGCGAAGAAATTCCTGCATCGACGCTTGTCGCTTGCGGCAGGCGGCCAACTGGCGCTTGCTCGGCCGACCTTGCCGCGTGATGCGCGGATCTTGTGGCTGTACACGGGCAAGAGCAATTTCGGCGACGCGACGATGGACATGGCGGGCCGAAGCCTGCTGCGCGGAACAGGCATGAGCATCGATTTGCTGACGCTGCCCAAGCTCCGTCCGCTCTTCGAAGAAGACGACGTATTCTCGAACGTTTTCGACCGGGTCGAAGATGCGCTGAAGCGCGACTACGACGCCATCCTGTTGAACGAATTCAATTTTCCGTCGATCCGGCTGAAGAAGGAGCATTTCAAGCGATTGCCGTTCGCGAGCCTGTTCGGATATTTCTACGGCCCGGACCGCAACCAGACCCAATTCAGCTTTGCCGCGATCAACCACATTTTCGAGCTCGGCCTGACGCCCGCCTATCTGCGCGATATCGCGAAGCCATACCTCCATAGCAACGTGTCGACCGAGCGCAGCGTCGACGCCATCGTGCCCGACACCCGCTACATGTGCATCGCGGTCGGGGGCATCGATCCGCGGCGGACTTACGAACGCTGGACCGAACTGCTGTCGGCGCTCGACGCAGCCACCGACATCGACGTGCCGCCGACCATCGTGCTGCTCGGGGCCCCGAACGGGGCCGACGCTGCCGAAGCAATTTGCAGGCACACCTATGCTCGGTTCGACATACGTTCGTACGTCGGACAGTTGAGCCTGCTGCAGTCGCGCGCGATGGTCGCGCGCAGCGCCGTGTTCGTCGGCTGCGACGGCGGCATGATGCACGTTGCCCACTCGACCGATGTAGGCTCGATCACGCTGTTTGCGCATATCGAGCCGATGCATCTCCGGTTGACGCCAAGCTGCAATTCGATCGGACTTCAAAGTCGCGGCGCAGTCAGCGAAATCGATCCTCCCGAGATTCTCTCGGCGCTTCGGACCAAGTTGGGAAGCGCATCGGGACAACTGTTGACAGACGCGGCCTGATGCCGATTTCACCGACCAGCTTGCGCGGGGATTTATTACACAATCCAGACAATTTCCTGACGTGATTGGCATTTAATAAAGCATTTCCCAATCCAGCAAGACGAAATTCCTGAAGCTTTACTCCAGATGCGAGAAATACGCTCTTCGTTGAAACGCTAACTCTTCAGCAATACGTTCCGGAGCCGATATAGCGCCAAGTGAGCATGTTGCACGCCACCGGTAGTGCGCGAGTTTCTGTCGAGCAAGCGCTACACGTCACGAATAACCGGATGCCAAAACCGGTGCGACAGGTGCTCATTCGGGTTTCGTTCGAAACCCGCCACTTCAACGGGAACAACAAGATGAAGAAGAAAGGCACCTCGGGGATCGCACGGCTCACGCTGTGTGTTGCCGCGACCGCGATGCTCGCAGCATGCGGCGGCGGCGGATCAGGCTCTGGTTCATCCGGCTCGTCCAGCGCGACGGCCGCAAGCTCGATGAGCGGCACGGTCGCAATCGGCAACGCGCTCGTCGGCGCACCGATCACGGTCATCGACGCCACGGGCAAGACGGCTGCGGCGACTTCGGGCAGCAACGGTGCATATAGCGTGTCGATCAGCGGCCTCACGGCGCCGTTCGTGATTACCGCCACCGATCCGTCGGGCGCGTCCGGAACCCTGTATTCGGTCGTTGCCAGCACGGCAACGAACAACGGCGCGCCGGTGACGGCCAACGTCACCCCGCTGACGACCGCAGTCGCTGCCCTTCTCACGTCGAGCGGCAACCCGCTCACGCTGACGCAATCGGGCGGCCTGACGGCCGTCACGCCATCTTCAGTGTCGACGGCAGTCGCCACGCTCGACACGGCGCTCGCCCCGATCCTGGCCGCGAACGGCCTGTCCGCCGCATCGTTCGATCCCGTCGGCGGCATCTTCTCGCCGAACCAGAGCGGCGCAGACGCCGTGATCGATTCGGTCGCAGTAGGCCCGGCGATCAAGGGCACGGGTCTGCAACTCACGAGTCTCGCCGATCCGGACACGGCGATCGCGCTGAATCAGAGCACGACCGTCGCGACGCCGCTGCGTGTCCCGTCGCAGCCCGCGAACTACCTCGCGACGCTCGTCTCGCAACTCGGGCAATGCATGAGCGCGATGCAGGCTTCACCCGGCACGAGCAGCCCGGCGTGTGCATCGGCCATCGACGCGAGCTACCTGAACGACGGCTTCACGAGCTTCGGCACGCGCCACACGTTGTTCACAAAAGGCACGACGCTCCAGGGCGTGAATACCGTCGCGTTCCTGCCGTCCGGCACGCTGCCCGCAATCAGCAACCCGGCCGCGCTCGTGTACTTCCTCATCACCGAGGCTGACGGCACGCCGAACTTCGCAAGCGACATCGTGCAGCAACTGCCCAATGGCACCTGGGACATCATCGGCAACCAGGCGCAATTCGACATCTACATTGCGTCGTTCGTCGGCCGCGTCCAGTTCACCAACGCGGCGGACGCCGGCAACGGCCGTTTCGAATCCGGCCTGAACATCCAGATTCCGGTGGATGTGCCATTCAACGGTACGCGCCAAGCCGTCGGATCGGCGCTGGTGAGCGGCCCCGGGCTGCCGGCGAGCGGCGTCTACATGCTCAGTCCCAATGCCGGCATCGGACCGAATCTGACGTTCCCGCTCAAAGCCGTCACGGCGCCGCCCGCGCGGGCGTCGACCAGCGTGCCGTCCTGGCCGGACGTCGGCATGAGCACGCAGTACAAGTGGTCGTGGGCGTCGCTGTCCGGCGGCGCCAGCGCGTTCGCGCCGACCACGCCGGACTATGCGCCGGCGCCGGTCGACGTCTCGACCATCCGGCAGCACGGGGTGTACACGATCACGCTGTACGACGCCGCCGGTCAGCAGATCGGGATGCCGCAGAAGGTCGTCAACATCGCGCCGAACATGAATGCCGCAGCCGGGGCAACCGTTCCGTGGCAGACGCTCGGCAGCGATGTGATCGCGAACCTGCTGACGGCCGGCGGCCCGGGTACGTCGACCGCGTCGTCTACGACGTTGCCGACGGCCGGCATCGACTGGACGGTGCCGGCTGCCGGCCTGGCCTATCCGAATGCGTGGATTGCGATCAATTCGCAGGGCGCCGCGCAGTTCGTGAACGGCGTCGAGACGTATCAGGCGCAGCCGTATGACGTGATGCGCTGGATCACGCCGACGATCAACGGCACGACGTATTCGAGCACGCTGAGCGGCTTCGTCGATCAGTTGACCTCGACCGCCAACGGCGCCCATGCGGAATCCGCCGTTCAGGTTCAGCTTGGCTGGCAGGCGGGGGGCGATTACTACATCAATACCTGGCAGTACAACAATTGAGCTTGAGGCTGGGCCGTGAACTCCGAATACGTCGGGGGTCGAGGCTCAGTCTGGGGATGTCTGAAGAGGGGTGCCGCGAGGGATGGTGGCACCCCTCTTTTTTGTTTGTGTCGGTCGTAGTGGCCGATTGAGAGAATGTTGGAAGACGTGTGATGCGCCGTTCTGTTGCACTCATCCAGCCCGAGAACGCCGCTCGGCAGCTTCACTCGTGCACGATGGCTTGCGATGCGATTTATCGGGTACGCTCGCAGAGTTTGCCGATGGAGATGGAGTACAGGAATGATGCGAAACCACAATAAAAAAATGCGTTTAAATGGCTTTTCTGAAGTCCATTCGATTCAGGCCCGAACGAAATCTTTGTTGGCAGGTTTGTTTTGCTCCACGGCGTTTGGTTGTAACGTCCAGAGCCAGGCGCCCGCTCCGAACAATGTCACGCCCGCAAGCTCCGGATATAAAACAGAGATCTTCAACCTCGCAGATCCGGCTGGGAACCAATATGGAACGGCAACCGGGCGGGCGGTGTCGGCCGCGTTCGATCACTTTCTGAATCTGTCCGGCCTAGATGTGAAAATGCTCCGAAAGCGTTTGCTGAGTGGACCGGCGACGGAAGGATCACTTTGGAAAGTAGGCGAGTCTCGTGAGTGGCTCTATCAAACTTGCCAAGAGCATCAATGCAACGTCACGAATGTGGCGCTGCTGTATGACGAACAGTCCCACCGCACGGCCGGGCGACTGCTGTATCGCTGCACGCCGCAATGGCTCGGGAACCCAAGCGACGCGGAAAAGGCGCTGATTGAGCGTGCATACCCGATCAGGATTGATGCGGACGACGCCAGGATTTTTTGCAAGAAGCAGTGAGCGATGAGCGGGAATTCACCGGGCCACGACATATCCGCGATATGGGACGCCAAGCGTCCGTTACAGGAACCGGTCTGAGAAAGCGTGAGGCGGGGCGTTGCGAGGGATCGCGGCGCCCCGCCTTTTTGTTTGCGTTGGTCGTCGTGGCTGCGTGACACATCATTCAGTTGAACTCATCTAACCCAAGCATGCCGCTCCGCAACATCACACGCCTTCGGTCCTCGGCGACCCTATGCCGTTCGGCCAATAAAGCATCTCAATAATCAAAGCAATCTATATTGGTTACGGAGCGAGAGACTCGCGCGCAAGAAAGATTGTCACCATTCGTGTCGAAAACGAAGACACTCCACCCTGGATCTGGCATATGGAATTTTCACAGCGTTTGAGACGGCTCCGTACAGCACGCGGGCTTACCCAACTGGATCTGGCCGATGCCGCCAGCGTTTCCGTCTTGCAAATCCGGCACTATGAAGCCGGAAGCGCCTACCCGTCGCTGAATGTGTTTCGTCGAATGGCGATTGCGCTCAGGGTCAGCACTGATGCGATTCTCTTCGGCGCTGATGAACGCGGGCCTGACGACGCCTTGCGGTACCAGTTCGAAGCGATCTCAAGGATGCCGGAACGTGTTCGCGAACTCGCGCGGGAGTTGCTTGATGCGCTGATCGTCAGGAATCAGGTCGCAGAGAAGAGGAAAGGCAAGCAGTAAACGAAGCGCGGGCCGTGAGTGTTGCAGCACTCACGGCCCGCTGACCACCACCAACTCATAGGAGGAGTTGATCATGGCTGACGCCAATCATAAGTCACGTGCAAAGCGCGGGGAACCGGAGACTACACTTCGGTTGCCGCTTCGAAGCTCACCCGACCCGGTCATGTCGTCCGATCGGCCTTGCATGCCGTGGATGGAAGTTATCGACGCGCACTTCAAGCTGTTCGGGTTCGAACCGGGTGGGCACGTGTATCTCTCCATCAATCACGCCAGCAGGAAGATCTCCATCATGCCGGATTACGGGGATCCTCTTGTCAGGGGGCATGTGATGGAAAGCATCCCGAGCAGAGGATTCCAGTTCGATCTTCCGGGGATGTAACTGCCGGGCTGATCGACTGCATCGCGAGTTAGCTTCTCGATGTCACCCGGGGTGAATGGGTTGCGTAATCGATACGGAAACATTGCCCTGGGTGTTCATGAGAATGCATTTGGTTGCCTCATGTGCGCCTGCTAGAGGGAGGCGTGACGAGGGCGCTAGATGCCGCGTCGAGCCATCGGAACGGCCTTCGCCCGGATAAAGGAGGATTGAACGATGATCGAACTTACAACCCTGAAGAAGCGCTTGCTGGCCGATCCGTCTACTCGGGCCGAGTACGACGCACAAGCGTTCGGGATTGCCGTTGCGCACGAACTCGTCGCCGCGCGCGTACGTGCCGGATTGACTCAGGAGCAGGTTGCCGAAAGGATGCAGACGACCCATTCGACCATCGCGCACATGGAGAGTGGCCGCACGATGCCATCGCTGCGCATACTGGCCCGCTACGCTGAAGCGACGGGAAGCCGTGCCGTGGTACGCATCGAGGCCGCCAAGTAGTTTTCCGGCACGGCCGCCACAAATGAGAAAGGGGTTACGAGAAACAATCTCGTAACCCCTTGCTGAATATGGTGCCGGCTGCAGGACTCGAACCCGCCACCTGATGATTACAAATCAACTGCTCTACCAGATGAGCTAAGCCGGCATAAGCAGGAGATTCTACCTCATTTCACGATCTTGAGGCGAGGTCTGCCGCCTTTCGCCCCGTCACCATCGGACGTCGGCGGTTCATCCGCGCCTTCCGACGGCTCTTCGTTCGCGCCGCTGTCGGCCACGGGCGTCAGCCCCGTCGATGCGCCGCGCGGCTCGTCCACGTGTGCTTCGTCGGCGAACTCGCCCGAATCCGGACCATCCTCCGCGACCGCGTCGACCTGGAACGCCATCCCCTGCCCGTTCTCGCGCGCATAGATCGCGAGCACGTTGGCCACCGGAATCTCGAGCTTGTGCGCCTTGCCGGAGAACCGCGCGGTGAACTCGATCCACTCGTTGCCCATCTGCAGCTGGCTCGTCGCCTCGAAGCTGATGTTGAGCACGATCTCGCCATCGCGAACGAACTGGCGCGGCACGCGCGTCGAATTGTCGACCCTCACCGCGATGTGCGGCGTGTAGCCGTTATCGGTGCACCACTCGTACAGCGCGCGCAGCAAATAAGGCTTCGTTGAAATCTCTTGCATCACAATCCTCTAACCGGAGCGGATCACGCGGCCCTCCGCGCGCCCCGCTCCGTCATGCCCTTCGTCATGCCATTAACGACGCATGACCTTTTCGGACGGCGTCAGTGCTTCGATATACGCCGGACGGCTGAAGATCCGTTCCGCATACTTCATCAGCGGCGCCGCATTCTTCGACAGCTCGATGCCGTAGTGATCCAGACGCCACAAGAGCGGCGCGATCGCGACGTCGAGCATCGAGAACTCCTCGCCGAGCATGTACTTGTTCTTCACGAAGATCGGCGCGAGCTGCGTCAGGCGATCGCGGATCGCGAGGCGCGCCTTCTCGTGGTTCTTCTCGGCTGCCTTGCCCTTCTCGTTCTCGAGCGTGCTGACGTGCACGAACAGTTCCTTCTCGAAGTTGAGCAGGAACAGGCGCGCGCGGGCGCGCTGCACCGGGTCGGCCGGCATCAGCTGCGGGTGCGGGAAGCGCTCGTCGATGTACTCGTTGATGATGTTCGATTCGTACAGGATCAGATCGCGCTCGACGAGGATCGGCACCTGGCCGTACGGGTTCATCACCGAAATGTCTTCCGGCTTGTTGAACAGGTCGACGTCGCGAATCTCGAAGTCCATGCCCTTCTCGAACAGCACCAGCCGGCAACGCTGGGAGAACGGGCAAGTTGTGCCGGAATACAGAACCATCATATTTGCGTTTCCTCAAAAAAGCCGAGGGCCAGCGCGCGGAAGAACCCTCCTCCGGGTTCCGCCTTGCGCCGGCCCCACGCCGGTCAGGCGTGATTACTTGATATCTTTCCAGTACGCGGCATTGAGCCGCCAGGCCAGGAAAGTCAGGATGCCGAGGAACACCAGCACCCAGACGCCGAGGCGCTTGCGGGTCTGCTGGGCCGGTTCGGCCATCCATGTCATGTACGCCACCAGGTCGGCCACCGCAGAATCATAATCCACCGGCGACAGCGTCCCGGGGGTCATCTGCTGGAAGCCGACGAGCGCGCGCACCTTCTCGCCCGTCTCCTCGTCCGTCTTTTCTTCGAATTTCGCGATGCGCTGCCCCTGCAATTGCCAGAGCACATGGGGCATGCCGACGTTCTCGAACACCGCGTTGTTCCAGCCGGTCGGCCGCGCATCATCGCGGTAGAAGCTCCGCAGATACGTATAGAGCCAGTCCCGGCCGCGCGCCCGCGCTTCGACCGACAGGTCGGGCGGCGTGACGCCGAGCCAGTTGTTCGCATCTTCGGGCCGCATCGCAACGGACATCGTGTTGCCGACCTTGTCGGTCGTGAACAGGAGATTCTTTTCGATCTCCTTCTGGGATATGCCCAGATCCGTCAGACGGTTGTAGCGCATCAGGTTCGCGCTGTGGCAGTTCAAGCAATAGTTTACAAACAATTGCGCGCCGTGCTGAAGCGAAACGAGATTTTCCGTGTTATCGGGCGCGCGGTCGAGCGGAAAATTGCCCTCCGCGGCCGCCACCGGCGCCGTCAGCAACGCACAGGCGGTCGCCCCGATCAGCGCGAGCATCGAAAGCAGTTTCTTCATGTCGTTCTCTCCTCGCTCACGTTAATGGGGCTTGAAGCGCACCCGCTCCGGCGGCTGCTTGAACGTGCCAAGCGGCGTCCAGACCGGCATGCCGAGGAAGAACGCGAAGTAGATCAGCGCGCACACCTGCGCGATCACCGTCGCGGTCGGTGACGGCGGCCGCGTGCCGAGGAACGCAAGGGTCAGGAATGCGACGACGAAGATCCCGAGGAACACCTTGTGGAACAGCGGGCGATAACGGATCGACTTCACCGGGCTGCGGTCGAGCCACGGCAGGAAGAACAGCGACACCACCGCCGAGCCCATCACGACGACGCCCCAGAACTTCGATTCCGTCAGGTACATGAACACGACGATCGCGGCCGACAGCACCGGCAGCCCGAGCCGCCACTTGCCGCGCGCGCGCAGCAGCGCGAGCACGCCGAGCAGCGCGATCACGATCATCAGCACGATCTTGAACGGGTCGGTGGTCGCGCGCAGCATCGCGTAGAACGCGGTGAAGTACCAGACCGGCGCGATTTCCGGCGGCGTCTGCAGCGGGTTCGCGGGAACGAAGTTGTTCGCCTCGAGGAAGTAGCCGCCCATTTCCGGCGCAAAGAACACGATCAGCGCGAACACGATCAGGAACCCGCACACACCGAAGAAGTCGTGCACCGAGTAGTACGGATGGAACGGAATGCCGTCGAGCGGAATGCCGTTCGCATCCTTCTTTTTCTTGATCTCGATGCCGTCCGGGTTGTTCGACCCCACTTCATGGAGCGCGACGAGGTGCGCGATCACGAGGCCGATCAGCACGAGCGGAATCGCGATCACATGGAATGCGAAGAAACGGTTCAGCGTGACGTCGGACACGACGTAGTCGCCGCGGATCCACAGCGACAGGTCGGGGCCGATGAACGGAATCGCCGAGAACAGGTTCACGATCACCTGCGCGCCCCAGAAGGACATCTGGCCCCACGGCAGCAGATAGCCGAAGAACGCCTCGGCCATCAGGCACAGGAAGATCGCGCAGCCGAAGATCCACACGAGCTCGCGCGGCTTGCGGTACGAGCCGTACATCAGCCCGCGGAACATGTGCAGGTAGACGACGACGAAGAACATCGACGCGCCCGTCGAGTGCATGTACCGGATCAGCCAGCCCCACGGCACTTCGCGCATGATGTACTCGACCGACGCGAACGCGAGCGTCGAGTCGGGCTTGTAGTTCATCGTCAGGAAAATGCCGGTGACGATCTGGTTGACGAGCACGAGCAGCGCGAGCGAGCCGAAGAAGTACCAGAAGTTGAAGTTCTTCGGCGCGTAGTACTCGGTCATATGCTTCTTGAGCATGACCGTCCACGGAAAGCGCGCATCGATCCAGCCGGTGAGACCCGTCGTCGTCGTCGTGACTTCGTTGTGCTCGGTCGTCGCCATTACGCTTCTCCTTTCTCGTCCCTGCCGATCACGAGCGTCGTCGCCGACGTGAACATGTAGGGCGGGACGTCGAGATTCTGCGGCGCCGGCTTGTTCCTGAAGACGCGGCCGGCGAGGTCGTAGGTCGAACCGTGGCACGGGCACAGGAAGCCGCCCGGCCAGTCGTCGGGCAGGTTCGGCTGCGGGCCCGTCTGGAAGCGTTGGGATGGCGTGCAGCCGAGGTGCGTGCACACGGCCATCACGACGAGGATGTTCTTGCGGTCGGCCCGCGAGCGATATTCGTTCGCGCAATAAGCCGGCAACGGCATCGAATAGGGGTTCTTGCTGGTCGGATCGGCGACTTCCTTGTCGGCCTTGGTCACGTCGGCGAGCATCGCGTCGGTGCGGTTCAGCACCCAGACGGGCTTGCCGCGCCACGGCACGGTGAGCATCTCGCCGGGCTTCAGCGCGCCGATATCGACTTCGACCGGCGCGCCGGCCGCTTTCGCTTTCGCCGACGGCGCCAGCGACGCCGCGAACGGGATAACGGTGGCGACGCCTCCCACGCCACTTGCTACGGATGTCGCAATCAGCCAGGTACGGCGGCCGCTGTCGACGCGTTTCTCTTCCTTGTCTCGCATCTCACGCCCCACTTCTGAGTTGGATTTTCCGTCACGACTTTCCATTCCGCCGCTAGTTTGCTCGAATGGAGTCGTCATTTACAAGGCCCGGAAATGAAAATCCATTCGAAGTGGTTGATAGTTAAGGGTTTCCCCCCACCACTCGAGTGAATAATCCAATTCTCTTTTAAGCGTTTGCTACATTGCGTGTTTTCGATGCGCCGCCGCAATCCGGCCGCTCAGACCGGGTTATGGATATCGATAAACAGGTGTTCGAGATCGAATCGCTCGGACAAATGAGCCCCGAGCGCCTGGATTCCGTAGCGTTCGGTTGCATGGTGCCCCGCCGCAACGAACGCGACGCCGCTCTCCGCGGCCGCGTGCGTGACCGGCTCCGACACCTCGCCGGTGAGGAACACGTCGGCGCCGGCGTCGATCGCCGCGTCGAAATAGCTCTGCGCGGCGCCCGTGCACCACGCGATGCGGCGCAGCTGCTGTTCCGGGTCGCCGAGCACGAGCGGCGTGCGGCTGAGGGTGCGCTCGACCTTCGCGACGAAGTGCTCGAGCGTCACCGGCATCGGCAGCGTGGCCATCCAGCCGAGGTCGCCGTCGCCGAAACGCGCTTCGCCGATCAGCCCGAGCTTCGCGCCGAGCTGCGCGTTGTTGCCGAATTCGGGGTGCGCGTCGAGCGGCAGGTGGAACGCGAACAGGTTCAGGTCGTTCGCGAGCAGCAGCTTCAGGCGCCGGTATTTGCGGCCGGTGATCTGCGGCGCCTCGTTGCGCCAGAAGTAGCCGTGATGGACCAGTACCGCATCCGCCCCCCATTCGAGCGCCGCTTCGAGAAACGCCGCCGACGCGGTCACGCCGGTCGCGATCTTCTCGACCTTGCGGCGGCCCTCGACCTGCAGCCCGTTCGGGCAATAGTCCTTGAACCGCGCGGTTTCGAGGGTATTGTTCAAGTACAATTCGAGTTCGATCCGATCCATATAAACCTCTAGTCCATTCAGATGCTTAGACGCTTCTGGCTGTTCTTCGCGCAGGCGGTCACGGTGCTGCTCGCGCTGATGTTCATCGTCGTGACGCTCAAGCCGCAATGGCTGCAACGGCAAGGACAGCTCGGCAAGCAGCTCGCCACGCCGATCGTCGCCCTGCGCGAAGTCGCGCCCGGCATCGGCGGCGCACCTGCGACCACGTCGTACGCCGACGCCGCGCAAAAGGCGATGCCTGCAGTCGTCAACGTGTTCTCCAGCAAGGACGGCTCGCTGCCGCCCGATCCGCGCGCGAAGGATCCGCTGTTCCGCTATTTCTTCGGTGACCGCAACGCCCGCAAGCAGCAGGACGAGCCGGCGGCCAACCTCGGTTCGGGCGTTATCGTGAGCCCGGAAGGTTACATTCTAACGAACCAGCACGTCGTCGACGGCGCCGACCAGATCGAAGTCGCGCTCGCCGACGGCCGCACGGCCACCGCGAAGGTGATCGGCATCGATCCGGAGACCGACCTCGCGGTGCTCAAGATCAACATGACCGACCTGCCGACGATCACGCTCGGCCGCTCCGACCAGTCGCGCGTCGGCGACGTCGTGCTCGCGATCGGCAATCCGTTCGGCGTCGGCCAGACGGTGACGATGGGGATCATCAGCGCGCTCGGCCGCAATCACCTCGGCATCAACACGTTCGAGAACTTCATCCAGACCGACGCGCCGATCAACCCGGGCAACTCCGGCGGCGCGCTCGTCGACGTGAACGGCAACCTGCTCGGCATCAACACGGCGATCTATTCGCGCTCGGGCGGCTCGCTCGGCATCGGCTTCGCCATTCCGGTGTCGACCGCGCGCACCGTGCTCGAGAGCATCATCACGACGGGCTCGGTCACGCGCGGCTGGATCGGCGTCGAGCCGCAGGACGTCACACCGGAGATCGCCGAGTCGTTCGGCCTGCAGCAGAAATCGGGCGCGATCGTCGCGGGCGTGCTGCAGGGCGGCCCGGCCGACAAGGCGGGCATCAAGCCGGGCGACATCCTCGTGTCGGTCAACGGCGAGGAGATCACCGACACGACCAAGCTGCTGAACGTCGTCGCGCAGATCAAGCCGGGCGCGACGGCCAAGGTGCACGTCGTGCGCAAGGGCAAGGAGCTCGACGTGAACGTCATGATCGGCAAGCGCCCGCCGCCGCCGAAGCAGGCGCTCGACGAGCAGGACAGCGACACCGAATGACGCCGTCGCCGGCGCGCCGCCTTTTTTCCGGTTCGCCCGCATAAAAAAATGGCAGCCGACCGGCTGCCATTTTTGCTGGGGAATCGCTGCGCGAGAGGGGAATCGCCCGGTCGGGCTCCGTCACGCTGCCCGAAAGCGTCAGCTCGCGGCCTCGCCGTTCTCGGGCTCGGCTTGCGCCGGCTTCGGCACGAAGAACCGCGCCGCGAGGATCCCGGCCTCGTACAGCACGACGAGCGGCAGCGCGAGCATCAGCTGCGAAAACACGTCCGGCGGCGTGACGACCGCCGCGACGACGAAGGCGCCGACGATCACGTAGGGCCGGATCTCCTTCAGCTTCTTCACGGTCAGCACGCCCATCCGGACGAGCAGCACGACCACGATCGGCACCTCGAACGTCACCCCGAACGCGATGAACATCCCGAGCACGAAGCTCAGGTAATTGTCGATATCGGTCGACATCTCCGCACCGAGCGGCGCGTTGTAGTGCGCCATCACGCGGAAGATCGTCGGGAACACGAGGAAGTACGCGAACGCCATCCCGCACAGGAACAGGACGTAGCTGCTGCCGACGAGCGGCACGACGAGCTTCTTCTCGTGCTGGTACAGCCCCGGCGCGACGAACGCCCAGATCTGGTACAGCACGACCGGCAGCGCGATCACGAGCGCGACGAGCATCGTCACCTTCATCGGCACGAAGAACGAGCCGGTGACATCCGTGACGATCATCCTGCCGCCCTTCGGCAGGTTCTCCATCAGCGGGCGCGCGAGCAGCCGGAAGATGTCCGGCGCCCAGTAGACGAGCCCGAGGAACACGACGATCACGGCGAGCCCCGCACGGATGATGCGATCGCGGAGCTCGACGAGATGGGAGATGAAGGTTTCTTCCGGGCCTTCGTCCGGATTCTGCTGGGGGTCGCTCACACCGGCCCTCGGTTGGATTGACGAGCGAGCATGCGCTCGGCTCAGAAGAAGCGCGTCGGCCGGCGCAGGCTCGCCGGCTGATGGCGCGCAACGCGCGCGGCGCCGGACTGCACGTGCGTGCGGCGCGTGGTGGCGCGCTTGTACCAGACGGGCGTCGCCGCCTGCTTGACCCGCCAGTTACGGCGCTTCGGCGCCGACGCGGCGGTGCCGCCGAGCCACGACGATGCGGACGGCGAGCCGGAGCCGTCGACCGTTTCGGTCGCGCCGCCGACCGCCGAATTCCACGCGGCGTTCAGGTCCTGCTCGTGCTCGCGCAGGTTGTCGTGAATCGTGGTCTCGACATTGCGCGCGGCGGTCTCGAAATCGCTTTTCATCGTCCGCAGCGCGTCGAGCTCGATCTCGCGCGAGACCTCGGCCTTCACGTCGTTGATGTAGCGCTGCGCGCGGCCGAACAGCGCGCCCGCCGTGCGTGCGACACGCGGCAGGCGCTCGGGGCCGAGCACCACGAGCGCGACGACGCCGATCAGCGCCATCTTCGAAAGACCGAGATCCAGCATGGAGAATGCCCGTCAGCGTGCCGGCGTCACGCCTTGTTCGAATCGGAACGCGTCGTTTCCTTCGCGTTGACGTCCACCGAGCCCGAACGCGGCAGTTGCTGCGCGTCGGCCGAAGGTGCGTCGGCGTCCTTCATGCCGTCCTTGAACCCCTTCACGGCGCTGCCAAGATCGTTGCCGATGTTGCGCAGCTTCTTCGTGCCGAAAACCAGCGCGACGATCAGCAGCACGATCAGCCAGTGCCAAATGCTCAATCCACCCATGATGAAACTCTCCTCAACCACGCCGCTTGCGGCGCAAATCGCCGGCGCTGCGCCGGCGTCGACCATCGACGCGGGAAACGCCCCGCGCCGTCAACCCATCCGGTGCCAGGGGCGCGGGCCCGCCAGGATATGCGCGTGCAGGTGGTACACCTCCTGCCCGCCGCCGGGGCCCGTATTGATCACCGTGCGAAAACCGGTTTCGCCGCCGTGATAGGCCACGCCGAGCTGCTCGGCCAGGCGGGCGACGAGCACCAGCATTCTACCAAGCAGCGGCGCGTCCTCTTCCCCGGCCGACGACAGCGTCGGCAGGTGCTTGCGCGGAATCACGAGCACGTGCGTCTCGGCCGCCGGGCGGATGTCGCGGAACGCGACGAACTCTTCATCCTCGTGCACCTTCGTGCTCGGAATCTCGCCTGCCGCGATCTTGCAGAACAGGCAATTCGGATCGTGACTCATGTTGCTCCTGAGGTGCGCGCCGCGGTGTCAGAACCACGCCTGCGGATCGAGCGCCTTGTTGTCGTTCAAATACAGCCAGCCCTTGATGATACGGTACAGCGTCCAGATCCAGACCGCTCCCAGCACCAGAAAACCGATGCCGACGAACAGCAGCGCGAAGCCGATCACGTACGCGATCAGCGCGCGCCAGAACGTGCGGATCTGCCATTCGAAATGATCCGCGTACGGCGTCCCGGCCGTGTCGTCGCGCTTCACGTAGTTGATGATGATCGCGATGAGACCCGTGATGCCGCCCGTCAGCCAGTGCACGGCATAGAGCCCGTACAGCACGTGAGTCAGCGTGCGCAACCCGTTCAGGCGCTCGCTTTCCGCGCCGCCCGGAACCGACGGCGGGAACTGGCTTGGCGTATCCGTCATGATGCTACCCCCGTTCGATGACAATTCTTACAGTTTGCCACGATATGGCGGCCGGCCGCGCGACGATGCGTGTCAGCCGCCGTTTTCCTCGCGCTCGCGACGCTTGCGCAGCGCCTTTTCCTCGATGCCGGACATCCCTTCGCGACGCTCGAGCTCGGCGATCACGTCGGCCGGGCTCAGGTCGAAATGGGACAGCATCACGAGGCAATGGAACCACAGGTCCGCCACCTCGCCGACGAGCGCCGTCGGCGCGCCGCCCTGGCGCACGTCCTTCGCGGCGAGCACGACTTCGGTCGCCTCCTCGCCGATCTTCTTCAGCACCGCGTCGTCGCCCTTGTGGAACAGGCGCGATACATACGATTGATCGGGATCGCCGCCCTTGCGGCTGTCGATCACGGCCGCGAGGCGCAGCAGCGTGTCTTCGGTCGTTTGCGTCATTTGTAGATGTGTTCGGGGTCTTTCAGCACCGGCTCGACCGCGACCCAGTCGCCGCCATCGACGGTGCCTTCGAATTTCTGGAAGAAGCACGAATGCCGGCCGGTGTGGCAGGCGATGCCCGACACCTGCTCGACTTTCAGCAGCACGACGTCCTCGTCGCAATCGAGGCGCACCTCATGCACGTGCTGCACGTGGCCCGACTCCTCGCCCTTGAACCACAGGCGCTTGCGCGAGCGCGAATAATAGACCGCGCGCCGCGTTTCGATCGTTTTCGCCAACGCCTCGCGGTTCATCCACGCGAACATCAGCACGTCGTTGGTCGACGCTTCCTGCGCGATCACCGGCACGAGGCCGTTGTCGTCCCAGCGGACCTTGTCGAGCCACGCCGGCATTGCGTTATCCGTGCTCATCACAACCTCACCGGAATGCCCTGGCCGGCCATGAAGCGCTTCGCCTCGCCGACCGTGTGTTCGCCGTAGTGGAAGATGCTCGCCGCGAGCACCGCATCCGCGCGGCCTTCCTTGATGCCGTCCGCCAGGTGCTGCAGCGAGCCGACGCCGCCCGACGCGATCACCGGCACCGGCACCGCGTCCGACACGCCGCGCGTGAGCGCGAGGTCGAAGCCCGACTTCGTGCCGTCGCGATCCATGCTCGTCAGCAGGATCTCGCCCGCGCCGAGCTCGGCCATCCTGCGCGCCCACTCGATCGCGTCGAGCCCGGTACCCTTGCGGCCGCCGTGCGTGAACACTTCCCAGCGCGGCGTCTCGCCGTCGGCAGACACGCGCTTCGCGTCGATCGCGACGACGATGCATTGCGAGCCGTACTTGTCGGCCGCGTCGCGCACGAGCTGCGGGTTCGCGACCGCGGACGAGTTCATGCTGACCTTGTCCGCGCCCGCGTTCAGCAGGCGCCGGACGTCCTCGACGGCGCGCACGCCGCCGCCGACCGTCAGCGGGATGAAGACCTGCGACGCGACCGCCTCGATGATCGGCAGGATCAGGTCGCGCTGGTCGGACGTCGCTGTGATGTCGAGGAACGTCAGTTCGTCGGCGCCCTGCTCGTCGTAGCGGCGGGCGATCTCGACGGGATCGCCCGCGTCGCGCAGTTCGACGAAGTTGACGCCCTTGACGACGCGCCCGGCGGTAACGTCCAGGCAGGGAATGATGCGTTTAGCTAGAGCCATGATGTGCGCCAAGTGCCGCAAATAGGGGCGGCCGCGAGCGGCCGCCCGGTCAGGGCCGCCCGGCGGGCAGCCCCGGCAAGGGTGACGACGGCCGGATCAGGCGTTGTCGAGCTCGCCGTTCAGTTCGTCCGCGCGCTTCTGCGCGGCCGCGAAGTCGAGATCGCCGGAGTAGATCGCACGGCCGCAGATCACGCCTTCGACGCCGTGCTCTTCCACTTCGCACAGCTTCTCGATGTCGTTGAGGTTCGACAGGCCGCCGCTCGCGATCACCGGAATGCCGACCGCCTGCGCGAGCTTCACGGTCGCCTCAATGTTGATGCCCTGCAGCATGCCGTCGCGGCCGATGTCCGTGTAGACGATCGATTCGACGCCGTAGTCCTCGAACTTCTGCGCGAGGTCGATCACCTCGTGCCCCGTCAGCTTGCTCCAGCCGTCGGTCGCGACCTTGCCGTCCTTCGCGTCGAGGCCGACGATGATGCTGCCCGCGAACGCGCTGCACGCGTCCTGCAGGAAGCCCGGGTCCTTCACGGCCGCGGTGCCGATGATCACGTAGGACAGGCCCGCGTCGAGGTACTTCTCGATCGTCTCGAGGCTGCGGATGCCGCCGCCGAGCTGCACGGGAATTTCGTCGCCGACTTCTTCGAGGATCGCCTCGATCGCCTCGAGATTCTTAGGCTTGCCGGCGAACGCGCCGTTCAGGTCGACGAGATGGAGCCGTCGGGCGCCGAGGTCGACCCACTTGCGGGCCATCGCCGCGGGGTCCTCGGAGAAAATCGTAGCCTGGTCCATATCGCCTTGTTTGAGGCGCACGCATTGACCGTCTTTGAGATCGATGGCCGGAATCAGCAACATAGCAATCGGTTGTCGTCTGGGAAAAGGGAAGAAATCCGGCGCACACCGGCCGATCCGGTGCCGCGTCGTCTCGCTAGTTTAGTACAACTCGTTCGGCGCTTTGGCGGGCGAGCCCCGTGCGACGGGCGTTTCCCGCCCGCCGACTGTGGTTCGCGCGCCACGTTTACGGTTTCCAGTGTACGAAGTTGCGATACAGACGCAACCCGACTTCCGCGCTTTTCTCGGGGTGGAATTGGGTCGCGAAGAGATTATCCCGCGCGACCGCGGACGTAAACGGCGCACCGTAGACCGTTTCGCCGACCGTATGCGCCGGGTTGTCCGGCACCACGTAATAGCTGTGCACGAAGTAGAAATAGGCGTCGTCCGGCACGCCGTCCCACAACGGGTGCGGCTGCGACTGGCGCACGCGGTTCCAGCCCATCTGCGGCACCTTGAAGCGCGAGCCGTCGTCCTGCAGCTGGCCTGCGAGATCGAAACGCACGACCTTGCCCGGCAGCAGGCCGAGGCCGTTCGTGTCGCCTTCGGCGCTCCAGTCGAACAGCATCTGCTCGCCGACGCACACGCCGAGCAGCGGCTTCGTGCGCGACGCCTCGATCACTGCCTCCTGCAGACCCGATTCGCCGAGGCAGCGCATGCAGTCCGGCATCGCGCCCTGGCCGGGCAGCACGACGCGGTCGGCCGCGCGGATCGCGGCCGGCGTGTCGACGATCGCCACGTCGGCGGCCGGTTCGGCCTTCATCAGCGCCTGCGCGACCGAGCGCAGGTTGCCCATCCCATAATCCACAATCGCAATCGAAGTTTTCATCTCAGTGCAGGCAGTAGCGCCCTCAGTCCGTTGACGATGAATTCCACCGCCAGCGCCGACAGCATCAGTCCCATCAGCCGCGTGGCGATGTTGATGCCGGTGCGGCCGATCCAGTTCGCGATCGGCTCGGCGAGCCGCATCGCGACGAAACACAGGCAGGCGAGGATCGCGCCGATCGCGACGAGCCCCACCCGGTCATACCAGTGACGCGAGTTCGCCGCATAGATGATCACCGTGCTGATCGAGCCGGGGCCCGTCAGCAGCGGGATCGCGAGCGGCACCACCGCGATGTTGTCCTTCTGCTCGGCTTCGTGGCGCTCCTCCGGCGTCGAGCGGGTGTTGCCGGCCTGCGCGTTCAGCATGCTGATCGCCATCAGCAGCATGATGATCCCGCCGCCCACCTCCAGCGAGCCGACCGAAATGCCGAAGAAGTCGATGATCTGCTGGCCGAGCAGCGTCGTCACCGTGATCACGCAGAACACCGACACCGACGCGATCCGGATCGTGTGGCGCCGCTCGTCGTCCGTCTGCTGCGCAGTCAGGCTCAGGAAAAACGGCACCGCGCCGACCGGATTGATCAGCGCGAGCAGCGAAATGAACGATTTGAGCAGATCCATCGCAAGCCGGCGCGACGCGCCGAAGCCGTGAGGTTGTCTTGTCCGTGCGTCCGTTCAGAAGGCGGGGTTCAGAGGCTGCCCTTCGTCGACGGGACCTGCCCCGCCGCGCGTTCGTCGAGCTCCGCCGCCATCCGCAGCGCACGGCCGAAGGCCTTGAACACCGTCTCGAGCTGGTGGTGCGCGTTGATCCCGCGCAGGTTGTCGACGTGCAGCGTCACGCCCGCATGGTTCACGAAGCCGCGGAAGAATTCGATCGACAGGTCGACGTCGAAGGTGCCGATCCGCGCGCGCGTGAACGGCACGTGGAATTCGAGGCCCGGACGGCCCGAGAAGTCGATCACGACGCGCGACAGCGCCTCGTCGAGCGGCACGTACGAATGGCCGTAGCGGCGGATGCCCTTCTTGTCGCCGATCGCCTTCGCGACCGCCTGGCCGAGCGTGATGCCGACGTCCTCGACCGTATGGTGATCGTCGATATGCGTGTCGCCATGCGCCTCGACCTCGAGATCGACCAGACCGTGTCGAGCGATCTGGTCGAGCATATGGTCGAGGAACGGCACGCCGGTCGCGAGCTTCTGCTGGCCGGTGCCGTCGAGGTTGAGCTTCACACGGATCTGCGTTTCGCTGGTATTGCGAACGACTTCCGCCACACGCATGGCAATTCCTTGACTGAGTCGATGTAAATGGGGATTGATCGTATCGCGCCGCGGCGCCGTCAGGCTCAACCGGGTAGCGCGAGTTTCAATGCGGCCAGCAGGCGGGCGTTTTCATCGGGAGAACCGACGGTCAGCCGCACGCATTCGGCCAGCAACGGATGCATTTTACTCACGTTTTTGACCAGCACCCGCTCGGTCAGCAGCGCGTCGAACACGGCCGCCGCGTCCGGCACGCGCACCAGCAGGAAATTGCCGGCGCTCGGGAACACCGTCACGCCCGGCAGCGCGGCCACGGCTTGCGCGAGGCGCGCGCGCTCGGCGCGCAGCTCGGCCGCCTGCGCGTCGAGCACGTCGAGGTGGTCGAGCAGGAAATCGGCGGTCGCCTGCGTCAGCACGTTGATGTTGTACGGCGGACGCACCTTGTCGAACTCCGCGAGCCACGCCGGCAGCCCGGCGAGGTAGCCGAGGCGGATGCCCGCGAGGCCGAGCTTCGACACCGTGCGCATCACGACGACGTTGTCGAACTCCGCCGCGCGCGGCAGCCACGAGCGCTCGGCGAACGGCTGGTATGCCTCGTCGATCACGACCAGGCTGTGCCGCGCGGCCGCGATGATCCGCTCGACGCCGGCGGCGTCGTACAGCGTGCCGGTCGGGTTGTTCGGGTACGCGAGATAGACGAGCGCCGGGCAGTGCTCGGCGATCGCCGCGAGCATCGCGTCGACGTCGAGCGTCAGGTCGGCCGCGAGCGGCACGCCGACGAACTCGAGCTGCGCGAATTTCGCCGACAGCTCGTACATCACGAAGCCCGGCACCGGCGCGAGCACCTTCGCGCCCGGCTTCGCGCACGCGACCGACATCATGCTGATGATCTCGTCGGAGCCGTTGCCGAGCAGCACGTCGCACGCGGCCGGCACGCCCATCGTGCGGCGCAGCTTGTCGATGAGCGCGGCCGGGCGCGGCGCCGGATAGCGGTTCAGCGCGACCTGCGCGAGGCGCGCGCCGAGCGCCGCCGCGAGCGGTTCGGGCAGCGGGTACGGGTTCTCCATCGCGTCGAGCTTCACGAACCCGCTCGCGTCCGGCACCGGGTAGCTCGTCATCGCGAGCACGTCGCGGCGAATGATGTCTTGTGGCGTCGTCATGGTCTGCCGGCCGGCGTGCATTGCGCCGGCATCGAAAAAAGTCGCAAAAGGTTGCAAAGGATCGGCGCGGCGACAGCCGCCGCGCCCGTCTGCGGCCCGGCAATCAGCCCTGGCCGCCGCCTTTCATCCGGTATTCGGCGCTCTTCGCATGCGCCTGCAGCCCTTCGCCGTACGCGAGCTCGGACGCGATCTCGCCGAGCGTATGCGCGCCTTCGGCGCTGACTTCGATCACGCTCGAGCGCTTGATGAAGTCGTACACGCCGAGCGGCGACGAAAAGCGCGCGGTGCGCGACGTCGGCAGCACGTGGTTCGGGCCCGCGCAGTAGTCGCCGAGGCTCTCGCTCGTATAGCGGCCCAGGAAGATCGCGCCGGCGTGGCGGATCTGCTGGCCCCACTGCTGCGGCTCCAGCGCCGAAATCTCGAGGTGCTCGGGCGCGATGTCGTTCGCGATCCTGCACGCTTCCGCCATGTCGCGCACCTTGACCAGCGCGCCGCGGCCTTCGAGCGACGCGCGGATCACGGCCTCGCGCGGCATCGTCGGCAGCAGCTCGCCGATCGCCTTCTCGACGCGCTCGATGAACGACGCGTCCGGGCACAGCAGGATCGACTGCGCGAGCTCGTCGTGCTCGGCCTGCGAGAACAGGTCCATCGCGACCCAGTTCGGGTCCGTGGTGCCGTCGCACAGCACGAGGATCTCCGACGGCCCGGCGATCATGTCGATGCCGACCGTGCCGAACACGCGGCGCTTCGCCGACGCGACGTACGCGTTGCCGGGCCCGCAGATCTTGTCGACGGCCGGCACGGTCGCGGTGCCGTACGCGAGCGCGGCCACCGCCTGCGCGCCGCCGATCGTGAACACGCGGTCGACGCCGCCGAGCAGCGCCGCGGCGAGCACGAGGTCGTTCTTCACGCCGTCCGGGGTCGGCACGACCATCACGATCTCGCCGACGCCCGCGACGCGCGCCGGAATCGCGTTCATCAGCACCGACGACGGATAGGCCGCCTTGCCGCCCGGCACGTACAGGCCGACGCGGTCGAGCGGCATGACCTTCTGGCCGAGCACCGTGCCGTCGCTTTCCGTGTACTGCCAGCTATGGCTGCCGCACTCGATCTTCTGCTTCTCGTGATACCCGCGCACGCGCGCCGCGGCCGCTTCCAGCGCCGCGCGCGCCTTCGGCGCGAGGCCGTCGAGCGCTTCCTGCAGCGCTTCCTGCGGCAGCTCCAGCGCGGCGACGCTGTCCGCGCCCAGCCGGTCGAAGCGGTTCGTGTAGTCGAGCACCGCGGCGTCGCCGCGCGCCTTCACGTCGGCGAGGATCTGCGCAACCGAGCGCTCGATCGCGTCGTCTTCGCTCGCCTCGAACGCGAGCACCGCGCGCAGCGCGGCGTCGAAGCCTTCGCTCGTCGAATCGAGTTTGCGGATGGTGATGGACATGGGAGTTCCGTTACGGTGTGCGCTCACGCGCCGTTGCGCGACGCGCGTTCGAACGCGTCGAGGATCGGCTTGAGCGCCGCGCGCTTGAGCTTCAGCGCAGCCTGGTTCACGACGAGGCGCGACGAGATCTGCATGATCTCCTCGACCTCGACCAGATTGTTCGCCCGGAGCGTGCCGCCCGAGCTGACGAGGTCGACGATCGCGTCGGCGAGGCCGACGAGCGGCGCGAGCTCCATCGACCCGTACAGCTTGATCAGGTCGACGTGCACGCCCTTCGCGGCGAAGTGCTCGCGCGCCGCTTCGACGTACTTCGTCGCGACGCGCAGGCGCGCGCCCTGGCGCACCGCCTTCGCGTAGTCGAAGCCGGCGGGCACCGCGACCGACAGCCGGCAGCGCGCGATGTTCAGGTCGATCGGCTGGTACAGGCCCGAGCCGCCGTGCTCGATCAGCACGTCCTTGCCGGCCACGCCGAAGTCGGCAGCGCCGTATTCGACGTAGGTCGGCACGTCGCTCGCGCGCACGATGATCACGCGCAGGTTCGGGTTGGTCGTCGGCAGGATCAGCTTGCGCGACGTTTCCGGATCCTCGGTGACCTGCACGCCCGCGGCGGCGAGCAGCGGCAGGGTTTCCTCGAAGATCCGGCCCTTCGACAGGGCAAGGGTCAACGGCGGGGTCAACGGCGCGCTCATGCTTGGCTCCCGGAAACGCGGCGCACGTTCGCGCCGACGGCGGTCAGTTTGGCTTCCATCCGGTCGTAGCCCCGGTCGAGGTGATAGATGCGGTCGACGAGCGTCTCGCCGTCGGCGCGCAGCCCAGCGATCACGAGGCTCGCGGACGCGCGCAGGTCGGTGGCCATCACGTTCGCGCCGGACAGTTTCTCGACGCCCGTCACGAGCGCCGTGTTGCCGTCGATCGTGATGTTCGCGCCGAGCCGGTTCAGCTCCTGCACGTGCATGAAACGGTTCTCGAAAATGGTTTCGACGACCTGCGCGGTGCCCGTCGCGACCGTATTGAGGGCCATGAACTGCGCCTGCATGTCGGTCGGGAACGCCGGGTATTCGGACGTGCGGATCGTCACCGCGGACGGCCGGCGGTCCATCTTCACGCGCAGCCAGGTGTCGCCTTCCTCGACCGTCACGCCGGCCTCGCGCAGCTTGTCGATCACCGCGTCGAGGATGTGCGGGCGCACGCCCGTCAGCGTCACGTCGCCGCCCGCCGCCGCGACCGCGCACAGGAACGTGCCGGCCTCGATGCGGTCGGGAATCACCGAATGACGCGCGCCGTGCAGCCGCTCGACGCCCTGGATCACGAGCCGGTCGGTGCCGATGCCGTCGATCTTCGCACCCATTTCGACCAGCAAGTGTGCGAGATCGCTCACTTCCGGCTCGCGCGCGGCGTTCTCGATCACCGTCTCGCCGTCGGCGAGCGTCGCCGCCATCAGCAGGTTCTCGGTGCCCGTCACCGTGATCATGTCGGTGACGATGCGCGCGCCCTTCAGGCGCTTCGCGCGCGCCTCGATGAAGCCGTGCTCGATGCTGATCTCGGCGCCCATCGCCTGCAGGCCCTTGATGTGCTGGTCGACCGGCCGCGCGCCGATCGCGCAGCCGCCCGGCAGCGACACCTTCGCCTCGCCGAAGCGCGCGAGCAGCGGCCCGAGCACGAGGATCGACGCGCGCATCGTCTTCACGAGCTCGTACGGCGCGACGAGGTTGTCGACGCGCGACGCGTCGAGCTGCACGTGGCTGCCGTCCGTCTCGCTCTTCACGCCCATCTGGTTCAGGACCTTCAGCGTGGTGCGGACGTCCTTCAGGTTCGGCACGTTGTCGAGGTGGACCGGATCGGCCGTCAGCAGGCCCGCGCACAGAATCGGCAGCGCCGCGTTCTTCGCGCCCGACACGACGATCTCGCCGGACAGCCGGCGGCCGCCTTCGATCACGAGCTTGTCCATCCCATGTCCCTGCGTATCCCGATTGCCGGCCGGGTGTGCCGCGGCGACGCTCTCGACGGCGTCGCGCTCGTTGACGGTGACTTGCACTCAGTGGTTCCGGTTATGCGTTCTGCCATTCGGCGGGCGTCAGCGTCTTCATGCTGAGCGCGTGGATTTCCTGCTTCATGCGGTCGCCGAGCGCCGCATAGACGAGCTGATGCCGCTGGATCGGCCGCTTGCCCTCGAAGGCCGGCGACACGATCGTCGCGAAGAAGTGCTGGCCGTCGCCTTCGACTTCCAGATGCGTGCAGGCAAGCCCGCCCGCGATGTATTGCTTGACCTGTTCGGGAGTCGGCAACATGTGATGCTCCTGTCGGTGCGCGCCGGACCGCGCGCGGCGCCGCGCTCCGCGACGGGAGCGGCGCCGCGCGCGGCGGCCGATTCATATATCAATGACGCAGTTTGTAGCCGGTCGCGAGCAGCCGCATCGCGAACAGCGCGAGCAGCACGAAGAAACCGGCGACGATCGCGAGGCTCGCGAGCGGGTTGATGTCGGACGCGCCGAAGAACCCGTAGCGAAAGCCGTCGATCATGTAGAAAAACGGGTTGAGACGCGAAATTTCGCGCCACACGGGCGGCAGCGAATGCGTCGAGTAGAACACGCCGGACAGGAACGTCAGCGGCATGATCAGGAAGTTCTGGAACGCGGCGAGCTGGTCGAACTTCTCCGCCCAGATCCCGGCGATGAGGCCGAGCGTGCCGAGGATCCCCGCGCCGAACAGCGCGAACCCGAGGATGAACGCGGGCGCCGCGAACTGCATCGGGATGAACCAGACCGTCACGACGAACACGCCGGCGCCGACCGCGAGCCCGCGCACGACGGACGCCAGCACGTACGCGCCGTAGATGTCCCTGTACGACAGCGGCGGCAGCAGCATGAACACGAGATTGCCGGTGATCTTCGACTGGATCAGCGACGACGAGCTGTTCGCGAACGCGTTCTGCAGCACGCTCATCATCACGAGGCCCGGCACGAGGAAGCTCACGTACTCGACGCCCGGATACACCTCGACGCGGCCCGACAGCGCATGGCCGAAGATCGTCAGGTACAGCAGCGCCGTGACGACGGGCGCGAGCACCGTCTGGAACGACACCTTCCAGAACCGCAGGATTTCCTTGTAGAACAGCGTCTGAAAACCGCTCATGCCAGCCCCTCGATCGCCTCGGCCCCGTTCATCACCTGGACGAACACATCCTCGAGGTCGGCCTTCCTGACCTCGATCTCGTCGAACGTGCAGCCGGCGGCGCGGCATTGCGCGAGAATCCGCTCGACGTCGTCGTAGTTCGCAAGCCGCAGCAGGTGTTCGCCGGGCGCACGGGCGGCCGGATCGGTTTCCAGCGCGCGCAGCTCGGCGGGCAGCGCGCCGAGAGCGAAGCGCAGGTACAGCTGCAGGCCCGCGAAGCGCTGCAGCAGTGCGTCGGTGCGCTCGAGCGCGACCACTTCGCCCCGGCGCAGCATCGCGATGCGGTCGCACAGCGACTCGGCTTCCTCGAGGTAGTGAGTGGTCAGCACGATCGTGTGACCTTCGCGGTTCAGGCGCGAGATGAATTTCCACAGCGTCTGGCGCAGCTCGACGTCGACGCCGGCGGTCGGCTCGTCGAGCACGATCACGGGCGGCCGGTGCACGAGCGCCTGCGCGACCAGCACGCGGCGCTTCATCCCGCCCGACAGCGCGCGCATGTTCGCGTCCGCCTTCTCGGTCAGGTCGAGATTGGCCATCACCTCGTCGATCCAGTCGTCGTTGTGGCGCAGCCCGAAGTAGCCGGACTGGATCCGCAGCGTCTCGCGCACCGTGAAGAAGGGATCGAACACCAGCTCCTGCGGCACGACGCCGAGCGCGCGGCGCGCGGCCCGGAAGTCCTTGACGACGTCATGGCCGCGCACCGAGATGCTGCCTTCATCGGCCCGGGCGAGCCCGGCGAGGATGCTGATGAGCGTGGTCTTGCCTGCGCCGTTCGGGCCGAGCAGACCGAAAAACTCGCCTTCCTCGACCGACAGGCTGACGCCCTTGAGCGCCTGAAGCGACTTGTAGCGCTTCTTGACGTGACGGATTTCTATGGCTGACATGGACTGTGCGCGGCGCAACGGCCGCGACGCCTATTCTGTGCTTGCTGCGAAAGAAAATGGGGGCCCGACGCCGACCGGCAGTCCCGCAAAACGCTTGATTATAGGGCAAACCGGCGGGAGGGGACGGCCATCGGAACCGGCCGTGCGGCGGCCGGCGCCCCGCGGGGGCCGGCGTTCAGCGGCAGGGTCAATGTCGCCCGTTGATGAGCGCGTCGACGCCGTAGGCCTGCGCGAGGCTGGCGAGCTTCGGAGGGAAATTGAGGATGTCGAGGCGGGCGCCGCGCGCCTTCGCGGCGCGCTGCCATGCGAGCAGCACGGCGAGCGCGGACGAGTCGAATTCCGCGAGCGCCGCGCAGTCGACAGAGGTGGCGCCCGCGCCGATCTGCGCGAGCCCCGCCGCGAGCGCGGCCTTCGCGCTCGCGTGGGTCAGCGTGGAGCCGGCTGCGAAGCCGCTCACGACGCCTGCTTGCCGGCGGCAAGCTCCTGGTTGCGCTGCGACAGGAACTGGATCAGGCCGTCCACGCCGCTTTGCTGGATCTTCTCGTTGAACTGCTGCTGGTACGTCTGGATCAGCCACGCGCCGAGCACGTTCAGGTCATACACCCTCCAGCCCTGCTGCGTCTTGTACAGGCGGTAGTCGATCTGCACCGGCTGGCCGTTGTTCATCGCGACCGTCTTGACCACGACGTCGGTGTCCTCCGAGCTCGCGCGGAACGGCGGGTACTGGATCTGCTGATCCGGCTTCAGCTGCGCGATCGCGCCCGAGTACGTACGGATCAGCAGCATCTTGAACTGCTCCATCACCTGCTGCTGCTGCGCCTGCGACGCGGTGCGCCAGTGACGGCCCATCGCGAGCTGCGTGGTGCGGCGGAAATCGGTGTACGGCAGGATGTCCTTGTTGACGATCGTGATGATGCGGTTCGTGTCGCCCTGCTTGATCGTCTGCTGCTTCACTTCATCGAGCACCTGCTGCGTCGCAGTCTTGATCAGCGCCTGCGGATTCGACTGGTCGACTTCCGCGTAGGCCGCGCCGCCGAACGAGAACAACGCCGCGAAGACCGGGATCAGGAACAGTTTCTTCATAATATTGGCCTGCATGTATGAGTCGATGCGAAGGTTGGAGCCGGTAGCTTACGCGCAAGTTCGCGCCCACCGCCGGCATAATCGTTTCCGGCTGTAACGAATGTAAGTCCGATCAATGCAGCCGGATGCTCGGGATGCGCAGCCCGCCGGGCGCGGGCGGCGTCACCTGCATCGGCGGCACGTTCGTTGCGCTGGCCGGATTCGGCACACCCGCCGCTTCCGACCCCGGCGCCGGCGCGGACGCTCCGGCAGGCGCCGCCGCGCCGTCATCCGGCAGGTCGTATTTCGGCAGCGCTTCGCTGTCCGACGATCCGCCCGCTTCGCCGCGTGCGTTGCTGATCAGCATCTGGCGCCGCTGCAGGTATGCATTGCGCACGAACGAGTACTTGTCGATCGCCGCCGCTTCCAGCACGTCGCCCGCGCCGAGCAGGTTCGAGCGCGTATTCACGAGGTTCAGGCCGAACAGGCCATAGCTCACCCCGTCCGGCTTCACGTAGGTCAGCGGGTTGCCGAGATAGTCGACGCCGAGGCCCGCCGCGTCGCGCACCGTGCTCGGGCCGAGCAGCGGCAGCACCAGGTACGGGCCTGCCGGCATGCCGTAGCGGCCCATCGTGACGCCGAAGTCGGCCGTGTGCTTCGGCAGCTTCGCGATCGTCGCGACGTCGAACAGGCCGCCGACACCGAACACGGTGTTGATCACCACGCGCATGATGTCGCCGACGCCGTCCGCGATCCGCAGCTGAACGAGGTTGTTCGCGGCGATGTAGACGTCGCCGATGTTCGAGAAGAAGTTCGTCACGCTGTCGCGCACCGGCTGCGGCACCACGTACTGATAGCCCTTCGCGGCCGGCTTCAGCGCATAGGTGTCGACGGTGTCGTTGAACTTGTACATCGTCCGGTTGAAGCCCTCGAGCGGATCGCCTTTGGTCGGCGTCTGCACGGTGGCGCAGCCGCTCAGCGCGGCTGCCGCAGCCACCGCGAGCGCGGCGTGCCTGATCCGAATCGTCTGCATGTTCGTTTCCCCTCTTATTGTGATCTCTCGTGTGGTTATTGGGCGCCGGACGCGGCGGGCGCCGTCGCGGCAGGCGCGCCGGAGGCCGGTTTCGCACCGCCGGCGTCCGCCGCCTTGCTGTACAGGAACTGGCCGATCAGGTTCTCGAGCACGATCGCCGACTGCGTCATCGCGATCGTGTCGCCCGCCTTCAGCATCTCGGAATCGCCGCCCGGCTCGAGGCCGACGTACTGCTCGCCGAGCAGGCCCGACGTCAGGATCTTCGCGGACGAATCCTTCGGGAACTGGTATTGCTTGTCGAGATCGATCGTCACGAGCGCCTGGTAGGTGTTCGTGTCGAAGCCGATCGCCTTCACGCGGCCGACCACGACGCCCGCGCTCTTCACGGCGGCGCGCGGCTTCAGCCCGCCGATGTTGTCGAATTTCATCTTCACCGCGTAGGTCGGCTGAAACGACAGCGAACTCATGTTGCCGACCTTCAGCGCAAGGAACAGTACCGCCAGGAAGCCCGCCACCACGAACAGGCCGACCCAGAAGTCGAGAGCAGTCTTTTTCATCGTCATCCCAAAATATGGCTTGGCTGAGGCTTAGCTGAACATCAGCGCGGTCAGCAGGAAATCGAGGCCGAGTACGGCGAGCGACGCGAACACGACCGTCTTGGTCGTCGCGCGCGACACGCCTTCAGGCGTGGGCTTCGCCTCGTACCCTTGAAACAGTGCAATGAAGGTCACGGCGAACCCGAACACGATGCTCTTCAGCACGCCGTTGCCGACGTCGGCCCAGACCTCGACGCCGCCTTGCATCTGCGACCAGAACGCTCCCGGATCGACGCCGATCAGGATCACGCCGACGACATAGCCGCCGAGCACGCCGACCGCGTTGAAGATCGCCGCGAGCAGCGGCATCGCGATGATCCCGGCCCACATGCGCGGCGCGATCACCGTCTTGATCGGATCGACCGCCATCATCTCGAGCGCGGTGAGCTGCTCGCCGGCCTTCATCAGGCCGATCTCGGCGGTCAGCGACGTGCCCGCGCGACCCGCGAACAGCAGCGCCGTGACGACGGGCCCGAGCTCGCGCACGAGCGACAGCGCGACGAGCAGGCCGAGCGCCTGCTCGGACCCGTAGCGGTTCAGCGTGTAGTAGCCCTGCAGGCCGAGCACGAAGCCGACGAACAGGCCCGACACCGCGATGATCACGAACGAGTAGTTGCCGAGGAAGTGAATCTGCTTCGTGACCAGCCGCGGCCGGCGCAGCAGCGGGAAGAACTCCAGCACGAGCCGCACGAACATGCGGGCGCCATAGCCGGCGCGCACGAGGCCGCCGTTGACGAAACGTCCGATCGCGCTGATCATGCGCGCCCTCCGCCGAGCCCGAAATCCACGCCGAGCGGCGGGCTCGTGTAATGAAATTTGAACGGGCCGTCCGGCGCGCCGTCGATGAACTGGCGCACGCTCGGATCGGTCGACGCGCGCAGCTCGTCGGGGGTGCCCTGCGCGAGCACGCCGCCGTTGGCCAGGAAGTACACGTAGTCGGCGATCGCGAACGACTCCGGCACGTCGTGCGTGACGAGG
The DNA here is from genome assembly GCF_902833085.1 of Burkholderia ubonensis. Lineage (GTDB taxonomy): Bacteria > Pseudomonadota > Gammaproteobacteria > Burkholderiales > Burkholderiaceae > Burkholderia > Burkholderia ubonensis. The sequence continues at coordinate 152,820 of NZ_CADFEB010000014.1, forward strand.
ATCGAGGTCGCGCCGAGCGCGTGGTTCAGCGTGCGGATCAGGTTCGCGGTGATGCCGAGCGAGATCGGGTCGAGGCCCGCGAACGGCTCGTCGTACATGATCAGCTGCGGATCGAGCGCGATCGCCCGCGCGAGCGCGATGCGCCGCGCCATGCCGCCCGACACCTCGGACGGCATCAGGTCGCGCGCGCCGCGCAGGCCGACCGCGTTGAGCTTCATCAGTACCAGGTCGCGGATCAGCTCCTCGGGCAGGTCGGTATGCTCGCGCAGCGCGAACGCGACGTTGTCGAACACCGACATGTCGGTGAAGAGCGCACCGAACTGGAACAGCATGCCCATCTTGCGGCGCAGCGCGTACAGGCCGTCGCGCGTCTGCGCGCCGACGTCGGCGCCGTCGAACAGCACCTGGCCGCGACGCGCGCGCACGAGCCCGCCGATCAGGCGCAGCACGGTGGTCTTGCCGCAGCCCGAGCCGCCCATGACCGCGACCACCTGCCCGCGCGCGAAGCGCAGGTTCAGGTTCGACAGGACGAGGCGGTCGCCGTAGCCGAAGTCGACATCGCGGAGTTCCAGCAGGGTCTCGGAGGTGGTGGGGGCGCTCACGGAGCTGACATTCCTTATACGCAGAACGCCGAATTATAGGGCCTGCATCGGAATGATGTCGTGACGCCGCCCTCGGCCTTCCGGTCAATGAATGTCAAATTATCCGGGAAATAATTGCTGCAACGCAATAATTCTTGTCCGATAATCCGCGGCCCCGGTCACCGCGCTGACCACCGCGACGCTGCCGACGCCCGTCGCCAGCACGGCCGGCAGCGTGTCCGGCCCGACCCCGCCGATCGCGACGAGCGGCGCCTGCGTGCCCGCGAAGCGCGCGTAGCGGGCGATCCGGGCGAGCCCCTGCGGCGGCGCGGCGACCGCCTTGGTCGTGGTCGCGAACACCGGCCCGAGCGCGAGATAGCTCGGGCGCACGTGCAGCGCGCGCAACATTTCGTAATACCCGTGACTCGACAGGCCGAGCCGCAGCCCCGCGCGTGCAATCGCCGCAAGGTCGGCCGTCTCGAGGTCCTCCTGGCCCAGATGCACGCCGTATGCACCTGCTTGCGCGGCAATCTGCCAGTAATCGTTGATGAACACCCGCGCGTCCGGATGGCGGCGCCCCGCGGCGACCGCGCGCGCGATTTCCGCGCGCAGCAGGTCCGGCGCGGCGCCCTTCACGCGCAGCTGCACGGTCAGCACGCCGCAGTCCAGCACCCGCTCGACCCATTCCGCGCTCGGCACGACCGGATACAGGCCGAGCCGCGCGGGACACGGCGGAAAGGCCGGCTCGGGCGCGGGCGGCAGCCCGGCGACGCGTGGAAACCGCGCGGGGTTCACCGGCCATGCGTCTGCGTCGTCATCGGCGGCCGCCTCGTCGCCGTCGCGCCACGCGAGCGCGAGCACCAGCGCGTCGGGCGGCGCGAAGCCGCAATCGAGGAACGCGGCGAACGCGGGCATCCAGTCGTCCGCGAGCGGGTGCGCGGCGTCGAGCGCGATGCGTTCGCCTGCCCGGTGCAGCACCGCGCGGCGCTCGCCGAATTCGACGACCGCCACGCCGGGCGACGCCGGCCGCGACGCAGCCGAAGCGAGCGCGCGCGCCGCATGGTCGCCTTCCGACACGATCAGCACGTCGCCGTCGGCCGGCAGGTCGGGCGGTGCGACGCACAGCCGCCACGACGCCGCGCCGCGCGGCCACTCGCCGAGCCGCGCGCGAATCCGCTCGGCCGCTTCCGTCAGCTCGTCCGCGGGCGGCCAGAATGCGGCGGCCAGCCCCGCGCTCACGCGCCGCCCCCGTCCTGGTGCCAGAACGGCATGCCGACGACCGGCGTGCTCGCGTGCGCGGTTTCGCGCGCATCCATCGGCCCCGCGAGATATGCGGCACGGCCGGCGGCGACGCCCTGCGCGAATGCGCGCGCCATGATTTCCGGATGGGTCGCCTGCGACACGGCCGTGTTCAGCAGCACACCGTCGAAGCCCCACTCCATCACCTGGCACGCGTGCGACGGCACGCCGAGCCCCGCGTCGACGATCAGCGGCACGTCCGGCAGCCGCTCGCGCAGCACGCGCAGCCCGTACGGGTTCACGACGCCCTTGCCGGTGCCGATCGGCGCGCCCCACGGCATCAGCGCCTCGCAGCCGACGTCGAGCAGGCGCCGGCCGATCACGAGATCCTCGGTGCAGTACGGCAGCACCTTGAAGCCGTCCCTGACCAGTTGCGCGGCGGCCTCGATCAGGCCGACCGGATCGGGCTGCAGCGTGTAGTCGTCGCCGATCAGCTCGAGCTTGATCCAGTCGGTCTCGAACACCTCGCGCGCCATGTGCGCGGTGGTCACCGCCTCGGCGACGGTCTGGCAGCCGGCCGTATTCGGCAACAGCGGCACCGCGTGACGCTTGAGCAGGTCGAAGAAGCCGGCTTCGGCGGTGCCGCCGCTCATCTGGCGGCGCAGCGCGACCGTCACGAGGCCGGGCTGCGCGGCCGCGATCGAATCGGACAGCGACTGCAGCGACGGATAGCGCGACGTGCCGAGCAGCACGCGGCTTGCGAAAGTTTCGCCGTACAGCGTCAGCGCATCGGCGGAAGGGAGGGACGTCATCTCGTGTTCCTGGAAAGATCGGGGACGCACCGGCGGCGCTCAGCCGCCCGCGACGGGGTGCACGACGTCGAGCTTGTCGCCCGCCGCGAGCGCGCGCGCCGCATGCTGCGCGCGCGCGACGAACGTGCCGTTCAGCGCAACCGCGAACGGCGGCCGCGCGCCGTACGCGGCAAGCGCGTCGGCGACCGTCGCGCCGTCGGGCAGCGTGAGGGTCTGCTGATTGATCTGAATATTCATGGCTTGCTTCGTCGAATACGGGAGGCGACGCGCGTCAGGCCGGCTGGCGCGTGGCGTCGCGGTGATGAAGGAGATCCGGCCAGCGTGCCGCGCCGCGCCACGCGGCGAACGCATCCGCGCCGCCGAACGTGCCGCCGAACGTGCCTCCAAGCGCGCCGGACAGCGCCGCCTCGGCGAACGCGACCGCCTCGTGCGCGACCTCCGGCGCGATCATGAAGCCGTGCCGGTACAGGCCGTTGACGGCGAGCGTCGCGGCGCCGTCCCAGATCAGCGCCGGGCGATGGTCGGGCAGCGTCGGCCGGCACTGCGAATTCAGTTCGAGGATGCGGGCCTCGCCGAACGCCGGATGCACGGAGAACGCGGCGCTCAGCAGCTCCAGCGCGGAGCGCACGCTGACGGGCGACATGTCCTCGCCCTCCACTTCGGTCGCGCCGATCACGTACAGGTCGTCCTGCTTCGGCGCGATGTACAGCGGATAGCGCGGATGCAGCAGCCGCACCGGCCGCGTCAGGCCGATGCCCGGCGCATGCACGCGCGCGACCTCGCCGCGGATGCCGCGCAGCGCGGGCAGCACCGGCTTCGCGCCGAGCCCGCGGCAGTCGATCGTGAAATGCGCGTCCGGCAGGTTGTGCGCGTCGATCGCGACGTGCCAGTGCGTGGCGACGCCGCGCTGCGCGAGGCCCGCGGCAATTGCGCGCAGCGCCTGGCGGTTGTCGAGCTGGCCTTCGCGCGGCAGCAGCAGGCCCCGCGCGAAGCGGCCCGCCAGAGCCGGCTCGGCCGCATCGACCTGCGCGCCGGCAAGCGTGACGAGGCCGCCGTCGAGCAGCGTGGCCGGCGCGTTCGCGCGCACGCGCCGCTCGAACAGCGGCGCCTCGGCGCGATCCGCGTGATGCCAGACGACGAGCGTGCCGTGGTGCTGGAAGAACACCGGCTCGGGAAGCTCGGCGAGCCACTGCGGCCACCGCGCGAGCGACGCCACGCCCAGTTCGGTGATCAGCAGTTCCGCGCTGGCCGCCTCGGCGAGCGGCGCGAGCATCGCGGCCGCGATCCACGCGGCCGACTGCTCGCCGTCGGGGCCGCCGCGCTCGTAGAGCGCGACGCGATGCCCGTTGCCCGCGAGCCGCCACGCGATCAGGCGGCCGACGAGGCCGCCGCCCAGTACGGCGAAATCCGGACGGGAGGTCGGCGTGCTCATCGGACGCCCTCCCCGCGAAAAGCGCGTCCATGCGGAGCGGACACGCGTGCGTGATCCCGTGCGAACGCGCGCGGGGCGGGACAAAAGACTGAAGATTGATCGGCCATCGAATCCTTCCGTAACGCGCATCGCGCGTACCCAAAAGGACGAAACCGGCAGCAAAGGCCGGCCGGACGGAACAGCGCGCTGGCAATGGGGACGCAGCCAGCGCAGCCCGGCGGGATCGGAAACTTCCCGCGCCGGTATTACCCGGATCGGGTGCGAAGGGTCTCTCTCAGCCTCGCCGCGGCGCCGGAATCTCTGCCGGCCGTGCACGAAGCACCCCTGTTTCGTCGACGGCCATTAGACCATAAAAGCGGAAACCGCCGCAAACTGTCCCCGGTCGGCAATTTCACCGATGCCGCGCGCCGCTCTGGCACAATGCCCGCAGGCCGGTGCGCTTGCGCGCGCCGGTTGCCGCCTCACCGCGGGCCGTTAAGTGCCGTTTAAGACGGGCGGACCACAATCCGCGACGCCCGCCGTCATCCGGCGCCTTTTCCCGGCCCGCCGTTTCGCGTCGCGCACCCGGCACCGCCCGGCCTGCGCGCCGGCTACACATCAGGAAGCACATGACCCAATCGACCCCTACCGCCCCCGACGCGCCGCAGGACGAGCGCCCGGTTTCCGCGTGGAGCCTAATCAAGCCCTACTGGGTCTCGTCCGAATGGAAGATCGCATGGGGATTGCTCGTCACGATCGTCGTGATCAATCTCTGCGTCGTCTGGATCAACGTCAAGCTGAACAAGTGGAACGCGCAGTTCTACAACGCGCTGCAGTCGAAGGACGTCCACGACTTCCCGAGCCTGCTGATGCAGTTCTCGGCGCTCGCGTTCGGCTTCATCATCCTTGCCGTGTACGGCCGCTACCTGCGCCAGATGCTCGGGTTCCGCTGGCGCCAGTGGCTCACCGAGCGCTTTCTCGGCCAGTGGCTCGGCGACCGTGCGTTCTACCGGATCGAACGCGACCGCCTCGCCGACAACCCCGACCAGCGGATCACCGACGACCTGCAGTCGTTCGCGACGACCACGCTCGCGCTGTCGCTCGACCTGCTGTCGACGGTCGTCACGCTCGTGTCGTTCATCACGATCCTGTGGTCGCTCGCCGGCGCGCTGACGTTCACGCTCGGCGCCACGCCGATCGCGATTCCCGGCTACATGGTGTGGGCGGCCGCGCTGTACGCGGTGGTCGGCTCGCTGATCATCCAGAAGGTCGGCCATCCGCTCGTGTCGATCAACTACCAGCAGCAGCGCGTCGAGGCGGACTTCCGCTTCGGGCTGATCCGCGTGCGCGAGAACGCCGAGCAGATCGCGTTCTACGACGGCGAGGACACTGAAAACGGCAACGCGCGCAACCTGTTCATGCGCATCCGCGACAACTGGTGGCGCGTGATGAAGTACACGAAGCGGCTCACGTTCGTGCTGAGCTTCTACGGCCAGATCGCGATCATCTTCCCGCTCGTCGTGGCCGCGCCGCGCTACTTCGCGGGCGCGTTCTCGTTCGGCGTGCTGATGCAGATCTCGTCCGCGTTCAACACCGTCAGCGACTCGTTCTCCTGGTTCATCAACAGTTACAGCACGCTCGTCGAATGGCGCGCGACCGTCAACCGTCTGCGCGAATTCAAGCGCGTGATGCGCGCGTCGCACCTGAAGGAAAGCGTGTCGCCCGCGACCGAGCACGGCGGCATCAACCTGCATTACGTCGATAGCGAGCGTCTGTCGACGTCGTCGCTCAAGCTCGCGCTGCCGAACGGCAACGCGCTCGCCGACATCGGCAGCGTCACGATCGAGCCCGGTTCGCGCTGGCTCGTGATCGGCAAGTCGGGCTCCGGCAAGAGCACGTTCATGCGCGCGCTCGCGGGGCTCTGGCCGTTCGGCGACGGTGCGATCGACGCGCCGGTCAGCGCGCGGATGATGTTCGTGCCGCAGACGAGCTACCTGCCGATCGGCACGCTGAAGGCCGCGCTCACCTATCCGGCCACGGCCGACGCATTCAGCGACGACGCATGCCGCGACGCGCTGCGCGCATGCCGGCTCGAAGGGTACGTCGACCGGCTCGACGAGACCGCGCACTGGACCCGCGTGCTGTCGCCGGGCGAGCAGCAGCGACTTGCCGGCGCGCGCGTGCTGCTGCACAAGCCGGACTTCCTGTTCCTCGACGAAGCGACGAGCGCGCTCGACGCGGACAACGAAGCGCGCCTCTATCACCTGTTCAACGAGCGGCTGCCGCAGGCCGCGATCGTCAGCATCGCGCACCGCGAATCGCTCGCGGCGTACCACGGCGGCACGATCAACGTCGAACGCGTGAGCGACAGCGACAAGGTCGCTGCGTAATCGCCCGGGCAGCCGGCCGGTGCGCATCGCGCGTCCCGGCCGCCCGCCCGGCACGGCCCCCCGCCTACGCCGGCAGCGGGCCCTCTCCTTTTCCCTCCGCATCCGCCAGCGCAAGCGGCGCCGACACCAGCGGGCGATGCGACGCCCCCGTGTGCGACAGCACGCTTTCGAACAACGTCAGCGCTTCGAAATGCAATTCGACCGGCTGGCGCAGCTCGCCGCCGTGCGCCGGCTGCCCGACCGCGTCGTGCGGCAGCCGCGCGAGCGTCACGTGCGGCCGAAATGGCCGGCGATCGGTCGGCATGCCGACGTCCCGCAACGCGGCCACCAGCGCGTCGTTCAGCGCGACCAGCGCCGGCTCGACGCCGAGCTCCGCGACGATCAGGCGCGCCTTCGGCAGACTCGGCCACCACGCAAGCCGCTCGACCTGCTGCAGCGGCAATGCGTGCGCGGCCGCCAGCGCCGGCAGCCGCGCGGCGAGCGCGTCGCACCGGTCGCGCTCGATCGCGCCGAGAAACGCGAGCGTCACGTGCAGCTGCTCCGGCTGCGTGCGACGCGCGCCGCGCGTGACCGGCAGCGCGTGCAATGCGTCGCGCGACGCCGCGTCGGGCATCAGCGCGACGAATGCACGGAGCCGGTCGCCGTTCATGGTCAGTTGGCCGCGACGCCCGTCGCGACGCCGGTCGCAGACGCTGCCGCCGGACGCCGCGGCAGCGGGCCGTGCTCGCCCCACACATCCTTCGGCAGCACGTGCGTCAGCTCCGGAATCGTGTTGCGCGTGAACACCGGATCGGCAATGCCTGCGGCGCGCTGGCGACGGTAATCGCGCCACGCGGCGTGCGCGTGCTTGCCGAGCGCGAGGATCGCGATCAGGTTGATGATCGCCATCAGGCCCATGCTGGTATCGGCCATTGCCCACACGAGCGGCAGCTGGCCGACGCTGCCGAACATCACCATTCCGAGCACCGCGATGCGGAACACCGGCAGCACGCCGCGCCGCTTCGTGATGAAGTCGACGTTGCCCTCCGCATACGCGTAGTTGCCGATCACCGACGAGAACGCGAGGAAGAAGATCGCGACCGCCATGTAGATGCCGCCCCAGTCGCCGACGTGGCTCGAGATCGCGCGCTGCGTGAGCGCCGCGCCCTCCATGCCGGTGCCGAGCTCGTACTGGCCGGACAGCAGGATCACGAATGCGGTCGCGCTGCAGATCACGATCGTGTCGACGAACACGCCGAGCATCTGGATCAGTCCCTGCGCGACCGGATGCCGGGTGCTGGCGGTCGCCGCCGCGTTCGGTGCACTGCCCATGCCGGCTTCGTTCGAGAACAGCCCGCGCTTCACGCCGATCGCGATCGCCTGGCTGACCGCATAGCCTGTCAGGCCGCCCGCCGCCTGCTCGAGGCCGAACGCGCTCTTCACGATCAGCACGATCACGTCCGGCACCATCGCGATGTGCGTCGCGACCGCGTAGACCGCGAGCGCGAGGTAGCCGATCGCCATCAGCGGCACGATCACCTGCGCGACGGTCGCGATCCGGCGGATCCCGCCGAAGATGATCGGCGCGGTCAGCAGCACGAGGGCAAGGCCGACGGTCTCGCGGCTCCAGCCGAACGACGTATGGAACGCTTCGGCGATCGCGTTCGCCTGCACCGCGTTGAACACGAAGCCGAATGCGAGGATCAGCGACAGCGAGAACAGCACGCCGAAGCCGCGCGAGCGCAGGCCCTGCTGGATGTAGTACGCGGGGCCGCCGCGATAGGTGCCGTCGGGATGCGAGACCTTGAAGATCTGCGCGAGCGTCGCCTCGACGAACGCGGACGACATGCCGACGAGCGCCGTCATCCACATCCAGAAGATCGCGCCCGGCCCGCCGACGGTCAGCGCGACCGCGACGCCGGCGATGTTGCCGGTGCCGACGCGGCTCGCGAGCCCGGTCGCGAACGCCTGGAACGACGAGATGCCGCCCGGCTCGCCCTTGCTGCCGACCAGCTTCATGCTGAGGAACAGCGCCTTCAGCTGGATCATCCGGAACCGCAGCGTGAACCACGCGCCCGCGCCGAGCAGCAGCGCGATCAGCACGTAGTTCCACAACACGCCGTTGACGGCGTCGATCAGCCCTTGCACGAGTGCTTCCATCCAGTGTCCTTTCAAATGGGGTCAATCATGGTCGGCTGCGCGTGGCGCGCCGGAGGGACGACATGATATGACAATTCGCAAGGTTTATTACAAAACGAAAGAAATAGAGATGTCGAAAAATCGCAGCTGAATGTCATCAGGTTAGACGACACTTCGCGAAAATGCGGGCCACTGACGCGGCCACGCAACCAGGGCTGGCAGCAGGCTCACGCTCACTCAGTGGGAAAATCCGGTCGTCGAAATGTCTTCGGATGCCGCTCGCCCGACACGAGACCGGAGACCGCTCCGGATCACCGCAGCAGGACGCGAGGGGGATTCAACTTCACCGACCAGAACCCTATCCGGACGCGTTCATGATCTCGGCCATCCTTCGCCACGCCATTCGCCTCGCACTAATGCTCGTCGCTGCAGCCATCGCGTTCGTCGTGTTGTTCATTGCCGTCGCCGGGATTGCCCGCTACGAGCGGGACGACCGCCATTGTCCCGACGCGCCGCTCGCGGCACTCGAGGCAAAAATTCTCACGTTCGTCAAAGCGAACGGTATCGATCCGGACGAAATCGAATTCATCGGCATGCCCCGCTACCATGCCGACAAGCTCGGCTGGTGGGGATTCGATCTGAAATCTCGCAAAGCAAGCTACGTGGCCACGATCGATTGCGAGCATCGCGTCACGGGCTTCGGGAAAATCCAGATGTTTCCGCTCGAACCGGCAACGCCGACGCAATAGCGTCGCTCGCCGGCCGGCATCGAACCGCACACGGTTGGTCCGTGGCCGCCAGTCGGTCCACAAAAAAAACCGGGCGCCCTCTCGGACGCCCGGCTTTCATCGAAACCCGCTCGCGATGATACTCAGCGCGGCAGTTCCGAATGCCCCATCAGGTATGCATCGACCGACCGCGCGCATTGCCGGCCTTCGCGGATCGCCCACACCACGAGCGACTGGCCGCGGCGCATGTCGCCCGCCGCGAACACCTTGTCGACCGACGTGTAATACGCGCGATCGCCTTCGGTCGCCGCACGCGCGTTGCCGCGCGCGTCCTTGTCGACGCCGAATGCCTCGAGCACCGGAGAAGCCGGCTGCGTGAAGCCCATTGCGAGCAGCACGAGGTCGGCCTTCATCTCGAATTCCGAGCCCGGCACTTCCTGCATCTTGCCGTCCTTCCACTCGACGCGCGCCGCGATCAGCTTCTCGACCTTGCCGTTCTTGCCTTCGAAGCGCTTCGTCGCGACCGCCCAGTCACGCTCGCAGCCTTCCTCGTGCGACGACGACGTGCGCAGCTTGATCGGCCAGTACGGCCACACGAGCGGCTTGTTTTCCTCTTCGGGCGGCTGCGGCAGCAGCTCGAACTGCGTGACGCCCTTCGCGCCGTGACGGTTCGACGTGCCGACGCAGTCCGAACCCGTGTCGCCGCCGCCGATCACGACGACGTGCTTGCCCTTCGCGAGCAGCTGGTCGACGAGTTTGTCGCCGGCGTTCACGCGGTTCTGCTGCGGCAGGAAGTCCATCGCGTAGTGGATGCCGGCCAGCTCGCGGCCCGGCACCGGCAGGTCGCGCGGCGTTTCCGAGCCGCCCGCGATCACCACCGCGTCGAACTCCTCCTTCAGCGTCGCCGGCGAAATGGTTTCCTTCGCCATGTTGCCGATCGAGTCCGGCAGCGCGTCCTTGCCGATGAACACGCTGGTGCGGAACGTCACGCCTTCCGCTTCCATCTGGCGCATCCGGCGGTCGATCAGCCACTTCTCGAGCTTGAAGTCGGGAATCCCGTAGCGCAGCAGGCCGCCGATCCGGTCGCTCTTCTCGAACACCGTCACGTCATGGCCCGCGCGCGCGAGCTGCTGCGCGGCGGCGAGGCCCGCGGGGCCGGAGCCGACGACCGCGACCTTCTTGCCCGTCTTGTGCGCGGCCGGCTGCGGCTGCACCCAGCCTTCCGCCCATGCCTTGTCGATGATCGCGTGCTCGATCGACTTGATGCCGACCGGGTCGTCGTTGATCCCGAGCGTGCACGCCGCTTCGCACGGCGCCGGGCAGATGCGGCCCGTGAACTCCGGGAAGTTGTTGGTCGAATGCAGGACTTCGATCGCCTGCTGCCAGTCCTGGCGATACACCAGGTCGTTGAAGTCCGGGATGATGTTGTTGACCGGGCAGCCGTTGTTGCAGAACGGGATGCCGCAATCCATGCAGCGCGCGCCCTGGACCTTCGCGTCCGCGTCGGACAGCGCCTGGACGAATTCCTTGTAATGCTTCACGCGCGTGAGCGGTGCCTCGTACGCCTCGTGGCGGCGTTCGAACTCCAGAAAACCGGTTGCCTTGCCCATAAGGTGCTCTTCTGATTCCGTGTATCGGGTGGGGGAGCCGCGCGGCCCGTCAGGCGCGCGCGGCCTCTGCTGTGTCGTTCGTCGCTCAGGCGGCCAGTTCTTCCTTCGCCGCCTTCTTCGCGCCGATCTCGCCCAGCGCGCGCTTGTATTCGTGCGGGAACACCTTCACGAACTGGCGGCGCGCCGCGTCCCAGTTTTCCAGCAGCGATTTCGCGCGCGGCGAACCGGTGAACTGGAAATGACGCTCGACGAGCCCCTTGAGCAGCGCTTCGTCCGTCGTGCCCGCATGCCAGAGCGCGCGGTCGACCGTGCGCTCCTGCTCGGCCTGCTGCAGCACCGGATCGAGCGCGACCATCGACTTGTTGCACTTCGCCGCGAACGTGCCTTCCGGGTCGTACACGTACGCGACGCCGCCCGACATGCCGGCCGCGAAGTTGCGCCCCGTCTCGCCGAGCACGACGACCGTGCCGCCCGTCATGTATTCGCAGCCGTGGTCGCCCGTGCCCTCGACGACCGCCGTCGCGCCCGAGTTGCGCACGCAGAAGCGCTCGCCGGCGACGCCGCGGAAGAACGCTTCGCCTTCGATCGCGCCGTACATCACCGTGTTGCCGCAGATGATGTTTTCCTCGGACTTGCCGCGGAAGTCGTTGGTCGGGCGAATGATGATCCGGCCGCCCGACAGGCCCTTGCCGACGTAGTCGTTGCCGTCGCCGACGAGATCGAGCGTCACGCCCTTCGCGAGGAACGCGCCGAAGCTCTGGCCCGCCGTGCCCTTCAGCTGGATGTGCACCGCGTCGTCGTCGAGGCCGTCGTGGCCATGCTTCTTCGCGATCGCGCCCGACAGCATCGCGCCGACCGTGCGGTTCACGTTGCGCACCGGCTGGATGAACGACACGTGCTCGCCGTTCTCGATCGCCGCCTTCGCCTTCTCGATCAGCACGTGGTCGAGCGCGCGCTCGAGGCCGTGGTCCTGCACGTCGACGTGACGCGGCGCGACGTCCTCGCAGTCTTCCGGCTGGTAGAACACGCGCGAGAAGTCGAGGCCCTTGGCCTTCCAGTGCTCGATGCCCTTGCGGGTGTCGAGCAGGTCCGCGCGGCCGACCAGGTCGTCGAACTTCGCGATGCCGAGCTGCGCCATGATCTCGCGCACTTCCTCGGCGACGAAGAAGAAGTAGTTGACGACGTGTTCCGGCTGGCCCGAGAACTTCGCGCGCAGCACCGGGTCCTGCGTCGCGACGCCGACCGGGCACGTGTTCAGGTGGCACTTGCGCATCATGATGCAGCCCTCGACGACGAGCGGCGCCGTCGCGAAGCCGAATTCGTCCGCGCCGAGCAGCGCGCCGATCACGACGTCGCGGCCGGTCTTCATCTGACCGTCGGCCTGCACGCGGATGCGGCCGCGCAGGCGGTTCAGCACCAGCGTCTGCTGCGTTTCGGCGAGGCCGAGCTCCCACGGCGTGCCCGCGTGCTTGACCGACGACAGCGGCGACGCGCCGGTGCCGCCGTCATGGCCGGCGATCACGACGTGATCGGCCTTCGCCTTCGCGACGCCCGCCGCGACCGTGCCGACGCCCACTTCCGACACGAGCTTCACCGAGATGCTCGAGCTCGGGTTCACGTTCTTCAGATCGTGGATCAGTTGCGCCAGATCCTCGATCGAATAGATGTCGTGGTGCGGCGGCGGCGAGATCAGGCCGACGCCCGGCACCGAGTAGCGCAGCTTGCCGATGTAGTCGGACACCTTGTGGCCCGGCAGCTGCCCGCCTTCGCCCGGCTTCGCGCCCTGCGCCATCTTGATCTGGATCTGGTCGGCCGATGCCAGGTACTCGGCCGTCACGCCGAAGCGGCCCGACGCGACCTGCTTGATCTTCGAGCGCAGCGAATCGCCGTCCTTCAGCGGGATGTCGCTGACGATCTCGTCGCCGATCACCGACTTCAGCGACTCGCCCGACTTGATCGGAATGCCGCGCAGCTCGTTGCGGTAGCGCTTCTCGTCCTCGCCGCCCTCGCCGGTGTTCGACTTGCCGCCGATCCGGTTCATCGCGATCGCGAGCGTCGCGTGCGCCTCGGTGCTGATCGAGCCGAGCGACATCGCGCCCGTCGCGAAGCGCTTGACGATGTCCTTCGCCGGTTCGACTTCGTCGATCGGGATCGCCTTCGCCGGCGACACCTTGAACTCGAACAGGCCGCGGAACGTCATGTGGCGCTTCGTCTGATCGTTGATCAGGTGCGCGTATTCCTTGTACGTCTGGTACGAATTGCTGCGCGTCGCGTGCTGCAGCTTCGCGATCGAATCCGGCGTCCACATGTGGTCTTCGCCGCGGATCCGGTACGCGTACTCGCCGCCCGCGTCGAGCATGTCGCGCAGCACCGGGTTGTCGCCGAACGCGTCGCGATGCAGGCGGATCGCCTCTTCCGCGACTTCGAACAGGCCGATGCCGCCGACCTTCGACGCCGTGCCCTTGAAGTACTTCTCGACGAGGTCGGCCGCGAGGCCGAGCGCTTCGAAGATCTGCGCGCCCGTGTACGACATGTACGTCGAGATGCCCATCTTCGACATGACCTTCTGCAGGCCCTTGCCGACCGCCTTCGTGAAGTTGTACACCGCCTTTTCCGGCGACAGGTCGCCCTTCAGGCCGTCGGCCATCTGCGCGAGCGTTTCCATCGCGAGGTACGGGTGGACCGCTTCCGCGCCGTAGCCGGCGAGCAGCGCGAAGTGGTGCGTCTCGCGCGCCGAGCCCGTCTCGACGACGAGGCCCGTGCTGGTGCGCAGCCCCTGCTGGACGAGGTGCGTGTGGATCGCCGAGGTCGCGAGCAGCGCGGGGATCGCGACGTTCTCGGCGTCGGTCTTGCGGTCCGACACGATCAGGATGTTGTAGCCCGACTTCACCGCGTCGACGGCTTCCGCGCACAGCGACGCGAGGCGCGCCTCGATGCCGGCCTTGCCCCACGCGACCGGGTAGCAGATGCTCAGCTCGTACGAGCTGAACTTGCCGCCGGTGTACTGGTCGATCGCGCGGATCTTCGCGATGTCCTTGAAGTCGAGCACCGGCTGCGACACTTCGAGCCGCATCGGCGGGTTGATGTTGTTCGTGTCGAGCAGGTTCGGCTTCGGGCCGATGAACGACACGAGCGACATCACCATGTTCTCGCGGATCGGGTCGATCGGCGGGTTCGTGACCTGCGCGAACAGCTGCTTGAAGTAGTGATAGAGCGTCTTGTTCTTGTTCGACATCACCGCGAGCGGCGAGTCGTTGCCCATCGAGCCGACCGCTTCCTCGCCTTGCTGCGCCATCGGCGCCATCAGGAACTTCAGGTCTTCCTGCGTATAGCCGAACGCCTGCTGGCGATCGAGCAGCGCGGCGCCCACGGTGCGGCCCGCGGCGACTTCCTCGGCCTTCGGCTCGATCTCGTCGAGCTTGATGCGCACGGCGTCGATCCAGCTCTTGTACGGCTTCGCGTTCGCGAGGTTGTCCTTGAGCTCCTTGTCGTCGATGATGCGGCCGTGCTCCATGTCGATCAGGAACATCTTGCCCGGCTGCAGGCGCCACTTCTTGACGATCTTCGATTCGGGGATCGGCAGCGTGCCGGCTTCCGACGCCATGATCACGAGGTCGTCGTCGGTCACGATGTAGCGCGCCGGGCGCAGGCCGTTGCGGTCGAGCGTCGCGCCGATCTGGCGGCCGTCCGTGAACGCGATCGCGGCGGGGCCGTCCCACGGCTCCATCATCGCGGCGTGGTATTCGTAGAACGCGCGGCGGTTCTCGTCCATCAGCGTGTGCTGCTCCCACGCTTCCGGGATCATCATCATCACCGCGTGCACGAGCGGATAGCCGGCCATGACGAGCAGTTCGAGACAGTTGTCGAACGAAGCCGTGTCCGACTGGCCCGGGTAGATCAGCGGCCAGAGCTTCGGCAGGTCGTCGCCGAGCACGTGGCTCGCGATCGCGCCGGTGCGGGCGTTCAGCCAGTTGACGTTGCCCTTCACGGTGTTGATCTCGCCGTTGTGCGCGATCATCCGGTACGGGTGGGCCAGCTCCCAGGCCGGGAACGTGTTGGTCGAGAAGCGCTGGTGCACGAGCGCGAGCGCCGACACGACGCGCGCGTCCTGCAGGTCGCGGTAGTACACGCCGACCTGGCCGGCCAGCAGCAGGCCCTTGTAGACGATCGTGCGCGCCGACATCGACGGCACGAAGTATTCCTTGCCGTGCTTCAGCTTGAGCGCCTGGATCCGGTGGCTGGCGGTCTTGCGGATCACGTAGAGCTTACGCTCGAGCGCGTCCGTCACCATGATGTCCTTGCCGCGGCCGATGAAGATCTGGCGGATCAGCGGCTCGGTCGCCTTCACGGTCGGCGAGATCGGCATCGCGTGGTCGACCGGCACGTCGCGCCAGCCCAGCACCACCTGCCCCTCGGCCTTCACGGTGCGCTCGAGCTCCTGCTCGCACGCGATCCGCGACGCGTTTTCCTTCGGCAGGAAGATCATCCCCACGCCGTACTCGCCGGCGGGCGGCAGCGTCACGCCCTGCTTCGCCATTTCCTCGCGGTAGAACGCATCCGGAATCTGGATCAGGATCCCCGCGCCGTCGCCCATCAGCGGATCGGCGCCGACCGCGCCGCGGTGGTCGAGATTCTCGAGGATCTTCAGACCCTGTTCGATGATCTCGTGGCTCTTCTTGCCCTTGATGTGAGCGACGAAGCCGACGCCGCAGGCGTCGTGTTCGTTTTGCGGGTCGTACAGACCTTGCGCGGCGGGCACCGCGGTGAGCGGCTGCTGGTGGTCGTTCATGGGGACACCGTCGTAAAGGGGCCTCGAGGGCCGTTGAACCATTTTCTTGTTGCCGCCGTTTCCGGCTCCGGCAGGAGTCGGCGCGGCCGACAGTGGGCTGGGCAGGCTTCGCCCGGAACCACCGGAATTCGGAATATACGCGACGAATCAAAGGAATAGCAACAAAAACCGCTTGATGTGACCCCGTTTAAACGGATGCATCGATCTGGTGCCATTTTATTGGGGCCGTATCGTTTTGGTGCAAAAAGAAGCGGCGCTCACGGCGCCGCCTCCTGGTCCGCCTGCCCGCGCCTATTGCTGGATCGGCGGTGTGTTCTCGCGCACCTTTCGAGGGCGTCCGCGCGGCAGCGGCGACACGCGCCGGTTTGCGGTGCGCGCCGCCCATTCGCGATAGGTCTCGCCGCCGAGCACCCAGCCCTTCAGCGTCGCCTGCTGCAGCTGGTCGGCCTGCCGCTCGTCGAGCGGCTGCTCGCACAGCTCCTTGTACGCGCGCTGCCGTTCGAACGGCGTATTGCCGAGCGCCCAGTAGAGCGGATGGTCGGTGATCAGGCTGTCGACGGTGAGCCCGACGTGATGCCGGTAGCTCGACCACCGATAGGCGTCGGGCGTCGCGCCGAGCTGCGCGCGCACCGGGCTCAGCTCGACCACGCGGCTCGCGAGCAGGAAATATCGCTCACCTTCGATCACCGTCGCGCGATAGCGGCCTTCCCACAGGGTGCCGCGCCGCGAATAGCGGCGGTTGAAATGCGCGACGTAGCGACGTCCGACCGCCTGCATCGCCTTCGGCAGGCTGGCCTCGTCGCTCGGCGTCACGAGCAGCTGCACCTGGCGCGGCAACAGCACGTACGCGTGCACCGCCAGATGATGATCGCGCGCCGCGGCCTTCAGGCAATCGATGAAGAGCTCGTAGTCCTGGTCGTCGACGAACGCGGGTTGCTGATCCAGGCCGCGCAATATCACGTGCTGCGGCTGGTCGGGAACGTAGAGTCGTGCTAACCGTGCCATGCTGAATGTCCGTTTGATCGCGTTAGGAAATACCCGAAGGTCCAATTGTGCGCACTTGCGTAGAATCCTCCCGCTCTCGCGCTGAATCGTACGGTCGTGCGAATCCTAGGGAGAAAACTCTAACTTACAAGCTTGTTTGGTTTTAAACGCAGTAGTCATAATGAGCACGCCTTTGATCGGAGGAGACAAAATTGAAACGAAAACTGGCCATTACGGGGGCCGCAGCGCTCGCGTTCACGTTCGCGGGTAGCACGGCACACGCGCAATCCGCAGGTAGCTTTTACGTCAGCACCGGCTGGCTCCATCTTTCGCCGCAGGACAGCAGCGATCCGCTGTTCGTCTACCGTGTCGGCGGAACGCCCGTCAACCAAGCCGTTCCCGGTACCGGTGCAGGCATCAGTGATGCCGACACCATCGGCCTCGCAGCGGGCTATTTCGTCACCGACCACATCTCCACCGAATTCATCGCCGGGATACCACCGAAGTTCGACATTACCGGCAAGGGTCGGTTCGAAAATTTCGGCGTGCTCGGTCGCGCGTATCAGTGGAGCCCTGCAGTGCTGCTCCGATACCACTTCAACGAAGCCAACGCCAAGTTCCGGCCGTACGTCGGCATCGGCGCGACGTACGTGTGGTTCACCGGCGCGAAGATCACGAACGGCGCGTTCGAGAACGGCGTGCTCGGCGGCCCGACCAGCGCGACGACCAGCAACCAGTGGGCGCCCGTCTTCAACGCCGGCTTCACGTACAACTTCACCGACCACTGGTTTGCCGGCCTGTCGATTTCGTACATCCCGGTGAGCGTCACCGCAACCTTCACGTCGGCGAAGCGGACCCAGGTCGGCACCCTGACCGAAACGTCGAAGGCCAAGATCAACCTCAACCCGATCGTCACGTACCTTAACGTCGGCTACCGTTTCTAAGCGTAGTCGAATATTTGGGGAATGGTTAATCCCGCTGCAATTTGTAGCGGAATTTTCCTGGCGTTACCCCTCCGCAAAGCAGAACGCCCCGGACGGAAACCCGCCGGGGCGTCGTTTTTTCGCGTCAGATTCGCTCGCTAGAGGATTCCGTCCAGCGCATGCGGGCCGATCAGGTCGATCCGGTCGGTGCAGACCGCGTCGACGCCCCAGCGCACGAGCTCGCGCGCCCGTTCGGGGTCATTGACCGTGTAAACCAGGATGCGCAGCCCGGCCGCCTTGATCGCGCGCACGAGCGGCTCGTCGAGCCGTGTGTGGTCCGCGTGCAGCGACACGCAGCCGAGCGCGTCGACCGCCTGCGCGTACCAGTCGTCCGGCACCGCCTCGTAAAGCATCCCGCACGGCAACTCGGGCGCCGTTTCGCGCGCTTGCTGCAGCGCATCGAAAGAAAACGACGACAACAGCGGCGGCACCGCGGCGTCGCGCCAGTACGCAGCCGCGTCCGCGGCCACGCGCTGGCCGGTTTCGCGCTCGCGGCCCGGGCACGGCTTGATCTCGACGTTCGCCGCCAGCCCGAGCGCGATGCAGCGCGCCGCCGCCGCCTCGAACGTCGGCATCCGCTCGCCCGCGAAGCGCGCGTCGAACCACGCGCCGGCGTCGAGCGCCGCGAGTTCCGCGTAGCGCATTCGCGCCGCCGGCCCGTGGCCGTCCGAGGTCCGGTCGACCGTATCGTCGTGCAGCAGGAACGTGATGTCGTCGGCCGACAGCTTCGCGTCGAATTCGACCATCGCGTGGCCGCGCCGCGCGCCTTCGTCGAGCGCGGCGAGCGTGTTCTCCGGTGCGAGCGTGCCGCCGCCGCGATGGGCGACGACGCGCGGATAGGGCCAGTCGGTACGGGTTGTCATCGTTTTGGTCTCGCGGCAGGTGCTGCAGGGTCAGCCGGCACGCTTGCCGGTCTCGGGATCGAAGAAATGCAGCCGGTGCGCGGGCAGCGCGGCCGCCAGCGCCGTGCCGCGCGCGGGACGGTCCGCGTGCGGCAGGCGCACCGCGACGTCGTGATTGCCCCAGCGGCCGTGCGCGAGATTGTCCGCGCCGAGCAGCTCGCACGAGTCGACCGGCAGCGTCGCCTGCGCGACGCCCGGCTGCGGCGTCATGTGTTCGGGACGCACGCCGAGCACCCAGTCGCGCCCGGTGGCGATCTCCGCGCCGATGCCGGGCGCGCCGGCGACCGGCAGCGCGGGGCCGCCGCCCGCGACCGTAAACGTCGCGCCGTCGTCCGACAGCCGGCCGTGCATCAGGTTCATCGCAGGCGAGCCGATGAAGCCCGCGACGAACACCGTTGCCGGCTTCTCGTACACGTCGACCGGCGCGCCGATCTGCTCCGCGTAGCCGCGGTTCATCACGATCACGCGCTGCGCGAGCGTCATCGCCTCGATCTGGTCGTGCGTCACGTACACGCTCGTCGTCGCGAGCCGCGCATGCAGCCGCTGGATCTCGAGCCGCATCTGCACGCGCAGCTTCGCGTCGAGGTTCGACAGCGGCTCGTCGAACAGGAACACCGACGGCTCGCGCACGATCGCGCGCCCCATCGCGACGCGCTGCCGCTGGCCGCCCGACAGCTCGCGCGGCCGCCGCGCGAGCAGCGGCTCGAGCTCGAGGATCTTCGCGGCCGCGGCGACGCGCGCGTCGATCGTCGCGCGCTCGACGCCGCGGATCTTCAGCCCGTAGCCCATGTTCTGCGCGACCGTCATGTGCGGGTACAGCGCATAGTTCTGGAACACCATCGCGATGTCGCGATCCTTCGGCTCGAGCGCGTTGACGACGCGCTCGCCGATCGCGATCTCGCCGTCCGTCACGCTCTCGAGCCCTGCGATCATCCGCAGGAGCGTCGACTTGCCGCAGCCCGACGGCCCGACCAGCACGATGAATTCGCCGTCGGCAATTTCGACGTCGATGCCGTGCAGCACCTGCTGCTTTCCGTCATAGGATTTCCTGACGCCCTTCAAGCTCAGCGCAGCCATACGTCGTCCTTCTCCTCGTAGCGTGTCCGTGGTTACTTTTCAGAATCGACGAGGCCGCGCACGAACCAGCGCTGCATCGCCAGCACGACGACGAGCGGCGGAATCATCGCCAGCAGCGTCGCCGCCATCACGTAATGCCATTCGGTCGCCGTGTCGCCGCTCGCGATCATCGTCTTGATGCCGACCACGGACGTCGACAGCGACGCCTCCGTCGTGATCAGGATCGGCCACAAGTACTGGTTCCACCCGTAGATGAAGGTGATCACGAACAGCGCGGCGATGCTCGTCTTCGACAGCGGCAGCACGACGTCCCAGAAGAAGCGCAGCGGCCCCGCGCCGTCGATGCGCGCCGCGTCCATCAGCTCGTCGGGCAGCGTCATGAAGAACTGGCGGAACAGGAAGGTCGCGGTCGCCGACGCGATCAGCGGCAGCGTGAGCCCCGCGTACGTGTTGGTCATATGCAGCGTCGACACGACCTGCACGGTCGGAAAGATCCGCACCTCGACCGGCAGCATCAGCGTGACGAAGATCAGCCAGAACGCCGTATTGCGGAACGGGAAGCGGAAATAGACGATCGCGTACGCGGACAGGATCGACACCGCGATCTTGCCGACCGCGATGCCGAGCGCCATCGCGAAGCTGTTGGCGAGCAGCAGGCCGAACGGCGCGGTCGTGCCGCCGCTGCCGTGCCGCCAGATGTACGCGACGTTCTCGATGAGATGCGTGCTCGGCACGAGCGACAGCGGCACCGTGAACACTTCCTGCGCGCTCATCGTCGCCGCGCAGAACGCGACGTAGACGGGAAACACGAGCAGCGCGACGCCCGCGATCAGCACCGCGTGGCAGAACAGGTCGAAGCCCTTGCGATTCTCGATCATGCGTATTGCACCCTGCGTTCGACGAAGCGGAACTGGATCACCGTCAGACCGACGACGATCGCCATCAGCACGACCGACTGCGCGCCCGAGCTGCCTATGTCGAGCCCCTGGAAGCCTTCCGCGAAGATCTTGTAGATCAGCGTCTTGGTGCTCTGCGCGGGGCCGCCGGCGGTCGCGGCGTCGATCACCGGGAACGTGTCGAAGAACGCGTAGACGAGGTTCACGACCAGCAGGAAGAAGCTCGTCGGCGACAGGAGCGGCAGCACCACGTGGAAGAAGCGCCGCACGGGCCCCGCCCCGTCGATCGCGGCCGCCTCGATCAGCGAGCGCGGGATCGCCTGCAGTCCCGCGTAGAAGAACAGGAAGTTGTAGCTCACCTGCTTCCACACCGACGCGAGCACGACCAGGAACATTGCCTGCCCGCCGTTCAGCGCGTGGTTCCAGACGATTCCCGACTTCGCGAGCGCATAGGTGACGAGGCCGATGCTCGGGTTGAACAGGAACGCCCACAGCACCGCGGCGATCGTCGGCGCGACCGCGTACGGCCAGATCAGCAGCGTGCGGTACGCGCGCGCGCCGCGCACCACGCGGTCCGCGCACGCGGCGAGCAGCAGCGACACGACGAGCCCGCTCACGGTGACGAGCGCGCTGAACACGAGCGTCGTGCGGAACGAGTCGAGATACAGCGGATCGGCGAACAGGTGCGCGAAGTTCGCGAAGCCGACGAACTCGCTCGACGTGCCGAACGCATCCTGCATCTGCGTCGACTGCCACAGCGCGACGCCGGCGGGCCACAGGAAGAACACGCCGGTGATCGCGAGCTGCGGCGCGATCAGCAGGTACGGCAACAGGCTCGTGCCGAAACGGGAACGGGATTGCATCGCGGAGATCCGGTCAGGCCAGAAGGCAAGGATGAACGGCCGCCGGCCGTCGCGCGGGTTCGTGCGACACGGCCGGCGGCTCAGGGCGAAGCGCGCTCAGCTGCCCGACTTCTCGAAGCGGCGCAGCAGTTCGTTGCCGCGCGTGGCCGCGGAATCGAGCGCATCCTTCGGCGCCTTCTTCTGCGCCCAGACCTGCTCGAACTCCTCGTCGACGATCGTGCGGATCTGCGGCATGTTGCCGAGCCGCAGCCCCTTCGTGTACGGCAGCGGCGGCTTGTTCATCATCTGCTTGATCGCGGTTTCCGCGCTCGGGTTCTTCGCGTAGAAGCCCTGCTGGCGCGTCAGGTCGTACGCGGCCGTCGTGACCGGCAGGTAGCCCGTGTCCTGGTGCCACTTCGCGGCGACCGCCGGCGAGCCCAGGTACGCGAGGAATTTCGCGACACCCTTGTAGGTCGCCGGATCCTTGCCCGCCAGCACCCACAGGCTCGCGCCGCCGATGATCGCGTTCTGCGGCGCCCCCTTCACATTCGCGTCGTACGGCATCATGCCGGTGCCGAACTCGAACTTCGCGAACTTGTGCAGCGTCGCGAGCG
This sequence comes from Burkholderia ubonensis, assembly GCF_902833085.1. Classification (GTDB taxonomy): domain Bacteria; phylum Pseudomonadota; class Gammaproteobacteria; order Burkholderiales; family Burkholderiaceae; genus Burkholderia; species Burkholderia ubonensis. The sequence continues at coordinate 174,796 of NZ_CADFEB010000014.1, forward strand.
CGCCCGACGACGTCGTCATGATCCCGCAGTCGCCGCTGTAGAACTTCGACGACGCCTCGTCCTTGCGGCCCGCGTACGTGAACGTGCCGTCCTTCGCCATCTGCTGCAGGAACTGGACGTGCGCGACCTGCTGCGGCTTGTTGAACTCGAGCACCGCGTCGGTGCCGTCGAAGCCGTTGTTGCGGCTCGCGAACGGCAGGCCATGCCACGCGCTGTAGTTCTCGAGCTGGATCCAGCCCTGCCAGCCGGTCGTAAAGCCGCACGCCATGCCCGACTTGCGCAGCTTCTCCGCGTCGGCCTTCACTTCGTCCCAGGTCTTCGGCGGCTGGTTCGGGTCGAGCCCGGCCTTCTTGAACGCGTCCTTGTTGTAGTACAGCACCGGCGTCGAGCTGTTGAACGGCATCGACACCAGATGGCCCGTCTTCGCGTCGCTGTAGTAGCTCGCGATGGTCGGCACGAACGCCTTTTCGTCGAGCGGCACGCCGGCCTGCTTGAACACGTCGTAGACGGGCACCACCGCCTTCTTCGCCTGCATCATCGTCGCGGTGCCGACTTCGTAGACCTGAAGGATCGCCGGCGCGTTGCCGCTGCGGTACGCGGCGATACCCGCCGCGAGCGCCTGGTCGTAGGTGCCCTTGAACACCGGCACGATCTTGTAGTCGCTTTGCGACGCGTTGAACTGCGCGGCGATGTCGTTGACCCGCTCGCCGAGCGCGGCTTCCATCGCATGCCAGAACTGGATTTCCGTCGCCGCGAATGCTGCGTGCTGCGCGCCGACCATCAGCACGCCCCCGAGCGCGAGCGAGCGAACCAGCGTCCCTACGGGCTTCTTCTTCATCGACCTCTTCTCCTATGAAAACGATACCAACCGCATGTACGGCTTTCCCGTTGCCAGCGAACCGGCGAAGTCTAGTGATCGATTGTGACAGTCAGTTGTCGCTGACGACGAACAGCCGCTGGTATTCCTTCAGCGCGAATCGATCGGTCATGCCGGCAATGTAGTGGGCGACGAGGCGCGGCTGCTTCGCCGGATCGTCGGACTGGTACGGCGGCGGCAGCAGGCGAGGATCTTCGCAGAACGCGTCGAACAGGCCGGTGACGACGCGCTGCGCCTTGTTCGCCATCCTCATGACCTTGTAATGGCGGTACAGGTTCTTGAACAGGAAGCGCTTGAGCGCCGCGGCCTGCGCGGCGACCGCCTCGCTGTGCGCGACGATCGGCGGGGCCGCGCGCACGTCGTCGAGCGACGCCGGCGCGATGCGCGCGAGATTGCGCGTGGTTTCGTCGATCAGGTCGACGATCAGCGTATTGATGATGCGGCGCACCGTCTCGTGCACGAGACGCCGGCCTTCGAGATGCGGAAATTCGGCGAGCGCCTCGTCATGGTGGCGCTGCCAGAGCTCGACTTCCGCGAGCTGTTCGATCGTGACGAGCCCGGAGCGCAGGCCGTCGTCGACGTCATGGTTGTTGTACGCGATCTCGTCGGCGATGTTCGCGAGCTGCGCCTCGAGTGACGGCTGGCGCCCCAGCAGGAACCGCTCGCCGAGCGCGCCGAGCTTGCGCGCGTTCTCGCGCGAGCAGTGCTTGAGGATGCCCTCGCGCGTCTCGAAGCAGAGATTCAGGCCGTTGAACGCGCCGTAGTGCTCCTCGAGCTCGTCGACGACGGCGAGGCTCTGCAGGTTGTGCTCGAAGCCGCCGTGCTCGCGCATGCATGCGTTGAGCGCGTCCTGCCCCGCATGGCCGAACGGCGTATGGCCGAGGTCGTGCGCGAGCGAGATCGCCTCGACGAGATCCTCGTTCAGCCGCAGGTTGCGTGCGACCGAGCGCGCGATCTGCGCGACTTCGAGGCTGTGCGTGAGGCGGGTGCGGAACAGGTCGCCCTCGTGATTGACGAAGACCTGGGTCTTGTATTCGAGCCGGCGGAATGCGGTCGAGTGGACGATGCGGTCGCGGTCGCGCTGGAATTCGGTGCGGGCCGCCGGCGGCGGTTCCGGGTGGCGCCGTCCGCGCGAGCACGACGCGTGCGCGGCATACGGAGCGAGATGGGCTTCCAGCGCCGCCAGCGTCGGCGGCTCGGCCACCGCCGCGGCGGCTGCACGGCTGGCCTGGGGCAGTTTGCTGCTGGATGTCTCGCTCACGTCTCCTCCATGTCAGGGGCGCCGGGGCATCCGGGCCACAGTTACCGGGTCGTCTGCGCCAGTGTGGCGAACACGGCCTCGTCAGGCGCCGGCGCGATCAGCGTATCGCCGAAGCGCTTCAGCAGGATGAACTTGATCGCGCCGGCTTCCGCCTTCTTGTCGACGCGCATCAGGTCCATATAGCGTGCGTCGCCGAGCGCCGGCGCGCGGGTCGGCAGGTGCGCGGCCGCGATCACTGCGTCGAGGCGCTGCCGCGACGCTTCGTCCAGCAGGCCGAGCCGCACCGACAGGTCGCCCGCCATCACCATCCCGCAGCCGACCGCCTCGCCGTGCAGCCACTCGCCGTAGCCGAGCCCGGCCTCGATCGCGTGGCCGAACGTGTGGCCGAAGTTGAGGATCGCGCGCAGGCCGCCTTCGCGTTCGTCAGCCGCGACCACGCTCGCCTTGATCTCGCACGAGCGCTTGACGGCTTCGGCGAGCGCGCCGGGCTCGCGACGGTTCAATGCGTCGACGTTCGCCTCGATCCAGTCGAAGAACGCGGCGTCGGCGATCGCGCCGGTCTTGATGATTTCGGCGATGCCCGCCGCCAGTTCGCGCTCGGGCAGCGTCGTCAGCGCGCCGATGTCCGCGATCACCGCCTGCGGCTGGTAGAACGCGCCGATCATGTTCTTGCCGAGCGGGTGATTGATGCCGGTCTTGCCGCCGACCGACGAGTCGACCTGCGACAGCAGCGTCGTCGGCACCTGGATGAACGGTACGCCGCGCATGTAGCACGCGGCCGCAAAGCCCGTCATGTCGCCGACCACGCCGCCGCCGAGCGCGACGAGCGTGGTCTTGCGGTCCGCACGCTCGGTCAGCAGGCCGTCGAAGATCAGGTTCAGCGTTTCCCAGTTCTTGTACGCCTCGCCGTCCGGCAGCACGACCGTCGACACGCGCTTGCCGAGCGGCGCGAGCGCGGCGCGCAGCGCATCGCCGTAGAGCGGATCGACCGTCGTGTTCGTGACGATCGTGACGGACGAGCCCTTGATGTGGGGCGCGAACAGTTCGGTGCGGCCGATCAGGCCGGCGCCAATATGAATCGGATAGGCGCGGTCGCCCAGATCGACGTTGACAGTAATCATGCTTGTATAGGCTTGGCGACGACGCCTGCCATCTCGAGTTGCATCAGCACCATGTTGACGAGGCCGTTGACCGACGGGCGGCCGGTTTCGATGACGAAATCCGCGCATTCTCGATACAGCGGATCGCGCACTTCGTAGAGCGCTTCGAGACGCGCCTTCGGATCGTCGGTCTGCAGCAGCGGCCGGTTCTTGTCCTTGCGCGTGCGCAGCCACAGATCGTGCGGATTGGCGCGCAGATAGACGACGATGCCGCGGGATTTGAGGCATTCGCGGTTTTCGGGGCGCAGGATCGCGCCGCCGCCCGTCGCGAGCACGATGTGCTCGCGCTGCGCGAGCTCGGCGATCATCTGCGCTTCGCGGTCGCGAAACCCGGCTTCGCCTTCCATCTCGAAGATCACCGGAATGCGTGCGCCCGTCCGCGCCTCGATCTCGTGGTCGGAGTCGAAGAACGTCCTGTCGAGCCGGCGCGCGACCGCGCGGCCCACGGTGGTCTTACCCGCTCCCATAAGGCCGACGAAAAATACGTTTGCGTGTGGATCCCGCGCTTGCAACGGCTTTCCTTTGCTTCAATCTTGCTGGTGTGTGGCGCAGCTTACTGGCAAAGCGGCTGCCTTGTCGAGCCTGGGCCGGCGGCGTCCGGGCCGGTTTCGCCGGCCGCCGGCTCGCCGCCGCCAACCTCGTTGCAACGCGCGCCGACCACCGTCGGGGTGATGAAGACGACCAGCTCGCTGCGCTGGTCGCGCTGCGCGCGATGCCGAAACAGCGCACCCAGAATTGGTATTTTGCCCAAGAGCGGCACCCGCGTCACATCGTCCCGGCGTAACTGCTCGTAAATCCCGCCGATCGCGACCGTCCCGCCGTCCTCCACCTCGACTCGGGTCTGCACGTGCTTGGTATGGATCGCCGGGCCGGCCGCCGTCGGCTCGCCGACGCTGTCCTTCGTGACGTCGAGGTCGAGCACGACGCGCCCGTCCGGCGTGATCTGCGGTTCGACCTCGAGCTTCAGCGTCGCCCGGCGGAACTGCACACCGCTCACGCCGTTGCCGACCTTTGCCTGGTAAGGCAGCTCCGCGCCCTGCTCGACGATGGCCTTCGCGCGATCGGCCGTCACGACGCGTGGGCTCGACACGATCTGTCCCCGACCTTGCGCCTCGAGTGCGCTCAGCTCAACGTCGAGCACCCTGCTCAACGGCGCGGCGAACAGCGTAAAGCCGGCCGTGGCCGCGTCGAAGCCGCCGAGCGGCCGCGCGGCCAGGTCGAGCGCGTTGCGCGTCCCCGCGGCGAAGGCAGCGCCGTCCGCTGCCACCGCCCGCCCCTGGGCGCGCAACGCGAGGCGGGCGCCGAGATTGCGCGAAAAGCCCTGCTCGCCCTCGACGATGCGCGCCTCGATCCGGACCTGCCTCGACGGCCGGTCGATCGCGTCGATCAGGCCCGCAATCTGCGCGATGCGCGGCGCGAGATCGGTGACGAACAGCTGGTTCGTGCGCGAATCGGCCGCCGCCGCCCCGCGCTTCGACAGCAGGCGCTGCCCCGCCGCGCCGGTCAGGAGCCGCTGCACGTCCTGCGCGCGCGGATAGTGGAGCACGAAGGTGCGGCTGGCGAGCGGCTCGAGATCCGCCGCCCGCGCGTGCGCCTCGAAGCGTTCGCGCTCGCGCGCGGCCAGCTCAGCCGCGGGCGTGATCCAGATCACGTTGTCGCGCCGGGACATTGCGAGCCCATGCGTGTCGAGCAGCGTGTCGAACGCATTCCGCCAGCGGACATGGTTCAGACGTAGCGATACCGTGCCGCGCACCTGCTCGCTGACGATGATGTTGAGCCCCGTGAATCGGGCGAACGCGTCGAACGCGGCGGCCAGGCTGACGCCGTGCAGGTTCAGCGAGATCCGCCGGTCGTCGTCCGCATCGCCGGGCCGGCGCGCGGCGTCGCTCATGCGCACCGGCGGCGGCAACGGGATCGGCGGACCTTCCAGGGCCGGCGCCGTCGCTGCGATCGTCGCGGGCGCGACGCGCGGCGCCGGCTCCGGTTGCGGCGGCATCTCGGCCGGCGGCGGCGCTTGCCCGACGCTGCCGACACCATCGACGGCGCCTTGCGGCAGCGGCACGTCAGGCACATCCGGCCCGTCGGCGCGCCATGCCGCGGCCGGCCACACGCGCGGCAGCGGCGGCAACGCGCCCGACGCCGCGGCAGCGTATAACCCGATCCAGACAACTGCCGTTCTCAGCATGCTTCTCACCATTGCATGCCCTCGTCATCGAGCCCCATCCTGCGCGGCCCGTTCCTCGTCGCCAGCGTCACCGCATCCGCCTCGACCCGCACCACGCGCATCGCCCCGACCGTCTCGCCGGCCGCCACGGCGGTAATGGCCCCGGCGCCGTCGTCGAACAGCGCGAGGCCGGTGCGCGCGTCGCGCATCACGCCGGCGAGCCGGGACGGCAAGGTGTCGCCCGTTCCTGGCTCGTCTCCGATACCGAACGGATCCGCGTCCTGCGAAGCCACGGCGATCGGTCGGTCGCCGTATGCCGCGCGTCCGCCCGGCATGGCGGGAAATACGTCGAGCGACAGCCCGACGCGCGCGGCCCGCCCGGCGCGCTCGGCGTTTATCGCCGTCGGCACGACCAGCACCGGCAACGTCGCCAGAGCGCCGACCATCCGCCGCAGCGCCGGAAAACCGCCATCCGCGACAATGCGCACCGTGCGGCGCACGTCCTGCCGGGCGCCCGGCTCGGGCTGAGGCTCGATCGAGACGACCCGCAGCCCGCTCGACGCGGCGAGTTCGGCCAAATCGAGCATCAGCGCCGGCCAGCCGGGTGCGGCCGGCGCGCCGCGACCGTCGTCCGTTTTGGCGGGCGCCGCGCGATGCATCGCGGCCTGCGCCAGCGCGCGCTCGGCCTCGGCAGCGCGCGCCCTGGCGGCATCCAGGGACGCGCGGCTGCGGGCGAGGCCGCTCCAGTCCTCGGCGGCCGAGAGGTGAACGCCGCCCGCCAGCACCACGCCGAACGCGAGCACGCAGCCTGCGACGTGCGATGCAACCGGCAGCGCACGGCGCGCCGCTCCGTTTCTCCCGCCGTCGCCGATCCCGAATCGATACGCAGGCGCAGTCATGTCCGCTCCCCCTGCCCGGCGTCGCGAGGCGATCCGTCGTGCCAGCGCAATTGCACCGAGAACCGGAACGGCATCCGCGTCGCACCCGCCGGCTCCGCCGGCGCCGGCTTCAGCGCGTCGACGTCGACGCGCCACGCGTGCTGCTGCTCGCGCGCGATGCGGTCGAGCCACCGGGCCGCTGCCCGATAACTCGCGGCCCGCGCGTCGAGCACCGCGCCGGACGCCGTCATGCGCAACGCTTCCAGCCCGATGCCGTCATCGCGAACCCGCGCCACCAACGCGAGCAGTTCGGTGGCCCGCCGGTAAGGCGCCGCCAGCGCCGCAGCCTGCGCGTCGCGCTGGGCGGCGGCGGCGGCCATCCGCGCTGCGCGCGCCGCCTCGTCCACCTGGGGTTGTTGCCTCGACAACCGCGCCTCGACGACGGCACGTTCGGCATCGGTTCGCATGCGCAGCCACGCCGCCCCGCCCGTCCATGCGCCGACGCCCAGGATGCCGAGCAGGATCGCTGCGCCGCATTGCGCGGCCCGGCGCCGACGCATGGCCCGCGCGAGGCGGTCGCGATATGGCAGCAGGTTGAATCCGTCGAGGTCGAGCCACGTGAACGCGGCTGCGGGCTTCTGCGGCGCCCCCGGAAACACGGTCGGCGCGCTCATTCCCACACTCCGCGCAACGCCAGCCCGAAGGCAACCGCGAATGCCGGCCCGCCGACGGAACCGGCCGGCACCGCGGATGCTTCGCCGCCCCAACGCGCGCACTCGAACGGCATCGCGCTCGCGCCGAGCAGGTCGCCGATCTCGGCGACGGACGTGTCGAACCGCGCGAGACAGCGCTCGTCGCCGCCGACGAGCGCACAGCGGGCCGGCCGGCGCACCCGCGCGCGCAATGCGTCGGGCAGCACCGCATGCGCGCGATCCGGAAACGTGAACTGCGACACGGCCTCCCCGCCTTCCAGCCACCAACCGCGCACGCCCGCATCGCCGAACCAGAGCGCAAGGCATGGCTCGCTTGCCTCCGATTCGCACAGCGCGGCAAAACGCAGCGCCCGCAGCGCCGCGATCGATTCGCCGTCGACCGCCGTCAGATCGACACCGGCCACGGCGGCCGCGTCGACCCGCCGCTGCAGCGCGGCCTGCGACGCGGCGGCGATTGCGAGCTCGCCGGGCCGCGCGCCGCCGTCATGCCGCCAGTCGAATGCGAGACTGTCCGGCGCCAGCCCGGAGATGCGTTCCGCGGCCTGGCGCGCGGCATCGGGGATGTCGTTGCGCCCGGCCAGGTCGAGCGTCGCCGTGTGCATCTCGTCGTCCCGCAGCGCCATCACGCCGCGCGCGTCGCACCGCACCCCGCGCGCCGCCAGACGCGACACGGCCGCGGACAGCGCGCGCCCGACCGCCGCCCAGCGAGCCTCGTCGGGCCCGTCGGACAGCCCGTGCGGCTCCGTCTCGAGCCCGTCGACGCGCACGTCCGCGCCGCGCCCGCGCCGGCTCAGCACCACCACCCTCACGTCGCCCGCGGCGACGTCGATCCCTGTCGCCGTGCGCCTGCCCATCGCGAATCGCACCGCCCATCGTCCGTCCATCCCAGCCTCCCGCCGTCGCTGCGGCTCCTGCCGCATTCCCAGGCTCGCATTCTGGCGAGCGGCACGCGGGGCCGGCAGTCGGCCGAACGGCCAACGCCGCGAAACGCGTGCGCCGGCGCGCTATGCTGGAGGGGCGGCACCCCGCGGCCGCGCGACGGGTGCGCACCCGTCAGGACCGGTCATACCGGCCAGCTATAATCGCGGGACTGTTTTCCGGTATGCCTATGCAATCCACGTCCCCTACGTCCCCGCCCCCCGCCCCGGAGCCGAAGAAACGCCCTTGGTGGCTGAAAATCCTGATCGGCCTCGTGACGGTGTGCGTGGCGCTCGTCCTGTGCGGCGCTCTCGTGCTCGGCTATGCGCTCGTCGTCGCGTCGCCGAACATGCCGTCGCTCGACGCGCTGACGGACTATCGTCCGAAGGTTCCGCTGCGCATCTATACGTCCGATCACGTGCTGATCGGCGAATTCGGCGAGGAACGCCGCGACATCGTCCACTTCAGGGACGTCCCCGACTCGCTGAAGAAGGCGATCCTCGCGATCGAGGACGCGCGCTTCTACGACCACGGCGGCGTCGACCTCACCGGGATCTTCCGCGCCGGCATCGTCGCGCTGACCAACGGCCACGCGACGCAGGGCGCGAGCACGATCACGATGCAGGTCGCGCGCAACTTCTTCCTGTCGAGCGAGAAGACCTACACGCGCAAGATCTACGAGATGCTGCTCGCGTACAAGATCGAGCGCGCGCTGACGAAGGATCAGATTCTCGAGGTCTACATGAATCAGATCTATCTCGGCCAGCGCGCGTACGGCTTCGCGAGCGCCGCCCGGGTGTATTTCGGCAAGGACCTGAAGGACATCACGCTGGCGGAAGCCGCGATGCTGGCCGGCCTGCCGAAGGCGCCGTCCGCGTACAACCCGGTCGTCAATCCGAAGCGCGCGAAGGTGCGCCAGGAGTACATCCTGCAGCGGATGCTCGAGCTGAACTTCATCTCGCGCGAGCAGTACGGCGAGGCGATCGCGCAGCCGCTCGTCGTCAAGGGCGCAGGCCGCGAATTCAGCGTGCACGCCGAGTACGTCGCCGAAATGGTGCGGCAGATGATGTATGCGCAGTATCGCGAGGAGACGTATACGCGTGGCTTCAACGTCGTCACGACGATCGATTCCGCCGATCAGCAGGTCGCCTACGGCGCGCTGCGCAAAGGGATCATGGATTACGAGCGGCGTCACGGCTATCGCGGGCCGGAGGGCTTCATCGAGCTGCCGGCCGGCGCCGACGATCGCGAGCAGGCGATCGACGATGCGCTGCTCGAGCATCCGGACAACGGCGAGCTGATCGCGGCGGTCGTGACCGACGCCGGCCCGCGCCAGATCACCGTCGCGTTCATCGACGGCAGCAGCGCGACGCTCGAAGGCGACAACCTGCGCTTCGCCGCCGGTGCGCTGTCGGCCAATGCGCAGCCGAACCGGCGTATTCGTCCGGGCGCGATCGTGCGCGTCGTGAAGAACGACGCCGGCGCATGGACGATCACGCAACTTCCGCAGATCGAAGGCGCGTTCATCTCGATCGTCCCGCAGGACGGCGCGATCCGCTCGCTCGTCGGCGGCTTCGACTACAACAAGAACAAGTTCAACCACGTCACGCAGGCGTGGCGGCAGCCGGGCTCGTCGTTCAAGCCGTTCATCTACTCGGCGTCGCTCGACAAGGGGCTCGGGCCGGCGACGATCATCAACGACGGCCCGCTGTACTTCAGTGCCGCAGAAACGGGCGGCCAGCCGTGGGAGCCGAAGAACTACGGCGGCGGCTTCGATGGCCCGATGTCGATGCGCACCGCGCTGCAGCGCTCGCGCAACCTCGTGTCGATCCGGATCCTCAACCACATCGGCACGAAGTACGCGCAGCAATACATCACGCGCTTCGGCTTCGACGCCGACCGCCACCCTGCCTATCTGCCGATGGCGCTGGGCGCCGGCCTCGTCACGCCGCTGCAGATGGCGGGGGCGTACTCGGTGTTCGCGAACGGCGGCTTCCGCGTCAATCCGTACCTGATCGCCGAGGTGACCGATCCGAACGGCGTCGTCGTCGCGCGCGCGCAGCCGCTCGTCGCCGATCAGAACGCGCCGCGCGCGATCGACGCGCGCAACGCGTACGTGATGAACAGCCTGCTGCAGAGCGTCGCGCAGCGCGGCACCGGCGCGAAGTCCAACGTCCTGAAGCGCACCGATCTCGCGGGCAAGACCGGCACGACGAACGACTCGCACGACGCGTGGTTCGCCGGCTACCAGCACACGCTCGCCGCGATCGCCTGGATCGGCTACGACAACCCGCGCAGCCTCGGCGACCGTGAAACCGGCGGCGGCCTCTCGTTGCCCGTGTGGATCGACTACATGGGCGCGGCGCTCAAGGGCGTGCCCGAATTCAAGCCGACGATGCCGGACGGCGTCGAAACGCTCGGCAGCGAACTGTATTTCGCCGACTTCACGCCGGGACACGGCTTCGTGTCGACGGTCGGCGTGGCGCAGGCGCCGGTCGCGCAGGACGCGGAGGAAGAAGCACCGCACGTCGACGAGCAGGAGAAGCAGGACATCATGAACCTGTTCCGCGGACACTGACCTGCCGCGCGGACATCAGCAAAAAAGCGGCCCTCGGGCCGCTTTTTGTTTGATCAGACGTTTTGCGCGCTCCCGCGCGGACGCTCAGGCGCTGAACGTGATCGGCATCCCGGCCTGCTGCGTCGCGTAGTCGCTGAGCGCCGCGTAGAACTCCGTGCCGGTGCGCGTGTCGCGCCACGCGCCGTCGACGTAGCGGTAATGGAAACCGCCCGCCTTCGCGGCGATCCACACTTCCTTCATCGGCGGCTGCAGATTGACGATGATCTTCGAGCCGTTCTCGAACGTCAGCGTCAGGACACTGCCGTTGCGCTCGAGATCGATGTCGTGATCGCCGTCGTTCGCGGCGTCCACGGTGCGCTCGACGGCCGCCAGCACGGCCTCGGCGCGGGTCAGGTATTCGGTATCGGACATGCTAAACTCTATCGGTTCAATTGTTCAGGGACGATCATGCGAGTCGTTTTCCGGATGAGCGCGATTGTAGCGGCTTTGGCAATTCTTGCAGGCTGCGGTCAAAGCGGTCCGCTCTATTTGCCCACCGTGCCGCCGCTTCCGCCGAAACCGGTCGACCAGCAGCGGGACACGCCGCCGTCGGACGTCAAGCCGACCGACGAAACCGCGTCGTCGTCCGAGAGCATGCCCGATACGTCCGGCACGCCGCTCACGTTGTCGCCCGAGCTGTCGGGCGGCGCCGTTGCGCCGGCCCCCGCATCCGGCTCGGTCAGCCCGCAGTAACGCGGCAAGACGGCAACCGCGCATAGCCGCGCAACGGCAGCAAACAAGGCGATGACCACGCGGTCATCGCCTTTGTTGTTCGTGCATCGCGATTCGCGGCCGGTCAGCCCCTCACGCGCCGCCATCCCCACGCGGCCAAACGCCAGCCGAGCAGCGCCACGACGATCGCCGCGTACAGCTTCGGCTGCGCGAGATCGTGCTTGCCGGCCTTCATCCACCAGAAATGCAGCACGCCGAACGGCACGATCGCATAGATCGCGCGATGCAGCGTCGCCCAGTGCCGCCCGAGCCTGCGGACCATCGCGCGCGGTGACGTCGCGGCGAGCGGGACCAGCAGCACGAACGCGGCAAAGCCGACGGTGATGAACGGCCGCTTGCCGATGTCCTTCAGGATCTCGGCCAGGTCGAACCACTTGTCGAACCAGATATAGGTCGTGAAGTGCAGCGTCGCGTAGAAGAACGCGAACAGGCCGAGCATCCGGCGAAAGCGCAGCAGCGCGGCAACGCCGGTCATCCGCCGCAGCGGGGTGACGCCGAGCGTGATGCACAGCATCACGAGCGTCCACAGGCCGGTCGAGCGCGTGACGAATTCGACCGGATTCGCGCCGAGCCGGTCGGTCAGGCCGAACAGCACGACGCGCGCGAACGGAGTCAGGCCGGCCGCGAAAGCCAGCACCTTGGCGGGAGCGAGCCAGCGCGGCGGAGCGGCCCGGGTCCGGGCCTGGTCCGGCCGGGGCGCGGCGGCGCGCGCCGGCGTGAGCGTCGAAGCGGGCATGTCGTTTCTCATCGGTGCGCGTCAGAAGAACTTCTTCAGATCCATGCCCTGATACATCGACGCGACAAACTCGCCGTAGCCGTTGAACATCAGCGTCTTGCGCTTCGGCGTGAAGAAGCCGTCGTCACCGATGCGCCGCTCGGTCGCCTGGCTCCAGCGCGGATGGTCGACGTTCGGATTCACGTTCGAATAGAAGCCGTACTCGTTCGGCGCGTAGGTGTTCCAGCTGGTCGGCGGCTGCTTGTCGACGAAGCGGATCTTCACGAGCGACTTCGCGCTCTTGAAGCCGTACTTCCACGGCACGACGACTCGCACCGGCGCGCCGTTCTGGTTCGGCAGCACCTGCCCGTAGACGCCCATCGCCAGCAGCGTCAGCGGATTCATCGCCTCGTCCATCCGCAAGCCTTCCGAATACGGCCAGTCGAGGATCGGCGTCGACAGGCCCGGCATCTGCGACGGGTCGGCGAGCGTGACGAACTGCACGTATTTCGCGTTGCCGGTCGGCTGCACGCGCTTGATCAGCTCGGCAAGCGGCACGCCGATCCACGGAATCACCATCGACCAGCCTTCGACACAGCGCAGCCGATAGACGCGCTCCTCGAGCGGCGCGAGCTTCAGCAGTTCGTCCAGATCGAACACCTTCGGATGCTGCACCTCGCCCTCGACGCTGACGCGCCACGGACGCGGGCGCAGCGTGCCGGCGTTGCGGGCCGGATCGCCCTTGTCGGTGCCGAACTCGTAGAAGTTGTTGTAGGACGTGACGTCCTTGAACGGCGTCGCCTTGTCGGCCACGACGAATTTCGGATTGGTTTTCGCCGCCAGCTTCGCCGCACGCGCATCGGGCGACGCGTACCCGGCAAGCGCCGCGCCGCTGCCGCCCAGCATGCTGCCCGCCGCCGCGAGGCCGGCTGCCTGCAGCATGCGCCGGCGGTTGTCGAATACCGCGCGCGGCGTGATCTCGCTGCGCGGAATGTCGTCGCCGCTCAACGCGTTCCGGAAAGGCCGTTTGATCCACATCGTACTGCTCCTCCTGCGTGCGCACCGCGCCCGCGCCATGCGCGTTCGACCCGCGCCATCATGCGCCGTTCGGCGCCCGGATCGCCCGCACGTTACAAAAGAAAACCGCCGGGCACGCAGTGCGCCGGCGGTCTTTGGTCGAACGAGCGTCGGGAATCTTACAGCTTGCCGTAGCTGTGCAGCCCGGACAGGAACATGTTGACCCCGAGGAACGCGAACGTCGTGACGATCAGGCCGGTCAGCGCCCACCATGCGGCAGCCGTGCCGCGCAGGCCCTTCATCAGCCGCATGTGCAGCCATGCCGCGTAGTTCAGCCACACGATCAGCGCCCAGGTCTCTTTCGGGTCCCAGCTCCAGTAGCCGCCCCACGCCTCGGCCGCCCACAGCGCGCCCAGGATCGTCGCGATCGTGAAGAACGCGAAGCCGACCGCGATCGACTTGTACATCACGTCGTCGAGCACCTCGAGCGCCGGCAGCCGGTCGCCGAGCACGCCGCGCTCCTTCATCAGGTACGCGACCGACACCATCGCCGACAGCGCGAAGCTGCCGTAGCCGATGAAGTTCGCCGGCACGTGGATCTTCATCCACCAGCTCTGCAGCGCCGGCACCAGCGGCTGGATCTGCTGCGCGTCGCGTGCGATCGAATACCACATCAGGAAGCCGACCGCCGCGCTGATGATCAGCAGCACGAACGCGCCGAGCGCACGCGTGCCGTAATGGCCTTCGTAATACAGGTAGAGCAGCGCGGTGATCAGGCTGAACAGCACGAACACTTCATACAGGTTCGACACCGGAATATGGCCGACGTCGGCGCCGATCAGGTACGACTCGTACCAGCGCACCATCATCCCGGCGAAGCCCATCAGCACCGCGACCCACGTGAGCTTCTGGCCGATCGCGGCGGCGGACGCCGAACGCGCGAGCGTGCCGATCCAGTAGAACACCGTCGCGAGCACGAACAGCGCGCTCATCCACAGGATCGCCGACTGGCTCGACAGGAAGTACTTGAGGAAGAATGCCGAGTCCGCGCGCGCCAGGTCGCCCTGGTAGATCTGGATCGACAGCAGCGCCAGCACCGCGATCGACGCCATCAGCAGCCGGGCCGGCTTCCAGCGCCAGCCGAGCGTGACGAGCGCCGGGACGGTGCCGACCAGCACCGCCTTGTCGTAGTAATCCATGTGCGCGTTGTAGTGCACGAACGCATAGCCCGCACCGAGCACGAGCGCGAGCGCGAACAGCCAGTCGAACGGCGACAGGCGCAACAGGAACGGACGGTCGTCGAACAGCGGCGCCGGAATCGGGGCCTGAGCCGACGCCTCGCGGGCGGGGGAAACTTGAGTGAGATCCATGATGTTACCGGGTGGAATCCTCTGAACCGCCGCCGGCCGGCGGGCGGGGAGCCGATGCCGGAGCGGCATCGCGAGGTGCGGCGTGCAAGGCGGCGCCTGCCGCGTCGCGCGTCTGCACGAATTCTTTCTCGAAATCGAAGGTCTTGCGGGCCGTGGACATCGCCATCACCACATCGACGCCGGAGCCGGCGTCCTTGAGCCAGAACCAGAGGCGCCGCTCGCGCACGTAGAACATCGAGAAGATGCCGGCGACCAGCAGCAGGCTGCCAAGATACACCAGATTCTTGCCGGGCGCGCGCGTCAGCTGAAATACCGAAGCCTGCACCTGCTTGAACGAATCGAGCTGCAGGTAGACCGGCGCGCCGTACAGGAAACTGTCGGACAGCGCGTTGATCGCGTTCTGCACGAACCGGACCGACTCCGCGCCCTGCTGCACGGGCAGTTCGCCGGCGCGCTCGCGCGCGATCTGCCAGACTTCCCACATCGCGCCTTCGAGCATCCGCAGCATCAGGCCGGCCGCCTTCTCCTGCTCGGCCTTCGGCACCGACCGGTCGATGAACGTCGCAACCGCCTGGAACCCGCCCGGCGGCTGGCCGTCCATCCCGCGCCCGGCGCTGTCGTCGCCGGCGGCAAACAGGGTCAGCACCTTCGACGCGCTGTCCTGCAGGCGGCCGCGCAGCGCCGCTTCGCTGCCCGGCAGCGAACGCTGCGCGAAGCGTGCGGCGGCCTCCGTGCGGACCGCCGGGTCTTCGAGCGCCGCGCGCAGGCGCATCCATTCGCCGATCGAATCCTGGCCGTCCGCAGGAATCCGCATGTAGCGGAACGGATCGTTCGGGCTTGCGCGCACGCCCGCGAGAAACACGCGCTCGCCGCCCATGTCGACCGGCAGCATGTAGTTGTTGAACTCGCGCGCCTGGCCGTCCTTGCCGCGCACCTTGTACTGCACCGACGGGCCGATGTTGTGCAGCTGCATCGGCTTCGACGATTTCGCGCCCGAGCCGAGCCGCTCGTCGAACGCTTCCTTGAGCGTCGTGGTCTTCGCGACGCCGCGCACGTCCGGCTTGCCGTTCGCGTCGGCCATGTTCTCGACGTTGATCGCACGGAAATCGGAGAATTCGATCGTCTCGCCGTCGGCGCCCGGCATCTGGAGCGGCACCGAGCTGCCGATCGTGCCCTGCACCGGGAACGTCTTCGGCGCGGCGCCCGTCATCGGGTACGCGGTCATCTGCATCTGCGAGCCGCCGTCCTGGAAGCTCGACTGGTAGATCGACACGCCCTTGTACGTGAACGGCTTGTTGACCTCGACGCGCGCCGGGATCTTCTGCCCGGTCGCGCGATCGATCACGACGATGTCGCTCGCGAACAGCTTCGGCATCCCGGTCGTGTAGTAGTCGACGATGAACTTGTTGAGCTGGATCGAGAACGGCAGGTCCTGGATCAGCGAGCCGTTCGGCTGGTTGAGGATCGCGGTCGACACGAACTGGCCTTCCGGCACCCACGCGTAGCCGCGGAACGTCGGGTTCGACGCCGACAGGCGATGGTCGGGCGAGATCTCGCTGATCGTCGCGCTCGTGTTGACGGGGCTCTTGCCGAACATCCACATCTGGAATTTGATCGGCAGGTTGCTGTCGAGCAGGCCGCCGACGCAGATCACGACGATCGCGAGGTGGGCGGCGATGTAGCCCCACTTCGTCATCGCGCCGCGCTTCGCGGAAACCAGCGTCGCGCCGTCGGTTTCGCGCACGACGTGCTTGTAGCCGGCCTTCGTGACGAACGCGGCGAGCGTCGCGGTCACCTCCGCGCGCGTGCCGGTCGCCGCATATTCGGCCTTGTGGTGGAACGCGCGCAGGCTGCCCTCGCGCACCTTGTCCTTCCAGCTCTTTGCGTCCTTGAGCATCTTCGGCGCATTGCGGATCACGCACAGCGAGATCGACACGACGAGGAAGATCAGGATCAGCATGAACCACCACGCGCTGTACACGTTGTACAGGCCGAGCGAGCGGAAGATGTCGGCCCAGAACGGCCCGAACTGGTTCACGTAGTTCGGATACGGGTCGTCCTGGGTCAGGACGGTGCCGACGATGCTCGCGATCGACAGCACCACCAGCAGCGCGATCGCAAAGCGCATCGAGCTCAACAGCTCGACTGCGCGC
This sequence comes from Burkholderia ubonensis, assembly GCF_902833085.1. Classification (GTDB taxonomy): domain Bacteria; phylum Pseudomonadota; class Gammaproteobacteria; order Burkholderiales; family Burkholderiaceae; genus Burkholderia; species Burkholderia ubonensis. Next base: position 191,371 of record NZ_CADFEB010000014.1, read on the forward strand.
TTCGTTGCGCCCTGGCCCGACTTCGACTGCAACCCCGACGTGGTAACGCTCATTCAAACTCCGACTGACAACAAAAAAGGGCAAGGCGGCCGCTGCGATGCGGCGCCCCACCCTTTTCTTGTTCTGACTCCGGCCGCCCTGCGGGCGCCCGGTCGCTCTTTCGCGCCGACGCTCAGTGCAGGCCGGCGATGTAATCCGCGACGGCCTTGATCTCGCTGTCCGACAGGCGCGTTGCGATCTGATGCATCGCCTCGTTGTTGTTACGGGCGCCAGCTCCCTGCTGGAACGCCGCCAACTGGGCGACGGTGTAATCCGACCACTGGCCCGACAGACGCGGATACTGGACCGGCAGCCCCTGGCCCGTCGGCCCGTGGCAGCTCGCACACGCGGGCACGCCCTTCTCCGCGATGCCGCCGCGGTAGATCTTCTGGCCGAGCGGCACGCTGGCCGCGACGTGCGCGGTGCCGGGCTTGGCCGCCTGCGAACCGTAATACGCCGCGACGTTGCGCGTGTCGTCCGCGCTCAGCGCGCTCGCGAACCCGACCATCACGGCGTTGTTGCGCGCCGGCCCCTTCGCGCCCGGCTGCGCCTTGAAATCGTTCAACTGCTTGACCAGATATTCGGGATGCTGGCCGGCGAGCTTCGGAAAACCGCCCGACGCGCTGTTGCCGTCGGCGCCGTGACACGATGCGCAGACTTGCGCCGCGATCGCCTTGCCACGCTCCAGATCCGGCTTTGCCGCATCCGCCGCCCTTGCCTCTGCTACGAAACCTACGAACCCTGCTGCAACCTGAAGCACCATCAGAGACTTGCACAGTCGATTCATTCGCACACCCTGTTTCGTCTTGTGGGAATTGAGGTTCTGCAATAAACGACGGCGATCAGTCTACCGCAGAAGCGCGCGAGGCGGGGCGCCCGGGGCCTTCGGTAAAACCGCCGTATTGTACAATATCGCGCTGAAAGCCCCCGCGCCTATCGGGGCTACCCCGCCTCCACCAAGCGGCTCGCGCCGCCCGTCCGTCCCCGGTTCCCATGGCCTTTCTGCTCCATCAAGCCCGCTTCTACACGACCGTCAACCACCTGCGCGACCTGCCGCCGACGGTGCAGCCGGAAGTCGCGTTCGCGGGCCGCTCGAACGCCGGCAAATCGACCGCGATCAACGTGCTGTGCAACCAGAAGCGGCTCGCGTTCGCGTCGAAGACGCCCGGCCGTACGCAGCACATCAACTACTTCTCGGTCGGCCCGGCGGCCGAGCCCGTCGCGAACCTCGTCGACCTGCCCGGCTACGGTTACGCGGAAGTGCCCGGCGCCGCGAAGGCGCACTGGGAAATGCTGCTGTCGACCTACCTCGCAACCCGCTCGCAGCTCTGCGGGCTGATCCTGATGATGGATTCGCGCCGCCCGCTGACCGAGCTCGACCGCCGGATGATCGAGTGGTTCACGCCGACCGGCAAGCCGATCCACACGCTGCTGACGAAATGCGACAAATTGACGCGCCAGGAAAGCATCAACGCGCTGCGGACGACGCAGAAAGGGCTGGATGCGTATCGCGACGCGGGCGTCGAAGGCAAGCTGACGGTCCAGCTGTTCTCGGCGCTCAAGCGCACGGGGCTCGACGAGGCCCACGCGCTGATCGAGAGCTGGGTGCGGCCGTCCGTCGCCGACGAAAAAAGCGAGCCTGTAGCACAATGATCGGGCACCGCGCGGCCGGCACCGGCCGTGCGCACCTGAGGGCGCCTGCGTTTCGGCCGGCTCATAAAAAAACCCGCCGTTTAGCGGCGGGTTAAACAGCCTAATCGAATAACGACAGGCACCCGCTCAGGGAGGAGAAGCGGGGAGCATCACGCTACGCGTGACGCTCGATCGCTATCATATACCAACGATCCAGAAAATAACCTAAGGGTTCTGTAAAGCCCTTATTGCCCTGATTTCTGCCAAATCGCCATGAGCTTCCATCCGCTTCATCGTCCGCGCCGGATGCGCCGCGACGACTTCTCCCGCCGCATGATGCGCGAAAACCGCCTGACCACCGACGACCTGATCTATCCGGTCTTCGTCGTCGAAGGCACGAACGAGCGCCAGCCGGTGCCGTCGATGCCCGGCGTCGAGCGCGTGTCCGTCGACCTGCTGATGCAGGTGGCCGAGCAGTGCGTCGAACTGGGCGTGCCCGTGCTGTCGCTGTTCCCGGCCATCGAGCCGTCGCTGAAGACGCCTGACGGCCGCGAGGCGGCCAATCCCGAGGGACTGATCCCGCGCGCGGTGCGCGAGCTGAAGAAGCGCTTCCCCGAGCTCGGCGTGCTGACCGATGTCGCGCTCGATCCGTATACGAGCCACGGCCAGGACGGCGTGCTCGACGAAAACGGCTACGTGATCAACGACGACACCGTCGAAATCCTGATCGAGCAGGCACGCGCGCAGGCCGAGGCAGGCGTCGACATCGTTGCGCCGTCCGACATGATGGACGGCCGCATCGGCGCGATCCGCGAGATGCTCGAAAGCGAAGGCCATATCCACACGCGCATCATGGCCTATTCGGCCAAGTACGCGTCGGCGTTCTACGGCCCGTTCCGCGACGCGGTCGGCTCGGCGGCGAATCTGGGCAAGAGCAACAAGATGACCTACCAGATGGACCCGGCGAACACCGACGAAGCGCTGCGCGAAGTGCGCCTCGACATCGAGGAAGGCGCGGACATGGTGATGGTGAAGCCCGGCATGCCGTACCTCGACATCGTACGCCGCGTGAAGGACGAGTTCCGCTTCCCGACCTACGTGTACCAGGTCAGCGGCGAATACGCGATGCTGAAGGCCGCCGCGATGAACGGCTGGCTCGATCACGACAAGGTCGTACTCGAATCGCTGCTCGCGTTCAAGCGCGCCGGCGCCGACGGCGTGCTCACGTACTTCGCGCTCGATGCCGCGCGCCTGCTGAAGGCACAGCGCTGATCCCGCGCCAGAGGCCGGAAAGCAAAACGGCGACGCACTTCGGTGCGTCGCCGTTTTTTCTTGCCGGCCGATCGAGGGCCGGCGCCGTCTTTGCGCGCGCAGCGCGTTCGAATGTCTCCGACCCGCGCGCGCGACGCACGCCGGTCACACCGTCGGCACCGCCGCGCGATCGAGGCTGCGCAGGAACGTGTCGGCAGCCTGATAGCCGACCACCCGCCCGATTTCCTTGCCGTTGCGATCGAAGAAGATGATCCCGGGCGGACCGAACAGGTTGAAGCGCTTCAGCAGCGCCTGATCATCCGGACTGTTGGCGGTGACGTCTGCGCGCACCAGGTGCAATTGCGCGAGCCTCGCCTGCACGCGCGAATCGGTGAAGGTCAGATGCTCCATCTCCTTGCAGCTCACGCACCAGTCGGCGTAGAAATCGAGCATCACCGGCTGGCCCGACGTCTTCAGCAACGCATCGAGCTCGCCATTCGACCCCACTGACGCAAAAGCCGGGCTTTCCTGCGCGCCCGGCGCACCGGCCGCGGGCGAACCGGCCACGGACGCGGTCGTGCGCGCGGCAAGCACCGCCAGCGGCTTGACGGGATCGGTCGAGCCCGCGGCGAGGCCGACGAGCAGCGTGGCCGCCCAGATCGCCAGCGCCGCGCCGAGCCCGCGCCCGAGGCGCCGCCAGATCGACGGCGTGCCCGCGTGCGGCGTGAACAGGCCGAGCGCGGCCGCCGCGACGAGCAGCCACAACGCGGCCAGGATCATCCGGAACGCCCCGCCGAGCACCGGCCAGACGATCCACAACGCGGCCGCGAGCAGCACGATGCCGAAGAACACCTTCACGCCGTCCATCCATGCACCCGCGCGCGGCAGCAACGTGCCCGCGCCGACGCCGACGATCAGCAGCGGCACGCCGAGCCCCAGCCCCATCGCGAACAGCGCCGCGCCGCCGAGCAGCGCGTTGCCGGTATGCGCGATGAACGCGAGCACCGCGAACAGCGGCGCCGTCATGCAGGCGCCGACGACGAGCGCCGACAGCGCGCCCATCGCCGCGACCGCCGCGAAGTGGCCGCCCTTGTGGCCGGTCGTCGCGTTGGCGGCGCCGTTCTGCCAGCGCTGCGGCAGCGCGATGTCGACGCCGGAAATCAGCGATGCCGCGAAGGCCGTCAGCAGCACGCCGAAGCTGCCCAGCACCCACGGGTTCTGCAGCCATGCCCCGAGACTCTGCCCGACCAGCGCGGCGGCGATCCCGAGCACCGTGTAGACGAGCGCCATGCCGATCACGTAGGTCAGCGACAGCGCGAAGCCGCGTGCGTGCGTCACGCGCGTACCCTGGCCGATGATGATCGCCGATACGATCGGAATCATCGGATAGGAGCAGGGCAGGAGGCTCAGCACGACGCCCGCGACGAAATACAGTGCGACGACCGTGAAGAAGCCCTGGCCTTCGAGCAGCGACTGCGCATAATCGGCGCTCGTGATCTTGTCGAGCCAGCTGCCGGCCGCCTCGTCGCGACCGGCCGGCGAGGCCGCTGCCGGGGACACCGCGCCCAGCGCGTCGCCGCTCACCTTCACGACATGCTCGGCCGGCGGATAGCAGATCCCTTCGTCCGCGCATCCCTGCGACGTCACCGCGAGTTCGAACGCCCCGGCTGCCTGCTTGATCGGCACGTGGATCACCACGTCGCCGCGGTAGGTCTCGACGTTCTTCTGGAACGTCTGGTCGAACTTCACATGGCCCGCGGGCAGCTGCGGCTCGCCGAGCGTCGCCTGGCCGCTCTTGACCGCGAACGCGAACCGCTCCCGATACAGGTAATAGCCGTCCGCGACCTTGAAGCGCACATCGACCTGACCCGGCGACTCGCTGGCGCTGAACTTGAACGCCACCGACGGATCGAGGAAATCGTCGGCGGCCCGGGCGAGCGACATGCCGCCCAGCGTGAACGCGAGGAGTGACAGCAGCAGCGCGAGGAGCCGCAACGCATGGATGCGCGCGCGAAGAGCCATACCGTTAAACATGAAATAGACGTTGTGTTTCGCCCGCCACCCACTGGCCGTACTTCGGCGCGGCCGCCGCTTGCCAGGAGACGATTTCGGGCGTGTCGTAAGGATGGTGCGACTGGATGAAGCGCTCCAGCTCGAGCGAGCGCACCGGGCTCGTCTTGAACAGCAGCTGGATTTCCTCGGCCGTTTCGACCTTGCCTTCCCAGTGATAGCGCGACCGGATCGCGCCGAGCTGCGACACGCAGGCGGCAAGCCGCGCGGCCAGCGCGCCGTCGGCGAGCGCGTCGGCGGTCGCCTCATCCGGCACCGTCGTCAGCATCAGCACCACGACCATTCGCGCACCTCCAGTTTCGTTCGCCGGCGCATTCGCCAGCTGTTTGCTCCGTATCGTAGCGCACCCTGCGCGATGGTGCCGGCGGCCGCCTGCGACAATCGACCGCATTCCGAGACCGCCAAGCAAAAAGGGCCAAGCAAATGCTTGACCCTTTTCTGTTACTGCGACGTACCGGGAAGCTTATTCAGCTTCTTGCACGTTTTCCGTTTCGTCGACTTCCGGACGATCCAGCAGTTCGACCAGTGCCATCGGTGCGTTGTCGCCGACGCGGAAGCCGAACTTCAGGATGCGCAGGTAGCCGCCCGGACGGTTCGCGAAACGCGGACCGAGCACGTCGAACAGCTTCGCTACCGAGTCGCGATCGCGCAGGCGGTTGAACGCCAGGCGACGGTTCGCGAGCGACGGCTTCTTGCCGAGCGTGATCAGCGGCTCGACGACCTTACGGAGTTCCTTCGCCTTCGGCAGCGTCGTCTTGATGACTTCGTGCTCGATCAGCGAGTTGGACATGTTGCGGAGCATTGCCAGACGGTGGCTGCTCGTGCGGTTCAGTTTCCGCAGACCATGACGATGGCGCATTTCAGTTTCCTTGATTCAAAGTTTTGATCCAGCTCTTCTATCGCACCTGCAGGGGTGCACGGGCCGGTAACGAAAAAAAGCAAGATGCGGATTCTAAAGGAAAATCCGCATCTTGGCCAGTTACAGCAACAACCGGGCTTACTTGTCGAGACCAGCCGGCGGCCAGTTCTCGAGCTTCATGCCCAGCGTGAGACCGCGGGAAGCAAGTACTTCCTTGATCTCGTTGAGCGACTTGCGACCGAGGTTCGGCGTCTTCAGCAGCTCGTTTTCCGTGCGCTGGATCAGGTCGCCGATGTAGTAGATGTTCTCGGCCTTCAGGCAGTTCGCCGAACGAACCGTCAGCTCGAGATCGTCCACCGGACGCAGCAGGATCGGATCGATCTGCGGTGCGCGCGACGGTGCTTCCGCTGCCGTCTCCGTGCCTTCCAGTGCCGCGAACACGGACAGCTGGTCGACCAGGATGCGCGCCGATTGACGGATCGCCTCTTCCGGCGTGATCACGCCGCTCGTCTCGATGTTCATCACGAGCTTGTCGAGGTCGGTACGCTGCTCGACGCGCGCGCTTTCGACTGCGTAGCTCACGCGGCGAACCGGCGAGAACGATGCGTCGAGGACGATGCGGCCGATGATCTTGGCCGTGTCTTCGCCATAGCGACGCACGTTGCCCGGCACATAGCCGCGGCCCTTCTCGATCTTGATCTGCACGTCGAGCTTGCCGCCCTTCGACAGATGCGCGATCACGTGATTCGGGTTGATGACTTCGCAATCGTGCGCCAGCTCGATATCGGCTGCCGTGACGATGCCTTCGCCTTCCTTGCGCAGCGTCACCGTCACTTCGTCGCGGTTGTGCAGCTTGAACACCACGCCCTTCAGGTTCAGCAGCAGGTTGACGACGTCCTCTTGCACACCGTCAAGCGTCGAATACTCGTGCACCACGCCCGCGATCGTCACTTCGGTCGGCGCGTAGCCAACCATCGACGACAGCAGCACGCGGCGAAGCGCGTTGCCCAAGGTGTGGCCATAGCCGCGTTCGAACGGCTCCATGACCACCTTCGCGTGGTTCTCGCCCAGCGATTCCACGGCGATGATCTTGGGTTTCAGCAAACTGGTTTGCATGGGCTTTCCTTTTCAATACCCTCGGCTCGTTACACCGATAAGGCTGACCGGTAACAACCAGAAAATAAACAGCCGAGGCCCCTCCTTGCGTGACGCAATCGGGGTACCTCGGCCGTCAATCGGATTAACGCGAATACAATTCGACGATCAGGCTTTCGTTGATGTCGCCGGCGATGTCAGCGCGTTCCGGCATTTGCTTGAACGTACCTTCGAATTTCTTCGCATCGACCGAAACCCAGCTAGCCATGCCGCCTTGCTCGGCCAGCGACAGCGCTTCGACGATACGCGCCTGCTTCTTCGCCTTTTCGCGGATCGCAACCACGTCGCCGGCCTTCACTTGCTGCGACGGGACGTTCGCGACGACGCCGTTCACGGTGATCGACTTGTGGCTCACGAGCTGACGCGCTTCAGCGCGGGTCGAGCCGAAGCCCATGCGGTACACGACGTTGTCGAGGCGCGACTCGAGCAGTTGCAGCAGGTTTTCACCCGTGTTGCCCTTGCGGCGGTCGGCTTCAGCGAAGTAGCGGCGGAACTGACGCTCCAGCACACCGTAGATGCGCTTGACCTTTTGCTTTTCACGCAGCTGCGTGCCGTAGTCGGACGTACGTGCGCCCGAGGTACGGCCATGCTGGCCCGGCTTGCTGTCGAGCTTGCACTTGTCGGCGAGCGACCGGCGCGCGCTCTTCAGGAACAGGTCGGTGCCTTCACGGCGGGACAGCTTGGCCTTAGGGCCGATATAACGTGCCACTTTGCATTCCTTTATCAATCAGTCACGCGGATCGCGATCCGCGCTAGTTCGCGCCCTTTGGGGCGAACGGTGGGCTTAGTCAATCAAAAAAGCACAGCCCGTCGACGCAAAGCGGCGACAGGCATTGCGCCAGCACATCGTTAGATGCGGCGACGCTTCGGCGGACGGCAGCCGTTGTGCGGAACCGGAGTGACATCCGAAATCGCGGTGATCTTGATGCCGAGGCCGTGCAGTGCACGCACTGCCGACTCACGACCCGGGCCCGGGCCCTTGATCCGCACTTCCAGATTCTTCACGCCGTATTCCATCGCCACGCGGCCGGCCGACTCAGCAGCAACCTGAGCAGCGAACGGCGTCGACTTGCGCGAGCCCTTGAAGCCCTGGCCGCCCGACGTCGCCCATGCCAGTGCATTGCCCTGGCGATCGGTGATCGTGATGATCGTGTTGTTGAACGACGCGTGAACGTGAACCACGCCTTCAGCGACGTTCTTCTTGACCTTCTTGCGAACGCGTTGCGCCGCGGTGTTCGAAGCCTTAGCCATTACGTTTTCCTGTAACTGTCAGTTCCGCTTACTTCTTCAGCGCTTGCGCTGCACGACGCGGACCCTTGCGAGTACGTGCGTTCGTACGCGTACGCTGACCGCGCATCGGCAGGCCCTTGCGGTGACGAACGCCACGGTAGCAGCCGAGGTCCATCAGGCGCTTGATGTTCATCGTCACTTCACGGCGCAGATCGCCTTCGACGACAAACTTGCCCACTTCTTCACGCAGCTTTTCCAAGTCTGCGTCGGTCAGATCCTTGACCTTCTTCGAAAAATCGACGCCAGCTGCCACGCAGATGCTGCGCGAACGGGTGCGGCCGATACCGAAGATGGCCGTCAGGCCGATCTCGGTATGCTGGTGATTCGGGATGTTAACCCCTGCGATACGAGCCATTGTTTTTCCTCAAACAAAAAGCGCAAACAAACGCGCGGTCAGCCTTGGCGCTGCTTGTGGCGCGGATCCGAGCTGCAGATCACGCGAACGACGCCTTTGCGCTTGATGATCTTGCAATTGCGGCAAATGCGCTTAACCGATGCCATCACTTTCATGATATTACCCTTTTTTCCAAATCACTTCGCCCGGAACACGATCCGCGCACGCGACAGATCGTAAGGCGTCAATTCAACCGTCACCTTGTCGCCCGGGAGAATGCGGATGTAGTGCATCCGCATCTTTCCGGAGATATGCCCCAACACGACATGGCCGTTTTCCAGCTTCACACGGAAGGTCGCATTCGGGAGGTTTTCGATCACCTCGCCCTGCATCTGGATTACATCGTCCTTGGCCATAGGTCCTTTTTAACGCATTGGGATGTTGCCGCCCTTGAAGTTGGCCTTCTTGAGCAGCGACTCATACTGTTGCGACATAACGTACGACTGCACCTGCGCCATGAAGTCCATCGTGACGACGACAATGATCAGCAGCGACGTTCCACCAAAATAAAACGGCACGTTCCAGCGCAGCACCAGAAATTCCGGCAGCAGACACACGAAGACGATATAGATCGCACCGGCCAGCGTCAGACGCGTGAGGATGCGGTCGATGTATCGCGCAGTCTGCTCGCCCGGACGGATGCCCGGCACGAACGCGCCGCTCTTCTTCAGGTTATCCGCGGTTTCCCTGCTGTTGAACACCAGCGCGGTGTAGAAGAAGCAGAAAAACACGATTGCCAGCGTGTACAGCAGCACATAGACCGGCTGGCCCGGCTTCAGCGCCTCCGCCACGTTATGCAGCGTGTTGGAGAACCAGCTTCCCGACGGCTGCCCCGTGCTGAACCAGCCAAGGATCGTTGCCGGGAACAGGATGATCGACGATGCGAAGATCGGCGGAATCACGCCCGACATGTTCAGCTTCAGCGGCAGGTGAGACGACTGCCCGCCGTAGATCTTGTTGCCGACCTGACGCTTCGCGTAGTTCACGAGGATCTTGCGCTGACCGCGTTCGATGAACACGACCAGGTAAGTCACCGCAGCGATCAGAACGACAATGATGATCGCCGAGAACGGCCCCATCGAACCCGTCTTCACCAGCTCGAGCAACCCACCGACGGCATTCGGGAACCCTGCTGCGATCCCGCCGAAGATGATGATCGAGATACCGTTGCCCAGACCCCGCTCGGTGATCTGCTCACCCAGCCACATCAGGAACATCGTGCCGGTTACCAGCGTCACGACCGTCGTCAGACGGAACAGCATGCCGGGGTCGGTGACGAGGCCCGGCTGGTTTTCCAGCGCAGCCGCGATACCGAACGCCTGGAAGGTCGCGAGCACCACGGTGAAATACCGCGTGTACTGCGTGATCTTCCGTTGCCCTGCCTGCCCTTCCTTCTTCAGCGCTTCGAGCTGCGGCGAAACGATCGCCATCAGCTGCATGATGATCGACGCCGAGATGTACGGCATGATCCCCAGCGCGAAGATCGTGAAGCGGGAAAGCGCGCCACCCGAGAACATGTTGAACATGCCCAGGATGCCGCCCGCCTGGCTCTGGAACAGCTTAGCCAGTTGATCCGGATCGATGCCCGGCACGGGGATGTGCGCGCCGATGCGATAGACGATCAACGCCAGGAGCAGGAACATCGCTCGCCGGCGCAGATCGCCGAATTTCGCCGTGCTTCGACCGGGTTTTGCAAGACTCGGGCTGTTAGCCAAGTACTTTCTCCGATGCAAATGCTAGAGACGACGCGCTAGGCGTGTCACTCGGCAAACGAACCGCCAGCCGCTTCGATCGCAGCGCGCGCACCCTTGGTGGCACCGAGACCCTTCACGACGATTTTGCGCTTCAGTTCACCGGTGGCGATGATCTTTGCGCTCTTCGTCAGCTCGCCGACCAGGCCGGCTTGCTTCAGTGCGAGCAGATCGATCTCGTCGACCGGCAGCTTCTCGAGGTCGCCCAGGCGCACTTCACCGACGAATTCCTTCGTCAGCGACGTGAAGCCGCGCTTCGGCAGACGACGTTGCAGCGGCATCTGACCGCCTTCGAAGCCGACCTTGTGGAAGCCGCCCGAACGCGATTTCTGACCCTTGTGACCACGGCCAGCCGTCTTGCCGAGGCCCGAACCGATGCCGCGGCCGACGCGACGCTTGGCGTGCTTGGCGCCAGCTGCCGGCTTCAGGTTATTCAATTCCATATCAACTCCTTGATCCGTAGTCGGCCGCTTACGCGATGACCTTAACCAGGTACGAGACCTTGTTGATCATGCCGCGGACCGCCGGCGTATCCTGCAGCTCGCTAACCGAGTTGAGTCGGCGCAGGCCCAGGCCACGCACGGTCGCGCGGTGCGATTCGCGGGTCCCGATCAGGCTCTTCACGAGCTGAACCTTGACAGTTTTTTCAGACATGGTGACCACCCGGGCTTAGCCCAAAATTTCTTCGACGGACTTGCCGCGCTTCGCCGCGATGTCTGCCGGGGTGGACTGCTTGCGCAGGCCGTCCAGCGTCGCACGGACGAGGTTGTACGGGTTCGTCGAACCGTGGCTCTTCGCCACGACGTTCTGAACGCCCATCACGTCGAACACTGCGCGCATCGGGCCGCCGGCGATCACACCGGTACCCGCCTTCGCCGGAGCGAGGAGGACTGCCGATGCGCCGTGCTTGCCGTGCACTTCGTGTTGCAGCGTGCCGTTCTTGAGCGGCACCTTGAACATGTTGCGGCGAGCTTGTTCCATTGCCTTCTGGACGGCAACCGGCACTTCCTTCGCCTTGCCCTTGCCCATACCGATGCGGCCATCGCCGTCGCCAACCACGGTCAGTGCGGCGAAGCCGAGAATACGGCCACCCTTCACGACCTTGGTCACGCGGTTGACCGAAATCATCTTTTCGCGAAGGCCGTCGTCGCGCTCGTCAGCCTGAACTTTCGCTTGCATCTTTGCCATGACGAATTCCTTCCTTAGAACTTGAGCCCAGCTTCGCGAGCTGCCTCAGCCAGCGCCTTCACGCGGCCGTGGTAGCGGAAGCCCGAGCGGTCGAAGGCGACGGATTCGATGCCGGCGGCCTTAGCCTTCTCAGCAATACGCTTGCCGATCAGCGTTGCGGCAGCAACGTTGCCGCCCTTGCCCGACTTGTCGGCGAGCTCGGCGCGCACTTCCGCTTCGAGGGTCGACGCGCTGGCCAGCACCTTGGTGCCGCAGGGCGAGAACACTTGAGCGTAGATGTGCGTGTTCGTGCGATGCACGGCGAGACGCGCGACCTGCAGCTCAGCGATCTTGATACGCGTCTGGCGAGCGCGGCGCAGGCGAGATTGAGTCTTATCCATGATTGCGCACCCTTACTTCTTCTTCGTTTCTTTGAGGATCACAACCTCGTCGGAATAGCGCACGCCCTTGCCCTTGTACGGCTCCGGCGGACGGTAACCGCGGACTTCCGCAGCCACTTGACCGACTTGTTGCTTGTTGATCCCCTTGATCACGATTTCGGTTTGCGTCGGGGTTTCAGCCTTGACGCCTTCCGGCATCTGGTGCACCACCGGGTGCGAGAAACCCAGCGACAGGTTCAGCTTGTCGCCTTGCGCTTGCGCACGATAACCGACGCCAACCAGCGTCAGCTTGCGCTCGAAACCCTTGGTCACGCCGTGCACGGCATTCGCGATGATCGCGCGCATCGTGCCCGACAGTGCATTTGCTTCGCGGCTTTCGTCCGCCGGCGACAGGTTCAGCGTGCCGTCGTTGTTCGCCACGTTCACGAGCGGATTGATCGCTTGCGTGATGGTGCCCAGCGGGCCCTTGACGGTGATCGCACCGTCGGCCAGCTTGACTTCCGCGCCTTGCAGCGCGATCGGGCTCTTACCTACTCGAGACATGTTCCTCTCTCCTTTCGGTTAAGCGACGTAGCAGATGACTTCGCCGCCGACGCCCGTAGCGCGCGCCTTGCGGTCGGTCATCACGCCCTTCGGCGTCGACACGATTGCCACACCGAGGCCATTCATGACCTGCGGAATGTCGTTACGGCCGCGGTACACGCGCAGGCCCGGCTTCGACACGCGCTCGAGGCGTTCGATGACCGGACGGCCAGCGTAATACTTCAGCGCGATGTTCAGTTCTGCCTTCGCGCCTTCAGCCTTCACCGCGAAATCGTCGATATAACCTTCGTCCTTCAGGACTTGCGCGATTGCAACCTTGACCTTCGACGAGGGCATCGCGACCGATACCTTCTCGACCATCTGCGCGTTGCGGATGCGAGTCAGCATATCGGCGATAGGATCACTCATGCTCATTTATGTTTCTCCTATTACCAGCTCGCCTTGGTCAGGCCAGGAATCTCGCCACGGAATGCGATTTCACGAATCTTGTTGCGCGCGAGGCCGAATTTACGGAACGTACCACGCGGACGGCCCGTGATCGCACAGCGGTTGCGCTGGCGGGTCGGGTTTGCGTTGCGGGGCAGTTGCTGCAGCTCCAGGCGTGCTTCGTAGCGCTCTTCTTCCGACTTGCTTTGGTCTTCGATGATCGCCTTCAGCGCTTCGCGCTTTGCTGCGAACTTCGCGACCAGGCGGGCGCGCTTCTTTTCACGTTCGATCAGTGCCAGTTTAGCCACGGTAACCTCAGTTTCTGAACGGGAACTTGAAGCTGGCGAGCAGAGCCTTTGCTTCGTCGTCGGTCTTCGCAGTCGTCGTGATGCTGATGTTCAGCCCACGCAGCGCGTCGATCTTGTCGTAATCGATTTCGGGGAAAATGATCTGCTCTTTCACACCGATGTTGTAGTTGCCGCGGCCATCGAAAGCACGGCCCGACACGCCACGGAAGTCACGCACGCGGGGCAGGGCAACGGTCACGAAGCGGTCGAGGAATTCGTACATCGCACGACCACGCAGCGTCACCATCGCGCCGATCGGGTAGCCCTGGCGGATCTTGAAGCCTGCGATTGCCTTGCGCGCCTTCGTCACGACCGGCTTCTGACCAGCGATCTTCGTGAGGTCGCCGACGGCGTTCTCGATGATCTTCTTGTCAGCGATCGCTTCGCCAAGACCCATGTTCAGCGTGATCTTGGTGATGCGCGGCACTTCCATGACCGACTTGTAACCGAACTTCTCGATCAGGCCGGGCACAACCTTTTCTTTGTAAAACTCTTGAAAACGAGCCATTTTTTACTCCGCTGCGTCAGGCGCTCAGTACGGCACCGGTCGTCTTCAGGAAGCGAACCTTCTTGCCTTCCTCGACCTTGATGCCAACACGCGACGCCTTGCCATTCGCGTCGACCAGTGCGACGTTCGAAATATGCAGGGGCATCGTCTTCGCTTCCACGCCGCCCGTCGTACCCTTCATCGGGTTCGGCTTCACATGCTTCTTGACGAGGTTGATACCTTCAACCGTCACATGCTCAGCACCGACAGCCAGCACGACGCCGCGCTTGCCCTTGTCCTTGCCAGTGACGACGATCACTTCGTCACCTTTGCGAATCTTGTTCATCGCGACTCCTTACAGCACTTCCGGCGCCAGCGAAACGATCTTCATGAATCGTTCGCTACGCAGCTCACGCGTGACCGGCCCGAAGATACGGGTGCCGATCGGCTCGAGCTTGTTATTCAAAAGCACAGCGGCGTTGCCGTCGAACTTGATCAGCGAGCCGTCTTGACGGCGAACACCCTTGGCGGTGCGGACCACCACGGCGTTGTAGATTTCGCCTTTCTTCACGCGCCCGCGCGGCGTTGCCTCTTTGACGCTCACCTTGATGATGTCGCCAATGCTGGCATAACGACGCTTCGAGCCGCCGAGCACCTTGATGCACATGACTTCACGTGCACCCGTGTTGTCGGCTACTTCGAGCCGAGATTCGGTCTGGATCATGGTTTGTCTTTCCCAACTTAATCCGGATGCACCACCATGATGCATTCGGTCAGTCTTGGTCCCGTCAGCCAATCGGCTGCTTGGGTTGGAACAGCAGCGACGGCAAACGAAACCCGCCATCGCAATTCGGTGAATCTTTCGGAGCAGGCTGGCGCCTGTCCGCTTCCCCCACCAACTTCGCCCGCGACGGGGCTCCCATAAAGAGGGAAGACCGGGATTATAACAAACAATCCCGGTCACGCAAGCAAAAACTTTGCGATTTCAAGCACTTCGTGGAGAAGTGCCTGCTACTGCTCTACTGCTCGACCCGCTTAGATGACGCGGGCGGCTTCGACGAGGCGCGACACCGTCCAGGCCTTCGTCTTCGAAACAGGACGGGTTTCCTGGATTTCGACGAGATCGCCTTCGTTGCAGGTGTTCGCTTCATCGTGCGCGTGGTACTTCTTCGAGCGCACGACATACTTGCCGTAGATCGGGTGCTTGACGCGGTGCTCGATCAGCACGGTGACGGTCTTGTCCATCTTGTTGCTGACGACCCGACCGACCAGCGTCCGCTTCAGCGAGGTTTTCACGCTATCGTTCATTTCTGGTTCGCCTTCTGAGTCATGACGGTCCGCACACGTGCGATGTCGCGACGAACCTTCTTCAGCTGGCTCGTGTTCGTGAGCTGCTGGGTCGCGAGTTGCATGCGCAGGCCGAATTGCGCCTTCAGCAGGTCCGCCAGCTCCTTGTTGAGCGCGGCCTGGTCTTTCTGGAGAAGTTCGGAAGCCTTCATGTTTTCTCCTTAGGCGCCGAGCTGACGCACGATGAACGCCGTCTTCAGCGGCAGCTTCGCTGCAGCCAGACGGAACGCTTCGCGTGCCAGTTCTTCGGTTACGCCGTCCATTTCATACAGCATCTTGCCCGGTTGAATCTCGGCGACGTAGTACTCCGGGTTACCCTTACCGTTACCCATACGTACTTCGGCCGGCTTCTGCGAAATCGGCTTGTCCGGGAAAATGCGAATCCAGATGCGGCCGCCACGCTTGATGTGACGCGTCATGGCACGACGCGCCGCTTCAATTTGACGTGCGGTCAAACGACCGCGACCGATCGCCTTCAGGCCGAATTCACCGAACGACACCGCGTTGCCGCGCGTCGCCTTGCCGGTGTTACGACCCTTCTGCTCTTTGCGATACTTCCTGCGTTTCGGTTGCAGCATCGTTATTCTCCAGTCTTGCCGTCTTCCGGCTTGCCGGCGCCACGGCGCGGTGCGCCACGGCGAGCACCCGGAGCGCCGCCTTCGCCGTCACGGCGCGGACGACGGTCGCCCGGACGCGCATTGCGACGCGGACGCTTGTCTTCGGCTACTTCTTCCACCACCGGCGCGTCGTTGCGGCCAAGGGTATCGCCCTTGTACACCCACACCTTGACGCCGATGATCCCGTAGGTCGTCTTCGCTTCCGAAGTCGCGTAGTCGATGTCGGCACGCAGCGTGTGAAGCGGCACGCGACCTTCGCGATACCACTCCGTACGTGCGATTTCGATACCGTTCAGACGGCCGGCGCTCATGATCTTGATGCCCTGGGCACCCAGACGCATCGCGTTCTGCATCGCACGCTTCATCGCGCGACGGAACATGATCCGGCGCTCGAGCTGTTGCGTGATCGAGTCAGCGATCAGCTGCGCATCGGTTTCCGGCTTGCGGATCTCTTCGATGTTGACGTGAACCGGCACGCCCATGCGGCGTTGCAGTTCCGTCTTCAGCTGTTCGATATCCTCGCCCTTCTTGCCGATGACGACACCCGGACGCGAGCTGAAAATCGTGATGCGCGCGTTCTTTGCCGGACGCTCGATGACGACGCGGCCGACCGAAGCGTTCTTCAGCTTCTTCTTCAGGTATTCACGAACACCGATGTCTTCCTTCAACATCGCCGCGAAATTGTTGTTGTTCGCGTACCAGCGCGACGCCCAATTGCGGCTGACAGCCAGGCGGAAGCCAGTCGGATGAATTTTCTGTCCCATCGTATGGCTCCTTAATTCCCGACCGTCACAGTGATGTGACAGGATTGCTTCTCGATGCGGTTACCGCGGCCCTTGGCGCGCGCGGTGAAACGCTTGAGCGATGCAGCCTTGTCGACGTAGATGCTCTTGATCTTGAGCTCGTCGATATCGGCGCCTTCGTTGTGCTCCGCATTCGCGATTGCCGACAGCACAACCTTCTTCACGATGCCAGCCGCCTTCTTCGGCGAGAACGTCAGAACGTTCAGCGCCTTGTCGACCGGCAAACCGCGGATCTGGTCAGCCACAAGGCGCGTCTTCTGCGCCGAGATGCGGGCACCGCGATGAATTGCTTTCACTTCCATCTTGATTGCCCCTTATTTCTTGGCCTTCTTGTCGGCCGCGTGACCCTTGAACGTCCGGGTCAGTGCGAACTCGCCAAGCTTGTGGCCGACCATGTTTTCCGAGATGTACACCGGAACGTGTTGACGGCCGTTGTGAACGGCGATCGTCAGACCGATGAAATCCGGCAGAATCGTCGAGCGACGCGACCAGGTCTTGATCGGTTTTTTGTCGCGCGAAGCTGCAGCCGCCTCAACTTTCTTCAGCAAATGGGCGTCGCAGAACGGACCTTTTTTAACAGAACGTGCCATTGCCTACTCCTTAACGCTTGTGACGGCGCTGGACGATCATCGTCGTCGTGCGCTTGTTGCTGCGGGTGCGATAACCCTTCGCCGGCGTGCCCCACGGGCTCACCGGGTCGCGACCTGCAGCCGTCTTGCCCTCACCACCACCGTGCGGGTGATCAACCGGGTTCATCGCAACGCCACGCACCGTCGGGCGGATACCGCGCCAGCGGTTTGCGCCGGCCTTGCCGATCTGGCGCAGGCTGTGCTCTTCGTTGCCGACTTCACCGATCGTTGCACGGCACTCGATGTGCACGCGGCGGATTTCGCCCGAACGCAGGCGAACCTGCGCGTACACGCCTTCGCGTGCGAGCAGCATTGCCGACGTACCAGCCGAACGCGCCATTTGCGCGCCCTTGCCCGGCAGCATCTCGATGCAGTGGATCGTCGTACCGACCGGAATGTTGCGGATCGGCAGCGTGTTGCCTGCGCGGATCGGCGCTTCCGAACCCGACATCAGCTGCTGGCCGACGGTCAGACCCTTCGGAGCGATGATGTAGCGACGCTCGCCATCTGCGTAGAGCACCAGCGCGATGTTCGCGCTGCGGTTCGGGTCGTACTCGAGACGCTCGACCTTCGCCGGAATGCCGTCCTTCGTGCGACGGAAATCGACGATACGATAGTGCTGCTTGTGACCACCGCCCTTGTGGCGCGTGGTGATGTGGCCGTTGTTGTTACGGCCGGCGGTCGAGCTCTGCGTGTCGAGCAGCGCCGCGAACGGCTTGCCCTTGTGCAGATTCTTGTTGACCACCTTGACCATCGCGCGGCGACCCGGCGATGTCGGTTTGACTTTGACGATTGCCATGGTTAGTTGGCCTCCGCTTCAAAGTTGATTTCCTGGCCGGGCTTCAGGCAGACGTATGCCTTCTTCACGTCCTTGCGGCGGCCCATCGAACGGCCGAAGCGCTTTTGCTTGCCCTTCTGAACCAGCACGTTGACGGAATCAACTTCAACCTTGAACAGCAGCTCGACAGCCGCCTTCACTTCCTGCTTCGTGGCATCCGGCGCGACTTCGAACACGACTTGCTCGTTCTTGTCGGCAACCAGCGTCGCCTTCTCGGAAATCACCGGTGCGAGCAGGACCTGCATCAAACGATGATCGTTCTTGCGAATCTCGCTCATGACAGCAACTCCTCGATCTGGGCGACCGCAGCCTTCGTGACCAGTACTTTCTTGAAGTAGATCAGCGACAGCGGGTCGGCATAACGCGGCTCGACAATTGCCACGTGCGGCAGGTTGCGCGAAGCCAGGTACAGGTTTTCGTCGACCGTGTCGGTGATGATCAACACGGAATCGAGACCCATGGCCTTGAACTTGTCGGCCAGCAGCTTGGTCTTCGGCGCTTCGAGAACGATGTCCTCGACGACCGACAGACGGCCTTCGCGGGCCAGCTGCGAGAAGATCGAGCAGAGACCTGCGCGATGCATCTTCTTGTTGACCTTGTGCGAGAAGTTTTCTTCCGGCGAGTTCGGGAAGATACGACCACCGCCACGCCACAGCGGGCTCGACGACATACCGGCACGAGCGCGGCCCGTACCCTTCTGGCGCCACGGCTTCTTGGTCGTGTGCTTGACCTGCTCACGGTCCTTCTGCGCGCGGTTACCCTGGCGAGCGTTCGCCTGGTAAGCAACGACGACTTGGTGGATCAGCGCTTCGTTGTAGTCACGGCCGAACACGACGTCCGACGCGTTAACCACTGCACCTTCCTGACCATTTGCGTTCAGGAGCTTGAGTTCCATTATTTCGCCCCCTTGGTCTTCACGGCCGGCGTCACGAAAACCTTGCCGCCCTTCGCACCCGGAATCGCGCCCTTGACCAGCAGCAGCTTGCGCTCTGCGTCGATACGAGCGATTTCGAGGTTCTGCACCGTTACCGTCACATCACCCATGTGACCCGTCATGCGCTTGCCCGGGAACACGCGACCCGGATCCTGCGCCATACCGATCGAACCCGGCACGTTGTGCGAGCGCGAGTTACCGTGCGTGGCACGGCCGGAGGAGAAGTTGTAACGCTTGATCGTACCGGCGTAGCCCTTACCGATCGACACGCCTTGCACGTCGACCTTCTGGCCCACTTCGAACAGGTCCGGACCAACGATTGCGCCGTTCGACAGCTCAGCTGCCTTGGCCGCATCGATGCGGAATTCCTTGAGGATTTCACCGGCTTCGACACCGGCTTTGGCAAGATGACCTGCCAGCGGCTTCGTCACGCGCGATGCACGACGGGAGCCGAATGCAACCTGCACGGCCGTGTAGCCGTCGGTTTCAACAGTCTTGATCTGCGTCACGCGGTTGTCCGACACGTCCAGCACGGTGACGGGAATCGAATCCCCTTCAGCCGTGAAGATACGGGTCATACCAACCTTGCGACCTACGAGTCCAAGGCTCATCGTTTTCTCCATTCCCGACTGCGATTGGTCGGGGCTGATTTACAAAATGCCGGGCACGCAAGGCCCGACTTTTTTACGCAAATACGCGAAAAGCCTAGCATTATAGCCGGGCCATTCGTTTTCTGCAAGCAATCAAAGACTTAGCACCACCCGGCTGGCCGGGCGGCGCCGGAAGCCTTACTGCAGCTTGATTTCCACGTCGACGCCTGCCGGCAGGTCGAGCTTCATCAGCGCGTCGACCGTCTTGTCCGTCGGATCGACGATGTCCATCAGGCGCTGGTGGGTACGGATTTCAAGCTGGTCGCGCGACGTCTTGTTGACGTGCGGCGAACGCAGGATGTCAAAACGCTGAATGCGCGTCGGCAGCGGCACCGGGCCACGGACGATTGCGCCAGTCCGCTTCGCCGTGTCGACGATTTCGGCAGCCGATTGATCGATCAGACGATAGTCGAAAGCCTTCAGGCGAATGCGGATTTTCTGTTGCTGCATGACGATTCCTTGAAAAGAGCGAGGCGATATTGCATCGCCGAACACCAAAAGAACGCGAAACCCGAAGCCTGCGGGGAGCGAGGCGCCGGATTCCGAACGGTACTTCCACTGCTAAGCCCGCGATTCTACACGAAAAAAATAAAGCGGTGGTGCGGGTTTGTCGCCGCCCGCAACGGAGCGCCGGAAAAAACAAAACCGGGTGCCGGCACGAGCCGGGCACCCGGTTTCGGCGGTACAGCTGCGTACCGCGGAATCGCAGGCCCCGCCGGGGCCCGCGGATCGTCGATATTACTCGATGATCTTGGCGACGACGCCCGCGCCGACGGTACGGCCGCCTTCGCGGATTGCGAAGCGCAGACCTTCTTCCATCGCGATCGGTGCAATCAGCTTCACCGTGATCGACACGTTGTCGCCCGGCATCACCATTTCCTTGTCCTTCGGCAGCTCGATCGAGCCCGTCACGTCCGTCGTACGGAAGTAGAACTGCGGACGGTAGTTGTTGAAGAACGGCGTGTGACGGCCGCCTTCGTCCTTGCTCAGCACGTACACTTCAGCCGTGAAGTGCGTGTGCGGCGTGATCGAACCCGGCTTCGCCAGAACCTGGCCGCGCTCCACGTCTTCACGCTTCGTGCCGCGCAGCAGGATACCGACGTTGTCGCCTGCCTGACCTTGGTCCAGCAGCTTGCGGAACATTTCAACGCCCGTGCAGGTCGTCTTCACCGTCGGCTTGATACCGACGATTTCGATTTCCTCGCCGACCTTGACGATGCCGCGCTCGACACGACCCGTCACCACCGTACCGCGGCCCGAGATCGAGAACACGTCTTCCACCGGCATCAGGAACGCGCCGTCAACTGCACGCTCCGGCGTCGGGATGTACGTGTCCAGCGCGTCTGCCAGGTTCATGATCGCCACTTCACCCAGCTCGCCCGTGTCGCCTTCCAGCGCCAGCTTCGCCGAACCCTTCACGATCGGCGTGTCGTCGCCCGGGAAGTCGTACTTCGACAGCAGTTCGCGAACTTCCATCTCGACCAGCTCGAGCAGTTCAGCGTCGTCCACCATGTCGCACTTGTTCAGGAACACGATGATGTACGGAACGCCAACCTGACGCGCCAGCAGGATGTGCTCACGCGTTTGCGGCATCGGGCCGTCTGCTGCCGAGCAAACCAGGATCGCGCCGTCCATCTGCGCCGCGCCCGTGATCATGTTCTTCACGTAGTCAGCGTGGCCCGGGCAGTCGACGTGTGCGTAGTGGCGGTTCGCCGTTTCGTACTCGACGTGCGCGGTGTTGATCGTGATACCACGTGCCTTTTCTTCCGGCGCCGCGTCGATCTGGTCGTATGCCTTCGCTTCACCGCCGAACTTCTTCGTCAGCACGGTCGTGATCGCCGCCGTCAGCGTCGTCTTGCCGTGGTCAACGTGACCAATCGTACCAACGTTCACGTGCGGCTTGGTCCGCTCGAATTT
>NZ_CADFEB010000015.1 GCF_902833085.1 Burkholderia ubonensis
AGTCATCGGCGTCACGCATCCGGACGGCGTCGAGGAGCACTTCACGTGGGACGGCGAAGGCAACCTGCGCACCTACCGGGACGGCGCGGGCCAGGTGACGGAATACGCGTTCAACGCCCGTCGGCAGCCGACCTGGCGCAAGGATGCGGCGGGCCGGCAACTGACGTATGCGTACGACCGGCAGTGGCGGCTGACCGCGCTGACCAACGAGAACCGGGAGCAGACCCGGTTCCGCTACGACCCGCTGGGGCAGCTGATCGAACAGACGGACTTCGACGGCAGCACGACCCGCTACCGGTGGGACGAGGCGGGCCGGCTGGCCGGTTCGACCGAAGGCGACGTCAACACGACCTACACGCGCGACCCGCTCGGGCGGCTCACGCGGCGCGAGATCGAAGGACCGGATGGCCGAGGCGGGTTCTCCGAGCACTTCTATTACGACGCGCGAGGCCGGCTGACGACCGCGCAGGGCCATGGCAGCAAGGTCCGGCTCCATTACGACGATGCCGACAACCTGATCGCCGAGGAGCAGACCCACAGCCCGGACACGGGCGTCGCCTACACGGCGGTGACGCGGCACGAATACGATGCGCTCGGCAACCGGATCCGCACGCAGTTGCCGAATACGCGCACGATCGACTGGCTGCGCTACGGCTCGGGCCATGTGCACGGGGTGCTGCTGGACGGCCAGCCGCTGGTCGACTTCGAGCGCGACAAGCTGCATCGCGAAACTGTTCGACGTCACCGCAGTTTCGAGCAGCGGCGCGAATACAACCCGGCCGGGCGGCTGCAGCGGATGATCGTGCGCCGCGATGCACACGCGCTGCCGACGGACTGGATCGCCGCGCGGCAGTACCGGTACGACGCGGCGGGCCAGCTGACGCGCATCGAGGATCGCACGCGGGGGGCGACGGACTACACGTACGATCCGGTCGGACGGCTGCTGAAGGCGGTGACGCCGGACCTGAAGGAAGTCTTTGCGTTCGATCCGGCCGGCAATCCGATTGATCCGGAGCAGCTTCCGCCGCGCCCGACCGAGGAAACGCTGGACGAGATGACGGCGCGGCATGGCCGGGCCGCCGCGCGAGATGTGGAATGGCGGCACGCGCATCCGGGCCAGGAAGAGCCGCGGGCCCACTTCGAGCGACGCAAGCAGGAGGCGGCGGAATACTGGAGGCTGATCGAGTGGGAACGTGCGCTGCCGAAGTGCGTGGGCAACGTGCTGAAGGCGCTGAACCGCACGCGCTACGACCATGACGCGCACGGCAACCTGATCCGCCAAACCGAGCCGGGCGGCGCGACGTGGCTGTACGCATACGATGCGGCGAACCGGCTGAAGCGGGCCGATCGCTACGCGAAACCGCCGGCGGCGAACGAGATCGACCGGCTCGAGCGGACGCCGGACGGCACCGCGTTCATCCCGGGCACGGTGCGGCCGGCCTTGCAGGTGAGCTTCGAATACGACGCGTTCGGACGGCGCACGCTGAAGGAGGCGGGCCGGCCGGACGGCAGCATCGACCGGACGGTGTTCACGTGGGACGGCGACGTGCTGCTGATGGAAGAGCGCTTCCACCTGCCGCCGCGGCAGCCGGGCGAACGTGAGCCGCTGACCTTCCGCCCCGTGCAGATCGTACGCGAGGATCCGGACGACCCGTACGCGCTGCCGGTGGCGCAGCGGATGCATACGCTAAGCGAGCGGCATCAGTGGCAAGGGGCGTCGCTGTATCTGCACGAACCCGGCACGTTCGTGCCGCTGGCGCGGCTAGACGAGACGCTGGTGGAAGCGGCGTTCATTGCGACGGGGACGGATGGCCGGTTCGTGCAGGTGCCGGCGAAGACGCGGCATGCGACGCTGTTTTATCAGAACGATCATCTGGGGACGCCGCAGGAACTGCTGGACGAGTCGGGAAAAGTCGTCTGGCTGGGTCGGTACCGGGCGTGGGGCGCGGAGAAAACGGTCTGGCAGCCTCAGCCGGAACGCCATGAAGCGGGGAATCCGATCCGGTTCCAGGGGCAGTACCATGATGACGAGACGGGGCTGCATTACAACCGGCATCGGTACTATGATCCGCAATCAGGACGCTTCGTGTCGAAAGATCCGATCGGGTTGGCGGGAGGGTTGAACGCGTTCCAGTACGCGCCGAACCCGGCCGGGTGGATTGATCCGCTGGGCTTGGCTAAGACAACATGCGACTTATATGCATTTGGTAATGCCAGTGGTCCGCGCGAACCTAGAATCCAGGGCGTTAACACAAAACCGGGACAAAACGCAGACTTGATTGCCGACGCAGCTGGAATGGTGGGGCCGACTACTGAAGGAGGAGCGTCGACATTCGGTGATGTCAATAAGGCACCTATCAGTGGCACCTATCACAAGCTTCCAGCTGGATCGGAACTCCCAGACGGGATAGAGGTCGTTGCGGATGGCAAGGACGTTGGCGGGTCGCATGCCGCAACTCATCATACAGTTTGTCCGTCTAAGCGAATGTCGGGACAGACATTTGTCGAGAAATTCAAAAATATGCCTTGGATTAAGGCTGGGAAGAAGTAATCATGAAAGATAAAGAAAATGACTCGTGGAAAGATCTTAAGGAGGCTTACCAGATCTACGTGAAGTTGAGAGATGGGTTTGTAAAAAAAACATCTTCTGTTTCTTTTGTTCAGAGAGCCTTTTCCGTGCCTGAGGAAAGGGCTATGGCTATCGATTTGGTGTTGAGCTACCCTGAGTCAGAGAGGGTTGTTTTTTTTAAACAATTGATCTCAATGTCAAGCTATGTAAATGGTTTCACGGAGGAGTGCAGAAATTTGATATTGGAGTTGCCGCGTGATTGGGTGATGAAAAATATCGAGGCAGAAGTTGATGAGGTGCTGGTTAATGGGGGGTATGAAGAGTATCGCTGTTTGCTAGAGTTGTGTTGTGAGCTGGATCGAGGGTTGATGATTAAATTTGCGAAACGTGCTCTGGATAGTTCTGACGAAGACATCAAGGATGCAGGTGCAGATTTTCTGTCCCGCTAATCTGATCGAGGTCGAGCAGTTCAGATGGGCAGCGATATCGCTTCAATGCGGCGTGGCAACTGTCGCGCATCGAGGATAGCCGCGCGGGCGGAATCTACTATCCGGTCGAGTGGCTGATCGAGGCCGAGATCCGTGCCGGGAAATGAGGCAATGAGTGCCAGTTCACATGAACCGACGGCGATACGGCTATGACGTGCTACCCGATCGACTCTATCCAACTGTTGTGTGATGTCGAGATGCCTTGCTACACAAGGCTCAACGACATGTCATTTATCGCACGATACCACTATGACGATGAATGCGAGGTGCATCGCTGCAGGAGATTGCGAAAGCTGAAAGGTCGGTCGTAGCGGCAAGTAGACGGGGCTGCATTACAACCGGCATCGGTACTACGATCCAACGTCGGGACGCTTCGTTAGCAAGGATCCGATCGGGCAGCAGGGTGGATTGAACGTCTACCAGTACGTACCGAATCCGATTCATTGGATTGATCCGCTGGGTCTGACGTCTAAAACACCTCCGGCTTGTGGATGCTTGGATTGGTCGAGGATCAATCCAAAAACAGGAGAAACCGCACCTGAGCATGTGATGCGACATGGAGAGGACATACCTGATAGGAAAGTCCCGCACGGCGTTTTTGCTGATGATCCGATTGCAACAACAAATGCAGCATGGGATAAAGCAGTTCACCAAAGAATTTCTCCAACCGTGGGCCCAAATGGTAACTTGGCTTACGACATTCCTTATTCGGAAGCAGGGTTGCAGGGGGGCAGGGGCTGTAGCAGGAAATCCAATACTGGATAGCGTTCGGATCGTGACTAGTCCTGGTGGCGCGAATAAAGTAGTCACGTCGTTTCCTAAGTGAGGATTTGATGGAAGGAAGATATTACGTGGTTGCCGCTTATGACGCCGGATTTGGTCATGGTGATGAATTGCATTTGATTGCGTTATCCGATGGTCGCCTTATAGGGTATTCATCGGAGTTTGATAGCTGTACGACTGATATAGCCGATGCATGTGTGGCAGAAAGTGCCTCTTGCGCAAAATGGTTTGGCTGGGATGAAGGGTGGCAGTGGCGAGCGGCGACACTTGAAGAAATCAAGGCGCTAAAATTGGATAAATATGTGATAGGTTCGAAAAAAGATATGAAACTCAATACCCCCATTGAACCACTCTAACGATTGAAGGGCAGCGATGGCGACCTTTGGCGTCGCAATACATGTACGAGCCGCGAAGATTCACGCCGCTGGTCCGGGCGACGGGGCCGGCGATTCTGTGTGGCGGAGAAGGTGAAACGCCAAGTTCGGTGTGCGTACGCCCCACTATTTGATCTGCTCTGGCCAACCGTCGTGCGATGTCGAGATGCCTTGTTGCGCAAGGCTCAACGACATGTCATTTACTGCGCGATAACACTACGACGATGAATGTGACGCGCATCGCTGCAGGAGATTGCGAAAGCTGAAAGGTTGGCTGTAGCGGCAAGTAGACGGGGCTGCATTACAACCGGCATCGGTACTATGATCCGAACTCTGGCAGATTCATCAGCAAGGATCCGATCGGGCTGGCGGGTGGGATCAATGTCTACCAGTACGCGCCCAATCCAGTGCAGTGGGTCGATCCGTTAGGTTTGTCGAAGCGTTGTCCCTGTGATTGCCCAGCAGGAACAATAGATCCCTCTCAGGTGCATTTTATGCAAAGCAGCGCAAAGAATGTCACAGGTGACTACACGGTTCTCGGGAACGCACAAGGTTTGCGGGATGGAACACTGGATCCTAATAAATTGAAGAAGACCAAGATTTGGAAGGATGGTACTGGGAAGCTGTGGACGCTCGATCACAGGCGGCTCGCGGCATTCAAATTGGCACGCAAGTGCATGCCATATCAAATGGCGTCACAAAAAGAGATTGATAAGCAGATATGGAAGATGAGTGCCAAGAATGGTGGGACATCTATCCGCTTGAAGATGGAGGATGGTCAGTCAATGACCGTTGAGTGAAATGACGATTGACAGAAAGAGAGTGGCGGAAATCAAGACAAGGGAAGACTTTGTTGATTTTATGGTTGCCTTTGTGAAATCAATAAGAAGCGGGGAGCCGATCGAGAACAACACTGTTGATTCGTATCTTGAGGCAATGGCTTCCTGGGTTGAAGATATGGATGGCTATTACGAGAATATGGGTATAGCTAATGAGGTGAAGCTGGATACGATGAATTGGAGGGTTCTCGCGGATATTGTGGTTGCCGCAACAATGTATGAATAGACTGAAGTAAGAGCCAAGGGCCGCGCGAGCGGCCCTTGTTGTCGGTGTGATGAGTCGAAGCTCGGTGTTCAGGTAGCGGTGATGGTGAGCTTGCCGTGTTCAACGTGAACGCGGAGCTTCTGGCCGGCGTGAAAACCTGCATCGTGGGCAAGCCATTGGCCCACGATCCTGAGCCACAGGTACAGCGGCTCGCAGTGGCTCTCGTCGTAGAGGGCCTGACCTGAGACGTTTCTTGTAGCCATGTGGCAAGTGAGTTCTCTTTTATCCTAGAGGCAAGGAGAACTCGATGAAGAAGCGATTTACCGACGAGCAGATCATCCGAATCTTGCGCGAGGCCGAGAGCCGGGACGAGCCGGTGAAGGATCTGTGCAAGCGCCACAACATCTCGGAACAGACGTTCTATCGTTGGCGCAACAAGTTCGGCGGCATGGATGTGGCCGACGCCCGCCGGCTCAAGGATCTGGAATCGGAGAACGAGCGGCTCAAGCGTTTGATCGCCGAGCAATTGCTGGTCATCGACGGCCTGAAGGAATTCAGCCGAAAAAAATGAGCACCCCAACGGGCCGGCGCGACGCGCTGGAAGTCCTGACTCGGCGGGGGCTATCGCAACGCAAGGCATGTTGCTATCTGGGGCTGAGTCGCCGGGTGGCAACCTATACGCTCAAGCAACCGGAGAAGGATCGGAGCCTGGGCGAGCGACTGATTGCTGCTGCTCAGGAAGTGCCGCGCTTCGGTTACCGACGTATGTCGGCTTGGCTGGCGCTGAGCGAGTCGCGCGTGCGGCGAATGTGGCGAGCCTTGCAGCTCAACATTCCGCGGCGGCGGCCTCGCCGTCGTCGTTGTGACAACGACATTCGTCTGCCGGGTGCGACACAACCCAATTCGGTATGGAGCTACGACTTTGTGCACGATCAGTTGGTGGACGGGCGGGCGTTGAAGATGCTTTGCGTGATCGATGAATACACCCGCGAGTGCCTGGCGATCGAAGTCGGCGCCAGTTTGCGGTCGCAGGATGTGATCTTGACGCTGTCGCGACTGATGCGGCTGTACGGCAAGCCCGCGTTCGTTCGGTCCGACAACGGCGCGAAATTCACTGCGGCCAAGGTCATGCGCTGGCTGCGAGACGCTGCAATCGGTCCGGCCTTCATCGCGCCCGGCAGTCCGTGGCAAAACGGATTCGTCGAGAGCTTCAACGGCAAGCTACGTGACGAATTGCTGAACCGGGAATGGTTCCGCAGCCGCGCCGAGGCCAAGGTGCTCATCGAACGCTGGCGGCAGTTCTACAACGAACGCCGGCCTCATAGCGCGCACCGCTATCAACCTCCCGCCACGGTCCGTCGAGCCTGGCTGGACTCCGATAATATCGACGCGAGACTCACTGCCTGATTGGTCACAAAATTCCGCCTCAGGTCACCGAACCGCCGGGATGAATTTAGGCTGCGGTACTAACCCGGAAACAACCGCCCCTGCCCCGAGATCACCGACTCGAAATCGTCGCGCAGGAACGGCAGGATCGCATCGGCGACCGGCTGCAGCTGGCGGCCCAGATAGAACGCGTAGTCGATCGGCGAGCGCATCGTCTCGAGCGGCTCCGGGCCCGCCGTCGTCATCACGTAGCTGATCCAGCCGCCGCGCTGGTATTGCAGCGGCCGGCCATGCGCGTCGTTGAACGCGTCGGCGATGCGCGCCGCGCGCACATGCGGCGGCACGTTGCGCTGGTACTCGCGCAGCGGCCGGCGCACGCGCTTGCGATAGACCAGCAGTTCGTCGAGCTCGCCGGCCAGCGTGCGGCGGACGTAGTCGCGAATGAAGTCCTGATACGGCTCCCGCCTGAACACGAGCCGGTACAGTTCCCGCTGGAACTGTTGCGCGAGCGGCGTCCAGTCGGTCCGCACCGTCTCGAGGCCCTTGAACACGACGTCCTCGCCGCCGTCCGGCGCGACCGCGAGACCGGCATAGCGCTTCTTGCTGCCTTCCTCCGCGCCCCGCACGGTCGGCATCAGGAAGCGGCGGTAGTGCCGCTCGTACTGCAGCTCCAGCGCGCTCTCCAGCCCGAAGCGCTCGCGCAGGTGCGTCGTCCACCAGCGATTCACGTGCTCGACGATCGCGCGCCCGGTGCGTGCGGCCGCGTCGTCGTCGTGCGGCTGGCCGAGCCAGACGAACGTCGAATCGGTATCGCCATAGATCACTTCGTAGCCCTGAGCTTCGATCAGCTCGCGCGTGCGGTGCATGATTTCGTGGCCGCGCATCGTGATCGACGACGCGAGACGCGGATCGAAGAACCGGCAGCCGGTGGAGCCGAGCACGCCGTAGAACGCGTTCATGATGATCTTCAGCGCCTGCGACAGCGGCGCGTTGCGCTGGCGCTTCGCGACGTCGCGGCCTTCCCACACCCGCCGCACGATGTCCGGCAGGCAATGCCGCGTGCGCGAGAAGCGCGCGCCGAGAAAGCCGGGCACGGACGCGTCGTCGCCGGGCCGGGCGAGGCCCTCGATCAGCCCGACTGGATCGATCAGGAACGTGCGGATGATCGACGGATACAGGCTCTTGTAGTCGAGCACGAGCACCGAATCGTAGAGGCCCGGCCGCGAATCCATCACGAAGCCGCCGGGGCTCGTCTGTCCCGTCACGTCGCCGAGGTTCGGCGCGACGTAGCCGAGCCGGTGCATGCGCGGCATGTACAGGTGCGTGAAGGCCGCGACCGAGCCGCCGGTGCGATCGGCGGCGAGGCCGGTGACGGTCGCGCGCTCGAGCATGAACGACAGCAGGTCCGCCTTCTCGAAGATGCGCGTGACGAGCTCGCAATCCTTCAGGTTGTAGCGCGCGAGCGCGGGCTTGTCGTGATCGAAGCGGCGCTGGATCTCATCCATCCGCTGATACGGGTTGTCGATCGCCTTGCCTTCGCCGAGCAGCGCTTGCGCGACGTATTCGAGGCTGAACGACGGGAAGGTCCAGGTGGCGGATTTCAGCGCGTCGATGCCGTCGATCAGCAGTCGCCCGGCCGCCGCCGCGAAGAAATGATCGGGCTGCTGGCTGTGTGCGCGCCAGTCGAGCACGCCGCCGCCGCGGCCGAGCCGCAGCGGCACGCGATACTGCCCGGCGTGCGCATGCAGCACGCGCAGGTCGAACTGGATCAGGTTCCAGCCGATGATCACGTCGGGGTCGTGCTGCGCGAACCAGTCGTTCAGCCGCGCGAGCAGCGCGGGCCGGTCGTCGCAGTAGTCGAGCCGGAAGTCGAGATCGCCCGGATTGCCCGCATCACCGTTGGGCGGGCCGAGCATGAAAACCTGCCGCTGTCCGCAGCCTTCCAGCGCAATCGAATAGAGTTCGCCGTGCGCGCTGGTCTCGATGTCGAGCGACACGCAGCGCAGCGCGGGACGATAGTCGTCCGCGGCCTTCAGCTCGCCGTCGGACAGCGCGCCGTCGCCGGCCGGCGTGCCGCGGAACCGGACCGGCGCGGTGATGAACCGCTCCATCATGTAGCGCTCGGGCGGCAGCACGTCCGCTTCGTAGACGTCGACGCCGGCCTGCGCCAGCCGCTTCTGCAGGCCGGCGAGATGGCGGCGATAGCGGCGGCAATAGAGGCCGACGACCGGACGCTGCCGGAAGTCGCGCAGCGCGAGCGGGCGCAGTTCGGCGCCGGTTTCGCCGGCCAGCACGCGCGCGGCCGGCTCCTGCTGTTCGGCCGGGATGAACGCGACGGCTTCCTGCGGGCGCAGCCGCACCTGGCGCGGACCGTGTTCGGTTGCCAGCCAGAACTCGATTTCGACGCCGGTTGCGGTGTCCCGCCAGTGGCGGGTGAGGATGAAACCCTGCTCGAATTCCGTCAAGACGCGCGCTCTTCATTGGTGCCCAGGCGGCGGATTTTAACGCCTGGGCGGGGTGGCTGCCGGACGCGTCCCGGTCGTCCCGAATCGTGCAGAGTACTTCGGGGTTTACGCGCATCGCAGCGGGTGAAATTCAGGCATAGACTGGCGCGGCTTCTGTTGTTGTCTAGACAACCAGATGCGTTCGGCAACCCGGATTCACGCGTCCGGATGCATCGAGATGATGCGTCAGGCGACTGAACCTCGTCGCCCGAGCCGGCGGTACAACTCCGCCGGTTCACCCGGAACCTGAGAGAAAGACTCCCCGATCGTCGTCGCGGCAGCTCGCCGGGGCGCCAGTTCGGAACCACAACGAACCAACGTCGCATGCCGGCCGCACCTGGGGCGGCAATGCACGGCCATTCCGAGGACTATCCGCCATGAAACTCGGCGCGTTCATGATGCCGGCGCATCCGCAGCATCGTTCGCTTCACGACGGTCACTACCACGACCTCGACACACTCGAGTTTTTCGATCGCATCGGCTTTGCCGAAGCGTGGATCGGCGAGCACTACATGATGCCGGCGGAGCCGTGCCCGTCGCCGGACCTGCTGCTCGCCCAAGCCTTCCTGCGCACGAAGCGCATCCGCCTCGCGCCGGGCGCGTTCATGCTGCCGTTCCATCACCCGGCGGAGCTCGCGCACCGGATCTGCATGCTCGATCACATTTCGCAGGGGCGCCTGATGGTCGGCATCGGCGCGAGCGGCACGAATCTCGATCTCGAGATGTTCGACATCGACTACCAGTCCGGCGCGCATCGGGAGATGACGGCCGAGTCGATCGCGATCATGACGCGCTTCTGGGAGAGCGACGGGCCGTTCGAATATCGCGGCAAGTACTGGACGGCGC
Organism: Burkholderia ubonensis; assembly: GCF_902833085.1. Taxonomy (GTDB): domain Bacteria; phylum Pseudomonadota; class Gammaproteobacteria; order Burkholderiales; family Burkholderiaceae; genus Burkholderia; species Burkholderia ubonensis. Next base: position 9,995 of record NZ_CADFEB010000015.1, read on the forward strand.
GGCGTCCCGCGGATCTGCCCGACAAGCGCAGCACCTATCACCTGAAGCCGTTCCAGGCGCCGTATCCGCCGATCGGCGTGACCGGCCTGTCCGCGTCGTCGCCGACGCTGCGGCTCGCCGGCGCGAACGGCTGGATTCCGATCAGCTTCTGCTTCACGCCGCAATACCTGCATACGCATTGGGACGTCGTCGAGGCGGGCGCGCGCGCAGCGGGCCGGCCGGCGCCCGATCGCAGCGAATGGCGGGTCAGCCGGCCGATCCTGGTCGCCGATACGGATCGCGAGGCGTGGCGCCGCGCGGTCGACGGCGAGATGGGCCGCTATTTCCGCGACGATTATCTGCCGATGCTCGCGGGCAACAACGCGCTGGGCCTGCTGAAGGAAGATCCCGGCATGCCGGACAGCGACGTCACCGTCGAGTACGTCGCCAGGCATTGCTGGATCGTCGGCTCGCCGGACACGGTGCGCGAGCGCATCGAGGCCATGCAGGCGCTGTCGGGCGGCTTCGGCGTGCTGCACGTGATGGGGTTCGACCATCTCGACGAAATGAGCGCGATCCGCGACAGCCATGCGGCGCTCGCGGAAATCGTCGCGAACCTGCGCGACTGACCGGGAGGAGCCAATCGATGAATGCCTTGGGCGACACGTTCGACCCGCGCCGCGCGGCGCTCCTGATCATCGACATGCAGCGTGACTTCGTCGATCCCGGCGCGCCGATCGCCTGTGCGGGCGCGCCCGACGTCGTGCCGGCGATCACGCGGCTCGCGCAGTCCGCGCGCGCGGCCGGCATGCCCGTCATCTACACGCAGGAAGCGCATCGCCGGCAGAAGGTCGACTTCGGTCTCGAGCTCGAGTACGGCGAGACCGAGCATTGCGTCGAGGGCACGCCGGGCGTCGAGATCGTCGACGCGCTCGCGCCCGCCGCGTCCGACTATGTGCTCGTCAAGCGCCGCTACAGCGGCTTTTTCGCGACCGATCTCGACCTGCTGCTGAAGGGGCTGCGCGTCGACACGCTGGTGCTGACCGGCGTGGCCACCGACGTCTGCGTGCGCGCGACCGCGCAGGACGCGCTGCAGCTCGACTACCGCGTGTTCGTGCCGCGCGAGTGCGTGGCGGGCACGACGGCCGCGCGGCACGACGCGGCGCTCGAACACATCGGCTACGTGCTCGGGCGGGTCGTCTCGCTCGATGCGCTGATCGCGCCTATCGCGCGGCTTGCACCGTCGGCCGGAGCCGTACATGCGTGACGCCGATGCGCACTATCGCGCGGTGATGAGCCGGCTGATCGACGCGCGCGCCGATCTCGACCGCGCCGAGGCGGCCGAGGCCGTGTCCGCGATGCTCGATTTGCGATTCAGCGACGTCGAGATCGCGGCGACGCTCGCGGCGCTCGCGAGGAAAGGCGAGACGGCGGACGAGATCGCGGGCGCAGTCGACGCGATCAACGCGCGCAGCACGCCGCTGCCGCTGCCGGCGCAAGACGCGCTCGACATCGGCGGGACGGGCGGCGATCGTGCGGGCACGTTCAACATTTCCACGACCGCGGCGTTCGTCGCTGCCGGGGCGGGCGCGCGCGTGATCAAGCACGGCAACCGGAGCGTGACGAGCGCGTGCGGCAGCGCCGACCTGATCGACGCGCTCGGCGCCGACGCGCTGCGCTGCAGCGCGCCCGAGCGGATCGCGGCAAGCCTTGCCGCGTGCGGCTTCGCGTTCGTCTCGACCGCGAGCCATCACCGCTTTCCGCCGAAGCTCGGCGAGCTGCGCCGCGCACTCGGCATGCGCAGCCTGTTCAATCTCGCGGGACCGCTCGTGCACCCGGCGCGGATCGGCCGCCAGATCGTCGGCGTCGCGCGGCCCGAGCAGCAGGCGCCGATCGCTGCCGCGCTGGCGAGGCTGGAGCGGGACGCGGCATTCGTCGTGCACGGCGTGGCGGGACTCGACGAAGTGAGCTGTGCCGGTGAAACGCTCGTCATGCGCGTCGAGCGCGGCGCGACCGCGTCGTTCAGCGTCACCGCGCACGATTTCGGGCTGTCGCCGTGCCGCGTCGACGACCTGCGCGGCGGCGACCCGCAGACCAACGCGGCGATCTGCCGCGCGATTCTCGACGGCGAGCGCGGGCCGCGCGCCGACACCGTGACGGCGGCGGCCGGCATGTCACTCGTTCTCGACGGACGCGCACGGACTTTCGCCGACGGCGCGCAGCTCGCGCGTCACGCGATCGACAGCGGCGCGGCGCGCAAGGTGCTCGACAACTTTCTATGCGGAGCAAGCAACTCATGAAGACCGGCATCAAGATTTGCGGCCTGACGAACCTCGACGATGCCCTCGACGCCGTGAACGCCGGCGCCGACGCGCTCGGTTTCGTGTTCTCCGACGGTCCGCGCAGGATGGCGGCGGGCGACGTGCGGGCGATCGTCGACCGGCTGCCGCCGTTCGTCAGCACGGTGGGCGTATTCGTCGACGAGCCGCTCGAACGGCTGCAGGACGTCGTGGCGCACTCGGGCGTGTCGAGCGTGCAGCTTCAGGGCAGCGAGAGCCCCGCGTATTGCCGGCAGGTCGGGTGGCCGGTGATCAAGGGATTTCGGGTCGGCGAGCGCTTTGATCCCGCGGTCGTCGAAACGTACGACGTCAGCGCGTACCTGTTCGACGCGGCGGTGGCCGGCCGCGACGGCGGCACCGGCGAGCGTTTCGATTGGGCGCGGCTGCACGGGTTGCGGTTCGCGCGGCCGATCATCGTGGCGGGCGGCTTGAACGCCGGCAACGTGCGCCGCATGCTCGACCTGCTCGGGCCGTCCGGCGTCGACGTCAGCTCGGGAGTCGGCGCGAGTGCGACCCGCAAGGACCCCGCGATGATGCGCGCGTTCGTCGCGGCGGTCAGGGGCGCGCAACGCGCGGCGCACGAACCGGTCGACGCGGACATCCTGCGCGCGTCGTTCGACGGCCGGCCGCTCGTCAGCATCAACGGCAAGCGTTTCCTGGTCAATTCGCTGACCGAGCAGGTGCCGGCGACCCCCGCGCCGCTGCTGCGCATGGCGGCGCAACGGGTATGCGACGTGATGTCGGTTGCACCCGGGCTGAAGCTCGTCGGCGAGGAGGACAAGGGCGGCGCGCTGCTCGCCGCGGTGTCGCTGCTGTCGGGGCTGCCGTACGGCATCGCGCGCTGGTATCCGTCCGGGCTCGAAGGGCAGGTGAAGGTCGAGTTCGGCTGCGAATACACGGCGGGCGCGCTGTACCTGAACGGCGTCGAGCCCGGGGACCGCGTCGTCATCGTCGACGACCTGATCAGCACGGGCGGCACGCTGATCGGTCTCGTCGAGGCCGTCAGGCGGGCGGGCGCGCACGTCGAGCAGATCGTCTGCGTCGCCGAGAAGGCCGACTACGCGGGCGTCGAGCGAGTACGGGACGCAACCGGGCTGGACGTCACGACGCTCGTTCGCGTCAGCGTCGCGGGCGACATGTCGCGCGTGCTGGATGTCAACTACTGACGAATCGCAGGGAGGATGGCTTGATGAATGAAAGAATCTTTCGAGGCTGGTATGTCGTGATCGCGGCGCACCTGCTGCTGGCGCTGATTTTCGGGGCGGCCTATTCGTTCGGCGCGTTCTTCGGGCAACTGCAGTCGAGTTTCGGCGTCGGGCGATTCTCGGTCGCGTCGATTTTCTCGCTGACCGCATTCATCTATTACGCGGTCGGCGTGTTTGCCGGCTCGATCGCCGACCGTACGTCGACGCGCAAGGTGGTCGGCGCCGGCGTGGTGCTGCTGGCGCTCGGCTTCTTCGTCAGCAGCCTGGCCGGGCGGTCGATGGCGCATTTCCTCGTGGCATTCTGCTCGCTCGTCGGGCTCGGGGTCGGCCTCGTGTACGTGCCGACGGTGACCGCGGTGCAGCGCTGGTTCGTCAGGAACCGCAGCAAGGCCTCCGGCCTGGCGCTCGCGGGCACCGGGCTCGGCACCTTCGTCGGACCGAGCCTCGCCGGCCTGCTGATGCAGCACCTGTCGTGGGAAACGACGATGCGCGTGTTCGCGGTGGGAATCGCGGTGCTCGGCTGCGTCGCCGCGGCCGTGGTGCGGGGGCGGCCGGAGGAACTGGGGCTGCGCGCGGACGGCGACGCCGCGCCGGCTCGCACGACGAACGGCGCGCATCCGGCGGCCGCCGACGCGACGCTCGCGTCGGCGCTTCGCGGCGCGCGCTTCTGGTGGTATTTCGCCGCGATCTTCCTCGGTTCGGTCGGGCTGTTCCTCGCGCTCGTCCACATCAATCCGTATGCGCGACAGCTCGGCCTCTCGGCCGTCGAGGCCAACCTGCTGATCGGGCTGATCGGCGTGGGCAACGTGGCCGGCCGGCTGTTGCTCGGCAGCCTTGCCGACCGGATCGGCGCACGTTCGCTGCTGATGGCGCTGACCTTCGCGCTGGCGCTGCTGAACGGCTTCTGGCTCGCCGCGCACGGCTTCGTCGCGCTTGCCGTATTCGCCGTGTTGTTCGGCGTCGCGAACGGCGGCTGCATTTCGCTTTATCCGTCGGTTGCGGCCAGCTGGTTCGGCACCACGAATCTGGGCGCGATCCTGGGCGCGCTTTACGTGTCGGTCGGCGTCGCGGCGGTGGCGGGCGGCAGCATCGGCGGGCTGCTGTTCGACGTCTACGGCAGCTACGTCGCGTCGATCGCGTTCAGTGCGCTGTGCGCGCTGGCGTCGGTCGCGCTGATCGCGGTTGCCGCGTCGCCGTCGCGCGCCGTGCGGGGCGCGCGCCCGACGACGGCGCGCTGAGCGGAGGGCAGGCATGGCGTGCACGGCGAGCGACATCCACGATCTGCGCAGCGCGCTCGATGCGCTGGCCCGCGCGGGTGAACGGCCGGTCGAAATCGATGCGCCGCTTGATCCGCACGTCGGGCTGATCGACGATTACCTCGCGTCCTATCGAGCGAGCGCTGCGTCGTGGTTCGCGGCGGAGCAGCCGCTGCGGCTGTATCGCCGGCCTGCGCGCGGCCGCTTTCCGGTGCTCATGGGCCTGTTCGGCAGCCGCGCGCGCACCGGCGTGCTGCTCGGCGACGATCGGCCGGGCGAGCGCATCGTCCGCGCCATCCGCTCGCCGCTCGCGCCGACGCTGTCGGCACGAGCGACGCCGCGCGAATGGGTCACGGCGCCCGACCTGCGGCAATGGCTGCCGGCGCTGACCTGCACGGCCGGCGACCCGGGGCCGACGGTGACGCTCGGCCTCGTCTATGCGCGCGACGCCATTACCGGCATCGCGAATTGCTCGGTACACCGGATTACGCTCAAGCCGAACTCGACCGTGGTGGCGATCTCGTCGAAGGGGCATCTGCAGCAGCTCGTCGATCGGCACGTCGCGCGGGGCGAGCGGCTTCCGGTGTCGGTCAATATCGGGCTCGACCCGGCGCTTTACTATGCGGCCGCGCTCAGCAGTCCGGCCGTCGGGTTCGGCGACGACGAGCTCGCGGTGGCCGGCGCGTTGCGCGGCAGGCCGGTTGCGCTGGCGCCGTGCGCGTCCGGCGGCGGGTGGTATGTCGACCACGCGGAGATCGTCATCGAAGGCAGCCTCGGCGCGGACAAGGAGGCCGAGCACGATGGCGCGTCGGCCGGCCCGCCGGGCCACGGGCACTCGATGCCGGAGTATCTCGGCTATTTCTCGGCCGCCGGCGCGGTGACCACGCTGGCCGTCAGCGCGCTGTCCTGGCGGCCCGGCGCGATCTATCCGGCGTTGACGGGCCCGGGGCGGGAGCAGTCGGAATTGCTCGGCGTCGGGCAGGAGGCGGCGATCTGGCGGGTGCTGCACGACGAGGGCGCCGCGCCGCTGTTTCGTGACGCCGTCGCGCTGCCCGCGGGCGGCGGGCATCTGTTCACCGTGCTGCAGGTCGCGAGGCGCACGCGCGACGACGACGCGCCGCTGATGCATGCGGCGATGCGATTGCTGGAGCGGGTCGCCACGACGAAGAACCTGGTGCTGGTCGACGACGACGTGAACCCTCACTCGGCCGACGACGTGCTGTGGGCGATCGCGACGCGCAGCCGGCTCGAGCGTGACGTGCTGCAGACCCCGAGCCTGCGCGGCACGTCGCTGGACCCCACTCAGTCGGAAAGCTATGTGTCCGGCGGGCGGAAGGGCTTCACCAACAAGTGCGTGATCGACTGCCTGGTTCCGTTCGGATTGCGGGAGCGGTTTCGGCGGGCGTACACCTGAACGGCGCATCCATGCCCGTCCAGGCGAGCACACGCAATGCCGCAATGGCGCGCCGCTTGCCACCGGGTCCGTCCCCCGTTTCAGGTCTCGCACTCAAATACTCCCCTTAACGGATTCCCACTAGGCGTATACACGCGTTCCGCGGCGGGAAAGCCCGGTTTCACGCCGATATAAGCGCTTCGACATGCGCTGCATGCTCGTCGCCCAATGGGACGTGATGTTCTGTTCACCTACCCTTCGCTACGGCAAAGTGCGGACGACGTTGCCGCCCCAACACTAGATACGAGACAAACCTGACGACGGTCCACGTCGACCGTTTCAGCATGCTGATAAAGGAGCAAGCTCATGAGCGATACCCCGGTGCAGCCGGCCGCCGGCGTCGGCGCGCAAGCGGCGTTCGGCGCGAACGGCGCCATCGACCGATACTTCGGGATTTCCGCGCGCGGCAGCACGCGGCGCCGCGAAATCGTCGCGGGCATCACCACCTTCCTGGCGATGGTCTATTCGGTGTTCGTCGTGCCCGGCATGTTCGGCAAGGCCGGCTTCGACGCGAGCGCCGTGTTCGTCGCCGTGTGCGTGACGACGGCGTTCGGCTCGCTGCTGATGGGCCTGTGGGCGAAGCTGCCGATCGCGATCGGCTGCGCGATCTCGCTGACCGCCTTCACCGCGTTCGGCCTCGTGCTCGGCAAGGGCCTGCCGCCGACGGTCGCGCTCGGCGCCGTGTTCCTGATGGGGCTCGTGTTCACCGGCATTTCCGTTACCGGCGTGCGCTCGTGGATCCTGCGCAACCTGCCCGCGGGCGTCGCGCACGGCACGGGGATCGGCATCGGCCTGTTCCTGCTGCTGATCGCGTCGAACGACGTCGGCCTCGTCGTCAAGAACCCGGGCGCCGGCCTGCCGGTGTCGCTCGGCCACGTCACCGCGCTGCCGGTGATCATGTCGGTGATCGGTCTCGCCGCGATCTTCGGGCTGGAAAAGCGCCGCGTGCCGGGCGGGATCCTGCTCGTCGTGATCGCGATCTCGGCGTTCGGCCTCGCGTTCGATCCGGCCGTGAAGTTCCGCGGCGTGTTCGCACTGCCTTCGCTGAGCGCGCCGGGCCACGCGTCGCTAATCGGCGCGATGGACGTCAAGGGCGCGCTGTCGCTCGCGGTGCTGCCGAGCGTGCTGGCGCTCGTGATGACCGCCGTGTTCGACGCGACCGGCACGATCCGCGCGGTCGCGGGGCAGGCCGGCCTGCTCGACGAGAGCGGCCGCATCATCAACGGCGGCCGCGCACTGACCGCGGACTCGTTGAGCTCGATCTTCTCCGGCTTCCTCGGCGGCGCGCCGGCGGCGGCCTACATCGAATCGAGCGTCGGCGTGGCCGCCGGCGCGAAGACGGGCCTCGCGGCCGCGGTGGTCGGGCTGCTGTTCCTGGCCGTGATGTTCCTCTCGCCGATCGCGGCGCTCGTGCCGTCGTATGCGACCGCGCCCGCGCTGATGTACGTCGGCCTGCTGATGCTCGGCAGCGTCAGCAAGCTGCACATGGACGACATGGTCGACGCGATGTCCGGCCTCGTGTGCGCGGTCTTCATCGTGCTGACCGCGAACATCGTGACGGGCATCATGCTCGGCTTCTCGACGCTCGTGATCGGACGCATCGCGAGCGGCGAGTTCCGCAAGCTCAACGTCGGCACGGTGAGCATCGCGGCCGTGCTCGTCGTGTTCTATCTCGGCGGCTGGGCGATCTGACGCACGGCTAAGCGCCGCGTCGCGGGCGACGACGGCATCCGGAACCTGTGTGCAAGCGCGCAGTATGATGGCTTTTTCAAACTGCAAGGTCGAGGATCGGATGAATCGGATTTTTCGTGGATTGACGTTGACGGCGGCACTGGCCGGGGTGGCAGCACTCGCCGCATGCGAAACCAGCGCAGGCAGCGTGCAGGCATCCGCCGCACGGCCGGCGGATGGCCGGCCGGTCGCGAAAACCGTCTACGTCGCGCCGCAGACCAGGCGCTGCGTGGGCGTTGCGCCGATGGAGTGCCTGCAGGTGCGCGACCGGCCCGACGGCGAATGGAGCCTGTGGTACGCGGGCATCGAAGGATTCGACTTCAAGCCGGGCTTCCGTTACGAACTCGAGATCGACGAATACAAGGTCGCGCAGCCGCCGGCCGACCGCTCGTCGATCCGCTGGGTGCTGAAGCGCGTCGTGTCGCGCACGCCGGCGAGCGAGTGACGCGAGCGTGCGGCTATCCGCCGAACGCGGCGACGATCTCGTCGATCGTCACGCGGATGCGCGCGGTGTGCCGCAGGTCCTGATGCGTGACGAGCCAGATTTCGTACTGCGCATCGTTCGAGCGATCGGGCCAGACGCGCACGAGGCCGTCGCGCTCGCCCATCGGCACCGGTATCTCGCAGAGGCCGAGCCCGGCCTTCAACGCCGCGCGCAGCGTCAGGTTCGTGTTGAGCTGCGCGACGATGCGGCCGTCCGCCAGTGGTTCCCCGACGAACGACGGCACGCGCGCCTTCGCGAAATGCGGCTGGTAGACGACCAGGTCGTGCCCGGCGAACCGCTCGCCCGGCACCGGTTCGCCGTGGCGCCGCACATAGTCGGGTGACGCGAACAGCCCGACTTCCCAGCTCGCGAGCCGGCGCGCGAGCAGGTCCGGATTGCGCGGCTTGACGGTCCGGATCGCGATGTCGGCTTCGCGCTTCGCGAGATTGAGAACCTGCGTCGTCGTGTCGAGCAGCACCGACACGTCCGGATGCTTCGCATGCAGGCGCTCGATCGCCGGCATCACGTATTCCTGCGCGAGCGCGTCCGTGGTCGACAGCTTCACCTCGCCGGCCAGGCGCTTGTCGACGCCTTGCGTGTGGCGCACGAGATCGTGCGCGGACTGTTCCATCGCCTCGGCCGCGCGGATCGCGATCCGGCCGACCGGCGTCAATTCATAGCCGTTCGACGTGCGCAGGAACAGCGTCGCGCCGAGCGCATGCTCGAGCGCGGCAAGCCGGCGGCCGACCGTCGCCTGGTCGATATCGAGCGCGCGCGCCGCGGCGCGCAAGGTCCGTTCCCGATGGAGCGCGACGAAAATGCGCGCGTCGTCCCAGTTCATGATGCCTCCGGCGTGATGCAAATTTGCATCATACGATCGGCAATTCGCTGCGTGTCAAGCGCGCGGCGCGTCACTACACTTTTTCTCGACCGATGCGGCGATTCGGCATGCGGATCGAATCCGCCGCATATCCGGACTCTTGCGGACTCTTGAAAAGGTGAAGTCATGTCGAACGTAACGCAAACCCTTCCCGCGGCGATGACCGCGATCGAGATCACGCGGCCGGGGGCTCCCGACGTGCTGGCGCCCGTACAGCGGCCGGTGCCCGCGCCGGCCGCCGATGAGGTGCTGATCCGCGTGCATGCGGCCGGCGTGAACGGCCCCGACCTGCTGCAGCGCAAGGGGCTGTACGATCCGCCTCCGGGCGCGTCGGACATTCCGGGCCTGGAAATCGCGGGCGAGATCGTCGCCGTCGGGCGCGACGTGACCCGGTTCGCGATCGGCGAGCGCGTCTGCGCGTTGATCACGGGCGGCGGCTATGCGGAGTACGCGGTGGCGCACGAAAGCAACGCGCTGGCGATTCCCGACGGCCTGTCGATGGTCGAAGCGGCCGCGCTGCCCGAGACCTTCCTGACGGTGTGGCTGAACCTGTTCCAGCGCGGCCGGTTCGCGGCGGGCGACAGCGTGCTGATTCACGGCGGCGCGTCCGGCATCGGCACCACGGCGACGATGCTCGCGAAGGCGTTCGGCGCGTCGACGATCATCACGACGGTCAGCTCCGACGTGCAGCGCGATGCGAGCCGCGCGCTCGGCGCCGACGTCGTGGTCGATTACCGGAACGAGGATTTCGTCGACGCGGTGATGCGCGCGACGCACGGGCGCGGTGTCGACGTGGTCGTCGACATCGTCGCCGGCGATTACGTCGCGCGGAATTACGCGGCGGCCGCGATGAACGGCCGCATCGTGCAGATCGGCGTGATCAAGGGGCCGGCGCAGGCGCTCGACCTGTTCCCGATGCTGACGAAGCGCCTCACGCACCTCGGCTCGACGCTGCGTTCACGCACGCCGGCGGAAAAGGCGGCGCTGATCGAGGATCTCGAGCGGGCGGTCTGGCCGCACATCCGTCGCGGCACGGTGAAGCCGCTGATCGATCGGACCTTCGACCTCGACGATGCGCGCGCCGCTCATGCACTGATGGAGGCGAGCGCGCACATCGGCAAGGTCGTGCTGACGACGGCGGCGGCGCGCGCCGCGTGAACGGCCGCGCCGCCCGCGTGTGCGTTCAGCAGTGGCCGAGCGGCGCGGCGGAGCGCGCGACGTCGGCGATCCGCACGCAGCGGGACATGCCGTAAATTTCGGCCTCGCGGCGTTCGCGCTCGCTGCTGGCGACCGCCGCCGCACATTCCCGCGGCACGCCGAGCGCCTGCAGTGCGACGTCGTACGGATGCTGGCTCGCTTCCATGGACGGCTGGCCGGCATCCGCGACGACGACCGAGAAGCGGTCGAGGCTCGCCGTGCCGAACTGCCCTTCGAACAGCGCGCTGAACCGCGCCGCCGGCAAGGTCGTCACGAGGCCCAGGCGATAGCCTTCCGCCGAAGCATGATCGATCCACTGCAGGATGGTCTCGCGCTGCTGCTGCGATTCGCGCGAGTCGGGGGTCGCTTCGATCTGTTCAAACGCTGCGTCGAGTCGGGTGACGATAGCTTCGATGACCACGGGTGTTTCCTCTTCAGAGACGTGATGGTCCGCTCGCTGACGGGAATGCCACGACCTTATCGTCGAACCGGAATACAGCACCAATTAATCTTTTTGTTCGACTCATAAGGTTCGGCTGATATCTCAATTTTGCGATTCCGCGTGCAATTTTGCATCCTGACGCATTGCCGGCACGGCTCGCAACGATGCGCGGCATTGCTTCATTCGACGTGCGCGACGTGCACAGGAAAAGTGCGCCGATTCGCACGGAACCGGTGCACTTCTTCCGGCTGCCGTCGATTCAATGCAGCTTGATCGACGGCTGGTTGCGACGCTGCAGCCAATGGCCGAACGCCTGGAGCAATGCGCGCGTCACGCCGTGCACGCTGAACAGGTGCTTGCGATACAGAAACCGGTACAGCCCGGTCGCGGCGAGACCATCGACGATCAGTGAGCGCGAGCGCATGCCGAGCTCCGCCTGATAGACCGCGCCGGCGTGGCCGAGCGATACGACGGTGCCGGCGTCGCGGAACGTGAAGCCGGCTACCGGCTTGCCGGACAGCCGCCGCGCGAACGCCTGGCTCAGGTACACGGCCTGCTGGTGCGCGACCTGCGCGCGCGGCGGCAGGAAGCCGTGCGCGCCGGCGGACGGGCAGGCCGCGCAATCGCCGAACGCGAACACGTGCGGATCGTCCGGCGTCTGCAGCGTGTCGGTCACGATCACCTGGTTCGCATTGTTGAGCGCAAGGTCGCCAATCGTGCGCAGCATTGCGGGGCCGGCCACGCCGGCGGCCCAGATCGTGATGTCGCTCGCGAGCCGCTCGCCGGTCGCGGTCACGATCGCGTCCGCGCCGACTTCCGCCACGCGCGTGTTCGTCAGCACGTCGACGTGCAGCGCGACGAGCTGCGCGTGCATGCGTGCGGAGAGGCGTTCGTCGAGCACCGGCAGCACGCGCGGGCCGCCTTCGATCAGCCGGATGCGGACGTCGCTTTCCGGGCTCAGCGCCTTGAAGCGATAGGCCGCGAGCTGATCGATCGCGTGCGTGAGCGCGGCGGCGAGCTCCACGCCGGTCGCGCCCGCGCCGATCACGTTGATGCACACGGGCGGCGCGCGCCGGTCCGGCTGCCGTTCCGCCAGATGGTTGGCCTTCGCGCACGCGGCGAGGAACTTTCGGCGAAAATCCTCGGCCTGCTCGACGTTTTCGAGCGGAAGCGCATGGCGGGACGCGCCCGGCACGTTGAAGAAGTTCGTCACGCTGCCGACCGCGAGCACCAGGTCGTCGTAGTGCACGTCGCGCGGCGGCAGGATCTCCGAGCCGTCGCCGTCGAGCACGGCGCCGATCGTCGCGACGCGCCGCACCCGGTCCACGCGCTGCAGCTCGCCCTGCACGAATTGAAAGCCGTGCCGCTTCGCTTGCGCCGCGTATTCGATCGTGTGGCTCGCCGGATCGCGATGCCCGGAGGCCGCTTCATGCAGCAGCGGCTTCCAGAAATGCGTCGGAGAACGATCGACGAGCACGACGTCCGCCAGGCCGCGCTGCCCGACGGCGTCGCCGAGGCGCGTCGCCAGTTGCAGGCCGCCGGCGCCGCCGCCGACGATCACGATGCGCGGAACGCGCGTCGCGCGATCCGTTGCTGGGGGGAAGAGGGGCGTGGCCATGAGAGGCTCCTCGTTGTTGTCGATACGGGTGACAGATTTCGAGATACGAAGATATAGTTCGACATCCGCTCAGACAATTTAATGTTTATCGCCGACCCATATGTATTCACTTATAGGAAAGACCGCGACGTTCCGGCAGCTGAAGGCGCTGGACATGATCGCGCGGCTGGGCAGCGTGTCCCGCGCCGCGCAGGAGCTGAACCTGACGCAGCCGGCCGTGTCGCTGCAGATCCGGCTGCTGGAGGAGGCGGTCGGCGCGTCGGTGCTGCAGCGGGTGGGGCGCGGCGTGCAGCTGACCGCGGCGGGCGAGATCGTCGCGCGCTATGCGCGCGAGATCCTGCATCTGTGGAGCGAGGCGGGCGACGAGGTGGCGGCGCTGACCGGCGAGCTCGGCGGCACGCTGCGGATCGGCGCGATCACGACGGCCGAGTACCTGATCCCGCCGCTGCTCGTCAAGTTCACGGCGACACGCCCGCACGTGAAGACGTATTTCAAGGTCGGCAACCGCGACGACATCATCCGCATGCTCGCCACGCATGAAATCGATCTCGCGGTGATGGGGAGCCCGCCGAAGGAGCTGCGCACCCACGCCGTCGAGTTCGCGAAGCATCCGATGGTGTTCGTCGCGGCGCCGGGCCATCCGCTGATGCAGCGCAAGCGCGTGTCGCTGAAGGATCTCGAATCGGCGCACCTGCTGGTGCGCGAGCGCGGCGCCGGCACCCGCACGACCGTGGAGAGCCTGTTCAAGTCGTCAGGGTTCAAGTTTCATGTGGGCTCCGAACTGTCGAGCAACGAGGCGATCAAGCAGATGGCCGAGGCCGGGCTCGGCGTCGCGTTCCTGTCGCTGCATGCGTGCGCGCTCGAATTGCGCACGGGGCTGTTGGGCCAGCTGCCGTATCCCGGCAACCCGATCGAGCGCGAATGGGTCGTGGTGACGCTGGCCGACCGGCGGATCTCGCAGGTGACCGGGCTGTTCCGCGATTTCCTGATCAAGCAGGGCGCGCCCGTCATCGACGGCGCGACGGTGGCGCCGCACGAGCGGCGCCGCAAGTAAGGGGCGCAGCGCCGCTCATCGGTTTTTCCGATGACTGAGATCGCCGCGACGACACTACTCGCGCGCACGGCCGCCGGCTACCGTGACGATCCCGTTACTGCCGAGGCCACACATGTCCAAGCTGAACCTGAAACTGTTGGGTCCGTGCCTGCTCGCGATCGCGATCGACGCGATGGGCTTCGGGCTCGTGTACCCGATCATGGCGGCGATCTTTTCCGATCCCCGCTCGGGCGTGATCGGCGCCGATACGCCGGCGCACCTGCGCAACTTTTACCTGGGTCTCGGATACGGCGTGTATCCGTTCTTCATGTTCTTCGGCTCGTCGCTGATGGGCGAGCTGTCCGACGGCTACGGCCGCCGCCGGATCATGCTGCTGTGCGTGTTCGGCCTTGCGCTCGGCTACCTGCTGATGGCGCTCGGCGCGCTGCTGCCGAGCATCGCGCTGCTGCTGGCCGGGCGCGGCCTCACGGGCCTGATGGCCGGCTGCCAGGGCATCGCGCAGGCCGCGATCGCGGATCTCAGCACGCCGGAGAACAAGGCGTACAACATGAGCATCATGTCCGTCGCGTTCAGCGCGGGCGTGATCGTCGGCCCCGTGCTCGGCGGCCTGACATCGGACCGCACGATCGCGCCGTTCTTCAACTACGGCACGCCGTTCCTGCTGGTCGCCGCGCTCAGCGTCGCCTGCGGGCTGTGGACGGCGCGCTGCTATCGCGACGCCGTCGCGCCGGCCGGCGCAGCACGCGTCGATCTGCTGCTGCCCGTGCGGATCATCTGCGAGGCCGGCGCGCATGGCCGCGTCGCGTGCCTGTCGGTCGTGTTCTTCCTGATGCAGGTCGGCTACGGCCTGTATCTGCAGACCATCATGCTCGCGCTGCAGACGCGCTTCCAGTACACGAGCGCGCAGCTCGGCCTGTTCAGCGGCCTGATCGGCATCTGCTTCGTGTTCGGGCTGGTGGTCGTCGTCCGGCTGATGCTGAAGGTGTGGGGCGTCGTCGAGATCGCGAGGACGGGGCTGCTCGTCGCCGGCGCCGGCCAGCTGCTGTCGGCGCTGTTCCCGCATGAAGGCGCGCTGTGGGTGCTCGGGATGGTGGTCGGCTGCTTCGACATGGTCGCCTATACGACGATGTACACCGCGTACTCGGACGCCGTCGCCGAGGACCGGCAGGGCTGGGCGCTCGGCGTCGCCGGCTCGGTGATGGCGATCGCGTGGGTCGTGACGGGCTTCCTCACGAACCTGCTGCCCGTGCTGGGCGAGCTCGGCCTGCTGGCGGCCGGCGGCCTGAGCTTCGTGCTGAGCTTCGCGGTGATGACGGCGTATGGCCGGCGCTGGGCCGCGCCGGCGGTGCGGGTCGGCGCGCAGCGCGTATAGTGCGCGGACACGGCGCATGCCGTGCGGGTCCGTTCATTACCATTCCGGGGAACCTATGGATTTGCTGTCCGCGATGCGCATCTTCGTACGGGTGGTCGAGCGCGGCAACCTGTCGCGCGCCGCGCGGGATCTCGGCCTCGGCCAGCCCGCCGTCAGCGATCGCATCGAGCGGCTCGAACGGCATCTCGGGGTCCGGCTGCTCCTGCGCAGCACGCGCGCGGTGTCGTGCACGGACGAGGGCGCGCTGTTCTACCAGAAGAGCAAGGTCGTCCTCGACGCGGCGGACGAAGCGCAGGCCGCGGTGACGCCCGGCGACGACGCCGTGCGCGGACGCATCCGGATCGCCGCGCCGCACGGGATCGGCGAGGTCGTGCTGCCCGGCGTGATGGCGGCGATTCGCGAACGGCATCCGAAGCTGCTGATCGATCTCGTGCTGAACGACGCCGTCACCGACCCGGTGACCGAGGGCGTGGACATCTCGCTGCGGCTCGGCGCGCTCGGGAACGGCAACTTCGTCGCGCGCCGGCTCGGCCACGTGCGCCGCGTGCTGGTCGCGGCGCGCGCGTATGTGGATGCGCACGGCCGGCCGCAGCAGCCGGCCGATCTCGCCGCGCATCCGTTCATCCGCGTGGCGGGACTGTTTGCCGACGGTCAGCTGCGGCTGGCGCGCGCATCGGAGGCGCCGCGGCCGACGCCGATCGATATCGTCGTCAGCACGAGCCATTGGCGGCCCGCATACGAGATGCTGGTCGGCGGTGCGGGCATCGGCGTGCTGCAGGAACCCGTCTGCGGTGATGCCCTGGCGAGCGGCCGGCTCGTCGAGCTGCTGCCCGGCCATACGGTGCCGGGCTTCGAGCTGCATGCGCTGTATCCGGCCGCGCGGCCGGCGCCGGCGAAAACGCAGGCCGTGATGAAGATCCTGGAGGCGCAGCTGCGTCCGGCGTTCGCGACGGACGCGGCGCGGTTGCGCGAAGCATGAGCGCGCGCCGCGTCACGCCCCCGCAGGGTTCCACCGGCGATACCGCTGCGTCAGCCTGCGCGTGCGGAGCTGGTCGAGCACGAGGCTCAGGACCGCCGAGTAACGACGCGGCGGATGCCGTCCGGCGCCGATCGCGCGCAGGCTGCGCTTGACGAGCGCCATCGTGGCCAGGCCGGCGGCGCCCTTGTCGCGCCAATCGACCTGCACGACGGGCGCGTCGATCGCCTGACCGTCGCGCCAGCGCTTCGGCAGGTCCGGGACGGACGCCAGCGCGGTCGCCATGCCGACCACCGCGACGCCTTGCTCGAGCACCGCTTCCGCCACGGGCTGCCGGCGAATCCCGCCGGTCGTCATCACCGGCATCCGGGCGATCGCGGCGATGTCGCGCGCGAACGTCAGGAAATAGGCTTCGCGCGCGAGCGTGCGGCCGTCCGCGGTGCGGCCCTGCATCGCCGGGCTTTCATAGCTGCCGCCGGACAGTTCGACGAGATCGACGGGCAATGCGTTGAGCTGCAGCACGATCTGCTTCGCGTCGTCCTCGGAAAACCCGCCGCGCTGGAAGTCCGCGGAATTGAGCTTGACCGCGACGCTGAACGCCGCGCCGACCCGCGCGCGCACCGCGCGCACGACCGACATCAGCAGCCGCGCGCGGTTTTCCGGCGAGCCGCCCCAGTCGTCCTGGCGCCGGTTGGTCAGCGGCGACAGGAACTGCGAGATCAGGTAGCCGTGCGCCGCATGGATCTGCACGCCGTCGAATCCGGCCGCCTCGGCCGCCGCCGCGGTGTCGGCAAAGCGCTCGATCACCTCGTGGATCTCGGCTTCGGTCATCTCGCGGGGCGTCGCGATCAGCTTGCTGTGCCGGCCGAGGTCGACCGGCACGGCGGACGGAGCCCAGCCGTCGCGGCCCATCGCCGCCAGCACCTGCCGCCCGGGGTGGTTGATCTGCATCCACACGCGCGCGCCGTGCCGGCGCGCGGCGGCTGCCCACGCGCGGAACGGCTCGAGCGGCGTGTTGCGTTCCAGCACGACGCCGCCCGGGCCGGTCAGCGCGCGCGCGTCGATCATCACGTTGCCGGTGATCAGCAGGCCTGCGCCGCCGGCGCCCCAAGCGGCATACAGGCGTCGCAGCGCTTCGCCGGGCAACTGGCCCGGGTCGGCCATGTTTTCCTCCATCGCGGCCTTCGCGATGCGGTTGGGCAGGGTGGCGCCGTTGGGCAGCGTCAGCGGGGCAAAGAGCGGTGTCGTCATCGGAAGACCTGTTCGATAGGCTTGATGCGCCTATACTAAGTTTCAAGCCAACTTGAAGGTCAAGAGCGCTATGAAGATCGGGGAATTGGCCGCACGGACCGGCATGACGACGTCCGCCATCCGCTTCTACGAGCAGAGCGGCCTGTTGCCGCCGGCCGGCCGCGGCGCGAACGGCTACCGGATCTACGACGAGGCCGCGGCGGAGCGGCTGCGGCAGATCCAGCTCGCGCAGCGGCTCGGTTTCTCGCTCGATGAAATGCGCGGCGTCGCCGAGGACATGGACGCGTTCGCGAAGGAGGGCCTGCTCGCGCGCATCGACGAGCGGTTGCGCGAGATCGACGCGCTGCGCGTCAAGCTGGACTCGCAGCGCGGGGAGTTGCAGCAGATCCGCGACACGCTTCAGGCCGAATGGGAGGCGGGGCGGTGCCTCAAGGTGGACGCGCTGCAGGCGCAAGCGCCGGCGGCGGCCGCGACGGGCCGGCGCGCCCGGCGGGTCGCCCCTGCGCAGGATTTCGGCGGGCGCAGGAAAGCGGCCGGCAATCCGTAGCGCGCCGCGCCCGGGCCGCGCGGCGTGAGCGGCCTGTTGCGACGCGCAAGTGAGCGATCGCTTCGGGCGAGCGAGCCGCGCGATGATGGTCGACGCGGCCCCTCTGTGCGTTCGGTTTGCGGCGGCGCGGGTCAGTCGTTCCGGTCGATCGCGTCGACGGCGCTTGCCAGCACCGCGCGCGCCTTGTCGCGCCGCCGCCGCGCGAGCCGCTCCGCGCCCGTCTGCCGTTCGTGCTCGCCGGCGATGAATGCCTGGATGTCGGGGAGCCTGCGGATCGTGCCGCGCGAGCCCCACTGGCCGTCCGGCATCTCCTTCGGAAAGACCCATACGCGCGGCGCGACATCCTCGTGCGTGCCGCCTTCGGCGCGCACGACGGCCGCGGTGATCTCCCTGACGAGCGTTTCCCGCGCGGCATCCGTGTATTGCCCCTCCGGCACCGTCGGCACGATCCGGTAGCGCGGCCGCGTCGACGGCACGCCGCCCACGTATGTCGCGGCGGGGCGGTGCAGAAACAGCACGGATACGCTTTGCGCGTTCGCGTTGTCCGGCTCGAAGCCTTCGGCCCGCAGCAGGATGTCGGTCATCTCCTTGAGCAGGCGCGCCTCGGCTTCGGGCGTCAGCGCGTCCTGCGGAATCAGTGCGTCGATCATCGGCATGTCGATCGTCCTTCGTCGGTGGTTGGGACGGGACCATCATCGCGCTTGCGCCACGTTGCGGCGAGTGGCAGGATCGCCATTGTTCAAGGAAATTCAGACAGCATGGCCATCGTCCGCATCTGGGTCTACGACGGGATCCTGGCGTCCGGCGTCGCCGGCCCGATCGACGTGTTCAACGCCGCGAACAGCCTGGGCGCGAGCACGTCGTCGCCGAAACTCGTCTGGCGCGTCGAGTCGCTCGACGGCCAGCCCGTGCGCGCCGCCTCCGGGCAGGCCATCGCGGTGGACGGGCGCATCGACGCCCGCAAGCGCGCCGACGCGATCCTCGTGACCGCGCCGTTCGTCGCCGACATGGACACGTTCCTCGCCCGCGACGACCGGGTGCGCGCGCTGTCGTCCGCGCTGCGCCGTCAGCATCAGGCCGGCGCGTTGCTCGCGTCGTATTGCACGGGCAGTTATCTGCTGGCCGAGGCCGGGCTGCTCGACGGCCGGATCGCGACGACTCACTGGGCGAGGGCGACGGATTTCCTGCGGCGCTACCCGAAGGTCGAACTGCGCGCGCATGAAGTCCTGACGGAGCAGGCCGGCATCGTGTGCAGCGGCGCGGTGACGTCCTATCTCAACCTGGCGCTGCGCGTCGTCGAACGGCTCGCCGATGCGCGGCTGGCGGCGCGCGTCGCGAAGCTGTTGCTGATCGACGTCAATCGCGCGTCGCAAGCGTCGTACGCGACGCTGCTCGACGACCACGGGCATACCGACCCGCTCGTCGCGCGCGCCCAGCGCCGGATGGAGGCGACGCTGCGGCAACGGTTCCGGCTGGCCGACCTCGCCGCCGAGCTGGCCGTGAGCGAGCGCACGCTCAACCGGCGTTTCCGGCAGGCGGTGGGCGATGCGCCGCTGGGGTATCTGCAGACGTTGCGCGTCGAGGTCGCCAAGCGCTTGCTGGAGGCGGGCAACGTCAGCCTCGACGCGATCGGCGAGCAGGTCGGCTATGGCGACCTGAGCACGTTCCGGCAGCTGTTCAAGCGCAAGACGGGGCTGTCGCCGCGCGAGTACCAGCGCCGGTTCGCGCAATCGCTGGAGCCCGATGTGGAGGACGATTCCGTCGATCGTCCGGCGGGACGGTAACGAACTTCAACCGATCCCGAAGTCGTCGTTGCTGTCCGGAATCGAATTCAGCAACGATTCGAACCATCGCCAGCCGACGATGCCGAGCGCGAATGCGCCGGCTGCGGCGAATGCCGAGCGGACGGCACGGGAACGGGAACCGTTGCGCGGTTCCTTCCGCAATGATGCGGGCGACAGCGGGCCGGCGAACGCCGTTCGCCGCGAGCAGCAGGATTGCATGGCGGTCTCCGGAAGGATCGAATGCCCCGATCGTAGCGAGCCGATCGCGAGCCCGCGCGCATGCAAGGATCGGCGCGAACAGAAACGGATGATCGTTTTCGCGTCGACGCCCGCATTCGACGCGGCGCGGCCGACGGCAAGCGCGCCGGCCGAAACGGCGTCACAATGCGCATTCGATTCGCGACTTGAGGTGAGGATGCGATGAGCAATGCGATTCCGGCCGCGCACCCGGACCACAACGTGCCGGTCATCCTGCGTTCCAGCGCCGAACGCGGCTGGCAAGGCTTCGGCGCGGCGCTGCTGGGCATCCGCGCGGGCACCCACCGGATTCCGGCGGCCGACTACCACCGGGTCGGCGTGCACGTCGGCGCGCCCGTGCGCGCGCACTGCGTGTGCGACGGGAGCCGGTCCGCGCGCATCCAGGCGCACGGCGACGCCGACGTGATCCCGGCCGGGCTGCCCGGCCAGTGGACCGACGACGGCGACTGCCGGATCCTGCGCATTTCGATCAGCGACGCGTTCGCGCGCGCGACCTTCGACCAGCTCGAACTCAAGCCGTCGCAGGCGCAGATCCGCCGGCGCATGCAGGTGCGCGACCCGCGCCTGCAGCACATCGCGTGGGCGCTGGCCGCCGAGCTGGAAGCGGACGACGCATCGGACCCGCTCTACGCGGAAAGCCTGTGCACGGCGCTGGTCGCGCGGCTCGTCGACGCCGCGCCGGCGTTTCGCGGCAGGCGGCGCGCGCTCGCGCCGAAGGCTGCCGCGCGCGTGATCGACTACATCGAGGGCAACCTCGAGCGGCGGCTGACGCTGACCGAACTCGCCGCGCTGGCGGCGATCAGCGTGCCGCATTTCAAGGTGCTGTTTCGCGAGACGCTCGGCATGCCCGTGCATCAGTACGTCGTGCAGCGCCGCGTCGAGCGCGCGAAGGCGCTGCTGCTCGAAGGCCGGCTCAGCATCAGCCAGATCGCGCTCGAAGCGGGATTCGCGCACCAGAGCCACATGGCGAACTGGATGAACCGCCTGCTCGGCGCGACGCCGCGCGAGATCGCCCGCTCGGCGGCGGCGCAGGCCGTGACGCGCGCCGCCGGCAGCGTCCGGGACGATCAGCCCGCGCCGCACTGAATCCGCGTACGGGTCGCTGTCCGGCGCGTTGCCCTGCCGTCGGTCCGGGCCTCGAAACCGGCCGAGGGCATCGTCCGCGAGCCCCAGCGATGCCAGCCGGGCACCGGCAGGATCGAGCCGAGACTGCCGCCGAATTGATGGAAGGACGGGGCGAGGCCGATCGCCGTCGATCGCGAGCCCCGCGGCCGCGAGCGCGAGGTCGCGCGGCCCGAGACACGCATCAGCGCGCGAGCCCCTTCTGCACGTACCACGACAGCGGCAGCGTCAGCAGCAGGAGCGCCGCCAGCGCGATCAGCGCGGCGGGAACGCCGGCGACGTCGCCCAATCGCCCGAACACCACGGGCGCCAGCGCGCCGCCGCCGATGGTGCCCGTATAGAACAGCGCGAACGCCTGGTCGCGCCGGCCGGCGCCCGCCAGTTCCGGCACCACGCCGTACAGCACCGACGACGTGCCGTTCAGCGCGAGCCCGAGCAGCGGCAGCATCGCCATCATCGCGACGAGCGGCGCGAACACCGCGAAGAGGATCAGCAGCGACGTCGCGGATTCGGTCAGCCACACCGTCTTCATCATGCCGATGCGCGCGCCCAGATAGCCGCAGAGCAGCTTGCCGAATGCGCCGCCGACGAACAGCAGCGTCAGCGCGAGGCCGATGCCGGCGGTGCCGGCGCCCTTGCTCTTCAGCAGGAACGGCAGGAACGTGAGAAACCCCATGCGCACCGCGCTGTCGAGGGTGCCGGTGGCCAGCAGCGCCCGCAGGCCGGCGCGCGAGCCGGCGCTGGCCGCCGCGCCGGGCGCCGTCTTGCGGGCGGCACGTGCGGGGTGTTGCGACGGAATCAGCCATGCCATCAGCAGCGCCGACACCACGCCGAGCAGGCCGATCAGCGTCGCGCTGGTGCGCCAGGTCACGACCGTCAGCAGCAGGCCGATCA
Organism: Burkholderia ubonensis; assembly: GCF_902833085.1. Lineage (GTDB taxonomy): Bacteria > Pseudomonadota > Gammaproteobacteria > Burkholderiales > Burkholderiaceae > Burkholderia > Burkholderia ubonensis. Next base: position 31,837 of record NZ_CADFEB010000015.1, read on the forward strand.
GCCCCGGAATCAGCGTCTTGCCGATGTCGCCCGAGAAGTTGTATTGCGACAGCGCCTCCTTGACGCCGCCGCCGGCCTCGTATGCATCGGTGACCATCGACGACGCGAGCGGGTGCTGGGTGCTCGCGCCGAGCCCGCCCAGCACGAGCGCGATCAGCAGCACCGCGAGCCCGCCGGCCTGGCCGGCGACCAGGTACGCGAGGCCGGCGAGCGCGGTGCCGCCGACCAGCAGGCGCTTGCGTCCCCAGCGGCCGGCCGCGCGGCTCGCGAGCAGCTGGAAGCCGGCCATCATGCCGGAATAGGCGCCGCGCAACAGGCCGACCTGCGCATAGTTGATGCCGAATTGCGCCTGCCAGATCGGCAGCAGCACATAGATGACGTCCGTGAGCCCGTCGTGCACCGCGTGCGCGCCGCATGCGGCCCATAGCGAGCGGCGGCGCGTGGATGCGTCGCCCGCGTCAGGTGCGCCTAGAGAGTGGCCGTTGGTCAGTTCGCTCATCGTTGTTTTTGTGCTGCGGGTCGGAAGCGGGTCATTTAATCAGAATGCAACGGGAATGAACAGCGAGCGGTTTTCTACTGCACGCCGACGCCGTCATCCATTCGTGCTCGTTTCATCCGCGCATGCGCGCCGGCGCGGCCGCGCGTGCCGATAATCGCCGCACATCCCCCCAACAGGAGCGAATCGTGTTCGTGATCTTCGGCGCATCAGGCAACGTCGGCCATGCCACCGCCACGGCGCTGCGCCACGCGGGCCATCCCGTGCGTGCGGTCGTGCGCGACGCGCGTCATCGCGAGCGGCTCGCGCGCATCGGCTGCGACGTCGTGCTCGCCGACCTGACCGACGAGCGATCGGTCGCCGCGACGCTCGACGGCGCGCACGGCGTGCAGATGCTGTGCCCGGTGCCCAACGCCGACGCAGACACCGCGGCGACGATGCGGCGGATGATCGACGTCGCGGCCGCGGCGCTCGCCGCGAATCCGCCGCCGGTGCTGCTGGCGCTGTCGGACTACGGCGCGGAACTGGACATCGACACCGGCATCACGAGCCTGTTCCATGAACTCGAGGAACGGATGAAGCCGATCGCCACGCGCCTGACGCTGCTGCGTTCCGCGGAGCACCTGCAGAACTGGGCGCGGGTCATGCCGGTCGCGCTGGCGACCGGCGTCCTGCCGAGCCTGCACCATCCGGTCGACAAGCTGTTTCCGGCCGTCTCAGCGCCGGACGTCGGCGCCGTCGCGGCGGAACTGCTGCTCGATGATCCGAGGGCCGGCGGACCGCGCGTCGTCAGCGTCGAAGGGCCGCGGCGCATCAGCGCGCGCGACGTCGCCGATGCGCTCGGCCAGGCGGCCGGCCGGACGATCGTCGCGCGCGAACTGCCGCGCGACGCATGGGCCGCGACGCTGCTGCGCGCGGGCCTCAGTGAGCGTCATGCGCGCCTGATCACCGATCTCTACGACGTGCACAACGCCGGGCTGATCGACGTCGAGCATGGCGCGACCGAACAGCGTTTCGGCGGGACCGAGCCGGGCGATGCGCTCGCGGCGCTGGCGGCCAGCGCCGCGCGCTGAGCGACGCGCACGAAGCCCGTCAGGTGCTGACCTGCGGATGTCCGTCGACGACCGCGATGCGCACGCCGCCGCCAGACAGCGACGCCGTGCCTTCCGGAAACGGATGCACCGGCGCATCGGTGGGCCGCCATGCATGGCGCGCCAGCAATGCCCGGTAGCCGCCGCGGATCACGAAGCCGCCGCACTTGTCCGCATACGCGTCGCGCCGCATCCGGTACGCGCGCGGCAGGTCGTACCACGGCAGCTTCGGCAGGTCGTGATGCACGAGGTGGTAGTTGTTGTTCAGGTACAGGAGCCGCATTGCGAAGCCCGCCTCGTTGATCGCGATGCGCGCCTTCGGATCGCGGGCGGCGCGATGCTCGTACAGCGAGCGGATCATCGCGAGCGCGTGCGCGGGCCACGTGACCGCGAGCAGGTAGTACCACCACGGCACGCCGATCGAAAACTGCAGCCACGCGAGCAGCGCGACGACGCACGCGACGTGCGCGGTCCACATCGGCAGATAGCGCAGGTCGCCGCGCCGGAACGCCGCGAACGACGCGGCGAACATCGCGGCGACGCTCGCCGGCGGGCCGACCACGAGCCGCCCGACGAAGGTCTTGCGCGCGACCCACAGCGTGCGGCGCCAGCGCGGTAGCGCTGCCCATTGCCGGGGCGACAGGTAGTTCGTTTCCGGATCGACGCCGGGCACGGTGAGGTCTTCGTCGCGATGATGGTCGAGATGCGTGTCGCGATACAGCGTGTACGGATACCAGACCGACAGCGGCGGATAGCCGAGCAGCTGGTTCACGCGCGCCGAGCGCGTCGGATGGCCGTGCAGCAGCTCATGCTGCAGTGACAGGTGCCACGCGCACAGCAGGATCAGCGGCGGCGTTGCGGCGGCGAGCGGCAACGCGCCCGCGCGCACGAGCAGCAGTACGCCGAGCCAGCCGCCGTAGATGACGGCGATCAGAAGCCAGGTCGGCCATTCGGTGCGCGCGGTGAAACGGGCGTCGAGCGCCGCGATCGCGCGCGCATGATCGACGTCGAAGTATTCAGACATGCTTCACTTTAACCACGCGAAGCCGGCCGGCCAATCAATGGATTCGCATTTGCTTATCTCGAACGCCGGGACACGCGATCCTGCGTAGAATGCGCGCATGAGCCGCTGGATCGCCGGACTGCCGATGTACAACGTGACGCCGCGCCACGCCGCATTGTGGTGCGCGCTGCTGCGCGACGCGCTCGACGCGTTTGCGCACGCGGGGGGGCCGGCCGGCGTCGCGCTGCGCGACGAACCGTTCGGCGAGCTGCTGCCGTTCTGGCACCGCGACGATCTGCTGCTGTCGCAGACCTGCGGGTATCCGTTCCGGATGCTCGGGCTCGGCGATGCCGTGCGCCTGATCGCGACGCCCGCCTTCGACGTGGAAGGCTGTGAAGGCGCGCAGTATCGCAGCGTGCTCGTCGTGTCGGCGCGCGCGCACGCGGGCGGCGCGACGACGCTCGCCGCGTGCCGCGGCTTGCGTGCCGCATACAACGGCGACGATTCGCACAGCGGGATGAACGCGTTCCGGCATGCGGTCGCGCCGTATGCGCGCGACGGGCGCTTCTTTGCGTCGGCGGCGCCGTTCGGTTCGCATCTGAACGTGCTGCGCGCGCTGGACGAGAATGAAGCGGACTGCGCGGCGATCGATTGCGTGACGTTCGCCTACGTGCGCGATGCGCTGCCCGACCTGCTGCGCGGCGTGCGCGCGATCGGCATGACCTCGCCGGCGCCGGGCCTGCCGCTGATCGCGTCGCGCGCGCTCGGCGATGCGCAGGCAGCGATGTTGCGCGATGCGCTCGATACGGCGGTTGCAGCGGATGCCGCCCGCGCGCACGCGCTCAGGTTGTGCGGGTTCGAGCGGCTCATGCCGGATGACTACGCGGTCATCGAACGATTTGCGGCCGAGGCCGCTGCATACGGCTATCCGGTGCTGGCCTGACGCGTTGCGCCGCGCCGCGCCGCCGGAAAGGGCGGGGGCATCGACGGGCGAGCTTCGCCCGCCCGCCGATGCATGGCACCGTCATTCGTCGTCCATCAGCCGGACCTTCACGCGCTTGCCCTTGATCTTGCCCGCGTTGAGCTTGCGCAGCGCGTCGCGCGCGACCCCGCGCTCGACTGCGACATACGTCGAGAACTCGGTCACGTTGATCTTGCCGATCTGCGCGCCGCTGAAGCCCGCGTCGCCCGTCAGCGCGCCCAGCACGTCGCCGGGACGGATCTTGTCCTTGCGGCCGCCGAGGATCTGCAGCGTTTCCATCGGCGGCAGCAGCGGTTCGTTGGCGTCGGCCTTCAGCTCGGCGAGCGGATGCCATTCGACTTCGCGCTTCAGCGCCTGCTCGATGCCGCCGACGCGGCCCATCTCGTCCATGCTCGCGAGGCTCAGCGCCCAGCCGTCCTGGTCCGCGCGGCCCGTGCGGCCGATGCGGTGCACGTGCACTTCGGGATCGGGCGTCACGTCGACGTTGATCACCGCCTCGAGCTGCGCGATGTCGAGGCCGCGCGCGGCGACGTCGGTCGCGACCAGCACCGAGCAGCTCCGGTTCGCGAACTGGATCAGCACCTGGTCGCGTTCGCGCTGCTCGAGCTCGCCGTGCAGCGCGAGCGCGTGGAAGCCCTGCGCGTGCAGCACGTCGAGCAGGTCGCGGCATTGCTGCTTCGTGTTGCAGAACGCGATCGTGCTGACCGGGCGATAGTGGTTCAGCAGCAGGCCGACCGCATGCAGCCGCTCGTCTTCCGTCACTTCGTAGAAGCGCTGGCGGATCTTGCTGTCGTCGTGCCGTTCCGCGAGCTTCACTTCCTTCGGATTGCGCAGGAACTGCTGGCTCAGCTTCGCGATGCCGTCCGGGTACGTGGCGGAGAACAGCAGCGTCTGGCGCGTCGGCGGGCATTGCCGCGCGACCTTCGCGATGTCGTCGAAGAAGCCCATGTCGAGCATCCGGTCCGCCTCGTCGAGCACGAGCGTGTTCAGCGCGTCGAGCGCCAGGGTGCCGCGGTCGAGGTGGTCCATGATGCGGCCCGGCGTGCCGACGATGATGTGCGCGCCGTGTTCGAGGCTCTGCGTCTGCGGGCGCATCGGCGTGCCGCCGCACAGCGTCAGCACCTTCACGTTTTCCTCGGCGCGCGCGAGGCGGCGCACTTCCTGCGCGACCTGGTCGGCGAGCTCGCGCGTCGGGCACAGCACCATCGCCTGCACGTCGAAGCGGCGCGCGTCGAGGCGTGCCAGCAGCGCGAGCGAGAACGCGGCGGTCTTGCCGCTGCCGGTCTTCGCCTGCGCGATCAGGTCGTGGCCGGCCAGCGCGATCGGCAGGCTCGCGGCCTGGATCGGCGTCATGTCGGCATAGCCGAGCTGCGCGAGGTTGGCGAGCGTGGCGGGCGTCAGCGGCAGCGTGCTGAACGGCGTGGCGGTCGGTTGGCTCATGTCAGGACAGGTCTCCGAGGTAAGGGCGGCCTTCCATCTGTTCGTAGACGACGGTGCCGTCTTCGGCTTCGAAGCGCTCGAGATAGTTGCGCGCGCCGCACAGCGGGCAGCGGAACAGCAGCCCCTGGCCTTCGTCCTTGATGACGACGTCGGATTCTTCCCACTGCGTGCCGCAGCTCTGGTTTCGGCAGGTAAACACGGTCATTCTCCAGCTGAATTCGGTTGGGCGCCCCGGCGTGTCGGGTGAGGGCGCCGGTATTGCGCGGTCGTGGCGCGCGGCGTCCGCGTGAAAGGGCGGGGGCGCGGTGCGGCCGTTCGCGTGATGGTTCGTCGGGGTGGATGATGGATCGGGGCGCGATCGCAGGAACGCGCGTGGCGCAATTCTAGCGGATACCGCGCGTGCCGCGAACGCGCGCGAGGCGAGGCGGCGCAAGGCGCGGCCCGCGCACGTAAAAACGGCCATCCTCGCGGATGGCCGTTCGAATCACGCGTTGCCGCTCAGCGCATCAGAGTGCCATGTCGTTCGCGGCTTTCGCGGGCCGCGCCGGTGCGTCCGGCGCCGGGTGCGCCGGCGCGGTGACGTCGATCTTCGGCGGCGGCGACAGCTGCAGCACGTCGCTCGTGTAGGCCCACTCTTCAGCGACCTTCGCCGGGTTGCCGTTCAGCTTCGTGCCGTAGCTCGGCACGATCTGGCGGATCTTCTGCTGCCATGCGGGCGTCGCGACCTTGTCCTTGAACACCTTCTCGAGCAGGCTCAGCATGATCGGCGCGGCGGTCGACGCGCCCGGCGATGCGCCGAGCAGGCCCGCGATGCTGCCGTCCTGCGCGCTGACGATCTCGGTGCCGAGCTTCAGCACGCCGCCCTTCACCGGGTCGCGCTTGATGATCTGCACGCGCTGGCCGGCCTGCCACAGGCGCCAGTCTTCCTTCTTCGCGTTCGGGAAGTATTCCTTCAGCGCGTTGAAGCGGTCGTCGTCGGACAGCATCAGCTGGCCGGCCAGGTATTCGACGAGCGGGAATTCGTCGACGCCCACGCGCATCATCGGCATCACGTTGTGCGTGTTGGTGCTGGTCAGCAGGTCGAAGTACGAGCCGTTCTTCAGGAACTTGGTCGAGAACGTCGCGAACGGTCCGAACAGGATGATCTTCTTGCCGTCGATGATCCGCGTGTCGAGGTGCGGCACCGACATCGGCGGCGAGCCGACCGATGCCTTGCCGTATGCCTTCGCGAGGTGCTGCTTCACGACTTCCGGGTTGTCCGTCACGAGGAACGAGCCGCCGACCGGGAATGCGCCGTAGTCCTTCGCTTCCGGAATGCCCGACGCCTGCAGCAGGTGCAGCGCGCCGCCGCCCGCGCCGATGAACACGAACTTCGCGTCGACGTCCTGCGGCGCTTCGTTCGAGTGCAGCTTGACCCACGACACGTGCCACGTGCCGTCGGCGTTGCGCTTGATCTCGCGCACTTCGCTCGACAGCGACAGCGAGAAGTTCGGCTGGCGCTGCAGGTAGCCGACGAACTGGCGGGTGATCTCGCCGAAGTTCACGTCGGTGCCGATCGGCGTCCAGGTGGCCGCGACCTTCTGCTTGCGGTCACGGCCTTCCATCATCAGCGGCACCCACTGCTTGATCTGGTCGTAGTCTTCCGAGTACTGCATCCCGCGGAACAGCGGGCTCGCCTGCAGCGCTTCATAGCGCTTCTTCAGGTAGCGGACGTTGTCGTCGCCCCACACGAAGCTCATGTGCGGCGTCGAGTTGATGAACGAGCGCGGGTTCTTCAGCACGCCCTGCTTCACTTGCCATGCCCAGAACTGGCGCGAGATCTGGAACGACTCGTTGATCTGGACGGCCTTCGAGATGTCGATCTTGCCGTCCGGCTTCTCCGGCGTGTAGTTGAGCTCGGCGAGCGCGGAGTGCCCGGTGCCCGCGTTGTTCCAGCCGTTCGAGCTTTCCTGCGCGACGCCGTCGAGACGCTCGACCATCATCATCGACCAGTCCGGCTGAAGCTCGTGCAGCCAGACGCCGAGCGTCGAGCTCATGATGCCGCCGCCCACCAGCAGGACGTCGACCTTCTTCGTGTCCGCCGCATGCGCGGACGACGCGGCTACGCACAGCGCGAGCCCTGACAGCATTACCCGTAACGTTTTGATCACAGCAGATCCCTTTTTCAACTTGGATGCATCGGTTTGCCACGCCGTCCGGCCGGGGGCGACGCGCGCATCCGGATATCCGGATCGCGAATCCGGGATTCCGGATTGACGCGGGCGGACGTTGCATTTGCGCACGCGAAGCCGGTGCGAAGGACGTCTTCGGAGCGACTTGCGGCAGGCACGCAATCACCTGCGTCGCGTGGGCGCGCAATGCGCCGAGGCCCTTGCGGCAAGCCTGAGCGGTTGGGGTTTCAGGCTGCGGCGGAAAGGGCCGCACGCGACGCTTTCGCCGGGGGCGGGGTGGCAAGGGGCGCGTAATATAACCGAAGTCGATTGCCGTGTCGCAAGCGGAAAATAGCCTTGTTTTTGTGGGGTTTTTTGCGTGTCCGGGTTTCCGGAACGGGGGGCGGCGGCGACGGAAAAAACCAGGGAAGTCGGGGTGTTGTCCAGGGGGATGGAGCGTCGATCACGCGTCAAAGGTGCTGCTACATCGGCGGAGATGTGGGCTGCGTTGTCGTCTCGGGGACGCGTGGCATCTTGCCGTATTTCTGGCGATTTGCCTGCTGTTGTTCGAGTCGGCGTTGCTTGCGTTCCTCGGGGGGCAAAATCTTGTAGGCGCGCCGTATTTGGATTTCAGCGAGTTCCGGAGGAAACGAACCGTCCACTGGATTTGCATAAAAGAGTTCGACATCGACGGGAAACTTGCTGCTGGAAATGGTTTTCGCGCGATAGTGAAATTCTTGTTGATTTGGAATTTGAGGTGACCGAGGTATTACTTCATTGCCTGATATGCGTTCATTATCAGGGCCAATCCAGTAGTCGTCTAGTTGCAGTAGCGACTCGATTTCCGTATGTAAGATGCCGGCAAGCATTGGGCGTAGTCGCATGACCATTCCCGTCGGAACGATTTTCACCTTCGAACGATCAGCGCTGTAATCTTCTGGGTCGTCGAATGTCGAAAATGCAATTGTCGTTGAACGTGATATCGGGCTCGCATAAAGATAGCGCCGCCCTCCCGATCGATGATGTGTTTCGGCATCGAGGATGCGACCAAAGACGATATCTGATGGATCAAATGGCTTGTCATCGCGCAGAATCGCCATCGCCGTCTTCAGGGTGCTAAGCACTCTGGCTCGCTGTTCTTCCGCTCGATGTTGCATCTCAACTCTTTGCGCCAACGGCTCTAAGGGCATCGACATACTTGTCTGTGCATGTACCTGGGTTGAACACAAGAGCGCGATCACCACGGTCCCAATAGGCCTGCACCACATCCGCACACGCATAGGCATCTTCTTCATGTAACTGGCTCCGGTAGCCTTCTTCGAAACTCACCATCTTTGCCGCCGTCTCGGGCGAAACTCAAACAGCCCGTATACCTAGGCATGCAAAATCGACAGGTGGGATTTCACATGGATACGCTCATTTCGAAATTGAATTTAGGCTACGTTGCAGCTCATGCCGCCGATTCCGGGTCAATCATCCACCATATTGGATGCTCGGATTCCTCCCTCAACCACATCCACTGGCCTGCTACCAGCTCGCTGTGTCGCCGTTGTTCGTGTTCCTCCTGATGCGTCAACGTGCGGACCATGGGAAATCTTTGCCCTTTCCGAATCACCAAGCGATTCGGGCTAGAGATCTTGGTGTATCCCTGCCATAACCCGGTTTCAGGGCAGAGCATGCCCGTGCACAGGTTCATCTCCCCGTATTTCTGCCGCTTTGCCTGCCGCTCTTCAAGGCGACGTTGTTTGCGTTCCTCGGGCGTCAAAATCTTATAGGCGCGCGTTATCGTGATTTCGGACAGTTTCGGAGGAAAGGAGCCGTCCACCGGATTTGCGTAAAAGAGTTCGACATTGACGGAAAATTTACTACCGGGAATATCTTTCGCACGGTAACGAAAATTCTGCAAATTTGGAGTTTGAGGATAGCGGCCCGGTATCTCATTTTCATAATGTCGCTTTCCGTTTGAATCGACCCAGTAGTTATCCAGTTGTAGCAGCAATTCAATTTCCGTGTGCGGCATACCGGCAAGCATTGGACTTAACCGCATGACCAATCCAGTTGGGACGATCTTCACCTTCGAACGATCGGCGCTGTAATTTTCGGGGTCGTCGAATGTCGAAAAGGCAACTGTAGTTGAGGGCGATACCAGAGTGGCGTAAAGATAGCGCAGCCCTTTCGATCGATAGTGAGGCTCCGTATCGATGATGCGACCAAAGACGGTATTTGATGGATCAAATGGCTTATCATCGCGCAGAATCTCCATTGCAGTCTTCAGGATATTGTGTACCATCACACGCTGTTCTTCCGCTTGATGTTGCATCTCAACTCCTTGCGCCAACGGCTCTGAGGGCAGCGTCATACTTGTCTGTGCATGTACCAGGGTTGAACACAAGAGCGCGATCACCACGGTCCCAATAGGCCTGCACCACGTCCGCACACGCATAGGCATCTTCTTCATGTAACTGGCTCCGGTAGCCTTCTTCGAAACTCACCATTTTCGCCGCCGTCTCGGGCGACACGTTGAGCAATTTGCACACCTCGGCTTGCGCGACCGGAATATCCGGTGTCACATAGGTTCCACCTATCTGACTATGCAAATGCGAAATTGTCCAGTAGTAGTGAAACACTAGCATTCGATGCAATCCCACTAAAATACGACTATCGTTTGGAAGATTAATTTGTTCGGTTGCACCATAAACTTCTTCCTTGGTGTAGCGCTGATAAACGGTATGGATTTGTGACAACATGGCATAGTCGCCATCGTGTTGGCGCAGCAACGCCATCATCCAGAAAGCCTGCTGGCAGTGTCGCGCTTCGTGGTAAAGCAGGTCAGCAAATGCTTTCAGTCGACCATCCAACACAGCCGAATCATCCGCAGCCACAATAATTTTTGCGACCTCTTTCTCCTGAATGGCTATGACCCAGTTTTTCTGAACAAACGATGCGCTGACATCGGGGCGCATGTTGTATTGGGTTTGTCCTTGCTCAGCATTAACAATATCAATGCGTGGCATTGCCCCCTCTAACTGGTCAGCGCTACCCTTCGGCAAACCAAATGGTCCCTCGCCCAAGGCGTCCGAAAGAACTCGGCCGACCACCTTTGCAATACCAGCCTTCAATTCAAGCGGCACCGAACCATCCAGCGTCTTGTACTTCCCCCATTGGATGCGACGAAGAATGTCCTTGATCGCCGCCGTATAGGCCTTCGTCACCGGATACACGACATCGTTACGCGGCCGATTCGCTCGCACATCGCTTTGCTTGGCCCCGTTGATGAAGTGATGGAAGCGCAGCCCGAAGTTGAGCGGGTCGCAGGTCGCGAACATAGGTTGTTGATTCTCGGACGTTGCCCCCTGCTCAGGCGTGCTCGCCGTCTTGCCCCTGATCTTCGCGGTCCGCTTGTCGGCATTCGGTGCCGTGGCGGTATACGGCGTCGCGATGTCGCGCACGATCGCCGCATGATTGACCGCAATCACCTTGTCCGGGTCGCTTGCCGCCAGCAGCTCCACCGTCCCGAACGTGATGTCATGGTCGGTAACCAGCGCCGTTTCGCCCCGCTCGTTACTCACCCCCTCGATCACGCGTCCGTTGTCGAGCGTGATCCGGTAAGGCTGCTGCGGCAGCGCGAAGCCGCTGGCGTGCTCCATCAACACAAAGTGCGCGGCAAACTGCCCCGGATTGTCCGGCGTGACCGGCAAGCGCATCGGCCGCGTCTGGGGAACGTCGGCCTGATGACTGCCTGCATGGACCGTGTGTTCGCCGGCCGTGCGCACCACGTAGCCCCGTTCGCTGATGCGCACTTCCGTACTGCCCGCGTGCAGCACGATCTCCTTCGCTGCATGGAGATGAATGCGATCGGTCGTGCTCGTGATCGTGACCGCCTGCTTGGCCGTCATGTCGATGCCATTGGTCTGCGCCTCGATGCGCACCTTGCCGGCGGCGGCTATCAGCTTCATCCCGGCCTTGTGCACGAACAACGAAAACCGGTTCGCCACGCTCGCGAACAGCGACCGGCCGACCGCCAGACCCACATGCCGGCCGCTCGTCACGGCGACATCCTCGTTGCTCGCGATATGGGCGCTGCGTTCCGCCGCGACGCTGATTCCCGCCGCCGCCGACAGCACCATGTCGGCTTCCGCCAGCTCCGGAAAATCGTGTTCGCCGCCGGACGGCTTCCCTCGAATCGCATCGTTGCGCGCCTTGATGGCCTTCGCAACGTCGCTCTGGTCGGCGTCAAGCTGCTGTGCCTCATGCCGTTGCGCCAGTCCGGACAGGCTCTCCTGCAACTCGCGCGCTTGCGTGAGCCGGCCGACCGCCTCGCGCGCATCCTTCGCGTGGCCGGGGCCGCCGGCTCGGCCGTCCGTCGTGACGAGCAGGCCCCTCAACGCCCGCACCACGCCCCAAAAATCCGTGCGCAGCTCGAAGCCCTTGCCGCGCGCATCGGCGCGGCCTTTCTTCCGCACGATGCGCCGGAGATTCCCGAGACTGAGTTGGGACGCACCCGCATCGCTCGCAATCTGCGTCTGGATTTGTCCCTGCGTATCGTCGATCGCCAGATGGCCGGACGCCGTGCCTTGAAACTCCCGGCCGCGCAGCACCGTTACCGCCTGGTTGTCCGGCAGGTCCAGCGCCGGTTGGTGGAACGCATTCACGGCGCTGCCGACGATCACGGGCAAATCCGGGTCGCCGTAGTAGTGCTCCACGGCGACCTCATGACCGACGCGCGGGAGGAACGTCGCCCCCATCTCAATGCCCTGCCACGGCGACAGCACGCGCAGCCAGATTCCGGAATGCTCGTCCAGCTTGCCGTGACGATCCCACCCGAACTGCACCTTGACCCGGCCGTATTGGTCCGTCCAGACCTCCTGTCCGGCCGGGCCGACGACGATGGCCTTCTCCGGGCCGGACAGGCGCGGTTTCCGCACGCTTCGCGCGAGCCGGAACGGCTCGTTTGCCGGCAGCAGTTCAAACTGCGCCTCGGCGCGATAGGTCTGCCCGGTTCCGGTGCGGTCACCGATTTCCTCGATGTCGAGCGCGCACGACACCACCACGTATTCGCGATTGGCCGCCCGCTGCGGGTAGCCCGTCAGGGTGAAGGTGCGGCCCACCGTCAGCCCGCGCAGGTTGCCGCGACCATTGGCGCGTAGTCCCGCACAACGCTTCGCCTCGAGCTGCACGCGTGCGAAATGGCGCGCTTCCACATCGGTGTCGTTCGGCTGGCCCGCGAGACCCTGCGCCCCAGCCAGCGGCTGGCTGTAATCGCCCCAATCGTAGATCTCGCCGTCCGCGCTCGCGGTGTCGCGCAGGGCCTCCGCGGTGACGGTCAGATTCGCATGCGGACGCGTGTAGTCGTAGTCCGTCACGGTGACACGTCCGGACGTGAGCCGGCTTGTCACCGACAACGCATGAATGTGTTCCTCGTCGATGCGCTTGCCGTCCGGCGGCAGATAGCGCAGCGTTTCGTAGGCGTCGTCATGCGGCAGGTGACCGCCCATCGTGTCGCACAGCACGAGGCGATGATGACCATCGTCGTGCTCGAACCACCACCAGATCCCCCATTCTTCCCATAGGCGTTGCAGGAATGCCCAGTCCGTCTCATACGCCTGACGCTGCACGTCCCGCTTCGGGTAGATGCCGCGCGACACACCGGCCAGACGCTTGTCGACCCGGTACGGATATTTGGCGAGAACCGCGTCGGTGATCTCGACCACGCTCATGTCCTGAAACAGGCGGCAGTCTTGCGTCAGCGTCGCACGATAGAGCCACGGACGTAGTTCCAGCTCATACAGGATCGAGTGACGATCCTGACCGGCAAGCCGTGCCGCCTCGATCAGCCCCGTGATTTCGCGTGTGTCCGCACCAATGTTGCCGAGTCCGGCATGGCTCACAAGGCCCGGTTTGCCTTCGAGCTCGATCAATACGGTCGCTTCGGTGCCCACCATCGTGTCGAGTTTGAGGTCGGCCGTTCCGCTCGGCGAGAACGCATAGGCGTCGTCGGTTCGCAGCGTCACCAGATAACGACATTCGTCGATGCGACCGATCGTTTCTTTCCCCTGCAATCGCACCGGAACGAATACCGGCAGCCTGTCGACGCCATAAGTCGGCAGCGCCGCGCCGGAAATCGACAGCGTATGCGACCGGGGGAGCGTCAACCTGACGTTGCCACCGGGGTCGATGGTGTCGCCCAAACCGACCATGTCATGGTCTTGTTCGCTTTTCATCAACGACTCGTGCAAGGAATGAAAGCGTTCTTTTACCTCGCAACGAAACACTGTGCAATTTTCGAGATGAGAATTGACGGTCTGTGATGAATATGGTCAGTTGTGCTATGAGAATTTCGAACTTATCAGAATTTTTTAAAAGCTAATTGGGATTATTCGCACTCTGTTTCATTCATTTATTCAGTAGCTAGAGTCGAAGTAGGGCATGCGTCCCGGTACGTGTACGAGTCTTGAAAACCAATCCATAGAAAACCTTCGGATCGGCGTCGCGCGCGACGTGTGCAGCGGGGGGATTCGGTGTGACCGAGAGGTTGCCGGAGGGGACGTCGGCGCGATCGTCGACCGGATCGCGCGCGGTTCTTGCACGAGTGCCGCGAAACGATCGCGGCGACTCGCGTCAGGCTCAGTTGGCGGAGCCGTTGCGGCAGTATTGCGCGAACGCCTCCGCCGAATTCGCGAAGCCCTTCTGCTTCGCGAGCTCCCACGGCCGCTCGCACTGCGTGGTCTGTTCGCACCATGCATAGCCGGCCGAGCCGATGCAGCCGTGCGCGTCGCGGTCGCCGCCGACGATCGGTGCGGACGCCTGCGCAGGCGGAGTCGGTTGTGCAGCACACGCGCTCAATGCGAACGCGATTGCTGCGGCCAGCGAGACTGACGGGATGAAACGCTTCATAGGGTTGTGCTCCGTGAAATGAGGATAGGTGTCGTGACGCCGCCGCTCATTCCTCCGGCACCGGCACGCGCGACGAGAACTTCACCTCGCGCAACGCGAGGCTCGACTGGATCGACGAGACGCCGGCCTGCTTCCTGAGCACGTGTTCGACGAATTCCGCGTACGCGTCGAGATCCGTCGCGACGACCTGCAGGATGTAGTCGGCCGCGCCCGTGATCTTGTGGCACGACAGCACTTCGTCGTGACGCCGCATCACGTTCTCGAAGTGATCGGAATCCTTGTCCGAGTGCATGTTGAACGTGACGAGCACGAACGCGAACACGTTCATGCCGAGCGCGCGTCGGTCGAGGTTCGCCTGGTAGCCGGTGATCACGCCTTCGTCCTCGAGCCGCTTGCGCCGCCGCCAGCAGGGCGTGACGCTCAACGACAGCTTCTCGCCGAGCGTCGCGTTCGACAGCGCGCCGTCTTCCTGCAGCAGGCGCAGCATCGCGCGGTCGACGCCGTCCAGTTCAGCCGAAGCGCGATTTTTGCTCATTTTCGAGATTCCGTAGGCGGTTTTCTCAAAAGTGTACGAAAGGCGCAAGCGAAAAGCAAAGCTATTGCCGTGCGCCGTCAATAAACTGTTGCTCACCCTCATCGCAACGGTCAACCATGCTCACGATCTACAGCAGCGATCATCAACTGCATCGCGGCGTCGAACTGAAGGACGGCGCGATCACCGATTCGTTCGAAAACCCGCAACGCGCCGAAACGGTGCTCGCGCAAGTCAGGGCCGCCGGCCTCGGCGACGTGATCGCGCCGAAGCCGTTCGACCGCGCGAGCTATGCGGGCGCGCACAGCCGGCGCTACGTCGATTTCCTCGCGGGTGCGTGGGACGAATGGCGCGCGACCGGCCGCACCTGCCAGGCGCTGCCGCTCGTGTGGCCGGTGCGTGCGATGCCGGCCGCCGCGACGCCGCCCGCGTTCATCGACGGCAAGCTCGGCTTCTACGCGATGGACGCGGGCGCGCCGATCAACGCCGGCACGTGGAGCGCGGTGAGCGCAAGCGCGAACTGCGCGCTGACGGGCGCCGACCTGCTGTCCAATGGTGCGCGCGGCGCACGCGCGGCGTTCGCGCTGTGCCGTCCGCCCGGCCACCATGCGGGCCGCGAATACATGGGCGGCTACTGCTACCTGAACAACGCGGCGATCGCGGCCCAGCACGCGATCGCGCGCGGCGCGGCGCGCGTCGCCGTGCTCGACGTCGATTTCCACCACGGCAACGGCACGCAGGACATCTTCTACGACCGGTCGGACGTGCTGTTCGTGTCGATTCACGGCGAGCCGTCGGTGTCGTACCCGTACTTCTCCGGCTACGCGGACGAGCGCGGCACGGGCGCCGGCGTCGGTTTCAACCTGAACCTGCCGCTGCCGAAGGGCACGCTCTGGAGCACGTATGGCGAAGCGCTCGGCCGCGCCGCGACGGCGATCGCGGCACATGCGCCCGACATGCTCGTCGTATCGCTCGGCGTCGACACGTTCGAGCACGATCCGATCAGCCATTTCCGCCTGCGCTCGCAGGACTACCTGCGGATCGGCGAGGCGCTTGCGCGCCTGAACCTGCCGACGCTGTTCGTGATGGAAGGCGGCTATATGGTCGACGAGATCGGCATCAACGCGGTCAACGTGCTGCTGGGATTCGAAGGCCGAGCATGAGCGCGCCGCGTGGCCCGTTTCAATGGCGGCCCGCCGGCCGCCGCAAATCGATGGAGCAACAAGCATGACGCGATATCTGGATGTGACGAGCGTGTCGAAGCTCGTGACGGAAGTGGGGATTCCGCAGGTCCTGACGACGATGGCTTCCTACATCGAGCAGGACTACCGCCGCTGGGAGACGTTCGAGAAGACGGCGCGCGTCGCCAGTCATTCGCCCGACGGCGTGATCGAGCTGATGCCGACCACCGACGCGCGGCTGTATGCGTTCAAATACGTGAACGGACACCCGAAGAACACGAAGGCCGACCTGCTGACGGTGATGGCGTTCGGCGTGCTGGCCGACGTCGATACCGGCTATCCGCTGCTGCTCAGCGAAATGACGCTGACGACGGCGATCCGCACCGCCGCGACCTCCGCGCTGGTCGCGCGCTTCCTCGCGCGCAGCGACGCGCGTTCGATGGCGCTGATCGGCAACGGCGCGCAGAGCGAGTTCCAGGCGATCGCGTTTCACGAGATGCTCGGCATCGACGAGCTGCGCGTGTTCGACATCGATCCCGCGGCGACCGACAAGCTGGCGCGCAACCTCGCGCCGTTCGCGGGCCTGCGCGTGATCCGCTGCGCGTCGGCGGCCGACGCGGTGCGCGGCGCGGACATCGTGACGACGGTCACCGCCGACAAGACCAATGCGACGATCCTGACGCCGGACATGATCGATGCCGGCATGCATGTGAATGCCGTCGGCGGCGACTGCCCCGGCAAGACCGAACTGCATGCGGACATCCTGCGGCGCGCGCGCGTCGTCGTCGAGTACGAGCCGCAGACGCGCATCGAAGGCGACATCCAGCAGTTGCCGGCGGATTCTCCGGTGGTCGAGTTCGCGCGGATCGTGTCCGGCGTAGAGCGCGGCCGCGAGTCGGACGCGCAGGTGACGGTGTTCGACTCGGTCGGCTTCGCGCTCGAGGATTTCTCGGCGCTGCGCTATCTGAACGCGGCGGCGCGCGAGCGCGACATCGGCGTCGAGCTCGACCTCATTCCGACGCCGCGCGATCCGAAGAACCTGTTCGGCGTCGCGCTCGGCAGCGAGGAGCGCATGGTGCCGGACGCAGCGGGGCGCGTGATGCTCGCGGCCCTCCGGCATTGACGGCGCGCACCACACGAACAACTTACCCAACAGGAGACAAAGATGACCCGACATCACAAGAATGCACTGGCCGCGGCCGTCGCCATGACTTGCGCACTGTCCGCGCACGCGGACGAAATCGTGCGCATCGGCCACGTGGCGCCGCTGACCGGCGCGATCGCGCACCTCGGCAAGGACAGCGAGAACGGCGCGCGGCTGGCCGTCGAGGAGATCAACGCGAAAGGGCTCGTGATCGGCGGCAAGAAGGTGACGCTGCAGCTCGATCCGCAGGACGATGCCGGCGACCCGCGCACCGCGACGCAGGTCGCGCAGCGGCTCGTCGACGACAAGGTGGCGGGCGTCGTCGGCCATCACAACTCCGGCACGTCGATCCCGGCGTCGCGCGTGTACCGCGACGGCGGCATCGTGCAGATCTCGCAGGCGGCGACCAATCCGATGTACACGCAGCAGGGTTTCAAGACCACGTACCGGGTCGTCGCGACCGACGCGCAGCAGGGGCCGGCGCTCGCGGCCTATGCGGCGAAGCGCATGGGCATCCGCACCGTCGCGGTGATCGACGATGCGACCGCATACGGGCAGGGGCTCGCGACCGAGTTCGAGAAGGCGGCGAAGGCGGCCGGCCTGAAAGTCGTGTCGCGCGACGCGACGAACGACAAGGCGATCGATTTCCGCGCGATCCTCACGAAGATCAAGGGCGAGAATCCCGACGCGGTCATGTACGGCGGCATGGACGCGACGGGCGGCCCGCTCGCGAAGCAGGCGCGCCAGCTCGGGCTGCGCGCGAAGATCCTCGGCGGCGACGGCGTGTGCTCGACGGACCTGCCGAAGCTCGCGGGCGCCGCGTCCGACAACGTCGTGTGCTCCGAAGCCGGCATCGCGCTCGAGAAGATGCCGGGCGGCGCGGCGTTCGCGAAGCGCTACGAGGCGCGCTATCACCAGCCGCTGCAGGTCTACGCGCCGTTCTCGTATGACGCCGTGTACATCATCGTCGATGCGATGAAGCGCGCGAACTCGACGTCTGCCGCGAAGGTGCTGGCCGCGATGCCGGCCACCGACTATCGCGGCGTGATCGGCGAGACCAGCTTCACGCCGCAAGGCGACCTGAAGCACGGCGCGATTTCCGTGTATTCGTACCAGGCCGGCAAGAAGGTGCTGCTCGACATCGTCCGGATGTGACGCGGCTTTCCGCCGCTTATCGGGCCAGCGCCTTCCGGTAGATCACGAAGCCGGATTTTTCCGCGACGGTGTTGTAGAGCCGCATCGCGGCGTGGTTCGTCTCATGCGTCTGCCAGTAGACGCGTTCCGCCCGCGCGCTGCGCGCGGCCGCATACACGGCCTCGATCAGCGCGCGCCCCACGCCCTTGCCGCGCTCGCGGTCGAGCGTGAACAGGTCCTGCAGGTAGCAGGTCGGGCCGATCAGCGTCGTGCTGCGGTGATACAGGAAGTGCACGAGCCCGACGAGTGCGCCGCCGCGTTCCGCGACCAGCGCATGCACGGGCTCGTAGCCGTCGAAGAAGCGGGACCACGTGAGCTTCGTCACTTCGATCGGCAGCGCCGTCTCGCCGAAGCGGCCGTAGAAGCGGTTGTAGCCGTCCCACAGGGGCAGCCAGCACTCGTAGTCGTCCTCGCGGACAGGGCGTACAGTCAGGCTCGCATCGGCAGCGTTCATTTGCATCGACCTCTCGTTGGCGTGGAAATGTCGCCGCCTCCGGCGTGACGGGAAGCGGCGCAGGCGTTTACGATAGAAAATTCGTGGCACCATGTGTAGACCCATGTCTAACACGAATCCTGGAGCCACGATGGACTACGGCGTATTGCTGTCGATGTTCGAACGCGAAGGCGGGCGGCACGGCCCCGCGCGGATGTCGCAGCAGCATCGGCTGTACGCATGCCTGCGCACCGCGATTCTCGACGGCAGGATCGCGGAAGGCGCGCGCCTCGCGCCGTCGCGCACGCTGGCGGACGAACTCGGCATCGCGCGCAATTCGGTGCTGTACGCGTATGAGCGGCTGGCTGCGGAAGGCTTCGTGATCGGCACGCGGCAGGGCACGGTGGTCGCGCGCGTGGGGCTGCGTCGTCCGCCGGTCGAGACGGCCGGCGCGGGCGGCGATGCCGTGCGGTTGTCGCGGCGCGTCGCGCACGTCGTGCGCGCGGCCGACGGCATCGACGAATCGCTGCCGTTCGTGCCCGGCACGCCCGCGCTCGACGAATTCCCGCTCGCGCAATGGCGGCGCTGCGTCGAGCGTGCATGGCGCGAGGCCGGGCCCGTGCAGCTCGGCTACCAGTCCCCGGCGGGCGACGCCTCGCTGCGCGAGGCGATCGCCGGCTACCTGCGCGTGTCGCGCGGCGTGCGCTGCGACGCGGAGCAGATCGTCGTCACCGACGGCACGCAAAACGGGCTGGACCTGTGCGCGCGCGCACTGGCCGATGCCGGCGACACCGCGTGGATCGAGAACCCCGGCTATCACGGCGCGCGCAATGCGTTCCTGGCTGCCGACCTGCGCGTCGCGCCGATCGACGTCGATGGCGAAGGGCTGGCGCCGCGCGCGGCGGACTGGCGCGATCGCCCGCCGAAGCTGATCTACATCACGCCGTCGCATCAGTATCCGCTCGGCGCGGTGATGAGCCTCGAGCGGCGGCTCGCGCTGGTCGCGCAGGCGCGCGCGGCCGGCGCATGGATCGTCGAGGACGACTACGACAGCGAGTTCCGTCATCACGGCGCGCCGCTCGCCGCGGTGCAGGGCCTCGCCGACGACGCGCCGGTGGTCTATCTCGGCACCTTCAGCAAGGTGATGTTTCCGGCGCTGCGGATCGGCTTCCTGGTCGCGCCGCCGGCGCTCGCGCGTGCGCTGCGCGAAACGGCCGGCGCGCTGATGCTGCACGGGCGCGCGGTCGAGCAGCGGACGCTGGCGGACTTCATCGAGGCCGGGCACTTCACGCGCCACCTGCGGCGCATGCGCAGGCTGTATGAGGAGCGGCGCGCCGCGCTGCAGGATGCGCTCGAGCGGCATCTGGGCACGCAGCTGACGGTGTCGGGCGGGGCCGGCGGCATGCATCTGTCCGCGCGGCTCGACGTGCCGGTGGCGGACATCGAGCTCAGCCGCGTCGCGCAGCGGCACGGGCTGGTCCTGCGCCCGCTGTCGACGTTCTGCATGCCGGGCACGGAGCAGGGCTACAACGGTCTCGTGCTCGGGTACGGCGGCGTGCCGGCCGCGCAGATGGACCGGCTCGCGCGGCGGATCGGCGACATGATCGCGCTCGCGGCGGCCGGCTGACGACACCGGTCGCGCTTGCATGCCGCGCCCTTTCCGGGCCGGCGTCGCGCGCGACGTGCAGACGGGGAGATCAGAAGGCCGCGACGTTCGCCGGGCGAGCGAACGTGTGGCCGCTCATCAGTTCGACGATGGTTTGCGTCGACACGCTCGTCGGCAGCGACGCGACGGCGGACGGCTCGAACCAGCTGCAATGCGCGATTTCGTTGCGCGCACGGGGCATGACGTCGGGCGCGACGTCGGTGACGAACACGTGGTGCAGCTTCGCCAGCCCGCCGAACTGGAACGCGTAGGCGACCGGCAGGTTCACCAGTCCCGTTTCCTCCCACAATTCGCGATGCGCGGCGGCCAGCGGCGATTCGCGGCGCTTGACCATGCCGCCCGGCAACGACCAGCGGGACGGCCTGCGCGCGACGAGCAGGATGCGCGAGCCTTGCCGGCACACGATGGTCGCGCGTTCCCGGATGATGGCGGCGGCGTCGGGACGGAAGCTCATGATGACTGCGGGGCGATCGATGCGGACTGCGATGGACGACAGCGGCAATCATGACACGCCTTGGCGTCGTGTGGTGACGAAATGACGGTGCCGGATCCGTTACCGGAAAGAAAGAATCGCCGCGTGGTGAAGCCCGGCGGGGCTGGCGATCGTGCCGCTGTTCCTGTGGATCAAGGCGCGGCCGCTGGACTGATGCGACTCCCGGATGCGCATGCCGCTCTGCCCGTCGTCGATTGCAAACATTTTGTCATTTAGCTAATATTCAAAACGTTCAACGCAGCCGATCGAGCATCCATGGACGACGTGACCCGCATCAGCGCCCTTGCCAACGAAAGCCGGCTTGCCGTCATGCGCTGGCTCAAGAACCCGAGCAAGCATTTCCCGCCGCAGGTACATGCCGACATCGACGAAGTCGGCGTGTGCTGCACGTTCATCACCGAGAAGCTCGGCATTGCGCCGGCGACGACCACCCGTCACATGCAGATCCTTGCGGATGCCGGCCTGGTGCGCGCGACCCGGCTCGGGAAATTCACCTATTACAAGCGGATCGATGCCGAGCTGAAGCGGCTGAGCCGCGATCTGTCGCAACTCTGAGAGAACCCACATGGATGAACTTGCCCTGCTGGCGGACGCGGACCGACGCGCGCACGCCTATCTGACGTCGGTGGACACGCGCCGCGTGTTTCCGGATGCCGCCGCGCTGGCGAATCTGGCCGCCTTCGACGAGCCGCTGCCCGCACATGGGAAGCCGGCCGACGACGTGCTCCGGCTGCTCGACGGCGCCGGTTCGCCCGCGACCGTCGCGTCGAACGGCCCGAACTACTTCGGCTTCGTGATCGGCGCCGCGTTGCCGGCCGCCGCGGCGGCCGAGCGTCTGATGCTCGCGTGGGACCAGTGCGCGTCGTCGTTCGACAACTCGCCGGTGGCCGCGACGATCGAACGGCAGGCGGCGCGCTGGGTCGTCGACGCGCTCGATCTGCCGCGCGACAGCGCGGTCGGCTTCGGCACCAGCGCGACTGCGTGCACGCTCGTCGCGATCGCCGCCGCACGGCGCGCGCTGCTCGCGCGCAAGGGGTGGGACTTCGAAGGCGACGGCCTGATCGGCGCGCCGGAGGTCAAGGTGGTGATTTCGGAGCTTGCACACATCACGGTCAAGAAGGCGCTGCGGGTGCTCGGCTTCGGGATGAAGCGCATCGTCGTCGCGCCGGTGGATGCCCACGGGCGCATCGACCCCGATCGCCTGCCGACGCTCGACGACATGACGATCTTCTGCATGCAGGCCGGCGAAGTGAACACCGGCGAATTCGATCCGTTCGCCGCGCTGATTCCGCGCGCGAAGGCGGCGGGCGCGTGGGTGCACGTCGACGGCGCGTTCGGCCTGTGGGCGCGCGCGTCGTCGAAGGCGGCGCTGACCGACGGCATCGACGGCGCGGACAGCTGGACGACCGACGGCCACAAGTGGCTCAACACGCCGTACGACGGCGCGATGGTGATCTGCCGGGATGCCGACGCGCTTGCCATTGCGATGAACGCCGCCGCCGCGTATTCGAGCGCCGAACGGGACGCGCAGATGAATCTCAACCTCGAGTTCTCGCGACGGGCGCGCGGCATCCCGATCTGGGCCGCGTTACGCTCGCTCGGCCGCGACGGCGTTGCCGCGATGATCGACCGGCATTGCGCGCTGGCGTCGCGCGTCGCGACGGGCCTGCGTGCGGCCGGCTACGACGTGCTGAGCCGCGTCGTGCTCAACCAGGTGCTGGTGCGCGCCGCTACGGACGCGCAGACCGTCGCGATCCGCGAGGCCGCGCAGGCGTCGGGCGACGTGTGGTTCGGCCCGACCGTGTGGCAGGGGCGGCCGGCGTTCCGGATCAGCGTGTCGTCGTGGCGCACGGAGGAAGCGCACGTGGATCGGCTTGTTGATTTGCTGGCGGGGTTGTACAAGCGGCACGCGGGGTAAGGTGAGCGGGTGCATGGCGGGCGGGCCGAACGTCCGTCCGCTGCGCTGCGGGCAGTCGATGCCTGCCTAACGAGCATGGACCGTTCCGCAGATCCTGGATTCACGTGCCTAAGCAAACGAAATCACGAGCCTCTTGCCACATGCGGCCGCATATTTTCGCAATGTCGCAAACGAGGGCGAATGTTTTTCGCTAGTGAGCGATGCTTCGAGGCGCGACACGGCCGACGCCGTCGTACCCATACGCTCAGCGACCTGTGCTTGAGTCAGCCCAGCCTCTTGCCGAGCAGCCAATAGTGCGCGCAGCGCGGTGTATTCATCTTCCAGCGCATCATAGGCCGCCTTGACCTTGCCATCTGCGAGCAGACGGGCCGTATCGTTAGCCGTATGCGAAACCGGATTGAATCCGTCAGCGCGACTACGCTTCGTTGCTCCCTTAGCCATTACGCACCTCTCTCAAACGTGCATGGGCGATGCGCAATTCTTGCTGCGGCGTCTCCTGAGTCTTCTTGACGAAGGAGTGCAGCACAACGACTTGCCGCCCGACATGTGTGCAATAGAACACTCGCCCGATACCTTCCCTACCGTTTGGACGCAACTCGAACAACCCGTTACCCATTGCGCGTGAGTGCGGCATTCGTAGATCTGCGCCGAATTCCTGAATCAGGTCCAGCAGCCGGAGGTAGTTCGCAAGAATCCCGGCGGGGAACGCGAAAACGTCACGTTTCACGCGTTCGTTGTAGTAGACGATCGTCCAATCAGGTTTCATGTTAGCAAATTTGCGATATTTCGGCAATCCGACCTGTCATGCTCAAGCGACAGAGGCCCCTGTATCGCAGTCGTCGGTGGATAGATCCGTTGCGCCTCGGCGTTCACATGCCATTGCCGCAACCACGGTTCGTCAATTTCGACGTCCTCGACGGCCTGGGTCAAGATTCCGTTCGGCCAGCACGCGACACCCCTTTGCCGGGCCATCCCGAAATACCGCAAAATAGCGCTCACGCTGAGCCGTCACGATCCGCTGTTCGACGCATTGCCGTACACGCAGCGCCCCCCAAAACGTTGCAAGCCTCGTTGCGAGAACAACCATGCCCACACAACCCCATGAACTGCTGAAGGCCGCCGATATCGCGAACATGGAGCCGGAGCGCGCGGTGCATGCGCTGAACGGCAACGCGGTGCGCCTGCGGAAATCGATCGGCGACCTGACCGGGCTCACGCAGCTCGGCGTGCACCTGATCACGCTGATGCCCGGACACGCGTCCGCCGAATATCACCGGCACTGGTACGAAGAGGAGTTCGTCTATGTGCTGTCCGGGAGCGGGACGGCGACGATCGGCGAGCAGGACCACGCAGTCGGGCCGGGCGATTTCCTCGGCTTCGCGCGCGGCGGCGACGCGCATACGCTGGTGAACACGGGCGACGAGCCGCTGGTGATTTTCGTCGGCGGGCAGCGGCTCGAGCACGACGTGTGCGATTACCCGAGAAGCGGCAAGCGCCTGTACGTGGCCGGCAAGCGCGAGGCGATGATCGATCTGCCCGATGACGAGGAACAGGCATGATCGGGTCATGACCATGAACGACACGCGGCCTGTCGCACTCGTCACCGGCTCCACGTCGGGCATCGGCGCCGCGATCGCGCGGCGTCTGTCGGCGGACGGCTACGCGGTGATCCTGCATTCGAGACGCTCCGTCGAAACGGGGCAGGCGATGGCACGCGCGCTGGGCGCGGCGGCCTACGTGCAGGCCGATCTGGCCGACGACGCCGAGCGGGTGCGGCTGGTCCGCGACGCGCTCGCCGTGTGGGGCAGGCTCGACCTGCTGGTCAACAACGCGGGGATCAGCCGCGTGATTCCGCACGACGATCTTGCCGCGGCCACACCGGCGATCTGGCAGGAACTGCATGAAGTCAACGTGATCGCGCCGTTCCGGCTGGTCGCCGAAGCGGAGCCGGCGCTGCGCGAAGCCGCGTCGCGGGGGCGGCCCGGTTGCGTCGTGAACGTCAGTTCGCATGCGGGCGTGCGGCCGAAGGGCGCGTCGATTCCGTATGCGGCGACGAAGGCGGCGCTCAACCACATGACGCGTCTGCTCGCGCTGTCGCTCGCGCCGGACATTCGCGTCAATGCGGTCGCGCCGGGCCTCGTCGACACGCCGCTGACCGCCGGCTGGACGGATGCGCGGCAGCGCTGGCGCGAGCACGCGCCGATGCGCCGTGCGGCGCAGCCGGACGACGTCGCGCAGACGGTCGCGATGCTGGCCGCATCGGACTATGTCACCGGCGAAGTCGTGCTGCTCGACGGCGGGCTGAACCTGACGTAGGGATCGAATGCCGCAAGGTAGGCGGGCGCGGCACCAAGCGCCGCGTCCGCCTACCCCAGCAAATGCCGCAGCACGCCCGCCGACACGATGCCGATCGCCACGGTCGGCAGGATCGACAGGCGGGTCGCGGCCAGCAGCGTGACGGCCAGCGCGAGCAGGTCCGCGGGCCGGCTCGACACGAAGGCCGGCGCGATCACCGAGATCAGCACGCAGCCGGGCACGTTCTCCATCACCGCCGTCATGCGCGGGCTGAGCGTGCGGTTGCGCAGCATCACGTAGCCGAGGATGCGCGACAGGTACGTCGTCGACGCCATCAGCACGATGGTCGCGACGGTATGGAAATCAGGCATCATCGCGCGGCTCCCACAGCACGGCGGCGATCAGCCCCGCGCACGCGCCGGCCGCGACGTACCATGCGCCCGGAACGGCCAGGTGCGTGGCGGCCGCGACGACGAGACTGACGAACCACGGCCGGCTCGCGCGCATGCCCTTCCACATGCCTCGGAGCAGCACCAGGAAAACCGCCGTGAACGCCATGTCGAAGCCGTACTGCTCGACGTCGCCGATCGTCGGGCCGAGCGCGGCGCCGAGCGTCGTCATCGACAGCCACGTCATGTAGAGGCCGGCGGCCACGCCCGCGTAATACGGGACGCTAATGTGGTCGGCCGAGCGCTGCCGCGCGTCGGCGAGCGACATCGCCCAGCTCTCGTCGCACATGAAGAACAGCGCCGCGAACGCGCGCCTGCGCGGCAGGCGCCGGATATACGGCGCGAACGCGGCGCCCATCAGGATGTGCCGCGAATTGACCAGGAACGACATCGCGACGATCAGCGCGATGTGCGGCGGCGAGGTCCACAGCCGGATGGCCGCGAATTCGGAGCCGCCGCCGAAATTGAGGCCGGTCAGCATCGGCACTTCGAGCAGGCTCAAGCCCTTCTGCGCAGCCTGCGCGCCCAGCACCAGCGCAAACGGAACGAAACCCAGCATCATGGGCAGCGACGCACGCAGGCCGCGGCTCATCTCCAGCAAGAACGCGGACTGCTGGCGCAGCCCGGTCGACGTTGAAACACTACTGCTCATCACACCTCCTTCGGGAGGAGGATTGTCTGCTTTTTTGACTCGAATCGG
Source organism: Burkholderia ubonensis (assembly GCF_902833085.1). GTDB lineage: Bacteria > Pseudomonadota > Gammaproteobacteria > Burkholderiales > Burkholderiaceae > Burkholderia > Burkholderia ubonensis. The sequence continues at coordinate 57,898 of NZ_CADFEB010000015.1, forward strand.
GTTGCGTTGTGGCCAGTTCTTTCGGAGAATTTGGCATCGAATACGCGATACGTGAATTTCTTGGAATCGGATGCCAAATGAAGCTTGATGCCATTGACCGACGGATCCTGAGCGCGCTCCAGCGCGACGGCCGCATGCAGAACGTGGAGCTCGCGCAAGAAGTCGGGCTGTCGCCGTCGCCGTGCCTGCGGCGCGTGCGGCTGCTCGAGGAAGCGGGTGTGATCGAGAAATACGTGGCCGTGCTGAACCCCGCGAAGGTCGGCAAGGGGCTGACGATCTTCACGCGCGTATGGCTGAAGGGGCAGGACGCGGAATCCGTGAACCGCTTCGCCGAGGCCGTCCAGCAGATGCCGGAAGTCGTCGAGTGCCATCTGATGGCGGGCGACTGCGATTTCCTGCTGCGCGTCGTCGCGGCCGACATCGACGACTACCGGCGTTTCCAGATGGAATACCTGACGCGCATTCCGGGCGTGCTGAGCGTGAAGACCGACATTCCGATGCAGAAGGTCAAGCTCACGTCGGCGCTGCCGACGTAGCGCCGCGCCGGTCACGATCGCCGGATAAACTGGCGGGCCGGGCCGCTTCGCCGCGCGCCCGGTCATGCGCCGGGACAGATGCGCTACTTCTTGTCGAGCCCTTCATGCCGCCACTCAACAATCCGTGGAATTCGCTGGAAATCGTCAAGCTCGTGCTCGGCGTGCTGACGCCGTTGTCGGTGGCCTGCCTCGGCTGGCTCGTCGCGCGCCGGCTGAAGCGGCTGGAGCTCGTGCAGTGGACCAACCAGAAGCTGATCGAGAAACGGCTCGCGCTCTACGACGCGGTCGCGCCGCTGCTCAACCAGCTGCTGTGCTTCTACACGTGGATCGGCCACTGGAAGGACATTTCGCCGGACGACGTGATCCGGGCCAAGCGCGAGCTGGACCGCACGTTCCACATCTACCGCTACCTGTTCGGCGACGACGTGTACGACGCGTACCACACGTACATCCATGCGCTGTTCGAGACGCACACGGGCGCGGGCCAGGATGCGCGGATCCGCTCGCTCATCGAGGCGCCGAACGGCGATCGCACGAAGCACGGCACGTACGCATGGAACCCGGCGTGGTACGGGCGGTTCGCGACCGCGAACGTCGTGGACGGCGCCGAAGTGCGCGCGCACTACACCCGGCTGATGGAGGTGCTGCGCATGTCGCTGGGCGCGAACCGGTGAACCGGTGAAACGATGAATCGGCGGCCGGCGCGACGTGTACGCGCCGCGCGCGTCAGCTCCGGCCGGCGGCCGCGAGCCGCGCGGCGAGCCCGACGAACACGGTGCCGAGCAGGTACTGCGGCAGTTTCGACGGACGCCGGCGCGCGCCGATCCGGCGGCTCAGCCGGCTCGCGGACACGATCACCGCGCCGTTGACCACGAGGCCGATCAGGTTGAGCACGGTCGCGAGCACGAGAATCTGCACGGCGATCGAGCCGTTCTCCGGCCGGATGAATTGCGGGAACAGCGCCAGCACGAACAGCGCCATCTTCGGGTTGAGGAGGTTCGTCGTCAGGCCCTGGCGAAAGATCGTCGCGGTGGAGCGGCGCGGGGCCGACGCGTCCGGCGCGAGCGACGTCGCGTCCGAGCGGAACGTTTTCCACGCGAGATAGAGCAGGTAAGCGGCGCCGGCGAAGCGCACGGCGTCGTACGCGATCGGCACGGCCAGGAACAGCTGCGACAGGCCGAGCGCGGCGGCCAGCGCGTGACAGTAGGTGCCGGCCTGGATGCCCGCCAGCGTGGCGAACCCGGCGCGCCGGCCCTGGCTGACGCTGCGCGACGCGATCAGCAGCATGTCGGGGCCGGGCGTGGCGGTCAGCGCGAGACACGCGCCGGAAAACAGCGCGAGCGTGGAGAAGTCGATCATGGGCGTTCCTCCGCGCCGGTTCGGCGCAAAAGGAGGAACAGTGTAGGAATGCGCGCGATGCCGGTCAACCGGGATGGCGCGTGGGCGATGCGACGCCGCGCTACACCCGGTCGAGCAAGTCGACGAGCAGCTTCGCGCCGTCGGCCCCTTTCGTGGAATCGGTCCACAGCCGGTCGATCATCTTCCGATACATGGCGACGGCATCGGCCGACGTGGTGATCGTCGCGATGCCGGTGCGAATGTTCGGCAGCTCGCCGAGCCGGAACGGCGACACCGCGATATGCGCGCTGTCGTCGTCCTCGAAGATCTGGAAGGTCTCGTTCGGCAGGTTGTCGCTGACGATGCCGATCCGCACGCCCTTGGCATCGTCCTCGAGCATCCCGACGATCCGCATCACCTCGCGGCGCGCGGCGAGCTTGCGCTCGAGCTGCACGCCGGGCGGCAGCCCGAGGCGGCCGACCAGGCCGTGGTGCAGGAACTGCTCGATCTGGCGCAGCCCGATCAGGCTCGTCACGTTCAGCGGGGCGCGCCGGAACGCGGCCTTGCGGTCCGCGAGGATCGCCATCACTTTCGACAGCGTCTGCCGCCACGCGGCATCGGTCAGCGACGGCGGGATGCTTTCCTCGAGCATCTGGCGCAGCCAGCCTTCGTAATCGTCGGACGTCAGCAGGAACGAGAACGGATCGAAATGCGCGACGATGCGCTGCGAGCGGCTCTCGAGCTGCCGCATGCGCTCGAAATAGCTGATCGCCGAATCGTGATACTCGACCTCGACACCCATCAGGTTTGCGAGCGACACGCCGAACAGGGCGGCGAGCCGCTCGAGCGTGTCGATCTTCACGATCTCGCCGCGTTCGAGCTTGTAGACCGCCGCGCGCGAGATGTTCAGCCGCTCGGCGACATCCTCGCTGCGCAGCTCGGCGGCCATCCGGTACGCGCGCAAGCGCTCGCCGATGCTGTTGAAATCGAAGCGCGCGCCGCGCAGGCGCGTTTTTCGGGACCCGGCTGTGGGCATGAAGTACCTCTGGGTGACAGGTGAAAAAAACCGACAAACACCTGTTGCGCGAAGGCGCCGCGAAGACCGGTATTTGTCTATTTTTTTGTATCGGGTATTTTAACGTAGACGACGGCGGATGCACGCGCACCCGCGGCTCGCGGTCGTCCTGTGCGCGGGAGCGGCCGGCAATCGGCTCGTGTTCGCGCACGCTCGTGCCGTCTAAATATTTGGACGATCGGCGATGGAGACATCGCGCATTCCAACCATTCCCACATGCCGGCCCGTTGCGCCGGGAGGAGAAAGCATGACATCGCAAGCCCCGCGGACCCGTTTTCGGGCAGGATTCCTGATGGCCGGCGCGACAGGCGCCCTTTGCGCCGCGCCGCTCGTGCACGCGCAGTCGAGCGTGACGCTGTACGGCGTCGCCGACGCCTTCGTCGGCTCGGTGAAGGCGCCCGGCGGCCGCACGGCGATAGTGCAGTCGGGCGGCGGGATGACGACGTCGTTCTGGGGAATCGGCGGCACCGAGGATCTCGGCAACGGCAACAAGGCCATCTTCGTGCTCGAGAGCTACTTTCAGCCGCAAAGCGGCGCGTACGGCCGCTACGCCGGGGACAGCGCGTTTTCGCGCAACGCATACATAGGACTGCAGACGCGGTTCGGCCAGCTTCGCGTCGGCCGCATCACGACGCCGCTGTATCTCGCGACGATCCAGTTCAACCCGCTGTTCAATTCGTACACGTTCTCGCCGATGATCTTCCATACGTTCAAAGGCGCGGGCGCCGAGGGCGTGGTCGGCGATTCGGCGTGGAACAACGCGCTCGCCTATACGAGCCCGACGTTCGGCGGATTCAATGCGGGGCTGCTGTATGCCCTCGGCAATACGGCCGGCCGCAACGGCGCGAAGAAATGGAGCGTCAACGCGAACTACGCGCGCGGGGCGTTCGCGGCCGCCGCGGTGTTCCAGTACGTGAATTTCAGCGCGACGCCCGGCGATCTCGGCGGCGCGCTCGCCGCGGCGCCCGGCCTGTCGAGCCAGCGCACGGTGCAGATCGGCGCGTCGTACGACTGGCGTGTCGTGAAGCTGTTCGCGCAGTACATGAACGTCGCGAACCGCGCGCCGCGCGGCAACTTCCACGGCGATACGGTGCAGGCGGGCGTCAGCGTGCCGATCGGCACCGGTTCGCTGCTGGCGAGCTACGCGTATACGCATTCGAGCGGGGCGAGCGGATCGAGTGCCGACGGCCAGCATCGCAGCACCGGCGCGCTCGGCTACGACTATCTGCTGTCGAAGCGCACCGACGTCTATTCGGCGATCAAGGTCGATCACGTCGGCGGGCTGTCGACCGGCATCACGTACGGCGCGGGCCTGCGCACGCGTTTCTGACGGAGGCGCGCGATGCGAGGCTTCCCGCGCGGTTTCCCGCGCAGTTTCCCGGTTTACCCCGATACATCGGACGCTTGCATTCCATTTTTGATGCAGGTAGTCTAAATATTTAGACGAGGAGGCGAGCATGAATCTTTTGGACGCCACGCAGTGGCTGGCACAGGACATCGTCGGCTTTTCCGACATTCACCGGTTCGCCACGCGCTGCCGGGACGCGGCGGCGCCGCACGGGCGCGAATCGGCGGCGCTGGTGCTGCTCGCGCAGGCGGCCGCGACGTTCGCCGAGCGGCAGGAGGGCGTGGCGGTCTGCACGGAGACGGTGCAGGCGTTCCTCGCCGAGCTGCGCGAGCACGCGCGACGCCTGAGCGACGCGAGCCAGCACTCGGACGACGCGTTGCTCTCGGCGCTCAACGGCTTCGCCGCGCAGGTGTCGAAGGAACTGGTCGTCTGACGCGCGGCGCCGGCGCCGATCCGCTCGCGTCGTTTGTCTAAAAAAAACGACGAGCGGCCGCGATGCGGAGCGCCGGCATCGATCTCCTCTCCTCACGATACGGACAATCATGGAAGCGAACCTTCGATCCACCGCGGCCGCGCCCGCCGGCGCACCGCCCGAGCGGGTGTCGCGCTACGCATGGAAAGTGCTGGCCGGCTCGGCCATCGGCTATGCGATGGACGGCTTCGACCTGCTGATCCTCGGCTTCATGCTGCCGGCGATTTCGGCGTCGCTGCAGCTCGGCGCGCAGCAGGCGGGAGCGCTCGTCACGTGGACGCTGGTCGGCGCGGTCGCGGGCGGCGTGATCTTCGGCGCGCTCAGCGACCGCTACGGCCGCGTGCGCGTGCTGACGTGGACGATCCTGCTGTTCGCGGTGTTCACCGGGCTGTGCGCGTTCGCGCAGGGCTTCTGGGATCTGCTCGCGTACCGGACCATCGCCGGCATCGGCCTCGGCGGCGAATTCGGCATCGGCATGGCGCTCGCGGCCGAAGCGTGGCCGGCCAGCAAGCGGGCTCGCGTGTCGTCGTACGTGGCGCTCGGCTGGCAGAGCGGCGTGCTCGCGGCGTCGCTGCTGACGCCGCTGCTGCTGCAGACGGTCGGCTGGCGCGGCATGTTCGCGATCGGCGTGCTGCCCGCGATCGTCGCCTGGGTGCTGCGCAACAAGCTGCACGAGCCGGAAGTGTTCGTCCGCAGCAAGCAGCCGGCGCGCACGGGCGCGCGTTTCCGGCTGCTGTTCGCCGATGCGCGCACGGCCCGCACGAGCATCGGCATCGTCGTGCTGTGCGCGGTGCAGAACTTCGGCTACTACGGGATCATGATCTGGATGCCGACGTTCCTGTCGAAGCAGCTCGGCTTCTCGCTGACGAAATCCGGGCTGTGGACCGCGGCGACCGTGCTCGGGATGATGGCCGGCGTCTGGGTGTTCGGACACCTGGCCGACCGGATCGGCCGCAAACCGACGTTCCTGCTGTACCAGGTCGGCTCGGTGGCGATGGTGTTCGCGTATTCGCGGCTGACGGACCCGGCCACGATGCTGTGGGCCGGCGCGCTGATGGGCATGTTCGTGAACGGCATGGTCGGCGGCTACGGCACGCTGATGTCCGAGGCGTACCCGACGGCCGTCCGTGCGACCGCGCAGAACGTGCTGTGGAACGTCGGCCGCGCGATCGGCGGCCTCGGGCCGCTCGTCGTCGGCGCGCTCGCCGCGCGCTACTCGTTTCAGATCGCGATCGCGATGCTGGCCGCGCTGTACGTGCTGGACATGATCGTCACGGTCACGCTGATTCCGGAGCTGAAGGACCGCGCGCTCGACTGACGCGCCCGCCGTCCGGCCAATCGCAACGAGGAGAAAACCATGGACGTGATCGATGCGGCGCGCACTTGCGCGCAGCCGTGGGCGGCCAGCGTCGCCACGCACGCGTGCGACGTGGTCGCGCATCATGCGGTGAACCGGCGCTATCGCTATCTGCGCGTGCGCGCCGACGCGCCGCTCGCGAGCGTCACGCAGGCCGGCCAGTTCTATCAGCTGGTCTGCCCCGTCACCGATCGGCACCGGCCCTTCCTGCCGCGCCCGATGAGCGTGTACGGCGTCGGCCCCGGCGCCGGCGAAATCGAGTTCCTGTACAACGTGACCGGCGAAGGCACGCGCGCGCTCGCGCGGCTCGGCGCGGGCGACCGGCTGCCGATCGTCGGGCCGCTCGGCCGCCCGTTCACGCTCGACCCCGGCGCGCGGCGGCTGCTGCTCGTCGCGCGCGGCGTCGGGCTCGCGACGATGGCGCCGCTCGTGCAGCGTGCCGCACGCTCGGGCATCGCGCTGACGGTCGTGATGTCGGCGCGCACGCCGGACGACCTGATGACTGCGGAATTCCTGCGCGGCGCGCCGGCCGACGTGCATGCGGTGTTCGACAGCGACGGCACGTCGGCGGTCGCGAACGTCGGCGCGCTGCTGCGCGACGCGATCGCGCGCGATCGGCCGGACGCGGTCTATACGTGCGGCTCGCAGCGGCTGCTCGCGCTGCTGCAGCGCGTGCTCGCCGACCATCCGTCGATGCGCGGCGAGGTCGCGCTCGAGCAGCGGATGGCGTGCGGGATGGGCGTGTGCCTGTCGTGCGTGCGGATGTTCGACGACGGCGAAACCCGCGCGTTCCGGCGTGTGTGCCGCGAAGGCCCGGTGTTCGCGATTCGCGACGTGGTGGCGGAGGTGGAATTTGGCTGACCTGACCGTACGCGTGGGCGAACTGCGCCTGCGCAATCCCGTGATGCCGGCGTCCGGCTGTTTCGCGATCGAGTATCGCGATGCGCTCGACCTGGGCGGGCTCGGCGCGCTCGTGATCAAGAGCGTGTCGCCCGTCAGCCGTCCGGGCAACCCGACGCCGCGCGTCGCCGACGCGGGTGACGGCATGCTGAACTCGATCGGCATTCCGAGCCGCGGCATCGACGACTACGTCGAGCACGTGCTGCCCGCGTACACCGGCCACGGCACGCCGGTCGTCGCGTCGGTGTCCGCCGATACGGCGGATGCATTCGCGAGCGCGTGCGAGGCGCTGTCGCGGCCGGACGTCGCGGCGATCGAGGCGAACATCTCGTGCCCGAATCTCGAGGCCGACGGCATGGCGTTCGGGATGGACGCGGGCACGACCCGGCAGGTCGTCGCTGCGATCCGCAGGCGCACCGGGCATCCGCTGTGGGTGAAGCTGACGCCGAACGCGGGCAACATCGCGACGGTCGCGAAAGCGGCCGAAGACGCCGGCGCCGATGCGGTCGTGATGGGCAACACGGTGCTCGGCATGTCGATCGACGTGCGCACGCGCCGGCCGTCGCTCGGCAACGTGATGGGCGGCCTGTCCGGGCCGTCGATCAAGCCGATCGCGCTGCGGCTCGTCCACCAGTGCTACCGCGCCGTGTCGATCCCGGTGATCGGCTGCGGCGGCATCCGGAGCGCCGCCGACGCCATCGAGTTTCTGCTCGCCGGCGCGAGCGCGGTGCAGGTGGGCACCGCGTCGTTCCGCGATCCGGGCGTGATGCGCACGATCATCGACGGGCTCGAGCGGTTTTGCGCGGACGAGGGCATCGGCGCGATCGCGTCGCTGACCGGGCAGGTCAGGCTCGACGCCGATCTCGGCGAGCGGTGGCGGCGCTTTTGCGAGGCGCCGGCACGCGCGGGCGGCACGCCGGCGGAGGCGCGATGAACGCGCATGCTGACTGGCCGGGCGCGCCGGCGGACGGCGACGCGCTCGGGCTCGCGACGCACGACGCGGCGGCGCAGCCGCTTGCCGAACTGACGGCGCTGGCCGGGCAGTGGTTCGACGAGATCCGCGCACTGTCGGCCGACGGCGCGGGCGTCACGCGCGAGAGCTACGGCGCGAGCGAAACGGCGGCCGCGCAGCGGCTCGCGGAGCACGCGGAACGCGAGGGCCTCGCGGTGCGCACCGACCGCGCGGCCAACCTGGTCTTCAGCCTGCCCGATGCGGATCAGCAGGCGAGCGCGATCTGGGTCGGCTCGCATCTCGACTCGGTGCCGCACGGCGGCAACTACGACGGACTCGCGGGCATCGTCGCGGGGCTGCTGTGCCTCGTCGCGCAACGGCGCACCGGACGCGCGTCGCCGCGCCCGCTGAACGTGATCGCGCTGCGCGGCGAAGAGAGCGCGTGGTTCGGCAAGGCCTACATGGGATCGAGCGCGCTGTTCGGCCGGCTGAAGCCGGACGATCTCGCGATGAAGCATCGCAGCACCGGCCGGTCGCTCGCCGACTGCATGGCGGCGGCGGGCGTCGACGTCGACGCGGTGCGCGCGGGCAAGCCGCTGTTCGACGTGCGGCGCGCCCATGCGTATCTGGAGCTGCACATCGAACAGGGGCCCGTGATGGTCGCGCGCGGGCTGCCGGTCGCGGTCGTGTCCGGCATTCGCGGCAACGTGCGGCACAACTCCATCAGCTGCATCGGCGAGGCCGGCCATTCCGGCGCGGTGCCGCGCAGCCTGCGGCACGACGCGATCTTCGCGGTCGCCGAGCTGATCACGCGGCTCGACGAGCACTGGCGCCGGCTGCTCGAACGCAACATCGATCTCGTCGTGACGACCGGCATCGTGTCGACCGACCAGGACGAGCATTCGATCTCGCGGATTCCCGGCCAGGTGCATTTCAGCTTCGAGGCGCGCAGCGAGAGCACGGAGACGCTCGACGTCTTCCATGAGCTGCTGCTCGCCGAATGCAATTCGATTGCGCGCGAGCGCGGCGTGCGGTTCGATTTCGACCGGCGGCTGTCGAGCGCGCCGGCGCGGATGGATGCCGCCCTGCGCGCCGCGCTCGCCGACGCGTGCGCGCGGCTCGACGTGCCGTTCGCGACGCTGCCGAGCGGCGCGGGCCACGACGCGGCGCTGTTCGCGAACGCGGGCGTGCCGAGCGGGATGCTGTTCGTGCGCAACGAGCACGGGTCGCACAACCCGCACGAGGCGATGTCGATCGACGATTTCATGCTGGGCGTGCGGGTGCTCGCCGATACGATTGCGCGGCTCTGAGCGGTGCTGCAGGAGGCGAGGCGACTGTGGACGATGCGCTGCCGCTCACGCAGGCGGGACGTCCGCGCCTGTGCCGCCGTCCGCACGCCGCACCTGCGCGAGCACGAACGCGTAGACGTCGTCGAGCGCCGACACGATGCGCGTACCGGCCGCAACGCCGTCGAACGCGCCCGCAGGCCCCACGCAGATCAGCGGTTTCGCGAAGCGCGTCGCGAGGCGGATCTCGTCGAGCGTGCCCTTGCTTCCCGGCAGCGCGACGACCACGTCGCTCGTCAGCACGTTCACGTAGTTGCGGCTCAATGCGTCGTCCGGCGCGTCGGCTTCCTTGCGCGGCAGCGGCGTGACGATGGGCAGGTCGATGAACGGATTCGGATAGCCGGCGATCGGCACGAAGCCGAACAGCGGGTGCGGTTCGCTCGGCACGATGCCGATCGAGCGGCCGCGGCGCCCCGGCGTCGTCGCGAACGCGCGCGCGGCCGACAGCATCACGCCGCGGCCGGCGCCCGTCAGCAGGTCGAATCCTTGCGCGGCGATCCACGCACCGAGCGGCGCCGCCAACTCCGGCCATTCGTTCTTGCCCGAGCCCATCACGCCAATGATCGCCATCTTGTCCTCCTGGTTGGCCGACGCGCGGCGCGCCGATCCCGGCGATCGTTCGCACCGTCCGTCTTTTTAATTATACACATCGACCGATTTTCGTGAGTGAGGAGCCGATGACGGCCTGAAAATTGTGGATTTTCCCGCCTTGCATTTTTCCTTCACTTTATTTAGTCTAAAAAAATAGATTTATTGACGAGCGCATCGCGGCCTGAAGGTTGGCCGGTACGCAGACGTCTCCGGGGCGATACAGCCCGCTACAACCTGAGAGAGAGGTGTATTCATGCTTGACCACGCCACCAACGAAGTGCTGACCCGCGTGGGGCCGGGCACGCCGTGCGGCGACTTGCTGCGTCGCTACTGGCATCCGGTCGGTTATTCGTCGGAGCTGGCTGAAGCCGGCCAGACGAAGCGCGTGCGGATTCTCGGCGAGGATCTGGTGCTCGCGCGCACCGGCAACGGCGGCGTGCTGCTCGTGCAGGAGCGTTGCCCGCATCGCGGCGCGTCGCTGCTGTACGGCTTCGTCGAGGAGGAGACGATCCGCTGCGCGTATCACGGCTGGCTGTACAACGCGGCCGGCGAATGCGTGGAGCGGCCGTTCGAATCGGCGAAGGCGAGCCGCGTCTGCAAGAAGCTGATCGACAGCTATGCGACGCACGAATGCGGCGGGCTGATCTTCGCGTACATGGGGCCGGCGGAACACAAGCCCGCGTTTCCGAACTGGGACATCCTCGTGCGCAACGACGGCGTGCGCCATTTCGAGGTGCAGGACGATCTCGCGTGCAACTGGTTCCAGGTGCAGGAAAACGCGGTCGACGTCACGCACACGTTCTACACGCACTCGAAATACTTCGAGCACCTCGGCATGCGCGACGCGTCCGGGTTCGGCAAGCCGTTCAAGCGGTTCGGCTTCCAGCGCTTCGACTGGGGCATCGTGAAGAGCTGGGAGTACGAAGGCGAGGGCCGCGGCTGGGGCAACCTGATGGTGTTCCCGAACATGCTCCGGATCATGACCGAGATGCACTGGCGTGTGCCGGTCGACGATACGACGACGCGGATCGTCTGGGTGTCGTTCACGCCGAACGCGGACGGCGCGCAGCCGCAACCCGACGCGGCGCCGAAGATCATCCGCCAGCCGGCGCGCACCGACGCATCGGGCCGCTACCTGATGAACACGTTCATGAGCCAGGATGCGATGGCGGTGGAGACGCAGGGCCCGATCTTCGACCGTTCGCGCGAGAACCTCGGCGCGTCCGATCGCGGGATCGTGATGTTCCGCCAGATGCTGCAGGAGCAGATCGACGCGGTCGCGCGCGGCGAGCGGCCGGTCGCGAACGCGTACGGCGGCGCGCCGGACGTGACCGACCTGCGCGAATGGATGGGCGGCTATCTGCCGATGAGCTGCGCGCCGGACCCGACGTTCCGCCAGCAGCGCGAATTCGGCGACATCTTCGACGAGTCGCACGTCGAATACGAGATCCCGGCGAACTCGCCGGTGATGCGCGCTTGAGCGGCGCTGCGATCGGCGGGCCGGGCCGCGGGGCCGGCATGCTGACGGGCGGGCGCGTCACGGCCGCGCTGCTCGCGGCGGGGCTCGCGACCGTCGCCGCGCTCGGCGCGCGCGGCACGCTGGCGGCCGGCGACGCGCGGATCATCGCGATCGTGTTCACCTGCATCGTGCTGTGGGCGACCGGCGCGGTCGCGAGCCTCTGGGTGTCGCTGCTGTTCTTCTTCCTCGCGGCGACCTGCACGTCGGTGCCCACCGCCGAGATCTTCTCGGGCTTCGGGTCGAGCGCGTTCTGGCTCGTGTTCAGCGGCGCGGCGATCGGCTTCGCGCTGAAGGAGAGCGGCCTGAGCGAGCGGATCGGCATCGCGCTCGCGCGCCGGATCGGCGGCTCGTACCTGAAGGCGCTGCTCGCGTTCGCGATCCTGAGCTTCCTGCTGTCGCTCGTGATGCCGTCGACGTTCGGGCGGATCGCGATCCTGATTCCGATCGCGATCGGCTACTGCGACGTCGTGAAGCTCGGCGCGCATGCGAACGGGCGGCGCGGCATCCTGCTGCTCGTGATCGTCGGCTCGTACGAGCTGGCCGCCGCGGTGCTGCCAGCGAACCTGCCGAACGTGATCATGGCGGGGATTCTCGAGCAGTCGCACGGGCTGCATCTGCGCTTCTCCGAGTATCTGCTGCTGTTCTTTCCGGCCGGCGTGATCGTGCGCGGCGCGGTGCTGGTGCTCGCGTCCTACTGGCTGTTCGCGGATACGGTCGGCGAAGTCGAGATACCGGCGGCGCGCGTCGCGCTCGGCCGCCGCGAATGGCACGCGATCGTGCTGCTCGCGATCACGCTCGCGCTGTGGTTCACCGATGCCGTGCATCACGTCGCGCCCGGCTGGGTCGGGCTCGGCTTCACGCTCGTCTATTTCGCCACGTCGCCGCCCGCGCAGCTCGAACGCTTCACCGCGACGCTGAAGATGGACCTGCTGTGGTTCATCGCGGCGATCATCGGGCTGACCGCGCTCGTCAACCATCTCGGCGTGCGCGTGCCGGACGCGCTCGCGCTCGATGCGCTGCGCGACAGCCCGATGCTCGCGTACTTCGCGCTGACCGCGCTGTCGATCGTCGTCTGCTTCGCGGTCACGTCGAACGCGGAACCTGCGCTGTACGTGCCGATCGTGTCGCGCCTGCTCGCGCAGGGGCTGCACCTGAAGGCCGGCCTGCTCGCGCAGGTGATGGGCTATGCGACCACGGTCCTGCCGTACCAGTCGCCGCCGATCGTGTTCGGCAACGCGCTCGCGCAGCTCGACCGGGGCGCGGTGCTGCGGTACTGCATCGCGACGGCGCTGCTGGGCGTGGTGTTCGTGATCCCGGTCAATGCGTTGTGGTGGCGGCTGATCGGGCTGCTGTGAGTGTTCCTGAACGGGGAATCCAATGACCGAAAACGACCTGATTGCCGCGCGCGTGATCGCGCGCGAGCGCGTCGCATGCGACGTGATTTCGCTGCGGCTCGTCAGCGACGCGCCGGATTTCGCGCTGCCCGCGTTCGACGCAGGCGCGCATATCGACCTGCATCTGCGCGACGGGCTCACGCGCAAGTACTCGCTGTGCAACGACCCGTTCGAGCGCGGCGTGTACGAGATTGCGATCAAGCGCGAGCCGGCGTCGCGCGGCGGCTCCGCGCACGTGCACGACGCGATCCGGGTCGGCGACGTGCTGCGGATCGGCGCGCCGCTGAATTACTTCCCGCTCGCGCCGGACGACAGCCCGGCCGTGCTGCTCGCCGCCGGGATCGGCGTGACGCCGTTGCTCGCGATGGCGCATAGCCTGTTGCGCGCGGGGCGGCCGCTCGCGTTCCACTACTTCGTGCGTTCGGCCGACGCGGCCGCGTACGGGGCGACGCTCGCGTCGCAACTCGCGAGCGTCGCGACGGTGCACACGGGGCTGACGCCCGACGCGACCGGCGACGCGATCGCGGCGATCGTCGGCGCGATGGACCCGTGCGCGCATCTGTATTTCTGCGGGCCGGCGCCGTTCATGGCGGCCGTCGACGCGATCGCGCGCCCGGCGCTCGGCGATGCGCGGCTGCATCACGAGCATTTTTCCGCGCCGGCCGCGGGTACTGCCGCGGATGAGGACGGCGGGTTCGAGATCGAACTCGCGCGCTCGCGGCGCACGCTGCGCGTGCCGCCGGAGCAGTCGATCACCGATGTGCTGTACGACCATGGCATCGAGGTCGCCACGTCATGCGAGGCGGGCGTGTGCGGCGCATGCCGGACGACCGTGCTCGACGGCACGCCCGATCATCGGGACGCGTTCCTGAGCGCGGCGGACAAGGCCCGCAACGACTGCATGATGCCGTGCGTGTCGCGCTGCCGCGGCGAACGGTTGGTGCTGGATCTGTGAGCTGTAGACGCCGTTCCGCTTCGACGCGCGGAATCGGCGGAATCGGCGGGTTCGGCTGTTAGGCCCGTCCGTCCGGTTAGACTGACGCTCTCCTGCCCAACCCGCCCGCGCGCCCCATGGATCTGACCAGAACGATCGTCATCGGCAATTCCGGCTCGGGAAAGAGCTGGCTGGCGCAACGCATCGCCCGGTCGCACGCGGCGACGCTCGTGGATCTCGACCAGATTCACTGGCTGCCCGGCGGTTACGACGTGCCGCGCGACCGCGACGACGCGATGCGCGCGGTCAAGCGTGCGGCCGAGCACGAGCGCTGGGTGATCGAAGGCATCTACGGCTGGCTGGTCGAAGGGATACTCGCGGATGCGACGGCGCTCGTGTGGCTGCGCGTCGATCCGGCCGACTGCGTCGCCGCCATCCGGGAGCGCGGGATTCGGCGCGGCGGCAGCGAAGCGTCGCTGGCCGCGCTGCTGCAATGGGCCGCGACGTATCGAAGCCGTGACGGCTCGAGTTCGTACGCCGCGCATGAGCGGATCTTCAACGACTTTCGGCGCGATTGCTTGTGCCTGTCGAGCCGTGACGAAGTCACGGCGTTTGCGGCGTCGCTGGGGGCTGCGCTGCCGGAATGACGGCCCCGGCGAGTGCGATCGGCGCTGGCCGTTCGACATCATTGATGCCGGCGCCATGTCGGCGCGCGCCGTTTCGGGCGCGCCGGGTGGCACGGAGCAATGTCCGTGCGCTCCTCAGGCCCGCGGAATGACCTCGATGCGCAGCGGTTCGCCGCCGGCCGTGATCGCGAGCAGGTGGTCGACGTTCGGATGCGCGCCCGGACGGTTGCGCGCATCGGCCGTATGTTCGGCGAACACGGCAAGGCCGTGCTCGGCCGCCTTCGCGTCCAGCGTGCCGAACGTCTGCCGCAGATAGTGATACACCGCGAGCGAGCCCTGCTTGCCCGGCTTGTTCTCGATGTTCGCAACCACGTCGCCGTTTCCGCTGACGAGGTCGATGCGCTCGATGCCGTCGATGGACGGCAGTTGCGCGAGGTTGTCCTTGAATACGCTGGTCGGTTGAATCACTGGAAACGCTCCGTCGGTTCGGTAAAGGGCATCGCGGGCCGTATCTTATCCGATCGGGTGCGGCGAGTCGGCGGCCGCTCGCGCGCGGTCGACGTCCGGGCTGCGATACAGGCGTTCGGGAATCTCCGCGAGTCGCGACGCGTGAACCTGCCGCGGCGCGAGGTCGTAGAACTTCTGAAAGCTCATGATCAGCGGCGACCACTTGTCGGGATCGATCCGGTCCGGATCGCCGTCCATCAGCAGGTCCGGATGGACATGCACGCGCTGGATCCGCACCTCGAACACGCAGATGCGCCCGCGCCCTTCGGCAGAATCCTCGGCGAGCCCGTGCCGGGCCGCCACGACGGCCTCCAGGTGCACCGGGCATTCGAGCGCGCGCGGCGCCGACACCGTGTCGGACGCGGTTTCGGTGAGCCCGGCCCGGCCGAACTTGTCGGGCTCGTACACATAGCCGCGCGCCGTTTTGGACGCCGGCACCGGGCTGGAACCCGTCGTGCGCGCGATGCGGTCCACCGCATCCGCCTGCGCGGCCGACGGCAGGTTCAGCACGCATTCGCCGGTGCGTATCAGGTTCTGCGTGGTTCGGGAGCTGGCCGCGAGGCCGAGCACGCCGCGCCAGCCGAGCCAGAACGCGGACGACATCGGCGCGAGATTGGCCGTGCCGTCGTCGTTGCGTGTGCCGATCAGCACGACGGGCGTGCCGAAGTAGAGGATGTTCGGTTCGCAGATGCGATGCGGAGCATTCATGGTAGGGGCCTTCGGGTGACGGGATCAGGCTTCATGCTGATCCGTCCGCCGCCGGCTGACGCTCCGCTTCTTGTGATGTCATTCGGCGATCAACTTCTCCACCAGCGCGCCGAGCTCGCCCAGATGCACGGGCTTCGGCAGGAACGCGTCGAAGACGGTCTTGTGCGCCTCCAGCGCGGCCGATTCGTACGCGCTGACGCCCAGGATCGCCGCGCGCCGCGTGCCGTCCGCCGGCATCGCCGCGCGAATCCGCTTCGCGACCTCGACACCGTTCAGGTCGGGCAGCTCGAGATCCAGCAGCACGATGTCGTACCGGTACTCGGCGAAACGCGCGACGCCTTCGCTGCCGGTGCCGCACAGGTCGGCGTGGATGCCCAGCGCCGCCAGCATCGAGCCGAGCGTTTCGCGCGCGTTGTCGTTGTCGTCGACGACGAGCGCGCGCCGGTCGCGATGCGGCGCCGCGTGCGGCGATGCTGGCGTGTCGCCCGCCGGTTCGCCGCTGTCGGGCACCTCGACCGGCAGCGTCACGACGAATTCGCTGCCTTCGCCGACGGCGCTGTGCACGTCGATGTGCCCGCGCAGCGTCGTCACGATCTGCCGCACGACGGCGAGGCCCATGCCGATGCCGTCCACATGCAGGCCCTGCGCGTCGTTCGCGCGGTAGAACGGCTCGAAGATCTTCGACAGATGCGGCTTCGCGATGCCGGCGCCGGTGTCGCGCACGGCGATCCTCAGCTTCGGGCCGGCGGGCGCGTCGAGCAGCGTCGCGCTCACGTCGATCGTGCCGCCGTTCGTGTACTTGACCGAGTTCTCGATCAGGTTGGACAGCACCTGCTGCAGCAGCTGGCGATCCGAGCACACGGCCAGACCGGGCGGCTCGACGCGCTGCGACGCGTGGATGCGCTTGGCCGAGATCCGCTCGCGAAACGGCTCCATCGTGTCGGCCAGCAGCGGCGCGATGCCGACGATTGCCGGCTCGGCGCGGCGCCGGGTGGAGCGCAGCTTGATGTAGTCGGTGAGCTCCCTCACCAGCGCTTCGAGCGACGATGCGGAGTTCTGCAGCCGCCTGATCGTCTTCAGGTTCGCGTCCGACTGCGGCCGCGCGAGCAGGATCTCGATCGACCCGCTGATCGCCTGCAGCGGCGTGCGCAGCTCGTGGCTGACCATCCCGAGGAACGCGTTCTTCGCGTCGACCATCTCGAACGCGCGGTCCGATGCCTGCTTCTCCGCGACGAGCGCCGCGTGCTGCCGCTCGAGCAGGTCGTCGCGCGTGCGCACCGTGTAGAACAGCAGCAGGAACAGCGCGCCGAGGATGACGCCGAGGATGCTGCCGAGGATCAGGATCGCCTGCTGCTTTTCCTTCAGCTGGTGGAACGTGAAGTCCCGCTGCGCCATCTCCAGCGCGCGGAAGTAGTTGGCGAGGGCGTTCACTTTGGGCCAGTACGCGTCGACGTCGGCCGCCATGCGCCGCGCATCGCCGCGTGCCTCGCGCAGCGCCGGCACTTCGCGCTGCAGCCGGGCCATGAATGCGCCGAGCGTCGCGATGTCGTCGCGCGCCTTCGGGATGCGCAGCCAGTATTCGGACACTTCGGACGGCCGCCGCAGGAAGCCGAACGACGCCGACAGCGCGTCGAGCTGCGTCTCGACGCGATCGAAGTCGTCGTCCTGGCGCGTCGCGTAGAGGATCAGTTGCCGGTCGAACCGGCTGTACGCGTTGCGATACTGCGCGGCCGTCCAGAACACTCCTTCGCGCGGGCCTTCGAGCACGCCTTCGTTGACCGACGTCGCGAGCAGGTCATGCAGCAGGAACGCCCACGCGGCGAAGCCCAGGATCCACAGCGAGCCGAGGGCGACGATGATCTTGCGCTTTTTCCATCGCCTGGCCGTCATTTCACGGTGAGGCCGACGACCTGCCACGCGAACTTCGCTTCGCCGAGCGGCGTCTTCAGCTCGTCCGCGAACTGGTCGCGCGGATACATGACCCACAGCGGGCCGTAGCTCGCGTTGTCGAGCACCTTGCCGTTCATCTTGCGGGCGAGGATCACGCCGTACTTGTCGGCGTCCGACAAGGGGATCGTGAACGTGTATTCGTCGATGCAGTGAAGCTCGATCTGCGTGCCTTTCGCGCCGACGAGCTTCAGCACGTCGGCGAGGCGCGGGCCGCTGAAGGTCGCCACCGGCGTCCAGCTCGTCGACGTCGTGATCGTGTGCTGCGGCAGCGCCATCAGCGCCTGTTCGGAGAACACGTACACGGCTTTGCCGGGCTGATTCGATTTCGCGATGTTGCCGTCGACGGTGAACTTGAACGGCGCGGCCCAGGACGCGGCGGCGGCGCCCAGCAGGCAGGCCAGCAGCAGGCCGTGCAACCAGATTCTCGGATTTCGCATGGTTTCCTCTTGCGTGTTGTCGATGTGCCGTGGGCCCAACCGGGTTCAGCCCGCGGGCGCGTTGAACGGCTGGGCGATCTTCAGCTCGCGCGCCACCTCGGCGAACAGGATCGGCAGGCGGACCGGCTTCTCCTCGCAGCGCGCGTTGAACTGAGACATCACGCGCGCGATCTCGTCCTCGCTTGCCTCGCCGGTGGAGATCTTGCCCGTCAGCAGGAAGATCGGCGCATCGCCATTTTCGCTCGAACGGATGCTGCGCACGAGATCGGCGGCCGTCTGGTCGCCGAGCATCCAGTCGAGGATGTAGCCGTCGAAATCCTCGAGCTCCAGCGCCTTCCTGAACGAGTCGCCGTCGTAGTACGGGATCGCGTTCACGCCTTTCTCGACGAAATACTCGCATACCGTCTCGGCCACGTCCGCCGAATCGTCGACCACGGCGATGCGCGCCGCGTATGCATGCTGCCGGGCGGAGCGCAGCTCGATCACGTCGACGGGATAGGTGCGGCCTTCATGCGCGTGGTGGCGTTCCATGACGATCCATTCGCCTTGCGACTGGATCGCGACGAAATCCGTTTCGGCGTGGCTGCTGGCCTTCGTCGAGATCGCGGCCCGGCAGCGCAGGCGCCTCGATTCGATGACGAGCGTCGCGTCGAGCATCTCGGGGGCCGCGCCCGCGCCCGCGTGCGCGCCCTGGTCGTCGAGCAGGATCGCGGGCGGCACGCCGAAATGCGTCGCGATGTCCCGCAGCTGCGACAGGTTCCACGGGATCAGGCCTTTCATCTTGCGGGTGACGACGGAAAAGCTCAGGCCGAGCACGTTCGCGATCGTCGTGTTGTGGCTGCGCGGCGGAATGCCGTTCCGGGTCAGGAGGTCGCGCACCTTGGTGGCGGTGATGAGGTCGGCGTTGGCCTGCTCGTTGTTGGGCATCTCGGTGAGGTCTCCGGTGGTGTGCGCGTCGAAGCATAGCAAAGCTGACGCGCCGTGCAAACTTCAAAATAAGAATCGGCTTGACATGCCATTTTTCTCCGCTATTATTGCTCACCGCGTCACTATTGTTTTTTGCGTCATGTTTGGAGGGCGCGGCAAAACGTGACAAACGAGTAAAGCAGGGAACCTGAGAGAGCCTTGGGCCGAGCGCCGGCGCGGTGGATATCCACTGCGCCGCGCGCCCGACCGGGTGCGCGATAACAACGAAGACTACAAGTAGCGCACGCAACGGCGTGACGTCTATTACGGCTACGGGAATTCGGGCTATCCGTATTGCGGCGTCTGGAAGCAGACGTACTGGTACGGCTATTGACCCGCATCCGAAAGCAACGGGGCAGCCGCGGGGAGACCACCATCGTATTGCCTGCACGGCCGGCTACGACCAGTTCCACGGCGGGTTGGCCGGCCCGAATTTCGGCTGGATGAGCGGCAACAGCATGACCGGAAGCGCCGCGGCGGTGCCGCTCGCGGGCCTCGATTTCCGCGAAATCCAGGACTGATCGGCGCCGTTCCGGGAGGCGCGCGCTGCAGCGGCACTCGTTTCCCGAGCATGTCGCGCTGTCGCGACTTCGATCCGACGCTCGTCCGGCATGCGTGCCGGACGGGTTGGCCGGTTCGGTGTTCGCCGGAACGGTACTTTGCAAGGGTTCTTCACGGATCGGCGTGAAGAACCCTTTCTTTTGGTCGCGCGACCGGAAGCGCATTTAAAAGAATTTAACAAAATGCGTTGCCTGAGCGGCTAGCCCGTTGAACGCGCCGACAACACGATGCGAAACGAGCGACGGCTATTTGCCCGCGTCGGGTTTCAGTCAAGTCCGAAAATTCTTCGCCATCTAATTTGATCTGTACGAAATGGTTCACGCGATGAGGACACTCGTGCGTGCCTTTGGCATGATCGGAAATCCCTTTTTTACAGGTGTTTTCCGAGACGATCACGGGCGCAGGAACGGCATCGTTCCAGCCGCGTTCGCGATCGTCGCCGCATGCCATGTCGCAGAGCCCGCTTCAATCCCTTCGCCGTTACCAGAGTATTTCTGTGTTCGGCGGCGGAATCGTCGTCACCGTCCTTGTCCTGATCGCCTGCGGTCTCGGGATGGTGTCGATCGTCTCGGGCTATGTCGAGGGGGCACGGCGCAACTACCTGAACGGCGTGGAGCAGACGCTCAACGAAATCCAGGTGAGCGAAACCTCGTTCCGCAACGGCGTCGCGAACGCGCAGTTGATCTGGCAGGAGGCGAGCGATGCGTCGGCGGCGGTCGTCGACGATTTTTTCCGCAACGACCAGCGCGTCGCGACCCGGCCATATCCGTCGCTGGTGGTCGGCGTGCCCGGGCAAACCGGCGACCGGGCCGAGGTGGCGCGCTATCTGTCGTTGTCGGTGCTGCTGTCGCGCATCTGCGCGGCGAGCTCGATCAATCGCGGGCGCAAGCTGGAAGGCTACCATTACAGCACGCGTACGGGCGTGTTCGGGCTGATTTCCAAACGGAGCCGCGATGATCCCGCGCTGGTTTCGCTTGACAGCCGCGCGCGCGTGCTGGAGGCGCTGCGCGTCGATTTCGGGCGCGAGTATCCGGGCATCGTCGATGCGCGTCCGCACGTGCACTGGCTGGCGCCGTTCACCGACCCCATATCGGGGCAGCCGCGCATCCGGCTCGCGGCCGAGGCGCGCGACAACGGCAAGCCGTTCGCGGTGCTCGTCACCGAATACCCGACCGATTACCTTCTGTCGTGGCTGGCCGACTATCGTCCCGAAGGCGCGTTCTACATCACGACGGCCGATGGGCGGCTCATCACGATGGATCCTTCGGCAGGCGATGCAGGCCGCGTGGAAAGCCTGTTGAACCTGAACCCGTGGCGAGGCGGCGCGGCGTCGACGGGCGCGCCCGTGTTCCGCGACGGTTTCCTGTTGTTTCACGGCAAGCTCGAATCGACGGGCTGGACCCTTGCGTATGCGCTGTCGTGGACCGACATCGCGGCCGGCGTCGCGCGTTCGGCCGGTACGCTCGGCGCCGCGACGCTGCTCGCGCTCATGGTCATGTGGGGGCTGCTGCTGCGCTTTCATCGCCGGGAGTTCGTGCCGCTCTATGCGCACTCGCAGCGCGTGTTCGACAGCGAAGCGCTGTGCCGCAGCGTGATCGAGATGGCGCCGATCGGACTCGGGCTGATCGCGCGCGACGACGGGCGTTTCATGCTCGTGAGCCCCGCGCTGAACGACATGGTCGGGCGGATCGGCGGCGACTATCACGCGCTGTCGAGCCAGGTGGCCGACGCATGGCAGGCGCGCGGCGACGTCGGCGGCGTGCTGCACGACGACCTCGTGCTGGGCGGCGAGCAAGCCGCGCGGCTGCACCTCGAATTCCTCGCATGCGGCGCACGCTACCAGGGCACGGACGTATTGATTGCCGCGGTCGCCGACATGACCGTGAAGCGGCAACTCGTGCAGCAGCTCGAAGAAGCCGTCCGCGCGGCCGATTCGGCCAACGCCGCGAAATCGTCGTTCCTCGCGGCGATGAGCCATGAGATCCGCACGCCGCTGAACGTGATTCTCGGCAACCTCGAACTGCTGGAGCGTTCGGCGCTCGACGCGATCCAGCACGGCCGCGTGCACACGTTGCGCACGTCGGCGATGAGCTTGCTCGCGCTCGTCAGCGATATTCTCGATTTCTCGAAGATCGAGGCCGGGGCGATGTCGGTCGAATCGATCGAGTTCGACGTGATCGCGACGGTCGAACGCGAGCTGAACGCGTTCGCGACGATCGCGAAGGCGAAGGAGTTGCAGTTGTTCTGCGAGATCCATGCAAGCAGTACGCAACAGATGCGCGGCGATCCGACGCGGTTCGCGCAAGTGCTCCGCAATCTGCTGAACAACGCGCTCAAGTTTACCGACGTGGGCCACGTGATCGTGCGCGTTGCCGTCGTCGCCGAAGGGCACGACGCGCCGGAACTGTCGATCGAGGTCGAGGATACGGGCATCGGCATCGCCGCCGAGCATCGGCGCAAGCTGTTCAACGCGTTTTCGCAGGTCGACGCGTCGATCACACGTCGTTACGGCGGCACGGGGCTCGGGCTCGTGTTGTGCGACCGGCTCGTCACGGCGATGGGCGGCCGCATCGAAGTGGCGAGCGAACCGGGCGTCGGCAGCCGTTTCACGGTGCTTCTGCCGCTCGGCATGGACGTCGCCGCGCTCGACCGGCTGCGCACGGCCCATGCACGCACGCTGACGCTGATCGCCGCGCATCCCGGGTGGCGTGATTTTGCGTTGCCGCATCTGCATGCATGGGGATTCGACGTCAGCGTGTACGACGGCCCGTCGAGTTTCCCGGGCGGCATCGCGCGCCGCGGCGCGGTCGTGCTGTTCGGCGATTCCGACGCATGGTCGCACGCGGATCTGAACAAGCTGAGCGATTGCGCGCCGCTGATACTCGCGATACCCGATGGCCCGCTCGAACCGTATCGCGCGGGCGACACGGTGCGCGTGTCGAGTTATTCGCTCAGCGGCTTGCGCGCCGCGCTGGCGCTCGGCGGCCCGATGGGCGATAAAAGCGGGATCGGTGATGTATCAGGCGAAGACCCGCGGGACGATGGTTCTCCCGTTCGCGAGAGCGTGACGGCCGAACTGTCGAGCGGCACTGCCGCGCAGGGCAGTCGCGGATTGCGCGTGCTCGTCGCCGACGACGAAACCATCAACGGCTCGATTTTCAGCGAGCAACTGTACGCGCTCGGCTGCACGGTAGCCAAGGTTGGATCGGGGCGTGCGGCGCTCGAATCGCTGGCCGGCGGCGACTGGGACGTGCTGCTGATCGGTGACGGTCTGCCCGACATGCGTGCGCATCAGCTGGCCGAGGCGGCACGCGGCGTCGATGCCGCGTGCGACGTACTGGTCGTGACGTCGCATTTGACACCCGAAGGCATGCGCCGCTGCACGACAGCCGGTGTGCGGCGCGTATTGACGAAACCCGTGACGCTCGGGCATCTGCGCGGCGCGCTTGCGCAGGCGTGGCAGCGGCGTGCCGCGACTTCGGAGAAGGCGCGATGCGGGGCCGCTTGCCCATCGGGCTCAACCCAACATGAAACGGCATTGCATGACAAATAACCTACAAAAACAGCGAACGCCTCAACGCGTATTCGAGATAACAAAGGCAGGGTGCCGACGCACATTGCGCGGCAGACTTCAAATCAATACTGGAGGGGAACATCGTGCGTCATGTAGGGAAAATATTCGCACTGTTGCTCGATTTTGCCGCACTCTCTGAGAAGTCTCGCAGGGAATTCCTGACGATGATGAACGAGTTTCTGCTGATGTCGCCGGTTCAGCGGCGACGTGCGCTGATCGAGTGGAAAAATAGGGTGGATGGCAACTCACATGACCTGCCCGGCGATTCGAGCCATCGATAGCGCGTCGTGTCGCGGTCCGGCCGCAATACGCGGGAGCGCGGCCGGGCGACGTTGTGGCATCCCGTAACAGCTTCGAGCCGTCGCGCGCGTCGGCAAGTCTGCGCGGTGCGGCCGTGCGGACATGTCGTGCGCGCCGCAGGCGTTGGCACGCATCGTCCGCCGCGCGGTCAGGCACTGATTGCGCGGGCGAACCGGGATTTATCTTAAAATCGAGTCATATTTTGTCCGGTGCGCCGAATCCGGCCAGCCATCGGCGCGATGGCGCGAGCGTGCTCCCCGTCGTGGCGGGGACCGGACGCGTGACTGAAAGCCTCGGGGAAACAGGAACATGGACGAATTCTTTGTGCGCGTGATGGTAGCCGACGATCATCCGGCGTCCGCGCTCGGCATGTCGCAGTCACTGCAAGGCAATAGCACGATCAAGCTCGTGGGCACCGTTTCGAACTCGACGGACCTGGTCGCGGCGCTTGACGCGCAGCAGAGCGACGTGCTCGTGCTCGACTACGTCATGCCGGGCGGCAAGTACGGCGACGGCCTCGTGCTGCTGTCGTTCCTGCAGCGCCGCTATCCGGCGCTGCATATCGTGACGATCACGATGATCGACAATCCGAGCGTGCTGCGCGCGATCCACAAGCAGGGCGTGAGTTGCATCCTCAGCAAGTCGGACGCGATCTCGCACCTGATCGGCGCCGTGCATGCCGCGTACGTCGGTGCGAACTACATGTCGCCGCACATCAAGCAGCTGCTGCAGGACGCCGAATCCGAGTCCGCCACGCGCGCGCTGACGACGCGCGAGATCGAGGTGGTCCGATTATTCAGCGCGGGCTACACGGTGGGAGAGATCGCCGCGCAGCTCCATCGCAGCAAGCAGACCATCAGCTCGCAGAAGTCGAGCGCGATGAAGAAGCTCGGGATCGTTCGAGACGCGGACCTGATCCGCTATGCCGATGAGCAAAAGCTCGACAGCGCGCCGGCCGGCGATACATCGTCGACGTAGCGCGTGCATGGGCCCGCAGCCGCTCCGGCGCGGCTTCGGAGCGGATGCGGCCGCCAGCGGCGCAGCGGGGCGCCAAGCGGAATGAAGAACAGGATTTCCTGGAGCCGGATGCGCCGGCATCGGTGAACGGTGCGGTATTCCGGGGCGGGAGCGACGAGATCGATACGACATGCCAGCCAAGCTGAAAAGACTTGTTTCTCACGCCACGGCGGCCGTTCGCAAGCCGTTCGACCCGGGGCGCGTCCGGCGGCAGCAGCAGTTTCTGCTGTACGGCAGCGGCGCGGCGATCTCGGTGTTCATTCTGGTGTGCATGACGCTTGTCTTGCTGCTCGACGTGCAGGAGTCGCTCGAGCGTTTCCGCGTCGAGTTCACGGGACGCAGGGCCGAACTCGTCGCCGAGGTGGAGATCATGCGTGCGCTGCGGAATCGCTATGTCGAGGACATGGAACTGCAATGGGCCAGCGTCGCTGAAAATCCGCCGGGCCTGCCCGGGTTGCTGGCCGGCAAGCACGGCGAGCAGAGGTTCGTCGGGCGTAAAGGGCGAATTGCGATCGCCGCATTCGCCGACATCCCGCCGGCCGCCTCGGCGAACAGTCACTTGCCTTACCTCGCGCGCTATCTCGACGGGGTCGAGGTGACGGGCGTCCTGCCGCCGCCGCAACCGACCGATCCGGGCGGTTCCGCATATCTGATCGATCCGAACGGCGATTTCATCGTTGCGGCGGGGCATCCGCTGGTGAAGCGAGCGCTTGCGCTGCCGGCCGGGTTCGACGTGAGGGCACTGGCCCAGCAACTGCGGCCGACAGCGAATGACCCGGCCGTATCGACGGTGCCCGCCGTTCGTCGAAATGCGATCGTGCTGGAGCGGCGATTCGATCCGGTGCTCGGGCGCTCCGTGCTGCGGATGGTGCAATGGGTGCGCGGCGCGAACGGAAAGCCAGTCGTCTGGTTCGTCATCAACAGCCTGCCGCTGATAGAGGGGATACTGCGCTCGCCGGGCGCCGGCAGGGAATACGCGCTCGTCGATTCCGGCGGAAATCTCCTGCTCGGCGGGCAACCCGACAGCACATTGGTGGCGCGTGCGCTCGAGCATGCGCGCAGCGCGGCCGGCGAGCGGGCGGTCGCACATCGCGTGGGCACGACCTTCGTCGTCAGCGACCGGGTACCGAGATCGGACGAGGTCGTGATGGCGACCATCTCATGGCGTGCCGTTCTGAGCGACATTGCCTTGCGCGCGAGCTTGACGGTCGCGCCCGCAGTCTTCGCAATCGCGTTGCTGTGGATCGCAATCTTGATGTTCGACAGGCGCGCGCTGCGTCCGGCGAATCGGCGTGCGATTCGCCTGATCGAAAGCGAGGCGCTCAACCGGACGCTGATCCGCACGGCGCCGGCCGGGCTCGTGCTGCTGTCGTTCACCGACGGCGAGGCGCTCGTGCGCAACGACGCGATGATCGCGTATGAGCGGGACGTGGCGGGCGAGCCGCTCGGCAAGCGGCTGTGGCAAGCGTACCGTGACGGTGCGCCCGCCGGCAACGCACGCAAGCGCGTGACGCGAGAGCTGACCGTCGAGCGCGCCGGACACGGCACCGCCTATTTCGGTGCGCACATCGTGCGCACCAAGTACCGCGGGATCGACGTGCTGCTGTGCACGCTGCTCGACATCACGGTGCGCAAGCAGGCGGAGGAGAAGCTGCGCGAGGCGCGCGAAGCCGCCGAGCTGGCGAACAAGGCGAAATCGACGTTCCTCGCGACGATGAGCCACGAGATCCGCACGCCGCTCAACGCGATCATCGGCAACCTGGAGCTGATGGAGCGCGCGCAGATGGCGGCGCCGCTGCGCCGCCGGCTGGGCACGATCATGTCGTCGTCCGATTCGCTGCTGCGTGTGATCAACGACGTGCTCGACCTGTCGAAGGCCGAGTCGAACCAGATGGCGCTCGAAAGCATTCCGTTCGACCTGCGCCGCGTCGTGAACGATGTCGCCGCAATCTTCCGTCCGCTCGCGGATGCGAAAAACCTGGTGCTTGCGTGCCGCATTGCCCCGGATCTCGCCGATGGCTACGTGGGCGATTCGACACGGTTGCGGCAACTGGTGTCGAATCTCGTCAGCAATGCGATCAAGTTTACGAAGCGCGGCAGCGTGACGATCGACGTGCGGCTCGCGCCTGCGGGTCCGGCCGGCCGTGGCGTCGAAATCGCCGTCAGCGACACGGGCATCGGCATTCCCGAAGACAGCATGTCGACGCTGTTCGACGTCTATATCCAGACCGACGCATCGATTTACCGGCGCTTCGGCGGCACGGGGCTCGGGCTGCCGCTGTGCCGGCGCATCGTGACGCTGATGGGCGGCGAGTTGCGTGTCGACAGCCGGCTCGGCGAAGGCACGGTATTCGTGGCTGAACTGCCGCTGCCCGAAGCGCCGTCCGGCTGGCGAGACGATGTGCCGGAACCCGAGACGTTCGTGGATACCGCGCGTGGGTACGACGCGGAGGAGCGATTCGACGCGGATGAAGAGGCCGAAGCGGACGCGGAGGTTGACGCGGACGAACCGCTGCGCGTGCTCGTTGCCGAGGATCATCCCGCGAGCCGCGCACTGCTGCGCGACCAGCTCGACGCGTTGGGCTACGACGCCACGATCGTTTCCAACGGCATGGAGGCGATGCGCGCGTTCTTCGAGCGGCCGTACGACGTCGTGCTGACCGATCTCGGCATGCCGGAGCTCGACGGCTTCGCGCTCGCGAACTTCCTGCGCGAGCAGGGCGCCCGCGTGCCCGTGATCGCGATGACGGCACACGCGACCGACGAGGACCGGCGGCGCTGCGCGCAAGCCGGCACGGTGGAGGTCGTGCTCAAGCCGCTGTCGATCGAGACGCTCGACGCGGCGTTGCGGCGGCATGCGGGGCGCGACGCGGTGTCGTCCGAGCCAGCGCTCGAGCGCCCACCCGTCGTGCCCGCGATGACCGACGAGGTGCGGCGCACGCTTCACGACGCGACGCGGCAGTCGCTTGCGGCGATTCGCGACGCGCTTGCGAACGGCGACGCCGATACGCTGCGTATCGAACTGCATTCAATGCGCGGCGGTTTCGCGCTGGCGGGCGATGTCGACGCGCGCGATGCGTGCGCTGGTGCGGAGCACGCGATGCGGGATGGCGGGCCGGAAGCATTGCAACGCGTGTGGAATTCGACCGAGGATGCTGTTCGGCGGGCGCTCGAACGGCTGCGGGAGGATGGTGGGGCGGAACACTAGGCCGGGGTGTTTGTCGTTGGTTCGAGACGGATGGCAACTTTGCGTCATGCCGCCTCGCCGCCCCGTCTCAGTTGTACTGCAGCACGTAGGTCAGTGTCGCATCCGCCTTTCCCGCCTTGATTTCGCCGCCGCTGGCGATGTAGCGCGCCTTGCCGGCGAAGTGGTAGAACTCGCTGTTGGTGCCGCTGCTCGTCCACGTCATCGGCATCGCGTTTGCCTTCGAGAACGGCAGAGCTACCCCCTTTTCATTGGTCAACGTCACGCCGACACCCTGCGCCATGCCGGCCTGACCTTGCCCGTCCGTCAGCAACAGGCCGTCGCGCGGAGAATTGCCCTCGAAGTAGATCGACACCGGCGGCTTGATGGTCGGGTTCATGCCATCGCAGCGAATGTCCAGCGAGAAATCCTTCTGAAGCGTATTGCCCTGCCGGAGCTCGCCGATGGCAGGCCTCCCGAGATTCACGGTGGGCGCGGACGCCGGGTTGTAGCAGCTGGTGAAGTAGATGTTGTTCACCAGCGTGGTCTTCAACTGGGTGCCCGTGACGGGTATGCGGGTCTGCGGAACCGTGGCTATGTAATAGAGCGTACTGACATCGAACGGCGTGATGCTGCCGCTTCCGACCGCTATCCCGGTGCGGATGAATTCCACGCGCCAGCGCGCGCCGACAACCGTGCGCGCGTGCGTGCAACTCACCGTCTGCCGCTCGTAGGCCAGCTCCTTGTTCTGCGCCTTCAGCGCATAGCCGATCGTGCATTGCTTGTCGCCCCACCGCACGTCGATGCTGCCCTTGTCCTCGATGCCGAACATCAGCGACGATGCGAGGCGGCTTGATCCACACGCTGCGTTGCCGCCCCGGCTCAGTTGTACTGCACGACGAAGTTCAGCGTGGCATTGCCGCTGCCGGCGGTGATCGCGCCTGTCGTGGGCGCATACTTCGCCTTGCCCGTGAAGCGGTAAACCTCGCCATCCGGGCTGGAGCGGTTCCAGTCCATCGTCAGCGCGTCGGCCTGGGTGAACGGCAGCTTGGCACCCTTGTCGCTTGTCAACGCGATGCCGACACCGGCGGCGACACCAGGCGTCCCGCGTCCGGACAGACGCAACAAGCCCGCTGCCTCGTTGTCGCCTTCGAAGTACACCTTCACCGGAAGCGGCTTGCCCGGTTTGTTGGTCCCGCAAGCGACTTCCAGCGAGAACGAATATTCCGGCGTCCGGCCGCTCTTGATCCGTTCGATAGGCTCCTTGCCCATCCGGACATTGGTGACGGGCGTTGTGGTCTTGCAACCGCCGAAGTAGATGTCGTTCGTCACCTGCGTCGTGCCTTGCCCTCTGATATAAAGCTTGGCCATTGTTGGCCCGACGGCACCGAAGACTGCGTTGAACGCGAGCGACACGCTGCCGCCGGATGCCACGTTCGTTGCCGTTCTGATCAGTTCCACTCTTACCTTGTATGGGGCGGTATAAAGGATAGCGCCCCAGTTGGGGTTCCCTCCCATGACAGACCACGGTGGGATATAGTCTTGATCTGAGGCGACAAACACGAATCTCACGCCTATGCCGTCCACATTGGTTTTGTAGACACCGTTGTACCCGGGCACCAGTTGGCCATCCGGCACCGTGATCGTAAAATCGATCCGATCGGGCGACCAACACGCGACGGTCTTGAGGGAGTTGGACGTCGTGAATTGAACCTCGGAACGCGCCAGCACCCCGCCCACCGGGGCAGCCGCGACGTTCATCGTTGCCGGAAATGTCACGTTGTAAGGGTCCTGGCTCCAAGGACCCGAATACGAGCAGGAGCCAAACGCGGCCCCCGACCAGATCAACGAGCTGGCAACAATTGCCGCCCGCACCCAACGCAGTTTTTTCTCGAACATTCCTTTCCTCTCGATAGATTCCATTACGTGCAAACGTGTAATGCGCGTCATCCGGCGGTTGGTGAGCGACAGCATGGCCGCGCGAAGCGGAACGGCAGACAGGTTTGGGGAATGGTTCGATGAAGCAACGTCGTTTCCCGTCTCTCCGGATCGGGAAACGCCGCCCAAACGCACTTCAGCGCGCGCCGACCACCGTGCCCGCGCGCATGCACATCGCCACCTGCCGCTCGTAGGCCAGTTCCTTGTTTTGCGTCGGCAATTGATAGGACACCTTGCAGCTTTTGTCGACCCACTGCACGTCGATGCTGCCCCTGTCCTCGATGCCGAACACCAGCAGGCAGGACAGGTTGTTCGCCATGCTGATGACCTTGTCCTGCTCGTCGTAGGCTTGAGTGGCGAACGAGATCTTGGCCGCCCTATCCATGCTCGGTTCGAACTGGACGCGCCGTCCGGAGGACGCACGACCTAGTTGTATTCGATCACATAGGTCATGGTGGCATCTGCCTTGCCCGACTTGACTTCGCCTGTTGTCAGCACGTACTTGGCTACGCCGGAGAAGCGGTAGATCTCACCTCCCACATCCGACCGGAAGTGATCGATCTTGATCGAGCGCGAACTGTCAAAGGGCAGCTTCACGCCCTTGTCGTTGACCAGGGAAATACCTATGCCACTGGCCATGCCCGACGCTCCCGCACCCGAAAGCGCGAGCAGCCCGTCGGTGCTGGAATCGCCGGCGAAATAGACCTTCACCGGGAGGGTGGTAGTTTTGAGACCTTCGCAACGCACGTCGAAGTTGAACGGCCGCTCCGCGACCTGGCCCAGCCTGAGTCGATCGGTGGTCTCCTGGCCCATCTTCACATTGACCACTGCATCGACCGCCGAGCAGCCGCTGAACATCACATCGTTTTTCACCGTTGTGCTGCCAGTGGATTTGACGGTGTAGGTCATTCCACCGCCCGAGAGCGTCACATTGAAGTTGGTGGACAAGGTTCCGGAGCCCACGCCGGTATCGATGCGGACGAGTTCGACAACTACGGCTTGCGGAGCGTACCCGCTGGATGTGGACCAACTAAAGGGGGCGTAGTAGACGTTGGTGCCGGTGGGATTCAACCGAAAACCGACCTTTATCCCGATCCCCTTGATGGCGGTCTTGTAGACCTTCGGGTAGCTAGAGAGCTCCAGTCCGCCATTGAAGGCAACCGTCATCGTAGTGTTAGCCGTGCAGTTATACGATTCGTTTGAAGCCCAGAGCGTATACGTATTCGTTGCGAGCACTTCTCCTATCTTGGCGGCCTTGATGGAGATATTGGCCGGCAGCGTGATGGTTCTCTCGAGCGCGCCCGAGTTGGCCGTGCAGGCGGCGAAGGCACTGGTCCACGCCAGGCTGGCGGAGAGCGCCAGGCTGAACAGCATCAGCTTGCGCAGGGTATTGAGGATCATTGCGTTGGCTCCATGGTTGTCAGAATCGCGGCGCCGCAATTCAGCGACGGCAGGGCGCGGCGAGCGCAGGCAGCGTCGTGTCTCGCGCCCACCATTCAATTCGAGTGCAGGCGCCGTCGCCCCCAGCGCACATCGATATGGCCCAGATGCTCGATACCGAACACCAGCAGACCGGACGGTTTTTCATCAGGCTCACGGCCTGAGCCGCCCGATGCGCGGCCCGTACGAACGGTTATCCCGCGAAGAACGTGGCGTCAATCCAGCACGCGCGCCGGATGACGATCACCTGACGCTGGTGACCATCGCGCTGCGGACACAGCTCGCTGCCTGCCGCTCATACGTCAGTTCCTTGTTCTGCGGCTTCAGCGCATAGCCGATCGTGCATTGCTTGTCGCCCCACTGCACGTCGATGCTGCCCTTGTCCTCGATGCCGAACACCAGCAGGCGCGACTGGTTGTCCACCATGCCGAGCAGCTTGCCCTTCGCGTCGTACGCCTGCGCGCCGAACGGCACCTTGCCGCCGTCGTCCTGGCTCAGCTCGAACTGCACGCGCCGCCCTGACTCCGCTTCGAAGCGGGTCTTCACGATGGCCCCGCGCGTCGGCACCACCATCTTCGCGTTGTCGGTAATCTCCGTATGCGTGCCGATGCTCGACGGGTCGATGTTCAGCCAGTTCTGACGATACGGCTGCAGATACGGCACGACCGCATAGCCGCGCCGGTCGGTGCGCACCGTCGGCGATCCGCCGAACGTCACGTCGCGCACCTTCGGCACCTCGACCACCGCGAACGTCTCGCCGACCGGCTGGCCGAGCGTGATGCCGCCGCCGTGCACGACGACGGAGCCCGATGCGCCCGCGTCGAAGTGCCGGCCCGAACGATCCTGCGTGAAGTTGCCGGTCAGCTTCGCCTTCGCCGTATCCCAGCCCGCGCTGACGCCGCCCGAGCCGCCGCCGTCGCGGCTGTAGCCCGCCTGCACGCCGTAGTTGACGGTGTTGCTGTCGTTCAGGTAACCCGACACGCCGGTCTGCACGTTGAA
>NZ_CADFEB010000016.1 GCF_902833085.1 Burkholderia ubonensis
CCGCCTGCGCGGTGTCGAAGCCCGCGTCCTCGAAACCCGGCAGCTGCGCGACGGCGTCGATGCCGGCCAGTTCCTTCAGCACGAACAGCATGTCCTTGACGGGGGCGGTATAGCTCATGGTCGATCTTCCAATCAGGCGGAAATTAGGGGTTCGCCATGCTGGCCGATACGGCAAAATCGGCCAGCGAATGGCAACGTTCGGCAGATCGTAACGCCATGTTTCCGGATTCCCATTGTCATATCCGGCCCACCTACTGACAAAATCGGCCACGGGATGCAACGCGCTCAGTCCGGCTGCCCGTTGGGCCGGCGGGAAAAATAGTGCGCCGGCGAATCGCCGAGGGCCTTGCGAAACATCGCGATGAAGTTGCTGGGCGACGCATAGCCCAGCGCGTCCGACACCTCGGCGACCGGCCGGCCGCGCGCGAGCAGGTCGAGACCGTGAGCGAGCCGCGCCTGCTGGCGCCACTGCGCGAAGCTCAGCCCAGTCTCCGCCATCATGAGCCGCCGCAGCGTCCGCGGCGACATCGTGCCGAACGCCGCCCACGCATCGAGCGTGCGCGGGCTGCCGGGCTCGTCGAGGATGGCCCGCGCCACGCGCGCAAGCCGCGGATCGCCCGGCATCGGCACATGCAGCGCCTCGTGCGGTGCGCGCCGGATCTCGTCATGGATCACCGCGGCCATCCGCTCGTGCTCGGGCGCCAGCGCCGCCTGCTTGTCCCAGTCGATCGCGCGATATGCCAGCGCCCGCAGCACCTCGCTGACGCCGATCACGCACGGCCGGGCCGGCAAGCCCGCGCAGAACGCCGGCGAGGCCAGCAGCGCCCAGCCGCTCGGCGCGCCGCTGACCCGCACCCGGTGCGGCGCGCCCGGCGGCACCCAGCCGGCGCGGCGCGGCGGCAGCAGCCACGCGCCGTGCGGCGTATGCACATGAATCAATCCCGCCTCCACGCAGAGCACCTGACCGCGCGCATGCGTGTGCCAGTCGTATTCGCGCGTGCCAAGACGATAGGCGCTCGCCGGATCGTCGTTGCCGCGCAGCGCGATCAGCGCGGGGCCGTCCAGCCACTCGCTGAAATCGGGGAAGGTCGTCTCGGTCGCCGCGGCTTCTTTCATGTTGGCCAGTTTACGGCATTCGATGGCCATATGCCGTTATCGTGCGTGATCGCGATCACGGAACAATGTGCGCCGGACAGCGCCATTCGGCGCGATTTTCGGAGACGTTCCCATGCAGAAAATCCATGTCGCCATCGTCGGCGCGGGCCTGGGCGGCCTGTGCCTCGCCCAGGCGCTGAAACGCGCCGGCATCGCCTTCGACGTGTACGAGCGCGATCCCGCGCTCGACAGCCGCCGGCAGGGTTTCCGCATCCGCATCGACGCGACGGGGCAGCGCGCGCTGGCCGCCAGCCTGCCCGCCGGGCTCTACGCGCTGCTCCGCGCGTCGGCGTCGCAGCGCACAGCCGGCACGCGGTTCCTGACGCCCCGGCTCACACCGGCTGCCGCGCGCGTGCCGGCCTGCTGGCAACCGGATCCGCAAGCATCGGAACCGGAAGACCTGGCCGACCTGAGCATCGACCGGCTGACCCTGCGCGAGATCCTGATGGCGGGCATCGAGCACCATGTCCATTTCGGCCACGCGATCGACCGCTACCAGGTGCTGCCCGACGGACGTGTGCAAGCGCTGTTCACACACGGCGATCGTGTTCATTGCGACGTATTGGTGGGAGCGGACGGCGTCAACTCCGCAATACGATCGCAGCTCACCCCTGCCGCCGCACCGGCCGACACCGGCAGCATCTGCGTCTACGGCAAGACCCGGCTGCCGCACGCCGACGTCGCGCAACGCGACGAAACCGTGCTGCGCGGCGGAACCAGCGTGGTTTTTGCGGACGGCTGCGCCGCGGTCCTCGAGGACATGCGCTTCCGTGCCGACCTGCCCGCGCGCGCGGCGAGCACCGTGCCGCGCTGCCGGCTTTCGCCGCCGGACGACTACTTCTACTGGGCGCTGATCGGGCCGCGCGGTCGTTTCGGGCTGGACAGCCTGTCCGCCGTCGCGCCCCGCTTGCCGGCCGCGCTCGAGCAAGTCGCGCGGCACTGGCATCCGGCCCTGCAGCGCCTGCTGTACGAAACGCCGCCGTCCGCCGTCGCCGCGCTGCCCGTTCGCCGCGGGCGACCCGACGTACCGCTGCCTGCCGGGCCCGTCACGCTGCTCGGCGATGCGATCCATGCGATGAGCCCCGCGGGAGGTGCAGGCGCCAACACCGCGCTCAAGGGCGCCGGCGCGCTGGCCGCCCTCCTGGCCGAGCACGCGGGAAGCGGTCACGGCGTCCGGCATGCCGTCACCCGTTACGCCGAACGGATGCGCGTGTGGGCAACCGACGCCGTGGCCGCATCGGACCGCGCGGCGGCCCTGCTGTTTTTCTGAGGCAGGGCGGCTTTCGCGCGTGATCCGAAGCCCGCGTCAATCGACGTCCCGTTGCATCCCGAACGGAAACAACGCGAGAGGCCGCCGCAACGCTACGTGCGCCGCCGGTAGGTGCCGGGCGTGCTGCCCGTCCAGTGCCGGAACGCGCGATGAAACGCGCTCGGATCGTCGAAGCCGAGATCGGCGCCGATCGCCGCGATCGTGTCGTGGGTGTCGGTGAGCCGCTGGATCGCGATGTCGCGCCGCAGTTCGTCCTTCAGCACCTGGAACGTCGTGCCTTCGGCCAGCAGGTGGCGGCTCAGCGTGCGCACCGAGCAGTGCAGGCTCGCGGCGGCTTCCTCGATCGTCGACAGGTCCGGCAGCCGGCCCGACAGATACTGCCGCACGCGATGGCAGACGAGCTGCTCGCTGAACGATTCGAAGATCCAGTCGCCGGGCGCGCGGGCGAGGAATTTCCGCAGGTTGCGCTTGCTTTGCCGGATCGGCACGTCGAGGTAGCCCGCGCTGAAGCGCATCAGCGTGCGGCTGCAGTCGAACTGCACCGGCCCCGAAAAGAAGTAGAGATGGTCGACCGCATGGCGCGGCCGCGGACACGCGAACTCGACCTGCAGCAGCGGAATCGTCTGACCGATCATCCAGGAGCACACGCCGTGCACGAGCTTGAGCATCAGCTCCTGGCCGAGCGGGCCAAGCGGGCCGAGGGCCGGATTCGGCCGGATCACGACCTGGCCGATCAGGCCATCGCGCTTCGATTCGACGTAGAAATCGTCAAGGACGATGTGGAAGAACTGACCGAAGCGATGCAGCGCCGTTTCGAGGTTGCGGGCATCGAGCAGGCTGAGGCACAGGTATTTCAGCGTGCCGCCGCGCAGCGGGCGCGAGAAGATGCCGGGCATTTCGTCGTCGAGGTCGATCGCGAGCGTGCGGTACAGCGTCGAGAACTGCTCCTCGGTCACGCGCGCATTCGGTTCGCCCTGCAGCTCGCCCGGGATGCCGGCCCCGCGCAGATAGCGCTGGATCACGTCGGGCGGCAGGCCCGCACTCGCGAGAAAACCGTTGACGAGGGAAATCGGCACCGTCGCGCTCGGCGACGCCGACGGTCGGTCAGGCTGGGGGGAACTGGAATCTGGGCCGGTCATCGCGTACGCGTCCAACGAACCGCTGGCATTGTACTTGACCCGGCGCCGGCGGACGGCGCTTGCCGCCGCCGCCGCGGACGCCCCGCCGCCGCGCTGCCGCCCCCGCATCAATCGGCGTGGCTGAGTTCCCGCCGCAGGATCTTGCCGACGGTCGATTTCGGCAGCCGTTCGACGAAGCGGATCACCTTCGGCACCTTGTACGCCGCGAGGTTCGCGCGGCAATGCGCGATCAGGTCCGCCTCGGTGACGACGGCGTCCTCCGCCGCGACGACGAACAGCCTGACCGCCTCGCCCGTCTTCGGGTCCGGCACGCCGATGCACGCACATTCGGCCACGCCGGGGAACGCGGTCGCCACCGCTTCCACCTCGTTCGGGTAGACGTTGAAGCCCGACACGATCACCATGTCCTTCTTGCGGTCGACGATCTTCAGGAAGCCCTGGTCGTCGAACACGCCGATGTCGCCGGTGCGGAAGTAGCCGTCCGCGGTGAACGCCCGCGCGTTCGCTTCCGGCTGCTGCCAGTAGCCGCGCATCACCTGCGGCCCCTTCACGCAGACTTCGCCGGGCGCGCCGATGGCGGCCTCGCGGTCGTTGTCGTCGAGCAGCTTCACGTCGGTGGACGGCAGCGGCAGGCCCGTGGTGCCCGTGAACGTGTCGACGGACGGCGGATTGAACGTGACCACGGGCGAGGTTTCCGACAGCCCGTAGCCTTCGCGGATGAAGCAGCCCGTCACGGCCTTCCAGCGCGCCGAGATCACGTCGATCACCGCCGTGCCGCCGCCCGCCGACAGCGTGAGGCGCGACCAGTCGATCTCCTTCAGGCGCGGGTGGTTCGCGAGCCCCGCGTACAGCGTGTTCACGCCGACGAACACCGTCGGCCGCGCGGCCTTCAGCACGTCGACGAACGCGTCGAGGTCACGCGGATTGGCGACGAGCCAGTTCTCCGCGCCGATCGCGAAATAGGACAGGAAATTCACCGTCAGCGCGAAGATGTGATACAGCGGGATCGCGGTGACGACGACTTCCTCGCCCGGCCGCTGCGCATCGAACACGAGCACGCCGAACTGCGCGATGTTCGCGAGCAGGTTGCGGTGCGACAGCGCGGCGCCCTTCGACAGCCCGGTGGTGCCGCCCGTGTACTGGAGCAGCAGCAGGTCGTCGCCGCCGAGCGCGACCGGCTCGCAGGCGAGCCGCTCGCCTGCGGCGAGCGCGTCCGTCAGCGCGATCGCGTCGCGCGGCAGCGCTTCGCGCACGGCGTCGGGCACGTCGACGACGCCGAGATCGCCGCGGCCCACGGTGAGCACGGTGCGGATGCGCGGCGTGTTGGCGATCACGTCCGCGAACGTGCGCGTCGAGCCGCCGCACACGACGATCGTCTCGACGCCCGCGTCGTTGAGCTGGTGCTCGAGCTCGCGCGCGGTGTAGAGCGGATTGACGTTGACCTGGACGGCGCCGATCTTCGCGACGGCGATGAAGACGACCGGAAACGCCGGCACGTTGGGCAGCATCACGGCCACGCGATCGCCCTTGCGGACCCCGACGACCTGCTGCAGATAGGCGGCCAGCGCGGTCGACAGGCGATCGACGTCCGCATAGGTCAGCGTCCGGCCCGACGCGCGGAACGCCGGCTTGTCGGCGAACCGGCGCATCGCGTCGTCCAGCAGCGCATTCATCGAGGGATGGCGATCGGCGTCGATCTCGGCGGGGATCGCGCCATACGACGCGGTCCAGTGTCTCTTGATCATGTAGGTATCCTTGTGCGGCCGGCGCGCAGGCTTCGCGCATCGCGGGAACCGCTCCCGGATCGATGCTGGCGCCGCTCGGTCGACGCCCCGAGCCGCTCGGGCGCAGGTCGTCTCACGCATGCCGACTATCGCCCGCCGGCCGCGCTTTGCAAATGATCGACGCGGCCGTAAAGATGATCGAAGCGGACACGCATCGGATGTCGTCCCGCAGCCAACGCCGAAGCTCGCATCAGCTGCGTTTCCGACGCCGTATTCATCGCCGACTCGCAAGGTCATCGGAAGATCTTGCGCGACAAGACCGGTATGGCGGCCACGCTGGCCTTTCTGAACGAAGTCGCGTAGCCTCCGCGATTCTTCACTGCGAAAGCGCATCACCTCGATCTTCTTGCTCCATGTTGACGCTATATAAGTACGCGCTTGGCCCGATCCTGCTGGCTCAGGCACGTTGGTTGCGCAGAACCGCGCTGCGCCTGCCCGAGGCCGACGGTCCCCGTAAAGGGAGCGAGGGCGCGGACGATGGTTCGACGGCGCCCCTGCGCATTCTGGTGGTCGGCGATTCCTCGGCGGCGGGCGTGGGCGTGGACGAGCAGGAACATGCACTGGCACAGCCGGTTGCGCGGCTCCTGGCATCCGCCACGGGCCGGCGGGTCGAATGGCAACTGATCGCGAAGTCCGGCGTCAATACGGACGAGGCGCTGCAGCTGTTGATGGGCAGCAAGATCGGGCCGGCCGATTACCTCGTCACGGCGCTCGGCACGAACGACGTCACGTCCCAGCGCAAGCCGGGGCAATTCATCCGCGACTATATCGCGCTCGCGGATCATCTCGGACTGCGAACCGGCGCCGCCGGCATCGTCGTGACAGGATTGCCGCCGTTGCGCATCCTGCCGGCCGCACCGCATCCGCTGCGGTGGTATCTCGGCCGCTACGCCATTCGACTCGATCGGGTCTTGCGGCGCTGGGTCGACCTCCATCCCGCGCGACGTTACGTGTCGCTCGAGTGGGCCGCGAATCCCGCCGAGATGGCAATCGACCGGTACCATCCCGGGCCGAATCAATATCGTCGATGGGCCGAACTCGTCACCGAGCAAATTCTGACGTTGCCGGCCCACGGGCCGCGGCCGCGCTCAGGGTGAACCCTGTGGCGACCCAACGCATTCGAGGGCAGAATCGCGTACCCGGAATCGGTATCGAATCGGACTCAGGACTCACCCCATGCTGCGCGACTCGCCGTTGAAACCGGCCAAGACACGGCCCCCCGGCGATCGGTCGCCCGACGCCGCGCTGCCCGCCATGCTGCGCGAGAAGCGCTTCTCGCCGTCCAAGCTCGCGGTCCTGCTGCAGGTTGCATCGGACCTCGGGCTCGACACCGGCGCGGTGCTGGCGGGAACCGATCTCGATCCCGCCGCGATCGCCGATCCGTTCACGCTCACGTCGTCGCAGCAGTTCCTGACGGCCGCGGGCAACGCGATCCGCGCCTACGGCAACCCGGATCTCGGCGTGCGGGTCGGGCACCGGCTGCACGTGTCGAGCTACGGGATGTACGGCTACGCGATGCTGTGCTCGGAATCGATGGCCCACGCGTTCGACTCGGCCGTCAAATACCACCAGCTCGCGAACCGCATGCTCGAAATCGGCTGGGTCGTGCAGGACGACACGGCGTCGTGGCTGTTTCCCGATCGGGAAACCATGCCGCTGCCCTGTCTCGACGAGCCGCTGTACCGCTTTCTGATCGACATGCAGTTCGCGCTGCACGTGACGATCATCAAGGACGTGATGGGCGCGTGGTGCGTGCCGGCGCGCGCGCAGTTCACGCAGCCGGAGCCGCCGCACGCGGCCATGCTGTCCGACGCGCTCGAATGCCCGCTCGCGTTCGACCAGCCGCGCAACGTGCTCAGCTACCCGGCCGCGTGGCTCGCGCGCGCGCCGCAGCTCGCGAACCCGATCACCGCCGCGCAGGTGTCGTCGCACTGCGCGCGGCTGCTCGACGAACTGCGCACCCAGTCGGGCGTCACGCGCCGCGTCTACCAGGAACTCACGCGCATGCCGGGGCAGTTCCCGGACCTCGACGCGATCGCGCAGACGCTGTGCATCACCGCGCGCACGCTGCGCCGCAAGCTCGAGGCCGAAGGCACGTCATACAGCGAACTGCTGACGAGCGTGCGCAAGGCGCTGGCGATCGACTACCTGAGCACGACCACGCTCAGCACCGAGGACATCGCGGCGACGCTCGGCTTCAGCGACGCGGTGGGGTTCCGCCACGCGTTCAAGCGCTGGACCGGCAGGACGCCGAGCGACGTGCGGCGCAAGCGGGGCGCGTAAGCGGAACGCATGAGCGGCGCGGCGGGCGGGATCTCAGTGCATGCCGCCCGAACGGCTCGCCGCATCGCCCGCGCCGCGCGCCGCCGGCAACGTGAACTCGAACACCGCCCCCCGCCCGGCCCGGTCGACCAGCCGGATCGTGCTGCCATGCAGCAGCAGCATCCGGTGGACGATCAACAGCCCGAGCCCGCCGCCCTGCGCCGCGCCGCCCGCGCCCGTCGGCCGCTGCGGCCGCCGGAACAGCCCTTCGCGCCGCTCCGGCGGAATGCCCGGGCCGGTGTCCGCGACCGTCACCACGACCGTGCCGTCGCGCGACGCCAGCGCGATCTCGACCTCGCCGTGCTCCGGCGTGTGCCGCAGCGCGTTGTCGAGCAGGTTGGTCAGCACGCGCTCGATCATCCCGAGATCCGCCGATACGTTCGGCACGCGCAGCGGAATCCGCGCATGCAGCGCGACGTCGCGCGCCTTCGCGGCCAGCTCGAATTT
This sequence comes from Burkholderia ubonensis, assembly GCF_902833085.1. Taxonomy (GTDB): domain Bacteria; phylum Pseudomonadota; class Gammaproteobacteria; order Burkholderiales; family Burkholderiaceae; genus Burkholderia; species Burkholderia ubonensis. The sequence continues at coordinate 8,118 of NZ_CADFEB010000016.1, forward strand.
CTGGAACACGTCCTGCACGAGATCGACGAGCGAGAACGGCTCGCGCTCGGGCTGCACGCCGCCCGATTCGAGCCGCGCGAGCTCGAACAGCGCCTGCGCGAGCCGGCCGACCTTCGCGCTCTGCGCGAGCGCGATCGACAGGTAGCGCCGGCGCTCGGCGTCGCCGAGCGAGTCGGTCTTCAGCGACAGCGTCTCCAGGTAGCCGTGCAGCGACGTGAGCGGCGTGCGCAGGTCGTGCGAGATGTTCGTGATCAGCTCGCGCCGCTGCTGGTCCTGCCGCGTCAGCGCGCGCCATTGCTCGCCGATCCGGTCGGCCATCTGCGCGTACGTCGATTCGAGCAGCGCGATGTCGTCGCCGCGCCGCCCGGGCGGCGAGCGCGGCACGGCCGGCTGCGTGTCCGGCTCGCCGTCCGCGTCGAAGCGGCGCATCGCGTCGGTCAGCCGGCGCAGCGGGCGCGTGATGAAGCTGAACGCGGTCAGGCCCGCCAGCAGCCCGAACAGCGCGACGAGCGCCATCGACCACAGCGTCGTGCGCAGCACGTTGCCGGCGTCGAACCGCGCCGCGAGCCGGTCGTGCGCCTCGCCGAGCAGCACCACGTAGATGTAGCCCGCCGGCGCCTGCCCCGCGCGGCGCAGCGGCGCGGCGCTGAAGATCTTGCGCGCGCTCGGGCTGCGCGGATCGTCGCCGAGGATCGGCAGCGGCTCGCCCGCGAGAAAGCGCTGCACCGGCGCGAGATCGACGCGGTCGCGCTTCACGTGCCCGGGCGGCGCATCGTCGCCCTTGATCCGCCCCGCGTCGTCGAGCAGGTACACCTCGACGCTCGGGTTCACGCCCATCAGCTGGCCGAACAGCGTGCGCACGGCGTCCGGGCGCAGGCCGTTCGCGTCCGCCAGCGGCGTGATGTTCGCGATGTGCGCGGCGAGATCGCGCGACAGGCCCTGCACGACTTCCATCTCGCGCATGTCGTTCGCGCGGATCTGCAGCCACGCCGACGCGCCCGAGCACGCGAGCAGCAGCACCGAGAACACGAGCGACAGCCGCTGGGTGAGCGTCAGCTTCATGGTGCGTCCCGCTGCCCCGGCGCGGCCAGCTTGTAGCCGCGTCCCCACACGGTGAGGATTCGCGCGGGCTCGGCCGGGTCCGCCTCGATCTTCGCGCGCAGCCGGTTGATGTGGGTGTTGACCGTGTGCTCGTAGCCTTCGTGCTGGTAGCCCCACACCGCGTTCAGCAGGTCCATCCGCGAGAACACCTTGCCGGGATGCCGCGCGAAGAAATACAGCAGGTCGAACTCGCGCGGGGTCAGGTCGATGCGCACGCCGTCGACGCTCGCCTCGCGCGCGATCGGGTCGACCGACAGCCCCGCGACGTCGAGCGTGCCCGCGTCGACGCGCGAATCCCGCGCGAGCGCGTCGACGCGGCGCAGCAGCGCCTTGACCCGCGCGACCAGTTCGAGCACCGAGAACGGCTTCGCGAGATAGTCGTCGGCACCGAGTTCGAGACCGAGGATCCGGTGCACCTCGCTCGAGCGCGCGCTCGTGATGATGATCGGCGTGTAGCGCTGCATCCCGCGCGCGCGCCGGCAGATCTCGAGGCCGTCGACGCCCGGCAGCATCAGGTCGAGGATCAGCGCGTCCCAGTTGCCCTGCTCGAGCAGCCGCAGGCCCTCGGCGCCGTCCGCGCTGTGCACGACCTCGTAGCGCTCGTCGCGCAGGTGCAGGCTCAGCACGTCGGCGATGTCGGCGTCGTCCTCGACGATCAGGATGCGTTTCGGGTGGTCCTTCGGATGGTCCATGTCGGAGCGGCGCCGCACGCGGCGCGTCGGGGTCTCGGTCGGGGTCGGATGGCGGCGGATGCCGCCCTGCCGCCATTGTGCAAAATTTTGCGGCGGCGAGTGATCACAATTCGTTTAACTTTTAGTGTCACATGCGACGTGAGCCCGGCAACGGTCATGGAACGGTCAGCCGACCTTACCCCGCGCCCTTCAGTTCGATCAGCAGATCCTTCGCGGCGACCCGCTCGCCCGGCTTCACATGTACGGCCCCGATTTCGCAATCGCGCTCCGCCGCGATGTGCGTTTCCATCTTCATCGCCTCGAGCGCAATCAGCGTCGTGCCGGCCGTCACGCGCTGCCCCGGCTGCACGGCCACCGTCACCACCGAGCCCGGCATCGGCGCAGCGATATGCAGCGGATTCGCCGGATCGGCACGCTGCAGACCATGACGCTCCTTGCCCGCCGGCACGACGCGCTTCTGCTCGACGAGCGCGGAACGCGACTGACCGTTCAGCTCGAACAGCACCTTCACGATGCCGTCCTGCGCATCGGCATGCTGCCCCTGCAGCGACACGAGCAGCGTCTTGCCCGGATCGATGTCGATCGCGACTTCCTCCTGCGGCTGCAGCCCGTACAGGAACGCCGGCGTCGGCACGACCGACGTGTCGCTGTAGGCGCGAACGTGAGCGTAATAGTCGACCGTCTGCTTCGGATACATCAAATAGGACGCGAGTTGCCGGTCGTCGAGCGGCCGCTCGCACGCGGCCTCGGCCCGCTCGCGTACCGCGTCGAGATCGACCGGCGGAATCTGGTCGCCGGGACGATACGGCGCAGGCGGTTCGCTCTTGAGCACCTTGCGCGACAACTCGGCCGGGAAGCCGTCGGGCGGGAAACCGAGTTCTCCCTTGAACAGCGACACGACCGACTCGGGGAATGCGATGTCCTTGTCCGGATTGCGCACGTCGTCCACGCCAAGATCGTTCGCGACCATCATCAGCGCCATGTCGCCGACCACCTTCGACGTCGGCGTGACCTTGACGATGTCGCCGAACAGCCGGTTCACGTCCGCATATGCGCGCGACACCTCGGTCCAGCGATGATCGATGCCGAGCGAGCGCGCCTGCTCGCGCAGGTTCGTGTACTGGCCGCCGGGCATCTCGTGACGGTAGACGTCGGCCGTGCCCGCGCGGATTTCCGATTCGAACGGTGCGTAATAGCGGCGCACGCCTTCCCAGTACATCGACGCTTCGTGCAGGCGGTCCTGATCCAGCCCGGAAGCGCGTTCGCCGCCGGCCAGCGCGGCCGCAATGCTCGACAGGTTCGGCTGCGACGTGAGCCCGCTCATCGCATCGAGCGCGCCGTCCACCGCATCGCAGCCCGCACCGACCGCCGCGAGCACCGACGCCGCGGCGATCCCGCTCGTGTCGTGCGTATGGAAATGCACGGGCAGCCCGGTTTCCTCCTTGAGCGCCTTCACGAGCGTCGCGACCGCCTGCGGGCGGCAGATGCCGGCCATGTCCTTGATGCCGAGCACGTGCACGCCGGCCCGCTGCAGTTCGCGTGCGATGCCGACGTAATACTTGAGGTCGTACTTCGAACGCGACGTGTCGAACAGGTCGCCGGTGTAGCAGATCGCGCCTTCGCACAGCATCCCGCTCTCGCCGACCGCATCGATCGCCACGCGCATGTTGCGCACCCAGTTCAGCGAGTCGAACACGCGGAACACGTCGACGCCGGCGCGCGCGGCCTGCTGCACGAAGAAGCGCACGACGTTGTCCGCGTAGTTCGTATAGCCGACCGCGTTCGAGCCGCGCAGCAGCATCTGGAACAGGATGTTCGGCACGCGTTCGCGCAGCAGCGCGAGCCGCTCCCACGGGTCTTCCTTCAGGAAGCGCAGCGCGACGTCGAACGTCGCGCCGCCCCAGCATTCGAGCGAGAACAGCTGCGACAGCTCGCGTGCGTAGAACGGCGCGATCGGCAGCATGTCGGCCGTGCGCATGCGCGTCGCGAACAGCGACTGGTGCGCGTCGCGCATCGTCGTGTCCGTCAGCAGCACCTGCTTCTGGTCGAGCATCCAGCTCGCGAATTTTTCGGGCCCGAGTTCGCGCAGTCGATCGCGCGTGCCGGCAGGAATCGCGACGGCCGTGTCGACCTTCGGCAGCACGGGTTTCGACAACGGCAATGCCGGCAGCGTGCGGCCGTTCATCTCGGCGTTGCCGTTCACGTTCAGCTCGCCGAGATAGCGCAGCAGCTTCGTCGCGCGGTCGCCGCGCTTCGCGAACTCGAGCAGTTGCGGCGTCTTGTCGATGAAGCGTGTCGTCACGTCGCCGGCGATGAACGACGGATGGTTGATCACGTTCTCGAGGAACTGCAGGTTCGACGTGACGCCGCGAATCCGGAACTCGCGCAGCGCGCGATCCATCCGATGAATCGACTCGGCGGCCGTCGGCGCCCAGGTCGTCACCTTGACGAGCAGCGAATCGTAGTACGGCGTGATCACCGCGCCGCCATAGGCGGTGCCCGCATCGAGCCGCACGCCGAAGCCCGCTGCGCTGCGGTACGCCGTGAGCCGCCCGTAGTCGGGGAGGAAATCGTTCTCCGGGTCTTCGGTCGTGATCCGGCACTGCAGCGCGTTGCCGTTCAGCGGAATCGCGTGCTGTTCCGGCACGCCTGCCGCGCGCGCGGCGAGTGTGCCGTCGCCATCCATCGCGTCCTCGGCGAGCCCGATCCGTCCGCCTTCGGTGATGCGGATCTGCGCCTTCACGATATCGATCCCGGTGATCATCTCGGTCACCGTGTGCTCGACCTGGATGCGCGGGTTCACCTCGATGAAGTAGAACCGGCCGGTGTCGGCATCCATCAGGAATTCGACCGTGCCCGCGTGCGTATAGCCGACGGCGCGCATCAGGCGCAGCGCGGATTCGCACAGCGCCTGTCGGCCCGCGTGATCGAGATACGGCGCCGGCGCGCGTTCGACCACCTTCTGGTTGCGCCGCTGCACCGTGCAATCGCGCTCGTACAAATGCACGACCGTGCCGTGCAGATCGCCGAGCACCTGCACCTCGACGTGCCGCGCGTTGCGCACGAGCTTCTCGACGTACACCTCGTCGTTGCCGAACGCGGCCAACGCTTCGCGGCGCGCGACCGGCAGCAGGGTTTCGAGGTCCTGAGCGCTTTCCAGCACGCGCATCCCGCGACCGCCGCCGCCCCAGCTCGCCTTCAGCATCAGCGGATAGCCGACTTCCGCGGCCAGCGCCCGGCACGCGTCGAGATCGTCCGGCAGCGGCGCCGTCGCGGGCATCACGGGCACGCCGGCCGCGATCGCCGCGTTGCGCGCGGCCACCTTGTTGCCGAGCGTGCGCATCACGTCGGGCGACGGGCCGATCCAGCGGATGCCGGCGTCGATCACCGCCTGCGCGAAATCCGGGTTCTCGGACAGGAAGCCGTAGCCTGGGTGAATCGCGTCGACTTTCGCCAGCCGCGCGACGCGCAGGATGTCGTCGATGTCGAGATACGCCGCGAGCGGCTTCTTGCCCTCACCGATCAGGTAGCTCTCATCGGCCTTGAAGCGATGCAGCGCGAGGCGGTCCTCCTTCGAATACACCGCCACCGTGCGCATGTTCAGTTCGGCGGCGGCACGCATCACGCGGATCGAGATTTCCGAGCGGTTCGCGATCAGGATGGACTGAATGGGGGTAGGAGTCACGGCAGCCATGAATCGTCAGTGTTGGATGAAACCGGTCGACGCGATCCGTCGGCCGCCGGCTTCGCTTGCCGGCCGGCACGCGAAACGCGCGTCGTCGTTCGCGGGCACTTCGTGTCCGCCTCAGGCTATCAGCATTCTCACCATGCCGACCGCGTGCCGCTATCGCGATCACGACGACGAACAGCATTCAACCGACTTGCCGATGCCGGAATGCGAGACCGACTGGTCGGTCGTCGATTAGGATCGAAACGCGACTGCAACGTGACGGAGCGAGCCCCGGATGTCGAAGAGATGCCGCATCCGGGGCATTCCCGGCGCGATCAGGCGGCGCCAGTCAACGAGAATACGTAATACTTTCGCACCCGCTCGATCACTTCCCAGGTGCCCTTGAAGCCGGGCTCGATGACGAACACGTCTCCGGCCGCCAGATGGATCGGCTCCCCGCCCTCCGGCGTCAGCACACAACGACCTTCGAGGAAGTGACAGTATTCCCAGTCCTGGTAGTCGACTTTCCAGACGCCCGGCGAGGATTCCCATATCCCCATCAGCTGCTTCTTGTCGGGTGACTCGTACCCGTTCAGCGTCACGGTATGCGGATCGCCACTGACCGGCGTACCCGGCCAGGGCGCGTCGATGATCGCTTCGGCGCGGGCTTCGCGATGCAGAAAAATATGCAGATCTTGTCTCAAGGTAGTGACTCTCAAGGATTCCGTATAAGTGAAAGCAATTTCCGGGAAGTGTCGTCGAGCACGCCGGACGACATGCGAAGATCAGACCACGAAGCGACGCCAATCACTACTGCTGACGCGACATACTCCCTTCCCCTTACGACAACGCGTCGCTCCGCGAGACAAAAGCGGCTTGACCGGCTTGAAATCGGCGTTGGGCGATTGCCCTCGCCCACCATCACGCGCTGCCGCGCTCTATCGCCGGAGCGACGCAATCTTTTATCGAAGCGACACCGCGAAGAACGCTGCGAAGAATCTACTGAAAATGTCGCCGGATGGGCTCAAGTAAACATCGCGGAAGCCGACAACCGGCTCAATCGTTCCGTGCGGCCGGTGCCATTATTCGTGGTTCACGGGATCGTCTCTATGGATCATCTGAAGCAACGTAGAGGTCATCGTGAAACGCTCAACGTCTATCGCCTTCAAGTTCAGCGCAGTGTCCGGCGCTGCCCTGGGTATTACCGTCGTCATGTTGACTACATTGGGTGCGATTAACGTACGCCGCCAGGCGGTCGACGCTTTCGAGCAGGCAAGTCGGGCCAGAATCGGCCAAGCTGACGAATCGCTCGACACGAACTTCCGGGAAGTCGAGCAAAACCTGACATACCTGTCGAAAACGGTGCAGTTGCAGGCCGCCGATCAAAGCATCACCGATTATCTGAAACATGGAGGTCCGATGACGCCGGACGCGAACGGCGAAGTCGAAAAATCTATCTTTGGACTGCTTAAGCAATTCGGTGATGCGCATCCGAACATGCGCTACCTTGATATCGGCACTCGCTGGGGTGGATATGTTCAATGGCCACCGGAAAACCTCAACGGAGATCACTACGATCCGCGAGTCAGGCCATGGTACAGGCTCGCGATGACGTCCCCGGAGCAGGTTGTACGTCCTGATCCCTACCTTAGCGCGGCCGGTGGAGGCGGCGCGATCATCTCGTTCGCTCGTGCGGTGAAGAATGGCCAGGGCGAGGTCATCGGTGCTCTGGAAGGAGACATTTCACTCGACGGTTTCGCCCGCCTCACGAGCGGCATTCGATTTGGCGACACCGGATATCTGATCGTTACGGACAACCGCGGGAAGCTGCTCATCGACCCACGTGAGAAGTCGCACGAGTTCCGGGATATCAAAGGCATCGGCCCCGGATACGAGCAACTGGCAATGGCGAAGGACGGCCTCGTCAGCATCGACATGAACGGCGTCTCCTATCGCTCATACGTGTACACGTCACCGCGAAATGGCTGGAAATACTACGCGCTTGTACCCGAGTCGGAAATGATGGCCGCGGCAAACCGGCTGACGATCATGCTGATTTCAACCGGTCTGTTGGTTCTGGCCATCGCGTTACTCATCATGACCGCGCTTGGGCGAAGAATGACCAATCCGATTCGCAATCTCGCGGCATCCATGTACGAAATCGCCGCCGGCGACGGCGATATGACGCGACGTCTGCCGCTCGTCAGCAACGACGAAGTGGGCCATCTTGCAGGACAATTCAACCGCTTCGTTGAAAAGCTGCACGGCGTACTGGTGAAGGTGATGTCCGCCAGCCATCATTTCGAGCTGGCCGCCAGTGAGGTGTCGGCCGGCAATCTCGACCTGTCGGCCCGCACGGAGCAGCAAGCGGCGTCCATCCAGCAAACGGCCGCCAGCATGGAGGAATTGGCATCGACGGTGCGCGGCACGGCCGACCTGGCGATGAACGCGAACGAGATCGCTTCGGGCATGGTGGAAGCGGCGCGACGCGGCAACGAGGCCGTTGCGACCGCCGTGCAGACGATGGAAAATGCCGTCGAACAATCGGGCCGCATTGTCGGAATCGTCGGCATGATCGAGGGAATCGCGTTTCAGACCAACATCCTTGCGCTGAACGCCGCGGTCGAGTCCGCGCGAGCCGGAGAAAGCGGCCGAGGATTCGCCGTGGTCGCCGCGGAGGTGCGCAGCCTCGCGCAACGGTCGACAGGCGCCGCGAAAGAGATCAAGGCATTACTGGAAGCATCCGTCGGAAACGTGCATGCGGGCGCCGCGGAAGTCACGCTCGCGGGAAAGACCATCGCGGAATTGACCAACGCGATCTCCGGCGTCGCGACCATCACGACCGAAATCGCGACGTCGGCGCGCGAGCAGAGCCGCGCAATCGACGAGGTCAATCAAGCCGTTTCCCTGATGGATCAGTCCACCCAGCAGAATGCGGCGCTGGTCGAGGAAATTACAGCCGCGTCCGATTCCCTCCGATCGCAAAGCAGAAACCTTCATACCACGGTCGAGTTCTTCAAGCTCGGAGCGTAAATCGCCGCGGCACTCGAACGCGTCGAGGTAATGCGGCCTCACAGGGCCGCAGAAGACTCGACATCCGGGGACTTTTACCGGCTTCATTCAACAACCGGCGATCCGCGGACGGCGTGCGACCGGCACCGGGCGAACGTGCTCACGAAACTCATGCGAGCGGAGTGAGCGCGGCGGACTGCTCGAGCCGCCCGCGCCGCTCGCCGCGATCCGCCGCACCCGCCGTCACGGCTTGACGCCCTCGATCACGCTATGCGCGCCTTGCGTCGGATGAACGGCCGTCATCGACAGCCCGGCCGCCGCATAGAGCCGCCCGTACCCTTCGGCCGTGCGCCCGTGCCCGCCGGAACTCATGATCAGCATTTCGAGATCGTGCAGCTTCGCGAAATGCGGCTCGCCCGGCGGTGTGAGCACTGCCTCGACGAGCAGGAGCTTGCCGCCCGGGCGCATCGATTTCGCGCAGTTCGTCATGATCCGCGTCGCCTGCTCGTCGTCCCAGTCGCAGATCACGTGCTTCATCACGAAGACGTCTCCGTGCACGTCGATCGATTTGCTCGCGTCGCCCGCGACGACCTTCACCCGCCCGGTCAGCCCGTGCTTCGCGAAAAGCTGTCGCGCGCCTTCGCACGCGTGCGGCAGCTCGAAGAGCACGCCGTTCGCGTTCGGGTTCGCGAGCAGCAGCGTCGCAAGCAGAAAGCCGTGGCCGCCGCCCACGTCGACGATCGTGCGCGCTTGCGAAAAATCATAGGCGCGTGCCACCGCCGGCGATTCCAGTTCGCTGACGCTCGTCATCGCGTCGTTGACGATCGCCGCGATCTCCGGATGCGCATCGATGTACGCGAAGCCCGGCCCGCCCACGACATGCTCGAACGCGCTGCGTCCGGTCTTGACGCTGTACATCAGTTGCCCCCATGCCCGCCATCCGGTGTCCATCCCCGCGAGCCGCACGAAGCCGCGCATCGAGCCCGGCGCGTCGTGCCGCAGCGTGTCGCCGAGCGGGCTGTTGCGAAACCGCCGGCCCTCCTCCTCGACGAACACGCCGAGACTGCCGAGCGCGCGCAGCACGCGGTAAAGCGCCTCGGGGTGGGTGTCCGTCGCCGCGGCCAGCTCGTCCGCCGTCCGCTCCCGCTCCGCCAGCAGATCTGCAACGCCGAGCTCGGCGGCGACATAGAGCGCCTGCGCGTGCCACTTGCCGGTGACCATCTGCAGTATCGCGATATGCGGGGGCTGTCCCGCCTGCAATTCCGTCATCAGATTTCTCCTTTCGATCGATCGAAATACGAATGCGTAAGAATGCGTATGAATGCGGCCCGCCGCCGCGCGAGCCGGTACGGTCAGTCCGCGATCAGCCTGATCATCTCGGCCGTGTCGAAGTGATCCTCGAACGTGATCGCCCGGCCGTTCTCGAACCGCCATACGTGCACGAACTTCAGCGTCGCGCTGCGCCCGTTGGCCGCGGTGACGCGGCGCGTGCCGAGCACGACGATCCGCTCGCCGGACTCGATGAACTCGTCCGGCGCGATCCGCATCTCGGCGATGTGCGTCGGCACGTGCCTGATGAACGCGATCACTTCGTCGTGGCCGCGCTTGGTTCCGCCGAGCCCGTACGGGCTCATGCCGTCCGGATGGGTCCAGCGCACGTCCGGCGCGAGCGCCGCGAGCACGCCGGGCAGGTCGCGACGGTGGAAGGCCTCGTATGAGTCGCGCACGGTCTGCATGTTGATCGACATGGCAAATAGCTCCTGTCTCGCGCGTCAACGCTGCTCGGCCGGCAGCGTCTTCACCGCGCCGGGGAAGTGGGTTTCGATGGTCCGGCGCACGCCCTGCTTCCAGTGCACCGTGCAATCGCCGATCAGCGCGCGCCGCTTCGTGTTGTCGAACGCATAGGTTTCGCGCGTCACGTCGCTGCGCTCGAAACGCGCATCGACGCCCGTGATGTCAGCCACGTATTGCAGGCAATCCTGAATGCCGACGGCCTCGTCGCCGCCCCAGTTCAGCACGAGCGCGGGCGAGCTCGCCGCCTCCCACAGCAGCGGCACCTGGCGGACGAGATCGTCGGTGTGGATCAGCGACGCCCAGTTCTGGCCCTCGCGCGGCACCGGCACCGGCTTGCCGGCGAGCAGTTGCCGGTACAGCAGCACCGGCACGCCGCCGTGGCCGTATGGGCCGTACGCGACGTTCAGGCGCGCGATCACGGTCGGCAGGCCGAGCGTGGCCGAGAACGCGCGCACGACGCCCTCGCACGAGATCTTCACGATCGGATAGGCGGGCAGCCAGTGCGCGACGCCGTTCAGCGGGTCCGTCTCCGCATACGGATGATCGAGCGCCTGCCGCGCATACAGGCTGCCGCTCGACACGTAGATGAACGATTCCGCGTGGCGGCAATGCGTCATCAGGCGCCCGGTGGCGACCGTGTTGATCTCGATCGCCTTGTCGAAATCGCCGTCCTCGCCACGCCTCACCGCCGCGTGCAGCACGTGCGTGAAGTCGTCGGGCAGGCCGTCGAGCGTGTCGCGCTCCATGTCCCACCGCCACGTGTTCACGCCCTTCGCGCGCAACGCGTCCTCCACGCTCGCGTCGCCGAACCGGCCGATCGCCCACACCTCGTCCCGCGCCGCCAGCGCTTCGGCGACGGGCCGCGCCACCTGGCCGGTCGCGCCCGTGATCAGAACCTTGCGCTTCGCGTGCCGCCGTTTGGCGTCACCGCGCGCTTCGTTGACAGACACTGCCATGAGCCGCTTCTCCTTGTTCATCGTGATGTCGGACATCGGTCATTTGCCGCCGAGCGCTCGATCGAGCTCGGCGCGCAGCACCGCCTGGAACGTCGCGACGTGCGCGGGTCCCATCAGCGTGTAGTGCTCGCCCGCCACGTCGATGTAGCGATTCGGCGCGCGCGTGAACTCGTCCCATCGGCGCAGCTGGTTGTTCAGCCAGTCGTCCTTCGTGCCGCGCAGCGGGATCGCGTAGAAGATCGACATCGCCTGCACGCTGCCCGACGGCACGTACGAACGCCCGAGCGTCAGCAGCGATTGCGCGAGCCCCGCCCATGCGCGGAATTTCGGCAGATCGAGGTCGAGTTCGGCGAGCCGCCCGGCCGGCGCGTGGTCGATCAGGTACGCGAGCGGGTCCTGCTCCGGCATCGCGGCGCGCAACTGCGGCGGCAGCGTCAGCGACTGCTGCTTGTCGATCAGCGACAGGAAGAACGCGAGGTTGACCGCGCCTTCCACCTCGTCGAGCTCTTCCATCCGGTACTTGATGTGCGGCGGCAGATTGAAGCTGCCGACGAAATCCACGCGCTCGCCCTGCGATTCGAGCACCTTCGCGATCTCGAACGCGACCGCGCCGCCGTACGAATAGCCGGCCACCGCGTACGGCCCGCGCGGCTGCCGCTTGCGGATCGCGTCGACATACGTGCTCACCATCTCGTCGAAGCTGGAGAAATACGCCTCCCCTTCGTTGAAGCCGCGCGCGCGCAGCGCGTAGAACGGGCGCTCGTTGACGAAATACTTCGCGAGATTGACGAACACGAGCACCTCGCCGACGCCGGGGTGCACGCAGAAGAGCGGCGTCTTGCCGCCCGTGAGCTGCAGCGGCACGACGGGGTCGTATTCGCCCGCCGTCACGCGCTCGCCCGGCGCGACGCGCGCGGCCAGCGCACGCACGGTCGGATTCTGGAGAATCGTCACGATCGGCAGGTCGACGACGCCGAGCCGCTGCTCGACGTGGCGCTTGAGCTTCAGGATGTCGAGCGACGTGCCGCCGAGATCGAAGAAGCTCGCGGTCGCGCTGATCGCGTCGGGCGCGACCTGGAACATCTCCGCGAAGATCGCGGCGACCGCGGCCTCGGTGTCGCCCTCGGGCGCGGCGTAGCCGCCCATCTGCCGGTTCGCGAGATCGGCGACCAACGCCTTGCAGCCGTCGTAGCCGCCCGCTTCGAGCCGCTTGCGCATGATCGTGCGCTGGGTCTTGCCGAGGCTGGTCTTCGGAAACTCGTCTTCCGGCAACGGCAGGATCAACGCGGGCCGGAAGCCCCACAGCAGGATCGTGCTGTTGCGGATCGCGATGATGACGCGATACAGCGCGTCATCATCGTCGAGCGGGAACGACGGCGTGAACGTCACGACGAGCTGCTCGGATTCGTCGCCGGTGCTGCGCGTCGGGAACGCCGCGACGAACGAGCGCTTGATGCCGTCGAGCGCTTCGAGCGCCGTCTCCAGCTCGTGGCTGAAGTAGTTGACGCCGTTGACGATGATGCTGTCCTTGCTGCGTCCGACGAGCCACAGCCGGCCGCGCTCGATGCGCCCGAGATCGCCCGTGCGGAACCAGCCGTCGCTCGTGAACGCCGCGCGCGTCGCCTCGGCATTGTTGTAATAGCACTGGAAGATCATCGGGCCGCGCACCTGGAACTCGCCCGCTTCGCCTTCCGGCAGCACGTTGTTGCGGTCGTCCGCGATGCGCATCTGCAGCCCGGCCACCGGCAGGCCGAGCGAAGCGAACTCGCGGCCCGCGTCGCCGTGCGGAAATTCGCGCGAATACACGGAGCCCGCGCACGTCTCGGTCATCCCGAACGCGGGCCACAGCGCGTCGGGCGCGAGGCCGCACGGCGCGAGAAGATCGAGGAAGCGCTGCCCGGTCGCGACGACGATCGCCTCGCCGCCCGACACGGCGTGCCGCAGCGACGAGAGATCCACCGAGCGGCGCCACGCCGCGAGCGCCTCGTCGCCCATCGCTTCGAGCGCGGCGTTCAGTTGCCCGAACAGGAAGTTCGGCGAGAAGGTCATCGTGACGCGATAGCGGCTGATGAGCCGCAGGAAGCGCAGTGGATCGGTCAGGATCGCCGCGGATTCGACATGGAGCTGCACGGCGCCCACGTAGAGCGGCAGCAGGTGGGCTTCGAGCAGCGCGGCGACGTGATCGAACGAGATCCAGTTGAGCGTGACGTCCGCGCGGGCGAGCTGCTGCCTGTCGTTCTTGCCCGCCATCGATGCGAGCAGGTTGCCGTGCGTGAGCACGACCGCCTTCGAATTGCCGGTGGAGCCCGACGTGAGCACGAAGACGGCCGGGTCCGACGGTTGCGCCGCATGAACCGATTCGTCGGGCGCGCCGGCGCGCAGCGCGTTCAGGTTGACGGCGAACGCGCCGTCCGGCAGATCGCTCTTCAGCGCTTCGGTGGTGACGAGCAGCGGATGGTCGAGCAGCGTGTCGACGTGCGCGAGATGCTTCGCCCAACGCTCCGGATCGTTGCGGATCGGCACGAGCGGACACGGCACGAATCCGCCGAGCGCGCACGCCCAGAACGCCGGGATGAAATCGTTCGCGTGCTCGAGCAGCAGCGCGACCTTCATACCGGACCGGTAGCCGCGCGAGCGCAGACCGCCCAGGATGCGGCGCGCCTCGTCGAGCAGCTCGGGATACGTGACGAAAGCGCCCTTTTCCTCGGATTCCGCGGCGATGAAACGCACGCCCGTATGCGGATGCAGCCGTGCGGCCCGCAACAGCAGATCGACGATGTTGCGCGGCGGAGTGGCGCGCAATTCGTGTTCGGAAACGCGCGGCGAATCGAGAGTGGATGTCGTCATGGTGCAGGTACTCCATGCTGGTGGTGCAAGTGGTGAACGAACGTCCGGGCGCGTCCGTGCGGACGCGTCGATTGACGATTGCGGGTGAATCCCTACCTGACTGGCCGCCGACCTCGCGAAGACGAGCCGGCAGCCGATTGACACTCGACTGCGTGAGACGAACCGGCCGCTTGACCGGCAAATCGCGAAATTGTTCGATCGAATCCCGACAACGGGCGCCGATGCGATCCGAAATGCCCGATTTCATTCCGAATCGCACACGGCGGCGAGCGCGATTTCGAAATAATCCGTCGATTGCACGGATAAACAATTCCGAATGATTCGATTATTTTCCGTGCATCAATGATCGGCGCGATTCATCGGCCGCTTGCAAACGGCTTGGTCTCGGCGCCCGACAGGGCGCTGCACGGAAATCGGCCGATCAACGGCGTTCCGGCGCCGGCGGCCCGCAGCCACCGGTTCGAGCGACAAGCATCGAAGCGAAACGCAGTCTACGACAAAACGCGCGACGTTTAAACGCGATTTTCAATAATTAATTCATACAAAATAGCGGCATTTTTACTAACAATAATTCCACGCAAATCAATTCATCCCGCCATTCACGACGTCGAAATTATGCGATTTTATTTGGCGGCCCATATCACGATCGAATGATATATGGGCATCAACAAAGTCCGTAATTATGCGCCGCAGCGCATAATCCACGACCGGCTCCAGCACCGGCGACCACAGTTGTTCCGACGCCAAATGCAGTTACCCCACCTTCTGCCCCGCAAGCAGAAGAAAGTTGCGGACCACGGCAGACGGGTCATCGCATCGCGACGTGATTGCCAGCCTTGCGCGGAGTCCATTGCCCGCGATCGGCCGATAGCTCACCCCTGCAACCTGCACCTGCGTAATCGCCTTCGGCACGATAGAGACGCCCAGCCCGGCCGCGACCAGGGTCACCGCGGACGTGATTTGCGGCGCGGGTTGCGCCATGCGCGGCTCGAACCCGGCGGCATTGCATGCGGCGACGATGTCGTCGAACAGCGCACTGCCGGCCTCCCGCGGCACTTGCACGAACGACTCGTCGGCCAGCTCGGCCAAATCGATTCGCCGCCGCTGCGCCAACCGATGAGCAACGGGCAGCGCGACAAACATGGGCTCCTCGTCCCAGTCGGATACACGCAGCGTCGCGGCGACACGGCGCACCGGCCGCACGATCGCGACGTCAAGGCGCCCGGCATCCAGCGCCTCCAGCAGGACGCCCGAAGTCGCTTCCTGCAACGTCAGCTCCGCATCCGGAAACGCCTCCCGGAAGCGGCGTATCAAATCCGACACTTTCGAATTGAACGCCGCCGTTCCGGTGAAGCCGACCCGCAGATGCCCGATTTCTCCGCGCGCGGCTCGCCTGGCCGCTCGTGCGGCACGCTCGGCATCGTCGAGCACGCGTCGCGCCTCTTCGGCGAAGACCTCGCCCGCCAAAGTCAGCTCGGCACCGCGCGCAGTCCGCTTGAACAGCTCCACGCCGAGTTCGCTCTCGAGCGCCTTGACCTGCTGGCTCAACGGCGGCTGGCCGATGCCGAGCGTGTCAGCCGCCTTGGTGAAATTCGACGTAGCCGCCACGGCCAAAAAATATCGGAGATGCCGAAGTTCCATTCGCTATGTGACCTCACGGTGAGTCGGACCGCCTTGCCAGCCAGTGCTAAAACATATCACTACGGTTCATTTCATATATTGGACATATACATGACGGTGCGCAAGAATTCGGGCATTCCCCGCACATCGAGTGCATCCATGTCCTCCCCTTCGATTTCCCCATCCATGCCCGGCACGCAGAAAACCGCGTCCGACGCGCTGCCTGCCGGCGTTTCCCCGCGCTCGGCGGCGTACAAGCGCATCGCGCTGGCGCTCTTCCTTGCCGGCTTTTCCACCTTCTCGCTGCTGTACTGTGTCCAGCCGCTACTTCCCGCGTTCGCACGCGAGTTCGATCTGGGCGCAGCTTCCAGCTCCCTATCGTTGTCGCTGTCGACCGGGATGCTCGCGGTCTCCATCCTGTGCGCCGGTGCACTTTCCGAACGCGTCGGGCGGCGCGGGCTGATGTTCGCGTCGATGACGCTTGCCGCGCTGTTCAATGTGCTCGCAGCGCTCTCGCCAAGCTGGAATCTGCTGCTGGTATGGCGTTCGCTGGAGGGTTTCGCGCTCGGCGGCGTCCCGGCGGTCGCGATGGCCTATCTCGCCGAGGAAATCGCGTCCACCGGGCTGGGTTTCTCGATGGGGCTCTATGTCGGCGGAACCGCGTTCGGCGGCATGATCGGCCGGATCGGCATGAGCGCGCTCGAGGAGCACTTCTCATGGCGGACGGCCATGCTGACGATCGGCGTCGTCGATCTCCTCGCCGCGGTCGCCTTCGTGATGCTGCTGCCGCAATCGCGACGCTTCGTGAAGCGAACCGATCTGACGCTGCGCCACCACGTGCGGCTGTGGAACGAGCAGTTGCATCACGCCCGGCTTCCGTTCGTTTTCGCGATCGGCTTCCTGGTGATGGGCGCGTTCGTGACGGTATACAACTATGCCGGGTTTCGACTCACGGCCGCCCCCTTCAACCTGAGCCCGACCGCATGCGGCCTGATCTTCGGCGCGTACCTGTTCGGGATGGTTGCTTCATCGAGCGCGGGCGCGCTCGCCGACCGTCTCGGACGGGCGCCGATTCTTGTCGGCGGGATTCTGGTATTCGCGGCGGGCCTCGTGCTGACGCTATCGCACTCGCTCGTCGCGATCATCATCGGCATCGTGCTCGTCACGATCGGCTTCTTCGTCGCCCACTCGGTCGCGAGCGGCTGGGTTGGCCATCTCGCGGGATCCGCCAAGGGGCATGCCGCTTCGCTCTACCTGCTTGCCTACTATCTCGGGTCGAGCGTGCTCGGGTCGGTCGGCGGCGCGTTCTGGCAACATGGCGCGTGGGCGAGCGTCGCCGCGTATGTCGCGGCGCTGCTTGCCCTCGGTCTGCTGGCTGCGGGCCGGATGACCCGCGTGGAGCGTGTGCGGTAAGCACCCCGCGCCGACGGCTTCGGCGCGCATCTTGTGTCGCAAAATTGCGCTCGCGGTTTTCGTTCGCATTCCGAATGCTGTCGACGAGGTGCTGCCGCATGCAGGTCGTCTACGTGTAAAAGTCGCCGTGGTCTCGTCGAGCGACCGACGCGAAAAAGCCGCGCCCGCGCGTCACGACTGCGCCGAATCGGCCGCGCGCAGCGTGATGCCGGTCCACGTTCCGCTCGCGGCCAGTTCGCCGATCAGCTCGACGATCGTTTGACGGACGGCCAGCGTGGCGGAATTGACGGGGGACGTATTCGACCAGCACAGGCTCGCGGGGCGGCGGATCTCCGGATCGACGATCCGGCGCATTTTCGGCCGGTTCGACGGCTCGCGCAGCGCCATCACGGATGCGGGCAGGATCGTGCACGCCATGCCCGACTGCGCGAGCGACATCAGCGTCGGCAACGAATCGACGTCCGCGATGATGTTGAGCGGCACCTCTTCGCGGGCAAACGTGCGCTCGAGCAGCAAGCGCAGCCCGTTCTGCACGCCGGGCGCGACGAGCGGCACGCCGGCGAGCGATGCCAGGCTGCAGGTGCGCGCACGCGGCGCCACGGCGCCGCCCGGCTCGCCGAGCAGATGCAGCACTTCGTCGAACAGCGGCATCGCGGTGATGCCCGTCGTGTTCGATTCGCGGAACAGGATCGCGAGATCGAGCCGCCCGTTCGCCAGCAGTTCGTTGATGAACCCGCTCATGCTCTCGATGTACTGCAGCCGGATGCCCGGATAGCGCGCCCTCACCCGTTCGAACAACGGCATCGCGAGGATCGACGTCATCGTCGTCGGAAAGCCCACCGCGACGGTGCCCGACTCGCTGCCCGCGCCTTCCCGCACTTCCTGGCGCAGCTGCTCCATCTGACGGAGCACGAGCCGCGCATGCCGGTAGAGCGCCTGCCCCGCCGCGGTCGGTTTGACGCCCTGGGGGCTGCGCACCAGCAGCGTGACGCCGATGTCGCCTTCGAGCTTCGCGATCTGCTGGCTCAGCGACGGCTGCGCGACAAACAGTTTTTCGGCCGCTTTTCCAAGGCTGCCGAATTCCACGATGCTGACAAAGTAACGGAGCTGACGAATGTCCATGATCGTTCGGGCAAGGCGAAAGTCATAGGGTACCCCTATGACCGGCACATTCAAACGGTATTTCCGCTGCGCTCCCGCTTCACATAAAGTCGCTTCAATCCAGGTCAAGACAGCCGGCGTATCCGGCGATGGAGGTGACGATGAACACTCCCCGGTCGCATGCCGGCGACGATGTCAAACAGGTCGCGATCGACCTGATCAGCGCCGAACGTGCCGCGGCATTCGCCGCCACGCTCGACCATCCGACGCGCCCTGCGGCGGGCGACGCGTTGCTGCCGGCGTGGCACTGGCTCTATTTCTGGTCGATCGCGCAGCAGTCCGAGCTTGGCCCGGACGGCCATCCGCGCAAGGGCGGTTTCCTCCCGGATCTGGGGCTGCCGCGGCGCATGTGGGCCGGCGGCCGACTGA
Organism: Burkholderia ubonensis; assembly: GCF_902833085.1. GTDB lineage: Bacteria > Pseudomonadota > Gammaproteobacteria > Burkholderiales > Burkholderiaceae > Burkholderia > Burkholderia ubonensis. The sequence goes on from NZ_CADFEB010000016.1 coordinate 26,753, forward strand.
CGTTCGGGCGCCCGTTGACGATCGGCGAGATCGCGACGCGCACGTCGCGCGTGCTGTCGATCGAACGCAAGGAAGGGCGCAGCGGCCCGCTCGGCTTCGTCACCGTCGAGCATGTGATCGAGTCCGCCGGCGCGGTCGCGATCCGCGAAGAACACGACATCGTCTATCGCGGGCCGGCCGCGCCCGGCGCCGTCGCGCCCGCGCCGCACGCCGCGCCCGACGACGCGCAATGGCAGCGCGACATCACGCCGGACGAAGTGCTGCTGTTCCGCTATTCCGCGCTGACGTTCAACGGCCATCGCATTCACTACGACCGGGCCTACGCACGCGACGTCGAAGGCTATCCGGACCTCGTCGTGCACGGGCCGCTGATCTCGACCCTGCTGCTCGACCTCGTGACGCGCTCGCTGCCCGGCGCGACGGTCCGCGAATACGCGTACCGCGCGATGCGGCCGACCTTCGTCGGCAACACGTTCGGCGTATGCGGCCGCGTCGCCGACGACGGCAGAACCGTCGATCTCTGGGCCAAGGACCATGACGGCTGGCTAACCATGTCCGCTCGCGCGACCCTCGCCTGAGCCATTCCGACGATTCCCTCGATACGCTCCATGAATCAAACCGATGCTTACCACGACATCCGTGAAGCCGTTCGCGACCTGTGCGGCGAGTTTCCCGCGGAATACTTCCGCAAGATCGACGAAGCGCGCGGCTATCCCGAAGCATTCGTCGACGCCCTGACGAAAGCCGGCTGGCTCGCCGCGCTGATTCCGCAGGAATATGGCGGCTCCGGCCTCGGCCTGACCGAAGCGTCGGTGATCATGGAGGAAATAAACCGGGCGGGCGGCAATTCCGGCGCGTGTCACGGCCAGATGTACAACATGGGCACGCTGCTTCGCCACGGTTCCGCCGAGCAGAAACAGAAGTATTTGCCGAAGATCGCGAGCGGCGAGCTGCGGCTGCAGGCGATGGGCGTGACCGAGCCGACCACCGGCACCGACACGACGAAGATCAAGACGACAGCGCAACGCAGAGGCGACCGCTACGTGATCAACGGCCAGAAAGTGTGGATCTCGCGCGTCCAGCACTCCGACCTGATGATCCTGCTCGCGCGCACGACGCCGCTGTCGGACGTGAAGAAGAAGTCGGAAGGAATGTCGATCTTCATCGTCGATCTGCATCACGCGATCGGCAACGGAATGACGGTCCGCCCGATCCCGAACATGGTGAACCACGAGACGAACGAGCTGTTCTTCGACAACCTCGAAATCCCCGCGGAAAACCTGATCGGCGAGGAAGGCCAGGGCTTCAGGTACATCCTCGACGGCCTGAACGCCGAACGCACGCTGATCGCGGCCGAATGCATCGGCGACGGCTACTGGTTCGTCGACAAGGTGTCGCAGTATGTGAAGGATCGCGTCGTGTTCGGCCGCCCGATCGGCCAGAACCAGGGCGTGCAATTCCCGATCGCCCGTTCGTTCGTCAATGTCGAGGCTGCTAGCCTGATGCGCTTCGAAGCCGCGCGCCGGTTCGACGCGCACGAGCCGTGCGGCGCGCAGGCGAACATGGCGAAGCTGCTCGCGGCCGATGCATCGTGGGAAGCCGCGAATGCGTGCCTGCAGTTTCACGGCGGCTTCGGCTTCGCGTGCGAATACGACGTCGAGCGCAAGTTCCGCGAAACGCGCCTGTACCAGGTCGCGCCGATCTCGACGAACCTGATCCTGTCGTATGTCGCCGAGCATATCCTCGGCCTGCCGCGTTCGTTCTGACGGGGAGTGTCCAGCATGCGCCCACTTGAAGGAATCAAGGTCGTCACGTTCGAGCATGCGATCGCCGCGCCGTTCTGCACGCGGCAGCTCGCGGATCTCGGCGCGCGCGTGATCAAGATCGAACGCCCGCATGTCGGCGATTTCGCGCGGAGCTACGACGAACGCGTGTCGGGACTCGCGTCCCACTTCGTGTGGACCAACCGCTCGAAGGAAAGCATCACGCTCGACGTCAAGCAGCCCGCGGCGCTCGAGATCGTGCACAAGCTGCTCGCCGATGCCGACGTGTTCGTGCAGAACCTCGCGCCCGGCGCGACGCAGCGCCTGGGGCTCGACTACGACATGCTGCGCGAGCGCCATCCGCGGCTGATCGTCTGCGATATCTCCGGCTACGGGCTCGACGGACCGTTCCGCGACAAGAAGGCGTACGACCTGCTGATCCAGAGTGAGTCCGGATTCCTGAGCATCACCGGCTCCGACGGCGAGCCGGCCAAGGCCGGCTGCTCGATCGCCGACATCGCGGCGGGCATGTACGGCTACACGAACATCCTCGCCGCGCTCATCGAGCGCGGGCGCACCGGGCGCGGCCGGCACATCGACGTGTCGATGCTCGAAAGCATGGTCGAATGGATGAGCTATCCGCTCTACTACGCGATCGACGGTCAGTCGCCGCCCCGTCAAGCCGGCGCGTCGCACGCGACGATCTTTCCGTATGGTCCGTTCAAGGCCGGCGACGGCAACACCGTGATGCTGGGCCTGCAGAACGAGCGCGAATGGAAAAGCTTCTGCGATGCCGTGATCGGCATGCCCGGGCTGGCCGCCGACGAGCGCTTCGGCTCGAACAGCCGCCGTGTCGCGAATCGCGACGAACTCACGGCCGTCATCGTCCGTGCATTCTCGACCCTGACGGCCGCCGACGTGATCGACCGGCTCGAGCAAGCCGGTATCGCCAACGCGCGGATGAACGACATGCATGGCGTCTGGACGCATGAACAGCTCGCCGCCCGGCATCGCTGGACCCGGGTCGACACGCCTGTCGGCAAGATCCCTGCGCTGTTGCCGCCCGGCGTCGGGCCGACCGACCATCCGCGCATGGACCCGGTGCCGGCGCTCGGCCAGCATACCGATGCCGTTCTGCACGAACTCGGCTATGGCGACGAACAGATTCACGCGTTGCACGCATCCGGCACTGTCTGACCGGCCCGTTCCGCGCTGATCGAAGCGCGCCCCTCACCCCCATATCGAAGCGTCTCCGCGCCTGACCAAGGACGCGAGAGCGCCACACCACCGGAGACATCATGGCCAACACCGTCAATGCCGCCGGCCGGCTCGACCGGCTGCCGACTTCAAGGTTCCACTGGAAGATACTCGGACTCATCGCCGGCGGCGCATTCCTCGATGCGTTCGACATCTACCTCGCCAACGGCGCGGTCGCGGCCATGGTCAAGGACGGATTCACCGACCTGCGGCATGGCGCGATGTTCGTGTCGTCGACGTTCGTCGGGATGATGATCGGCGCGTTCGTCGCCGGCTACGTCGGCGATCGGCTCGGCCGCCGGTACTCGTATCAGCTCAATCTCGCGGTGTTCGGGCTCGCGTCGATCGCCGCGTGCTTCGCGCCCGACATCGCGTGGCTGATCGCCCTGCGCTTCATCATGGGTATCGGGCTGGGCGCGGAACTGGTCGTCGCGGCCGGCACGCTCGCCGAATTCGTGCCGCCCGAGACACGCGGCAAATGGGTGTCGCTGCTCGCGATCATCACCAACAGCGGCCTCTTTGCCGCGCTGGCCGCAGGGTACTGGATCATTCCGCATCTCGGCTGGCGCTACATGTTCGCGCTGGCCGGTGCCGGTGCGCTGGTCGTCTGGTTCATGCGCAAGCGGATGCCGGAATCGCCGCGCTGGCTCGAATCGGTCGGCCGGCTGGACGAAGCCGAAGCGACACTTGCCGCGATCGAGCGCGAGGTGAGCGAGCAGGTCGGCACGCTGCCGCCGGTGCGGCGCACGATCGACCTGCACGTCGGCAAGGTGCCGATCGGCGTGCTGTTTTCGAAGGGGATGCGCGGGCGCACCGTGGTCGCCGCGCTGACTGCGATCGGCGTCAACGTGGGGCTCTATGGCTTCATCGCGTGGCTGCCGACCTTCTTCGTCACGCAGGGGCTGTCCGTCGTCAAGTCGCTCGGGTTCGTATTCCTGATGTCGATCGGCTCGCCGGTCGGCGGCCTGATCGGCTACCTGATCGCGGACCGTATCGGTCGCGCGAGGGGGATCGTGATCGCGTCGATTCTCAGCATCGCGCTCGGCTGGCTGTACGTGTCGCTGCGCGATACGGCGGCGATCATCCTGGTCGGGTTCTGTCTCGTCAGTGCGATCTACACGATCACGACGCTCGGGCTGTTCGGCTACATCCCCGAACTGTTCCCGACCGAAGTACGGCTGCGCGGCACCGGTGCGGCGGGCATGTGCGGACGGATGTCGTCGATCGGCACGCCCGCGCTGGCGCTCGCGCTCTATCAGGCGTTCGGGGTATCGGGCGTGATCGCGATGATCAGCGCGACGCTCGGCGTGCTGTGTGTCGCGATCGGGCTGCTGCGCGTCGAAACCGGACGGCAGGCGCTGGAAGAAGTCGCGCCGGGCACGGACGGCGCGGACGGCGCGGCGGTCAGCCCGGGGGTATCGCAAGCCTGATTGCCGACGGACGGGCATACCGGCCGCGACAAAAAAGAACGCCGGCCCCGGTTGATACCCGGGCCGGCTTCCTCGTCGAAGATGCACGTAACAGGTCCGGGCAACCCGACCCGCCGCCGATGACGATCACGGCATGGGTTCCATCGATTCGCGTCGGCCGTATTGCGCGAGTACATCGCTGCGCATCATTCGCCGGCCGCCTCGTTCGAAGCGGCTTCGACGGCAGCGGCCAGCCCGGCGATCCGCGTGGCGCGCAACAGCACGGGCCGATCGACCATCTTGCCGTCGACGGTCACCACGCCGCCGCTGGAATCGCGCATCGCATCGAGAATCCGGCGCGCCCAGCGAACCTCGTCCTCGCTCGGTCGGTAGCACTTGTGCACGAACCCGATCTGTTTCGGATGGATGCAGAGCTTCGCACCGAAACCCAGTTGCTTGCCGTTGAACGCGTCGCGCTCGATCCGTTCTCCGTCGTGAATATCCGGCGTCACGCCGTCGACCGGCGCTTCGATGCCGGCGACCCTCGACACCAACGCGAGCTGCGAGCGGAAGTGATTGAGCGGCACGCCATCGTCCGACATGCCCATGTCCGCGATGAAATCGAGCGTGCCGAACATCAGCCGCTCGACGTACGGCGCTTTCGCGATATCGAGCGCGTTCCACATGCCGTTCGCGCTTTCGATCAGCGGATAGACGGGCACGCGCCGGCGCGCGAGCGCGACGGCGGTGCACACGTCGTCGGCGCTCTCGGCCTTCGGAAGCACGATGCCGGCCACGCCCTTCAACGCACCGAGCGCGGCGTCGGCCTCGAACCACGGCGTGTGCCGCGCGTTGATCCGAACGAGCACCGGGTGCGCGGGTGAAATCCACCGTGCCATCGCGTCGCGCGCCGACGTTTTCGCTTCAGGCTCGACGGCATCTTCGAGATCGATGATGACCGCATCGGCGCCGCTTGCGAGCGCCTTGTCGAACCGCTCTGGCTTGTTCCCCGGCACGAACAGGTAAGACTGGGCAGGCATCGAGCGTCCGCCGCCGGCTCGATGCGCGGCGTCGCCGGCGGATAGCGCGGCATCAGATGGCATCGATCACCTCCGGAACCCGTCCGGCTTGCGCAACGCCGAGAGACATCTTCACGTTCACAATGTCGACGCACGTGTCGTCCGACTTCATGCGGACCTTCACGTTGCAGTCGACCACCCGCTTCACTGCTACCACGATCTTCACGCGTCGCTCCTCCATCCGTTCGTCAGCATCGTCCAATTTCGCAGGCCATTACACGCGGAATTCCGTACGCTGACAACTATCGATTGGCTCTGCCGGCCATAGCCCGAGCCTATTGGCCGCTTCATCTTCCGATCGGGACTGGTTCTGGTCAGGGTCAGCCGGGCGACCTTCCTGCCAGTCGGTTATCGACTGTCCATGAAATCCCGGGAACGCCGTGCTAGTCGTTCGCGTATTCCAGCTGCAACGCAATCCACTCTGACGTAGCGGCGCCATAGCGCGCCGCTATATCTCCCAGCGCACCGGGCAGCACGGCATCTCCACGCCGCCCGTCCGGCATCGTCACCCGCGCGCGCTCGATACTCTCCGGCCGGGTCAACAACCTCAACCCGTGCCTTGATATGACCTCCCGCCCCTCTCCCGTCGCAACGACATCGCTGCGCCACGTCCGTGCCCACGCATCCGCAGTCAACGCGACCGGCAATTCGTCAAAACCGGGCTCGACCGGCAGATCGAGCGTCTCGTGCCGCCAGAACGCTACGCGATTCGTCAGCGCGGTCACCACCGTACGCGCGGTCAACCCATATCGGCTGCCGTCGTGTGCGTCGCTCCAGGCTTGCACACCGATGCTCCGCGCAGTCTCACGCGCCGCCGCGGGCCCGGCAAGCGCGCTCACCAGCGCAAGCGAGGCGGGAATGGACGCCGACACGCCGCTCGTCGTCATCACATTGCCGTCCATCACGTAGCGGCGATCGTCAACCCAGGTCGTATCGGCAAACTGGCGGCGCAGGCCGCCGCGCGAGTACCAGTGAGACGTCGCAGTATGATGCCGCAGCAGTCCGGCATTCGCGAGCACCGCCGCGCCGTCGCAGATCGCCACCATCGTCGCACCGGCAGCCGCCTGCTTTTGCAGCCATGCCAATACCGCAGGTCGGTCGGCGCGATGCATCGCGGGCACGATCACGACATCCGCCCCGGCAGGTATCGCGGCATCGAAACGGTCGAAGGTCGTATCGGCGAGCATGCGCAGCGCGGGCATCAATTCGACGGGCCCCGCATCGACCGACACGGCGACGACATCAACCGCACCGGACGCCTTCAGGATCGAATAGGGAACGATGAAATCGGTCGTCTCCGTTCCCATGTTGTCCGCGACGATCGCAACGAGCGGCCGCTTGCGCCCGCCCTTTGGCGCGGACACCGTCAGCGCCTGTGTGTCCGGCAACATGCGCTCCGCCGGCGCATGCGCCGACGCACCCCACGCCCACGCACAAAACTGCATGCAGGCAAACAGCGCCACCGTCGTGCGCGTCGCCCTGTTCCTCGTTCTTTCCAGCATCGCCCGCCCGCGTTAATCGATTGCAAGACTGGAAAATTACAAGGATCATGCCCGCGGTCACAAGGACAACTCCACCGCACTTTCTGCCATGTCTCAGTCAATCCGTCCGGCGCGCGACATCGTCGTCGTCGGCTTAGAAGGCGTGCAGTCGCTCGACATCACCGGTCCGATGGAAGTGTTCGCGGTCGCGAACCGTTACCTGCCGGATCATGCCGCACCCTATCGGCTCACGCTCGCATCGCAGCTCGGCGACGACATCGTCACGCACGCCGGGTTGCGACTCGCCGGCCCAACCGCACTCACGGCACTGCCCGAGCACATCGACACGATCATCATCGCCGGCGGCAGCGATGCCGCGCTGCGTCACGCGGCATCGGACGCCGGCGTGCTGCCCTGGCTGCGCACGCGCATTGCAAACACGCGTCGAATCGCCAGCATCTGCACGGGTGCGTTCGTGCTTGCCGCGGGCGGCTGGCTAAACGGAAAACGGGCGACCACGCACTGGATGCAGTGTTCGACTCTGCAGGCACTGTGTCCCGACGCTCGCGTCGAGCCGGACGCGATCTATGTCAGTGATCCGCCGTTCCATACCTCGGCCGGCGTGACGGCCGGCATCGACCTGTGTCTCGCGCTTGTCGAGGCAGACTGCGGCGCACCGACCGCGCTCGCGGTCGCACGCGAACTCGTGCTTTTCGTGCACCGTCCCGGCGGTCAAGCACAGTTCAGCGTCGGACTCGAGATTCAGGCGAACGCGACGCCGCGCATGCGGTCCCTGCTCACCGCCATCATCGACGATCCGACCGGCAATCTCGGCGTGCCAGCCCTGGCAGCACGCCTGCACATGAGCGAGCGGACGCTCGCCCGCCATTTCCGCGAGCAAACCGGATTGTCGCCCGTGCAGTTCGTCCTGGCAGCACGGATCGAACGCGCGAAGTCTCTGCTGGAGCAGGCCGACTGGCCGCTCGAACGGATAGCGCAACGCGCGGGATTCGGCAGCGTGGACGCTTTGCAGCGCGCGTTCGCCAAGCATGCAGGCGTGTCACCGAGCGATTATCGTGCGCGCTTTGGCAAGCGGCACAACGCGCCGCCGACAACATAGGTCGGCAATTGGCTCCAATGCTTCCCTGACACCAACGCACATTTGCGCGCATCGCAATTTCCTTCGCAGCAGACACGCAGCGGCTGCCAAGGCGATTCAGGCGCGGGTTCCAAATTCCGCTGCGTCGACCGTCCAGCCGTCAAGATGCGGGCCCTGTCGAGCGAACCGGTCGACCCGGCATTGCCCGCGAAACGTCACGCCGAAGCCCCGGTGCCGTGCACGCCCGGCTGACGTACCCGCTTCGACCAAACCTGGCCCGCCGCACACGTTTGCGCCCACGCCGCGCCGATTCGCTTCGCATCCGGACCTCGATTTCCTCGCTTGCCTGCCGTTAACCCGGATTTCAGCGCAGCCCGTTTTATCTCACCGGTCTTCCCTTTCGAGCGCGTAGCATGCCCGCATCCATCTCCATCGAAAAGATCGCCGACTGGGCGGGACGAAACCATCTTGTCGTCGGCGCGATCGGCACACTGATGTCGCTCACTGCGCTGGGCCTCAGCGCGATGACGCTCTGGGCCGCGAGAAGCGAAGTCGTCGAGCACGCGCATGAAACGTCGCGCAACGTCACCGCGGTGCTGGTCAGCGAGATCGCGCGGACCGTCGACACGTCCAACAACGCGTTGACGTCGCTCGCCGCCGATCTCGGCAGGCCGGCGGTCCGACGCATGGATGCCGGGCTGCGGCACGATCTGCTGTTCCAGCGCGCGGCCGCGCAATACGTGACCGGGATGGGCGTGACGGACCGGTTCGGCCAGTTGATCGACGGCTGCTGCGGCCCGTCTCACCACTGGAACTTCAGCGATCGCGACTACTTCAAGGTCCATCGCGACGCGGCGAACGTCGGCCTTTACGTGTCCGAGGCCTATCGCGCGCGCTCGCGCGGCGACACGAAGTCCATCGCGCTCTCCCGGCGCATCGAAGGGCCGGACCACGCGTTCAACGGGATCGCGGTCGTCGCCATCGACCTCGACTATTTCGATCAGCTGCTTTCCCGGCTGAACGTCGGGCCGCACGGCATCAGCGCGATCCTGCGCGCGGACGGCACCATCCTCGCCAGAAATCCGCCGCTGAGCGATCACCAGATGATCCGCCTGGGCCGATCGAGGGCGTTCGACCGCATGCTGAGCCAGGACTCGGGATTCTATGCGTCCTGCTCGCGCATCGACGGAACCTTGCGGCTCTATACGTTCCAGCGGGTGCCGGGTACGCCGCTGATTGCGGTGGTCGCCCCCGCCGAGCACGACGTGCTGGCCGGCTTCGTACGCATGTCATGGTCGGTCGGCGTGCCGGCATCGATCATCTGCGCGCTCTTCTGCGCCGTCGTCTGGCTGCTCGCATTCGCGTTGCGGGACAATCTTCGCAAGCAGACACGGCTGACCGATCTCACCCGCACCGATCCGCTGACGGGCCTGCGCAACCGCCGCGCGCTCGATGTCGCGCTGGCCGACGAATGGGAACGGCTCCAGCGCGGTAACGACGCCAGCCTGTCGGTGCTGTTCATCGATGCCGACCACTTCAAGCAGTACAACGACAGATATGGGCATGCGCAAGGTGACGCGGCGCTGAGGTTCCTGGCCGAATGCATCCGTGCTCACACGCGCCGGCGCGGCGATATCGCCGCGCGTTACGGCGGCGAAGAGTTCGTCGCGGTGCTGCCGGACACGGATGAAAGCGGCGCCGCGAAAGTCGCGGAGGCCATTCGCCGGGAAGTGGAATGCAACCGGCTCGCCGGACTTGCCGAGGCGGTTCCCGCCTTTACGGTGAGCATCGGATGCGCGACCGCCCGCCATCCGCACACACCGTCCATCGACGCGCTGTCGCGTCAAGCGGACCTCGCGCTGTACACCGCCAAGCGCCAGGGACGAAACCGCGTCTGCCGCGCACCGGCGGAGCAGCGCGCGCATGCGGCGTGACGCGCGGATCGATCCGCGCTTTTCACGCTATATCTCGACCATATGAAGCACGCCTGATTCGCACTCGTCGGTCCGCACCCAACCCATAGCGATAAAAATATCCGCTCACCCACGGCGGCCGCATCGGTTGCCGGCCGCTTCGCGTCACACGCAACAGCACGACTTTACGATTGCAAATGCCTCTCATTTGCATTAAATTTCCGCGCAAATGTACTGTTTGGAACACAGACGTCGGCGTGAGGCCGTCCGCCGTGCCCGAACGCAGACCACATCAAGGGACGGGTATGAGCAGGAAGAACTGGGCGGCCGCACCGATGGCCATCATCGTCGGCACGGCCGGCGCGAGCGCAGCCGATGCGCAGGAGTTGTCGCTGCCCGCCATCGAGATCTCGGGGCAGCGCGCGAGCGCGCCGTTTCGCTCGCCCGACTCGACGAGCGCGACGCGCACCGAGACGGACGTGATGGAAATCCCGTTCGCGGTCAGCAGCGTCGACGCGAAACTGGCCCAGACCGTCGCCGCGACGCGCGGCGAGGACCTGTACGACTGGGTCGCGGGCGTCGCGCGGCAGAACAACTTCGGCGGCCTTTGGGACAACTACGCGGTGCGCGGCTTCGCCGGCGACGGCAACACGTCCGGCACCGACTACCTCGTCAACGGCTTTTCGTGGAACCGCGGGATCAGCGTCCCGCGCGACACCGCCAACCTCGAGCGCATGGAAGTGCTCAAGGGGCCGGCATCCGCGCTGTACGGCCGCGGCGATCCGGGCGGGCTCATCAGCTATACGACCAAGCAGCCGCAGTTCGCGCGCTCGAACACCATCGGCGTGTCGGCCGGCAGCTACGGCGCGTTGCGCCAGACGCTCGATTCGACCGGGCCCGTCACGAAGTCGCTCGCGTACCGCTTCGTCGCGATGAACGAGAACAACGGCAGCTTCCGCGATACGGTGTCGAGCAAACGCTACCTGTTCGCGCCGTCATTCACGTGGGACATCGGCGCGGATACCACGCTCCATTACGAATTCGAGAGCGCGCGCCAGCGCGCGCCGCTCGATCGCGGCGTGGTGGCGGTGGGCGGGCAGCTCGGCGCGATTCCGGCTTCGCGCTTCCTCGGCGAGCCGCGCGACGGCGACTACGACGTGCGCAACACGGGCCACCAGTTCACGCTCGAGCATCGCATCGATGCCGGCTGGTCGATCAACGCGGGCTTCGCGCAGCGCACCACCGACCTGTCCGGACGCTCGTCAGAAGCGTTCGCGCTGCAGCCGGACGGCCGCACGCTGTGGCGCCGCTACCGCCAGGTCGCGTTTCATTCGAACGACTTGCAGGGCCGCATCGAAACGACCGGCAAGTTCCGCACCGGCGGCATCGGCCACACGCTCGTGATGGGCGTCGATGCATATCGCTTCAACTACGACCAGTTCGTCGCGCGCTCGACGCCGACCGCCGCCGCGCCGTATGCGATCGACATTTTCGATCCGGTCTACGGCCAGCCGGCGCCCGTGCCGCGCACCGCGACCAGCCTGCTCGAGCGCGATGACGGTCAGGGCATCTACGCGCAGGACACGCTGGCGTTCGGGCCGCACTGGAAAATCCTCGCCGGGCTGCGCTGGGATCGCTTCCACCAGTCGGTCGAGAACCGCCTGAAGGGTGTGACGAGCAGCCAGCTGCAGACCGCGTTGAGTCCGCGCATCGGCGTCGTGTACGAAATGAGCCCCACGCTGTCGCTGTATGCGAACACTGCGTATTCGTTCCGGCCGAACAACGGCGCCGACGTCACCGGCCGCGCGTTCGACCCGGAGAAGGGGCATGGCTACGAAGCCGGCGCGAAATGGGCCGGCGCGCGCTGGCTCGCGACCGTCGCGGCGTTCCACGTCACCAAGCGCAACGTGCTGAGCGCCGATCCGGCGAATGCCGGCTTCTCGCGCGCGGCCGGCGAGGTGCGCAGCCGCGGTGTCGAATTCGAATGGAACGGCGACCTCGGCCATGGCATGCGCGGCATCGTCAATCTCGCGTACGTCGATGCCGAGGTCACGCGCGATACCGTGCTGACGCCCGGCGCACGCCTCGTCGACATTCCGCGCCTGAGCGGCAGCGCGCTGCTCATGTACGAAACCGCGCTGCCGTTCGCGGACAAGGCCGGCGCCGGCGCAGGCGTGATCTATGTCGGGCGCCGGGCCGGCAACACGGCGAACACGCAGGACGGCTTCGAGCTGCCCGCCTATGCGACCGTGCAGCTCAACGGCTACGTGCAGGTCAACAAGCACCTGCGTGCGTCGGTCGTGCTGAACAACCTGTTCAATCGCACCACCTACGTCAGCTCCTACAACAGCCTGTGGGTCACGCCGGGCGCACCGCGCAGCCTGTTCGCGTCGCTCGCCTACGCGTTCTAGTTCGGTTCGGTTTCCTGACGGGCATCGTGCGTCACGTGCGTCACGCGCCGAGCGCGAGGAATGCGCCGAAACCGACTCGCAGCCCTTCCCGCCGAATCGCCGCGAGCCACAGAATCGTCGCGATCGATCCGGTGACGGACAGGTTCGGCCCGAGGTCGACGCCGATGAGGATCGCGTCGATCACCGTTTGCGGGCTTCGCGCGACGTCGATCGTCGAGCTTGCGATAAGTCCTGCGGGCAGGTTGTTGATCAGGTTCGACGCGCGCGTGCAGCGCCTGCCGAGCCCCTCGCGCGTCAGCGCGCGTCGACCGGGGCGGCCTCATCCACAGCGTCGCCGTATCGCTCCGCTCGCTCGACGATGCGCGCCAGCCGAATGATGTCGGACAGCGCGAAATCGCTCGCGTCGGGCCGCGGCCGGTCGCGCTCGTCCGCCATGCGCATCGCGAACGCGAGCGCTTCTGAGCGCTCCCTCAGCAGCACACGCAGCGCATCCGCGATCACGCGGCGGTCGCGCGGATCACCGAGGTCGAGCACCGGCTCGTGGTCCTGTTCGACATCCGGCGTCGCGAACGGCGCGGCCACCGCCTTCACGATGCCGGGCACGAAAAACGTGTTCCGTTTCATGTGTTTCCCCCGTTGACCGGCGACCGGCACCGCCTCACCGCCGGTTCGACCGCGACACCACGTCGATCCACACCGCCAGCACCAGCACCGCGCCCTTGACGATCATCTGCCAGTACGCGTCGACGTCCAGCATCGACATGCCGTTGTCGAGGCTCGCCATCACGAGCGCGCCGATCAGCGCGCCATAGACGGTGCCCGAGCCGCCGCGCATCGACGTGCCGCCGATGAAGCACGCGGCGATCGCGTCGAGTTCGCCCATCGTGCCGGCGGACGGCGAGCCGGCCGCAAGCCGCGCGGTGTTCACGATGCCGGCGAACGCGCACATCAGCCCCATCAGCGCGAAAATCGCGAGCTTCACGCGATCGGTATCGACGCCCGACAGCCGCGTCGCCTCGAGATTCGAGCCGACCGCATAGATGCGCCGGCCGAACACGGTCTGCGTCGCGATCCACGAGAAAATGCCGAGCAGCGCAAGCAGCAGCAGCACCGGCACCGGAATACCGCCGTAGCGGTCGAGCGTCGCGACGAACGCGAACAGCACCGCGCCCGCGCCCGCGATCTTCACGACGTCCTGCCACGGCGGCGCGGCCGCGAGCCGGTAGCGGCGCCGCGTGCCGCGCTGCCGCACGACCAGCAGCACGACGAGCGCGAACAGCAGCAGCGCGAGGCCATCCCCCGCCACGCGCGGCAGGTAGCCCTGGCCGAGGAACACGAAGCCGTCCGACACGGGCGCGATCGTCGAGCCGCCCGTCACGCCGAGCAGGATTCCGCGAAACGCGAGCATCCCGCCCAGCCCGACGATGAACGACGGCACGCGCCGGTAGGTCGACCACCAGCCGTTGAAGAGCCCGACCAGCACGCCGAGCGCGAGCACGGCCGGCACCGTCGCGGCGACCGGCCAGTGGCGGTTCACGTCGAGGATCGCCGCGACGCCGCCGAGCAGCCCGAGCAGCGAGCCGACCGACAGATCGATCTCGCCCGCGATGATCACGAACACCATCCCGCACGCGAGCATGCCGGTGATCGACATCTGCCGCAGCAGGTTCGACACGTTGCGCGGCGTGACGAACGCACCGTCGGTCAGCACCGAGAAGAACACCCAGATCGCGACGACCGCGAACAGCAGCGCGAGGATCTTGTAGCGCACGAAGACCTGGCGGAGCTGACGACCGGTCAGGCGGTGCGCCTCGGCATCCGGCGCCGCCGCGTTGGAGGAGGAAAGTTCGGAATTCATATCGGACTCGTTGCGGTGGGTTCGGTCGGCCGCCGGCCGGCTTTCAGCGCGGCGCCGAGGATCTGTTCCTGCGTGAGGCCGTCGTTGACGAAATCGCCGCGCAGCTCGCCTTCGCCGATCACCAGCACTCGGTCGGCAAGGCCGAGCACCTCAGGCAGTTCCGACGACACGACGATCAGTGCGACGCCGCGCTTCGCGAGCGCGAACACGAGGCGGTAGATCTCCGCCTTCGCGCCCACGTCGACGCCGCGCGTCGGCTCGTCGAGAATCAGCACCTGCGGCTCGGCCAGCAGCATCTTCGCGAGCACGGCCTTCTGCTGGTTGCCGCCGGACAGGCTCGCGATCGGCAGGAATGGATGCGCGGCGCGCACCGACAGACGCTGCATCTCGTGACGAATCGCGTCCAGTTCGGCAGCCGAGTCGATCCGCCCGCGCGTCGCGAAGCGCCGCAGCACCGTCAGCGTGATGTTGTGGCCGACGCCGAGCTGCGGCACGATGCCGTGGCGCTTGCGGTCCTCGGGCACCATCGCGATGCCGGCGCGAATCGCGTCGGCCGGCGAGCGGATCGCAAGCGGCCGGCCGTTCATCAGCACGCTTGCCGTGCTCGCGCCCGGGTACGCGCCGAAGATCGCCTGCATCAGCTCGGTGCGGCCCGCACCGACGAGCCCGGCGACGCCGAGGATCTCGCCGCGCCGCACGCTGAACGACACGTCGTCGACGCGCTTGCGGCGCGGGTTCGTCACGTCGCGACAGGTCACGTGGCGGGCTTCCAGCACGACGTCGCCGATCTCGTGCGGCTCGCGCGGATACAGGTCGCGGATCTCGCGGCCGACCATCATCGCGATGATCCGGTCGGTGCTCAGCGCCCGCATCGGCTCCGTCGCGACATGGCGGCCGTCGCGGATCACGGTCACCGTGTCGCACACCGCCTCGACCTCGTCGAGCTTGTGCGAGATGACCACGCACGCGACGCCGCGGCGCTTCAGGTCGCGCACGATGTCGAGCAGGATTCGCGTCTCGGCCGCGCTCAGCGACGACGACGGCTCGTCGAGGATCAGTAGCTTCGCGCGCTTGTTCAGCGCCTTCGCGATCTCGATCAACTGCTGGTGGCCGCCGCCGTAGTTCATCACCGGCTGCGCGACGTTGATCGCGTCGATCCGCAGCTCGTGCAGCAGTTCCTCCGCACGCCGGACCATCGCCGCGTAGTGCATGCGTCCGCCCGGCAGCGTGATCTCGTTGCCGAGGAAAATGTTCTCGGCCACCGACAGCTCCGGCACGAGCATCAGCTCCTGGTGGATGATCACGATGCCCGCGCGCTCAGTGTCGCGCACGCCGGACGCAACGAGCGGCGCGCCTTCCCAGCGGATCTCGCCGTCCCACGTGCCATGCGGATAGACGCCCGACAGCACCTTCATCAGCGTCGATTTGCCCGCACCGTTCTCGCCGCACAGGCCGACGCACTCGCCGGGCCGCACGGTCAGGTCGATTCCGTCAAGCGCCTTCACGCCGTCGAAATCCTTGACGATGCCGCGCATCGTCAGCAAGGGTTCGGTCATGCCTTCATGTCCCGCGATAGGCGGTCGGCCGCACCGGCGGCCGGCCGCGTGCGTTGCGCCGTTACTGGCTCGCCAGTTGCGCCTGGGTATAGAAGCCGTCCTTCACGACGACGTCGACGTTGCGCTTCGTCAGCAGCGTCGGCTGCAGCAGAACCGTGTCGACCTTCTTCTTGCCGTTGTCGTATTGCGCGTTGAACGCGGGCTTCGCGCCCTTCGCGAGATCCACCGCGAGCGTCGCCGCTTCGCTCGCGATCAGCTTCAGCGGCTTGTAGACGGTCATCGTCTGCGTGCCGGCGATCACCCGCTTGACGGCCGCGAGGTCCGCGTCCTGCCCGGACACCGGCACCTTGCCGGCCAGGTGCTGCGCGGCGAGCGCCTGGATCGCGCCGCCCGCGGTGCCGTCGTTCGACGCGACGATCGCGTCGATCCGGTTGTTGTTCGCGGTCAGCGCGTCCTCGACGATCCGCAGCGCGGTCGACGCGCTCCACTCGGGCACCCACTGCTGGCCGACGATCTTGATGTCGCCGCGGTCGACCGCCGGCTTCAGCACCTTCAGCTGGCCTTCGCGCAGCATCTTCGCGTTGTTGTCGGTCGGCGCGCCGCCGAGCAGGAAATAGTTGCCCTTCGGCTTCGCGTCGACGACGCCCTGCGCCTGCAGCTCGCCGACCTTCTGGTTGTCGAACGAGATGTACGCATCGACGTCCGCGTCGAGAATCAGCCGGTCGTACGACACGACCTTGATGCCGGCCTTGCGCGCCTCGGCGACGACGTTGCCGAGCGTCTTCGAATTGAACGGCACGATCACGATCACGTCGACGCCGCGCGAGATCAGGTTCTCGATCTGCGAGATCTGCCGCGCCTCGCTCGCGTCCGCCGACTGCACGGATACCTTCGCGCCGAGCTTCGTCGCGGCGGCGACGAAATAGTCGCGATCGCGCGACCAGCGCTCGACGCGAAGGTCGTCGATGCAGAAGCCGATCTCCGGCTTGTCCTTGCTCGCATGCGCGAGCGGCGCGCAAAGCGCGAGGGCCGCCAGCGCACTCAATACGGTACGACGCGTCACGGATTTCATGTGTCTCCACTCCTCTTTATTGGACTGCTGCTACGAATGCCGGGCGACCGGTTAGGGCCTGTTCACGCCCCGGCCGCAAACACCGGTTCGAGTGCGCGATACAGCGCGCGAAACGTCGGGCGCCGCGCGTCGCGATACCACGCGTGGCGCGCCATGTCGGGCTCGCGCACGGCGACGACCGGCGGCTGCGGGCACACGGCGTCGAGCGGCGCATCCGGTTCGAGCGCGAGATGCGCGAGCCGCGCGGCGCCGAGCGCCGGGCCGACCTCGCCGCCCGCGCGCAGCGTCAGCGCGCGGCCGCTCAGATCGGCGAGCATCTGCGTCCAGTACGCGCTGCGCGAGCCGCCGCCGATCACGGTGATGCGCTCGGGCGCGAGCCCGGCCGCGTGCAGCGCGTCGATCCCGTCGAGCAGCGCGAAGCCGACGCCTTCGAGCGTCGCGTTCGCGAGATCCGCGCGCCGCGTGTCGGGCGTCAGACCGTAGAACACGCCCTTCGCGTTCACGTCGTTGTGCGGCGTGCGCTCGCCGCTCAGATAAGGCAGGAACCATGGGCGGTCCGCATGCGCGTTCGCCGCGGCGTCGGCGAGCAGCGCGGCGACGCCGTCGTAGCCGGCCAGTTGCGCGGTGAAATCGATGCAGCCGGCCGCGTTCAGCATCACCGACATCAGGTGCCACGTGCCGGGCAACGCATGACAGAAGCTGTGCACCGCCGATTCGGGATTCGCGCGGAAACCGTCCGACACCGCGAAATACACGCCCGACGTGCCGAGCGACAGCAGCGCATCGCCGGGCCGCACGATGCCGACGCCGACCGCGCCGGCCGCGTTGTCGCCGCCGCCGGCGACGACCGGAATCTCGCCCAGGCCGAGCGCGCGCGCGACCGCCGGCAGCAGCGTGCCGGTGACGCGATTGCCCTCGAACACCGCGGGCATCTGCGCGCGCGACAGCCCGCACGCGGCGAGCAGCGTATCGTCGTAATCGCGCTTCGCGACGTCGAGCCACAGCGTGCCCGCCGCATCCGACGGATCGGTCGCGAACGCGCCGGTCAGCCGGTAGCGCAGATAGTCCTTCGGCAGCAGTACATGTGCGATCCGCGCGAAGACGTCCGGCTCGTGCCGGCGCACCCACAGCAGTTTCGGCGCGGTGAAGCCCGGCATCGCGAGGTTGCCGGCGATCGTGCGCAACGCGGGCGCCAGCCGCTCAAGTTCCGCGCACTCCGCATCCGCGCGGCCGTCGTTCCACAGGATCGCGGGGCGCAGCACGTCGCCGTGCGCGTCGAGCAGCGTCGCGCCGTGCATCTGCCCGGTCAGGCCGAGCGCGCCGATGTTGTGCGGGTCGATGCCGGCCGCGCGCGCATCGGCGACAAGCGCCGTGAGCGCGCCGCAGGCCGCGTCCCACCAGTCGTGCGGCGCCTGTTCGGACCAGCGCGGCCGCGGCCGGCTCACGGTCAGCGGCCGGCTCGCGCTGGCCCGCACCGCGCCGTCGCGGTCGAGCAGCACGGCCTTCACGCCCGACGTGCCGAGATCGAGTCCGAGGTACATGGCGTCAGCGCAGCCCGTAGATCGCCTGGTTCACGATGTTCTCGAGCCGTTCCTGCGCGCCGCTCGCATGCTGCGGGTTCACGCCGCGCGCGAGCGCGTCGGCGGCAAGCGACTCCAGCGTGAAGGCGCCCGACAGGATTTCGCGGCCGAATGCGCTGTCCCATTGCGCGTAGCGCTGGCGGCGCAACGCGTCGAGCTTGTCGTTTTCCACCAGCACCGCCGCGCGTTCGAGCGCGAGCGCCAGCACGTCGATCGCGCCGACGTGACCGTAGAACAGGTCTTCCGGATCGACGCTCTGGCGGCGCACCTTCGCGTCGAAGTTCATGCCTCCGGTGGTAAAGCCGCCGTGGCGCAGGATCTCGTAGAACGCAAGCGTCAGTTCCTCGACGCTGTTCGGGAACTGGTCGGTGTCCCAGCCGTTCTGCGGATCGCCGCGATTCGCATCGACGCTGCCGAACACGCCGAGCGCGAACGCGTTCGCGATCTCGTGATGGAACGAGTGGCCGGCGAGCGTCGCGTGGTTCGCCTCGATGTTCACGCGAATCTCGTTCTGCAATCCGTATTGCGTGAGGAAACCGTGCACGGTCGCGACGTCGTAGTCGTACTGGTGCTTGGTCGGCTCCTGCGGCTTGGGCTCGATCAGCAGCGCGCCCTTGAAGCCGATCCGGTGCTTGTGCTCGACGACCATCGACAGGAAGCGGGCGAACTGCTCGCGCTCGCGCACGAGATCGGTATTGAGCAGCGTTTCGTAGCCTTCGCGTCCGCCCCACAGCACGTAGTTCTCGCCGCCGAGCCGGTGCGTCGCGTCGAGCGCGTGGCGCACCTGGGTGGCCGCCCAAGCGAACACCTCGGGGTTCGGGTTGGTCGCCGCGCCCGCCGCGAAGCGCGGATGCGAGAACAGGTTCGCGGTGCCCCACAGCAGCCGCACGCCCGTCGCCTGCTGACGCTCGCCGAGGTAGTCGGTCATCCGCGCGAAGTTCTCGACGTACTCGCGCAGGCCGTCGCCCTCCGGCGCGACGTCGGTGTCGTGGAACGTATAGAACGGCGTGCCGAGCTTCGTGAAGAACTCGAACGCCGCATCGGCCTTCTGCCGCGCGCGCTCGAGCGGATCGCCCGGCTGCTGCCACGGCCGCCGGAATGCGCCCTGCCCGAAGATGTCGTGGCCCGGCCATACGAACGTGTGCCAATAGCACACGGCGATCCGCAGGTGCTCCTCGAGCGTCTTGCCGAGCACCCGCTTCGTGCGGTCGTAATACCGGTAGGCAAGCGGGTTGTCCGATTGCGGACCTTCGTAGCGAATCGCGGGAATCTGTTCGAAATACGACATGGCGTCTCCGTCCGGTTTCTTGTTGCGGTGCGGCGCGCGTCGCGACGGCGCGCGCCGGATTCGATCTGGCTGGATCGTGCCCGCCCCCAACCGCGCCCGCAATTGCGAAATTGCGCAGCACGCTTAACGTTTCTTGCCAGCACGCTGCGCACGGCACGCGTTCCGTCCTACAATCGCCGACAACAGAGACGAGCACCGCGCGGCCCCGCCCGCGCGCCCGGAGACAACGGCGTGGCGCCCCGCACGGCGCGCGCCACGAGACCGAGATGACCCGCGCCCCTTCCACCCAGACGCCGCATCGCATCGCGCTGCTGTTCAACGCCAACAAGGTCTACGACCGCGAGATCATCAGCGGCATCGGCCAGTACCTGCGCTCGACGCGCGTGGTATGGGACCTGTTCCTCGAAGACGATTTCCGCTGCCGGCTCGCCGGCATCGAGCACTTCGACGGCGACGGCATCATCGCCGACTTCGACGATCCGGCCGTCGCCGACGCGCTCGCGGGCTCGCCGCTGCCGATCGTCGCGCTCGGCTCGTCGTACGAGGATCCGGCGCAGTATCCGGACGGCGTGCCGTATATCGCGACCGACAACGCGAAGCTCGTGTCGCTCGCCTACACGCACCTGATCGGCGCCGGGCTCGCGCACTTCGCGATGTACAGCCTGCCCGTCGCGCAGCAGAACCGCTGGGCGCAGCAGCGCGAGCTCGCGTTCGACCGGCTCGCGCACGCGGACGGACTCGACGCGCCGATCTACCGCGGGCTGTCGACGAGCGCATCGGGGTGGAATCACGCGATCGAGCAGCTGATCGGCTGGCTGCACGCACTGCCGAAGCCCGTCGGCGTGATCGCGGTGACCGACGCGCGCGCGCGGCACCTGCTGCAGGCATGCCTGATCGCCGGCCTCGCGGTGCCGGAACAGGTCGCGATCATCGGTATCGACAACGACCCGCTCACGCGCACGCTGACGCGCATTCCGCTGTCTTCCGTGATCCAGGGCACCGAGGAAATGGGCCGCACCGCCGCGCATCTGCTGCACCAGATGCTGCGCGGCGCGCGTTTTTCCGACCGGCGAATCCTGGTGCCGCCGGTCGGGATCAACGTGCTCGAATCGACCCGCCACCAGCCGCTCGCGAGCCCGCACGTGATGCGCGCACGCCACTTCATTCGCCAGTACGCGTGCCAGGGCATCAAGACCGAGCAGGTCGCCGACTATGTCGGCGTGTCGCGCTCGCTGCTCGAAGAGCACTTCCGGCGCGAACTGCAGCGCACCGTGCACCAGGAAATCCTGCGCCACAAGCTCGAGGCGGCGCAGGCGCTGCTCGCAAGCAGGCAGGCGTCGAGCGCCGAGGTCGCGATCCGTTGCGGGTTTACGTCGCTGCAGTACATGTACGCGGTGTTCCGGCGCGAGCTGGGGTGCACGCCGCGCGAATACCAGGACCGCGCGGTCGCCGCGCATTGAAGCCCGCCGTTCACATCGAATCCGCCCATGCACATCGATACCGATTCCCCCCGCCTGACGCCCGGCGTCGCACGTGTGCAGTCCGAGCCGTGGGGCACGCTGCCCGACGGCGACACGGTGCGGCGCTACACGCTGCGCAACGCGCACGGGATGCGCGTCGTCGTCAGCGACCTCGGCGCGACCGTCGTGTCGTGGCTCGCGCCCGACCGCACCGGACGCTTCGCCGACATCGTGCTCGCGCACGACACGCCCGCGGAGTACGTCGAATCGGGCGTCTACCTCGGCGCGACGATCGGCCGCTGGGCGAACCGGATCGCCGGCGCGCGCATCACGCTCGACGGCGTCGACTACCTGCTCGATCGCAACGAGAACGGCAATCTGCTGCACGGCGGCGCGAGCGGCTTTCATCGCCAGCGCTGGGAAGTCGTCGACGACTGCGGCGGGCTGACGCTGCGGCTCGATTCGCCCGAAGGCGACGCGGGCTTTCCGGGCAACGTGAGCGTGCAGGTTCGCTACGCGCTCGACGACGACGGCACGCTGACGATCGACTACACCGGCGTCGCCGATGCGCCGTCGCCGCTCAACCTCACGAATCACAGCTATTTCAACCTCAGCGGCCGCGCGGGCGGCGACGTGCGCGGCCACGTGCTGAGCATCGACGCCGACGCGTTCCTCGAAGTCGACGACGCGCTGATCCCGACCGGCGCCGCGGACGTGACCGGCACGGCTTTCGATTTCCGGCACAGCGCGCCGCTCGGCGCGCGCCTCGACTGGCCTCATGCGCAACTCACGCGGGCGCGCGGCTTCGATCACTGCTTCGTGCTGCGCGACGGCGCGGGTGCGGTCAGGCCGGTCGCGCGCATCTACGATCCGGAAAGCGGCCGCGAGCTGGTCGTGTCGACCGATCAGCGCGGCCTGCAGCTCTATACCGGCAACTATCTGGACGGCGTGCGCGTGAGCGGCGGCACGCGTTGCGCGCGACACGCCGCGCTATGCGTCGAAGCCGGCGGCTTTCCGGATCAGGTCAACATGGCCGGCCTGCGCGACGACGTCATCCTGCGTCCGGGCGCGCTGTATCGTCAAACGACGGCGTACCGGGTCGCGGTTCACGCGTAGCGCGCGCCGGCCGCCTTCGACACGCGCCGGCGGCCGCTGCGCGCCAAGCCCCGTGCCGCCCGTGCGCCGCCGCGCCGCGTGCCGCTCGATGATCCGCTGCAGCAGGCAGAACACGCACAGCAGCGCGCCGATCACGATCCGCGTCCACCACGAGCTCAACGTGCCGTCGAACGTGATCAGCACCTGGATCGTGCCGAGGATGCCGACGCCGAACACCGAGCCGATCACGTAGCCCACGCCGCCGGTGAGCAGCGTGCCGCCGATCACGGTCGCGGCGATCGCGTCGAGCTCCATCCCCTGCCCCTGCAGCCCATAGCCGGACAGCACGTACAGCGTGAACACCACGCCGCCGAGCGCCGAGCACAGCCCGCTCAGCGCATAGACGCCGATCTTCGTGCGCGCGACCGGCAGCCCCATCAGCAGCGCCGAGCGCTCGTTGCCGCCGATCGCATACACGTTGCGGCCGAAACGCGTGAAATGCGCGACGTAGATCGCGGCGGCCAGCGTCGCGAGCGCGATCAGCGCGCCCGCGCTCAGCGTGCCGCCGCCGATCGGCACGCTGATGCCCGCGATCGCATGAAACGTCGGCTCGTTGATCGTGATCGACTGCGTCGTGATCAGGAAGCACGCGCCGCGCGCGAGAAACATCCCGGCCAACGTGACGATGAACGGCTGCAGCCGGAAATAATGGATCAGCGCGCCCATCGCCGCGCCGTACAGCGCGCCGAACGCGAGCACGAGCGGCACGATGATCCACACCGGCCAGTGCAGCCGCTCGGCGCCGACCGCGCAGAAGATCGTCGTCAGCGCGACGACCGAGCCGACCGACAGGTCGATGCCGCCCGACACGATCACGAAGGTCATCCCGATCGCGACGATCAGCAGGAACGCGTTATCGACGAGCAGGCCGGTGAGCACCTGCATCGAGAAGAAGCCCGTGTACATCACGGACCCGAAGCCGAACAGCGCGGCGAACAGCACGATCGTCACGACGATCGGCAGCGTGCGCGGGTCGGCGAGCCGGCCAAGGAATCGGGTCATCGGGGCGTTGCTCCGTGGGTGGCGCGCGAACGCGCGGAAGGCAGCAGCCGCGACGCTTGGCGGACCACGAGCGCACGCGCCGCGTCGGACTGGATCAGCGTCACGACGATCACGACGATCGCCTTGACGACCAGCGTCGCCTCCGGCGGCACGCCGATCGAATAGGTCGTATAGGTGAGCGTCTGGATGATCAGCGCGCCGAGCACGGAGCCGGCGAGGCTGAAGCGGCCGCCGAGCAGCGACGTGCCGCCGAGCGTCACCGCGAGGATCGCGTCGAGTTCGAGCAGCAGCCCCGCGTTGTTGCCGTCGGCGCTGCGCACGTTCGAGCTCGCGAGGATGCCGGCGAGCGCCGCCATCACGCCGGAGCACAGATACACGCCGAACACGACCGCACCCGAGCGCAGCCCGACGAGCCGCGTCGCGACCGGGTTCACGCCGATCGCGCGGATAAACAGCCCGAGCGCCGTGCGGTTTACCAGCAGCGCGGTCGCGGCGATCGTCGCGAGCGCGATCCACACCGCGCACGGTACGGTCGCGAGATAGCCGCCGCCGAGCGCGAGGTAGCCGGGCGCGCCGATCGGGATGATCTGGCCGCCCGTCAGCAGTTGCGCGACGCCGCGGCCCGCCACCATCAGGATCAGCGTCGCGATGATCGGCTGCATCCCGACGAACGCGACGAGCAGGCCGTTCCACGCGCCCGCCAGCAGCCCGACGCCGAGCGCGGCCGCGAGCGCCACGCCGACCCGCGACGGATCGGCTTCGAGCACGATCGCCGCGGCCGCGCCGGCGATCGCGACGATCGCGCCGACGGAAATGTCGATCCCGCGCGTCGCGATCACGAGCGTCATCCCGAGCGACACGATCGCGAGCGGCGCCGCGCGGTTCAGGATGTCGATCGGCGCGCCGAACAGGTGGCCGTCGAGCAGCGCGATCGACAGGAAGCCCGGACGATGCGCGACGTCGAGCGCGAACAGCAGCGCGAGCGTCAGCACCGGCCACGCAAGCGGATGACGAAGCAGCGTGCGCACGCGCGTCATGGCTGGCCTCCCGCGATCAGCCGGTAAACCTGCTCCTCGGACGCGTCGGCGCCGGTCAGTTCCGCCACCTTGCGCCGGTCGCGCAGCACCGCGATCCGATGGCTCACGCGCACGACCTCGCCGATCTCCGACGAGATGAACAGGATCGCGAGCCCTTGCGCGCACAGTGCGAGCACGCGCTCCATGATGTCGAATTTCGCGGCGACGTCGATGCCGCGCGTCGGTTCGTCGAGGATCAGCAGCTTCGGGTCCGTCGCGAGCCAGCGCGCGAGCAGCACCTTCTGCTGGTTGCCGCCCGACAGCAGTCCGATCGGCTGCTCCGCGTCGCGCGCCTTGATGCCGAGCCGCGCGATATACGTGTCGGCGATCTCGCGCTGGCGCGCACGCCCGATCAGCCGCCACCAGCCGCGCCGCGCCTGCAGCGCGAGGATGATGTTCTCGCGGATCGACAGCGCGGCGACGATGCCCTCCTTCTTGCGGTCCTCCGGGCAATACGCGATCCCTTGCCGGACCGCATCGTGCGGCGAAGCCAGCCGCTTGCGCGCGCCGTCGATCTCGATCGCGCCGGTGTCGGTGCGCTCCGCGGCGAACGCGAGCCGCGCGGTTTCGGTGCGCCCCGAGCCTAGCAGTCCGGCCAGCCCGACGATCTCGCCGGGCCGCACGTCGAGATCGAGCGCGCTCATCATCCCGCGCCGGCCGACCCGCTGCATCGACAGGAACGGCACGGCCGCGCCGGCGGCGGGCACGGCGGCCGCCGCCCCCGCACGCAGCGCGTCGGACATCCGCTCGCGGCCGGTCATCTTCGCGACCAGCGCATCGACCGGCAGGTCGCGCGCCAGGTACTCGCCTTCGCGCTCGCCGTTGCGCATCACGGTGATCCGGTCGGACACCGCATAGGTCTGCTCGAGGAAATGCGTGACGAACAGGATCGCGATGCCCGACGCCTTCAGCCGGCGCAGCACGTCGAACAGCCGTGCGACCTCGCCGTCGTCGAGGCTCGACGTCGGCTCGTCGAGAATCAGCACGCGCGCGTCGACCGACACGGCGCGCGCGATCGCGACCATCTGCTGCACGGCGATCGGATAGGCGTCGAGCGAACGCGTGACGTCGAGCGACAGGTCGAGCTCGGCAAGCGCCGCGCGCGAGCGCGCATGGATCGCTTTCCAGTCGATCGCGCCGCGCCGCATCGGCTGCCGGCCCGCGAAGATGTTCTCGGCGACCGACAGGTTCGCGCACAGGTTCACTTCCTGGTAGAGCGTCCGGATGCCGGACGCCTCGGCTTCGCGCGGCGCCGCGAAGCGTACGGGCGCGCCGCCGACGCGAATCTCGCCCGCGTCGTGCGCATGCACGCCGGTGAGCACGTTGATCAGCGTCGACTTGCCCGCGCCGTTCTGGCCCATCAGCGCGTGGATCTCGCCCGGAAACAGCCGGAAGCTCACGCGCTGCAGCGCGCGAACGCCCGGAAACGCCTTGTCGATGTCGATCATCTCGACCACCGGCGGATGCGTCATGAACCCTCCCTCGAAGCGGTTGCCGTCCCGGCGGTCGCGACGCCGCGGCCCGTGCAGGACATCAGTACTTGCGGGTCGGCAGCACCTGCGCCGCGACGTTCATCGGGAACACCGTCTCGTTCGTCACGATCCGCTTGGGCAGCGGCTTGCCGGCGACGACGTCCTTCACCGCGCTCATCAGTTGCGGGCCGAGCAGCGGGCTGCATTCGACGTCGACGTTGATCTTGCCGGCGACCATCGCCTGGAAGCCGCCCTTCGTCGCGTCGAACGACACGACGCTCACGTCCTTGCCGGGCTTGATCCCGGCTTCCTCCATCGCCTGGATCGCGCCGAGCGCCATGTCGTCGTTGTGCGCGTAGACGACGTTGATCTGCTTGCCGTAGGTCTTCGCGAACGCTTCCATCACCTGCTTGCCGCCGGCGAGCGTGAAGTCGCCGCTCTGCGACGCGATCACCTTGAATTTCGGATTGCTTTTGATCACTTCGAGCAGGCCCGCGCGGCGATCGTTGGCCGGCGCCGACCCGACCGTGCCCTGCAGCTCGACGATGTTGACCGGGCCCGCGTCGTTCCTGTAGCGCTCTTCCAGCCAGTGCCCCGCGCGCCGCCCTTCCTCGAGGAAGTCCGAACCGATCATCGTCACGTACAGCGACGGGTCCTTCACGTCGACGCCGCGGTCGGTCAGGATCACCGGGATGTGCGCGGCCTTCGCTTCGGTCAGCACGGGCTCCCAGCCCGATTCGACGACCGGCGAGAACGCGATCACGTCGACCTTCTGCGCGATGAACGAGCGGATCGCGCGGATCTGGTTCTCCTGCTTCTGCTGCGCGTCCGAGAACTTCAGGTTGATGCCGGCGTCCTTCGCCGCGCCCTTCACCGACACGGTGTTCGCGGTGCGCCACGCGCTCTCCGCGCCGACCTGCGAGAACCCGAGCGTGATCGGCTTTTGCTGCGCGAACGCGCCCGGCGCGAGTACCGCCGCCGCGGCGACGATCGCACCGGCCGCCAGCTTCCAGATGAATGTCATGGTCCGTCTCCGATGATGTCGTTGTATGCCGCGGCGCTGTTCTGTTTCTGCTTGGCGCGGGCGCGGTTCGGGGCCGAGCCGGCCGGCGCGCGCGGCCGGCCCGGTATGCAGGCCCCGGATCAGTCTAGGAGCAAGTCCGATAACCTTCCAATGAAATATTGGATTGAGGCGATATCGATATCAGCATTCGTATAAACACCTAAGCCGGCGGGCGAGGATCGACGTGCGAACGCGAATCAGCTTCCGGCGGCGAGCCACTGGTCGGCCGTCGCATCGCGTGGCGCAATTGTGGAAGAATCATGTCCTATCCATCAGTACCAGGAATCGTCGATCGGACTGGTCCATGCAAACGCCCACACTGACCATCGAAATCGACCGGCAACATCAGTTGCCGATCTATCTGCAGATTTGCGAGCGGTTCAGGACCGCGATCGCCGCGGGCCACCTGCGTCCCGGCGATCGCGTCCCCGCGCTGCGCGGTCTGGCGACGCAGCTGAACACGGCACGCGGTACCGTCGAACAGGCTTACACGATCCTGGTCGACGAGGGATATCTGCAAATGCGCGGCGCGGCAGGCACGTTCGTATCGCCGTCCCTGCCGAAATCGCTGACGCGGTCGGCGCCCGCGCGACCCGACGGACACGCATGGCAAGTCGAAAACGCCGACTTGCTCCGGGCGCCGGGCATGTCGCGCGACAGTCCGCCTGCGCAGCGCCCGCAGCCCATCGCCGTCGCGATGAGCGGCGAGCCGCGCCCGTTGCAACCCGGGGTCCCTGCGCTCGACGCATTTCCGCGCAAGGTATGGCACCGGCTCGTATCGCTGCGCGCGCGCAGCGGCGAACGCACATTGCTGGGCTATCCGCATCCGGCCGGTTACCGGCCGCTGCGCGAACACATCGCCACCTATCTGGGCTTGTCGCGCGGCGTCACCTGCATGCCGGAACAGGTGTTCATCACCAGCGGCTACCGTGCCACGCTGGAACTCGTGCTGCGCAGCCTCGCGCGTCCCGACGACCGCATCTGGTTCGAGGATCCCGGCTATCTGCTCGCACGCAGCTTCCTGTCCGAGACCGGGGTGCAATTCGTCCCGGTGCCGGTGGACGCCGACGGGATCGACGTCGAACGCGGCATGCAACTGGACGCGCACGCACGCTTCGCGCTGGTGACGCCGTCGCATCAGAGCCCGCTCGGGCACACGCTGTCGCTTTCCCGGCGTATCGCATTGCTGGATTGGGCTGAAAAAACGTCGGGCTGGATCGTCGAGGACGACTACGACAGCGAGTTTCGCTATCTCGGCCGCCCGCTGCCCGCGTTGAAGAGTCTCGACCGGCGGGATCGCGTGATCTATTGCAGCACCTTCAGCAAGGCGATGTACCCCGGCTTGCGGCTTGCGTACGCGGTCGTGCCGGAGCGCGCGGTGGAGCGCGTCGAACGCGTGGCGTGCAGCATGAATGCCGGCTCGCCGACGCTGTTGCAGGCGGCCCTGGCGGATTTCATCGAGCAGGGGCACTTTGCCCGGCATCTGAAGCGCATGCGCACGCTGTACGGCGAGCGACGCACGCTGATCGTGCACGCATTACGGCAGGCGTTCGGCGAGCGGCTGATCGTCGAATTGCCGTCCGGCGGCATCCAGTTCGCGGTGCGGTTCGTCGACGGGCCCGAAGGGCCGGTCGACGACGTCGCCGTTGCCGCGCGCGCCCGCGACGCGGGGCTCGCGGTGTTGCCGCTGTCGATCTGGTACACGAACAGCCACACGCGGCAAACGCCGCGCGGCCTCATCATCGGGTTCGCGAACATCGCCGATGCGGCCGAAGCGCACCGTCACGCGCAAACGCTGCGCGCGTGCCTGGGCCGCTGACGCGCGGTACGCGGCAACCGCATGCGTCGGTGCGCGCCAGGGTCCGGATGGGTGTCCGACGGGAAACATGCGATCGCCCCGGACGGCGAGGACGTCGAAATATTTTCGCTTTTGACTTGAATCAAGATTGCCGTCTTCCGGCACTCTCACACTGCAAGCATTGGCCAGCTATGGAAAACATTGGTGTCGAAGCAAGCGACCGATGCCTGTCGTGTGGTTGCACCGCGGTTCGGCCGGCAGCAAGGAAAGGTGAAGAAGATGCGTCTCTTGCCGTTGTCACTGCTACCGATCGTCATCGCGATCGGCAGCTTCCCGTTGCTCGCTCGCGCTGAGGACGGGGAGCGTCTCGCCCAGCAGCTCTGTGCCACTTGCCACGGTGCTCGCGGACACAGCGAATCACCCATGTTCCCGCGCTTGAGCGCTCAGACACCGGAATATCTCGCCATGCAGCTCAAGGGCTTCCGCGAGCACACGCGGGGCGAGACGCATGCGCGCGCGTATATGTGGGGCATCGCGTCGCGGCTCGACGATGTGACGATCGCATCGCTTGCCGACTATTACTCGCATCAGCAGCCGGTGCATGGCAACGCAGGCGACGCCGCGCTGATGGCGCGAGGGAAGGATATTTTCGAGCATGGCGCCCCGGACCGGGGCACCCCGGCATGCGCGTCGTGCCACGGCGCGCAAGGCCAGGGTGCCGGCGTATTTCCGCGGCTTGCGGGACAACACCATAACTACTTGCTTCGGCAGATCGAGTTCTTCAAGAACGGGACGCGCGCCAATGCCCCCGTCATGACGTCCGTTGCTCACACACTGGATGCCGACGACGCCAAAGCGGTCGCCACATGGCTCGAAGCGCAGTAGTGTTGGCGACGATCCCTGCAAGGATCCGGTCAGCGCAATTCGAGCCAGATGAGAGATTCTGCGTCATTTCATGCGGTACCACGCGATGCCGCCGTTATCGAGTTTCATCTCGGCCTCGCCCCGCTGCAGCAGATAGTTCAGATGCGCAATGCTCTCACCGGTGGCCACCTCCAGTAGATCGGGATCGCGCCCTATGGGACGCGAGAACAACTGCGCAAATACGTCAACTGCTCGCCTCGGTTCCCGCAACGCCTCCCGCACGCGATTCAATGCAAGGTGCTGGCTACGCTTCAGATAGCCGAGCCGACGGTGGAGCCCGCGAAACGGCTCGTCGTGACCCGGCAAAACCAGGACATCATCGGGTATCTCCCGCCGCATCTTGTCGATTGAATCCAGCCAGCCGCCCATCGGATCGGCGTCCGGTTCGGTCGGGATGACGGAAACGTTGGGCGAAATACGCGGCAGCACCTGATCGCCCGAAATCAGCAGCTTTAATTCAGAACAATGGAAGCACGCATGCTCCGGCGAGTGCCCGGTGCCAACGACGACGCGCCACACGTGATCGCCGATGCGCAGTTCGTCGCCGTCACGCACGCGCCGATAACTGTCCGGCGGCGCGTACATATACTTGCCGAAGCCGCCGAAGCAAGTGCGGCAGACGTCGATCGCATCTTCGTCCCAGCCTGCCGTTCTATAGAAGTTCACGACGTCGTCGGGCATATCGCGACCGACATCGGCCGCGACAACGCGGCACATCAGGTATTCCGTCCGTGTCATCCAGAGCCGGCAGCCGAACTTTCGCGTCAGCCATCCTGCCAAGCCACTATGATCCGGGTGCGCGTGCGTGACGAAGACCCGTGTCAGTCCACCCTGCGCCAGCGCACCACCATCGGCGAAGAGCCCCCGCCATGCCTCTGCGGTGTCGCCGGTCTGCAGTCCGGTGTCAAAAGCCGCCCACCCGTTGCCGTCCCGCACGGCCCACAGATTGACGTGACTCATCAGGCTGAGCGGCATCGGCATACGCATCCACGACACCCCGGGCGCAACCTCGCGCGCCGCCCCTGGTACCTCCGCCTCGCCGCACGGGTAATCCAGAACGGGTCTGGTCTCAACCGGAGTGACCAGGGTGTCGTCGCTCATTTCGGTATCACCGATTGATCGATGCGTGCGGGCTGGATTCAACGTCGGGCTTTGCGGGACGTTTCCCTCGCCGCACGAGTCGATCAATGCAGTAAATCAAAGCAGCCTCTCGTCAACTTCGACCTTTCAGGCGACCGCATATTGACGTGAATCAAGAGATCAGTCCATCGAGCTATCGAGACGGCGCCGAAGCAAACCAGTAGTGCCGGGGTCGCGTGAGCACGCGCCCTCGTCAATTGAAATGCGCATCCGCCCGCAACGCATCATGCAATGCGTTGCGGGCGGATGGCGGATGGCACGTCGCCGCGCTCAGGCCTTCAGCACCCCGAAGATCTCGCCCAGCATCGACTTCGCGTCGCCGAACAACATACGGTTGTTGTCCTTGTAAAAGAGCGGGTTGTCCACGCCGGCATAGCCCGAGGCCATGCTGCGCTTCATCACGATCGAGGTCTTCGCCTTCCACACTTCCAGCACCGGCATGCCGGCGATCGGGCTCGCCGGGTCGTCCTGCGCCGCCGGGTTCACGATGTCGTTCGCGCCGATCACCATCGACACGTCGGCCTCGGGGAAGTCGCCGTTGATCTCGTCCATCTCGAGCACGATGTCGTACGGCACCTTGGCTTCGGCCAGCAGCACGTTCATGTGCCCCGGCATGCGGCCTGCCACCGGGTGAATCGCAAAGCGCACGTCGACGCCCTTTTCGCGCAGCAGCTTCGTGAGTTCGAACACCGTGTGCTGGGCCTGTGCAACGGCCATCCCATAGCCGGGTACGATGATCACGCGCTTCGCTTCGCGCAGCAGCTCGGCCGTCTCCGCCGCGCTCACCGCGACCGCCTCGCCGGCCGGCTGCGCGCCGCCGCCCGCTGCCGCCGGTGCGCCCGCGCCGCTGCCGAAGCCGCCGGCGATCACGCTGATGAAGTTGCGGTTCATCGCGCGGCACATGATGTACGACAGGATCGCACCGGACGAGCCCACCAGCGCGCCGATCACGATCAGCAGGTCGTTGCCGAGCATGAAGCCGGTGGCCGCCGCCGCCCAGCCCGAGTAGCTGTTGAGCATCGACACCACGACCGGCATGTCGGCGCCGCCGATCGCCATCACCATGTGCACGCCGAACAGCAGCGAGATCACCGTCATCACGACGAGCGGCGTCATGCCGTCCTGAATGCTCTCCGCATGCAGGAACGTGCGGCCATAGGCGATCACCACCAGCAGCGCGGCCAGGTTGAGCCAGTGCCGCGCCGGCAGCAGCAGCGGCTTGCCGCCGATCTTGCCCGACAGCTTGCCGAACGCGACGACCGAGCCCGCGAAGGTCACCGCGCCGATCAGGATGCCGACGTAGATCTCGACTTCGTGGATGGCCTTCTCGGCGCCGGTGAACTGCACCGACGTATCGATGTAGCTGGCGAAGCCCACCAGGCAGGCCGCGAGGCCGACCAGGCTGTGCATCAGCGCCACCAGCTCGGGCATCTGCGTCATCTGCACCTTCTTCGCGGCGATGAGGCCGACGGCGCCGCCGACGACCAGCGCAGCGACGACGTACGGAATGCCCTCGGCCGACACGCGCGGACCGAGCACGGTGGCGAGCACGGCGATCAGCATCCCGATCATGCCGAGCAGGTTGCCGCGCCGCGCGGTCTCGGGATTGGCGAGCCCGCCGAGGCTGAGGATGAAGAGGATGGCCGCGCCGATGTAGGAGACGGTAGTCAGGTTGGAAGTCATGGTTGTCGTCCCCTTATTTGCGGAACATCGCCAGCATGCGCCGCGTGACCGCGAAGCCGCCGAACATGTTGACGGCCGTGAGCGTCAGCGCGCCCACCGCCAGGCCCAGGATCAGCCCCGACGGCCGGTCGCCCGCGCCGCCTGCCAGTTCGCCCAGCGGAGGCGCGACCTGCACCAGCGCACCGATCGCGATGATCGACGAGATCGCGTTGGTCACGCTCATCAGCGGCGTGTGCAGCGACGGCGTGACGTTCCAGATCACCATGTAGCCGACGAAGCAGGCCAGCACGAACACCGTGAAGTGCGACAGGAAGCTGGACGGCGCGTACTGGCCGACCAGCAGGAACGCCAGCGCGCCGAGGCCGAACACGACGGCCAGCGCCTTGGCCGACATCGGCTCGCCGCTGTGGCCGTGACCTTTGGACTTCGCCGGCGCG
Organism: Burkholderia ubonensis; assembly: GCF_902833085.1. Classification (GTDB taxonomy): domain Bacteria; phylum Pseudomonadota; class Gammaproteobacteria; order Burkholderiales; family Burkholderiaceae; genus Burkholderia; species Burkholderia ubonensis. The sequence goes on from NZ_CADFEB010000016.1 coordinate 59,729, forward strand.
GCTGCCGCGGGCGCGGCCGCCTGGGGCTTGGGCGCGACGGCCGCCTGCTTGATCGGCGGCGGCGGCCACGTGACGTTGCCTTCCTTGATCACGGTGAGGCCGCGGATCGCATCGTCGTCGAAGTCGACGTTGATCGTGCCGTCCTTGGCCTTGCACAGCTCCTCGATCACGCGCAGCAGGTTGGTCGCATACAGCGTCGACGACTGCCGCGACAGGCGCGATGCGAGATCCGTATAGCCGACGATCGTCACGCCGTGGCGCACCACCGCCTCGCCGGGCACCGTGAGCTCGCAGTTGCCGCCTTGCTCGGCCGCCATGTCCACGATCACGCTGCCGGGCTTCATCGACTGCACCATCTCGGCGGTGATCAGCTTCGGCGCCGGCTTGCCGGGAATCAGCGCGGTGGTGATGATGATGTCGGCGTCCTTGGCCTGCTGCGCGTACATCGCGCGCTGCGCCTGCTGGAAGCCTTCGCTCATCACCTTCGCGTAGCCGCCGCCGCCCGAGCCTTCTTCCTCGTAGTCGACCTTGACGAACTCGCCGCCCAGCGACTTGACCTGATCGGCCACTTCGGCGCGCGTGTCGTTGGCGCGCACGATCGCGCCGAGACTGGCCGCGGTGCCGATCGCAGCCAGCCCCGCCACGCCGGCACCGGCGATGAAGACCTTGGCCGGCGGAACCTTGCCGGCGGCGGTGACCTGGCCGTTCAGGAAGCGGCCGAACGCATGCGCGGCCTCGATCACCGCGCGGTAGCCGCTGATGCCGGCCATCGACGTGAGCGCATCCATCTTCTGGGCACGCGACAAGGTGCGCGGCAGCGAATCGATCGCCAGCACCGTGGCCCGCTTGGCGGCCAGCTGCTGCATCAGCTCGGGGTTCTGCGCGGGCCAGACGAAGCCGATCAGCGTGCCGCCGTCGCGCATCAGCGCCACTTCGTCGCTGCTCGGGGGGCGCACCTTGAACACGATGTCGCTGCCGGACCAAAGTTCGGCGGCTGAAGCCACGACCTCGGCGCCGGCCGCGTGATAGGCGGCGTCGTCAAAATTCGCGCCGGCACCGGCGCCGCTTTGGACGGCCACCGAAAACCCCAGCTTGATCAGTTTCTCGACCACCTCGGGCACGCTCGCCACGCGCCGTTCCCCGGTGGTTGTCTCCAGAGGAATTCCAATCCGTAATGTCATATCGTGAATTGTCGGTTGAGGCCGTCGCAAGAATCCGGGCCTTCGTTTCAAGTTACCGGACTCGAAATGGTCGACGAGGATGATCTCGCTCTCGCGCCGTGCCAACCGGATCAGAGGTGCCAAGCATATCGAGTGTCGGACTCTTCCTGAAATTTATCTTTTGAATCGATCGGCATTCAATTCGTGAATCCCCTTCCGGGTTGCGCATGACCTGCGGCGCGACCGCGATCGGGTCATGGGCGCAACTGAAGTCCGGCATGCCCATTCCCATGTAGTAACCGTCACAAGAATCTCACGCCGGACCGTCACCCTACCAGATTCGAGTGTGGCCGTTGTGTCGTGCGCCCGGAATAGCGTTAAAACCCGATCGACAGGCCACCGCACACGAACAACGTTTGTCCCGTGACGAAGCTCGCCTGCGGCGAAGTGACGAACGCGACGGCACAAGCCACGTCTTCCGCGGGTCGCGATTCAGAGCCGTGGTGACTTGTGCTTCCGTCCACGCACAACCCATCTTCACGAACGCTTCACGCCGCCAGTCCCGCCGATGAAGCGTCCGCGATATCCGGGTTGAACCGCGTCGTGCAGTTCAGGTCGAGTGCGCGTATCTGCTCGGTCATGAAGTCGACGAAGGTCCGAATGCGCGTCGGAAGATGTTGCCGGCTGAGATAGCAGATATAGTGGCCGCGATCTTCCGGCACATGGTTCGCCAGCGCGACAACGAGTTCGTTCGATGCGACGTGGTCGCGTATCTGATAACCCGCCATCTGCGCAATGCCCGATCCGTTCAGAACCGCGCGCAACACCAGATCCGCGTCGTTGAACGTGAGGCGGGCCGTCGGCAGGTACTTTTGCACGCGGCCGTCGACGTTGAATTCCCATTCGAATACGCGACCGCCGGCAAAACGGAAATTGATGCACTCGTGCCGGCCCAATTCCTCCAGGCTCTGCGGGAGGCCATACCTGGCCACATACGACGGCGCCGCGCAGAGCGCCATCTGCATCGGAACCAGTTGCCGGGCAATGATGCTGGAGTCCTCGATGCGTCCGATCAGGTTCTCGCGAGCCACTGGTCGAGACCGATGCGGCCGAGCCGCGCAGGCCCGAGCGGCACCAGCGATTTTTCCTCGACGCGGCCGCCGTAGTAGCGGGCGTCGCGATCGGTCACCACCGCGCGCGTGTCGCCGATCGACTTCAGATAGCGCGCGACGATCTCCGCGAACGGTGCGCGATCCGGGCCCGCGATCTCGACCGTGCCGTTCAGCGGCCCGGCAAGCGCGATCTGCGCGACGAGCACCGCGACGTCTTCCGCGGCGATCGGCTGGAACAGTCCGTCGCCGATGCGGACCGTGCCGCCCTCCGTGCCGAAATCCGCGATACCGCCGATGAACTCCATGAATTGCGTGGCACGCACGATCGTGTACGGCACGCCCGCCGCTTCGATCGCCTGCTCCTGCGCGACCTTGGCCGCGAAATAACCGTTCTCCGGCATCCGGTCGCAGCCGACGATCGACAGCGCGACGTGATGGCGCACGCCGGCAGCCACTTCGGCCTTGCCGAGATTGCGTGCCGACGTGCGGAAGAAGTCCAGCACCGCCTGCGGTTCCCATGACGGCGCATTCGCCAGGTCCACGACGACGTCCGCGTCCGTCAATGCGTCGGTCAGGCCTTCGCCCGTGATGGTATTGACGCCGGTGCGCGGCGAGGCGGCAAGCGCCTGATGGCCCGCTTCGCCGAGCAGCGTGACCACACGCGAGCCGATCAGGCCCGAACCGCCTATGACAACGATCTTCATCGCAAAATCTCCTGACGAAAGGATTTCATTGAACGCGCGACGCATGTGACGGGCGCCGTATCCGATCAAGGCGGTCATGGCCGTCGCATCGCGTGATGCCATTGTGGAAGAATCATGTCCTATCCATCAGTGCCAAGAATCGTCGATCGGACTGGTCCATGCCGTGTCTGTTCGCGTCGCTCACGAGACCGTGTCAGGGTCCGGATTGGTGTCCAACGGGAAACATGCAATCGCCCCGGACGGCCATACCGCCGCCATTAGCACTCCTCTAGCATGGAGGCGTCTTTCCCCTGTAGTCGAACTATGAATCGGGCTGCACCGGAAGATTGCCGTACTCCTCAACGATCGTTCGCTCCGCACCATTTCTCGAAGACGCCGTCTGTCCGGGCAGTGCGGCCCCGCGTCTCTGAATTCGAGCACGCATCATGGATCACAAGAAGCTGCAGGCCCCTCCGCTTTCCCTCCTCGACAGGTATCGGGGCCGGGATTTTCAACCTCTTTATACGACGACCGTCACCGTGTCCGGCGGCGAGACGGGGCACGGCCGCGCATCGGGCGTCGCGAGATCCGACGACGGTCATCTCGTCCTTGATCTGCGATTGCCCGCCGAACTCGGCGGCCCGGGCGGCGGCACCAATCCCGAGCAGCTCTTTGCCGCCGGCTACGCCGCGTGCTTTCACGGCGCGCTGAGCCTGCTGGCACAACGCGCGCAGATCGACATCGGAAAGACGACCGTGGCCGTCGAAGTATCGTTCGGTCGTGATCCGGTCGATGGTGGATATGCGCTGATTGCCAACGTCACCGTCCGCATGCCGGGTGTCGACCCGCATGTCGCGGAAGGCCTTGTCCGAGACACGGAACGCCTGTGCCCCTATACGAAGATGGCCCGGCAGGGAATCTGCAGTGTCATCGTCGTATCGGCCTGATTGCACGTCGACGATGCGCAGTCGACCGCCGCACCGGCCAGGCGATTGGTGCCGAAGAGACAACACAGTGCGCACGTCCCCGGCACTACTGGCCCTCGAGGCCCGCGATTACGATGGTTGCCAGGCCGGTCCTGCGGTGAATCGTTATGCGCAGGACCGGTAGTACCTCTTCCACTGTTCAGGAGAACGGATCATGACGCAACGTATCAACTACTTTCAGCAATCGCCGGAACTGACCAAAAAGCTCGTCGGGCTGGACGGGTTGTTTCAGAAAACGACGATCGAGGCGCCGGTCCGCGAGCTCGTCGAGATTCGGGCATCGCAGCTCAATGGCTGCGCGTTCTGCGTCGACATGCACATCAAGATGGCAAAAATCCACGGTGAGCGCGAACTGCGCCTTCATCACGTCGCGATCTGGCGCGAGTCGACGCTGTTTTCGCCGCGCGAGCGTGCCGCGCTGGAATGGACCGACGCACTGACCCACCTCCCCTCGCATGGCGTGCCGGACGACCTGTACGAACGCGTGCGGGCACACTATTCAGAGAAGGAACTGTCGGATCTCACCGTCCTCGTGGGCGCAATCAATAGCTGGAACCGGCTGAATGTCGCATTCCGCATCGTGCCCGGCTCGTTCGACAAGATGTTCGGGCTCGACAAGGCGAACCTGGAGTAACGACATGAAACGCATCATGCTGGTTCTTGCGCCGCTGGTATCGTCGCTGCTGATGGTCGTTCAACCGGCCGCCGCCGCACCGCAAGCCAAGGTCACGCCGCTGACCACCGAGCCATTGGCCGAGTATCCGGGCAAGGAAGTCCAGATGATCGTCGTGGATTATCCGCCCGGCAGCGTCGATCCCGTTCATCGTCACGATGCGCACGCATTCGTCTACGTGCTCGACGGCAGTATCGTGATGGGCCTGAACGGCGGCAAGGAGGTCACGCTCCACGCTGGCGACACGTTCCACGAAGGCCCGGAAGACGTGCACACGGTCGGACGAAATGCGAGCAGCACAAAGCCCGCGAAGTTCGTCGTGTTCCTGATCAAGAACAAGGGTGCGCCGGTCCTCACGCCCGTGAAGTAGGGCCACCGTTGTCGAGGCCCGGCAACGCCGGGCCGCCTGCGTGACACCGCGAACACTAAAAAAACACTGAAAAGTCGCGGCTCGCCCCGGATTCCAGCGCACCTCGCCGCACCATCCGGGCAATCATCACAATTCTTTTAACTTTCCGTGAGGACTTCGACACCGGTCCGTCCCTACGCTGTGCGCATGTTTCCAGGACCCGCCCCCAGGAGCCCATCATGCACACCCGCAGACGCTTTCTGTTCGCCGGCGCCACCGGTCTCGCGGCGCTCGCCGCGCTGACCTCCGCGGGCCGCCGCGCGCTGTTGCGCAGCGCCGTCGCCGCTCCGGCCGCCGGCGGCTTCGAAGTCACCCGCAGCGACGCCGAATGGCATCGGCTGCTGACGCCCGCCCAGTACGAGATCCTGCGCGAAGCCGGCACCGAGCGGCCGTACAGCAGCCCGCTGAACGACGAGCACCGGCCCGGCACGTTCGCGTGCGCGGGCTGCCAGCTCCCGCTGTTCTCGTCGACGACGAAATTCGACAGCCATACCGGCTGGCCGAGCTTCTGGGCGCCGCTCGATCACGCGGTCATCACGAAGACCGACCTGTCGTTCGGGATGATCCGTACCGAAGTGCTGTGCCGCCGCTGCGGCGGCCACCTCGGCCACGTGTTCGACGACGGGCCGAAGCCGACCGGGCTGCGCTACTGCATGAACGGCCTCGCGCTCGCGTTCCACCCGACCCCGGCCTGATCCCGCCCCGAAACCCCACGGAGACTGCCTCATGCTGCTCATCGTCCTCGCCTATCTCGGCGGCGTGCTCACGATCCTGAGCCCGTGCATCCTGCCCGTGCTGCCGTTCGTGTTCGCGCGCGCCGACCAGCCGTTCACGCGCTCCGGCCTGCCGCTCCTCGTCGGCATGGCGCTCACGTTCGCCGTCGTCGCAACGCTGGCCGCCGTCGGCGGCGGCTGGGCCGCGCAGGCCAACCAGGCCGGCCGCTGGGCCGCCCTCGCGCTGCTCGCGGTGTTCGGGCTGACGCTGCTGATGCCGCGGCTCGCGGAACACCTGACCCGCCCGCTCGTCGCCGCCGGCAACCGGCTCACCGGGCTCGCGCAGCGCGACGGCCGCCCGGCCGGCCCCGGCTCGTCGCTCCTGCTCGGCATCGCGACCGGCCTGCTGTGGGCGCCGTGCGCCGGGCCGATCCTCGGGCTCGTGCTGACCGGCGCCGCGCTGCACGGCGCGAACGTCGGCACGACGCTGCTGCTCGTCGCGTATGCGGCCGGCGCGGCGACGTCGCTCGGCGTCGCGCTCGTGATCGGCGGCAAGGTGTTCGCCGCGATGAAGCGCTCGCTCGGCGCCGGCGAATGGATCAAGCGCGGGATCGGCGCCGCGCTGCTGGCCGGGGTCGGCGCGATCGCGCTCGGCCTCGATACGGGCGCACTGGCGCAGCTGTCGACGGTCACCACGGCCGGCCTCGAAACGAAACTCGTCGACCGCCTCTCGGGGCGCGTGCCGGCCGCGCAACCGGCGATGGCCGCGACGGGCGCCGCGGGCGACACGACGACCGCCGCAGGCGCGCCCGCGCAGCCGGACGGCGCGATGATGCAGGCCGCGGACACGTCGCCGCAACCGGCCGTGCAGGCGATGCGCGCCGCCGCACCGGCCGCGCTGCCGGTCGAAGGCACGCTGCCGCCGCTCGACGGCGCGGTGCAGTGGCTGAACTCGCCGCCGCTCACCACCGCCGGCCTGCGCGGCAAGGTCGTGCTCGTCGACTTCTGGACCTATTCGTGCATCAACTGCCTGCGCACGCTGCCGTACATCAATGCGTGGGCGCGCAAGTACGCGCCTTACGGGCTCGTCGTGATCGGCGTGCACGCGCCGGAATTCGCGTTCGAGCGCGACATCGGCAACGTGCGGAAGGCCGTCCATGATCTGGGCATCGGCTATCCGGTCGCGATCGACAACAACTATGCGATCTGGCGCGCGTTCGGCAACGAATACTGGCCGGCGCACTACTTCGTCGACGCGCAGGGCCGAATCCGCCGCCACCACTTCGGCGAAGGCGAGTACGCGGAATCGGAGCGGGCGATCCAGGCGCTGCTCGCCGAAGCGGGTCGTCCCGACGCGCTGAAGGTGCCGGTCGGGCTTGCCGGCGCACCCGCGCAAGGCGCGCAGGCCGCCGCCGACAACGCGGACGTCCGGTCTCCCGAAACCTACGTCGGCTATGCGCGCGCGGCGGATTTCGCGTCGCCCGGCGGCGTGGTGCGCGACGCCGCGCATCGCTACGACGCGCCGGCCCGGCCCGGCCTGAACGGCTGGGGCCTCGCCGGCACGTGGAAGGTCGGCGCGGAGGACGCGGCGCTCGCGGCGCCGGCCGGCCGGATCGTCTATCGCTTTCATGCGCGCGACCTGCACCTCGTGCTCGGGCCCGACGCGGACGGCCGGCCGGTGCGCTTCCGGGTCACGCTCGACGGCGCGGCGCCCGGCGACGCGCACGGCGCGGACGTGGACGCGCGCGGCTACGGCACCGTGACCGGACAGCGGCTGTATCAGCTCGTCCGCCAGGCCGGCCCGATCGCGGACCGCACGTTCTCGATCGAGTTTCTCGACCCGGGCGTGCGCGCGTATTCGTTCACGTTCGGCTGAGCACCGGCGGACTTCTTGCACAGGAGCACATCGTGAGTACGACATCGTCGCCCAACCGGGCCCCGCGGCGCGGGGCCGTCGTCCGGCATCGCGTCGCCGTTCTCGCGGTCGCCGCCGCGGCCGCGTTCGGTTATCAAGGCATCGTCAATTCGGCCGAACCGGTCGCCGCCATGCCGGCGCCCGCGCTCGACGAAACGCCCGCTGCATCGCACAACGAGACGGCCGTCCTCGCCGGCGGCTGCTTCTGGGGCGTGCAGGGCGTGTTCGAGCACGTGAAGGGCGTGAAGCAGGTCACGGCCGGCTACGCGGGCGGCATGGCGGCGACCGCGCACTACACGCTCGTCGGCACCGGGCTGACGGGCCACGCGGAATCGGTCAGCATCGTCTACGACCCTGCGCAGATCACCTACGGCCGGCTGCTGCAGATCTTCTTCTCGGTCGTGCACGACCCGACCGAGCTCAACCGCCAGGGCCCCGACGACGGCACGCAGTACCGGTCGGCGATCTTCCCGACCAACGCGCAGCAGCGCGCGGTCGCGAACGCGTACATCGCGCAGCTCGGCAACGCGCACGTGTTCCCCGCGCCGATCGTCACGCGCGTCGAGCCGTTCAACGGGTTCTACCCGGCCGAGACCTATCACCAGAACTATCTGGAGCTGCATCCGGACGCGCCGTACATCGCGATCAACGACCTGCCGAAAGTCGCCGGCCTGAAGCAGCTGTTCCCGTCGATCTACCGGTCCGACGCGGTGCTGTGGCGGCAGACGCATCTCTGACACGCCGGGCGCGCGCGGCGGGTATCGACGGCCCGTCGCGCCGCCGGCCGCCGCCGTCGAGATCGACGCGCGCGCAACGATCCGCTTCGTGCATCTCGTCGTGCCGTGCCGATCGTTGCGCGTTGCCGCGAATCGCATCGCCGCATCGCCTCCTCACGCGCGGATTCGTAGAGAACAACCCTAGCCCTGCCATGCAAGGCCGGCTCCCCCCGGGCAACTTCGCGTAAACTGGATCACGGCGGCCGCTCGCGTTCGGCGAAGGTCGCCGCTCCCACCCCGGATGGAGACGTCACGCATGCGTATCGCGCCTTTGCTGGACAGCAATCCCGTCGAACCGCCCGCCAACACGCAGACGCGCGACTTGCGGCGCGTGCCGATTCACCCCGATCACTGGTATCCGCTCGCCTGGTCGCGCGAGGTCAAGCGCGGCGGCACGCTCGGCGTGCGCTTTGCCGGCGATCCGATCGTGCTGGTACGCACCGCGTCCGGCGCGGTGTTCGCGCTCGAGGACCGCTGCGCGCACCGGCAGGTGCCGCTGCACGAGGGCGTCGTGACCGGCGAATCGATTCGCTGCTGCTATCACGGCTGGACCTACGACTGCACCGGGCGCTGCATCGACGTGCCCTACCTCGGCCGCGAGCGCCTGCCGAACGGCGTGCGCGCGTATCCGTGCCGCGAGGCGCACGGCCTGATCTTCGTGTTTCCCGGCGATGCCGCGCTGGCCGGCGAGCGGCCGCTGCCCGAGCTGCCGTCGGTCACGGACAACGCGTACAAGACGCGCCGCTTCGGCCGCGAGGTCAAGTGCCATTACTCGTTCATGCACGAGAACCTGATGGACATGAACCACCAGTTCCTGCATCGGCGGCAGATGGGACAGATGCGCGCGCGTTCCGTGGGCCGCCGCCGCGGCGACGACTGGGTCGAGGTCGACTACACGTTCGCGCGGATGGAGGGCAAGCAGCCCGTCGGCGAGGCGCTCGTGTTCGGCGCCAGCAGGAAAGCCGGCGACCAGACCGACAAGAGCGTGATGACGGTCCGCACCGGCTATCCGTACCAGACGCTGCGCATCCTCTCGAGCGAAGGCACGCTGGTGATGGACCTGTGGATCGTCTATGTGCCGCTCGACGCGGCGCAGCGCACCAACCGCACGTTCGGCCTGCTGTCGATCCGCAAGCCCGGCATCCCGTTCGCGCTGGATCTCGCGTGGCCGCTGCTCGTGTGGTTCACCGAACGCATCTTCAAGGAGGACCGCTGGATCGTCGAGCTCGAGCAGGCGGCGCACGACGCGCAGGGCGCCGACCGGAACCACGAGGTGTTTCCGGTCATCAACGAATTGCGCGACCTGCTGCGCCATTGCGGCGGCCGCACGGTGATCCCGATCCGCGACGCGGGCGCGAGCGACGACGCCTGACGCCTGACGCAGCCGAACCGGCGCGGCGGCGTCACGGGACGCGCCGCGCGGGTTCGCTACAGACGAAACGCGCCCGGCAATAGCGCTTGCGCGGTCGTCACTTCGACGTCGCCCTTCAGGTTGCCCAGAATCACCTCGATATCGGGCGCGCCGATTTCGATGATCACCTGCCGGCACGCGCCGCACGGCGCGACGGGGTCGTCCGTGTCGGCCACGACCGCCAGCCGCGCGAAATCGCCCGGACGATAGCCGGCCGCGATCGCGGCAAAGAGCGCCGTGCGTTCCGCGCAATTGCACAGTCCGTACGACGCGTTCTCGACGTTGCAGCCGTGAAACACCGTGCCGTCGCGCGCCTCCAGCGCCGCGCCGACCTTGAAGCGCGAATACGGTGCGTACGCGCGTTCGCGCGCCGCCTTGGCCTGCTCGATCAGTTTGTCTCGTTCCATTGCGACGATGCCTCGGGTGATGGGGGGAGTGTGGGTCGATGCGATGCCGCGCGCATCAGTCGACCCATTGATGGATCGTCGGCGGCAGCGCGTCGGCCGTGTCGCCCACTGTATAGATCCGCTGGATTTCCGCGACCGCGCGCGCGGCGGCGTCCGCGTCGCGCGCATGCACGAAGCCGAGCGGCTCGCCGGCTTCCACGCGCTGCCCGAGCTCCGCCAGCGCCGACAGCCCGACGCCGTAATCGATCGCGTCTTCCGCGCGCGTGCGGCCGCCGCCGAGCGCGACGACCACCAGCCCGAGCGCACGGCAATCGACCCGCTGCACGACGCCGCTCGCGAGCGCCGGCGCCGGCACGGTCACGGCGGCCCGCGCGAGATGACGCGCGGGCGCGTCGAGCAGGTCCGCCGGGCCGCCCAGCATCGCGATCATCTTCGCGAAGCGCTCCGCGGCCGCGCCCGAATCCAGCGCCTGCTGCAGCATCGCGTGCGCGCGCGCGGCGTCGCCGGCCAGCCCGCCGGTGACGAGCAGCTGCGCCGACAGCGCCATCGTCACCTCGTGCAGCCGCGCCGGCCGCGCGTTGCGGGTCAGATAGTCGATCGCGCACGCCACCTCGATCGCATTGCCCGCGCAAGGCGCGAGCGACTGGTTCATGTCGGTGAGGATCGCGGTCGTCTTCATCCCCGCGCCGTTGCCGACGTCGACGATGCTGCGCGCCAGCTCGACCGATTTCTCGTAGGTCGGCATGAACGCGCCGGAGCCGACCTTCACGTCCATCACGAGGCCGTCGAGCCCCGCCGCGAGCTTCTTCGACAGGATCGACGCGGTGATCATCGCGACCGATTCGACGGTCGCGGTGATGTCGCGCGTCGCATAGATCCGCTTGTCCGCCGGCGCGAGCTGCGCGGTCTGGCCGATGATCGCGACGCCCACGTCGCGCACCGTGCGGCGAAACGCCTGCGTGTCCGGCGTGACGTCGTAGCCGGGAATCGCGCTCAGCTTGTCGAGCGTGCCGCCGGTATGGCCGAGCCCGCGCCCGGAAATCATCGGCACGAAGCCGCCGCACGCGGCGACCATCGGGCCGAGCATCAGCGACACGACGTCGCCGACGCCGCCGGTCGAATGCTTGTCGATCACGGGCCCGCCCAGGTCGAGCCCGCGCCAGTCGAGCACCTCGCCCGAATCGCGCTGCGCGAGCGTCAGCGCGACGCGTTCGTCGACGCTCAGGTCGTTGAAATACACGGCCATCGCGAAGGCCGCGACCTGGCCTTCGGTGACGCTCCCGTCGGTCACGCCGCGCACGAACGCGGCAATCTCGTCGCGGCCGAGCGGCTGGCGATCGCGCTTCTTGCGAATGAATTCCTGCGGCAGAAACATCGTCGAACCCCTCAATATCAATAGGAAGATGGCCGGACCGCGCCGGGCGCGTGGCCGAGTACGGCAAGCAGATTCGCGAGCAGGCTCGACGCGCCGAAGCGGAACGTCGCGGGCGTCGCCCAGCCCGGCCCGAACACCTGCTCGGCGAGCGTGAGATAGGCGGCCGCCTCGTCAGCGGTGCGCACGCCGCCCGCCGCCTTGAAGCCCACCGCGCGCCCGGACTCGCGGATCGTGCCGAGCATGATCGCGGCCGCGTCGAGCGTCGCGTTGACGGGCACCTTTCCCGTCGACGTCTTGATGAAATCCGCGCCGGCCTCGATCGCGATCTCGCTCGCCTGCCGGATCAGCGCCGGCTCGCGCAGCTCGCCCGATTCGACGATCACCTTCAGGCACTTGCCGGCCGCGGCCGCGCGGCATTGCGCGACCAGCTCGCGGCCAATCTGCGCGTCGCCCGCGAGCAGCGCGCGATACGGGAACACGACGTCGATCTCGTCCGCGCCGAGCGCGGCCGCATCGGCGGTTTCGCGCGCCGCCGCGTCGGGCGGCAGGTCGCCGGACGGGAAGTTCGTCACGGTGGCGATCGGCAGCGCGAGGCCGCGCGCGGCCAGCGCGGCGCGCGCGGTTGCGACGAATCGCGGATACACGCACAGCGCCGCGGGCGTGCCGACCGGCGTGTCGGCGGACGCGGCCAGCGCGTCGATCCGGGCTTCGGTGTCGTCGTCGTTCAGCGACGTCAGATCGATGAGGTGCAGCGCCTTGAGCGCCGCCTCGGCCAGCAGGTTGCGTGACACGGAGTCGATGGGGGAAGAAGCCTTCATGCGGGCAAGTCTCGCTCAATGCAGGGAAAAGAACAGGCCGGCGATCGCGGCGCTCATCAGGTTCGACAGCGTCGCGGCCGTCAGCGCGCGCAGGCCGTGCCGGGCCACCTCCGAGCGGCGCTCCGGCGCGACCGCGCTGAAGCCGCCCGCGAGGATCGCGATCGACGAGAAGTTCGCGAAGCCGCACAGCGCGAACGACACGATCGCGACCGTCTTCGGATCGAGCCCCTGCGCGCCGTTCTTCAGGTACGGCGACAGGTCGCCGTACGCGACGAACTCGTTGAAGATCAGCTTCTCGCCGATGAAGTTGCCGGCCAGCACCGCATCATGCCACGGCACGCCGATCATCCACGCGAGCGGCGCGAATACGCGGCCGAGCAGGCCCGGCAGCGTGACGTGCGGAAAGCCGGCCAGCGCGGCCGCGCCGCTCACGATCAGGTTCATCAGCGCGATCAGCCCGACGAACGCGATCAGCATCGCGCCGACGTTGATCGCGATCCGCAGGCCCACGGACGCGCCGGACGCGGCCGCCTCGATCACGTTGGCCGCGCGCTTGTCGTCGAAGTCGAGCCCCTCGACGACGATGCGGCTCGGCTCGACGGTCGGAAACAGCAGCTTGCCGAACAGCAGCCCGCCCGGCACGGCCATGAACGACGCGGCGAGCAGATACTCCATCTTCACGCCGAGGCCGGCATAGCCGACCAGCACCGAGCCCGCAATCGACGCCATGCCGCTCGCCATCACCGTGAAGATCTCCGCGCTCGTCATCTGCTTCACGAACGGCTTCACGAGCGCCGGCATCTCGCTCTGCCCGAGGAAGATCGTCGCGACGGCCGAGCACGCTTCGATCCGGCTCACGCCGAGCAGCTTCGCCAGCGCGGCTCCAAGGATCGCGACGATCCATTTCATCACGCCGAGGTAGTACAGCACCGCGATCAGCGCGGTCACGAAGATGATCATCGGCAGCACGCGCAGCCCGAACACGAAGCCGCCGTCGCCGAACAGCTGGAACATCCGGTTGTCGACCAGCCCGCCGAACACGAACGCGATGCCGTGGTTGCCCATGTCGAGCACGCGGTTGACGCCGTTGGCGGCCGTCGCGAGCGCCGCGCGGCCCGCCGGCACGAACAGCACGAGCGCGCCGATCGCGAGCTGCGTGAGCAGCGCCGCGATCATCGTGCGGCCGCGCACCGCGCGCCGGTTGTTCGACAGCAGATAGGCGATCAACAGCAGGAACAGCATGCCCGACAGACTGCGCAGAATATCCACGTGGTGCCCCCTCTCTCGTTGTTGGAACGCGCTCGCCGGCAGCGAGCCCGTCAAATGCCCGCGCCGCATCCGGCGCGAGCCGGTGTCACGCGCACGGCCGCCGTCACTCGGCCGGTACGCCGTGCTGCCAGTGCGTCCAGTCCTTCACGATCGCGTTGACGAGCGGCGAACCGGCGAGATAAAGATTGTCGAGCGCCGGCACGAACCCGCCCTGGTTCTGATAGTCGAGCAGGTTGTCGACGTCCGAGCCGCCGGGCGGCGGACGGTCGAAATCCGAGCCCGAGCGCAGCACGGCCACGCGCTGCGGATCGGCCAGGCCCGCCGCGGCCGCGCGCCGGATCACTTCGAAGGTCGCATTGTCTTCCTGCTGCGTCGTGCAGTACACCCCCTTGCCGTCGGTCAAGAGGCGCGTCCACTCACTGGCGCGCTCGCCGAGCTTCGTGCCGGAGAACCACGTGTCGCCCGCCAGCGTGTCGCACTGGATCACCGCCGGGCGCTGGTTGGCCGGCGCAGCCGGATACTTCGCGCGATAGGCGGCCGCTTCCTTGCTGTCGTGCAGCGTCACGCCGCGCGACAGCGCGAGCGCCTTCTGCAGCAGCGCCTCGTTCAGCTGGAAGACTTCGGTCCGGTAGTCGAGCGGCGGCTTGTCGTTCTCGCTCTTCGTGTTGATGCCCAGATAGCCCGACTTCCAGCCGGCCGGGATCTCGCGCGCATCCAGTTCCCACTGGATGCCGAAGTCGACCAGGTAGCGGGCCCACGCCGCCGAGCCGAGCGTGCCCTGCGCGGGATCGATGCCGGCGATGCCGGTGACGAGGAAGTAGGTCCGGCGCAGGTCGAACCGGCGCGAGTAGACCAGCGCGGCCATCGAGGCCGCCGCGTTCGCGTGGCCCATCCCGGTCGTCAGCACGCACACGTCGTCGCGCGTGCAGCTCACGGCCGGATAGTCGGGCGACAGGCCCGGCACCGCGATCCGCTGCAGCGGCCCGAGACGATCGAGCCACGCGTTGCCTTCCGGCCCGAACATCGTGACGATCAGCACCTTGACCGGGCGCGGCCGCCGCGCGCCGTCGCCCGCCGCATGCGCGCCGGTCGCGAACGAGCCTGCCAGCGCCAGCACGGCAAGCAGTCGGAACAATCCCTTCTTGATCATGGAAATCCTCGTGTGAGTGGTTCTTTGGTTCCTGCGATGGCGTCGGGCGTCAGAACTGGTAGCCGACGCTCGCGTAATAGCCCCAGCCGGTCGAACGGTTCCGGAACGGCCCGTCGCCGAAGTTCAGCTCGGTGCCGTCCCACTGGCCGCCGTTATGGAAATAGCGGGCCGCGGTCCAGAATCGCCAGTGCTTGAACGAATAGATCAGCACGTTGGTCGAGACGAACGCGGTGTCGGTGCGCGCATTGCCGCCCGACTCCTCACGCAGCTTCGAGCCGAAGTCGTAGTTGAAGAAGCCGACGTAGGTGAGATTGCCGCCGTGGAACGTGCCGATCGGGTAGATGTACTTCATCTGCGCGCGGTAGCCGTCCCACGAGTTCTGGTTGGCGGCGCCGTAGTTTTCCCACTGCCGGCGCACGTACAGGTTCGCGGACAGCAGCAGCTTCGTATGCGTGTCGATGTCGGTGCCGAAGCCCGCATACAGCGTGTTCTGGCGTCCCGCCGTGTTGTGCCCCTGGTCGTAGATCCAGTCGAACGCCACATACCACTCCTTGAACGGACCGAAGCCGAGGCGGCGGCCGACGAGATCGTCGATCGACACGCGCGGCTCCTGTTCGCTGAAGAGCGGCGAGCCCTTGTTCGTGACGCCCGTGTCGTAGCCGTTGCCGACGCCGAACACGCGCGGCACGTCCACGTAGCCGTACAGGTCGAACGGGCCCTTCCTGCCGAAGTACTCGTATTCCAGGTACACGTCGTTGGTCGTGTGCGGCCCGAAACGGATGTCCTTCGACCCGATCACGCCGAGGCTCTGGTGAAACCACGTCGACAGGTACGGCGACGGCGCGGGCGGCGGCGGCGGGTTCGGCGCGACCGCGCCGCTCTCCGCGAGCAGCGGTCCGGCCGGCGGCGACTCGGCCCGCACCGGCGGCACGGCCAGCATGCCGGCCGCGACGGTCAGCAGCGCGAGGCCGATGCGTGCCGCCGGGTATTTCGAATGCCTTTCACCTCTTGACTCGTTATTCAGTTCTTCTATGCACATGCGCCTGATCCTGCGTCCGTATTGTTGTTGTCGAAGGCTCGACGCGCCCGTCGTCGAGCATGGCCCGCCCCGCGTTCCGGTTGCCCCACATTCGAGCGCGCCGCCTGTTTCAGGTGCGTGCGCGCATCGATGTTGACCAGTCAGTCAGCTTCAGGCGTGTTCTGCGGATGAAACAGGAAGGATCAAGCACATCGCGTGCCATATATTGACCGTTCGGACAGGTTGCGGCGCGCGCGGCATCCGGCCGCCGCCGGGACCGTGGCCATGTTCCGGCCCGGCGGCGACGCACGACGGCGAAGCCGCGCGCGCGGCCTCAGCCGTCTCGCTCGACGGGATGCGGCTCCCTGAGCCGGTTCGCGAGCCGCGCCGCGTCGTAGTAGGCCGCGGTCGGCGGCCGCTTCAGATAGCGCCCGGCGCCGCGCACCGCGCGCAGCTCGCCGTCCGCCCACGCCAGCGCGCCGCGCGTCAGCGTATGCGTCGCGACGCCCTGCACCGTCATCCCTTCGAACACATTGAAGTCGACCTTCTGATGATGCGTGCTGACCGAAATCGTCTTCGTCGCGGCGGGGTCCCACACGACCAGATCGGCGTCCGCCCCCACCTGCACCGCGCCCTTGCGCGGGTACAGATTGAAGATCTGCGCGGCGTTCGTCGACGTGATCCGCACGAATTCGTTCGGCGTGATGCGCCCGTGATTGACGCCGTGATGCCACAGCACCGACATCCGGTCCTCGACGCCGCCGCAGCCGTTCGGGATCTTCGTGAAGTCGTCGCGGCCCATCGCCTTCTGCGACGCGCAGAACACGCAGTGATCGGTCGCCGTCGTATGCAGCTGCCCGGACTGCAGCCCGCGCCACAGCGCTTCGCGATGCTCGGCCGAGCGGAACGGCGGGCTCATCACGTGGGCCGCCGCGCGCGTCCAGTCCGGATCGCGATAGACGGCTTCGTCGATCACGAGATGGCCCGGCAGCACTTCGCCGAACACCCGCAGGCCGTCGATGCGCGCGCGCGCGATCGCGTCCACCGCGTCCTTCGCCGACACGTGCACGATATAGACCGGCACGCCGAGCACCTGCGCGATGCGGATCGCGCGGTTCGCGGCCTCGCCCTCCACTTCCGGCGGACGCGACAGCGGATGCGCTTCCGGCCCGGTCATCCCGCGCGCGAGCAGCGCCTGCTGCAGGCGGAACACCAGCTCGCCGTTTTCCGCATGGACGGTCGGCAGCGCGCCGAGTTCGAGCGCACGCGAGAAGCTGTTCACGAGGATCTCGTCGTCGGCCATGATCGCGTTCTTGTACGCCATGAAGTGCTTGAAGCTCGACACGCCGTGATCGTGCACGAGCGTGCCCATGTCGCGGTGCACGGACTCGTCCCACCACGTCACCGCGACGTGGAAGCCGTAGTCGGCCGCCGCCTTCTCCGCCCAGCCGCGCCATTCGCGGAACGCGTCCATCAGCGGCTGCTTCGGGCTCGGGATCACGAAATCGATGATGCTCGTCGTCCCGCCCGCGAGCCCCGCGGCGGTGCCGGTGAAGAAATCGTCGCTCGCCGTCGTGCCCATGAACGGCAGCTCCATGTGCGTATGCGGATCGATGCCGCCCGGCATCACGTACTGGTCGTGCGCATCGACGATCGTCGCGCCGGCCGGCGCATCGATCCGCTCCGCGATCTGCAGGATCGTGCCGCCGTCCTGCGGGTCGGCGCACAGGATGTCCGCGCGATACGTGCGGTCCGCATCGACGACGGTGCCGCCGCGAATCAGGGTTGCCATGTTGCTGCCTCCTCGTTGACTGACAATGTCCGTGCCGTTCAGGCGCTCGCCACCTGCGCGCTTTGCCCGGCGCGCCATTTCATCCACGTTCCATACACGGCCGACGCCAGCACGAGGCCGACGAACCATGCGTAGGTGTACAGCGTGTTGAACAACGCCGGCACGTTCGGAAACGACGCGGGAAACGCCGTATGCAGGAACCCCGGCAGGTTCGGCAGCACACCGGCCGCCAGTGCGGCGAGCGCCGCGGGGTTCCAGCCGCGCGCGTAGCTGAAGCGGCCGTGCTCGTCGAACAGCGCGCGCGTATCGAGCTGCGTGCCGCGAATCAGGAAGTAGTCGACCATCAGGATGCCCGCGACCGGCCCGAGCAGCGCCGAATAGCCGACCAGCCAGGTGAAGATGTAGCCGTCGGTCGTCGCGAGGATCTTCCACGGCATCATCACGATCGCGATCGTCGCGGTGATCAGGCCGCCCGTGCGATACGAAATCCGCTTCGGCCACAGGCTGGAGAAATCGTAAGCAGGACCGACGAGATTCGCGGCGAGGTTGCAGCACATCGTGTCGAGCGTGAGGATCACGAGCGCGATGCCGACGCCGATGCCCGTCATCCGGCTCGTCAGGTCGATCGGATCCCAGATCGCCTTGCCGTAGATCACGACGGTCGCCGACGTCACCACCACCGACACGACCGACAGCAGCGCCATCGGCACCGGCAGCCCGATCGACTGCCCGATCACCTGGTCGCGCTGCGAATGCGCGAAGCGCGTGAAGTCCGGGATGTTGAGCGCGAGCGTCGCCCAGAAGCCGACCATCGCGGTCAGGCCCGGCCAGAACGTCGCCCAGAACAGCCCGGCCTTCCTGCCGCCGGCCGCGAACTGCGACGGCGCCGACAGCATCGAGCCGAATCCGCCCGCCTTCGACGTCGCCCACCAGACGAGCGCGACGCACATCACGACCTTGATCGGCGCCGACCAGCTTTCGAGCCAGCGGATCGAATCGGTGCCGTGCAGGATGAAGTAGAGCTGCAGCGCCCAGAACACCAGGAAGCACGCGAGCTGCCCGACGGAAATGCCGAGGACCGGCAGCGCGGCGCCGTGCAACGCATTGCCGGTCAGGATGTTCAGCAGCGTGTAGATCGCGCTGCCGCCGAGCCAGGTCTGGATGCCGTACCAGCCGCACGCGACGATCGCGCGCAGCAGCGCCGGCAGTTTCGCGCCCTGCGTGCCGAACGACGAGCGCACGAGCACCGCATACGGGATGCCGTGCTTCGCGCCCGCGTGACCGATCAGCAGCATCGGCGCGAGCACGATCAGGTTGCCGAGCAGCACGGTCAGCACCGCCTGCCACGGCGACATGCCCTCCTCGGTCAGGCCGGCCGCGAGCATGTACGACGCGATGTTCATCACCATCCCGACCCACAGCGCCGCGAAGTGATACCACTTCCACGTGCGCTGCGCGGCCGTCGTCGGCGCAAGGTCGTCGTTGTAGAGACTGCCGCCGTGCGCGGCTGCGCCGTCGGGATCGGCGGGGTTCGCTGTCAGCTTCATCGAAAACGCTCCACGGAATCATCCACGCCCGCGCCGCATGGCGCGCGACGCCGGACCGGAAGGATCGGAAACGGCGCCCGGACCGGTACCGGGTGCCGCACGCCGGTCAGGCAGCCTTCGCGTGTTTCGCGGGCTGAGCCGCACTCGCGCCTGCGTCGACGCGCGCCGGATTGTTCGGATGCGTGGTCCAGTTCGCATAGCCGCCCGCGTCGACACGCGCCATCGTGATGCACTGCTCGACCGGGCACACATGCATGCATAAATTGCACCCGACGCATTCCGCGTCGATCACCTCGAAGTGGCGCACGCCGTCCTTCTCGCGCGTGATCGCCTGGTGCGACGTGTCCTCGCACGCGATATGGCACAGCCCGCACTGGATGCAGCGATCCTGGTCGATGCGCGCCTTGATGTCGTAGTTCAGGTTCAGGTATTGCCAGTCGGTGACGTTCGGCACCGCGCGCCCGCGCACGTCGTCGAGCGTCGCGTAGCCTTTCTCGTCCATCCAGTTCGACAGGCCGTCCACGAGATCCGACACGATCCGGAAGCCGTAATGCATCGCGGCCGTGCACACCTGCACGCTGCCCGCGCCGAGCACGATGAACTCGGCCGCGTCGCGCCACGTCGAAATGCCGCCGATGCCGGAGATCGGCAGGTTCGGCGTTTGCGGATCGCGCGCGATTTCGGCGACCATGTTCAGTGCGATCGGCTTGACGGCCGGGCCGCAGTAGCCGCCGTGCGTGCCCTTGCCGTCGACCGTCGGGATCGGCGCCATCTGGTCGAGATCCACCGCGACGATCGAATTGATCGTGTTGATCAGCGACACGCCGTCCGCACCGCCCTTGTAGGCGGCGCGCGAGCCCGTCCGGATATCGCTGATGTTCGGCGTCAGCTTCACGAGGCACGGCAGCTTCGTGCCTTCCTTGACCCAGCGCGTGACCATCTCGACGTACTCCGGCACCTGCCCGACGGCCG
The DNA here is from genome assembly GCF_902833085.1 of Burkholderia ubonensis. GTDB lineage: Bacteria > Pseudomonadota > Gammaproteobacteria > Burkholderiales > Burkholderiaceae > Burkholderia > Burkholderia ubonensis. The sequence goes on from NZ_CADFEB010000016.1 coordinate 79,915, forward strand.
CGCCCATCCCGCGCTCGCTCATCCCGTGCGGGCAGCCGAAGTTGAGTTCGACCGCATCGGCGCCCGTATCCTCGACGAGCGGCAGGATCCATTTCCAGTCTCGTTCGTTGCACGGCACCATCAGCGACACGATCAGCGCGCGGTCCGGCCAGTCGCGCTTCACCTGCGCGATCTCGCGCAGGTTCACGTCGAGCGGACGGTCGGTGATCAGCTCGATGTTGTTCAGCCCCGCGATGCGCTGGCCGTTCCACTGCACCGCGCCGTAGCGCGAGCTGACGTTGACGACGTGCGGATCGAGCCCGAGCGTCTTCCAGACGACGCCGCCCCAGCCCGCCTCGAACGCGCGGTTCACGTTGTAGGCTTTGTCGGTTGGCGGCGCGGACGCGAGCCAGAAGGGATTCGGCGAAGTGATGCCCGCGATGGTGCAGCGAAGGTCGGCCATGTTCGGCTCCGTGAGAGTGGGGTCGTCGTCGTAATCGATCAGGTGGGCGATGCGTGTCCGTGCTGCCGGCTCAGGCCGCCTGCGCGTCGCGCCGCACGAGGGCCGCGTCGATCGAAGCCGCCGCGCGCTTGCCGTCCTGCACGGCCTGGACCGTCAGGTCGACGCCGCCCGTCGCCGCGCAATCGCCGCCCGCCCAGACGTCCGGCAACGTGGTCCGCCCGTCCGCGTCGACCGCGATCCGGCTGCCGTCGAGCGTCAGCAGTTCGCGCTCGATGCCGACCGGCACGAGGGTCTGGCCGATCGCCTTCAGCACCATGTCCGCGTCGATCGTGAAACGTTCGCCCGACGCCGCCTCGAACTCCACGCCCGTCACCTGCCCGTCGACGCCGCACAGGCGCACCGGCTTTGCGTGCGTGACGAGCGTGACGCCGCTCTTTTGCGCGAACTCGCGTTCCGCCCAGGTCGCGCTCATCGCTTCCACGCCGCGGCGATAGACCATCGTGACGCGCGCCGCGCCGAGCTTGCGGCTCTGCACCGCCGCATCGACCGCCGTATTGCCGCCGCCGATCACGACCACGCGGCGCCCGACCGGCACGCTCTCGAGCGCATCTGCCTGCCGCACCTGCTCGATGAAATCGACCGCATTCATCACGCCTGCAAGATCCTCGCCGTCGAGCGCCAGCGCGCGCACGCCACCGAGGCCGATCGCGAGGAACACCGCATCGTGCTGCTGGCGCAGCGCGTCGAGCGCCACGTCGCGTCCGAGCGCGATGCCCGTCTTCAGCTCGATGCCGCCCACCGACAACAGCCAGTCGACCTCGCGCTGCGCAAAATCGTCGACGGTCTTGTAGGCCGCGATGCCGTATTCGTTGAGCCCGCCCGCCTTCGCGTGCGCGTCGAACAGCGTGACGCGGTGCCCCGCGAGCGCGAGCCGATGCGCGCACGCAAGCCCCGCCGGCCCCGCGCCGACCACCGCGACGTGGCGCCCCGTGTCGGGCGCGCGACGGAACGCGACGGCGCCCGCTGCCATCGCCCAGTCGGTCGCGTGCCGCTGCAGCGCGCCGATCGCGACGGGCTGCGCGTCCTGGTGATTGCGCACGCATGCGCCTTCGCACAGGATCTCGGTCGGGCACACGCGTGCGCACATCCCGCCGAGCGGGTTCGCGGACAGGATGTCGGTCGCCGCGCCTTTCAGGTTGCCGTTGCCGATCTTGCGGATGAAGCCGGGGATGTCGATCTGCGTCGGGCATGCGTGCACGCACGGCGCGTCGTAGCAGTAGTGACAGCGGCTCGCCGCCGCGGCCGCGGCGGTCGGATCGAGCAGCGGCGCGATGTCGGCGAATTCGCACGAGAGTTGCGTGGACGACAGGCGGTGCGCGGCGATATCGCCGGTTTGCTGGGTGGCCATACACGTTCCTTCGTCAAAGTGAGGACATAGCCGTACCTGCCGGCTGCGCAAATGCGGAACCGGGACGGCGGTTTTATGGGCGATGCGGTCAGTCGATAACGGGAATGCCGGCTAGGGCTGCGTCGTCATGAAGCGGGTTCGCACGCGCGCGACAGCATCGCGTGCAGCAGCACGTTCGCGCCCGCCTCGATCCATTCGGGCGTCGCGTCCTCGATCTCGTTGTGGCTGATGCCGTCGACGCACGGCACGAACACCATCGACGTCGGCGCGACCTGTGCGAGATAGCACGCGTCGTGGCCCGCGCCCGACACGATGTCGCGATGCGAATAGCCGAAGCGATCGGCCGCGGCGCGCACGGCCCCCACGCAGTCGGCATCGAATGCAACGGGCTTGTAGTAGAAGATCTGTTCGAGCTGCGTGCCGAGACCGATGCCGCCCGCGATGCGTGCGACGCCGTCGCGCAGCGCGGCATCCATCTGCGCGAGCACGGCGTCGTCCGGATGCCGGAAGTCGACGGTAAAGAACACGCGCCCCGGGATCACGTTCCGCGAATTCGGAAACACCTGCATCATGCCGACCGTCGCGCACGCGAACGGCGCGTGATCGAGCCCGATCCGGTTGACGAGATCGACGACGCGCGACGCGCCCAGCAGTGCATCGCGCCGACGCGGCATCGGCGTCGGGCCGGCATGCGCCTCCTGTCCCGTCAGCGTGATTTCATACCAGCGCTGCCCCTGCGCATCGGTGACGACGCCGATCGTCTTCTGCTCGGCTTCGAGAATCGGCCCCTGCTCGATATGCAGCTCGAACGCCGCGTGCAGCGGACGCCCGCCGCACGGCACGTCGCCCGCATAACCGATGCGCGCGAGCTCGTCGCCGATCGTCTTGCCGTCGACGTCCTTGCGCGACAGCCCGTAGTCGAGCGAGAACACACCGGCGAACACGCCCGATGCGACCATCGCGGGCGCGAAGCGCGAGCCTTCCTCGTTGGTCCAGATCACGACTTCGACCGGATGCTCGGTCTCGATACCGTGGTCATTAAGACTACGAATCACTTCGAGCCCGCCCAGCACGCCGTAGATGCCGTCGAACCGGCCGCCGGTCGGCTGCGAATCCGCATGCGACCCGGTGACGACGGGCGGCGCGCCCGGCACGCGGCCCTCGCGGCGCATGAACACGTTCCCCATCTGGTCGACCGTCACCGCGCAGCCGGCGGCTTTCGCCCAGCTGACGATCAGGTCGCGGCCGGCCTTGTCCAGATCGGTGAGGGCAAGACGGCAGACCCCGCCTTTCGGCGTGGCGCCGATCTTTGCCATCTGCATCAGGCTGTCCCACAAACGCTTGCCGTCGACCTTGATCGACGGGTCGAGTGCCGCCCGCTTCGCTGCTTCGGATACCGCGTTCATTCGCGTCGCTCCTCTGATCAGTCATGCTGTCGGTTCAGTCGCTGCCGGTGCATGCGCGGCCTGTTCCGGGGCATGGCCGCACGCACAAGGTGCACGTTTCCGGTTCACTGCCGGCGAGTGACCGGGCGATTCGCCGGGGTTCTCCGCCGCTCGTCCAATCCTGTCCGATTGGACAGGTTTTAGGCGAATCCCATCGGCAAATCAATGTCTTTCTTGCGTGAAGACTTGTAGCGAGAAGCGTGCCACTGCGTCGCAACATCGCGTGGTGTGCAACGCAATCCGGGTGCGTGCCAGCTCGTGGACGAGCGGCTAGAATGAAGCGCAACGCGGTATCCGCGCCGTGCGAGGCCAACGATGAAACGTGACGAAGCCGTAACCGAAGCGATGGAAAGCGAAGCAACGCCCACGCCTTTGCGGCGGCGCAAGGCGCACATCCGGGAGTCGAATGAAGCGCATCTGCTCGCGTGCGCCGAAGCCGTGTTCGCGGAGCGCGGGCTCGAAGGCGCGAGCACGGCGATGATCGCCGAACGCGCGGGCCTGCCGAAGGCCAATCTGCATTACTACTTCCCGACGAAGCTGGCGCTGTACCGCCGGGTGCTCGAAGACCTGTTCGAGGACTGGCATCGGGCGGCCAACACGTTCGAAAGCAGCGACGACCCGGTCGAAGCGATCGGCGGCTACGTGCGAGCGAAGATGGAGCTGTCGCGCCGGCGGCCGCTGGGCTCGAAGGTGTGGGCGAACGAGATCATCCACGGCGCGGAGCACATGCAGGACATCCTGGCGCAGCGTGTCAAGCCGTGGTTCGATACGCGCGTGAAGGTGATCGACGACTGGATCGCGCGCGGACTGCTCGCGCCGATCGACGCGCAGGCGCTGATGTATCTGATCTGGGCGACGACCCAGCATTACGCGGACTTCGATGCGCAGATCCGCGCGCTGAGCGGCAAGCGCGCGCTCACGCAGAAGGCGTTCGCGGAGAAGACCGAGCAGGTCGTGCAGCTCGTGATTCGTGCATGCGGGGCGGTTTCGCCGAACGTGAATCGATAGGCGGCGCTGGCGCGCGGTGGGCGGAGATATTTTCGACGCTGGAAATGCAAAAACCCCCGCCTGATGGGCGGGGGTTTCTGGCTAAGGGGAGCCTGACGATTACCTACTTTCACACGGGAATCCGCACTATCATCGGCGTAGAGTCGTTTCACGGTCCTGTTCGGGATGGGAAGGGGTGGGACCGACTCGCTATGGTCATCAGGCAAAGAGGGTTGTTCTGCTGGCTTGGCCAACAGAACCAATCTGGGAAGAAGCAGTAATTTTGAGTTGTGTGTATCACACACGAGAATCCAACTTGTCTCGTCCTTCTACGCAGGTCACCGGTACTTCAACCGGCGCGCCGCATCGATCAGCTTTGCTGCTCGACGCTCTGCGTGGGATGCTCGTAAGTGCTGAAGCACTAACGATCATCGACATAAGGCAGACTTGTTATAGGATCAAGCCTTACGGGCAATTAGTATCAGTTAGCTGAACGCATTACTGCGCTTACACACCTGACCTATCAAC
>NZ_CADFEB010000017.1 GCF_902833085.1 Burkholderia ubonensis
GGTCGTTCGAGACCAGGACGTTGATAGGTCAGGTGTGTAAGCGCAGTAATGCGTTCAGCTAACTGATACTAATTGCCCGTAAGGCTTGATCCTATAACAAGTCTGCCTTGTAGATCGGCGCCAGTGCGAAAGCACTGGCCGCGATCCAAAGCGACAAGTTGGATTCTCGTGTGTGATACACACAACCTGAATTACTGCTTCTTCCCAGATTGGTTCTGTTGGCCAAGCCAGCAGAGCAACCCTCTTTGCCTGATGACCATAGCGAGTCGGTCCCACCCCTTCCCATCCCGAACAGGACCGTGAAACGACTCTACGCCGATGATAGTGCGGATTCCCGTGTGAAAGTAGGTAATCGTCAGGCTCCCCTTAGCCAGAAACCCCCGCCCATCAGGCGGGGGTTTTTGCATTTCCAGCGTCGGAAACATTCCCCCTCCCCTTCGAAAGCGCGATGGCGATTTAAATCGCGCATCGCGCGTAGACTTTACGTCGAGCGAGACTGAGACGAAACCGTATCGGATTCCTTGGCATCGCCGCGCTCGATCGGCGTCACGCCCAGCCCGCTCTGGACCGCCTCGAACCGCGACCCGACCTTGAGTTTCTCGAAAATGTTCTTCAAATGCCACTTGATGGTCTCGGGCGCGACGCGCAGCGCCCGGCCGATTTCCTTGTTCGACAGGCCATGGGCGATGTGGTTGAGGATCTCGATCTCACGCGGGCTGAGAAGATGCCGGGCCGCGCGCGGATCGTCGTCGCCCGCCTGCCCCCGCCGCGGGTCGAACGCGGCGAGTAGCCGGTCGACGAAGGCTCGCTGGATACCCGCGCGATCGGGCGTGTCGCGAGTCCATCTCGTCAGCAGGCGCAGCGACGGCTCGCCTTCGTCGACGAAACTGCTGATCATGCCGTTCGACTGCGCATAGCGCAGCGCGTCTTCGAGGGCCGCGGACGCTGCTTCGTGCGCGTTCGCCTGCTCGAGCGCCAGTGCGCGCAACAGCGACGTCCGTGCCTCGAGGTATTTCATCCCGGCCCGGGTGAACGTGCGCTTCAGCTCGTCGAGCCGTTCGGCGGCCCGATCGGATCGGCCCGTTGCGATGTCGAGCCGCGCCTGCACCTCGCACCAGCTTGCCCATGTCTCGAGGAAACTGCCCATCGGCGCCGGAGGCTGCTCGGGCATGAGTGCCGCCAGCCCGGCAGCGGTTTCCCTGGCGCGCTCGAGCGACCGGCGCGTCGACGCATGCATGACGGCACTGCTCGGCGGCGCGGGCGGCATCGGCGCGATCGGCATGGGGCTGTCGGGCTCCGGGGCGAAAGGATGGGCGACGTCGGCCGACGAGGCGATCCGCGCGCTGGATCTCGGCAAGCATCGTGGCGGCGACGGCCAGTTGCACCGGTTCTCGGACATCGTCGTCGCCGAGTGCATTCGCAGCCATGGCAGTGCGCTCGATTACCTGCTGTCGCTGACGCAGGAATTGTCCGGCGAACAGGACCTGATACTGACGCTCGAAACCTTCTTTGCCAATATGCAGCGCCGGAAAGTGACCGCCGCTGCGCTCGGCGTTCATCCGAACACGCTGGATCACCGTCTCGAGCGGATCGAAAACATCCTGGGCGCCAAGCTCGATCACGCTGCGTGGATCGCGAAGCTGGAAATCGCGTTGAAGCTTCAAGGGACCGGCGAGCGGAGCCGGTGAGCACGCATGGAAATTCGACCGCGCGTGCGTCAGGCCGCTGACGCACGCGCGTACTGCCGTCAGTTCACGCCGGCAGCGCTCCATGCGCGCGCGACCGTTGCGCTCTCAACCGAATTCACGCCGTACAGGTCGTTCGCCGCCTGGATCGATGCACGCCGCGCGTTCGGGTAGCTGGAGCCGGCGGTCAGGTACACCGTCAGCGTCCGGTACCAGATCTTGCCGGCCTTGTCGCGGCCGAGCCCGCTGAAGCTGGTGTCGCCGTTGCAGACCAGCTGGCTCCTCGACAGCCCCGTGTCGGTCGCCGGCACCACCGGGCCTTCCGACAGCAGGTAGAAGAAGCGGTTGCCGACGCCCGACGAGTAGTGCGGATCATGGCGCGGATTCCACCACGAGAAGCCGCCGGACGGATAGCAGCTGTACGACCGGCCGTCGAGATCCTGCTTGTACATCTTGCGCAGGCCACCGTTGATCACGCGCGCGCCGATCACGTAGTTGCCCGGATCGTTCGGATTGTTCGCGTAGTACTTGACGAGCGTGCCGAAGATGTCGGACGTCGATTCGTTGAGGCCGCCCGCGTCGCCCGAATAGTTCAGGCCGGCGGTGGCCTGGGTCACGCCGTGGCTCATCTCGTGCCCGGCCACGTCGATCGACACGACAGGGTTCGGCAGGCGGGTGCCCGGTTCGCCGTCGCCGTACACCATCATGCGCGTGTCTCCCAGCCAGGCCGCGTTCGCGCCGGTCGTGCCGCTGCCGGTGTTGAACACCACGTGGGCGAAGCTCTTCACGCCCTGGCCGTCGTTGAAGATGCCGTCGCGGTTGTGCGCAGACCTGTAGTAGTCCCAAGTGAGTGCGAGACCATAATCGATGTCGGCCGCGACGGTCTGCCGGTCGGTGGTCGTGTTGTTGCCCCATACGTTCGTGCTGCTGGTGAAGATCGGCAGGTCGGTGGACTGTGCGACGTCGTCCGAGGACAGGCCGCGGCCGTCGTAGACCGAGCCGCCGCCGCGGGTCGGATCGACCATCTGGTACGAGTTCATGCCGATCTGATCGGTCGTCAGCGACAGGTTGCCGTAGTACAGCGAACGACCGGTGCCGGTGGCGGCGGAGGCGGCGGTCATGATCAGGTCCTGCGCGTCCAGGACGTTGCCCGTGCGCGCGTCGACGTAGTAGAGCACGGCTTCGGTGTGCGCGTCGGTCGCCTTGCCGTACACACGCACCGCATAGGCCAGCGTCGGTGCGGTGTCGCGCGCGAACACGACGAGCTCCGGCCCTTCGACGCGGTGCGCCTGCGCGCCGAAGCGCGTGGACGCGGCACGCCGGGCCACGGCCGCACCCACGTCGGGCGCGTTGCGCACCACGAAGCGGTCGCCGACCTTGCCGACCTTGCCGGCAAGATCGATCGGCACGGACTGGGTCACGCTCGCCTGCTTCAGTTGCCCCCGGCTCGAATGGACGACGACGTCGCCGCCAATCACGCGCAGGCCCGAGTAGAAGCGATCGAAGCGCACGTGCTCGGTGCCGTCGGGGTCGACGATCACGTCACGCACCTGGAACTGATCGCCTTCCGTCGGCACGTTCGCCTTCCCGAACTTGAGCGTGCGCGCGGCACTGCCGGCGGCCAGGTTGAAGCTGGACGGGTTCTGCTGGATCAATTGCAGCGCCCGGTCGACTGTGGCCTGCTGGTCGCCGGCTTGCGCGAATGCGCTGAAGCTGGCAAGGGAAATCGCGGCGACCGACAGCAAGCAAGACAGTTTCTTCATGTAATCCTCCAGATAATGAATGCGTAATTATTGAAAGTTTATTGAATGCAACCACTAAGCAAGAGAGGTACGGTGAACTGCAAAGCCATGCTAGGAGGTGAAATTAATATTTACAAGATAATTGCAAATAAATTAACTTTTGATTGTGTCGGCATGCATCGAGTCAGGAATTGGTGAGAAATGTGAAATGATCCTGTGCGGCTCGGGTTGAGCGAAATCCGCGGCATGCATGATGGCCGCCACGTTTTGATTCATTGGTTATTCAAATGGATTATTGACGGCGTCAATCTGAATATTCAGCCGGCCCATGAGGCACGCGCGTCGAGTCAGGCTGCTTGCGCTTTCGGATGAGCGGCGGAAGTCCGGCCTACAGGCCGGTATGCGAAGCGCCGCATCGTTTGGCGGGATGAAACGGTGCGGCGCGCGATGGCGCGCATAAAAAAGGCGACCGCCGCATGATGCGATGGTCGCCAGAGGCGAATACCGAGGCAGTATCCGCTGAGACACACGAGAGCCCGCGCCGGGCGCGGGCAAGGCCGGTAGGCTGTCGGCCGGGAAGCGGCCCGGCTAGCTGTTACGCCGGAAACGTGACGAGGAACCTGAGCTGGTCATCTTCCACCAGCGCCTGGACGGTCTGCTTCTGCGCGAGCACGGCAATCGCGTTGCCGATTTGAGTCAGCAACGCGGTATCGGAGGGCTTGACGTTGACAAGCGCACTGCCGTTGTCGCTATTGAACAAGAATTGAAAGAACTCCGGCCCATTGCTTCCGGAAAACGTATACGCGACTTGAATGGACTTGACCTGTACCAGCCCTCCTGCGGCCTTCGCGCGTGCGCGGATTTCGTCGAATTGATTGGTAGACATGGCGATATTCCTTTGATCAACGGGTGAATGAGGAAAAGGATGCCGTGGTCGAGCTTTGCTCTTGTGGTGTTGGTGATCGGATGGTTGGCTCGCCCGAATCAAATTCTAGGAATTAGAAAGCTCGCCGTCTCCTGACAGTTCTATTGGGTAGGCGCTTTTTGAAGCGATGCAATTGCGGTAATGCTCGTACGCCGAAGCTGATCAAAGCGCGAAATTGATTCGTGATCTTAAACGACCCGGAACATTCGGGCCGCTGCCGAGCGGTCAGTCGTCGTCCCCGTTGCGCCGGCCGGTATACCGGCTCGCGACGATGGACGGCATCGCCACGGGCGCGCCGCAGTCGATCGACCACGCAAGGCGCACGAACTGGGCCGCGGTCCACGCGAGCGGCGTCGCCGACGTCGTGCCGGTTCCCGCGGCGAAACCGGGCTGCCCCGACGGCGCCTGCCGATCCCAGACCTGCTCCGGCAGCATCAGCCCGTCGTTCGCGCTTGCCGCCATCGCGTCGAGGCGCGACCGCGCGAGATCGGGCCGGTTCGCGGCCAGCTCGTACTCGCCGTGCTCGCCCGCGAAGATTGGCCACGCGCGCCCGATCGTCAATCGACTGCCGGCAGGAAGGTCCATGCGCCACGCGCCGCCGTCGCGCTGCTCGCCATAGCCGTCGAAGGTGTAGCGATGCCAGAACATGCCGTTCGGCGTGGCCACGCCCAGTTGCGCGTCGATCACCGCGAGACTGTTCAGGATCACCGGATCGTCGGCCGGCTTCACGCCCAGCCTGACGAGATCGAGGAAGCTCGGGTCGACCACTGCGCGCTGGTCGATGCCGTCCGGACCGCTGTCGCCGATCGCGTACGCCGTGGCGGCATCGGGATGCCGGTCCTTGGTCAGCCGCAGGTAGTACGGCGAGCGCGAGTACGGGCCCGTGCGGGTCGCCGTCCATGATTCCACGTTGCGCTGCCACGCGTCCGCCGTGGCCGCATAGGTGGCGGCCGACGCCGCATCGCCGTTGCGGCGCGCGATATCCGCTGCGGCGACGAGGCCGGCGATCTGGGCCGCGATGGCCGCCGGCGAATAGCCGCCCTGATTCTCCCAGCGCTCCGCCGGCGTGTACGGCCCCGTCGCGACGATGAAATCGGCTGCCTTCCTGACGTGATTCCGGTACGTCGGCGCGTCGAAGCGCCGCAACTGCCAGGCCAGCACGATCGGAAACGACACTTCGTCCATCTGCAGCCCGCGCCAGCAGGGCGTGCCGTCGACCTGCGAGTTCTGCGGGAACGTGCCGTCGGCTTTCTGCTGCGTCACGAACAGCCAGTCCAGCGCGCGCTCGGCGGCGCGGCGGTCGCCCGCGGCGATCAGCGCGGTCGCAATCTGGTAGAGGTCCCGCGCCCAGACGAGATGGTATGGTCCGGACGGATCGTCGGGCGCGGCGCCGAACGCCCAGGGCATCGACGGCGACGCGACGAACGCGCCGCGCCAGGTCTTGTCTTCATGGGCGGCAAGGATCATCACGGCCGCGTCGTACAGGCGGCGGTGAGCGGCCGCGCTCGCCGGCGCCGGCTCGAGCGTCTGCAGGTAGCGATGCCAGCCTTCGGCATACCGGCCGGCCGTCGACGCGAAACCGTCGGCCAGCGTGCACTGCGCGTCGCTGGCCGCCCGCGCGGTGTCGACGCCGAACCCGATCGCGAGCGTGGCGTGCGTGCGTGCCACGCCGTCGAGCGGCGTCTGGCCGGTCTGCACGACATTGCCTCGCGGCGCGCACGCATAGGTCCAGGTCATGCGAAAGTGCCGGCCGATGTCCTGCCAGCCGTCGCTGGCGCCGGCAAAGCCGTTCGACAGGCGGGTAAAGGGCGGATTCGACGCGAACGCGGTCGCGACGTTGCCGTTGTGCGCGGTCAGCGTCGTGCCGTTCGTGTCGCCCGTCGTGTTCGTCAGCGCATTGCCGGGGGCGGGGGTCAGCAGCACGTAGACCTGATAGGGCCGTCCGTCGAGCGATTCGAACGTGACGTCGACGAGCACCACCGGACGCGCCGGGTCTGTTACGTACGTCGTCGTCAACCAGTAGCGGCCGGCGTTGTCGACGTCGACCTGACGGTAGGTGAGGCCGTCCGCGTCGATCAGCGTCGTCTCGTGCGTCGCATGATCGGCGACGCGTTCCGCGAAGGTCTCGCCGTCCGAGACCACGAACCGCAGGTCGCGCACGCTCGGCGTGTCGAGACGCGGGTAATAGATCTCGTCGAGGCCGGCGCTTCCGAGCGTGAACCAGACCTTGCTTTCAAGCGTCGCCGAGGTGCCGAAGCCGTGCTTGTTCGCCGGATTCCAGCCGCCTGCCGCGCCCGGCGCGCCGGGCGCGACGCCGTGGGCTTGCGCGGCAGGGGAGCCTGCGAGTGCGGTTGACGACGCGGTAACGGGATGCCTGGAATGCATGAGCTCGCCCCCTCCGGACGACGTTGTCACACTGCGTCGTCGCGTGCCGTTTTGATTGGCGTGGTGACACGCTAGCGGAGCTCGTCCATCCCGTCACTGCGTTTTTTCCATGACGCGCTCGTCAGGCGCGGTGCCCCGATATCGCCCCGGCCTCGCCGGTCAGGTTGAACAGGCTGTCGATCCACGCGAGAAACGTCGATAGCGTGAAATCCGACCATTGCTGGGTGCGGAACGCCTTCATCACCGGCGCGTCGGCCGGGTCCTTCTGGTTGAGCAGGTCGGCGACGAAGGCCCCGACGTCCGCGTCGATGCCGTTCTCGCGTATCACCGATCCCGTAAAGCTGACCACCGTGACCTGGTGATTCTGGATGAAGTCGTTGCGCGCCCACGGCATGAAGTAGCCGAAATTCGGCAACGGATCCAGCGTGTCCTTCAGCCGCGCGAGCTCCTGGTCGAACATCGCGAGCGACAGCGCGTCCTTGGTCGCGTCGTCGGGCGCCGCGATCACCGCCGGCACGAATGCGCGGTAATGGTAGGCCGCCTCGATCTTGTCGCGCTGATAGGTCGAATAGCCGAAGCGGTCATGCGGGAAGGTCGCCGCCAACGCCGCGTACGCGCTGCCGAGATTGCCGGGATCGAAGTTGCGGGTCAGCCGGCTGTTCACCGTGATCAGCCCGTCCGGACCCGTCATCCCCCATTCGTCGCGCACCCTGCTGTACAGGCCCACTGACGGAGAGGTCGCCGGGTCGGCGTTGAACGGGGTATTGAACACCGTGCCGGCGTCGTTGAGCAGCGAGCTGTTCTGCTGCGGCTGCAGCGTGCTGCGAAGCGTCGCGTAGTTGCCCAGCGTGCCGTAGCCGCCCGCGCTCGTGCCGTACACCAGCAGCCGGCCCGGCTTGCCGAAGCCGTGCGCGACGAGCCATTGCGCGACGGCCTGGACGTTCTTCAGGCCGCTGAAATGCTGGAGTCGCCAGTCGCCCGTCGGCGACGTGTAGTTGCGCACCGCGCTGCCCATGTGGATGTCGCCGGTGCAGTACGGCACGAACACCTGCGTCCACTCCTGCGTCTCCACCTTCGGCTCGCCGACGAGAATATGCGCGAGGTCCATCCGCGTCATCAGCGGCGACAGGAACGACGACACCAGCGTCTGGTTCGCGGTGCCGTTCATGTAGTTGTGCGGGATGCCGTCCGGATTGAAGCTGCCGAGGCCGGCCTCCGCGCCGGTCGCCGTCTGCGTGCAGGTGCCGTAGTTCCAGCACGCGCCGCCCGGCTGCATCATGTACAGCAGGTTGTCCGACTGCGCGCGGTTGATGTAGAAGCGCATCGGCGTGCCGTTGCCGCACGATGCGCCGCTGCTTTCCGGCAACGTCACTTCGTACCACGAATAATAGGGAATCGATGGATCCGGCGTCGTCGTGTCGGCCGCCTGGCCGTTGAGCGCCGCGCAGCCCAGCAGGCCCGCGAGCGCGAGCCCGCGCAGATGGTTCGCTGTGAACATGCCCCCTCCATTTCGATGAATGCGACGTGGTCGCCGCGTTCCGGCGCGGCGTCGGGCGTCCGGCGTTCAGTGCGCGCCGGACGATGAAGCGCCGTCGAACAGCTCGACGCGCAGCGCCTGCAGGCGCTGTGCGATGACGGCCTGTTGCTGGACGGGATCGGGCACGCTCGCCTGCACTTGCCGGACGATGTCGCGGCTCTGTCGCGCGTAGTCCTGGTAACGCGGATCCTGCGCCGGCGACGGGCCGACGGTCTGCCGCGCATACGCATCCCATTGCTGGCGCATCGACTGGATGGCCGCGCCGCGCGTCGCGGGGTCGGCGTTCGCGTCGGTCAGCAGCGCGACGCTGAGCGCTTCCGCCTGCACCGGCACGATCTCGTTGCGTGCGACGTGCTCGGGCAGTTCGTCGAGGATCCGGCGGGCCAGTGCCGCGCGTTCTGCCGGCGGCAGGCGGTCGCGGCCGTTGCCGTACGCCGCGATTTCGTCGCGAAAGCGGGCGAACGCGACGATGCGCTGCAGCTCCGCGTCCGCATCCGGACGGCTCGCGACGCTGCGGCGCAGCGCGTCGAGATCGAGCCGGCGTTCCGCCGGCCCGGGCGCGATCGCGTTCGTGGTCGGGGCGAGTGTGTCGATCGATGCGGCCTGCACTGCGTTCGCGGCCGCGCCCGAGGTTGCGGGCGACGCGGCCGCCGCCTGGGTCGGCGACTCGTATCGCCAAATTGCAACGGCGGCGGCGATTGCTGCAACCGCGCAAGCGCATCGCCAGAATGTCCGGTTCTTGTTCACGCCGTTTCGCTGGGGTTTCATGCCGCTCTCCGTCGGGGGCGTCGCGACTGGGTTCTAGGTCGAAACCCGCTGGTCGTCAAAAGCGGCGCTAGAACCCATCCACTAGACGGACGCCGGCCGGGCACGCCGATTCGATCTGCGCGAACGCGCCGCGCGTCGCTCGCGCTGCGGCGCGGCAACGCGCGCCATGCCCGTGCGGCGCGCGACGCGGCCCGGCGGTTCACGTGCGTCGCCGTGCCAAGCAAGCGACGGTCCAGCCGCATGCGGACGGCCGGTCGTGCGGTCATACGCGCGATGCGATTGGCCGGATCGGACCCATCGAACGACCCGCTGCGCGCTTGGGCCGCGTCGCGGTTGGCCCTATGCTGATTTCCCGCGCGCATCGACGGTCGATGTGCCGAGTGCCTTCCCATTATCCGAGCCAGGTCGATGAGCCGTGCTGACACGCCGCGCCGGGCATTACCCGCCGCGCACGATTATCCGTACTACCGCGATGCGCTCGCGGGCCGCGCACTGCCGGCGGCGTTCGTCGACCTCGACCACGTCGAGGCCAATCTCGAGGACCTGAAGCGCCGGGCGGGCGGCTTGCCGATCCGCCTCGCGACCAAGTCGGTGCGGTCGCGCGAGCTGATTCGCACGGTGCTGGCCGCCGGCCCGTTCATGCGCGGCTTGCTGTGCTATTCGGCCGCTGAGGCGGCGTGGCTCGCGGACGACGGGTTCGATGACATCGTCGTCGCGTATCCGACGGTCGAGCCCGCGGATCTGCGCGCGGTCGCCGCACAGCTGCGGCGGCATCGTGCGATCACACTGATGGTCGACGACGCCGCGCAGGTCGAACGCATCGACCGGTTCGCGCGCGCCGAAGGCGTCGTGTTTGCGCTTGCGATCGATCTCGACATGTCGTCGAGCTTTCCGGGGCTGTATTTCGGCATGTACCGGTCGCCGGTGCGCGACGTCGCCGGCACCGTTGCGCTCGCGCACGACATCGCCCGGCGGCAGGGTGTGCGGCTGGCCGGCCTGATGGGCTACGAGGGGCAGATTGCCGGCGTGTCGGATGCGGTGCCGGGCAGCGCAGCGCGCAACGCGCTGCTGCGCTACCTGAAGCGACGCTCCACGCGGGAGATCAACGCGCGCCGGCAGGCGGTCGTCGAGGCGCTCGCGGCGGCCGGCCATGCGCTGCGCTTCGTCAACGGCGGCGGCACCGGCAGCTTCGAAAGCACGCGCGGCGATCCGTCGGTCACCGAGCTGGCGGCCGGCTCCGGCCTCTACGCGCCCGCGCTGTTCGACCATTACGCCGCGTTCCGCGTGCAGCCCGCCGCCGGCTTCGCACTGCCGGTCGCCCGCATTCCGCAGCCCGGCATCGTCACGTGCTCGGGCGGCGGCTACGTCGCGTCCGGCCCGGCCGGCCGCAGCCGCTTGCCGCAACCGTGGCTGCCGGCCGGCTGCACGCTGATCGGCAACGAAGGCGCGGGCGAGGTGCAGACCCCCGTGCGCGTTCCGGCCGGCGTCGCCCCCGCGATCGGCGAGCCGATCCTGTTCCGGCACGCGAAGGCGGGCGAGCTGTGTGAGCGCTTCAACACGCTGCTGCTGATTCGCGACGGCCGCGTGGCCGGCGAGGCGCTCACCTACCGGGGAGAAGGCAAGAGCTTTTTCTAGGCGGCATTTCCGATAACACGCAATCAACGAGGAAACCTTCATGTGGCGCAACTGGTCCGGATACGTACGCAGTCCTAAGGCCACCGTCTCGACACCCGCGACGCGCGATGCGCTGGCTGCCGTGTTGCGCGACGCGGCAGCGTCCGGCGCAACCGTGCGGGCGGCGGGCGCCGGCCATTCGTTTGCGCCGCTGGTGCAGACCGACGACGTGATCCTGTCGCTCGACCGGATGCAGGGCGTGATCGACGTCGACCCGGCGCGGCGCGTTGCGCGGGTGCACGCGGGCACGCGGCTATGGACGCTCGGCCCCGCGCTCGCCGAGCACGGTCTCGCGATGGAGAATCTCGGCGACATCAACGTGCAGTCGATCGCCGGCGCGACCAGCACCGGCACGCACGGCACCGGCATCACGCTCGGCAACCTGTCGACGCAGATCGAGAGCCTCGCGTTCATGCGCGCGGACGGCTCGGAAATCCGCGCGTCGGCCGACACGCATCCCGACCTGTTCGCCGGCGGCCGGATCGGGCTCGGCGTGCTCGGCGTGCTGACCGAGATCGGCCTGCGCCTCGTGCCGTCGTTCCGGCTGCGCCTCGAGCGCGGCGCGATGCACGTCGATGATTGCCTGGCGCAGGCGGACGCGCTGATCGACCGGCACCGCTCGTTCGAGTTCTACTGGTTTCCGCATACGGACACCGTGCTGACGAAGGCGTGGGACGTGACCCACGAGGCGATCGACGCCGCGCACCGGGCCGGCCGCGCCGCCGAAGCGTTCGTCGAGAACACGGTATTCGGCGCGTTGTGCGGGCTCGGGCGGCGCGTGCCGGCGCTGTGTCCGGCGCTGAGCCGGCTGTGCGCGTCGACGGTCTCGGCCGGCCGGCGGGTGAACGCGAGTCACGCGATGCTGTCGACGGTGCGCCGGGTCCGTTTCAACGAAATGGAATGGGCGGTGCCCGCCGAGCGCGGCGCCGACACGCTGCGGGAAATCCGCGCGTTCATCTCCCGCAAGACCTTCCCGCTGATGTTCCCGCTCGAATACCGCTGGGTGCGCGGCGACGACATCTGGCTGAGCCCCGACTACGGCCGCGACAGCGTGCGCATCTCGGTGCACCAGTATCGCGGCATGCCGTTCGACGCGTACTTCGCGGGCGTGCAGGCGATCTGCCTGAACCACGGCGGGCGGCCGCACTGGGGCAAGGTGCATTCGCTGGGCGCCGCCGATCTCGCGGCGTGCTATCCGCGCTGGGACGACTTCCTCGCGCTGCGCGAGCGCATGGATCCGCAAGGGCGATTCCTGACCCCGTACTTGCGCGATCTGTTCGGTGTATAGCGGGCGGTGCGTTTGCGCCGCTCGCGATGGATCGGGCTTTTTTATCAGGAGAGCAGATGAGATCAAGTGCTTTCGATTCCGCCGGCCGGTCGCGGCCCGATCCGTCGGGCGGCGCGGTCGTCCGCCTCGCGCTCGCGTTCGCGGCGGCGACCAACGGCCTGATCCTGTCGCCGTTTCTCGTCGCTGCGGTGATGACGCGGTTCCGGCTCGACGACGGCGCCGCGACCGCGCTCGTCAGCGTCGAGATCCTCGGTATCGCGATCAGCTGCGCGCTGCTGCCGCGCCGGATCGCGCGCGCAGCTCGCCCGTTCACGCTGGCGGGCGCGCTCGGTGCGATCGCAGGCCAGGCGCTCAGCGCCGTCGCACCCGGCATCGTGTCGGCCGGCGCGGCGCGCGGGCTGACGGGCCTGTTCGAGGGCATGCTGTTCGTCGTCGTCGCTTCCGGCGTATCGCAGCGCGCGTCGACGGAGCGCCTCTGGGGGCAAATCAACCTGCTCGCGGGCGGCATCAACGGCGGCATCCTCGTGCTCGTGTCGGCGCTGCCGGCCGCGTGGCTCGGGCGCTGGATCTTCGCGCTGCTGGCGGGCGCGCTGGCCGTGCTCGCGCCGGCGATCCGCGGGATCGACGCGTTCGCGGCGCAGCCGGCCCACGCGCGGACGCGCGACGGCAGTTTGCCCTGGCGCCCGATCGTCGCGATCTGGGTCGTGACGGCGCTGGTCTACGGCGTGCAGGCGTCGCAGTGGGCGATCGCCGGGTTCGTCGGTGCGCGCGCCGGGCTGTCGCCGCCGACAATCGGCGTGCTGCTGTCGGTGTCGTCGCTGCTCGGCTTCGTCGGCGCGGCGATCCCCGCGCATCCGGGCAGCCGCCGGCATCGCGTCGCGATCATCTGGGTCGCGCAGCTCGCGGTGATCGCGTCGATCGAATGGTTCTTCGGCTCGACGGGCGGCGGCGCGTACTTCCTGAGCCAGCTGCTGCTGAACAGCGCGTTCTTCGTCATCGTGCCGTTCCTCACCGGCATGCTGTCCGACGTCGATCCGGACGGCTCGCTCGTCGCGCGCACGCTGGTGGTCACGTTCTTCGCGGCGGGCATCGGCACCGCGCTGTCCGGCGCGCTGCTCGAGCGCTACGGCGGCGCGCGCGTCGCGCACGTGCTGGGCGCGGCCGTGCTGGCCGCCGCGCCGTTCGTCCGGCTCGCGCTGCGCCGCGCGCCGCCTGCGGGCGCGCACGGCGGCGTCGGTCATCCGTCGCGCTGAACCGCGCGCCGCACTGGCCGCGACGCACCACGAAAATGGCCGCCGCAGCCTTGTTCCGCGCAAATTTGGCTTCCTACATTCGTCCGCGACGGCCCGATATCGCCGGCCTCGTCTTCCGTTCGGAGCGCAGCATGAATCGTCACGAAAGCCTTCGCGCAGCGTGCTGCGCGATGATGGTCCTGGCGTGCGCCGCGGCGCACGCGCAAAGCAGCATCACGCTCTACGGCGCGCTCGACGCGGGCATCCGCTACGAGACGCACGGCGTGTCCTACGCGCCCGACGGCACGCCGGCGTCGACGGGCCGCAAGGTCTCGATGGCGGACGGCGGCGGCCTGACCGAAAGCTACTGGGGCCTCAAGGGCAATGAGGACCTCGGCGCCGGCCTGTCGGCGCAGTTCAACGTGGAAAGCCACTTCGGGCCGAACAGCGGCAGCATCGTGCCGGCCGGCTCGGTCAACTTCTTCCAGGTTGCGTATGTGGGGCTGACGTCGTCGACGCTCGGCCAGCTGACGCTCGGCCGCCAGTACAACGTCGCGTTCGAAAGTGTGTCGCTCTCCTACGGATCGAATCTGTGGGCAGGCCAGCAGGACCCGTACTTCAACCTGTTCAAGCCGGAACAGACGATGCTGGCGGCTGCCCGCACCAGCAACATGATCCAGTACGGCGCGCAGCTCGGCGGCTTCTACCTGCTCGCGCAATACGCGCCGGGCGGGCGCGCGGGCGGCGGCGTGCTCGGCAGCCAGCTCGGCGCGGCGGTTGCGTATGCGCCGGACAAGGGGCCGTTCACGCTCGGCGCGTCGTTCATGCGCAGCTGGGACGACGTGACCCACGCAAAGTTCGACATCTACTCGGGCGGCGGGTCGCTGACGTTCGGCGATGCGACCGTCAACGCCGGCTACATCGAGAATGCGCGCGACAACGACTTCACGTCGTTCGCGAACGGCCCGTTCAGCCCGTCCGATCTCGCGGGGCTCGGCATCATCTCGCCCGCGCAGGTGGCCGATCCGAACCTGCCCGGCGGATTCCGCCGGCGCAAGATGGTGCTTGCCGGGCTGTCCTACCGGATCACGCCGGCGCTGACCGCGGCCGTCAACGCGTGGTGGACCACGCAATCCGGCTACACGGCCGACTTCGACGGCCGCGCGCGGCAGTTCCAGGTGATCGCCGGCTACAGCCTGTCGAAGCGCGACATGCTCTATGCGGAAGTCGATTACGCGATCTACCGCGGCGGCCTGATCGGCGCGCAGCTCGTGGGCGTCAACGGACAGGCGCCGAGCACCAGCACCACGCAGCTCGGCGCGACGGTCGGCCTGCGCCATTACTTCTGAGCGGAGCCGGCGGGTGGTGGCCGAGGCGGCGGAGGCGCCCTGGCCGGGCGGGACATGTACAATCCGTGGAAAAAAGACATGGAGCATCCATGGACGAGACAGCCCGCTATACGACGGCGAATCTGCCGGCTCATTTGCTGCGGTGCCTGGCGGAGACGAGCAGGGAACTGGGCATCGATCCCACCCGGCTGTGCCTCGGGCTCGGCTTCGATGTCGCGGACCTCTCCAACCCGTCGTGCCGGATCTCGTTGCGCCAGGCGGGCGCGATGATCCGGCGCGCGCTCGAGATGGCGCCGGCGCGCGCGCTCGGCCTCGAGCTCGGCATGAGCGAGACGATCGCGTCGATCGGACTGGTCGGCTATGCGATGCTGACGAGCCCCACCGTCAAGGATGCGATCGCAGTGGGCATGCGGCTGCAGCGGCACACCGGTCCGCTGATGCATTTCGACATGACGGCGGACGCGCGGACGCTGTCGATCTGCGCAATCAATACCTTCCTCGAGTCCGACATCGAGGCGTTCCTCGTCGAGGAAGCGTTCGGCAGTTTCCTGAAGATCGGGCGCTCGCTTGCCGGCAGCGCGTTCCAGCCCAAGGCCGTCGATCTCAGCTACCCGCGGCCCGACTATGCGGTGCACTATATGCGCGTGTTCCAGTGCCCGGTCCGGTTCGAGCAGGCGCACAACCTGTTCGCATTCGATGCCGCCTGGGGCGATCGGGCGATCGCGACCCACGATCCGCTGGCCCATCGCCAGGCGCTCGAATTCCTGCAGACGGCGCTGCCGGCCGAGCCCGAAGGCACCGACTTCCTCGAATCGATCGAGCGGATCGTGCGACGCGACTTGCGGTGCGCGCCCGCGCTTTCCGCGATCGCCGCGCAGCTGTGCATGAGCGAGCGCACGTTGCGGCGGCGTCTGGCCGATCAGGGCGTGTCCTATCAGATCGTGATCGACACGATCCGCAAGAAGCGCGCGTTCAAGCTGCTCAATAATCCACGGCTGTCGATCGAGGATGTCGCGCACGAGGTCGGCTACAGCGATTCGCACAACTTCCGGCGCGCGTTCAAGCGGTGGACCGGGCATGGGCCAAGGGAGGGGGCGGACGGGATCAAGCGCGACGGATGACGACGCCGGCGAGATCGCCGACAATCGCTGCTCCGGACCCTTGAGCCACGCCATGTTCGTGTTCCCGCTTGATCCCCGCGATTTGTTCGATGAACGGCGGTTGCAGTTCGCCGGGTGGGGTATTCCGTCTTCCGTGATCCAACGCGTCGAGCGGCGCGTAACCGACAATTGGCAGGAAGGCCCGGGCGGCTGGGCCTATGAATGGTCTCGCGAAGCGGCGGTGGCGCGTGCCGGGAAGCGTTGGCTGCTGGCGTCGATGTTGTATGGCGCCGCGCGGTTTCCGGTGGCGTGCACACCGCTCAGGCAAGCGGCGCTTCGCGATCAGGTGGAATGCTTCACGCGTGCGTCGGCCGGCTTTCCCGTCGGGTTCGAGCGTATTGAAGTCAGCCACGGCGATCATGGCCGGGTGCGATTTCCGGTGCATGTCTATCGTCCGAAACGGCGCGGCGATTGTCCGGTCGTCTGCGTCACGGGCGGTGTCGATACCGGAAAAATGGAGCTGCATCGCCTGGCGTTGGCGCTCGCCGTGTTTGGCCGATTCACCGTGGTCGCGATGGACATGCCCGGCACCGGCGAGACGAACGTTCCTTTGCAACCGGACAGTCATCAGGTATATCGCTCGGTACTTTCCGAGTTCGGCGGACGACGAAGGAAGGCGATGCTCGGCGTGAGCTTCGGAGGGCATTGGGCGGCCAAGCTGGCGCTGCTTGGCGAGGTGGACGCCGCCGTCAACTGGGGCGGACCGATCGGCGCAGTCGAGCGGGATGCGAGCGTCGTATCGCGCTTGCCGAACGGCATGACCGGAATCGTCGCGAACGCGGCGCGCCTGCCTGCGCTTCCGGATATCGCCGGCGCAGCGCAGCTTCTGAGGATGTTCTCGCTAAAGCATCAAGGTTTGCTCGACCATGCGGAATGCGCGCCGTTGTTGGCCGTGAACGGGAGCCAAGACCCGTACATTCCGCGTGAAGACGTGCAATGCTTCGATGCTTACCCGTCCGCGCAGGTATGGCTGCTTCAAGGGTTGGGGCATTGCGCGGCGGAAGCATCAATTCGTGTGGTTCCGGGAATGATCGCGTGGTTGCGCGCGACGCTGCATGGGCGTGATGCGTGGAATCGCTTCGCACTGACTGCCGCGCAATGGGTCTTGCCCGCGCGCATGCAGGGGAATTGAGCCCGGCGACGCTGGCGGCAGCGCGTGCTCATTCCCCTCGATCAGATCAACTCTGGAAGTAGGTCAAACCCAGCCCGCGCTTGACCTCGGACAGCGTCGCGCCGGCCACTTCCCGCGCACGCATCGTGCCCTGACGCAGGATCGCCAGCACCTCGGCCCGGTCATTCTCCAGTTCGCGACGGCGCGCGCGAATCGGTTCAATCAGCGACTGGAGCCGCTCGTTCAGCACGCGCTTGACCACGCTGTCGCCCAGTCCGCCTTGGCGATAGCGGGACTTGAGCTCGTCCACCTTCTGCGTGTCCGGCTCGAACGCATCGAGAAATGCGAACACGACGTTGCCTTCCACCTTGCCCGGGTCGCTGACGCGCAAATGGTACGGGTCCGTGTACATGCCGTTGACCGCCTTCGTGATTTCGTCCGGCGTGGCGCCCAACGCGATCGCGTTCCCGAGGGATTTGCTCATCTTGGCTTTGCCGTCGATGCCGGGCAAGCGCGTGACCGGTGACAGCAACGCTTCGCATTCGACCAGTACCGGACGGTCGACGGTGTTGTTGAAGCGGCGCACCAGCTCGTTGGTTTGCTCGATCATCGGCAGCTGGTCGTCGCCCACCGGCACGTGCGTTGCCTTGAACGCCGTGATATCGGCCGCCTGACTGACCGGATAGGTCAGGAAGCCCGCCGGAATGTCGCGCTCGAACCCGCGCAGGCGGATTTCCTCCTTGATCGTGGGGTTGCGCTCGAGGCGCGCGACCGTCACGAGGTTGAGCAGGTACTGCGACAGCTCCGCCAGTTCAGGCACTTGCGACTGGATGACGATGGTCGACTTCGTCGGGTCGATGCCCACCGCAAGATAGTCGAGCGCGACTTCGACGACGTTCCCGGTCACTTTCTGATGCCGGCCGACGTTGTCGGTCAACGCCTGGGTGTCCGCGAGGAGCAGGAACTGCCGTGCTTCATGCTGAAGCCGGACGCGGGCGCGCAGGGAGCCGATGTAGTGGCCGAGGTGAAGCGGGCCGGTGGTGCGGTCGCCGGTCAGGATCGTGGGGCGGTTTGCGTGTGTCATGGACTGGAGCCTCATGGTTTTGATGCCACCAGCCATCAGCGCGCTGAAACGAAAATGCCGCCAGGACTGGCGGCATCACGTTTGCGATATGCGTGGGGAAACGGGCCGCCGGGTTCAGGCGTGCCACCAACGATGCAGGTTCGGCGTGGTCGGGTTCGTATCCATGAGGGGGAGTATAGCGCGGCGATGCGGGGAATGCTTCGGCCTGTCCGCGAGCAGGATTTGAATCGTGAAAAACGGGCTTGGCAGGTTTGGAAGCTGAAGGCGGCGAAGCCGACGTGCGGATGTAATTGTCGTAAAATCGGCCGGTCGGGAAATCTCAACATGTTGAATCCCGACCTCCAAAAAAACGAAGGACGCGCATGGGATTCGGATTCGGAAAATGCAGCGAATCATCAAGCAACTCGACGATCGACATGGCGAAAAGCCAGCGGTCGCGAGCCAATGACAATTTCACCACTGGACTTGCGCTGCGCCGGGCATTTGCAGTTTTCGAATGCTGTGCATCGTACGGCACATACGTCGACCTCAACGATGCCGATACCGGGTGGAACTATCTTCGGGAAGAAGGTCTGGTTTCAAGCGATCTGGACGCCATGTGGAGAGAAATGGAAGGCATCCTGCTGACCTATTCCAACGCCGGAACGCTCGCCAAATCGGACAAGGAGCGTGCCAACCACCTGATGGAGGTCATCGAGGGGCAGCTTGATACCGTACAGGGCAAGGTGGACGGCATGGTCGATGCCGTCGTCGCACTCAATGTCGCCCGGCTCAACTACCCTTCGAAGAACTGGATCATCGATGGCATCCTGGCTGCTGCGTTCGGCGTGCTTGTCGGCGCGATCGTAGGTACCGTGGCCGGTCAACTGGCAGACAATACGCCTGCCGTTTCGAATGTCGTCTTCGGTCTCGTGATAATCGGTTCGGTTCTCATGGCGCGTTATCGCCGCCAAAAGAGAATCGTTGCAGCCGACGCGAAAATTGCGCATGCGCGAGCCGAGCTTGATCGCATGGTGCTTCGAAACCTGTCGCCTTCCGCATATCCGCCACCGATGACGGCTGCGGACGCTACTTGAGTTTGATGAGATAACGGAATCCTGAATATCTCAAGTTTCGGAAATTCAGCCCATCCATCCATGCCAATAAAAAGAATCATCCCGCTCTTGCTGATGCTGTGCGGCGCAGCGAGCTCGCTCACGGCCTGCAACGATCATTCGGCAACGCCATCTCATGCCGCCACTTATCACGCTGGAACGGCGCAGCCTGAGTCATCGACACCCCCGTCGCCTCGTACCTTTTCAGTCGATACGCTTTCGCTCGACGACGGTGAAAATGAGCTCAATGGCTGCACGACCGAATTGACGCGTGTGGGGGCGCCGGAGTCGGCCGGGGCCGTCTTCCGCGATAGTAGCTCGGATACCGAAGGAACCGGCTTCATTCGGATTGATGGCACGCTCATCCGGGTACATTTGACCGCAAGCAAGGTGGATGAGTCGAGCGCCGGGAAAGTACTCCGGTACACCCATGTGTTCGAAGATACTTCGCGCACCACTCGGGTGATCGAGACTCTCAAGAATGGCGTTACGAACGAGCAAGCCGATTCGACCCAGCAAACCGGTTTCCTGACGATCACCCACGGGGGCGCGACCCAAACTCTGCGTGTCGAGGGCGGCACGGCATGTTAGGTGAACGCCATGATCCGACGAGTAAGCGGATTGGGAGTCGACGCATTGGAAATAAGCATTCCTGTTCGTGCCGTCGCGACTTTTCCCCGGCCTTAATTCGGACAGTGGGTGGCGATGCGGGGTGCGCGGTGCAATCAGCGCGGTAACCGCTAGAATTGCGGTTTTAGCCCGGAATACGTCCATGTCTTTTGCCTCGCTTGGCCTGATCGATCCCTTGCTGCGCAATGTGCAGGATCTCAATTACCAGACACCTACGCCGGTGCAGGCCAAGGCGATTCCTGCCGTGCTCAGCGGCAAGGACGTCATGGCTGGGGCACAGACCGGCACCGGCAAAACGGCGGGTTTTGCGCTTCCGCTGTTGCAACGGCTGGTGCAACACGGCCCGGCGGTGTCCAGCAACCGCGCGCGTGTTCTGGTGCTGGTGCCCACGCGCGAACTGGCTGAACAAGTGCTGCAGAGCTTTATCGCTTACGGCAAAGGCCTCGACTTGCGATTCCTGGCCGCCTACGGCGGTGTGAGCATCAACCCGCAGATGATGAAGTTGCGCAAGGGCGTGGATGTGCTCGTTGCCACGCCGGGCCGTTTGCTGGATCTCAATCGCCAGAACGCAGTGCAGTTTGATCAAGTGCAAACGCTGGTGCTGGACGAAGCCGACCGCATGCTGGATCTGGGCTTTGCACGCGAACTCGACGCCGTCTTTGCCGCGTTGCCCGCTCAGCGCCAGACTCTGCTGTTCTCCGCCACGTTCTCCGATGATATCCGCGCGATGGCGGCGGGCATTCTGCGCGACCCGGTCAAGATCAGCGTCAGCCCGCCCAACGCCACGGCCAGCAAGATCAAGCAGTGGGTGGTGCCGGTGGATAAAAGGAACAAGCCTGAGCTGTTCATGCACCTTGTGGCCGAGAACAACTGGCAGCACGCGCTGGTGTTCGTCAAAACCCGCAAAGGCGTGGATTACCTGGCGGCCATGCTGGATGAAGCGGGCTATGCGGTCGACACGATCCACGGCGACAAACCGCAACCCGCGCGCCTGCGTGCGCTGGAGCGCTTCAAGACGGGCGAAGTACAGATGCTGGTAGCCACCGATGTGGCTGCGCGCGGGCTGGATATCGACGACCTGCCGCTGGTGATCAACGTTGATCTGCCGATCGTGGCGCAAGACTATGTGCACCGTATCGGCCGTACCGGCCGCGCGGGCGCCAGCGGCGTGGCGGTGTCCCTTGTGTGTGCCGACGAAGCGCCGCAACTGGCAGCGATTGAAGCGCTGATCCGGCAAACGCTGCCCCGTGAAGAAGAGCCGGGTTTTGAAGCCGAACACCGCGTGCCGCAAACCAGCGCAACGGGCCAGCTCATCAAGAAACCCAAAAAGCCCAAGAAGCCCAAAGTGCCGCAAGCTGCGCCGGGCGCCACGCAGGCGCTCAGCAAGAAACCGCGCCCGCAAGGTGGCGAAAACAAACGCAAGCCTGCGGCGCAGCGCGCGGTAGCGGCAGGTAAAGGCACAAGTTTGTCCGGCGGTAACCCGTTCAGCGTGCAAAAGCCACGCAGCAAACCCGCCGGCAAGCCGGCTGCGGGTTCACGTAAGCCGGCCGGCAAACCCGCTGGTGGCCGTGGCAAACGTCAGCCCTGACGCCGCGGGAGGGGGCGATCGGAATCAAGGTCGAAGGGGGTGCGCTCAGGGGGCTCGACGGCAGGTGGTCGCGATGGTCGGTCCGAAACAATTGGCGCGACCATTCCACAAAATCGGGTGGCCGGCGAACCGCCGCTTTATCGAATCGCTTAATGGATGGTTCTTGCCGCTGGTCGGTTTGACGGCAATTTCCCGTCCAATGGGCGGGCCTGATGTCTGCAAGTCGAGTCGAGCCAGGCGGCAGCTGTGGTCGGCGAGATAGACTGCCTTGAATCCATTTGGGCAACTGCAAAACAAATGCCAGAAACCGCCGGCGGTTTATTCGGGAAAGTGCTGGCTGCAGCGGTTAAATGCAGCAACTAGTCTTCATCGCAACAACCCGATCGGAACAAAAATCCGATCGATAAAAATTACGAACTGAAATCAACAGTTCCTATTCGTGCGACACAGCTTTCGCTTCAAGCGACGCTCTTACGTGCCGCCGCGCCTATGCAATTGCGCGCGATCATTGCCTGTGCAACCTGCCTGCACAGGCACCCGACAGTCTGGGACGTATTGAGCATTGTTACGCTGGTCTGCGCCACCCCTGCGTGGGATGGCAGCTAATCCAAGGAGCGGAACATGTCGTATCGCGTTGCCATTCGCGTAGCGTTATGCATCGTCGGCCTGACGGCGGCATTGGTCCAATCGGCATCATCGAATGCGCAGATTGCCAAGCTTCCTGCATTCAACGTCGATATAAAACAGACGTCGGTTTCCGGCCTGTCTTCCGGCGGATTCATGGCAGTCCAGTTCGACGTTGCCTTCTCGTCGATTCTGAAGGGGGCCGGAATTATTGCCGGCGGGCCTTACGATTGTGCGCAGGGAAGCCTGTCGACAGCGATGATTGCCTGCATGAACGCGCTGATGCCCACCGACGTCCCGACCTTGATCCGGATAACGGATGCGAATGCGCGCAATCAGGCGATCGATCCGACTTCGAACTTGAGCAGCCAGAAGATCTGGATGTTCTCGGGCACTCAAGACTCGGTCGTCCGCCCGTCCGTGATGAACGATCTGCAGACCTACTATCGGCACTTCGTCGACGCATCGAACATCAGGTTGGTCAAGAACGTGCCGGCCGAGCATGCGATGCCGACGGACTCGTTCGGAAATGCCTGTAATTTCAAGGGTAATCCGTACATCAACGACTGCCGGTTCGATGCGGCGGGCCAGTTGCTCAACTGGATTTACGGTTCCTTGAATCCCAGAAATGCCGGCTCGCTCGACGATCGGCGCTTCATCGAATTCGACCAGAGTGAGTTTATCGGCAACCCCCGCCAGCACAGCATGGCCGATACGGGATGGGTCTTCGTACCCGCCAATTGTGCGAACGGCCAGCGATGCCGATTGCATGTCGTGTTTCATGGTTGCTTGCAGTACCCCGCCTATTCGGGCGGCGGCGCCCCGTTCGGCACCACGTTCGTCAGGAATACCGGCTACAACGCGTGGGCCGATACGAACAACATCATCGTGCTTTACCCGCAGCTCTACGTAGGTGACGGCGACCCGGAGACCACGACGAATCCCAATGGTTGCTGGGACTGGTTTGCTTACGATGATCCGCACTACGCCACCAAGGCGGGCAATCAGATGAGCGCCGTCAAGGCGATGATCGACAGGATCACGAGCGGTACACATTGAGTCTCCCGCCCGGCCGATGGGGGCAACGCATGGTTTGCGCCATGTCGGTCGAATTCTTAAATAGGTGTACTTACTTTGAGAGGTCGTGATGGCCACCTCCGCAGCATATCGCCTCATAAAGGGCAGCGAGCATCCTCACCCTACGGGTTATACGAAACTGAAGCCAACGGATAGTGCGCATGAGCTGACCGTCACGTTGCTGCTTCGGCGAAGGCCGGGCGATGCCCAGTCGGCCGCCGGGGCGGCGGGGGGCGCCATTGATGGCAAGGGATCGGTACGGCCTGCCCGAGACGCATTCGCCCTCCACCATGGAGCCGACCCGAAGGAGCTCGATGCGGTCAAAGCCTTTGCCTCCGCCGAGGGACTCAGCATCGTGGACGCGGATGCGGCGCGGCGGTCCGTGATCGTGCGAGGGACGGTCGCGACAGTGAACAAAGCCTTCAACGTCCAGCTCAACGATTATCAATACCCGCGGGGTGCCTATCGCAGTCACGATGGTGCCGTGAGCGTGCCGGCGAGCATTGCGGACTATGTGGAGGCGGTTATGGGCCTGACGAACCGCAAGGTTCATGCGAAGCATTTTTCGACTGCGTCGGCCGCCCGCAAACGAGCAAGCATGGATCCTCCCAACACCCGGCCTTTGACGCCCGCTCAGGTCGCGACTCTCTACAATTTCCCGTCGGGCGACGGGGCGGGGCAGACCATCGGCCTGTACGAGATGGAGACATCGGAGGGGCCGGCAGGCTATGCGCCCTCCGACATCGCTGCGACCATGGCGGCACTCGGCGGTCTTCCCGTCCCTCATATCATCGACGTCGCGGTTGACGGGACGCAAAACTCCGGACAATCCGACGGAGAAACCGGCCTCGACGTTACCGTGGCAGGCGCGATCGCACCAAAGGCGACGATTGCGGTCTATTTCGCCGGGGCTCAGACCCAGAACATGATTCACGCGTTGCAGATGATGATTCATCCCAAGGCAGGCGAGCCAACGCCCAGTATCGTGTCCATCAGCTACGGATGGGGACCCGACGACCTTGGCGAGCCGAGCTTTTCGGACAGCGAATGGCAGCAGTTCACGATGCTGTTCGAGGACGCCAGCACAAACAGGATCACCGTGCTCGTGTCGTCGGGCGACACGGGAGCCCAGGTCGCAAGCGCGACCCAGGCGCAAACCAGCTATCCGGGAAGCGACCCCTGGGTGACCGCTTGTGGCGGCACGACCATCGGCAATGTGAATGGCGGCGCCTTTGACGAATGGGTCTGGAACGACGTCGGCGCGGCTGGACAGGGTGCGACGGGGGGCGGGGTGAGTGCGCGATTTCCGGTTCCGTCCTACCAGTCAGAAGTTGCGCTTCCCAAGCGAGTGGGTACCGGGCAGGCCGGCCGGGGCGTGCCTGATATCGCCGGGAACGCAAGCGAAAACAGCGGCTACTTGCAAGTGATCGACGGTCAGCAACCGCAACCGGTCGGTGGAACGAGCGCCGTCGCACCGCTCTACGCGGGTCTTGTCGCACGGATCAACGCGAACAATGGCTTTCCCGCTGGATATCTCAACACCATCCTGTACGGCCTTCCGGCATCGGCATTTCGTGCAATTGGCGGCGCGCCCGGCCCGGTAAACAACGACTTCGGCAATGTGAAAGGCTACCCGGTGGCGCCGCGCTGGGACGCTTGCACGGGGTTGGGGAGCCTCGATGGCCAGGCTCTGCAGGCCGCGCTGGCTGCACGGGCAGCACCGGCTGTGCAGCCCGTGCAAGTAGCGCAGGTCGCGCAGGAAGCCCAGGCAGCGCCGCCTGCGCGAGGTGGTGACTGACCTGCCTGTCCGTTCATGCCGAAGCGCTCGGCCTGTATCTTTTCAGGAGACATCGATCATGAATCGCAACAACGGCATTCAGCGCCACGTTCCATTCCGGCGGCGGCTGCCCTTCGACGTGGTGCCCACCAGTCTTCACGGCGTGTACACGTCGCGCGAGCCTGTCGCCGAGTTCGACCCGAACACGGCGAGTCCGAACGATCTGGTCCGGCACGCGCTGTTGTGGGCGCGCCCGGGCTCCGACGGTGATCCGCAAGCACGCGCGGCGTGGGCGCGTGCGTTCTCGCGACGCTGGGAACCCGACAAGCGCATCATGCCCGTGCTGCGCCCGCAGCGCGGCAAAACGCATGTCCGCAAACCGCTGCAGCAGACCGAGGCCGCCTTTACCTCCGGCAACTGGAGTGGCGGCACCATTCAGGGCAACTGGGTCTCGTGCATTGGCTTCTGGACCGTTCCCACCGTCAGCGAGCCCACCGAGGCTCAAGGGACGGAGGGCGGCTGGAACTCGTCGTCGTGGATCGGTCTGGACGGCGCCTACAACTCCAACGATGTGCTGCAGGCGGGGGTGGAGCAGCGCGTCGACGCGGGCGGCAACGCTTCTTACGTCGCGTGGTTCGAGTGGTTCGCACCGGGCCAGCTGAGCGGCACGATCGACGGTATCAGCAACAACAAGGTGATTCTCGGTGACACGAGCCCGGTCAGCCCATCGCTCGCGTCGTGCAACGGGAATCTGTATCTCGCGTGGAAGGGCGACGGCAACGACAACCTGAACGTGATGGTATCCAGCGACGGCGGCGCAAGTTTCGGCAACAAGGTGATTTCGCCGGAATCCAGCGACGACGCGCCTGCGCTGGCATCGGACGGCACTACGCTCCTCGTCGCGTGGAAGGGCAGCGGCAACGACAACCTCAATGTCGCAACGGTGGCGCTCGATCCGGAGGGCGCGCCAACCGGCATCGTCAACAAGGCGATTCTCGGCGATACGAGCCCGGTACGGCCGGCCCTTGCGCTGCTCAATGGCGCCGTCTATCTGGCCTGGAAAGGCGATGGCAACGACAACCTCAATGTGATGGTCTCCACCGATGGCGGCGCCACGTTCGGCAACAAGTACGTCTCGAACGAGACGAGCCCGGTTGCGCCCGCGCTCGGCGTCAGCGACGGCGAGTTGTTCATCTCGTGGAAGGGCGACGGCAACGACAGCCTCAACGTCGCGATCGTGGACATCGACGAGTCCACCGGCGTGCCAACCGGCTTTTCGAACAAGATCACGCTGGGCGACACGAGCCCGCTCAACCCGACGATTGCCGGCATGAACGGTTATCTGTTTCTCGGCTGGCGGGGCGACGGCAACGACAATCTGAACCTGATGGTCTCCGCGGACGATGGCCAGAGCTTCGGCGGCAAGATGATCTCGCCCGAAACGAGCTCCGACGCGCCGGCGATCGCCGAGCACGACGGCAGCCTCTTCTACGCGTGGAAAGGCGACGGCAATGACAATCTCAACGTGGCACGAGTGGATGTGACCGGTTTCGACGTGCCGCCGTACATTTACCAGGTCAACATTCCTAACTTCCCGGTCAGTCCGGGCGACACCGTATTCTGCTCGGTTCAGTACATCAACAACGGGACCGCGGGACATCTCTCGTTCGCCAACGACACGACCGGCGAGCACTTCTCGCTGACCATCGTGCCGCCACCCGGCGCCACGTTCGACGGCAACAGCGCCGAATGGATCATGGAGGCGCCGGACGGGGGGCTGCCCACCGCGGCGCTGCCGAGCTTCACACCGGTGCAGTTCACGACCGCGCTGGCATGCGGCGCCGACGGACGCACGGTGGGCAACCCGCAGAACGGCGACTCCTGGACGATCGTGGATAGCTCGCAGAACCCGCCGGTGTCGCTGACGTCGACCACGCTTGGGGATGCGACGGTTACCGTGACGTTTACCGGGTGAAAGCGCGGTGGCGGCAGTTCCCGCCACCTGCAAGACGCTCGCAACCGGTCGCGGCTGGCCACGGCCGGAACCGGTTGTGAGGCACTCATCGCAGGAGCGGGCGAGCGGGGCATATTTCCAGGAGAAATTCCTCTGGAAATCGGGGTGTGAGGAGAGCTCAAATGAATGATTTTCGAGACAAGAGTGAAGTGGTGGATAAGGAGCTGAGCGAGTTCTTTGACTGTGAAATCAAGGAGATATTGCTGCTTCTCGACGGTCTTGCGGGCAGATCGGACAAGTTGCTTTGCGATGCAAAAAAAGAAAGTGGAGTCCAGGAATTAATTAAAAAAATATGGGGGCTCGCCATTCGGCCGGGCCCGCTCACTGACGAGAATGTGGAATTCCTGCTCAAGACAAAATGCCAATTGAATCACCTGGTCCGGCCCGCGAGCGGCATGACCATCGCTTACACGTACATGTTCGTAGAGGATGAAAAAATTCTGCCGGGGCCATTTACGACGGATCCAAGTGTGACGCGCTATTCCAGGATAAGGGTTGCGAAAGATGCCTTCCCGGGACTGGTCACTCACGCTCGGCGCTTTCGTCGCCTCAAGGATCAAATGAGCTGGTGGGCCTCCGTGATTACGGTGGTTGCCGCAATTCTTCTGTCGATTGTCTCTTACGGCGCTCAGGTGGTATCGCGTTTCGAGCAGGAAAGGGCGGCGCACATGGAGTCGATAAACGCGCTTTATTCGACGCTCGCAAAGCAATTTGCCCTGAACGCCGGCGCAACGATGCCCTCGAAATTGATCGAGGAGCATTGCAATGGAAATAATCTGAAGAACGAAACCTACCAGGTCGTGGAGCTGTGCGATGAGTATTCGTACATTGCCGCTCGCTACAACAAGGCGATCAAAGGCGTTTCCATGTACGGTGACAGTTGGGCATTTTGGCCGATCAGGTTCATATTCGAGGTGCCCACGCTGGAGGGAAGGCAGGAAGATGCGCGCTCCGTTGCGATAGTCGTCTCGACTTTTTCGAATTACATCCTCCCGATTCTATTCGCCGTGATCGGCTCCTTCGCGGCTTCGGTTCGAGGCATTCACGAAAAGGTCAAGGACGGTGTGCTGGCGCCAAGGGATAGAATTCTCACCATGGTGCGTCTGCCCCTGGGGCTGATCGCCGGCGTGACAGTTGGACTGTTCTTCGACCCGTCCACCGCCGTGATGCATGTCAGCACCAGTTTTGGCCTGAGTTTGTCCGCATCGGCAATTGCATTCGCGGCGGGCTACGGCGCCGAAACATTCTTCAGCAAAATCGACCAGGTCATCAATCACGTGTTTGCGTTCAGGCGCACGGAACGACCCGGGGTGGCGCAGGAATAACCCGGCGCTTCCGTCGTTCGCGACATCGCGGCGTCGCACCTCGGCGACGCCGCGCGCACACTACAGCCTCACTCCCCGATCAAATGCAGCACGATATCCCGCTGATGCGCGGCACGCCGATGCTCGAACAGGTAAATCCCCTGCCACGTCCCGAGCACCATCCGTCCATGCTCCACCGGAATCGACAACTGCACCTGCGTGAGCGCCGTGCGCAAATGCGCGGGCATGTCGTCGAGGCCTTCGGTGTCGTGCTCGTAGCGCGAACTGTCCTCGGGCACGAGCGCCGCGAAGTAGCGTTCCAGATCGCGCTGCACCGACGGGTCCGCATTCTCCTGGATCAGCAGTGAAGCGGACGTATGCCGGCAGTACACGGTGAGCAGGCCCGTGCGGATCGACTGCTGGTCGACGAACGCGCGTACCTGCGACGTGAACTCGATGAGGCCGCGCCCGCGCGCGTCGACGATAACGTGTTGAATCGCCTGTTTCATGATCGTGGCATGCCGATGTGCTCAGGCCAGCGCGGCGAAGCCGTCGGTTTCGATCTGCCGCGCATCGACGGGGCGAACGACGCGCGCGACCTCGACGCCGTTGCGCAGGAACACCAGCGTCGGCCAGAGCTTGATTCCAAAGGAGCGCCCGAGCGGACGGCCGGGACCGTCTTCGATTTTCAGGTGCCGAACCGCGGGGTGCGCCGAAAGCGAATCGCGAATCGCGGGCTGCGCACCCTGGCAGATCCCGCACCAGTTGGCGCCGAACTCGATGACGGTCACGCCCGCGAGCGCATCGACTTCCGCGCGGGTCGGTGCGTCGGCGCTATAGGCTTGAGGAGAATGCATCGCGACTCCGTGTGCTTGAAGAAAGTGCGGCCGCGTTCGCGGCCCGTGCACTTACTGTAGCGGAAAAGGGCGTGGGCGGCGTAGAGGCGGCGCTCACTCGTAGCGCAACGCGTCGGCCGGCCAGACCCGCGCGCTGCGCCAGCTCGGATAGAGCGTCGCGAGCGCCGAGAGCAGGAACGTCAGCGCGGCCACGCCGAGCGCGATGCCCGACATCGACGCGACGGCGATGAACGAAATGAAGCCGTTGCCTGTCGTGCCGATCGTGCGCTTGCCGACGCGGGTGTACCGCAACCCGATCTGCCATTCGTACGGGAGTTTCAAGTGCTTTCCTCCGAAGAGCGGTTCGTCAAGGGCAGCACGTTATACGAACATCGAGGTCACGATTTGCGACGCGGAATGTCCAGCTCGAAGATGGACCCGCCGGCGCGCGACGTGACATACCGCGCTTGGCCGTGGTGCGCCTGGGCGATCGCGCGGACGACGGACAGGCCGAGGCCGGAGCCGCCGAATTTGCGGGAACGCGACACGTCCGCGCGCGTAAAGGGCTCGAACGCATGCCGCGCGAATTCGGGGCTGAGGCCGGGGCCTTCGTCTTCTACGCGAAGCACGACGCTCGACCCCTGGACCGTCATCTCGATGCGAAGCTTGCCGGGCACCGCATAGCGGCGCGCGTTGTCGAGCAGCGCGAGCAGCGCCTGCCGGATGCGCGCGCCGTCGCATTGCGCGACGATCGCGGTGGTCGCCATTTCGACGGCAAAGCCGGCGTCGTGCAGCGCGTCGCTGACGGAATCGACGGCGCTCTGGACTTCGAGCGCGATGTCGGTCGGCTGGATGTTCATGTCCAGCCGACCGATGTCCTGCAGCGTGACGATGTGCAGGTCGTCGACGAGCCGGGACAAGCCTTCGACCTGATTCAGCAGGCCGCGGAACAGCGATTCGTCCGGCTCGAACACCTTGTCCCGCAGGCCTTGCAGCCGGCCCCTGAGGATCGTGAGCGGGGTGCGCAGTTCATGGACGATCGCCGCGTTCCACGCCGTCATCTCGGAGGTCATGCCCTGCAGCCGGATCGCCATCGCGTTGAAGTCGTCGACCAGTAGCGCGGTCTCGCCGAGCGAGCGGTCGCCGGGATTCGCCCGGGCGGCCAGGTCGCCGGCGGCGATGCTGCGCGCGCTTTCCGCAAGCGAGTTGAGCGGCTTGAGAATGCGCCGGGCCAGCCGGGTCGCCATCACGACCGCGGCGATCAGTCCCGTCAGCAGCAGGATCGCGAAGATCAGGTAATCGGCCGCATGCGGGATGAGCATATCGATGATGCGCTCCTGCGCGGGCGGCGAAAAGGTGAACAGCAACCCGTAGATGACGAACAGGCCGACAAAGATGATCAGCGTCGTGGCGACCGAGACCAGCCCCATCGACAGCACGATCTGCCGGCTCAGCTTGCTGCGCGTGTTCACTGGATTCTCTGCAGCCGGTAGCCGACGCCGCGCATCACCTCGGGCATGCCGGGCGCGCCGGCGCATTCGAGCTTCTTGCGCAGCCGGCTGATGTGGCTGTCGACGGTGCGCTCCAGCGCGCCGCTGCCGGCGAGGCACGCGTCGACCAGCTCGCTGCGCGTGAAGACGCGGTTGGGCGATCTCGCCATGTGGGCGAGCAGCCGGAACTCGGTCAGCGTCAGCGACACCTGGGTTTCGCCGGAGTCCGACCGGACCCTGGCCAGATAGCTTTCGGTGTCGACCTCGAGGTTGCCGACCCGCATCACGCCCCCTTGCAGGGACGTGCCGGAGCGCCGCAACACCGCCCGGATGCGGGCGACCACCTCGACGGGATTGAACGGCTTCGCGATATAGTCGTCCGCGCCGATGCGCAAGCCCTGAAGCCGGTCGATGTCCTGATCGAGCGCCGTGATGATGACGACCGGCGTATTGCCGCGGCGGCGCAGCTCGATGAGCACCTCCCAGCCGTCCTTCTCCGGCATCTTGATGTCGAGCAGGATCAGGTCGGGCTTCAGCAGAGGCTGCACGTCGAGTGCGGCTTGCCCGTTGCCGACCCGGTAGGTGCGAAATCCCTCGCGGGTCAGGTATGCGTCGAGGATTTCCGCAATTTCCGGCTCGTCTTCAGCAATCAGTATCAGCGCATTCATCGGTTCAGCGGCGTTTCGCGTAACAGGAGTGTGATGCAATGTTGGCGTGGCGTCGGGCTCGAAACAATGTCAGCCATGGAATCTCCATTTTCTCTCAATACTGCCGGCTGATTCGACGCGAAAATTCGCGGAAATGCCAACGTCTCCATCGAATGTTCACACTGGCTGCACGATCGCTACACCATTGCGGGCGATGATCGGCGCCGGCCCCCACAGGTGAAAAATTGTCGAATAGTCAGGAGATCTCGCTGCACGAAGAGAGCCGGTTCTGGGAAAACACACTGGTGAAACGGTGGGTCCGTGGGCACGGCGAGGACGGCTATGATTTCAGGCTCCTGCTGTATCCGCTGGCCGGCATTTTCGTGCTGCTGTTCGTGCTCATCCTGTTCGAGCAGATCGGCTGGGCGCTCCTGCTGAGCGCCGTCGTGACGCTGTTCCTTGGCGTGGCCGGCTATTACGGCGCGAAGCGCGAAATTCTCGTGGCGTCGCCCACGACGCGAGCAGTGATGAGAGCGCGCACGAAGCAGGCCGCCGAACGCTTCTCGTCGCTCGGCGCCGGCGCGACCGTGATGGCGATCTTCGTCCATGCGACGTCGGTGTCGCTCGCGCTGTCCAGCCACATGCTGCTCGACACGACGATCAAGGATGCGTTCTCGATGTTCATCGCTTTGGCGTTTCTCCCGGTCTATGTCTGCGGTGCGGTGCGCAAACTCGCGGTGGCGCGCATCGAAGAGCTCGACGCGCTGCGCAACGATGCAACCGGAAGGGCGCTGAAATTCGACCGGAAAGGCGCGGTCCATGCGATCGTCGTTCAAGGCCCGGCCGGCGGGTCGAACGTATCGGTGCTGGAATACACGGTGCTTCGGTTCACGCCGGACATCGACGAGATCGGGCGCACGCCCTGAATCCGAAGAAGCTGCAGCTTGTTGACAACGGCTAATCGCGTCGCTAGATTGCTCGCATGAACGCATTTTTCGTCACGACTACGACCACCACCACCGCGACCGCATATGGCGGGCGTGGAGGAGGTCGCGTGTCGTAGATCGATGCGTCGGATCACCCCAAAGCCCCGCCGGAGACGACGGGGCTTTTTTCATGCTCCGTTTTCGTCGGCCTCAACGTGAATGGAGAACATGATGGATGCTTTCGATCACCGCGTGCTCGGCAACAAGCTCGATTTGTTTCACCAGCAGGATGAAAGTCCCGGCGCCGTTTTCTGGCATCCGCGCGGAATGGCGCTTTATCGCGTGGTCGAGGAATATATTCGCGAACGGATGAGGCAGGCCGGGTTCGCGGAAGTGCGCACGCCGCAAATCGCGTCGCGCGCGCTCTGGGAGCAAAGCGGCCATTGGGAGAAGTTCGGCAGGAACATGTTCTCGCTCGACAGCGACGGGCAGCCGTTCTGCCTCAAGCCGATGAGTTGCCCCTGCCATGTGCAGGTATTCAAGCGAGGGTCGCGCTCGTATCGCGACCTGCCCGTCCGATATTCGGAATTCGGCGCGGTTCACCGGGCCGAGCCGTCCGGTTCGCTGCACGGCCTGATGCGCGCCCGGGCGTTCACGCAGGACGATGCCCACGTGCTCTGCATGGAGGATCAGGTCGAAGCCGAGGTCGCACGGTTCTGCCGTCTGCTGAAGACGATCTACGCGGATTTCGGGTTCGACCGCTTCGACGTCGCGTTGTCGACGAGGCCGTCGGTTCGCGCCGGCGACGACGCGCTCTGGGACCGCTCCGAATCGATGCTGGCGCTTGCCGCGCGCTCGGCCGGACTGCACTTCGAGATACAGCAGGGAGAAGGCGCGTTTTACGGGCCCAAGCTCGAATTCCATCTGCTCGACCGCCAGGGACGGAAGTGGCAGTGCGGCACGATCCAGCTCGATTTCGTGCTGCCGGAGCGGCTCGGCGC
Source organism: Burkholderia ubonensis (assembly GCF_902833085.1). GTDB lineage: Bacteria > Pseudomonadota > Gammaproteobacteria > Burkholderiales > Burkholderiaceae > Burkholderia > Burkholderia ubonensis. The sequence goes on from NZ_CADFEB010000017.1 coordinate 32,949, forward strand.
AACGTATGCGTCGGAGAGCGGCGCGAAGGCGACGCCTGTCATGCTGCATCATGCGGTCCTCGGCAGCCTCGAGCGATTCATCGGCATCCTGCTCGAGCACTATGAAGGATGGCTGCCGACGTGGCTGGCTCCCGACCAGATCGTCGTGGCCAACATCGGCGACGAAGAACGTCCGTTTGCGGACGGCGCGGCGCTCGCGTTCGAAACGATCGGCTGCCGCGTATTGCGCGACTTTCGCCCGGAGCGCCTGCCGCGCAAGATCTTCGACGCGCGCGAGCTGGCCGCGCCGATCTTCGCGATAGCGGGACCGAAGGAAGCGCAATCCGGCGCGGTGTCGCTGAGGTTGAGAAACGGCGAACAGCATGCGTTGTCGATCGGTGACGCACTCGCGTATCTGGAAAAGCAGGTATGCGCGCCGTCGCGTTCGAGCCCGCTTCGCATGCACGCCTGATGTCGCCTTCCGGCCGTCATACGACCGGTGCATGAGCGGTTTCGGCGTGGCTAGAGCCCGCCCTCTGATTTCGCATCGCACCGCCGCATAAAACCGTCATCCGGCGCCTGCGGCGACCGCGCGCGCGGCATGCCGAACGTTGCGCGCGCGACGCTCCGCGTTTCGCCGCGTCCGTCCGACAGGCAAGGCCGGCGCGGCGCTTCGCGATGCCGCCCGATGCGCCAAAGCGTATCCGCCCCCACTGCGTCGCTCACGATCTGCATTCAAGCGACGAATGTGTGCATCGCAACAATCCATTTCATTCACGGCGATCGCAACGGTAAGGTGAACGCACGTTCGAATTTGATCGAGCGATGCGAATTCACCACTCGACGACGCCATGAAAACGACTTCCGATCGACCTGCGCAAGCAACACCCTCGACCCCCGGCGGCGCGCCGGCAGGCGGCGGCAATGCGCGCGCGGCGGGCCTGCGCCTGCCGGCCAGGCTGGTGGGCCCGATCGTGCTCGGCACGCTGCTCAACGCGCTGAACTCGTCGATGATCGCGGTCGCACTCGTCAGCATCCAGCAGGCGTTCGCGCCGCAGGGCGCGGCGCATGAACGCATCGACACGATGTGGCTCGTGTCGGGCCTCTATCTCGCGACGGCCGTCGGCCAGCCGACGATGGGGCGGCTCGCCGATCGCTTCGGCGCGAAGCGGATCTTCTGCATCGGCCTCGCGATCGTACTGATCGCGTCCGCGCTCGCGCCGTTCGCGCCGTCGCTCGGGTGGCTGATCGCGTCGCGCGTCGCGCTCGGCATCGGCACGTCCGCCGCGTATCCGGCCGGCATGGCGATGATCCGCACGTGGTCGCTGCGGCACGCGAACGGCGCGACGCCGACGGGCGGCCTCGGCGCGATCTCGGTCGCGGCGCAGGTGGCCGTCGCGTTCGGGCCGCCGCTCGGCGGCGCGCTCGTGCAGTTCGCGGGCTGGCGCGCGATCTTCTGGATCAACGTGCCGATCGTGCTGCTGGCCTTCGTGCTGGCGTGGCTGTGGATTCCGGCCGACGTCGTCCCGCGCGGTGCGCAGCAACGCCGCACGCTGCGCGGCACGCTGAAGGAGCTGGACCTGCCGGGCGTCGCGCTGTTCGTCCTGACGCTCACGAGCCTGCTGCTGTTCCTGCAATCGGTGTCGCGCGCGCCCGACTGGCTGCTGCTCGTCGCGACGCTGGTCCTGTGCCCGGCGCTGGTCCGGCGCGAGCGGCTGGCGGCGACGCCGCTGATCGACATCCGCATGCTGAGCGACAACCGTGCGCTCACGAGCACGTACCTGCGCTGCGTCGGCACCTACGCGGTGTTCTACGCGATTTTCTATGCGCTGCCGATGTGGCTGCAGGAGGCCAAGCGCCTGTCCGCCGCCGACGCCGGCCTCGTGATGCTGCCGGTGGCCGGGGTCGGCACGGTGGCGACGATGCTCGCGACCCGCATCGCGCACCGTCACGGTTCGCGGCCGGTGCTGATCATAGGCTCCGCGATGCTGTGCGTCGGCAGCGTCGTGATGAGTCTGCTCACCAGCGCGATGCCGGTCTGGTCGATCGTGCTGCTGTCGATCGTGTTCGGCGTGCCGAACGGCTTCAACAATCTCGGCAACCAGTCGGCGCTCTACCAGAGCGCGCCGCATGACCGGATCGGCACGGCCTCGGGGCTGTACCGCACCGCGCAGTATGTCGGCGGCAGCCTGTCGTTTGCGCTCGTCGGGCTGGCGCTCGGCCATCCGGCGAGCGATCGCGGCCTGCGCGAGCTGGCCATCGTCCTGGCGGTCATCAGCGTGCTGCTGCTGCTCAACGCAGCGTCGAGCCGGCACCTGGATGCCGCCGCTTCTTCCATCCCCCAACAGAAGTGAGGTTTTTACATGTCCATTCCGACGCTCAATCGCACGGTCGCCCTGGTCGCCATCGATCTGCAGAACGGCATCGTGTCGCTGCCGGTCGTGCCCTACACCGGCGCGCAGGTCGTGGCGAAGACGGTCGAGCTCGCGACCGCGTTCCGCGCGCTGCAGCTTCCCGTCATCTACGTGCACACGAGCTATCAGCCGGACGGCGGCGTTGCGCTGAAGGTCAAGACGGATGCGCCGTCGGCGCCGCCGAATCTCGACCCCGAATGGAGCGCGTTCGCGCCGGCGCTCGGCGTGGGGCCGTCCGACATCGTCGTGACGAAGCACCAGTGGGGCGCGTTCACCGGCACCGACCTTGACGTGCAGCTGCGCCGGCGCGGCATCACGGACATCGTGCTGACCGGGATCGCGACCAACATCGGCGTCGAATCGACGGCGCGCCAGGCATACGAGAACAACTACAACGTCGTCGTCGTCAGCGACGCAGTCAGCACGTCGTCCGCCGACGCGCAGACCTTCGCGCTGACGCAGATCTTCCCGAAGCTCGGGCAGGTCGCCGCGACGGCCGACGTGGAGGCGGCACTGGAGCAGGTGGTTTCGCGCTGAACGAAGCGGCGTGTTCGGTGTGCACCATTCATACGGAGTCATTTACCGAGGCATGACGATGATCAAGACCGATGCATGGGTTCTCTACGCAGGACCGGAACCGAGCAGGAAGCAGGCGCCCGTGGCGGGCGAGCTGCGTCGCGAAACCTTCGAATTCTCCGATCTGGAAGCCGGCGAGGTGCTGGTCGAGCCGCTGTACGGATCGTGGGAAGCGAACCTCGACCACGCGCTGTCGCGCAACCCGGTCGACATCTGCCGGCAGCGCCGCGAGGACAAGATCGTGCTCGGCAATGGTGCGCTGGTGCGCATCGTCGAGCGCGGCAGCGGCGTGAAGACGCTGAAGGAAGGCGAGATCTGCATGGTGATGCCGTTCGGCAAGCGCGACGAATACGGGTTCGCCGAGCTCGTCTACGCGTACGACGCGCCGGGCACGATCGGCGTGATGGCGCAGCGGACCAAGATGCGCGCCGACAACCTCGTGGCGGTGCCGACGGACAGCCGTCATTCGCTGCTGCAATGGGCGACGTACGGCCGCTACTTCACCGCGTGGGACAACTGGAAGGTGGCGTCGGCGTGCTGGCGCTCGCAGCTGCCGGACGTCGATCCGGCCGACTACCTGGTGTTCGGCTGGGGCGGCGGCACGACGCTCGCCGAGCTGCAGCTCGCGAAGCGCGAGGGCTTTCGCGTCGCGATGACGGCGAGCAACGACCGGCGCCTCGAGGAGCTCGCGAAGCTCGGCATCACGCCGGTCGATCGCCGCAAGTTCCCGAATCTCGCGTATGACGACGAGCGCTACAAGACCGATCCGGAGTACCAGGCGAGCTATCGCGAGTCGGAGCGCGCGTTCGCGGAGACGATCGCGGAACTGAGCGGCGGCCGCGGCGTCGCGATCTTCCTCGACAACCTCGGCGGCGCGCTGTATCGCGCGACGATGCGCGTGGTCGGCCGCACCGGCATCATCGCGACGGTCGGCTGGAAGACCGGGATGCGCCTGTGGAACCTGCGCGCGACGGAATGCATCAACCGCCGCCTGCACATCCACACGCATGCGTGGCGCTACGACGACAGCATCACGATCCGCGATTTCCAGGAAACGAGCGGCTGGATCGGGCAGGAGCCGACCGAGATCTTCGATTTCGACGAGGTGCCGAAGCTCGCGTCCGACTACCTGAACGGGAAGATCCAGACGTATTTCCCGATCTACCGGATCAACGCCGTCTGATCGGCAGGTCGCGCGCCGCGCCCGCATCGCCGCATGATGATTAGTCATGCAGATGATGTCGGTGCGCGGCGCGCCGTGCAATCCATCTGAATGGAGAACGGCATGGCCTCTGTGGATATCGAGGACGTCGACGCCGGCGCGGCGTCGGACGCCTCCAAACCGGCGCCGCTCGACGGCATTCGCGTGATCGACGCCGCGACGCTGTTCGCGGGCCCGCTCGCGGCGACGATGCTCGCGGACTACGGCGCCGACGTGATCAAGGTCGAGCATCCGGACGGCGATCCGGCGCGCAAGTACGGCGCGCGCCGCGACGACGTGCCGCTGTGGTGGAAGGTGCTCGCGCGCAACAAGCGGGCGGTCACGCTGAATCTCGGCACGGACGACGGCCAGCGGATCTTTCGCGAGCTGGCGGCGCAGGCGGACGTGGTCGTCGAGAATTTCCGGCCCGGCACGCTCGAACGCTGGGGGCTCGGCTACGACGTGCTGTCCGCGATCAACCCGCGGCTCGTGCTCGTGCGGGTGACGGGCTTCGGCCAGTTCGGCCCGTATGCGAGCCGCCCCGGCTTCGGCACGCTGGCCGAGGCGATGAGCGGGCTCGCGTCGATCACCGGCGAGGCGGACGGGCCGCCGCTGCTGCCGTCGTTCCCGCTCGCCGACACGGTCGCGGGGCTGACCGCCGCGTTCGCGATCATGACTGCGCTGAAGGCGCGCGAGCGCACCGGGCGCGGCCAGGTCGTCGATCTCGCGATCATCGAGACGATGCTCGCCGCGATGGGCGCGCAGGTCGCGAGCTACGACCAGACGGGCCGGGTGCCCGAGCGCACCGGCAACCGTTCGCCGAACAATTCGCCGCGCGGCGTGTACCGCACGTCGGACGCCAAGTGGGTCGCGCTGTCTACGTCGGCGCACAGCATCGCGGAGCGCGTGATGCGCCTCGTCGGCCGCGCGGACCTGATCGACGAACCGTGGTTCGCGAACGGCGCGGAGCGCGCGAAGCATGCGGACGAGCTGGATGCGGCGGTCGGCGGCTGGATCGGGCAGCGCACGCGCGACGAGGTGATCGCCGAGTTCGAGCGCGCGCAGGCGGCGGTCGCGCCGATCTACGACGTCGCCGACGTGCTGCGCGATCCGCAGTACGCGGCGCTCGGCTCGGTCGTGTCGGTGCCCGACGCGGAACTCGGCGCGTTCCGCACGCACAACGTGCCGTTCCGGCTGTCCGACACGCCCGGCGCGATTCGCTGGGGGGGACCGGCGCGCGGCACGCACAACGACGAAGTATTCGGCGCATTGGGACTGGAGCGGCGCGAGATCGCCGATTTGACCGAACGGGGCATTCTATGAAAACCAGCGCAACTTACCGCAGTTACCTATACGTGCCCGCGCACAAGGCGCAGGTGGTGGAGAAGGCGTATGCAAGCGAAGCCGATGCCATCGTGCTCGACCTCGAGGATGCCGTGCCGGCCAGCCACAAGGCCGAGGCACGCCAGGCGGCCGCCGCGATTCTCGCGGAAGGTCCGCCGAAGCCGACGTACGTGCGGATCAACCCGCTCGGCAGCCCGTGGTGCCGCGACGACGTCGACGCGATCGCGCAGCCCGCGCTGCAGGCGCTGCGCCTGCCGAAATGCGACCTGCCGCAGCAGATCCAGGAGGTCGCGGGCTGGCTCGACGCGCTCGGCTGCGACGCGGGCATCCAGATCCTGATCGAATCGGCGTACGGCGTCGAGACGGCTTATCAGCTCGCGACCGCGTCGCCGCGGCTCGAGCGGATCGGGCTCGGCGAGAGCGACCTGCGCGCGGACCTGCAGATCGGCGTCGACAACTTCACGCTCGAGGTGTGCCGCGCGCGCTGCGTCGTGGTGTCCCGCGCGGCCGGGCTGACCGGGCCGATCCAGACCGTCTATCACACGCTGCCCGATCTCGACGGCCTGAAGGAATCGACGCTGCGCGCGAAATCGATGGGCTTTCTCGGCCGCTTCGCGATCCATCCGTCGCAGCTTCCGGTGATCAACGAGGTGTTCACGCCGTCGGGGGACGAAATTCGCGCGGCCGAACGCGTGCTCGAGGCGGTCGAGGCGGCGGCGGGCAAGGACTCGGCGTCGTCGGTGTTCGTGCTGCCGGACGGCCGCGTGGTCGCGCCGCCGCTGATCGCCAACGCGCGCGTGACGCTCGCGCTCGCGAACAATCTTCGACTCAGTGGAGCACTGGCATGAGCACACCCGAGACGCTTTCTGCTCCGGCGGCCGCGGCCGCGACCACGACGCACCGGCCCGCGCCGCCCGACGGCATCGTCGGCGCGCTCGGCCGCTTCGCGGCGGCGGTGCGCGCCGAAGGGCTGGATCGCCGGCTGCGCGTCGAGGCCGCCGCGCGCGTGCTCGACGTGGTCGGCAACAGCCTGATCGCGCACGACGAACCGGTCGCGCAGTCGGTGCTGCAGGTCGCACGGCGCTGGGCCGGCACCGGCCCGGCGAGCGTGATCGGCGCGCCCGACCGGCTGCCGGCCGCGAGCGCCGCGCTCGTCAACGGCACGCTCGCGCATGCGATGGACTTCGACGATTCGCACATGCTGTCGGTGCTGCATCCGAGCGCGTCCGTGATTCCGGCCGCGATTGCCGCCGCGCAGGCGAGCGGCGCGGCGGGCGCGGCGCTGCTCGATGCGATCACGGTCGGCACCGAGGTGTGCATTCGCCTCGGCGTCGCCGCGTACAACGAACGGCTCGGCAATTCGGTGTTCTTCGAGCGCGGCCAGCACGCGACGTCGATCTGCGGCACGGTCGGCGCGGCGGCGGCCGCGGCGATGCTGCTCGGGCTCGACGCCGAGCAGATCGCGGCGGCGCTCGGCATTGCCGCGAGCATGGGCGCGGGCCTGCTCGAAGCGAACCGCACCGGCGGCTCGGTGAAGCGGGTCCACTGCGGCTGGGCGGCGCACGCGGGCGTGAGCGCGGCGGAACTGGCGGGCGCGGGCGTGACCGCGCCGCCGACCGCGCTCGAAGGCCGCTTCGGCTTCTTCCACGCGTGGTGCGGCGACCTCGCCGACGTCGACGCGGTGCTGCGCGACCTGGGCGACGAATGGGAGACGAGCCGGATCATCTTCAAGCCGTATCCGTGCAACCACTTCACGCATCCGGGCATCGACGCGGCGCTGCAGCTGAAGGCGGAAGGCGTGACGGCGGACGACGTGGTGTCGGCCGAGCTGCGGGTCGCGACGTCGACGCTGCGCACGATCGGCGAGCCGGCGGAGCTGAAGGCGAATCCGCCGAACGGCTATGCGGCGGCGTTCTCGGGGCCGTACACGGTCGCGGCGGCGCTGCTCGGCGGCGGCGGGCTCGGCGTCTGGTTCGACGATTTCGACGATGCGCTCGCGCAGGACCCCGCACGGCGCGCGCTGGCCGCGAAGGTGCGCTGCGTGGCCGATCCGTGGTGCGACGCGCGCTTTCCGAATTTCCTGCCGGCCGTGCTGCGCGTCGAGCTGCGCGACGGGCAGGTGCGCGAGGCGCGGATCGAGTCGAGCAAGGGCACGAATTCGCGGCCGCTGACCGAACAGGAGCTCGCCGCGAAATTCGTGCTGGCGGCGAGCTCGGCGCTCGGCATGGCGCGCGCGCTCGCGCTGCGCGACGCGGTGCAGGCGCTCGCCGACGACGCGTCGCTCGATGCGCTCGCGGCGCTGACGTCGGGCACGGAAGGAGGACACGGATCTTGAATGCACCCCGCTGGAAAAAGCGGCCGCCCGGCTCGAACTGGGGCGATTTCGGCCCCGACGATCAGAAGGGGCGGCTGAACTGGCTGACGCCGGACAAGGTGCGGCAGGGCGCAGCCGAGGTGCGGGAAGGGCTGTCGTTCTCGCTGAGCCTGCCGCTCGACGTGCCGCGCGGCGGCGGGCTGAACGCGCGGCGGCGGCCGCCGGCGGTCATGCCGGCGCTGCTGGGCGGCAAGCCGTACTTCGGCTATCGCGCGGACGAACAGGTTGCGAACGCAACCGATGTGGTCTGCGACGATGCGTTCTGCATGCACTCGCAGTTCTCGACGCAATGGGACGGCCTGTCGCACGTGGGCGGCCTGTTCGACGCGGACGACGACGGCGTGCCGGAAATCGTGTTCTACAACGGTTTCCGGATGGGCGAGCATCTGCAGGTGCCGCAGGAGGGCGACGCGACGGGCGGCGCGCGCGCGCTCGGCATCGAGGTGATGGCGCAGACGGGCGTGCAGGGGCGCGGCGTGCTGATCGACCTGCGGCGTCACTTCGGCGACGCGCGCACGAAGGTCGGCTTCGCGCAGCTGATGCAGGTGATGGACGCGGACCGCGTGCAGGTCGAGCGCGGCGACATCGTCTGCATACACACGGGCTTCGCGGATCTGCTGCTGAACGACGGCGGCGGATCGCCGGCGACGGTCGCGAGCGCGTGCGTGCTGGACAGCGGCGATGCGCGGCTGCTGCAGTGGATCGACGAATCGGGGCTGGCCGCGCTCGTGGCCGACAACCATGCGATCGAGGAGCGTCCGCAGCATGCGCAGCCGCTCGCGCGACCCGGCGCACTGATGCCGCTGCACGAGCTGTGCCTGTTCAAGCTCGGCATTCACCTCGGCGAGCTGTGGCACCTGACGCCGCTCGCGAACTGGCTGCATGCGCACCACCGGAACCGGTTTCTGCTGACCGCGCCGCCGTTGCATATCCGTGGCCTGGTCGGCGCGCCGGCGAATCCCGTCGCGACGGTTTGACCCTGCGGGCGGCGGCTGTGGCGGTGGCCGCCCGCATTTTTTTGCAGCGCGACAGGCTTGCGCAAAGCGTGAATGCAATTATCGATTGGCTCGGTATCCGGAAGAATCGACGCGAAAATGGCGATTTAATTTAAAAACATAACTAATATCGGCCGTTATCTAAAAAATATAGACGCGTCAAGATTGGACTATTCTTGTGCATTGCACTAAATATCAGGGGATTGCTCCAATTGCGAAATATCGTAATCGGAGGCGGTGATTAACCTGTTTAGTGGATGGTCGCAAACATGAATCTACGTTCGATCGATCTGAACCTGCTGGTCATACTCGATGCGCTGCTGACGGAGAAGCAGGTCACGCGGGCCGGCCAGAAGGTCGGCCTCACGCAGCCGGCGGTCAGCAACGCGCTGGCGCGCCTGCGGTTCGTGTTCAAGGACGAGATCCTGGCGCGCACCGCGGTCGGCATGGAATTGACGCCGCGCGCGCAGGCGCTGGCCATGCCGATTCGACAGATCATGCAACAAATCGAGGAATTATTTGAATCGGATTATCAATTCAATCCTTTTACGTCCGAGCGCCATTTTACGATGCGCATGTCGGATCTCACCGAGCTGCTTTTACTGCCGGCCCTGCTGCGCTGCATGCGCCTGACCGGCCCGAATATCGGCATGGACGTCGTGCACATGAGCGCCGGCAAGACCGCCGACGCGCTCGAATCGGGGCTGCTCGACATGGCGATCAGCGCGGGCCTCGAACATTCGGGCACGCTGTCGTCGCAAACCGTGTTTCATGACCGGATGGTCTGCGTGATGAGCCGCAGCCATCCGGACGCGGGCAAGCCGCTGACGCTCGAACGGTTCCTCGCGCTCGACTTCCTCAACGTGACGATCAACCCGGTCGACCACAGCCTGATCGACAACCTGCTCGCGAACATGAACTGCACGCGGCACATCGCGCTCAACGTGCCGCACTGGCTCGTCGTGCCGAACATGCTGGATGCGCTGCCGTACGCGGTGATCATGTCGGAGCGGCATGCGGTGAGCCTCGACGATGCGCGGCTCGTGATCCGCGAGCTGCCGCTCGCGATGGAGCCCGTCGCGTGGTCGCTGTACTGGCACCGCCGCTACGACGGCAGCAACGCGCACGCGTGGCTGCGCGGCCGCATCGTCGAGGTCGCGGAAGCGCTCGAGCGGCAGGGCGTCGCGGCGGAGGCCTAGCGTGCGGACCCTGGTCCGTTCACGCGGGTCAGCCGACGACGAGCAGCGGCGGCAGCGTCGCGACGTCGGGCTGCTCGTCGAGCCGCCACAGGTAATCGAGCGCGGCGCGGATCTGCGTCGGGCTCCAGTGCCGCCGGCAGTTCTTCGTGAACTTCGCCTCGTAGTCGTCGCGCCGCATCGGCCGCGTCGGCGAGCCGGGCAGGTCGTCCACCTGCTTCGTGCAGGTCGTGCCGTCTTCGCACACGGCCGTCACCCGGTTCGGCGCCTGCGCCGGATAGCGGGCGGTCAGCGCCGGGTCCTCGCGCACCGTGACCCGTTCGATCAGCGCGCGCAGCGCCGGATCGTGCAGCGCGTCGTGCCGGTAGCTCTCGGTCGTGATGTCGCCGTCGAGCATCGCGCGCGCGACGATGTACGGCAGGCTGTGATCGGCGGTCTCGTGGGTCGACGGCGCCCATTTTTCGCGATCGCGGCCGGCCGTCACATAGCCGACCTCGGTCGTGTGGACCTCGATGCGCCGGATGCGGCTCAGGTCGCCGATCTGCGCGGCGACGTCGAGCGCGGCCGGAATCGCGGTCTGCGTGAGCCCTTGCGCGGGATAGAACTTCACGAAGCACTTGCCGATCCGGAACGCGCCGCCGCGCCCGCCGAATTCGCGCGTGTCGACGGCGAACGGCCCGGACACCTGCGGAAAGAATCCCGCCATGCCTTCGAAGATCGGCGCGGGGCCGGTCAGCCCGGCGCGCGCGAGCTGCGTCGAGAACACCGCGTTGCGCGCCGCGTCCGCATCGGCGAGCGCCTTCCAGTTCGACAGCTGCTGCACGCGGGTCTGGTTCAGCGCGAGATGGCTGTTGATCGACAGGTTCACCGCCTGCACCAGCTGCGGCGCGGGCATGCGCATCAGCTTGCCGGCGGCGAGCGCGACGGCGGGCAGGCTGTAGCACGTGTGGTCCCAGCCGCGCGGGCTGATCGCGGCGGCGTCCATCAGCCGGCACGCGATCTCGTACGCGATCGCGATCGACAGGATCAGGTCGCGGCCGCTCGCGTGCTGCGCTTCGGCGACGGCGAGGCATGCGGACATGTTGTCGCTCGGATGGCCGGTCTCCTTGCCGGCGTACGCGTCGTTGAAATCGTAGTAGCGCAGCGCGGTGCCGGTCGCGAACGCGGCGAGATCGGGGCTCGTGCGCTGGTTCGTGCCGACGATCGTCGACACGCCGCCCGGCGACGCGAGCGCCGCGTCGCGCGCGATCCGCACGGGACCTTCGTCGTGCGCGGCGATCGCGCAGCCGAGCGCGTCGATCAGGTGCGCCTTGATCGTTTCGATCGTCGCGGCGTCGAGGTCGCGATACTGCAGCCCGGCCGCGTAGTCGGCGAGCTGTTGCGCGAGGTCGGGGCGGCCGGTAGTGGCGCCGGCGGCCGCCGGCAGTGAGCCGGCGCGGGCGCGGGCGAGCGGCAGCGCGAGCGCCGTGCCGGTCAGCGTGGAAAGGAAGTGGCGGCGGTTCATGGTGCGAAGACTCCGAAGGTTCCTGAAACTGGGAGAGAGGCGGGCTCAGAACAGCTTGCGCAGGCCGAGTGCGGCGCCCGCGCTGCTGGCGCGGTCGGCGGCCAGCGTGTAATGGAGGAAGTTGTAGTTGTAGTTGTCGAAATCGAGCGCGGCGCGGCGCGCGTAGCCGCCCGCGAGGTACAGCGTGACGGTCTTCGACAGGAAGTAGTTCAGCTGCAGCGTGACCTGCTGCGGGTTGGCCGGGTGCGGCGCGCTCGTCTGTGCGTTCGGCGGGTTCTGTGCGCGGATGTCCTCGTAATAGAACGCGCCGATCGCCTGCAGGTAAGGGGTGATCGCGTAGCGCACGCCGGCCCACCAGAACGTGTAGCGCGTCACGACCGACGGCGCGGCGACGCCGCTCTGGCCGTGCGTGACGCCGGCCAGCAGCTGCGCGCGGTCGATGGACACGATCGCGGCGGCGGCGTAGCGGCGGAAATGCGCGAAGCCGCCCGGCTGCGGCGTGTTGACGTTGTCGAACGCGGCGGCGAGCGAGAAGACGCCGCCGGCATAGTCGAAGCCGGCGCCGTACGCGGCGTTCGACTGGAACGCGCCGGGCGTGCCGCCGAACGAATAGTGCGTTTCGAGCGTCAGCGCGCCGATCTTCGCGAGGTACTTGGCGACGTTGTTCTCGCGGAAGTTGGGGCCGATGATCGCGCCGGCCGGCTCGTACAGCGTCGAGTACGCGCCCGTCGGCGAATAGTGCTCCATGATGTCGAACAGCGTCGAGTACTGGTGGCCGAGCCGCAGCGCGCCCCAGCGCTCGTGCTGCAGCCCGACCCACGCGGAGCGGTCGAAGCCGCCCGCGCCGGTGCCGGTGCCGTTGTTCAGGTTGATGCCGCTTTCGAGCCGGAACGCGGCCTGCCAGCCGCCGCCGAGTTCTTCGACGCCCTTCAGGCCCCAGCGCGAGCCGCTCTTGCCGCCCGACGCCATCCGCACGAGCGATGCCGACGACTTGTCGCCGGGCGCGGCCTGGTGGGTGAGGAATTCCGTATAGATGTCGGCCACGCCGTACAGCGTGATCGTGCTCTGCGCGCAGGCGCCGGCCGATACGAGGCCCAGTCCGCACAGTGCGGACATCCGCTTGCCCATGGCTTGTCTCCTTCGTGGGTCGTTATTTGTTTGATTGCTGCGCCGCGCCGGTCGAGCGGCGCGGCGGTGCTGCGGGGCGACGCTATCCGAGCCGGACGGCGAACGGGCGGCGTCGCGGCGGGACGCACGCGTGCACCGCGCGACGTGCGCTTGCGCAGGTACATGCGCAGGTACGAAACGCAGCGATGCAGGGCGGCGCGCGCATCACCGGGGCGCGCCGTCGGCGCGCGCCTGCACGGCCGCGTGACGCGCGAGCACACGCTTCGCGCGGGCGACGCCGGGCGCGTCGACCATCCTGCCGTCGACGCGCAGCGCGCCGCGCCCGTTCGCGCGCGCGTCGTCGTAGGCGGCCAGCACCGCGTTCGCGTCGCGCACCGCGTCGTCGTCGGGCCGGAATGCGCGATTGAGCGCGCCGACCTGCAGCGGATGGATGCAGGTCGCGCCCGCGTAGCCGAGCTCCGCGGACGCGCGCGCGATGCGCTCGAACGCGTCGAGATCGCGCAGTTCGTCGAGGCCGCTGATGAGGCCGAGCGGCAGGATGCCGGCGGCGCGCGCGGCGATGATCAGCAGCTGCTTCGGCACGCGCAGCACGTCGGCGCTCGCGCCGCTTTCGCAGTTCAGCGCGAAGTCGCCGCCGCCCAGCATCATCGCGACGACGCGCGGCGACGCCTGCGCGATCCGGTCCATCGCCTGGAACGCGCGCGGCGTTTCGACGATCGCGACGATCCGCGTGCGGCCGGGCGGCGCGCCCGCTTCCTCTTCGAGCGCGGCCAGCAGCTCGTCGATCGCCTCGACGTGCGAGCCGCCGCGCACCTTCGGCAGCACGACGCCGTCCACGCCGGCGCGGACGGCCGCGCGCAGGTCGGGCACCAGCAGGTCGAGCGGGCCGTTGGCGCGCACCAGCACGTCGCGGTCCTGCGCGCGCAGCGTCGGCACGGCGTCGGCCAGCCCGTCGCGGGCGGCCGCCTTGCACGCGGGCGGGACGCTGTCCTCGAGATCGAGGATCAGCGCATCGGCGTCGCTCGCGGCGGCCGACGCGACGAAACGGGGGACGTGGGCGGGGACGTACAGCAGCGAGCGCCAGACGGGTTGGGACGACGGATTCATCAGTGATCTCAAAAAATGAAAGTCACTTTCATTTTTGTGATGGATGACCGCATTCGTCAAGATTATCGTTAACGCCTAGTATCAAGGAACATTGCAGGATGATGAACAAACGAAGCTGCGCGGATTCATGTTGATGTCATCGATGTTCTGCGTATAATGAAAGTGACTTTCATTTTTTCAGATGCCGGCCGCCGCAACGCGGCATCGACGTGGCACGTATCGCCCGGCATCGCACGAGGTGGACATGAGCAAGGTGGAGACAGGTAATCCGGCAGAGGGCGGCGTGGCCGCGGTCAACCGCGCGCTGACCGCGCTGCTGGCGTTCGGCAACGCGCCCGGCGGGCTGATGCTCGCGCAGGTCAGCGAGGAGACGGGGCTCAACATGAGCACGCTGTTGCGGATGTTCGAATCGCTCGAGCAGTTCCGCTTCATCAAGCGCCTGCCGGACGGGCGCTACGTGCTGGGGCCGGCCGTGTTCCAGCTCGGGATGATGTATCGCGAGTCGTTCCAGCTGCGAGAGTACGTGATGCCGATCCTGTCGAAGCTGTCGGCGGAAACCGGCGAGACGGCCGCGTTCTACGTGCGCGAAGGCGACCAGCGCGTGTGCCTGTTCCGCATCCAGGCGCAGCGCTCGGTGCGCACGCACCTGCGCGAGGGCGACCGCTTCCCGCTCGACGTCGGCGCGGCCGGGCGCGTGCTGCTCGCGTTCAGCGGCACGCGCGGCGGCGACTACGAGAAGGCGGCCGAGCAGGGCTACGCGGTGTCGATCGCCGAGCGCGACCCGGAAAGCGCGGCGATCGCGTGCCCGGCGTTCGGCGTCGGCCGCGTGCTGAGCGGCGCGATCTCGCTCGGCGTGCCGCGCTATCGCTTCAACAAGAAGGTATTGGCCGACTACCTGCCGCGCGTGCAGGCGGCCGCCGCCGAGCTGACGCATGCGCTGGGCGGCGATCTGCCCGCCGCGGGCGCGGCGTTCCGCGCGGCCGACCAGCTCGGCGCGCTGCTCGAGTAGCGCCGGCGCGCGGCCGAGCGCGCGCTTTCCCCGCATTTCCGATCGAACGACGCACACACACCAACCAGGAGACAAGCATGTTCGTTCCCGACCCGCAGGCCGCTCACGCGGCCGGCGCGCGCCGTCGCGCGTCCACCGGCCCGATCCATCCGAAACCGTTCGACGCCGGCGCGCAGGGGCCGCTCGCGGGCGTGCGCGTCGTCGACCTGTCGCGCCTGATGGCGGGCAACATGCTGAGCGTGCAGCTCGCCGATTTCGGCGCGGACGTCGTGAAGGTCGAGAACGAGCGTGGCGATACGCTGCGCGCGGTGGGCGCGGGCGGGATCAGCACGAACTGGAAGGTATACGGGCGCAACAAGCGCAGCGTATGCGTCGACCTGCGCGCGCCCGAGGGGATCGACATCGTCCGCCGGCTGGTGCGCGACGCGGACGTGTTCGTCGAGAGCTTCAAGCCCGGCGTCGCCGAGAAGATGGGGCTCGGCCCGGACGACCTGCTCGCGATCCGGCCGGAGCTGGTGATCGCGCGGATCTCCGGCTGGGGGCAGACGGGGCCGTACCGCCACAAGCCGGGCTTCGGCACGCTCGCGGAAGGGTATGCGGGGTTCGCGGCGATCAACGGCTTCGCCGATCGCGAGCCGGTGCTGCCGCCGATGTTCCTCGGCGACATGACGGCCGGGCTGTCCGGCGCGATCGCCGTGCTGGTCGCGCTGCATGCGCGCGACGCGCACGGCGCGGCGGGGCAGGTGATCGACGTGTCGCTGTTCGAGCCGCTGCTGTCCATCCTCGGCCCGGCCGCCGCGAACTACGTGATGACCGGCGAGATCAAGGCGCGCACCGGCAGCCGCTCGTCGAACACCGCGCCGCGCAACGCGTATCGCACCCGCGACGGCAAGTGGCTGTGCCTGTCGAGCTCGACGCAGGCGATGGCCGAGCGGCTGTTCCGCGCGATCGGCCGCGCGGACCTGATCGACGATCCGCGCTACGCGACCAACGTGCAGCGCGTGCAGCACGCGGAGGCGCTCGATGCGATCGTCGGCGAATTCATCGCCGCACGCGATCTCGACGCCAATCTCGCGTTCTTCGAGGATGCGGGCGTGACGGTCGGGCCGATCCAGGACATTGCGCAGATCGTTCAGGATCACTACGTGATCGAGCGCGAGGCGCTCGTCGAGCTGCCGGACGACGACGTCGGCAGCCTGCCGATGCACAACATCACGCCGCGCCTGTCGGCCACGCCCGGCACGTTCCGCCGGCCGGCGCCCGCGCTCGGCGAGAACAATCGCGAGATCCTGCTGCCGCTGCTCGGCGAGCGCGAATACGAGCGGCTCGCCGGGCTGGGCGTGATCCGCGCGCGGTAGGCGCGACGCGCGACCTGCGACGCGGCCGCGAAGGACGGCCGCCGTGTCCTGGACATTGCATGGAGGAGACACCATGAAGCCACGCTGGACCCATCGGCCGCCCGGCTCGAACTGGGGGGATTTCGGCCCGGACGATCAGAAAGGGCGCTTGAACTGGCTGACGGCCGACGCGGTGCTGCGCGGCGTCGCGGAGGTGCGCGAAGGCCGCGTGTTCTCGCTGAGCCTGCCGCTCGACGTGCCGCGCGGCGGCGGGCTGAACGCGCGGCGCCGGCCGCCGGCGATCATGCCGGCGCTGCTCGGCGACCGGCCGTACTTCGGCTATCGGGCGGACGAACAGGTTGCCAACGCAACCGACGTGGTCTGCGACGATTCGTTCTGCATGCACTCGCAGTTCTCGACGCAATGGGACGCGCTGTCGCACGTCGGCTCGCTGTTCGATCCGGCGGGCGACGGCGAGCGGGCCCGCGTGTTCTACAACGGCTACCGGATGGACGAGCACATCCAGGTGCCCGAAGCGGGCGCGCCGCGCGGCGGCGCGCGCGCGCTCGGCATCGAGGTGATGGCGCAAACCGGCGTGCAGGGGCGCGGCGTGCTGGTCGACCTGCGCCGCCACTTCGGCGACGAGCGGCGCAAGATCGGTTACGCGGAATGGATGGCGGTGCTGCGCGCGGACGACGTGATCGTCGAGCGCGGCGACATCGTGTGCGTGCATACGGGCTTCGCCGATCGCCTGCTCGACGCCGACGCGCGCGGCGAGCCCGGCGCGCCGGACGTATGCTGCGTGCTCGACGGCGACGATCCGCGCCTGCTCGAATGGATCGACGCATCGGGGCTCGCCGCGCTCGCGGCGGACAATCACGCGGTCGAGGAGCGCCCGCGCGATGCGCGGGCGCGCGAGCGGCCCGGCGCGCTGATGCCGCTGCACGAGCTGTGCCTGTTCAAGCTCGGCATTCATCTCGGCGAGCTGTGGCACCTGACGCCGCTCGCCGACTGGCTGCGCGCGCACCGGCGCAACCGCTTCCTGCTGACCGCGCCGCCGCTGCATCTGCGCGGGCTCGTCGGGTCGCCGGTCAATCCGGTCGCCACCGTATGAACGCCGGCGCCGCGCGCACCCCGCGCCGGCGCCGGGTCTGCCGCTTCGCCGCTTCGCGCAGGCCGCGCGGGCGGATCATCGAGGAGTCGCCATGTCCCATTCCCATGCGGCGTCGATTGCCGCGCGCATCGACCGCCTGCCCGCGACGGCCAGCATCTGGATGCTCGTGCTGTTCCTGAGCGTCGGCGGGTTTTTCGAGGTCTACGACCTGTTCCAGATGACCTACCTGCCGCCGGGGCTGATCCGCGACGGCATCTTTCACGCGGGCTCGCACGGCGTGCTCGGCATGTCGGACCAGGGCGCGCTCGGCGCGGCGACGTTCGCCGGGCTGTTCGTCGGCGAGATGTTCGTGTCGCGCCTCGCGGACCGCTTCGGGCGGCGCGCGCTGTTTACCGGCGCGCTGCTGCTCTATACGGCGGCGAGCCTTGCGATGTGCTTGCAGACGCATGCGCTCGGCATACTCGTGTGCCGCTTCATCGCGGGCTGCGGCATCGGCGCGGAGCTGATCACGATCGGCGCGTTCCTGACCGAGCTGGTGCCGAAGGCGGTGCGCGGCCGCGCGTTCGCCGTGTGCTTCGCGGTCGGCTATCTCGCGATGCCGGTGCTCGCGCTCGTGTCGTGGCTGTGGGTGCCGCGCGATCCGCTCGGCATTTCAGGGTGGCGCTGGGTCGTGCTGCTCGGCGGCAGCGGCGCGGTCGTCGTCTGGTGGCTGCAGTCGCGCTTGCCGGAGTCGCCGCGCTGGCTCGCCCGCACCGGCCGCGAGGCCGAGGCCGAAGCCGTGCTGCAGCGGCTCGAACAGGCGGTCGAGCGGGAATCCGGCCGGCCGCTTCCGGCGGTCCGGCTGCCGACCGTCGCGGCGCAACCCGCGCAGCGCGCGCCGTCGATGTGGGATGCGCGGCATCGCGGCCGTACGACGATGCTGATCGCATTCAATGCATTCCTGAGCATCGGCTTCTTCGGCTTCAGCCAGTGGCTGCCGACGCTGCTCGCCGCGCAGGGCGCGAGCGTCACGAAGAGCCTCTGGTATGCGTTCGTGATCGCGTTCGCGTATCCGGTGTCGCCGTTCGTCGCCGGCCTGCTCGCCGACCGGATCGAGCGCAAATGGCTGATCGTCGCGTCGGCGTTCGGTGTCGCGTTGTTCGGCACCGCGTTCGCGATGTCGGCGCAGGCGCCGTTCGTGATCGCGTTCGGCCTGCTCGTCACGTTGTCCAACACGGTGCTCGCGAGCAACGGCACGGCGTATCAATCGGAAGTGTTTCCGACCGAGATCCGCGGGCGCGCGCTCGGCTTCGTGCATTCGATCGGCCGCCTGACGGGAATCGCGAGCAGTTTCATCGTCGCGCTGCTGCTCGAACGCGCCGGGGTGTCCGCGGTGTTCGTGCTGATCGGCGGCAGCATGCTGATCGTGATGCTGTCGATCGGCGCGTTCGGGCCGCGGACCAACAACCGGGCGCTCGACGAGATTTCGGACGGCGGCACGGATGCGGCGGCGGGCGAGGCCGAGGATGCGCGGCTGGACGTGCTGCCGACGCGGCGGTCGTGAGTGGTGGAGGCTGCGCGGGCCGTTCGTCTCGGGTGCCCGCGCAGTCTCGCGACAGGATTCAGCGGCCGGCCGTGGACTCGCTGCCAGCGCGTGCGACCGGCGGCATGAACCTGACGACTGTTAAACACTGTGAGCCATTCGTTAGCATTTGCAACGTGAGTAACAGGTTGGCGAAATCCGCTCGCAGCGCCGTCGAGGCCCGCTACAGTAGCTCCCACCTGCCGCATGGTGCGGCGAGGAACGTGACGGTCCGCACGTATGCGGCCGCATCAACGATGTCCTTGGGGAGAAGAAACATGAACAAGCTTCGTACGGTTCTGCTCGGCGCTGCGCTGACGGCAATGGCTACCTCGGCTGCTTTCGCACAGACGGCCCAGACGGGCGCGCAGGGTTCGGCTGGTGCCGGCCTGCAGGTGCAGACGCCGGTGCTCGGCGTCGGCGCGAACGCGCAGGCAGGCGCCGGCGCGAACGCAGCGGGTTCGGGCGCGGGCAACCTCGTCGGCGGCGCGCTCAACGGCGTCGGCAAGACCGTCGGCGGCGTCGGCGAAGCGGCCGGCGATACGGTCAAAGGCGCGGTCGGCGGCGCGACCCACGCAGTGGGTTCGGCAGCCGGCTCGGCGAAGGACGCCGCCACGTCGGCCGCGCATTCGGCGAAGGCGCACGTGAAGCATGTCGCGGGCTCGGCGAAGCATCATGCGGAAGGCGCGATGACGACGGCGGGCGACGTCGCGGGCAACGCGAAGGCGAAGGCCGGCGAAGCGCTCGACAGCGCGGCGACCGCGGCGCAAGGCGGCGCATCGGTCGGTGTGAAGGGCTCGGTTTCGGCGCAGGGCACCGCGCAGTAATCGGCTTCGGCTCGACACGGCCCGGTTCTGCTTCGATGCAGGGCCGGGCCGTTTTGCTTTGTGAGAGGTGCGTTGGGGCGTGAATGCGTGTAGTGCGCATCGCGCATCGGAAGCGACGGCGCTTCACGTACGAAATTCAGGATGCCTTTCGGCTGCCGAATGTGGTCGAGCTTCCATAACCTCGACCTCTCCGAACTCCTTTTCTCATCGAAGTTCGCCAGTTGCTTGCGCAAACGACAGACGGTTCTTTCTGTACGCGCTTCCAGGTACAAGAAAGGCGCTTGTACTAAACAACCGCCGCAGGTTTTCGCGGTCCCACGCGAGTTCGTTCACGAACATTGTTGCGGACCGTTGCCGTTTGCTGGACGTGCGTTCGGCCATCCGTTATCCATTCAGCTTCCGCAAAAAAATCGAATGCTGAGA
>NZ_CADFEB010000018.1 GCF_902833085.1 Burkholderia ubonensis
CCGATCGCGATGGAAGAAGGTCTGCGCTTCGCAATCCGCGAAGGCGGCCGTACCGTCGGCGCGGGCGTCGTCGCCAAGATCATCGAGTAAGCCAGTTATTCGTTGATCGACAGTTTTGGGGCTGACGTTGGTCAGTCCCAACATGGTCTAGGGGTATAGCTCAACTGGCAGAGCGTCGGTCTCCAAAACCGAAGGTTGGGGGTTCGATTCCCTCTGCCCCTGCCAAAAAATCGCCACGTGTCCTACGTGGCATTTGTTTTAAGGTGTTATGGCGAATCCATCCGTCGAAACTGTAAATACCTCCGGCGATAAGCTGATGCTGGCCCTGGGTGTATTGTTGGTCTTGGCCGGATTCGTGGGCTTCTTCTGGCTGGGCGGTCAGGAGTGGTATATCCGCGGTGTCGCATTGGCGGTAGGGCTGATCGCCGGCGTGGCAGTCGGCCTGATGTCGGCGCCTGGCAAAGGCCTGATCGCATTTGCCAAGGATTCGTACAAGGAAGTCCGGAAGGTCGTTTGGCCCACCCGCAAGGAAGCAACGCAAACCACGCTCGTCGTGTTCGGTTTCGTGCTCGTGATGGCGATTTTCCTCTGGTTGAGCGACAAGTCCATCGAGTGGGTGATTTTCTCGGCGATTCTGGGTTGGAAATGATATGAGCGATACTCCGGCATCCCCGAGCGGAAAGCGTTGGTACGTTGTGCACGCCTACTCCGGCATGGAGAAGAGCGTGCAACGCGCGCTTCAGGAGCGCATTGAACGTGCCGGCATGCAGGACAAATTCGGTCAGATCCTGGTTCCGACCGAAGAAGTGGTCGAAGTCAAGGGTGGCCACAAGGCTGTGACGGAGCGTCGTTTCTTCCCCGGCTACGTGCTGGTGGAAATGGAAATGACGGACGAAACGTGGCACCTCGTGAAGAATACCGCGAAGGTCACCGGTTTCGTCGGCGGTGCGCGTAACCGCCCGACGCCGATTTCCCCCAAGGAAGTCGAGAAGATCATGTCGCAGATGCAGGAAGGCGTGGAGAAGCCGCGTCCGAAGACCCTGTTCGAGGTCGGCGAGATGGTTCGGGTCAAGGAAGGCCCGTTCACGGATTTCAATGGCACCGTCGAAGAAGTGAACTACGAAAAGTCGCGTGTGCGTGTGTCGGTCACCATCTTTGGCCGCGCTACTCCGGTCGAGCTCGAGTTCGGCCAGGTCGAAAAAGTTTGATCCCGATTCGGTGGGCAGCCTCGGCTGCCCACCTTCGCGCTTACGGCCCGCGTCATGGCTGTTGAGGAGCGTCAGTAGCCGAGCGGCGAACGCGCGTTATCACTCACCGAACGCCGCTTGGCGTTCCAACGAGGTTTTCAAATGGCAAAGAAGATTGTCGGCTTTATCAAGCTGCAGATCCCTGCAGGTAAAGCCAACCCGTCGCCGCCGGTCGGTCCGGCACTGGGCCAGCGCGGCCTGAACATCATGGAGTTCTGCAAGGCGTTCAACGCGCAGACTCAAGGCATGGAGCCGGGTCTGCCGGTGCCGGTGGTCATCACGGCATACGCTGACAAGAGCTTCACGTTCGTGATGAAGACGCCGCCGGCGACCGTCCTGATCAAGAAGGCGGCGAAGGTGGACAAGGGCTCGAGCAAGCCGCACACCGACAAGGTCGGTTCGATCACGCGCGCTCAAGCCGAAGAAATCGCGAAGACCAAGATGCCGGACCTCACGGCAGCTGATCTGGACGCAGCCGTTCGCACCATCGCTGGTAGCGCACGCTCGATGGGCATCACCGTGGAGGGTGTGTAAATGGCTAAGATCTCCAAGCGCCGTCAGGCATTTGCCGCCAAGGTCGACCGTCAGAAGCTGTACGCGATCGAAGACGCACTCGCACTCGTGAAGGAATGCGCGAGCGCGAAGTTCAACGAGTCGATCGACGTCGCAGTCCAGCTCGGCATCGATGCGAAGAAGTCGGACCAGGTCGTTCGTGGTTCGGTCGTTCTGCCGGCAGGTACGGGCAAGTCGGTTCGCGTTGCCGTGTTCGCGCAAGGCGAGAAGGCCGAGCAGGCACGTGCAGCAGGCGCGGAAATCGTCGGTATGGAAGACCTGGCTGAGCAGATCAAGGCTGGCCAGATGGACTTCGACATCGTGATCGCTTCGCCGGACACGATGCGTATCGTCGGTACGCTGGGCCAGATCCTCGGCCCGCGCGGCCTGATGCCGAACCCGAAGGTCGGCACCGTGACGCCGGACGTCGCGACCGCCGTCAAGAACGCGAAGGCTGGTCAGGTCCAGTTCCGCGTCGACAAGGCCGGTATCATCCACGCAACGATCGGCCGCGCATCGTTCGAGTCGGTCGCGCTGCGCTCCAACCTGTCCGCGCTGATCGAAGCGCTGCAGAAGGCGAAGCCGGCAACGAGCAAGGGCGTGTACCTGCGCAAGATCGCACTGTCGAGCACGATGGGCGTCGGCGTGCGTGTCGACCAGGCTACGCTGGCCGCGCAGTAAGCAAGAATTCGGGCCGCTTCGCGTCGCGTAGCGGCCCTAAAGGGCTTTGGGCGGTTGTTCGTGCAGTTCGCGGGCAACCGGTTATCAAAGACCGTTGGTGGGAACGCAGCAGTCGGGTGATCCCTTAATTCAAGCCAACGCAGATGGCGAACCCGAAAAAGTTTTGCAGTGGTGAAGCCGCAGGCCGCGAAGCGATTCGCGGCGTGAGGTGGAAATACTCCTAACGAGTCGGACGCCGTTGTTGAACGAGGTACGTGAGGTTCGCCATACCGGCAAGCTGAACGTATCGTTTCTGGAGGCTAACCGTGCCGCTTAATAGAGAAGACAAGCAAGCCGTCGTCGCTGAGGTTGCCGCGCAAGTCGCGAAGGCCCAGACCGTTGTGCTGGCTGAGTATCGTGGAATTGCGGTTGGCGATCTGACCACGCTGCGCGCGAAAGCGCGTGAGCAGAAGGTTTACCTGCGCGTTCTGAAGAACACGCTGGCGCGCCGCGCCGTTGAAGGTACGCCGTTTGCTCCGCTGGCAGAGCAGATGACTGGCCCCCTGATCTACGGCATCTCGGAAGATGCAATTGCTGCTGCTAAGGTCGTCAACGACTTCAGCAAGAGCAATGACAAGTTGGTCATCAAGGCTGGTTCGTTCGATGGCAAGGTGATGGACAAGGCTGGCGTGCAAGCGCTGGCAAGCATCCCGAGCCGCGAAGAACTGCTCTCGAAGCTGCTGTTCGTTATGCAATCGCCTGTTTCCGGCTTTGCGCGCGCTCTGGCCGCGCTGGCTGAGAAGAAGCAAGCCGAAGCTGCGTAATCACTACGCGCGAACGCACATCAGCGTCACTGATCGCTGGCTGTATCCGTATTCAATTTAGGAGTATTTCAAATGGCAATCGCAAAAGAAGACATCCTGGCAGCAGTCGAAGGGATGACCGTTCTGGAACTGAACGAACTGGTCAAGGCATTCGAAGAGAAGTTTGGCGTGTCGGCAGCTGCTGTTGCAGTCGCTGGCCCGGCAGGCGGCGGCGCTGCTGCTGCTGCTGAAGAGAAGACCGAGTTCACGGTCGTCCTGGCTGAAGCAGGCGCGAACAAGGTTTCCGTCATCAAGGCAGTTCGTGAACTGACGGGCCTGGGCCTGAAGGAAGCGAAGGACCTGGTTGACGGCGCACCGAAGCCCGTCAAGGAAGGCGTGGACAAGGCTGCTGCTGAAGAAGCCAAGAAGAAGCTGGAAGAAGCAGGCGCGAAGGTCGAAGTCAAGTAAGTTCCGACGCGCTGTGCGAAGGCTGGCGGTATTTCCACCGCCGGCCTTTTTGTGCTTTGTGGGGACGTTATTCTGGCACTCTTTCGGGAGCCCGAATAAACGCCCCCAGAAGCCAAAGATAACCGCCTAATCGTCGTGATTGGCGTTTCTCTTTGTCTTCTGAAGCGACTGCAGAAGGCAAGTTTGGTCGGGTAGCGGGCAACACAGGCATCCGCTGCCGTCAGCCAGCGGTTGGTAGCGGCCAACCACCAAGCTTCTCGGCTCGTTCAAGCCGTCGGACGGCCATCGGGTCTCAGTCGGTGAACACTCGGGTTTGACACGTCCAGGTATTCCGCCTCGATAGCACCCGCCGTGATTCGGAGATCGTATGCAATATTCCTTCACCGAGAAGAAGCGCATTCGCAAGAGTTTCGCGAAGCGCCCCATCGTTCACCAAGTTCCTTTCCTGCTGGCCACCCAGCTTGAATCATTCAGCACGTTTCTGCAAGCGGATGTGCTGACGGCGCAACGCAAGCCCGAGGGTTTGCAGGCCGCTTTCACATCCGTGTTTCCCATTGTTTCGCACAATGGCTTCGCGCGTCTCGAGTTCGTGAGCTACGCGCTGTCCTCGCCGGCGTTCAACATCAAGGAATGCCAACAGCGGGGTCTGACGTACTGTTCCGCGCTGCGCGCGAAGGTGCGTCTCGTCATCCTCGACAAGGAATCGCCGAACAAGCCGGTCGTCAAGGAAGTGAAGGAGCAGGAAGTGTACATGGGCGAAATTCCGCTCATGACGCCGACGGGCTCGTTCGTCATCAACGGCACCGAGCGTGTGATCGTCTCGCAGCTGCACCGTTCGCCGGGCGTGTTCTTCGAACACGACAAGGGCAAGACGCACAGCTCGGGCAAGCTGCTGTTCTCGGCACGGATCATTCCGTACCGCGGCTCGTGGCTCGACTTCGAATTCGATCCGAAGGACATCCTGTACTTCCGCGTCGACCGTCGCCGCAAGATGCCGGTCACGATCCTGCTGAAGGCGATCGGCCTCACGCCGGAACAGATCCTCGCGAATTTCTTCGTGTTCGACAACTTCACGCTGATGGACGAAGGCGCGCAACTCGAGTTCGTGCCGGAGCGTCTGCGCGGTGAAGTCGCGCGTTTCGACATCACGGATCGCGACGGCAAGGTCATCGTCCAGAAGGACAAGCGGATCAACGCGAAGCACATTCGCGACCTCGAGGCAGCGAAGACCAAGTTCATCTCGGTGCCGGAAGACTACCTGCTCGGCCGCGTGCTGGCGAAGAACGTCGTCGACGGCGACACCGGCGAAGTGATCGCGAACGCGAACGACGAAGTCACGGAAAGCGTGCTCGAGAAGCTGCGCGAAGCGGGCATCAAGGACATCCAGACGCTCTACACGAACGACCTGGATCAGGGCCCGTACATTTCGTCGACGCTGCGTGTCGACGAAACGACCGACAAGACGGCCGCGCGCATTGCGATCTATCGCATGATGCGTCCGGGCGAGCCGCCGACCGAAGAAGCGGTCGAGGCGCTGTTCAACCGCCTGTTCTACAGCGAAGAAGCGTACGACCTGTCGAAGGTCGGCCGCATGAAGTTCAACCGCCGCGTCGGCCGTGACGAGATCACCGGCCCGATGACGCTGCAGGACGACGACATCCTCGCGACGATCAAGATCCTCGTCGAGCTGCGCAACGGCAAGGGCGAAGTGGACGATATCGACCACCTCGGCAACCGTCGCGTGCGTTGCGTCGGCGAACTGGCGGAGAACCAGTTCCGCGCCGGTCTCGTGCGTGTCGAGCGCGCGGTCAAGGAACGCCTCGGCCAGGCCGAGAGCGAGAACCTGATGCCGCACGACCTGATCAACTCGAAGCCGATTTCGTCGGCGATCCGCGAGTTCTTCGGCTCGTCGCAGCTGTCGCAGTTCATGGACCAGACCAACCCGCTGTCGGAAATCACGCACAAGCGTCGCGTTTCCGCACTGGGCCCGGGCGGTCTGACGCGCGAACGCGCAGGCTTCGAAGTCCGCGACGTGCACCCGACCCACTACGGCCGCGTGTGCCCGATCGAAACGCCGGAAGGTCCGAACATCGGCCTGATCAACTCGCTCGCTCTGTACGCGCACCTGAACGAGTACGGCTTCCTCGAGACGCCGTACCGCAAGGTCGTGGACAGCAAGGTGACCGACCAGATCGACTACCTGTCGGCGATCGAGGAAGGCCGCTACATGATCGCGCAGGCGAACGCCGCGATCGACGAGAGCGGCACGCTGATCGACGAACTCGTGTCGTCGCGTGAAGCCGGCGAAACGATGATGGTCACGCCGGACCGCATCCAGTACATGGACGTCGCGCCGTCGCAGATCGTGTCGGTCGCAGCCTCGCTGATTCCGTTCCTCGAGCACGATGACGCGAACCGTGCACTGATGGGCTCGAACATGCAGCGTCAGGCCGTGCCGTGTCTGCGTCCGGAGAAGCCGGTCGTCGGTACGGGCATCGAGCGCACCTGCGCGGTCGACTCGGGCACGACGGTCCAGGCGTTCCGCGGCGGCGTCGTCGACTATGTCGACGCAGGCCGTATCGTGATTCGCGTGAACGACGACGAAGCGGTCGCGGGTGAAGTCGGTGTCGACATCTACAACCTGATCAAGTACACGCGTTCGAACCAGAACACGAACATCAACCAGCGTCCGATCGTGAAGATGGGCGACAAGGTCTCGCGCGGCGACGTGCTGGCCGACGGCGCCTCGACGGACCTGGGCGAGCTCGCGCTCGGCCAGAACATGCTGATCGCGTTCATGCCGTGGAACGGCTACAACTTCGAGGATTCGATCCTGATCTCGGAGAAGGTCGTGGCCGACGATCGCTACACGTCGATCCACATCGAAGAGCTGAACGTCGTTGCACGTGACACGAAGCTCGGGCCGGAAGAAATCACGCGCGACATCTCGAACCTGGCGGAAGTCCAGCTCGGCCGTCTCGACGAATCGGGCATCGTGTACATCGGTGCGGAAGTCGAAGCGGGCGACGTGCTGGTCGGCAAGGTCACGCCGAAGGGCGAGACCCAGCTGACGCCGGAAGAGAAGCTGCTGCGCGCGATCTTCGGCGAGAAGGCGTCGGACGTGAAGGACACGTCGCTGCGCGTGCCGTCGGGCATGAGCGGCACCGTGATCGACGTCCAGGTGTTCACGCGTGAAGGCATCCAGCGCGACAAGCGTGCGCAACAGATCATCGACGACGAACTGAAGCGCTATCGCCTCGACCTGAACGACCAGCTGCGCATCGTGGAAGGCGACGCGTTCCAGCGTCTCGCGCGCATGCTCGTGGGCAAGGTCGCGAACGGCGGTCCGAAGAAGCTCGCGAAGGGCACGAAGATCGACCAGGCTTACCTGGAAGACCTCGACCACTACCACTGGTTCGACATCCGCCTGGCGGACGACGAGGCGGCGGTGCAGCTCGAAGCGATCAAGAACTCGATCGAAGAGAAGCGTCACCAGTTCGACCTCGCGTTCGAAGAGAAGCGCAAGAAGCTCACGCAAGGCGACGAACTGCCGCCGGGCGTGCTGAAGATGGTCAAGGTGTACCTCGCGGTGAAGCGCCGCCTGCAGCCTGGCGACAAGATGGCAGGCCGTCACGGCAACAAGGGTGTCGTGTCGAAGATTGTTCCGATCGAAGACATGCCGTACATGGCCGACGGCCGTCCGGCAGACGTCGTGCTGAACCCGCTCGGCGTGCCGTCGCGGATGAACGTGGGTCAGGTTCTGGAAGTGCACCTCGGCTGGGCCGCGAAGGGCCTCGGCTGGCGTATCGGCGAAATGCTGCAGCGTCAGGCGAAGATCGAGGAGCTGCGCGTGTTCCTGACGAAGATCTACAACGAGTCGGGTCGCCAGGAAGATCTGGAAAGCTTCACCGACGACGAGATCCTCGAACTCGCGAAGAACCTGCGCGAAGGCGTGCCGTTCGCAACGCCGGTGTTCGACGGTGCGACCGAGGAAGAAATGGGCAAGATGCTCGACCTCGCGTTCCCGGACGACATCGCGGAACAGCTCGGCATGAACCCGTCGAAGAACCAGGTCCGCCTGTACGACGGCCGCACGGGTGAAATGTTCGAACGTCGCGTGACGCTCGGCTACATGCACTACCTGAAGCTGCACCACTTGGTCGACGACAAGATGCACGCGCGTTCGACCGGCCCGTACTCGCTCGTCACGCAGCAGCCGCTGGGTGGTAAGGCGCAGTTCGGTGGCCAGCGTTTCGGTGAAATGGAAGTGTGGGCACTCGAAGCGTACGGCGCGTCCTACGTGCTGCAGGAAATGCTGACGGTGAAGTCGGACGACGTGAACGGCCGGACCAAGGTCTATGAGAACCTGGTCAAGGGCGATCACGTGATCGATGCAGGCATGCCGGAATCCTTCAACGTGCTCGTGAAGGAAATCCGCTCGCTCGGTATCGATATCGATCTCGACCGCAATTAATCGGACTACGGAGAGAAAGCAATGAAAGCTCTGCTCGATCTATTCAAGCAAGTCCAACAGGAAGAAGTTTTCGACGCGATCAAGATCGGTCTGGCTTCGCCTGACAAGATCCGTTCGTGGTCGTTCGGCGAAGTGAAGAAGCCGGAGACCATCAACTACCGTACGTTCAAGCCGGAACGCGATGGTCTGTTCTGCGCGAAGATCTTCGGGCCGATCAAGGACTACGAGTGCCTGTGCGGCAAGTACAAGCGCCTGAAGCACCGCGGCGTGATCTGCGAGAAGTGCGGCGTCGAAGTGACGCTGGCGAAGGTGCGTCGCGAACGCATGGGCCACATCGAGCTGGCCTCGCCGGTCGCGCACATCTGGTTCCTGAAGTCGCTGCCGTCGCGTCTGGGCATGGTGCTCGACATGACGCTGCGCGACATCGAGCGCGTGCTGTACTTCGAAGCGTACGTGGTGATCGAACCGGGCATGACGCCGCTGAAGGCGCGGCAGATCATGACCGAAGAGGATTACTACAACAAGGTCGAGGAATACGGCGACGAATTCCGTGCCGAGATGGGCGCGGAAGGCGTGCGTGAACTGCTGCGCGCGATCAACATCGACGAGCAGGTGGAGACGCTGCGCACCGAGCTGAAGAACACCGGCTCGGAAGCGAAGATCAAGAAGTACGCGAAGCGCCTGAAGGTCCTCGAGGCATTCCAGCGCTCGGGCATCAAGCCCGAGTGGATGATCCTCGAAGTGCTGCCGGTGCTGCCGCCGGAACTGCGTCCGCTCGTGCCGCTGGACGGCGGCCGTTTCGCGACGTCGGACCTGAACGATCTGTATCGCCGCGTGATCAACCGTAACAACCGGTTGAAGCGTCTGCTCGAGCTGAAGGCGCCGGAAATCATCGTCCGCAACGAAAAGCGGATGCTGCAGGAAGCCGTCGACTCGCTGCTCGACAACGGCCGCCGCGGCAAGGCGATGACGGGCGCGAACAAGCGTCCGCTGAAGTCGCTCGCCGACATGATCAAGGGCAAGGGCGGTCGTTTCCGTCAGAACCTGCTGGGCAAGCGCGTCGACTACTCGGGCCGTTCGGTCATCGTGGTCGGCCCGACGCTGAAGCTGCACCAGTGCGGCCTGCCGAAGCTGATGGCGCTCGAGCTGTTCAAGCCGTTCATCTTCAACAAGCTGGAAGTGATGGGCGTTGCTACGACCATCAAGGCTGCGAAGAAGGAAGTCGAGAACCAGACGCCGGTCGTGTGGGACATCCTCGAAGAGGTGATCCGCGAGCACCCGGTGATGCTGAACCGTGCGCCGACGCTGCACCGTCTCGGCATCCAGGCGTTCGAGCCCGTGCTGATCGAAGGCAAGGCGATCCAGCTGCACCCGCTCGTCTGCGCGGCGTTCAACGCCGACTTCGACGGTGACCAGATGGCCGTTCACGTGCCGCTGTCGCTCGAAGCGCAGATGGAAGCGCGCACGCTGATGCTTGCGTCGAACAACGTGCTGTTCCCGGCCAACGGCGATCCGTCGATCGTGCCGTCGCAGGATATCGTGCTGGGTCTGTACTACGCGACCCGCGAGGCGATCAACGCGAAGGGCGAAGGCCTGTCGTTCACCGGCGTGTCGGAAGTGCTCCGCGCGTACGAGAACAAGGAAGTCGAGCTCGCATCGCGCGTCAACGTGCGGATCACCGAAATGGTCCACAACGAGGACAAGTCGGAAGGCGCGCCGGCGTTCGTGCCGAAGATCACGCTGTACGCGACGACCGTCGGCCGCGCGATCCTGTCGGAGATCCTGCCGCACGGGCTGCCGTTCTCGGTGCTGAACAAGCCGCTGAAGAAGAAGGAAATCTCGCGCCTGATCAACACGGCGTTCCGCAAGTGCGGGCTGCGCGCGACGGTGGTGTTCGCCGATCAGCTGATGCAGTCGGGCTTCCGTCTCGCGACGCGCGCCGGCATCTCGATCTGCGTCGACGACATGCTCGTGCCGCCGCAGAAGGAAACGATCGTCGGCGACGCCGCGAAGAAGGTGAAGGAGTACGACCGTCAGTACATGTCGGGTCTCGTCACCGCGCAGGAACGCTACAACAACGTGGTCGACATCTGGTCGGCGACGTCGGAAGCGGTCGGCAAGGCGATGATGGAGCAGCTGTCGACGGAGCCGGTGACGGACCGCGACGGCAACGAGACGCGCCAGGAATCGTTCAACTCGATCTACATGATGGCCGACTCGGGCGCCCGGGGTTCGGCGGTGCAGATTCGTCAGCTGGCCGGTATGCGCGGCCTGATGGCGAAGCCGGACGGCTCGATTATCGAGACGCCGATTACCGCGAACTTCCGCGAAGGCCTGAACGTGTTGCAGTACTTCATCTCGACCCACGGTGCACGTAAGGGTCTGGCTGATACGGCACTGAAGACCGCGAACTCGGGTTACCTGACGCGTCGTCTCGTCGACGTGACGCAGGATCTGGTCGTGGTCGAGGACGATTGCGGCACGTCGAACGGCGTCGCGATGAAGGCGCTGGTCGAAGGCGGTGAAGTCGTCGAAGCGCTGCGCGACCGTATCCTCGGCCGCGTCGCGGTGGCGGATGTCGTCAATCCGGAAACGCAGGAAACGCTGTACGAATCGGGCACGCTGCTCGACGAAACCGCGGTGGAAGACATCGAGCGCCTCGGCATCGACGAAGTGCGCGTGCGCACGCCGCTGACCTGCGAAACGCGCTACGGCCTGTGCGCGGCCTGCTACGGCCGCGACCTTGGCCGCGGCTCGCTCGTGAACGTCGGCGAAGCGGTCGGCGTGATCGCCGCGCAGTCGATCGGCGAACCGGGCACGCAGCTGACGATGCGTACGTTCCACATCGGTGGTGCGGCATCGCGTGCGGCAGTGGCGTCGTCGGTCGAAGCGAAGAGCAACGGTATCGTGCGCTTCACGGCCACGATGCGTTACGTGACGAACGCGAAGGGCGAGCAGATCGTCATCTCCCGTTCGGGCGAGGCGCTGATCACCGACGATATCGGCCGCGAGCGCGAGCGTCACAAGATCCCGTACGGCGCGACGCTGCTGCAGCTCGACGGCGCGGCGATCAAGGCCGGCACGCAGCTGGCGACGTGGGACCCGATGACGCGTCCGATCATCACCGAGTACGGTGGTACGGTGAAGTTCGAGAACGTCGAGGAAGGCGTGACGGTCGCGAAGCAGATCGACGACGTGACCGGCCTGTCGACCCTCGTCGTGATCGACGTGAAGCGCCGCGGTTCGCAAGCTTCGAAGAGCGTGCGTCCGCAGGTGAAGCTGCTCGACGCGAACGGCGACGAAGTGAAGATCCCGGGCACGGAGCACGCGGTGCAGATCGGCTTCCAGGTCGGCGCACTGATCACCGTGAAGGACGGCCAGCAGGTGCAGGTGGGTGAAGTGCTCGCACGTATCCCGACCGAAGCGCAGAAGACGCGTGACATTACCGGCGGTCTGCCGCGGGTGGCGGAGCTGTTCGAAGCGCGTTCGCCGAAGGATGCGGGCATTCTCGCGGAAGTCACCGGCACGACGTCGTTCGGCAAGGACACGAAGGGCAAGCAGCGTCTCGTCATCACGGACCTCGAGGGCAACCAGCACGAGTTCCTGATCGCGAAGGAAAAGCAGGTTCTGGTTCACGATGCCCAGGTCGTCAACAAGGGCGAAATGATCGTGGACGGCCCGGCCGATCCGCACGACATCCTGCGTCTGCAGGGTATCGAGGCGCTGTCGCGCTACATCGTCGACGAAGTGCAGGACGTGTACCGTCTGCAGGGCGTGAAGATCAACGACAAGCACATCGAGGTGATCGTTCGCCAGATGCTGCGTCGTGTGCAGATCACCGACAACGGTGATACGCGCTTCATCCCGGGCGAGCAGGTCGAGCGTTCGGACATGCTGGACGAAAACGACCGCATGATCGCCGAAGACAAGCGTCCGGCGTCGTACGACAACGTGCTCCTCGGTATCACGAAGGCGTCGCTGTCGACCGACTCGTTCATCTCCGCGGCATCGTTCCAGGAAACGACCCGCGTGCTGACCGAAGCGGCGATCATGGGCAAGCGCGACGATCTGCGCGGCCTGAAGGAAAACGTGATCGTCGGCCGTCTGATCCCGGCCGGTACCGGTCTCGCGTTCCACAAGGCGCGCAAGGCGAAGGAATCGTCGGATCGCGAGCGTTTCGACCAGATCGCAGCGGAAGAGGCGTTCGATTTCGGCACGCCGAGCACGCCTGCTGCGGAAGAGCCGCAACAGCATCCGGCAGCCGAGTAAGCGCGGGCGGCGCGAGCCGCCTCGCTACGCTGTCGCTGAAACCGCCCAGTTTCGACTGGGCGGTTTTTTTTGTCCGTCGTTCACGCGCATGACGGGCTTGGGAGCCTCCTGCCGCAGGCCCGTCATGCGCGCGAACGGAACCCGTCCGGATGGCCAACGTTGCGCGATTCGCCGCGCGATCCGCGAGCGGGTTGTTAAAATCCGGGTCATCGTTTGCCGTCCTCGTTCTCATTCATGTCCCGCGCCCTCGAAATTCTCGACGAAGTCTTTGGTTATTCCGCGTTTCGCGGCCAGCAGGGCGAGATCGTCGAGCACGTCGCCGGCGGTGGCGATTGCCTCGTGCTGATGCCGACGGGCGGCGGCAAGTCGCTGTGCTATCAGATTCCCGCGCTGCTGCGCCGCGAGGCCGGGCAGGGCGCGGGCATCGTCGTGTCGCCGCTGATCGCGCTGATGCA
The DNA here is from genome assembly GCF_902833085.1 of Burkholderia ubonensis. Lineage (GTDB taxonomy): Bacteria > Pseudomonadota > Gammaproteobacteria > Burkholderiales > Burkholderiaceae > Burkholderia > Burkholderia ubonensis. Next base: position 12,929 of record NZ_CADFEB010000018.1, read on the forward strand.
GGACCAGGTCGCCGCGCTCTCGGAAGTCGGCGTGCGCGCGGCCTACCTGAACTCGACGCTGTCCGGCGCGGAGGCGGCCGCCACCGAGCGCGCACTGCGCGAAGGCGACATCGACCTGCTGTACGTCGCGCCCGAGCGGCTGATGACGGGGCGCTTCCTCGACCTGCTCGACCGCGCGAAGATCGGCCTGTTCGCGATCGACGAAGCGCACTGCGTGTCGCAATGGGGGCACGATTTCCGCCCCGAATACATCCAGCTGTCGGTGCTGCACGAGCGCTTTCCGACGGTGCCGCGCATCGCGCTGACGGCCACCGCCGACGCGATCACGCGCGACGAGATCGTCCATCGCCTCGCGCTCGACGATGCGCGCGTGTTCGTGTCGAGCTTCGACCGGCCGAACATCCGCTACCGGATCGTCGAGAAGGACAATGCGCGCGCGCAGCTGCTCGACTTCATCCGCGCCGAGCATACGAACGCCGACGGCACGACCGACGCCGGCGTCGTGTACTGCCTGTCGCGGCGCAAGGTCGAGGAAACGGCCGAATGGCTGAAGTTGCAGGGCGTGCGCGCGCTGCCGTATCACGCGGGGATGGAATTCGAGGTGCGCCAGAAGCACCAGGAGATGTTCCAGCGCGAAGAGGGCATCGTGATGTGCGCGACGATCGCGTTCGGGATGGGCATCGACAAGCCGGACGTGCGCTTCGTCGCCCACCTCGACCTGCCGAAGAGCGTCGAGGGCTATTACCAGGAAACCGGCCGCGCGGGCCGCGACGGCCTGCCTGCGAATGCCTGGATGGCGTACGGCCTCGGCGACGTCGTCCAGCAGCGCAAGATGATCGACGAGTCCGATGCGGACGACGCGCACAAGCGCGTGCAGACGTCGAAGCTCGACGCGCTGCTCGGCCTGTGCGAGACGATCTCGTGCCGCCGCGTGCGCCTGCTGAACTATTTCGGCGAAGCCAGCCAGCCGTGCGGTAACTGCGATACGTGCATCGAGCCGCCTGATTCATGGGACGCGACGCGCGAGGCGCAGATGGCGCTGTCGTGCGCGTTTCGCGCGCAGCGCGCGAGCGGCTTCAACTTCGGCGCGAGCCACCTGATCGAGATCCTGCGCGGCAGCCGCAACGAGAAGATCCTGCAGCGCGGCCACGACACGCTCAGCACGTTCGGGATCGGCGCGTCGCTGTCCGAGCCGGAATGGCGGGCGATCTTCCGGCAGCTCGTCGCGTACGGCTACCTGGCCGTCGACCACGGCGGCTTCGGTGCGCTGGTGCTGACCGAAGCCGCGAAGCCGGTGCTCAAGGGCGAGGAAAAGGTCACGCTGCGGCGCTACGTGAAGCCGCAGCGCACGCGCCAGTCGTCGAGCCGCAGCGGTACACGCGTCGACCCGACGACCGGCATGAGCACGCGCGAACGCGCGCGCTGGGAGGCGCTGCGCGCGTGGCGCGCGGAGACGGCCAAGACCGACGGCGTGCCGGCTTACGTGATCTTCCACGATGCGACCCTGGCCGAGATCGCGCGCAACGCGCCGGAGACGATCGACGATCTGCGCCATATTCCGGGCATGGGTATCCGCAAGCTCGAGCGTTTCGGCGACGAGATCATCGACGTCGTCGAATCCGCCTGACGGGATCGTTTCCCGCCCCCGGCCGCGCAGCCGGAAAATCACGCAAGCCGTTGACTTGCTTGGCATTTCCGGAATATGATGCTAGGTTCCGGTTCTTGGTGGGACGGGGTGCGTGCGAAAGTTCGTGCCCGTTTTCCGGATCCGGAGGTCAATCGCACCTCGATTCTCGCTTTGCCCGAAATCGATGTGCGGATTTTGTTCAATTTCAGGAATAAACAATGCCAACCATCAACCAACTGGTTCGCAAAGGCCGTCAGTCGGAAACGACGAAGAGCAAGAGCCCGGCCCTGCAGGACTGCCCCCAGCGTCGCGGCGTGTGCACCCGTGTGTACACGACGACGCCGAAGAAGCCGAACTCGGCACTCCGTAAGGTCGCCAAGGTTCGTCTGACGAACGGCTTCGAAGTGATTTCGTACATCGGCGGTGAAGGCCACAACCTGCAGGAACACTCGGTTGTGCTGATCCGCGGCGGCCGTGTGAAGGACTTGCCGGGTGTGCGTTACCACATGGTTCGCGGCTCGCTGGATACCCAGGGCGTCAAGGACCGTAAGCAGGCGCGCTCGAAGTACGGCGCGAAGCGTGCAAAGGCTGCCAAGTAAGCAGTTTTTGATCAAGGATCGCCGCACGGCGGTCAAGGCGGGAGTGCCGGATTGCCGGTGCTGTCGAGTAAGTGGTCACCCGGCCAAGCTGGTTAGTCGTGAAGATGTGATCGGGTTTGTTGGTGGCCGCGGGGCTGGATACAGCTCCAACTGAACAAGTAAAGGAAGAATCATGCCGCGTCGTCGCGAAGTCCCCAAGCGGGAAGTGTTGCCGGATCCGAAGTTCGGTAACGTTGATGTTGCCAAGTTCATGAACATGCTGATGCTGTCCGGCAAGAAGTCGGTCGCAGAGCGCATCGTTTATGGCGCATTCGAACAGATCCAGACCAAGGGTGGCAAGGACCCGCTGGAAGTGTTCACGGTTGCGCTCAACAACGTGAAGCCGGTGGTCGAAGTGAAGAGCCGTCGCGTTGGTGGTGCCAACTATCAAGTTCCGGTCGAAGTGCGCCCGTCGCGTCGTATGGCATTGGCGATGCGCTGGCTGCGTGAGGCTGCGAAGAAGCGCAGCGAGAAGTCGATGGCTCTGCGTCTTGCTGGCGAACTGTCCGAAGCGGCCGAAGGCCGTGGCGGCGCGATGAAGAAGCGCGATGAGGTTCACCGCATGGCGGAAGCCAACCGCGCATTCTCGCATTTCCGTTTCTAAGCGCCAGGCTGGGCTTTTAGCGGAAAAAATTCCGGGCGGGTGCGCTTTCCAAGCGCCTCGCCCGTTTGTGTTGAGGCGTGATGCGACAGGGTCGCATCACGCCAACCCAGTAGAGGATCAAAGTGGCTCGCAAGACTCCCATCGAGCGCTACCGCAACATCGGTATTAGCGCTCACATCGACGCCGGCAAGACGACGACGACCGAGCGCATTCTGTTTTACACCGGCGTGAACCACAAGATTGGTGAAGTTCACGACGGTGCAGCAACGATGGACTGGATGGAGCAGGAGCAGGAGCGTGGCATCACGATCACGTCCGCTGCTACCACGGCCTTCTGGAAGGGCATGGGCGGCAACTATCCGGAACACCGCATCAACATCATCGACACCCCGGGTCACGTCGACTTCACGATCGAAGTCGAGCGTTCGATGCGCGTGCTCGACGGCGCGTGCATGGTGTACTGCGCAGTGGGCGGCGTGCAGCCGCAGTCGGAAACGGTGTGGCGCCAGGCGAACAAGTACAAGGTGCCGCGTCTCGCGTTCGTCAACAAGATGGACCGTACCGGCGCGAACTTCTTCAAGGTCTACGACCAGCTCCGTCTGCGCCTGAAGGCGAACCCGGTTCCGGTCGTGGTGCCGATCGGCGCGGAAGAAAACTTCAAGGGCGTCGTCGATCTGATCAAGATGAAGGCGATCATTTGGGACGAAGCGTCGCAAGGCACGAAGTTCGACTACGTCGACATCCCGGCCGAGCTCGCAGAGACCTGCAAGGAATGGCGCGAGAAGATGGTCGAAGTGGCTGCTGAAGCCAGCGAAGACCTGATGAACAAGTACCTGGAAGAAGGCGATCTGCCGGAAGCCGACATCGTCAAGGCGCTGCGTGATCGTACGATCGCGTGCGAAATCCAGCCGATGCTGTGCGGTACCGCGTTCAAGAACAAGGGCGTGCAGCGTATGCTCGACGCCGTGATCGACTTCCTGCCGTCGCCGGTCGACATCCCGCCGGTCAAGGGCGAACTCGAAAACGGCGAAGAAGCAGAGCGCAAGGCATCGGACGAAGAGAAGTTCTCGTCGCTCGCGTTCAAGATCATGACCGACCCGTTCGTCGGCCAGCTGATCTTCTTCCGCGTGTACTCGGGCGTCGTCAACTCGGGCGACACGCTGCTGAACTCGACCAAGGGCAAGAAGGAACGCCTCGGCCGTATTCTGCAGATGCACGCGAACCAGCGTGAAGAAATCAAGGAAGTCCGTGCAGGCGACATCGCTGCTGCGGTCGGCCTGAAGGAAGCGACCACCGGCGACACGCTGTGCGATCCGGCAAACCCGATCGTGCTCGAGCGCATGGTGTTCCCGGAGCCGGTGATTTCGCAGGCTGTCGAGCCGAAGACCAAGGCTGACCAGGAAAAGATGGGTCTGGCGCTGAACCGTCTGGCACAGGAAGATCCGTCGTTCCGCGTGCAGACCGACGAAGAGTCGGGCCAGACCATCATTTCGGGCATGGGCGAGCTCCACCTCGAAATTTTGGTCGACCGGATGAAGCGTGAGTTCGGCGTGGAAGCAACCGTCGGCAAGCCGCAGGTTGCGTACCGCGAAACGATCCGCTCGACGGCGAAGGACGTCGACGGCAAGTTCGTCAAGCAGTCGGGTGGTCGCGGCCAGTACGGTCACGCGGTCATCACGCTCGAGCCGAACGAACAAGGCAAGGGCTACGAGTTCTTCGACGAGATCAAGGGTGGTGTGATTCCGCGTGAATACATCCCGGCGGTCGACAAGGGTATCCAGGACACGCTGAAGTCGGGCGTGCTGGCTGGCTTCCCGGTCGTCGACGTGAAGGTTCACCTGACGTTCGGTTCGTACCACGACGTTGACTCGAACGAAAACGCGTTCCGCATGGCCGGTTCGATGGCGTTCAAGGAAGCAATGCGCAAGGCGAACCCGGTCGTCCTCGAGCCGATGATGGCCGTCGAAGTCGAAACGCCGGAAGACTACATGGGCAACGTGATGGGCGACCTGTCGGGCCGTCGCGGTATCGTCCAGGGCATGGAAGACATGGTTGGCGGCGGCAAGATCGTGCGCGCCGAAGTGCCGCTGTCGGAAATGTTCGGTTACTCGACGTCGCTGCGCTCGCTGACGCAAGGTCGTGCAACGTACACGATGGAGTTCAAGCACTACGCTGAAGCTCCGCGCAACGTTGCTGAAGCGATCATCAGCGCGAAGTCGAAGTAAATCTGCAGCTATCAACCGATTAATCATTGAAAGAAGAGAATCATGGCAAAAGGTAAATTCGAGCGGACCAAGCCGCACGTGAACGTTGGTACGATTGGTCACGTTGACCACGGCAAGACGACGCTGACGGCGGCGATCACGACC
>NZ_CADFEB010000019.1 GCF_902833085.1 Burkholderia ubonensis
GCCGTCCTGGTTCAGGTCGGCGATCGCCACCGCCGCGCCCGCCTTCGCCAGCTCCAGTGCGATTTCCTTGCCGATGCCGCTTGCGGCGCCCGTCACCACCGCCACCTTGCCGCTCAAATTCGCTGCCATGCACGTCTCCTTCGATCATGGGTCAATAAAGCGCCGGTCCGCCGCGCGGGTGCGCGATCGTCGGCGGGCAAGCCGCTATTGTGCATGATCCGCTTCCGCCGTTCGCGCCCAAAGCGTCTAAGCTTAAGGTCGGTCCTGCACGCAGGAGACACGCATGAACTATCGACGACTCGGCCGCGCCGGGCTGCGGATCAGCGAGCTTTCGCTCGGCTCATGGGTTACGTACGGCAACCAGGTGGACCAGCGCGCGGCGCGCGAGTGCCTTGCGGCGGCACGAGATGCCGGCGTCAATTTCTTCGATAACGCCGAGGTCTATGCGGGGGGCGCATCCGAGGAAATTATGGGCCACGCGCTCAAGTCGCTCGGCTGGCCGCGCGTCAGCTTTGTCGTATCGACGAAGTTCTTCTGGGGGCTCGCAGAGGCGCCGAACCAGTACCACACGCTGAACCGGAAATATCTGCTGAACGCGATCGACGGGTCGCTGCAACGACTGCAGCTCGACTACGTCGACCTTGTCTACTGCCACCGTCCGGACCCGCAGACGCCGATCGAGGAAACCGTCTGGGCGATGAGCGACATGATCGCGCGCGGCAAGGCGCTGTACTGGGGCACGTCCGAATGGAGCGCGGACGAGATCCGCGCGGCGTGCGAGATCGCCGAACGGCATCACCTGCGCAAGCCGATCGTCGAGCAGCCGCAATACAACCTGTTCCATCGCACGCGGGTCGAGCAGGAATATGCACGCCTCTACGACGATTACGGCCTCGGCCTCACGACCTGGAGCCCGCTGGCGTCGGGCCTCCTGACCGGCAAGTATCGGCACGGTGTGCCGCCCGGCAGCCGCGCGCAAGTGCAGGGCTACGACTGGCTGCGCGAGAGGCTGACCGACCGGGCCCGAAACGATATCGTCGAAAAGCTCGGCAGTGTCGCCGCGGAGCTCGGCTGCAGCGTCGGCCAGCTGGCGATCGCATGGGTGCTGGCCAATCCGCACGTGAGCTCGGTCATCACCGGCGCGTCGCGGATCGAGCAGATCACGGACAACATGCGTGCGCTCGACGTCGTGGCAAAGCTGACGCCGGACGTCCTGCAGCGCATCGAGGATGTGGTCGGCAACGCGTACGAATAAACGGCGATCGTCGGCCACTCGCGTACAATACGCGGCCGCATCGACGCCCGCTTCGCCGGCCGGACCTGGCCGGCCGCACCTTGCCGGCCACACGCGATCAACAGGTTTTCATCGATTCACTTCCGTTCCAGGCAGCCCGCCATGCTCAGTTATCGTCACGGTTTTCACGCAGGCAATCACGCAGACGTGCTCAAGCACGCCGTCGTCGTCCAGCTGCTGCGCTATCTCAACAAAAAAGACAAATCGTACTGGTATATCGATACGCACGCGGGCGCGGGCGTGTATTCGCTCCGCGAAGGCTATGCGGCCAAGACCTCGGAATTCGACACCGGCATCGGTCGCCTGTGGAATGACAAGAATCTGCCGCCAGTACTGGCCGAGTACCTGGACGAAGTACGGGCACTGAACGACGACGGCGAATTGCGCTACTACCCTGGCTCGCCGTATCTCGCCTGGCGGCTGATGCGCGAACAGGACCGGATGCGGCTGTTCGAGATGCACAGCACCGAAATTGACGTGCTGCGCCACAATTTTCGTGACGCCGGCCGGCGCGCGATGATCTTTCCGGGCGACGGATTCGAGGGCATCAAGGCGCTGCTGCCGCCCGCGCCGCGCCGCGCGCTCGTGCTGATCGACCCGTCCTACGAGGACAAGAAGGATTACGCACGCACGCTGGCATGCGTCACGGAGTGCCTGAAGCGATTCGCGACAGGATGCTATGCGATCTGGTATCCACAGGTCGCCCGCACGGAATCCCAGCGTTTCGCCGAGCAGCTGAAACGGTTGCAACCGGACAACTGGCTGCACCTGACGCTGACGGTGTCGAATCCGCCGGCGGACGGGCTCGGGCTATATGGCAGCGGGATGTTCATCCTGAATCCGCCTTTTACCCTCGCCGCGAGTATGAGGGAAACGCTGCCCTACCTCGTCGAAACGCTGGGGCAAGATGGCGGCGCCCGGTGCGAGATCGAGCACCGGGGCAACTGAGCGACGCGCCGATCGGCTACGGCTGGCGCGGCTGGGGTTGCGGCAACGGGAGTGGTTGACCGGCAGGCGGCGCACTCCATCCCGGAACGTTGATGTACGGTGCGACGAACACCGGAATCGACGAATTCGGCGCTTGCTCGGCCGGGGTTCGCATTCTCGCGGGCTCGACGATCGGCTCGCGCGACAACGGCGCGGTCTGCAAGATGAGTCCGCCCTTTCCGTCCTGGATCCCGCGTTGTGTGTCGAGGATCAGCGGCTGCGAGGCCGTCGCGGCAAAACCGGCGAGTGCGTGAATGAACAACGCGCCGGCCAGACCAACGCGCGCAAGTGATACTCCGTACCCATCAGCGATACGCAAGCGCATGATTTTGCCCTTCAGGTTGTAAAACAGGCCCATACCATAACGCCATGCGGCCGGCTTCACCAGATACATCGCACAAAAAAACAAAGCCCCGTCGATACGGGGCTTGCTTTATGTCCGGCGCCACCGGCGCCTGATGGCGACTCCGATTACAGCGAGTAGCCATTCGTTTCCAGCGAGCGGATACGATGCTCGAGCTGGACGATGTCCGACGACGTCGCGAGATAGGCCTCACGGCGCTCACGCTCTGCGGATTCAAACCAGGTGCTCAGCTTTTCAACGATGTAGGCGATCATGATGTTCTCCAAGGAAGGGGGAACCCTGGCGAATCTGACTTCAGGGGTTTCCCGTATAGGGTTATCCCTGATTATAGCGATGCCGCACCAAGATGCTAGTGAAATGGATGCATGGCAGCCATTCCAAATTGGAATGACATGCAGGCGACGCTCCACAACCCATTGATTTTATTGGAATTGCAACATCTCCCCTGTCCGCCCCCTTGAGGCCATGCACTATTCTGGTTCGGGAACGGGGTCAGCAAGGCGCGCCAAAATCGGGCATTCCGGCCGATCGTCGCCAGTGCAGTGCGCGGCCAGGTCGACCAGCGTATTGCGCATGTCGGTCAATTCCGCGATGCGCTCGTCGAGTTCGGCGACGTGTCCAAGCGCAATCGATTTCACCTCGGCACTGGCGCGGGATCGGTCCTGCCAGAGCGTCAGCAACTTGCGGATATCTTCGACGAGAAAGCCGAGGTGTCTGGCCTGACGGACGAAACGCAGGACATGGATTTCGTCTGCGCCGTAAATCCGATAACCGGAGTCGCTCCGCTTGGCCGGCATGAGAAGACCGACCTGCTCGTAATAGCGGATCATTTTCGTGCTGACCCCGGATGCGCGCGAGGCATCGCCGATGTTCATTCCACACCCTCTCGTCGAGTACGCATTTCGATTTGTGGAGCACCGCCCTGCGTGTTCCCGGCGGCATCCTGATCGTATCAAATCATGCCGATTCGTTCCGGGCCGGGTGGCACGGTTGGAGGTTAGAGGGCGCCGTTGTGCATTTTCGACGCCGGAAATGCAAAAACCCCCGCCTTTCGGGCGGGGGTTCTTGGCTAAGGGGAGCCTGACGATTACCTACTTTCACACGGGAATCCGCACTATCATCGGCGTAGAGTCGTTTCACGGTCCTGTTCGGGATGGGAAGGGGTGGGACCGACTCGCTATGGTCATCAGGCAAAGAGGGTTGTTCTGCTGGCTTGGCCAACAGAACCAATCTGGGAAGAAGCAGTAATCAGGTTGTGTGTATCGCACACGAGAATCAACATGTCGCTTTGGATCGCGGCCAGTGCTTTCGCACGGCGCCGATCTACAAGGCAGACTTGTTATAGGATCAAGCCTTACGGGCAATTAGTATCAGTTAGCTGAACGCATTACTGCGCTTAC
>NZ_CADFEB010000020.1 GCF_902833085.1 Burkholderia ubonensis
AGCACGGTCGTGATCGCCGCCGTCAGCGTCGTCTTGCCGTGGTCAACGTGACCAATCGTACCAACGTTCACGTGCGGCTTGGTCCGCTCGAATTTTTCCTTGGCCATTTTCAACTCCCGAAAGGAATTTCACATGTTGCGCCGCGCGCAAACAGACACTGACTATACTGCTGGTGCCCATGGGCAGGATCGAACTGCCGACCTCTCCCTTACCAAGGGAGTGCTCTACCACTGAGCCACATGGGCGATTTCATGCTTCAACTGCACAGACTGGAGCGGGTGAAGGGAATCGAACCCTCGTCGTAAGCTTGGAAGGCTTCTGCTCTACCATTGAGCTACACCCGCACGGGCCACTAACGATTCCCTACCGCTCTCTGCGTTGATGTCTTGGTGGAGGAGGTTGGATTCGAACCAACGTAGGCGTAAGCCAACAGATTTACAGTCTGCCCCCTTTAGCCACTCGGGCACCCCTCCGTAGAGAACTGACGATTATGGGGGTGCATCGAACCTTTGTCAAGCGCACCGCGAAGATTATTTTCACCCTCTTCACCAGCACCCGACTGATACGCCCCAAGCTCCCCAATCGACGCCACGCCAAGCAATCACGCCCTCGCGAACAACGAAAGTCACACCTGGCGCGCCGATGCACGCATCTTCGTCAGACTCCGACCGTTCCGTCGCGAACCTGAGTTCACGCCGAAAAATCGGAAGACCGCCATCATACGACCTTCGCGCGATAAAGCCAAGCGGGTAAACGCAAAAAACCGCAAATTTCGTGCCGAACTCGATCAGCTCGTCTTTTGCGCACCGAGACGCCCTTACGATCGACGTGGCCGCGCATGCCAAGGTTGCCCATTCATTCGTTCATTCCCAATGCTCGAGCATTGCAACTGAGCGTCGGCTGGCGCCCTTCGTTGCACCACGTTAGTCTGTGTAGGGGCCGGATCCCAATGCGCTGTCTGCGACACCAAGGGAACACTGAGCACTCGACTCGAACCTGACACCAGGAGCTTCCATGCGCCTCTCATGCGCGCTGCTGTTCGCCGCCTCACTCGTCACGGACATCGCGCATGCCGCTCCGGACGAAAGCCTCTACCGCGGCACGATCGGCAAGTCGCCTATCGTTCTACGCTTCTACCAGAACGACAAGCAGGCGATCGGCCGTTACTTCTATCGCTCGCAAGGCATCGACATCGGGCTGGTCCCGACCGTCAACGCGGGGGAATTCGTCGAGTGTCCCCTTTCCGGCGGCGGTGACGAACCAACCGCCTGCGCCGAGCCGACCGGCGTCTGGTCCCTCTCGTTCGCATCCGGATCGGCATCCGGGACGTGGCGGAAAAGCGCGGGGGCGGTCGCCACCCTGCCGATCCGGCTTGAGCGCACGAGCGCCACTTGCGACGCGAACTTTAACGGATCGTCGGCAACCGAACGTGGTTACGATTGCTTGCGGGCGGAAGGGCCGACGGAGATTTCCGCACGCAAGGAAACGTCGGCCGATCGCGCGATCACCTGGCGATTCATCACCGAAAAGCGAAGTGGCGCATCCGCTCCGCAGCTGACGAGCGGACCATCAGCGGACGCAATGCGAACCGTCAACGCCGAGCTCGAACGGGTGTTTCGGGAAACGGTCGGCTTGGCACTCATGGCCCGGCCGAAAGGCGAGTCGAGCTGCACACCGACGGTGGCATTCGCCAATACCCGCTTGTTCACGGTCGACGCGACATGCTATTGGGATTGGCCAGGCGCAGCTCACCCGTCAAGCGGCTGGAATACCACGACCTACGATCTCGCCACCGGCAAGCCCCTCGACTGGACTCGCACGATTCGCTTTCCAGCGGCGGGAACCGAAACCTTCGACTTCACGAAAGGGAACGATGTCGTGTCGCTCGCGCTAAGACGCGCTGCAGACGAGCGCAACGACAAGGAATGCGTTGACGAAGCGTTTCGAAGCTTTGAATGTGACGGCTCGCGATGCCGCAACCAGGGCGCGAAGAAGATCGCGGATTGGAAGTGGTCGCTCCTGCTTTCGCCCAGGAAGGAAGGACTCTTTGCCGCGTTCAATGCGCATTCGGAGGCCGAGAGATACTGCCGGGGCGAAGGCGTGCTCTTGCCGTGGCGCGACGTTCGCGCGCTTTTGCTCGCACCGCGAACGCTGCCATGAATGTCAGCCTTGCGGTCGGCCGGTTGCCGGAAGTGGCACATGTGCAATGGTGGACCAGGACCATGCGTAGCACCGATGTGCATCGGCAACCTGGGGCGCCTGAGCAGAATGATGGTTGATGTTTTCGCGCACCGGCGCGCCTGGCGCATTTCCGACGCTGGAAATGCAAAAACCCCCGCCTGTTGGGCGGGGGTTCTTGGCTAAGGGGAGCCTGACGATTACCTACTTTCACACGGGAATCCGCACTATCATCGGCGTAGAGTCGTTTCACGGTCCTGTTCGGGATGGGAAG
>NZ_CADFEB010000021.1 GCF_902833085.1 Burkholderia ubonensis
CAAGGTGTTCGGCACCAAGATCTTCATCACGTGGGGCGAGCACGACATGGCCGGGAACATCGTCCATCTCGTGCTGGCGCGCACGCCGAATGCGCCGGAAGGCGTGAAGGGGATTTCGCTGTTCATCGTGCCGAAGTTCCTCGTCAACGACGACGGCAGCCTCGGCGCACGCAACGACGTGCACTGCGTGTCGATCGAGCACAAGCTCGGCATCAAGGCGAGCCCGACCGCGGTGCTGCAGTACGGCGACCACGGCGGCGCGATCGGCTACCTGGTCGGCGAGGAGAATCGCGGCCTCGAATACATGTTCATCATGATGAACGCGGCGCGCTTCGGCGTCGGGATGCAGGGGATCGGCGTGGCGGACCGCGCGTACCAGAAGGCGGCGGCGTTCGCGAAGGAGCGCGTGCAGAGCCGGCCGGTGGACGGCTCGGCGAAGCAGTCGGTGGCGATCATCCAGCACCCGGACGTGCGCCGGATGCTCGGCACGATGCGCGCGCTGACGGAAGGCGCGCGGGCGCTGGCCTATGTGGCGGCCGCGCACAGCGACGTGGCGCACCGCCATGCGGACGAGGCGACGCGGGCGCGCCATCAGGCGATCTACGAGTACCTGGTGCCGGTCGTGAAGGGCTGGAGCACGGAGATGGTGAACGACGTCGCGAGCCTGGGCGTGCAGGTGCACGGCGGGATGGGCTTTATCGAAGAGACGGGCGCCGCGCAGTACTACCGCGACGCGCGAATCCTGGCGATCTACGAAGGGACGACGGCGATCCAGGCGAACGACCTGGTGGGCCGCAAGACGGTGCGCGACGGCGGCGCGGTGGCGAAGGCGCTGCTCGGCGAGATCGGTCAGACGGTCGAGGCGCTCGCCAAGCTCGACGGCGCGGCGGCGGCGTCGATGAAGGCGCAGCTGGAGAAGGGGGCGCGGGCGTTGTCGGCGGTGGTCGATTACGTGGTGGCGAACACGAAGCAGGACCCGAACGCGGTGTTCGCGGGCAGCGTGCCGTACCTGAAGCTGGCGGGCGTGGTGCTGTGCGGGTGGCAGATGGCGCGCGCGCTGGTGGCCGCGCACGCGAACCGCGCGAACGATCCGGCGTTCTACGACGCAAAGATCGCGATCGCGCAGTTCTATGCGGAACACATTCTCGTGCAGGCGGGCGGGTTCGAAGCGTCGATCGTCGGCGCGAAGGGCGGCGAGGGCGTGCTCGCGTTGACGGAAGACCAGTTCTGATCCGGAACTGCGTCAGGAGGAGACTCAGCTTTGACCAAAGATGAACTGATCGCGCAATACGGCCCGCGCGAATCGATGGAATACGACGTCGTGATCGTCGGCGGTGGCCCTGCCGGGCTGTCCGCGGCGATCCGGCTCAAGCAGCTCGCCGCTGAAAAAGGCGTCGAGATCGGCGTCTGCGTGCTCGAGAAGGGC
>NZ_CADFEB010000022.1 GCF_902833085.1 Burkholderia ubonensis
TCCCATTTCGCTCGCCACTACTTTGGGAATCTCGGTTGATTTCTTTTCCTGCGGTTACTTAGATGTTTCAGTTCACCGCGTTCGCTTCACTAGACCTATGTATTCAGTCTAGGATGACCCAAAAGGGCCGGGTTTCCCCATTCGGACATCTACGGATCAAAGCTCGTTTGCCAGCTCCCCGTAGCTTTTCGCAGGCTACCGCGTCCTTCATCGCCTGTGATCGCCAAGGCATCCACCACATGCACTTGTTCGCTTGACCCTATAACGAGTCTGTCTCGTTACAGGTTGAGTTCTCGCGTTGTGCCGTATTCCAAATTGAGCCGAACATGAAGTTCGAATCATCTTGAGATACATCGATACAATCACAACCCGGATAGTTTCCACGTCCATCTCAAGACGCTTCCGCTATCCAAATTACTTACTTCTTCCAGATTGTTAAAGAACGACAGCCGATATGGTGTTACTCATATCACTCTGACTGGCTCAATCGCCAATGACAAAAATTCGATCAAGTCGAACGCTTGTCATTGAAGATTGGTGGAGGCAGACGGGATCGAACCGACGACCCCCTGCTTGCAAAGCAGGTGCTCTCCCAGCTGAGCTATGCCCCC
>NZ_CADFEB010000023.1 GCF_902833085.1 Burkholderia ubonensis
GGAAGAAAGGCCGCGCCGATGCGCGCGGCAAGGGCTTCGAGCTGCGCACGGATTTTTGGGGCGTGGTGCGGGCGTTGAGGGGCCTGCTCGTCACGACGGACGGCCGAGCCGGCGGCCCCGGCCACGCGAAGGATGCGCGCGAGGCGGTCGGCCGGCTCACGCAAGCGCGCGAGTTGCAGGAGAGCCTGTCCGGACTGGCGCAACGGCATGAGGCACAGCAGCTTGACGCCGACCAGAGCGACGTTGCGAAGGCCATCAAGGCGCGCAACGATGCGATTCGAGGGAAGCCGTCCGGCGGCGAACACGATTTTCCGGAGCTGGCGGAAGCCGACATGGTGCTGTCGGCGGCGGCGGGAATCAGCGTCGCGGCGGAACGCAGCGCCCATATCGCGAGCAACGAGGATGTCGCCGTGACGAGCGGCCGGCATGTGGGTCTGGCGGTCGGCCGGTCGCTGTTCGCGAGCGTGGCGAACCGGTTTTCGTTGTTCGTGCACAAGGCCGGGATGAAGCTGAT
>NZ_CADFEB010000024.1 GCF_902833085.1 Burkholderia ubonensis
TGACCGCAGGCGTTGCCGATACGTGCGAGCCGGAATGGGTCGGCGCCGAGCATCCGCTGTTCATCCTGTATACGTCGGGCTCGACCGGCAAGCCCAAGGGCGTGCAGCACAGCACCGGCGGCTACCTGCTGTGGGCCGCGCTGACGATGAAATGGGCGTTCGACTGGAAGCCGGAAGACGTGTTCTGGTGCACCGCCGACATCGGCTGGATCACCGGCCACACGTACATCACGTACGGCCCGCTCGCGTGCGGCGCGACGCAGGTCGTGTTCGAGGGCGTGCCGACCTATCCGGACGCCGGCCGCTTCTGGAAGATGATCGCGGATCACCACGTCAGCGTGTTCTACACCGCGCCGACCGCGATCCGTTCGCTGATCAAGGCGGCCGACGCCGACGACAAGGTCCATCCGAAGAGCTACGACCTGTCGAGCCTGCGCATCATCGGCACGGTCGGCGAGCCGATCAACCCGGAAGCGTGGATGTGGTATCACAAGCACGTCGGCCAGGA
>NZ_CADFEB010000025.1 GCF_902833085.1 Burkholderia ubonensis
ATCCTGGCGATCTACGAAGGGACGACGGCGATCCAGGCGAACGACCTGGTGGGCCGCAAGACGGTGCGCGACGGCGGCGCGGTGGCGAAGGCGCTGCTCGGCGAGATCGGTCAGACGGTCGAGGCGCTCGCCAAGCTCGACGGCGCGGCGGCGGCGTCGATGAAGGCGCAGCTGGAGAAGGGGGCGCGGGCGTTGTCGGCGGTGGTCGATTACGTGGTGGCGAACACGAAGCAGGACCCGAACGCGGTGTTCGCGGGCAGCGTGCCGTACCTGAAGCTGGCGGGCGTGGTGCTGTGCGGGTGGCAGATGGCGCGCGCGCTGGTGGCCGCGCACGCGAACCGCGCGAACGATCCGGCGTTCTACGACGCAAAGATCGCGATCGCGCAGTTCTATGCGGAACACATTCTCGTGCAGGCGGGCGGGTTCGAAGCGTCGATCGTCGGCGCGAAGGGCGGCGAGGGCGTGCTCGCGTTGACGGAAGACCAGTTCTGA
>NZ_CADFEB010000026.1 GCF_902833085.1 Burkholderia ubonensis
GCAGCAGGCGACCGGCATCACGTTCGACGACATCGCGGGCATCGACGAGGCGAAGGCCGAGCTGCAGCAGCTCGTCGCGTTCCTGCGCAACCCGGAGCGCTACCAGCGGCTCGGCGGCAAGATCCCGAAAGGCGTGCTGATCGTCGGCGCGCCCGGCACCGGCAAGACGCTGCTCGCGCGCGCGGTTGCCGGCGAGGCGGCGGTGCCGTTCTTCTCGATCAGCGGCTCGGCGTTCGTCGAGATGTTCGTCGGCGTCGGCGCGGCGCGCGTGCGCGACCTGTTCGAGCAGGCGCAGCAGAAGGCGCCGTGCATCGTGTTCGTCGACGAGCTCGACGCGCTCGGCAAGGTACGCGGCGTCGGCATGATGTCGGGCAACGACGAGCGCGAGCAGACGCTGAACCAGCTGCTCGTCGAGATGGACGGCTTCCAGGCCAATTCCGGCGTGATCATCATGGCCGCGACCAACCGGCCCGAAATCCTCGACCCCGC
>NZ_CADFEB010000027.1 GCF_902833085.1 Burkholderia ubonensis
ATCTGCGTCTGGATTTGTCCCTGCGTATCGTCGATCGCCAGATGGCCGGACGCCGTGCCTTGAAACTCCCGGCCGCGCAGCACCGTTACCGCCTGGTTGTCCGGCAGGTCCAGCGCCGGTTGGTGGAACGCATTCACGGCGCTGCCGACGATCACGGGCAAATCCGGGTCGCCGTAGTAGTGCTCCACGGCGACCTCATGACCGACGCGCGGGAGGAACGTCGCCCCCATCTCAATGCCCTGCCACGGCGACAGCACGCGCAGCCAGATTCCGGAATGCTCGTCCAGCTTGCCGTGACGATCCCACCCGAACTGCACCTTGACCCGGCCGTATTGGTCCGTCCAGACCTCCTGTCCGGCCGGGCCGACGACGATGGCCTTCTCCGGGCCGGACAGGCGCGGTTTCCGCACGCTTCGCGCGAGCCGGAACGGCTCGTTTGCCGGCAGCAGTTCAAACTGCGCCTCGGCGCGATAGGTCTGCCCGGTTCC
>NZ_CADFEB010000028.1 GCF_902833085.1 Burkholderia ubonensis
CAAGGCATCCACCACATGCACTTGTTCGCTTGACCCTATAACGAGTCTGTCTCGTTACAGGTTGAGTTCTCGCGTTGTGCCGTATTCCAAGTATGAGTTCAACCTTGCGGTTCGAATCATCTTGAGATACATCGATACAATCACAACCCGGATAGTTTCCACGTCCATCTCAAGACGCTTCCGCTATCCAAATTACTTACTTCTTCCAGATTGTTAAAGAACGACAGCCGATATGGTGTTACTCATATCACTCTGACTGGCTCAATCGCCAATGACAAACGTTCGATCAAGTCGAACGCTTGTCATTGAAGATTGGTGGAGGCAGACGGGATCGAACCGACGACCCCCTGCTTGCAAAGCAGGTGCTCTCCCAGCTGAGCTATGCCCCCATACAGAGACTTCCCAGGTTTCCACGTCAGACAATGGTGGGTCTGGTTGGATTCGAACCAACGACCCCCGCCTTATCAAGACGGT
>NZ_CADFEB010000029.1 GCF_902833085.1 Burkholderia ubonensis
CTGGCAGCCGTGACCTGACCGGCTGCGACGTTGGTGATCTGGCGTTCCGCACCCGGCGTGCCGACGCTCACGACCCCCACGGGCGCGCTGCCGGCGAATGCGCCGAACGTGGTCGAGCCGACCGCCGCACTGCCGGTCGGATTGGCCACGGCCGTTGCCGAGTTCGCGCCGAGCGCGACCGAGTCGTTGGTCGAGGCGGTCGCGCCCTTGCCGATCGCAACGGCGTCGGCGCCCGTCGCGACGCTGTCCGCGCCCGTCGAATTCGCGTGGACGTACTTGATGCCGTTCGCGTTGATGTTGTCGATCGCCGAGCCGACGCTGTTGTTCGTCGTCGTCGTGCCGTTCGCGTTGTACGTCGTGTACGACGGCGCGGAGATCGCGCCCGTCGCAGGGTTGTACGCCGCGCCGCCGCCGAGCGCCGCAGCGGTGCTGCTGCCGAGGTTGTTGGTCGTGGTCG
>NZ_CADFEB010000030.1 GCF_902833085.1 Burkholderia ubonensis
AGAGGTCGCTCCATGCGCGTCGAACGGGTTCCATACCGCTTAATCACTGTCGCGACGGCCGCCGTTTTCCTGGCCGCGTGCGGGAAAAAAGAATCGGCACCGCCGCCGCAAACGCCGGAAGTCGGCGTCGTCACCGTCCAGCCGGAAACCGTGCCGGTCTTCACCGAACTGCCGGGCCGCACCAACGCGTTCCTCGTTGCGCAGGTGCGCGCGCGGGTCGACGGCATCGTGCTGCGCCGTGAATTCACCGAAGGCACCGACGTCAAGGCCGGCCAGCGCCTCTACAAGATCGACCCGGCGCCGTACCTCGCGCAACTGAACAGCGCGAAGGCGTCGCTCGCGAAGGCGCAGGCGAACCTCGCGACGCAGAACGCACTGGTGGCGCGCTACAAGGTGCTGGTGGGCGCGAACGCGATCAGCAAGCAGGACTACGACAACGCGGTCGCCGCGCA
>NZ_CADFEB010000031.1 GCF_902833085.1 Burkholderia ubonensis
CCGGGCAAGTCGACCGGCCAGGCGATGGCGGCGATGGAAGCGCTCGCGAAGAAGCTGCCGGAAGGCGTCGGCTACTCGTGGACGGGGCTGTCGTACCAGGAAATCCAGTCGGGCTCGCAGGCGCCGATCCTGTATGCGATCTCGATCCTCGTCGTGTTCCTGTGTCTCGCGGCGCTGTATGAAAGCTGGTCGATTCCGTTCTCGGTGATCATGGTCGTGCCGCTCGGCGTGATCGGCGCGCTGCTCGCGGCGACGCTGCGCGGCCTCGAGAACGACGTGTTCTTCCAGGTCGGCCTGCTGACCACGGTGGGCCTGTCCGCGAAGAACGCGATCCTGATCGTCGAGTTCGCGCGCGAGCTGCAGGTAACGGAGAAGATGGGGCCGATCGAGGCCGCGCTGGAAGCGGCGCGCCTGCGGCTGCG
>NZ_CADFEB010000032.1 GCF_902833085.1 Burkholderia ubonensis
CGTCGCCCATCCGGAACCCGTCGCGCGAGCCCGGCAGCACGTGCGGCGCCGCGCTCATGTTCTCCTGCCCGCCCGCGACCACGATCTCCGCGTCGCCCGCCGCGATCGCGTTCGCCGCCAGCATCACCGCCTTCAGGCCCGAGCCGCATACCTTGTTGATCGTCATCCCCGGCACCGCGCTCGGCAGCCCGGCCTTGATCAGCGACTGCCGCGCCGGGTTCTGGCCCGAGCCGGCCGCCAGCACCTGGCCCATGATCACTTCGCTCACCTGCTCCGGCTTCACGCCGGCGCGCTCCAGCACCGCGCGGATCACCGTCGCGCCCAGCTCCGGCGCCGCGATCTTCGCGAGCGTGCCGCCGAATTTGCCGACCGCGGTCCGCGCGGCCGATACGATCACTACGTCCGTCAT
>NZ_CADFEB010000033.1 GCF_902833085.1 Burkholderia ubonensis
AGAAGACGCCGAACGAGATCGCGCTGACGATCCTGCTGGTCGCGCTGACGATCGTGATGCTGCTCGCGACCGCGACGCTGCTGCCGTTCTCGATGTTCTCGGTGGAAGCAATGAAGGCGGGGCACGTGGTGACGATCACCGCGCTGGTCGCGCTGCTCGTGTGCCTGATCCCGACGACGATCGGCGGCCTGCTGTCCGCGATCGGCGTGGCCGGCATGAGCCGGATGATGCAGGCGAACGTGATCGCGACCTCGGGCCGCGCGGTGGAAGCGGCCGGCGACGTCGACGTGCTGCTGCTCGACAAGACCGGCACGATCACGCTCGGCAACCGCCAGGCGTCGGCGTTCATGCCCGGGCCGGGCGTGACGGAAGAGGCGCTTGCGGATGCCGCGCAGCTGTCGTCGCTCG
>NZ_CADFEB010000034.1 GCF_902833085.1 Burkholderia ubonensis
GACGTATACAGCTCGCCGGCCGCCACCTTGCTGCGCAGGCGCCGGATGTCGCGCTCGACATAGGTACGGTTGCTGGTGAAGCGGCTCTTCGCACCCGTGGTGCCGGTGAGCGTCGATTCGTTGCGGAAACGCCAGCCGCCGGCATTGAAGCCGTTGCGCAAACCGACGAAGTAGTACTCGTTGCTGTGGCCGTGGCTGTCGTTACGGCTGTAGCTCACCTGATAGTCGCTGTACAGCGCGGGAATGCCGTCGTCCCACAGCGACTGGTCCACGTAGCCGCGCGAGGTGCGCGACACGTACAGCTGCGGAAAGCTGATGTTCAACGACAGCGTATTGGATTCGAACTCCACCGAAGCGCCGTCCGCCACGGCGGGCAGGTCCACGATCGTCGTGTCGTCCGCGCCCGC
>NZ_CADFEB010000035.1 GCF_902833085.1 Burkholderia ubonensis
AGCATCGTGATGCGCTCGGTGAAGCGCTGCAGGCTCAGATCACTGGCGACGCTGGCCGCGGCAGCATTGCCGGACGCAACCAGGCGCAGCACCGGCCCGAACGATGCCCCCAACGGCCCGGCCGGATCGGGGCTTGCCGCTTGCGGCGCGTCGTCCTTGCTGGCGAGCATGCTCTGCGCTTTGGTCACCAGCGTGTCGGACAGCGAGGTTCGCACTGCGCCGGCCCCGCCCTGGTATTCGACCGATTTCATCAGTGCGATCACGGGCGACTGCCGGGAATCGGCGATCAGCTTCAACTGCGCGATGGCCGCCGGCAGCGTTCGCGCCGGCTCGCACGCGATGCCGTTCATGAAGGTTTGCCAATGTTCCGCGTAATCCGCGAAGTACCGCG
>NZ_CADFEB010000036.1 GCF_902833085.1 Burkholderia ubonensis
CTGAAACAAATATTTGCTGATATTCGTGAACGGACCTTGAAGGTTTTCGCCCATGCGTATCTTGACAAACGTATCTTTGACGGCATCGAGCATTCGAGCACTGATATCCCGCCACGGCACGTTAGGGCTGGTGTTCTTGTCGGTCTGCGACTGCGACCAGGTCGTCGCGAGTTTCTGGTGATTGAAAATCAATGCCCGGAGAATCGGATTGTCGGGCAACATCGGATCCTTGCCCAGGCACTCGTTGAAAAAGGTTCGAGCATGGCGCCGGCCGCTGGCATCGATGATGCAGCCATGAACCACCTGCTGATAAATCACGCCGTTGCGGATATCGTTCGGATCGAAGTTGTGCGTGAAGTGGTCGATGAAGAAGCGGCTTTCGAGC
>NZ_CADFEB010000037.1 GCF_902833085.1 Burkholderia ubonensis
GCGCGTCGCGGTGATCTTCGAAGCCGACGACGGCGCCGTCACCCGCGTCACCTATGCCGACCTGCTCGCGCGCGTGTCGCGCTTCGCGAACGCGCTGAAGCAGCGCGGCATCGGCCGCGGCGACCGCGTCGTCATCTACATGCCGATGTCGGTCGAGGCGATCGTCGCGATGCAGGCCTGCGCGCGCATCGGCGCGACGCACTCGGTCGTGTTCGGTGGCTTCTCCGCGAAGTCGCTCAACGAACGGCTCGTCGACGTCGGCGCGAGCGCGCTCGTCACCGCCGACGAGCAGCTGCGCGGCGGCAAGACGCTGCCGCTCAAGAGCATCGCCGACGAAGCGCTCGCGATGGGCGGCTGCGACGCCGTGAA
>NZ_CADFEB010000038.1 GCF_902833085.1 Burkholderia ubonensis
GCCGTCGTCGACGAGACGGGGCAGGACGTGCCGAACGGGCAGGGCGGGATTCTGGTCGTCAAGCGCCCGTGGCCGTCGATGATCCGCACGATCTGGGGCGACCCGGAGCGTTTCAAGAAAAGCTACTACCCCGACGAGCTCGGCGGCCGGCTCTATCTTGCCGGTGACGGCACCGTGCGCGACAAGGGCACCGGCTAC
The DNA here is from genome assembly GCF_902833085.1 of Burkholderia ubonensis. GTDB lineage: Bacteria > Pseudomonadota > Gammaproteobacteria > Burkholderiales > Burkholderiaceae > Burkholderia > Burkholderia ubonensis. The sequence continues at coordinate 199 of NZ_CADFEB010000038.1, forward strand.
TTCACGATCATGGGCCGGATCGACGACGTGCTGAACGTGTCGGGCCACCGGCTCGGCACGATGGAGATCGAGTCGGCGCTGGTCGCGCACGAGCTCGTCGCGGAGGCGGCCGTGGTCGGGCGTCCGGACGAGACGAC
>NZ_CADFEB010000039.1 GCF_902833085.1 Burkholderia ubonensis
CCGTCAGGTCGACGTTCGAGTTTTCCAGCGCGCTGCCCTGCAGCACGCCGTGGTTCGTGCTGCCCGGCGCGGAAATCTGCGGCACGCCCGACGCGGAGCTCTCGGCGTACTGGTTGCCGCCGAGGTTCGTGAGGCCGTTCGGGTTGTTGAAGTTCGCGAGCGCGATCAGGCCGAGCGTCTGCGTCTGGCCGTTCGAGTAGTTGCCGGTCAGCTTGCCGTCCGCGCCGATCGTGAAGGTCGTCAGCGTGCCGCTCGCGAAGCCGTCCTGCGCGAGGTTGTTCACGCCGTCCTTGCCGCCGTACTGGGTCGTGCCGGTCAGGTCGAGCGTCAGC
>NZ_CADFEB010000040.1 GCF_902833085.1 Burkholderia ubonensis
CGATATCGGTTGCCGTTTGCGCGAGCGCGTCGCAGATCGCCTGCTGACGGCCCATGTGGTTCGCGCTCGTCTGCGCCCATTCGTCGCTCAACTTCGCCGCCATCTCTGCAAGCGAAGCACTCCATGCCGCGAGACGCCGTTCGTCGCGCGACGCCAGTTCGGTTTGCAGATTCGCGTGCGACTCGCGCATCGTATGCAGCAGCGATGCCGAGTGCTGTTCGAACGTCGTGGTCTGTGCGCCGATATCGGTTGCCGTTTGCGCGAGCGCGTCGCAGATCGCCTGCTGACGGCCCATGTGGTTCGCGCTCGTCTGCGCCCATTCGTCGCTCA
>NZ_CADFEB010000041.1 GCF_902833085.1 Burkholderia ubonensis
GTGCTGCTGCCGGGGATGTTCGTGCGCGCGCGCATCGAGGAAGGCGTGAACGAGAACGCGTTCCTGGTGCCGCAGATCGGCGTCACGCATGACCAGAAGGGGCAGGCGGTCGCGCTGGTGGTGGGCGCGGACAACAAGGTCGCGCCGCGTCCGCTGACGACGACGGGCATGCAGGGGCAGAACTGGGTCGTCGAAGGCGGCCTGCAGGCGGGCGACCGGGTGATCGTGCAGGGCATCGACAAGGTGCGTCCGGGCGCGACCGTGAAGACCGTTGCGGCCCAGCTTGCGCAGGCGCAGGGCGCCGCAGC
>NZ_CADFEB010000042.1 GCF_902833085.1 Burkholderia ubonensis
GAAGTCGACGGCGGCGCGGAAACGCTGTCGCTGACGCTGCCGGCCGTGGTCACGACCGACCTGCGCCTGAACGAGCCGCGCTACGTGACGCTGCCGAACATCATGAAGGCGAAGAAGAAGCCGCTGGAAACGGTGAAGCCGGAAGACCTCGGTGTCGACGTCGCGCCGCGCCTGAAGACGCTGAAGGTGGTCGAGCCGCCGAAGCGCGCGGCCGGCGTGAAGGTGCCGGACGTGAAGACGCTGGTCGAGAAGCTGAAGACCGAAGCCAAGGTGCTGTAAGGGGAGCGGAAAGAAATGACGATTCTG